>NZ_CP093846.1:3087500-3642500 GCF_022699385.1 Streptomyces tubbatahanensis | reverse complement strand
TTGCCGGAGGTAGAGCACTGGATAGGCGATGGGCCTTACCGGGTTACTGACCTTAGCCAAACTCCGAATGCCGGTAAGTGAGAGCGCGGCAGTGAGACTGTGGGGGATAAGCTCCATGGTCGAGAGGGAAACAGCCCAGAGCATCGACTAAGGCCCCTAAGCGTGTGCTAAGTGGGAAAGGATGTGGAGTCGCAGAGACAACCAGGAGGTTGGCTTAGAAGCAGCCATCCTTGAAAGAGTGCGTAATAGCTCACTGGTCAAGTGATTCCGCGCCGACAATGTAGCGGGGCTCAAGTACACCGCCGAAGTCGTGTCACTCCAACGTGAGGGCTAACGCCTGTTGGGGTGGGTAGGGGAGCGTCGTGTGCCGGGTGAAGCAGCCGTGGAAGCGAGTTGTGGATGGTTCACGAGTGAGAATGCAGGCATGAGTAGCGATACATGCGTGAGAAACGTGTGCGCCGATTGACTAAGGGTTCCTGGGTCAAGCTGATCTGCCCAGGGTAAGTCGGGACCTAAGGCGAGGCCGACAGGCGTAGTCGATGGAGAACCGGTTGATATTCCGGTACCCGCTATGCAGCGATCAACATCGAATCAGGTGATGCTAAGTCCGTGAAGCCGTCCGTGCAGCTTTGCGGGTTTCGGGAGTGGTGGAGCCGACGGTCCAAGTCTGTAGTAGGTGAGTGATGGGGTGACGCAGTGAGGTAGTCCATCCCGGGCGGTGGTTGTCCCGGGGTAAGGGTGTAGCCCGAGGAGTAGGTAAATCCGTTCCTCGTTACAGGGGTGAGACCTGATGCCGAGCCGTTTGTGGTGAAGTGGATGATCCTGTGCTGTCGAGAAAAGCCTCTAGCGAGGTGTGTGGCGGCCCGTACCCTAAACCGACTCAGGTGGTCTGGTAGAGAATACCGAGGCGTTCGGGTGAACTATGGTTAAGGAACTCGGCAAAATGCCCCCGTAACTTCGGGAGAAGGGGGGCCACACCTGGTGATCACTTTTGCAGTGTGAGCTGGGGGTGGCCGCAGAGACCAGCGAGAAGCGACTGTTTACTAAAAACACAGGTCCGTGCGAAGCCGTAAGGCGAGGTATACGGACTGACGCCTGCCCGGTGCTGGAACGTTAAGGGGACCGGTTAGTCACATTTCGGTGTGGTGAAGCTGAGAACTTAAGCGCCAGTAAACGGCGGTGGTAACTATAACCATCCTAAGGTAGCGAAATTCCTTGTCGGGTAAGTTCCGACCTGCACGAATGGCGTAACGACTTCTTGACTGTCTCAACCATAGACCCGGTGAAATTGCACTACGAGTAAAGATGCTCGTTTCGCGCAGCAGGACGGAAAGACCCCGGGACCTTTACTATAGCTTGATATTGGTGTTCGGTTCGGCTTGTGTAGGATAGGTGGGAGACTGTGATGCGGGCACGCCAGTGTTCGTGGAGTCGTTGTTGAAATACCACTCTGGTCGTGCTGGATGTCTAACCTGGGTCCGTGATCCGGATCGGGGACAGTGTCTGGTGGGTAGTTTAACTGGGGCGGTTGCCTCCTAAATGGTAACGGAGGCGCCCAAAGGTTCCCTCAGCCTGGTTGGTCATCAGGTGGTGAGTGTAAGTGCACAAGGGAGCTTGACTGTGAGACTGACGGGTCGAGCAGGGACGAAAGTCGGGACTAGTGATCCGGCGGTGGCTTGTGGAAGCGCCGTCGCTCAACGGATAAAAGGTACCCCGGGGATAACAGGCTGATCTTCCCCAAGAGTCCATATCGACGGGATGGTTTGGCACCTCGATGTCGGCTCGTCGCATCCTGGGGCTGGAGTCGGTCCCAAGGGTTGGGCTGTTCGCCCATTAAAGCGGTACGCGAGCTGGGTTTAGAACGTCGTGAGACAGTTCGGTCCCTATCCGCTGCGCGCGTTGGAGTCTTGAGAAGGGCTGTCCCTAGTACGAGAGGACCGGGACGGACGGACCTCTGGTGTGCCAGTTGTTCTGCCAAGGGCATGGCTGGTTGGCTACGTTCGGGAAGGATAACCGCTGAAAGCATCTAAGCGGGAAGCCTGCTTCGAGATGAGGACTCCTGCCTCCTTTGAGAGGGTAAGGCTCCCTGGAGATGACGGGGTTGATAGGTCGGATCTGGAAGCCCAGTAATGGGTGGAGGTGACCGGTACTAATAGGCCGAGGGCTTGTCCATAGAGGCTCGCGTCCACTGTGTGGGTTCTGAGACAACAACCCGAGCACCCCCACGTGTGGTGGGGTTGTGCCGGTTGTGTTTCGTAGTGTTTCGGTGGTCATAGCGTGAGGGAAACGCCCGGTTACATTCCGAACCCGGAAGCTAAGCCTTTCAGCGCCGATGGTACTGCATGCGGGAGCGTGTGGGAGAGTAGGACGCCGCCGAACTCTTTGTGAGGAAAGCCCCGTTGGCACACGCCAACGGGGCTTTCTTTTTTGCGTTTACGGGGTTTGTAGCCCGGTCGCACCCGCTTCGCCCCCCGGCTGGCATTCCCTTTGAGCCCGCCCGTGCCCTGTTCTTGCGAGGCGCTCGGCCGTTCTCGCGCTGCGCGATAACGGTTGAGTCACGGCGCGGGACGGTGCCGGCCGTGAGTGCTCTCCGTTTGTGTACCCCCACGAACAGGAGGCTGCGTGAAGACGCATAGGAAGCGGTCCGGAGGCGGCGCACACCGGGACAGGCGCTGGAAGTTCATCGTTCCCGGAGGCGGTGCCGCGGTGGCACTCGCGCTCGTGTGGAGCGCGATAGGCATGCCGGGGTGGGCGGACGAGTCCACTCCGAGGACGGCGGCCGAGGTCGCGGACGCGGTGGAGACGGCACCCGTGGGGGCCGTGGCGTGCGACGACGGCGAGGACGGCGACGGCAAGGGGCGTTACCAGGCCGTCTACGTGCACCGGCAGGGGACCGCTCCACGTGAGGGTGGTCCGCAGGCCGTGCGGCAGGTGCTCTGGGACATCGACCAGACCTTCGAGGCCAGCGCGAAGCGCTACGCGGGTTACGACGAGAGCCGTCGGCCGCGCTTCGTCCAGGACGAGGAGTGCAGGCCGACGGTGTTGAGCGTCGAGGTCACCGGGCTGGGTGAGAAGCACTCGATGCAGCAGGCCCGGGAAGCAGCACGAGCCGTGGTCGAGAAGGAGCTGACGCGGCGGCTGGGTGGTGAGGCGCAGTTCGCCGAGTGGGAGAAGACGCACCGTCAGCTCTTCTTCTACGACACCGGCGAACCGGACGGCTGTGGCACGGCGGGGACGCCGAGTCCCGAGTCGCGGGCCACGTCGCACGGCGGGTGGGCCGAGGTGTCTTGGGGCTGCGCGAGCGAGAGCGCGTTGACGCACGAGATGGTGCACCAGTTCGGCGTCTCGCACTGCGACGAGGACAAGGCCCAGGGCAACGATCCGATCTGCCGGGGCTACGACGAGACCCCGCGCTGTGACGGTCCGCGTGCCGCGTCGGTACTCGACTGCGGCCTGGACGGGTTCGCCTACTTCCATCCGCGCCCGGCCAAGGGGAGCTACCTGGCCACGCACCCCGAGGAGAACGTGGCGCGGAGCCCGTATCTGATGAGGAACCGGCAGGCCAGGGCGGTGAAGGCCCGGCTGGTGGACGCGGATGGCGGGAAGTGCCTGGCCGCTCGGGGCCCGCAGTCGTCAAAGCTCGGACTCGTGGCCTGCGGCGGCGACGAGCAGACGTGGGTGCGCGAGATCGGCGGACGCGGCTACTACAAGTTCAAGCTGGGCGAACGGTGCCTGGAGAAGCGCGGCGGTGGCCGCGCGGTACTGGCCGGCTGCGCGGCTGGTAAGTCCGCGCAGCACTGGTGGGTCAACGCCAATGTGGGCGACCAACTGGACGCGTACCACCTCGTGCACCGTTCGGGCGGTGACCCCGTGACGGTGGGCGACGCCACGACCTTCCGCATGCGTCAGGCGTAAGAACAGGTGTAGGCACGGCGTGGGCGTGGGCGTGGGTGTCGCCCACGCGTCGTCGACGACCACGGCGACGGCGACCCGCGGGGGCCGCGTCATCAGCGGTCCAGCGGGTCGCCGTCGTAGCGAAAGCGCAGAGACGGGGTGTTGTAGTAGTTCGCCGTCGTTCCGATGGTGGACGGGTGGGCCTTGCCCTGCGCGGCGTCGTGCCAGGCGTCGAGCCCGAGGAAGTAGAGGCGGGACCCCTGCTGGGCGAAGGCCATGGTGCCGTCGTCCTGCGGGAAGTACGTCCAGCGGGCGGTGCGGTTCTCCGAGGCGCACGACTGCTGGTGTACCGGTGCACCGTCGGTCTCGGTGCCCGTGTGGACGAGGCAGAGGCCGGTGGCGCGGTTGCGCAGCTGTGCTTCCTGGCCCGGCTTGTTGAGCAGCAGGTCCCACTGTTGCGAGGCCGCGCCGGTGCAGGGTGCCTCGTGCGGAGCGGATCCCGCGGCGTCGGCGATGTCCATGCAGCGGCCGGTCGAGGCGATCCGCAGCCGGGTACGGGCGTCGGCGGGCTGGGCGGGAGGCCTGCTGGGTTTCCGCTCCGTCTGCGTGCGACTCGGCGACGGGGGCGGACTGCTCTTCGCCGGGGTCGGGGTGGGTCGGGTGCCGGTCGGCGGTGCGTAGGTGGCGGGCGTGTGCCGGGGAGCGGCGGCGCGGGGCTCGTCCTGGCCGTCCGGGAAGAAGACGAATCCGCCCACGGCCAGCGCCAGCAGCGAGGCACCGACGCCGGCACCGATCTTGATCCCGGCCGTGGTCGAGGCCGCGCCGGAGGCCGTCGCGGCCGCACCGCCGCCGAGGCTTCCTGCTCCGGCCCCTGAGGTCCCTGCCCCGAACCCTGAGGCCCCTGCGCCGGCCCCCGAGGCTCCGGCGCCGGTTCCGGCGGCGTGGCCGGCGGTGTGAGCGGCGGCCCCGGAGACGGCGGCGCTCTTCCCCGCCGTTGCCGCCTCGGCTGCCACGTTCGCGGCCGTCGTCGCATCCGTCGCCGCTGTCGCCGAGGCGGTCGCGGCTGCCGTGGCACCGCCCGCGGTCTTGGCGAGGTAGGCACCGCCGGCCCACAGGAGGACGGCGGCGGGGAGGACGCCCCGCAGGCTGTCGTTGATCTCGGTGAGTTCCCGCGCTGCCTGACCGCAGGCGGGGCACTCGGCGAGGTGGCGCTCCAGGTCCCCGGCGGCGCGGCGCCCGGCACGGCGCCCGGCCCGGCTGCGGGGGCGACGTACGGAGGCGGCCAGCGCGGTGGCGTACCGGCGGCACGCGTCGGCTTCCGGTCCTGAGGCGCGACTGGTGCGTTCGGCGTACGCCGCCAGGTAGGCCTCGCGCAGCCCTTCGCGGGCCCGGGCGGTGAGGGAGGCCAGACCGCTCGTGCTGAGCCCGAGTTGGGTGGCCGTCGCCGTGGCGGGCTCCTCCTCGATCAGGCTGTGCCACAACACGGCCTGCCAGCGCTCCGGGAGCGCGCGGAAGGCGCGCAGGGCGAGTCGGCCGTCCTCCCTGCGGAGCATGCGTTCCTCGGCGCTCTCTTCCGCGCCGTGCGCGCCGCGGGCTGTGTGGGCCTCGGCGGGGGTCTCGGAGAGCCAGCGGTCGAAGTCGGGCGCCAGTTCGGTGCGGCGTGCCGTCTCGGACCAGGCGGCTGCCGTACGACGGACAGCCGTGAGGAGGTAGGGCCGCCACGCCTCCGTCGGGCCGCCACCGGCGCGTACGGCCTGGAGCGTGCGGGCGAACGCCTCGGAACCGAGGTCCTCCGCCGTGTGCGGGTCCCGGCAGCAGGTGCGGGCGTAGGCCAGCACGGCCGGGTGGTGGCGCCGGTAGAGCTCGTCGAGGGCCGCTTGCCCGGTGAACGGGTCGCCCGCGCGGAGATCCTGTGTCAGAGCCGCGTCACTGCGCTGCGCGGGCCCGTCCGACGTGGTGTGCGGGACCGGGCCGCCCGGGGAGGCGAGTCCGTGCCCTTGCCGGTCAGCGGGGCCGGCCGGGGCAGCGGGGTCGGCCGGGTCAGGGGGGTCGGCCGGGGCAGCGGGGTGGTGGCCGCTCGGGGCTCCGTGGGCCTCATCCCCCGTGCTGTCGCCGGCGGAGAGGGGAGAGTGCGTGGGGCCGCTGTGACGCATGCACGTCATTGTGGCGGACGTGTGTGCGAGTCGAAAAGGTGAGGCCGCGACGCGGACGGAGACGCACCGACGGGCGTCAGTCAGGAGGAAGGCGTGACGGCCAACTCCAGCACCGTCGTCAGTGGTGGGTCGAGCCGGCCGTCAGATGACCGTGCGGCCATGCGGCGGCCGTGCTCGACCACGCTCTCGATGAGCGCGTTCAGCAGCGGAAGCACCTCCGGCTCCGCGCCCACTACATACAGTGTGCCCGCTTCGGCGATGAACGATTCCATCGCGAGCCTGTCGGCTCGCTCGGCCGAACACGCGTTGCGCACGTGCAGTTGCGACAGAGGAGCCAGCGCCCTCCGGATCAACGCGACCGCGTCAGCACGCAGTTGCGGATGCCCGGCGAGTGCGGCCTCGAGCTCCCCCGCTGCACCCGCCGTCGCCTTGGGGTGCGTGCGCAGGATCCGTACGGCGTCCGCCGTCCCACCCGTCGCCAGCGCCCAGCGGTGCACCTCGCGGAACGGGCGCTTCTCCAGCGCCGCAGCGTGCAGCCAGCAGCGCAGCAGGGTTTCGGCCGTGCTGTGGGTCGTCGCGTCGATGGGGCGCGGGGAGCGCAGCGGTGCCAGCAGAGCCGTCGCCCGGGAGGCGACCGTCGTACGGTCCGCGCAACCGTGGTGCGGCGACCAACGGATGCGGTCGGGGGTGTCGCAGGCGTGCGTCGGGTCGAAGAGGTGGACAGGACCGAGCTTGGCGCGGGCCGCTTTCGTCGCCGCCCACAGGTCCGGCGTCGCCGAGGTGACCAGGGCGGCACCGGGCGCTTCGAGGACCCGGCCGACGGGATCGCCGTCCGCGCCCGGGCCGCCCGCGGCGTCGGCCGTCGTGCGCCGGCTCCCCGCAAGGCCCCCGACGAGGCCTCCTGCGAGGGCCGTCGCACCGGCTTCGGAGCCGAGGGGCGCGGGCCCGGTCGGATGTGCGGAGGGGAAAGGAACGGCAGGTGCGTCGGCGGGGGATGACGAGGGCACGTCCCGCGTGCCGGACGGCGTCGGTGAGGCCGTGGGTGACGCTGTTGGCGGCGCGGCCTCGGCCGGCCACGGCTGCGACTGCCGCGCGGGCACGTCGTGCGGCGCCTGCGCTGCGTGGGGCCCCTGCGCTGCGCGGGACGCCTGCTGTTCGGTTTGCGGGTGTGCCGACCGCGCCTGCGGTGCGCTGGGGTGAGGCTGCGGGGAGGTTGGTGTCTGTGGGGAACCAGGTGACTGCTGGAAGCCAGGTGTCTGCGGGGCACCAGGTGTCTGCGGGGCACCAGGTGTCTGCGGGGCCGGATCAGGGGACAGCGGCACGGACCCCTTCGTGTGAAAGGTCTCCGCTTCCTCCCGTTCCCGTTCCCGGACCAGGCGCCTGGCCTTCCGTACGGCGCGTGCGCGGGCGACCGTCCCCATCACGAACACCGTGAGCACCATCAACACCATCAACTGGCTGACGAAGATGCCCCAGAACAGGCCGTAGCCCGACAGCTGCCCCGGCGGGGTGCCTGGCCAGGCGCCGGCGATGTCGTGCGGCTCGGTGACCAGCCCCCGGATGGCGAGCGGGGTCCTGCCGAAGGTGACGTCGTCCGGCCAGGCGCCGTGGGCGAAGAGGCCGGCCAGGCCCGTCGCGGTCCACACGAAGACGGTGAGCCCCAGCAGGAACGCCAGTGCGCCCACCAGCAGTCCGTCGGGGACGCCACCGTCTCCCCCACCGGCCGCGCGGCGCGGCCGGTGCGGGTCGTGGCCGCCGGAGCGGCGGCCCCTCTCACGGTCGTCGTATCGCATCGGCACCGGTATTCAATCGGGGGACGCCGGTCGCGGCAAGATCCCCTTCAGCGGACCACCTGTGCGGGGTACGCGGTGGGTCGGGCGCGGTGGGTCGGGCGCGGCAGGGCACCTGTACGTGGGGCGCGCGCCCGCGCGGGGTCACGCCACCGTGGAGCCCGACGAGCGGCCGGGCGAGGAGCGTTCCATCGCCAGTGCCCGCGCCTCGCTCTCCGCTTCCAGATCGGCGTCCAGGGCCGTCTCGAAGGCGGTGTCCCGGTCGGCTGAACTCTCCGTCATGGCGCGGTCGGTGAAGACGAGCGGGCGTTCCGCCTCGGTGACCAGGTGCTTGACGACCTGCACGTTGCCGTTGACGTCCCACACGGCGATACCGGGCGAGAGGGTCGGGATGATCTCCACCGCCCAGCGCGGCAGGCCCAGCACCTTGCCGGTGGCCCGTGCCTCGTCCGCCTTCTGCGCGTAGATCGTCCGGGTCGAGGCCATCTTGAGGATCGCGGCGGCCTCCCGCGCGGCCGCACCGTCGACGACGTCGGAGAGGTGGTGGACGACGGCGACGAAGGACAGGCCCAGCCGCCGCCCGAACTTGAGCAGCCGCTGGAACAGTTGGGCGACGAAGGGGCTGTTGATGATGTGCCAGGCCTCTTCGACCAGGAAGATCCGCTTGCGCCGGTCGGGCCGGATCCAGGTGTGCTCCAGCCAGACGCCGACGATCGCCATCAGGATCGGCATGGCGATGGAGTTGCGGTCGATGTGGGAGAGGTCGAAGACGATCAGCGGGGCGTCCAGATCGATACCGACCGTCGTCGGGCCGTCGAACATGCCGCGCAGGTCGCCGTCGACCAGCCGGTCGAGGACGAGGGCGACGTCCAGCCCCCAGTCGCGGACGTCGTCCAGCGCCACGTTCATCGCCTCGGCCGACTCCGGCTTCGGATGCCGCAGCTGCTCGACGATGTCCGTCAGCAGCGGCTGCCGGTCGGCCGTCGTGGCGTTGACATAGGCGTGCGCCACCTTGAGGGCGAAGCCGGAGCGCTCGTCCAGACCGTGGCCCAGCGCGACCTCGATGATGGTGCGCAGCAGCGCCAACTGTCCCGTGGAGGTGATGGCCGGATCCAGCGGGTTGAGGCGGATGCCCTGGTCGAGCGCCGCCGTCGGATCGAGACGGATCGGGGTGATGCCCATCTCCTCCGCGATCAGGTTCCACTCGCCGACACCGTCCTCGCCCTGCGCGTCCAGCACCACCACCTGCCGGTCGCGGAACCGCAGCTGACGCAGCACGTACGTCTTCTCCAGCGCCGACTTGCCGTTGCCGGACTCGCCCAGCACCAGCCAGTGCGGGGCGGGCAGCTGCTGGCCGTAGAGCTGGAAGGGGTCGTAGATGTAGCCCTTCCCGCTGTAGACCTCGCGGCCGATGATGACGCCGGAGTCGCCGAGTCCGGGCGCGGCGGTCGGCAGGTAGACGGCCTGCGCCTGCCCGGTGGACGTACGGACGGGCAGGCGGGTCGTCTCCGTCTTGCCGAACAGGAAGCTGGTGAAGGCTTCGGTGATCGCGGACAGGGGATCGAGCGCGGCCATGCTGGCTACCTCCGGCCTGGAGCGGCGGTGCGGCGAGGGTGGGGCGGCGGTACGGCGCCGACACAGACAGAGCAGTCAGGTCTCATGCGGGGCTCCTTCCGCGCCTCAGCGCCGTATTCCGGTGGCGAACGGGAGAGTGTTGACGAAAGCGCGGTGATGCTCGCGGTCGCACCACTCCAGCTTCAGGTAGCTCTTGCCCGCCGACGCGCGGATCGTGCGCTTGTCGCGGGCCAGCGCCTCAGGGGACCGGGAGGAGACGGTGAGGTAGCCGACGATGTTGACGCCGGCCGCGCCCGAGGCCAGATCCTCGCCCCGCTGGTCGACGCGGCCGTGCGCGGCGAGGTCACGCGGGTCGACGGTGCGGTTCATCTTCGCCGACCTGCTGGCCTCCGCCTCGTCGTTCGTCTTCTCCGTCAGCATCCGCTCGATGGCCAGCTCGGTCGGCTCCAGATCCATCACCACGGCCACCGTGCGGATGACGTCCGGAGTGTGCACGAGCAGCGGAGCGAGGAAGTTGACGCCGACCGGCGTCATCGGCCACTCCTTGACCCACGCGGTGGCATGGCACCACGGGGCGCGCGTCGTCGACTCCCGCGTCTTGGCCTGGAGGAACGTCGGCTCGACCGCGTCCAGCTCGGCCGGCCACGCGTTGCGCTTGGACATCGCCTGGATGTGGTCGATGGGGTGATCGGGGTCGTACATCGAATGCACGAGCGAAGCGAGCCGGGCCTGCCCGAGCGGCTGCCGCACCCTGATGTCCGCCTCCGCCAACCGGGCACAGATGTCCGTCAGCTCGCGCGCCATCACTATCGCCAGCCCCTCGTCACGGGAGAGCTTGCGGCCCGCCGTACGCCGCGCCGCCTTGGCGATCGTGTCCCCCTCGACGGCCAGCTCCCGGCCGTACTGCATACACGCCACCAGGTACGCGCGATGCTGCTCGCTCGAGGTGGAGACCATCGACTGCAACTGGTCGTAAGACGTGCGCAGCCACCCCGCGGCACGCTCATCGCCCCGCTGCGCCACATCCTTCGCGTGCGCGTCCGGATCCGCGGGCAGCGTACGGGCGAGCATCTGCAGCCGCGTGACATAGCCGTCACCGTTGGCCACATGCTTCAGCAGGGTGCCGAAACGGTCGACCAGCGCCTCCTGGTCCTCACTGTCCCGCAACCCGACGCCCGGACCCTCGATCTCGATGGCCGCCGTCACCGTACGCCGGTCCGCGTGCAGCAGAACGGCGATCTCGTCCGGACCGAACGGCGCCGACATCCACGCGATACGGCCCACACCAGGCGGCGGGCCGATCTCCACCTCGCGGCCGTCGAGCGTCGTACCCGCCTCCGCCGCGTTCGAACGGTAAGTCGTACCGCGGCGCAACAGCCGCTTGTAGGAACGGTTGATCTCGAACCACCTGTAGAACGTACGGCCCCTGTACGGCACATAGACCGCAGCCAGCGCCAACGCCGGAAAACCGACAAGCGCGGGGATACGAAGAGACAGCACGGGAATCAGCAGACCACTCATCATCCCGAGGAACGCGCCGACCACGATCGCGGCGATCTCGCCCGTGTCACGGTTCTTGCCGACGATCGCGTTCGGCCGCGCCTTGCCGATCATGTACGTACGGCGCTGGGTCGAAAGACCCGAACCCGCCGTGTGCGAAGGCGTCGTCACCCGCGGTCACCCCCCGAAGGGCGAGGCCGCGGGGGGTTCGAGCGGCCCGCCGAACCCCCGGAACCCGCCGAGCCCCCGCGCGGCGGCCGCGCCGAATGCGGCGTGGCGCTCGCTGCCGGGGCCGGTGCCGGTGCCGCCTGACGGGGCGGGGGCGCCTCCTCCGCGCCACCACCACCGCCGCCGCCACGCGCACTGTGCGCGGCGACGCCGCCCGTGACGGCCTGCCCCGAGCCCTGGCCGCCGCCGCCCGAACCCGAACCGGCCGCGTTCGCGGCGGCCGCGCTCTGGCCCCCACGGCCACCGTGCGTCGTGATGCCCTGACGCACCAGCGCCGCCGGCGACGACACCACAGCGGCCGCCCCACGCGACGACGTGCGCACCGCGTTGCGGTGATTGGCGATGTCGTCGCCGAACCCCGGTACGAACCGGTAGATCATCGCGCTCGCGAAGATCGCCAACAGGATGATCGCGAGCCCCGACACCACCGCCGAAACCGAATCAGGGCCCTCCCCGCCCGCGAGCGCACCCGCGAGGCCCAGCACGATCACGATCACAGGCTTCACAAGAATCACAGCGATCATGATGCCCGCCCAGCGGCGCACATGCCCCCACAGATTCTTGTCGACCAGCCCCGCGTAGACGGCCGTGCCCAACAGCGCCCCCACGTACAGCAGCGCCGCCCGCACCACCAGCTCCAGATACAGCACCCCGGCCGCCAGCACCGACACCAGCGACACCACGATCAGCATGATCGGACCGCCGCCGATGTCGTCGCCCTTCTTCAAGGCCTCCGAGAACGTACCGAAGAACTTGTCCGTCTCCTTGTCCGTACCGGCCGCCACGATCTCCGTCACCGAATCCGTCGCCGACACCACGGTGTAGAGGATCAGCGGCGTGAACGCCGACGCCAGCACCGTCAGCCACAGAAAGCCGACCGCCTCCGTCAACGCCTCCGTGAACGGCACCCCCCGCACCGCGCGCTTCGCCACCGCCAGGAGCCACAGCGTCAGCGTCAGAATCGTCGACGCCGCGAACACCACGGCGTACTGCCGCAGGAACTCCGTATTCGTGAAGTCGACCTTCGTCGTCGAATCCACGAGCTTCGCCAACTTCTCCACCGTCCAACTGGCGGCTTCGGCACAGCCCTTTGCGAGGGAGGAGAGGGGGTCGGTGGGGTCAGCGACGTCAGGAGGACCCCCGGGCCCGCCGCCCCCTTCCCCGCCTTCCGAGCAGTATTCGTTTGCCGGCCCCAGGCAGGGGTCCCCCGGGTCGGCCGCCGCCCGGTTGGCGGACAGCAGGGCAACTGCCTGTGCGCCGGCCAGGGCGGCACCGACGGCGAACATCCGGCGTCGATTAGCGGGCATAGGTGAACCCTCCGAACCCATCCACTGCGTCGGCCATCTCCTCAGCCGGAGACGCTGCTTGATCCTTGCCGATCGGTGTCGGACCGTCCTTCTGCTTGACGTCCTTGACCTTCCAGTCACCCTCGTTCCAGGCCAGGTCGAAGGTATTGGTGTACCAGCTCTCGGCGACAGGGTGCTTGGAGCCTTCACCGGCCAGGCCGAAGAGAGTGGAATACCAGACGGCGACCTTCGCCTTGTCGTCGGCGTAATCGATCACTTTCACACCGACCGGGGTCGCCCGGGCCACGAACGTCGAGCCCTTGGGGGCCTTGCCGTCCTTGCCCAGCCCCACCTTCTCGAGAAACTTCGGGTTTCCATAAGCCTCGCCCAGGTCCGCCTGCCTCTTGTTCGCGACGCTCGGCGCGTAGACGGAGTCGATGATCTTTTCGCGCCCGGCAGCGGTGTACATGCCCTCACCGCCGAGCGCGACCACATAGTTCGCCGCGGCGCTCTGTGCTCCCTGCTCGGTGTGGGCGAAGCCGGAGGGGATGGTGGTGTCGGAGGAGTTCTTCACGGGTTTTTCACCGGTGGGGGCGGTGGGCTGGGCTCGGGAGTCGCCGCCCCGGGAGTCGTCGGAGGCGGCTCCGCCGCCCTCGCCGCCTCCGCCTCCGCGGTTGGCGAAGGCGATGGCGGCGATGAGGAGGACGACCACCGCGACGACGGTGATCAGGCTGCGCCCCGGCCGGGTCGGCGGCCGGCCGCCGCTGCCGCCTGCCTCGTTGCCCGGTAGGCGCGTCCGCGTCGTCGTCCGGCTGCCCTCACTCGCGCCGGGCGCGTAGTCGCTCGTGCGAGTACGCCCGTCGTACTCGTCGCCGCCGCCGATGTTCATGCCGGGCTGGCCCCCTCGACCTCTGTCGCTCAACTGCCGTCACTGCATTGTCCCCTCACATGACGGTAGCGGGGTCACACCGCGCATGTGCCGTGTGCAAGCCAGGTGTTCGGCAGCATGCCGAACGCCTCGCCGGTGCGCCGTGTGCGTTCTTGCCGCTCGTGGGCCGTCTACGCCCGCCCCGGTGGGGTGGGCGGCGTGCAGCCGGTGAACGTCCGCCGGGGGGAGGGCTCGCGGGGAGTCCGGGGGCGCGCGGTGCGCCCCCGCGTGCTCAGCGGCGGAGGCGCGGGAGATGAGTATCCGTACCCATGTGCGTGCCGGCTCCCGCCTGCACGCTGTGGGCATGAGTGAGACGACTCGTTCGCTTCAACGGCCGACGACGACGGCGTTCTTCGTGCAGTCGGCGATTGCTTTCGGTGTGGCGCTCTCGGCGTTGCTCGTCGGGATCGTGCGGTTGCCCGTGGGGCAGTGGGAGCGCGGGTTTCTGGCGCTCGGTCTGGTTTTCGTCGTGACGTCGGCGTTCACGTTGGCCAAGTGCGTCCGGGACCGCCAGGAGGCGGAGGAGGTGACGAACAAGGTCGACAAGGCGCGGATCGACAAGCTGCTCTCGGAGACGGACCCGTTCGCGCCGGGCCACGGCTGAGGGGCGGCGGTCGACCGCGGGCAGGTGTCGACCACGGACAGGTGTCAACCGCGAACGGGTGTCGACCGCGGACAGGCGGGGTGCTCCGTGCAGCTCGGTGGCGGGATTCCTGCGGGGGCACGGTCGCGCGCTGTCCGGTGCCGGGTGGGCGAGAGGGAGGAGGCAGCGCGCAGCCGTGTCGCGTGTTCGGGCCCGGGTGCCGCGCGCTACGCGCGCTTGCGCGCGAGTGTCACGCCGTCCCGCAGCGGCAGCATGACGGACTGCATGCGGTCGTCGGCGGTGATCGTGTCGTTGATCCGGCGGATGGCGACGTCCGCCTCGTCCTGTGCGGCCGGGTCCACCACGCGGCCCGCGCGCAGTACGTTGTCGAGTACGAGCAGGCCGCCGGGGCGGAGGCGCGGCACCAGCTCCTCGTAGTACGTCGGGTAGCCCGCTTTGTCGGCGTCGATGAACGCGAAGTCGACGCCTGGTTCCTGCGGCAGCGCGCGGAGGGTCTCGGCGGCGGGGGCGAGGCGCAGGTCGATGCGGTCGGTGAGGCCGGCCCGCTGCCAGTAGCGCCGGGCGACTGCCGTCCATTCCTCGGAGACGTCGCAGGCGATGAGGCGCCCGTCCGCGGGCAGCCCGCGGGCGATGCAGATCGAGGAGTAGCCGGTGAAGACGCCGACCTCGACGGCGGTCGTGGCCCGGGTGAGCTGGACGAGCATCGTGAGGAACTCGCCCTCGTCGTGCGTGATCTGCATCGTCGTGCCGGGTTCCAGCGCGTGGGTCTCCTCGACCAGGTCACGCAGGAGGTCGTCGGCGGGCGTGCAGTGCGCCAGCAGGTAGTCGTCGAGGGCGGAGTTCACGATGTCCATGGGGCTCCTCGGGCTCTTGGGGCCGCTGGGGCACGGGCGGGGACGGTGTCGCTCGTCGGGAGGGGCGGCAGGTCGCCGTCGGCCCACCGGGCCACCGGCCTCACGGCACTCCAGCCACCGGCCCCCGGTCACCGGCCCTCCGGCCACGGGCCCTTCGGCCCTCCGGCCCCACGGGCCATCGGCCCACCTGAGCGTCGAACCGTCGGTCCGCCGCTAGACGGCCATGCCGTAGACGATGGTGAAGAGGGTGCCGAGCGAGCCGATGATGAACACTCCGGTCAGTCCGGCGACGATCAGGCCTTTCCCTTGCTCGGCGCTGAAGGTGTCGCGCAGGGCCGTCGCGCCGATGCGCTGCTTGGCCGCGCCCCAGATGGCGATGCCCAGGCAGAGCAGGATCGCCACGGCCATGATGACCTCGATCATCACGCGTGCTTCGTGGCCCAGGGAGCCGAACGGTCCCCAGTCGGGCGCGATCCCGCCGATGATGGTGGTGATGTCGCCCTTTTCAGCCGCCAGGAACATGGAGAACTCACCGCCTCGTTTCATGGTTTGTCTCTGACGGATTGTGCCATGGCCTGGTGACAAGGGGAGCGTCGCGCTTACCCGAAGTGCCCACCGGTACGGGAGTTTTGTCGCGGGGCGCGGGGCGCGGGGCGCGGGGCGCGGGGCGCGGACCGACGGAGCTGCCGGGGCGCCGTCGCTCCGGCCGGGCACGCGCACGCCCCTCCGCCCGCACGCCCCTCAGCCCGCACGCCGATCCACCCGCACGCCGATCCACCCGAACCCCCACCCACCCGTACACCCATCCCCCCACCCATCCGTACGCCTGTGCGCCGTTGATGCCCCTCGTGGGTCATGCCGGGGTCCTGAGCGGCCGGGCGGCCGGGGGACGGGGCCGGGTAAGGGGCTGGGGGGGGTGGACGGGCGACGCGTTCACCTGGGCGCCTCCTGTCCGCCGTTCCTTTGTGGCGCGGGGGCTGGAATGATGAGCCCAGTTGTCGTGCGGGGAACTGGTGTCCTGCGGGGGAGGGTTGGGGCGTGGGCCGGAAGAAAGTGTGGCTGCTGGCGGTGGGTGGCGGGCTGGGAGTGCTCTCCTTGTTCGTCGCGCTGCTCGTGGTGGGTACGTACGTGGCCGCGGCCAGCCTCTTCGGCGGCGCCGGAGGCGCGGTCGCGCTCGCCAAGGGATCGGTTCCGGCCGCCTACGCGGGGCTCGTGCAGAAGTGGGGCACCTATTGCGAGGCCCTCAACCCGGCGGTTCTCGCCTCGCAGCTGAAGCAGGAGAGCGGTTTCCAGCCCGACGCGCAGAGCAACGCGGCGGCGCAGGGCATCGCGCAGTTCATCCCCACGACCTGGTCGGTGCACGGCTTCGACGCCAATGGTGACGGCAAGAAGAGCGTGTGGGACCCGGAGGACGCCATTCCGTCGGCTGCCAAGTACGACTGCTCGCTGGCGAAGAACGTGAAGGACGTGCCGGGGGACGCGACGAACAACATGCTCGCCGCGTACAACGCGGGCCCGTACGCCGTCATCAAGTACAACGGGGTGCCGCCGTACAGCGAGACGAAGAACTACGTGTCGACGATCCGCAGGATGGAGAAGAGCTTCTCCGCGCCCAGCGGCCGGCTGAGCCCCACGAAGGCGGGGGCGGGTGCCATCGCGTTCGCGCAGAGCAAGCTGGGGACCCCGTATCTGTGGGGCGGCAACGGTACGCCGGAGCAGGGCGGCAGGTTCGACTGTTCGGGGCTGACGAAGGCGGCGTACAAGAAGGTCGGGGTCGAGCTGCCGCGCGTGGCCAACGACCAGTACGACACGGGGCCGCATCCCAAGCGGGACGAGCTGCTCCCCGGGGACCTGGTCTTCTTTGCACACGATCTGACCAACTCGCGCTCCATCCACCACGTCGGCATCTACGTCGGGGGTGGCAAAATGATCAACGCCCCCTACACGGGAGCGAAGATCCGGTACGACCCGATCGATTCCCCGGACTACTTCGGAGCGACCCGTCCGACCGGCAAGTGAGCCGCGCCGCGTGCGCACAGCCGGGGCGCACGGTTGTGTACGCAGGGCAGGGATTACGTCAACAATCCGTGAGGCATAGGTCCTGAGCTGCGTCTATGGGTCACCCTTGGGTAACGTCCTGGTGATCGTTCGGTACGTAAGGAACGGTTCGCCTGCCGCAGCGCGTTTTTCTCCGCGGAACGGGACTTCCGCACCGCGACCACGGGGGGTCGTCAGCGCAGATCCAGCCATGAGCACACCGCCGAAGTGAGGGGCCGCACCGCGATGGCACTCTGGGACAACCCCGATGTCGAACTTCTCTACGACATCAACGGCCTGGCCAAAGACGCACCCACGTGGGCCGACCGGATCATGGAGTACGTCGGGGAGTACGGCATCGCCGTGGGGCTCGTCGCCCTGGCCCTGTGGGCCTGGTGGGGCGTCACCCGCAGGCGCGAGAGCCGGGACGAGGCCCTCGGCGGCTTCGCCGGGCTCGTCTGGGCGCCCGTGGCGGCCCTCGTCGCGCTGGCCGTCAACATCCCCATCCGCGGCTTCGTGGAGCGACCCCGGCCCTTCCTGGACCATCAGGGCGTGGAGGTCCTGGTCCAGGGCAAGACCGACTTCTCGTTCGTGAGCGACCACGCGACGCTCACCATGGCCATCGCCGTCGGCATCTTCATGGTCCAGCGCAAGCCGGGACTCGTCGCCATCGCCCTCGCCGTGCTGGAGGGCTTCTGCCGCGTCTACATGGGGGTGCACTACCCCACCGACGTCATCGGCGGCCTCGCCCTGGGCACCGCCGTCGCCCTGCTGCTCGCCCCGGTCGCCATGTGGGCGCTGACCCCGCTGGTCCGGCTCGTCGCGGGCAACGCCAGGATCGAGACGCTCCTGTGGGCGGGCGGCGCGGCCGCGCGGACGTCCACGGAGGACGACGGCCGGCCCGCCGAGCACCGGGAGGGCGCCACCGCGCGCCGCAGCTCGGGCCGCGACTTGGCGGCCTGAACACCCGTCCCCGACGGCTCCCCCTTCCCCTCCCCCTCCCCGTCCCCGTCCCCGAGAGCTGGCTTACAGTGCCCCCGCCGGTCCGCCCGGCGGGGGCGCTGGCGTGTGCGGGGCGGGGCCTCGGTGCGCGTCCTGGTGCGCGTCCTGGTGTGCGCGGGCGTCCGCGCGGGCCCGGTCGCGGGCGCGGCGCGCCGCTCCGCGCCAGCCGCAGGCGCACGAGGCAGAGCAGAACGCCCCTCGCTCGTGCAGCGCGGTGACGTGCGCGGCGGCTCCGTCCAGACGGGCACCTTCGTCCACGGCCGGACGGTCGTCCGACAGTGGGCCTCCGTCCACGGCCGTGCCGCGGTCTGGATGTGGGCCTCCGTCCACGGCCGTGCCGCCGTCCGGATGTGGGCCTCCGTCCACGGGCGAGGCTCCGCCTGCGGGTGCGGCTGCGCTCGTGTGCGCGGCTGCGCTCGTGCTTGCGGTTCCGTCCGCGGGTGCGGTCCCGGCCGCGTCCCTCGGCGGGACGACCCGTCCGGCCCCGGGACCGTCGGATGCGGCCCCGGGGTGGGCCGCGGGGAGACGGTCCGGCTGGTGTTCGGGGGCTCGCTCTCGCACGTGACCACCGTACTGGGGCCGTGACGGCCGCTCCCAGGGCCTCGTTGCCCCCGATGAACCGACGGATCCGGACCGGCCCGCGACCGGTACGGCAGCGACCGGGAACGAGAGGTCGGCGGGATGACAGTGCGGCGACGGGGGCGGCTGGGACAGCCGGGATGGCCGGGGCGGACAGGGCTGACGCGGCTCATGGCGCGCACGGCGGCGTGCGGGGCGCGCACGGCGCGCAGAGGGCGCACGGGTGGACCGGGGCGGCGGCAGGGACGGGCCGCACGCCCGGGACGGCCGGGACGGCTCCCGCGGGGCGAAGCGGTGAGCTCTTCCGTGCTGGTGGCGGCGGTGAGCACCGCGCTCGCCGCCGTGGCGCTCACGGGGTGTTCCGGGGACGGTGCGGTCGCCACGGACGGTCCTCCCACGGCGGCGCGCCCCTCGGGCCCTGGCGGAGCCGCCGTCGTCAGGGCGGCCGAAGCCCTCACGCGGGCCGGTTCGGCGCGGGTGCGGACGGCCATGGAGATGGCCAGCGGCGGTACGCGCGTCACCATCGAGGGGTCGGGCCTCTTCGATCTGTCCCGGGCCACCGGGAGGCTGCGGGTGACGCTGCCGCCCGGCGCGGACGGGGCGCGGCCCGGGGAGCGCAGGCCCGTCACCGAGTTGATCACTCCGGACGCGCTGTACATGAAGAACCGCGCGGGTGTGCCGGCCGACAAGTGGGTGCGGGTGGCGACCGCGGGGCTGCCGGACGGGAACCTGGTGACGGGCGGCGCGACGGACCCGGTCACCGCGGCTCAGCTGTTGAGGGGCGCCCGGCGCATCGCTTTCGAGGGGGCCACCGAGCTGGACGGCGAGCGGGTGTGGCACTACAGCGGTGTGGTCGACATCGAACGCGCGGCCGATGCGGCGCCGCCGCGGGCCCGGCACCGGCTGCGGGCGGCTCAGAAGGGGTTCTCGGGCCGTACGGTGCCGTTCGACGCCTATCTGGACGCCCAGGGCCGGCTGCGGAAGGTGCAGCACCGGTTCTCATTCACCACGGAAGCCACCGGCGGGGATCCCGTGGGCGCGGACCCCACCGGCAGCGCGGAGTCTTCCGTTCCGCCGGACATGGACCTGACCGTCTCGTCGACGACCAGGCTGGGCGACTTCGGGGTCGAGGCCCGGATCGCGATGCCCGAGGCCGGCGATATCTGGGCGGGGAAGATCGCGGCTGGGTGACCGGGCGTTGATCCGGTAAATGGTTCGGAAGTGCCATGCGCGGACGGTGTGGTACTCCCTACGCTGGGAAGCCGGGCCCCCGGCCCGGCCGTGGCGTTCCCGCCCGGTGGATCCGTGGAGCACGGGAGGTGATACGTGTGCCTGTACCGAAGCGTGACAACGGAGGCGACGGCCGCGGGAGCCGCTGCCGGCGGCGCGCGCTGACGCAGGATCACCAGGACCACGCGGCCCTCGCCGAGATCGAGCTGTGCGGAGAGCTGATGATCGCCGCCTCCGCCGCGGAGGGACCCCTCAGCCGGGCCCGTATCGACGAGGTGCTCCGCCGCGCCGCCGGCGAGCTGGACGAGGCCCCCGGCCCGACCCGGTAGGACCCGGCCGAAAGCACCCGCCCGCGTAGCCGTGGCCCTCCGCGGGGCTCAGGTGCGCAGGAGGCGGGCGATGGCGGCGGTGGCCTCTTCCACCTTGGCGTCCATCTCGGCGCCGCCGTCCTGTGCCGCATGGGCCACGCAGTGCCGCAGGTGTTCTTCGAGGAGCTGGAGGGCGAAGGACTGGAGGGCCTTCGTGGAGGCGGAGACCTGCGTGAGTATGTCGATGCAGTAGACGTCCTCGTCGACCATCCGCTGGAGGCCCCGGATCTGGCCCTCGATGCGGCGCAGTCGCTTGACGTGAGCTTCCTTGTTCTTCGTGTAGCCGTGCTCCCCGGTGGCCGCGTGCGCGGAGCAGCACTGGGAGGTGGCTTCGGCCACAGTGTCCGGTGTCTCGGGGATGGGCTGCGGCGGCGGCGTCATGCGGTCCTCCAGGTGGTGGTGAGGGGCGGGCGGGGCCGTGGCACCGGGGTTTTCATACCCCTCGTGGGTATAGGGTACCGGACTTCTCCGAGCCCGCTTCAACGCGCGGGCTGACATGGGTGACACTGGGGGGACGCCGGTTCGCTGTGGCCGGATGATGCGCCTAGCATCAACGAGACCGTCATCGAGGCATCCGAGGACCCCCAGTGCGCTTTCGTCTGACCCCCAGGGAGACGAGCTTCTACGACATGTTCGCGGCCTCCGCGGACAACATCGTGACCGGCTCGAAACTCCTCATGGAACTGCTCGGGGCGGATTCCTCCGCGCGAACCGAACTCGGCGAGCGGATGCGCGCCGCGGAGCACGCCGGGGACGACGCGACGCACGCGATCTTCCACCAGCTCAACTCCTCCTTCATCACCCCGTTCGACCGCGAGGACATCTACAACCTGGCGTCCTCCCTCGACGACATCATGGACTTCATGGAGGAGGCCGTCGACCTCGTCGTCCTCTACCAGATCGAGGAGCTGCCCAAGGGGGTCGAACAGCAGATCGAGGTGCTGTCGCGGGCTGCCGAACTGACGGCCGAAGCCATGCCGAATCTGCGGACCATGGACAACCTCACCGAGTACTGGATCGAGGTCAACCGGCTGGAGAACCAGGCCGACCAGATCCACCGCAAGCTGCTCGCCCACCTGTTCAACGGCAAGTACGACGCGATCGAGGTCATGAAACTCAAGCAGGTCGTGGACGTGCTCGAGGAGGCGGCGGACGCCTTCGAGCACGTGGCCAACACCGTCGAGACCATCGCGGTCAAGGAGTCCTGACGCTCCGTGGACACCTTCGCGCTGATCGTGACCGTCGGTGTCGCGCTCGGATTCACGTACACGAACGGCTTCCACGACTCCGCGAACGCCATCGCGACGTCGGTCTCCACCCGGGCGCTCACCCCGCGCGCGGCGCTGGCCATGGCCGCGGTGATGAACCTCGCGGGCGCCTTCCTCGGCAGCGGAGTCGCCAAGACCGTCAGTGAGGGACTGATCCAGACCCCGCACGGCGAGAGCGGCATGGGCATCCTGTTCGCCGCGCTCGTCGGTGCCATCGCCTGGAACCTGGTCACCTGGTATTTCGGTCTCCCCTCCTCCTCCAGCCACGCGCTGTTCGGCGGCATGGTCGGGGCGGCGCTGGCCGGTGGGATCGCCGTCTACTGGTCCGGGGTGGTCGAGAAGATCGTCCTGCCGATGTTCCTCTCGCCCATCGTCGGCCTGGTCCTGGGCTACCTGGTGATGTGCGTCATCCTGTGGCTCTTCCGCAAGTCCAACCCCCACCGGGCCAAGCGCGGTTTCCGTATCGCGCAGACCGTTTCGGCGGCGGGCATGGCGCTCGGACACGGCCTCCAGGACGCGCAGAAGACGATGGGCGTCGTCGTCATGGCGCTGACCATCGCCGACGTGCAGCAGCACAACGAGATCCCCGTCTGGGTCAAGATCGTCTGCGCCGCCATGCTGTCGCTCGGCACCTACGCCGGCGGCTGGCGCATCATGCGGACGCTGGGGCGGCGGATCATCGAGCTGGACCCGCCGCAGGGGTTCGCCGCGGAGACCACCGCGGCGTCCGTCATGTACAGCGCGTCCTTCATGTTCCACGCGCCCATCTCGACCACGCACGTGATCACCTCGGCGATCATGGGTGTCGGTGCGACGAAGAGGGTCAGCGCGGTGCGCTGGGGCGTCGCGAAGAACATCATCATGGGCTGGTTCATCACCATGCCGGCGGCCGCCGTCGTCGCCGCGCTGATCTTCTGGGCGGTCAAACTCGTCTTCGGCTGACGCGGCCCGGCTGAGCCCCTGCCGGGGCTCGACTCAATCCTGCCGGGCTCGGTTGATCCCTGGCACGCCACGGCCGAACCCCGGCGCCCTGCCCTCTCCGACATCGGAGAGGGCAGGGCGCCGAAGTCTGTCCGAGGTCACAGGTCACAGGTCACAGGTCACAGGACGCCGGACTCCGGACGCCGGACGCCGGGCGCCGGCCACAGGACACCGGGGAAGGAAGAAGCCCGCGGTGGCACCGCCATGCAGCACCGCGGGCCGTCGAGGGGCCGCCTGAGCGGCTATCCGAAGCGTCCTGAGATGTAGTCCTCGGTGGCCTGGACGGACGGGTTGGAGAAGATGCGCTCGGTGTCGTCGATCTCGACGAGCTTGCCCGGGGCGCCCACCTCGGCGAGGTTGAAGAAGGCGGTGCGGTCGGAGACCCGCGCCGCCTGCTGCATGTTGTGCGTGACGATCACGATGGTGAACCGGGACGTGAGCTCCCCGATGAGGTCCTCGATGGCGAGGGTGGAGATCGGGTCGAGGGCCGAGCAGGGCTCGTCCATCAGCAGCACCTGGGGCTCGACGGCGATGGCCCGCGCGATGCACAGCCGCTGCTGCTGGCCGCCGGAGAGGCCGGAGCCCGGCCGGTTCAGCCGGTCCTTGACCTCGTTCCACAGGTTGGCGCCCTTGAGGGACTTCTCGACGATCCCGTCGAGTTCGCTCTTCTTGTGGTCGCCGTTGAGCCGCAGGCCCGCCGCCACGTTGTCGTAGATGGACATCGTCGGGAACGGGTTGGGCCGCTGGAAGACCATGCCGATGGTGCGGCGCACGGAGACCGGGTCGACACCGGTGCCGTACAGGTCCTCGTCGTCGAGCATCACCTTGCCCTCGACCCGCCCGCCCGGGGTGACCTCGTGCATGCGGTTGAGGGTGCGCAGGAAGGTGGACTTGCCGCAGCCCGAGGGGCCGATGAAGGCGGTGACGGAGCGCGGCTCGACGGTCATGGAGATGTCGTCGATGGCGCGGAAGCTGCCGTAGTAGGCGGAGAGGCCGCTGACGTCGATGCGCTTGGCCACGGGGATCACTCCCTTAGTGCTTGGGGGCCTTCCAGCGGGCGACGCCGCGGGCGACCAGGTTGAGGATCATGACGAAGGCGATCAGCACGAGGGCGGCCGCCCAGGCGCGGTCGTAGGAGGGCTCGTTGCCGTTGGCCCACTGCTCGTAGACGTAGTACGGCAGGGACGACTGGGCGCCTTCGAAGGGGTTGCCGTTGATCGAGGCCGAGCCGAAGACCAGCAGCAGGATGGGGGCCGACTCGCCGGCGATGCGGGCTACGGCCAGCATGATGCCGGTGGTGATGCCGCCGATCGCGGTCGGCAGGACGACCTTGAGGATGGTCCGCCACTTCGGCACGCCGAGCGCCAGCGACGCCTCGCGCAGCTCATTGGGGACCAGCTTGAGCATCTCCTCTGTCGAGCGCACGACGATCGGCATCATCAGGATGGCCAGCGACATGGCGCCGGCGAACCCGGAGTAGCCGAAGTCGAGGATGATGATCCAGAAGGAGAGGATGAACAGGCCGGCGACGATGGAGGGGATGCCGGTCATCACGTCCACGAAGAAGGTGACGGCCTTGGCGAGCCGCCCGGTGCCGTACTCGACGAGGTAGATCGCGGTCAGCAGCCCGACGGGCGCGGCGATCAGCGTGGCGAGGCCGACCTGTTGGAGGGTGCCGATCAGCGCGTGGTAGATCCCGCCGCCTGCCTCCATGGTGATGACGCCGTTCATGGAGTGCGTCAGGAAGTACCCGTCGAGCACCTTGACGCCCCGCGCCACCGTCTCCCAGATGAGGGAGGCCAGCGGGAGGACGGCCAGCAGGAAGCAGACCCAGATGAAGCTGGTGGCCAGCCGGTCCTTGGCCTGCCGGGTGCCTTCGACGGCTCCGGCGAGGACGGCGGTGAGGCCCACGTAGAGCAGGGCGGCGATCAGGCCCCACTGGATGCGGCTGTCCAGCCCGGCCACCAGGCCGATGCCGGTGCCCAGCGCGGCGGCGACGGCGGCCAGGCCGAGCGGGGCCCAGCGCGGCAGCCGGGGCCGGTAGAGGGACGCGGTGGGGGCCGAGGCGTCGACGGGGGCTGCGTCGGCCATGACGGTCTGGCTCATGCGTTCGCTCCCGAGTACTCCTTGCGGCGCGCGATGATCAGCCGGGCCGCGCCGTTGACCAGCAGGGTGATGACGAACAGGACGAGGCCCGAGGCGATCAGCGCGTCCCGCCCCGTGGCACCGGCCTCCTTGAAGCCCGCGGCGATGTTCTGCGCGAACGTGCCGCCGCCCGGCTGAAGCAGGCTGGCGTGGATGAGGAAGCTGGGCGAGAGCACCGTGGCGACGGCCATCGTCTCGCCCAGCGCGCGGCCGAGACCGAGCATGGAGGCGCTGATGACGCCGGAGCGGCCGAAGGGCAGTACCGACATGCGGATGACCTCCCACCGGGTCGCGCCCAGGGCGAGAGCGGCCTCCTCGTGCATCCTGGGCGCCTGCCGGAAGACCTCGCGGGAGACGTTGGTGATGATCGGCAGAATCATGATCGCGAGCAGGATGCCGGCCGTGAACAGGGAGCGCGCGGCGCCGCCCTCGTAGGAGAAGATCCCGCTCCAGCCGAAGTAGTCGTCCAGCCACTCGTACAGGCCGCTCAGGTGCGGGACGAGGAAGAGGGCGCCCCACAGGCCGTAGACGATGGAGGGCACGGCCGCCAGCAGGTCGATGACGTAACCGAGCGGGGTCGCGAGTTTGCGCGGCGCGTAGTGCGAGATGAACAGCGCGATGCCCACCGCGACGGGGACGGCGACGATCATCGCGATGAGCGAGCTGACGACGGTGCCGAAGGCGAGGACGGCGATGCCGAAGCGGGGCGGCGTCGCGTTGGCGTCCCACTCGAAGGCGGTGAGGAAGTTGGCCTCGTCGGCGCTGATGGCCAGTGCGGCGCGCCAGGTGAGGAAGACGGCGATCGCGGCCATGATCGCCAGGAGGGTGATGCCGGAGCCCCTGGAGAGGCCGAGGAATATTCGGTCGCCCTTCCGGGTGGCGCCCTTCAGGGGGACCGCGGGGTCCGCGGGTTCCGCTGTCGCGGGTGGGTTATCGGTAGCCATGGTTTCTCCGGTCTGACTGGTGCGGGCCGCCGCGCTCGGTGTGGGTGCGCGGAGTGGCCCTTCGGCGGTGCACCGGATCGTTCGGCGTTCCGTGCAAGTGCGGATATTCAGGGCACGGGTCGCGTGGGTGGAGGGGGCGGCGGTGCGTGCGGCACCGCCGCCGCTCCCTCCGACAGGCCTGTTCCTGGCCTACTCCTGGCCTACTTCTGGCCTACTTCTGGCCTGGTGAGGCCTGCTCCAGGCTTACTTCAGGCCGTCGATCGTCGAACGGACCTTGGTGATGATCTCTTCGGGGATCGGGGCGTAGCCCTTCTCCGCGAGGGCCTTCTGGCCGTCCTCGCTCGCGGTGTACTTCAGGAAGGACTTCGTCGCGGCCAGCGTCTCCTTCTTGTTGCCCTGGTCGCAGACGATCTCGTACGTGGCCAGGACGATCGGGTAGGCGCTGTCGGCCTGCGTCTTGTAGTTGAGCTCCAGGGCGAGGTCCTTGCCCTGGCCGACGACCTTGGCGTCGGCGATCGCCTTGGAGGCGTTGCCCGTGGTGGCCTCGACGGGCTCCTTCGCGCCGGTGTCCAGCTTGACGGTGTTCAGGTCGTTGCCGGTGGCGTAGGACAGTTCGGCGTAGCCGATGGCGCCGTCGTTCTGCTTGACGTTGGTGGCGATCCCGGAGGAGCCGTCGGCGCCCTGGCCGCCCTTGCCTGCCCACGCCTTGGCGGGCTCGTGCTTCCAGGAGCCGGGGGCCGCGGTGTTCAGGTACTTGGTGAAGTTGTCCGTGGTGCCCGACTCGTCGGAGCGGTGGAACGCCTGGATCTTGGTGCTCGGCAGCTTCGCGTCCGGGTTCAGCTTCTTGATGGCCGGGTCGTTCCACTTGGTGATCTTCGAGTCGAAGATCTTGGCCAGCGTGTCGGCGTCCAGCACCAGGTCGTCGACGCCGTCGAGGTTGTACGTGACGGCGATCGGCCCGCCGACCATCGGCAGATCGATGGCCTGGCCGCCCTTGCAGACCTTCTTGGACTTGGCGACCTCGCCCGGCTCGAGCGCCGAGTCGGAGCCCGCGAAGGCCGTCTTGCCCTGGAGGAACTCCTGGATGCCCGCGCCCGAGCCGGTGGGCTTGTAGTTGAGCTGCGTGGTGTCGCACGCGGACTGGTAGGTCTGCGTCCACACGTCCATGGCGTTCTTCTGGGCGCTGGAGCCCGAGGCGAGCAGCTTGCCCTCGCCGTCACAGCTGATGTTGCCGGCGGCCTTGCTGGTCTCGCTGCCGGAACCGCCGGAGTTGTCGTCCGAGCCGCAGGCGCTCAGGACCAGGGCGCCACACACGGTGAGAGCGCCGACAGCTGCGGTGCGGAGCCGGCTCGTGCGCTGAAGCTGCTTCACTGTCGTTCAGTTCCTTCCTGGCCCGGGAGCGACGGCCGGCCGGCCGTCGGGCTCTCTGGCTATGGGGCGCGGTCCCTGTCGTGGGGGGTGCCGCGCTCTTCGTAAGGCCGAAATTAGACAGATCAGGTGAAGCGGCCGACGGAGCTGAGTGAACGCCGAGTGAACCTCGGCGGTCAGCCCGGTGCACTGGCGGGCCACGGCGCCGGGCGGGGCGGCCCGTTTGATACTCGTCAGTACGTTCCTCTGTTGTCTTTCGGACCGGCATGGCACTATCCGCTCCACTGGCCCCAGTTGACCATACGGAAATGGGGGTGGCCCGGGTGAGACGGCCGCTGATCAGCTCGACCCTCGCGTCGTCCGGACGGCACGGCCCGCTCGTCGTGGCCTGCGCCCTGGTGCTGCTGGCGGGACCCGCGCTCGGCACCGCCCACGCCGATCCGGACCGGCCGGGTGCGGGCGCCGGCTCCGGGGGGCGGGGCGGTGGGCCGAACCTGGAGGAGATCCGCAAGGAGATCGAGCGGCTGCACGACAAGGCGGAGTCCGCGACGGACGCGTACAACGCGGCCGAGTCCGCCACCAAGAAGCAGCGCAAGCGGATCGTCGAACTCGCCAAGCGGATCGACACCGCCCAGGGCAAGCTCGACACCCTCCACGACACGGCGGGCGCCATGGCACGTGCCCAGTACCGCAGCGGCGGCGTGCCGCCGGCCGCGAAGCTGATACTGGGCGACGACCCGGAGGACTTCCTGCGCGGACTCTCCCTCACGCACAAGGGTCAGCAGGCCACCCGTTCCTTCATCGGCACCCTCACCGAGACCCGCTCGCAGCTCCGCGGTGACGCCAAGGACGCCTCCGACGCCTGGCAGAAGCTGGAGAAGACCCGCAAGAAGAAGGCCGCGGCGAAGAAGAAGGTCAACGGCAGGCTGAAGCAGGCGAAGAAGATCGAGACGGGCCTCAAGGCCGAGGAGCGCGAGCGGCTGCGCGAGCTGGAGGACGAGGCGGCCGAGGCCAAGCAGGCGAAGTGGCTGAAGTCCGGGGTGCTCGACGGCCTCGACGGCAAGGCCTCACCGGCCGGACGGCGCGCCATCGAGTGGGCCACCAAGCAGCTCGGCAAGGACTACGTGTGGGGCGCCGAGGGCCCCGACACCTTCGACTGCTCGGGCCTGACGATGCGCGCCTGGGAGGCCGCGGGCGTGCGCATCCCCCGTACCTCGCAGGAGCAGTGGAAGCAGCTGCCGCACGTGCCGGTCGACAGGATGCGCCCCGGCGACCTGATCATCTACAAGAAGGACGCCAGCCACGTCGGGATCTACGTCGGTGACGGAGCGCTGCTGCACGCGCCGCGCACCGGTCGGCAGATCACCGTCGAGGGGGCGGGTTCCATGCCGATCCTGGGTGTGGTACGTCCCGACAAGTGAGACCGAGCCGACCTCTCCGGACCTGCCCCTTCGCCCCCTTTCGCGGCTTTCCGCGCGTGAGCTTGGTCATGTACCGGCCACGGGATACGGCTCCGACCTGCGATGAACTCCCTCTTCGTCGGGGGCATATGACAGGGGCCGACCGAGGCGGGCCATTCCGTCCGCGCAGTCGAGGGCGCTAAGGTCCCTCCGGAGAGCCCGGGATGACGAGCGCCCGACCACCGCGCGCCGTTCCGGGCCGAGCCATGGTGGCCGCCGCCCGGCGCGCACCACGCCCTCGGGGGAGGGAGAGGTTTCAGCATGCCCGCAAGCGCGCCCGCGGCCGGAACGGCGGCGCAGCCCGCCGAGGCACCGGCCCAGCAGGCCGCGCCGGGAACCGGCGGCAGCCTGACCCTGCTGGTCATCGAGGACGACCCGGCGGGGGTGGTGAGCGTGCCCCGCATGCTCGACGCCTACGGCAAGCCCGTACGCGTCCGCACGGCCCGCAACCTCACCGAGGCCGCACGGCTGCTCACCGACGACGTCCACTGCATCCTGCTCGACCTCGCGCTGCCGTGCGAGGACCGCTGCGAGGAGCGGCCGGAGGGCCGGCGCGGGGAGCAGCCGGAGGGCCGGCGTGACGGTGTGCGCGAGGAGCGGCCGGAGGACCGGCGCGACGGGCCGCGTGAGGAGCGCGGGAGCGGCGAAGAGCCCGCCACCGCAGGAGACCGCACCGCGGGACGGGTGGCGGCCCAGGCGGCACCGGCGCCCGCAGTGGAGCCGTCGTCCGAGACCCCGGCCGAGCCCGACGAACTGCACATCCTGCGCCGCGTCCTGCGCATGGCACCGCGCCACGCCGTGCTGGCCCTCACCGACGGCAGCGACGCCGAGCGGGCCGCGGACGCCGTACGGGTCGGCGCACAGGACTACCTCTTCCGCGACGAACTCGACGGCAGGCTGCTCACCCGCGCCATCCGCTACGCCGTCGCCCGCAAGCGCGCCGACCTGGCGCAGCGCCAGCTGACCGAGACCCGGCTGCGCGCCCAGGAGAACGCCAGGCTGGAGCGCGGGCTGCTGCCCAGGCCGATCCTGGAAGGCAGCGAGTTGCGATTCGCCGCGCGCTACCGCCCCGGCCGCTCCCGCGCCCTGCTGGGCGGCGACTTCTACGACACCGTCCGCACCCCTGACGGCACCGTCCACGCCATGATCGGCGACGTGTGCGGGCACGGCCCCGACGAGGCCGCCCTCGGCGTCGAACTGCGCATCGCCTGGCGCGCCCTCACCTTCGCGGGGCTGTGCGGGGACGCCCTGCTGAGCACCCTGCAGAAGGTGCTGGAGAACGAACGGGCCAGCGAGGAGATCTTCGCGACCCTGTGCACCGTCGACATCTCCCCCGACGGCCGCAGCGCCGGTATCTGCCTGGCAGGCCACCCCTCCCCCCTGTTCGCGGGCGGAGCGGGGGCGGCGCCCCGGCTGCTGCCGTACGACGAGAGCGGGCCCGCGCTCGGGCTGCTCCCGCACGCGCGCTGGCCACGCCGGCAGGTCACCCTGGGGCGCTCCTGGAGTCTGATGATGTACACCGACGGCCTGATCGAGGGGCGCGTGGACGAGGGCCGTACGGACAGCAGGGAGCGGCTCGGCCAACACGGGATGCTCGACATCGTGTCCCGCAGGCTGGCCGAGGGTGCCAGCGGCGAGAGGCTGCTGGAGGCGACGATGACCGAGGTCCGCCGCCTCAACGGTGGGGAACTCACCGACGACGTGGCGGTCCTTCTCCTGGACCGCTCCCGCTGACCGGAGCCGGCCGCGCCGTGGGCGCCACTGACGTCACCGACCGTTGAAGGGTCCGTACGGACCGTCGCTGCTGCTGCCTCCTCTGCGGCGGCCCCAGCCGCCGCCACGGGGCCGGCCGTTGCCCATGACCTGCTTGAGGGCGGGGCGCACGTCGACGATGTACACGATCGTGGCGATCAGGCCGATGATCTGCAGCAGGAAGAAGGGGATCTGCAACACGTTCACCAGGGCGGTGAGGCCCAGGACGATCAGCCAGAACGGCTTGGTCTGCTTGCTCGCTGCGCGGTAGGCGTCCTCCCGTCGCAGCGCGCTGTCCACGAAGGCGAACACCGCCAGAGCGAGCAGCACGACGCTGATCAGCGCCATGACGGTGAGCTGGAAGCCGTTGAACAACATCGTGCTCACACTCCCGGTCGGTCTCGGAGCCGTGTCCGACTCTTGCGGGCGGCTGTGCCGCCACCGTACCCCAGCACGGGGACAACGAGCCGGGCACGCGCATCGTGCCCGGTCCGCTCCCCACCCGCGCCCACGCGGCTCAGGACTCGCTCTTCGGCGCCGGCTTCCGGGCCGCCGGGGTGGCCTTGCGGGCGGTACCCGTCTTGGCGGCGCCGCTCTTGCTGCCTGCGGCCTTGGTCCCGGCGGTCTTGCCCTCGGCGGTCTTGCCCTCGGCGCTCTTGCCGGCGGTGGCCTCGGCGCCGGTGGTCGTGGTGCCGGTGGTCTTGGTGCCGGTGGCGGCTTCGGAGTCGCCGTCGGCCGCCGTCCTGCCCGCGGCCGCCGCGGACCGCGCAGCGGAGGTCTTGTCCGTGGGGGTCTCCTCGGCCGGCGGCTCGGCGATCTTCACGGCCGTGGCGGGCTCGCGCTCCACGGTCACCTCGGCGGCCCCGGACCCGTCGCCCTCGCCACGCCAGTTCTTGACGGCCTCCCGTCCGCGCACGGCCAGCTCGTCGTAGGCCTCACGGGCCTTGACCGCGTACTCAGCGGCGAAGCCGACGCCCTGGAGCGCGAAGTGCTGGGCCTGCTCGCGGAGCTTCTTGATGTCGGTGTCGATCCCGCCGAGGGTCTCGCTGACCCGGGCCTGCGTCTCCTTGGCCTGCTGGGTGAGCTTCGCCTGCACTTCCCTGGGGTCCGTCTCGCGGACCGAGGCGAGTGCCTGCGGCGCCTCTTCACGGATCTTGTCGACGACACCCGCGGCGAAGTAGAGCGGCGTCGGGTCGGTGAGGGACTTGCGCAGGTCGTTCGCGATGGGCATGAGGGTACGCCTTTCGTGGCTGAACTCGCGTGGCGGTACGGCGGGTTGCCGTCCGCCGTGACTGGTCCGCACGGGTGCGGTGTTCCGGCGCGCCGCGCCGGTGCTCGTCCGGGGAGCCCCGGTGCTCCCGTGCTCCGCTGTTTCCGTGCTCCGGCAGGTGTGTTTCCGTGCTCCGGTACGTGCTCCGTTTCCGGGACGCGCTGGTCGGTCGTTGCGCTCTGTGCTGATTGTGGGGTTCGGGCGGACTTACTCCGCGGACGCCGCGCTCGGCGGGTCCGCCGCCCGTTGCTGTGCGTTCTCCCTGTGCTGTGCGTTCTCCTTGCGGAAGGACTCGTAGATCTGGAGCAGCGCCTGCTTCTGCTGCTCGTTGATCGACGAGTCCGCGAGGATGGCGGCCGGCACCTGCAACAGGTCCTCGCGGTCCCGCTCGTCGAGAATTCCGGCCTGCACGTACAGCGTCTCCGCCGAGATCCGCAGGGCCTTGGCCAGTTGCTGCAAAATCTCCGCGCTCGGCTTGCGCAGGCCGCGCTCGATCTGGCTCAGATACGGGTTCGAGACATCGGCGGCCTCCGCGAGCTGCCGCAACGACAGCTTCGCGGTGCGCCGTTGTTCCCGTAGGAACTCCCCGAGGTTCCCGACATTGAGCGAGGCCATGTCCCCAGACTGCACCCGCCCGCTAACTTTTGCAAGCACCTTGCTTGCAAGTGTCGCGTCGGCGGGGCCGTTGACCTTCACCCAGGGGAAGACCAGAGCATCGGCGGGGCCGGGCGCGGTGCCCGGTACGAAGAGGGAGGGAGGGCGGGTGGGATGGGCACGGATCTGCTGACCATCGGGGCCTTCGCCAAGGCGTCACGGCTGTCGCCGAAGGCCCTGCGGCTGTACGACAGGCTCGGTCTGGTGACACCCGCGAGGGTGGACCCGTTCAGCGGTTACCGCCTCTACGCGCCCGCGCAACTGGAGCGGGCCAGGCTGGTCGCCTGGCTGCGGCGCCTGGGCATGCCACTCGCCCGTATCCAACGCGTGTGCGAGCTGGCGGAGTCGGACCGCGGTGCCGGGGCGCCGGGCTCCTCCGCCCGCCCGGGGGCATCGGCCGGAGCCGCCGCGCGCGAGGTGCGGGCCTACTGGGCCGCGGTGGAGGCGGAGACCACCGCCCGCCGCGACCTGGCCACCTTCCTCATCGACCACCTGTCAGGAAAGGAAGGGCCCGAGATGACCGAGCAGAACGAGACGACCGAGAACATCCGGTGGCACGCACACGACCCTTCGTCACCGACACCACGCGCTCCGTTGGGCATCCGGTACGCGGCACTGACCGATGCCGGACGGGTACGCGGAAACAACCAGGACACGGCGTACGCGGGCGAGCGCCTGCTGGCCGTCGCGGACGGGTTCGGCGCCGGGGGCGGCACGGCGAGCGCCGCAGCCGTCGACGTCTTCAAACGGCTGGAAACCGACGCCGGGTGGTTGGCGACCGACGTCGAGTCGCCGGCAGCCGGTGCCGGGTTGCCGGCAAGCTGCGCGGAACCGTCGGTAAGCGGTTCCGTGGCCGCCTCGTCCGGTTCCGTGGCCGTCTCGGCCGGGGAACTCCTCAACGTACTCGGCGACGCCGTGCGCGAGGCCGCTCGCGCCGTTCACGGTGCCGCGGCGTCCGGCGACGCGTCCCACGAGAGCGGCACCACGCTCACCGCCGCCCTGTGGACCGGTTCCCGACTGGCCCTCGTGCACATCGGTGACTCCCGTGCGTACCTGCTGCGGGACGGCGGGCTGTTCCAGATCACCCATGACCACACGGTCGTGCAGACGATGATCGACGAGGGGCGCCTCAGCCCCGAGGAGGCCGCCTCCCACCCCCAGCGTGCCCTGCTGGCGCGCGCCCTGACCGGCGGCAGCGGAGAGACGGCCGTATGCGCCGGGAGCGACACGGAAGCCGTACGCACCGCGAGCGCGCCGGTGAGTGGGGCGAACAGCTCGCCGAGCGCACAGCTGCGGCTCCACGACGTCCGTCTCGGCGATCGGTACCTGCTCTGCTCGGACGGGCTGTCCGCGGTGGTTCCCACGGCACGCGTGCGACAGACGCTGAGCGTGGCCACCGACCCTGACGACGCGGTCCGCACCCTGGTCGGGCTCGCCAACGAGGCGGGCGGCCCGGACAACGTGAGCTGCGTGGTGGCCGACGTCGTGGAGGCTGCCGACGGGTGACGAGCGGACGTGCCGCGCCCGTACCGCTCTGCACGTCGGATCTGTACGTCGATCTGTCCGTCGGATCTGTACGGCGGGTCTCTGCGTCGGATCCTCACGTCGGCGGTCGTGGGGCGAGCCGGTCGCGCGGGTTGACGATCGAGCAGCGGGCCATGGACAAACATCCGCAGCCGATGCAGGCGACGAACTGGTCGCGCATCTCCTGCAGGGTGGCCAGCCGCTCCTCGATCGCCTCCTGCCACAGTCCCGTCAACTGCCGCCACTCGGCACGGTTGGGCGCGCGGTCGGCGGGCAGCCCTGCCATCGCCTCCCGTACGTCGGCCAGCGGGATGCCGACATGGGACGCCATCCGGATCAGGGCGATGCGGCGCAGCAGGTGGCGCGGATAGCGGCGCTGGTTGCCCGAGGTGCGCTGCGGGGTGAGCAGGCCGAGTTCCTCGTAGTGGTGCAGCGCGGCGACGGTGGCGCCACTGCGGTACGCGGCTTCCCCCACGGTGAGCAGCTCGTTGGGGCGGGGTTCGGGCACCGGGTGGGGCGTCGGGCCACGCCCCGCGCCCGGCCTCCGCTCCTGTGACGGCATGGGGGGACGATACGCCATTGACCTCAGGTCAACCTGAGGTTCTATGTTCACCGCATGCCGACCGAGAGCGATGGTTCGTCCAGGGGAAACGGTGCGGAACAGGGGCGTTGGCGCGAGATCCTCGGACGCCGCCACCGCCGGGTGGTGGCCGTCCTCGCGGGCGGCGTCGGCCTGTACGCCACCAACGTGTTCCTCACGACGAGCCTGCTGCCCGCGGCCGTCGAGGAGATCGGTGGTGACCGCTTCTACGCGTGGGTCACCACCGTCTTCCTGCTGGCGTCGGTGCTCTCTTCCACACTGGTGAGCGCCGTACTGCCGCGGCTCGGTGCCCGCAACGCGTACTTCGCCGCGCTCGGCCTGTTCGCCCTCGGGACCGCGACCGGGGCCGCGGCACCCGGCATGGAGATCCTGCTCGCGGGCCGTTTCGTGCAGGGACTCGGCGGCGGGCTGCTGTGCGGACTGGGGTACGCGCTGATCAGGTCCGTACTGCCGGAGCGGCTGTGGGCCCTGGGCACGGCCCTGGTGTCCGGCATGTGGGGAGTGGGCACGTTCCTGGGTCCCGCGGCAGGTGGTGCCTTCGCCCAGGTCGGCATGTGGCGCGGCGCGTTGGTGGCGCTGCTGGTGGTGACCCTCCTGCTGGCGGTCCTGGTGCCGCAGGGCGTCGACGGCACCCGCACCGGCGACGTACCGCCCTCCGTCTCGCCCCTGACGATCGCGCTGCTGACCTTGTCCGTCCTGCTCGTCAGCCTCGGCAACCTGGTCGGTTCGACCCTCGTACTGGTCGCCTTGCTGGTGGCCGCCACACTCGGCCTCGCCCTTGCCTTCGCGTGGGACAGACGCCGCGGCGGACAGGTACTGCCCCGCTCGGCCTTCTCCCGCTCCTCACCGCTCCCCTGGTGCTACGCGGCCCTCGCCCTGCTGTCCGTCGCCTCCCAGATGGAGGCGTTCATCCCGCTGTTCGGCCAGCGGTTGGCGGGCCTCGCGCCCCTGCTGGCGGGGTTCGCGGGAGCGGCCATCGCGCTGGGCTGGACGCTGGGGGAGATCCCGAGCGCCGGAGTGGCCAGGGCGCACACCAAGAGCCTGGTGACGTCCGGCGCTCCGCTGTTGGTGACGGCCGGCTACCTGACCGCGGGACTGCTCGTCGCCGGGACGATGGAGAGCGGGGCGACACTCGTCTGGGTGGTGGCGCTGCTGGTGGGCGGCGCGGGCATCGGCACCGCCTGGCCGCACCTGACGACCCGCGTCATGGGAGGGGTCGCCGCCGAGCACGAGGGAGAGACGGCTGCCGCGGCCATCAACACCGTGCAACTCGTCTCGAACGCGGTCGGATCGGCCGTCGTCGGTGTCCTCGTCCACCTCGGCGGACCCGCCCCGCAGGGCCAGGCCCGTGCCGCCTTGTGCGGGATCGCCCTGACCGGTCTGCTGGGTGCGTGGTGCGCCTGGCGGGGGACGGCGGCGTGGCGGAACAGGGGCGGGGCGCGCCCCTCCCCGCGCCCCTTCTCCGGGACCGTACAGCCGGTGCCGTGCACCACCGAGCGGGCGGACGGCGCTGCCCCGTAGGTCCTCGCGGAGGGCGCGCCGGGTATTCCGGGTTGCTCCGCCTCGGCGGCTGCGGGGGTTACTCCGGGCGGTTCCGCGTGCCGAACGCCCCCGCGCGCGCCGCGAGCACCGCGGTGCGCGCCGCCTCGCCTGGTAGCGCCGGGTCCGGGGTGCCGTGCAGCAGGACCAGGTGGTGGTAGAGCGGAGCGGTCGCGGCCACCAGCAGGCCCCGGGCCTCCACGGGCGGGGTGAGTTCGCCTCGCGCCACGGCGCGCTCCACCACGTCCGCGCACCGCTCGTAGCGGTCCTCCCAGAACCGGCGGAGCGCGTCCGCTGCTCCCGCGGAGCGGAAGGATGCGGCGATCAGCGCCATGGCCAGGGAGGACTCCTCGCTCAGCGCGTCCTGCACCTCCTCGTTCAGCGCCCGCAGATCGCCCTCGAGGCAGCCGGTGTCCGGCGCGGTCCACCTGTCCGCGCCGGCCGCGTCCAGCACGTCGGCGAGCAGCCCGCCGACGTCGCGCCACCGCCGGTAGACCGTCGCACGGTGGACGCCCGAGCGCGCAGCCACGGCGTCCACGGACAGCCCGTCGAACCCGTGCTCCACCAGGAGCGGACCGACGGCCGCGAGGACCTGGTCGCGCACGCGCGCCGTCCGCCCTCCGGGGCGTCGGGCCGCGGGTGGCGGCGGGTCCGCCACCTCACCGCCGCTTTCCGCTTCCTTCTTCGTCACCGCCACAGCACCGCCTCCGGTCTTCTCGCCCTTCTCACGCACCCGCCCACGTTCTCGTATCCGCTCTCTTCCGCTCGCGTCCGGGCCGCTCTCGTCCGGGCCGCGGATCTCCGCTCGCGTCCGGGCCGCAGGATCTCCGCTCGCGTCCGGGCCGCAGGATCCCCGCTCGGGTCCGGCCTCGGATTGCTCTTGCGGTCGGGGGGCCGTCGTGTCACCATCTTAACGCGACAGGTGTCGCGGTAAAGCCGTGGCGGGCGCTGCCCGCATGTACGACGACGTGGAACGAGGAAAGTGCCGATGCTCATCCGAAGCGTGTCCCCGGTCCTGCGGCCTGCCCCGGCCGCTTCACCCTCGATCGCTGTGGAGAGCATGGATGCCTACCCAGATCTCGGCCTCGGCCGTGACGAAGTCGTATGCGGGCCGGACGGTTCTGGACGGAGTGAGCTGCGCGCTCTCGGCGGGTGAACGCGCGGGGATCGTCGGCGAGAACGGCTCGGGCAAGACGACACTGCTCCGCCTTTTCACCGGGCAGGAGAAACCCGATCAGGGGGAGATCGTCGTCCACGCCGAGGGCGGCGTCGGACATCTCGCCCAGGAAGAGCGGCTCCCTGCCGCGCTGACCGTCCAGCAGATCATCGACGGCGCGCTGAGGGAGTTGCGCGACATGGAGCGGCGCCTGCGCGTCCTCGAGGCGGCGATCTCGGAAACCGACGCTGCCGGGCGGCCGTCCCCGAACTCGCAGAAGGCGCAGCGGGAGTACGGCGAACTGCTGACAGCTTTCGAGCTGCGTGGCGGCTACGAGGCGGAGGCCCGCGTCGAACGCGCGCTGCACGGGCTGGGCCTGGGGGTGCTGTCCCGTGAGCGAACCGTGGGGGGCCTCTCCGGAGGAGAACGCGTCCGGCTGAGGCTGGCCGCGCTGCTGGCGGCGAGCCCCGAGGTGCTCCTGCTGGACGAGCCGACCAACCACCTCGACGACGCCGCGCTGCGCTGGCTCGAGGACCATCTGCGCACCCGCCGCGGCACGACGGTGGCCGTCTCCCACGACCGCACCTTCCTCGAACGCGTCGCGACGACGCTGTGGGAGGTGGACGCCGACCGGCACCAGGTGGTCCGTTACGGCAACGGCTACGCGGGCTATCTCGCGGAGAAGGCGGCCGCTCGCCGCCGTTGGGCGGAGGCTCACGAGCGCTGGCGGACGGAGGCGGAGCGTCTCAGGGAGACGGCGGCGACCACGGCCCGCAGGGTCGCCCCGGGCCGGGCCATGAAGGACGGCAACAAGATGGCGTACGACCGCGCGGCGGGCCGTGTCCAGCAGTCCGTCGCCGGCCGTGTGCGCAACGCCGAGGAACGGTTGCGCCGCCTGTTGGCCGACCCCGTCCCGCCACCTCCCGTGCCGTTGCGGTTCTCCGCTGCGCTGAGCGGCTCGGGCCTGCGCGGCACGGTGCTGGACGCCGAGAACGTCAGCGTGCGCGGCAGGCTGGCCCGTACGGACCTGACGGTCGCGGCCGGTGAGCGCCTGCTGGTCACGGGGCCGAACGGCGCGGGCAAGAGCACCCTGCTCGATGTACTGGCGGGCCGGGCGGAGCCCGGCACCGGCCGGATCTCGCGGCGCGGCCGCATCGGCCACCTCTCCCAGGAGCCCGAGATCGCGGCTGCCGCCGGGGTGTCGCTCCTCCACGCCTATGCGGAGGGCCGGCCAGGGCCGATCGAGGAGCACGCGGAACGGCTGCTGTCGCTGGGGCTGTTCGCCGCGGAGCGGCTCGAGGTGCCGGTGGCCCGGCTCTCCACCGGCCAGCGGCAACGCCTGGCGCTGGCCAGGCTGGTGACGGAACCGGTCGATGTCCTGCTGCTCGACGAGCCGACCAACCACCTTTCCCCCGCCCTGGTGGAGGAGCTGGAAGAGGCTCTGGAGGCCTACGACGGCGCGTTGGTCGTCGTGAGCCACGACCGCAGGCTGCGGCAGCGCTGGCGCGGCGCCCACCTCGCGCTGGAAGGAAAAGCACCGCTTCCGCTGGGAGCGGCCGATGACAGGAGCTGCCCGTGACACACGCACATGCGCCCTCAGCGACCACCTCCTCCCCTGCGGCGCCGTCGGGCGCCGGCTCGTCGGCGGAGGTGAGGACGGTGGCCTCCTTCGGCGCCGAGGCGGGCCCCTACGACGTCGTCACCGGTCCGGACGGAGCCCTGTGGGCGACGCTGGTCCACGCGGGTGCGGTCGCCCGCCTCACCCCGGACGGCCGGGTGACCACGCACCCGCTGGACGCCCCCGGCTGCGGGCCTACGGTCATCACACCGGGGCCCGACGGTGCCCTGTGGTTCACCCGCTACCGCGACCACCGCATCGGCCGGATCACCGTGGAGGGACGGGCGGAGTCGTTCGCCCTGCCGACGCCCGAGTGCGGACCGTACGGCATCGCGGCGGGTGCGGACGGTGCCCTCTGGTTCACCGAGACCAGCGCCCACCGCATCGGCCGCATCACGACGGACGGTGAGGTCACCGAGTTCCCACTGCCGTGCGACGGCTTCCCCTCGGCGCTCGTCGCCGGCCCTGACGACGCGCTGTGGTTCCCGCTGAACCAGGCGGACGCGATCGGCCGGATCGACCTCGACGGCACGGTCACCGTCCACCCGGTGCCCACCGAGGGTGCCGCCCCCGTGGGCATCACCAGCGGCCCAGGCGAGGAAGACGGCTCGGGAGAGCTGTGGTTCGTGGAGATCGGCGCGGGGCAGCTGGGCCGTATCACCACGGACGGCCGGGTGGACGAGTATCCGCTGCCGGACCGCGCCTGCCGCCCCCACGCGGTGGCGAGGACACCGGACGGCACGTGCTGGGTCACCGAGTGGGCGGCGGGCAGGATCGCGGCTTGCACCCCGGACGGCCGGATCACCGAACATCCCCTGCCGTCCCCGGGTGCGGAGCCGCACGGCCTCACGGTCGGCCCCGAAGGAGATCTCTACGTCGCGCTGGAGACCGGGGAGGTGGTACGTCTCGGCACCACCCGGTCGTAAGGCGTGGTCGCCCACCGGACGTTGCCGTCACGGAGCCACCCGGCCTGCTCGGCCTGCTCGGCCTGCTCGGCCTGCTCGGCCTGTCTCGCCTGCCCGGCCTGCCCCGGGTAGGCGAGGCGGAGGCCCCTGGCCTGACGAGGAGAAAGGCGATTGGCCGGGGGCAGGGGGAGCGGGGAGGATGCGGCCATGGCACATGCGGACGCGGAGCGGGCTCGGTCGTTCGAGGAGCTCGTGGAGGAGGCTGCCTCGGTCTCCGTGGAGGGCTGGGACTTCTCGTGGTTGGAGGGCCGAGCGACCGAGGAGCGCCCCTCGTGGGGATACCAGGGCCGGATGAGCGACCGGCTCGCCACCGTGTCCGCTGCTCTCGACCTCCAGACCGGTGGTGGGGAGGTCCTCGCCGGGGCGGAGAGGCTGCCGCCCGCGATGGCTGCCACCGAGTCGTGGCCGCCGAACGTCGCCAAGGCAACGGCTCTGCTGCGCCCGCGCGGGGTCATCGTCGTGGCGGACACCGACGAGCCTCCGCTGCCGTTCGCGGACGGCGCGTTCGACCTGGTGACCAGTCGGCACCCGGTACGGGCGTGGTGGTCGGAGATCGCCCGGGTGCTGGAGCCCGGCGGCGCCTACCTCGCCCAGCACGTGGGGCCCGCCTCCGTGTTCGAGCTGGTGGAGTACTTCCTCGGCCCCCAGCCCGAGGCACGCGAGCGCCGGCGCCCCGAGGACGCGCGTGCGGAGGCGGAGGAGGCCGGTCTTGAGGTGGTCGACCTGCGGTCGGAGCGGCTGCGTATGGAGTTCTTCGACATCGGTGCGGTCGTCTACTTCCTGCGCAAGGTCGTCTGGATGGTGCCCGGCTTCACCGTCGGGTCGTACCGCTCGCGGCTACGCGAACTGCACGACCGCATCCAGAACGACGGCCCGTTCGTCGCCCACTCCGCCCGCTTCCTCATCGAGGCCCACAAACCGAAGTGATCACCAGCGGTGCGGCACCCGGGGGTTGGCGGGAGAGCCCCCTGGGCGGGGGTGTCCGCCCAGGGGGAGCTCGTCAGGGGGTGCCGAAGAGGGTCAGGAGTTCCTGCTTCTCGAACATGCGGGCTGTGTCGATGGCGGACGGCGCGCCGGCCCGTGGGTCGGCACCGGCCTCGACGAGCACGCGTACGACCTCGTCCTCGCCCTTGAAGACCGCGCCGGCGAGGGGGGTCTGGCCCCGGTCGTTGGCGCGGTTGGGGTCGGCGCCGTGGGAGAGGAGGGCGCGGACGGTGTCCGGGTGGCCGTGGTAGGCGGCCAGCATGAGGAGGGAGTCGCCCTTGTCGTTGGTCAGGTTCGCGGGTACGCCCGCGTTGACGTAGGCGGCGACGGTGTCGGTGTCGCCGTGCCGGGACAGGTCGAACACCTTCTGGGCCAGTTCCAGGACCTCGGGGTCGTGTGCGGGCTCGTCGCTCTCGGGGGTGGGTGCGTCGGTCATGGTGCCAGCGTACGGACGGTGGCGGCACACGCGCCGTTTTGGCCCGGCTCTGTTTCACGGCCGGGCCGCATGCGGCGGGGTCCTGGCACGGCAGCGGGGTGGTGGCTCACACGTGGGCCAGGGGGTCGACGGTGAGGAGGACATCACGCAGCGAGGTGGCGAGGGTTTCGGCTCCGCCGTCCCTCAGCTCCCGCTCCTTGCGCTCGTTGCGGGCGTAGCCGATGAAGGCGACGCCGGCGGCTCGGGCGGCGAGCACGTCGCGGGCGGAGTCGCCGATCATCACCGCGTCCGCGGGGGCGGCGCCACAGGCGTGAAGGGCGCGTTCCACGCAGTCGGGGTCGGGTTTGAGCCGGGGGCCGTCCCGGTCGAGGGTCCGCCCGCAGACGCGGCCCGCGAACAGGCCGAGCAGGCCGCGCCCGGACAGGTAGCGCTCCACCGCCGCCGCTGCGTTGTCGGTGGCGGCGGCCACGGTGCGTCCCGTCGCGCAGAGGGTGCGTACGAGGGTGTCCGCGTACGGGGTGGGGAAGGCGCCCACCGCGGCGGCGATCTCCTCCTCGGTCAGCGAGCGCTCCATCGCCCGGGCTGTCGCGTGGTTCCTCGCGCGGGCTGTCGAGCGTTCCGCCGCGCGGGCCGCTTCTCCCGGCAGCGAGGTGCCGAACGCGAGGGTGAGCAGGCGCAGCGGGTCCGTGGTCTCGTGGGCAGCCGCGTCCGGCAGGGCGTGCTGGTAGGTGGTGCGCAGGCGCCCGGCGATCAGGGGGGCCGGGCGGCGGGCGAAGAGGCGGCACAGCGGGCCATCGAAGTCGAATATCACGCACTGCGCGGAGGTGAGTTCCTGCATTGCTGACCGTCCCTGTCGTCGCCGGGGCCCGCGGGTGGGGCAGCGATTGTTGCAGGAGTACGGGAGAGGGGGGACCGGTGCGTGGGTGTGGGTTCGGTCAGGATGTGCACACGTCGGCGTAGGCGGTCTCGATGGCACCGGCGTCGGGCACGTCGTCGAGGTCGAGGGCGTGGGCCGCCCGGGTCAGCACGTCGTGCAGGAGTTTGGCCGCGTGGCCGAGGCGGTCGGCGAGGTGCGGGGTGCCGACCGCGTCGCGGACGGCGACGGCCTGTCGTACCGCGTCGGTGAAGACGGACTGGGCGCGCTTGTAGTCGAGGTAGCGGGGCAGGTCCTCGCCCAGTTGGGCGTCGGCTCCGGGCAGCAGTGTGCCGACGGTGCGGCGCCAGTCGGCCACGACCTCGGCGTGCTGGGCGGCGGGGTAGTCCATCAGGTACAGGTGTGTCGCCAGGTCGTAGAGGGGGTCGCCGAGGGCTGCGAGTTCCCAGTCGATGGTCCACAGGTGTCCGGCGGGGTCGACGACGAAGTTGGCGCGGTGCAGGTCGCCGTGGAGGAGGCAGAAGGGCCGCTCGGCCAGGTGTTCGGCTGCTCGTGCCGGTCGCGAGTGCGGGCCCAGCGCGTCGTGGGGTACGCCGAGTCGTGCGAAGAGCGCACCGTAGCGGGGCAGCTGGGCGTGGTGGGCCCGGGCGCGGGTGTAGGCGAGCATGCTCCGCAGGAAGCCCGCGCTGTCGCGGTGGTGCCGCGGCGGGCGGGCGGTGGGGGGAAGGGGGGAGCGTCGGGCGCGGACATGGTGGGGCCGCAGAGAGCACAGGGAGGCGAAGCGCGCCATGATCTGGCGCAGGTGCTCGGCGGCCACGCGGTGGCCGGCCGGGGCGTGTTCGGCGAGGGGGGTGCCTTCGATGAAGCCGTGCAGCACCATGCCGTGCGGGGTGTCGAGGGGGAGCACCGGGGGGATGCGGGGGACGCCGAGGGAGGCGAGTTCGACGAGGAGTTCGTCCTCGGAGGTGAAGAAGCGGCGGTCCAGCCACAGGGCGCCTCCGCGTGGCGCGCCGAGTTTGACGCGTCCCAGCCCGGGGAGCGCGCTGTCCGGCCGTACCACGTACCACTCGCGGTGGTAACCCGCCAGGGGGCCGTCCACCGAGCCGAGCGCTGCGGCCTGCCGGAGGGCGTGGGATGTCATGGGCGCTGTCCTAGAGGCGGTCGTGCGGGGGAGGCTTCCCTGCCGCACGGGCGAGCTCCCCGCGTACGGGGGAGGTTCCCCGCGTACGGAGGGTGTTCCCCGCAGGGGGTTCCACACAAGTGGAGGCACTGTATCCGGCCCTCGTTCCTCTGCCGCCGCCGAGAGCGCGCTGGTCACCCGAACGCAGTCGGCCGGGACGGCGGTTCCGGGTCCGCGCGCGGAGAGGGTGCGGGGAGGGCGCGGGAGGGCCGTCCGGTTCAGTCGAACCGGGTCGCGATCGTGTCCCACAGGGAGTCGAAGAACTGGCGGGACTCCGCCACGAAGGCCGCCTCCTGGTCGTCGCGGGCCTCCTCGCCGCCGGTGGAGCGGAAGAGTTTGGCGGTGAGGCCCAGCACGTCGTAGAGGGACAGCTGTTCACCCTGGAAGGCGGCTTCCTCGTTCCTGACGACCTGGTAGTAGCCGATGAGGGCCTCGTGGCCGTTGAGCAGGTAGAGCTTGTGGGTGGGGGTGAGGGGGACGGCGCGGACGGTGAGGGAGACCTCGACGCCGAACCGGGCCAGTGAGGTCAGCGAGTTGTCGACGGCGTGCACGTAGCTGGTCTGCATCTGGTGCAGCCGCTCGCGGGGCTTGGGGTCGTCGGGGTCGTCGATGAGGCGGGGGAGTGCGAGACGCGCTTCGAGGCTGGGGACGAGGACGCGGGCCGTGACGGTGCGCGGGGTCAGCCGCCCTTCCATGACCTGGCGTATGGGCCAGGCGAGGGCGTTGTTGAGGGTTTCGGTGGTGAGGGAGAACGCGTCGACGGTGACGTGTTCGGCCTGGAAGGCGTCGTGGAGCCTGTCCGCCAGTTCGACGCCCGCGCTGCGGGGGGCTTCGGCGTGGTGGCCGGGTTCGGCCACGGTGGGTGAGGAGCCGCGGCCCACGTTCTCCAGGAGGTCTTCGCGGGTGAGGGCGGCGAGGGCCTCGCGTACGGCGCTGCGGCCGACGGTGAACTCGGTCTCCAGTTCGCGTTGGGTGGGGAGCCGGGAGCCGGGCGCGTACTCGCCGTTGCGGATGCGCGCGCGCAGGGCGTCGGCGACCACGTCGCGCGGGCGGCGGCCGCTGGTGGAGGCGGGCTTCCTGGTCACACCGCCGACCCTACAACTTCGCCGAAAAGTGCGGCAGTTGTCCGTCAGCGGTTTTCAGATGGCGGACAACTGGGAATGCATAAGGTGAGTTGGTCGCCAACTCGCCCCGCACAACGCCAAGTTGGTCACGACATGTCTCGGCCTGCCGGCTCCGAGTCGCTCGCCCGTTCGACGACACGATCCGCCCGTTCGACGACGCATGGGCGCACCCCGTACCTCCAGCACAGCCGTTCTTCCCGTGCCTGAGAAGGAGGGATCGCCATGCCGCTCCTCGCGCTCGCCGTCGCAGCCGCCGTCGTCTTCTTCGAACAGCTCGTCCAGGTGCGCTTCGGGGTCCTCGGCCTCGCCGGGTTCCTGTTGCTGAGTGTCGGCCTCAAGGCCAGGCACACCGGATGCAGCACCGCCGGCGCGCTGGTGCTCGCCACGCTGCTGCTGCATCCCTGACCGTCCCGCCACGGCGGGCGGTCGCCGTCATGCCGCCTTCCCCTCCCACTCACCCACGCCACGGGGGAAGGCGGCTTGATGACGGAAACCGGCACGCCGGCCCGCGCGGTGGCGGCACCACGCCCCGGCCCGAACACGCGTCAGAACACCGTCAGAACATGTCCGGGCACCACGGCCGCCGTGCGGTGCGGAACAGCGCGTCCGCCCGCTCGACGGCTCCCTCGCGATGACCGGTCAGCAGCCCCAGGGCGGCGAGCCGCACGGCCGACTCGTCGCCCAGGTAGAGGGCGGCGAGCTGTGCGACGTCGAGGGTGAGGTCGGGTTCCTCGCGGGTGGCGGTGCACTGGGCCGCGCTCCGCGGCCCACCCGTCTCCAGCCGGAACCTGCCGGCCGCGTAACCGTCCTTGTCGCGCACGTCCAAGACCAGCGAGGTGCCGGCGCCCGCGTAGGTGCGGGCCGTCAGCATGCGCGGTACGTCCAGCGGGCGGATCCACAGCCAGTCGGTGTGGCTGACGGTGCGCGTGGCACGCGGGTCGGGCAGCAGCAGGGGCAGCACGTCGTCGGGGGCCCGCAGCCCCGTCCGCACCCGCTGGACCCAGTCCATCGCCAGGACGTACCGCCACAGCGCGGCCTCGGCAGCCGCCGAGGTGGCGAACAGGTCGCTGACCGTGAGGGTCTGTTCGGGCTGCTTGGCCTGCCACACGTTGTCGGAGGTGTAGGTCACCCCGCCCTGCGGGCGGCCCTCGGCGTCGCGGTAGACCGCGTGGAACGGCGCGGTGAAACCGTCGTCCGGGTAGCGCAGCTCCCCGGTGGCCACCCGCCACCACTTCTCGTTCCTGTCGATGGCGCCCTGGCGGTGCGCACCGGTGCGGAACCGCGTGTGGACCGCGGGCATCGACGCGCGGAACTCTGCGGCGTCCTCCAGGTCCACCCGCCCGCCGTCCCCCGCGTCGGCGGGGCCCGCGTACCGCCGATCGAGGCCCGTGCGGGCGACGAGGACCTCCCACTCGGTGGCCCACGCGGCGGGTCCGAAGCCGAAACGCCCGTAGATCGGGTACTCGGCGGCGATCAGGCTGGCGCAGGCGTCCCCCCGCTCCTTCGCGGCGTCCAGCGCGTTCGCCATCATCGCCGTCAACAGGCCACGCCTGCGGTGCGTGGGGGAGACGGTGACGGCGGTGACGGCGCACGCGGGCAGCACGGCGCCGCCCGGCACGGTCAACTCCTGCGGCGTCGTACGGAACGTGGCCACGCACCTGGCCCCGTCGTAGGCGCCTTGGGTGCGGTGCAGCGCGGCCGGGGTGTCGAGGCCCTGCCTGCGGACCGCGACCTCCTCGGCGCTCACGGCGGGGCCGCGGAAGAAGCCGGTGGCGACGGCGCGCAGCCACTCGGGGAAGTCGTCGGGGGAGGCCAGGGTGCGGATCTGGAGACCGTTCGCCATGCGGTCACGCTAGGCGCGCGGCCGTGAGCCCGCACCCGGGTTTCCGGTGCGTCGGACGCCCGCCTCCCGAGCGCCGGCACCCGCCCGCCTCCCACGGCCCCCGGCTCCTCGCGAGCCGTCGTCCTCGCAGAACACGGCGCGGAACAAAGTGCGCGGCGCGGGAACAAAGAACGCGGCGCGGACCAGAGCGCGGGGCGCGGACCAGAGCGCGCGGCGCACCTCAGAACGCGGCGCGGACCTCGCCGACCCGGACGCCGCCGCCCAGGACCGGGGCCGTCGAGAGGCGTTCGAGTACGGGCGCGCTCGCTCCCATGTGGAGAGACAGGGCGCGTGCCACGACGGGGCCGAGCGCCCTGCTCGCACCGTCCTCCACCTTGAAGGCGAGGGCTTGCCCGTCCGGCAGCGCGACCCCCTGCACCGCTTCGGCGCCCATCTTGCTGACGCATCCGGGCAGCTCCCGCATCAGCCAGGTGTCGTGCCGCCGCGTGCCGCCGACGTACTCGGGGTGGGCGCGCATCGCCTCGGCGACCCGTCCCTCGGGGGAGCCTTCGGGCGCCAGGGCCAGCGCGCGGAAGCCGCGGGCCAGGCCGGTCAGTGAGACGGCCATCAGCGGGGCGCCGCAGCCGTCGACGCCGACGTGCGCCACCGGGTCGCCGGTGGCCTCCTCCAGGGTGGCGCGGACCAGCTTCTGCAGCGGATGGCCGGGGTCGAGGTAGCTCTCCAGCGGCCATCCCGCGGCCTGGCAGGCGGCGAGCATGGCCGTGTGCTTGCCCGAGCAGTCCATGGCCAGCGGGGTACGGGTGTGTCCGGCGGCCAGGAAGGCCTCGCTCTCCTCACCGTCCAGCGGGAGGGAGGCCGGGCACCGCAGGTGGGACTCGGCCAGTCCGTGCTCGGCGAGCATCGTGCGCACCAGGTCGAGGTGGAAGGGCTCCCCCGAGTGGCTCGCGGCGGCCAGTGCCAGCCGCTCACCGGACAGCTCGAGGCCGGAGCGCAGCACGGCGGAGGCCTGGAAGGGCTTGTTCGCCGAGCGGGGGAAGACCGGCGCCTCCGGGTCGCCCAGCGCGCAGGTGACGCTGCCGTCCGCCGCCAGCACCACCAGCGAACCCCGGTGCCGCCCCTCGGTGAAGCCGGACCTGACGACCTCGGCGAGCACGGGGAGTATGTCGGGCATCTCGGGACCTTCCGGTGATGTTCGGCGTACCGGCGTACGGGTTGCGGCATTCGTGACCCCTCACCGTAACCGCACCGGACGACCCGCGAAACGCGCGCCCCCGGCCCGCGCAGCGGGCCGGGCGGCCGCCGGCCGGTCACGGCAGCAGGTCGTCCACCTGCGCCTCTCCCTCCCGGTAGCGGCGGGCGATCTCGGTGCTGCATCCGTCGGCGGTGCGCTGCAACTCCTGGCGGCGCCCGGAGACTTGGCTCTCGTATCCGACCAGGCGTGCCATGGCCTCGTGCAGCTCGGTGTTCGTACGGGCCGCCAGGTCGCTCAGCTCCACCTCGGCCAGCATCGTCTCGGCCAGTGCCCGGTACTTCTCACCGCGCGGTGCGGCGAGAGTCACATGGCGCGCGGAGCGGTGGCCCGCCGGGCTGTCGGTGAGGATCTGCGGCAGCAGGTCCAGCAGCGGCGAGCCGGCCGAGCTGCGCCGGGCCAGCTCGGCGCGGAGGATGTCGATCCGACCCTGGAGCAGTCTGCGGACGTAGCTCAGATCCGCCTCGTCCTGCTGGGCCTCGCGCCTGAGGGCGCGCAGCTCGGGCAGGCTCAGCGTGAGCAGGTCCGGCCGGTCCTCCTCCGGCAGCCGTCCCGAGGCTCCGCCTCCGGGCTGTCGTGGTGTGTGAGCCCGGCCCGCACCGGTTGTGCTCATGGGCTTGTGTCCCCTCATCCCCGTCCGCGGTAGCTCGCGCGGCACGTGCTGAACGCACCGCGTGTGCGCATCGTGCCACTGAGTGCCCCCCGTTCGCACCGGTCACCCGCCCCGCACGGCGGCCGCGTCCCGCCTGGAGGAGCGGGGCGGCATGATGGGCGGCATGCGAGCAGTGGTGCAAAGAGTGGACGGCGCGAGCGTCACCGTGGAGGGCCGGACCGTTGGTCGGATAGTCGGCGAGGGCCTGTGCGTGCTGGTCGGGGTCACGCACGAGGACACGAAGGAGAAGGCGGCGCAGCTCGCGCGCAAGGTGTGGTCCGTACGGATTCTCCACGGGGAGAAGTCGTGTTCGGATGTCGGAGCGCCGCTGCTGGTGATCAGTCAGTTCACTCTCTACGGTGACGCGCGCAAGGGCCGCAGGCCCACGTGGAACGGTGCGGCGCCGGGCGGGGTCGCCGAGCCGCTCGTCGAGGAAGTGGTCGCCAGGTTGCGGGAGTTGGGTGCCGAGGTCGCCACCGGCGAGTTCGGGGCCGACATGAAGGTGTCCCTGACGAACGACGGCCCTTTCACGGTGCTGCTGGAGGTCTGACCTGCCCTTTCCCCGCCCTCGGAGGGGTGGGGAAAGAGCACGCGGACCGGTTCTGGGGCGCGACGGCGACAGCTAGGGCGCGACGACGGTTTCCTGGGCGGCCGCCGTGGCGTCGGGGCCCACGATGAGTTCCGCGTCGGGGGCGACGTTCCGCTTGACCAGGGCCAGCGCGATCGGCCCCAGCTCGTGGTGGCGGGCCGAGGTGGTGACGAAGCCGATCTGCCGCCCCTCCAGTCCGGTGGCGGCCAGCCGTACCGCGTCGCCGTGCGCCGGCAGCCGTACCTCGCTGCCGTCCAGGTGGAGGAAGACCAGGCGGCGCGGCGGTTTCCCCAGGTTGTGGACGCGGGCGACGGTTTCCTGGCCGCGGTAGCAGCCCTTCTCCAGGTGCACGGCGGAGCCGATCCAGCCCACCTCGTGGGGGATCGTCCGGTGATCGGTCTCCATGCCGAGGCGGGGGCGCCGCTCCTCGACTCGCAGGGCCTCGTGGGCCAGCACGCCCACCGCGGGCGCGTGCGAGGCGGCGAACGCGCTCAGCTCGGCGCGCGGCAGAAACAGGTCGCGCCCGTGGGCGGTCTCGCGTACGGCGTGGACGCTCGCGGGCACCTCGGCGATGGATCCCGCGGGCAGGTGGACGACGGCGACCTCGCTCGTCCGGTCGGCGATCTCCACCCGGTAGAAGAAGCGCATGCTCTCCAGGTAGGCCAGCAGTTCGCCCTGTTTGCCCGGTTCGGTGTGCATCCACACCGTCGCCCCGTCGTCGACGAGCTGGAGTTCCTGTTCGATGTGCCCGTTGGCGGAGAGGATCAGCGCCTCGGTGGCCTGCCGGGCCGGGAGCCGCTCGACGTGCTGGGTGAGCAGCAGGTGCAGCCAGGTGAGGCGGTCGTCACCGGAGACGGTGACCACACCGCGGTGTGAGAGGTCGACGAAGCCGGTGCCGTCGGCGAGCGCGCGCTGTTCCTTGAACAGATCGCCGTAGTGGGCGGCGACACCCTCGTCGGGTGCCTCGGCGGCGACGGCGCCCGGCAGCGTGAGCAGGGGGCTGGGGGTGGCGGCAGGGGCTGAGCCGCTGCTCGGGTTGCTCGGACTGCTGGAGGACATACGCCCAGCCTACGACGGTCCTTCCCCGCTCTCCTCGGCCTTCGCCCGGCACGTGGCGCACCGCCCGAAGATCGCGAAGTGCTTCATGTCGGTGTCGAACCCGAAGCGCTCGCGCAGCCGGGCGGTGAAGGGCTCGGCCTCGGACAGATCGGCCTCGATCACCTCCGTGCAGTCCCGGCACACCAGGTGCATGTGGTGGTGGCGGTCGGCCAGGTGGTAGGTGGGGGCGCCGTGGCCGAGGTGGGCGTGGGAGACCAGGCCCAGCTCCTCCAGGAGCTCCAGGGTGCGGTAGACCGTCGAGATGTTGACGCTGCCCGCCGTGCGGCGGACCTCGGCGAGGATGTCGTCCGGAGTGGAGTGCTCCAGTTTGTCCACGGCCTCCAGCACGAGCTGGCGCTGCGGGGTGAGCCGGTATCCGCGCGCTCGAAGATCGCTTTGCCAGTCGGTGGTAGCCACGAGGTCCAGTGTAGAAGCGGTGCGGGTCCGGGTGCCCCCGTGGCACCCGGACCCGCCCTACCGGAAGAGGTCGAGCTGGGGGATCAGTGCTGTCCTGCGGTCTTCTTCCGCTTGGCCAGGAACACGGCCGCGCCGCCGATCACGACGAGGGCGCCGGCGCCGCCGACGAGCAGCGGGGTGTTGGAGCCGCCACCGGTCTCGGCCAGGTCGCCGCCGCCCGAGCCGCTGCCCTTGTCCGTACCACCGGCGGGCGCCGGGGTGTTGGCGTCGTCGGAGGAGTCGTCGCCGGGCTTCTGCGACGGCTTCTCGGTGGGCTTCTCCGTGGGCTTCTGGGACGGCTTCTCGCTCGGCTCGTCCGTGGGCTTCTGCGTCGGCTTCTCGGTGGGCTTCTCGGTCGGCTTGGGCTTGGTCGCGTCGACGCTGTAGGTCTGGGTGACGCTGTTGTTGCTGGTGTCGGGGTCGTTCTTGTCGCCCTTGATCTCGGCGCGCAGCGTCTGCTTCGTGCCGGAGAGGCTGGCCGGGAGGTCCATGTTCTCCAGGGCGTCGCCGTCGGCGGCCAGCTTGGCCACGATGACGACCTTCTTGGCGCTCCAGGACTTCACGGTGCCCTTGTCGACCTTCGGCTTGGCGGTGAAGGTGACGTTCTTGACGGCGGTCACCGTGACGGTGGCCGTGGTGGCCTCGGGCCCGTGGTTGCCGAAGTTGCCGCCGATGCCGTCGCCGAGGACCTTGCCGGAGTTCTTGTCGTAGAGGATGCCGGAGGTGAGGCCGACGTTCAGCTCGGCGCCGCTGTCGTAGGCGAACGCGCCTGCCGCGGTGGCCACCTGGGTGGCGGCCAGGCCGCCGAGGAGGGCGACGGTGGCGGCGGCGGAAGTGATGCGGGAACGATTCACAGAAAGAGCCTTTTCCCCGTTGGGCGGCCGGGCGCGGCGGCGGAAGCGTGCGGGAACACACGCGCTGAGGGCCGCCGGGGCCCGTGCCGGTGAATGGATTAACGCCATTCTTATCACTCAGGGGTACGCATTAGCTCCGCTCGCGGACGGTGAACCGACCGTCCGGTAGCGTGCGACAACCGTCTGTGACCTGCTCGAATGGCGACGGGAAAAGGGTCCGGAGAAGCCGAAGAGCCGCTTTCCGGCTGCTGACCGGAAAACGGCTCTTGCACAGCTTTCACAATCGTGACACCGCTGAGACGCCTGGTGCCGCACTGTGACGCGGCTCCTGGCCGCGGCCGGCTGTACTCAGCGGAAGAAGGCGATACCGTCGTCCGGCAGGTCCACGACGTCCTTCGCCCACTCCTTGGGGTCGACGACCTTCTTCAGCTGCGCCGACATGTAGGGGTGCAGCGGCGTCTGCGGTGTGGCCTTCTCGCCCACCCACATCAGGTCGCCGTTCACGTAGCCGTACAGCCGCTTCCCGCCGCTGTACTCGCCCGCCGCCTCGGTGCGCGCCACCGCGTCCGTCGCCAGGTCGATCTGCGGCTTCTGGTCGGCCAGCTCCCCGTACCAGACCTCCGCGATGCCCTGGTCGCGGATCATCACGACCTCGACCCTGCGGTCCTTGTCGACCCGCCAGTAGCCCGTCTCGGTCTCCAGCGGGCGGACCTTCTTGCCCTCCGCGTCCAGCTCCCAGGTGTGCGAGAAGTACTCCAGGAAGTCACGCCCGTCGTGGGTGAAGGTGACCTCCTGCCCGAAGTTGCACTTCTTCTCGCCCTCGCCCTGCCTCTCGCTGAGGTCTGCCACCCCCGCGCCGGTCCAGTTGCCGAGCAGGAAGGCGAGGGGGACGAGGTCCGGGTGCAGGTCGGACGGAATCTCGATCATGATGCGCTCAAGTCGTCTCGAAGGTCCGGGTCAGCTGTGGCCGCGCTCAGCGCTGACCCTGGTACAGCTTCTTGAAGGTCAGCCCGGCGAAGGCCACGGTGCCGATGCAGACCAGGACCATCAGGGCGGTGAAGAATGCCTCAAGCACGGGGCGGCTCTCCTTGGGCGGTGTTCTGGGACCTTGCCGAGTCTAGTCGCCGCCGCGCGGGGCGGCCTCCCGAGGGGGCCGCTGCGGCCGCCCAGGGGGAGGGGGCTCAGTAGACGAGGGCCTGCACGCCCTCCGGCATGATCTCGCTGACGAAGACCTGCGCACCGGCGATGCGGACGCCCTCGGCGACGTCCTTCTCCTCGATCCCCCTGCGGGCCGCGCACTGGGTGCACAGGGTGATGTTTCCCCCGCTCGCCAGGACGGCGTCCATGAGGTCGGGCAGCGGAGCCGCGTGCGGCAGGTCGAACTCGGCGGCCCGGCCCGGCAGGGCGAACCAGGCGGACTCGCCGGTCAGCCACAGGCTGACCCGGGTGCCGCTGGCCGCGGCCACGGAGGCGACGGTGAACGCCTGCGAACACCTCTCGGGAGCGTCAGCCCCCGCGGTGACCTTGATGACGAGCGTGCTGCGGGTTGCCATGGCCGCCAGCCTACGGGGCTTCCAGCCTACGGGCGGCCCACAGCCGGTGGGCGCCCACCAGCGGAGGGCGCCCACCGGGGGAGGTCACACCGCGATGGTGACCTCGGACAGGTTGCCCGTCTGGGCGATGACGGTGCGGTCGGCCGTGCCGCCGGGCACCAGGGCGCGGACGGTCCACGTGCCCTCGGCGGCGTAGAAGCGGAACTGGCCGGTGGCGGAGGTCGGTACCTCCGCGGTGAACTCCCCGGTGGAGTCGAGCAGCCGCACGTACCCGCTCACGGGTTCGCCGTCACGGGTGACGCTGCCCTGGATCGTCGTCTCGCCGGGCTTGGCGCTGGCGGCGTCCGGGCCGCCTGCCTGTGCTCCGCACATGGTGGGTTCTCCCTGGAGTGGTTCGCGGAAGGGCGGGGTCAGTTCGAGCCCAGCTCGACGGGCACGCCGACGAGAGAGCCGTACTCGGTCCAGGAGCCGTCGTAGTTCTTGACGTTCTCCTGGCCCAGCAGCTCGTGCAGCACGAACCAGGTGTGGGCGGAGCGCTCGCCGATGCGGCAGTAGGCGATGGTGTCCGTGCCCAGGTCGACGCCCTCGCCCTGGTAGAGCTCGGTGAGCTCGTCGTCGGTCTTGAAGGTGCCGTCGTCGTTGGCCGACTTCGACCAGGGGATGTTGCGGGCGCTGGGCACGTGTCCTGCGCGCTGCGACTGCTCCTGCGGCAGGTGGGCGGGGGCCAGCAGCTTGCCGCTGAACTCGTCGGGGGAGCGCACGTCGACCAGGTTCTTGGTGCCGATGGCGTCGACGACCTCGTCGCGGAAGGCGCGGATGGAGGTGTCCTGCGGCTTGGCCCGGTAGTCGGTGGCCGGGCGCTCGGGTACGTCGGAGCCGTCGACCAGGTCGCGGGAGTCCAGCTCCCACTTCTTGCGGCCGCCGTCCAGGAGCTTGACGTCGCCGTGGCCGTAGAGCTTGAAGTACCAGTAGGCGTAGGCGGCGAACCAGTTGTTGTTGCCGCCGTAGAGGACGACGGTGTCGTCGTTCGCGATCCCCTTGGCGGACAGGAGCTTCTCGAAGCCCTCCTGGTCGACGAAGTCGCGGCGGACCGGGTCCTGGAGGTCCTGCTTCCAGTCGATGCGGACGGCGTTCTTGATGTGGTTCTTGTCGTAGGCCGAGGTGTCCTCGTCCACCTCGACGAGGACCACCTTCGGGTCGTCGATGTGGGCCTCGACCCACTCGGCGCCGACCAGTACGTCGCTGCGGCTCATGCTGTCTCTCCTCTTGGGTGGGTGGGGTGCGGCGGAGGGCGAGTGGGGCGTACGTGGGCGCGGAGCGCGCGGTTCCTTTCCCGTTCGCGGCAGGAGCCGCGGGAGCCGTGGGCTGCGGGAGGGAACGGTGCCGTTGCCGGAGCAGGGCGCGGGGTACGGCGCCCGCGGGGAGGCGGGAGGTGCCGAGGGAGCTCTGCTGCCGGGGGCGGGCGTGCGCGGGGGGCGCCTGGTGCGCTGCGGTGCGCGGCGTCGGCTGGGAGCGGACGGCCGGCGGGTCAGCGGGAGCCGCGACAGAGCATGGCGGCGATGCGGCACAGGTCCACTGCCCGGCGCTTCGTGAGGTCCGCCTGTCGCTTCATGGCTCGATCGTAAGGACGACGGAGGGCCCGTGTCACCGCTGATCCGTACTCTGAGACGGTTGTGTCCGCGATACGGGATGCCGAGTGTTCCGCGTGGCGCCGCGCGGCCATGCGGTGGCTGCGGGGTGGCCGGAAACATCTACTGTGCGGACCCGCGTGTCTCGCATTCCGGGACCTGCTGCGGACCTGCGGCGGACCTGCGGTCGCGTACGTGCCGTGCGCTCCCGTACGGGACCGTGCCGGCAGGGCGGCCGGCCGGTCAGCCGGTCAGCCGGTCAGCCGGCCAGGTGCACGCCGGTGCCCTCCATCGAGAGGTTCACCCCGTCCTTGTCGGCGTCGACCTTCTCGAGCTTCAGCCCCTCGGGGAGCTTGTCTATCGTCCGGTCGAAGTCGATCTTCTCGCGGATCGTCTTCTCGATACCGGGGATCTTGGAGCCCGGCACCTCGTCCGCGTGGAACCGCACCGTCTTGCCGCCGGTCACACTGACGGTGCTGTAGACGCTGCGCTCGATGGTCTTGCCGATCAGCGGAATGGTCACACTCGCGCTGACCTTGACCTGGTCCTTGCCGGACTTGCTCTTGCCGCCGTAGCTGACGCGCACGCCCTCGTCCGCCGCGTTGGACAGGTCCTTGTAGGAGAGGTGGACGGTGCCGGTGGCGTGGTCGGCGACGGCCGAGTTGAAGTTGTCGGACAGCGCGACGTCGGTGGCCTCCATGGAGACCTCGCTCAACCGCACCTCGCGCCCGCCCGCCTTCGCGGTGACGCCCTTCACCTGGGCCGTCACCTTGTCCAGCTCCTTGCCGGCGACCTGGGTGAGGAAGGGAAACCCCTCGATGGAGACCTCGGGGTCGCCGGAGGAGGCGGAGCCCAGCTCGCCCTTGAGCTTCTTGGCCACCTCGTCCTCGGCGAGGTTGACCGCGATCCGGTCGGCGGCCACGAAGAGCCCGGCGAGTACCACCAGGATCACAAGCCCTATGCGTAGTGCGCGCATTGCGTTCCGTATCCCCCATGAGTCGGCTGGCTACGCGCGAGCGTAACCCGCTGCCCCCGCTGTCCGCCGAGTGGTGAACGGGCGGTTCCGGGGTGTGACCGGCGCTGCGGGGCCCGGTTCACAGCAGCGTGCGGCCCAGCAGGTACAGGGCGGGGGTGGCCAGCGTGAGGGGCAGCGCCACGCCCGCCGTCATGTGGACGAAGCGGGAGGGCCAGTCGTAACTGGCCACCCGCAGCCCCACCAGCGCGCACACCCCCGCGCCCAGGCCGAGCAGCGCGGCTGTGACCGGTTCCACGCCGTTCAGCTGGGACAGCGTGGACAGTGCCGCCGCCACACCTGCGGCGGCGGCCGACGCGAGGAGGACGGAGACGGGCCACGGCAGCGGTACGGCGCGCAGCAGCGCGGCTCCCGCGACGGCGGCGGCGCCCACCGTGACCGCCTCCGGCTCTGTGGGGATCAGCCCGGCGGCCAGCACCGTCAGCCCCGTCGCGGCGAACCCCATGGTGACCGCGTACAGACGTTCGTCCGGGCTGGAGTTGTTGCGCAACTGCAGCACGAGGGAGAGCAGACACCACACCCCGGCGGCCGCGAGCAGCACCGCGGGCGCGTTCCCCGAGCCGCCGTCCGGGTGGCGCCCCAGGCCGTCGGTGACCAGCAACCCGACGTCGGCGGTCAGCCCCGCCACGAACGCGAGCGCGATGCCCTGCCGGGCGGGCCACATCCCGTTGAGCCGGTACCAGCCCGCGGCCGTCACCGCCTGGAGCAGCACCACGGCGCCGGCCAGCGCACCGTGCCCCAGCGGTGCCGCGGCCGCCAGCAGTGCCGCCAGCACGGTGGTGACCGCCGCGGGACGGAAGCCCGGCGCGATGATCGGCGACCCGGTACGCGGCCGGGCCCCGCGCGGGCCCCGCGCCGGGTCCGCGGCTCCTGCGCCGGCCTCGGCGGACCGCGCCTGCCCGTCCTGCCCGGTGCGGTTCTGCTCCGCCTGCGGGGGAGGCCACCCCGGCTGCCCGTGCGGCGGCCGGCCGAACGGCTGCGGCTGCGGTTGTGGTTGCGGCTGTGGTTGCGGCTGGGCGTAGGGCTGCTGCTGCGCGTAGGGCTGCTGTTGGGCGTGCGGCTGTGGCTGGGGCTGGGCGAACGGCTGGGGCTGCGCCGCGGCGGGCTGCGGTCGGGGCAGCGGCTGTGACGGGTCGTGGTGCTCCGGCGGAAGAGGTCCCGCAGCACCCGTGGCGGAGGGAGCGGGGGCGGACTGTCGGCCCGCGTACGGATCGGGAAGCGGCTGGTGCGCGCCCTGCCCCGTCGGGTCCTGGGCCCCAGGCGCGGGCGGATTCGCGTCCGGGAGGGGGCCTGGGGCGCCGGCCGAGGCGGCCGCGGGCGAGGGAGGCCGGGCGTCCGGCCCGTCGACGATGCGGGGCAGCTGGAAGGTGGCGTCCGCGCCGCGGGGCAGCGGCCGCGCGGGTGGCGCCGTCTCGTCGGGGAGCGGCTCGGGCTCGGTGATCCGGGTCACCTCGTACGTCGGCTCGAACGACTGCTGCGCCCAGGCCTGCGGGGTTCCGTAAGGGGAGGCCCAGGCGCCGTGGGCGCGCGGATCACCGCCGTATGCCGGGTACGTGTCCTGCGGCGGCATCGGCTGCTGCCACGGCTGCTCCGACTGCTCCGCCTGCCGCGGCTGTTCGGTCCGGCCCTGTTGCCAGTGCTGCCCGTGCTGCCGGTGCTGCCCGTGCTGCCCGTGCTGCTCGTGTTGCTCGTACTGCTGCTGGTGCTGCTGACGGCCGTATGACGGGTCGTACTGCGGGGACGGGTCGTACTGCGGGTGCGCGTCGTACCGCTGAGCGTGCCGCCCGTGCTCAGGCTGCTGCTGTTCCGGCTGCTGCTGCCAGGCGCCCTGCCACGGCTGCGGCTGCGGCTGCGGCTGCTCCGGGTACGCGTACTGCTGTTGCGGTGGCAGCGGCTGGGCGGCCTCGGGGTGGGGTGCCGGGGCGTCGTGGGACTCGCCGTACGGGGTGCGGTCCTCGCTCATCGGGCGCCTCCCGCGAACGGGGGGAGCACCTCGACCGTGCCGCCCTCACTCAGATCGACCGTCTCGTGGGCGCGGGTGCCCACGGCGCCGCCGTCGACCAGGAAGGAGCAGCGCAGCAGTACGCGCGCGAACTCCGGCCGCTCCGCGTGGAGCTCGCGGGCGCGCCGCAGCGCGTCGGCGAGCGTGCCGGCGTCGTACGGCTCCTCAGCCGTGCCTGCCGCGGCCTTCGCCGCCGCCCAGTAGCGGATCGTGCCGCTGGCCATGGTGGGTCCCTCTCAGCCGTCCGTGCCCTCGGTGCGGTCCGTGCCGCCGGTGGTGCCGGGCTCCGGGGGTCTCCCGGTGCCCTGGGTGCGCCGTGTGCCGGCCGCGCTCTCGCGGCTCCCATGATGGGGCCTGGCGGCGGCCGCGTGTATCCGGGTGGCCGTCCAGGCGCCGATACGGTGCAGCAGCGCGGGCTCCGCGGAGTTCTCGGCGTGTCCGAACCCCGCCTCGATCCACAGCTCACACGCCTCGGGGTCCGCCGCCTCGGCGAGGGAGAGCGGGTGGTCGAGGGGGAAGTAGGGGTCCTGGTCGCCGTGGACGACGAGCAGGGGGACGGGCGCGATCCGCCCGGCGGCGGCCACCGGCGAGAGCGGCACGGGGTTCCAGTCGCGGTGGTGGACGCGGGTGCGGAGCCCGTAGCGCGAGACGAGGCGGCCGAGCGGGTGCTGGATCGCCCAGTGGAGCCGCCGCATGGGGGCTGTACCCCGGTAGTACCAGCGGGCGGGGGCGCTCACGGCGACCACCGCGTCGGCGTGCGCGTCGCCGGGCTCCGCTTCTCCGCCGTCGCCCGGCCTGGCGCCGCCGCTCTCGCGCGCGACCGTGCGCCCCCTGTGCTTCACGGGATCGGGGGTTGACGGTGTGTAGCCGTCAGGGGCGCCGGGCCGGTAGAGGGCGCCGTGGCGCAGGACGACCGAGCCGCCCATCGAGAAACCGATCGTGGCCACCCGGCGGTGCCCGAGGGAGCGTGCCCAGGCGACGGCGGCGGCCAGGTCGAGTACCTCGCGGTCGCCGACCGTCGAGTGTCCGCCGGAGCGGCCGTGGCCGCGGAAGGAGAAGGTGACCACCGCGGCGTGCTGGGAGAAGGCCGTGGCCGCGCGGCGCAGCGCGGGCTTGTCGAGAGCGCCGGTGAAGCCGTGCGCGAGCACGAGCGCGCCGGGCCCCGCCTCGCCGTCGGCCGGGAGCGCCGCCGTCCCGGAGTGCGGGTCCTCGCCGGTGCGGGGGGCGGCGTAGGGGGTGTACGCGGCCTCGATCCGGACGCCGTCCGCCGCGCGCAGCTCCGTGCACATCGGTCCCATGGGGCTACTCTCCGTGAGGTGTTGCCGGGGAGGGCGAGAGATGTCACATGCCGCTCCGTCCTTCATGCGGGTATTCTGCTGGGCAAGCAGGACTCGGGCAGCGTCGCCCCCGGGTCCTTTTGTGCTTTCTGGGGGCCGGGGCCGTGGTCAGGCCGCGGCCCAGCCCTCGGGCAGTGCCGTACGAAGCAGTGCCGACACATTCCCCCGGGCACAGCAGCCCGGGTGGCGTCCGGTGTACCGGGCGCCAGGAGGGAACTCGACGTCATGGGCAAGCGAACCGCGCAGAACCGAGACCGGGACCGAGGCCGTTCGAAAGCACACCATCCGCGCTGGGACCCACCACACCTCTTCTCTCCTCCGCACCCCTCCCCCCGCAGGGCCTGCTCGCCGGAGGAGGGCGGGCGCGCATGAGCTCCCTTCTTCTCCTCACCAACGCGCTCCAACCGTCATCCGAGGTGCTGCCCGCGCTGGGGCTGCTCCTGCACAACGTGCGGGTCGCGCCCGCCGAGGGGCCCGCGCTGGTGGACGCGCCGTCCGCCGACGCGATCCTCGTCGACGGGCGCCGCGACCTGCCGCAGGTGCGCTCCCTGTGCCAGCTGCTGCGCTCGACGGGGCCCGGCTGCCCGCTGCTGCTGATCGTGACGGAGGGCGGGCTCGCCGCCGTCACGGCCGAGTGGGGTGTCGACGACGTCCTGCTGGATGTGGCGGGGCCCGCCGAGGTGGAGGCCAGGCTGCGGTTGGCCACGGGCCGGCAGCAGGCCACCGCGGACGACAGCCCGATGGAGATCCGCAACGGCGACCTGTCGGTGGACGAGGCCACCTACAGCGCGAAGCTCAAGGGGCGGGTCCTGGACCTGACCTTCAAGGAGTTCGAGCTGCTGAAGTTCCTCGCGCAGCATCCGGGACGCGTCTTCACCCGTGCCCAGCTGTTGCAGGAGGTGTGGGGCTACGACTACTTCGGCGGCACCCGCACCGTCGACGTGCACGTGCGGCGGCTCCGCGCCAAGCTGGGGCCCGAGCACGAGGCCCTCATCGGGACCGTCCGCAACGTCGGCTACCGCTTCGTCTCCCCGGACAAGCACGACAAGGCGGGCAAGGGCGGGCAGGCGGAGAAGCCGGCCGGTTCCGTGGCGGACGAGGCCGAGCGCGTGACGCGTGAGGCCGCCTCCTCGGCCCGCCGCGGCGAGCAGCCCTGAGGCCTTTCCGCTGAAGAGCCCTTTCCTCCGGGCCGTTTTCCCGCCGCCTGCCCCCGCCCCGCCCCGCGCGGACGGGTGCAGGCGGCGGGAAAGGGACGGTGGCCGGACAGGTGGACCCGCGTAGACTCTGCGGCGTGGCCAAGGTGACGCGTGACGACGTGGCGAGAGTGGCGGGAACCTCGACGGCCGTCGTCAGCTATGTGATCAACAACGGTCCCCGGCCGGTCGCCCCGGCCACGCGGGAGCGGGTGCTCGCCGCGATCAAGGAGCTGGGGTACCGGCCCGACCGCGTGGCGCAGGCGATGGCGTCCCGCCGTACGGACCTGATAGGGCTGGTCGTCCCGGACGCCCGCCAGCCCTTCTTCGCGGAGATGTCGCACGCCGTCGAACGTGCCGCCGCCGAGCGCGGAAAGATGGTCCTGGTCGGCAACTCCGACTACCTCGACGAGCGCGAGGTCCACTACCTGCGCGCCTTCCTCGGCATGCGGGTCTCGGGGCTCATCCTCATCAGCGCGGGCCCCAGCGAGCACGCCGCGGCGGAGATCGACGCGTGGGACGCGCGGGTCGTGCTGATGCACCGGCGGCCCGAGGCCATCGACGACGTGGCCGTCGTCCTCGACGACGTGGGCGGCGCCCAACTGGCCACCCGGCACCTGCTCGAACACGGCCACGAACACGTGGCCTGCCTCGGCGGGGTGGAGGAGACGCCGAAGCACGGCGACCCGGTCACCGACCACATCGTCGGCTGGGAGCGGGCCATGCGGGAGGCGGGCAAGTCCGTCGAGGGCCGCCTCTACCAGTCGCCCTACAACCGGTACGACACCTACCGCCTCGCGCTCGACCTGCTCAGGCGCCCCGACCGTCCCACCGCGCTGTTCTGCGCCACCGACGACCAGGCCATCGGCGTGCTGCGGGCCGCACGCGAGCTGGACATCGACGTGCCGGGACAGCTGGCGGTCACCGGGTTCGACGACGTGAAGGAGGCGGCCCTGACCGATCCGCCGCTGACCACGGTCGGCTCGGACCGCAAGGCGATGGCGCGCGCCGCGGTGGATCTGGTGCTGGACGACTCGGTGCGGATTCCGGGCACGCGCGCCGCGGGGGTTCCCGGCGGGAAGGGGCGGATGCGGCAGTTCCCGTCCGGGCTGGTGATCCGCCGCTCCTGCGGGTGCGGCTAGTTTTTCCTGCGGCTCTTGCTCCGGTAAGAGGGCGCCCCTGTCCGGGGCGTGCGGTCCTCGGGTTGTTGATCGCTTGGCGCGCAGTTCCCCGCGCCCCTTCGGGGCTCGGCGGGGAGAACTTCGGGGTTTTTCAGGGGCTCCTCAGGTGGCTTTCATGTTGCGGGGCGACGCTCGTGCCATGGAGAACTTCGCGAGGAACACCCAGCCGGGTACGGAGCAGCAGGGTTCGGGGCAGCAGGGGCAGCAGGGTTCGGGGCAGCAGGGCGCGGGTGCGCCGTGGGCGGACACCGCCACCTTCGGGGCCGTACCCCCGCCGCCCGCCGAACCGCCCGCCGCGCACCCGCACGCGAAGCCGCGGCGGATGCGGCGGCCCGCCGCGCTGCTGACGGCGGTGGCCGTGGGCGCGGCCGTGATCGGCGGGGGCACCGCCTTCGGGATGCAGGAACTGCTCGGCGGCGGCGGTGCGCCGAGCGCCTCCGCGCCCGCCGCCGACGGCACCAACGCCGCGGCCCAGGGCACGGTCTCCGACGTGGTGCGGAGCGTGAAGGACAGCGTGGTGGAGATCAAGGCGGACTCCGGTTCGGGCCAGTCCACGGGATCCGGCGTGATCATCACCGAGGACGGCCAGATCGTCACCAACAACCACGTCGTGGCGGGGGCCGACACCGTCAAGGTGACGTTCAGCGACGGCAAGACGGCACAGGCCGACGTCGTGGGCACCGACCCCGACAAGGACCTCGCCCTGATCAAGGTGGACGGGCGTGACGGTCTCAAGCCGGCACCGCTCGGCGACTCGGACGACGTCGGTGTGGGTGACCAGGTCGTCGCCATCGGCTCGCCCCAGGGCCTGTCGAACACGGTGACCAGCGGCATCGTCTCCGCCAAGAACCGCGAGGTGAAGGTCCCCAGGACGGACGGCGATCAGGGGCAGCTCCCGGGCCAGGGCGGTGGCGGCGGGCTCGACGGCGAGTGGCCGTTCGAGTTCGACGGCGGCGAGTACAACGGCGGCGTCCAGGGCGAGACGACGACCTACAAGGCCATCCAGACCGACGCCTCCCTCAACCCGGGCAACTCGGGAGGCCCCCTGTTCACCATGTCCGGGCAGGTCATCGGCATCAACTCGGCGATCCTCCCGGCAGGCTCGGGCCAGGGGCAGGACCAGACGTCGCAGTCCGGCGCGGGCAGCGTAGGCCTCGGCTTCGCGATCCCCGTCAACGACCTGAAGCAGGACCTGGGCACCCTGCGGAACGGCGGGGACAGCGGGGGCGGCGCGTGACGGTGCCGGTTCCCCGGCAGGCGCCGCGGACGCCCTCGGCCGCTCCGGCGGCTCCCGCGGCTCCCGGAGCTCCCGCGGCTCCCGTAGCTCCGGCGGCTCCGGCGGCTGCCGAGGCTCCGGCGCCTCCCGTGGCTGCGGCCAGTCCCGATGTCCCGGCCCCTCCCGGTACCCCGGCTTCCCCCGACGCTCCGGGTGGTCCTGGCGTTCCGACGGGTGCGGGGAGGGCGGACGGTGCCAAGCTGGGGGCCATGCCCTCCGACACCCCCTCCACCCCACCCACCGCGTCCTCGTCCCAGGCCTCGGGCCCCGCCCCGGCGGCCGAGGAGCCGACCGTCCTCGTCGTCGACGACGAGCCCGCCGTCCGGGACGCGCTGCGCCGCAGCCTGAGCTTCGAGGGGTACACGACCGTGCTGGCCGCCGACGGCGCCGAGGCGCTCGACCAGGTGGCCGAGCACCGTCCCGACCTCGTCGTGCTCGACGTCCTGATGCCGCGGATGGACGGACTGACCGCGGCGCGCCGGCTGCGCGCCACCGGGCAGCGCGTGCCGATCCTCATGCTGACCGCCCGCGACACCGTCGGCGACCGCGTCACGGGGCTGGACGCGGGCGCCGACGACTACCTCGTCAAACCCTTCGAGCTCGACGAACTCCTCGCCCGCGTCCGCGCGCTGCTGCGCCGCAGCTCCTACGCGCGCGAACAGGCGCACGCCGACGCCACACCGGAGCCGGAGACGCTCTCCTTCGCCGACCTGCGCATGGACCTGCGCACCCGCGAGGTGACACGCGGCGGGCGGCCCGTCGAGCTGACCCGCACCGAGTACACGCTGCTGGAGATGTTCCTCGCCCACCCGCGCCAGGTCCTCACCCGCGAACAGATCCTCAAGGCCGTCTGGGGCTTCGACTTCGAACCGTCCTCCAACTCGCTCGACGTGTACGTGATGTACCTGCGGCGCAAGACCGAGGCGGGCGGCGAGCCCCGGCTGGTGCACACGGTGCGCGGCGTCGGCTACGTCCTGCGGGACGACACGTGACCCACGGCGCCCCCGGCACGCCCCCGCACACCACTCCCACCCCGGGCCCTCCTCCCCCTCCGAGCCCGAGCCCGGGTGCGAGCCCGCGCAGGCTCTGGTTCCGGCTGCGGCGCGAGGGCGCCCGCGCCGTCTCCATGCCGCTGCGCGGGCGCCTGGCGATGCTGGCCGCGGCGACGGTCGCGCTCGCCGTCGCCGCCTGCGCGACCACCTGCTGGTTCCTGGTGAGGGCCCAGCTGCTCAGCTCCCTCGACGACTCGCTGCGCGACAACTCCGTCGCGCCCAGCGCCGTCGTCGACCGCGTCCGCTCCGGCCAGTGCACCCCGCCCGACCAGCCGGCGCCCAACCCCTTCGGCGCCACCGTGCAGGTCGTCGACACCTCCGGCGGCAGCTGCGTGATCGTCGGCCGCAAACTCGACGTGACCACCGCCGACGTCGGTGTCGCCGAACGCGACCGCAGCCACTCCCTGCACACCGCGCACGCCTCCAACGGCACCGAGTACCGGGTGCGCACCACCCAGGTGCCCGGCACCGGGCTCGCCGTCTCGCTCGCCCGGCCCATGACCGAGATCGACGAGTCGCTGCGCAAGCTCGCGCTCATCCTCGCCCTGGTCGGCGGCGCCGGCGTCCTGGGCGCCGCGGGCGCCGGCGTGGCCCTCGCCCGCGCCGGGCTGCGCCCCGTCGACCGGCTCACCGGAGCGGTCGAACACATCGCCCGCACCGAGGACCTGGCCGTGCGCATCCCCGCCGAGGGCGACGACGAGATCGCCCGCCTCTCCCGCTCCTTCAACGCGATGACCGAGGCCCTGGCCAGCTCCCGCGAACTCCAGCAGCAGCTCATCGCCGACGCGGGGCACGAGCTGCGCACCCCGCTCACCTCGCTGCGCACCAACATCGACCTGCTGGTCCGCAGCGAGGAGACGGGGCGCGCACTGCCCGAGGACGACCGCAGGGAACTGCTGGCCTCCGTACAGGCGCAGATGACCGAACTCGGGGCGCTCATCGGCGACCTGCAAGAGCTCTCCCGCCCGCACGGAACGTTCGCCACAGGCCCCGGCACAGGCACAGGCCCCGGCGCAGGCGCAGGCACCGGTCCGGGCGCCGGGAGCGTGCCGGGCGAGCCCGGCGACCCGGCGCACAGCGGCATCGTCGGACTGCACGAGATCGTCGAACGCGCTGTCGACCGGGTGCGCCCGCGCGGACCGTGGCTCACCCTGACGACCGCACTGGAGCCCTGGTACGTACGCGGCGAGCCCGCCGCACTGGAGCGGTCCGTGGTCAACCTGCTGGACAACGCGATCAAGTTCAGCCCCGGGGGCGGCACCGTGCACACCGCGCTGCACGGCGGGACGCTGACCGTGCGCGACCACGGGCCCGGCGTGCCCACCGAGGACCTCCCGCACGTCTTCGACCGTTTCTGGCGCTCCCCCTCGGCGCGCAGCCTGCCGGGCTCGGGACTCGGCCTGTCCATCGTCGCCCGCACGGTCGCGCAGAGCGGCGGGCAGGTGTGGCTGCGCCGGCCCGCGGACGGCGGGCCCGGCACCGAGGCGGTGCTCCGGCTGCCCGGGGCGCCCACGGCACCCCCCGGAGCCCCTTCGCCGTAGGGTCGGTCCCATGAGTGACGTGGAAGTTGTGGACGAGGTACCCGCGGGCGTCGTACCCGAGGTCCAGGCACTGATCGAGGAGGCCGCGCGGCAGGACGGCCAGGCCGCCGTGTCCGAACAGGGCCGCATCCACCTGCGCGGCGGCCCCCGCGAAGCCGTCCGCCACCTGCTGCTGCGCACCGGCGACGGCACCCTGGCCGGGTACGCGCAACTCGAGGACACCGACCCGGTGGAGGCGCCCGCAGCCGAACTCGTCGTCGCCCCGGCGGCGCGCGGGAACGGTCACGGCAGGCGGCTCGGTCAGGCGCTGCTGGAGATGTCAGGACGGCGGCTGCGCCTGTGGGCGCACGGCGGCCACCCCGCCGCACGCCATCTCGCGCAGAGCCTCGGCCTCACCCTCTTCCGCGAACTGCGGCAGCTGCGGCGGCCGCTGGCCGGCTGGGACCAGCCCGAGCCCACGCTCCCCGAAGGGGTCACCGTCAGGACCTTCAGGCCCGGCGAGGACGACGCGGACTGGCTGGCGCTCAACGCCGCCGCGTTCGCCCACCACCCGGAACAGGGCGGACTCACCCAGCGCGACCTCGACGACCGCAAGGCGGAGGAATGGTTCGACCCCGCGGGCTTCTTCCTCGCCGAACGCGGCGGACGCCTGATCGCCTTCCACTGGACCAAGGTCCACGCGGCGGAGGGCCTCGGCGAGGTGTACGTACTGGGCGTCGCCCCCGGCGAACAGGGCGGCGGCCTCGGCAAGGCCCTCACCACCATCGGTCTCCGCCACCTCGCGCGGGACCGGGGGCTGCCGACGGCCATGCTGTACGTCGACGCCGACAACGTGGCCGCCGTCAGGGTCTACGAGGCCCTCGGCTTCAGCACCTACGAGACCGACCTGATGTACCGCACCGAAACGTAGGAGCCGCCTGCGGCCGCCCCCCCCGCGTCCCGGCCACCCCCGGCGCGGCCGGGACGCCGGGGCGGCCGGGGCGCCGGCAGGTGTGGCGAACCCCGGGGTAACCAGGGTCACCCCGGGTTGCCATGTGGGTGTAACCAGCGATTCAAACTCGCTTGCGAGGCTCGCGAAATGCCCCGCCTCATCCTCGTGAAGAGCATCGACAATGGCGGTATGACCCAGCAACCGCACCGCCCCAGCAATGTTCCCGGCGCGGGCCCCGACCTGGGCCTTGACCCGGACATCGACTCGGATGTCGACAGTTTCGAGGACGGCGGCGGCCACCCGGCGCACACCGCCGCAGACCTGCCCGCCGACCGGTTCCTGGACCGCGAACGCAGCTGGCTCGCGTTCAACGAGCGGGTGCTCGAACTGGCGGAGGACCCGCGTACCCCGCTGCTCGAACGGGCGAACTTCCTGGCGATCTTCGCGAGCAACCTGGACGAGTTCTTCATGGTGCGGGTCGCGGGGCTCAAGCGGCGGATAGCGACGGGCGTGGCGACGCGCAGCGCGTCGGGGCTCCAGCCGCGCGAGGTGCTGGAGGGGATCTGGAGCCGGTCCCGCGAGCTGATGGCACGGCACGCCGCGTGCTACCAGCAGGACGTGGCACCGGCGCTGGCGCAGGAGGGGCTGCACCTGATCCGCTGGGCCGCGTTGACGGAGAAGGAACAAGCGCGGCTGTTCAGCATGTTCCGGCAGCAGATCTACCCGGTGCTCACGCCGCTGGCGGTGGACCCCGCGCACCCCTTTCCGTACATCTCGGGGCTGTCGCTGAACCTGGCGGTGGTCGTCCGCAACCCCGTCAGCGGGCACCACCACTTCGCGCGGGTGAAGGTGCCGCCGCTGCTGCCGCGGTTCCTGGAGGCCTCCCCGCACCGTTACGTGCCGCTCGAGGACGTCATCGCCGCCCACCTGGAGGAACTCTTCCCCGGCATGGAGGTGCTGGCGCACCACATGTTCCGGGTGACGCGGAACGAGGACCTGGAGGTGGAGGAGGACGACGCGGAGAACCTCCTCCAGGCGCTGGAGAAGGAGCTGATGCGGCGCCGCTTCGGGCCCCCGGTCCGGCTGGAGGTCGAGGAGTCCATCGACCCGTACGTGCTGGACCTGCTGGTGCGGGAGCTGAAGGTCGGCGAGGCGGAGGTGTATCCGCTGCCGGGCCCGCTGGACCTCACGGGGCTCTCGGGCATCGCCTCGGCGATGGACCGGCCCGAGCTGAAGTACCCGAAGTTCGTGGCGGGCACGCACCGGGACCTGGCGGAGGTGGAGTCGGCGTCGGCCCCCGACATCTTCGCCGCGCTGCGCGAACGCGACGTGCTGCTGCACCACCCCTACGACTCGTTCTCCACCTCCGTGCAGGCGTTCCTGGAGCAGGCCGCGGCCGACCCGGGCGTACTGGCCATCAAGCAGACCCTGTACCGCACCTCGGGCGACTCGCCGATCGTGGACGCGCTGATCGACGCGGCCGAGTCGGGCAAGCAGGTGCTGGTCCTGGTGGAGCTCAAGGCCCGCTTCGACGAGCAGGCCAACATCAAGTGGGCGCGGAAGCTGGAAGAGGCGGGATGCCATGTCGTCTACGGCCTGGTGGGGCTCAAGACGCACTGCAAGCTGTCGCTGGTGGTGCGGCAGGAGGACGAGGTGCTGCGCCGGTACGCGCACGTGGGCACCGGCAACTACCACCCCAAGACGGCGCGGCTGTACGAGGACCTCGGGCTGCTGACCGCGGACCAGCAGGTGGGCGCCGACCTGTCGGACCTGTTCAACCGGCTCTCGGGCTACTCGCGGCGCGAGACCTACCGGCGGCTGCTGGTCGCCCCGCACTCGGTGCGGGAGGGGCTGGTCTCCCGCGTCAAGAAGGAGATCACCCACCACAGGGCCGGGCGCGAGGCGTACGTACGGATCAAGGTCAACTCCATCGTGGACGAGGCGGTGTGCGACGCGCTCTACCGCGCTTCCCTGGCGGGCGTGCCGGTGGACGTGTGGGTGCGCGGCATCTGCGCGCTGCGCCCCGGGGTGCCGGGACTCAGCGACAACATCCGCGTGCGCAGCGTGCTGGGCCGGTTCCTGGAGCACTCCCGCGTCTTCAGCTTCGCGGGAGGAGGCGACCCCGAGGTGTGGCTGGGCAGCGCGGACATGATGCACCGCAACCTGGACCGGCGCATCGAGGCGCTGGTGCGGGTGACCGACCCCACCCACCGTGCGTCCTTGAACCGGCTGCTGACCACGGGCATGGCGGACACGACCGCGTCGTGGCACCTGGGGCCCGACGGGGCGTGGACGCGCCACGCGCAGGCGGCCGACGGGGAGGGGCAGCCGCTGCCGAACGTGCAGGAGCTGCTGATCGAGGGGCGGCGGCGCAAGCGCGGCCCGACGGTGGCGACATGAGCGCCGGCCTCGGCCCGCGCTCGCGCCGCGCGGGCCCGTGGCGCCCGTGCGAGCCGGGGCGCCCGTGCGAGCCGGCGCGTTCGTGCGAGCCGGCGCGTCCGTGCGAGGCGGGGCCTCCGTGTGAGGCGGGGAAGGGGTCGTGATGGTCGGACGGAGCCGGGACATGGTGGTCGAGCCCGTGGCCGGTACGCGGGAAGCGGCGGAGGACGGGCCGGTCCCTGCGGCGGTGACGGGCAGCGCCGCCGACGTGCTCGGAGGCTATCTGCACGGGCGCGCGGCGGAGTTCCTGCGCGCACTGCGCGCGCACGCCCGGGGAGCGGGCGGAGCAGGGGCTCCCGGCGGCGGGACGGGCGGTTCCGGCGACGGGACGGGCCCCGATGCCGCAGCCGGCCCGGAGCGGGACGGTACGGCGCAGGCCGTGGACGGTCTGCGGGCGGCGGCGCGCCGGCTGGGCGGCACGCTGCTGACCTACCGGCCGCTGCTCGACGCGGCGTGGGCCGACGGCCTGCGTACCGAACTGAGCTGGCTGGCGGGCACGCTGGGCCGCGAGCACGCGTACGCGGCGCGACTGGAGCGGCTGCTGGGCGCGCTGCACCGGCTGGCGGGCCCCTCCTCGTCGGTGCAGGACCCCGGGGGGCCGGACGCCGGGGACCGGTCTGCCGGGCCTCCCGTGCGGGCGGGGGACCGGGCCGGGGCGGCGGCGCGGGCGAACAGCGCGCTGCCGGTGGGTGCGGCCCGCGCGGGCGCGCTGCTGGACAGGCAGCTGACCCTGGCCAGGACGCGCGCCCACTCGGCGGCGCTTCAGGCTTTGGGCTCCGCCCGCTTCCACGCTGTCGCGGACGCGGTGGCGCTGCTGGCGTCGGAGGCCCCGTTCCGCGCGGACGAGGAGCGGATCGGGCTGCCCGCCCAGGCGGTTCTCGAACCGCTGGCCGAGCAGGCGCGCCGCCGGCTGGCCGACGCCGTCGCCGCGCTCCCGCTGTCCCGTGCGGGCGCGCCGTACAACGCGGAGGGGCTCGCGCGGTCGCTGACCACCGAGGCCCGGCAGGACGCGGCGTGGGACCAGGTGCGGGTGCTGCTGCGGCTGTGCCGGTACGCCCAGGAGGTGCTGGAGACCCGGGGGGAGCCGGACGCGCGGACGCGGTCCGCAGGACAGGCGCTGGAGCGGCACCGGCAGGCGTCCGCCGCCGCGGCGGCAGCCGCCTCGGCCGCGGCGACTCCGCGCATCGCTCCGGCCACGGCCTACGCGCTCGGTGTGCTGCACGCCGATCAGCGCCACGAGGTCGAGGCCGCCCGCTTCGCCTTCGGCCACCACTGGGCGCCCGGCCTGCCGACATCCCCCGGCCCTGACGCCCTGTAGCGCGCCTCCTCGGCCCGCCCGGCGCCACCCGGTGGCGGCACGAGAGCGGCGGCCCCTTTGCGAGCGGTGCGGTCGGCTCGGCGCGGCCGTGGCGCGTGGCGGTCCGCGAGCGTGGGGTCAGCCTGGCGCGGCCGTGGCGCGTGGCGGTCAGCCTGGCGCGGTCGCACCGCGTGGCGGTCAGCTGGGCGCGGCCGCGCCGCGTGGCGCGAGCGCGTGCCAGTGCACGGTCAGCTCGCCCTGGCGCCAGCGGCGGGGGTCGTCGGCCAGTGGCCAGTCGGCGCTCAGCGCGCGGGCGGCGCGTATCCAGCGTTGGCGGGCGCCGAGTGCGCCGTAGGGGGCCGCGGCGGCCCAGGCGCGGTCGAAGTCGCGCAGGAACGCGTGCACGGGTTCGCCGGGCACGTTGCGGTGGATGAGCGCTTTGGGGAGGCGTTCGGCCAGGTCTGAGGGGGTGCCGAGGGTGGCGAGGCGGGCTGCGAAGGTGACCGTGCGGGGCCCTTCGGGGCCGAGCGCGACCCACACGTGGCGGCGGCCGATCTCGTCGCAGGTGCCTTCGACCAGCAGGCCGTCAGGGGCGAGCCGTGCGCACAGCCGCGCCCAGGCGGGCGCCACGTCCGCCTCCGGGTACTGGCGGAGCACGTTCGCGGCGCGGATCAGGCTCAGGCCGCGGCTTCCGCCGCGGGTGACGCCGCCGACGGGCAGCTCGAAGCCGCCCCGGACGAACGCCAGCCCGTCGCGCTCGTACGGGCGTGCGGCCGCGACCCGCTCGGGGTCGATCTCGACGCCGTAGACGTGCACGTCCCCGCGGACCGTCCGCAGCCGCTCCAACAGCTCGACGGCGGTCCAGGGCGCCGCACCGTAGCCCAGGTCGACGGCGGTGGGGTGGAGGAGGGAGCGGCGCAGCGCCGGGCCGTGCGCGGCGGCGATCCAGCGGTCCATCCGCCGTAGCCGGTTCGGGTTCGTCGTCCCGCGCGTGACCGTGCCGACGGGGCGGGACGGTGCGGCGGGACGTGCGGGCATGGCACGAGCATACGAGGGGCCGCGCCGGGCGCCTTCGGTCACGATTCGGCAAAGTGGGAAGAGGAGGCAACCTTTCCGCTGTTCTCCGTCGAGGGCCCGCGACACCCGGCTCCGCACCGTGAGCACATCCGCACCCGGAGGAGGCATCGGCACCGTGAGCCATTACGTGTCCCGGCTCGGTCAGCGGCGCGGCAGTCACCCGTCCCGGACGCACCAGTCCAGGAGCGCGCTGCTCAGGTTGTCCGGGGCCGCCCGCCGTGTCCGCAGGGTGGCCATGCTCAGCGTCCACACCTCCCCGCTGCACCAGCCGGGCACCGGCGACGCGGGCGGCATGAACGTCTACATCGTGGAGCTCGCCCGGCAGCTGGCGGCGCAGGGCACCGAGGTGGAGATCTTCACGCGGGCGACGACAGGCGCGCTCGAACCCACCGTCGAGCTGGTCCCAGGCGTGCTCGTCCGGCACATCGACGCGGGGCCCTACGAGGGGCTGTCCAAGGAGGAGCTGCCCGCGCAGCTGTGCGCCTTCACGCACGGCGTGATGCAGGTGTGGGCGGGGCACCGGCCCGGCTACTACGACCTGGTGCACTCCCACTACTGGCTCTCCGGGCACGTCGGCTGGCTGGCGGCGCAGCGCTGGGGCGTGCCACTGGTGCACGCCATGCACACCATGGCCAAGGTCAAGAACGCCGCCCTCGCCGCAGGCGACACCCCGGAGCCGGCCGCCCGCGTCATCGGGGAGACCCAGATCGTGCGCGCCGCCGACCGCCTCATCGCCAACACGGCGGAGGAGGCCGGCGAGTTGATGCACCACTACGAGGCGCCGGCGGAGCGGACCGCCGTCGTCCACCCCGGCGTCAACCTCGACCGCTTCCGGCCCTCCGGCGCCCGCAGCGCGGCGCGGGCCCGCCTCGGGCTGCCTCCCGACGCCTTCATCCCCCTGTTCGCCGGACGCATACAGCCCCTCAAGGCCCCCGACGTGCTGCTGCGCGCCGCCGCCCTGCTGGTGGACGAGGACCCGTCGCTGCGCGGCCGCATGGTCGTCCCCGTCGTGGGCGGGCCCAGCGGCAGCGGCCTGGCCAAGCCCGAGGGGCTGCAGAAACTGGCGGCCCGCCTCGGCATCGCCGACCTGGTGCACTTCCGCCCGCCGGTGGGCCAAGAGCAGCTCGCCGACTGGTACCGGGCCGCGTCCGTGCTGGTGATGCCGTCCTACAGCGAGTCCTTCGGCCTCGTCGCCGCCGAGGCGCAGGCCTGCGGCACGCCCGTGGTGGCCGCCGCCGTGGGCGGGCTGCCCGTCGTCGTACGGGACGGCGACAGCGGTTTCCTCGTCGAAGGGCACGAGCCCGCCGGCTACGCACGGGCCCTGCGCCGCTTCCTCGACGACCCCGCGCTGACCGACAGGCTCGGTGCCGCGGCGGCCGCCCATGCCCAGAACTTCGGCTGGGGCGCGGCGGCCGAGGCGACCGCCGAGGTGTACGCCGCCGCGTCGCAGGAACGGCGCCGTCGCCTACGATCGCCGCATGGGTGAGGTTGCTGCCGCCGCCAGGGCGACGATCGAGCGGACGCTGACGGACGCCGAGCTGGAGTGGGAGAGTCCGGCGGAGGGCACCTACGTCGTCACGCTCCCCGGCACCCGCAAACTCCAGACCACCTGCTCGCTGGCCGTCGGCGCCCACTCCCTGTCGGTCAACGCCTTCGTGGTCCGCAACCCCGACGAGAACCACGCGGCGGTCCACCGGTGGCTGCTGGAGCGCAACACCCGGCTCTACGGCGTCGCCTACGCCGTCGACAGCCACGGCGACATCTACCTCGCGGGACGGCTGCCGCTGGCCTCCGTCACCCCCGACGAGGTCGACCGCCTCCTCGGCAGCGTCCTGGAGAACGCGGACGGTTCGTTCAACACGCTGCTGGAGATGGGCTTCGCCACCGCCATCAAGAAGGAGTACGCGTGGCGTACGGCGCGCGGCGAGTCGACCCGCAACCTGGACGCGTTCACGCACCTGACACGGAAGCCGGAGCGGTAGCAGGTCGCCCGTCGGCTACTTCTCCGACAGCGCCAGCAGGGACCTGGGGGCGCGGGCCGTGAGCACCACTCCGGGGCCCCAGGTGTGCCTGCCGTCGATGGCCAACAGGTCCGGGATCACCGAGACGGCTCTGGAGAGCTTGCCGTTGTACTCGAACACCAACAGGTTGCCCGCGTCGTAGTACCGCTTGCCGTCGAGCACCGGCTCGCCCACCGCCCGCTCGACCTCCTCGGCCGTCGCCCCCTCGAAGAAGACGTGCACCTTCTCCCAGTTGAAGACCGTCAGATCCGCGAGCTTCGCGGTGCCGCCCTCCCGGCTCAGCTTCCGCAGCTTCTTCGACAACCCCTCGTCATAGGCCACCCCGGTCTTGCCGACGGCGGACTCGTACGACTCGCTCACCTTTTCCCCCGCATCCGCGCACCCGGCACACAGCAGCAATACCGCGGCACCCGCGGCGACCACGCCCCGCCTCAACTTCCGCTCCCCGCTCCACTGCGCTCGCCACTGCCCGAGCCGCCGCTGTCCGTGTAACCGGAGACCTGGTCCTTCTCGGCCTCGGGCGCTCCCAGCGTCGGGTCACCCGTCCCGTCGGGGCCCACCTGGTCGCTGAAGGCCAGCCTGCCCCCGCCCTTGGGTATGACCACCATGTCACCGCCCCGTACGGCCTTCTCGACGAGGTCGGCCAGTTCCTCCTCGGACGCGTCGGGGTGCGCCTGGGCGATCCGCCTGCCGACCTCGTTGTTGTACAGGTCCATCGCCTCCCGCTCGGCGGGGTTCCCGGGGCGGGCCTCGTGAGCGAGGGTGTACTTCTCCGTCCACTCGGCGCCGTACTTCTTCGTCATCAGCGCGTTCCAGTAGGAGTGGCGGAACGCGTCGTTGTGGTCGTCGTTCCGGTCGTCGCTGGAGAACCGGGCGTCGGCGGTGTCGAACGCGTTCTCCTTGATGCCGTTGAAGGCGGGCAGGCCGGCCAGCCCCAGCTCGTCGAGCATGTCCGCCTCCGTCTCCGTCACGGTGACCGTGCTGAAGAGAGCGGCCCGCAGAATCCAGTTGCGGGGGTATCCGACGATGCCGCCGGGGTCGGGGCCCACCTGGTAGTCCTTGAGGATGCGGTCGAGGTCCTCCCGCGTCCCCGGGGGCGTGTAGTCGACCTTGCGGGGGTTGAAGCCGTTCATGCCCGCCGCGCGGCTGCCCGGCGGCGCGACGGCGGCCATCAGCGCCTTCTTGATCGCGGCGTCCGCCTCGTTGACGGCCTCGACAGCCGCCTCGACGGCCGTCTGCCAGTCCGCGACCTTGTCGTCCAGGGCCGACGCGAACGTGGGGTCGTGCCCCCTCGCCAGCCGCTCCCCCTCGTTGAGCTTCGTGGTGTCGAGCGTGACGCGGCCGCTGCCGTCCACGCTCATCTTGTCGTCCTCCGCCTCCGCCACCCGCTTGCCGAGGGCCTTCTTCCGCGCCACCAGGTCCTCGTACGCCTCGGTCAGCAGAGTGGCGATGCCCTCGGCCTGGCTCTTGGCGTTGCCGAACTCGCCCGAGGACACCGTGGCGACCTCGTCGAACGTCACCTTCGCGACCCCCGACCACTGGCTGTGCGTCACGTGGCCGCGCACATGGGTGTCGTAGTCGCGACGCAGCTCACCGAAGCGTTTGCTCATGCGTTTCCACGCGGCGGCGACGTCATCCAGTTCGGTCAGGTCGGCGGACATGATGTCGCGGAAAGAGAGCCTCATCGCGTGCGACCGCCCGCCTACTGAAGCGGCCGCAGGCCGGTGGGCCGGCCGCCCGGCAGGTCGGTGAGCAGCGGACCCTGGCCCGCGAGAAGGGCGTTGCGCACCAGCCCGTCACGCGTCTGGAAGAGCACCTTCGCACCGCGCAGCGCGTCCCGCTCCCCCTGCAAGCGCTGTTCGAGGTTGCGCACCTGCTTGCTCCACTCGCCCAGCACGTGCTCGACACCCTCCCAGGCCTGCCACAGCTGCATCGTGCCGCCGGGCTGTGCACGTTCGCTGCCGAGCATTCCGGGCGCCGGGTCCCGCGGCGGCTCACCGCCCATCGTGCCCGCGCCCCGCAGGTGCGGCAGCAACTGCTCCTCGACGTACTTCGCCGCGGCCTTCTTCGCCGCGGGGTCGGTGGCCAGCCGGTCGGCCCCACCGGGCCCCGTGCCGCCACCGCCGGTGTGCGCGGCCGAGTTGAGCCGCGTGTGCGCGTCCCGCCGGGCCTGGCCCTGCGCTATCAGCGCGTCCCACTCTGCCTTGAACGTTTCCACCCGTGTCCCTCAGTTCCGCCGTTCGTGGCGCGAGTCGCCATGATAGGCCGCGCGGCGGCGGTGTCATCTGCCGTGCCCAGGCGGCTGCTTCGGCCCCGACGGGCGAACACGTCGAAACAGGCGCGAAGAGCCGTGAACTTTTGTGGCGGGTGCCGCATCACATCTGACGGACGGGCTGGTACGGCTCGTGGCCCGCGGGAGGCGGGCGGGACGACGGTCGGCCGGCGAGCAGCCGTGACGAGGCAGGTGAGAGCAGTGGGCGAGGTTCGCAGCGAGGGTGCGGAGCGGAGTCGGCGTGGCCGTCGGGGCGGCGGTGCCGCGGACGAGGCGCGCGAAAGGCCCGGTGGGGGCCGTCGTTCCGTTGCCGCGGCGAGGGACGTGCTCTCCGCCCTCGCGCTCGTCGTGGGAGTCGTGCTGGGGATCGGTTCGTGGCGCAGGTACCTCGCGCAGAGCGGGGCGCCGGAGGGCGGCGAGGCGGGGCCCGACCAAGGGCTGCCGCTGGTCGGGCCCCGGCACGCGAGCGAGCCGACGCCCGCGGCTGGCACCCCTGCGCACTGTTCCGGGGCCCGGCGTCCGGCCGGCGTACGGCAGCGGGCGGCGGCCCCCGGCCGGAGCGCGGTGTCCGTATGACGGGACCGGAGTGCGGTGTCCGTGTGACGGGGCCGTGGCGGCGACCGGCCCGTTGAGGGAGCCGGTTGACACGGCTGTCCGCCGCCTGCGCACGAGGCGGCGGACAGCCGCTTGAAGCGGCCCTCTTGCCCTGGTCAGGCAAGAGGGCTCAGCAAGAGGGTTCAGCTGGGCCAGGTGCCGGTCAGGCGGTGGACGGTGGTGGCGCCACTGCGGTCCACCGCTGCCTTCACGGCGGCGAAGATGGCGCCCTGCAGGGCGGCGGCGAGGAGGATCTCCCGCCAGCCGCGATCCTGGTCGGTGGCGCCGGGGGCGTCCTCGTCGTGGCCCGTGACCTTCCAGATCCGTTTGAACAGCGCGCCGGACATGGCACCGCTGGCAGCACCGAGCGCCATGCCGACCGGCTTGTAGGCGACCTTTGCCGTGTTCATCTCAGTGCCTCCTGCTGCGGACGGCGAGGAGCACGGCGAGCACGGCCACGCCGGCGACGAGCGGCGCTCCGCCGCCCGCGCGGGTCATCTCGGCCGCGTGGTGGGCCTTGTCCCGCACCGGCTGGGGTGTCCGGTGCTGGATCCTGTCCCCCATCGTGTGGGCCTTCTCGGTCGCCTGGCTCCTGAGCTGCGTGGCCTTCTGCCGCGCCTGCGCACGCACGTCGGCGCGGGCAGCCAGCGCCTCGACGGTCTCGCCGAGTTCCCTGCGGGTTTCCTCCACCTGGGCGCGCAGCTCGTCGGGGGTCGGTTTGGCGCCGTGGCTGTGGGAGTTGCCGGTCATCGGTGCGACCTTTCCTTGATCTCGGTCACGTCGGCCTTCATGCTCTCGACGGCCCGTTCTGGCGTGGCCGGGGTGGCCTTGCTGATCTGCTGCTTGCCCACGAGGGCGAGCACGCCCGCCAGCACCAGCAGGGCGCCGGTCACGACGAGCGCGGCCAGCCACAGGGGCCAGACCAGGTTCAGCGCGACGATGCCGGTGGCGGTGCCGGCCAGCAGGGCGACGAAGCCGAACAGGGCCGCTCCGCCGAACATGCCGCCACCGAGGCCGAAGCGTTTGCCCTTCTGCTGCATCTCCGCCTGTGCGAGGTGCATCTCCTGGCGGGCGAGGTCGGAGATCTGTGCGGAGGCCTGTTTGACCAGCTCACCGACGGATTCCTCGGAGGTCCTCTTCCGGTGGCCGTCCTGGCGGACGTCCTGCGCCATGTCCTGCGGGGCCTCGCGGCGTACGTCCTGGCGGGCGTCCTGACGGAGGTCCTGGTCGGCCGGGGGCTTCAGGGTCGTACTCATGGGTCATAACCGCCTTTCGCAGCTCGGCCGGGTGCGAGCGGCGCCCAGCGCGGGCATCACCGTCCCCCGGCGTACCCAGGTGGGGACCGCCTATGCGGCCGTGCTCGGCGCCCGTGCCGAGCACGCGCGCACGTCGTCCCATGCCGTGCGGCGGATCGCCGCCCCCTCGCCGCGCTCCTCCGCGGTGCCGGTCGGGGAGTAACCGGACAAGGTGGTCACGAGCCGGCGGCCGGTGCGTGGCGCGCGGGGCCATGATGCGGGGATTGGGCGGGCCTGCGTGAGCCCTCACGTGCACCGCACAGGCCCCTATGCGACGGGTGCCGTGCCCGGTTCGGCCGTCCCCGGTTCGGCCGTCCCCGGCTCGGCCGTCCCCGGCTCGGCCGCTGCCGGGTCGGCGGCGGCCGCCGGCTCCGTGCCGGCGGGACCGGCGTCGCGCAGGCTGCGCAGCAGCAGCCCGTAGCCGGCCGCGGTGAGGGTGCCGATGACGGCGCTGGCCACCCACAGGGTGTCGGAGCCGAAGTGGTCGATGACGGTGCCGCCCAGCAGGGGGGCGCTCAGGGAGGCCACGGACCAGGAGAGCGTGTACATGCCCTGGTAGCGGCCTCGTCCGTGGGCGGGGGAGAGGCGTACGACCAGGCCCATCTGGGTGGGCGAGTTGATCATTTCGCCGACTGTCCACACCGCGACGGCCACCGCGTAGAACGCCGCGGACCCGGCGAACGCGTTCAGCCCGAAGCCGTACCCCGTCAGCAGCGCCGAGACGATCAGCAGCCTGGCGGGGTCGCGGTGCTCGATGAAGCGGGTGAGGGGGAGCTGGAGCGCGACGATGAGGACGCCGTTGAGGGCGATGACGGTGCCGAAGTCGGTGCTGGTCAGGCCGTGTTCGCCCATGGAGATGGGCAGGGAGACGAAGGCCTGCTGGATGAGGGTGGCGAGCAGCAGGTTGAGCGCGACGACGGCCATGAAGCGCTTGTCCCGCACCACCGTGGCCAGGGAGACGGCGGCGGCCTCGCGCCCGTCCGCGGTGTGCGCGGGGGCGGCCGGCGCTTCGGGCCGGGACTCGGGCAGTTTCGCGAAGACGACGACGGCTGTGACCAGCACCATCGCCGCCTCGCCGAGGAACAGCAGGTGGTAGCTGTACTGGGCGATGAGTCCCGCGCTGGTGGAGGAGACGGCGAAGCCCAGGTTGATCGCCCAGTAGTTGAGGCTGAACGCCCGCACCCTGTCCTCGGGGGCGACGATGTCGGCCATCATCGCCTGCACGGCGGGGCGGGAGGCGTTGGAGGCCATGCCGACGAGTCCGGCGACGGCCGCGATCGCGACGGGGTGGGTCACCAGGCTGAGCGAGGCGACGGAGGCGGCCGTCGCGACCTGGGCGGCCAGCATGGTCGGCCGCCGTCCCAGCCGGTCGGTGAGCACACCGGCGCCGAGGGAGGAGAGGACACCGCCGAGCCCGTAGAGCGCGCCGACGAGTCCCGCGTACGAGGCGGAGAAGCCGCGTTCGGCGGTCAGGTAGAGGGCGAGGAAGGTCGCCACGAAGGCGCCGAGCCGGTTGACGAGCGTGCTGGTCCACAGCCACCAGAACTGGCGGGGCAGTCCGCCGACGCTCTCGGCGGCAGCTTGTTTCAGACCTCGGAAAGACACCTTCGCGCCCATGACCGCTCCCCCCTGGCTCACACGCGCCTCACGCGACGGCCCGCGACGACGCTCCGCGCCGATGTAAGCGTCTCAGCGCGAAGTGCACGTTACTCACAGGCGTGGCGAGGTGACCAGTGCATTACCGGAAGCGGTCAATCGACGCCGTGGAAGGGGGTCACCTGGCGGAGGCCAGCCCCCAGTCGCGCGTGATGTACGCCGTCGAGCAGAGCGTGTCCAGGAAGTAGGCGCCGGCCCGCCCGCATCCCTCACCGGGCTTCACGGGTGTGCCGTGGCCCATTCCGTTCACGGTGTAGCCGCGCACGACGACCTGGCCGCTGCCGTCCCGGTAGTCCGACTGCGTGGTGGATCCGGGCAGTTCGTGGGTGGCGTCGGCCGTCTGGTCGGCGCCGAGGACGTTCGTCCACTGCTTGACGGACTCGGTGGCGTTGCGCGGTACGACGGTGTAGTCGGCACTTCCGTGCCAGACGGAGACGGTGGGCCGCCGCCCCTGGTAGCCGGGGTGGGCGGCGCGGACGAGGTCGCCCCACTGGGCAGGGGACTTGGTGACGCCGGGGTTCTGGCACGTGAACGCCCCGGGCAGCGAGGTCGCACAGCCGTGCGGCAGACCGCCGATGACGGCGCCGCCGGCGAACACGTCGGGGTAGGCGGCCAGCAGCGCCGACGTCATGGCGCCCCCGGCCGAGAGCCCGGTGACGTAGACGCGGGAGGCGTCCGCGTCCAGGTCCCCTACCGTGCGCTCCACCATCTGCCGGACGGACAGCGCCTCTCCGCCGTCCCGCGCGGTGTCCGAGGACTGGAACCAGTTGAAGCACCGGCTGCCGTTGTTGGCCGTCTCCTGCTGCGGGGCGACCACGGCGAACCCCTGTGCGTCGGCGGCCTGCTGCCAGCCCGCACCGTCGAAGTACGTGGCCGCGTCCTGTGTGCAGCCGTGCAGGACGACGACCACGGGACGCCCGGCGCCCAGCCCCTCGGGCACGTAGCGGTACATGGACAGGGCACCGGGATTGGATCCGAAGTCGGTGACGGGTTCGAGGGAGGCGGCCGCCCGGCCCGGCGCCGCGTCCGTGCGCACGTGGGCGCCCGTGCGTACGTCGGTGCTCGTGCGCGCGTCGGTGCCCGCACTCACGGCGGTGCCCGTGTGCACGGCGGCGAGGGCGAGGGTGGCCAGCAGGAGGGAGGCGGTGCGCAGGGGTGAGCGCAGGGAGGATCGCATGGCGGTGCCCTTCCGAGTGGGGTCGGAGCGGGGGTGCGGGATGCTCCGTACGGTAGGGGCCGAACCCGGGTGGGCGAACGTGCGTGCCGGCCACCGGCGTTGTGCGGCAGATGTGGGGTCCCCACATTGCCCGGCACGCGGGGGCCGGGCCCCGCCCGTACCGACAGGAGGAGTACGCGTGAGCATCCGTACGGCCCGTACCGGCACCGCCCCCGCCCCCGGCGGCGGCGCACTCGCCTTCACCCACTGGCCGGGGGCGGACGGCAGCGCGTCCGCCGACACCCCCGCGCTGATCGCGCTGCACGGCATCACCGCCAACGGCCGAGCGTTCGACGCCGTCGCCGACGCCCTCGGCGCCGCCCTCCCCTGTGCCTCGCTCTACGCCCCCGACCTGCGCGGACGCGCCGCGAGCGCCGACCTGCCCGGTCCTTACGGGCTCGCCGCGCACGTCGCCGACGTGCTGGCGCTGCTCGACCACCTCGGGCAGCGGCGCGCCGTGCTGATCGGCCACTCCATGGGCGGCTTCGTCGCGGCGCTCGCCGCCACCCGCCACCCCTCCCGGGTGGCCGGCACGGTGCTGGTGGACGGCGGGCCGCCCTTCCCGGGTACGGGCGCGGCCGGGGGAGACAGCGGAGCCGGGGAAACCGGGGAAGCCGGGGGAGTCGGGGAAGCCGGCGCGGCGGACGAGGGGGCCATCGACGCGCAGCTCGAGGCCGTCATCGGCCCGGCCATGCGGCGCCTGTCGATGACCTTCCCCGACCGGGACAGCTACGCCGAGTTCTTCCGCGGCCACCCCGCCATCCGGCCGCTGTGGAACGACGACGTGCGGGCGTATGTCGACCGCGACCTCGTCGGTACCGAACCCGAGCTGCGCAGCAGTTGCGTGCGGGAGGCCGTACGGGCCGACGGGCGCGGCGTGCTCGTCGAGCCGCTGCTGCGCACGGCGCTGCGCGAGCCCGGCCCGCCCGCCGTCTTCCTGTGGGCCGAGCGCGGAATGCTGGACGAGCCGCGGGGGCTGTACGGGGCGGAGCACCCGGCGGGCTTCGGACTGCACCCCGAACGGGTGGCGTCGCGACGCGTCGACGGCGTCAACCACTACTCGATCGTGATGGCCGCCGAGGGGGCGCGGGCGGTGGCCGAGGCGGCGGCGGAGGTGACCCGACGGGCAGCGGCCTGACGCGGTGGGAGCGTACCCGCGGCACACAGGAGGCCCGCGAAGTATGGGCGCGGGTCACACCCGTGCGGCCGGGGACCGCGCCTAGGCTGGCGCCCATGACGCCTCAGCCCGAGCCCCCGCAGGCCGAGTCCCGGCAGGCCGAGTCCCGGCAGGCCGAGTCCCGGCAGGCCGAGTCCCGGCAGGCCGAGCCCCCGCGGGCCGCCTCCCCGCAGGCCGCCTCCCGTGCTGTCATTCTCGACCTGACCGGCCGTACCGCCCTGGTCACGGGCGCGGCCGGCGGTATCGGCCGGGCGTGCGCCCTGCGGCTGGCGGCGGCCGGGGCCCGGATCCGGGCCCTGGACGTGGACCCCGAGGGGCTCACGGCACTCGCCGAGGAGGTGGCACGGACGGCCGGCCCCTCGGCCGAGGCCGTCGAGGTCCACCCCCTCGACCTGACGCGGGACGCCGGGCTGGACGCCGCCGAACGCGCGGCCGACGGCGCCGACGTGCTCGTCAACGCGGCCGGCACGCAACTCGTCCGGCCCCTCGAACAGTTCCCGCCCGAGGCGTTCCGCACGATGCTCACTCTCATGCTGGAGGCCCCGTTCCGCACCACGCGCGGCGCGCTGCCGGGCATGTACGCGCGGGGATTCGGCCGGATCGTGCACATCTCCTCCGTCCACGGGCTGCGCGCCTCGGCGTACAAGTCGGCGTACGTGGCGGCCAAGCACGGTCTCGAAGGGCTGTCGAAGACGACGGCGCTGGAGGCAGCCGAGCACGGGGTGACCTCCAACTGCGTCAACCCCGCCTACGTGCGGACCCCGTTGGTGGAGCGGCAGATCGCCGACCAGGCGGAGGCGCACGGCATTCCGCCCGAGCGCGTCGTCACCGACGTCCTGCTCGCCGACTCGGCGCTCAAGCGGCTGCTGGAGGTGGAGGAGGTCGCCGAGGCCGTCGCCTACCTGTGCACTCCGGCCGCCTCCTTCCTCACGGGTTCTTCCCTGCCCCTCGACGGCGCCTGGACCGCGCACTGACCCTGTGCCCATGCGCCCCACGAGCCACCCGTCAACCGCCGACGGCGGACCCGACGACCACGCCGACGCCTGCCTCGGGTACCTCGAACTCCTCACCCGGGGCGCCCCGCCCGAGGCGTACGACGCTCCCGCGGCGCACGCGGCACCGGACCACGGCGGTTCCGCCGCCGCACGCGGCAAGCACCTCGCGCTGCGCATCCGCGCGGAGCTGGAGGGCAGGCGGCGGCGCGAGGCCGAACTGACCGCGCTCTTCGAGACGGTGCACGACCTGGCAGGGCTGCGCGACGTGGACGACGTGCTCCAGGCGATCGTGCAGCGCGCCCGCCGCCTGCTGTCCACCGAGGTCGCCTACATGACGCTCACCGACCCCGAGCGCGGCGACACCTACATGCGGGTCACCGAAGGCTCGGTCTCGGCCCGCTTCCAGCAACTGCGGCTCGGCATGGGCGAGGGGCTGGGCGGACTCGTGGCGCAGACGGCCCGCCCCTACGCCACCCAGGACTACCCGCGCGACGCCCGCTTCCAGCACACCCACCCCATCGACAGCGGCGTCGGAGAAGAGGGCCTCGTCGCCATCCTGGGGGTGCCGCTGCTGCTGCGCGGCCGTGAGGTCATCGGCGTGCTGTACGCGGCCGACCGCCGCGAGCGCGTCTTCGAGCCCGAACAGATCGCGCTGCTGCGCTCGTTCGCCGCGCACGCCGCCGTCGCCCTCGACAACACCCGGCTGCTGACCGAGACCACGCAGGCCCTGGCCGGACTCCGCGCCGTCAACGCGACCATCCGCCGCGCCTCCGACGTCCACGACCGCCTCACCGAACTCGTCCTGCGCGGCGGCGGCGTTTCGGATGTGACCCGGGCGCTGGCCGAAGTGCTCGGCGGCGCCGTCGAGTTCGCGGACAGCGGCGGTCCGGCCGCCTGGGAAGCCGCTGTCGCGCGCTCCCGCCGCGACGGGCACGCCGTACGCCAGGACGACACCTGGGTGGCCGCCGTCACCGCGGGCGGCGAACCACTCGGCGCGCTGCTGCTGCACGGCCACCCCGAGCTCGCGCCCGTCGACCAGCGCACTCTGGAGCGCGCCGCGATGGTCACCTCGCTGCTCCAGCTCGCGCGCCGGTCCGCGGGCGAGGCCGAGCAGCGGGTGCGCGGCGAGCTCCTCGACGACCTGCTGGACGCCGCACACCGCGACCCCCACCTGCTGCGCGACCGTGCCGCCCGGGTGGGCGCCGACCTGGACGTCCCCCACACGGTGCTCGCCGTGCGCCTCGACCCCCCGACCGGACGCGGCCCCCTCGTCCCCGACGAGGGCGAGGGGGACAGGCAGCGCCTGTGGTCGGCTGCCGGACACCTCGCCGCCACCCGGCACGGCCTGGCCGCCACCCGCGACGGCGGCCCCGTCCTCCTGCTCCCCCTCCCCCCGTCACCGGCCTCCGACCGCCAGCCCCACGCCGACCGCCAGCCCCACGCCGACCACCGGGACGACGGCAACGACCTCCCCGGCCCGCCCACCCGCCCTGCCCCACCCGCCGGGGCGGGGCGCACCGGAGCCGCAGCGCCCGCGGGGGGCGCCACGCCCGCAGGGGGTGCGGCCGGTGCGGGAGACGGCGAGGCCGTCTCCCGTATCGCACGGCAGGTCGCCGCCGAGCTGGGCCGGGCCGTGGGCGGACCGGTCACGGCCGGCGCCTCCGCGCCCGTACCCGCACCCGCCGACCGACCGGGCTCGGTCGCCGCCGCCTATCCGGAGGCCCGGCGCTGCCTGGACGCGCTCAGCCTGCTCGGCCGGCGCGGTGAGGGCGCGGCCGCCTCGGACCTCGGTTTCCTCGGGCTGCTGCTGACGGACACCCGGGACGTCACCGGCTTCGTCCGCCGCACCCTGGGGCCGGTTCTCGACTACGACGCGCAGCGCGGCACCGGCCTGGTCGCCACCATGGACGCGTACTTCTCGTGCGGCATGAGCCCCGTCCGCGCCAAGGACGTGCTGCACGTCCACGTCAACACCGTCGCCCAGCGGCTGGAGCGGGTGGCCCGGCTGCTGGGCGACGACTGGCAGGCGCCGCACCGCACGCTGGAGGTGCAGCTGGCGCTACGGCTCCACCGGCTGGCGGGAGCCGTCGGCGGCTGAGGGAGGGGGCGCCGTCTCGCCCGCGCCCCCAGGGGCGCGGGCGGCCGCACCCGGGCGCGCGGCACCGTCCGGCTCGCCCACCTCGTTCAGATCGCGGTGGCGTGTCTCGTCCGCGCACGCCAGGGCGACGACGGTCAGCAGCGCGGCCGCGATCACGTACAGGGACACCATCGCGGAGCCGTCGAACGCGGCCAGCAGCGCGGTCGCGATCATCGGCGCGGGCGCTCCGGCCGCCACCGAGGAGAACTGCGCCCCGATGGAGGCGCCCGAGTACCGCATCCGGGTCGCGAACAGTTCGGAGAAGAACGCCGCCTGCGGCGCGTACATCGCCCCGTGCAGCACCAGGCCGACCGTGACGGCGAGGGCGATCAGGGGGAATTTCCCGGTGTCGAGCAGCGCGAAGAACGGGAAGATCCAGGCGCCGACGCCGAGCGCGCCCAGCAGGTAGACGGGCCGGCGGCCCACCCGGTCGGAGAGGCCGCCCCACAGCGGGATGACGCAGAAGTGGACGGCGGAGGCGAGCAGCACGGCGTTCAGTCCTGTCTGCTGCGACAGGCCGAGGTGGTCGGTGAGGTAGACGAGGATGAAGGCGGTCAGCACGTAGAAGCTGATGTTCTCCGCCATGCGGGCGCCCATCGCGACCAGCACGTCACGCCAGTGGTGCCGCAGCACGGCGAGCAGCGGCAGCTCCTCGTCCGCGGCGTCGGCCTGCTGTTTGCGGGCCTCGGCGCGGGCCCTGGCCTCCTTGAAGACGGGTGACTCGTCCACCGCGAGGCGGACCCACAGCCCGACCACCACCAGCACCCCGGACAGCAGGAACGGCACCCGCCAGCCCCAGCTCTCGAACGCGCTGTCGGTCAGCAGCGCGGTGAGCACCGCCAGCACACCGGTCGCCAGCAGCTGTCCTGCCGGTGCGCCCGTCTGCGGCCACGAGGCCCAAAAGCCGCGCCGCCTGGCGTCCCCGTGCTCGGACACCAGCAGCACCGCTCCGCCCCACTCGCCGCCCAGCGCGAACCCCTGCACCAGGCGCAGCGTCGTCAGCAGCACGGGCGCGAACGAGCCGACCGTGGCGTGCGTGGGCAGCAGCCCGATGGCGAACGTCGCGCCGCCCATCATCAGCAGACTGATGACCAGCAGCTTCTTGCGGCCGATCCGGTCCCCGTAGTGACCGAAGACCAGGGCGCCGACCGGGCGGGCCGCGAAGCCGACCGCGTAGGTGAGGAAGGAGAGCAACGTGCCGACCAGCGGATCGGAGTCCGGGAAGAACAGCGTGTTGAAGACCAGCGCGGCGGCCGAACCGTAGAGGAAGAAGTCGTACCACTCGATCGTGGTGCCGACGAGGCTCGCCGCGACGATCCGCCGCAGCGAACGGGCGGCGGGCGGCGCGGCGTCCGAGGACGCCGAGGGGGACGAAGAAGGGGGAACCATGCCGCCGCACGCTAGGGAAACCGGCCACCGCTCCCCATGTGGCCGCACCCCACACTTCGCCGCCCGACGGTGAGGCCCGCACCCACCCTCGCTCCCCGCCGACCGGCCGGCGCGTAGGCTTCCGGGTATGGCCGACGCACCGTACAAGCTGATTCTGCTCCGCCACGGCGAGAGCGAGTGGAACGCCAAGAACCTGTTCACCGGCTGGGTGGACGTCAACCTCACCGAGAAGGGCGAGAAGGAGGCGGTCCGCGGCGGCGAGCTGCTCAGCGACGCCGGCCTGCTCCCCGACGTACTGCACACCTCCGTGCAGAAGCGCGCCATCCGCACCGCGCAGCTCGCGCTGGAGTCCGCGGACCGCCTGTGGATCCCCGTCCGCCGCTCCTGGCGGCTCAACGAGCGCCACTACGGTGCGCTCCAGGGCAAGGACAAGGCGCAGGTCCGCGACGAGTTCGGCGAGGAGCAGTTCATGCTCTGGCGCCGTTCCTACGACGTGCCGCCGCCCCCGCTGGAGGACGGCGCCGAGTTCTCGCAGAGCGACGACCCCCGCTACGCGGGCGTCCCCAGCGAGCTGCGGCCCCGCACCGAGTGCCTCAAGGACGTCGTCCAGCGGATGCTGCCGTACTGGTTCGACGGCATCATCCCCGACCTGATGGCCGGCAAGACCGTCCTGGTCGCCGCCCACGGCAACTCGCTGCGCGCCCTGGTCAAGCACCTGGACGGCATCTCCGACGAGGACATCTCAGGCCTCAACATCCCCACCGGCATCCCGCTCTCCTACGACCTGGACGCCGACTTCCACCCCGTCAACCCGGGCGGCACCTACCTCGACCCGGACGCCGCCAAGGCCGCCATCGAAGCCGTCAAGAACCAGGGCAAGAAGAAGTAACGCAGACGCGACCACGGCCCCCGCCTGCGGAGTCGCCGCGAGTGGGGGCCGTGGTTGTGCCTGTGGGAGCCCTGGCCATGGTGCTGACTGCGCCAGCGCCGGCGCGTCACCTACGAGGGCTTCACGAAGGACGCCAGGTTCTCGGCGATCTCGCCGATCTCAAGCCGACTCTGAGAAACCTTGAGAACGAAGGCTTCCGCCTTGTCCTCGTCCAGCGGCTCGGCAAGCTCGTACCCGTTGAGGTCCAGGAAGACGATGGCCGTCGCCCATCCAGTGCGCTTGTTGCCATCGATCAGGCTGTGGTTGCTGGCAACAGAGTGCAGAAGAGCAGCAGCCTTCTCGAACAGACCGGGATACGCGTCTTGACCGAAGGCGCTGGAGCGGGGCCGCTGTACGGCAGAGGACAAAAGCCCCCAGTCCCGAATTCCCGGTCGACTACCGAGCGTGATTTCAGCGATGGAGAGGACGTCCTCTTCATCCAGATACTCGGTGATGTGGGAACTCCGGGCTACTTGGTGGCCAGACGCTTGTTGAGGCCGGCGGAAATCCTCGCCGTGCGCAGAGCGGCGGCACGCACCTTCCGACGGCGCAGTTCAGCGAGAACAGTGTCGTGCGCGAGAGACTTCACGCTGGTGCCCTCCTGGGACGCAGCCTCGCGGACTTGAGCCATTTCTTCTTCGCTGAACGTCACGTTCAAAGCAGGCATGAGGCCTCCCTTCTCGCCTTAGGTACCCGTTCTGGTACCAGGCTACCAGGCCGTCCCGGAGCCCTCGACGGCCCGCGCGGTCGGTCAGGGCGGGGCCCTGACCTGTCGAACCGGTCAGGGCCCCGCCCCGTATCCCGTGGGGGTCTCGCGCACACGCGCGTCCGGGCCGGCGGGTGTGCGGTGCGGTCAGCCGCAGGAGCCGCCGCACGAGCAGGCGCCGCCGGACTGGCAACCGCATCCGCAGCCGGCACCGCATCCGCACGCCCCCAGCAGGGGCAGCTCCCGCACTTCCCGTGGGGCGGTCTGCGGCCGTTCGGCCGGGGTGTGGAGCGGCTTCGGGGAGTCAGCCATCTTTCCCTCCTCAGCAGGGCAGTCATGGACGGGCATGACACCGCCCATTGCACGCCCCACTGCCATGGGCGCATCAAGGGCGCGCGGGTGCACACCCACCCCCCCCGGACCGTGGCCGACCCCCGGCCACCCAGGCTCTCGGCCGACCGCCGGACCCCCGCTCAGCGCCTCACCGGCCCTCACCCGAACCCGCCGCACCGCTGTCCGCCGCGGCACCACCGGCTGCGGCACCACCCGCCGCGGCACCACCCTTCACCGCACTGCCCGCCGCGGCGGAACCTGCCGCGGCGCCCGTCGCCGCGGCCAGTGCCGGGTCGATCTCGTCGGCGTAGTCCCCCGTCACCAGGTAGACGACGCGGCGCGCGACCGACACCGCGTGGTCGGCGAACCGCTCGTAGTAGCGGCCCAGCAGCGTGACGTCCACGGCGGTCTCGATGCCGTGCCTCCAGCGGTCGTCCATCAGGTGCTGGAAGAGGGTGCGGTGCAGCAGGTCCATCGCGTCGTCGTCTTGCTCCAGCTGCAGGGCCAGGTCGACGTCCTTGGTGATGAGGACCTCGGCGGCCTTGGCCATCAGCCGCTGGGCGAGCTGGCCCATCTCCAGCAGCGTCGCCTGGAGGTCCTGCGGCACGGCGGACTCCGGATAGCGCAGCCGGGCGACCTTGGCCACGTGCTGGGCCAGGTCCCCCGAGCGCTCCAGGTCGGCGCTCATCCGCAGCGAGGTGACGACGATCCGCAGGTCGGTGGCGACCGGCTGCTGCCGGGCCAGCAGCTGTATCGCCCGGGTCTCCAGGTCGCGCTGGAGGTCGTCGACCTTCTCGTCGGCGGCGATGACGCTCTCGGCGAGCTTGAGGTCCGCGTCCAGCATCGCCGTGGTGGCGCGCCCGATCGCGGAGCCGACGAGCCTGGCCATCTCGACCAGGCTGTCCCCGATCGAGTCCAGCTCCTCGTGGTACGCGTCCCGCATGGCTGTCCTTCCCTCGCACTGTTTCGACCGGAGGCCCGGGTACCGGTGCCCCCGGGGGCCTCACGGTGGCCCCCACGCTTACACGGTGCGCCCGAAATGCGACCGGTTCGGCCCTCCACGGTGAACCAGAGGCGCCGTGCGGGTAAACACTGGGCGACAGCTGTTGCGGGCTGCCCCTCCTGGGCTGGGGGTGTGTTCGGCGGGGCGCATAACCTGGCTGTATGGACGTGAATGCGGCGGTCGCCGCGGCAGCAGCGATCGCCGGTGTGTGCACCGGCGTGATCGCGATGCTGGCGTTCCGCTGGAGCGAGCGGGAGCAGGCCCGCCCGACCCGTACCTCCTCCTCGCTGCACACCGGCCCCGGGCTTCCCCCGGGCGTCGACACGGTTCTGTCGGTGCTGCGCTCCTCGGCCGTCGTGCTGGACGAGAGCGACGCCGTCGTCAAGGCCAGCTCGGCCGCCTACGCGCTGGGCCTGGTGCGCGGCGGCAGGCTCGGTATCGAGCCGATGCTCCAGATGGCGCGGGACACCCGGCGGGACGGTGAGATACGCCAGGTCGAGCTGGACCTGCCCCGGCGCGGTACCGGAAGGGGTGATGCCCTGGCGGTCTCCGCGCGGGTCGCTCCGCTCGGCTCCCGGCTGGTGCTCCTGCTGGTGGAGGACCTGACGGAGGCCCGCAGGATCGAGGCGGTGCGGCGCGACTTCGTGGCGAACGTCAGCCACGAGCTCAAGACCCCGGTGGGGGCGCTCTCGCTCCTCTCGGAGGCGGTGCTGGACGCCTCCGAAGAGCCGGAGGCGGTGCAGCGCTTCGCCGGGCGCATGCAGAACGAGGCCACGCGGCTGACGAACCTGGTCCAGGAGCTGATCGACCTCTCGCGGGTGCAGAACGACGACCCGTTGGAGGACTCCGAATCGGTCCGCGTCGACGAACTGGTGACCGAGGCGATCGAGCGCAGCCGGCACAGCGCCGAGGGCAAGCAGATCACGCTGCTGGCCGGAGGCGCCGAAGGCCTGCACGTGTGGGGGAACAGGGGGCAGCTCGCCGCCGCGCTCGGCAACCTCGTCGAGAACGCCGTCAACTACTCGCCGGCCCGCACCCGCGTCAAGGTCGCGGGCCGCCGCACCCAGGAGGGCGGGGAGGACCTCATCGAGATCGCCGTCACCGACCAGGGCATCGGGATCTCGGAGCGCGACAAGGAGCGGATCTTCGAACGCTTCTACCGCGTCGATCCGGCCAGGTCCCGTGCCACCGGCGGCACCGGGCTCGGCCTGTCCATCGTCAAACACGTGGCCGCCTCGCACGGCGGGGAGGTCACGGTGTGGAGCGCCGAGGGCCAGGGCTCCACCTTCACCCTGCGGCTGCCCGAGGCGGGCAGTGGGCGGGAGCAGGCCGCGCTGGAGAAGGCCGACCGGCTGGGCCGGAACCGCCTCTCCGGCGCATTGCAGGAACCGGCCGCCTTCGACGAGGAGGAGCGGCCGTATGTCGACCAGGCTGATGAACAACTTTCCGCCCCGGAGGTCCTCCCGTGACCCGAGTGCTCGTCGTCGAGGACGAGGAATCGTTCAGCGACGCACTGTCGTACATGCTCCGTAAGGAAGGCTTCGAGGTCGCGATCGCGGCCACGGGCCCGGAGGGGCTGGACGAGTTCGAACGCAACGGCGCCGATCTGGTGCTGCTCGATCTGATGCTGCCAGGACTGCCCGGCACCGAGGTCTGCCGCCAGCTGCGCGGCCGCTCCAACGTCCCCGTGATCATGGTGACGGCCAAGGACAGCGAGATCGACAAGGTCGTCGGTCTGGAGATAGGCGCGGACGACTACGTCACCAAGCCGTTCTCCTCCCGCGAGCTGGTCGCCCGCGTCCGCGCGGTGCTGCGCCGCCGCGGTGAGCCGGAGGAGGTCACCCCCGCGGCCCTGGAGGCCGGTCCTGTCCGGATGGACGTGGACCGGCACGTGGTGACGGTCGGCGGCGGCAAGGTGGATCTTCCGCTCAAGGAGTTCGACCTGCTGGAGATGCTGCTGCGCAACGCGGGCCGGGTGCTGACCAGGATGCAGCTGATCGACCGGGTCTGGGGCGCCGACTACGTCGGGGACACCAAGACCCTAGACGTCCACGTCAAGCGGCTCAGAGCCAAGATCGAACCGGACCCGGGCGCCCCGCGCTACCTGGTGACGGTGCGCGGACTCGGCTACAAGTTCGAGCCGTAAACGGGCCCCGTGACGCGACGGGAGGCCGCACCCCACCAGGGGCGCGGCCTCCCGTCGCGTCGGCGTCGGGGCGCGGCTCGGTGCCCGGCGTGCGCGCCGCCCTACTCGGTGGCGTCCGCGGGCGACGAGGCGGAGTCCGAAGGCTGTCCCTGACCGCCCTGCTCGCCCTGCCGGCCCTGCTCCTGCTGCTGTCCGGAGCCGGTCCCGCCCTCCTGGCCCTCTCCGCCCTCGCCCGGCTTGTCACCGGGACCGGCGGTCTTTGAGGACGAGGCCGAGGAACCCGGCTTCGGGCCCTGGCTGGACGGCGACGCGCTCGGGCCCACCGTCTTGTAGGCGCCCTTGGCGGGGAAGACCGCGGCCTTCAGCTTGACCGCGCCGGTGCTGCTGAGATCGAAGGTGACCTGCTGGGCGTTGCCGTCCCTGACGCCCGCCCGCTTCGCGTCGGTGAGCAGCGCCGAGGCCTCGCCCTTGCCGCCGAGCTCCAGCGAGCCCCCGGCCGGGACGACCAGTTTCCTCTCGCCCTTGGCCGGGCTGAGCTCGGCGCGGGTACCGCTGACCGAGACACCCTTGAGGGTCTGGTCCTTGGTGCCGTCGTTGAAGATCCGCGCCGTGACGGTCGCTTCGCCGGTGCCGTGCGTGCCGGTCACGACGTTGGCGTTCTGGATCTTGATGGTCCCGACGTGCGTCGCCGCGTTGTCGGGCTTGATCTCCAGCGTCTGCGCGTCGTTCCCCGCGCCACAGGCGGTCAGCGAGATAGCGGCGAGCGCGAGGGTGGTGGCGGCGAGGGTGCCGCGACGAAGGCTGCTGCTCACGGCGGCGGCAACTCCTTGGCGGGCCAGGGCGGCGGCACGCTGCTGAGCACGGGAGGCTCCGGAGCGTTGCCGGTCGCGTACGGATGGGCTTGGCGTGCGCGCTCAGGTTACCGACAGCCCGGGGAGGCCCCGCACCCGACCCTCCGACCCACCCACCACCGACCGCCACCGACCACCGCCCCACGGGACAGCCGCACGGGACCGTCGCCCGTTCGGTGCCGCCTGGCGCCCGCCCGGGGTCCGCCCGGTGCCCGCCCGGGGTCCGAATAGCCGGCCGATAGCCGTGGCGAGCTCCCCACCAGGGCGCGACGGTGTTCGGGTGGGCTCCGTGCGGGGGATTCCGGGGAATGCGGAAGGTTGATGAAGAATTGATCAACAGGTTCTTACACCGCCATTGATCAATTCTTGGGAAAGCCGGAAGACCGTACGAAGAGGCCGCTCCCTACAGTCGGACAAATCGGTCACTGTGGACGTGTCGTGAGTCTCTCGCGGAGGTCGATCGTCCTCGTTTGCGAAGGTGCGCAGAACCGCTCCCACCTGCGAATACCCGCTTGCATTGACCGTCCGCAGCACGATAGAGGGCCGCTTGTCAAGCCCCGAGATATGCCCTGACCTGCGAAAACGCCATTCAGAAGACGTCGTTGCCGTGTTACCCTGGATAGCCACGGAAGGGGTACCTGACACATGACGTTCAAGGTTGGCGACACCGTGGTCTATCCCCATCACGGGGCCGCGCTGATCGAGGCTATCGAAACTCGCCAGATCAAAGGCGTGGACAAGACCTACTTGGTTCTGAAGGTTGCGCAGGGCGATTTGACGGTGCGCGTGCCGGCGGACAATGCGGAGTTCGTGGGTGTACGTGACGTCGTCGGTTCGGACGGGCTGGACAGGGTCTTCGAGGTGCTCCGCGCGCCGTATGCCGAGGAGCCGACCAACTGGTCCCGCCGCTACAAGGCGAATCTCGAGAAGCTCGCGTCCGGCGATGTGATCAAGGTGGCCGAGGTGGTACGCGACCTGTGGCGCCGGGAGCGCGAGCGCGGCCTCTCCGCAGGTGAGAAGCGGATGCTGGCCAAGGCCCGCCAGATCCTGGTGAGCGAGCTCGCCCTGGCGGAGAACACGAACGAGGACAAGGCCGAGGCGCTTCTCGACGAGGTTCTCGCTTCCTGATCCACGGACCGTCCCGACCCACGGACTGTCCCACCGGAGGGACGTACGGTCCCGCCGGACGGAACGCTCCAACGGTTGACGTGCTGCAACGACTGTGCGCAGGCGACTGTCCGCAGTTCCACAATGCCGCGGTGCCCGGATGACCTCAGTCGTCGCCGGGCGCCGCGGCATATGTGGTGATATGGGGCGACAGAACCCACACCGTCCGAAGGACGGCCGTCTCTTGCGTGCCGGGCCCGGGCTGCACACTCGACCGGTGTTCACGGAAGGGCCCGATCGAGTGGTCGCGCCCGGCACTACCTCCAACCTACGGTCGGGGTACCCCCTGGCCATACCCACCCCGGCTGAGGACACAAACCCTGAACGCGCTACCGATGTCAATCGAATCCACAGACTCCGCCCCTTCCGCTGATCCGCGTCCCACGGGTGACGCCGGCCCCCGCACGGCCGTGGTGATCCCCGCCGCCGGCAGGGGCGTACGGCTCGGCCCGGGAGCGCCCAAGGCGCTGCGCGAGCTGGGCGGTACGCCCATGCTCATCCACGCGGTCCGGGCGACGGCGCGGGCCCGCACCGTCGGACTGGTCGTCGTCGTCGCGCCGCCGGACGGCGCCCCGGAGGTCCGCTCCCTGCTGGACGCGCACGAGCTGACCGGCGTCGCCGTCGTACCCGGCGGCGACACCCGCCAGGACTCCGTGCGGCTCGGCCTCGCCGCGCTGCCCGACACCGTCGAGACGGTGCTCGTCCACGACGCGGCCCGCCCCCTGGTCCCGCACGAGACGGTCGACGCCGTCGTCGCCGCCGTACGCGACGGCGCGCCCGCGGTGGTGCCCGCGCTGCCCGTCACCGACACCGTCAAGCAGGTCGACCCCCGCACCGACGCGGAACCCGAGCCCGTGACCGGCACCCCCGACCGCGCCCGCCTGCGCGCCGTGCAGACCCCGCAGGGCTTCGACCGCACGATCCTGGCCCAGGCACACGCCCGGCTGGCCGCCGAGGGCGAGGGCGCCACCGACGACGCCGGCATGGTCGAACGGCTCGGCGTCGAGGTCGTCGTCGTGCGCGGCCACGAGGAGGCCTTCAAGGTGACCCGCCCCCTCGACCTGGTTCTGGCCGAGGCGGTACTGGCACGCAGGAAGGCGAACGTTGAGTACTGAGCACACCGCCGCACACGCGGCCGCCCGCGCCGCCGGGCACGCCGCGCGCCCCCCGCTGCCCCTCGTCGGCATCGGCACCGACGTGCACGCGTTCGAGGAAGGCCGCGAGCTGTGGTGCGGCGGCCTCCTGTGGGAGGACGAACCGTACGGTCTCGCCGGGCACTCCGACGGAGACGTGGCCGCCCACGCGGCGTGCGACGCACTCTTCTCCGCCGCGTCCCTGGGAGACCTCGGCACCCACTTCGGCACCGGCAGGCCCGAGTGGTCCGGCGCCTCCGGCGTCACCCTCCTCGCCGAGGCCGCGCGCATCGTGCGCGACGGCGGCTTCGAGATCGGCAACATCGCCATCCAGGTCATCGGCGTCCGCCCGAAGATCGGCAAGCGCCGTGCGGAGGCGGCCGCGGTCTTGACCGCGGCCGCCGGTGCGCCCGTCTCCCTCGCGGGCACCACCACGGACGGGCTCGGCCTCACCGGCCGCGGGGAGGGCCTCGCGGCCCTGGCCACCGCCCTCGTCCTCCCCACCCCCTAACCCGACCCACCACCGACGACGGGCAGACCCGCCCCCACACCGCTACGGAGGGCACGCGCCCTCTCCCCGCAGCTGCGGCGAGAAGCCACGCTCCTTCCCGCGGCTGCGGCGGGGCCGCCTTTTTCCGCCGCAGCGGCGGTGAGCCACGACGCACGTGCTCGGCGGTTTGCACGGGCCGCTGCCAGCCGTCTGTTGCGGCGAGGGGGCACGCTCCTTCCCGCCGCAGCGGTGATGAGCCACGCTCCTTTCCGCTGCTGCGGCGGGAAGCCACGCTCCCTCCTGCTGCTGCGGCGGGGCCGCCTTTTCCGCCGCGGCGGCGGTGAGCCACGACGCGCGTGCTCGGCGGTTTGCACGGGCCGCTGCCAGCTGTCTGTTGCGGCGAGGGGGCACGCTCCTTTCGGCCGCAGCGGTGATGAGCCACGCTCCTTTCCGCTGCTGCGGCGGGAAGCCACGCTCCCTCCTGCTGCTGCGGCGGGGCCGCCTTTTCCGCCGCGGCGGCGGTGAGCCACGACGCACGTGCTCGGCGGTTTGCGCCGGCCGCTGCCAGCCGTCTGCCGCGGGGTGCGCGGCCCGGCCGCCGCCGGTCGTCTGTCGTGGGGCGTGCACGCCCCATCGCGCGGGTGCACAGGCGCGGCGGACGTACGCGACGGACGGCCGACGCCGGCCGTCGGTCGCCGGGCGTGCCCGGCGACCCCCGTTGCGGTGGGTGCGTTGTTGCGACAGGGTCGCAGTTACAGTTGAGGTGATGTCTTACGTATTGCGTACCGCCGCCTCAGCGGATGTCGACGCCGCGCGCAGCGTCATGCTGGACACCGTCTACGGCGATCTGCGGTCGGGGTACGTGCCGCGCTGGCACCGGGACATCATCGACATCGAGGGAACGTATCTGCGCCCTCGCCGCCGTACGCTGCTCGTCGCGGTCGACGAGGTGAGCGGCGAGGTCGTGGGCACGGGCGCGGTCCGTGACCAGGGCCCGCAGGCGCCGCCGAATCCGCCGTGGGTGGCGGAGCGTTTCCCGTCGCGGAGCACCGCGCAGCTGTGCAGGATCTATGTGCGTCCGACGCACCGCCGTCTCGGGATCGCCCGGGCGATGGTGCGCGAGCTGTCGGCGTTCGTCGCGGAGGTGGGCGGTTACGAGGCGGTCTACCTGCACACGGATCCGGCGGTGCCGGGGGCCGAGCCGTTCTGGCGGTCGTTGGCGACGGTCGTGTGCGACGAGCGGGAGCTGCCGGGCGGCGGGCAGGGCATCGTCCACTTCGCGTTGCCCGTCCCGGCGCCCTCGGCGGGCGAGCCCGCGGGCGAACCCGCGGGTGTCCCGTTGACCGCCACCGCTTGTTGAAAATCGCTTCCAGATAGAGTCCGACCCATGCCCCACATACGCAGCGCCGCCAGGCCGAACCGCCGCGCCGCCAGGCCGAACCGCCGTGCCGCCAGGCCGAACCGCCGTGCCGCCGAGGCGCGCCCCCGTACCGTCGCGGCGGCGCCGCCGACCGCCGTACTCCTCACCGTCGTCGGCGCGCTGACGCTCACCGCCTGCGGTGGCGGGAACAGCGGCTCGTCCGGTGACCGGCTGCGGGTCTCGATGGCGTTCCCGCCGGCCCAGGCGATGTCCCCGTACGGGGACGACGCGGTCACTCTCAGCAGGCTGTCGGTCATCGAGGGGCTGACCAGGCTGGACTCCTCGGGCGAGGCGAAGCCCGCGCTGGCGACGTCGTGGGAGTCCTCGCGGGGGGACCGTACGTGGACGTTCCAGCTGCGGAAGGCCAGGTTCCAGGACGGGAAGAAGGTGACCGCCGAGGCGGTGGCCCGCTCTCTGACGGCGGCCACGAAGGCCTCCCCGCAGCCGCGCGTGCTCAGCGACGCGGGCAAGCTGTCCGCGCGGGCGAAGGACGCGGACACGGTCGCCGTGTCCAGCAGCGAGCCGGACGCGCTGCTGCCCCAGCGGCTGGCCAACCCCTCCTTGGCGGTGCTGTCGCCGCAGGCGTACGGCAAGGGCGACAAGGTGACCGTCGCGGGGCACGCGACGGGCCCGTTCGCCCTGACGAAGGTCGAGGGGACGGTCCGCGCGAAGCTGGACCGCTACGACGGCTACTGGGGCGGCAGCGCGAAGGCGTCCGGCGTGGACGTGACGTTCACGGCGAACGGGACGACCCGCGCCAACGCGCTGCGGGCGGGCAGCACCGACATCGCCGAGTACGTGCCGGTCTCGCAGGCGTCGGTGCTGGAGAAGAGCCAGGTGCACGAGGTGCCCACCGCGCGGACCAACAGCCTGTACATGAACACCGAGCGCGGGCCTTTGAAGGATCCGCGCCTGCGCGCCGCCGCCCGTGCCGCCATCGACAGCAAGGCCCTGATCAAGAGCGTCTACGAGGGGTACGCGGACGAGCCCGAGGGGCTGCTGGGACCCGGTGTGAAGTGGGCGCGGGACAAGCGGGTGCCGGTCGAGGGCCGGGCGAAGGCCGCCTCCAGGGCGGAGGTGAAGAAGGCGCCGGAGATCACGCTCGCCACCTACACCAACCGCCCCGAGCTGCCGGAGGTCGTCACCGCGCTCCAGCAGCAGTTCGAGAGGGCGGGGTTCGAGGTCAAGCAGGTGGTGCGCGACTACGCGCGGATGGAGGCGGACGCGCTCGCGGGCAAGTACGACGTCTTCGTGCAGGCCCGCAACACGCTGCTCGACACCGGTGACCCGGTCTCGTACATGGAGTCCGACTTCACCTGCAAGGGCTCGTTCAACATGTCGCAGCTGTGCGACGAGGACGTCGACGAGGCCGTCAGCAAGGCGGCGGGTACCGAGGACACGGCCGCCCGGCAGCGTGCGGAGGTGGCGGCCGAGGCGAAGATCCTGCGGACGGACGCTGTGGTGCCGCTGCTGCACGAGCGCTTCATCCAGGGCGTCGCCGACGAGGTCGAGGGGGTCTCCCTCGATCCGATGGAGCGCACGTTGGTCACCGCCGACACCCACCGCGGGTGAGCCGCGCGTGAGACGCGTGGGCACGGACCCCTCGGTGGCCGAGGGCAGCACGGGAACGGGCGTTCCGGGGAACGGCCGTACGCCCTCCGGGGCCGCGCGCGGTCGGCGGGCTCCGGTGGGACGACGGCTCCCCGTCCGGCCCGTACGGGGGCTGCTGGTCTGGGCGGGGCGGGTCCTCGCCGCGCTCGGGGTGCTCCTCGTCATCGGGCTGCTGCCCTGGCTGACGCGCACGGATCCGGCCCGCACGATCCTGCACGCGCGCTACGCCGACCGCGCGCCGACGCCCGACGCGCTGGCCGCCATCCGCGCGGAGACCGGACTGGACGCGGGGCCGCTGCGGCTGCTCGCCGACTGGGCCGCGGGGGTGGCGCACGGCGACTTCGGCACCTCGTGGGTGTCGGGGCAGCCGGTGGGCCCCGACGTGCTCGCGGCACTCGGTGTCTCCCTGACGCTCATGGGCGTCTCCCTCGCCGTCGCCGTGCTGCTGGCGGCGGCGCTCGGCTTCCGCACCCTGGCGGCGGGGGCGCGCGGAACCGGCCGCAGGCGCCCCACCGCACGCGCCGGGGCGCTCGGCGCGGTGCTGGCCGCGCTGCCCGAGTTCCTGCTCGCTGCCGTCCTCGCGACGCTCTTCGCGGTGCGGCTCGGCTGGTTCCCGCCCCTGGGCTGGGGTGGCGACGACCCGGTGGCCACCGCCGTGCTGCCCGCGCTCGCCATGGGCATCCCCGCGGGCGCCCTGCTGGGACGGCTGCTCGACGACGCGCTGCCCGGCGCCTTCGCCGAGGAGTGGGTCCGCACGAACGTCGCCTACGGCGTCCCGCCCGTGCGCCTCGCCCGGCACGCGCTGCGCCGCGTACTGCCGCCGCTGCTGCCGCAGTTCGGGTTCGTCGTCGTCGGCCTCACCGGCGGTGCCGTCGCCGTCGAGACCCTCTTCGCCATCCCGGGGCTCGGCGGGACGGCGCTCAAGGCCGCCCTCGCCCAGGATCTGCCCGTCCTCCAGGCCTGTGTCCTGCTGCTCCTCGCGCTGGGCCTTGCCGTCGGCGCAGGGGTGCGGGGCGTGCGGCGCGCCGCGCTCGGCCCCGCGCTGGACGCCGGGGCGCTGCCCGCGCTCCGCCGCCCCCACCTGCCTCCCTCCCGCGCCCTGGCCTGGTCGGCCGGTGTCCTGACCGCCCTGCTGGTGGCCACCGTCGGCTACGGCATGACCCGCGACCCGCTGCACGTCGACACCGCCGCCCGGCTCGCCGCCCCCGGCGCGGCGCACCCGCTGGGCACCGACGCGCTCGGCCGCGACGTCCTCGCCAGGATCGGGCACGGCGCCGCCCGTACCGCGCTGACGGCCGTCGCGGTCGCTGCCGTCACCCTCGTCGCCGGGGCGGCGCTCGGGGTGCTGACGCGCTGGACGGAGGGCCTGCGGGAGGTCGTCAACGCCCTCCCGCCGGTCATCGCCGGGCTGGTCGTCGCGGGCATCGCAGGACCTGGCGCCCTCGGTGCGGCCGCGGCCGTCGCCGTCGTCGCCTGGGCGCCGCTGGCCGCCCACACCGCCGCGCTGTACGAGCAGGAGCGCGCCGCCGCCCACGTCGAGGGCGCCGTCGCGCTCGGCGCGGGACGGTGGCACCTGCTGCGCCGCCACGTACTGCCCGGCGTGCTGCCCCCCGTCGTGCGTCACGCCCTCCTCCGTGTCCCCGCGCTGGCCCTCGCCCTCGCCTCCCTCGGCTTCCTGGGTCTCGGCGCGGAGCCGCCCGCCCCCGAGTGGGGCCGCATGCTCTCGGAGAACATGCCGTACGCCGAGCGCGCCCCCTGGGCCGTCCTCGCGCCCGCCGCGGGCCTCGCCGTGGTCGGCGTGCTGGCGGTGGCGGCAGGGGCGCTGACCTCCACGGCGCGCGGAACCAGGGCGCCCCGAGCACCGCGCGCGCCCCGCGAGGGTGACGTCCCGTGACGCGGGTGCGCCGCCGCACCCGGTCCGCGCGGCGCGGCGCCGGCCGTCCCCGCACCTCCCTGGGCTCGCTGGCCGACATCCGCGCACTGCCGCCCTTCGTACGGCTGCTCGCCGCCACGCAGCTGGCGTTCAACATCGGGTTCTTCGCCGTCCTGCCCTACCTGGCCGAGCACCTGGGCGGGGCGCTGGGCATGGGGGGCTGGCTGGTCGGCCTCGTGCTGGGGCTGCGGACGTTCAGCCAGCAGGGGCTGTTCGTCGTCGGGGGCGCGCTCACCGACCGGTACGGGCCGCGCCCGGTGGTGCTGGCCGGGTGCGTCCTGCGCATCGCCGGGTTCCTGTGGCTGGGGTACGCGCAGCAGACCGCCTCCGTGATCGCGGCGGTGCTGTGCGTCGGGTTCGCGGCCGCGCTCTTCTCGCCCGCCGTCGAGTCGGAGACCGCGCGCCAGGCCGTACGCCACGAGCAGGCCACCGGGCATCCGCGGGCCCGCACGCTCGCGGTCTTCTCCGCCTCGGGGCAGGCCGGCGCCTTCCTCGGCCCGCTGCTGGGCTCCCTCCTGCTGCTGGCCGACTTCCGCACCGCCACCTTCGCGGGCGCGCTCGTCTTCGTCGCCGTCCTGGCCGGCCACTGGCACTGGATGCCGCGCGGCCGGCCCGAGCCGGCGGCGGGAGACGTGCGGGGCGCCGCGACAAGCGCGCACCGTTCCGCGGCGCCACCCCGGCGGAGCGACGGCGCGCTGCGGGCCACCGTCCGCAACGGTCCCTTCCTCCTTCTCTGCCTCGCCTACAGCACCTACCTCCTCGCCTACAACCAGCTCTATCTCGCCCTGCCAGAGGAGGTCGTACGGGCGACGGGATCGCAGGGTGCCCTCGGGTGGCTGTTCGCGCTCTCCTCGCTCCTCGTCGTGTGCGCGCAGTTGCCCGTCACCCGGGCGGTGGGGGAGAGGATGAGCCACCGTGCGGCACTGTGCGCGGGGCTGGCCGTCGTGGCGGCCGGTTTCCTGACGGTGGCGGCCCTCGCGCCGTTCGGCCTGACGGGGGCGGCCGGTCTGGTACCGGCCGCGGTCTACGTGCTGGCGCTCACGTTCGGCCAGATGCTGGCCGTCCCCGCGGCCCGCGCCCTGGTGACCGAACTGGTGGCCGAGGAGCGGCTCGGCTTCAGCATGGGCGCCCTCTCGTCGGCCGCGGGCGCTGTCGTGCTGGGAGGCAGCGCCGCGACGGGGGCCCTGATCGGTGCGGGTCTCGGCCCGGCCGCCGTCTGGTCGGCGCTGGTGTGCGTCCCGGTGCTGGGCGTCGCCGCGGGGCGCGCGGTGCGGGTGCGCGACGCCGCCGGCCGAGCGTGCTGAGCGGGCGAGGGAGCCGGTGGACGGGCGCCTTCCCGGGAGGGGCACGGAGGCCCGCGGCGGGCTACTACCCTTGACCCCGTGACTCTTCGCCTGTACGACACCAGCGCCCGGCAGATCCGCGACTTCAGCCCGCTCGAGCCCGGCTGTGTCTCGATCTACCTGTGTGGCGCCACCGTGCAGGCCGCCCCGCACATCGGGCACATCCGTTCGGGCCTGAACTTCGACATCATGCGCCGCTGGTTCGCCTACCGCGGCTACGCGGTGACGTTCGTGCGCAACGTCACCGACATCGACGACAAGATCATCGTGAAGGCCGCCGAACAGGGACGCCCCTGGTGGGCGATCGGCTACGCCAACGAACGCGCCTTCAACGCCGCCTACGACGCCCTCGGCTGCCTGCCGCCCACGGGAGAGCCGCGCGCCACCGGACACATCCCCGAGATGGTCGAGATGATGCGCGTCCTCATCGACCGCGGCCACGCCTACACCGCAGACGGCAACGTCTACTTCGACGTCCGCTCCTTCCCCGCCTACCTGGGCCTGTCCAACCAGGACCTCGACAACCTCCGCCAGCCGGCGGGCGAGGGCGAGACGGGCAAGCGCGACCCCCGCGACTTCGCCATGTGGAAGGCCGCCAAGCCCGGTGAACCGTTCTGGGAGACGCCCTTCGGCCCCGGACGCCCCGGCTGGCACCTGGAGTGCTCCGCGATGGCGCACAAGTACCTCGGCCGCGCCTTCGACATCCACGGCGGCGGTGTCGATCTCGTCTTCCCGCACCACGAGAACGAGATCGCCCAGTCCCGCGCCTTCGGCGACGAGTTCGCCCGCTACTGGGCGCACAACGCCTGGGTCACCATGAGCGGCGAGAAGATGAGCAAGTCGCTGGGCAACTCGGTCCTGGTCAGCGAGATGGTCAAGCAGTGGCGCCCCCTCGTCCTGCGGTACTACCTCGCAGGCCCGCACTACCGCTCCACCATCGAGTACAGCCCGGAGTCCCTGCGCGAGGCCGACGCGGCGTTCGCCCGCATCGAGGGTTTCCTCCAGCGCGGGGCCGAGCTCATCGGCGACGTGGCACAGGACGTACCCGTCCCCGACGCGTTCGCCGAGGCCATGGACGACGACTTCGCCGTACCGCAGGCACTGGCCGTCGTCCACACCACCGTCCGGCAGGGGAACGCCGCGCTGGGCGAGGGCGACAAGGCCGCCGTCGCCACGGCGGTCGCCGAGGTGCGGGCCATGCTCGGCGTCCTGGGGATGGACCCGCTCGACCCGGCGTGGTCCGGCGGTGGGCAGCAGGAGGGCGCCGGCCTGCACTCCGTGGTGGACTCGCTGGTCGGCCTCGTGCTCCAGCAGCGGCAGGCCGCCAGGCAGCGCAAGGACTACGCCGCGGCCGACGCTCTGCGCGACGACCTCCAGCGCGCCGGCCTGACGATCGAGGACACCCCCTCGGGCCCCCGCTGGGAACTGACCGGGGACTGAGGGGACCCGCGGCGGCGGTCCCGGATGGCAGCGCCCGGCCGGGCCCGCTCCGCGCGCGGACTCCGCGTGAGCGGGGAACGTGAGCGAGGCGGGACCCGGGCCCGACTACCGGTACCGTTGACAGGCCGTACGTACATCCGAACCCCACCACTTGCGCGCCCGCGAACCCGCGGCGCGCTCCGCACCGCGCGCCGCCTCGTGGCCGCGGCCCGCACCGTCAACGTGAGCCAACGTGAGCAAGGTAGGTACCCATGCCCGGGAAGAAGAAGGGCCCGCAGGTCGGCAGCGGTGGACAGCGCCGCCGAGGCCTGGAGGGCAAGGGCCCGACGCCGCCCGCCGAGATGCGCAAGGGCCACGCCAAGCAGCGCGCCGCGCAGGCGAAGGCGCGCCGTGCCCAGGGCCGTCCGCAGCGCGGCGGCCCGCGGGGCGGCAAGGGCACCTCCGAACTGGTCGTGGGCCGCAACTCCGTGGTGGAGGCCCTCAGCGAGGGCGTCCCGGCGAACGCCCTGTACGTCCAGCAGTTCATCGACAACGACGACCGGGTCCGCGAGGCGGTCCGCTTCGCCGGTGACCGGGGCGGCATCCGGCTGGTCGAGGCCCCCAGGCCGGAGCTGGACCGGATGACGAACGGCCTCAACCACCAGGGCCTGGTCCTCCAGGTGCCGCCGTACGAGTACGCGCACCCCGAGGACCTGGCTGCCGCCGCGTTCGACCTCGGCGAGGACCCGCTGATCGTCGCGCTCGACGGGGTGACCGACCCGCGCAACCTGGGCGCCGTCGTCCGCTCCGCCTCCGCGTTCGGCGGGCACGGCGTGGTCGTTCCCGAGCGCCGTGCGGCGGGGATGACGGCGGGGGCGTGGAAGACGTCGGCCGGCACCGCGGCGCGTACGCCGGTCGCGCGCGCCACCAACCTCACCCGTGCGCTGGAGTCGTACCAGAAGGCGGGCCTGACGGTGATCGGTCTTGCCGCGGACGGTGACGTCGAACTGGGGGACGTCGCCGCGCTCGACGGTCCGCTCGTGGTCGTCGTCGGCAGCGAGGGCAAGGGGCTGTCCCGGCTGGTGGGGGAGACGTGCGACCTGCGCGTGCGCATCCCGATGCCGGGTGGCGCCGAGTCGCTGAACGCGGGTGTCGCGGCGGGCGTCGTCCTCTACGAGGCGGCACGGCGGCGCGCCTGATCCGGGCGCGCGGCACCACCGGCGCCGGGCGTCGCCGGCGCGGGGCGCGGGCCCCGGCGGCCGCCGGGGCCGATGATCACTTGACGGGCCTCCGACAGATCGGCGCGGTCAAGGCAGTGTCCTAACCGTCCGTCACTCGGTTAGATGAGTGTGGACACCAGAACACCCCGCGCACCCGGCGCTTCGGGCCGCGGCTCTGGGCACGGCCCAGGGGGAAGCCCCCGCGGTTTCTTCGACGACGAGCCGGTGCTGAGCACGGTCAAGGTCCCGTCCGACCCCGCTGAGGTGGTCGTCAATCACGCGAGTTTCCGCGTACGGCTCGGCGCGTCCTCGACGGCGCCGGCCGCGTACTCCTCCTCCGTAGCCGCGCGCGCCGCCCTGGCGTCCGCGGCCTCCGCCGCGTCGCTCACGCCCGCCACCGCCGTCCCCGTCGGCGCCGCTTCCCCGGCGGCCCGCGCGGGAATGGCCGGTGCGGGAGCGGCCGGTGCGCCCGGTGCGGGAAGCGGCCTCGGGCACGGCGCCGCGTTCGAGGACACCGAGCCGCTGCCGGTCGCCGCCGGCTCCCGCCGCTCCGGCGTCGCGGGACCCGCCGGCGCACGGGCGGGGCGTCGCCGCACGCCCGTGGTCTGGAGCGGCGGCGCCGAGCCGGACGACACCGGCGCCACGAAGGTGATCCAGGCCGCCCGCACCGCCGGGCTCGTCGGCTTCGCGGGGCCCGCGGGCACCGAGACCGACCCCTCGTCCACGCAGACGCTCCCCCGCGTCGACGGCGCGCCCCCGCGCGGTGGCGCGGGCGGCGGACCCGCCACCGTCGTCGGCCCGCCCCGCGGCCCCCAGCCGTCCGAGAGCGGCAGGACCGTCCCACCCGGCGGCGCGCCGCTGCCACCCCAGGGCGAACCGCTGCTCAAGGGCGTACGCCCGGCGCGCGGCGCCTTCGACGGCGAGCACGGCGCATCCGGCGACTCCGACGCGTACGACACGTACGGCGCGTACGGCGAGCAGGGCCGGCAGGGCGGCTCCGCCGGGCACACCGGCCGGATCGGCACCGTCGGTCCGCCCGCCGGCCCGCACGGGCCCCACGACGGCGCCGACACGGGCCCCCTGGCCACGATCGGCTACCCCGGGCCGTACGACGAGGCCGCCGAGGACCGCGGCCAGGACACCGAAGGACGACGGCGCCGCGACGGCGTGCGGCACGCCTACTACCCCGGGCGCCGCATGAACCTCGGCGTCGTCCTCCTCCCGCTGCGCGTCTTCCTCGGCTTCATCACCGTCTATGCCGGGATGGGCAAGCTGTGCGACCCCGTCTACTTCGACGGCGGCGAACGCGGCTCCATGGTCACCTGGCTGCGCTCCCTCGAACCGTGGACGATCGCCTCCCCGCTGCGTGACTTCGCCCTGGCGCACCCGGTCGGCGCGGGACTCACCGTGGCGTTCCTCCAGGTGATCGTCGGCGTACTGACGATCTTCGGACTGTGGCAGCGGGTCGCCGCCGGCCTCGGCGCGCTCCTGTCGGCAGCCCTCCTGATGACGGTCAGCTGGAGCTCGGTCCCCGCGTACGAGGCGCCCGACATCATCTACCTCGCCGCCTGGAGCCCGCTGATCATCGCGGGCGCCCCGGTCTTCTCCGTCGACGGCAGGCTCGCGAGCGAGGCCTGGCGCAAGCTCGGCCCCCGCGTCTCCCTGTGGGACCTGCGCCGCCGCGTGCTGCGCCGGGGCACCCTCGTCGCCTCGGTGATCGTCGGCCTCGCCCTGCTCGTCGGCTCGCTGCTGGGCAGCGCCGTACGCTCCTCCCAGACGACCACGCTCCCGGGCCGCGACGAGGCGCCCACCAACCGGCTGCCCGGCTCGCCGATGCCGCGGACCCCGGGCGAGGGCGCCGGCACGGGCCAGGCCACGCAGGGGCCGGACGGCGGCGCGAACGGCCGGCGCGGGGACGCGGACACCCAGGGCAAGGACCGCGACCGATCCCGGGACGAGACCCGGCCGGGCGAGGGCCGGGCCACCAGCGGCCCGGAGTCCACCCCGAGCCAGGGCAGGACCCAGGGGACGTCCCAGGGCGCCCAGCAGGGCACCACGGCCCCCGGCGCCCAGGAAGGCACCACCGCACCGCCGCAGCAGCAACAGCAGCCGCAGCAGCCCCAGGCGACGACGGGCAGCGGGAGCACCGGCAACGGCCTCTCCCGCCAGTCCTCCCCCTCCGGCGGCACCTCGTCGTCCGGCTCGGGCGGCGGCACCTCCGCCTCCGGCGGGGGCAGCGGCAGCGGTGGCGGACGCGGCGCGTTGGGCGGCCTGCTGGGCGGCCACTGACGCGCAGGCCGCGGCCTGCTCCGCACATGTGGGGGGCCGCGGTCTGCTCCGCACATGTGGGAGGCCGCCGGCTCCACCGCGGGTATCGCGAGATCCCGAGGAGGAGCCGGCGGCCTCCCACATGTGCGGTCTGTGCTCTGCGGCCTGAGCTCTGCGGTCTGCGGTCTGTGCTCCGCAGTCCGTGGTCTGTGGCCTGCGCCCGGTGGCGCGCCCGCCGCGCCGTCGCCGCGTGTCAGCCGCCGTGCTCGCCGGCGAGCTCCTTGGCCGCCTCCGTCAGGTCCTTCGCGGTGTCGATGGCCCGCCAGTACGAACGCTGGGGGAGCGGGTAACCGGCCAGGGCCCGCTCGCGGGCGAGCCGGGGAAAAGTGGTCCGCTCGTGGTCACCGCGCTCGGGCAGCAGCCCGGCGAAGCGTCGCGCGAAGACGTAGACACCCGCGTTGATCAGATACGGGGAGGGCGGCGCCTCGATGAAGTCCAGGACGTGACCGAACTGGTCCGTCTCCACGGCGCCCCACGGAATACGCGGCCGGGCCAGCGCCAGCGTGGCCGTGGCATCGCGCTCGGCGTGGAACGCGGCCATCTCGCGCAACGAGAAGCGCGTCCAGATGTCACCGTTCGTGGCGTACCACGGCTCGTCCGGCCGCGGCAGGGAGCGCGCCGCGAACTTCAGCCCGCCGCCACGCCCGAGCGGCTCGGGCTCGGTCACCGTCGTCACACGGCAGGGGAGTTCGGCCTTGCCGAGCCACTCCTCGAGCACCTCGGCGAGGTGACCCGAGGAGACGACGACATCGGTGACGCCCTCGTCCGCGAGCCACGCCAACTGGTGGCCGATGATCGGCACTCCCGTGCCGGGGATCTCCACCATCGGCTTCGGACGGTCGTCGGTGTACGGCCGAAGCCGTGATCCCTGCCCACCGGCGAGGATCACGGCCTGGGTCGGATGCTGGGTCATGTGCCGCACCCTATGCGCGCGGCGCAGGGCGCTGCTGGGCGCAGCCGGGCTCTGCCGAATTCTGCTGGGTTCTGCCGGGTTCTGCTGGGTTCTACGGGGGCCTCAGCCCATCTGGGCGACCCCGTACGCGAACGACGTGTCGCAGACCGGACGGGAGAAGCGCTGCGCCCGCTGGGCGCCGTACTTGTGGACGGCTGCCTTGCCCAGCGCCCGCGCGAGCGAAGTGCAGTGCCGGGCGAGCGACGGCTTGCGCGTCATCGCGCGCTGCAGACTGCTGAGCGCCACCCCGGGATCCTGCTCCTGCAACTCGGCGATGAGCCGGTCGCGGAGCGCGTCCTGGGGCTCTCGCCCGGTCGAGGACGCGGGAGGCGAGGCGGGCGTCGAGGCGTCCCGCGACGACGCCTCGTGCGAGGAGGCGGTGAGCAGTTGCGTGTCCGAGGGCGAGGCGGCCCATGGGACGCGGGTGACGGCGAGTGTCCCGGACAGAACGAGCACGACCGGGAGAACAAGGGCGAGGGATCGGCCGATACGGCGGGCTGCGTGGTTCACGTCCGCGATGGTAGCGACAGGTAGTGATTTGGCGACATTGTGTCACCACTTCGGGGGACGACATGCATGAGTTGTTCGAGTGTCGCCGTACGTAAGGGTGAGGCGCGGGCCGCACGTTGACGGCGCTGAGGCGGGCCGACGGCGGGGGCGACGGGGCGGTGTCCGGGGGCGGCGACGGACGTGGTGACGGGCGTGGTGACGGGCGTGGTGGCGGGGCGGCGACGGCGAAGGGCCGCGACGGGTGTGGTGAACCCGTCGCGGCCCTTCGTCGATCCACCGCGAACAGCGGCGATGCTGAGGCGCGAGGCGTTGAGCCTCTCAACTACTGCACTGCGCTCAGTCGCTGAGACGCTCGCCGGAGGAGGTGGCGAAGACGTGGGACTCGCCGGCGCGCGGCACGACGTGGATCGTGGTCCCCTTCTCCGGAACGCTGCGGCCCGAGACGCGGACCACCAGATCGCTCTTCTCGCCACCGATGTCGGCGGTGCCGTAGACGTACCCGTCGGCGCCGAGCTCCTCGACGACGTTCACCGTCACCGGGACACCCGCGTGCTCGCCCTTGGAGAGCTTCTTGTCGCCGTCGCCGCCGCTCTCGCCGTCGACGAGGTCGAAGTGCTCGGGCCGGACGCCGACCGTGACCGTCTTGTCACCCTTGTCCGCTGCGGCCTTCACGGCGTCGCGCTCCACCGGCACCACGCTGTTGCCGAACTTGACGCCGCCGTCGGTGATCGGGACCTCCACCAGGTTCATGGCGGGGGAGCCGATGAAGCCCGCGACGAAGAGGTTGGCGGGACGGTCGTACATGTGACGCGGGCTGTCGACCTGCTGGAGCAGCCCGTCCTTGAGGACGGCGACCCGGTCGCCCATCGTCATGGCCTCGACCTGGTCGTGCGTGACGTACACCGTCGTGATGCCGAGCCGGCGCTGGAGACCCGCGATCTGCGTACGGGTCTGGACACGCAGCTTCGCGTCCAGGTTGGACAGCGGCTCGTCCATGAGGAAGACCTGCGGCTCGCGGACGATGGCCCGGCCCATCGCGACACGCTGCCGCTGACCGCCGGAGAGCGCCTTGGGCTTGCGGTCCAGGTACTGGGTGAGGTCGAGGATCTTGGCCGCGTCCTCCACCTTCTTGCGGATGTCGGCCTTCGGCACACCGGCGATCTTCAGGGCGAAGCCCATGTTGTCGGCCACGGACATGTGCGGGTACAGCGCGTAGTTCTGGAAGACCATCGCGATGTCCCGGTCCTTCGGCGGAAGGTGGGTCACGTCCCGGTCACCGATGCGTATGTTGCCCTCGTTGACGTCCTCCAGCCCTGCGAGCATCCGCAGTGACGTGGACTTTCCGCATCCTGAGGGTCCGACGAGGACGAGGAACTCGCCGTCCTCGATCTCGATCTCGAGCTGATCGACGGCGGGCGTCTCCGCCCCGGGGTACACCCGGGTCGCCTTGTCGTACGTGACCGTGGCCATGTTCTCTTCTCCTTCACCGGCAGGTACGTGCCGGACGATCCGTCGTAAAGGGGGAGGTGTAGTCCACTGCGTGGACCTGGCCAGGACGCTAGCCTCTGATCCGTCTTTTGTCAGTAGTCCGACCAGCCCGAACCACCGCCGGGTACACTGCACGAGCGAGAGCACACCCCTGCCGCCTTAGCTCAGCTGGTTAGAGCATCTGTCTTGTAAACAGAAGGTCGTCGGTTCGAATCCGACAGGCGGCTCCAGCTTGTTTATGCAGGTCAGAGGCCCCGTACCAGGTTCGGTACGGGGCCTCTGTGGTGCCGTACAGCAGCGGAGTATGGCAACCGGGATGATCGCTACGGGCCGCTACGGCTTGTCGGGCTGCTCACTTCGCTGTCTACGGGGCCGCCCCGTCCGCTTGCGGGCGAGGCAACCCCTCACAGGTGACAGTCGCCGGCGCAGCCGGGGAAGGGCTGAGGCGTCACCTCCGCAGAGTGGTGATCACCAGCATCGCCACGGTGGCTGCGAGCGTGAGCGGTGCGGCGAGCCCGGGGTTGGGCACGGTGACAACCAGCGCGAGACCTGCCGCTGTCGCGGCGGTCATGGCCTCGTGTACGTCCGAGCGTTCGCCCATCCGGTTTCCTCCTATGTCGAGTGCGTGAGACGACGCCACGCACGTATTCGTGGGGTGAATCCTGCGGATTTGCGCAGGGGCCCCGATGGACGTGCTGAGGATGTGACAGCGGAGGGTTAGCCGCGCAACTCCCTCGAAGTGACAGCTCGAGGCCGGTCGTTGAAACGCTTGAGGGACGGCAAGGCGGAGGTGCCGGGGGGCGGGTGGCCAAATGTGGTGGACAGTCGTCATTTCGCTAGCGAGAGGCTCCGCAGGGTGGCGTGGCGGGCTATTCCTGTGTGGACCCTCGCTCGCGGGAGTCCCGTTTCCCATGCGAGGAACGCGGCCCACACACGATGCGGTGCCTACGGCAACCGTCAGGGCCGCCACAGACCTCTACGACTCTCCGGGACTCTGGCCGAAGCCGCGGGAGAGCCGTTGCAGCGCTGCGCGGATCTCCTCTTCACTGGCCTCCGAGCACACGTCGAAGGTCATCGTGAACTTGGAGTGGCGCAAGATCCGCTGCGCCACCTTGGGGTGCACCTTCATTGCGACGAGGAGCAAACCGGTGGTGTGCCGGGTGTTCTGGAGCGGGATCGCGCGGACGCCGGCCTGGCGGATGCGGACGGCGGAGGCACGGGTGAGGTTCCCGGGCTCGATCGGTGTCCCGTAGCGGGTGGTGAGTTGAGCGGTCGAGCAGTCTCTCTGCAAGTACGTGGCGTCTCGCGTGAAAGCTCCGCGACCGGTAATGAGTGGTCACCAAAGGACACCACAACATCCTGCCGTCTGTCAGCGGTCCCCATATTCACTCAGCCCAACTGCGCAACTAGCCCCTGCGGCCTGATCACGGCCTGGGCTACGAGTGGTTCGGCAACAGGGGGTCGTGCCGATGCCAGATGAGGTCACGGCTCCCATGGGGGAGTTCGGCTGTGCCCCACTCTGCGCGCATCACCCCTCGTTCCATCGAGCAGGCGTAGGGCAGGAGCACGAGACCCTCCACGTCGGCACGCCTCAGTAGCTCCGGGATGGTCCTGGACTCCCGCGGCTCATCCAATCCCAGATCGAGTTCTGGCTGCATGGGTGTGGGACCGTACTCCCGGATCAACTCAGCTCGGAGTCCATAAGAGTTGCGTAGTCGGGCGGTCGTCACTGGTACGTCCCGCTTGTCGTAGCACAGCGGATAGAGCAACCGGCCCTTCACCAGCATGACGGTGCGACCGCGGAGGCGCAGCTGTTCTCCGTAGGGGGCGAGTCCTTGAGCCAACTCCTCAAACTGCGCGGCGTACAAGCCATTGCCGTATGCCTCAAGGGTTTGGGTGCGGACCGCCTCATGGCAGTCTCGGGCACGGTCATGGGTACGTACGAGGCAGGCTGGGATGATGTCAGCGAGTTCGCATGCGAGTTCACCAAAGGTGTCGTTCGCCCACTGGCTCACAGAACCCATGCGTTGTCCCCCTCCTAGCTGCGTCGGCCAACCCCCAACTGAAACCGTGCGATGGGGCGTGGTGCCGTGGGAGAGCGCACCAAGGGCGCGGATGGTGCACAACAGGGAGCACGGGCCAACACGCGGTACTGCCGGATTGGCTGTACAGCAGCGTGGTACAGCAACCCCAGTAACCGCCGATGGCGTTCAGCCCGCCGCCCGCCGCCCGCCGCCCGCCGCCCGCCGCCCGCCGCCCGCCGCCCGCCGCCCGCCGCCCGCCGCCCGCCGCCCGCCGCCCGCACCCGGAAGCGTCTCCCATGACCGCCTCTGACCGACCTCTCCACAGCCTGTAAACAAAAGGCCGTCGGTTCGAATCCGACAGGCGGCCCCAGCTTGTTTATGCAGGTCAGATGTCGACCCCGGTGATTCGGGTGGGCCTCCGCGGTTGCCTCACGGCAGCGACGTACGGCAACGGAAGCGATCGCTTCCGGCTAGGGTCCTCCCCCGGTTGTTCTTCATCTGTAGCTGGGCCACCGAGGGCAGGGGGCGGCGCTGTGGGGTCGGCTCGATCCTCGCTCTCACCCGCCGCCGACGGCGCAGGCCGCAGAAGAAGCACGTGCGGCCTGCGCCGTCGTCGGCGAACCCGTCGAGCGCGGCGCTGTCCTCCGCGTCTCAACTGGCATGCGCGGGGCGGGCTGGGCAGCGGGACGCGGGCCGTAAGGCCCGGTCGCGTCGGACCGTGGCCTGTCCGCTGCGCCGGGGCGTCGGCGTCACGCGGTAGCGTCCGGCCGTATGACGACTGGTGCCCTGGAGAAGCTGCGGTCCGAGTTGAGGGGGCTGGCGGAGCCGGATATTCGGGCGCAGTTGGTGCGGGTGCTGCGGCCGCCGACCGATGACGAGTTGCTCGGTGTGCGCGTTCCGGTGATGCGCAAGCTGGCGCACGGGTATCGGGAGTTGGCGCAGCAGGACGTGGATGTCCTGCTGCGCAGTCGCGTGCACGAGGAGCGGTTCGCCGGTCTGCTCGTGCTGGCCGAGCAGGTGCGCACTGCGCGCGGTGGAGAGCGGAGGGCGCTGGTCGATTTCTATCTGGCGCGTACCGACTGCGTGGACAACTGGGACCTGGTGGATGGCTCCGCGTACGTCGTGCTGGGGCCCTGGCTGCTGGATGGCCCGGCGGACGACTCGGGGGACGGGCTGGAGGTGTTGGACGGACTGGCCGGGTCGGCGTGGCTGTGGGACCGCAGAATCGCCGTGGTGGCCACGTTGGCGCTGATCCGGGCCGGCCGCTTCGAGCCCACCTTGCGGCTCGTTCACCGGTTGCGCCGGGACCCGGAGCCGTTGATCCACAAGGCGTCGGGGTGGATGTTGAGGGAGATCGGCCGCAGGGATGAGCAAGTGCTGGTGCATTTCCTGGACAGAAATGTGACCGAGCTGCCGCGGATCACTGTGCGGTACGCGGTTGAGCGGTTGCCGCCGGACGCGCGTGCCCGGTTCGTGAAGACGCGGTAGGGAGGGGATGGGGAGTCGCGTTTTCTGACGGGCGACGTGGAAAGTTCCGCGTGTAATCCTGTGTAATCGCGTGTAATTACATGTAATACGGATGTGGTGCCCTGCGTGTCAATCCTTTCCGGCCCTGCGGTAGCTTTCCGTAGGGCCGGAAATCAGCATGTGCCGTCACGCCGCCGGGGCGAAGTGGGGGACGGGGCCCAGGGGGATCATCCAGTCGTTCGACTCGTCGGCGCAGGCGTCGGCGCAGGCGCACGCGCCGCCCCGCTCGTCTTCCTTCTTCTTCAGGAAGGTCAGGAGTTGGGTGGTGGCGGCGGTGAGGGCGCCCAGGCCGCCGAAGAAGGTGCCGAGGGCTTCAAGGATTTGAAGGAACATCGTGCTCGCCTCCCGTGTGTGCACGGGCCGGGCGCGCACTGCGTGGTTCACACGGTCAGGAAGGGAATTCCTGGGGTGGAGAAGGTGAGGGATCCGGCCATTCCGGCAGCTTCTCGCCACTTGTGGAGCGCGTCACCCCTTACGAGGCTCTTGACGCTCGGGCTGCTCCAGTTGATCTGGTTGATCGGCACGGTTTCCTCCTTTCCTTCTCCGTCGGAGAAAGTGAGAGCCCTTACTGTAGCGGTATCTTCGCCGCCCCGTACAGAACCCGTTCGGTAGGGCGTTGTCATTCAGCCATGGTGGCGTCTGCCGGGGTTACGTGCCGTTGCGCTGTTCCGCGTTGAACTCTTCCACCCACTTCAGGTGCTGTTCGTAGTCGTCGGTGAAGCGGGTGTCGCCGGGTTTGACGGTGACGAAGTAGAGCCAGTCGCCGTCGGCGGGGGAGGTGGCGGCTTTGAGGGCTTCGCGGCCGGGGTTGTTGATCGGGGACGGAGGCAGACCTTTGTGGCGGTAGGTGTTGTAGGGGGATTCGATGCGGGTGTCGGCGAGTGAGGTGTTGAGGGTGGAGCGGCCGAGGGCGTAGTTGATGGTGGAGTCCATCTGGAGGGGCATGTCGCGCGCCATGCGGTTCTTGATCACGCGGACGACCTTCGTCATGTCCGTGTAGTTGTCGGCCTCTGCCTGGGCGATGCTGGCGACGACGAGGGTGGGGTAGTCGTCGACGTGTGCCGCCGCGTGCCGCTTGCGCGCGGTCTTCGTCATGGAGGCCACCAGCGACGTGGGGGTCGTCTCGGACCGCACGGTGTACGTGCCGGGGTAGAGGTAGCCCTCCGGGTTGCCCTTCGCCGCCGCGGGCAGCTTGAGTTTCCCGGCGCGGGCGGCGCGCTCCGCGGCCTTCTTCGTCGTCCCTGCCGATACGGAGAGCGCCTCGTCGGCCGCCTCGTACACCTGCGCGGCGCGATGCCCTTCGGAGACGACGAGGGGCGTCGTGGCCCATTCCTGCTGGTATTGCCGGAACAGTACGACGGCCGCGGCCACGGCGAGCGCGCACAGGGCGGCCACCCCGGCGAGCCGGCGTCGTCGCTTCGCGGTCCTGGTGGTCATACGAGGAACGCTAAGCCAGCGGCGCGCCCCGCGGGAGGCCGACCGCCAGTTATGGGACGAGTACCACCTTGCCCGTCGTTCCCCGCGTCTCCAGCGCCCGGTGGGCGGCCGCGGCCTGGGCGAGGGGGAAGGGGTGCACGAGGGGGGTCAGGACGCCGTCGGCCGCGAGGGTCAGCGACTCGTTCTCCAGTTCGCGCTTGTGTGTCTGGATGAACGCCGGATCGAGCGGGCGGACGGTGAGGTCCCGCGCCGCGGCCTCCTCGGCGCCGGGCGTCTGCGTGGAGGAGCCGTCCGTGTCGTCGCCCGGCGTGTGCGTGGACGGGCGGCCCGCCGTGGTCGGGGCGTCCGTCGCGGGCGGGGCGTCCGTCGTGGACGGGCCGTTCACGACGGACAGCAGCGTGGACGAGCCGCCGTACGCGTGGTGCGTGCCGCCCGGGGCGAGGAGGTCGAGTGCGGTGCGGGCGAGCACTCCGCCCGGGCCGTCGAACAGGTGGCGTACGGGGCGTTCGCCGTACGCCGCGCGGATGCGCTCGCTCCAGTCGGCGCGGGTGTAGTCGACGGCGAGGTCCGCGCCGAGGCGGCTGACGGCGGCTGTCTTGTCCTGGCCGCCGGCCGCGCCGATGACGTGGGCGCCGCGGTGCTTGGCGTACTGGGTCAGGAGCGCGCCCATCCCGCCGATCGCGCTGAGGACCAGGACGGTGTCGTCCGGGCCGAGATCGGTACCGCGCAGGACGCCCATCACGGTGCGCCCGGTGCCGATCATGGCGACGGCCTGGGCGGGGGTGAGCGTTTCGGGTATCGCCTGGAGGGCGGCGGCGTCGGCGACGGCCAGCTCCGCGTAGCCGCCGGGTGCCGCGCCCAGGTGGACGGTGACGCGGCGTCCGAGCCAGCCCGCGTCGGTGCCCTCGCCCAGTGACGTGACGGTTCCGGCGACCTCGCGGCCGGGGACGGTGGGCAGTTCGGGCAGGGGCAGGGGGCCGAGACGGCGGCCGGCGCGCAGCGTGGCGTCGAGCAGGTGTACGCCCGAGGCCTGCACGCGGATGCGTACCTGGCCCGGACCGGGGAGCGGGTCGGGGACCTCCTCGTACGTCAGGTTCTCGGGCGGACCGAAGGCGTGCAGGCGTGCGGCGTACATGGTGGGTGCTCCTCCCGTGGGCGGCTGCGGTCGGCGCCGGCCGTGGCGGCGAGGCCGACCCGTCGATACCCGTTGATGCTGCAAGTTGAAGTGAGGTTCAGGTCAACTGCCGCCCTGTGCCCGCGGGCCCGCGTCGTAGCCGCCCTGTGTCCGCGGGCCCGCGTCGTACGGGGGGCCCGCGTCGGCCGGCGTTGTCAGTGGGCGGGGGCAGCATGGGGGGATGGCGACATCAGCGGTACGGGAAGCGCGGCTTCCCCAGGTCACTCTGCCCGAGCTGCGGCCCTTCGACGGGGCGGGGCTGGAGCCGGACGGGGATTACGACGGAGTGCGGTTCGAGGGGCTCGACCTGAGCGGGACGGACGGCGGCGGGGCGACGCTGCTGGACGTGGGCATGTACCGCTGCGCGCTGGACGAGGCGCGCCTCGCGCGGCTCAGGGTGATCGATTCGGTGCTCGAAGGGGTGTGGGGGGTCGGTACGGACCTCGCGGGTGGCGAGCTGCGCGACGTCGAGTTGCGGGATGCCAGGCTGGGCGGCGTCCAGCTGCACGGGGCGCGGCTGAACCGGGTGCTGGTAAGGGGCGGGAAGATCGACTACCTGAACCTGCGCCAAGCCCGGCTGACGGACGTCACGTTCGAGGGGTGTGTGCTCACCGAGCCCGACTTCGGGGGTGCCTCACTCGAACGGGTCGCGTTCCGCGACTGCGTGCTGCGCCGGGTCGAGTTCCACCAGGCGCGGTTCAAGAACGTGGACCTGCGCGGTGCGACGGAGCTGGACATCGCCACGGGGGTGGGCAGTCTGGCGGGCGCGGTCGTCAGCTCGGGCCAACTGATGGAGCTGGCCCCGGCATTCGCGGCCCAGCTCGGCGTGCGGGTGGAGGACTGAGAGGACGAAGACGGCGGGGAGGACCGAAACGGCCGAGAGGGCTGAGACGGCTGAGAGGGCTGAAAGGGCTGAGACGGCTGAGAGGACGAAGATGAGGGGCGCGGTCGGCCTTACGGGCCCTCACAGGACCGTACGCACCCTCGGGGCTCGGGGCTCGGGGCTCGGGGCTCGGGCTCATGCCTCACGGCGTTCGGGGATAGCGGGACGTCAGGTCCCATACCGTCGGGTTGTCCGCCAGGCCGTCATGCATGTCGGTGAGGTCCGCGACCAGGTCGTGCAGGAAGTCGCGGGCCTCGCGGCGCAGCTCGGTGTGGGCGAAGGTGAGCGGCTCGCGGTCGTCGTCGGGTGACCAGTCGGCGGTGATCTCCACCCAGCCGAAGCGCCGGGTGAAGCGCAGCATGTCGGTGGACTCGGTGAAATCCAGCTCGGCACGGTAGGGGCCGGGGGACCGGCTGCCGGGGGCGGCCGCCTTCTGTCCGGGCGCCGGAGAGGGAGCGCGGTCGAGTTGCTCGGCGATGTCGCACAGCGCCCAGGCGAAGTCGAGCACCGGCACCCATCCCCAGGCTGTGGACAGTTCGCGGTCGGAGTCGGTGTCGGCGAGGTAGACGTCACCGCAGAACAGGTCGTGCCGCAGCGCGCGGACGTCAGCGCTGCGGTAGTCCGTCTGGGGCGGATCGGGAAAGCGGTGGGAGAGGGCGTAGCCGATGTCGAGCACGCCGCGATGGTGTCACGCCGCGCGGAGCGCTCCCGCGTGGACGCCGACGCTGACGCGCTCCCGCGTGGACGCTGCCGCGTCGACGGGTACTCCCACGTGCGCTCCCAGCGTGTGCGCTGCCGGGCTGACGCGTGTACGTCGACGCGCGACGTGGAGCCCGACGTCCTCTCCGGCCTCGCGTCGCGGGACACGGGCCCATCGGCAGATCCGGCGCGGGCTCGCGCGTACACGTTCCGGGTGGCGCTTCCCGTGCGGGAAGCGCCACCCGGAGCACGCCGTGTCGGCGCGTGGCCCTCGGCGGTCGGATCGGACCGCGTGGGTCGTCAGGCCGTCGTCAGACGTTGACGCCGAAGTCCTGGGCGATGCCCACGAGGCCGGAGGCGTAGCCCTGGCCGACGGCGCGGAACTTCCACTCGGCGCCGCTGCGGTACAGCTCGCCGAAGACCATGGCGGTCTCCGTGGCGGCGTCCTCGCTGAGGTCGTAGCGGGCGATCTCGTTGCCGTCCGCCTGGTTGACGATGCGGATGAAGGCGTTCCGCACCTGGCCGAAGTTCTGGCTGCGGCTCTCGGCGTCGTAGATCGAGACCGGGAAGACGATCTTGTCGACCTCGGCCGGGAGGCCGGCCAGGTTGACGTTGATCTGCTCGTCGTCACCGGCGCCCTCGCCGGTGACGTTGTCGCCGGTGTGGACGATGGCCTGGTCCGGGGTGGCCTTGTTGTTGAAGAAGACGAAGTGCTGGTCGGAGTAGACCTTGCCCTCCGGGTTCACCGCGATGGCGCTCGCGTCGAGGTCGAAGTCCGTACCGGTGGTGGTGCGCACGTCCCAGCCGAGGCCGACCGTGACGGCGCTCAGGCCCGGTGCCTCCTTGGTGAGCGAGACGTTGCCGCCCTTGGACAGGCTTACAGCCATGGGGGTGCCCTTCTGTCGTGATGGCTCGGTGGTGACCCCCGAGGGAATCACCGGTGCGGGACCGGGACCTCACCGGGGTCCGCCGTCCCGCATCTCACCCTCCACAACGCAGCCGGGCCGTGCACGGGTTCCAGCTTTCTTTGCCTTCTTTGCCCTCCACGGGAAATGCGGATGACGCGTGCGCGCGGAAGGCGGACCATGGAGGCATGTCCGGTCCCTATTGCATACGCGGTACGGTCTCGCTGCCCGAGGCCGAGCTGACGTGGCGCTTCACGCGCTCGTCGGGGCCGGGCGGGCAGCATGTGAACACCAGCGACACCCAGGTGGAGCTCCGCTTCGACCTGGCGCGTACGCAGGCGCTTCCCGAGGTGTGGAAGCGCCGCGCGCTGGAGCGGCTGTCCGGCCGCCTGGTCGACGGCGGCGTGCTGGTCGTACGGGCGAGCGAGCACCGTTCGCAGTGGCGGAACAGGGAGACGGCCGCCGTGCGGATGGCCTCCCTGCTCGCGGAGGCGACGGCCCCGCCTCCGCCGCCGCGCCGGCAGAAGAAGATCCCGCGCGGCATCAACGAGCGCAGGCTGCGGCAGAAGAAGCAGCGCAGCGAGGTCAAGCGCGGACGCTCTGGGCGCGGTTGGCAGTAGCGCCCCCCCGGCGGCCGGCGCTCAGCCCTCAAGCGTGGCGCTCAGCCCCCGAGAGCGGCGCCCAGCCCCCGAGAGCGGGGCTCAGCCCGAAGCGCGGGGCTCAGCCCCAAACGCTGGGCTCAGCGCAGAGAACGGTAGCGGCCGCTGTAGTACAACAGCGGCCCGCTCTCGCCGTGGGTGAGCCGGGTGGCCAGGACGCGGCCGATGACGAGGGTGTGGTCGCCGGCGGTCACGCGCTGTTCGGTGCGGCACTCGACCGCGGCGAGTGCGCCGTCGACGAGGGGGGCGCCGCTGACGGAGCCCCGGGTGTGCGGGAGCTCCTGGAAGAGGAGCCGGTCGCTGAGCCGCGCCTTCATGGCGAAGCGACCGGCGGTCTTGGTCTGGGCGTCGGTGAGGAGGCTGACCGCCCAGTGGTCCTGTCGGGAGAGCAGTTCGTCCATCCGGGACTCTTCGCGGAGGCTGATCAGCACCAGGGGCGGGTCGAGGGAGACGGACAGGAAGGCGGTGGCTGTCATGCCGACGTCCTCGCCGCGTGGTCCCTCTTCCGGGTCGTGCGCGGTGACCAGGGCTACGCCGGCTGCCAGGCGCGCCATGGCCGCGCGGAACTCCTCGTCGCTCACCCCCTCAGCATGGGGCATGGGGTGGGGCGGGGGCACGTGGGTCGTCTGCTGCTGCACTGCGTGGGACACAGTCGCTACGCTAACCAGCGGTTTTCGGGGTCCGCATCGGGCTGGGGGACCAGACGGGGTCTAGGACCGCTGTCCCGGGGCAGGCGGTGGGGTGGGTCTGGGGCGCACGGGTCCGCGGCGCCGGCGGGCCGGTGGCCAGGTGCACGGGCCGGTGGCCCGGGTACACGTCCGGGCCGGCGGTCGGTGCACGTTGCGCAGTCAGCCAATTGCTGACTGTTGTGACTTGAGTCACAGAGGGCATTAATTGTTGACCCTGTGTACCGGGTGAACAGCTCGCTGTGATTCAGTGGCCGTGACAGCCGAGGAACGCCTGTGCGCACCGCAGAACGACCGTGGACTCGACCGAGGCCCGACCGAGGCCCGGCCGCAGCTCAGCCGACGTCCGGCCGAAGTCCGGCCGAAGGGTTTCGGGGGAGCGGCGGAAGGGTGGCCGAAGGGCGAGGAAGACGGACCGGAGGGCGCGCGGGGACCCAGCGCGGTCAGCCGAGGCCCGCACGCGGCGCCAAGAGCACCTGGAGTTGACGTACACGGCTCAGGGGGAGGGCTATGGAAACCGAGTCGGAGCCCTATGTCCGCCTTGCCAGCCTGCGTCAGCTGCATCACGTCGTGGCGCGGCTCAGCACGGCGCGGAGCCTCGCCGACACGCTCCAGACGGTCGCCGACGGCGTGGTCGAGGGGCTCGGCTTCGAGATCGCCGCGGTGAACCTGGTGCGTGCCGAGGGCGATCTGGTCGTCGCCGCTGTGGCGGGCAGTCCGGCGGCGGAGGCGATGATGGCGGGCCGTGTCGGCCCCCGCGCCTCCTGGGAGCGCCGGCTGGCGATGGGCGAGCAGTGGGGAGCGCTCCGGTTCGTTCCCTACACCGAGGGCTGGGTGCTGGACGACGACGACGTCCCGCAGTGGCACTCGCCCTCCCCGGTGCGCCAGACGCCCGACGCCTGGCACCCCATGGACCGGCTCTTCGCCCCGCTGCGCGCCTCGGACGGCGAGCTGCTCGGCGTCCTGTCCGTCGACAGGCCGCGCAACGGCCGCCGTCCGGGAGCCTGGGGGTGCGAGGCGCTCCAGATGTACGCGTCGCAGGCCGCCATCGCCATCAGCAACGCCCGGCTGCGCTCGAACATGCAGCGGGCCCTGGTGCGGCTGGAGCGTGAGCAGCAGGCGCTGCGCTCCAGCGAGGAGAGCTTCCGGCAGGCCTTCGAGTACGCGCCGAGCGGCATGGCCGTCGCGGAGATGGGCGGGGACGAGCACGGGCGGCTGCTGCGGATCAACGACGCGCTGTGCCGGCTGCTGGGCCGTCCGGCGTCCGCGATGCGCCGCTACTCCTTCTCCGACCTCGTCCACCCCGAGGACATCGGCACGCTGTTGAACACCTTCGCGGAGGGGGGCAGGGCGGAGCTGCGGCTGGCGCGGCGTGACGGCTCGTACGTGTGGGTCTCGCTGCGCAACTCGGTCGTCGCCGACGCCGCCGACGGGCCGCGCTATCTGCTCACCCACGTCGAGGACATCGAGGAGCGCAAGCGGCACGAGTTGCAGCTCGCGCACCGCGCCAGCCACGATGCGCTGACCGGCCTGCCCAACGGTGCCGAGCTGCGTGCCCGGCTCAGCAACAGGCTCTGCTCGCTGGGCGAGCGGACGGCAGGGGGGCACGGCCACGGCCCGACCGCCGTACCGACGGGAGGCCGCCCGGACGACGGGTACGGGCACGGGAACGGTTTCGCGGGGCACGGGTACGCGGCGGGTCCCGGTTCCGAACACGGTTACGAGAGCGGCGACGGGTTCTGGGATCTGGAGGGCCTGGGCGGCGGGCCGGGGGGTCCGCACGTTCCGCACGCCCCCGATGCCCAGAACGGGATATTCGGCTCAGGGAACGGATTCGGGAACGGATTCGGGCCCGGGAACGGATTCGGGTCCGGGAGCGGATTCGGGCCAGGGAACGGGTTCGGGCCCGGAAGGGGATCGGGTGCCGCCCCACCGGACCCCCACCATGTGCACACGGTGCCGCCGAAGGGCGACGGGCCCGGTGAGAAGGGGCTCGCCGTCCTCTTCTGTGATCTGGACGGTTTCAAGTCCATCAACGACCGCCACGGGCACCACTGCGGCGACGCCGTGCTCATCGAGGTCGCCCGCCGCCTGTCGGACGCCGTGCGGGACGACGACACGGTCGCCCGGCTGGGCGGCGACGAGTTCGTGGTGCTGGCCGACGGGCTGGGTCCCACGGAGGCCCAGGACCTCGCGGTCCGGCTGCGGAACGCGATCATCCCGCCGATGCAGGTCGACGGCCGTTCGGTCCGGGTAGGTGCCAGTTTCGGCATCGGCTGGGCGGGCTGCGGGATGACGACCGAAGAGGTCCTGCAATCCGCTGACCAGCGGATGTACGTGGAGAAGCGGTCCCGCTCCAAGGGGCAGCGCAGGGCGGGATAGCACACACGGGGCCGATCGGCCACGACCGTGCCAAGCGGTTCGCCCAAGAGAGGTAGGCTCGCCCGGATACCTGACGCAGTAGGGAGTGAAGGGATGACCGCCGAGAACCACGGCACGGGTGCCCCGTCGGAAGGGGGAGACGAGGACCCGTTCGCCTATCTGTACCGGCAGGAGGGCGGCGCGCAGCAGCCCGCCGCGTCCGGCCAGCAGCCCGGCGTCCCCCGCCGCTCCTTCAACCAGGTCCGTGCGGTCGGTGAGCGGCAGTACGGCTACGGCTACCCGCAGCAACAGCAGCGTTCGGGCTACGGCTATCCGCAGCAGCAGTCGGCTTCCTACCAGCCCTCCGGCGCTCCCCAGCAGCAGTCCGGGTACGGCTACCCGCAGCAGCCCCCGCCTCCGGGGCACCAGCCCAGCCCGCACTACGCGGCGCCCGAGACGATGCCGGGTGGCCGGGCGGCGGCGCGGCAGCAGGGCGGTCCCGGCGGTCCCGGGCGTGGCAGGCGCAACCGCACGGGTCTGCTGGTGGGGGCGATAGCCGTGGTCGCCGCCGTGGTGATCGGTATCGGCGCCGCGATCGTCTTCAACGAGGACGACGCGGACGATCCGCAGGCCAAGGACCAGCAGAGTGCGCAGCAGGACGATCCGAAGCAGGGCAACGACGGCAGCGCGGACGGCGAGAAGAACGACAAGCCGTCGCCCAAGGCGCTGCCCAAGGAGGACGCGGCCAGTCTCACGCTCGACGGCAGCGCCACCGCCGCCAAGGACGTGGAGGGCGCCAAGGGCCGCGGCGGCACGTATGTGGGGGGCATGAACCAGCCGGGTGCCTCGGCGACCTGGGAGCTGAAGGACGTGCCGGCGGCGGGCAAGTACACCCTCCACGTCCGCTACGGCGTGCCCGGCAAGGACGCGAACGCCACCCTCACCATCAACGGTGAGCCGGAGAGCCGTCCGCTGCGGATGAAGAACTTCTCCGGGGCGAAGAAGGGCGACTGGGAGCACGGCTGGCAGAACACCTGGTCGAACATCCAGCTCAAGAAGGGCCAGAACAGCATCAAGATCTCGTGCGAGGAGGGCAACAAGTGTGACGCCAACCTCGACCAGGTCTGGCTGGAGAAGGGCTGGAACCAGGGCTGACCCCGTCGGCGGCGGGGCCGTGAGCCAATAGCCGGCAGAGCCTCTGCCGCCGTCACGGGGCCCCACCGGGGCACGGAGCCGCGGGCCCCGCGGGGCACGGAGCCGCGTGCCCCGCGTCCCGTGTCCGGCGTCTCGTGTCCCGCGCCCAGTAAAAGGGCTCTACCGGTTCACGGCGCCTCGGAAGGGCCCCGCCGGTTCACGGCGCCTCGGAGCGGCGTACGCGTACCGACGGCAGCATCGTCGCGTACGTCGGCTCGTCGAACTCGCCCGCCACGGGGGAGCGGACCGTGGCGGCGGACAGCGCGACGGCGCGGGCCAGCCGGTCCGGCCAGGGCAGGCCTTCGGCGAGGCCCGAGAGCAGCCCGGCGACCGCCGAGTCGCCCGCCCCCGTCGGGTTGCCCGCCAGCCGCTCGGGCACCGCCGCGCTCCAGGCGCCGTCCTGGGTGACCAGCAGCATCCCGTCCGCGCCGAGCGAGGCCGCGACCGCGTGGGCGCCGCGCCGCTGCGCCGCGCGGGCCGCGCGCAGTGGTTCCGCCGTGCCGGTGATCCCGGCCAGCTCCTCCGCGTTGGGTTTGACGATGTCGGGGCGCGCCGCGAGCCCGCGGCGCAGCGGTTCGCCGCTGGTGTCGAGCAGCACGGGGGTCCGCGCCGTGCGGGCCTCGCGTACCAGCGTCGCGTACGCGCCCACGGGGACGCCCGGCGGCAGGCTGCCGCACAGCGCGACCGCGCGGACGTCGCCGCCGAGCAGCTCGCGGTAGGCGGTGAGGAAGGTCTCCCACTCCTCGGGGGTCACGTGCGGGCCCGGCTCGTTGAGCTGGGTGGTGTCCCCGCTGCCCTCGTCGACGACGCCGACGGTGCGCCGGGTGCGTCCCGAGACGGGCACCAGCGCGTCGGTGACCCGCGCCGGGCCGTTCCGCCGCCCGGGGGCGGCGTCGGCCGCCAGGAGGCTGCGCAGGACGCGGCCCGTCTCGCCCCCGGCGAAGCCGGTGACGGCGGTCTCGAAGCCGAGCGCCGCGAGCACCCGTGCGACGTTGAGGCCCTTGCCGCCGGGGCGCTCGCTGACCTCCCGCACCCGGTGGGAGGCGTGCGGGACGAGGTGGGGCACGCGATAGGTCAGGTCGAGGGCGGCGTTGAGCGTGACGGTCAGGATCATCCGCTCGCACCACCCTCACCCGTCGGACAACGGCTCATGACACCAAACCCACGACGAAACGACACCGCGGCCGGAGCGACCGCGCGAGCGATCATGCCATTGGAACGGCGGCCCGGCGACCCCCCGTGCCAGCTCAGGGGGTGTGCGGGGGCACCACCCAGGCGCCGTGGCGCATGACGCCGGCCGGCTCGAACTGTTGATCAAGCACCACCAGGTCGGCCAGCTTGCCGGGCTCCAGCGAGCCCACACGGTCGGCCACGCCCAGCAGCCGCGCCGGGTTGGCGGACAGTGCGGCGACCGCGTCGGTGACCGGCAGCCCGTCGACGGTGACCGCCCGCTTGAAGGCGCGGTCCAGGGTCAGGGTGGAGCCCGCGATCGAGTCGCCCTCGACCAGCCGGGCCACACCCTCGCGGACCTCGACCTCCAGATTGCCCAGCGGGTAGCGGCCGTCACCCATGCCGGCCGCGCCCATGGCGTCGGTGATGAAGGCGACCCGGTCGGCGCCTGCGGCGCGGAACGCCAACTGGAGCGCCGCGGGGTGCAGGTGGATGCCGTCGTTGATCAGTTCGACGGTGACACGGGGGTCCTCCAGCAGCGCGGTCACCGGGCCGGGGGCGCGGTGGCCGAGCGGCGGCATGGCGTTGAACAGGTGGGTGGCCACCGTCGCGCCGGCGTCGATGGCCTCCCTGGTGGACTCGTAGGTGCCGTCGGTGTGTCCGACGGCGGCGATGACGCCGCTGTCGGCCAGCAGCCGCACCGAGTCCAGGCCGCCGGGGCGCTCGGGGGCGAGCGTCATCATCACCGCGTGGCCGCGCGCGGCGTCCAGCAGCTTGCGCACGTCACCGGGGTCGGGGTCGCGCAGCAGCGACTCCTCGTGGGCGCCGCGCCGGTTGCAGGCGATGAAGGGCCCCTCGAAGTGGATGCCGGCCAACTCGCCCTGCTCGACCAGTTCGCTGAGGGATCCCGCCTGCCGGGACAGGTCGTCCAGGTCGCCGGTGACGGTGGAGGCGGCCATGGTGGTGGTGCCGTGTCTGCGGTGGGTGTCGATGACGGTCAGCGACTCCTCGTGGGTGCCCGCCGAGAAGGACGCGCCGCCGCCGCCGTGGACGTGGCAGTCGACGAAGCCGGGCACGATCCAGTGACCGCTCAGGTCGAGTTCCTCGGCCTCGCCCGGTCCCGCGCCGTCCACCAGGTGGCGGTCCTCGACGGTCACCGTGGCGTCTTCGCGCACCCCGCCCGGCAGCACCACACGGGCGCCGGTCAGCACCGTTCGCTTGCTCATCGGCTCGCAACCTCCGCGGTCAGTAGGTCCCAGGCGAGGAGGCCCGCACCCAGGCAGCCGGCGGCGTCACCGAGCGCCGCGGGCACGATGGCCGGGAGTGGCTGGAAGGTGACCCTCTCGCGGACCGCCTCCCGGAGCGGAACGAAGAGGGTGTCGCCCGCCTCGGCGAGGCCACCGCCGATGATCAGTGTGCGCGGGTCGAGCAGGGTGAGGCCCGTGACCAGGCCGGTGGCGAGCGCGTCGATCGCCTCGGCCCACACCTGCGCCGCGCGCGGGTCGCCCGACGCGACGGCCTTGGCGGCGTCCGCCGCCGTCGCCTGGGGATCCCCGCAGGCCTCGGCCCACGCCGCGCCAACCGCAGAGGCCGACGCGAGCCGCTCCAGGCAGCCGCGCTGCCCGCAGCCGCACGGGGGCCCGTCGGGGCGTACGACGATGTGTCCGATCTCCCCGGCGCTGCCGTGCGCCCCCGGCTCGACGGTCGTGCCGATGCCGATGGCGCCCGCGATGCCGGTGCCCAGCGGTACGAAGAGGTACCGGTCCACGCCCTCGCCCGCACCGATGCGGCCCTCCGCGAGCCCGCCGGTGCGCACGTCGTGGCCGAGCGCCACGGGCAGCGGCGGCAGTTCTTCGGCCCTGCCCCGGCCGAGGCGTTCGCTCAGCAGCGCGCGGAAGGGGACGTCGCGCCAGCCGAGGTTGGCGGAGAAGACGGCGACACCCCGCTCGTCGTCGACGATGCCGGGTACCGCCACCCCGGCGGCGGACGGCTCGGTGCCGTACCGCTCCAGGCCCACGGACCGCAGCTCGGCGGCGAAGTCGAGCACGCCCTCGACCACCGCCTCTGGGCCGCGTTCGCGGCCTGTCGCCCGCCGCGCCTCGTGCAGCAGCTCGTTGCCTGTGCCGATGAGGGCGGCCTTCATGCCGGTGCCGCCGACGTCGAGGGCGATGACGTACCGCGCGGCCGGCGTCGGGTGCGGGGGCCGCGTGGGGGGTGCGGTGGGGGCCTCGTCAGGGGTGCTCACGCGGGACAGTCTCCCGCGTGAGCACCGTAAAGGTCTAGTCCACTCCGGGGATCTTCTTCTCGCGCGCTCCCGCCCGGAGGCGCGGCCCCCGTTCCCCCGCGGCGGGTGCGGGCCTGTTCCCGTCCGTCGGATACGAGCCCGTGCGGGGGACATTCGGCAGGCCTCCGCGGGCGAAGGGGGGAGGCTAAATCATCCGAGCACGGAATTCTTTTACGGGAATCGAACGGAAGCCAAGCTGATTCCTTACCGGTACCGATCATCTGTAGACGGTGCGGGGGTCACGGAGGGAGACTCCCGCTCAACGGACCGGGGTTGGTGGTGCCAGGGGGATGGGTGGTGCCAGAGGGTCCGCGGCACGGAGCACGTTCTGAGGGTTCGCAGGCTCTAAAGGGGCAGGGAAGCAGATGGATCGGCGTCGATTTCTGGGTATGGCCGCGACCGGGGTGGCCTCAGCGGCGGGAATGACCGCTCTGAGCGGCTGCGGCAGTGGCCCTGGATCCGGCGATGTCACGTTGAAGCTCGTCGCGGCCGACTACGGCAACCCGGGGGCGAACAACAGCTCGAAGATCTACTGGCGGAAACTCGCCGACGCCTTCACCCGTAAACACCCCGAGATCTCCGTCGACGTCACCGTGTACAGCTGGAACGACATCGGCAAGAAGCTCGGCGACATGGTCGACTCCGGCAACCCGCCCGACATCGCCCAGGTCGACTCGTACGCCAGCTGGGCCGCCGAGGGAAAGCTCTACAAGGTCAGTGAGCTGCTCCCGATACCCGACCAGGCCGAATTCCTCGTCTCGCTCGCCGAGGCCGGCGAGGTGCAGCGCGTCCAGTACGGCCTGCCGTTCGTCACCAGCACCCGGGTCCTGATGTACAACAAGGACCTCTTCGCCAAGGCGGGGCTCGACCCGGACAAGCCGCCGGAGAGCTGGGAGGCGCTCAAGTCGGCCGCCCGCAAACTCAAGCAGGCCGGGGTCGAGATCCCCTACGGACTGCCGCTCGGCCCGGAGGAGGCCCAGGGCGAGGCCCTGATGTGGTGCCTGGGCAACGGCGGCTCCTACGTCGACAGCGTCGGCAACTACACCCTCAACTCTCCCGAGAACATCGAGACGATGGAGTGGCTGCGCGACAACCTCGTCGTGCCCGGCTACACGGAGCCCGACCCGCAGCGCGTCGACCGCCAGCAGCTCTTCGAGGCGTTCAGCGCCGGCAAGGTCGGCGTCCTGAACGGACACCCCACCCTGGTGCAGCAGGCCGACAAGAAGGGCCTCGCCTACGGCACCGGCAAGCTGCCGGGCCGGGACGGGCCCGCGGACGGCACCCTGGGCGTCGGCGACTGGATGATGGCCTTCAAGAAGAACGACCACCGCGAGGCGTGCGGCAAGTTCCTCTCCTTCGTCTACGAGGAGAAGAACCACTACGCCTTCGCCTCCCGGTACGGGCTGCTGCCCGTGACCACCAGCGCCTCGGAGCGGATGCGCAAGGACAAGAAGCACAAGAAGCTGTGGCCCTTCCTCGACCAGCTCGCCGGCGCCGAGTTCTACCCGGTGGGCAAGGTCTCGTGGACCGGCACCAACGCCGCCCTCAAGAAGTCCGTCGGCAAGGCCGCGATGAAGGGCGGCGACCCCAAGGCCGTGCTGACCGCGCTCCAGCGCAAGGCGGAAGCGGCCGAGAAGGCGGAGTCGTAGCGGCAGTCGTGAAGGCGGGGCGTGGGGACGCAGTCGTGAAGGCGGAGTCGCAGGGGCGCCGTACCGTGGAGGGATGAGCGCACCGAACGGGGACACCGGCGAGGAGGAGGACGCCCGCACGGGAGACCGCGGCGCGGAGCCCGCGGGCGACGGTGCCGCGGCGGGTCTCTCGGACGAGGACAGGGCCGTGCTGGCCTTCGCCGCGCGCGGCTGGCCCTCGCCCGGTGCCAAGGAGCGGGCCGTCAGGGAACGGCTCGGCATGTCTCCGGTCCGCTACTACCAGTACGTGAACGCCCTGCTCGACGACGCGCGGGCAGCGGAGTACGACCCCGTGACGGTCAACAGGCTGCGGCGGCTGCGGCAGGCGAACCGCGACCGTACCCGCTGACGTATCCGTTGACGCGACGTACCCGTTGACGCGACCGCACCCGCTGCGGGCCGCGGCGGCGCCGGCCTGGTTAGGGTGCGGTCATGTCGCCTGAATCCCTGCCCGAGCCGCGGACGCAGGAGGGGCGCGCGGGGCTCGCCGCGCTCCGCGCCGAGCCCGAACGCGCCGTACTGGCCTTCGATTTCGACGGGACCCTGGCGCCCATCGTCGCCGACCCGCGAGCGGCGCGCGCCCACCCCGACGCGGTGCCGGCGCTCGCCCGGCTGGCCCCGCGCCTGGCGGGCATCGCGGTGATCACGGGGCGCCCCGCGGCCGACGCCGTGCGCTTCGGCGGCTTCGAGGGCGCGGCCGGGCTCGAAGGACTGACCGTCCTGGGCGCCTACGGTGCGGAACGGTGGGAGGCGGCCGACGGCTCCGTCCGCGCGCCCGAGCCCCCGCCCGGGGTGGCCGCCGTCCGGACCGAACTCCCCGCGCTGCTGCGCCGGGCGGGCGCGCCGGACGGTACCTGGACGGAGGACAAGGGCAGGGCGCTCGCGGTGCACACCCGGCGCACGGCCTCCCCCGACGAGGCCCTCGACCTCCTGCGCGCCCCCCTGCACGCCCTCGCCGAGCGGCACGGGCTGATGGTCGAGCCGGGCCGCATGGTCCTCGAACTGCGGCCCCCCGGCGCGGACAAGGGCGCCGCGCTGGCGGACTACGTACGCGAGAAGCGCGCGGGCGTCGTCGCCTACGCGGGTGACGACCTGGGCGACCTGCCCGCTTACGAGACCGTCACCGCCTTGAGGGGTGAGGGAGTACCGGGCCTGCTGCTCTACAGCGCTCCGCAGGCCGGGAACGAGACCGTCCCCGGGCTCGCCGAGCGCGCGGATATGACGGTACGGGGCCCGGCTGGCCTGGTGCGCTGGCTGAGCGGCCTCGCGGCGGGGCTCACCGCGTCACGCTAGCTCCCGCAGCTGGTCGAGGAGCCAGCGGGTGGGCGGGTGCGCGGTGGCCGTCTCGGCCAGACGGCGGGAGTGCGAAGCCCTGGTGGGCGCGTCGAGCCGGAGCGCCGCGTGCACGGCGTCCGCCGTCTGACGCACGTCGAACGGATTGACGCAGAACGCGTCGGCCGCCATCTCCTCGTGCGCGCCCGCCTCCCGCGAGAGCACCAGCGCGCAGCCCTCGTCCGAGACGACGGGGATCTCCTTGGCGACGAGGTTCATCCCGTCGCGGATGGGGTTCACGAGCGCGACGTCCGCCATCCGGTAGGCCGCGAGCGACCGCGCGAAGTCGTCCTTGACGTGCAGCACGACGGGCGTCCACCCGGGGGTGCCGAAGGCGGAGTTGATCTCTTCGGCGACCCGGCCGACCTCGGCGGTGTAGTCGCGGTAGACGGCGAGGTCCTGGCGCGAGGGGTAGGCGAAGGCGAGGTGGACGACGTGCTCGCGCCACTCGGGGCGGTCGGTGAGCAACCGCCGGTAGGCGTGCAGGCCGCGCACGATGTTCTTGGACAGCTCGGTGCGGTCGACCCGCACCAGGGTCCGGCGCGGCAGCCCGTCGGGTCCGGTGCCCACCTGGTCCCGCAGCTGGGCCATCCGTTCCGCGACGTCGTCACGGTGCGCCCGCTCGCGCAGGAAGTCGCCGTCGGCGCCCAGCGGGTGCACCCCGATCCGGGTGGTGCGGCCCTCGTACGTCACCGCCAGGGTGCCGCCCTCCCCGGTGACGTCCGCGCCGAGAACCCGCTCGCAGCACTCGGTGAACAGACGCGCCCAGCGGGTGGTCAGGAACGCGGTGCGGTCGGCGCCGAGCATGCCGCGCAGGACGCGCGCCGCCACGTCGTCGGGCAGCATCCCGTAGTAGTCGGCGGGCGCCCAGGGGGTGTGCGAGAAGTGGCCGATCCGCAGGTCGGGGCGGCGCTCACGCAGGAGCAGGGGGACGAGGGTGAGGTGGTAGTCCTGCACCAGCACGGTGGCGCCCTGCTCGGCCTCCTGCGCGAGGGCGTCGGCGAAGGCGGCGTTGTACGTCTCGTACCGCGCCCACTGGTCGGTGAAGCCGTCATCGAACGCGGGTTCGAGTGACGTCTGGTACAGCATGTGGTGGGTGAACCACAGCACCGAGTTGGCTACGCCGTGGTAGGCCGCCTCGAACGTCTCCGCCGGGATGTCGAGCATCCGCACGGTCTGGCCCCCGGTCTCCGCGCGGTCCAGGCGGCCGCCCGTGCGCCGGGCCGCCTCGCGGTCGCCCTCGCCGAGCGCCGCGCACACCCACACCGCGTCCGTCCCGGGCCCGATGGCCGACAGTCCGGAGACGAGGCCGCCGCCGCCGCGCTTGGCGGTGAGCGTGCCGTCCTCCGCGCGCGTGTAAGACACGGGCCCGCGGTTGGACGCGACGAGTACCTGCGACGACACGGGGGACGACGCGGAAGAAGCGGAGGACGAGGCCTTCGGTGATGTTGCTCCAGCGACCATGCGCGGAGCCTAGCCGTCCCCGAATCCGCTCAAACGTACGCGTGGCCGCCGAACCACCCGCGCGTGGCGAACCCGGACACGCTCCGCCCGCGCGTGGCGAACCCGGACACGCTCCGCCCGCGCGTGGCGTACCCGGACCCGCTCCGCGTGCGGCGCCGTCACGCCGCCACCCGCCGTTGCCCGTATTCGGGCACCGTGCACATCGGCGGGCGCTCCTCCGCGTCCACCAGGTGGCCGCGCGGCTCGAAGCTGCCCCCCTCACCCCGCTCGAACTGGGTCAGCGGCGTCACCCCCGACCGTCCGCCCAGCACGCTCGGACCGTCGCGGTGACCGCCCGGTCCGCCGTCGAGACCGACCCCGCGTTCGATGCGGCGCTGCGCCGTGGCGTAGATGGCGGTGGCCATCCGGCCCAGCGCCAGCCCGTCCTGGTTGCGGTGCAGGCGCACCCCCACGTCGACCTGGGCCAGCGCGTCGAGGCCGACCAGCTCCAGCGCGTCGACGAGCAGCCCCAGCTCCACCCCGTACCCGACCGGGAACGGCAGCTGCTCCAGCAGCGACCTGCGTGCCGCGTACTCGCCGCCCAGCGGCTGCACGAGGCCGGCCAGGCGCGGCCAGTGCAGGTTGAGCAGGGGCCGCGCCACCAGCTCGGTCACCCGCCCGCCGCCCGCCGGGCTGTCCCGCAGCGGACGGTCGTACATCGCCTTGACCAGCTGCACGTCGGGTTCCGTCAGCAGCGGGCCGACGATGCCGGTGACGAAGTCGGGCGAGAACTCGCGCAGGTCGGCGTCGACGAAGCAGACGATGTCACCGCGCGTCACCATCAGTGAGCGCCACAGCACCTCGCCCTTGCCGGGCCTGGCCGCTACCCGGGGCAGCACCTCGTCACGGTGCACGACCCGGGCCCCGGCCGCCGCCGCGACCGCGCCGGTGGCGTCGGTGGAGCCCGAGTTCATCACGATCACCTCGTCCACCAGGGATGTTCCGGTGGCCGGGTGGGGGGTGGCCAGCTCGCGGCGGATGATCGAGACGATGTCGCCGACGGTGGCTTCCTCGTTGAGCGCGGGCAGCACCACGCTGACCGTGGTGCCGGCGCGTCGCTTGGCCGCCAGGAGCGCCTCAAGCGGCCGGTCGGCGGCGCGCCAGGAGCGGCGCCGCAGCCATTGGCCCACTTCATCGAGCACGAGCGCGCCTTCCTGTGGTCCGACTGGGGGGCTACGGACGGTCAGCGGTGATCCATCTCGCGGTTCGGACGTCCCTCTCAAGCGTGACCGCCGTCGGTTACAGTCTTGAACAACGCAGGTGACCTCCGCATCTCGGGGGCCCGCGAACAAACGCCCGAGCGGCCCGACCGCGCGGCGCCATAGTGCAGCTCATCCAGAGGGGCAGAGGGAACGGCCCGTTGAAGCCCCGGCAACCATCCCGCGATCCGCGCGTACGCGGACAGCTGTGGCGAGACCGCCTCGTGGGGACGGTGCCAATTCCGGCCCGTGGCGAGATACGACACGGGGAAGATGAGGAGAAAGGGCCTCGCCTCACATGGCTGTGCAAACCGTTGCAGCGAACAGCACCACCGCCTCCGACGCCTCGGCGCCCTACGACCTGGGCGCGGCCGTCGCCCTCTCCTGCCGCGAGTGCGGCACCCGCACCCCGCTGGGCCCCAGCTTCGTGTGCCTGGAGTGTTTCGGCCCGCTGGAGGTCGCCTACGAGCTGCCGACCGGTGACCCGGAGGGGCTGCGCAGGCGCATCGAGTCAGGGCCCGCCTCGATGTGGCGCTACGCACCGCTGCTGCCGGTGCCCGCCGACGTCGCCGCCAAGCCGAACCTCAACCCCGGCTTCACGCAGCTGGTGCGGGCCGACCGGCTCGCCGCCGAGCTGGGCGTGACCGGCGGGCTCTACGTCAAGGACGACTCGGGCAACCCCACCCACTCCTTCAAGGACCGCCCGGTCGCCATCGCCCTGGAGGCCGCCCGCGCCTTCGGCTTCACCACGCTGTCCTGCTCCTCGACCGGCAACCTGGCCGGCGCCGTGGGGGCGGCCGCCTCCCGTGCGGGGCTGCGCAGCTGCGTGTTCATCCCCGACGGGCTCGAACAGTCCAAGGTCGTGATGGCCGCGGTCTACGGCGGCGACCTGGTGGCGATCGACGGCACGTACGACGACGTGAACCGCTTCTGCTCCGAGCTGATCGGCGACCCGCTCGGCGAGGGCTGGGGCTTCACCAACGTCAACCTGCGGCCCTTCTACGCCGAGGGCTCCAAGTCGCTGGCGTACGAGATCTGCGAGCAGCTCGGCTGGCGGCTGCCCGACCAGATCGTCATCCCCGTCGCCTCGGGATGCCAGCTCGTGAAGATCGACAAGGGGCTGCGCGAGCTGATCAGCCTCGGGCTCGTCGAGGACAAGCCGTTCCGGATCTTCGCCGCGCAGGCCGAGGGCTGCTCGCCGGTCTCCCGCGCCTACAAGGACGGGACGAACGCCGTGCGCCCCGTCAAGCAGCCCGACACCGTCGCCAAGTCCCTCGCCATCGGCGACCCCGCCGACGGTCCGTACGTCATCGACATCTGCAAGCGGACCGGCGGAGCCGTCGACGACGTCGATGACGAGCAGATCGTGGACGCCATGAAACTGCTCGCACGGACGGAGGGCGTGTTCGCGGAGACGGCGGGCGGCGTCACGCTGGGCGTGACGCGCAAGCTGATCGAGTCGGGCGCGATCGACCCCACCCTGACGACGGTGGTCCTCAACACCGGCGACGGCCTCAAGACGCTGGACGCCGTGGCGCCCTCTTCCCGGCCCACCGCCGTCATCCGGCCCAACCTCGACGCGTTCCGCGCCGCCGGCCTGGCCTGACCAGCCGCTTCACGCGCCGGCCCGCGGCAACCCCCTCACACGTAAGGAAGATGCGAAACATGAGCGTGAACGTCCGGATCCCGACCATCCTGCGCACCTACACCGGCGGCCAGGCGGAGGTCACCGCCGAGGGCGGCACCCTCGCCGAGGTGCTGTCGGACCTGGAGCAGAACCACACGGGGATCAGCGCCCGCGTCCTCGACGACACGGGCAAGCTGCGCCGTTTCGTGAACGTCTACGTCAACGACGACGACGTCAGGTTCGAACAGGGCCTCCAGACGCCCACGCCGGACGGCGCGGGCGTCTCCATCATCCCGGCGGTGGCCGGCGGCTGATCGTCCGGCGGTCGATCGTCCGGTGGCCGGACGTTCGGCTTCTGGGATCCGACCGACCACGGAATCGCCCCCTCCGGATCAAATGCGGAGGGGGCGATTCCGCGTTTCGGAAGGCGGTAGAGTGGCGGCAGTTTCCCGAGGTGCCGCACCGCCGCTTGCCGGACGCATATGAGCGCGTGAACGGCGGTGCGACAAGTTGGCGCCGAAAACGCTGTGGCAATTGTCGGGTTGACCCCGTATGCCTGGCCCGACTTGCCCCGGTGGCACCGCAGTTGAGGCGGTTTTTCCGATCAACCGTGCCCAGAATTCTCGTCCGATTGACCTGTTGCACAGGGCGTCCGTGCAGATACATTCAGCGGCGGTCGACGCGTTCCGGCGCACGCCCCCGCTCGCTCGTGGGGGTGAGGTCTGACCCGGGTTCGCGAAGTGCGGGCTCGTGCAAGGGCCAGTAATAGGGGAGTTAGGAATGGCTCAGGGCACCGTCAAGTGGTTCAACGCGGAGAAGGGGTACGGCTTCATCGCGGTCGACGGTGGTGCGGACGTGTTCGTCCACTACAGCGCGATCCAGATGGACGGGTACCGCACTCTCGACGAAGGACAGCGGGTCGAGTTCGAGATCTCGCAGGGTCAGAAGGGGCCGCAGGCGGACATGGTCCGCGTGACCGGCTGAGTGTCGCCGGACTGCGCGGAGGCGCAGACCTCGAACAGTAAGGGGCCGCACCCTGCGGGGTGCGGCCCCTTACTGATGCCCGAATCCACTCGGGACGCGGCGCACGGAGACTCCTCGGAGCCGCTTGCCCCCACCCTCCCCCAGCCTCCGGCCGGGAGGTGCCCCCACCGACCCCCACCCCTCATGGAGACTCCTTCGGAGCCGCTTGCACTCAGCATGCCCGAGTGCTAATCATTGGGTTAGCACTCTACGAGTGAGAGTGACAGACAAGGACCGGGTCGGTGAGGTCCGCGGGCTGGGCGGGGAAGGGACCGCCGGGCCGCAGGCCGTCCGTCGCGGGCGCCACGCGGTCCGGAGCAATCCAACCCTCCCCTTGCGTCGGGCATGGGGGAATCCAGGGAGGACCAACCCACATGGCCAAGATCATCGCCTTTGACGAGGAGGCGCGGCGCGGTCTTGAGCGTGGCATGAACCAGCTTGCCGACGCCGTCAAGGTCACGCTCGGCCCGAAGGGCCGCAACGTCGTTCTGGAGAAGAAGTGGGGCGCCCCCACCATCACCAACGACGGCGTCTCCATCGCCAAGGAGATCGAGCTCGAGGACTCCTACGAGAAGATCGGCGCCGAGCTGGTCAAGGAGGTCGCCAAGAAGACGGACGACGTGGCCGGTGACGGCACGACGACCGCGACCGTCCTGGCTCAGGCGCTGGTCCGCGAGGGGCTGCGCAACGTCGCCGCGGGTGCCAACCCGATGGCGCTCAAGCGCGGCATCGAGAAGGCCACCGAGGCCGTCTCCGCCGCCCTGCTGGAGCAGGCCAAGGACGTGGAGACCAAGGAGCAGATCGCCTCCACCGCCTCCATCTCCGCCGCTGACACCCAGATCGGCGAGCTGATCGCCGAGGCCATGGACAAGGTCGGCAAGGAAGGCGTCATCACCGTCGAGGAGTCGCAGACCTTCGGGCTCGAGCTGGAGCTCACCGAGGGCATGCGCTTCGACAAGGGCTACATCTCCGCCTACTTCGCCACCGACATGGAGCGCATGGAGGCGGAGCTCGAGGACCCCTACATCCTCATCGTCAACTCCAAGATCAGCAACGTGAAGGACCTCCTTCCGCTGCTGGAGAAGGTCATGCAGTCGGGCAAGCCGCTGCTGATCATCGCGGAGGACGTCGAGGGCGAGGCCCTGTCCACGCTGGTCGTGAACAAGATCCGCGGCACCTTCAAGTCCGTCGCCGTCAAGGCCCCGGGCTTCGGCGACCGCCGCAAGGCCATGCTCGGTGACATCGCCATCCTCACCGGTGGCCAGGTCATCTCCGAGGAGGTCGGCCTCAAGCTGGAGAACGCCTCCCTGGACCTGCTGGGCCGCGCCCGCAAGGTCCAGATCACCAAGGACGAGACCACCATCGTCGACGGTGCGGGCGACAGCGAGCAGGTCGGGGGCCGGGTCAACCAGATCCGCGCCGAGATCGAGAACAGCGACTCGGACTACGACCGCGAGAAGCTCCAGGAGCGCCTGGCGAAGCTGGCCGGCGGCGTGGCCGTCATCAAGGCCGGTGCCGCCACCGAGGTCGAGCTCAAGGAGCGCAAGCACCGCATCGAGGACGCCGTTCGCAACGCGAAGGCGGCCGTCGAGGAGGGCATCGTCGCCGGCGGTGGCGTGGCCCTGCTGCAGGCCTCCTCGGTCTTCGAGAAGCTGGAGCTGGAGGGCGACGAGGCCACCGGTGCCGCCGCCGTCAAGCTGGCTCTGGAGGCCCCGCTCAAGCAGATCGCGGTCAACGCCGGTCTCGAGGGCGGCGTCATCACCGAGAAGGTGCGCAACCTGACCCCGGGCCACGGCCTGAACGCGGCCACCGGCGAGTACGTCGACATGATCGCCGAGGGCATTCTCGACCCGGCCAAGGTGACGCGCTCCGCGCTGCAGAACGCCGCCTCCATCGCGGCGCTGTTCCTCACCACCGAGGCCGTCATCGCCGACAAGCCGGAGAAGGCCGCCGCCGGCGCCGACGCGGCTGCCGCCGGTGGCATGGGCGGCATGGACTTCTGAGTCCGGCCTCCCACGGGAGCCCCCACGGGGGCGTCCCACCGGATCCGTCCACCCCGAGGGCGGGCACCCGCGCGGGTGCCCGCCCTCGGGCGTGTGCGCGAGCGCGCCTCAGCCGACCTCCACGTCCGCGAAACACAGGTGGCCCTCGATCTCGGAGACCTGGGCGTGCGGTTCGGGGTAGGACCAGGCGACGTCCTGCGCGCTGCCGTCGGCCAGTGACCAGTAGGAGGCGGTGCCCTTGAAGGGGCAGCGGGTGCGGGTCTCGGACGGGATCAGCAGGTCCGTGCGGACGTCCTCGGGCGGCAGGTAGTAGCGCACCGGATAGCCGGTCTCGCTCAGCAGCAGGGGGCGGTCGCTGTCCGCCAGCACCTGCCCCGCGTGCGTCGCCCGTACGTGTTCGGTGCCTTCTTCGATGGTGATCGTGTGGCCTGCGGCGGACATGTGCGGTCCTTTCTTCGCTGCGGCGGCGACCGTGTGTGCGGTCGCGGACCCGGGACTGCCGGCGAACCGTCTGGGCGCCCAGCCTCTCACCGCGGGGCGTCCGTCGGAGGGCGCCCCGGGCCCCCGAGCCCGAAGAGGGCCAGCGAGGCCGCGTCCAGCCCGGTCATCTCCACCGGCACGGTCCTGTGCTTGTCCCAGTCGGCGCGGTCGAGACGGAAGCGGTGCAGGGGCCTGCGCCTGCCCTGGACGGCCTCCACCGTCAGCCCGTCGGGCCGGTAGCCGAGTTTCTCCGAGACCCTGCGCGAGCGCGCGTTGTCCGCCATAGCGGCCGAGGTCGCGCTGTGGGCGCCAAGCCCCGCGAAGGCCAGGTACAGCAGCGCGGCCCGCATCTCCGTGCCGAACCCCTGGCCCTGGTGGGCCATGCCGAGCCAGGATCCCGTGCGCGCCTCCCGTACGACGGCGAACGCGTCGGCCGACAGATCGCAGCGGCCGATCACTGTTCCGTCGTGCACCACGGCCGTGCTCAGCGTCCACGCGTCCTCGCGCCAGTCGGCGAGGGTGCCGAGCACATGCTGGAAGCAGCCGCGCCTGCGGCCCTCGGGGCTCGCCGCGGTCCAGGGGACGCTGAAGGGCATCTCGCTCTCGTCATGCACCTTGCCCGCGGCCAACTCGGCCATCGCGGTGAGCGTGTGGACGTCGGGGAGGCGGAGTTCGAGCCGGGGAGTGGTCAGGCGCAACCCGTAGAGGGGCCAGATGGTGGCTTCCATGGCGGGAGCCTGCCGAAGCGGGGGCGGGGCGTCGAACGAATAACCGCCGCCCGCCGCCGCACCGCCCCCCCCGCCTCGCCGGGCGCCCGTCCCTTTCGCGCCTCGCGGGGACGCCCGTCCCTGCGCGCCTCGCGGGGACGCCCGTCCCTGCGCGCCTCGCGGGGACGCCCGGCTTTCCGCCTCGCGGGGTGGGCGGCTTTCCGCTCCGCGGGGTGGGGGCCTCACAACCCCGCCGGGGTACGGCGTCACGCTTCGTCGGCCGCCTGGCCGCCGAGTAGTTGGGCGACGCCGTCGAGGAGGGCGGTGAGCCCCAGTTCGAACAGTTCGTCCAGGCGCAGGTCGTAGCCGTCGCGGCCCAGTGCGTCGACGACGCGGGTGAACGTCGGGTAGGCGCCGGAGGTGGTCAGCGCGTTCATTGTGGCGGACTGGTCCGCCAGCCACTCCTCGTCGGTCAGCCCCGTGGTGCTCCGGGCCGCGGTCTCGCGCTCCCACTGGACGGCGAGGCCCTGCACGTGGCTGTAGAGGAGGACGTTGACGTTCAGCATGGCCGCCGGGGACAGGCCGTGGCCGTCCAGCGCGGAGAGCATCCACTCGGAGTACGTCATCAGGTTGGGCAGCAGCAACGGGCGGGTGAGGGGGCCGATCTGGGCCAGCCAGGGGTGGGCGCGGTGCACCTGCCACAGGGCCCTGGCCCCGGCTTCCAGGCGGTCCCGCCAGTCGGCGGGGGCGCCCGGCGGGCGGTGCGGCAGCGGCAGGTCGGCGAGGACGGTGTCCGCCATCAGCAGCACCAGGTCGTCCTTGCCGCCCACGTACCGGTAGGCGGTCATCGTGGCGGTGCCGAGGCGGGCCGCCACGCTCCGCATGGACAGCGCGGACATGCCCTCCGCGTCGGCGATGCCGACGGCCGCCCGGACGACGCGCTCACGGGTCACCTCCGTCTCCCGGGAGGGGTGGCCGGTGGTGCGGTCTCCTGGCGGGGGCGCCGGGTGGCGCCGCTGTGTCGCGACGACGGTGCCGATCCGGGGCCTGGCCTGTACGAGTCCCTCCTGGCGCAGCACGGTCAGTGCCCTGGTCGCGGTGGCCAGTGCGACGTTCCACTCCTGGGCGAGCCGGCGGGTGGAGGGCACCCGTTCTCCGGGGGCCAGTTCGCCGTCGGTGATGCGGCGCCGCAGCTCCGCGGCGATTCGGGCGTACGGCGGCGGTGTGGTGTGCGCCACAGTGGCCTCCCTCCGTTGTCTGTCCTAGTACAGCGGCCACCGGCACCGAGAGCCCGCGACCTCTGCTGCGGCGCGTGCGCTGTCCTAGGTCAGGGCGGGATCGCGCGCATGGGCAACAGTGCGTGTACGCCGTACATTCAGTGTCGTGCCCCCGTCGGCGCGTACACCGTACGAAGGAGTCTCCCATGAGCACCGTCCTCATCTCCGGCGCGAGCGTCGCCGGCCTCACCCTCGCTTACTGGCTGCGCGAGCGCGGCTTGGAGCCGACCGTCGTCGAGCGCGCCCCCGCGCCCCGCCCGGGCGGCCAGGCCATCGACGTACGCGGCGTGGCACTCGACGTACTGGAGAGGATGGGCCTCCTCGGCGAGGCGCGCGCGGCCCGCACGCGGAGCGCGGAATGTCGATGCACGACGGTGACGGCAACGAGCTGTGGCGTTCGACGGAGATGACGTACAGCGGCGGGCGCCTGGACAGCGGCGACATCGAACTGCTCCGCGAGGATCTGACCGCCATGCTCCACCGGAGCGTGAAAGGGCGGGCCGCGTTCCTCTTCGGCACCTCGCTCACCGCGCTCGACCAGCGGCCCGACGGAGTGGCGGCCGTCTTCGCCGACGGCACCCGCCGCACCTTCGACCACGTCGTCGGCGCGGACGGCCTGCACTCGGGCGTCCGCCGTCTCGTCTTCGGCCCCGAGTCCGACCACCTCCACCACCTCGGCGCCCACGTGGCCGTCTTCACCACCGACAACTTCGCAGGCCTCGACAACTGGCAGGTCTGGTCGCAGGGGCAGGACGCCAGCTACTGCCTCTACCCGGTACGGGACAACACCGAACTGCGCGCCACCCTGGGCTTCATGTCGGGCCCGCTCGACTACGACCACCGCGACACCGGGCAGCAGCAGGCACTCCTCGCCGCGCGCCTGTCCGCCCTCGGCGGTGACACTCCGAAGCTGCTGGAGGCCATGAGGACCGCGCCGGACTTCTACTTCGACGCCATGGCGCAGGTCCGTATGGACCACTGGACGCGCGGACGCGTCGCGCTGGTCGGAGACGCCGGATACTGCTCCTCGCCGCTCTCGGGCCAGGGCACCAGCCTCGCACTGGCCGGCGCGTACGTCCTGGCCGACGAACTGGGCCGGGCCGCCGGCGACTTCGCAGCCGCCTTCGCCCGCTACGAGCGGCGCATACGCCCCTTCGTCGCTCTCAACCAGGCCCTGGCGACCGAGAATCCGGGCCAGGGCGCGTCCGAGGAGTCGCTGGAGCGGGCGAAGAACGCCCTGGAGCTGGACGCGGAAGGGGCGTGACGCGGAAGGGGCGTGAGGGGCCGGGGTGCCCGCGCGCGGCCTCCGCCCCCGCGCACCCAACTCCCCTCTCCATGAGCCCTCCATGGATACATGGGCGTTCGCGGGGGCATGTCTGGTGCGCAGGCGATCGCACCGCTTGCGGGCGTATGTACGTCTGCGTCCCTCAAGAGAACGGGAAGTGCAACGTGACCTCAACCTTCCGTCTCCCTCACGCCGTTGCGGCCGCCGTCGCCGTCGGGCTGGTCGGCGCGGCCACCGTCGGCGCGGCCGCCTCACCCGCGGCCACCACGGCCACCACCTCGACCACCAGCGCAGCCACCGCAGTCACCGCAGCCACCACCGGGAGCGGCCCGTCCTCTCCGGCCGCCTGGGCCGAGGAGGCGGCGAAGACCAACACCGTGCAGGCCGACCGCCACGACGTGCGGCAGTGGGAGCAGTTCCGGCTGCGCGGGAAGGTGACCGGGATCAAGGCGGGCGCGACCGTCCACCTCCAGCAGAAGCAGCACGGCACGTGGAAGACGCTGCCGGGGACCTCGGTCGTCAACCGTTCCCTGGACTACTCGATGCGCGTCAAGCTGGGCATCAAGGGGCTGAACCACGTCCGCACGGTGGTGGCGGGGCAGCCCTCCAACGCCGTGGCGGTGACCGTCCACTGAGATTCTCCGGGCCGCCGGAAAGCCGGGCCGCCGGAAAGCCGGGGGGCCGGGCCGCCGGGACGGGCGGTCCGGCCCGGCCGCTCGCCCCGCCGTGGGCCTCCACCCCGCGGCGGGGTAGTGCTAGGTACACCGGAGATACGGGCCCCAACCGTCTGGGGGACGCGCGGTCGCGCGGCGAGAGTGGAGGTATGACAACGACGACGCACGCGCAGATGAGGACGCCGGTATCCGCGCTCCCTGCCGACCGGGGCGGTCGCGGTGGGCGTTTCGGCCGCGAGGTGGGCTACCTGCTGTCGGGGCTGCCCCTGGGCATCGCCTCGTTCATCTTGATGATCACGGGCTTCGCCCTCGGCGTCTCCACGCTCATCCTCTTCGTCGGTGTCCCCGTGCTGGCCGGAACGCTGGCCATGGCGCGGTACCTGGCCCGGGTGGAGGCCGACCACATCGCCACCGTGACCGGCCGCCCGCTCCCCGCCAGGGCGGTGGCGCCAGGGCCAGGCCCGGGCCGGGCAGGCCGGTGGAGCGGTGTCCGCGATCCGCAGGCCTGGCGGGACCTGGTGCACGCCGTCATCGCCTTCCCGGCCCGCGTGGTGACCTTCTGCCTCACGCTGGCGTGGTTGGCGGGCGGTGTGGGCGGGGTGACGTACGGGCTGTGGTCCTGGCCGATCCCCCGTGACGACAGCGACGGCTGGGTCAATCTGGCGTTCGGGATGTCGGGGCGGGTGCCCGACATCGTCGGCAACCTGGTGCTCGGCGTCTTCCTCCTGGCGACGACGGTCCCGGTGGTGCGCGGACTGGCGACGGCGCAGGCGAGCCTGGGCCGGGTGCTGCTGCGGCGCGGCGACGTGTGAGACACGGCGCCGGTCCGTGCCGGGTGGTGGCCCGGCAGGCGCGCACGGGCCGTCGGCCGGCTCCGGCCGGCTCCGGCCGACACCGGCCGACTCCGAGTGGCTCCGGCCGACTCCGGGTGGCTTCGGACGGCGTCTGAGCGGCGGACGGCCGAAACTGCTGCCATGCTGGCTGGAACAGGCGGTGCGGTCCCGGTGACAGCTCCCGGACCGCCCGCAGTTCCCGTTCCACACGCCCGCCCGCCCGTGACAGCCCCGCTCCCCGCCCGCCGGAGGATCCGCATGCTGACGACCGCCTTCGTTCCCGGCACCCCGAACTGGCTCGACCTCGCCGCGCCCGACGTCGAGGCCGCCGTCGCCTTCTACACGAGTGTCTTCGACTGGGAGTTCCAGTCCGCAGGGCCCGAAGCGGGGGGCTACGGCTTCTTCCGGCGGAACGGTGAGGTGGTGGCGGCCGTCGGCCCGCTGGGGGCAGAGGGCGATCCCAGCTGGACGGTGTACTTCCACACGCGTGACGCGGACGCCACCCGTGCTGCCGTTCAGCGGGCGGGCGGGACCGTGCGGGCCGCACCGATGGACGTGTTCACCGCGGGCCGGATGGCGCAGTTCACCGACCCGGCCGGTGCGGACTTCGCCGTCTGGCAGCCGCGCGAGACGGTCGGTCTCGACGTCGTCATGGAGCCGGAGACGCTGTGCTGGACGGAGCTGCACACGACGGACGCCGCGGCGGTGCGGGACTTCTACACGTCCGTGTTCTCCTGGAGCTACGAGGACATGCCGATGGGTGACGGTCTCGTCTACTCCGTCTTCTCCGCGCCCGGCGGTGGCACGCCCGAGGACACGGGCCAGGGCGGCCTGATGCAGCTGACGCAAGAGCACCGGGAGGCCGGTTCCGCCTCCGAGTGGCACCCGTACTTCGCCACGGAGGACTGCGATGCCACGTTCACCAGGGCGACAGGAGCGGGGGCGAGCACGCTGATGCCGCCGACGGACGCCCCCGGGGTCGGGCGCCTCGCCCTGCTCAGGGACCCGGCCGGCGCCACGTTCGCCCTCATCAAGGGGGACCCGGACCAGGGCTGAGGGCCCGCACCGACCCGCACCGCACCGGCCCGCACCGGTGCGTGAGAGCGCCCCACCCATTTTGAATCGCTCGGTACACAACTGTGCTAGCGTACGCACATGGCCCGACCGAGACTGTTCGACGAGGAGCGGGCCCTGGACGCGGCCATGCGGGCGTTCTGGGAGAAGGGGTACGAAGCCACTTCCACCCAGGACCTGTGCGAGGCCACGGGGCTGGGGCGCAGCAGCATCTACAACACGTTCACCAGCAAGCACGCCCTCTTCCGGCGGTCGCTGGCGCGGTACGTCGAGACGATGACCGCGCTCCAGCTGGAGATCGTCGAGGACGCCGAGCGGCCCGCGCTGGAGCGGTTCGAGGCGCTGTTCGCGTGCATCGTCGAGCAGGAGTTCGCCCAGCGGCGGGACGGCAGGAGTATCGGCTGCCTGTCGGTCAACACCACCGTGGAGCTCGCGGCGCGCGACCCGGACGTCGCGGACGTGCTCGCCAGGGATGTCGGGCTGCGGCTGGCCGCGCTGCGGGCCGCCGTCGAGGCGGGGCAGCGGGCCGGTGAGATCCCGTCAGCGCAGGCGCCCGCCGAGCTCGCCCGCTTCGTCAACGCCGTCATCGCCGGAATGCGGGTCTCCGCGCAGGGCGGTGCGGACCGCGCCGCCCTGGAGGGCATCGCCGCGACGGCGGTCGCGGCGCTGAGGGCCTGACTCACGGGCCTCCCGGTGCATGGCGGTCTTCCGCCTGCGCCGCACGTGGAGTGGCCGCGTCGTGCGGGCAAGTTCTGTACTGATCCATCCATAACTGCGGGCGTGCCGGCGTCGTACCCGGACCGTCCCGTGGACACACCGATGTCGGGGAGACACTGATGCCACTGACCGTCCACCTCATGGCGGCGGGGATCTTCGCCATGGTCACCAGCGAGTTCCTCGTCGCGGGGCTCATGCCGCAGATCGCCGAAGGGCTGGACGTCTCCCTCTCCCAGGTGGGCTACCTCGTCACCGCGTTCGCCGCCGCGATGACGCTCGGCGGCCCCTTCCTCGCCGCTGCGGTGCTCAAGCTGCGCCCGAAGCGGGCGCTGACGGTGCTGTTCGCCGTCTTCCTCGCGGGCAACGTGCTGGCCGCGCTCGCACCCGGCTACGCCGTCATGCTCGTCGCGCGCCTGATCACCGGCACCGCCTCCGCCGCCTTCCTCGGCGCGGCCATCTCCCTGAGCGTGCGCCTGGTGCGGCCCGAACAGGCCGGGCGCGCCGTCTCGGTGGCGCTCAGCGGGCTGATGCTGGGCACGCTGCTGGGGCTGCCGCTGTCCACGTTCGTCGGCGGCCTGTACGGGTGGCGCAGCGCCTTCTGGGTCGTCACCGCGATGACGGTGGCCGCTGCGGTGCTGACGGTGGCGCGCGTGCCGCGGATGGAGGGGCAGGGCGCCGGCGGGAGCGGCGCGGGGGGCGGGATACGCCGGGAACTGTCGGTCTTCCGCCGGCGGAGGCTCTGGCTGGTGCTGACGACCAGCACCCTGACCATCGGCGCGACCTTCTCGGTGTTCAGCTACGTCAACCCGATCCTGACCGAGGTCTCCGGCTTCTCCACGGGCAGCGTCCCTCTCCTGCTGATCGCCTACGGCGCCGCCAACCTGCTCGGCAACGCCGTGGTCGGCCGTCTCGCCGACCGGTACGCGTTCGCCGTCCTGCTGACCGGGCTGCTGAGCAACGGCGTCTTCCTCGCCGCCTTCGCGCTGCTGGCCGGCGTACGGGCGGGCGCGGTCGTCTTCCTGCTGGCCATCGGCCTGGTCGGCGTCACGATGAACCCGGCGATGGCCACCCGCGTCCAGCGGGCCGGCAACACGGGCCCGCTGCTCAACACGGTGCACTCCTCCTTCATCACCCTCGGCGTCCTCCTCGGCTCGGCTCTCGGCGGCGCCGCCATCCCGCACTTCGGGCTCGTCTCCCCGGCGTGGATCGGCGTGGGCCTGGCCGCCCTCGGAGTGCTCACCCTGCTGCCCGACCTGCGCCGCCGGCCCGGCCCGAGCCCTCACCGGGCCCGGGCCGCGCTGGGCCCCGGGAGCACCGGGTCCCGTCCGGTGCTCCCGTCACACGAGGGAGCCGCCGCCGAGTGAGCCGCCGCCCGCCGGTGCCGGGGCGGGAGCGGGGTCCGGGGCGGTGCCGCCCGCCGGGGGCTCGGGCGAGGGGCCCGAGGCGGTCTCGGGCTCGGCGGCCTCGCTCTCGGACGGCGCGTTCAGGTCGGCGAGCATCTGCTTGCTGAACCCGAAGAAGTACGTCGCCACGAACCCGGCGAGGTATCCGGCCGCCAGCCCCAGGCCGTAGATCGCGGCGATGGCGCCCAGCCCGTGGTTGCCCTTGAGCAGGGGGAAGAGGGCCCAGCCCGAGGGGCCGATGGCGGTGGAGCCGACCGAGGTGCCCAGCTGGTAGAAGAGGCCGACGACGCCGCCGCCGAACGCGCCGCCCACGCACGCGGTGATGAACGGGCGGCCCAGGGGCAGCGAGACGCCGTAGATCAGCGGCTCGCCCACGCCGAGGAAGCCGGCGGGAAGCGCGGAGCGGATGGTCTTGCGGATCGAGGTGTTGCGGTGCAGCCGCAGGTAGATGGCGACCGCGGCGCCGACCTGGCCCGCGCCGGCCATGGCGAGGATCGGCAGCAGCACGGTGTAGCCGCTCTGGTCGATCAGCGTGGTGTGGATGGGGATGAGCGCTTGGTGCAGGCCGAGCATCACCAGGGGCAGGAAGAGCCCGCCGAGGACGAATCCTGCGGCGGCGCCGCCGTGGTCGAGCAGCCAGTCGGCGAGGTGTCCGATGCCGGTGGCGATCTCGCCGCACACGAACATCAGCCCGAACAGCGTGACCAGGCCCGACACCAGCACCGTCAGCGTCGGTGTGACGAGCACGTCCACGGCGGACGGGACGACGCGACGGCACCCCTTCTCCACGTACACCGCCAGCAGCGCGGCGAACAGCGCGCCCAGGACGCCGCCCTGGCCCGGCGCCAGCTTCTCGCCGAACGCGGAGACGTCGGCGACCCCGGGGAAGACGATGACCGCGGCCGCGGCACCGCCCAGCACCGGTGTACCGCCGAACTCCCGTGCGGTGTTGATGCCGACGAAGACCGCGATCAGCGACATGAAGCCGCTGGCGATCGCCGCCAGTGCCGGGGTGAGGGAGGGCAGCCAGCCCGCGTTCGTGAACAGGCCGTTGAGGCCCGCGACGATGCCGCAGCCGATCAGCGCGGGGATGAGCGGGACGAAGATGTTGGCGATACGGCGCAGCATCAGCTTCACCGGTGTCGCGTTCTTCTCCTTGCGGGCCGCGCGCAGGGCTGCGCCCTCGGCGGCGAGGTCGTCGGCCGTCTTGGCCGCTGTGGCCGCCGACCCGTCCGGCGCCGGCGCGTCGGATGCCGGCGCGTCGGCTGCCGTCGATCCCGGTGTCGCCGCGCTCACGTTCGCGGTCGCCGGCTGCGCTGCCGTGCCCGGGTCGGCCTGCCGGGTCAGCGCCTCGAACTCGGGCGTCACCCGGGCGACCTTCCCGGGCCCGAGCACGATCTGGTAGGTGTCGTCCTCGACCACGCCCATCACGTCGGGGAGGGCCTTGAGGGCCTTGTCCTGGACGAGGGAGCGGTCGGCCAGGGCCAGCCGCATGCGGGTCATGCAGTGGGTGACGGAGGTGACGTTCGCCGCCCCTCCGACCAGGGGAAGGATCGCTTCCGCGATACGCCGGTGGGGGTTGCCGCTGCCTTCAGCGCGGTCTTTGCTGCTGTCTGTGCTCATGGTGCGGTCGCTCTTCTTTGAGTGGTGCCATGGTGCAGGCGGTACGGGCGTTCGGTCCGGTTCGGGTGGTCGGTCCGGTGGGGGTGGTCGGTGCGGTGAGGGCGTGGTGGGAGAGCAAGGTCAGGCGTCGCCCTCGGACCTGTCGGCGGCTGCCGCGGTGAGGGCCGCGCGCAGGTGTCCGTGGGAAGCGGCCAGCAGCCGCTGGGCCTGCGGCCCTTCGACGTCACCCAGAATGGTGAGGATGGCGGCCTTGACCTCGCCGTCCGTGGCGGCGAGCGCCGACTCGATCGCGTCGTCGGGCGCGCCGGTCGCCAGCGCGACGATCCGCCGGGAGCGTGCGCGCAGCTTCTCGTTGGAGGCGCGCAGGTCCACCATCAGGTTCCCGTAGGTCTTGCCCAGCCGGATCATCGTGATGGTGGAGAGCATGTTGAGGACGAGCTTCTGCGCGGTGCCGGCCTTCAGCCGGGTGGAGCCGGTCAGCAGCTCGGGGCCCACGACGACCTCGATGCCGTGCTCGGCGGCCGCCGCGAGCGCCGAGCCCTCGTTGCAGGACAGGCCCACCGTGAGCGCACCGCGGGCGCGCGCGTGTTCGACGGCGCCGATGGCGAAGGGCGTACGCCCCGACGCGGAGATCCCCACCACGGTGTCCTCGGCGGTCAAAGACAGCGCGTCCAGGTCGGCCGCGGCCATCTCGGGGCTGTCCTCCGCGCCCTCGACCGAATTCACCATCGCGCCGGGGCCACCCGCGATCACGCCGGTGACCTGGCCCGGAGCGGTGTTGAAGGTGGGCGGGCACTCGCTGGCGTCGAGCACGCCCATGCGCCCGGCCGTCCCCGCGCCCGCGTAGAGGAGGCGCCCGCCGCGCGCCATCCGCGCGGCGATGGCGTCGATCGCGGCGGCGATCTGCGGCAGCCGGGCGGCCACGGCGGTCGGAACGGTGCTGTCCTCGCCGTTCATGATCTCGGCGATCTCCAGCGTGGGCAGCTGGTCGATCTGGGCCAGCTCGCTGCGAAACGCTTCGGTCGTGAGTGTGTCCAACTGATGGCGGAGTACGTCGTAGGGCGCGGCGTCCGGCCGGGACGCCGCGGCGTCCTGCTCGGGCGCGGCCCCGGACGGGACGGCGGAACCCGCCCGCGCGGTGCCGGGTTGTGAGCCGGAGGAATCGAGGGGAGTGGCGGGCTGTGAGGTGGTCATGCGGGAGCGGCTTTCTGTGGCTCTGGGGGGCGGTCTGGATCCTGGGCGTCCGCGGCGTGCCGCGCGTCCCGGGTTTGCCTGGCTTTCCGGGGCGGGCGCGGCCTCGCTCGTCGGGCAGCGGGCCTCAGCGGCCCCGGGGCCGCGGCGAGTGGCGGTGCGCCAGCGCTTCGTACGAGGCGGAGAGCGCGTGCGCCGCCGTCTCGTACGTCCGCTGGGCCACGCCTATGAACAGGCAGTCGACGACGAGCAGCTGGCTCGTTCTGCTGGACATCGCCGCCGGGCGCAGCTCGCTCTCCCGCGCCGTGGACGTCGTCAGCACGTGGTCGGCGTACTGGGCGACCTCCCCGTCCGGGCGGCCCGTGATCGCGATGGTCGTCGCGCCCTGGTCGAAGGCCACGCGCAGCGGCTCGATGACATCCACGGTCCGCCCCGAATGGGTGATGGCGACCGCGACGTCGCCCGCCTGCATCTGCACCGCGTTGGTGACAGCGAGATGGGGGTCGGCGTGGCTGTGGGCCACCATGCCGATGCGCAGCAGCTTCTGTGCCAGGTCCTGGCTGACCAGCCCGGAGGCGCCGACGCCGTACACGTCGATGCGCCGGGCCGAAACCATCGCGGCGACGGCCGCCTCGACCTGCGCCACGTCGAGCGCGGCGGCCGTGTCGGCCAGCGTCTGGCGCTCGTCCAGCGCCAGCTTGGCGACGACGTCGGGCATCGGGTCGTCCACGGCGATGTCGGCGGTCACGGCGGGGGCCGCGCCCGACTCCTGCTGCGCGGCCAGCCCCGCGAGGGCCAGCCGCAGGTCCCGGTACCCGGGATACCCGAGGAGACGCGAGGTGCGCACCACGGTGGCCTCGCTCGTGCCGGTGCGCTCGGCCAGACCCGTGACGGTGAGCTGCGCGCACCCGGCGGGATCGCCGGCGACCGCCTCGGCGACCCGCTGCATCGAGCGCGTCATCGACGGCGCCATCGTGCGCACCTTCGCCGCGAGCGCGGTCGGCCCCGGGCGCACGGCCTGGTTCCCGGCCGCCCGCGGCGCCGGCGGCCTGGGCCCACCGGGCCCCGGCCGCTTCCCGGCCCCGCCAGGCGTCGCAGGTCCCGCCGGCGCCGCCTGCTCCCTGGCGCCCGTCGTGGCCGGCGCTCCGGTCGCCGACTGCGCCTCCGACGTCCCCGCCGGAGGCGCGGTCGTCCCCGCCGGAGGCGACGTCGGCTCGGCAGCCCGCCGGTGCTCTGATCGGAAGGTGAAATTTTCCTTCAGATTACTGCTCACGGGTGGAAGATATTTTCGATTCGACCGCCCGTCAATGGCTGTTGCGGCACTTGGCGGTCAGCGAGTGGTCAGCGAGCCGTGAGCCGTACGGGGCAGCAGTGGTGCAATGGAGGTATGGCACCGATGGAATCCGCACCAGGCTCGGACCCGCCGGGCGAGGGCCGCGACCCCGCCGCCTCCGGGCGGCAGGACCCGCTGGAACGCGCTCTGCACGCCGCCCGCGCGCTGATCCTCGCGGACCTGGAGGCGAGCGACGTGGCACGCGCCGACATCGTCTCGATGGTCGAGGAGTCGGTCACCCACCGCCGCTGGTGGGTCGGGCAGTGGCCCGAAGGGGTCGCCTTCGTGGACGGCCTGGTCGCCCAGGACGTCCAGGACGCCCTGCTCGAACGGTACGGGCGGTGGCCCGTCTGCCCCGTGTGCGTCGGCTCGGACCTGCACGCGCTCCAGGTCGAGCCGGAGCTGGGAGAGGACCCGCACTGGATCTGCGGGAAGACCTCGACGGTGGTCGCCCGGGTGGGACGGCTGGGCACCAGGCTGTGACCGTCTACATCGACCCACCGATCTGGCCGGGGCACGGGCGCATGTGGTCCCACCTGGTGAGCGACGCGTCGTACGAGGAACTCCACGCGTTCGCGGCCCGCATCGGCTGCCCGCCCCGCGCCTTCGACCGCGACCACTACGACATACCGTCCACGCAGTACGACGTCGCGGTGCGGGCCGGGGCGGTCGAGGTCGGCTCGAAGGAACTGCTCCACCACCTGAAGGCCGCCGGGCTCCGCCGCCGCAAACGCTGACCTTCGCGCCCGCCGAGCCCCCCGGGGCGCGGCCACCAGGGGATCAGACCTCGGCGTACTCCCTCTTCGGGGCGGGGGAGGCCGCCACCACGCGGGAGCGGGCGTGGACGCGGGAGGAGACGGCCGTCGTGGCCACCCCTGCCGCCGCCATCACCGCACCGACCCACGCGACCGCCGCGTACCCCCACCCGGCGGAGATGGCCAGACCGCCCAGCCAGGGGCCCACCGTGTTGCCGATGTTGAACGAGGCCGTCGCGGTGGCCCCGGCCAGGGTGGGGGCCGCGTCGGCGGCGTTGAATATCCGGGCGTTGAGGGCGGGTGCCGTGGTGAAGGCGGTCACGCCGAGCATGAGGGCGAGGGCGATCGCCGCGAAACGGTACTCGGCCAGCAGGGCGAGCAGCGCCAGGACGGCTGTGGACGCGGCGATACCGCCGTACATCGTGCCGAACAGGTGCGCGTCCGCGATGCGCCCGCCGAGCACCGTGCCGAGCAGACCGCCGATGCCGAACAGCGCGAGCACGCTCGGCACCCAGCTCTCCGGCAGCCCCGCGACGTCGGTGAGCAGCGGCGCCAGGTAGGAGAAGAGAGCGAAGACGGCGCCGGCGTTCAACGCGATGGTCACCAGCGCAAGCCACACCTGCTTGTCGCGGTAGATGCGCAGCTCGCGGCGGAGGTTGGGCGCGTCGTCCCCCGTCGGTACGGCGGTACGGGGCACCAGCGTCAGGACGCCGACGAGCCCGACAGCCGCCAGGGCTGCCACCGCCCAGAACGCCGACCGCCATCCGGCCTGCTGCCCCAGGAACGAACCGGCGGGCACACCGGCGATGTTGGCGACGCTCAGCCCGCCCACCATGATCGCCATGGCCCGCGCCCGCGCGTTCCCCGGCACCAGCGAGACGGCCACGGCCGCCCCCACCGCCCAGAACCCGGCGCAGGCCAGCGCGCTGAGGACGCGCGAGACGAACAGCACCTCGTACGTGGGTGCCAGCGCCCCGGCGACCTGCCCCAGCATGAAGACGGCCAGCAGCCCGACCAGCGTCGTACGCCGCGGCAGCCGCAGGGTGGCGGCGGCCAGCACGGGCGCCCCCACCACCATGCCCACCGCGAACGCCGAGACCAGCAGCCCCGCCTTCGGGATCGACACCCCCAGGTCCCTGGCGAGGGGTTGGAGGATGCCCGACAGCATGAACTCGGAGGTCCCCAGCGCGAAGACGGACAGTCCCAGTATGTAGACAGAAAGCGGGATACGGACGGCCGACGGCTTGTCGGCCACGGGTGTGGAGGGCATGCCGTGCTCAACCCGGCCGTGACCGGCGGCATTCCCGCCGCCCGGCGCCCTGTTGGCCAGGTGCGCTCTCCACGAGTCCCCGCTCCGGCTCAGGCGGCGAGCAGCCGCAGCTCCGTCGTCAGGTTGTGGCGGGCGGGCTGCTCCCAGTGGGCGCGGCCGTAGGAGGTGCGGAAGAGGTGGGGCAGGGAGAGGAGTTGCTGGAGGACGGCGGCCCGGCCCTCACGGAAGGCGGCGTCGGGGACGAAGGCGTATTCCTGGCGCACTTCGGCGGCGTAGTGCGCGTACTCCTCGGGTGAGCCCGCCAGGACCGCCAGGTCCGCGTCGCACAGGAGAGCACCGTTGACGTCGCCCGGAGCCGGATCGTGGGTGACGGTGAGGCGGACCAGGCGGGCGACCTCGGCGGTGCGGGCGGCGGACACGCCCGCCTCGGGGAGGGCCCGCTCGGCGAGGCGGGCGCTGCGCTCCTCGTTCTCGCTGCGGTCGGGACGGTAGACGGCGTCGTGGAACCAGGCGGCGAGACGGACGGCGTCCGGGTCGCACTGGTGCGCGGCGGGCCCGCCCCCGGCGGCCCCGGACGGGACGGGCTCGTCCTGGTGGGCGGCCAGTTCCTCGACGCGGTCGAGGACGGCGCTCAGGTGGGCGGTCGCGTGGTAGCGGCGGTGGGGTTCGGCCCAGCGGCGCAGCAGGTCCTCGCCGTACGGGGCCGGGTCGGGCCCTCCGGCGCCGCCCCGGGCGCCGCGCAGCAGGGCGTCCCAGCGCAGGAGGAGGGCGGCGTGCGCCGCGGACCCGGAACCGGGGCCGCTGGACGAGGCGGAGTCGCCGGAACGGGCGGAATCGGCGGGTTCGTTGCTGTGCGGGTCCATCGTCGCCATCCCCCCATTGTGGTGCACCTGTGGTGCACCCCCCCCGTGCACATGCGGTGCACCGCGGGGGCCGGACGGCCGGACGGAGGGCTCGGTGTCTTCCGGCGCTCGCCGCCGTATGGCAGTCTGTGCGATATGTCTAGACCAATTCTTGAGGTGATCGCGCTCAGTGCGGAAGACGCGGCCGCCGCGGAGGCCGGAGGGGCCGACCGCCTTGAGGTTGTCGCCGACATGGCCGCCGACGGGCTGACCCCTGCGCTGGAGACCTTCACCGCCATCCGGGCGGCCGTCGCCATCCCCCTTCGGGTGATGCTGCGGCTCGCCGACGGCTTCCGAACCGGGGGCGACGCCGGCGTCGCAGCGCTGTGCGAGCGGGCCCGCGCCCTGCGCGCCGAAGGCGCCGACGAGTTCGTCCTCGGCTTCCTCGACGACTCGGGACAGGCCGACCTGCCGGCCCTGGAGACGGTGACGGACGCCGTCGCGGGCTGCCCGTGGACGTTCCACCGCGCCATCGACCGCGCCGCCGACCGCGACGCCCTGCGCAAACAGCTCGCCGAAGCACCAGGACTCGACACCTACCTCACGGCCGGCTCCCCGGACGGCGTCACCGACGGCTACGACGTCCTGCTGGCCGAAGCCGCCCGCACAGCGGCCGGCGACCCCGGCTACGGGCCCCGGCTGATGGTGGGCGGCGGCCTCGCCCTCTCCCACGTCCCCGGCCTGAGCCGAGGCGGCATCACCGCCTTCCACATCGGCGGCGCCGCCCGCCCCCAGGGCTGGGACGCCCCCGTCGACCCGGCAGCCGTCCGCGCGTGGCGGGAGGCGCTGGACGGCGCGTGAGCGCCGAGCGCGAAGCCTCCGGGGCGCGGGGCCTGGGGCCCCGGCCTCACCCGCCGGCCCGGCGGATGAGGCCGGGCAGCGCCCGGCCGGGCAAGTGACCCGGAAGCGGCCCCTACTCGGTGGACCGCGCCGCCGCACGTCGTCCCGCCGCCGGGGTGTCAGGCCTCGCAGAGGCCGAAGGAGCGGGCGGCCGACGGTCCTGCGGTGGCCGGGCGGTGGCCGCCGCTGCGACTGCCAGAGCTGTGCGGGCTCGCGAGGTGACTGGGGCTGTGCCGGCTCGGGAGGGGGACGGCCCGACGGCCTTGTCTTCGATGCCCGCCCGTACCGTCACCGCGCCCGCCAGGGACAGCGCGGCGACGGTGGCGCTGAAGACGGCGGTGCCGGTCGTGAGGGACGTGGCGTCGCTGAGGGCGCCCGCGGCGAGGGGGAGGGCGCCCGCCAGCACGTACCCACCGGCGGTGAGCGCTGCGTTGGCCTCGGCGAGCCGACGGGCGGGAACGTTCGCGCTGAGCATCGTCAGGGCGCCGAGCTGGGTCAGGCCCTGGCCGAGCCCCGCGAGCACGGCGGAGGCGACGAGGGCGGTCACCGAGGTCGTGGCGACGGCGAGGGCGAGCGCCACCATGGACGAGACCGTCAGCGCCGCGCCCGACAGCAGGTCCGTGCGCGTGCGCAGGCGGCGCGCGGCGAACTGCACGCCCGTCGCGGCTGCGAACAGGATAAAGATGGTCGACCCGGAGAGTATCCGGCTGCTGGTGTGCAGCAGGTCGGCCAGCAGCGTGGGGCCGAGCGACAGTACGAAGCCGGTCGCGGCGATCGCGGGTGCGAACACGGCGAGGCACAGCAGGAGTTGGCGTCGGTTGGCGCGGGGCGCGGAGGGGATGCGTATCAGGCGGCGGCCCGTCACCGTCCCGTCGGTGGCCGGAGCGGTGGCCGGAGCGGTGGCACGGTGGGGCAGCGGCATCCGGAGCACCACCGGCAGCGCGAGCGCCAGCAGGGCGATCTGTACCAGGAAGACGGTCACGGACGGCCCGGGTACCAGTTCGGAGAGCAGCCCGGCGAGGAGGGGCCCCACCGCGGCCCCGCCCACCATGGCGGAGGAGGCCACCAGTCCCGCGGTTCGCTTCTGGGTACTGTCGGACAGGTCGGAGACGGCCGCCATGCCTGCGGACAGGAACGCCCCGACCGCCACGCCGCTCAACAGTCGTGCGACGGCGAGCGCCGGTACGGAATGCGCGACGGCGAACAGTACGGACGCGAGCAGGGCCAGCGCCAGACCCGGCAGCAGTACCGGTTTGCGTCCGAAGCGGTCGGAGAGGGTGCCCGCGACCGTGACGGTGGCGAGCAGGCCCGCGATGTAGAAGGCGTAGACCGCCGTCACCGTGGCGGAGGAGAAGCCGATGTCGTCCTGCCACAGGACGTACAGCGGTGCGGGCTCGTTGGACAGCGCGAGGACGGCGACGACGGGCCAGGCGGCCAGCCACATCCAGTGTCGGGAGGGGCTGGCCGGGGCGGCCGACAGGGAGGCCGGGGCGGAAGGGGACACGAGGGCTCCAGGGCAGCGCGAGGCGAGACACGGCAGAGCAGGGCAGAGGAGGGGCAGAGCAGAGCAGGGCGGAACGGAGCAGAGCGCGAGGGGCGACGGGGCACGACAGGGGTACGAGAAGACTCGTACAAGTAGTACGAGAGAAGTCGTACCAGTGGTGAGTAGTACGATGCAACTCGTACAAGGGGAGAGGTCGTGGCTCCCGCCCCCCGGCCCGTCCCGCCACTCGCTCCGCCACCGAAGGAGGCCCCCGTGAGCGCCCAGGCCCGCGCCAGGGACTTCCCCCTCCCACCGGCCCCGCCCGAGGCCGAACTCCCCGAGCCCCTGCCCGAACCCTCGCGCGGCGAGATCCGGCTGGAAGCCGTGATGGCCGCGCTCAGCGACCCGCTCCGCCTCGGCATTGTCCGCAAGCTTCTGCTGGAGTCCGTCGACCACGACCACACCTGCACCTGGTTCGGGCTGGACCGCCCCAAGTCCTCGCTGACCCACCACTTCCGCACCCTCCGCGAGGCGGGCCTCATCCGGCAGCGCCAGTACGGGCCGTCCCGCCGCAACCGCGTCCGCGTCGAGGACCTGGAAGCCCGCTTCCCCGGCCTCCTCGCCCTGGTCGCGGACTGGACCCCGGCGGAGTGAGCCGGTGCCTTCGCCCCGGCGGGGCAGGGGGACACGCCAAGGGGCGGCACCCCGCTGTCGCGAGGGTGCCGCCCCGGAAGGCCCGCCACGAGCCCGGTGAATCCGCTATCTCAGTGGAGCCGGTGACCCGTTCGGTGCCGGTGACTCGGTGGAGCCGGTGAAGTCTGCGACGTCGATGACGTCGATGACGTCGTGACTACGCGCAGGACGGGAAGAACTGCGACCAGCCGTCGGCGGGCATGGCCGGCGGCTCGGCCCAGGTGCCGGACTCGCCGTACTTCCCGTTGGCCACGCCGTCGTAGTCGCCGAGACCGCCGCCCGGCTGCGAGAGGCGCGCCTCGCGGTCCATCATGCCGTCACCGATGTTGTTGAGCACCGCGAGGTCGGGGGTGTCGTCGTCGTTGTAGCGCGCGACGCTCAGCTCCCGGACCTCGCCGTGGTCGCCGATGTCGGAGTGCACGGCGTCGGGCGAGGTGAGGTCGATGCGGTTGAGCGGACCCGGGCGGTACTCGGCGAGGGCGGCCGTGGACGGGTCGTCACCGCCGGAGGGCTCGACGATGTTGAGCACCATGTCGAGCTTGCCGTCGTTGTCGAAGTCGGCGATTGCGGCGGCCGCGTCCTCCGCCCGCCCCGCACCGACCAGGTCCCGCACGGTGTGTTTCTCACCGAACGAGCCGTCCTTGTTGCCCCACTCGACGGTCATCTCGGTGCCGGTGTGGCCCGGGTTGGTGATCCGGTCCGCGCGGCCGTCGCCGTCCAGGTCGCCCACCAGCGTGGTCGAGTCGGCCAGGCACGCGGCCGAAGCCGTGGTGCGGGCGGAATCCTCCCCAGCGCCCTGGGCCACGGGGTTGACGGCGCTGGCGTAACCGGCCCCGGCCAGCGTCAGGGCGGCGGCCGCCAGCGGCAGAGCGATCCAACGTGAGCGTGTACGACGCATTTTCCAGCTCCCAATCTGTCGTTACCGCAAGATGTGATGCCGGACGGCGTGCGCGAGTTCACGGCCGGTTCGCCGTGTGACGAGACGGTGACATTCGCGTGCGGGGCCGCCCCTACTCGCCGCAGGGCGCGGCCAGTTGCCCTTCACAGGGGTGTGTGGCGCGCGCCGCTCTCTATGCTGAGCGGAGAAGCCGGCCGGAAGAGGTGGCGCGATGGACCAGGGTGGGGACAGCGCGGAGACCGTGGCGTTCGGACAGCGCGTCCGGGTGCTGCGAGTGCGCCGGGGGATGAGCCGCGAGGTGCTGGCAGGACTGGTGGGCCGGTCCGCGAGCTGGGTGAAGCAGATCGAGGGCGGACGTTTGCAGATGCCGAAGCTGCCCATGGTGCTGCGGCTCGCTGAAGTGCTCCGGGTGGGCGACCTGGCGGAGCTGACGGGCGAACACACCATGCCGGTGGCCCTGTTCACCGGTCCTGGACACCGTCGGCTGCCGCAGGTGCGCGCAGCGATCGACGCGTTCCCCTTCGACGCCCGCAGCCGTGAGGCGCCGGCGGTCACGCAGGTGCGAGCCCGGCTCACCGAGGCGTGGGCCGCGCGGCATGCGGCGGCCCACCACCGCGATGTGCTGGGCGCGCTGCTGCCGGCGCTCGTCGAGGACGCCCAACTGGCCGTGCATCAGGCCCTCACGGCGCCACGGCGCCGGGAGGCCCACGCCGTGCTGGCCGAGACGTACGCCCTCAGCCAGTTCTTCCTGGCGTACCAGCCCGACTCCGCCCTGCTGTGGCGGACCGTCGAACGCGGTCTGGTGGCGGCGCAGGAGTCGGAGGATCCGCACGCCATCGGCGTCGCCGCCTGGCTCGCAGCCCAGGCCCACCGGGACAGCGGGCACTCGCACTTCGACGCCGCCGACGCCGTCACCGAGGCCACCCTCCGCCATCTGGAGCCGTTGCTGCCCGACGCCGATGCCGATGTGCGCGCCATCGCGGGCGCCCTGCGCTTCGAGGCCGGGTACACGGCGGCCCGGCGCGGTGAGACGGGCAGCGCCTGGCGCCACTGGGACGCCGCACGCGCCACCGCGCAGCGGTTGCCGACCGGATACTTCCACCCGGTGACGTCGTTCTCCCGCGCCGTCATGGGCGCCCACGCGGTGACCGTCGCCGTCGAGCTGCACGCGGGCGCGGAAGGCTCCCGCCAGGCGGCGGCCGCCGACACCGCCGCGTTGCCGTCCCGGCCGCGCCGGGCCCGGCACCACATCGAACGTGCCCGCGCCTATCAGCTCGACGGCCGCCCGGAGGAGTCCGTCACCGCCTTGGCACAGGCCTACGAGACCGCGCCGGAGACGATCCGCTACAACGGCCACGCCCGCCGCATCCTCCTGGAGGAGTCGGCTCACAGGAGCCCCGAACGCCGCCGACGCGCCGCCCGGCTGGCCACCAGGATCGGCGTCATGTCGTCGTGACGAGCGGACACAAACTGTGTCCGTTCCTGTGGCCGCTTTGGAGGAGGCCCGCGGCACGTTGGACGAGCCCGCCGCCGGGTCCCTCGCGTTGCGGCTGGCTCTGGAGGCCGCGGCCCAGGCCCTCACAGAGGTGCTCCGCGTCGCGGAGAGCCGGGTGCGGCGGGCGGGCTGAGGGGCGAGTGGCGGGCTCAGCGCTGGGAGTCGGCCCCGTCACGCGAGGGTTCGGCGTCGGGTGACGGCTCCGCTTCCTGCGAGGGCTCGCCGTCGCGGGGCAGCTCGGTCTCCCGGGACGGCCCGGCGTCCCGGGTCAGTTCGGCCGGGTCCGCGTTGGACCCGCACAGCACGACGGCGACCCGCTCCCCGGCCGCGGGCACGTACGGCGCGTGCGCGTTGCCGCATCCCGCGACGCCGGCGACCCCCGCGACGGCGGTGCCCGCGGCGTTCTCCACCGCGAGCCTGTAGTGCTCCCACAGCCCGTGGCGCGCGGCGACGACCGCGTCGTCACCGACGAGGACGGACCGCACGTAGCGGTGGCCCGCGGCGGCCAGCGCCATGGGGGTGGCGCGGCGGGCGCCGAGGGAGTCGGCGGCGACGGAGTCGACCTCCACGTCGACGACGCGGCCCGCCTCCAGTGCGGCGTTCAGGGCGCGGCAGCGCTCCGGCTCGACGGCCACGACCCTGATTCCGTGGTGCTGGGCCGCGGCGGCGACCCCGGCGAACAGGCCGCCGCCGCCCACGGCGACCACCACCGTGTCGATCAGCGGGACCTGGGCGCGGATCTCCTCGACCATCGTGCCCGCGCCCGCCGCGATCAGCGGATGGTCGTAGGCGTGGGAGGGCAGCGCGCCGGTGTCGGCGGCGAACGCCTCGCACGCCGCGGCCGCTTCCGCGTACTCGGCGCCCGCGAGGCGGACGTCGGCGCCGTACGCGCGCAGGCGTTCGACCTTCGCTCGCGGCGCGGTCTCCGGAAGGAAGACGGTGGCGGGCACGCCCAGGCCGCGTGCCGCCCAGGCGCAGGCGAGCCCCGCGTTGCCGCCGGAGGCCAGGGTGACGCCCGCGTCGGGCAGCTCGCCCTGCTCGCGGTGCGCCAGCAGGAAGTTGAGCGCGCCGCGCGCCTTGAAGCTGCCGGTGTGCTGCATGAACTCCAGCGCGAAGTACAGCTCGGCGCCGCCCGTGTCGGGCCCGGCGCCCGGGGAGCCCGCGTCCGCACGCGCGACCGCGACTGGGCGCACGCGGTCGGCAACCCGATCAGCGGCGGTTTTGACATCCCCGTAGGAAAGGTGGTGCACGGCGCGACTCCTGGCGTGCTCGGACGTGAGCGGACAAACGTCTACGTTACGGCCTCACGCCGACTGCCCCGTCAACGCTGTGGACGGCTGTGGACGCGTCAGCCCCGGACGGAGCGGGAGTGGAGGCCGCGTCCGCGGACACCGCACCCGCGGACTCCCCTGTTCCGGTCGCCGCTCTCGCGGGCGCCTCGCCCTCGACCGGTCCCGCCGCGAGGGCCGCGGGCAGCGGTTCGGCGTGCACGACGGCGAGCCCGGAGACCGCCCGGGTCAGTGACACGTACAGCCGCCGCAGCCCGGTACGCACGTCGGGCTCGTCCGCGACGATCGCGGCCGGCTCGTCCAGCACGACGTAGTCGTACTCCAGGCCCTTGGCCAGCGTCGCCGGAACGAGGGTCAGCCGGGCGTCGGCGCTGGTCTCCTGACCGGGGGCCAGGAAGTCGAGCCCGGCGGTCTTCAGGGCGCCGGTCACGGCGGGCAGCCGCGACGCGGCCGCGATCAGCCCGACCGAACCCTCGCGCTCCAGCGCGGCCCGGCAGGCGTCCACCACCATCGGGGCGAGCGCGTCCCCGCCGTCGCCCGCCGCGGGCGCGCGACGCACCGAGAAGTCGCCAGGGGACTCCCGCACGGAGGTGGCGGGCGTCAGCGCGGGGGCGATCGAGGGCAGCAGGCGCGAGGCGTAGGCGATGACGTCCCGCGGCACCCGGAAGCCCTCGGTCAGCTCCTGAACGACGGCACCGGGCTTGCCCAGGTGCTCCAGCGCGGTCTCCCAGCTCTCGGTCGCCCACGGGGTGGTGCCCTGCGCCAGGTCCCCCAGGACGGTCGCCGAACCGGTCGAACAGCGCCGCCCCACCGCCCGGTACTGCATCGCGGAGAGGTCCTGGGCCTCGTCCAGCACGACGTGGCCGAGGGACGGGGTGCGCTGCACCAGGTCGGCGGCCTCGTCGACCAGGACGACGTCCGCCGCGGACCACATGGCGCTCTTGACGCCCCGCGCCGGCTTCTTCCACAGGATGGCGCGCTGTTCGTCCTCGCTCAGCACGCCCTCGGCCTGCTCCGCGAGGAAGTCCGGGTCCGACAGCAGCCGCAGCACCAGCTTCGCCGGGTCGACGGCGGGCCACACCTCCTTGACGACCGCCTTGACCGCCGCGTTCCGCGCCACCGCGTCCTGGACCCGGTCGTCGGGTGCCTCCCCGGCCTGCTCCATGCGCAGCAGCACCGCGTGCGCGATCCGCTGCGGCAGCGCGTCGCGCGCCGCGCCGTACCGCATGTCCCTGGCCAGCAGTTCGCGCACCACCTCCGCGATCTCGTGGGCCGGCACCCGCCACCTCCGCGAGCCGCGCACCACCACGCACGGCTCGCCCGGCAGCGGACGTACCCCGCACCGCACGGCCCGGCGCAGCACCTCGGCCATGCGCGCGTCGCCCTTGAGGCGGGCCGCCTCGGCACTGTCCACGCCGCGCACCGGCGTGGCGGGGCGTGCCACCAGGTCCTCGACGGTCGTTTGCCGCGCCTGGACCTCGCCCAGCGCGGGCAGCACCTGTTCGATGTACCTCAGGAAGGAGTCGTTGGGGCCGATGACGAGCGTGCCCGTACGGGTCAGCCGCTCGCGGTGCGCGTACAGCAGGTAGGCCACACGGTGCAGACCGACAGCCGTCTTGCCCGTTCCCGGCGCCCCCTGGACGCAGACGGTGCCCTCCAGCCCTGCGCGCACGATCTCGTCCTGCTCCGGCTGGATCGTGGCGACGATGTCGCGCATCGGCCCGACGCGGGGCCGTTCGATCTCCGCCTGGAGGAGCGCGCTGGGGCGTTCCGCCTCGCCCTGATCGCTCAGGTGCTCGTCCTCGTAGGCGGTCAGCTCGCCGCCCGTGTAGCCGAACCGGCGGCGCAGCGCCACGCCGTGCGGGGCCTTCTTGGAAGCGCGGTAGAACGGCTGCGAGACGGGGGCGCGCCAGTCGACGACCATGGGGTCTCCGTCGGCGTCGTGGACGTGCCGACGGCCGATGTAGAACGAGTGCCCCGAGGTGTCCGACGGCTCGGACGGCTCCGCTGTGTCCGTCGGCTCCGCTGTGCCTGACGGCTCCGCTGTGCCCGACGGCTCCGCTGTGCGGTAGTCGAGGCGGCCGAAGAACAGCGGTGCGTGGGCCAGGTCGGCGAGGGAGGCGATGCGGGCCTCGATACCGGAGGCGAGCACCTCGGCGTTGACCCAGTTCGCGGCCACGTCCCGGATGTCGAGCGCCTCCGCGTCCGTCCGCATGGCGCGCAGGGCGGCCCGGGAGTCGGACAGGTGGGCACGTTCGCGGGCGAGGGGATCACCCTCGGCACCGGGTGCGCCGGGTTCAACGTGGAACGGTTCGGGAACGGGCGGGACGGTCACCGGGTTGCCTCCGGGCGGACACGGGCACGCGTGCGGACAGGCCGCGGCCGCAGCGGAGCGGCTTACCGGTGTGCGGGCGCGCGGCCGTACGGCGTCACAGCGTGCGGACGTACAGGTCTGTGGTCGAGCCCGGCCGGTTTCCGTGCGGCGGGCGCCTCAGAGCCGAGAACCGGCGCGAGGGGGGCAAGTGCGCGATTGTAGCCACGCCGAACGGGTACGGCGAACGCTTTTCGCCCCGGGGGGTGCGGGGCGGAGACGGCGTGGAGAGGGCGCGGGGGAGGGCGCGCGGGCGTTGCCCGTACGGTGCCGCTTCCGTCTCCCGCCGGGGACTCGATTAGGGTCGGCCCGGCGGCAACCGACGGCACCGGATCCCGTCGCCGCACGCCCCACGCCGCACGGACGGTGTTCTGTGCGGGCGGTGTTCCGTGCGGACGGGTGACCGCGTGGAACGGGTCTTCCGTGCGGGACGGGTGATCCGTGCGGGACGGGTGATCCGTGCCAGACGGTGATCCGGGTGGGCCCCACGGGCCGGCTGCCGGGCACGAGCACGCACGAGTGACGAGGAGTCGGCACGGGTGACTGGCAGCGGCGCCGTGAGACCCCGTCCCCGTCCCCGTTCCCGCTCCCGTCCCCCGCGACTGCCGTACCCGTCCCTGACCACCGCGCTCCTCCTGCTGGCCGCCTCGCTCGGCGTGTTCGCCGCGCTCGCCGCGGTCCAGGGCCTGCCCATGGACGACATCCGCGTCTACCGGGCGGAGGGCGCCGCCGTCTGGCACGGCACCGACCTGTACGGCTTCACCGTCACCGAGTGGGATCTGCCCGCGACCTACCCGCCCTTCGCCGCACTGCTGTTCGTCCCGGTGGCGCTCGTCCCGCTGTCCGTCGCGAAGGGCGCGTTCGTGGCGGGCAACGTGGCACTGCTCGCCTGGCTGATCACCCTCTCGCTCCGCGCCGCCTGTCCGGACGGGTGCCGGGCCGCCCGTCCGGACGGGGTCTCGGGCTCGTCCGGGACCGCGGCCGGGACGGCGGCCGGGACCGCGGTCGGGGCGGCGCCGGTGGCCGCGCCCCTGCCCGCCGTCGTCTGCTTCACCGCGGCAGCGCTGTGGCTCGAACCCGTCTTCCAGACGGTGGCCTTCGGGCAGATCAACCTGCTGCTGGCCTGCGTCGTGCTGTGGGACTTGGGGCGGCCCGACGGGGCACGCGCCAAGGGCTTCGCCCTCGGCCTCGCCGCGGGCGTCAAACTGACGCCCGCGCTCTTCGCCGTCCACCTGCTGCTGACCGGCCGGCGCAGGGCGGCGTGCTGGGCCGCCGCCGGATTCGCGGCGAGCGTCGGCGTGGGAGCGTGCGCGCTGCCGGGCGCGAGCGTGGAGTTCTGGACGCGCAGGATGTTCGAGACGGCGCGGGTCGGGAAGGCGTGGATCGTCGACAACCAGTCCCTCCAGGGGCTGGCCGCCCGCCTGCTGCACGAAACCGAGCCGGGAGGGCTGTGGCTGGCGCCCACGCTGGTGCTGGCCGTCGCAGGCATGTGGCTGGCGCGACGGGTGACCGTGCGGCGCGGAACGGGAGCCGGCGGTGAGCCGCCGGAGCCCGGTAGGCCGCCGGGGTCCAGCCGACCCGGTGCGGCCGGGGAGCGGGGGGAGTTGTGGGGGATCGTGGTGACCGCGCTGGTCGCGCTGCTCGTCTCGCCCATCAGCTGGTCCCACCACTGGGTGTGGTGCGTGCCGCTGCTGGCGGCGCTGGCCACCACGGGAAGCGGCGCCGCCCCCCTCGCCGAGCGGGGCCGCCCAGCCGAACGGGTCGGCCCAGCCGAGCGGGTCGGTTCTGCCGAACGGGTCGGCTCCGCCGAGCCCGGTGGCTCCTCCGGGCTCGGCGTCCCGTGGCCGCGGGTGGCCCTCGGGTGCGTGGCCGTCGTCTTCACGGCCCGCACCCTGTGGCTCGTCCCCAGGGAAGGCGACCTGGACCTGCGGCTCGACTGGTGGCAGCAGCCGCTCGCCTCGCCGTACCCGCTGCTGGCGCTGGCGCTGCTGGGCGTGGCGGCCGGGTACGTGTCGGCGGAGCACCGCCCGGCGGCGCTGACACCGCGCGTTCCCCCGGCAAGAATCGACGGGGACGGGCACGCGAGGGACGACCGGACGGCCCCTCCCGCCGCCGACGGGCGGAAGGGCGGCCGACGACCAGAGTGCGAAGAGGCCCGAGGAGGCCGGTGTGCGAAGCACGATGCAGGACATTCCGCTGACCGTGACCCGGCTCCTGGTGCACGGGGCGCTCGCGCACGGGACGTCCCGGATCACCACGTGGGCGGGGACGGCGGGCGGAGCTGAACCGGACCGCCGTACGTTCCTGGAGGCGGGCGTCCGCGCCATACAGCTGGCCGGGGCGCTGCACGACGAGTTCGGCGTCGAGCCCGGCGACCCGGTGGCCACCCTCATGGCCAACACGGCCGACCACATGGAGGCCTACCTCGCGGTGCCCTCCATGGGCGCGGTCCTCCACACTCTCGACCCGTGGCTGCCGGCCGACCAGCTGGTGGCGGCGGCCCGGCTCGGCGGGGCGCGGGTGCTGCTCACCGATCCGGCGGGGCTCGCCCCGCTCGCCTCCGTGCTGCCCCGCCTCACGCACCTGCGGCACGTGATCGTCGCGGGCGGCAGCGAGAGCGCCGCCGTCGTCCCCGGCACCGCCTACAGCGCCGAGGTCCACGACTACGAGCTGCTGATCGACGACCGCCGCAAGCGCTACGACTGGCCCGAGATCGACGAACGCGACGCCGCGGTCCTGTGCCACACCACCTCGGCGGATGCCGCCCCCCGCGGCGTCGCCTACAGCCACCGCGCGCTCTACCTGCACGCCCTCCAGGCGCAGACCCCGCAGGCGTACGGCATCGGGGTGAGCGACCTCGTCCTGCCCGTCGTGCCGATGTCGCGCATGCTCGCCTGGGGCCTGCCCTACGCGGCCTTCGCGGGCGGCGCCTCACTGCTGCTGCCCGGCCTCTACGACCAGCCGGCGCCGCTGGCGGAGATGTCCGAGCGGGAGCGGCCCACGCTGGCCGTCGCCGACCCCGCCACCTGGGACGGTCTGCTGGAGGAGCTCGCGACGCGCCCCCGCGACCTGTCCTCGCTGCGGGAGGCCGTGGTCGTGGGCGGTCCGGGAGAGGACCCAGGCGGGCCGCTGCTGGCCCAGGAGCTGGGCTGGCGGCACGGCATCAGCACCGCGGCGGCCTGGGGCGCGCCCGAGACGCTGTCCCCGGCGTGCGTGGCGCGGACCGAGGGCGGCGGGGCCGACGAGGCGGGCCGCTACCGCTTTCCCGCCTCCGTCGAGTACGGCGTCCTGGGCCCCGACCAGGCGCCGCTGCCCTGGGACGGCGAGTCCCAGGGCGAGCTGCTGCTGCGCGGCCCGTGGATCACCGCTTCGTACGTCGAGGACACCGGGCGTCCGGCGCCGCTGCACGAGGGCTGGCTGCGCACCGGGGAGACGGCGACGATCAGCCCGGACGGCCGGGTCGCCATGCAACCCCCGAAAGAGGCGTCACCGGAGGGACGGTAGCCCTCCGGGACGGGCGGCACGGGGCGGCCGGTGCCCGCCCGGGCCCGGGCGGTGCGGGGCGGCCGCGGCCGGCGGGCCCCCGATGGAGTTGAGGATCAGACCTCGTCGGGGTCGGGGTTCCTGGGGCTGCCGCCCTGCTGCCGCGGCGACTCGCTCAGCAGGTCGACGGAGTCCACGATCCGGTAGGCGTAGCCCTGCTCGGCCAGGAAGCGCTGGCGGTGCGCTGCGAAGTCCTGGTCGATGGTGTCGCGCGCGACGACGGAGTAGAAGCGCGCCTCGTGCCCGTCCGCCTTGGGGCGCAGCACGCGGCCCAGCCGCTGGGCCTCCTCCTGGCGGGAGCCGAACGTGCCGGAGACCTGGATGGCGACGGTGGCCTCGGGCAGGTCGACGGAGAAGTTGGCGACCTTGGAGACGACCAGGCAGGTCAGCTCGCCGGTGCGGAAGGCGTCGAACAGCTTCTCGCGCTGCGCGTTGCTGGTGTCGCCCTTGATGACGGGCGCGTCCAGGTGCTCGCCCAGTTCGTCGAGCTGGTCGATGTACTGGCCGATCACCAGCGTCTGCTCGCCCGCGTGGCGGCGCACCAGCGCCTCGGTGACCTTCCGCTTGCTGTCGGTGGTGGCGCAGAAGCGGTACTTCTCCTCCTGCTCGGCCGTGGCGTACGCCAGCCGCTCGGAGTCGGTGAGCGAGACACGGACCTCCACGCAGTCGGCGGGGGCGATGTAGCCCTGGTTCTCGATCTCCTTCCACGGGGCGTCGAACCGCTTGGGGCCGATCAGGGAGAACACGTCCGACTCGCGCCCGTCCTCCCGCACCAGCGTGGCGGTCAGCCCGAGGCGGCGGCGAGCCTGGAGGTCGGCGGTGAACTTGAAGACCGGCGCGGGCAGCAGGTGCACCTCGTCGTAGACGATCAGGCCCCAGTCGCGGGAGTCGAACAGCTCCAGGTGCGGGTAGACGCCCTTCCGCTTGGTGGTGATCACCTGGTAGGTGGCGATGGTGACGGGGCGGATCTCCTTCCTCGTCCCGCTGTACTCGCCGATCTCCTCCTCCGTCAGCGAGGTGCGGCGCACCAGCTCGGACTTCCACTGGCGGGCCGAGACGGTGTTGGTGACCAGGATCAGCGTCGTCGCCTGCGCCTTGGCCATCGCACCGGCGCCGACCAGCGTCTTGCCCGCCCCGCACGGCAGCACGACGACACCCGAGCCGCCGTGCCAGAACCCCTCGACGGCCTGCTGCTGGTAGGGCCGCAGCGACCAGCCCCCGCCCTCGGGGCCCGCGCCCTCGTCCAGGTCGATCCGGTGCGCCTCGCCGTCCACGTACCCGGCCAGGTCCTCGGCCGGCCAGCCCAGCTTCAGCAGCACCTGCTTGATCTGGCCGCGCTCGGAGGGGTGCACGACCACGGTGTCCGGATCGACCCGCTCCCCCACCAGCGGCTGGATCTTCTTCGAGCGCAGCACCTCCTCCAGCACGGGACGGTCGCTGGTCACCAGCACCAGCCCGTGCGTGGGGTGCTTGTTGAGGGAGAGCCGCCCGTAGCGGGCCATCGTCTCGGCGATGTCCACGAGCAGCGCGTGCGGCACCGGATACCGCGCGTACTCCACCAGCGCGTCCACGACCTGCTCCGCGTCGTGCCCGGCGGCCCGCGCGTTCCACAGGCCCAGCGGCGTCACCCGGTAGGTGTGGATGTGCTCAGGCGCCCGCTCCAGCTCCGCGAACGGCGCGATGGCCCGCCGGCAGGCGTCGGCCTGCTCGTGATCGACTTCGAGGAGGAGGGTCTTGTCCGACTGGACGATCAGGGGGCCGCCGTTCACGCGTCACCTTCCGACGTTCGGATGAGTTCCCGACAGGGACCAAACCTCCAGTGTGCCGCACCGGCGCGGATGAGGGCGCGGGTGTGACCCACGCCGCTTACCCCAACGGGGCACGGCCGCTCGGCACGGTGGGTACTCCCTCGCGGTCGAGCGTGCCGCGTGCGAACTCCTGCGGAACTCCGGTCACGGGCACCGCACGCACCCGACCCCGGGACGGTCCGCCCTGTCCGGGACGGCCCGCCCTGTCCGGGTCCGGGCGGGCCTTGTTCAGAGGCGCAAGGGGGCGGCTGAACAACTCCGGCGGTGCTGTCCTCGACTCAGTGATGCGGCCGGCGAGCAGGTCGCCGAGCGCGGAGGCGCGACGGTCACGGGCGGGCCGGGGCATGTCCCGGCGACGTCCCCCGGCGTCACCGCGCCCCCACGACACGAGGACGGTGCTGCGCCCATGACCCGTGGCGACGGGATGGCGCGCACCTCCCCAGCCTGAGGAGGCGCCCCGATGTATCTGCGGAAAGTTCCGGATTCCGGCTCCCCCGGTGAACCCCCGCACGCGCCGGAGCGCTCCGGCCCGCCTGCGGAAGGTGCGGCACAGGCCTGTCTGGTGATGGTCAAGGACTACCAGCTCGCCCACTCCGTCGCCGCGGGGATGCGGTCGCGGCTGGCCGAGACGGGCAGCGACGTGCCCGTGCTGCTGGCGCCGATGTACGGGAACGAGTACGCCGCGCCCGGGGCCGCCTGGCGGCTGCGTACCTGGTGGGACGGGCAGGGCACCGGTGTGGAGCTGCCCGCCGCCACGTTACTGGCCGTCGGTGTCGACAACGGGGAACTGACCGGTCTCGGCAGGGCCGCGTACGTGGCGGTACCGCCGGGGCCCAGGCGCGGACGCCCACCAGCGCGCGGTCGGGTGATCGAGATCCCGGCGGCGACGATCGGCGAACTGATCGACGTCGTCGGCTCGCGCCTGGCCGACGCCGGTGCGGGCGCCGGTGCCGGTGCCGCGGTCGGTGGGCGCGGTGCGCTGCCGGACGGTGTGCGCTCGATGGACTCGCTGCGACAGCCGGGCCGGCACACGACATCTCTGTGGGGCAGCCAACTGGTACGCACCGCAGGCACTTTGGGGATCGGCGCCTGGCTGTTCTCGCTGTTCATGCAGCCGGCCCAGGCTCAGGCCCTGGACCAGCAGGCGCAGCAGCACACGAGCCGGACGACGGCGCGGCAGTCGGCTACGCCCGCCGGAACGGAGGGCGAGCCGGAGCCGGTTTCGGTGCCGGAACCCAAACCGAAGCCGGAGCCCGGTGCGGACCGGGAAGTCCCTGCGGGCGCGGCACAGCCCGCCAAGGGCGAAGCCCCGCCCGAGGGGCCGAAGGTCAACCACCGCGCGAACGAGCCCGCCCCCCGCGGCCCCGCATGGAGCTGGAACGAGCTGGGCGGGCACTTCGTCGACGGCGCAAGGACCGCCGGCAGTCTGGGTGGGGTGGGAGGCCCCCGGGCTGGCGTGGCCGCTGGTATGGCAGGCGGCCTGTGGAACACCGTCCTGTACCTGCACGAGCGCTCCCATACCCCCGAGGCGAAACTGCTGCTGCAAGGGGCGGCGGAGCCGGGCCCCAGGGCGAAGCCGGATCCATCGAAGGACCCCGAAAACCCGGCGTTCCAACCCACGCGAGGCGAGGTCTCCGCGGGCGTCGCCAAACCACCGGACGACAAGACCAAGGACGTATCGCACCTGTATCTCGGCGAAGCCGGAACACCCCTCAACGACTTCACCACGAACGCCGGCGTCGGGACCCAGTTCGGCCTTTGGTACACGGGCAAGAAGCCGTGGCTCAAGCTGCTGACTCGGGGCGGAGGTCTCGCTGGAGGCCTGGGTGTGTGGGCGAACAGCCGCCCTCCGACTGTGGTGCCGGGGCACGCGAGCCCTGCCCCGGACCCGGCCCCAGCCCCCGACCCCGGAGTCCCGCCGGCTCCTGTGCCCGCCCCGGCACCCGACCCCGGAACCCCACCGGCGCCGGCGCCGGCTCCGGCTCCCGCCCCGGGCCCGGCCCCGGCACCCGGCCTCGAAAACCCACCGGCTCCTCCTCTGCCCGCTCCCGGCCTCGGGATCCAGCCATACCCCGTCCCTGCTCCGGCCCCCGCCCCTGCTCCGGACGCCGAGCGCGCGGCCCCGCCGGGGAACTGGGGTGTAGGTACGGGCGCGGACGCGGGGGCGATCGCAGGTGCGCCGGCCCCCACACCGGCTCCTGGACCCGAGCCCGCTCCCATGCCGGAACCGCCCCCCGCGCCCGCACCCACTGCGGAACCGCTACCCGCTCCGGCCCCGGCGCCCGCTCCGGCTCCGGCGCCCGCTCCGGCACCTGAGCCCGCTCCGGCACCTGAGCCCTCGGCGGCGGCAGAAGCGGCCCCGGGCCCCGCACCCGCCCCGGAGCCCGCACCAGCCCCGGCCCCTGAGCCCGCGCCTGCTTCCGCACCGGAACCGGTCCCGGAACTCGCGCCTGCGCCCGCGCCCCCGCCGGAATCGGCACCCGCACCAGCCCCGGAGCCGGTGCCCGCGCCCGAACCGGCACCTGAGCCCCTGCCGGCAGCGGAAACGCCCCCTGAGCCCGAACCCGCGCCTGCCCCCGAACCCGAGCCCGCACCGGAGCCTGCGCCTGCCCCCGAGCCCGCGCCGGAACCGGCCCCGGAGCCGGAGCCCGCACCGGAGCCCGAGCCCGCGCCGGAACCAGCCCCGGAGCCGGAACCAGCCCCGGAGCCGGAACCGGCCCCGGAGCCCGCGCCGGAACCCGAGCCCGCGCCGGAGCCGGAGCCCGCACCGGAGCCCGCGCCTGCCCCCGAGCCCGCGCCGGAACCGGCCCCGGAGCCGGAGCCCGCACCGGAGCCCGAGCCCGCGCCGGAACCGGCCCCGGAGCCGGAGCCCGCACCGGAGCCCGAGCCCGCGCCGGAACCAGCCCCGGAGCCGGAACCGGCCCCGGAGCCGGAGCCCGCGCCGGAACCGGAGCCCGACCCCGCACCGGCCCCCGCCCCCGAGCCCCCACCGGCCCCCGCCCCCGCGCCTGGCCCGCCCGCGGGCTGAGCCCTTCCCGCTCGCTGCCGCCCAGACCTACGGGGCGGCAGCGAGCCCTTTCGCGTACGTCGCTGCTCGTCAGCGGCGTTCAGTGAGAAACGCGCCTACTCCACAGCCGAGCTGGGCCCCGCAACACTGGTCACCGTCCTCGCCCGCCGGACGGCGTCAGAAACCGAGGAATTCGGCCAGGTCGATCTTGAGGGGGAAGGGGAGGTCCGTGGTCAGTTCGCGGCGGTGTACCGGGCGTTCGGGGCGGGGGATGTAGGAGCGGGTGTCGGCGTTCAGCCAGTACTCGTGCACGGCGAGCTGGTTGTCACGCTCCAGTTCCACGCGCCAGTAGTAGGGGACCTTGGCGGCGGCGTACTGGGCGGGCTTGAGGACGCGGTCCTGGCTGCGGGAGCCGGGGGAGACGACCTCGATGGCGAGTGTGACGTTGCTGATGGGCACGCACTCGGTCTCGAAGAGGTTCAGGCCGGTGGGGTCGTAGACGATCACGTCGGGTTGCCGCACGTTCTCCTTGTCCAGCATTACGCAGGACTCCGTGACCACCTTGAGCGGCATTGTCCGAGCCTGCTTCAAAGCGTCGCGGAGCTCGTCCCGCACTTGGTTGTGCCACAGCATCGCCCGCCCACGAACCACGATCATCCCGTCCACGAGTTCCCAGTCGAAGGGCAGGTCCAGCTCCTGAGCCTGGTCGAACGTCCAGCCCTCTTCGGACATGAACTCCCAGTCGGTGGCGCGAGCCGGTGCTTCAGCGGCCATTACTGCTCCCATGGACGTTGAGTCTGGAGGCGGGCGCGGTCCGTCGTCCCATGTACGACAGTACGGTCACGCGAATCGGGGTGCCATCGAACGTGTGGCCGCACAAGGGGCGGCTCAGCCCTCCACCTCCGCCACCCCCGTGATCCGGTGCAGCGGGTAGGTGCGGACCTCGTCGGCGGTGTGGTCGTAGGCCGTCACGAAGCCGCCCTCGACCTTGACGGGGGCGATGACGCGCTGGGAGGCGGCGCCGTCCGCGTTGACGTAGCCGATCCACACCGGGGTGCCCGTGAGGGTCGCGGACTGCATGGTGGCCAGCGTCTCGGCCATGACGGTGCGGGGGAGGCCGCCGCCGGGCGGCGGGGTGGCCGGGGCGGCGGGCTTGTGGGGGAGGGTGGCGGCGTGGTCGCCGGCGCGGATGGCGCGCACGGCGGCGGCGAGCAGGGTGGCGTCCGGCGCGGGCGGACCGTCCAAGACCGGCTCGGGTGGCGTGCGCGGCGGTGTGCGGCGCGCGTCGGCGCGGGACAGCAGGACGTCGCCCTCCGCCGACTCGGCGGCGGGCGCGTGGCCCATCTCGCGCAGCCGGGCGAGGAGCTGGTCGGGCGGGGCCTGGGAGGCGAGCACCGTGGGGGCCAGCAGGCGCAGCCGCAGCGGTGCCGCGCGGCGGTCGGCGAGGATCTCGGCGAGCAGTGTGTCGTCGTCGCAGCGCACGTACGAGGAGGCGGCGCCGACCCGCACCTGGCCGTGCCTGCGGGCCACGTCGTCGATCAGGTACGTCAGCGGTTGCGGCACCGGGGTGCTGGAGTGGGCGGCGAGGAAGGCGTGGAGGTCGGCGGCGGTGCGGCCGGCGTCGAGGGCGCGGCGTACCGAGTCGGGGGTGAAGCGGTAGACCGTGGCGCCGCCCTTGGACTCGACGTCGGCCAGGACGCCGAGGAAGGCGCCCAGTTCGCGCTCCAGCGGTCCTGGCGCGACGGCCGTCAGGTCGGCTTGGAGCAGTACCTCGCTCAGCGGTTCGGGAAGGTGGGGGGTCAGCGCGCCGGCGACCGCGGCGAGGGTGGCCTCGGCGGGCGGCTCGCCCGGTGCGGCCTCACCCCGGGCGGCGGCCTCCACCAGGGGGCGCACGAACGAGGCGAGCGCGCCTCGGCCGGTCACGCCCAGCGACTCGGCCTCGTCGAGGGTCCAGTCCAGCAGGCGGGTGGGCAGGTCGGGTCCTGCGCTCTCCTCGTCGGGCCCGTCGGCGCCGGCGCGGCCCGCCCGTACGCCCTGGAGCGGCCGTTCCCAGCGCAGCCGTTCGCGCAGCGCCGCGCGGTCGGGTACCGAGCCGGCGTCGAGCGCGGCGAGGAGGGCGAGGGTGCGGTGCCGTACCTCCGGTGCCGGGCTGCGGTCGAGGCCGGGGCCCAGCGGGGTGAGCGCGCGCTTGCGGGCGTCCCGCGCGTCGCGCTCGCCGACCAGGCCCGCCACCCGCGTCGCCCGGTACCAGGCCGTCACCAGCCGTGCCCAGCGCTCGGCGGGCGCGGCGCGGAGCCACTCGTCGTAGGCGGGGGTGGGCGCGTAGGCCTCGTCGACCTCTCCGTCGGAGGCCACCAGGCCGGCCGCGTAGGCGAGTTCGATCCAGAAGGCGGCGGCCGGTTCCGGCACGTCGAGGGCGAGGGCGGTCCGTTTGAGGTCGCGGACGCCGAGGCCGCCGGCGCGTAGCACCGGCGGCGGTTCGGTCTCCCACGAGGACAGCAGCTCCTCGACGGTCGTCAGCGCCGTCATCGCCTGACCCGCCGCCGTCCCGTCGACCGTGCCCGTCGGGTGCGAGCGCGCGACCGCGACCGGCGGGGCCACCGGCTCCAGCTCCCGGTGCGCCCGGCCCCCGCGCAGGTGCAGCGCCACCTCACGCGGCAGGACGACGCTGCCGGCGGCGGTTCCGGTGCCGCCTGGCTGGTCGGCGCCGGTGGGGATCAGCAGCGCCCGCTCCAGCAGCCAGCCGACCTGCGGTGGTGGCGCCGTCAGGTCGACGGCGCCGTACGGCGGCCCCCACTCCAGCTTTCGCAGCACGGATTCGGCCCCCTCCGGCGCCCGCGCCAGCAGCGCGGACATCCGCTCGGGGTCGCCGAACAGCGCCGAGAGGGCGCTCAGCGCGCTCACCGGATCGTGCGTCGCGGGCAGCCCGGCGTGCGCCAGCGCCTCCTGGAGGCGGGACGGCGACGGCTTCGCGGAGCCCGCCGCCGCCACCGCCTCGGCCAGCGTGGGGCCCAGCCCGGTCGGAGAGGGCGAGGTCAGCAGCTCCCGTGCCGTGCGCACCAGCCGCGGCCGGTCCGGCGGCCCCCACACCAGGGCGCGCGCCCGCAACTCGGCGAGCGCGTGCGGCAGCCGCGCCGCCGCCTCGTCGCCGGGGAGGAGCGCGGCAAGGAGTTCCTCTGTCGTCGCGGTGCTCCCGGGCCCCTCCGGGGCGACGGCCAGGGCCTCGGCCGTCTGGAGAGCGAACCGGTCGAGCCGCTCCAGGGCCCGTACGACCGACGCGCGGGTACCGGCACGGGTGGCGAGCTGGGTGAGGTCGCCGGGGACGGGGGAGAGGAGGTCGGGGCGCGCCCGCAGGAGGGCCGACAGCGCGGCGTCGTCCCGGGACCGCAGGTCCTCAGCCAGGGTGCGGGGGCCGGACGGCTGGGAGGCGTCCGGCCGGGAGGGAGACGCCCCGGTCTGCTCGCTGCTCATCCCACCCACGGTAGCGGCCCGCGGCCGCACATCCGGGTGGTCCGTCGCGCGGACGGCGCCTCGCGAGCGCCGTGCGGGCGCTCCCTCACGGCCGCGGCGCGCGGTACCGTCGGGTCAAGGTCGGTAAGGGCTAGCGGGTTGTGGAGACTTGGTGGGGATCGAGAGCGACCATCTCGTGTTCGACTATCTGAGCCGGGTCGGGGACCTGGCTCACAGCACACGCATGACCGCTGCCGAACGGGCCAAGCTCGTCGGCGGTCTGCGCGGCGAGATCGACAGGGCGCGCGCCGCGGACGGCGGCGCGGTGACCAAGGCCGCCGTCCAGAAGATCCTCGACCGCCTCGGCCGCCCCGAGGACGTGGTGGCCTCCGCAGGCGGCGGGCAGGTCACGGGCACGTCGGCGCCGACGCCCTCCGCTCCCGCGCCCTCCGCCCCCGCGGAGGCCGCCCCGGCGGCCCCTGCCGCGCCCGAGGTGCCCGTCACCGGAGGCCCCTCCGTACCCGGGCAGCGCTCGGCTGCCCCCAGCGCCGCCTTCGGGGCGTCCTCCCCGCACCTGGCGAGCCTCGACGAGCTGGGCGACCAGGACAGCGACCCCGACTGGTGGCGTGTCGACCCCAGCCCCTTCGGCAGCGGTCCTGGGGGCAGCAACGCGGTCGCGGCGGGGGAGCCGGTGCCCGGGTTCGTCGGCGGCATCGAGCTGCCCGAGCTGCTCAAGCCGCCTCCCGGGGACGACGAGCCGGCCACCCCGCAGGCCCCCCACGCGCGGGCCGTCCCCGCGGGGACGGCCGCGCCCGGCGCTCCGGGGGCCGAGCAGGCCGCCGCGCCCGCCCCCGGTGGCTCCGCTGTGGCGCCCGGGCTGGGCGCGCTCCTGCTGTGGCGGCGGCGCCGGCGCACCCAGGGGGAGGCCGTCGCCCGTCGCGGCGGTTTCGTCGAGCTGGCGGCCGCCGTCCTGCTGGTGGCGGGGGCCGTCATCGGCTCGCTGATCCCGCTGGCCGCGGGGTGGCTGGCCGCCTGGTGGTCGCCCAAGTTGAGCCGTACCGAGGCGAAGTGGGCGGCCCTGGGCATGCCGGGGCTCGTCGTGGTGGGAGCCGGTGTGTGGCTGTGGGGCCGTACCGAGGGCCGGTGGGGCGAGCCGCTGGCCCAGGGCGGTGACGCCCTGCGCGAGGCGATGGGGGACGTCTTCCCCGTCTCGCTGCGCGTGGCGGCGGTGGCCACGGCGCTCTACCTGGTGTGGCGCGCCCGCCGCCCGGCGGCCGGGTAGGAGCCGCCCGCCGAGGCGGGTGCCGTCACTGCGTGAGGTCGGCCTCCAGTTCGTCCAGGATCCGGTCCGCGGCGGTGTAGCCGATGCCCTGGATCCACAGTTCGTCCTCGACGTGGAAGGTGCGGTCGTTCTCGACCGCGCGCATGTTCTTCCACAGGGGGCTCGCGACGGCCTTCTTCTCGCCGGACTTGGCCGGGTCGCCGTAGGAGGTGTAGAAGAGGACGTCCGCGTCGCCCTTGTCGATCTGTTCGGGGCTGACCTCCATGGCGAGGCCGCCGAAGTCCTCGGCCTGCCGCGCGGCGGGCGGGCGGGAGAGCCCGACGTCCTTGAGGATCGTGGCGATGTAGGCCTTCTCGCCGTAGACGCGGGTGTCGGCGCCCTCCTGGAAGCGGAGGACGCCGGCCTCGATCCCGGCGGCCTTCTTCTTGCCCCCGAGCGCCTCGGTGACCCGCGCGGTGTGCTCCGCGTAGTCGGCCAGCACCTTCTCGGCCTCGGCCTTCTTGCCGAGCGCGGCCGCGTGCACCTGGAAGTTCTCCTTCCAGGGGTAGCCGGTGCTCCGGGTCATCACGGTCGGCGCGATCTTCGACAGCTCGTCGTAGCGGCTGCCGTCGCGCTCCTTGTTGGTGAGGATGAGGTCGGGTTCGAGCGCGAGGATCTTCTCCAGGCTGGGCTGGGCGATCACTCCGACGTTCTCGACGCCTTTCAGCTCGTCCTTCGGCAGGTAGTCGAGGAAGGGCTTGCCGGGCTGGGCGGTCGTCGCGCCGACAGGCTTGACGCCCAGCGTGACGGCCGAGTCCAGTTCGGCGGTGTCCAGCACGACGACCCGTTTCGGGTGGTCGGGTACGTCGACGGGACCTGCCGCGGTCTTGACGGTGTGCGTGCCGCCCTGGGCGTTGTCACTGCGGGAGGTACCGGAGCCGGGACCGCAGGCGGTCAGTGCGAGGGCGGAGGCCAGGAGGAGAGCCGTGCCCGCTGCGGCGCGGGCGGTGCGGCCGGTGCCGTCGGTGCGGGCGGTGCCGTCGGTGGCGGCGGCGCGGGAGGTACGACGGAGGCTGGTGTCCTTCACGGGGTGGCCTTTCGCGGGTTGCGGAGTGACGGCGCGGGGCTGCCGGACGGCGAGGGGGCGTCCGACGGAGCGGGGGCCTCGGAGGGTGAGGGAGCGCTGGACGGTCCGGGGACGCCCGGGACGCCGGGGACGACGAGAGGGGCGCCGGTGACCGGGCACGGCACCACGACCGCCTCCAGCCCGAACACCTCGCGGACGAGCGCCGCGTCGACGATCCGCTCCGGGCGCCCCCGCGCCACGACGCGCCCCTCCTTCATCGCGACGAGGTGGTCGGCGTACCGGGCCGCCTGGTTGAGGTCGTGCAGCACCATCACCACCGTCCGCCCGCGCTCGCGGTTCAACTCCCTCACCAGGTCCAGTACCTCCACCTGGTGGGCGATGTCCAGATAGGTCGTCGGCTCGTCCAGCAGCAGCAGGTCCGTCTCCTGCGCGAGCACCATCGCCAGCCACACGCGCTGCCGCTGCCCGCCGGAGAGCGCGTCCACGGGCCGGTCCCCGAGCTCGGTGACGTGCGTGCGCTCCATCGCGTCCGCGACCGCCCGCTCGTCCTGCTCCGACCACTGCTGCCACCACCGCTGGTGCGGCTGGCGCCCCCGGGCCACCAGGTCGGAGACGGTGATCGCCTCGGGCGCCACCGGGGACTGCGGCAGCAGCCCCACCGACCGCGCGATCTTCCGCGTCGGTATCCGCGCCAGCTCCTCGCCGTCGAGCAGCACGGCGCCCCCGCGGGGCCGCAGGAGCCGGCCGAGCGCGCGCAGTGTCGTCGACTTGCCGCACGCGTTCGGGCCGACGACGACGGTGACCTCGCCGTCGGGGATCTCCAGGTCCAGCCCCTCGACGACCGTCCGCTCCTCGTAGGCGAGCGTCAGCCCGCGCGCCGCGAGCCGGGCGGCGGCCGGGTGCGGGACGGGCGGACGGGCGGGGCGGTCGCTCATCGGACGGCTCCCTTCGCGCTCTTCCTCCGGGTACCGGTGCGGGCGATCAGCCAGATCAGGTACGGCGCTCCCACCGCGGCCGTCAGCACACCGACCGGCAGCTCGACCGGCGCGAACAGCCGCCGCGCGAGCAGGTCTGCGACCGTCACCACGAAGGCGCCCAGCAGCGCCGAGGTCAGCAACGGGAGCTGTGCCGTGCGGGTCAGCCGGCGGGCGATCTGCGGGGCCAGCAGCGCGACGAAGTCGACGGGCCCCGCGGCGCCCGTGGCCACGGACGCCAGCAGGACGCCCGTGACGACGAGCCCGAGCCGCACCCGGCCCAGCCTGACGCCGAGCGCGGTGGCCGTGTCGTCGTCCAGCGTGACGTCGCGCATCGCGCGCGCCGACCACAGGGCGCACGGCAGCAGCAGGAGCAGAGCGAGGGCCAGCGGCCCGGCCTGGTCCCAGCCGCGTCCGTTGAGCGACCCGGTCATCCACACCTGCGCCTGCTGGGCGACCAGCCGGTCGCCCTTGGTGAGGAACAGCTGCGTCAGCGACCGCAGCGCGACCGAGATGCCGATGCCGACCAGGACGAAGCGTGTGGCGTGCAGCCCGCCGCGCCACGCGCACACGTAGACGAGGAAGGCCGCCAGCAGCCCGCCCGTCACGGAGACGTAGGGGAGCGCGGCGGCGGAGGTGACGCCGAACGTCATCGCGCCCACCGTCAGCGCCGACGCGCCGTGCGTCACGCCGATGATCTCCGGGCTCGCCAGCGGGTTCCTGGCCACCGTCTGGATCAGCGCGCCCGCCACACCCAGCGCGGCGCCCGCCAGCAGACCCACCGTCATGCGCGGCAGGCGCAGGGTGCCGACGACGAGCGCGTCGGGGGAGGGCAGGCCCAGCAGCACCCTCACCACCTGCGTCGGGGCGATCGTCGTCTCGCCGAACGTCAGGTCGGCCACTACGGCGGCCGAGAGCGCCACCGCCAGGGCGCACGCGACGGCGGTGGCCCGGCGGTGCACCAGCCACGAGGTGCCACGGCCCCGCACGAGCGCGTACCCGGTCGGGCGGGCCCGCGAGGAGAGCGGACCGGCCCGCTGGGGGAGGAAACGGGTCCGTTCGGCGCGGTGGCCTGCGGTGGGGGAACCGGTCATGCGGCGAGCGCCCTTCTGCGGACCAGCGTCACCAGGAAGGGCACGCCCACCAGCGCCGTCATCACCCCGGCCGGCACCTCTCCTGGCCGCATCACCAGGCGGCCGAGGACATCGGAGACCAGCAGCACGACGGGCCCCAGGAGGGCCGCCATCGGCAGCAGCCAGCGGTGCGAGCCGCCGACCAGGGCGCGCGCCAGATGCGGAACGGCGAGGCCCACGAAGGCCAGCGGCCCGGCCGCCGCCACCCCGGCACCGGTCAGCACGGTCGCGCCGAGCCCTCCCACGATCCGTACGGCGCCCACGCGTTGCCCCAGGCCGCGCGCCACCTCCTCGCCCAGGGCGAGCGCGTCGAGCCCGCGGGCGACGGAGAACACCAGGACGGCGCCGGCCAGCAGGAAGGGCCAGACCTGCCCCGCGAGGGTGGCGTCACGGCCGGCGAGGGATCCGACCTGCCAGAACCGGAACTCGTCCAGGGCCGCGGCGCGGGTCGTCAGGATGCCCGAGACGAGCGCGACGAGCAGCGCGTTGACGGCGGCCCCGGACAGCGCCAGCTTCACGGGGGTCGCCCCGCCGCGCCCGCGCACCGCGACGGCCCAGACGGCGACCGCCGCCGCCGAGGCGCCCGCGAAGCCGAACCACACGTATCCGGCGAGGGTGTGGACGCCGGCGAAGGCGAGGGCGCACACGACACCGGCCGCCGCGCCCTGGCTGACGCCGAGGATGCCGGGCTCGGCGATGGGGTTGCGGGTGAGCCCCTGCATGACGGCGCCCGCGAGCCCCAGCGCGGCGCCGACCATGGCGCCCACCAGGGTCCGCGGTACGCGCATGCCCCGCACGACCTCGGCGGCGTTGCCGTGGCCGCCGTGCAGCAGCGCGTCCCAGACGGTCCAGGGGGCGAGGGCGCGGCTGCCCAGGGCCAGGCTGAGGAGGGCGGCGAGTGCGAGGGCCGCGGCTGCGGCGAGGAGCCAGCCGACGCGGCGGGCCAGGACGCCGTGGTGCCGGCCGCGGGGGGCTGCGCCCGGCTTCTCCCCGGCTGCCCTGGCTGCGCCGGCCGCCCCGGCTGCCACTGCATCCCTGGCCTGTGCGGCCGCCTCGGCCTGTGCGGCCTCTCCGCCGACCGCGTCGTCCGGGTTTCTCCCGCCGTTCGCTGCCGCGGTGGGGTGGCCGGACGGTCGGGGTGGGGATGGCATGGCGCCGCTCTCTCCTCGTCCGCTCCCCGGCGCCGGGGAGCAGGTGGGTAAGGCCGACCTAAGTGTCAGTAGGCTGCCTCAGCGCGCGCCGAAGGGCAAGGCAGAATGTCCGGCATGGTTGCGCATGCTTCGTCCTCGGGCACGGGCCCCACGGTCGGGTTCGATCTCGACATGACGCTGATCGACTCCCGCCCCGGCATCCACGCCACCTGGCGCAGGCTGGCGGAGGAGACGGGCGTGGACATCGACGCGGACCTGGTGGTCACCCGGCTCGGTCCGCCGCTGGTGCAGGAGATGGCGCACTGGTTCCCCGCGGAGGAGATCCCGGCCATGGCCGAGCGCTACCGCCGGCTCTACCCGGATCACGCCATCGAGCCGACCACCGCCATGCCCGGTGCCCGCGCCGCGCTGGAGGCCGTCCACGCCGCGGGTGGGCGCACCCTCGTCGTCACGGCCAAGTACCGGCCGAGCGCGGCGCTGCACCTGGAACACCTGGGCCTGTGCCCCGACGTGCTGGTCGGCGACCTGTGGGCGGAGGGCAAGGCGGAGGCGCTGACCGCGCACGGCGCCTCCGCGTACGTGGGCGACCACGTGGGGGACGTGCGGGGTGCGCGGATGGCGGGTGCGGTCTCCGTGGCTGTCGCCACGGGGCCGTGCGGTGTGGCCGAGCTGACCGCTGAGGGCGCTGACGTGGTGCTGCCCGATCTGGCGGGTTTCCCCTCGTGGCTGGACGCCTTCGCCGGGGATGGCCGTACGGCCGCGTAGGGGTGTTGACCCGGGCTCGTCCTGCGGACCTTGCCCCGGCAAGAAAGTGCCACTGTGCTCCGGCAAGAAAGTGCCACTGTTCGTGGTGTGCGGTCTGCCGGTTGGTTGTGGCTGGTCGCGCCGTTCCCCGCGCCCCTTCGGAGCGCCCCTCCGGGCGTGTCAGGTGTTGTGGGCCGTGCGCCGTTGTGCCAGGGCCGTGCGCACGACGCCGGCGGCGGCCAGGGCGAAGCCGAGGCCCATCAGCATGCAGACCAGGTAGGCGGGCGACGGGAAGGGCGTGGTGCCCAGGAACAGCGGGGCCACCGTGACGACCGTGGCCACGGCGCCGATCAGGAAGACGATCCCGCCGAGGCGTACGAGAAGATCACCGGCGGACGGAGTTTCAGTGTTCACCCACACAGGGTAGATCCGGGGGCGAGTGCTCCGGCAGCGGGGCGCTCGGCACCGTGGGAAGAACCCTGCGCTCTGTGGCACCTTGCCACGGAGCCCCGGGCCATTAACCTTGGTGGTGGCGGGTCATGCGGCCCGCCCGACTGCTATTCCGGGGGATCGGGGGTCGGGGGCGCCAGCGGTGGTCCCGGGGCCTGACCCGCCCCAGCAACCAGTTTCCAGCCAGCCGCAGCCCGGTGCATCCGGACGAGTACGAGGACGAGGACAGACGTGCCTACCGGCAAGGTCAAGTGGTTCAACAGCGAGAAGGGCTTCGGCTTTCTCTCCCGCGATGACGGCGGTGACGTCTTCGTGCACTCGTCCGTCCTCCCGGACGGGGTGGACGCGCTCAAGCCCGGACAGCGGGTGGAGTTCGGCGTCGTCGCCGGACAGCGGGGTGACCAGGCGCTCTCCCTGTCGCTGTTGGACCCGGCCCCGTCCGTGGCGGCGGCGCAGCGCCGCAAGCCGGACGAGCTGGCCTCCATCGTGCAGGACCTGACGACGCTGCTGGACGGCGTCTCCCAGTCCCTGGAGCGCGGCCGCTACCCCGACAAGCAGCACGGCCGCAAGATCGCCGGCATGCTCCGCGCGGTCGCCGACCAGCTCGACGTCTGATTCCGCTTCCGCGCCCGTTCCCGTGCCCGTGCCCCGCCGGGGGCGCGGGCACGGTGTGCCACCGATGCTACGGAAAGGCCAGCGCGTCAGGGCCGAGGGCCGGCACGAGTCCCTCGGCGGCGGCACGCTCCAGCAGTCCGCGGACCGCCGCGTAGCCGTCCTCGCCCAGGTTCTCGGTGAACTCGTTCACGTACAGCCCGATGTGCTGTTCGGCCACGGCCGGGTCCATCTCCTGCGCGTGCTCCAGCACGTACGGCCTGGAGGCCTCCGGGTCCTGCCAGGCCATCCGTACCGAGGTGCGGATGGCGCGGGCCAGCTCGTTCAGCGTCTCGGCGCCGAGCGAGCGCTTGGCGATGATGGCGCCGAGCGGGATGGGCAGCCCGGTCGTGGCCTCCCAGTGCTCGCCCATGTCGGCCAGCTTGTGCAGGCCGTAGTTCTGGTAGGTGAAGCGGGCCTCGTGGATGACGAGACCGGCCTCGACCTTGCCGTCGCGCACCGCGGGCATGATCTCGTTGAACGGCATCACCACGATCTCGCCCACCCCGCCGGGCACCTCGGCGGCGGCCCACAGCCGGAAGAGCAGGTACGCGGTGGAGCGTTCGCTGGGGACGGCCACGGTCTTCCCGCTGAGTGCCGCCGCGTCCCCTGCTTGACCGGTGAGCACCAAGGGACCGCAGCCGCGGCCCAGCGCCCCGCCGCACGGCAGCAGCGCGTACTGGTCGAGCACCCACGGCAGCACCGCGTAGGAGACCTTCAGCACGTCCAACTCGCCGCGCTCGGCCATGCCGTTGGTGAGGTCGATGTCCGCGAACGTCACCGTGGGCGCGGCGGCGTCCGGTACCCGGCCGTGCGCCCACGCGTCGAAGACGAACGTGTCGTTGGGGCAGGGCGAGTAGGCGATCGAGAGCGGCGCTGCTGTGGCCATGACGGACTCCTTCTGTGTCGTGCTAAGGGACCAGCTTGCCGAAGGCGGCCGTGAGCGCGGCGAGCGCCTGCGGAATCCGCCATGCGGCACGGTCCCGGGGGCCGACGGCGTTGGAGACGGCACGGATCTCCAGGAAGTCCACACCGTCGGCGTGTGCCGTCGCGGCCTCGGCGACGCCGAACCCCTCCATCGCCTCGGCGGCCGCCGTCGGATACCGCGTCAGGAGCAGGTCGGCGTGGCGCCGGGTGCCGGTGGTCGTCGAGACGCTGAGCACGGTGCCCTGCCTGCCGCCGGTGGCCTCGGCGACGGCCTCCACCAGCGCGGCGGCGGGGCGGTGCTCGCTCCTGCCGAAGCCCAGGTCCGCGACGGAGGCGAAGCCGGGCGGCTCCCCGGGGCCCGCGGGCAGTTCGGAGCCCAGGTCCGCGGCGACGAGGCGGTCGGCGATCACCGTGTCGCCGACGTGCACGCCGTTGGCGGCGAAGCCGCCGCCGATGCCCGCGCAGACGACCAGGTCGTAGGGGCGGCCCTCGTGCGCGGCCGTCATCAGCGCTGTGGTCGTGCGGGCCGCCACGGCGGCCGGGCCGACGCCGCCGACGAGGACGTCCCAGTGCGGCGCGGTCCCCGCGGTGGCCGCCGCCACCGCTTCCCGCTCCGCGGACACGGCCGCCACGACCAGCACCCGCCGAAACCGTCGCAGCACCTCGCCGTCCCCTCGCCGGTGGCTTCCGCCCCCTACTTCTTGCTGTTCTTCAGGTTCAGGTGCCAGATGCCGTTGAAGTCGCCGCCCGAGGTCTGCACGACGGTGACCTGGACGCTCTTCTTCGGCGCCGAGGGCTGCCCCGAGGCGGAGGCCTGCTGGAAGAAGACCTCGCCCTGGAAGGAGTAGTAGGTCTTGTTCAGCGGCTCGGACAGCGCAGGCTTCCCGTCGACCAGGACGAGCCACCCGTCGTCAGCGGTCTTCGGGTCGACGCCGATGCGCAGCTTGTCACCGGTGCTGACGGAGATCGTCTCGTCGGCCTTCTTGCCGAGGCACTTGCGCACCTCGTCCTGCGGGATCGCCTTGCCGTCGTCGTAGCAGGCGGCCTCGGTGGAGACGGAGTCCCCGCCGACCGTCGCGGTGACCATGGGGCTCGGCTGCTCGCACGCCGAGAGGGCGACGAGGCCGAGCGAGGCGGCACCGAGGGCGGAGGCGGTGCGCACGCCCCGCCGCGACTGTGACGACATGCGGCCCTGCCGCGCGAGCTTGCTCATGCGGGCAGGCTATCGGGCGCTCCCGGTTCCACCGCGCGGGGGTGCGGCGTGCCGCGCCGCGAGCACCGGTGCCACCCCGCGCGCGGCTCATGTCACCCGCGGATGCGGCGTACCGCGGCGCGCGGCGCCCAGCAGCCGCCGTACGGCGGTGCCCACACCGACCGCGACCAGTCCCGCGGCCACCCCCATGCCGAGCCGCCCCGCCAGCGGCAGCGCCATGGCGAGCGCGCCGCCGGCCACCCACGACATCTGCATCAGGGTCTCGGAGCGGGCGAAGGCGGAGGTGCGGACCTGCTCGGGGACGTCGCGCTGGATGAGCGCGTCGAGCGACAGCTTCCCCAGGGCCTGCACGATGCCGGCGGTGGCGGCCAGGGCGGTGACGGCGGCCGTTCCGTACAGCACGGCGGCGGCGAGCGCCACGGCCAGCGCGCCCAGCAGCGCGGCGGTGATGATCACTTCGGGGGCGCGGGCGCGCAGCCAGGCGCCGAGCGCGGTGCCCAGGGCGTTGCCGCCCCCGGCCGCGACACCCGCCAGGCCCAGCGAGACGGCGGCCGACAGCCCGTCGAAAGGGTGCTCGCGCAGCAGGAAGGCCAGGAAGAAGGTGAGGAACCCGGACAGGGCGCGCAGCGCGGAGTTGGCGCACAGGGCGCTGACCACCGAGACGCCGACCGTGCGCAGACCGGGCCGCTCGGCTCTGCGCTCCTCGCCCGCCCCGTCGGTGGGGGCGGTGCGCGCCAGCCTGGCCGGGCGTTCCCCCTTCGCCGAGTCGACCTTCGGGTCGAGCGAGAAGGAGAGAAAGGTGCCCAGCAGGAAGAGCGCGCACGCCCCGTACAGCGGCCACCTGGCACCCAGCGCGTGCAGGGCCGCACCGGCGGGCGCGGCGGCGCCCGTGGCCAGCAGCCCCGCGAGCGTCACCCGCGAGTTCGCCTTGACCAGCCACACCCGGGGCGGCAGCAGCCTGGGCACCACGGCCGAGCGCACCACCCCGTACGCCTTCGACGAGACGAGCACGCCCAGAGCCGCCGGATACAGCTCCAGGCCCCCGGTGGCCACGGCGCCCGCCATGGTCAGCGCCAGCAGCGCGCGGGCCAGCATCGCGGCGGCCATCGCGGCGCGCCGCCCGTGCGGGACGCGGTCGAGGAGCGGACCGATGACGGGGGCGAGCAGCGCGAAGGGCGCCATCGTCACGGCGAGGTAGAGCGCGACGCGCCCACGGGCCTCGCCGGTGGGGACGGAGAAGAAGACGGTGGAGGCGAGCGCCACCGTGATGAGCATGTCGCCCGCCGAGTTGACGGCGTGCAGCTCGATGAGCCTGCCGAGTCCTGACTCCCCCGCGCCACCCGCGTGGGTGGCGCGCCGCACGCGGCGGGCCAGGGCGGCAGGCGGCCGCCGCAGGCCGCGTGCGAGGCGGCGCGCCCTGCTGCCTCTGCTGGGTTTGCCGAGCTTGTCGAGCGGCACGCCGTTCAGTGTGCACCAGAACGGGGCGTTCGTTTCTCCCCCGAGGGGACAGCACGAGCCGTCCGAGGGCTGGCTGCGGATTTCTTCCGTGACCCCGTGGGGTAGCGTGGGTGAACGGTGCGCACCGTATGGCCTTTGAGCGCGGGCGCGGACGTCGCAGCGGCCACCCGGTCCCGCTCCGTCCCCGACCCGGCCCCTCCACTCGTGGCCGTCCGGGCAGTGCACGCCGACAACGGCGCTACGGCGTAGGAGAGACGATTCTTGTGAGTGCTGCATGACTGCCGCGACCCGGAGTACGAGCCGTGGAGCGCGGAGCCGGCGCGCCCCCGACAAGCTGTGTGCCGAGGCCGTGGAGCTGGCGAGGGCCGCGGCCGAGGAGGCGGCGGCGCCCGGAGTGGTCGGCGCCTGGATCGAGGCCGTCGCCGACGCCGAACGCGTGGTCACGCACTTCTTCGAGGCCCACCAGCCCGGCTACCGCGGGTGGCGCTGGGCGGTGACGGTCGCCCGCGCCTCGCGGGCCAAGAACGTCACGGTCGACGAGTCGGTGCTGCTCCCCGGCTCCGACGCGCTGCTCGCCCCCGAGTGGGTGCCCTGGAGCGAGCGGCTGCGCCCCGGCGACCTGGGGCCCGGCGATCTGCTGCCCACCGACGCGGACGACCTGCGTCTGGAGCCCGGTTTCTCCGGCGAGGACGAGCCGCTGCCCGACTCGCCCGTCGCCGACGAGGGCACCGAGGAGGCGGGGCCGCTGCGCGCGGCCATCGGCGGCGTCGCCGCCGAGCCCGGCATGGGCAGGCCCCGCGTGCTCTCCCGCTACGGGCTGCACACCGCGGCCGACCGCTGGGAGGAGTCGTACGGGCCGAAGACGCCGATGGCGCAGGCGGCCCCGGCCGCCTGCATGAGCTGCGGCTTCCTCGTCCCGGTCGCGGGCTCGCTGCGGCAGGCGTTCGGGATCTGTGCTAACGAGTACAGCCCGGCCGACGGCCACGTCGTCTCCCTCGCCTTCGGCTGCGGCGGCCACTCCGAGGCGGCGGTCATGCCCCGCACTCCGCAGCCGCCGCCCCCGGTCGTCGACGAGACGGTGGCCGACCCCTTCGGCCTCACGGACGAGGCGCGCGAGCGGCCCGGAAACCCCACGTCGGCCTCCGACCTGAACGCCCCTGACACCTCCGGCTGACCGCGGCCCTTCGCATCCGGCACCCGGCAACCGGCACCTGGCAGCCCCGGCCGCGGCACCGCACGACCGGCCGCCCCTGCGGGGCGCGAGGAGCACGGGCACGGGCGGCTGAACGGGCGGGCCCTGCGCGGCGTGCCGTACTCTTCCCTCTCGCCCGGCCGCGGAAGTGGCCGTGCGGGACGACGGGGCGGGATGCGAGTGCCGAGGAGGCCGGTGGCGTGAGGGACAGCTTCGGGGCGAGGCCGAAGGACGCGTCCGCGGACACGTTCGGGACCGGACGGCTGCGGCACGGGGTGCTGGAGGCGTGGCGCTCGTCCGCGGCCCGCTTCCGTGAGGACGCCAACGCGGAGCAGGATCTCGCGCTGGGCGGCTACCGCGACCGGCTGGTGGTGGAGCTGGCACAGAACGCCTCGGACGCCGCGGCCCGCGCGGGCGTCGCGGGACGGCTGCGGCTCTGCCTGGGCGCGGACGGCACGCTGAGCGCCGCCAACACCGGGCAGCCGCTGGACGCGGCGGGTGTCGAGTCGCTGGCGACCCTGCGGGCCTCGGCCAAGCGCGACGAGCCCGATCTGGGTGCCGTCGGCAGGTTCGGTGTCGGCTTCTCCGCCGTGCTGGCCGTCACCGACGCGCCGGCCGTCGTGGACAGGTCGGGCCAGGGGGTGCGCTGGTCGCTGGCCGAGGCCGGGGAGCTGACGCGGCGGGCCGCCGCCGACAGCCCGGATCTGGCCGCTGAGCTGGACCGCCGCGAGGGGCACGTGCCGCTGCTGCGGCTGCCGCTGGCCGCCTCGTACGAGGCGGCGGTGGTGCCTGCCGGATACGACACGGCCGTGCTGCTCCCGCTGCGGGACGAGGCCGCGCGCGACCTGGTCCGGCGGCTGCTGGGCGCGGTGGACGACGCGCTGCTGCTGGCGCTGCCGGGGCTGAGCGAGGTCGTCGTCGTCAGCGAACCCGAAGGCCCTGCGCGCACCCTGACACGCCACGACGAGGGCGCCCACGTCCGGATCGAGGATTCGGCCACCGGGTCGACCCGGTGGCGCCTCGCGGCCGCGCACGGGGTCGCGGACGCCGAACTGCTCGCGGACCGCCCCGTGGAGGAGCGCACGCGCCCTGGCTGGTCGGTGACCTGGGCGGTGCCGGTCGACGGCGAGGGGTCTCCGGTCAAGCCCGGTACGGCGGCGTGTGTGCACGCGCCCACGCCCACGGACGAGCCGCTGGGGTTCCCCGCGCTGCTGCTGGCCTCCTTCCCGCTGGAGCCGACCCGCCGCCACGTCGCGCCGGGGCCGCTGACCGGGTTCCTGCTGGAGCGGGCCGCCGACGCCTACGCCGAACTGCTGCGCGCGTGGCGCCCGGTGGCGTCGGACACCCTGGACCTGGTGCCGGGGCCGCTCGGACTGGGCGAGCTGGACGGCCGGTTGCGTGCGCTGGTGCTGGAGCGGCTGCCCGAGGTGCCGTTCCTGGCGAGCGCGGCGGTCCGCGGGTACGGGGAACAACCGGAGGAGCCGGGCGAACGGTACGCGCTGCGCCCCCGCGACGCCGAGATCATCGAGGGCGCGGGGGCGGCCACGGTCGCCGTCCTCGCGGAGGTGTTCGGCAACCTGCTGCCCGCGGGGCTGGAGCGCAGGCCGGAGCTGCGGGCCCTGGAGGTGGCCCGGGTGCCGCTGGGCGAGGCCGTCGACCGGCTCACCGGTGTGGAGCGGGAGCCCGGCTGGTGGTGGCGGCTGTACGACTCCCTCGCCGGGGTCGATCCCGAGCGGTTGACGGGGCTGCCCGTGCCGCTGGCCGACGGGCGCCGCGCGGTGGGGCCCCGCCATGTGCTGCTGCCGCTGGCGGACGGCGCCGTTACGGCCGCCAGGCTGGCCCGCCTGGGGCTGAAGGCCGCGCACGCCGAGGCCGTACACCCGCTGCTGGAGAAGCTGGGCGCGACCACGGGCACGCCGCACGCCGTGCTGACGACCCCGCAGGTGCGCGCCGCGGTGGCCGCCTCGCTGGAGGCGGAGGAGGCCTGGGACGAGGACGACGGCTCCCTGGCGCCCGAGGAGCTGGTGGAGACGGTGCTGGGCCTCGTCCGCGACGCGCACCTTACGCCGGGCGACGAGCCGTGGCTGGGCGCTCTCGCACTGCCCGACGAGGACGGCGAGCCGATGCCGGCGGCCGAACTGGTCTACCCGGGCTCCCCGTTCGCGCGCGTGCTGCGCGAGGGCGAGCTGGCCGCCTGCGACGCGGAGCTGGCCGAGCGCTGGGGCGAGGGCCCGCTGACGGCCGTCGGGGTGCAGGCGGCCTTCGCGCTGGTGCGGGCCGAGGACGTCGTGCTCGATCCGGACGGCTTCGAGCCGCGCGAGAGCGACTATCCCGAAGCGGACGACCCGGGGCTGCTGGACGCCGTCGACGTGTGGTGCGAGGACGTGCTCGACCAGCTGGCGGCCGACGGCCACACGGACGACGCCGACACCGGCGCCGGCACCGACTATGCCGTCCCGCCGGTGGCTCTCGAACTGGTGGCCGTGCGCGATCTCGACCTGGTCGACGACGCGTGCTGGCCCGAGGCGCTGGCCATGCTGGCGAGGCCGCCGCTGCGGGACGCGCTGACGGCCCCGGTGCGGGTGCGCCTCGCCGACGGCACCGTCACCGACGTCCGCCCCTACACCGCCTGGTGGCTGCGCGGCCATCCCGTGCTGGACGGCCGCCGCCCCGCCGGGCTGCGCGCCGCCGGGGCCGACCCGCTGCTGCGCGGGCTCTACGAGGAGGCCGACCCGGGAGAGGTCACCGACGACCGCGTCCTGCGGGCACTCGGCGTCCGTACCACCGCCGCGGCGCTGCTGGCCGAGCCCGGCGGAGCCGCCGAACTCCTCACCCGCCTCGCCGACCCCGGCCTGCCCTCCCCGGCGCACCCGGCCCACGAGCCGGACGCCGCCCAGCTGCACGGCCTCTACACGCTGCTGGCCTCGGCAGGTCTCGACCCGGAGACGGTGACGCTGCCGGACGAGCTGCGCGCGGTGCGCGGCGGCGAGACGGTCGTCGTGGACGCCGCCGAGGCCCTGGTGGCCGACGCGCCCGACGTGCTCCCCCTCCTCGCGGACCGCGCACTGCTGCCTGTGGCACCGCGCCACGCGGCCGAGCTGGCAGGCCTGCTGGAGGTGCGGCGGGCGAGCGAGGCGGCCGCGGAGCTCGTGCCGCGGGAACCGGGCACCGAGCGGGAGGTACCCGCCGCCGTGCGGGAGCTGCTGCCTCACGCGCCCTCCCACTACCGCGAGCACGAGGAGCTGGTGCTCGGCGGCGTGGACCTGGACTGGCGCCGCACCCCGGACGGCACCCTCCACGCCGCCACCCTGGAGGGTCTTGCCTCGGCCCTGGCCTGGGCCTGCGGTGCCTGGCCCCGCCGCTTCGAGCTGACGGCCCTGCTGGAGGATCAGGGCCGGGCGGTGGAGCTGTCGCGGGCCCGCTGGTTCGACTGAGGGCTCAGGGTCTTCCGCCCGGGTCTGGCTGGATCAGGGCGCGCTGTCGGCCAGCTGGGTGCGGCCCTGGGTGCGGGCGCAGTGGGCGCAGCAGAAGTACTGGCCGTTCGCCTCCATGCCGTGGCCCAGGATGCGGCACCCGCAGTTCTCGCACACGGGCGCCATCTTGTGGGCCGCGCACTCCAGACAGTCGAACACGTGCACCTGCCCGGCGGCGCGGACCTCGAAGGTGTGGGGGTAGTCGTTGTCGCAGACCTCGCAGACGGGCATGGCCGCTCTCCTTCGGTGCTCAGGTGGGGCTCCGGTGTGCTGGGCGAGCACATCGTTACCCCGCGGGCCCGCCCCCGCGACCCTTCCTTCCGCCACCCGGTGCGCACCCGTTGGAGCGGTCAGGCGGGCAGCCGCCTGGCCACCAGGCGCCACGCGGCCTCCAGCAGGACGCCCGCCACCGCGGCCACCCCCACCGCGGTCCACGGCACGACGGCGCCGACCAGCTTGAGCGCGAAGAAGCGCTGGAGCCACGGGGTCGCCAGCACCACCAGGAAGGCGGCCCCCATCGCCGCCACCAGCCCCACCCGCCACCACGTGTAGGGCCGCGCCACGATGGCCAGCACCCACATGGCGATCAGGAAGAGGGTCAGCGTCGCGGCGCTGGTCTCGGCGGCCAGCGCCCCGGCGCCGCTGTAGTGGTGCCGCGCCAGCAGGTAGGTGGCGAACGTGGCCACCCCGGCGATCAGCCCGCAGGGCACCGCGTAGCGCAGTACGCGCCGCACGAAGTGCGGCCTGGCCCGTTCCCTGTTGGGTGCCAGGGCGAGGAAGAAGGCGGGGATGCCGATGGTCAGCGAGGACAGCAGCGTCAGGTGGCGGGGGAGGAACGGGTAGGGGACCTGCCAGCAGATGACGAGCACGGCCAGCAGCACGGAGTAGACCGTCTTGGTCAGGAACAGGTGGGCGACCCGTTCGATGTTGCCGATGACCCGGCGGCCCTCGCCGACGACCGACGGCAGCGTCGCGAAACTGTCGTTCAGCAGCACGATCTGGGCCACCGCCTTGGTCGCCTCGGAGCCCGAGCCCATGCAGACCCCGATGTCGGCGTCCTTGAGCGCGAGGACGTCGTTGACGCCGTCGCCGGTCATCGCCACCGTGTGCCCCTCCGCCTGGAGGGCGCCCACCAGCTGCCGCTTCTGCTGCGGTGTGACCCGCCCGAAGACCGTTCCGCCCTCCACCGCGCGGGCCAGGCAGGTGCGGTCGGCGGGCATCTCGCGCGCGTCGACGGGGTGCTGGGCGCCGGGCAGCCGGAGTTTCGCCGCGACCGCGCCGACGGAGACCGCGTTGTCGCCCGAGATCACCTTGGTGTCGACGTCCTGCTCGGCGAAGTAGGCGAGGGTGTCCCCGGCGTCGGGCCGCAGCCGCTGTTCGAGGACGACGAGCGCCGCGGGACGCGTCGCGGGCTCCGGGTCTGCCCGGCCGTCGTCGGCGTCGGCGCGCGGGCCCGGGTCCGGCCTGCCGTCGCCGCCGGGCGGCAGCCCGTCCGCCGCGTGCGCCAGCAGCAGTACCCGCAGGCCCTCCCGGTCCAGCCGGTCCACCTCGGCCAGGACCGGGTGACCCGCCGTCAGGAGCACGTCGGGGGCGCCCAGCAGCCAGGCGCTGGGGGTGCCGTCCGGTTCGGCGAAGGCGGCACCGCTGTACTTGCGGGCGGAGGAGAAGGGCAGGGTTGCGGTCAGGCGCCAGGCGTCGGGGCCGTCCCCGGGCGCCGGGTAGGCCGCGCCGATCGCCCGGAGGCTGGCGTTGGGGTGCGGATCGGAGGCGCCGAACGCCGCCAGCACTCGGGCCAGGTACGCCTCGTCGGCCCCGTCGAGGGGGCGCACCTCGGCGACGTCCATGCCGCCCTCCGTCAGGGTGCCCGTCTTGTCGAGGCAGACGACGTCGACCCGTGCCAGGCCCTCGATGGCGGGCAGCTCCTGGACGAGGCACTGCCTGCGGCCCAGCCGGATGACGCCGATGGCGAAGGCCACCGAGGTCAGCAGCACCAGCCCCTCGGGCACCATCGGCACGATGCCGGCGACCATGCGGCGTACGGCCTCGTGCACGTCGTTGTGCTCGACGACGAGCTGGCTGAGGATCAGGCCGAGCGCGGCCGGGACCATCATCCAGGTGATGTACTTCAGCAGTCGGCTGATGCCGCCGCGCAGTTCGGAGCGGACGAGCGTGAAGCGGCTGGCCTCCTCGGCGAGCTGCGCCGCGTAGGCCTGGCGGCCCACTCGCGTCGCGGTGAAGGCGCCGGTGCCCGCCACCACGAAGCTGCCGGACAGCACGGCGTCCCCCGGCCGCTTGACGACCGGGTCGGACTCGCCGGTCAGCAGGGACTCGTCGACCTCCAGGCCGTCAGCCTCGGTCACCTCGCCGTCGACGACGCACTTCTCGCCGGGGCGCAGCGCGATCAGGTCGCCCAGCACGATCCGGTCGGTGGGCAGCTCGGTGGTGCGCCCTTCACGCCGTACCCGGGGGCGGGCCTCCCCGATGACGGCGAGGTTGTCGAGCGTCCGCTTGGCGCGCAGCTCCTGGATGATGCCGATGCCCGTGTTGGCCACGATGACGAAGCCGAAGAGGCCGTCCTGGAGCGGGCCGACGACCAGGATGATCAGGAAGAGGACACCGATGAGCGCGTTGAAGCGGGTGAGGACGTTGGCGCGGACGATGTCGGCGGCCGACCTGCTGTTGCGCGGGGGGACGTCGTTGACCTCCCCGCGCTCGACGCGCTCGGCGACTTCCGCCTCGGTGAGACCTTCGCCCGCAAGTGTCATGTTTCGACGGTACGGGGCACTCGGGGTGCGAGGAGGACGGTGGCGCCTCGCGCCGCCTCAGTCCTGCCGGGCCCGCCTGATCGCCTTGTCCCGGGCGCGCACGTACCAGATGCCGACGCAGCCCAGGCCCGCTCCGGCGGCGCAGGTCCACACCCACCAGGAGTGGCCCTTGTCGGCGAACCAGCCGTAGAAGGGGAGTTGGCCGAGGAAGAGGACGAGCCAGATCAGGGTGCCGGTCACGACCGTGCCGACGACGTTGCCCTCCAGCGGCTCCGGGGCCTCGCGCTCGCCGTTGGTCCACTTGTCCATCAGACCCATCGCCACGGCTCCCTCGTTTCCGGTCCTGTCAGGACCCCAGCCTAGCGAGGGGCGCCGGAGGGTCAGGGGGCGGAGTTGGCGATCAGGCCGTTCGTTTGTTCATACTGAAACCAACTGGAGATGGCTGGATTCTTTCGTGCGATTGTCCAAGCTGATCCAGTCGGACCCCTCCGTTCCGCTTCGTCAGCACGTACCCGAGGTCACCCATGCCCGCTTCGGCCAGCCCGGTCGATTCCCCCGGCTCCCCGCGAGACACCCCGCCCCCCGCTCCCCGCTCCGCACTGGACCGCTTCTTCGGCATCTCGGACCGCGGCTCGACCGTCGGCCGGGAGCTGCGCGGCGGGCTCGCCACCTTCTTCGCGATGGCGTACATCATCGTGCTGAACCCGATCATCCTCGGCGCGGGCACCGACAAGTACGGCCACCAGCTCGACAACGGGCAGCTGGTCACCGCCACCGCGCTGATGGCCGGGCTCACCACCGTGCTGATGGGCGTCATCGGCAACGTCCCCATCGCCCTGGCCACCGGGCTGGGCATCAACGCCGTGGTGGCGCTCCAGCTGGCGCCCAAGATGACCTGGCCCGACGCCATGGGCATGGTGGTGCTGGCCGGCATCGTGCTGATGATCCTGGTGGCCTCCGGGCTGCGGCAGCGCGTCATGGACGCCATTCCGAACGGGCTGCGCCGGGCCATCGCCATCGGCATCGGCCTGTTCATCTCGCTCATCGGCCTCGTGGACTCCGGCTTCGTGACCCGCAACCCGGACGCCGCCAAGACCACCGTCCCCCTCGGGCTCGGGATCGGCGGGCAGCTCCAGGGCTGGCCCGTGCTGGTGTTCGTGCTCGGCCTCGTCCTGATGTTCGTGCTGACCGTGCGGAAGGCGAAGGGCGCCATCCTCATCGGCATCGTCGTCATGGCCGTCGTCGCCATCGTCATCAACGCCGTCGCCAAGATCCCGGACGCGGCCTGGGGCCTGTCGGTGCCCACGGTGCCGGACTCCGTCGTCGGCACGCCCGACTTCTCCCTGGTCGGCGACATCAGCCTGCTCGGCGGCTTCCACGAGGTCGGATGGCTGACCGGCTGCCTGTTTGTCTTCACGGTGCTGCTGTCCGGCTTCTTCGACGCGATGGGCACCATCATCGGCGTCGGCGAGGAGTCGGGGCTCGCCGACGAACAGGGGCAGCTGCCGCGCATGGGCCGCATCCTGTTCATGGACGGCGTCGGCGTCGCCGCGGGCGGAGTCGGCTCCTGCTCGGCCAACACCTGCTTCGTGGAGTCCACGGCGGGCGTCGGTGAGGGCGCGCGCACCGGGCTGGCCAACGTGGTGACCGGCGGGCTCTTCCTCCTCGCGCTGGTCTTCACCCCCCTCGCCAAGGTGGTGCCCTCGCAGGCGGCGACGCCCGCGCTGCTCGTCGTCGGCTTCCTGATCATGGCCGCCAACGTGCGGGACATCGACTGGGGCGACGCGACCGTCGCCATCCCCGCGTTCCTGACGATCGTCTCGATGCCGTTCACCTACAGCATCACCAACGGCATCGGCATGGGCGTCATCGCCTTCATCGTCCTGCGGGCCGCCGCGGGGCGGATCCGCGAGATCCCGTGGCTGCTCAACGTCGTCGGCCTCTGCTTCCTCGTCTACTTCCTCCTCAACCCGATCGAACAGCTGCTCGGGGTGCAGTAGCTCCGCCGCCGCCTGCCCGGCGCGCCGTCGTGCCCCTCTCCGCCGCGGGAGGGGCACAGGTGTGTGCGGGCCAGGACCTCGGCGGCGCGCGGAGCGGGCGGTGCGGGGAGCGGGCGGTGCGCGCAGTGGCCGGGTGGCTCATGCGGAGCGGCCGTAGAAGCGTTCGGTCTCCTCGACGGACGCCTTGAAGCGTTCGTCGAAGTCGTCGCGCACGAGCGTGCGGACCACGTAGTCCTGCACGCTCATCCCGCGCTTGGCCGCGTGGTCGGTCAACCGCTCCAACAGGGCGGCCTCTATACGGAGGCTGAGCACCTGGGAGTCGGGCTGCCCGTGGTGGTCGTTGTCACACGGAGGAGTCAGGCTGGTCATACGACAACGGTCGCGAACCCACCCCGGCCGCTGTCCGGAGAATGTGTCCCGACTCACTCGTACGTGTGAGCCCATGCAGGCCGCAACCCGTGTTCTTTAGACGGAGTAATGAGGTAAGCTAAGAATTATGTCGGAACAGCTCCCTGCTCCGCGACTCGCGGACGGGCCCCCACCGGGCGTGCCGGACATGCTCCGCGAGGCCGCTCACCTCGCCGAGGCCGTGGAGGCCGCGGACCCCACGGACCCCACGGAGGTCACGGAGGCCACCGGGACGGCGGAAGCCGTCGGAGCCGCGGAGGCGCCCGCGGCCGGCCAGGAGGCCGAGGACGCCGTCAACGCGCTCCGCGCCGGAGTGATGCGCCTGTCCAGGCGGCTGAAACACCAGCGCGTCGACGAATCCCTCAGCCCCACCGAGATGTCGGTCCTCGGCACCCTCGCCCGCTGCGGCTCGGCCACCCCCAGCGAGCTGGCCCGCAAGGAACACGTGCAGCCGCCGTCGATGACGCGGATCGTCGCCATGCTGGAGTCCAAGGGGCTCGTGCGGCTCGAGCCGCACCCCGAGGACCGCAGGCAGAAGGTGGTCACCCAGACCGGGCAGGCCGTGTCGATGCTCGCCGCGGCCCGCACCAAGCGGAACGCCTGGCTGGCCGAACTGGTCCAGGAACTGGACGAGGACGAGTGGGCGACGCTGCGCGCCGCCGCGCCGGTGCTGGAGAAGCTGGCGCACTTGTAAGGAGATACGACCGAGAACAGGAGGCGAAGCCGCTTGAGTACGGGCCACGGAGCAGACTCCGCACCCGCACCATCCGCAGCCGACGAAACCCACCCGCACGAGGCGCCGCAGGACGCGTCACAGGGCGCACCGCACGACGCGCCGCAGAGCCCACCCCCCAACGCGCCGCAGAGCACACCCCCCAACGCGCCGCGAGGAGCACCGCACAGCGCCGCCGGGCAGGGGACCCCGCCCGCCGCCGCACACGACGCGTCGCGAGGAGCGCCGCACAAGCGCGGCGCCGCGCCGGAAGCCGGTGCGAAGACCTCGATGTTCGCCTCGCTGCGCATCCGCAACTACCGCCTCTTCGCCCTCGGTCAGGTCGTCTCCAACACCGGCACCTGGATGCAGCGCATCGCCCAGGACTGGCTCGTGCACAGCCTCACGGGCTCCTCCACGGCCGTCGGCATCACCACCGCGCTCCAGTTCCTGCCCATGCTCCTGTTCGGGCTGTACGGGGGCGTCATCGCCGACCGCTGCTCCAAGCGCACGCTGCTGTTCGCCACCCAGTCCGCCATGGGCCTGACCGGGCTGGTGCTCGCCGCGCTCACGCTGAGCGGAAACGTGCAGGTCGCGCACGTCTACGCGCTCGCGTTCGTCCTCGGCCTCATCACCGTCGTCGACAACCCGACCCGGCAGACCTTCGTCTCCGAGATGGTCGGACCCACCCAGATACGCAACGCCGTCTCGCTCAACTCCGCGAACTTCCAGAGCGCCCGGCTGGTCGGCCCCGCCGTCGCCGGCGTGCTGATCTCCGCCGTCGGCGGCGGCTGGGCCTTCCTGATCAACGGCCTCTCCTTCGCCGCCCCCCTCATCGGGCTGCTGATGATGCGCGCGGGCGAGCTGTACACCAGCAAACCCGTGGAGCGCGGCAAGGGCCAGCTGCGCGAGGGCCTGCGGTACGTACGCGGCCACCCCGAACTGCTGTGGCCCATCGTGCTGGTCGGCTTCATCGGGACGTTCGGCTTCAACTTCCCCATCTGGCTGACGGCCTTCACCAGCGACGTCTTCCACGAGGGCGCGGGCACCTACGGCGCCCTGAACTTCCTGATGGCCGTCGGCTCCGTCGCGGGCGCGCTGCTGGCGGCCCGGCGCGGCCAGTCGCGGATGCGGCTGATGGCCGGCGCCGCGCTGGTCTTCGGCGTCCTGGAGATGGTGGCCGCGCTCTCGCCCTCCTACTGGCTGTTCGCCGCGCTGATGGCGCCGATCGGGCTGGCGGGCCTGACCTTCAACGTGACCGCGAACTCCAGCGTCCAGCTCGCCTCCGACCCGGCGATGCGGGGCCGGGTGATGAGCCTGTTCATGATGGTCTTCGTCGGCGGCACCCCCATCGGCGGGCCCATCATGGGCTGGATCACCGACACCTTCGGCGCCCGCATGGGCTTCCTGGCCGGCGGCCTGATCTCCGCCGTCGCGGCGGTGGCCGTGGCCCTGGTGCTGGCGCGGATCGCGGGGCTGCGACCCGCGGTGAGCCTGCGGCGCGGCCAGCCGCCGGTCCGCTTCGTCCGCCGGGAGGCGGTGACGGAGGCGGCGTAGGGATGTTCCTGCGGGCTGGTACCGGCAGGGGTGCCACTGTTCGCAGTGGGCGGTCCGCGGGTGGGTTGCGGCTGGTGGGGGCACCTCCCGGCCGGAGTCCCCCAGCCTCCGGCCGGGAGGTGCCCCCAGGGGGAGCAGTTCCCCGCGCCCCTTCGGGGCGCGTCCGGGCCCCCGGCGCGGGAAACCCGTCCGGGACCCGGCACCCGGTGGGCTGTGGCAGAGTCCGGCCCCATGAGACTGTTCGCCGCGTTGTGGCCGCCGGCTGAGGCGGTGACGGAACTGGCGCGCTTCACGCGCGCGCTCACCCGCCTCCCCGGCGCCGGGGAGCTGCGCTGGACCACACCCGAGAGCTGGCACTTCACGCTCAGCTTCTACGGCGAGGTGCCCGAGGAGCAGGCGGACGAGCTCGGCGCCCGCCTGGCCCGCGTGGCGCACCGCGCGCGCGGTCCCGTCCCGCTGCGCCTGGCGGCGGGCGGCCGCTTCGGCGACCGCGCCCTGTGGGCCGGCGTGCACCAGGACACCGACCGCGCGGCCCTCACCCGGCTCGCGGCGGCCACCACGGCCGCGGGCCGCCGCGCGGGCGTACTCCCCGCCGACGCGCACCCCTCGTTCAGGGCGCACCTCACACTGGCCCGGGCCAGGAACCGCCCCACGACCGACCTGCGCCCCTACGTGGCCCAGCTGGAGCCCTTCGCGGGCTCCAGCTGGGGCGCACGGGACCTGCTCCTCGTCCGCAGCGAGCTGCCCACCAGCGGCGTTTCGGGCGCACAGCCCCGGTACGAGCCGGTGGGGCGCTGGCCACTGGGCGGGTGACGGGGCCGGGCCGGGGCCTGTCGCACCCGCCGGTTACCGTGGTGCCCGTGAACGCGAAGACCAGAATGCGCATCGTGACCGGTGTGCTCGTGGCGCTCTTCGTCGTGGTCGTCCTGGCCTCGGCACTGAGCGGTCACTGAGCCGCGGTCCTCACCAGGCGAAGGCCTCGGGGGAGGGCCCCGGCCCCGGGAAGATCTCATCCAGCGAGGCGAGCAGTGCGTCGCCGAGGTCGAGTTCGACGGCGCGCAGTGCCGAGGTGAGCTGATCCGCGGTGCGCGGACCGACGATCGGCCCGGTGACGCCGGGCCGCGACAGCAGCCAGGCGAGGGCCACCTCGCCGGGCTCCAGGCCGTGCTCGGCGGCCAGGTTCTCGTAAGCCTCGATCCGGTCCCTGACGGCCGGATCCTCCAGCGCGGTGGCGGCGCGCCCCGACGCGGTGCGGCCACCGCCGCCCTCCCGCGCCTTGCGCAGCGCGCCGCCCAGCAGCCCGCCGTGCAGCGGCGACCAGGGGATGACCCCGAGCCCGTAGGCCTCCGCGGCCGGGACGACCTCCATCTCGGCACGGCGCTCGGCGAGGTTGTAGAGGCACTGCTCGCTGACCAGCCCGAGCGAGCCGCGCCGCGCGGCCGTCTCGTTGGCCTGGGCGAGATGCCAGCCCGCGTGGTTGCTGGAGCCGACGTAGAGGACCTTGCCCTGCTGCACGAGGACGTCCATCGCCTGCCAGATCTCGTCCCAGGGCGTGGCCCGGTCGACGTGGTGGAACTGGTACAGGTCGATGCGGTCGGTGCCCAGGCGCCGCAGACTCGCCTCGACGGACCTGCGGATGTTGACGGCGGAGAGCTTGTCGTGGTTGGGCCACGGCGGCACGCCGTCGCCCGCCATGTTGGCGTAGCCCTTGGTCGCCAGGATCGTCTTGTCGCGCCGCCCCTCGCCCTTGGCGAACCAGCTGCCGATGATCTCCTCGGTGCGGCCCTTGTTGTCGCCCCAGCCGTAGGCGTTGGCGGTGTCGAAGAAGTTGACGCCGGCGTCCAGCGCGGCGTCCATGATCGTGTGGCTGTCGGCCTCGCCGGTCTGCGGCCCGAAGTTCATCGTGCCGAGAACGAGCCTGCTGACCTTGAGTCCCGTGCGTCCGAGCTGCGTGTACCTCATACGGCCACGCTAGGCGGCTGGAGTGCGCTCAAAGCAAGCGGCGCGGCAGATTACCTCCCGCGCGCGACCTGAGCCCCCCCTCGGCCCGCTGCCTGCCGTCTGCGGCCTGCTGCCTGCGGCCTGCGGCCTGCTGCCTGCCGTCTGCTGCCTGTGGCCTGCGGCCTGCGGCCTGCCGTCTGCCGCCCGTGGCCTGCCGTCTGCGGCCCGCTGCCTGTGGCTTGCGGACTGCCGCCCGCTGCCTGTGGCCCGCCGCCCGGGACCTGCGGGCCGCGGCCCGCGGCGGCCTGCGGTCTTGTGGCCACGGGCGGCCTGCCGCCCGTGGCTCGCGTCACCCGCTGGCCGTGTCGCCCGGCGTGGCGCCGTCCGGGGGTGCCTCGTTCGAAGGCGGGCCGTCCGAAGGCGTGCTGTCCGGGGGCGTGCCGTTCGGCGCATCCGTTGCGCGGCGGCGGAAGACGCCGCGCGTCGCGGCCAGGTATGCGGACTCGGCGCTGGTGCGGACGACCTCGGCGTCGAGGGGGCGGCGGCTGATCAGCAGCCGGTAGTAGAAGGGGGCGCTGAGGGCGGCGATGACCTCCACGGTGTCGGTGTCGGGCGGCACCTGACCGCGCGTGACGGCCCGGTCCAGCAGCACGGAGACCTGGCGCAGCCGGCCTCCGAACGTCTCGCGCAGCACCTGTTCGGCGCCCGGCTCCTTGGCGGCCGCGGCGACGATGCCCTCGACGAGGCGCCGGTTGCCGGGGTCGGCGTGGAAGCCGGCGATGTTGCCCGCCATGGCGTGCAGGTCGCCTCGCAGGTCGCCGGTGTCGGGGATGGGGATGGCGCTGGTGCCGTGCTCGCCGAGCAGGTCGGTGATGACGCCCTCCACCGTGCGCCAGCGGCGCCGGATCGTGGCGGCGTGCACTCCGGAGCGCTGGGCGAGCAGGTCGACGGTGAGGGAGGCGTAGTCCTGGGTGCGGAGCTCTTCTCGGGCGGCCGCCAGGACGGCGGTGCGGGTGCGGGCGGTCCGCCCTCCGGGGCGGGCGGATCCGTGCGGTCGTGGCTCGGTCATGTTCGGGCTGTGGTTCCGCGTTGCGTCGAGGGAAGCGTTCCGGTTACTGTCATACCAGTTAGTGCGCGTCAGCGCGCATTAGTCGGGGGAGGTGAGCGCCCTGTGCGCACGGTCTCGGGCCGCTGCGTACGGGGCGTTCACGAGAAGTGCGGCGGGTGCGGTCGACGGGCTCACGCATGATCGACAGTCTGACGCACCGGCCGCGCCGGATGACGGGCGCCGGTCTGTTCCGACGCGAAAGATGCGGCAGTCGGCGGGATATCGCCGGGTTTGCCGCCCTCGCCGAGCGGCGCGGGCGCCCGGGAGCTCCGAGGGGCCCGGGGCGACGCGGTCGACTCAGATCTCGGGCAGTCCGGAGGGCGGTTTGGTCAGGACGCCGCGCGCGTAGCCGTAGCCCGCGTGGAAGACCATGTGATCCCCGGAGACAACCTGCGTCTTGAGCGCGATGTCCAGCTGCTCGACCTCGCCGGGGACCGAGACCCGCACCGTGTGGTGCAGCATCGTGTGGTGCTTGGCGGCGCTCACCGTCCGCGTCCGGGTGGGGGACCTGCGCGGTGCGCCCACCGGCTCGCCCGCCTCGTCCAGCCCCTGGACCTCAACCCAGGAGGCGAGCGTGGCGCCCGAGGCGTGTGCGGGGCGCTGCGCGCACAGGCCGTAGGCGTCGGCCCTGTTGCAGGCGGTGACCTCGGCGTCGAGCGCGAGGTCCACGCGGGTGCGGGGCAGGGGGCCGGTGGCTCTCACGCTCTTGCGCGTGGTCATCGGCTCGGCCACCGTGCCGGGTGACAGCAGCAGGTCGCCCTGCGCGGCGGGGCGCGTCCAGGTGGCGGCGTCGCGGCTCGCGCGGGTGCTCACCAGTCCGCGTTCGCCGTCGAGCGGCTCTTCCCCGGCCAGCCGTACCGTCATGCCCGGGGCGCGGGCGGTGCTGTAGGCGGAGGCGCTCAGCTCGCAGCGGTGGGTTCCGCTGTCCCTGGCGACGAGCAGGGCGCGGATGTCGGGGTCCCTGTGCCGCTCGTCGGGGGTCAGGTTGGCCCCGTCGTGCGCGCGCAGCGCGGGGCGTCCGTCCGGGCCGGTGCAGGTGAGCAGCAGGGTGGTGCCGATGTTGGTGGGCCGGCCGGAGCCCCACGAGTCCACGGAGAAGGTCATGGCGGGGGTGTCCAGGGCGAGTTTCTCCCCGGCGTCGAGCCGGTAGGTGGCGGTGGAGACGGTCCGCAGCGGGGAGGAGTGCTGCTGCACGGGGAGCGTCACGCCCGCGCCCTCCCGCCCGGCTGCCGCCGCCGCGGGGGTGCCGGGTGCGGCGGCGAACGCGCACAGCGCGGGGGCCAGCGCGTACAGCAGCCACACCGCCCGGCGGGGGAGGGTGCGGTGACGTGGTGTCATACGGGCAGTCCTTTCCTCACGGGCCGGACCGGTGGCCGGGTGCGGCTGCCGGCGCGCAGTGCGGAAAGTGACCGTATCGACGGTTGAGCGGTTTTTGTGGTCAACAGACCGGTGTGAACCGGTACGGCCCACCCACGGCCCACGCCTGGTGGAGTGCGTCGGCGAACGCGGCGGCGATCCGGTGCTCGCCGTGGGCGGAGGGGTGCGTGCCGTCGTAGGTGTCGCGCTCGGGTGACCAGTCCTCGGGCACCGAGGCGAGCAGCAGCGGCGAACGGGGCTGCGCGTGTTCGGCCACCGCCTTGGCCAGCAGCGTGTTGAAGTGCGCGCACGCGGCGGCGAACGAAGGGTCGCTCGCCGCGCGCACGTTGGGTATGACGGGCAGCAGCACGGCCCGCAGCGTCGGGTTCGCGGCCCGTGCGCGGGCGAGGAACGCCTCGACGTTGGCCAGCGTCTGCTCGGGCCCCGTGTAGAACCCCAGATCGATCAGGCCCAGCGAGACGAGCAGCGTGTCGGCGCCGTGCTCCGCCACCGCCCGGCCGATCAGCGGCGCCATGTGCAGCCAGCCCTCGCCCCAGCCGGCGAGGTGAGCGCGCGCGTGTGCGGGGAAGTCCGGGTCGGCGTAGTGGTGCGAGTCCTCGTGCAGCGCGCTGCGCGGGCCGACGACGTGGACGGTGCCGTCCGGCAGCGTGCGGGTCAGGTGCTGCCACATCCGGTAGCGCCAGGTGTGGTCGCCCGCGGCTCCGATCGTCATGGAGTCGCCGACGAAGAGGATGCGCATGCGCTCATCCTGGTGGATCACCAACCGACACGCACCGTGATGCTGGACACTTGAGCCCATGTCCTCTGAGCGCACACGTGGGTCCGTCGTCGGGATCCGTCAGAAGGCGGCGCTGGCCGCGGCGGTCCTGGCCGCGGGGCTCGCCTCCGCCCCCTTTCCCGCCCGGGCGGCGGACGAACCCAAGGGCTTCACGATCCGGGACTCCCGCATCACCGAGTCCAGCGGCCTGGCCGCCAGCCGCGCCCACGAGGGCGTCTACTGGACGCACAACGACTCCGACGACGGCCCGTACGTGTACGCGGTCGACAGCCGCACGGGTAAGACCGTCGCCAGGGTCGTCCTGCGCGGCATCGACCCCCGGGACGTGGAGGCCATCTCCGTCGGGCCCGACGGCGACGTGTTCGTCGGCGACATCGGCGACAACCTCGACGGCTCCTGGTCCGAGGTGTGGATCTACCGCTTCCACGAACCCAAGCGGCTGCACGGCGACATCACCGTGACGCCGACGCGCTACACCGTCCGCTACGCCGACGGCCCCCGCAACGCCGAGTCGCTGATGGTGCACCCCAAGACCGGTCGCGTCTACATCGCCAGCAAGAACGCGAAGGGCGAGGCCGGTGTCTACGCAGGGCCGCGGCGCCTCGACGCGGCGGGCACCAACACCTTCTCGCGGGTCGCCGACCTCGACTTTGAGGCCACCGACGGGGCGTTCTCCCCCGACGGCACGCGGCTGGTGCTGCGCGGCTACTTCAGCGGTTACGCCTACCGGTGGAAGGACGGCAAGCCGGACAAGATCGGCTCCGTGGCGGTGCCGTTGCAGCGGCAGGGCGAGTCGGTGACCTTCACCCCTGACGGGCGGACGCTGATGTTCGGCTCCGAGGGGGCGGGCAGCGGCGTCGAGCCGGTACAGCTCGAGGGTGAGGCCGTGCCCGACTCGGTGCGTGAGGCGTCCTCGTCCGGGGACGACGGCAAGGGCGGCGGTGACGAGGGCAGCGCGTCCGGCGACGACGACCGCACGCTCGGTCTCGGCGCCGCCACCTTCGCCGTCGCCCTGGCGGTGTGGTGGGGCCTGCGCCGTCTCTTCCGCCGCCGCGAGTGAGGGGCGGTGCCCCGCGTGCTCGGCGGTCACGCGTGCTCGGCGGTCACGTGTGCTCGGCGGTCCCGCGTGCTCGGCGGTCCCGTGCGCTCAGGCGTCGGCGTCGCGCTGGTCCAGGAGTTGCTGGAAGCCGTCGAGGAGGGCGCGGACGGCGAAGCGCATGGCGTCGGCGGGATCGGCGGAGAAGGAGTCCTCGGGGAGCGCGGCGAGCCTCGGGCACCTGCCCTCCTCCATGAACCGCACCATGTAGGGCTCCTGGGTGCGCCAGAACTCCTCGTCGCTGACCCCGGAGTGCTGCGCGGCCTGCTGGTAGAGCACGTGTGACCGCGCCGCTCCCAGTACGAGGTTGTCGAGGCCGACCAGGACGCCCATCTTCTCCTGTCCGCTGAGCGGCAGCCCCTCGAGCGCGGCGAGTGCGAAGTCGAGCCCCGCCATGCTGTGCGGGCCGAGGACGGGGCGGGCCTGGTCGACCTGGATCAGCCAGGTGTGGTCCGTGTAGAGCTTCCACGACGACTCGGCGACCAGCTCCAGCCGCTCCCGCCACCAGCCGGTGCCGTCCCGCGGGGTGCCGGGCCGCTGGTCGGAGGCATCCGCGGGGCCCTGGACCTGGTCGACCATCAGGGCGAGCAGTTCGTCCTTGCCGGGCACGTAGCGGTAGAGCGACATGGTGCCGACGCCCAGTTCGGCGGCGACCCGGCGCATGGACAAGGCGGCCAGCCCCTCGTGGTCGGCGAGGCCGATGGCGGCGGCCACGATCTCGGCGAGGGTCAGCCCCGGCTTGGGCCCGCGGGCGGGCCGGTCCCTGGTGGTGCGTCCCCACAGCAGGTCGAGGCTGCGGACGAGGCGGGCCAGGCCGGTGTCGCGGTCGGTGGTGGGCTCGCTCGTCATGACGTCTGTGGCGTCGTCTGAGTCGTCTGTGTCGTCTGAGTCGTCTGTGTGTTCATCGTGGCCGCCATCGTAGGGATCTTCCCAGGTGGAATTCCCCTTGCACTCAATTGCGTAGGCTGTACGCTCTTCTTTCTGGGTACGACGTACCCAGTACATGGAGGGGAGAACATGCCCGTACGAGACTCCGCACCGCCGGCCCACCCGCACGCCGGTGCCGCCACGTCCGCGTACTCCGTCCTCGCCGAGGGGCTGCGCAAGAGCTACGGCGACAAGCACGCCCTCGACGGCCTCGACCTCGCCGTGCCGCGCGGCACGGTGTTCGGCCTGCTGGGCCCGAACGGCGCGGGCAAGACCACCGCGGTCCGCGCCCTGTCCACCCTCGCCCGGCTGGACGGCGGCCGCGCCACCGTCGGCGGGCACGACGTGAGCCGCGACCCGCGGGCCGTGCGCCGCAGCATCGGGCTGACCGGGCAGCACGCCGCCGTGGACGAGATCATCACCGCCCGCCAGAACCTGGAGATGTTCGGCCGGCTCTTCCACCTCGGGGCGGCGCGCGCCCGGCGCCGGGCGGCCGAACTGCTCGACCAGTTCGGCCTGACCGAGTCCGCCGACAAGCAGCCGCAGGGCTTCAGCGGAGGCATGCGGCGCCGCCTCGACCTGGCCTCCAGCATGATCCTGGCCCCCGAGGTGCTCTTCCTGGACGAGCCGACCACCGGCCTGGATCCGCGCGGGCGCAGCGAGGTGTGGGAGGCGGTGCGCGGGCTGACCGAGCAGGGCACCACCGTCGTGCTGACCACCCACTACCTCGACGAGGCCGACAAGCTCTCCGACCGCATCGCCGTCGTCGACCAGGGCCGCAACGTCACCGAGGACACCCCGGCCGGGCTCAAGCGGGCGATCGGCGGCGACCGTATCGAGGTCGTCGCCGCCGAGGCCCGCGAACTGCCCGTTCTCGAGGCCGCCGTCTCCCGGGTCGCCGCCGAGGGCGCCGACGTCGGGACGGACACCGCTGGGCTGCGCGTCCACGCGCCGGTCACCGACGGCGTGCCCGCGCTCACCCACGTGGCGCGCGCCCTCCAGGACGCCGGCGTCACCGTCGCCGATCTGGGGCTGCGCCGCCCCACGCTGGACGAGGTCTTCCTGGCCCTGACCGGCAACAGGTCCGCGCCGCAGCGGGCGAACGCACCCCGGGAGGCCGTCCGATGAGCACCTCGCAGACCGCCACCGCCGACGGAACCACCGGGACCACCGGGACCACCGGCGGGGCCCTCAGTGGAAAGAGCGGCGGAAGAAGCGGCGGAAGAAGCGGTGGAAAGGGCAGCGGGGCGGGCGGCGAGACCGCAGGCCGGCGGATGTACTGGGCGGTCGCCGACTGCTGGACCATCGTCAGGCGCGACCTGACGCACCTGGTCAGACAGCCGTCCCTGATCGCCTGGCAGCTCGGTTTCCCGATCGTCTCCGTGCTGCTGTTCGTCTACGTCTTCGGCAGCGCCATGGACGTCGGCGAGGGGGTGGACTACAAGGCCTACGCGATGCCCGGCATGTTCGCCATGACCATGGCCTTCGGCTTCATGAACACGGCCGTGGCCGTCGTCGTGGACAAGGAGCGCGGGGTCACCGACAGGTTCCGCTCCATGCCGATGGCGTCCTCTGCCGTGGTCACCGGGCGCGGCGTCTCCGACGTGCTGCACGCGGCGCTCGACCTGGCCGTACTCGCCGCCATCGCCCTCGTGGTCGGCTGGCGTTCGGACGGCGGACCGCTCGCCACGCTGGGCGCCTTCGCGCTGCTGCTCTGGCTGCGGTTCGCGCTGATCTGGGTCGGCGTGCTGATCGGGCTGCTCGCCAAGAACCAGGAGTCGGCGGGCAACCTGTTCGCCGTCGCGTTCCCCTTCGGCATGGTCTCCAGCGTGTTCACCCCGCCGTCCGCGATGCCCGACTGGCTGGGCACCGTGGCGATGTGGAACCCCGTCTCGGCCACCACCAACGCGGTCCGCGACCTGTACGGCAACCCGCTGCCGCTCGGCGACAGCTGGATCGAACAGCACGCCGGGCTGATGGCGGTGGTGTGGCCGCTCGTCCTGACGGCCGTCTTCCTGCCGCTGGCGGTGCGCCGCTTCAGGCACCTGAGCAGGTGACACGGGGACACTTGGGCAGGTGACACGGCGCGGGGCCCCGCCCGGCGAGCGCGGGCGGCCCACCCGGTGGTGGGCCGCCCGTACGCTCTCAGAAACAGGTCACAGGTTCTCGATCACGTAGTCGACGCAGGCGGTCAGGGCCTCCACGTCCGCCGGCTCGACGGCCGGGAACATGGCGACCCGCAGCTGGTTGCGGCCCAGCTTCCGGTACGGGTCGGTGTCCACGATGCCGTTGGCCCGCAGCACCTTGGCCACGGCGGCGGCGTCCACGTCGTCGGAGAAGTCGATGGTGCCCACGACCTGGGAGCGCTGGGCGGGGTCCGACACGAACGGGGTGGCGAAGGAGGCCTTCTCCGCCCAGCCGTACAGCCGCCCTGAGGAGTCCGCGGTGCGCTCGACGGCCCAGTCGAGCCCGCCGCGGCCGTTGATCCACTCCAGCTGGTCGTTGAGCAGGAAGAGGGTGGCCAGCGCCGGGGTGTTGTACGTCTGGTTCTTGCGCGAGTTGTCGATCGCGGTCTTCAGGTCGAAGAACGCCGGGATGTGCCGGTCGGAGGCGGCGATGCGCTCGGCCCGCTCGATGGCGGCGGGGGAGAACACCCCGATCCACAGCCCGCCGTCGGCGGCGAAGGACTTCTGCGGTGCGAAGTAGTAGACGTCGGTCTCGGTGATGTCGACGGGCAGGCCACCGGCGCCCGAGGTGGCGTCCACCAGGACGAGCGCGCCGTCGTCCGCTCCGGGTACGCGCTGGAGCGGCATGGCGACGCCGGTGGAGGTCTCGTTGTGGGTGAGCGCGTAGACGTCGATGCCCTGCTCACCGCGCGCCTCGGGGTGGGTGCCCGGGTCGGCGGAGATGATGCTGGGCTCGCCGAGCCACGGCGCCTGCTGGGCGGCCTTGGCGAACTTGGAGGAGAACTCGCCGAAGGACAGGTGCTGGGAGCGGGAGGTGATCAGGCCGTGGGTCGCGATGTCCCAGAAGGCGGTGGAGCCGCCGTTGCCCAGGATCACCTCGTATCCCTCGGGCAGCGAGAAGAGGCTCCGCACGCCCTCGCGCACCTTTGCGACCAGGTCCTTGACGGGTGCCTGGCGATGGGAGGTGCCCATGAGAGAGGTGCCGGTCGCGGCCAGGGCGGTGAGTGCCTCCTCGCGCACCTTGCTGGGGCCCGAGCCGAAGCGACCGTCGGCGGGCTTGATGTCAGCGGGAATCTGGAGATCAGCCACGGGGCAAGCCTAGTGCCGCCGGGGCGCGGGCACGGCGGGACGTCCAGCGCCTGAGACGGCGGGTGGACGCGGACCGCGGTGGGCGCGCGGCGGCCCGCTGTCGGTGGGTGCCCCTACTCTGAGGCCATGAAAGGACCGAGAGCCGGCCGGCCAGGGCCCGAGGACGTGCGCCGTCTCGCGCTGGTGCTTCCCGAGGCCAAGGAGGTCGAGGCGTGGGCGATGCCGACCTTCCGGGTCGCGGGAAAGATGTTCCTGACGATGCCGGACGACCAGTCCTCGTTCGCGGTGCGCTGCCCCCGCCTGGAGAGGGGCGAGCTGATCGCGGCCGAGCCGGAGAAGTTCTGGGTGCCGCCGCACGAGGCGGGCTCCCCCTGGGTGCGGGCCCGGCTGGCGGCCCTGGAGGACATGGCGGAGCTGCGGGACATCGTGGTCGACTCCTTCCGGCAGGCGGCGCCGCCGCGCCTGCTGGACATGTTCACGGCACCGGATCCGTACGCGGGCTGACGGGCTGACCCGCCGCCCGCCGGGTCCGCCCGGGTGGGCGCCACGGCCCGGAAGAAGTCCATGCCCGCGCGCGTGACGGGGGACACAGGTGTTCAGATCACCGAAGGGGCAGCGTTCGCCCGGCCCGAGCGTGCACTCTGTGCGCATGGCAGAGGCACGGGAACGGGCAACGGACCTGGAACGGGCACTTCGGGCCGCGGTGCGGGGCGGCGAGGTGGAGTTCGGCGTCCAGGACAGGGCGTTGATGACGATGGACGCCTCCAACTACCGGCGGGTTCCGCTCGGTGTGGTGGCGCCCAGGGATGACGACGACGTGGCGGCCGTGCTGGCGGTCTGCCGGGAGCGGGGCGTGCCCGTGGTGGCGCGCGGCGCGGGGACGTCGATCGCGGGGCAGGCCACCGGGGCAGGCGTCGTCCTCGACTTCACCCGCCACCTGAGCGCCATCGAGCGCCTGGATCCCGACAGCCGCACCGCCGTGGTGCGCCCCGGCGTGATCCTGGACGACCTGCGCGGTGCCGCCGCCGCGTACGGGCTCACCTTCGGGCCCGACCCCTCGACGCACAGCCGCTGCACCCTCGGCGGAATGATCGGCAACAACTCCTGCGGCTCCCACTCGGTGGCCTGGGGCACCACCGCGGACAACGTCCGCGAGCTGGAGGTCTTCACCTACGGCGGTGAGCGGGCCCGCCTCGCGCGCGGCGGCGACGGGGTGCCGGAGCGGCTGCGCACCGCGGCGCGCTCCCTCGTCCAGGGGGAACTCGCCCGGCTGCGCACGGGGTTCCCCGAGCTGCCGCGCCGGATCTCCGGCTACGCGCTGGACGAGCTGCTGCCCGAGAAGGGCGAGGACTGGGCGCGCGCCTTCACCGGCAGCGAGGGCACCCTGGGCGTGCTGACCCGCGCCACCGTGGGGCTGGTGCCCACCCCGGGCGCCCGCGTGCTGGCCGTCCTCGGGTACGCCGACGAGAGCGCGGCGGCCGAGGCCGCCGCCGGGCTGCTCCCGCACGGGCCCCTCACCGTCGAGGGCATGGCCAACGACCTGGTGGGCGACGCGGCCCGCGCCTCGCTCCCCAGGGGCGGCGCCTGGCTGTTCGTCGAGGTCGGCGGCGACGACGCGGCCCAGGCGCGGGCCAACGCCGACGCGCTGTGCCGCGCGGCCCGCGAGGACAGCACCGACCACTCCCTCGTCACGGATCCGGCCGGGCAGCGCGCCCTGTGGCGGATTCGCGAGGACGCCTCCGGGACGGCGACCCGGCTGCGGCTCCCCGGCATGGCGGAGGACGCGGAGGCCTGGCCCGGCTGGGAGGACTGCGCCGTGCCCCCCGAGCGGCTGGGCGCCTACCTGCGCGACTTCCGCAAACTGCTGCGCGAGTACGGGCTGCGCGGCCTGCCCTACGGGCATTTCGGGGACGGCTGCATCCACGTGCGCATCGACTTCGACCTGATGGACGCCGCGGGCATCGCCACGTTCCGCGAGTTCTCCACCGCGCTGGCCGATACCGTCGTCGCGCACGGCGGCTCCCTCTCCGGCGAGCACGGCGACGGGCAGGCGCGCGCCGAACTGCTGCCCCGTATGTACGGGCCCGAGATGATCGGCCTGTTCAACCGCTTCAAGGACCTGTGGGACCCGGCGGGCGGACTCAACCCCGGCATGCTCGTGCGGCCCGAGCCGATCGACGCCAACCTGCGCTTCGCCCCGCTGCCGCGCACCCCCGTGGACGTCGAGTTCGGCTACCCGCACGACGGGGGAGACTTCTCGGCCGCCGTGCGCCGCTGCGTGGGCGTCGCCAAGTGCCGCAACGAGACGGCGTCGGGCGCGAGCGTGATGTGCCCGTCCTTCAGGGCCACCGGCGAGGAGAAGCACTCCACCCGCGGCCGGGCCAGGATGCTGCACGAGATGCTCGCGGGCGAGGTCGTCACCCAGGGATGGCAGTCGGAGGAGGTGCACGACGCGCTCGACCTGTGCCTGTCGTGCAAGGGCTGCAAGAGCGACTGCCCTGTCGGCGTCGACATGGCCACCTACAAGGCCGAGTTCCTGCACCACTACCACGAGGGCGACGCGCGCAACCCGGGCAAGGCGCGCCCCATGGCGCACTACTCGATGGGGTGGCTGCCGCGCTGGCTGCGCCTGGCCGACGCCACGCGCACGGTGCCGCTGCTGAACGCCGGAGCCGCGGTCCCTCCGCTCGCGGCGCTCGCCAAACGGCTGGGCGGTCTCGCCCCCGAGCGGGACATCCCCGCACTGCCCCGCACCTCTTTCACCCGCTGGTGGCGCAAGCAGCCGGGCAGACAGCGGGCGAGCGGCCCCCCCGTGGTCCTGTGGCCCGACACCTTCACCAACTATCTCTCGCCCGAGGCGGGTACGGCGGCGGTGCGGGTCTTCCAGGACGCGGGACTGCGCCCCGTCGTGCCGCCCAAGCAGGTGTGCTGCGGCCTGACGTACGTCTCCACGGGCCAGCTCGACCGCGCCCGCACGGTCATGCGCCGCACCCTCGACCACATCGAGCCCGCCCTGGACGCGGGCCTGCCCATCGCCGTGCTGGAGCCTCCGTGCGCGGCCGCCCTGCGCTCGGACGTCCCCGAACTGCTGAGCGACGATCCGCGCGCCGCGCGCCTGGCACGGGCGGTGCGCACCTTCGCGCAGACCCTTCAGGAGCAGGCCCCCGACTGGGAACCGCCGCGCGTCGACCGGCCCGTGGCCGGCCAGACCCACTGCCACCAGCACGCGGTCATCGGCGACGCCGCCGACCGCCGCCTGCGCGAGCGCGCCGGTCTCACCGGGGACCTGTCGGGCGGCTGCTGCGGTCTGGCCGGCAACTTCGGCTTCGAGAAGGGCCACTACGCCGTCTCAGCGGCGTGCGCCGAGGACCAGCTCCTGCCCTCCCTGCGGGAGGCCGCGCCGGGCACGGAGATTCTCGCGGACGGCTACTCGTGCCGCACTCAGATGGACCAACTGGGCGGCCACCGCAGCAGGCACCTGGCGGAGGTGCTGGCCGCCCACCTGCACCGGCGAGCGGCGTCCGGCTCCGGCACGTGAGTCCGCGCGTCACCCCCTCGACCGGTGACGGTGCCGGGCGAGGGGGCGGACGGCGGCCTTACGGCCCTACGCGTTGACCACGAAGTCGAACGTGCCCACCAGCCCGTCGCCGTTCTGCTGGACGTTCATCAGCAGCCGGGCGTCGAAGAGGGGGTCGGTCTGGTTGCGCGGTTCGCCCGGGAAGTAGAGCTGGGTGGTCAGGATGGACTGGTGCGGGGCCTGCACCTTGACGTGCAGGTGCCGGGTGCGGCCCGGATACAGGCCCGGGTGCAGCGTGGCCAGCCGGAAGGAGCCGTCGGCGCCGGTGTACTGGTGGCCGCGGAAGCCGTAGCCGGCGTTGTCGTAGGCGCCGTTCGGGTCGGCCTGCCACCAGTCGAGCAGCACGTCCGCCAGCGGCTCGCATCCGGTGCCGAAGACGAACCCGCTGACGGTCAGCTCGGTTCCCTGGGTGCCGGGCGGGACGATCGCGTCGCGCTCGGGGGAGTTGGGCTTGAAGTAGGGGCCCTCGATCTGCGGCGGTGTGGGGTCGTCGCCGTCGTCGCAGGTGGGGGTCGGTTCCAGACGCCGGCCGGCGCCGCGTTGGTCGCGGGCCAGCGCGGGGGCCGCTCCGCCCGCTCCGGTGCCGATCAGCACGGCGGCCGGCGCGGCGGCCACCGCGGCGCGCAGCACGCTCTTGCGGCTGATCCCGCGGGGCCTTCTCGCCTGGGGGCGCTTGTCGTCATCCACTGGTTCGTTCCTCGCTCTTTCGACGGTGGGGGAAGTGCGGGGGACGGACGCGTCCGGCCGGGTTCGGCCGAGTGGGGACGACGCTACGGCGGGGCCGGGGCAGGGTCGATGGACGGAGTTACCAAAGCGTGGTGCTTTCCGTGCTTTCCGTCGCCGGCCCCTCGTGGGCCTCGCGGCGGAACTGGCCGGGGCTCGCGCCGGTTTCGCGCCTGAAGAAGCGGCAGAAGTAGGCGGGGTCGGCGAAGCCGACGTCGTGGGCGACGCGCCGCACCGTCATGTCGGTGCCGGCGAGCAGCCGTTTGGCCTCCAGCACCTGGGCGTGCCGGATGAGCTGGCCCGGGGTGCGTCCGGTGGCCGAGCGGACGGCGGCGGTCAGGTAGCCGACGGAGACGCCGAGTTCGGCGGCGCGGGAGGCGACGGTGTGTGCGCCCGCGGCGCCTGGCGCCTCCAGCAACTGGACGAACCGGCCCGCCAGACAGGCGGCTGCGCCCGGGGCGGCGTCCCGGGCCCGGGCCGCGCGGCCGCTGTGCGCGCGGGTCTCGGCGGGGAGGCGGCTCGCGTGGACCAGGAGGATGTGCAGATACGCCTGGAGGACCGTCGGCATGCCGCGCTGTCCTCCGCCGTACTCGGACCGCATGCCCTCGAGCAGGTCCTCGACCCGCGCGGCGGCCTGCCCCGTCAGGGGGAGGGAGGGGTGTTCGCCCAGGGCGCGCAGTAACGCGCGGTCGGACGGGTGGGCGAGCAGGAAGGACGGGTCGAAGAGGACGACGCTGCCCTGGACCTGCTCGTGCTGCTGCCAGTGGTGAGTCCGGCCGGGCGTGATGAAGCACAGGTGGGGCGGGCGCAGGGTCCAGCGGCGCAGGTCGATGACGTGGGAGCCGCTGCCGTGCGTCACGTAGGCGATCTCGTAGAACGTGTGCCGGTGGGGGTAGGCGGCGCGGGAGAGCGGGCCGATGGTGTCGAACGTCCCGATGGCGAACGGGAGGACGCGCGGGGCGGGGACGTCGAGCCGGTGCAGCGGCATGTCGGGGTGGACGGGTGCGGAGTTGCGCGTCGCGGTCACGTTGTCGCTTTCCCTCCCTTCGGGGCCCCCGTTCCGCAAGGGAGCTACCCGGACGGGTCCGCGGAGAAAAGTCATGCAAGCACGCTTGCTTGTTTTTGCCGTGACTGCCAGTCTCGGTGCCACGCACGGCGGTTGGGGCGCGCACTGCGGCGGCCGGAGCGCCTCGGGTGAGGCGCGCCCCGCTCGCCGCCGCCCCGACCCGCGACCCGCGACCCGCGACCCGCGACCCGAGGAGGGTGGGCTGTGGCCACACCGGCGGAGCTTCTCAGCGGCCTCCTGGCCGACCTGCGCGCCGAGAGCGAGGAGGTGGACCGGCTGGTCGCCGACCTGCCGCCCGCGACCTGGGCGGCAGCCACCCCGGCGCCCGGCTGGACCGTCGCCCACCAGATCGCCCACCTGGCCTGGACCGACGGGCAAGCGCTGCTCGCGGCCGCGGAACCCGAGGCGTTCCGGCGCGAGGCGGAGCGGTTCCCTGACGGGTCCCAGGGCGACTCCAGAACCGGGGGAGCGGCGGCGCACTTCATCGACGAGGCGGCCGAGGAGGGCGCCAGGCTGCCGCACACCGAGCTGCTGCACCGGTGGCGGGCCGGGCGCGCCGCGTTGGCGGACGCGCTCACCGCCGCGCTGCCCGGCCCCCGGCTGCCCTGGTACGGAACGTCCATGAGCCCCGCGAGCATGGCCACCGCGCGCCTGATGGAGACCTGGGCGCACGGTGAGGACGTCGCCGACGCGCTGGGTGTCGCGCGGCAGCCCACGCGGCGGTTGCGGCACATCGTGCACCTCGGCGTCCGCGCCCGGGACTTCGCCTACGCCGTGCACGGGCTGCGGCCGCCGGCGGGGCCGTTCCGGGTGGAGGTGAGGGGACCAGACGGCGAGGTGTGGGCGCACGGCGCGGTGGACGCCGGGCAGAAGGTGACCGGGGACGCGTACGACTTCTGCCGTCTGGTGACCCAGCGGGTGCACCGCGACGACGCGGACGTGCACGCCGAAGGCGCGGAAGCCGACCAGTGGCTGGACATCGCCCAGGCGTTCGCGGGGCCGCCGGGAGCGGGCCGCGAGCCGGGACACGCGGGGCCGCCGGGAGCGGGCCGCGAGCCGGGACACGCGGGGGAGGCGCGGGCGTGAGCGGTCCCGACACCGGGGTCTCCCGGGAAGGCGTGAGGGGCCCGGCGCTGCGGAGCGCGCCGCTCCGCATCGGCAACGCGTCCGGCTTCTACGGCGACCGTTTCGACGCGCTCGCCGACATGCTGACCGGCGGCCCCCTCGACGTGGTGACCGGCGACTACCTGGCCGAACTCACCATGCTCCTCCTCGGCCGCGACCGCCTCAAGGACCCGGCACGCGGCTACGCCAGGACCTTCCTGCGGCAGCTGGAGACCGGGCTCGGGCTCGCGCGGGAGCGCGGCGTCACGCTCGTCACCAACGCGGGCGGCCTCAACCCGGCGGGCCTGGCGGACGCCGTGCGCGAGCTGAGCGAGCGCGTCGGCGTACCCGCGCGGGTCGCCCACGTCGAGGGCGACGACCTCACCGGGCGCGGCGGCTGGGGCGAGGGGGTGCTGACGGCCAACGCGTACCTGGGCGGCGCGGGCATCGCGGAGTGCCTGCGGGGCGGCGCCGACGTCGTCGTCACCGGGCGGGTGAGCGACGCGGCGCTCGTGTCGGGCTGCGCCACCGCCCACTTCGGCTGGGCCGACGACGACTGGGACAGGCTGGCGGGCGCGGTCGTCGCCGGGCACGTGCTGGAGTGCGGCGCCCAGGCGACCGGCGGCAACTACGCCTTCTTCGCGGCGGAAGGGATCGACGTGCGCCGGCCCGGGTTCCCGCTGGCGGAGATCGCCGAGGACGGCAGCTCGGTGATCACCAAGCACCCCGGCACCGGCGGCGCGGTCACCGTCGGTACCGTCACCGCGCAACTCCTCTACGAGACCGCGGGAGTCCGCTACCCGGGACCCGATGTGACAGCGCGCCTGGACTCCGTGCGGCTCAGCCAGGCGGGCACCGACCGTGTCCGCGTCGACGGCGTGCGCGGCGAGCCCCGCCCCGGCACCCTCAAGGTCGGCCTGACCCGGCTCGGCGGCTTCCGCAACGAGGTCACCTTCGTGCTGACCGGACTCGACATCGACGCCAAGGCCGCCTTGGTGCGCGGCCAGATGGAGTCCGCGCTGGCGGGGCCCCGGCGTCCGAGGGAGGTCACCTGGAGCCTCGTGCGGACGGGGCGCGAGGACGCCGACGTGCAGGAGGAGGCGAGTGCGCTGCTGCGGCTGGTCGTCCGCGACGACGACGAGGCCGCCGTCGGCCGCGCCGTCTCGGGCCCCGCGATCGAGCTGGCGCTGGCCAGCTATCCGGGCTTCCACGTGACGGCGCCGCCGTCGCGAGGAGCGCCCTACGGGGTCTTCGAGGCCGCCTACGTCGACGCGTCGACGGTGCCCCATGTCGCGGTGCTGCCGGACGGCGGGCGGCGGGACGTGTCCTTCCCCCACCCCGCCCCTTCCCGGAACCGGGGGGTCCGGGGGGCGGAGCCCCCCGAGAAACGGGAAGGGGCGGGGCAGGGGCACAACACCCGACGCGCACCCCTCGGCCGCGTCGCCGGCACCCGCAGCGGCGACAAGGGCGGCAGCGCCAACATCGGGGTGTGGGCGCGTGACGGGGACCCGGCGATCCACCGGTGGCTGAGGGAGACGCTCACCGTCGCCAAGCTGCGCGAGCTGCTGCCGGAGACGGCGGAGCTGCCCGTCACCCGCCACGAACTGCCCAACCTGCACGCCCTCAACTTCGTGGTCGAGGACCTCCTCGGCGCGGGCGTGGCCGCGCAGCACCGCTTCGACCCGCAGGCGAAGGCGCTCGGCGAATGGCTGCGCGCGCGCCACCTCGACATACCGGAGGAGTTCCTCTCGTGACCGCTGGAACGCAGGCAGCGGCCGGAGCAGCCGGAGCGGCCGGAGCAGCTGGAACCGGCCCCGGCCCCGGCGCCGGCGCCGGGGCCCTGCGCTCCGCGCTCGACACCAGCGCGCCGGAGTACGCCGCGCACCGCGAGACCATGCTGGGCAGACTGGCCGAGCTGGACGCCGAGCAGGCGAAGGCGCTCGCGGGCGGCGGGGAGAAGTACGTGGCCCGGCACCGGGGGCGCGGCAAGTTGCCGGCCCGCGAGCGGATCGAGCTGCTGCTCGATCCGGACACCCCGTTCCTGGAGCTGTCCCCGCTCGCGGCGTGGGGCAGCGACTACACGACGGGCGCCTCGCTGGTGGCGGGCATCGGCGTCATCGAGGGCGTCGAGTGCCTGATCACGGCGAACGATCCGACCGTCCGCGGCGGTGCCAGCAATCCGTGGACGTTGAAGAAGGCGCTGCGGGCCAACGAGATCGCGTACCAGAACCGGCTGCCGTGCGTGAGCCTGGTCGAGAGCGGCGGTGCGGACCTGCCGAGCCAGAAGGAGATCTTCAGCCCCGGGGGCGCGCTCTTCCGCGATATCACCCGCCTGTCGGAGGCGGGGATTCCGACGGTCGCCGTCGTGTTCGGCAACTCGACGGCAGGCGGCGCGTACATCCCCGGCATGTCCGACCACGTGATCATGGTGAAGGAGCGCGCCAAGGTGTTCCTCGGCGGTCCGCCGCTGGTCAAGATGGCGACCGGCGAGGAGTCCGACGACGAGGAGCTGGGCGGCGCGGACATGCACGCCCGTACCTCGGGGCTGGCCGACCACTACGCGGTGGACGAGCCGGACGCGCTGCGCCAGGCGCGCCGCGTCGTCGCCCGCCTCAACTGGCGCAAGGCACACCCGGACCCGGCCCAGGACACCGTCGCGGAGCCCGTGCACGATCCGGAGGAGCTGCTCGGCATCGTGCCCGGCGACCTCAAGGTGCCGTTCGACCCGCGCGAGGTGATCGCCCGGATCGTGGACGGCTCCGCCTTCGACGAGTTCAAGCCGCTGTACGGGGCGAGCCTGGTGACCGGGTGGGCGCGGCTGCACGGGTATCCGGTCGGCATCCTCGCCAACGCGCGGGGGGTGCTGTTCAGCGAGGAGTCGCAGAAGGCGACCCAGTTCATCCAGCTCGCCAACCAGCGCGACATCCCGCTGTTGTTCCTGCACAACACGACCGGTTACATGGTCGGCAAGGAGTACGAGCAGGGCGGCATCGTCAAACACGGCTCCATGATGATCAACGCCGTCTCCAACTCGAAGGTGCCGCACCTGTCGGTCCTGCTCGGAGCCAGCTACGGGGCGGGCCACTACGGGATGTGCGGCCGGGCCTACGAGCCGCGCTTCCTGTTCGCGTGGCCGAGTGCCAAGTCCGCGGTGATGGGGCCGCAGCAGCTCGCGGGCGTGCTCTCGATCGTCATGCGCGAGTCGGCCGCAGCGAAGGGCAAACCGTTCGACGAGGAGGCCGACGCCGGGCTGCGGGCCATGGTCGAGCAGCAGATCGAGAGCGAGTCCCTGCCGATGTTCCTGTCGGGACGGCTCTACGACGACGGGGTCATCGACCCGCGCGACACCCGCACCGTCCTCGGTATCTGCCTGTCGGCTGTGCACACCGCGCCGGTGAGGGGCGCACGCGGCGGCTTCGGCGTCTTCCGGATGTGAGCACTTCCAAAGGTGAGCACAGCGATGAGGGCCGGATCGAGGCACGGACGGGCACGTTCGGAAACGACAGGGAGCAGGGAATGATCCACTCCGTACTGGTCGCCAACCGGGGCGAGATCGCGCGGCGCGTCCTGCGCACCTGCCGCGAGCTGGGCATCGCCACGGTGGCCGTCCACTCCGACGCGGACGCCGAGGCGCCCCACGTACGGGAGGCCGACGCCGCCGTCCGGCTGCCGGGCAACGCGCCCGCCGACACCTACCTGCGCGGTGATCTCCTCGTCGCCGCCGCACGCGCCGCCGGCGCCGACGCCGTCCACCCCGGCTACGGCTTCCTGTCCGAGAACGCCGGCTTCGCGCGCGCCGTACAGGACGCCGGACTGGTGTGGATCGGCCCGCCGCCTGCCGCGATCGAGGCCATGGCCTCCAAGACGCGCGCCAAGAAGCTGATGGCCGAGGCTCAGGTGCCGCTGCTCGCCCCGCTCGACGCGGACGAGGTCACGGAGGCGGACCTTCCCGTGCTGGTCAAGGCGGCGGCGGGCGGCGGCGGACGCGGTATGCGCGTCGTACGGGAACGCGCGGCGCTGCCCGGGGCGATCGAGGCCGCGCGCGCCGAGGCCGCCTCCGCGTTCGGCGACGGCGAGGTCTTCGTCGAGCCGTACGTCGAGGACGGCCGCCACATCGAGGTCCAAGTGCTCGCCGACGCCCACGGCACCGTGTGGACGCTGGGCACCCGCGACTGCTCGCTGCAACGCCGCCACCAGAAGGTCGTCGAGGAGGCGCCGGCGCCCGGCCTGGACGACGCGCTGCGCGCCACGCTGGCCCACGCGGCGCGCGCCGCCGCCCGCGCCGTCGACTACCGGGGCGCGGGCACCGTCGAGTTCCTCGTCTCCGCCCGTGGGCGGCCCTTCTTCCTGGAGATGAACACCCGCCTCCAGGTCGAGCACCCGGTGACCGAGTGCGTGTACGGGCTGGATCTGGTCGCCCACCAGATCCAGGTGGCCGAGGGCGCCGCCCTCCCCGAGGACGGGCCCCCGCCGCCTCGCGGGCACGCCGTCGAGGCGCGCCTGTACGCGGAGGACCCGGCCCGCGACTGGCAGCCGCAGACGGGCACCCTGTGGCGGCTGGAGGTGCCGGGAGACGTCCGCGTCGACTCCGGCGTCGCGGACGGCTGCGAGATCGGCGTGCACTACGACCCCATGCTCGCGAAGGTCATCGCCTGCGCGCCGACCCGCTCAGCGGCCGTACGGAAGCTGGCGCGGGCGCTGGAACAGGCCCACGTGCACGGGCCCGTCACCAACCGCGACCTGCTCGTGCGCTCCCTGCGCCACCCCGACTTCGCCGCCGCCGGCATGGACACCGGCTTCTACGCCCGGCACTTGGCCGAGTTGACCACCCCCACCGAAGCGGACGCCGCCGACGCCGCCTGCGCGCTGCCGGCCGCCGCGCTCGCCCAGGCCGTCCGCGACGAGCCCGCCCGCCCCCGCGTCGCCGCCAGAACGGGCGGCTGGCGCAATCTCGCCTCCGCGCCCCACCTGCGGCGCTACGCCGACCGCGACGGCGCAGAGCACGAGGTGCGGTACGTGTGGGGGCGCGACGGACGGCCGACCCTCGTCTCCGCTCCCGACGTGCGGGTCGTCACGGCACGGGCCGACGCGGTCGTACTGGAGAGCGGCGGCGTGCGGCGCCGGTACCCGGTCGCGGTGTACGGCGACCGGGTGTTCGCCGGCGCCCACGCCTTCACCGCGCTCCCCCGCCTCCCCGAGCCGGAGAACGTGACGGAACCCGGCTCTCTGCTGGCGGCCATGCCCGGTACCGTCGTCCGCCTCGCGGAGGGCCTGCGCGAGGGCGCCACCGTCACCGCGGGCCAGCCCCTGCTGTGGCTGGAGGCGATGAAGATGGAGCACCGGGTGGCCGCCCCCGCCAACGGAAGAGTCACCGCACTGCACGTGTCCGAGGGCCAGCAGGTCGACGTCGGCACCCTGTTGGCCGTCGTCGCGGAGTGACAGCCCCGGCCCCGCCTCTTCCACGGGCGCTTTTTCCAAGCCCGTCCGGCGTGTGAGGACCCAGGGTCCGGGGGCGGGCGGAGCCCCGGAGGAAACGGGAAGGGGCGGGGGAAGGGGCCGGACACCGCGCGCGCAACCACAACGAAGGGACGCACCATGACCCACGGTCTCATCGAAACCGAGGAACACAGCGCGCTGCGCGCCTCGGTGGCCGCCCTCGGCAAACGCTACGGGCGCGCGTACTTCGCCGACGTCGTCGCGCAGGGCAAGCACACCGACGCACTCTGGCTGGAAGCCGCGGAACTCGGCTACCTGGGCGTCAGCCTGCCCGAGGAGTACGGGGGCGGCGGCGCCGGCATCCAGGAACTCTCCCTCGTCCTGGAGGAACTCGGCGCGGCCGGCTGCCCCCTGCTCATGATGGTGGTCTCGCCGGCGATCTGCGGCACGGTGATATCCCGCTTCGGCACCGAGGAGCAGAAGCGGGCCTGGCTGCCGGGCCTGGCCGACGGCACCCGCAAGATGGCGTTCGGCATCACCGAGCCGGACGCCGGCTCCAACTCCCACCGCATCACCACCACGGCCCGCCGCGACGCGGCGACCGGCGACTGGCTGCTGACCGGCAGGAAGGTCTTCATCTCCGGTGTCGACATCGCGGAGGCGACGCTCGTCGTCGGCCGCACGGAGGACGCCCGCACGGGCAAGCTGAAGCCCTGCCTGTTCATCGTCCCGCGCGACGCGGCCGGCTTCACCCGCCACCAGATCGACATGGAACTCGGCGCCCCCGAGAAACAGTTCGAACTCGTCCTCGACGACGTGCGGCTGCCCGCCGACGCGCTGGTCGGCGACGAGGACGCGGGCCTGCTCCAGCTGTTCGCCGGCCTGAACCCGGAGCGCATCATGACGGCGGCCTTCGCGCTGGGCATGGCCCGCTACTGCATCGAGCAGGCACTGGACTACGCCCGCACCCGCCAGGTGTGGAAGGAACCCATCGGCGCCCACCAGGCGATCGCCCACCCCCTCGCACAGGTCCACATCGAGGTGGAGTGCGCACGCCTGATGATGCAGAAAGCCGCACGGCTGTACGACGCGGGTGACGACATCGGCGCGGGAGAGGCGGCGAACATGGCCAAGTACGCGGCGGGAGAGGCGTGTGTGCGCGCCGTCGACCAGTCGGTGCACACGCTGGGCGGCAACGGGCTGACCCGCGAATACGGCCTGGCACAGATGATCACCGCGTCCCGGGTGGCGCGGATCGCGCCGGTCAGCAGGGAGATGATCCTCAACTACGTCTCCCACCAGACCCTCGGCCTCCCGAAGTCCTACTGATGGGCACGCCGGAGAAGGACGTCGTCACGGTGGCGTCCCGCGACGCCGTCCGCACCCTCACCCTCGACTCGCCCCACAACCGCAACGCACTCTCCGCCCGCCTGGTGGCCCGGCTGCACGAGGAACTGGACCGTGCCGAGACCGACCCCGGCACCCGCGCCGTGCTCCTCACCCACACGGGCACCACGTTCTGCGCGGGCGCGGACCTGAGCGAGGCGAGCGCCGACGACGCGCCCACGGACGCCCCCCTGGGCCTGGCCAGGCTCCTGCGCACGCTCGTCGCGTTCCCCAAACCGGTCGTCGCCCGGGTCACGGGACACGTCCGCGCGGGCGGCACGGGCCTGCTCGCGGCGTGCGACATCTCCGTGGCCGGACCGGGCGCCACCTTCGCCTTCACGGAGGCCCGCATCGGCGTCGCCCCCGCCGTGATCTCCCTGCCGGTGCTGCCGCGCACGGACCCGCGCGCGATGGCCCGGTACTACCTGACGGGCGAACGGTTCGACGCGGCGGAAGCTGCCAGGATCGGCCTCGTGACGTGCGCGGCCGACGACCCCGACGAAGCCCTCGCCCCCATCCTCGACGGCCTCCGGCGCGGCTCCCCCCAGGGCCTCGCCGCGTCGAAACAGCTGGTCACCCGGGAGGTACTGGCCGCGTTCGACCGCGACACCGGTACGCTCGCCGAACTGTCGGCGCGGTTGTTCGCGTCCAACGAGGCACGCGAGGGCATGACGGCCTTCCTGGAACGACGGGAGCCCGAGTGGACGGTGCGGCAGACCCCCGCGCGGTGAACCGCCCGGACCCCCGTGCAGCGGACCGCGCGGGGGACCGCGCCGAGAACCCACGCACGGGGACGGAGAGCGAACGGATGCGCAGCGGACGGACGACGGACGAGCGTGCTCCGGGCGAGGGCGCGCGGGGCGGGCGCGCGCCGGGCGCAGGCGCGCCGGGCGAACGCTCCCCCGGCGGGCGGGCGCCGGGAGCCCGGGGGGCCGCGCCGAAACAGGACCGCAGCCGCGCCACCCGGCAGCGGCTGCTCGCCTCGGCCGTGACCTGCCTCGCCGAGCGGGGCTGGACAGGCAGCACCGTCGCGGTGGTGGCCGAACATGCGGGCGTCTCCCGGGGCGCGGCCCAGCACCACTTCCCCACCCGCGAGGACCTGTTCACGGCCGCCGTGGAGTACGTCGCCGAGGAGCGCTCCCGCGCCCTGCGCGAACTGCCGACGCCCGCCTCCGTGTACGCCGCCGTCGAAACGCTGGTCGGCCTCTACACGGGCCCCCTCTTCCGCGCCGCCCTGCACCTGTGGGTCGCCGCCTCCAACGAGCCGCAGCTCGGCCCCCGCGTCACCGCCCTGGAGGCCCGCATCGGCCGGGAGACGCACCGGATGGCGGTCGCCCTGCTGGGCGCGGACGAGTCCCGCCCCGGCGTACGCGAGACCGTGCAGGGCCTGCTCGACACGGCCCGCGGCCTGGGCCTCGCCAATCTGCTGACCGACGACAGCGCCCGACGCCGCGGCATCGTGGCCCAGTGGGCCCGCCTCGTGGAGGCGAGCCTGCGGAGCTGACGCCTGGGCGTTACCGGGCCGCCCGGTGGGGGTCCAGGTGCCTTGGGACCGTCGTCGGCGTCAGCCGAGTTTCCAGGCGTGGTCGTCCTTGGGGTTGCAGTCCGCCAAGCCCAGGCGTGCGAAGCGGCCACCGCTGCCGAAGTGCTCGCCCCAGACGTCAATGCACCGGTCGCTGCTCTTGACATTGCGGATCCAGTACTTTCCGCCGTCCCGGTCGTCGAGCCACCAGAGCTGGTTGTCCGCTCGGGACATGTCGCATTTTCCCTCGGTGAGGGGCGAGGCCCCCGGAGCGTTTCCCTTGCCGGCCGCGTCCATGCACAGGCCGTCCGTCTTGTTCCGTATGACAAAGAGGTGGGAGCCGCCCGGCCCCCCTCCCTTGATGCTCACTTGGAATTCCCATTTCTGGTTGTCCCCGGTGGAGTGGCAGCCGGCCTGGTTGACCGGGCCGCCGACCTTGCCCTTGCCGCGCCCTGGTACGTCGGCGCAGAACGTGGTCATCGCGTTCCGCAGCAGCATGGGCTTGGTTTTCGACGGTCCTCCCGCCACCACGGCGCCCGGCTTCTTCTCGTGTTCGGCTTCCGCGGCGCTCGCCTTCTCGTCGGGCTCCTTCTCGCCGGCCTTGTCGTCCTTGTCGTGCTCGGACTTCTCCGTATCCGGGCTCTCGGAAGCATCGGCGGCGCGAGACGGCGCGGGTGACGCAGGGACGTACTGACCGGGGTTGCCGTCCTCACTGTCCTTCGGCATCGTCACGCCCGAGGCGGTCTTCGAAATCTTCTGTTCTTCTTCGTCGTCGTTCGCCCCCATGACGAGGAACGGAACCGCGATCAGGAACGCCCCCGCGATAGCCGCGCCGGCGAGTATCGCCTTGGAGGGGCGGCCCGAGGGAGGCTGCCCACCGCCGACATGGGCGCTACTGGACGGGTCCGGCGGATTGCCACTCGCGCTCGCGGCCGCAGCGTCGCCGGATCCGGTCGTTCCCTGTCCGGGGAGGGCGGAGGCGGGAGCGGGGGCGGAGGTGTCGGCGGTGGCGGAGTCCGGGGCGGTGGCCGCGTCGGGTGCGTCGAGAGCCGCCGCACCCGTGGAGGGAGCGGGGGAGACCTCCGCCTCACCTTCACCGCGGGCGCGCTCGGGAGCCTCCTGGCTCTCTTCCTCCCGTTTCTGCCGTTCCTGCCGTTCCTGCCGCCCTTCCGGCTCTTCCGGCTGCCCGGCCGGGGCCAAACGGATCGGTCGGCCGGACCGCGGTATGACCGCCTCCAGGTCTCCGGCGACACCGGGTGCGGGGACAGCGCGGCGCACTTCAGGGGCGACTGGGCCCGTGCTTTCCTCGTGAGGAGGCATTTTCTCTCCGTTCGATGCTGCTCATCGCGGTGCTGTTCATCGATCAGCCGCCGACCAGCCGACATGCGGAAGGGACAGAGGGGACGCTCGTGATCGGGTGTGCTCCTGCCCCTTACCTGAAGTGAGCGGAGCTGTCCAGAACTTGGCAGCCTACCGGGACGAGTCCCCTCCGGGCGGCCCTCCCCCTCCCACGCCTCCACCGCTCCCCGAGGACATGAAGAGCCCCGAGCCCTTCGTCAACGCGGTCGGCGTGGGCTGACCGCCTCGGCGGGACGCTGAACACTTCCGGCCTCGCGGACGTGTAGCCGTTGCGTGTATCCCTCGGCACACGGAGAAGGAGAACGTCATGCCTCCCACAACGCCGCCGGAGCCCGGCCTGCCCCCCGCGCAGGGCCCGCCCCTCGCACAGGGCCCGCCCCCCGCGCAGGGTCCGCCCCCTGCACCGAAGTCCGGCGTGCCACGGCGCCGTCTCGTGCTCGGGGCGTCCGCTGCCGCACTGCTGGCGGCGGGGTGCGGCGTCGGAAAGGACGAGGGAGGCGACGACGAAGGCGACGGGACTCCCGACCGCCCCGCGAGGGCCCCGAGCGGCATCCTGGGTGTCAATTTCAACGAGGACCCCACGGAGGTGAGCTTCGAGAGGCTGCGGGGCGCCTCCGCGAGCTGGGTGCGGGGCTTCTTGCCGACGCTCCAGGTCGACCGGGGCCCGGCGGAGGAGCAGCGGGCGGTCACCACCCTGCTGGAGGCGCACGCACACCACTACGGCACGGTGCTGTCGCTGAAGTTCCCGTACCAGCAGCGTCGGCTTCCCGCCCCGGGCAGCATGGCGATGGACACCGAGCTGGCCCGCGTGGAGAAGGTGGCCCGCGCGGTGCTCGGCAAGGTCGACATCCTCGCGGTAGGCAACGAGCCGTTCCTGGAGACGCGGCGGTCCGACCGTGAAGGACCCGCCCTCAACAGGTTCTACGAGCACGTGGCCGAGCACCTCATCGCGTACCGCGAGAAGCACTTTCCCAAGGGGTGCAGGACCCGCCTGTACATGGGTGCGCTCAACCATCTCGACAACCCCGCCGAGCGGACACCGGCCACCCGGCGGTGGCTGGAGTTCGTCCACGACACGCGGGAGCTCGAAGGCGTCGACATCCACCCGCACGTGACGTCCCTCGACGCAGCCCAGCAGTACCTGGACTACGTGCTTCCGCACCTGCGCTCCGACCAGAAGTTCCTCGCGACCGAGTTCTCCCTGGTTCTCACCTGGCGTGCCCACATGCGGGACAGGATCCCGCCCCGGTTCGCCCGGCGGTACGGCGTCGCCCCGGGCACCCGGGTGTGGCAGCTTCTGCGGAAGGCGGCGGACAGCCCCTTCCCGCAGGACAAGTGGGACGCCTTCTTGTCGATGAGCCCCTGGTTCCACAGGAACAGGCACTACCTGCGCGACCAGGTCCAGCGCTTCCGCGACACGGGAAAGCTCGCGGTGGCCACGTACGGCGTGGCCCAGGGAGCCGCCATGGTCCGCGACATCGGCCCCGACAAGCACCCCTGGATGCTCAACAGCCTCTACGCCACGCGCACCGTCCGGCAGGGCCCAGACGGCTCGACCGGCCGTACCCACCCCTGGTTCGAGGACTTCACCTCCCTGCAACGCAAGACCGACCGCCTCCCCGTACGCACGGGCACGACCGGCACCTGGGCGAACACCCCTCGTGCGCGGGGCCCGCTCACTCGGGCAGGTCCAGTTCCGCCCACAGCGTCTTGGTGATCAGATCGTTCACCCGCTCTCCCCAGCGGTGGGCCACCGCGTCCACCAGCACCAGCCCACGCCCCGACTCCTCCTCCGGGTCCGGCAGCCGACACGGGCCCGAGGGCAGGGGCTTGTCCGCGCGGGCGTCGGTGACCTCGACGCGCAACACCGGCCCCCGTGCGGTGCCGGCTGCGCCGAGTGTCAGCCGCAGCCGGAAGTCCCGGCCGATGCTGCCGCAGTGCCGTACGGCGTTGGCCGCCAGCTCCGCCACGAGGAGCGCGGCCGTGTGGGACGCCGCGCTCCGGTACGGCACACCGCGTTCGTCCAGCCACTGCGTGGCCAGCAGCCGGGCGAGGCGGGCGCCCCGCCGGGTCGAGCTGAGCTGCACGGCGAACGTCGACGGTGCCGCGGCCACCGCCCGTGGTGGCGCGGACTGGCGAATTCTCTGCGTTTGCGGATTCATGGCGTGACCGTCCCGCTACGCGACTAGCGTTCACCAGGTCGCAAGCGCGTGCCCCGGCGACGGGTACGGCGGCGTACGTCTTCTGCGCGGGGATGTACGGGCCGTACGCCGTGACCACCGCACGGCGAACGGCGTTGACGCGGAGACCCGTTGCGGGCGCACAAGGACGTGAGAGCGTATGACCGTTGCCAACCGGAGGAAGGACGGCCGCGCCGTCCCCTCACCGCGTACGGTGGACGTAGCCCACCAGCGCAAACGCGAGGACGACCGCCCCGGCGTGTGGGTCGCCTACGGCAAGCTGCTGCGGAAGTTTCGCATCGCCGCCGGGTACTCCCAGGAGACCCTCGCCCCACTCCTCGGCTATTCGCCGGAACAGGTCGCCTCCGTCGAACAGGGCCGCCGCGCGGCGAAGGCCGCCTTCACGGAGGCGGCCGAGCGGGTGCTGAACGCGGGCGGCGTTCTGGCCACCCTCCAGGAGGATGTGGACCTGGCCAAACTGCCGCCGTTCTTCCGCGACTTCGTGCTGCTGGAAATGGAGGCCGTCAGCCGCTTCGACTACGACCCGCTGCTGGTCCCCGGACTGTTGCAGACGGAGGCGTATGCGCGCGCCCTGTTCGAGGGCCACGTGCCCGTGCTCGACGAGGACGACATCGACAACAACGTCGATGTCCGCCTGACCAGGCAGAAGCTCCTCACCAAGAGTCCGCTGGTTGATTTCTGTTTTGTGCTCGGGGAGGCTGCGCTTCGCCAACAGTTGGTCGGGAGCGAGACGATGAGGGAGCAGTACTGCCACCTTCTTACTCAGAGCAGGCTCCGGAACGTGGCCATTCAGGTCATGCCCCTCGGAGCCGGGTTCCATCCCGGCCTGTACGGCGGCATGGTGATGGTGGAAACGTCGAGCCACCAGCAGTACGGCTACTTTGAGTCTCAGGGCATCGGTCATGTCGTGAGCGAACCCGCACGCGTAAGCGAGTTCGCTCTGCGGTATGGCAAGCTGCGATCACAGGCGCTGAACATCGAGGAGTCAGCCGCCTTCATCCAGCAGTTGGCAGGGGAACGATGACGAACGAGCAGGAGGCCGCACGCCTCCCCGAGCTGTCCTGGCACAAGAGCACTTACAGCGGCCCGGAGGGTGGCAACTGCGTGGAGGTCGCGCACACCGTCGGTGCCGTCCACGTCCGTGACTCCAAGGTGCAGCGCGGTGCTGTCCTCTCCGTGCCGTCCGCCGGTTGGGCGGACTTCGTTGCCTTTGCGGAGCAGTCCGCGTAGGCAGGCCCGAGGGAAGTCAGCGGTCTTCGTCCGGTCGGAAGGGGAACGATGACGAACGAGCAGAAGGCAGCCGGAGCCTGCGAGCTGTTCTGGTTCAAGAGCAGCTACAGCGGCTCCGGTGGCGGCAACTGCCTGGAGGTCGCCCACCGCGCAGGTGCTGTCCACGTCCGCGACTCGAAGAAACAGTGCGGTCCCGTCCTCTCCGTCCCGTCCGCTCAGTGGGCTTCGTTCCTGACGAGCTTGGCGGCGGCGGAGTGAAGACCGAGTTGTCCTGGCTCAAGAGCAGCTACAGCGGCCCGGAGGGCGGCAACTGCGTGGAGATCGCGCACACCGCCGACACGGTGCACGTCCGCGACTCGAAGGAACAGCGCGGTGCCGTCCTCTCCGTACCGTCCGCCCAGTGGGCGCGCTTCATCGGGTTCGCGGGGCGGCCCGCGTAAGCAAGCTCTACGCGTCGGCCCCGCACCACGCGGGGCCGACGTCCGCTGTTACAGGTCGCGGACAAAGTTTCGTGAACTCTGATCGTCGGCGCCGCATCACATCTCTCGTAACGCACTCCACACGACGGGGAGCGCGGGGCGAGGGTCCTGCGCCGGGAAAGAGGGATCATGTCCGCCATGCTCAACCGCGCTGTTCGTTGCACCGCTGCCGTGCTGGCCGTCGTCGCGGTGGGCGCGGGTGCCACCGCGTGCAACTCGTCCTCCGACTCCTCCGCTTCCAAGGGCGGATCCCACTCCGCGGAGAAGGACAGCGGGAAGGACAAGGTGCAGGAGGCGTCCGGGGTCAAGATGAAGGAGACGGCCGCGAAGGGGTCGCGGACGGACGCGATCAACGTCTCCTCGGGCAGTGCCAGCAAGCGCTGCCACACCGGTGAGCTGGACTTCAAGTGGGGTGGTCCGCACGGCGGCCGTCCGGACATGGAGGCCGACTACCAGCAGGTGGCGAGCATCCAGATCGAGAACGACGGCGGGCGGACCTGCACGCTGCGCGGTTTCCCGGGCGTGCAGCTGGTCAGCGAGTCCGGCGACACGTGGGACCTGCGGCGTTCCTCGGACACGCCGAGCACCATGACGCTGAAGCCGGGCGAGTCCACGGCCGCGGTGTCCATGAACATCCTGCCGGTGCCCGAGGGCATGGAGGGCCCCAAGCGCTTCGCTCCGAGCAAGGTCCTGGTCACGCCGCCCGACGAGACCTCGCACGTCACCCTCGACTGGCCGTACGGCGGTGCCATCCTCGACCAGTCGGGTGCCACCCGCCCCGGCACGTTCGTCAACCCGATCGGCATCGGCTGAGCCCGCTGAGCCAGCCACGTTTCTCGCCCGCCGTCACGGCCGCACCACGCGCAGCGCAACGCAGCGCGGGTGCGGCCGGCGTCGTTTGGGGCGAGGCGCGGCCGTACCGACCGGTTGCCGACCCCGACCCCCGGGTCGGGGTCAGCTCGTGTAGCCGTCCACGTCGCGGGGGCTGCGGGGGCCCGGCCCCACGTACCGGGCCGACGGCCGCACCAGTCGGCCCGTCCGCTTCTGTTCCAGGATGTGCGCCGACCATCCCGCGGTGCGGGCGCAGGTGAACATCGAGGTGAACATGTGGGCCGGTACCTCGGCGAAGTCGAGGACGATGGCCGCCCAGAACTCGACGTTGGTCTCCAGGACCCGGTCGGGCCTGCGGGCGCGCAGTTCCGCCAGGGCGGCCTTCTCCAGCGCCAGCGCGACCTCGTACCGCGGGGCGCCCAGCTCCTTGGCCGTACGGCGCAGCACCCGGGCGCGCGGGTCCTCGGCGCGGTAGACGCGGTGGCCGAAGCCCATCAGCCGCTCGCCGCGGTCGAGTTGCCGCTTCACGTAGGCGTCCGCGTCGCCGGTGCGTTCGATCTCCTCGATCATGCCGAGGACGCGGGAGGGCGCGCCGCCGTGCAGCGGGCCCGACATGGCGCCGACGGCACCGGACAGCGCAGCGGCCACGTCGGCGCCGGTCGAGGCGATGACGCGGGCGGTGAAGGTGGAGGCGTTCATGCCGTGCTCGGCGGCGGACGTCCAGTAGGCGTCCACGGCCGCCACGTGCTTGGGGTCGGGCTCGCCGCGCCAGCGGCGCATGAAGCGTTCGACGATGGTGTCGGCCTTGTCGATCTCCTTCTGCGGCACCATGGGCAGGCCCTGGCCGCGCGCGGACTGCGCCACGTAGGAGAGGGCCATCACGGCGGCCCGCGCCAGGTTGTCCCGCGCGGTGGCCGTGTCGATGTCGAGCAGGGGTTTGAGGCCCCACACGGGCGCGAGCATCGCCAGGGCCGACTGGACGTCGACGCGGATGTCGCCCGAGTGCACGGGGATGGGGAACGGTTCGGCGGGCGGCAGGCCCGGGTTGAAGCCGCCGTCGACCAGCAGCCCCCACACGTTGCCGAAGGACGTGTGCCCGACGAGGTCCTCGATGTCCACGCCCCGGTACCGGAGCGAGCCGCCTTCCTTGTCGGGTTCGGCGATCTCCGTCTCGAACGCGACGATCCCCTCGAGCCCGGGTACGAAGTCGGACATCTGGCGGCTCCCTCTTCAGAGCGCCGCCAGGAACAGCTGGCGGCGGAACGACCTGCTGGCATGGGCTGCGCGGGGGCAGCGTGGTCTGCTGTGCGGGCGGCGCGCGGTTCCGCTGCCGCGTCCCGCGGCTCACGGACCGGGTCTCCCCTCGGTCATGCCCGCCTGGGCGGATGGTCACGCTCCGCGGCCCCGTGGCCCAAGCGCCCTGCCGGACGGAGCGGCAACCATAGCCCCTGACGTGCGGACCTCACAGCTCTCCGCGCAGGATTCTGGCGGTTCGCGGCCCCGTGGGGGAGGGTGAGAAGTGGCACAGGGGCCGATTCGGGGCCCTCAGGTGTGCAGCGGGTGACCACCGGGCAGACTGTCGGACCGCGGCCAGGTCCTATGCTGCAAGATGGCGGCGTGCCTCACGCTGATGACGCTGCCGGCCACGCCGCCGGCAAAGCCGCTGACACCGCCGTCGGACATCCCGCCGGCCGGGCCGATGACGACTCCACGACCTTGGACCCCGCGGTGATGCGGGCCCACTACCGCGACGCGGGGCTCGACGAGAGCGACCTCGCGTCCGATCCCTTCGCGCAGTTCGCGCACTGGTTCGCACAGGTGCGGGCCGCGGGGCTGCACGAGCCCAACGCGATGATCTGCTCGACCGCCGACGAGGACGGCCGGCCCAGCTCCCGCACCGTCCTGCTCAAGAAGTACGACGAGCGGGGCTTCGTCTTCTTCACCAACTACGGCTCCCGCAAGGGCCGCGAACTGGACGCCAACCCGTGGGTGTCCCTGCTCTTCCCCTGGCACGGCATCGCCCGCCAGGTGATCGTCTCGGGTACGGCCGAGCGCACCGGGCGCGACGAGACCGCCGCCTACTTCCGCACCCGCCCGCACGGCTCCCAGCTGGGCGCCTGGGCGAGCGAGCAGTCCTCCCGGGTGGCCTCGCGCGAGGAGCTGGACGCGATGTTCGCCCGCCTCGCGGAGCGCTACCCGGAGGGCGAGGACGTGCCGGCGCCCGCCCAGTGGGGCGGCTACCGGGTGCGCCCCGAGACGGTGGAGTTCTGGCAGGGCAGGGAGAACCGCCTGCACGACAGGCTCCGCTACAGCCGCCGTACGGACGGTGGCGGGGAGGGCCCCGCCGACGGCTGGCGGATCGAGCGACTCTGCCCCTGAGCCGTGCGGCTGTGTCCCTGAGCCGTGCGACTGTGCCCCTGCGTCGAGCGGCTGTGCCCCTGCGTCGAGCGGCTCTGCCGCTGAGGGGCGGGCGGGCGGCGCTGGGCGCGGACAAGTCGAGCCAGGAACGAGGAGGGCAGCAGAACGGCCCGTGGGCGACTCCCTTCGCCGAAGCGAACGGCGTCGGTCGGACGAGTCCGACGAGCCCACGGGCCGGGTGACTGCTGTGGATTGGCCGGCGAGCCGGCGTCACGCAGTGGCGTCGGCCTTAGGCCGCAGCCACCTCACACGTCCGGTGATTGATCATCAGCCGGATCACCTCCTTTCCTGTGTGCTCCACACCGTAGGCACCGCCCCGGAACACCGGCAAACGATTTTCGGGACGGATTTTCGGGGATTCCGGTCCGGAGCCCGGCTCAGGACCGGGCGCCGCGCACCGGACGGCCCGGCCCGCCACCGGCCTCGCCCGCGCGGATGAGTTTCGGGGCGACAACGATTTACGGGAACTCACTGTGCTCTGCGTCACGTTCGAGTTGAATGATCCGTGAACACTCCGTCGCTGTCCGCGACGGCAGAGCATCTAGGGGGGGTGCCGAGGTGGCCGCTCGATCCGAGACACACTCCGCGTCGTCCTCGGACGGCGACGACGGCGGACCCGACGACGAACTCCTGCTCGCGGCGCTCCTGGACGGCATGGACGCCGCCCTGTGCGCCTTCGACGCCGACGGAGTGATCACCCACTGGAACCGCGAGGCCGAACGCATGCTCGGCTGGTCCCAGGAGGAGGCCGTCGGCCGCCAAGGGCTCGCGGGGTGGGCGGTGCGCGCGGCCGACGCCGAGGACATCGAGAGCCAGCTGCTGGGTGCGATGCGCTCGCCCGGCCGCCACCTCCACGAGTTCGCGCTGCTCACCAAGGACGGCGGACGCGTGCTCGTGCGCATCCAGTCCTCCGGCGTCACCGGGGCCGACGGCCGCGCCAAGGGCGTCTACTGCGCGTTCAGCGAGGTGCACGCCCAGATCGACCTCGAACGCTCCATCGCGCTGAGCGAGGCGCTGCTGGAGGACGCCTCCTGGGGCGTCGTCCTCGTCGACGCCGACCTGCGCCCCACCGTCGCCAACGCACACGCCGCGCGCGCCTTCCGCGCCCCCGCACGCGCCGCCATGCTCGGACGCCCCCTGGGCGAACTGCTCGACCAGGGCATGGAAGAGCTCGAAGGCGCCCTCCAGCACGTCCTCGGAGAGGGCTCACCACCGGCCCCCGCCGAGATCTGGGTGACGCTGCGCGCCCCCCTCACCGACGGGCCCGACGCGGGCCCCCGGGGCGCCGGGCGCGCCCTCGGCCCCGGTGCGGAAGGCGGGGCCGAGTCCCGGCGCCGCTGCTGGCGCAGCGGCTTCCTGCGGCTCGCCTCCCCCCTCGCCGAAGAGCCCGTACCGCTCGGCGTGGCCTGGCTCTTCCAGGACGTCACCGCGCACAAGCGCGCCGAGCGGGACGCGGCGCGGCTCCGCTTCCGCGACAGCCAGCTGCACCGCGCGGCACGGGCCGCCGCCGAGTGCCCCGACCCCATGGAGGCCGCACGCCTCCACCTGGAGTTCGCCCTCGCCGGATTCGCCGACCGCGCGCTGCTCGACCTCGCCGCCGACCCGGGCCCCGAGCCCTCCCCGACGCTGGACGCCTCGCTGGACGCGCTGCCGCCCAGCGACACCCGACTCGTGCGGGCCGCCTCCACCCCCGTCGCCGACCGCGGCCGTGCACCGTACATCGAGGCGAACGCGCCCAGCGGCATCCCCGTCGCCTACACCGAAGGGCACCCCGCGCTCCAGGCCTACCAGCGCTGCACCTCGGTCCGCGCCAGCGGCGGCACGAACGCCACCGCCGCGCACGAGGCGGGCGAGTGGGCGCGCGCCCGCAGCTGGCCCGCCGGGACCGTGCACGGCCTGTGCACGGTGCTGCGCTGCCGGGGCCGCTCCCTCGGCGTCGTCACCTTCCTGCGGGAGGCGGGCCGCCGCCCCTTCGACCGGGAGGACGCCGACTACGCCGAGCAGACCGCCGCGCTCGTCGCGGCGGCGGTCGACCTGGCGGGCGTACTGGACAGACGGGGAGCCGACCACGGGTACCGGCACTGAGCCTGTGGCGCCTGTGGTGCCTGTGGTGCCTGTGGCGTCGGTGTCAGCGGTGGAAGGCCGATGTCGGGGGTGGAAGGCCGATGTCACGGGTGGACGGCCCGTATCGCTGGTGGACGGCAGGTGTCAGCGGTAGAAGATCCGGTCCGCGTACTCGTCCATCACGCGGGCGTTCCAGTCGTGCCCGCCGTCCACGTTCCCCGAGCGCAGCATCGGCGGCTCGACACCCCGGCGCACCAGCTCACCCGTCGCCTCCGCGACGATCGCCTGCATCAGCGCGCTCGTGACCACCGTGGACGCCGGAGCGAACGGCGCCTCCACGCCCTCGGCGGTCAGCTCCGCGTCCCCCAGGGCGATACGGCTGTCGACGACGAGGTCGCAGTGGTCCTTGAGGAACGTGCCCGTGCTGTGCCGCGACCGCGTCTCGCGCGCGTACGCCACCGACGTCACGCCGACGACCTTCAGCCCCAGCGCCCGCGCGTTCATCGCCAGCTCCACGGGCAGCGCGTTGCGGCCCGAGAGGGAGATCACGATCAGCACGTCACCCGCGCGCGCCGGGCTGGAGTCCAGCGCCGCCGCCGCGAGCCCCGAGACCCGCTCCAGCGCGCTGCCGAGCGTGGCGGGCCGCACGTCGACCCCCACCGCGCCCGGAACGTTGAGCAGATTCATCACCGCCAGGCCGCCCGCCCGGTAGACGGTGTCCTGCGCCGGCAAGGACGAGTGCCCCGCACCGAAAGCGAAGATCCGGCCACCTTCGGCAACCGTGCGCGCGAGCAGCGCGCCCGCGGCGCGGACGTTCCCCGCCTCACCGTCCCTGACCTCGGACAACAGCGCGATGGCCGCGTCCAGGAAATCCCCGGCGAGCGTCGCCCCCGCGCCTGTTCCCGTGCCTTTTCCCGTGCCCGTTCCCGTCTCCGTGTCCGCCGCAGTTCCCGCCTCCGCACCCGCCCCGCCGCCGTCACCCATCGCGTCGCCCCTCGCCCCTCGCCGCTCGTTGATCGATCCCGTTCCGTAGTACGGCGATCACGTTGAGGTCTGGACCTGCTTCTGTCAACTGGTCGGCGCCGGCTGTCAATACCGTCTCCGCCCTTCCGCGGGACGGTTGTCAGCGGGATGCGTCAGAATTGCTAGCAGGGCCACCGCACAAGCTGACTAGGGGCTACGCATGTCAGGACTCATCGACACCACGGAGATGTATCTCCGCACCATCCTGGAACTCGAGGAGGAGGGTGTGGTCCCGATGCGTGCCCGCATCGCGGAGCGCCTCGACCAGAGCGGGCCCACGGTCAGCCAGACCGTCGCCCGTATGGAACGGGACGGACTCGTCACGGTCGCCGGGGACCGCCACCTCGAGCTGACGGAGGAGGGCCGGCGGCTGGCCACCCGCGTCATGCGCAAACACCGGCTCGCCGAATGCCTCCTCGTCGACGTCATCGGCCTGGAATGGGAACAGGTCCACGCCGAGGCCTGTCGCTGGGAACACGTCATGAGCGAGGCCGTCGAACGCCGCGTGCTCGACCTGCTGCGCCACCCCACCGAGTCGCCCTACGGCAACCCGATCCCCGGCCTCGCCGAACTCGGCGAGAAGGGCGACGTCGACCCCTTCCTCGACCACGGGCTCGTCAACCTCAACGACCTCGACGCCGACGCGGACGGCAAGACGGTCGTCGTCCGCCGGATCGGCGAGCCCATCCAGATGGACGCCCAGCTCATGTACACGCTGCGGCGGGCAGGGGTGCAGCCCGGCGCCGTCGTCAGCGTCAGCGCCGGCGCGGCAGGGGGTGTCCAGGTGGGCAGCAGCGGCGAGGTGGCGGAGCTGGGGGACGACGTGGCGGCGCACGTCTTCGTCGCCAAACGCTGAGCGCCCCCCGCGGGGCGGCGGAACGAAGCCCCGCGAGACGAAGGGGAGGAAAGGGAGAAGGCGGCTGTCTTCCCAAACGCTGGTCGGCGTACCAGAGTTGCCGGAACACAACGGCGCCGAGCCCCCTCGGGCGGAAGGGAGCCACCGATGCGGCGCACGCCGACCACGGCATCTCCACCGAGCAGGCGGGGCCCCAGCGCCTTCGGCCGCCGGAGCCCCGCCTCCCCATGTCCCCCCACGGCGACCCGGAGCCCCGAGCTCTCAGGGTCTGCCGCCCTCCCGGTTCCTGTCTCCCCCGGGGAACGGCGGACAACCCCGCGCCCGTGTCACTCGAAGGTGGGGTGTTCGCCGTGATCACCGGCTGTTCGAATAAAGGTTCGATAGGCTGAGACGGCGGTCACAGGAGTGGGGGTCTCACACGCATGGTGCGACGGATCGACGTGACGGGAGCGGACGCAGTCCGCTTGGCCGCCTGGGAATTCGCGGACCCGCCCAAGACGGGCCCGGAAGCCAGGCCCAGCCCCGCCGGGTCCTCGACCCCGGCGCGGGGCGCCCGCGCGACACCCGGCGTGCTGTTACTGCACGGCCTGATGGGCCGCGCCTCCCACTGGGTGGGCACCGCCCGCTGGCTCGCGGACCGCTACCGCCCCGTCGCCCTGGACCAGCGCGGCCACGGCCGCAGCGACAAACCCGAAGACGCCCGCTACGACCGTGAGGCCTACGTCGCCGACGCCGAGGCCGTTCTCGAACAGCTCGCCCTGGGCCCCGTCGCGCTCGTCGGCCACGCCATGGGCGCACTGACCGCCTGGCAACTCGCAGCCAAGCGGCCCGACCTGGTGCAGGCGCTGGTCATCAGCGACATGCGGGCCTCCGCGCTCGGCGAGCAGTCCCAGCACGAATGGCAGCACTGGTTCGACTCCTGGCCCGTGCCGTTCGCCACGCTCGCCGACGTCCGCAAGTGGTTCGGCGAGGACGATCCGACACTGGAGCGCTCCCGGCCCGCCCGCGGCGCCTACTTCGCCGAGGTGATGGCGGAGGGGGAGGACGGCTGGCGGCCGGTCTTCTCCCCCGGCGTGATGATGCGGGTGCGCGAGACGTGGATCCACGACGCGCACTGGGACGAGCTCGCCCAGGTGCGCTGCCCGACCCTCGTCGTACGGGGCCTGGACGGAGAGCTGGGCAGAGCCGAGGCCCAGGAGATGGTGCGGGTGCTGCCGCGCGGGATCTACGCCGAGGTGACGGAGGCGGGCCACCTCATCCACTACGACCAGCCGGAGGAGTGGCGCCGGGTGGTCGAACCCTTCCTCCAAGCCGCCCTCCCCTCAAAACCCTGACCTCTCCCACCCACCCCCCTCACCACGCCGGGCGCCTGCCGTGCGCCTGCCGGCGGGGCTTGGCGGCGATGTGGCCTGGCTCGGCGGGGTGCCCCGCCGAGCGGGGGCGACGGCCTGGCCGTTGGCGGGGTGGCCTGCCGGTGCGGGCCGGGGTGCGGTGGGGACGTGAGTCGGTAAAGCTCCCGGCAGGGGTTGGCGCGTCGGCGGGGTCGTGGCCGGTTCGGGCGGGGCCAGGGTGCGGGTTTGCCGCCCGGCGGTGGCGGTGTGGCCTGCTGGTGCGGGCCGGGGGCGGCCTGCCGGTGCGGGCCGGAGTGCGGAGGGGACGTGCGTCGGGGCGGCCCGCCGAGCGGGGGCGGCCTGACGGCGGCCTGGCCGTTGGCGGGGTGGCCCGTTGGCGGGGGCGGTGGCCGGTCGGTGGGTTCACGGTGCGGGTGTGCCGCCCGGCGGTGGGGGAGCGGCCTGCCGGCGCGGTCCAGGGTGTGGCCTGCCGGCGCGGTCCGGGGTGTGGCCTGCCGACGCGGGCCAGGGCGCGGCGGGGAAGTCAGTCGGTGAAGTCCCCGGGCGGGCGTGAGTCGGGGGAGGGGGCGGCCCCGGCAGGGGCGCCGTCGCGGCGGGGGCGCTCCGCCTGGTGGGGGGCTCCCCCCAGTGGGGCGCTCCCCCCGGTGGGGGCGCCCCCCGCGGGGGAGAAGTCAGGTGCCGTCGACCGCCAAGGTGCGGTCGACGGCTTCGCTGGCGCAGGCGTAGGCCAGCGTGGGCACCAAGTCGTCGGCGCCGGGCAGCCAGCGGTTGGCCGCGTTGGGTTCGCGCGCCCACTGGACGGGGCCGTGCGCCCCCAGGCGCGTGGGTGGGGCGGCCACCCAGTCGCCCTCTCCTTTGGCCCGCAGGTCCAGCCCGGTGGGTGACCAGCCCAGGCGGCGAAGCGTGTGCGGCACGGTGGCGGCGACGCCGGGCAGGACGAAGAACGTCATGCGTGCGTCGGGTGAGCTGGTGACGGGGCCGAGGGGCGCTGCCATGCGTTCCAGTCGGGCGAGGGCGAGGCAGCCGGCGGCTTCGGAGACTTCCAGGGCGTCGAAGGCCCGTCCGGTCGGCAGCAGGACGGCGGCGCGGGGTGCGGTCGTCCACAGGTGGCGGGCGGTGGTGGCGCTTCCCGTGGTCTCGTCCGTCCAGCGGGGGCGCGCGGGGTGGGCTCCGGGCGCGGGGCAGGCGGGGTCGGCGCACGAGCAGCGCGGTACGCCGTGCACCGTCTCCAGCCAGGTGCCGGGGAAGACGTCCCAGGCGCGCTCCCGGGTGTAGCGCAGGGCGTGTTCGAGGGGGGACGCGGCGGGCGGTGCGGTCCGCTGGCCGGGGATGCGCGCGTGCGTGGTCGCTGCTGGGGTGCGTGTGCGGGTCTCTTCCACGACCATCACAACTTTTGGTCCGGTCGGGGGTTACGGGGGCAGAACGGGGCGTGCCGAGGCGCACGGTGGGGGCCGGGGTGGCCTGGTCCTGGTGGCGGGGGCGTGGGCGGGGCAGTCCGCGCTCGGGGCAGCGCATGGGGGCATCTGTGGGGGCGCGTGCACGAAAGAGCGGTCTTGGCTGGGTAGACCCTCTGTGGCGCGTTGTGTCGAGAGAGTGCCGGTTGGCAGCGTTTCGCCGGGTAGTCACGGGCTCGTGGCATATGCGTCACCAGCGGGGCGACAGCTGAGCAGGTGCCGGCGGCGCAGCTGAGCAAGTACGGGAGCAGGCAGGCCTTCACGATGGAGGGGGACCGTATGGCCGCCAGGCCGCTCGTCGCGAGGCAGCCCAACGAACGGCTGCAGGCGCTCATCCAGGAGGCCGCGTGCTCGAACGCGGGGCTCGCCCGCAGGGTCAACATGTGCGGCGCGGAGCACGGTCTGGATCTGCGGTACGACAAGACGTCCGTGGCGCGCTGGCTGCGCGGCCAGCAGCCGCGCGGGCGTGCACCTGGCATCATCGCCGAGGCGCTCGGCCGCAAGTTGGGCCGCACGGTGACGATCGACGAGATCGGGATGGCCAACGGCAAGAACCTGGCCTCGGGTGTGGGCCTCCAGTTCGCGCCGACGGTGGTCGGCGCGGTCGAGCAGGCGTGTGAACTGTGGCGCAGCGACGTGGGGCGCCGGGACTTCCTGAGCGGTTCGACGGTGGCCGCCTCGGCGCTGGTCGAGCCCAGCAGGGACTGGCTGATCACCCAGCCCGACCACCAGGTCGCCCGCGCCTCGGGGCCGCGGGTGGGCGCTGTGGACGTGGCGGCCGTGACGTCCATGACCGAGGCGCTCTCCCAACTCGACCACCGCTACGGCAGCGGCCACATCAGGCCCGTGGTGGTGCACTACCTCAACAGCGTGGTGTCGGGCCTGCTGGCGGGTTCGTACCGGGAGTCGGTCGGCAGGTCGCTGTTCGCCGCCGTCGCGCGGCTGACCGAACTGGCGGGCTACATGGCCGTGGACACCGGGCAGCACGGTCTGGCGCAGCGCTACTACATCCAGTCGCTCCGGCTCGCGCAGGCGGCGGGGGACCGGGCGTACGGCGGCTATGTGCTCGCCGCGAGCATGAGCCATCTGGCCGCCTCCCTGGGCAACCCGCGGGAGATCGCGCAGCTGGCGCGCGCGGCGCAGGAGGGGGCGCGCGGGCGCGTCACCCCGCGTGTGGAGGCGATGTTCCACGCGGCGGAGGCCAGGGGGCACGCGCTGATGGGGGATGAGCGCGCCTGCCAGAGCGCGGTGAACCTCGCGCTGAGCGCCATGGACGCGGCCGACGCGGCGAAGGGTGCGGGGGACGACCCGCCCTGGATCGGCCACTTCGACCGCGCCTACCTCGCGGACGAACTCGCCCACTGCCACCGCGATCTCGGCCAGGCGCGGAGCGCGGCGGCGCGGGCCGAGGAAGCCGTCGCGGCGCACCCGGAGGGCCGGGCCAGGCGGCGCGCCATCGGTCTGTTCCTGCTGGCGGACGCGCAACTCCAGCAGCGGGAGGTCGAACGCGCCTGCCACACGGGCACGCAGGCGGCACAGTTGCTCGCCGGGCTGCGCTCGGACCGGGGCGCGGAGTATCTGGACGACTTCCGGCAGCGCCTGGAGCCGTTCGCACGGGAGGCCGTCGTGCGGGAGTTCGCCGACCGGCTGGAGCACGCACGGGCCGCCGTCTGAGCCCCGAGCGCCTGTGGCGGCATGCGCGCTATGAGGCTCTTTAGGGGTATTGACCCGGATATGAGGGGAAGGAAGGGTGTCCGCACATCTGGGTGCGTGGTCCCCCCTTCGGGGTAACCGGTAGCGTGAGCCGACGATTCCGTCGGCATGCGAACGAGGAGCCTCGGTGACAACGCACAACGGACGCGGACAGGACGGGACTTCCGGCTCTGCCGGTGACCCGCTGCCCGCTTCCACGACCCCGTACGAGGGTGTCGTGCTGCCCGCCAACGGTGAACCGTGGACTCCTCAGCAGCAGCGCGAGGCACAGGCCGAGCGTGACCGGGTGAGCCCCCCGACCGGCCAGCCGTGGGGCCAGCCCTGGGGCCCCGACTCCGCTCCCGCCTCTCCCTCCCCGCACAGCCCCGGCTACTGGGGCCCGTCCGGCGGCGAGGCCGACCCGGGCGCGGGGCAGCTGGAGGCGGGCGCCCACGCCGCGGGCGCTGGTGCCCTCCCGAGCGGTGGGGGCGCCTACGGCGGCGGTCCCGACGCGGGCTCCTACGGCGGCTACGGCGGCGGCCCTGACGCTTACGCCGGCGGCCCCGACGACAGCTCTTACGGTGGCGGTCCGGGCGCGTACTCCTACGACGCCCACGGCGACGCGGCCTACGGCGGCGGCTCCGCTGACGCGGCCTACGGCGGCGGCTCCGCTGACGCGGCCTACGGCGGCGGCTCCGGCGGTACGGCCTACGGTGGCGGCCCGGCGGACGCGGGCTCGTACGGCGGCGGCGCGGTGCCGCCGGCCGGCGGCACCTACGGCGGCGCCGGTGTGGCGCAGCCGCTGCCGCCCGAGGGCACGCCTGCCCGTCCGCCGCACCCTCCCTCGGTGCCGCCCGCCCAGGGCGCGGATGCCGGCGCGATGCCGCAGCCCCCTCCCACCGGGCCTTCGGGCCCGGGCGCACCGCACGGACACGGGGGGTACGCACAGCCGCCCGGCGCCCCGCACGCCCCCGTTCCCGGGCAGCAGCCCGGCGCGACGGCGTTCGGGCAGCAGCCGGCCGGCGGTGCCGGGCCCCTGCCGCAACCGGGCGCCCCGGGCGGCTACCCGCCCGCACCGGGAGGCCCACCCGCTCCGGATGCCTTCCCGCCCGCACCGGGCGGCCCGGGACAGCCGCAGGCCGGAGGCGTGCCGCAGCCCGGTGGGGCGCCGTACGCCGGGCCGGCCGGCGCGCCCGTGCCAGGTCCAGGCCCCCTTCCGCCAGAACCTCCCGCCTCCCGCGGGCGGCACGCGCTGCCGCAGACAGGCCAGGCGCCGCAGCTGCCCGCGCAGGCGGGGAACCATCCGGAGTTCCCGCCCGCGCCGCAGCGACCGGTAGCGGGCCCGGACAGCGAGGCCACGCAGCTCTTTCCGCCCTTCCCTGCGGGGGACCCGCAGGGGCACGTTGCGGCGCCCACCGGATCCGAGGACGGCACGCAGCTCCTTCCGCCGCAGCCCGCGGGCCCGGTGGGCGGTCCGGACAGCGAGGCGACCCAGTTCATCGCGCCCGTGCCCGGTGGCGGCGAGGCGACCCAGATGATGCCGGCCCCCGAGCCACCGGCGGGCGGCGGCCCGTCCGGCCCGTCCGGCTCAGGTGAGCGGCGCCCGCTGCCGGAGTTCGAGAGCCTCTTCAGGGCCGAACCGGGGCAGTCCGCCTCGACGTCCGGGCCCGGCGCGGGGCCGCGCGGTGCGGGCGACGACGAGCCGGGCTCGACCCAGAACCTCCCGCTCTTCGACCCCGCCTCCGAGCAGCAGGCCCCGCCGCGCGGCGGCTACGGCTACCCGCAGCCAGGATCCGGCCCGCGGAGCGGTTACGGCTATCCGCAGCCAGGATCCGGCCCGCGGGGCGGTTACGGCTATCCGCAGCCGGGATCCGGTCCGCGCGGTGGCTACGGCTACCCGCAGCAGCCGGGGGGCGGTCAGCGGAGCGGTTACGGCTACCCGCAGCCCGGTGCGGAGCAGCAGCCGCAGGGCGGCCGCGCCGCGGCCCGGCGGGGCGGCGACCGCAGCCGGCGCCGGGTGCCGTCGGGCGTGCTGATCGCCGGTGGTCTCGCGGGTGTCGCGGTGATCGGCCTGGTGGTCGGCGGTCTGCTCCTCGCGGGCGGCGGGGGCGGCGGCGGTGACGACAAGCCGCAGGCCTCCAGCGCACCGGCGGGGGAGGAGTCCTCCACGGCTCCGGACCCGGCCGAGGCGCAGGCGAAGAAGCTGGACGCGCTGCTGGCGAACAGCAACAACAGCCGCGCCAGCGTCATCCGTTCCGTGGAGAACATCAAGCAGTGCAAGGCCCTGGACAAGGCCGCCAAGGACCTGCGTGCGGCGGCCAAGCAGCGCACCGGGCTGGTACGGCGCCTCGGGGAGCTGAAGACGGACGAGATCCCCGACAGCGGTCAGCTGACCGCCGCGCTCAAGAGCGCGTGGAAGTCCTCGGCTTCCGCGGACAACCACTACGCGGCCTGGGCGGACCAGGCGGGCGGCAAGAAGGGCTGCCACAAGGGCAAGGCCAAGCCGACCAAGCAGACCGCCCAGGGCAACACCGCGAGCGGCACCGCGACCACGGCCAAGAAGAAGGCGGCGGGGCTGTGGAATCCGACGGCGAAGAAGTACGGGCTCAAGGAGCGCCAGTTCGGCCAGCTGTGAGGCCACCGCGAGGGGCCCGAGGGCCGTCGCCCGTCAGGCCAGGGCCCGCGCTGTGGCCGGTGTGCGCGGAACGTAGGGTCGGTGACCATGCAGCAAGCAGCTACCACGAAGTCTTCCCGACGTGGCCGTCGTTCCACCACCATAGGCGGTATGCCTGTCAACGACGTGCCCTGGTGGCGCTGGCGCAGCAACGTGCGCTCGGCGCTGCACATGCTCTCCGACCAGACGTTCCAGCAGGAGTGCTGGCTGGCGGGCCGCCCCGGATACGGTGACGTGACGGACGCCGTCTACCGCCTCGTCGAGGACACCTGGCTGGACAACTGGTCGGCGGAGAAGTACGTCGGGACGATCTTCCGTGACGACCAGGAGGCCGAGCTCGTCGACGCGGCCGTCCTGCGGGTGCTGCGCATCATGCACCAGGTGGGCGCCGACGCCCCCGTGGCCTCGTACCTGGAGCACCAGGGCTGGCCGGACGCGGTGCGGGCGGCGCGCGAGGCCCATGTGAGGCTCGCCACCGCCGACGGTGACGACCCGGACGAGCCGCCGCGTTCCCTCGAAGTACTGGCGATCATGCTGCGGACGGTGTGAGCGCGGCACGGACGGTGTGAGCCCGCCACGGGTGGGGTGAGCGCGCTGCGGACGGTGTGACCGTTACGGTGGACGGAGGGTTCGCGCCGTGGGCGGTGTGCCGGGGCATCCGCCGCGATGTGCCAGTCTTGAGGCCATGAGCCAGTCGCACCCCGTTCCCGACGAGACCGGCAACCCGGAAGAACGCCGCGAAAGCGGGCAGCCGGGTCAGTTCGTTCTCACCCTCTCGTGCCCCGACAACACGGGCATCGTGCACGCTGTCTCCAGCTACCTGTTCATGACCGGCTGCAACATCGAGGACTCCCAGCAGTTCGGGGACCGCGACACCGGGCTCTTCTTCATGCGCGTCCACTTCACCGGCACCACCACGGTGGACAAGCTGCGGGCCAGCTTCTCCGCGGTCGGCGACTCCTTCCGCATGGACTGGCAGATCCACCGCGCCGAGGAGAGGATGCGCGTCCTGCTGATGGTCAGCAAGTTCGGGCACTGCCTCAACGACCTGCTCTTCCGCTCCCGCATCGGCGCGCTCCCCGTCGAGATCGTGGCCGTCGTCTCCAACCACACCGACTTCGCCGAACTCGTCGACTCCTACGGCCTCACCTTCCACCACATCCCGGTGACGAAGGCCACCAAGCAGGACGCCGAGCAGCGGCTGCTGGAGATCGTCGAGCAGGAGCGCGTCGAACTCGTGGTGCTCGCCCGCTACATGCAGGTGCTGTCCGACACCCTCTGCAAGGAGCTGTCGGGGCGGATCATCAACATCCACCACTCCTTCCTGCCGAGCTTCAAGGGCGCCAAGCCGTACCACCAGGCACACGCGCGCGGCGTCAAGCTGATCGGCGCCACCGCGCACTACGTGACGGCCGACCTCGACGAGGGCCCCATCATCGAGCAGGAGGTGGAGCGGGTCGGCCACGACGTCACCCCGGAACAGCTCGTCGCCGTCGGCCGCGACGTCGAGTGCCAGGCCCTCGCCCGCGCCGTCAAATGGCACAGCGAGCACCGCGTCCTGCTCAACGGCCACCGCACCGTCGTCTTCGCCTGACCCGTTCGCCCTCGCTCCGACGGGCGCTCACATGCGGGAGAGGGACGCGGCGGCGAAGAGCACGTCACGGATGGCGTCCCGGTCGCCGTCCTGCCCGGCGGCAGCCTCCAGCGGCGGTACGTGCCCCGCGGCGAGCTGGCAGAACTCCAGGGAGTCCAGGGCGACGTGGGCGACCGTCTCCTCCGGCCCCGCGCGTGCCCCTGGGGAGTCGAGCGGCAGATACCAGTCGCCACCACCGTCCCCCTCGACCTCCAGGTGGAGCGTACGGCCCGGAGCGCCGGCCGGGGCGAGCCCGCGCGGTGGCGGAGCGAGCCCGGCCCGGCGGCGTGCGGCGAGGGCTCCGGGCAGCTGGCGCGCGGCCAGGTCGACCAGCGGCGTCAGATGGGCGGCGACGGGCGGCCCGTAGGGGTAGTCCACCGCTTCGGCGATGTCCTGGGCGTGCTTCCAGCACTCGAAGGCCCGGTCGAGGAACGCGTCGGGCAGCGGCAGGGAGAAGCCGCCGTAGGACACGAGCCGCGTACGCGCACCCGTATCCGCTGCCTCCGCTGTGCCCGCTGCTCCTGCCGTATCGGCCGCACCGCCGGCGGCTTCGGGGCCTTCCGCCTCGGCGGCGGTGAGGAAGGAGACGTCCCGGATCATGGCGTGGCTCTGCTCCCGCCACGGCCTCCGCGCGGCCGGCGTGTGCGGGGCGGCACGATCGAGCGCCCAGTAGAGCTCCGTACGCGCCTGCGGGCCCGCGTCGTGTTCGACGCGCAGCGCTCCGTCGGGCAGCGGGTCGGGCAGGCCGAGGCCGGCCGCGACCAGGCCGTCCACCGCGAGCAGATGGCCGAGTATGCCGGCGACCGTGGTCTCCCGGTCCGTCTCCCGGCGCCCGTCGAACCAGCGCAGCCGCACCGGCGCGCGCCACTCGTCCGCGGCCATGTCCCGCAGCAGCGCGTCGAGACGGGCGGTCTCCGCGTCGAAGGGCGCCGCCCAGACGGGCAGCGGAATGCGGGCGGGACGGCTCTCGAGGCAGCCTTCGAGAACCTGGGCGCGCAGCTCCGGGTCCAGGTCGAGGCTGTCCTCGGAGTGCAGCAGACCGACGGCGTCGCGCAGCCGCAGCGCTTCGTCGGCGCAGGGCGCGCAGTCGGTCAGGTGCGCCTCGACGGCGGCGGTCTCCTCGGCCGAGCAGGCCGCCAGGGCCCAGGCGCCGAGCAGTGACTTGAGCACCGTGTGGTCGAGCGGCTCCGATGCGCGAGGTGGGCCGGGGCGCGGGCGCCCGGACGGCGCGTCCGGCCGACGGGAGGCCCCGTGCGCCTCCGCGCGAGGGGAGACGTCGGGGGCGTCGGACGCGTCGGCCTGGCGCGGCACCTCGGGCGGGGGCGGGTCGCAGTGGGGCGAGAGGTCGGACGCGTCGGCCTGGCGCGGTACGCGATGCGCCTCGGAAGCCGTCCCGCGCTCCTCGGACCTCTCGGTCCCCCCGGGCACATCAGCCCCCTCGGGATCCGCGCTCACTTCCGGCTCCTCGGACAGGCCGGGTGCGGCGGACTCGCGGGTGCCGTGCGGGGCGCGCGGCGGCCCCTGGCCGTCGGGGCCGGAGGGGCCGGAGGGGCCGCTCATGGTCGGCCCCTCGGACCCGGCGGCGCCATGGCGGGCCGGGTCACGGCGGAGGAGAGGAGCTGGAGACCCAGCCGCAGACGCCGCCTGGCCTCGTCCTCGGTGACGCCGAGGGTGTCGGCCGCCTGCCGGTAGTCGCGCCGCTGGAAGTAGGCGAGCTCCAAGGCGGCGCGCAGCGAGGAGGGCATGGAGGTGACGATGTAGTCGGCGCGGGCGGCGGTCGCGGCGGCCCGTACCTGCTCCTCGATCCGTTCGGCCTCCTCGGGCGAGCAGGGTCCGTCGCTGCGCTGGAGGCGGCGCAGCCTGCTCGTCGCCGTGCGCTGGGTGAGCGCGGCGATCCATGAGCGCATGGGGCCCTCGCGGGGGTCGAAGGAGTGCGGGTTCTGCCAGATGTAGGCGAAGACGTCGCGGGTGGCGTGGTCGGAGGCCTCGTCATCGTCCAGCACGCGGTGGGCGAGGCTGTGGACGAGCGAGGCGAAGCGGTCGTACAGCTCGCCGAGCGCCGCCGCCTCGCCGCGCTCCAGGCGCTGCTGCATCTTCCGGTCCCAACGCGGTGCTGTGTCGTGCGCCATGCTGCCCCCCAGCTCTCGGCGTCGCCTTCCGCTCCCTGCGGCGCGGTGCCGCCGCGCTCGGCGGTTCCGCTTCCGCTTCCACTCGTGTGATGCCCGTCAACCCCTCGAATGTAGTGCGAGCCACTGACAGCGCACGCCCCTTTGCCGCAACGCGCTCCCCTGGACCGTCGCGGACAGTGCGGTTTCCGTCACGTACGGCAGGTGCACGGCCGGGGCGAACGGGGGTAGAGAGAAGGAAGATACGCGCGCTGCCGAGAGTTATGGGGGCGTGACCACAAGTTCCCGCAGGTTTCCCGGGGTAATACCTCAGGACGGCATAGGGTCGTTCCCTGGGACCAGTTTTGGAGGGGGCGCGCAGGGCAGCCGACTGCTGTAGGCGATCGACGAAGGGGTTGCGGGGAGTGTCGTTGAAGGTGCTGGAGGAGGAGCGCGGCGCGTGGGCCGTGCTCCGGGTCTCAGGTGAGCTGGACCTGGTCACCTCGCCCGCGGTGCGGCAGCACGTGCACGACGCCGTGGCCGAGGGACGCAGGAGTCTCGTGCTGGACCTGTCCGACGTCCTCTTCTGCGACTCCAGCGGAGTGGGCGTGCTGATCGCTTCCCGACGGCTGATGCGCTCCTGCGCCGGCCGCCTGCGGCTGATCCTGCCCGCACGGGGCGCCGAGGAGGGCTCCCATGTGAACCGGGTGCTCTCCGCGCTGGGCGTGCGCCGCCTCTTCGACTGCTACCCGGATCTGGAGGCGGCCACCGACGCCCGCGCCGCCACGGGCCCCCTCACCGCGTAGCACCCGCCGGCAGCCGGCTGCGCCATCCGTTGTCCGCTGCGCGCTCTCTCCACGTGAGACTCGTTCCGGCCCCGCCGGCCCCGCCGGCCCCGCCGGCCCCGCCAGCCGTTCCGGCCCTCTGGTCGCTCCTGCTCTGTCAGGCGAACCGTTCCCGTAGCCGGTACTTGAGCACTTTGCGCAGTGCCTCGTTGCGCGGCAGGGCTTCCAGGATCTCGAGCTGTTCGGGCAGCTTGTAGGTGGCCAGTCCGCGCTCGCGCAGGCAGGTGGTCAGCTCGGCGAGGGTGAGGGGCGGCGCGCCGGGTGGCTGTTCGACCACGGCGCACACCCGCTCCCCGCGTTCCGCGTCGGGCAGCCCGATCACCGCGGCGTCGGCGACGGCGGGGTGCTCGTAGATCAGCTGCTCGACCTCTTTGGCCGAGATGTTCTCTCCCTTGCGGATGATGATGTCCTTGGTGCGCCCGGTGAGGACCAGGTGCCCGCTCTCCAGTACGCGCCCCAGGTCGCCCGTGATCAGGTAGCCGTCGGCGTCGAAGGTCTCGGCGGTCTGTGCCGCGTCCAGATATCCCTGGCAGACGGCCTCGCCGCGCAGCCGCACCTCGCCCTCGCTGCCGGGTGGCAGCGGTGTGCCGTCCGGGGTGGTGATCCGGATGTCCATGGCGGCGGGCGGGCGGCCCTCCGTGGTGGCCAGGTGGGTGGGGGTGTCGTCGGGCGCCCCCATGGTGATCATGGGGGCTTCGGTCATGCCGTAGCCGTGGGTGAGCAGGCACCCCAGCTCGGTCACCACCTCGTGGTACAGCTCGGCCGGCTTGGCGGCCCCGCCCCCCGCGAGCAGCCGCAGGCTCGGGATGAGCTTCTGGCCGGGCTGCTTGCGCTGTTCGGCGAGGAACATGGCGTAGAAGGCCGTCGAGCCGCCCGCCGTGGTCACCCCGTGCCGTCGGTATCCGGCCAGCGCGTCCGGCAGCGCGAACCTCTCGAACAGCACGGCGGGAAACCCGTACAGCAGGAGCATCACCAGGTAGTCGGGGCCGCCGATGTGCGCGTAGGGGAAGGCGATGGAGCCGACGTCGTCGGGGCGCAGCCGCAGCGCGTGCGCCAGGCACGAGCCGCCCGCGATGAGGCTGTGGTCGGTGTGGCGGACACCGCGCGGCTCCGAGGTGGTGCCGGACGTCCAGTAGATCCACCGCACCCGTGTGCCGTCGTCGGGCGGTTCCGGCAGGCGCGTCGGATCGCCGTCGGGCAGGGTGTCGTAGGCGGTCAGGGTGCGCGGTGTCAGGCCGTGCTGCGCGCCGATGCGGTCGGCGAGGGACCGGTAGTCGGTGCCGCGCCAGGTGCCGGGGTGGACGTACCAGGCGGCGCCCGTCGCGCGCAGGGCGAGAGCCACCTCCCGCTCCCCGTACACGGGGATGACCGGTGTCTGGCGTGCGCCGATCCTGGCGAGTGCCAGGGAGAGCACGACCGTCTCGATACGGGTGGGCAACTGCCAGGCGACGGTGTGCCCGGGGCGTACACCCTTCTCGTACAGCCCGGCAGCGGTGCGCTCGGCGTGGCGGCGCAGCAGGCCGAACGTGACGGTGCGGTCGTCGGACGGGTCGTCGGCGGCCTGGATCAGTACGGGCGCCTCGGGGGTGAGCTCCGCCCGGCGGACGAGAAGCTCCCACAGGGTCCGGGCGGTACCGAGCGCGTGCGCGTCGCTCGCCCCTGGCGCGTCGTTCGCGGGCGGGTGTGCGGTGCCTGGTTCGCGGGCCGAGGCTCCGGGTTCGCGTGCGACAGCGGACATGCCGCCTCCTCCCCTTTTGCTGACGGGCCGTCAGTTTTTGGGGAAGCGTAGAGGGCGACGCCTTGTCGGTCCAGAGGGGGCGGGTCTAGCCTCTTTCTGACGGCCCATCAGATAGTGCGGTATGGCGAGGGGGTACACCAGTGACGGAACTTCCGCGGATCGTGAGTGTCGATGACCACGTGATCGAGCCGGCGCATCTGTTCGAGACGTGGCTGCCGGGCAAGTACCGGGAGGCGGGGCCCAAGCCCCTGACGGCCGGGATCGGCGAACTGGAGTACGTGGGCGGCAAGTACCGGTTCACCACGGACCCGGAGGGGCAGCTGACGGACTGGTGGGAGTACGAGGGATTGTTCTTCCCCTACAAGCGGGTGATCGCGGCTGTCGGCTTCGACCGGGACGAGATGACGTTGGAGGGCATCACCCGCGAGCAGATGCGGCGCGGCTGCTGGGATCCGGCCGCGCGGCTGGCGGACATGGACCTCAACCACGTCGAGGCCTCCCTGTGCTTCCCGACCTTCCCCCGCTTCTGCGGCCAGACCTTCGCCGAGGCCCACGACAAGGACGTCGCTCTGGCGTGCGTGCGGGCCTACAACGACTGGATGGTCGAGGAGTGGTGCGGCGACAGCGGGGGCCGGCTCATCCCGCTGTGTCTGATCCCGCTGTGGGACATCGACCTGGCCGTGGCCGAGATCCACCGCAACGCCGCGCGCGGGGTACGGGCCGTGACCTTCAGCGAGATCCCCACCCACCTCGGGCTGCCCAGCATCCACACCGGCTACTGGGACCCCTTCTTCGCCGCCTGCGAGGAGACCGGCACGGTCGTCAACATGCACATCGGCTCCTCCTCGCAGATGCCCGCCGCCTCCCCCGACGCACCCCCGGCCGTGCAGGCGTCCCTGTCCTTCAACAACGCCATGGCCTCGATGATGGACTTCCTCTTCAGCGGCGTCCTGGTCAAGTACCCCCGGCTGAAACTCGCCTACAGCGAGGGCCAGATGGGCTGGATCCCCTACGCGCTGGAACGCGCCGACGACGTGTGGGAGGAACACCGCGCCTGGGGCGGCGTCCGGGACCTGATCCCCGAGCCTCCCTCGACCTACTACTACCGGCAGATCTACTGCTGCTTCTTCCGCGACAAACACGGCGTCACCGCCCTGGACACCGTCGGCCGCGACAACGCCACCTTCGAGACCGACTACCCCCACGTCGACTCCACCTTCCCCCACACCAAACAGGTCGCCCTCGAACACGTCGCCGGACTCGACCAGACCACCATCCACAAACTCATGCGCGGCAACGCCATCCGCATGCTCGACCTCGACCTCGACGACAACCGCAACGGGAGCGGCAGCGCCCGCGACGGCGCCCGCGACGGCGGCAGCGTCCGCGACAGTGACCGCGTCTGATGGACCTGACCTGCACGCCCGAGGAGGAGGAGTTCCGGGCTCGCCTGCGCACCTGGCTGGCCCGCGAACTGCCCACACTGCCGCCCCGCCCCGACCCGCTGGACTGGCCCGCACGACGCGCCTACGACATGGACTGGCAACGCCGGCTCCACGGCGCCGGATACGCGGGCCTGCACTGGCCCAGGGACGCGGGCGGCCAGGGCGCGACCCCCGCCCAGCACCTGATCTTCCTGGAGGAGACGGAGGCGGCCGGAGCCCCCTACGTCGGGGCGGGATTCGTCGGGCTGCTCCACGCGGGCCCCACCATCGCCGCCGAGGGCACCGCAGAACAACGCGCCCGCTGGCTTCCCCCGATCCTGCGCGGCGACCAGGTGTGGTGCCAGGGCTTCTCGGAGCCGGACGCGGGCTCGGACCTGGCCTCGCTGCGGACCCGCGCCGTGCGCGACGGCGACCACTACGTCGTCACCGGCTCCAAGATATGGACCTCGCACGCCGAGGTCGCCGACTGGTGCGAACTGCTCGTCCGCACCGACCCCGACGCGCCACGCCACCGGGGCCTCACCTGGCTCGCCCTGCCCATGGACGCGCCCGGCGTCACCGTCAGGCCGCTGCGCACGCTGGCAGGCTCCACAGAGTTCGCCGAGGTGTTCCTCGACGAGGTGCGGGTGCCCGTCACCCACCGGGTGGGTGACGAGAACGACGGCTGGCGCGTCACCATGGTGACCCTCTCCTTCGAGAGGGGCACCGCCTTCGTCGGCGAGGTCGTCGCCTGCCGCCGTACGCTGCGGCTGCTCGCGCAGCACGCCAGGAAGACGGGCCGCTGGGACGACGCCGTACTCCGCCGCGGGCTCGGCCGGCTCAACGCCGAGTTCACCGCTCTGTGGCGGCTCATCCAGTGGAACGTCAGCGAGGCCGCACACAGGCTGCGCAACGGTGGCACGGGTGTACCCGCAGAGAACGGCTCCCTCTTCAAGCTGCGCTACTCCCACGCCCGCCAGGAGCTGTACGAGGTGGCGGCCGCGGTCCTGGGTCCCGACACGCTCGACCTGGCACAGGAGTGGACCCGTGAGCGGCTCTCCTCCCTCTCGTACACCATCGCCGCCGGCACCTCCCAGATCCAGCACACGATCCTGGCCGAGCGCGTCCTCGGCCTGCCGAAGGCACGGTGACGCCCCATGGACTTCCGGCTGACCGACGATCAGGAGGCACTGAAGCGCGGCATGCGGCAACTGCTCGACCGGCGCTTCGGGCCGACGGCGCTGCACCAGGCGGCCGATCCTCTCGCGCACCACGCCCCGAGGGAGGAGCTGGCGCGGCTGTGGGGACAGTTGGGCGAGGCCGGACTGTTCTCGCTGCGGGCGGACGAAAGCGCGGGCGGGGTCGGCCTCGGACTGCCCGAAGCGGTGCTGGTCTTCGAGGAAGCGGGCCGCGCCCTGCTGCCGGGCCCCCTGGTCGCCACTCACCTGGCGGGCAGCTGGGGGCTGGTACCCGGAGCGGGGGAAGGGCGGGCGGTGGTGACGGCGATGGACGCGGGGCCGTCGTCGCCGGGCCGCACGTCTCCCCCCGCGGGAGCCGTCCCGGACACCATGCTGGTGGAACACCTGGAGGCGGCGGACGCCGTGTTACTCGTCGGCGGCGGCGAGGTGCGGCTCCTGGAGACCACGGGCAGCGCCCTGAACGAGACGGTGAAGGGCGGCGAACAAGCCGACAACCTCCCCGCCGCCGCACCCGTGCTCTCCGTCGATCCGCTCTCCCCACTGCACCGGGTGACCGGTCGGACGTCCCCCGGCAGCCGGACGGCTGCCGAAGGCCGGCAGGGCGAGCTGCGAAATGCGCTGGAGGGGCAGCGAAAAGGGCCGGAGGGGCAGCGAAAAGGGCCGGAGGAAGGATCGGAGGGAGCGCAAAAAGGGGTGGAGGGAGCGCGAAAAGGGCTGGGGGAAGGGGTCGCGAGAGGGATGAGGGGAGGGCTGGGCGAGCGGTTGTGCGCGGTGGACGCCGACGTGCTGCGCCGTGAGGCCGGCGCGCTCACCGCAGCGCAACAACTGGGCAGTGCACACCGAACACTGGAACTGGCCGTCGGATACGCCCGGGCACGCGAACAGTTCGGCCGGCCGATCGGCACCTTTCAGGCGGTGCAACACCTGTGCGCCGGGATGCTGGTACGGGCGGAGACGGCGCGCAGCGCCGTGTACGCGGCCGCCGTCACCCGCGAGGACGAGGAGACGTGCGCCGCGAAGCTCCTCGCCGACGAGGCCGCCACCTCCAACGCCCGCGACTGTCTCCAGGTGTTCGGCGGCATGGGCTTCACCTGGGAGGCCGAGGTGCATCTGCATCTCAAGCGGGCCTGGTTGCGGGCCGAGCAGTGGGTGACGTCGGTGGCAGCCGAGGAAAAACTGGCAACTGCTCTGCTGTGACCGCTTGCCACGGGTTTCCCGTTGCTGGCTCTGTCCCTCCCCGCTGCCGACCCATTCCGCCGCTATGTGAGGGGCAATCTGAACAACGGTGGTTACTCAAAGTCATGAAGGCTGTCGCGCGGGAGACGTGTGAGCCGACGGCGGTGACGGAACCCGTGTCCGAACGGATCCGACAGCGCAAACCTGCCGCCGCACGGGGCAACACCGAAGCGACAACGTGCCGCAGGCCGTCGCACAGGCCGTCGCACAGTATGCCGTGCCGATACTCCTTTGCGCCGGAATATGCCTGAAGCGCTTGTTGCCCTCACTATGAGCAACCATGCTGGTCTCGCTGGAGTCACAATCCGTGACTACAAGGAGACGCGAGGCGATGTGTCCGCCAGTTCGGATGGTGTGAGCGGTGCAGGTGCTTCTGGAGCAGTTGGAGATCGGATCCGATCCGACGGAGGTGGGGCGCGCCCGTAGGTGGGCCAGGGCCCGGCTCGCGGGAGCCGGGGTGGCTGCCGACGAACCGCTGGCCGAGACGCTGATTCTGCTGATCTCGGAACTCGTCACCAACGCGGTGGTGCACACCGGATGTCCGGCCGTGCTGTGCATGCTGCTGCCCCGAAGGTGCGGGGGTGAGGAGGCGTGCGAGACGGTGGAGTCCGTACGGGTCGAGGTCGCCGACACGAGCAGCCGCGCTCCGCGCCACCGCCAGGCCGAGGGCGGGGACACCGGCGGCCGCGGACTGGAGCTCGTCTCCGGTCTCGCCGACCGCTGGGGCTGGGAGCACGAGCCGGGCGGCAAGCGCGTCTGGTGCGAACTGGACGCCGCGCCGCCGGGGCCGGGATGTGTCCTCGCGCCCCCGGTGTACGGCGAGATGCGAGCCGGCGGGCGAGCAGGCGGGGAGTCGCGGGCGCACCCGGAGGCGGCACGCCTGGAGGGCGGTGCCCGCTCGCGGACGGAGACGCGTCCCGACGCCACGATGCCGATGCGCACCCGGGTCAACGTCGTGGAAGCCGGGGCTGGCGCGTTCGGCTGAACGTGCGCCGGGAGGATTGGGGCAAAAACCCCAAAGTCCAGACCAGGTGTTGACGACTCGTGTCGGTTTGATCACCCTTGGGTGGAGCGATGCGTCGTGAGGGGACGCCGAGGAATCCTGGATTCCTCGGCGAGTACGGGTCGCTGTCCGGCGCCAACCTTCGTGCCAGGCCTGTCCGAGGGCCGTGCGAGGCAGGGCCCCCGAGCGCCGGAGTCGGGTGGCGGTACGCCGTGCCGTGCTCGGGGCGCGCATCAGCGCACCGCCACCCGAACCGTTCCACCGTCCACGGGCGTCCGGAGCCCCTGGCGCCCGCTCCCTCCCTGCTGCGCTTCACAGCACCGCCACCGGTGCCACCGGAGCACCCGTTCCGCCCGTGAACGGCTCGGGCGGCGCCGAGAGCAGGAAGCTGTAGCGGGCCTCGTCCGCACAGGCTTCGGACAACTCCTCCAGATTCCAGTTCTGGCCCTGGAGCATGCCCATCTCGACGAGGTGGAGGGCATGGACCGGCAGCCACAGGTTCTCGATCTGCGGGGGAACGATCTCGAAGGTGAGGGTGTCGTTGGCGACAGCGGCCACATCGCGGGCGTGGAACCACTCCGGCGCCCGGATCGACAGCCCCGGGGACGGATGGGCGTAGGCGTGCTTGTCACCGGCCAGAAAGTGGCGCAACTGCCCGGTCCGGACGAGGACGATGTCCCCGGCCTGCACCCGTGTGCCCGCGAACTCCTCGGCCGCCTCCAGGTCCTCGGGCTCCACCGCGTGGTCCCCCGCCAGCTGCTGCTCACCGCGGGCGCGCGCCACGTCGAGCAGGACGCCGCGTGAGACGAGGGGGTGCGTCTTCTCGATGCCGCTGAACGTGGCTCCTTTGTGCGCGGTGATCGAGTCGGCGGGCCGGTCGTTGTAGATCCGCCCGCCGTGCGAGACATGTCCGAGACCGTCCCAGTGGGTGGCGGCCTGGAGACCCATGGTCACCACGTCGTCGCTGGTGGCCACGGTGCCGGGCCCGAACATCTCCAGGTTGAGGGCCACCATCGTGTGCAGCGGGTTCACCCGGCCGGGGATCATCCCGGTCTGCACGCCGTTCTGCTGGAGCGGCAGCGCCAGCGGGACGCGGCGACCGCTGCGCACGCCGGCCGCCGCCCGCCGCACCACCTCGTCGGTCACCAGGTTGAGCGTTCCCACCTCGTCGTCGGCACCCCACCGGCCCCAGTTGTTGACCCGCCTGGCGATCTCGGCGAACTCGGGGCACTTTGCGGGCACGGTCATCTCTCCTCCAGAGCGGGACGTCGGAAGCGGGGCGGTACGGGGCTCTTGTGTTCGGGCGTCGCCTGCCCAAGAATCTAACGGGTCGTCAGATAACTCGGGAGGGGGACGGACGTGGGCAATTTCTTGGCCGGGAAGGTCGTCGCCGTCACGGGCGCCGGGCGCGGCATCGGCCGCGCGGTGGCGCTGGCGTGTGCGAGCGAGGGCGCCAGAGTCGTCGTCAACGACTACGGAGTCGGCGTCGACGGTGGCGAGCCGCACAGCGAGATAGCGGAAGCCGTCGTCAAGGAGATCACCACGGCGGGCGGTGAAGCGGTGGCGGTCGCCGACGACATCTCCACCATGGACGGCGGCCGGCGCGTCGTCGACACCGCCCTGGCCCGGTACGGGCGGCTCGACGGGGCGGTCTGCGTGGCCGGCATCCTGCGCGAACGCATGCTCTTCAACATGAGCGAGGAGGAGTGGGACCCCGTGGTCGCCACCCACCTCAAGGGCACCTTCACCGTCTTCCGCGCCGCGAGCGCCGTCATGCGCCAACAGCGCGGCGGCACCCTCATCGGCTTCACCAGCGGCAATCACCAAGGCTCCGTCTCCCAGGCCAACTACGCGGCGGCCAAGGGAGGCGTCATCTCCCTGGTGCGCAGCGCGGCCCTCGGTCTGCACAAGTACGGAGTCACGGCCAACGCCGTCGCCCCCGTGGCACGCACGCGGATGTCCGCGGGCGTGCCCACGGAGCTGACGGAGATCGGTGAACCGGAAGATGTGGCACCCCTCGTCGTCTACCTCCTCAGCGACTCGGCCAAGGCCCAGGAGATCACCGGACAGGTCTACACCGTCGCCGGCCCCAAGGTCGCCGTCTGGGCGCAGCCACGCGAACTCCGGGCCGCCTACGCCGATGGCGCGTGGACACCCGAGCAGCTCGCCGAGGCCCTCCCGGGCAGCGTCGGGCAGGATCCGATGCCCATGCTGGAGCGGCTCAGGGAGATGGCCGACGCCGCCGCACGCAAGGACCGCCCCAACGCCTGAGTGGGCGCGACGGCGTAGTGGCCGCCCCCGACCTCCCGCGCGCGGCGGATGGGTGCCCCTTCCGTGGTGACGCAGCCGTTGGTGGCGGTGGTGAATGCGGTCTCCGGCGCGGCGCGGTCCGATACGCCGTGTCCGGTGCGACGGCATGTGGTCTCCGAAGTGGAGCGGCACGGCGCGCAGTCTCCGGAGTGGAGCGGTATGCGGTCTCCCGCGCGGAGCGGCGCGGTCGGCGTCCGGCGTCGAGCGCGGGCTCGGTGCCCGGTGCGGAGCGACGCGCAGGGCGTCGGGCGTCGAGCGTCGGGCGTCGAGAGGCGGGCACGGTGCACGGCGCCGAGTGACGCGCGTGGCTTCGCAGTGGTGGCGACGCACGCGCTCTGCCCGTCGGCTCGGTGCGGCTCGATGAGCCGACGGGAACAACCTTGTCCCAGCACGGTGCTGGGCCCGCCCAGAGAGGCAAGCACGTGACGACGAAAGCGAGCACACCGAAGAGCGGAACCAGCGCGACACCGGGCACCGGGAAGGCCCCCGGTGCACCCGCCCCCGGCCGGGCGGGTGCACCGCAGGCCTACCGGCACTGGATCGCCGGCGCCTGGCAGCAGCCCGCGCGCGGCCACTACCAGATCACCGACCCGGCCACCGAAGAGCCGGTCGGCTACGCCCCGGAAGGGGGCGCCGACGAGGTGGGCACCGCCGTCCGCGCGGCCCGCGCCGCCCAGGACGAGTGGGCCGACACCGACCCCCGTGAACGCGCTCGGGTACTGGAGAGGATCGGTGCTCTCCTCACCGAACGCGGCCCCGGGCTCGTACCGCTCCTCCAGGCCGAGACCGGCGCCACACTCAAGGTGGCCCGCGGAATGCAACTGCCCACCGCCGCCGACCGCTTCCGCCGCTACGCCCGCGGTGCGACGGAGCCCGACACCGTGCCGCTCGCCCCGCAGCCCGTACCGGCCAGTGCCCTCGCCCCCGGCGGGCTGATCGGGGCGGCAGCCGTGCGCCGCCCGTTGGGTGTGGTCGGGTGCATCACCTCCTACAACTTTCCTGTCGTCAACCTCGCGGGCAAGGTCGCGCCCGCTCTTGCGATGGGCAACGCCGTCGTCTGCAAGCCCGCGCCGCAGGATCCGCTGGCCTGCCTGGAGCTGGGCCCACTGCTCCAGGAGGCCGGGCTGCCCGACGGGCTCTACAACGTCGTCACCGGTTCGGGGGCGACGCCGGGCGAGGCCTTGGTCGCGCACCCGGACGTCGACATGATCAGCTTTACCGGCTCCACCTCCGTAGGAAAGAAGATCGCGGAGCGGGCGGGACGAGGCATGAAGCGCACCCTCATGGAACTGGGCGGGAAGGGTGCGGCGTTGGTGCTGGACGACGCGGATGGCCGGATCCGCGAGGCAGCACTGGGCTCGGTCGCCTCGACCTGGACCTTTCACAGCGGCCAGATCTGCACGGCACCGACGCGTGCGCTCGTACACCGCTCGCTCTACGACGAGTTCGTGACTGCGCTTTCACGCTACGCCTCCGCACTGACACTCGGCGATCCCACGAATGAGCGAATCGTGGTCGGACCGCTGATCTCCGCGGCCCAGCGCGACCGGGTCGAGGCCCACATCGCCGCAGCCCGTGACCAGGGCGCGACGGTGCTGGTCGGGGGCGAGCGGCCCGCCGAGCCCGGTACGGGTTTCTACGTCGCGCCCACCCTGATCACCGACGTCACACCGGAGATGACCGTCGCCCGCGAAGAGCTGTTCGGGCCGGTCGTCGTCGTCCTCTCGTTCGAGGACGACGACGAGGCCGTGCGCCTCGCCAACAGCACCTCGTACGGGCTGTACGACTACGTCTTCAGTGGCGACACCGGCCGCGCGTGGCGGCTCGCCGGCCGGCTGCGCAGCGGCAACGTCGGCATCAACACCGTTCAGCGGCACCCGGAAACGCCGTTCGGCGGGTTCAAGGACTCCGGAGTCGGCCGGGACGGAGGGGTGTTCGGCCTCCATGCCTACAGCGAACTCCAGTCGGTCGTCTGGGCGTCGTGAAGCGTGCCGCTCGGTGGCGGTGCGGCGGCGCGGCGGGGTTGCGGCGCGGGGGTGGGGCGGGCTGCGGCAGCGCGGTTCGGCCGCCTGGCCGGCGTCGGGGGCCTGCGCATCCGGGCGTGCGGGGACCTGAGACACCCGGTCGGGCCGAGGGACGAGAACGCAGTGCGAAGAGCAGACGGAGCGAAGTGAGGGCCATGGCATGAGAGGCGTGATTGTCGACGACGCGGCCGCCCCGGCGGTGGCCGCCGCTCACCCACAGGCGGTCGCTCAGGAGCGGGCCACCCCACAGGCACGGGCACTCGCTCAGGCCCGGGTCGCCGGCCAGGCGCAGGTGGTGGACGACCTCGACGTACGCGCCCCGGGGCCCGGCGAGGTACTCGTCGGCATCCGGGCCGCAGGGCTGTGCCACAGCGACCTTTCCGTCATCGACGGAACGATTCCGTTCCCGCGCCCGGTCGTCCTCGGGCACGAGGGCGCGGGTGTGGTCGAGGCGGTGGGAGAAGGGGTGCGCCATGTGGCTCCGGGGGACCATGTGGCGCTGTCCACCATCGCCAACTGCGGCGCGTGCCCCGAGTGCGCGCGGGGCAGGCCGACCATGTGCCGTAGCGCCATCGGCAGGCCGGAGAGGCCCTTCCTCCGGGGCGGCAAGCCACTGCACAACTTCGCGGCCACGTCCGCTTTCGCCGAGCGCACGGTCGTCAAGGCCGTGCAGGCCGCGCCGATCCCCCGGGACATCCCGCTGACCTCCGCCGCGCTGATCGGCTGCGGCGTCCTCACCGGTGTCGGTGCCGTGCTCAACCGGGCGAAGGTCGGCCAGGGCGAGTCCGTGGTGGTGCTCGGCGTCGGCGGCATCGGGCTCAACGTGCTCCAGGGGGCGCGGATCGCGGGGGCGGCCCCGATCGTCGCCGTGGACGCCAATCCGGCGAAGGAGGACGTGGCCCGCAGGTTCGGAGCCACGCACTTCGTGACCGCGTCACCGGCGGCGGCAGCCGCGGCCGGCGCGCGCGGCGGAGCCGATGCGTCCGTCGCGACGGCGTCCGGGGCCGCAGACACAGAAGCCACGTCTGCGCCTGCCGACGCAGAGGCTCCCCGTCCCGGGTGCGCCGATGCCGACATGCCCGCCTCCGTGGCTTCCGGCACAGAAGCCGCCGTCAGGGAGATCCTGCCCGACGGCGCGGCGCACACTTTCGAGTGCGTCGGCAGCACGGCGCTCGTGCGGCAGGCCATCGATCTCCTGGACCGGCACGGGCAGGCCGTGCTGCTGGGCATGCCGGCGGCTGACGCGGAGGCCACCTTCCTGCCGGCGGCGATGTTCCTGGACAAATCCGTGCTGGGCTGCCGCTACGGTTCCTCCCGTCCGTCCCGTGACATCGCCCTTTACGCGGACCTCTACCGCCAGGGGCGGCTGCTGCTCGACGAGCTGGTTACCGAGGTCTACCCGATCGAGGATTTCGACCGGGCAGCGCACGATGCACACCAGGGTCGGGTGGCGCGGGCAGTACTGACCTTCTGAGCGAGTACTCGTCCGGCGAAACCGTCCGAGGGAGTGCGCCGTCCCTTTCAGGCAACGGCAACGGCAACGGCAACGGCAACGGCAACGGCAACGGCAACGGCAACGGCAACGGCAACGGCAACGGCAACGGCAACGGCAACGGCAACGGCAACGGCAACGGCAACGGCAACGGCAACGGGGACGGGGACGGCAACTGGGACGGGTACGGGCACGGGGCGGCGAGGGCAAGAAACGGGGGCAACGGCGCCGGCGGCAGCCGCGGCTCAGGAGCGGGCTTCGGCCATGGCGGCCGTCCCGGCTGCGCGCGCCGTTCCGGTCAGGGGGCCGGCGACGTCCAGGGAATATCCGTCCGCCGTTCCCGCGCGAAACGTGCGGCGGTAGGCGCGAGGGGAGACGCCGAGGGAGGCGTGGAAGTGCTGGCGAAGGGAGGCCGCGGTACCGAAGCCCGCGTCGGTGGCGATGCGTTCGATGGGCAGGTCCGTCTCCTCCAGCAGGTGACGGGCGTGTTCGATGCGCTGTTGTGTCAGCCAGCGCAGCGGCGTGATGCCGACTTCTTCGCGGAAGCGGCGGGTGAAGGTGCGGACGCTCATGGCTTCCTGGTCGGCGAGTTGTTTGAGGGTGAGGGGGTGGTGGAGGTGGTCGAGGGCCCAGGCGCGGGCGGTTCCTGTGGAGGAGAGTCGGGGTTCGGGCACGGGGCGGCGGATGAACTGTGCTTGCCCGCCGTCGCGGTGGGGTGGCACGACGGTGCGGCGGGCGACCTCGTTCGCCACAGCCGAGCCGTGGTCCCCGCGCACCATGTGCAGGCACAGGTCGATACCCGCGGCCTCTCCGGCGGAGGTCAGAACGGAGCCCTCGTCCACATAGAGGACGTCGGGGTCGAGGCGTACGCGTGGATACAGAGCGCGGAAGCTGTCCGTGGACATCCAGTGCGTCGTGGCCCGCTTCTCGTTCAGCAGCCCGGCGGCGGCCAGGACGAACGCGCCCGTGCAGATGGAGGCGATCCGGGCGTCGGGACGGACGAGTGAGAGCGCGCTGCGGAGCGGTTGCGGCAGGGTGCCTTCCGTCTCCGTCGCGTCGGGCTCGTGGGTGGCCGGGACGACCACCGTGTCGGCCTCCGCCAGCGCCTGCGGCCCGTGCGTCACATGGACGGGGAAATCGGCGTCCGTACGCACCGCTCCCGGTGTCAGTGCACAGGTGACCACTTCGTAGAGCGGGTCACCTTTCGGCCCGGCCGCGCGGCCGAACACCTGGTGGACGAGGCCCAGCTCCATGGGCACCACACCGTGCCGGACCAGAACGGCGACCCGGTGGCGGCCCGGGTGGATGAACACGCGCGCGTGGTCGGACATGGTGAGCGTCTCCTTCGCCCTCGGCGGCAGTCGTCGGCAGTTCCCGCATGCGTGTCACCCCTCGCAGGGCGCGACGGGGGTCGCGGCGACGTGTTCGCCACCCTCCGTACGGAACGTTCTGCGGTACGCGGTGGGAGAGACGCCGAGGGACGCCTGGAAGTGCATGCGCAGTGTCGAAGCGGAGCCGAACCCGGTCCGGGCGGCGACCTGGTCGACGGACAGGTCGCTCTCCTCCAGTAGATGACGCACCCGCTCCACGCGTTGTCGGGTCAGCCACTGCTGCGGGCTGATGCCGACTTCTTCGCGGAAGCGGCGGGTGAAGGTGCGGACGCTCATGGCTTCCTGGTCGGCGAGTTGTTTGAGGGTGAGGGGGTGGTGGAGGTGGTCGAGGGCCCAGGCGCGGGCGGTTCCTGTGGAGGAGAGTCGGGGTTCGGGTACGGGGCGGCGGATGAACTGTGCTTGCCCGCCGTCGCGGTGGGGTGGCACGACGGTGCGGCGGGCGACCTCGTTCGCCACCGCCGAGCCGTGGTCCCCGCGGATCATATGGAGGCACAGGTCGACCCCGGAGGCGATACCCGCGGAGGTCAGGACAGAGCCCTCGTCCACGTAGAGGACGTCCGAGTCGAGCTTGACGGAGGGGAAGAGGCGTTGGAAGCGCTCGCCGGCGCTCCAGTGGGTCGTCGCCCGCTTGCCGTCCAGCAGCCCGGCGGACGCCAGGACGAAGGCGCCCGTGCAGATGGAGGCGATCCGGGTGCCGGGGCGGATGCGTGCGAAGGCCTCGGCGAGTGCCGGGCTCATCGCGCCGCGGTCGTAGGGCTCGTCCCGCTCGTGCGCCGCGGGGACGATCAGGGTGTCCGCCTCCGCGAGTGCCTCGGGGCCGTGTTCCACGTTGACCGTGAAGTCGCCTTCCGTGCGGATCGCACCGGGAGCGGCGGCACAGGTGACGACCTCGTACAGCGGTTCCCCCGAGGCGGACCGCGCACGCCCCATCAGACAGTGCGGGATTCCCAACTCGATCGGCAGCAGCCCGTGCCGCACGAGAACGGCGACTCTGTGGAGACCGGTACGGGTGAAGACGGCCATGGCCCGATCCTCGCACATGGTGGCTCTCGGGCCACTCGTTCCGTGCCCGTGTGCTCAGCAGGCTGAGCAGTGTGACCGAGACCCTTCCCTCACGGCCGCCCGAGCGGGACGACCGCGGCAGCCGCACGACGCACAGCCGACAGTCCCCCGACGCGGCCCCACCGGCACCGCGCGTGCACCGTGCCTGGTGGGTCGCGCTGGTGTGCTTCGTCGCACTGGTGGGGGCCGCCGGCTTCCGGGCGACACCCAGCGTGTTCATCGATCCTCTGCACCAGGAGTTCGGGTGGTCCCACGGGACCATCTCGTTCGCCGTCGGGCTCAACGTCCTGCTGTACGGACTCACCGCACCGTTCGCGTCGGCGCTGATGGAGCGTTACGGCATCCGTCAGGTCGTCACCGCCGCGCTGTTGCTGATATCGGCGGGCAGCGGGCTCACCGTCTTCATGCGTTCCGAGTGGCAGCTGATCGTGTGCTGGGGGCTGCTGGTGGGCATCGGCTCAGGATCCATGGCGCTGGCCTTCGCCGCCACGGTGGCCAACCGGTGGTTCGTCGCCCGCACGGGACTGGTCAGCGGCATCCTGACCGCCGGCAGCGCGACAGGGCAGCTCGTTTTCCTGCCCTTGGTGGCGCTCCTGGTGGAGGGCTCGGGGTGGCGCACCGCCTCACTGGTGGTGTGCGGGTCCGCGCTCGCCGTCGTGCCACTGGTGGTGTGGCTGCTGCGGGACCGACCCGAGGACGTCGGACTGCGCCCCTACGGCGCGGGCCCCGGCTACGTGCCCCCCGAGGCCGGGGCGGCCGGGGCGCTGCGGCGCACCCTTTCGGCGCTGTGGCAGGCGGCCCGTACCAAGGTCTTCTGGCTGTTGGCGGGGTCGTTCGCGATCTGCGGCGCGTCGTCCAACGGGTTGATGAGCACCCACTTCGTGCCGGCGGCGCACGACCACGGGATGGCCGTTCCGGTCGCCGCGTCCCTGCTGGCCTTGATCGGTGTGCTCGATCTGGTCGGCACCGTCTGTTCCGGCTGGCTGACCGACCGTTTCGACGCCCGCAGACTGCTGGCCGTCTACTACGGACTGCGCGGGCTGTCGCTGCTGCTGTTGCCGATGCTCTTCGCCGGAAGTGTGCAGCCGCCGATGCTGTTCTTCATCATCTTCTACGGGCTCGACTGGGTCGCCACCGTGCCGCCCACCATGGCGCTGTGCCGAGAGCACTTCGGCGCCGACGGTGCCATCGTCTTCGGCTGGGTGCTTGCGGCGCACCAGACGGGAGCCTCGGTGGTCGCCTTCGTGGCGGGACTGGTGAGGGACGCCACCGGGACGTACGACCTCGCCTGGACGGGAACGGGCGTCCTGTGTGCGCTGGCGGCCTTCATGGTGCTCGTCGTACGGCGAGGGCCAGGGAGGACGGGTGCGCCGTTGGCCACGAGCGGCGCAATGGCGCGGCCCGGCGGCGTTCTGACGGGGGACGAGGGGGCCGCACGGACACCCGGAGGGAGCGGCAAAAGGTGAGCCGAGGAGGTGGCGCCCGGAGGGAGCGGGCAAGTGGGCCGGGTGGCCAGAACCTTGCACTCGTCGTCCATACGGTCACTCGTTTCGGATCGGGGCAGCCCGCACGATCGGTCGTATGAAGACGCTCTGGATTTTCGCCCACCCCGAGGCACGCTCTCTGAACGCCACTCTGCGGGACACCGGGGTAGCTGCCCTCCGCGAAGGTGGCCACGAGGTGCGCCAGTCCGACCTGTACGCGATGGGGTGGAAGCCGGTCGTCGACCGGGCGGACTTTCCCGCAAGGGACGCACAGGAGCGGCTGCTGGTCGGGGAGGCCCAAGAGCACGCGCACCGCAGGGGCCTGCTCAGCCAGGACGTCCGCACCGAGCAGGAGAAGATCGCCTGGGCCGACACACTGGTCTTCCACTTCCCCCTGTGGTGGCTGGGGCCGCCGGCCATCCTCAAGGGATGGTTCGACCGCGTGCTGGTGCAGGGATTCGCCTTCGGGGTGAAGGACCCACACGGTCGTGCCCGGCGCTACGGCGACGGAGGCCTGGCGGGAAAGCGCGCCATGGTCGTCACTTCGGTCGGTGCGCGCTCCTCCAGTTTCGGCCCGCGCGGCATCCACGGCTTCGTGGACGACATCCTCTTCCCGCTGCACCACGGCACGTTCTGGTACACGGGCATGACCCCGCTGCCGCCGTTCGTCCTCTACGGAGCCGACCGGGCGAGTGGGACAGACGCCACGGAGTGGCAGGATCAACTGCGCGCGCGGGTGGAGGCACTGGAGACGCTCGCTCCCCTGGCCTACCGGTACGAGGCCGGAGGGGACTACGACGCGGACCTGACGCTGCGCCCGCACCTGGCGCCCGGCCGCACGGGACTGGACATGCACGCGGCGTGACGCACGGGGGAGCGAGCGCGTGCCTGTTCACTCGGCCGGCGTGAACGTCCCCAGCCTCCCCTGATGAAAGACCAGCGGTGCCTCATCACTGCGCCCTTCGTCCAGCGCGCGCACCCTGCCGACGACGATCAGGTGGTCACCGCCGGTGTGCACGGCGTGGATCTCGCAGTCGATCCACGCCGTCACGCCCTCCAGCAGGGGCGATCCGGTCACCGGGGCGGGGGAGTAGGAGACCCCGGCGAACTTGTCGGCGCCGCTCACCGCGAACGCCCTGCACAGCTCCCCCTGCGCGGCGGACAGGACGTTCACGCAGAAGACCCCGGCGCGGGCGATGCCGGGCCAGCTCTTGGATGTCCGGGCCACCATGAACGAGACCAGCGGCGGCTCCAGCGACAAGGAGGCGAAGGACTGGCAGGCGAACCCCGCAGGCCCTGGCACGCCTTCCCCGGCCTCCGATGCGCCCTTGTGCGAAGACGCCGGCGCGGGCGCTGTCACGACGGTGACCCCCGAGGCGAAACCGCCCAGGACGCGGCGGAAGACGGCCGGGTCGACGGGTGCGCGCTCGTCCGCTCGCACAGCTCGCAGGTCGGGCGGGGGAAGCGTGTCGGTACGCTCCTCCCCTCGCTCCTGGACAGGCCGCGCCCGCCCCGCGGCCTGTCCGGACGGTGAGCCGGCCGCCCGCAGATAGCGCACCGCGGCGGCTGCCATTCCCGCGTGTCCCATCATGGCTTCATCGTCCCTGTGGCGTCGTCGGATGAGCGTCGTCGGAGCTGGTGCCGTCGGGTGTGTCATTCGGCGGTGGTGCTGTCGGACCGGCCGGCCCGTTCGGGGCGTTCCGTCCAGCGTAACCACCGCTGTCCTACCTCCCGTCGAAAACGGGCGATCGCCGTTCGGCGAAGGACGCCACGCCCTCGCGTGCGTCCCGTGTGGTCATGTTGATCTCCTGGGCCCACGCCTCAGCACCGAGGGCGGCGGAGCGGTCGGTGTCCATGGAGGCGTTGACCAGCCGCTTGGTGAGCGCGAGCGCGCGGGTCGGCCCGGACGCCAGGCGTGCGGCCCAGGCGCGCGCCGTCTCCGTCAACTCCTCACCCGGGACGACGCGGTTGACCAGGCCGAACCGTGCGGCCTCCGTGGCGGCCAGTGCATCCCCGAAGAACATCAGTTCCTTGGCCCGTTGCGGCCCGATCAATCGCGGCAGCAGGTAGGCGCCACCCCCGTCCGGCACCAGTCCGCGGCGTACGAAGACTTCCACGAACGTGGCCTCTTCGGCGGCCAGAACGAGGTCGCAGGCGAGGGCGAGATGGCAGCCGAGACCGGCGGCAACGCCGTTGACGGCGGCGAGTACCGGCTTCTCGCAGTCGAGCACGGCCGTGATCAGCCGCTGCGCTCCCCGCTCCAGAGTGCGCGCCACGTCGCCCGCCACCCGTTCCGCCCCGCTGCCCGGTGCGCCTCTCAGGTCCGCGCCCGCGCAGAAGCCGCGTCCTCGACCGGTGAGCACGACGGCCCTAACCTCCGGATCGGCAGAGGCGTCGGCGAGCAGGCCGATGAGGCGTTCTCGCTGGTCGACGGTGAGAGCCCCGAGGGTGTGCGGCCGATCGAGAGTCAGCCACGCCACGCCGTTGTCAGTGGTCCGCGCTACAACTTTCTCCAAGGACTCGTCCGCGGCCTCACGCGAGGTTGCGGGCTCGGCCCGCTCGGGCTGGTCGGAGGGCGACGGATCACGGGGGGAGGTCATCGACGTGCGGCTCCTTTCACGGCGGACGGTGCGGCGCTGTCCACGGATGACACGGCGCTGTGCACGGATGACGCAACGCTGTGCACGTATGACACGGTGCTGTGCACCCGTGGCGCGGTGCTGCGCGCTGACGGCGTGGCGCAGCACGCGGGCGTTCCGCCGCCGCGTGTGGGTGACGCGCCTGCCCGCGCGGGCGGCGGTGTCGCGTACGCCTGCGAGACGGGTTCCCGCGCGGGCGGCGCAGTCACCGGCGGCGGCGTGGAACCGCATGCGGGAGGCGAGGCACCTCGCGCGCCGTTCACCGGCACACCGCGAGGGCGTCGAGCGCCACCGCGCCCTGCCCGCGCGGCAGGACGACCAGAGGATTGATGTCCAGCTCCGCCAGACCGCCGGCGCCCTCGGAGCCGGGCGGCGCCCCGAGCTCCAGAGCCATCCGCTGCACCCGGAGGATGACCTCGACGAGTGCGTCGACGTCGGCGGGCGGCCTGCCGCGCACCCCGTCCAGGAGTGCGGCACCGCGCAGCTCTCCGAGCATCGCGCGGGCCTGCTCCTCGCCGAACGGAGGGACCCTGACGGTGACATCGCCCAACACCTCCACCAGGACGCCACCGAGTCCCACCGTCACAGTCGGTCCGAACAGCTCGTCCTGCCCGACGCCGACCACCATCTCCACGCCGGGGTCGACCAGCTGGCACACCAGCACGCCGTCCAGTTCGATGTCCTCGGCGCGCGTGATGTCCATCAGCTCGCGGTAGGTGTCGCGGACCTGGCTCGCGGAGGTGAGACCGACGCGGACGAGGCCGTACTCGCTCTTGTGCGCGAGTCGCGGTGCCGACGCCTTCATGACGACCGGGTAACCGACCTGCGCGGCCGCGCGCACCGCCCCCGCCGCGCTGGTGCACAGCTGCTCACGGGGGACGCGGACGCCGTAGGCGCGCAGCAGCTGTTTGCCTGCGTGCTCGCTCAGCTGCTGTCCGGGCCGCAGCAGAGCCTGCGCCTTGCGGTACGAGGGGGAGGGGGTGCGGGGCGCGTCCTCGAAAGGGGACCGGTAGGCGCGGGCGAAGCGGTGGTGGCCGAGGTAGGCGCGCACCGCCCGCACGCAGTTGCCGAACGTCCGGAAGGTTGCCACCCGCGAGGAGCCGAGCAGCGTGGTCCGGTAGGCGTCCTCGGTGCCGACCGGAGAGCCCCACACGACGCAGACCAGCTTGTCGGTCTCCTCGGCCGCGGCCACCAGGTCCCGCGCCAGCCTGTCGCTCATCGGCGGGAAGGGACCGGTGATGGGGCAGATGAGGACGCCGACGTCCGGGTCGGCCAGGACCGCGTCGATGATTTTGCGGCCGCGCCAGTCACCCACCGGGTGACCACCGTTGTCGACGGGGTTGGCCACCGACAGGTAGTCGGGGATCCACTGGTGCAGCTCCGCCTGCTTGGCGTCGGAGAGGGTGGGCAGCGTCAGCCCTGCCGAGGTGGCCAGGTCGGCCAGGTGCGCTCCGGTGCCCCCGGAGATCGCGAGAACGGCGACGCCCTCGGCCCGTGGCGGCCGGGCCCGGGCCAGCAGCGTGGCTGTGTCCTGGAGTTCGTCCAGCCCGTCCACGCGGATGACGCCGTACTGCCGCATCACCGCGTCCACCGTGGCGTCGGAGCCCGTGAGCTTCCCCGTGTGCGAGGCGGCCGTGCGCGCCCCGGTCTCGGTGCGGCCGACCTTGACCGCGACGACGGGGACACCGCCGCGTGCCGCGCGGTCCACGGCGAGCAGGAAGCGCCTGCCGTCCTTGAGCCCTTCCACATATGCCGCCACGGCCCCGACCTCGGGGCAGCCGGCGAAGTAGGAGAGGAAGTCGGCCGTCTCCAGGTCGGCCTCGTTTCCGGTCGGTGCCCAGTGCGAGAGCCGGATGCCCAGCTCCTGGAGGGCGAAGAGGGGGCGGCCCTGATGGCCTGACTGCGTGACGAGGGCGATCGCGGGCCCGTCCAGGTCGGTCCGGAAGCGCTCGAAGGCGTTGAGGTTGGTGTTCGGGCCCAGCAGCCGCACGCCGGAGCGCGCCGCGGCCTCGGCCAGCTGCTGTTGGGCGAGGGTGCCGTCCTGGCCGGTCTCGGCGAAGCCGGAGGCGAAGGCGACGGCGAACCGGGTCTTGGTGTCCGCCAGCTGTTCCAGTACGGGCAACGGGTCGGCCACGAGGAGGACGGCGACGTCCACGGGTTCGGGCAGGTCGGCGACGGTGGGCGCGCACGCCTGCCCGAACACCTCGCACCGCTTGGGGTGCACCGGATACAGGCGGGCGCCGACGTGTTCGGCCCAGGCCAGCAGTTGCCGCGTGATGCCGGTGTTGGGCCGCCCTTCCGCGTCGGAGGCGCCCACCACGGCGACGGCCTCCGGGCGGAAGAAGCGGTCGAGATCGGGCACCGGGGCGTGCAGCGGCCGGCCGCTGACATCGAGGCCGACGTCGTCGCTGTCGTCGGCCCTGCTGTGGACGCTGCCGCCGCCGGCCGGTTCGCCGCAGGCCAGTACCCGGCCCTGGCGGGGGGTCATGGTAAGGGTCCCGTGAGTCGATCCGAGCATGTGTACTCGCCCACTCCCGTGTGGTGGCCGACTGGAACTGACGCCCCGTCAGGTTACTGGAGCTGACGGCACGTCAGGAACCCCTCTGTCGGCCACGGGCTGTCCGACGTCACCTGAGCGGCCATTTACGGCTGCTTCGCGTTCCTGGGGGAGTATGAGGTCGGTGGCCTCAGCGGGCCGCCTTGGCGATGGCCTTCGCGATCCGTCCGGCGTCGAGCCGCAGTTCCCGTAGTGTCCCGCTGATCGGGTAGGAGAAGCCGGTGAAGTGGAGGCCGGGGGCCGAAGGGTGGGTGCGACGGCCGTGAGCGAGCGGGCGGCCGCGTGCGTCGAGCACGCCCAGGTGGCCGACCAGTTCGTCGAGTCCCGTGCGGTATCCGGTGGCGGCGACGACCACCCCGGGACTGATGGTTTCTCCGTCCGCCAGGACGGCCTTCGCCCCCTCGAACGACTCGAGGGCGGCAACCGGCTCGATCCTCCGCTGCCGTACCGCGCTGACCAGTCCGACGTCCAGTACCGGGATCGCCCCCTGGCGCACGCGCGTGTACAAGCCCGCCTCCGGGCGGGGCAGCCCGTAGGGAGACAGGTCGGGCAGGGAGGCTTTGGTCAGCCGCCCCGCCATGCGGTCCACGAGTCCGACAGGCAGGTGTCTGCACAGGATGGCGCTGCGCTGGGAGGGCCAGCCGAGGGTGGAGCGGCGCATGATGTGCGGTGGTGTCCGCACGGCAAGGCGTACCCGCCCTGCTCCGCTCTCCGCGAGGTCGGTGGCGATCTCGGCCCCGGTGTTGCCCGCGCCCACCACCAGGACGTCCTTGCCCACGTAGGGGGCGGCGGAGCGGTAGGCGGAGGCGTGCAGCAGGTCGCCCGTGAAGGTCTCGCGTCCTGGCCAGGGCGGCAGGTGGGGGGTGTGGTTGCAGCCGGTGGCCACGACGACGGCGGGGCTGGTCAACCGCCGTCCGCCGTTGGCGTGCAGCACCCACTGGTCGTCTTCGCCGCGCTCGAGCCGGTGCACCTGCACTCCTGTGGCCACCTCTGTGCGGTGGTGTGCCGCGTACTGTTCGAGGTAGCGCACCACGTCGGCGCGTGCGACCCAGCGCCCGTACGCGCGGGGGATGGGCAGCCCAGGGAGCGCGGAACCGGCGCGGGTGGTGTGCAGGTGCAGGCGGTCGTAGTGGGAGCGCCAGGAGGCGCCGACGGCGTCGGCCCTCTCCAGTACGACGGCGCTGATGCCGCGTTCCCGCAGCGCGGCGGCCGTGGCGAGGCCGCCCGGGCCGGCGCCGAGGATGTGGACGGGCGTCCCGTTCTCGGGCATGAGCATGACGACAATTCTAGGTGCCCCTGTTGAGCTGTCGCCGGTCGGTCCGCACGGCCCCTTGCAAAGGGGCGCGGAGGCCGCTTCACTGCGACGTGCCACCTGATGCGCCGTCAGTTATGACCCGCGAACGGGTGACGGAAGGGCGGAAGCCAAGCCCTGTGTGAGCGGAGGCTGGATGGGCACAACGTCGAAACAGCGGTTCGATCTTCCGGATGTGGACGCGTTCACCGCGCCGTACTGGCAGGCGGCGGCTGGGGGACGGCTGCTGATACGCCGCTGCCGTGCCGAAGGGTGCGGCACAGCGCACCACTACCCACGCGAGTTCTGCCCGCGCTGCTGGAGTGAGGACGTCGTCTGGGAGGAGGCGGACGGGCGGGCCACCCTCTACACCTGGTCCGTCGTCCACCGCAACGACCTGCCGCCCTTCTCGGGGCGCGTCCCCTACGTCGCGGCCGTCGTGGAACTCAGGGAGGGCCCGCGCATGATGACCGAGCTGGTTGACTGTCCACAGGAGGCGCTGGTGGTGGGGAAGGAACTGCGGGTCGCGTTCCGGGAGGCGTCCGGAGAGGACGACGGAATCACCGTGCCCGTCTTCCGCCCCGCATAGGCGCTCTCGCGTACGCATGAGCGCTCTCCTGGCAGCCTTCACAGGTGTCTGGTCCCAGCGAGGGGCGCGTCTCCCGCGCCGCGCCCATCGTGCCGGCGTGGCGCCTCGCTCGTCGTGCCGGCGTGGCGCCTCGCTCGTCGTCCCGGCGTGGCGCCTCGCTCGTCGTGCCGGCGCGGTGATTCCCGGTGGCGTCACAGGCCACCGATCACGCAGGCTGTGTCCGTGCAGATCCGTGAAGCGACCGCAGCCGACTGGGCCGCCATCTGGCCCTTCTTCCACACCATCGTCGCCGCTGGCGAGACCTACACCTACCCGCGCGACATGGAGGAGGCCGCAGGCAGAGCGACCTGGATGCTGGAACCCCCGGGGATCACTTTCGTCGCCGTGGACGAGGGTGGAAGGGTGCTCGGTTCGGCGAAGACGGGCCCCAACCACATGGGCGGCGCGTCCCACATCGCGGGAGCCAGCTTCATGGTCGATCCCCGATGCGGCGCCAAGGGTGTCGGACGGGCGCTGGGCGAGCACGTGCTGGAGTGGGCCAAGAGCGAGGGCTACCGGGCGATGCAGTTCAACGCGGTCGTCGAGACCAACACCCGGGCTGTCGCGCTGTGGAAGTCCCTCGGTTTCGAGATCGTGGCCACCCTGACGGAGGGCTTCCGTCACCCCGAGCGCGGGTTCGTGGGACTGCACATCATGTACCAGCGGTTCTGACGGCGGACAGCATGCACCAGCCGTTCTGACGCCGTAGCACCAGGTGCTCGCGGTCCCGACGCGGTGCCCGGCGCCTGCCCCCTCCCGCGGTCCTCAACCGCGGCCCAGCACCAGTGTCCCCGACGAGCAGAACCAGCCGCCTGTGCCGGACGCGACGGCCAGTTCGGGCAGTGCTCCGTCGCGCCTGCGTACCTGTCGCCCGTCGCCCGCCTCGCCGCGCAGTTGCCGTACCGCTTCCACGAGCAGGAAGAGGCCCCGCATGCCCGGATGGCAGGCGGACAGACCGCCTCCGTCGGTGTTGACCGGCAGGTCGCCGTCGCGCAGCAGCCGACCGTTCTCCACGAAGGAGCCGCCTTCCCCCTTGGCGCAGAAACCGAGGTCTTCGAGTGTCACGAGGGTCATGTAGGTGAAGGCGTCGTAGATCTCGGCGAGGTCGATGTCGAAAGGTGTGACACCCGCCTGTGCGAAGGCGGTGCGCCCCGACGTCGCAGCGGGGGAGACGGTGAAGTCCTCCCATTCCGACATCGTGGTGTGAGAGACGGCCGTTCCCGAGCCGAGAATCCAGACGGGGCGGGTGGCCAGGTCCGGCACGAGATCCTCGGCGACCAGCAGCGCCGCGCAGCCGCCGTCCGAGCGGATGCAGCAGTGCAGCTTGGTGAACGGGTCGGCGATCACCGGGCCGGACAGGACGTCGTCCACCGTGACCGGTTCCCGGTACATGGCGTCGGGGTTGGCGGCCGCGTTGGCGCGTGCCTGGACGGCGACCTGAGCGAGCTGTTCCAGCGTGGTGCCGTACTCGTGCATGTGGCGGCGGGCCGCCATCGCGTACTTGGCGATGAGGGTGTGCCCGTAGGGCGCCTCGAACTGCAGCGGACCGCGCGTACCGAAGGAGAGATCGGCTGTGCGGCGGCGGGCCTTGAGATCGGCGCGCGCGGTGGAGCCGTACACCAGCAGCACGGCGTTCGCGCGGCCCTGCGCGATGGCGTCGGCGGCGTGGGAGGCCATGACCTCCCAGGTGGAGCCGCCGACAGAGGTGGAGTCGACCCACGTGGGCCGCAGTCCCAGGTACTCGGCGACCTCCACGGGCGCGAAAGTGCCCAGCCCGGCCGAGGCCAGCCCGTCCACCAGGGAGCGGTCGATGCCGGCGTCCGTCAGCGCCCGGCGCGCGGCCTGGGCGTGCAGCGCGTACGGCGTCGCCTCGTCGACCCTCCCTCCGTCCGAGAGCGCGACTCCGGCGACGGCGACGCGGCGGCCGATGCGGCGGATGCTGTCGGCAGGCGGCATGAACTGACGGTACATCAGTTCCGCGTGCCGGCGGGAGGGGGCGGTGGCAAGGTGGCGCCGTCCGTGCCCTGGGCATCGGAGCCGGGGCTGCCTAACATGACGCCCCGTCAGGTGACGAGGTCGCCATGAGGGGGCGCTGCCGATGGACACGGGGTTCACCGCGGAGCAGAACGCGATACGCCGCACGTTGCGACACGTGCTCGACAGGCACAGCGGACCCGACGAGGTGCGGGCCGCGGCGCGGTCGCCGCAGGGATACGACACCGCCCTGTGGGCCACACTCGCCCGGGACCACGGGCTGCCCGGCCTCGCGGTGCCCCAGGCCTACGGTGGCGCCGGGCGTGGCGCCCTCGCACTCGCGCTCGCCGGTGAGGAGACCGGCCGCGCCCTGTTGCCGTCGCCGCTGGTACCCACGGCCTGCCTGGTCGCCCCGCTGGTACTCGCTCTGGGCACCGAGGCGCAGCGCACCCGCGTGCTGCCGCGGCTGGCCTCCGGCGAACTGACCGGCGCCCTCGCCGTACCCCCGGGAACGCTGCCCGTGGCCCTCGGCCTCACGGTGTCGGCGGGCCCCGGGGAGCGGGCAGGACGCGAGCACTGCCCCGGCGAGGAACCAGCCGACAACGGGCGGGCCGACAGCGGGCGGCCCGACAGCGGGAGGCCGGTCGGCGGGTGGTCCGGCGGTGGGCGTGCCGGTGGTATCCAGGCGCACCGTGCGGCAGACGGATGGCGGTTGTACGGGGAAGCGGCACAGGTGCTGGGCGGTCACAGCGCGGGGCTGCTGCTCGTCGCGGCGCACACGGGCGGCTTCACGCGCAGCCGCACGCTGCTCTTCCTCGTCCCGGACGACGCCGCGGGGCTCGTGCGGGTACGGCACTCCGCGCTGGACGAGACGCGCCCTGTGGCCCGTGTCGAACTGCGCGACGTGCGCGCGGAACTCCTCGGCGAACGCGACGAGCACGACGTGCGGCCCGCACTGGCCGCCCTCGGCCCCCGAGTGGCCGCCGTCCTCGCGATGGAGGCCGTGGGCGCGGCGGACGGTGCGCTGGCGCGGACGGTCGAACAGGTCACGTCGGGCGCGGGCGCCGGGCGCCGGCCATGCGGTTCCCTCCGGGCGATACGGACCCTCCTGGCGGAGGCGTACCTCCGGGTGCGCACCGCGCGGGCGGCGGCCTCGTACGCCGCGTGGACGGTGGGGGCGGACGAGGCGTGGACGGCCGCGACGGACGAGGCGGAAGCACGGGCGGCCGCCGGCGGCGCGCAGGCGTCGGGACTGGAGGCGCTCAGGTTCGCCGCGGGCGAGGCGATGCGGTTGCACGGGGAGGCGGGTTCGACCCGGGAGCAGACGGCGCCTCTCTCCTTCAGGCGCGCGGCCGGGGACGACCTGCTGTTCGGACCGGTGCACCGGCTGCGGCACCAGGCCGCCGAAGAGGCGGCGCTGTACGCCGCGGGAGCGGGCCCCGAAGGAGCCGCAGACGTGCGCGAAGGGAACGTGGCGCGAACGGGCGCGCAGCAAGCCCCCGTCGCGCGAACGGACGCGCAGGCAGGGCCCGTGGCGTGAACGGACGCGAAAAACGGGGAAGGAGCGCGAACGGACGCGGAAACAGGGGAAGCAGCGCGAAGGGACGCGCAAACAGGGGAGCAGCGCGAAGGGACGAAGAAAAAGAAGACGCGGCGCGGGGGCCGCGGGGAAGGCGGTTGGATTCTGATGGCCGGGTCGGGCGGACGGAAGATGATTCAGGCGGTGTCGTCCACACGGACGTTCTCGCGGATCGCCCCGCATGTGATCCCCGTACTGGACCGGGCGGTGCACCGGCTCTCGGGTGGACGGACGATGCTCAGTACCCGGATGCTGCCCGGTGTCGTGCTGAGCTCGACGGGCGCCAAGAGCGGTGAGCCGCGAAGGACGCCGCTGGCGTGCATGCCGGAGAAGGCGCGGGGGAGCTGGCTGCTGGTCGGCAGCAACTTCGGCAAGCAGGGCCACCCGGGGTGGACCGCCAACCTGCGCCGTCATCCCGAGGCGTGTATCACCTACAGGGGCCGCGACATCCCCGTGAGGGCGCGACAGTTGGAGGGCGCGGAGCGCGAGGAGGCGTGGGGGGAGTTGCTGAGGTTCTGGCCGCCGTACGCGGTCTACCAGCGCCGGATCGAGCGGCGGATCCGCGTCTTCCGCCTGGAGCGCAGGCCGGAGAGCTGACGGCTTCTCGGGGAGGGGCGAGGGACGCTGCGTACGGGAGAGAGGACACGTGCCAAGCGGGCAGCGCGGCGTGCCCACGCATCGCGGGGTGAGGCGGCGCGGTGCGTTACTTGGTGGGCTTCTTGCCGGTCACGCCGAGGTGTACGAGCAGGGCGAGGCTCGGCTTGAGCTCGGCCTGCTTGACGCCCCAGCTCTGGAAGCCCTTCTGGTGGCCTGCGACGGAGGCCAGCATGGCGACCAGCGAGCCGGCCACGGCAGCGGCGTTGACGTCCTTGCCGACCCTGCCGCGGTTCTGCAGGTCCTTGATGGCGTCGGCGAGGGAGTTGTTCACCGAGTTGAGGACCTTCATGCGGATCTTGTAGAACCGCTTGTCGCCCTCTGCCGCGCCCAGGTCGACCACGCGCAGGATCGCGTCGTTCCTGCGCCAGAAGGCCAGAAAGCCCTCGACCAGCTCCTCGGCCGTCTGCCAGCCCGCCTTGCCCGTCCAGGAGCGTCCGGCCACCAGCTCGGTGAGGGAGGCGCCCTCCTTGGCCATGGCCTCGGCGATCTCCAGGACGGCGCCCTCGACATCGGGGAAGTACTGGTAGAACGTCGCAGGGGACGTGCCCGCTTTCCGTGCGACGTCGATGACCTTGACATCGCGGTACGGCGACGAGCTGAGCATCTCGCTGAGGCAGTCGAGCAGCTTCTGCCGCGTCGCTTGACCGCGGCGTCCGGCCACCCGGCCGTCGACGGTTCGAACTTGTCCTGTCATGCCCGTCAGCTTACCGAGGGGCGCTCGGACCGCGATTCGTCCGCAGGCAAACGGGGTGTGCTCGATCGGCGAGCCCGGATGAGGGCAATCAGGGTGATACACGGCTACCGCACCATGACGGATTGACCGGGTCATACGCGCCTTTGTCGGGGCAGGAAGACACTTACGTGCCGCCCCCGGGTTCGCAACCGGCGCGTTCGCCAGGAAGAATCGGCGTCCGGACCGCCAGGTCCGGCACGGCAGTGAGAGGCTGCACGGGGCGGGAACGGGCAGATTTTACGGCCCCTACGGGGAGGTGGCAGGACAAGTGGTGGAGCAGCTTGCGCAGCACGATCCGCGGCGGATCGGCCCGTTCGAGGTGCTGGGCCGTCTCGGTTCCGGCGGCATGGGGCTGGTCTACCTCGCACGTTCGGCGTCCGGCCGCCGCGTCGCGATCAAGACGGTGCGCACGGAACTGGCGGAGGACCAGCTCTTCCGGGTGCGCTTCACCCGTGAGGTCGAGGCCGCGCGGGCGGTCAGCGGCTTCTACACGGCCGCCGTCGTGGACGCCGACCCGCGCGCCGCCATTCCGTGGCTGGCCACCGCGTACGTGCCCTCGCCCTCGCTGGAGGAAATAGTCACCGAGTGCGGTCCGCTGCCGGTGCAGGCGGTGCGCTGGCTGGCGGCCGGGGTCGCCGAGGCGCTCCAGTCCATCCACGGTGCCGGACTGGTCCACCGGGACCTGAAGCCCTCCAACGTGCTGGTCGTCGAGGACGGCCCGCGTGTCATCGACTTCGGTATCGCCTCCGGCGTCTCCAACACCCGGCTGACCATGACGAACGTCGCCGTGGGCACTCCGGCCTACATGTCGCCCGAGCAGGCGCGCGACTCCCGCAGCGTGACCGGCGCCAGTGACGTGTTCTCGCTCGCCTCGACCCTGGTCTTCGCGGCGACCGGACACGCGCCCTTCCACGGAGCCAACCCCGTGGAGACCGTCTTCATGCTGCTGCGCGAGGGCCCCGACCTGGAGGGGCTGCCCGACGACCTGCGAGCGCTGATCGACTCGTGTATGCGGATGAACGCGGAGGAGCGGCCCACCCCGGCCGACCTCCAGGCGCAGCTCGCCCCGCACCTGTTCGGCGCGGGAAGCGACGACAGCGGGACGGTGTCGGCCTGGCTGCCCATCACCGCCGTATCCCTGATCGAGCGCCGCCGGGGCGGACGCGCCATGCGGCGCCAGAACGCGGCGTCCGCCGATGCGGGCCCGGCCGCCGGAGGCGCCCCCGCACAGCCGCCCGCCGGCTCCGCGCCCGCCCCCTTCGTGCCTGCGCCTCCCGGCCCGCCGGCGTCCGCGCCGTCCCCGGCCGCGCCGTCCCCCGCCGCGTCGTTCCCGCCCGCGGGGGCGGGGGACAGCGGCGCGGACGGTTCGGCCATGGGGTCCGTCGGCCCCGGCGGACCGCCCGCCGCGGGGCGCGCGGGGCCGAGCCAGGACGCGGGAGCGGCCCAAAGCGCGGGTTCCGCCGGGCCCGCGGGGTCGGCCATGAGCGGAGTCGGTGCCGCCGGCAGTGGCCCGGGGGTGCCGGGCAACGGGTCCGGAGCCGGGGGCGGTCACGGGGCGGCAGGTGGCGGCCCCGCCGCTGCCGAGTGGAACCAGGGGATCCCCGGCGGACCGCCCGCCGTCGGCGGCGCCGCCGACGCGTCCGGTCCGCCAGGGACGTCCGGTGCATCCGGCGCATCCGGTGCATCCGTTCGGGGTGTTCCTCACTCCGGAGACCCCTCCGTGCCCGCCGCCAGTGACCTCGCCGGCTTCCCCGGCGCGGTGACGCCCGGCTCGGCACCGGTGGTCTCCCGCCCCTCCGCCCAGCCGGGCAGCCCGGAGGCGGACCCCGTACAGCTGCCCAACACGCAGGTGCCGATCGGTCCGGGGCCGCGCCGCTCCGACGAGACGGGGCGCGAGACGGGCACCGATCCGACCTCGGGCTGGGTGCGGGCCCCCGACGGGTCGAGGGACGGATCCAGGGACGGCACTCCGCCGCCCTCCTACGCACAGCCGTACGCGGCGCCGCTGCCCCCGCTGGCGGGTCCCTCCGCCGCGCACGGCGCCGCGGCTCCGCAGGCCGTCTCGCCGCCCCCCGCGCCCCCGTCCGCTCCGCCGTACGGTGCTCCGGGGCGGTCCGCCGGGGGCGCCGACCAGGGCGGAGGTCCGTCCGCGGGGTCCGCGCCGCCGCCCGGCGTGCATCCGCTGCACCAGCCGCCGGCACCTCCGCCGCAGTCCCCGCAGCATCCGCGGCCGCCCGCGCAGCCGCCGTCCCAGCCCTCCGCGCACTCGGTGGGTGGCGGGTATCCGGCGGCGTCCGGCGCCTCGTCGGGCGGGCCGCAGCGCTGGCGGCCGTGGCGGTTCCGGATGTCGAACGACGTGTGGGGCTCGCCGGCCGTCGCCGACGATCTGGTGTACGTGACCTCCTTCGAGGTGCACGCGCTGGACGTGGCCAGCGGGCGCAGGCAGTTCAAGACGCGCGAGGTCGCCTGGTCCATGGCCGTCTCCGGCGGCCGGGTGCACGCCTCCGACGGCCCCAGCCTCTACGCGCTCGACGCCGGCGACGGGTCGGAGCGGTGGCGACTGGCCACCGACGGCTGGGTCTACGCCCTCCAGGTCGACCGCGGCACCGTGGTCACCGGCACCCGTGGGGGCGGAGTACAGGCGTGGGAGGCGGCCACAGGCGAGAAGCTGTGGGACCTGACGGGCGCCCAGACGGATTTCGAGACCCCCGAGGGCGGTCCCGTCATCGCTGACGGCGCCGTCTACACCTGGGCGGACGGGCGACTGTACGTCTTCGAGGCCCGCACCGGCACCGAGCGCTGGACGTACCCCGTCGGTGACGCCTCCGCCACGGGCGGGGTGCCCGTGCGGGTGACCGTCGCCGAGGACGGTGTGGCGTACGTGTGCGCGGGATCGCGGGTGTTCGCGCTCGACGCGGCCACAGGGCAGGAGAGGTGGCGCTTCGACGCGCCCGCGGCCTTCCTGAGCCCCGCCGCTTTCGTGCCGGGCCCCGGGGTGACAGGTGGCGGGGTCTACCTCGCCGACTACCTCGGCACCGTGTACGCGCTCGACTCCGGCAACGGCAACGACCGCTGGCGTATCGCCACCGAGGCACGGCACTCGGCGGAGCCCGTCGTCACCGCCGACGGTCTGGTCCACCTGGGCAGCGGCAGCGCCGTCTACACGCTCGACGCGGTCAGCGGCACGCCGCGCTGGCGCTTCGCCACGGGCGCCGACGTGGTGGGCGCCCCTGTGGTCGCCGACGGGCGGGTCCACTTCGGCTCCGCCGACCACTGTCTGTACACCGTCGACGCCGTGGGCGGGCAGCTGCGCTGGAAGCTGGCCACCGGCGGGGAGATCACCGGCTCGCCGGTGGCGGTGGGCGGCGTCGTGTACGCGTGCAGCAAGGACCGCTGCGTCTACGCGCTGGACGCCACCAAGGGCACCGGACAGTCACGCCAGTCCGCCTGACGGGCGCGCCCGCCGGGCCCCTGCGGGCGGCCCGGCGGGCGAAGGTTTTCCTCCTCCGTCGGAGCGCGACCGTGCCACCGTGCGGCCGGCCTCACGCCGCGTCGCGTCCTCTGTGCCGCCAGGTGTCCTCGTCCTCGTCACCGGGACGGTCGGCAGGCGGCGGGGGAGCTGTCGGGAAGGGACGCGTGTTGTCCACCGGATCGGATCCCCGTCCCGCTTCCGTCTCCGTCTCTCCTTCCGCCTCCCCTTCCGTCCGCGGGGCCGCACCCGCTTGCCGCTCGGCTTCCGTCTGCGGACCGGTCTCCGCCGTGGCCGGGGTCGGCTCGTACGGCTCGTCCAGCGGAGCGCCCTGAGTGCCGGCACGTGACTCGTACGGCTCCGGTGCGTGCGGGTCCGTTCCGTACGGCTCCTGCTGGTAAGGCCCGGTACCGTACGGCTCGTTCTGGTAAGGCTCCGTCCCGTACTGTTCCGGCTGCTGTTGGGCGGCCGGTCCGGGGGCGGGCTGCCCGTACGGTGCCGCGCCGGGTTCGGGGGGCTGGGGGCCCGGGTACTGCTGCTGGGGTGCCCCGCGCATTCCGGGCTGTCCCGGATACGGCTGCGGGTACGGCTCCGCGGGAGGGGGAGAGGGCGGCGCACCGGCGTACGGCTGCTGGGACGAGGGAGGCCCCGCGTACGGCTGCTGGGGCGGGGGCTGCCCCGCGTACGGCTGTTCCAGCGTGTCCCCGTCCGGGCCTTTCTCCCCGCGGCGGGCGCGGTGGCGCACGGCTCGGCGCCCGGCCATCATGGCGCCGCCGAGCAGCAGCAGAACGCCTCCTCCCAGGGCGAGCCAGGCGCCCGAGGCGAGGCCCCCGGTGCTGCCGGCCGTGAGGCTGCCCGCGGCCTGTCCCTGGCGCACCATCCACAGCACGGTGAAGCCCAGTGCGAGCACGCCCGCGATGAGCACCAGGATGCGCGAGCGCGCCAGCACGCCCAGCACCGCGATGACTGCCGCGACCAGCATCAGCACGAAGAGGCCGGTGAACAACGCCGCGGCCGCTCCGGTGATGCCGGCGGACTGGAAGAGGGCGTCGAGGCGGAAGTCGCGTCCGAGGCGGCCGTCGTACCACGGTCGGAAGGGGCTGTAGACGGCGGCCGCTGCCCCGATGAGGGCGAGTAGCGACCCGATCGCGTTGCGGATCATGGTCTCGCCTCGCTTCCCGGCGCCACTCCCGACGCCGTACGGGTGCGTGATCCGCTCTCGACGCTACGCCGCCGGGAACCCCCTCGCCACTGTGGACGTCTTGAGCCGGTGGCAATGGTTGAACTGGACGCGACAATGGTTGTGGTGTCCACGTGTTTTCGGGGGGTTCTCATGAAGCGGTTGCGGCATCTGAAGCTGATCGCCGCCGTCTCGGTCGTCCTGCTGGCGCTGACGGGGTTCAGCCAGGCCCGCTCGTCGGGTGGTCACAGCGGTGGCGGCGGCAAGAGCCGCAGCAGTGGTCACGGCGGAGGCGGCTGCAGCAGCGAGAAGTCCAGTAGCCACAGCCACACCGGCAGCTCGGACAGCGACTACGGCAGCGGCTCCACCAGTGGTTACACCAACGGCTACTCCAGCTCCGGCAGCTCAAGGAGTTCGAGCTCCAGCAGCGGTTCGGGTGGCAGCAGCGTGAAGGGGTCCGGGTACGTGACCGAGTGCGCCCAGGCCAAGCCGGGGACGAAACCCGGTGCGACTGTGCGGGTGCGCAACTCGGGCGACAGGTCGGGCACGTTCGTCGTCGAGGTGGACTTCCTCGACGCGGCCGGTGAGGTCATCGACTCCGGCTCCGCCCACACCACCGTCAAGGGCGGCAACGCACGGTCGGTGAAGGTGCCGATGGAGACCCCGTCGAAGGTGCGGGACGTCGTGGAGTGCGAGGTCTCCTCGGTCAGGTGACACCCTCGCTCAAGGTGTGCTCCCTCTGCTGCACGGAGGGAGCACACCTCTCCGCACGAAGGGAGCACTCTCTCCGCACGGAGGAGCACCCTCTTCGCGCGGCAGGCGCGCAACCGCGCTCCCTCTGGCACTTGAATCCCGTGCGGCTGCCGGCAGCCGGCAGCGCTCGTACCCCTACCGGGTGCGGAAGGCGGTGCCGCCCCGCCCGCTCCGCCGACGCCCGGCGAACAGCTCCGCCTGTCGCGCCGGCGGCAGGTTGCCGAGGGCGATCAGCGGTGGGGCCTGGGCCATCGCCTGGCTGCGGGCCGCCTCCCTCGCGGCCCACACCGCGCGCACCGTCCCCTGCACCGCCTCGGGCGGGTACGAGGCCAGGGTCCGTGCGCAGTCCAGCGCACACTCCAGTGCGCCACCCACCGGCGCGAGTTCGGAGACCAGGCCGGTCTCGTAAGCGCGCCGGCCCGAGATCCGTTCGGCCGTTCCCATCAGCGCCATCCGTGCCACCTCGCCGAACGGCATCCGCTGCGCCATCCCCATGGCCTCGTACGCGCTGACCATGCCGTAGGTGGTGTGCGGGTCGAAGAAGGCGGACTCCTCCGTCGCGACGAGGAACTCCGCCTCGCTCAGCAGATAGAACGCGCCCCCGCAGGCCATGCCCTCCACGGCGGCCAGCACCGGTATCCACAGGTCGTTGCTCTTCGGGCCGATCGAAAGCAACGGGTCCTCGATCGCGAACGGTGACGCCGGCTGAGGCACGGCGTCCGCGCCGGCGACCGCCGACCTGTCGATGCCCGTGCAGAAGGCCCGCCCACCCGCACCGGTCACCACGGCCGCACGCACCGCCCGGTCGGTGCGTAATTGCCGCCATGTCCGGGAAAGAGCCCGAGCGTCGTCGAGGTCCAGCGCGTTGTGCTTCTCCGGCCGGTCCAGCGTCACCGTCGCCACACCGTCCCGACATTCCAGCCCGATGCTCACGCCCCTCCCTCTCCGCTCCTCACGCCCGTCTCCCCGCTCCTCACGCCCGCCTCTGCGCTGGTCGCGACCCCCTCCGCGTTGGTCACGGCCGCTCCAGCATCCAGCGCGGCACCGTCACCCGTTCGTCGCCCTCGCCCAGCGTGCAGAAAACGGCCCGTACCGGTGCGCCGATGCGCAACCTGGCGGCGTCCACGGAGCCGAGCGGGGCGTCCGGTGCGGCGACCAGGTTGCCGACCAGCCGGATCGCGGGATCCTCGACGAGCTCGACCACCGCCACGTCGTACGGCGCGAGCGCGGCGTACGACGGCAGCAGCGGCGGGTGCGCGACCACGTACGACCAGACGCGCCCGCGCCCGCTCACCCTCTGCCACTCGTCCTCGAAGGACCGGCAGCGCGGACAGCACGGCCGCGGCGGGAAGCGACGCACTCCGCAGTCGCGACAGGCCTGCACGCGCAGTTCGCCCTTCGCGGCGTACGCCCAAAAGGGCGCGCCGTCGTCGTCGGGGACGGGCAGCAGCAACCCGCCCCCGGGGACCGGTGTCACAGAAGCGGTCACAGCTCTCAGCTCCTCAGCAGCAGGGCGGAGGTGGGCACGCACTCGCCCGCCGTCACCAGACAGGTCGAGGCGTCGGGCACCTGCGCGGTGGAGGTGCCGCGCAGCTGCCGCACCCCCTCGGTGATCAGGTTGAAACCGTGCACGTACGCCTCGCTCAGCCCGCCCCCCGCGGTGTTCAGCGGCAGACGGCCACCGATCTCCAGCGCGCCGCCCTCGGTGAACGCGGCCCCCTCCCCGCGTCCGCAGAAGCCGTAACCCTCCAGGGAGAGCGGGACGAGCACGGTGAACGCGTCGTAGATCTGCGCCACGTCCACGTCGGCGGGGCCGAGATCCGCCTGCTTCCACAGCTGCTGGGCCGCCGTCCACGCGGGGCCGCTCAGCGGATCGTCGTTCCAGTAGTTGACCATGCCGTGGTGCTGGGCGGGCAGGCCCTGCGCCGCGGCGTGCACGTAGACGGGCCTGCGGCGGCAGTCGCGGGCGCGGTCGGCGGAGACCAGCACACAGGCGAGCGCCCCGTCGGTCTCCAGGCAGTTGTCGAACAGGCACAGCGGCTCACTGATCCAGCGGGCCGTCATGTACATCTCGCGGGTCAGCGGCCGCTCGTACATCATCGCCGCGGGGTTCTGGTTGGCACGGTTGCGGCAGGCCAGCGCGACGTTGAAGAGATGGTCGCGGGTGGCCCCGTACTCGTGCATGTAGCGCCGGGCGAGCATGCCGATCTCGTCGGCGGGGCGCAGCAGTCCGAAGGGACGCGTCCACTGCGCGGGCGTGGGCAGTTGTGCCGCGGCGTTTCCCCACGGCCGGGTGCCCGAACCCCGTTTGCGGGAGCGCCAGGCGACGCCCACGGTGGCCTGTCCGGTGGCGATCGCGCCCACCAGGTGTGCGACGGTCGCGCACGAGCCGCCACCGCCGTAGCCGACCTTGGAGAAGAACGTGACGTCACCGGCGCCGATCGCCTTGGCGACCTCGACCTCGTCGGTCTCCTCCATCGTGTACGAGGCGAAACCGTCCACCTCGGAGGGGGCGATTCCCGCGTCGTTGAGCGCGCCCAGGATGGCGCGGCAGGCCAGGCTCTTCTCGGATGCGTCGAGCCGCTTGGCGAACGGCGTCTGCCCTATGCCGACGATCGCCGTGGCGTCCTTCATGGCGTCCTCCTCGGGCGACCTGACTGGTGCACCGCTGCTGACAGTCCGGGAGGCTACAGCTAACCTGACGGTGTGTCAGGTATCGGTGCGCGACGAAAGCCGTGCGACCGTCCGTGAGACGCACCGCACCGCTGCGGCGGTGCAGTTGTGGGGCGCGACGGTGCGGCGGTGCAGTGGCTCAGCGCAGTAGTGCAGCGGCAGTGGCAGCGGCTCGGTCAAGGAGGCGCACAGTGAGTGGTAAGGACATCGCACCCGGAGCGGTACCGGCGTCCCCTGCCGACGCGGCCCCGACGGCCCGCACTGAAGCGGCGTCCCCCGCCGCCGTCGCCCCCGCTGCCGGAACGGGCGCGGAAACCGTTCCAACGGGCGCGGAAACCGTTCCGGCGACCATCCCGGCCCTCGTCCGGGCCGCCGCCGAACGCTACGGGGAACGCGAAGCGGTCGTCGAGGGGCGCACCCGGATCTCGTACGCCGGTCTGGGCGAGCGGGTCGAGCGGGCCGCGGCCGCATGCCTGGCCTCCGGCCTGGAACCCGGCGACCGGGTGGCCGTCTGGGCGCCCAACACCCTCGACTGGATCGTCGCAGCCCTCGGCGCGGTCACCGCAGGCGGCGTCCTCGTTCCCCTCAACACCCGCTTCAAGGGCGCCGAAGCCGCCTACGTGCTCGGCAAGACCCGCGCCAGGCTGCTGTTCATCACCGGCACGTTCCTGGGCACCTCGTACGTCGCCTCACTGCGCCGCGCCACCGCTGAGGGGCTGGGCGAAGGCCCACTGCCGGGACTGCCGCACCTGCGAGAGGTCGTGGTCCTGGCACAGGACGCGCCCGCCTCCTTCCGCACCTGGACCGACTTCCTGGCCGCCGGCGCGTCGGTCTCCCGCGAGGCGGTCCACGCACGCGCCGCCCGCGTCACCCCCTCCGCACCCTGTGACCTCACCTTCACCTCGGGCACGACCGGGCACCCGAAGGGCGCCGTGATCACCCACGAACAGACGCTCCGTGTCTACACCGCGTGGAGCGAACTGGCCGGGCTCGAAGAAGGCGACCGCTACCTCATCGTCAACCCGTTCTTCCACACCTTCGGCTACAAGGCGGGCATCATCGCCTGCCTGCTGCGCGGCGCGACGATGATCCCGCAGCCCGTCTTCAACGTCGAGACCGCGCTCGCGCACATCGCCACCGAGCGCGTCAGCGTGCTGCCGGGCCCGCCCACCCTCCACCAGGCACTGCTGGACCACCCCGCCCGCCGGCAGCACGATCTGAGCGCACTCCGCCTGGTCGTCACCGGCGCCGCCGTCGTCCCCCTCGAACTGGTCGAGCGGCTGCGTGCCGAACTGAGGGTGGGCACCGTCCTGACCGCCTACGGCCTCACCGAGGCCTCCGGCACCGTCACCATGTGCCGCCGCGGCGACCCCGCGGAGACCGTCGCCACCACCTCAGGACGGGCCCTTCCCGGCACGGAGGTGAAAGTCGTCTCCCCCACGGGTGCCCCGCGGCCCCCCGGCGAGCCGGGCGAGGTCCTGGTGCGCGGCTACCACGTCATGTCCGGCTACTTCGAAGAACCGGACGAGACGGCCGAGGTATTCACCTCCGACGGCTGGCTGCGCACCGGCGACATCGGTGTCCTGGACGCCGAGGGCAACCTGCGTATCACCGACCGGATCAAGGACATGTTCATCGTCGGCGGCTTCAACGCCTACCCCGCCGAGATCGAACAACTCCTCAGCCGGCACCCCGACATCAGTGAGGCCGCCGTCATCGGCGTGCCCGACCCCCGGCTCGGCGAGGTCGGCAAAGCCTTCGCCGTCCGCCACCCGGGCGCCACCGTCACCGCAGACGACCTCATCGCCTGGTCGCGCCGGGAGATGGCCAACTACAAGGTGCCCAGGGACGTCGAATTCGTGGCGGCACTGCCGCGGAACGCGAGCGGCAAGGTGGTCAAGACGCGCCTGCGGGGCCGGCGGTGACGACGCACGTCACCGCCGGCCCCCTTGGGCCTCCGGGCCGCGCCGATCGCTCAGCCGGCCTGGGTCGCGGTGGGCGCGACGGTCCCCTGGCTGTTGTCCAGGTCGGGGAGGATGGTGCCGTTGCGGTCCGGGACGCCTGCGGTCTGAGTGCGGTCTGCGGGCGCGGACGCGTGGGTCGCGAGTGCCGGAGTAGCCAGCGCCCCCATGACGCCCAAAGCGACAGCACACGTGGCGACGAGCTTCTTGTAACGGGACACGAGAGGGCACCTCCGGGAGTGAATACGTGTTCGTACTGTGTACTTTGACGCTGTACGGCTCCGGGAAACGGCCAAAGCCGGTCATGCACCGAGGGCCGTGGTCGACGACTCCCCCTCTGCGTCGTCGACCACGACCCTCTGGTCCCCCGTAGGACGGTCCCCGCTTGCTTCCCCCGGCGGGGCGTCCCGTGTGATGGTCCGATGGCTCTCCGGAGGGCCTCCCCCCCGGGCCCCTACGGCCCTCCGGAGAGCGGGCCTCAGTGGGCCGGATTGATGGTCTGGTTGCGGTCGTTCGTGCCCATTTCACCGGACGAGCCGTTCGCGGCCGGCGGCTTGATGGTCTGGTTGCGGTCCTTGGTGGTGACCTCGCCGCTCTCGGGCGTGACCTTCTCTTCGTGGTCGCTCATGGTGGCTTCCCTCCATGGGATCTGTGGGCAGGTGTCCGCCCAGCGGCTCCCCCGTGGGCCGCCGGGCGGACGAGTCGGGCCGTTCACCCTATCGGGGGAGGGCCGCCTCCCCCTGCCGATCCGCCTGCCCCCCGACGCGCCGGATCGACTGCTTAGAGCATGCCGGGCGACGATAAACGATCGATGAACGGTTGATTGGTGACCGTGTTGCGCCGCGCTGTCTTACGCCGCGCTCTCGGTTTCCAGCAGCCGGCGCACGGTCGCGGCCTCGGGGCTGCCGAGAAGTTCGTACTGCTCCAAGGCCTCGCGCCAGCAGGCCTGAGCGCGCCGACTGTGGCCCAGCGCCTCCAGTGCCTCTCCGAGCAGTGTGAGCGCGTTGGCCCTGCGCCACGATCCGCCGACACTGCGCAGGATCGCCATGGACTGCTCCGTCAGAGCCGCCGCTTGCGCGGGGTGGCCGGCCGCCAACTGCACTTCGCCGAGACGGAAGTAGACCATCCCTTCCCACAGGCGCTGTCGGCTCTGCTGGAAGATGTCCAGAGCTTCCCGGAAGTGCCGTTCGGCCTCCGCCAGCCGGTGGGCCTTGGTCAGCGCGATACCGAGGGCGTACAGCGTCGTCGCTCGGCGGATCGAGACGCCCAGAGCCTCGTGGATGGCGAGCGCCTGCTCAGCCAGCGAGATGGCGGTCTCCATCCTGCCCAGGTCTGTAAGAGCGCGGGAGAGGTTGCACAGGGCGCTCGCCTCCGCGGGCTTGTTGCCGTAGGAGCGAAACGCTTCCAGCGCATCGCTCAGGCAGCGTTCGCCTTCCTCGGGGCGCCCCTGGTAGTTGGCCACCAGACCGAGGTCGTTGAGCGCGTAGGAGGAGGAAATGGGGTCGTCGGCCCTGTTGCCCAGCGGGCGCGCCTCACTGGCTTCCGCCTCAGCTTCGTCGAAACGCCCGGTGGCCAGATACATCCCGGTGAGTACCGAGCGGGCGCGCGCCTCGGCGCGCGGGTCCCCCGCCTTCTGCGCCGCGCGCTTGAGCGCGGTGGCCCCCTGTTCGTACTGGCGCCCGTAGCCTCCGGTCTCCGCGAGGGCGCTGGTGGCCATCAGGAGATCCACTGCCAGGCGCAAGGCCGACCCTTTCGCCATCTGCGCCGCGCAGGCGAGGAAGCAGCTCGACTCGGCGAAGAGCCAGTCGATCGCCTCTGTCTGTCCCCCGAAATGAAGTCCTGCGTACTGCGTGGGCTCCAGGTGCTCGACCAGCCGCTCCGCGGGGCGCTCCAGCGCATACACGTTCCGCGCCGTCGCCAGGTAGAAGTCCAACAGCCTCCGCAGCGCGGCGTCGCACTCGCTCGGTGGCTGTTCGTCGCGCTCCGCGCACGCCCGTGCGAAGAGGCGGACGAGGTCGTGGAAGCGGTAGCGGCGTGGGGCGGCCGATTCCAGGAGGGAGGTGTCGACCAGGGACTCCAGGAGGTCCTCGGCGTCTTCCTGGGTCCGGTCGAGGAGCGCGGCGGCCGCGTCGAGGGAGATGTCGGGGCCCTCGGCGAGGCCGAGGAGCCGGAAGGCGCGGGCCTGTTCGCCTTCGAGTTGGCCGTAGCCGAGCTCGAAGGTGGCGCCGACGGCCTGGTCGCCGGCCTGGAGTTCGTCGAGACGGCGCCTCTCGTCGCCGAGCTTCGCGGCGAGTACGGAGACCGTCCAGGTGCGGCGGGCCGAGAGCCGGGCCGCCGCGATGCGGATGGCGAGCGGCAGGAAGCCGCAGGCAGCCACGACGTCCATGGCGGCCTCGCGCTCGGCGAGGACCCGTTCGTCGCCCACAATGCGGGTAAAAAGGGCGAGTGCCTCATCGGGGCTCATGACGTCGAGGTCGACGAGGTGCGCTCCGGCGAGATCGACCATGCGGACGCGGCTGGTGACCAGCGCGGCGCAGCCGGCGGCGCCGGGCAGCAGGGGTCTGACCTGTGCGGCGTCGCGGGCGTTGTCCAGCAGGGCGAGGACGCGGCGGCCCGCGAGCAGCGAGCGGAAGAGGGCTGAGCGGTCTTCGACGCCGCTGGGAATCGCGGAGTCGGCGACACCGAGTGCGCGCAGGAACGAGCCGAGGACGGCTTCCGGGTCGGCGGGCGCGGCTCCGGCGCCCTGGAGGTCGACGTAGAGCTGCCCGTCGGGGAAGCGGTCGGCGGCGGCGTGGGCGACGTGGATGGCGAGTGTGGTCTTGCCGACGCCGCCGATTCCGGCGACGGCGGAGACGGCCATGACGGTGCCTTCGGCCTGGGCGAGCTGGTCGCCCAGTTCGGCGACGAAGGAGGTACGCCCGGTGAAGTCCGCGACGGTGGCGGGCAGCTGCGCGGGGCGGGTGACGGTGGGCCCGGCGGCGGTGGGCTCGTCGGCCTGGTAGGTGAGCTCGTCGTCGGCTTCGAGGATGCGCTGCTGGAGTTCGGCCAGTTCGGGCCGGGGGTCGACGCCGAGTTCGTCGGCGAGCAGGCGCCGGGTGTCGGCGTAGACGGCGAGGGCCTCGGCCTGGCGGCCGCTGCGGTAGAGGGCGAGCATCAGAAGTTCGCGCAGCCGTTCGCGCAGCGGGTGCGCGGCGGTCAGCGCGGTCAGTTCGCTGACGGCTTCGGCGTGGCAGCCGACCTGGAGGTCGAGGTCGAGCCGCAGCTCCAGCAGGCTGAGGCGCCACTCCTCCAGGCGGATGCGCTGGTGTTCCGCGTAGGGGCCCGGTATGCGGGCGAGGGGTTCGCCGTCCCACTGGGCGAGGGCCGCGCCGTACAGTTCGCGGGCCTGGGCGCGGTCGCCGCCGGAGGCGGCCTTGTCGGCGCGGACGGCGCAGTCGTGGGCGGTCTCGACGTCGAGCGGCGCTTCGGGTCCTGTGTGCAGGGAGTAGCCGCCGGATTCGCTGACCAGCAGGTCGGCGTCGGGGCCGAGAGCTTTGCGGATACGGGAGGCGTAGGTGCGCAGCGCGGCCTTGGCCTGCTCGGGCGGCTCCTCGCCCCAGATGGCGTCGATGAGTTCTTCGGCGGTGGCGGTGTGACCACTGCGCAGCAACAGCGCCGCCAGCAGGGCTTTCTGCTGGGGGGATCCCATGCCGAGTGGCTGGTCCCCGCGCCAGGCGCGCACGGGACCGAGCAGGGCGAACCGCAACTGGCGATCCCGCTGCCCCGCTCCGTTACGCGTGTCGTCCCCGGCGCCCATTGGTGTGCCCCCTGCTGATCCGCACTCCTCCGTTCCCCGCACGGGTCAGTCTGCCTTGTCGGCGGCGTTTCCGTCAGCTCAGGTACCAGCCTCTCTACGAAGCCTTCGAATTCGGCGGATGCCGGTTATGGCCTCCCGCCGGTCCGAGTGGAGCGATGGGGGGAGTCCGAACGGCGGGGCACGCCGGCCCGCACGGAGGGCAGCACCGCTGCGTACGGAGGGTCGTCCCGGTCCGGACGGAGGGTTGTCCCGGTCCGGACGGAGGGGCGCGCCGCTTCGGATGGAGGCTCGGTCGGCCCGTACGGAGGGATCCGCCGGTCTGTGCGGACGAACGCTGTGGTCTGCGCGGAGGGACACTCCGGTCCGGACGGAGGGACGCTCCGGTCCAGACGGAGGGACGCTCCGGTCCGGACGGAGAGGCGCTGCGGTCCGGACGGAGGGCTGCTCAGGTCCGTACGGAGCGACGCCGGGCCCGAACGGAGCGTTGAGGGAGCCGACGTGACGAGGCGCGCGAGGCGGCGCTGAAGTCGGAACGGGAGCGCGGATGCGCGTGTTCGAGGGTGACACGGTAGCTGACGCCCCGTCAGGTTCGGCGCTACGGTGGTGGGCATGGAGACCTTCCCCAGGATCATTTCGGTGGACGACCACACGGTCGAACCCCCGCACGTATGGCGGGACCGGCTCCCGTCCCGCTACCGCGACACCGGGCCCCGCATCGTGCGCGCCCCCCTGAAGGAGATGACCTTCGTCGGCGGCAAGTTCACCCCCACGATGGGCAGCCCTGGCGACGAGGGGCCGCTCGCCGACTGGTGGGTGTACGAGGATCTGCACCGCCCGCTGACCAGGCTGGACACCGCCGTCGGCTACGACAGGGACGAGGTACGGCTGGAGGCCATCACCTACGAGCAGATGCGCCCGGGCTCCTACGACGTGCGCGAGCGTCTGGCCGACATGGACGTCAACCACGTGCAGTCGGCCCTGTGCTTCCCCACCTTCCCGCGGTTCTGCGGCCAGACCTTCACCGAGGCCGCGGACCGGGAACTGGGGCTGCTGGGGGTACGCGCGTACAACGACTGGATGGTGGAGGAGTGGTGCGGTCCCGACGCGCAAGGGCGCCTCATACCGCTGGCCCTCGTGCCGCTGTGGGACGCGGAACTGGCCGCACAGGAGGTGCGGCGCAACGCCGAACGGGGCGTGCGCGCAGTCTGCTTCTCGGAGATCCCTCCGCGCCTGGGCCTGCCGTCCATCCACACGGACGCCTGGGACCCCTTCCTGCGGGCCTGTGACGAGACGGGCACCGTCATCGCCATGCACATCGGCTCCTCCAGCCAGATGCCCTCGACGTCGGCGGACGCACCGCCTGCCGTCGGCTCCACCATCACGTTCGCCAACTGCTGCTTCTCGATGGTGGACTGGCTGATGAGCGGCGCGTTCGAACGCTTCCCCCGGCTCAAGATCATGTACGCGGAGGGGCAGATCGGTTGGATCCCGTACATCCTGGAGCGCGCAGACGTGGTCTGGGAGGAGAACCGTGGCTGGGGCGGCGTGGCGGACAAGGTGCTGCGCCCGCCGTCCGAACTGTTCGCCGAGCACGTCTACGGCTGCTTCTTCGATGACGCGTTCGGGCTGCGGAACGTGGAGTCCATCGGTGTCCCCAACGTCCTGTACGAGACGGACTACCCGCACTCGGACTCGACCTGGCCCAAGTCGCGGGAGGTCGGTGAGCAGCAGATGGGCCACCTGCCCGCAGAGCTGGTGGAGCGGATCGTGCGGGGCAACGCCATCGACCTGCTCGGCCTGACGGACGAAGGGCTGTGGCCAGGGGCGTGACGGCCGAGGCCCTACCGGTCCTGACGCCCCCCCCGGAACGTGAGCCGGCCCGGCCCTCCAGAAGACGCGGGCAGGTGGGCCCTCGACAAGACGCGGGCAGGCCGGGCCTCAAGACGCGGTCAGGCCGGGTACTGAAGAAGGTGGCGGGGAGCGGCGGCCCGGCCCTGTCCTCCGGGCCGCCCGCTCCCCGCCACCTCCGGCCTCAGGTGGTGCGCGGGCTCAGCCCCGTGGCCGCACGGGGATGCCCGCGTACCCGAAGGCGATACAGGAGGCGACCTGCGCCATCTCCTCGGGCGGCACCGCCGGGCGCAGCTTCGGGAAGCGGTCGAAGAGGGCGGGCAGTGCCGTGCGGGCCTCCATCCGGGCCAGCGGGGCGCCCAGACAGAAGTGCACCCCGTGCCCGAAGGACAGGTGCTCCCCGCCACCCGCCCGCCGGATGTCGAACCGTGCCGCGTCCGCGCCGTACTTGGCCGGGTCCCGGTTCGCCGAGGCGATCGTGGAGAGGAGGGCGTCGCCCTGCCCGATCACGGTGCCGTCGGGGAGCGCGATCTGTTCGACGGCGTAGCGCAGCGGCAGGTTGGCGATGCTGGGTGCCCAGCGCAGTGTCTCCTCGATGACGTCGTCCCAGGAGGCCTCGCCGTCCAGGACGAGTCGTAGCTGCTCGGGGTGGGTGAGCAGGGCGTGGACGGCGTTGCCGATGAGGTTGACAGTCGTCTCGTGCCCGGCGCCGATCATCAGGAGCAGGGTGTCGAGGAGTTCCTTCTCGGAGAGCGCGGTGCCCTCCTCGTCCCGTGCGTCGACCAGAACGCTGGTCAGGTCCTCGCCCGGTTCGGCGCGTTTCGACTCGACGAGCGCGGTGAAGGCCGCCTGCATGTCCACCGCCGTCTGTCCCGCCTGTTCGGGCGTACGGGTGGTGTCCATGACCATGTCCATCAGCCGCTTCATCTCCGGCCGCTGGTCCTCGGGCACACCGAACAGCTCACAGATGACGTTCATCGGGAGCGGATGCGCGAAGGAGGCGCGCAGGTCCACCGTTCCGTTCCGTGCCGCGTCGTCTTCCATGGCATCGAGCAGCTCACCGGTGATGCGCTCCACGCGGGGCAGCATGGCGGCCGTACGCCGCGCGGTGAAGGCGGGGGCGACCAGCTTGCGCAGGCGCTTGTGGTCCTCGCCGTAGGAGCTGAGCATGTTCTCGACGCTGACCCAGGTGCGGATCCACGTGTCGTGGAACTCGCCGCGCTGCCAGGCGGGCCAGTGCTTGCGCGGGTCCTTGGAGACGCGTGGATCCCGCAGGAGCTGCTTGAGGACGTCGAACTCGCTGACGTACCAGGCGTGAATGCCGGCGGGCAGCTCCACCAGTGTCGCGGCGGCGCCCCGCGCCCGGATGCGCCGCGCCTCTTCGTGGATGTCGCGGCCCTCCGGATCGAGGCGGACGTCCGAAGGGACGGCTATATGGACGGGCTCTTCCACGGGGTGCCTCCTACGTGGTCGGGAGAGACGGGGCTGAACCGTGCGGGCAGGGCGACCAGGCCCCGCTGGAACGGGCCCGGCCGCCACTTCAGCTCGTCGTACGTCACCGTCAGACGGATGTCGGAGAGCCAGGCGGTGAGCCGTTCGATCGCGGTGCTGGCGATGAGCAGGGCCGGCTGCTGGGCAGGGCAGCCGTGCGGGCCGGCCGCCCACGCCAGGTGGGCGCCGCCGCCCGAGCCGTCCGCTCCGGTGGCCTCACCGGGCGCTGCGCGTCCGCTCTGGGTGGTGGCCGCCGCGTAGCTGACCAGGACGAGCTGTCCCGCGCGCAGCCACACACCGTGGAAGTAGACGTCCCGCTTGGGGAAGTGCGCGGAGTAGTTGGCCATCGGAGGCTCGTTGCGCAGCACGTCGTGCAGGGCGTCCCGGGGGGTCAGCGCGCCGCCGGACAGGTTGCTGTAGTAGCGCTCGTCGACGAGCATCCGGCTGAGCGCGTTGCCGATGAGGTTGGACAGCGGCTCGTAGCTGGCGCCCATCGTCAGGACGATCTGGTGGATGACCTCTTCGGCGCTCAGCCCGGCCGGGTGGTCCATGAACCAGGAGGTCAGGTCCTGGCCCCGCTCGCGCTGCTTGGCCTGGGTCAGTTCCGTGATGTATTGGGTGTAGGCGATGTCGGCCGCCTCCGCCTCCTCGGTGGTCTTGCTGTCGAACATCCCGGCGATGCCCTGGATCAGCAGTTCGCTGCGGTCGTCGGCCAGGCCGAAGGCCCGGTTGAAGAACAGCAGCGGCAGCAGCCGCGCGAAGCGGCTGATCAGGTCGACCTCGCCGTCCTGGGCGAACCGGGCGATCAGCTGGTCGGAGACCTCCCGCACGATCTGGCGCACCTGGTGCGGCTCCAGCCGGGCGAAGCCGTCGGAGATCACCTGGCGGTAGCGGGCGTGCGCCTCTCCGTCGCTGAACAGCGCGTTGGGGCGGGCCCGCAGCATCGGCAGCACGGGCGAGTCCTGCGGCACGGTGTCCTGCCAGACAGTGGAGTCCTTCGACCAGGTCACCGGGTCGTGCAGCAGGTCGAGGGCCGCCCGGTAGTCGATCACCAGCATCGCGCCGACACCGGGAGCGATCTCCACGGGCGCGAGGGCCCCGTACCGGCGCAGCCGCTCGTAGACCGCGTACGGGTCCGCCGCGAACTCCTCGCCGTAGAGCGGGGTGACCTCGTGGCTCGGCCGGGACAGCGGCGCCGGCATCGTGCCGGACGGCGTGTTCCCGGTGTGGGGCGCGGCGTTCAAGCGGTCTCCTGGGGCTGCTGGTGGCCGTGGTGCCGGCCGGGCGTGCTGTCGTCTTGCTGCTGCTGGTCGAGCACTTCGAGGACGTGGCCGACGAGGGCGATCAGCGCGTCGGCCGACTGGTCCCTGCTGCGCGCGTCACACACCACCAGCGGGGTGTCGGGGTGCAGGTCGAGGTGGTCGCGGAGGGTGTCGGGATGGTGCGAGGGGGAGTCGGGGAAGGAGTTGACCGCGACCGCGTAGCGCAGCCCGGCCTCCTCGATCATGTCCATCACCTCGAAGGAGTCCGCCAGGCGCCGGGTGTCGGCCAGCACCAGGGCGCCCAGCGCGCCGCGCGCGATGTCCTGCCACAGGGGGCGGAAGCGGCGCTGCCCTGGCGTGCCGAACATGTACAGCACCAGATCCCCGGGCAGCGTGAGCCGGCCGAAGTCGATGGCCACCGTGGTGGTGGTCTTGTCCCGTACCCCGGCCAGGTTGTCCACCAGCGCGCCGGTCTGCGTCATCACCTCCTCGGTGTGCAGCGGCGCCGTCTCCGACAGCGAGCGGATGAACGTCGTCTTGCCCACCCCGAACGGCCCGGCGACCAGCAGCTTGACCAGCGTCTGCGGCTTGTCCTCCAGGTATATGGAGCCGCCTGCCGCCGAGGCGCCGGCCGGGTCGCCAGGGCTAGGAGGACTTGAGAGTGCGGAGTCCATTGAGAACCTTCTCCAGAATCTGCCGCTCCGGCAGTTCGGCGTCGGGGATCGGGGCGCGGGCCATCAGCCGGCCCGCGTCCACCAGGTCGGCCACCAGGACCTTGACCACACTGACCGGAAGCCGCAGGTGCGCGGCGGCCTCCGCGAGGGACAGCGCCCCACCGCGCAGCAACTCCAGCAGCCGCGTCTCCTCCGGGCGCAGCCCGGAGACCGTCGCCGGGTCCGACGCGCCGTGCAGCACGGTGAGCCGGTCGAGCGTGTTGCGGCTGGGCCGGGCACGTCCGGTCGTCGCCAGATACGCGGGCACCAGGCGCCTGTTGTCGGCGGGTGGGGTCATGTCGAAAGGTCGTTCCTGGCCGGGCTGCCCATGGCCTTGCCCAACGACGCCACCTGCACCTGCATCTGGTGCGTCACGATGCCCATGTTCACGTCGGGCCCGGCGAAGACGGCCAGCACGGTGTTCTCGCCCGCGGGGATGGCGAAAACCCACCCCTGGTCCGACTCGACGACCGTCTGGCGCAACCGCACCTCGTAGGAGCCGGCGAACGCCGCCGTGGTCGTCCGTGCCGCGCCCTGGAGCGCCGAGAGCATCGCTGCGACGCCCTCGGCCGCCTCCCGCTCCAGGTTGGGTGAACGTCCCTCGATCAGGCCGTCACCTGAGATGACGGCCGCGTGGATGACGTGTGGCAGGTCCAGGAGCGGGGCCAGCACCCAGGAGGTGTCGTCGCGCAGCGACCTGCGTGCGGGGATTGTCATTCCTGCGGATTCCCTTCAGCGGAACGGGGATCGGCCTGGGGGTGTGAGGGGCCCGGCGCGGCCGCTTCGTCGACGGCCGCGCGGCCCGAGGCGGTGCCGCGCTGGAACGCCGCCCAGCGCTCCGCGCTCTCCTCCGGTGACGCCTGGGGGTGCGCGGCGGGCTGCGGGGCCTGAGGTGCGGACGCCGCGCCGCGCGGAGCGGGCTCTGGGGAGACGGCGGCCGTGGCGTCCAGCGACGCCTCGGGGATCGCGTGCCTCCGCCGGCGGCGCGGCAGCGCGTCGCCGGCGTCGGGCGCGGCGGCTCCGCTCTCGTGTGCGGGCCCGCCCGGGTCCTGTACCGGTGGCACGGCGTGGGAAGGGCCGGTGGCGGACGGCGCCGGAGCGGACGGTCCCGCGGCGGGCCGTGCCGGCGGGGCGGCGCCGGCGGCCGGGTCCTGGACGGCGCCCAGCTGCACGGTCTCGCCGTACGCGGGCTCCGGACGGGCGGCGGGCTGCCCGTGCGGCGGGGCGGGGGCCGCGGCGCTCGCGCTGCCGCGCGGCACCGGGGCCATGGGAGACATCGGCTGCTCCTCCTCGTCGAGCAGCGTCAGCAGCGTCTCGCCCGGGATGTGCACGATGGCGCGCACACCGCCGTAGGGGGACGTCTCTATGGAGGTGGTGAAGCCGTACTGCTTGACGAGCTGGCCCACCGTGGCCAGACCCGTCCTGGGCGGATCGCCCATCTCGGTCAGCAGCAGCACCTCCTCGCCGGTGATCATGCGCTGGGCGCGCTCCATCTCCTCCCCGTGCATGCCGACGCCCGCGTCGTCGACGATGATCGAGGCGCCCCGGTTGCCCTGCTGGATGGTGACGGCGACGGGGAGCTCGGGGTGCGAGTAGTGGAGGGCGTTGGCCATCAGCTCGGTCAGCGCGACCGCCACCGGCTCCACGGCGCGGGCCACGATGCCCACCGGGTCGCGCAGCTGGTTGGTGACCTGGACGCGCGCGTAGCCGACCAGGCGGGACATGGCGCCGACGACGACGTCGCCCATGTGGGAGTTCTGCCGGGTCAGTCCGGGCCAGGCGCCGCAGACGATGGCGGTGGCCTGGATGCGGCGGATCGCCTGCTCGTTGAGGAAGTCGGCGCCCAGCAGGTCTTCTGCGACGAACGGGTCGTCGTAGCGCTCCTGCATCGTCTGCAGGCGGGTCTGCAACTGGTAGAGGAGCGCCTGGATGGTCGTGGTCGCGCCGCGCATCGCGGACTGCGCCGCACCGTCCACGCGCAGCCGCTCCTTGGTGACCGCGTCGCCGACCTGGTCCAGCACCGAGGCGAGCGAGCGGTCCAGCTCGGTGCCCCGGAAGGCGGGGTCGGCGACACCGCGGACGGGGACGTTCGGGTGGGCCAGCGCCGCGGCCAGGTCCGGAATGCGGGCGGCTGCCAGGTGCCGTACCTCGGCTTCGACGGCCTGTGCGCGTGTGGCGAGGGCCGCCTGGTGCCGCATGGCGTCCTGGAGGTCCTTCTCGGCGACGGCGGAGCGCTGACGCAACCGCCTCGCTTCCCGCATCGAACGCGCCAGCAGGAGGGCGAGCGCCACGGCGGCCGCCGTCCCCACGGACAGGGTGACGAGCAGCGCCACCGGTATCTCGGTCATCGGCGTCCTTGAGCGATTGGGTTGTCGTGCGATCTGATCCGTCCCCGCCGGGACCGATCAGGGAACAGCGGTGCCGCCATGTTCCCTCAGCGGCGCTTTTCGCGCAGCCGTATGCGGAATACACCCTCCCTGTTGCTGGAAGCAAATCCGCACGGCGGGTCGCTGACCGGCCACTTGAGCGCGCGTCAGCTGTTTTCGGACTTCCGTTCGCCCCTCTTGCCTGACGACCCGTCAGGTACGAGCATGGGTGTGTGCTGACTTATCCCTCAGGGCGGCTGTCGTACGGGATACAGCTGCCGGTCCAGTCGCAGAGCACCCTCTACGCCGAGCCCTGGGAGGCCACGGCGGGGCCCGCCGAACTCCTGGCCGTGGCCCGCGCCGCCGACCGGCACGGCTTCGCCTACCTCGCCTGCTGCGACCACGTGGCGATACCGCGCAGGCTCGCCGGCGCGATGAGCACCGTGTGGTACGACCCGGTCGCCACCCTCTCCTTCCTGGCCGCAGCCACCGAACAGACGGCGCTGCTCAGCCACGTCGCCGTCGTCGGTCTGCGCCACCCGCTGGCCACCGCCAAGCAGTACGCCACCCTCGACCACCTCTCCGGCGGGCGTGTGATCCTCGGCGTGGGCGCCGGACACGTACGCGAGGAGTTCGACGCCCTGGGCGCCGACTTCGCCGCACGCGGGGCAGTGCTCGACGAGACGGTCGACGCGCTCAAGGCGGCCCTCGGGCCCGACGAGTTCCCCGCCTGGCAAGGCGCCCGCATCTCCTTCTCCGGGCTCGGACAGCGGCCCCGCCCCGCACAGCGGCCCAGACCGCCGCTGTGGGTCGGCGGCTCCTCGCCCGCAGCCGTGCGCCGTGCCGCCCTCCGCGGCGACGGATGGCTGCCCCAGGGAGACCCGAGGGAGGCACTGGCCGCCAAGATCGAGCGCATCAGGCGGCTGCGCGGGGAGGCGGGCCTGGACGGGGAGCCCTTCACCGTCGGTGCCCTCGCGGAACCGCTGTACGTGGGCCGGGCCACCTGGGACGTCGGCCGCCGCACCCTGACGGGGGCGCCCGGCGCGATCGCCGAGTCCCTGCGCGCGTACCAGGCCCTCGGCGTCACCCAGGTCCAGCTGCGTTTCCGCTCCCGCTCGGCGGACGAGCTGACCGGCCAAATGGAGCTCTACGCCCAGCAGGTCGCGCCGCTGCTGGACTGAACCGGGCGTGGGCCGGACGGCGTGTGCGGACGTCCGTTCCCAGGGCGCTGTCCGGGCGCACCGGCGTCGTTCTTCGAGGAGGTCGAGGAGGTCGTGATGGGCAAGCTGGAGGGACGGGTGCTTCTGGTCAGCGGGGCCGCGCGGGGTCAGGGAGCCGCGGAGGCGCGCCTGTTCGCGGCCGAGGGCGCCAAGGTGGTGCTGGGGGACGTACTGGACGACCAGGGCGCACAGGTGGCGGCGCGACTGGGCCCCGAGCGCGCGCTCTACGTCCACCTGGACGTGCGCGACGAGCAAAGCTGGCAGGCGGCCGCAGACGCCGCCGAGCAGACGTTCGGCACCGTGGACGGCCTCGTCAACAACGCCGGCATCCTGCGCTTCAACACGTTGTCCGCCACCCCGGTGGAGGAGTTCCGCGAGGTGGTCGAGGTCAACCAGACGGGCTGTTTCCTGGGCATGAAGACCCTCGCCCCGCGCCTCGTCCGCGCGGGAGGCGGCACCATCGTCAACACCGCCTCCTACGCGGCGCTGACGGGCATGGCCTACCTGACCGCGTACGCCGCGAGCAAGGCCGCCATCGTGGGCATGACCCGCGTGGCGTCCATGGAACTGGCCGACAAGGGGGTGCGCGTCAACGCGCTGTGCCCCGGTGCGATCGACACCCCTATGACGAACCCCGCCAGGGCCGCGGACAGCGGACTGCCGCTGGACGGCGCCGAGACGGCGCGGAGCGACACGGACGCCTTCTACGCGAAGCTCATCCCGCAGGGACGCATGGGGCACCCCGAGGAGGTGGCGCGCGCGGCACTCTTCCTCAGCTGTGCGGACTCCTCGTACGTGACGGGCGCGCCCCTGGTCGTCGACGGCGGCTGGCTGGCGGGAGTCTCCGTGCTGTGAGGCGCGGCCACCGCGCTGTGGGAACCGTGCACTGTGCTGTGAGACCCGTGCACTGTGCTGTGAGGTGCGGTCACCGTGGGGTGAGATCCGTACGCCGTCCGGACCGGTTGGGCGATTTGCTGCTTCGCTTGTGAAACGGAACGGGGGACCAGCGGGAACAGGTTTCCGCTTCCCCCAGGAAGACTTCGCAAGGGCCGACGTTTTTGGTGACCAATTCTTCACGAATCCTTCACGCGTTCGGCTCGGACGGAGGTGACGTCGGCCTGCTCGCGTGGCCGCAGATCGTCGCGTGTCGTACCGGATCGTTCCGTTCCGGGAAGGTTCGCTCCCTTCGGTGGCGGATTGCCCCCTGTGCCGGGCGCGCCTTCGGGGGCTGAACAGGCGCGGGTGCCGGAGGGTGCTCTCCCGTCCGGTGGTGCGGGTGAGCCGGTGTCCGTCGTATTGACGCCTTCACCCCGCGGTGCCAGAGTCGGACGCGACACGATCTGACGGCCCGTCAGGTTTCTGCCGTCGGAAACGCACCGAGGGAGAGATGACACCGTGGAATTCGGGCTCTTTGTTCAGGGGTACGTGCCCGCCGCGCGGGCCAGGACCGATCCGCAGGCCGAGCACAAGGCACTGGTCGAGGAGACCGAGTACGTCATCCAGGCGGACAGGTCGGGGTTCAAGTACGCGTGGGCCTCCGAGCACCACTTCCTGGAGGAGTACAGCCACCTGTCCGCCAACGACGTCTTCCTCGGCTACCTGGCGCACGCCACTGAGCGCATCCACCTCGGCTCCGGCATCTTCAACCCGCTGCCCCAGGTCAACCACCCGGTGAAGGTCGCGGAGAAGGTCGCCATGCTCGACCACCTCTCCGGCGGCCGCATGGAGTTCGGTTCGGGCCGGGGGGCCGGCTCCCACGAGATCCTCGGGTTCCTGCCGGGCATCACCGACATGAATCACACCAAGGAGATCTGGGAAGAGACGATCGCCGAGTTCCCCAGGATGTGGCTGCAGGACGAGTACCAGGGGTTTCAGGGGAAGCACTGGTCGTTGCCCCCACGCAAGATCCTTCCCAAGCCGTACGGGGGATCACACCCGGCGATGTGGTACGCGGCGGGTTCGCCGTCGTCGTACGCGATGGCCGCGAAGAAGGGGCTGGGGGTGCTCGGCTTCAGCGTGCAGAAGGTCTCCGACATGGAGTGGGTCGTCGACTCCTACAAGGGGGCGGTGGGAGACGCGGAACCCGTCGGCGGCTACGTCAACGACAACGTCATGGTCACCTCCACCGCCATCTGCGCCGAGACCACCGAGAAGGCCAAGCAGATCGCCGTGAACGGCGGCCTGCACTACCTCCAGTCCCTCCTCTTCCGCTACCACGACACCTTCCCCCGCCCCGAGGGCATCCCCCAGTGGCCTGAGCTGATCCCCGAGTACACGGCGGAGATCGTCGACCTGCTCATCGCCGAGGAACTGATGATCTGCGGCAACCCGGAAGAAGTGCTGCGCCAGTGCAAGCGCTGGGAACAGGCCGGGGCCGACCAGCTCTCCTTCGGGCTGCCCATCGGGATCAGCTACGAGGACACGATGAACACGATCAAGCTCATCGGTGAGCACGTCATCCCGCAGATCGACACCGATCCCGTGCACCGCACCACCCGCTTCCGCGACGCGGCACGCGACTGAGCCGGCCCGCGACTGAGCCGGCCCGCGACTGAGCCGGCCTGCGACTGAGCCGGCACGCGTCCGGCGCCGGCGGGAGCGCCACGAGAGCCGAGCCGCCCAGGCAGCCGGACGTGCCACGTGCCACGTGCCACGTGCCACGTGCCACGTGCCACGTGCCACGTGCCACGTGCCACGAGCCGCGACGCCGCGGGTCTGACCACCCATGACGAGCAAGGGAGGACGTGCGCAGCATGCTTGACCACCTCATCACGGGCGCCACCGTCGTCGACGGCACCGGAGCACCGGCGTACCGCGCCGACGTCGGTCTGCGCGCGGGACGCATCGCGCTGGTCGCCGAGCCCGGCACCGTCCGTGAGCAGAGCCGCACCCGCCAGGACGCGACCGGGCTCGTCCTGGCCCCCGGGTTCGTCGACCCGCACACCCACTACGACGCCCAGCTGTTCTGGGACCCGTACGCCACCCCCTCCATGAACCACGGCGTCACCACGATCGCCGGCGGCAACTGCGGCTTCACGCTCGCCCCGCTGAACCCCGCACGCCCCCAGGACGCCGACTACACGCGCCGGATGATGTCCAAGGTGGAGGGCATGTCCCTCCTCGCACTGGAAGAGGGCGCCCCCTGGAACTGGCACACGTTCGGCGACTACCTGGACGCACTCGAGGGCCGCACCGCCGTGAACGCCGGCTTCATGGTGGGCCACTGCGCGCTGCGGCGGCACGTCATGGGCGAGGACGCCATCGGGGGACAGCCCGACGAGGAACAGCTGGGCGAGATGCTGCGGCTCTTCCACGAGGCCATGGACGCCGGGGCGTGGGGGCTGTCGACCACCCAGTCGGCCAGCCACTCCGACGGGGACGGCGAGCCGGTCGCCTCACGCCACGCGCGCCCCGAGGAACTGCTGGCACTCTCGCGCGCCGTCGCCGACCACGAGGGCACCCAGATCGAGGCCATCGTCGCGGGCTGCCTCGACATGTTCTCCGACGACGAGATCGAGCTGTTCGCCCGGATGTCGGCGGCAGCCGGACGGCCACTGAACTGGAACGTGCTGACCATCGACGCCGCCGTCCCCGACCGGGTGCCCCGCCAGCTGGCCGCCGCCGCACGGGCGCGCGAACAGGGCGGACGGGTCGTCGCGCTCACCATGCCGATCCTCACGCCCATGAACATGTCGCTGGGCACCTTCTGCGCGCTCAACCTCGTCCCCGGCTGGGGCGAGATCCTGAGCCTGCCCGTACCCGAACGCATCGCCAGGCTGCGGGACGCGGACGTACGCGCCGGGATGCTGCGCCGCGCACAGAGCGAGGAGGCCGGTGTCTTCCGCCGCCTCACCCACTTCGACCGGTACGTCATCGGCGACACGTACTCGGCCGCCAACGAGGGGCTGAGCGGTCGCGTCGTCGCCGACATCGCCGCCGAACGCGGCCAGGACCCGTTCTCGTGCCTCGTCGACATCTGCGCCGCCGACGAACTGCGTACCGTGCTGTGGCCCATGCCCACCGACAACGACCCGGCCAGCTGGGAGCTTCGCCGGCGCACCTGGGAGCACGAGGACGTGATGCTGGGCGGCTCCGACGCGGGCGCCCACCTCGACCGCATGTGCGGGGCCCCCTACACCACCCGGTTCCTCGGCGACTGCCTGCGCGGCCGCAAGCTCGCCACACTGGAGCGGGCCGTACGGATGCTCACCGACGAGCCCGCCCGCCTCCTGGGGCTGCGCGAGCGCGGCCGCGTCCACGAGGGCTGGCACGCCGACCTCGTGCTCTTCGACCCGGAGCGCATCGACGCGGGCCCCGCCACCCTCGTCCACGACCTCCCCGGCGACAGCCCCCGGCTCGACTCCCGTGCCACCGGCATCGTCGGCGTCTGGGTCAACGGGACGCGGACCGTACGCGACGACACGGTGACCGGCGCCGTCCCCGGAACGGTGCTCCGTTCGGGACGGGACACGGAGACGGTCAGCACGCGGTAGCACCGCTTCCACGGGCGTTCGGGACAATGCCGCGTGGCCGGACGAAAGCCGCGTGGTCAGACGGCGAAGACACCCACAGGTGCGCGCACAGGCCATGGTGTTCCACGCCACCGGGCCGCACAGTGGCGGCATGCGGATCTCCACGACCATTCTGCTCACCGACGAGACCATCCGCCCCGCCCGCCTCGCCCGCGAGTTGGAACAGCGCGGCTTCGGCGGCCTCTATCTGCCCGAGCACACCCACATCCCCGTCAGCAGGCAGACGCCCGCCCCCATGGGCGACCCGTTACCGCGCCCCTACGCGCGGACGCTGGACCCTTTCGTCGGCCTGGCCGCCGCCGCGACCGTCACCGAACGGCTCGCCCTGGGCACCAGCATCACACTGGTCGCCCAGCACGACCCCATCGTGCTGGCCAAACAGATCGCCACGCTCGACTGGATGTCCGGCGGCCGCCTCACCCTGGGCGTCGGCTTCGGCTGGAACGTCGAGGAAGCCGCCGACCACGGCGTCGACTGGCGCCGCCGCAGGGAGCTGGTGCGCGACCGTGTCGCGCTCATGCGGGCCCTGTGGGCGGACGAGCCCGTCGCCTACGACGGCGAGTTCGGATCCGTCCGCGCCTCCCTCGCGCACCCCAAACCGGTCCGCCCCGGCGGCCCCCGGCTGCTCGTGGGCGGAGCCGCTGGGCCCACCCTTTTCGCCCACATCGCCGAGTACGCGGACGGATGGCTCCCCGTCGGCGGCAGCGGCCTGAGGGAAGCGGTGCCCGGCCTCCACCGCGTCTGGCGTGCCGCAGGGCGCCAGGGAGAGCCCGCGCTCGTCCCCGCCTTCGTCCTGCCCTCCCCGGGCAAACTGCGCCACTACCGTGACGAACTGGGCGCCGAAGAGGTCATTCTCCAGCTCCCTTCCGGCACCGAACTCGACGTTCTGCGCGCCCTGGACGGCTACTCCCGGTACCTGTGAGGCAGGTGCCGGCCAACGGGAGCGGTGCCGGCCGAGCGGGCAGGCGGTGCGGCCGGCGACCGGCGGGTGTGCCGAAACCATCGCGCAGGGCGTCGCACCGGAGAGCCGGACCTGCCGGTGCGGCGGGTGGCCGGAACAGGTGGTCGCCGCAGCGTCCGATCCGCTCGCCGCCTGCGGCGTTGTCGCTGGTCCGGGCTACGGTGGGGGAATGACCTCTCACGGACAGGTGTCGCCGACTGCCCCGACGGCGAATGCGATGCGGCGGGCGCTCAAGCGGGCCCGGGACGGGGTGGCGCTCGATCAGACGGAAGCCGCCGTCCTCCTCCAGGCGCGGGGCGCCGACCTGGCGGACCTCACGGCCTCGGCGGCCCGCGTCCGGGACGCGGGCCTGGAGGCGGCGGGGCGGCCGGGCGTCATCACGTACTCCAAGAGTGTCTTCATCCCCCTCACCCGGCTGTGCCGGGACAAGTGCCACTACTGCACGTTCGTGACCGTCCCCGGCAAGCTGCGGCGCGCGGGGCACGGGATGTACATGTCGATGGACGAGGTCCTCGACATCGCCCGCCGCGGCGCCGAACTCGGCTGCAAGGAAGCGCTGATCACCCTCGGGGACAAGCCGGAGGACCGCTGGCCCGAGGCGCGGGAGTGGCTGGACGCCGAGGGCTACGACGACACACTCGCCTACGTGCGGGCCGTCGCCGTGCGCATCCTGGAGGAGACGGGGCTGCTGCCGCACCTCAACCCCGGGGTGCTGTCCTGGACGGACTTCCAGCGGCTCAAGCCGGTGGCCGCCTCCATGGGCATGATGCTGGAGACCACCGCCGAGCGGCTGTGGAGCGAGCCGGGCGCCCCGCATTACGGCTCCCCGGACAAGGAACCGGCCGTGCGGCTGCGCGTACTGGAGGACGCCGGACGCTCGAACGTGCCGTTCACCAGCGGCCTGCTCATCGGCATCGGTGAGACGTACGAGGAGCGCGCGGACTCGCTGTTCGCGCTGCGCCGCGTCCAGCGCGCCTACCACGGCATCCAGGAGCTGATCATCCAGAACTTCCGCGCCAAGCCGGACACGGCCATGCGCGGTATGCCCGACGCCGAGCTGGACGACCTGGTGGCGACCGTCGCCGTCGCCCGCCACCTCCTGGGCCCCTCCGGCTGTCTCCAGGCCCCGCCGAACCTGCTGGACGCGGAGTACGGCCGGCTCATCGCCGCCGGCGTCGACGACTGGGGCGGCGTCTCCCCCGTCACGCCCGACCACGTCAACCCCGAGCGCCCCTGGCCGCAGCTCGATGAGCTGTCCGAGCGCACCGAGGAGGCCGGTTTCCAGCTGCGCGAACGCCTCGCCCTCTACCCCGAGTTCGTGCGCCGCGGCGAACCATGGATGGATCCGCGCATCCTCCCGCACGTGCGGGCGCTCGCCGAGCCCGAGACCGGCATGGCCCGCGAGGACGTGCGCCCCCGGGGGCTGCCCTGGCAGGAGCCCGACGAGGGCTTCGCGGGCCTGACGGCCGGCGGCCGCACCGACCTGCACCGCACCATCGACACCGAGGGCCGCACCAGCGACCGCCGCGACGACTTCGACGAGGTGTACGGCGACTGGGCGGAACTGCGCGAGCGCGCAGCCCCCGGGATGGCCCCGCAGCGCGTCGACGCCGACGTGCGCGCGGCGCTCTCCCAGGCCGCCGACGACCCCACGCGACTCACCGACGAGCAGGCACTCGCGCTCCTGCACGCCGACGGACCCGCGCTGGACGCGCTGTGCCGCACGGCGGACGACGTACGGCGCGAGGCGGTCGGGGACGAGGTGACGTACATCGTCACCCGCAACATCAACTTCACCAACGTCTGCTACACCGGCTGCCGGTTCTGCGCCTTCGCGCAGCGCCGCACCGACGCCGACGCCTACACGCTCTCCCTCGAACAGGTCGCCGACCGTGCGCAGCAGGCCTGGGACGTCGGCGCCGTCGAGGTGTGCATGCAGGGCGGCATCCACCCGGACCTGCCGGGCACCGCCTACTTCGACATCGCGCGGACCGTCAAGGAACGGGTTCCGGGCCTCCACGTGCACGCCTTCTCCCCGATGGAGGTCGTCAACGGCGCCACCCGCACCGGCATGTCCATCCGCGAGTGGCTGACCGCCGCCAAGGAGGCCGGGCTCGACTCGATCCCCGGCACGGCGGCGGAGATCCTCGACGACGAGGTCCGCTGGATCCTCACCAAGGGCAAGCTGCCGGCCGCCACCTGGGTGGAGGTCATCGAGACGGCGCACGAGGTGGGACTCGGCACGACCTCCACGATGATGTACGGCCACGTCGACCAGCCCCGCCATTGGCTGGGGCACCTGCGGCTGCTGGCACGCATCCAGCGCACGGCGCTGGAGAAGGGACGGGCCGGGTTCAGCGAGTTCGTCACCCTGCCGTTCATCCACACCAACGCGCCCGTCTACCTCGCCGGCATCGCCCGCCCAGGGCCCAGCGCCCGCGACAACCGCGCGGTCACCGCCATGGCGCGCCTCCTGCTGCACCCCTGGGTCCCCAACATCCAGACCAGCTGGGTGAAACTGGGCACCGAGGGCGCCGCTGAAATGCTGCGCTCCGGCGCCAACGACCTGGGCGGCACCCTCATGGAGGAGACGATCTCCCGGATGGCCGGCTCCTCCTACGGCTCCTACCGCTCCATCAAGGACCTGGTCGCCATCGCTGACGCCGCCGGGCGCCCGGCACGCCCCCGCACCACCGGATACGGACCCGTTCCCGAGGACCGGATGCGCGCGGCGCACGCCTCCGACGGCCACCTGCCCGAACTGCTGCCCGTACTGGACTGACGGGCGCTCACCGGCGCCCGGCCCCGTCTATTAGAGTGCGGGGCCACAAGCCGGAGGAGGGGCAGCCAGGAGGGCGGCGGATCGTGACAGGTGCGGGTGGGACGGACAGCGGCGCGAGTGCCATATGGGGACGCGCCGAACAGCAGGACTTCCGCAGCAGGGTGCGCGGATGCCTGCTGGGCGGCGCGGTCGGTGACGCGCTCGGCGCGGCCGTCGAGTTCGACTCCCTGGACGGGATCCGTGAAGCCCACGGCCCCCAGGGCGTGACCGACTACCAGCCCGCGTTCGGACGGCGCGGTGCCATCACCGACGACACCCAGATGACGCTGTTCACCGTGGACGGCCTCATCCGCGCCCACGTCCGCCGCGACACCGGCGCCTGGCACCCGCCCACCGACGTGCACGCCGCCTACCTGCGCTGGGCGGCCACCCAACGCGACTGGGGCCCGGACGAGCGCCGCGAGAACGACGGCTGGCTCGCCCGCGAGGAATGGCTCTACTCACGCCGGGCGCCCGGCAACGCCTGTCTCAGCGGCCTGGCCGACCCCCGCATGGGCACGCTGGACCAGCCCAAGAACCCCGACTCCAAGGGATGCGGGACCGTCATGCGGTCGGCCCCCTTCGGACTGCTGGTCGGCTGGGAGCCCGCACTGGTCTTCCAACTGGCAGCCGAGTGCGCGGCCCAGACCCACGGCCACCCCACCGGATACCTGGCGGCTGGGGCGTTCGCCGCGATCGTCCACACCCTGGCCCGCGGCGACGACCTGGACACGGCGGTCCAGCGCACCCTCGTGCAGCTGGCCGCCCGCCCCGGCCACCAGGAGACCACCGAAGCGCTCAAGCGCGCCCTGGGCGCCGTCCGTCAGGGCATGCCGTCGCCCGAGAGGGTCGCCGCGCTGGGGGAGGGCTGGACAGCCGAGGAAGCGCTCTCCATCGGCGTCTACTGCGCCCTGGTCGCCCAAGACGTCCGCCACGGCCTGCTGCTTGCCGTCAACCACGGCGGCGACAGTGACTCGACCGGCTCCGTCTGCGGCAACCTGCTGGGCGCCATGCACGGAGAGACGGCCCTGCCCGCAGGGTGGGTCGCCGAGGTGGAGGGCCGCGCGACCATCCTGGAGCTGGCCGACGACTTCGCCATGGAGATGACCCAGGGGCCCGCCCTGCACGGCCCCGGCACGGCCACACCGGCCTGGCTGGCCCGCTACCCGCGCGCATAGGGGGGCTCCCGGGAAGCGCTCGGAGGGAGGGCTCGAAGCGAGCGCCGGACGCTCCGGAGAGACCGGCTGTCGGTGGGGGGGCAGGGCCGCTCCGCGGCGCGAGCGCGGTGACCTCGCCCGGCCGCGTCCTCGCGCGGGATCAGCGCATGAGTGGGCCGCGTCCTCGCGCGGGGTCAGCGCATGAGTGGGCCGCGTCGTCGCTCGGAGTCAGCGCATCAGCTCTCCCGCGTTCACCAGCAGACACTGCCCCGTGATCCCCCGGGCCCGGGGTGAGGCGAAGAACGTCGCTGTCTCCGCCACGTCCGCGTCCTCCGCCATCCGCGGCAGCGCCATCCGCGCGTCCAGCCGCTCCCGTACGACGTCGGGTTCCACGTTCTCGGCCGAGGCCTGCCACGCCACGTATCCCTCGACCATGGGGCCCCACATCCAGCCGGGCTGCACGGTGTTCACGCGTACGCCGTGCGGCCCCAGCTCGCGGGCGAGGGAGTACATGGCGGATACCAGAGCACCCTTGGACGCGGCGTATGCCGCCTGCTGCACCTGTGCGGGCGCCGCGACGGAGGACTGGGTGCCGATCATCACGACGGAGCCGTCACCCCGCGCACCGGCCTCCTTCAGCGCGGGCAGACAGGCGCGCGTCATCCGCAGGGTGCCCAGAAGATTGACGTCCAGCACCGACTGCCACTCGGCCAGATCCGCGCCCTCGAGGCCGCCCATGACCGTGTCGAGTGCCGCCACGTGCACGACGGCGTCGATACGGCCGAAGCGTTCCACCGCCGCGGCGGCCAGTGCCTCGCACTGCCGCTCGTCGCGGATGTCGACCGTCCGGTACGTACTGCGGGCGCCGGAGGGATCGACCGTTTCGGCACAGGAGGCGAGACGGGCCTGTGTACGGGCGCCGAGCACGACCGAGGCGCCCTCCCGTACGCACGCGGCGGCCACCTCGTGACCGAGTCCGGCACCCACCCCCGAGATCACCACTGTCCTGTCCGCGAGCAGCACACCGATCCCCCTCCGTACGGGTATCGAATTCTGACGCCCAGTCAGCTACACCGTAGGGGAGAAGCCGAGGGGGAGGAAGAGGCACGATGGACACACCGGACACGTCGAATGCGCCGAGCGACCCGCCCGCGCACCGTACGGACAGCGACGCGTACGCCCGACTGGCCGCGGTCGGGCCCTACGGAGTGCGCCCAGGGCACGCCCTCATCACCATGGTCGAGCCGCACGCAGGCCACGAGTACGCCTACAACCGCTGGTACGAGGACGACCACTACATCGCCGGCGCCATGGCCATGCCCTGGATCTACGCGGGGCGCCGGTGGGTGGCCACTCGCGAGCTGCAACTGCTGCGCTACCCGGCCCGCTCAGCGGTGGCACAGCCGGTGACCGCGGGCTGCTACCTGTCGACGTACTGGATCACCGAGGGCCGCTACGAGGACCACATGAAGTGGACGGTCGCCATCAACAAGCGCCTCAACCGGGACGCACGCGTCCACCAGGAGCGCACTCACGTCTTCACCAGCTTCCAGGACCACGAGGGCACCGTCTACCGGGACGGGGCCGCAGGTCCGCGCGACCACCACGCGCTCGACCACCCCTACCGCGGCCTGATCCTCCAGGTGGTCGACGCGACCGGCCCCGGCGAGCGCGCCGAACTGCTGGAGTGGCTGTGCGCGGAGCATCTCCCGGCCCGTCTCCACGGCTCTCCGGCCGCGATGGTCACCGTGTTCCGCCCCACCCCGCTGCCCGTCGACCGGATGTCGTACGTGCGGCAGGTCGAGGGGGTCGGCACCCGGCTGACCCTGCTGTGGTTCCTCCAGGAGGACCCGCGTGAACGCTGGGAGGCATGTTTCACGGGCCTGGCGGAAGCCGTGGCGGAGACCGGGCTGGGACGGACGGAACTGGTGGCGCCCTTCGTTCCGACGATCCCGGGAACGGACACCTACGTGGATCGACTCCGCTGAACGGTGCGTGCCGCACGGTGAAGGAACGGTGGGGCGGGCAGCGCGAAGCCCCCTCGGCCGGGACGGCGAGCCAGTCGAGAGGGCCGTGTCCTGCGCTTCGACGCCACTTCAGACGCGTCGGGGCGCCACGTCGTACGCGGTGTGGCACCCGGTCCCCGGCCTCAGTCCAGACCGGCGCCGAGCTCCCCGCCGCTCACGCGGGAGACGAACGCGTCCCAGGCCGCTGAGCGGAAGCTGAGAGCGGGACCCTGCGGCTCCTTCGAGTCACGCACGGCGATCGAGCACACCGCCGGTGATTTCACCTCGACACAGGCGCCGTTCCCCGTCGAGTAGCTGGACTTGGTCCACGTGTGGGTCTTTCCCTGCTGAATGGACATGTCTGCTCCGGTTGTTCCGAGTTTTTCCTGACGTGCGAACGACATTACGCGGCGGTTCGGGCGCACGAAGGGGCCGTTCACTCAACCGGATGGCATATTCCAGGCTGGTCTTCACATCGCGACGGGCCGCGGTGTAGCCTCCCCCGATTTCCCGGCATGCCTTGTTGGCACATGCCGGAGGCCAGGGGGCGTCAGCCGCGGGCGTACTCCTTGGCGACCTTCTCGATGAACTCCCGTGTCTGATCCGGATTCAGCGCCTGAGCCCGCAGGTGCTCGTACATGACGCTGTATTTCTGGACGTCGTTCGCCTTCTCCAGATAGAGGTCGCTGGTAACGCCCTCCAGGTAGATGACGGTCGAGTCCGAGGCGTCAGGGAACTCCAGAATCGCGTACTGGCCGTTGACGCCCGGATGCGCGCCCATCGAGAACGGCATGACCTGGAGCGTCACATGGGGGCGCTGGGACATCTCGTTGAGGTATTCGAGCTGCTCGGCCATCGTGTGCTTGCCGCCCACCTCGCGGCGGAGCACCGACTCGTCCAGCACGGCCCACAGGCGCAGCGGACTGCGCTCGTCCCTGATCCGGTCCTGACGGCGCAACCGCACCTGCACGCGACGCTCGATGTCCGCCGCCGTGGCCTCCGGCAGCGCTCCGGCGACGACGGCCTCCGCGTACGGATGCGTCTGCAACAGCCCCGGGACCACCTGAGGTTCGTAGACACGCAGTGAGGCGGCATCCGTCTCCAGTCCGATGTAGACGCTGTACGGAATGTCACCGAACGCGTGCCACCAGCCCTGCTGACGCGACTCCTTCGCCATCTGCATCAGGGAGTCGACTATCCGGCGGTCCTCGACCTCGTAGACCTCGCACAGGTCACGCACATCCCGCTGGCTGATGCTCCGTCTCCCGTTCTCCAGCCTGCTGATCTTCGACTGGGAGACCAGCAGCCGGTCCGCGACCTCCTCGGCCGTCATACCGCGCTGCTCACGCAGCCGGCGCAGCTCCTGGCCCAGTCGGCGACGCCGGACTGTGGGGTTGACGTTCGACGCCACGGGACCGCACCTCCGTGTAAGTACGACTACTCCCAGTAGGTTGCCATCAACATGTGCGTCCCCGCTGGGAAATGGCAACAGAGAGTGCGGACCTGAGTACGGAAGCGCCGGGTTCGCCGCCCGCGCGGCTCGCCCTGGCGCGGTGCCGTGCGGTGTTTGTGCGGCGTTGACGCGATGTCCGGACGGACGCGATGTCCGTGCGAACGCGACCTCCGTGCGAACGCGTTGCTCGTATAGGCGGTCTGTCCGGACGGGCGCGCTCTCCGGACGGGTGCGCTCTCCGGACGGGCGTGACGTCCGGACGAGGTGATTCCTGGCCGAGTGGAACCGTTCGCCGAGAGGAACTGTTCCCCGAACGGAACGCTCCGCCCGCGATGGCGCGGGTCGCCTCCCGGGGGCGCGTCCGTACGGGCACATCGCTTCCATACCGGGCGAGCAGTGCTCTCGCCCGGCACGGCCGTGTGTCCGTACGGACGCGCCGTGTCCGGGGCCGGCGTCCGGCGTGCCCTCGCTCAGCGAGCTCCCGCGCGGACCATTCCGCCCGCCAGATGTCGCGCCTGTTCCGGTACGTGGCGAGCCGAGGGCGCTCCGGACGCCGTGGCACGTGCCGGAGAGCGGCCCGGCGATGCACCGCCCGCCGGCGCCCGTCGGGGCTGGGCGCCGACGCCGTTCTGCACGTCCATCACCGCGTGCGCGACGAGACCGCCCATCGGGTCGTGCCTGATCAGATCCCGCAGCCGGGAGCGGCACGACCGCCCCTCGTTGCCGGGATAGAGGTGCTTGCCGAGGCCGACCGCGTGGGCCAGCGCGGCGAGCGCCGCCGTCCGTGGGTCCGGTGGGACCCCGGTACGGATCGCGGCGTCCAGGCGGGCCCTGATCTCCCTGCTGATCGCCGTGTCCGTCGCCTGGTAGCGCGTTGTCGGCAGCACTCCACACATCTGGCCGGAAACGGCATGCACCATGCCGCACCGTTCCAGATGTGTGAGATAGGTTTGGCGCAACCCCAACCGGGGCCCGCCGATCCAGTGGACGGCGCGCACCGGGCTGCCGCGCCTGCGCAGCAGTTCCAGTGCGGAGTCCAGCGTCGGATCTCCGGTCGGCCGTGGCAGCACCACGGCGATACGATCCCCATCCGGGGCTATCCGTCCTGCCAGAGCCAGCTCCACTAGCTGGGCCCCGGCCAGGCCGAGGTCAAGCGACTGCGGCTGCGCCGTGGTACCCGTGGCCGGGTCCAGAGCGAGCAGCAGAAGCTCCTCAGGAATTGTTCTGCGGCTCCTGCCCATCCATGCCTCCCCGCGTGGATGAATGACAGGGTGACCCCTCTCACAATGGTCTGTCGAGAGTGCCTGGACGTTATGGGCGGGAACCAGTAGGTATGTCGTTCTCGTCTGCCGCTTGGGGTGGCTGTTGTAGCCGCCTCTTGGAGGAGCGCCGCCACGCCGGTGGCGGCTTCTGTGCACGGGACACTGTTAACTGGTATGGCGAGCGGCGAGCAGCAGCATCAGGAGGCATCGGTGGCGGGCGAATCCCCCGACAGGTCGGAGCGGGAGAGGTCGTCGGGGGAGACGACGGGGAGTGGGGGCACGGTTGCGCGCCCCGGCGAGACGGCCGAAAACGAACGGTTGAGCAGCTCCGGAGCTGCGAAGGGCGCGGGAGTCGCGGCCGAGGACAGCACCGCGGACGCGCAGTCGGGCGGTGCGTCTTCCAAGATCCCGGCTCCGACGACACCGGACGAGGAGGCCCCGACGACGGACGGGGCCACCGAGGGGCACGAGGGCGAGGGCCCCGGCGGTACTGACGGCGTCGACGGCCAGGACGACGGCAAGGGCCGTGACGGCCGTGACAGCGGCGAGAGCCGTGACGCCCAGGGCGAACGGGCAGGCACCGGCGACGAGGGTGACGAGCGGCTGAAGTCCGCCGTGGCGGCCTGGGTCGCGGGCGATTCCAGCCAGCCCGAGGGGTCCGACGGCTCCGATGGCGCGCACTCGTCCGAAGCGGCCGGAGGGCGGCAAGAGAGCGGGCAGGCGAACGACGGCGGAGCGGGCGATCGTGCCGCCGCCTCGGACCTCCCCGTCCGGCCCAAGGCGGCGGAGGCGGACAAGACAGCGGACAAGACGCCGGCGAAACAGGGCGCGGCAGGAGAAGACGCCGGATCGAAGAAGAGTTCCGACGCCCCCGGGCAGTCCGACGGTGGCGGCCGGCCGGACGCCCCGACCGCGATGTTCGGCGTCCTGCACCGTGACGACGTGAACGCCGCCAAGGACAGCGACACGGCAGCGGCAGACCGCGCCGAGCGGTTGACCTCGGCCTTCTTCGGTGCTTCGAAGCGAGCGAAGGAAGACGGCGACGCCGAGGGGGGCGAGGAGGCCGCCAACGGTGCCGAGGGCGTGCAGGCCGACGGCGGCACGAAGCCCGCCAACGGTGACGCGAAGCCCGCCGACGGTGCCGAGGGAGGCCGCGCGGCGAAGCCCGCCGTCGACCAGCCGACGGCGATTTTCCGTGCGCCCGATGTCGAGCGGGCCGGATCTCGGAAGTCGGGTCAGGAAGAGGCCAACGGAAACCCCCGACAGCAGGAGCGATCCGGACAGTCCGGGCAGTCCGGGCAATCCGGAACGTCTGAAAAGGGAGAAAAGTCCGCTCAGTCGGGAGGCTCCGGGAGAAAGGGTTCGGCCGCCCCGGAGGCCCACGCCGGCGCGGCCGACCCGCGGGCGTCCGATCCCCGCAAGCCGGCGACGACGGACGCCGCCACGGGCGCACAGGCCGCGACCGCCTCGTCCACGGCGGCACGCGAGGCCGGAAAGCAGGCCACGGCGGCACGCGACGCCGGAAAGCAGGCCACGGCGACGGGGACACAGGGCACAAGCACGAGCACGGGTGCGCAGGGCACGGCCAAGACCTCCTCGGGGGGACCGTCCTCGGACAAGTCGACCGCGGACAAGTCGACCACCGGCAAGGCGGCCACTGGTGCGCCGGACCGGTCGGCCGAGGACGGTCGCACTGGTGGCGAGTCGGACGCGGAGCGGACCAGCCAGTTCATTCCGCTCCGGTCCACCGACGGGCCGCGCATGCCGGCCAAGCCGCTGCCACCCGCCGCGTCGTCCTCAGCGGCGCCCACAGCGCCGCGTAAGCCGTCCTCGCCCCCGTCCGGGGCTCCGACCGCCAATCCGTGGTCGTCGGCGCCGCAGCGTCCCGCAGAGGCGCCGAGAGCGCCGCACGCTCCAGGCGGGGCCGGTACGCCGAGCGCTGCGGAGAGCGAGCCGGAGCGCACGCGGCAGCAGCCGATGCCGGGCACCCCGGAGGCGGAGGCTGCCGGGCAGCAGAACCAGCAGCCGCTGGACCTGCTGGCTCAGCTGACGAACACGCCGCCGCCGCCCGAGACGCCGCTGCGTACGGCCGCCCGACGGGTGAAGATCTGGACGCCGCTGGTGCTGCTGCTCGCGGTCGTCTTCGTCGTCGTCCAGTCCGTGCGTGCGGTGCCGGACCCCGAGCTGTCACTGACGGCGTCGCGGACCTACACGTTCGAGGGCTCCAAGCCGTCCATGCCGTGGCCCTCCGAGGGGCAGGCCGTGATCGACGTGCAGGGCCTGGGTTCGTTCGGCTCGTACGGCGAGCAGAAACCCGTGCCGATCGCCAGCGTCGCCAAGGTGATGACCGCCTACGTGATCCTCCGCGACCACCCGGTCAAGAAGGGCAGCAAGGGCGCGATGATCCCGGTCGACAAGAAGGCCGAGAAGGAGGCGGGTCTCAGCGCGCAGAACGAGTCGACGGTCGAGGTCGACGCGGGCGAGAAGATCTCGCAGCGCGAGGCGCTCAACGCGATAATGATCGCGTCAGCGAACAACGTGGCGCGACTGCTCGGGCGCTGGGACGCGGGGTCGGAGAAGGCGTTCGTGAAGAAGATGAACGCCGCGGCCAAGGACCTCGGCATGACCAACTCGCACTACACCGACCCCAGCGGTCTCACGGCCTCCACCGTCAGCACCGCCGCCGACCAGGTGAAGCTGGCCAAGAAGGTCATGCAGTACCCGATCTTCCGCGAGGTCGTCCGCCAGCCGCTGTACGTGGACGGCAACGGCAAGACGCAGCGCAACTGGAACAGGCTCGTCCCGATGGACGGCGTCCGCGGCATCAAGACCGGCACGACCACCAAGGCGGGCGGCAACCTGGTCTTCGCGGCGGAGAAGGAGATCGGCGGCACCAAGCAGCTGATCATCGGCGCGATGCTGGGCCAGTACAAGCCCTCGATCCTGGACACCGTTCTCGCCTCCAGCAAGAAGCTGATCGACGCGGCGCAGGACTCGCTCACCTCGCGGACGGTGGTCAAGAAGGGCGAGGTCGTCGGCTACGTGGACGATCAGCTGGGCGGCAAGACGCCGGTGGTGGCCACCGAGGACGTGAAGGCTGTCGGCTGGTCGGGTCTGAAGGTCGAGCTGGGCCTGACCGACGGCGGCAAGACGATTCCGCACGAGGCCGAGGCCGGAACCAAGGTCGGTACGCTGACCGCGGGTGATGGTCCCGGGCAGGTGAAGGTCCCGGTCGCCCTGCAGGACGATCTGTCCGAACCCGGGTTCGGGGACAAGTTGACGCGTGTCGGCTGACGTCCCACTGAACCTTTTCGGTGCTCTGTGGCGTCCCCCGTTCCAGCCGGTGCGCCCGGCTCACCAACGTGTCCGCGCTCCCCGCGGCGGAAAGCCCGGGGAGCGCGCGGGGCGGCGGGGAGCGCTCGGACGGCGTCCGGTAACGTCATGCGGATCTGAGCCGCACATCCGTACGGGGAGGATGGGGGAGAGAGCGCAGTGGCCACTGTGCACCCACCGCGGCCGCCGGAGTCGGAGCCTGACACCGGCGCCGACGAGATAGCCGGAAATCCGGGCGTGGACGACGCCGCGGATGCCGTTCGCACACCCGTTCCCGGGCAACGCCCACGATGGGAACCGTCCGGCGACACCGGAGAGTCGTCCGAAGGTGCCGGAGAGTCGCCCGGACAGGCGGTTCCCACCGACGACGGAGACGCGGACGACGGCGCAGACGCGGACGACGGCGGAGCCCTCGCAACCGAGGAGCCCCTACCGACTCGCGCGAACGCCCCCACTGGAAACGTCTCGACGGAGGACGTCTCGGGGGAGGGTGTGCGGACGGAGGGCGATTCCGGCGAGGGCGCTCGGACGGATGGCGTCTCGACGGACGGCTCCGACCGTGCCGACGGCTCCGACGGCTCCGACGGCTCTGACGGCTCCGACGGCTCTGACGGCTCTGACGGCTCCGACGGTGGAAGTGCCGCCCGGGCCGGCCGCCGGCACGCGTTGCGCCTGTGGGCCCTGCGCGTGCGGAGTGGGCTGGCGCAGGGCGACGGGGAGAAGCCGGCTGCCAGGCCGGCGTTCGTCGTCGGGGCCGCGCTGGCTGCCGGGGCGCTGCTGCATCTGGTGTGGCTGTGGTTCCTCGCCAGCGGTGGCGGGGATTTGGCGGCTCAGGACGCCTGGGCCGAGTTCGCGGGCGAGCACCCGGGTTCCGCGTACAACCTCGCCTGGTACGGGGGGCTGCATCCGGTCTCCTACAGCGTCATCTCGCCCTACCTGATGGCCGTCCTCGGTGTGCGGTCGACGCTCATGGTCTCCGGGGTGCTCTCGGCCGGACTGCTGTCCCTGCTGCTGGCCCGGACGGTGCCCAAGCCGCTGGTGCCCTCTTTGTGGGGTGCGTTCGCGTTCGCGTGCAACGCGGCGTCCGGCCGGGTCACCTTCGCGCTGGGGGTCCTCTTCGGGCTCGGCGCGGTGGCGGTCGTCTGGACGTGGCCCGCGCGCTGGCGCGGGGGGCGCGCGAGCCGCCCCGCCCGGTATCTGCGAGCCGCACTCGCCATCGTGCTGGCCGCGCTGGCCACCGCTGCCAGCCCCGTGGCGGGCCTCTTCCTCGAGGTGGTCGCGGCCTCCCTGCTGCTGGCCCGCAGGCCGGCCGCGATGTTCGCGATCGCCGTTCCGCCGCCCCTGGTGGTGGCGTTCTCCGCGCTGCTCTTCCCGTTCACGGGCGTGCAGCCGATGCCGTTCGTGTCGTTGATCTTTCCGGTCCTCGGCGCTGTCGCGGTGACGCTCCTGATGCCCAAGACGTGGACGGCCGTACGGGTCGGCGGTGCCATCTACACGCTCGGCATCGTCGCCACCTGGGCGATTCCCTCGCAGGTCGGGTCCAACGTCGAACGACTCGGGCTGTTGTTCGGCGCGGTGGCGCTGCTGGCCGCCGTTCCGCTCGTGGTGGGGCACGGCTGGCAACCGTGGAAGTCGCGCAAGGGCCTGGCGATGGCCCTGGCGCTAGTGGTGACCATGGGCTGGCAGATCGCCAAGCCCACCTGGGACGTCCTGCACACGACGCCTGACACCAACTGGTCACGCGAGCTGGAGCCGCTGGTCGCACAGTTGCAAAAGGTCGACGCTGACCGTGCCCGGGTGGAGGTCGTGCCTGTCAACAGTCACCGGGAGGCTTCGGCCCTGGCGCCGTACGTCAATCTCGCGCGCGGCTGGAACCGCCAGGCTGACCTGGAGCGCAACCCCCTCTTCTACGAGGAAGACCTCAGCCCCGAGCGTTACCACGCGTGGCTGCGCCGTTGGGCGGTGCACTACGTCGTGCTGCCGGCCGACCCGCCCGACATCGCGGGCGGCGTCGCCGAAGCCAAGCTGGTGGGGGAGGGGCAGCCGTACCTGAAGGAGATCTGGTCGGACGACAGCTGGCGCCTCTTCCGCGTCAACGACGCCGTGCCGCTGGTGGACTCGTCGGCCTCCGTCGAGCGCGCCGACGCGGAGAGCGTGACCGTGCGGGTCAAGGAGAGCGGACGGGTGCTGGTGCGGGTGCCGTACTCGCCGTGGCTCGGGCTCGTCGACGGGGACGGCGAGCGGGTGGCGCCGCCCGCGCGCGAGGAGGAGAACGTCAACGGTTGCCTGCGGGAGGCCGAACCGACGTTCGGCGGTCCGCCACCGGAGGGCAAGGACGAGCCGGTCCTGGACACCTGGACGGTACTGGACGCCCCCCGGCCCGGCGTCTACCACATCGCGGCCCCCTACAAGCTGCCGCGCGGCACCCCGTGCCCTGACGGCGAGCGGGAAACCGAGGACGGGAAGAACTGACGTCCTCGGCCCCCACCCGGCGGCTCACCCTTCGAGAGCCGCCGGGTCCATCCACATGACCTCCCAGATGTGCCCGTCAGGGTCGGTGAAAGAACGCCCGTACATCGGGCCTTCCGCCTGCGGCTCCCCGTGTGCGCTCCCACCGGCTGCCACCGCGCTGTCCACCAGCGCGTCCACCTCCTCACGCGTGTCGGCCGACAGGCAGACCAGCACCTCGCTCGTCCGCGCCGGGTCGGGGATCTCCCGCTTGGAGAAGGACTGGAAGAACGGTTCGACGAGGAGCATCACGAAGATGTCGTCGCTGACGACCATGCAGGTGGCGTTCTCGTCGGTGAACTGGGGGTTGAAGGAGAAGCCGCACTTGGTGAAGAAGTCGACGCTGCGGTTCAGGTCCTTCACCGGGAGGTTGACGAAGATCTTCCGGGACATGTCTGCCTCTTCTCGGTGGCTCCGCGGGGCTGTGCACGACGGAGCGGTCGGTTGTCGCGGAGGTTTCCCGCCTTCGGCGGGGAGGCGCTTCCCCGGAAAGGCTCGCCCCTGGAACGGCGCCCGTGGGACGGCGTCCGCGGGAAGAGCGCCTCTGGGACATGCTCCGCTGGTCCGGTGTGGTGTACGTGAAGGCAGACCGGGCCCGAACGGAAAACTCATCGCGGTGGCGCGGACGTGCTGCGTTCCTTCCGCCGGTCGTCCGCTGCCGCCTGGGTCAGCGACGCCAGTTCCGCGGGTTTGCCGCTGACCGCGGCCGCGATGAGCCGGTCCACGCCCGGCAGCCCCGACAGCCGCATGGCGCCCCGGCGCACCCGCAGCATCGCCGCGCTCTCCGGCAGGAACCAGCGGGCTCCCTGACGGGCCACCCGCTGCTTCTCCTCGGCGACCGGACGCCACAGACGCTCGTACCGCTCCAGGCCCGCGCGGACGTCCCCCCGGGTCTCGGACAGCGCCGTGGCGAGCACGTGGGCGCCGGCGATGCCGAGCGAGGCACCTTGGCCCGCCAGGAGGGAGACCGCGTAACAGGCGTCACCGACCAGCACCGTCCTTCCGGTGCTCCAGCGGGGCAGTACGGTCTGCGCCACGTGGTCGTAGTAGATCTCCTCGGAGGGCGGGCAGGCCGCCAGCGCCCGGGGCGCCACCCAGCCGAGCGTTCCGTACGTCTCCCGTAGGGCGCTCCTGGTGTCCTCAGGAAGCGGGGCGGAGGGATCGGTGACCCGGTGCACGGCGAAGGTCGCGACCTTCCCGCCACGCAGGGCGTAGAAACCCATCTGGCGTCCCACGGTGTCCGTCAGACAGAACCGTCCCGCCACCTGCTCGCGCACCTGAGGGTCGTCGAAAACGAAGGCGGCGGTGTGGAAACCGAGGTGGCGGAGACTCTGCTCGTCGCTGCCCTCCCGGCCGAAGGCGAGAGAGCGCACCGCGGAATGGATGCCGTCCGCACCCACCAGCAGATCCGCCTCGCGCGTAGTGCCGTCGTCGAGGGTGACCCGCACACCGTCCGGCCTCTCGTCGAGGCCGGTCACACTCGTGCCGTACCGCAGCGTCACCTCGCCGGGCAGGCTTTCGCGCAGGGCCAGTTCGAGGTCAGGACGCATGATGCTGAGCAGCGCGCCGCCCGCGACCGCGGAGAACTGCGCGTAGTCGAGCCCCGCCCGGCGACGGCCCCTCTCGTCCACGAACGCGGCCTCGTGAATCGTGTAGCCCAGCTCGCGCAGGCGCGGCAGCAGACCCATCGCCTCGGCGGCCTCGTAGCCGGGACCGAAGAAATCGATCATGTATCCCTGGGCGCGCGGCCCTGAGGCGCGCTCGACCACCTCGCTGCGCCAGCCGTACGCGGCGAGCCGGTGGGCGAGCGCCAACCCGGCGATGCCCGCTCCGCAGATGACGGCCTTCATGGGTTCGCCCTCCTCGGTGTCGTGGAAGCGTCGATGTCCGGATCGGTCAGGAGGCGGCGCAGCACGGGAGAGACGGATCCGGAGGCCGGCTCGGGGACTGCGGCGCGGTGCAGCATGAGCCCGTCGAGTGCCGCCAGCAGCACCGCGGCGGTCTCCTGCGGGCGAGGCACGCCGTGGTCGTCCAGCCGTCCGGCCAGCTCCTCGCGCGCGGTCGAGATGATCCCGGCCACCCCGCGCATCAGTTCCTCGTCGCGGGTGGCCGCCAGGTACGTCTCGATGAACAGCAGCGAGGTCGGATCTGTGCCCGGATACGCGTCGAGCGCCCCCAGGACGCCCTCCAGCGCCTCTTCCGGCGTGGCGGCAGCCGCCAGCATCGCCGTCATCTCCTGGGTCAGCGTCTCGATCGTGCCGAGGGCGGCCTGGGTGAGCAGCGCCCCGAGGGACGCGAAGTGGTAGTGGACGAGCCCGGGGCCGACCTGGGCGCGTTCGGCGACCGCACGGGTGCTGACGCCCGACCAGCCCCGCTCCGCGATCAGTGCGGCACCGGCGCGCAGCAGTCGCTGCCGTACCTCACGGCCCCGGTCGGCGGCGGTGACGGGTGGTGGTGGCACGGGATCTCCCTCACTGACGCGGCGCTGAGGTGCGCCGGGGTACGTAGCGCATCGGTGTCCGGCCGTCCGGTCCGAGCGAGCGGTGTGTGTCGGGGCGTTCGCTCGGACCGGACACTTCCGGGTGACGTATACAGGCCGATCGTCTTGGACGTGTGCCCAAGTCGTCTGCCCAAGAGGGTAGCGCCTGTCGCGGCGCGCCGCAGGTTTCCCAGGTCGAGGCGGTGCTGGGGCGATCCCGGGCGTGGCACCCGGCCCCTTCGGCCTTCGGAGCGTGCCCTCCGCGTTCTCCGGCTCCGCTGCGACGCAGGCGCTTCCCGCGCTTCCCGCGCTTCCCGCGCTTCCCGCGCTTCCCGCGCTTCCCGCGCTTCCCGCGCTTCCGGGTCTCTCCGCGGCCATCCCGCGACCTCAAGCTTCTCCTGCGCCGACCGCGCACGAGCGGGCCAACTGTCCTGCCTCGGCCGGGTGGAGGTCGGCGGCTGCACCGGAGCGGGGGCCTACCGGGCCGGGGGCGGTGGCGCGCCGGGCCGAGCGGCGATCTGCCGGGCGCACCGGACCGGCCCAACCCTCGGACAGGGCCGGAAGCGAACCTCGTAGCGGCCCTCGGACCGGCCCTCGGACCAGCCCTCGTCGGTCAGAGGGCGGAGACTGCGGCCGATAGCGCTCGACGCGGCCACCGGGAACGCTCGACGTGGCCGGGGCCGGGTCAGGTCTCGGCCACGGCCTGGTCCACGGCCTTGAGGGCGAGCTCCCAGGGGAACGCGTCGGGACGGCCCTCGCCCGGGGGATTGGGAACGAAACCGCCCTCCCCGTAGAGCACCCGCACACCGGCACCCCGCAGGACCTCCAGGGAATGGGCGAACTGGGGGTGCCTGGCGTAGGCGGCGTTCACGCACGGCACCGTCACCAAAGGGATGCCTTTGCCGATCGCCTCGGCGGCGAAACCGACGACGAACTTGTCCGTGATACCGAGCGCCCACTGGTTGACGGTGTTGAACGTCGCGGGCGCCACCAGTGCCACCGTTGCCGGCGGCCAGACGTCGGGCCCTCCGGGCAGCTTGTAACGGGAGCGCACGGGGTAGCCGGAATGGTGCTCCAGGGAGGGCAGTTGGCCGTCGAGCCAGTGCGCCGCGGTCGGCGTGAGGCCCAGGCACACGTCCCAGCCCGCCCGCCGGGCGTCCCGGACGACATCGGCGACCCGCAGGACGGGCGGCGCTGCGCAGGCGAGCAGGTACAGGACGCGTGAGGCCATGGAGGCATCCCACCATGAACGCACGGAGGGCACCTTTGGCGCCCTCTTCGCCCCTTCGGCTGTCTCGTGCGCCTCTCTCACATCCCTTCGCACCGGCGCAACTTGACGGAACTCGATCGAGTGGTGCTTCCGGTCGCGATCCGGTGCACCACGCCACCGTGCGTACCGTGCCGGGGCATCGGGAAAGTCGAACGGAGTCGCGGATGCGCGGGCTGAAGGAAGAACACGCGGGCGTCCGTATCGCCCATCAACGCAAACTGGCCGGACTGACCCAGCGTGGCCTGGCCGCCCAGATCCCCTACTCCTACAGCCTGTTACGACAGGTCGAGGAAGGCCGCAAGAACGCGTCACCCGACCTGATCTCGGCGGTGGCGCGACTGCTGCGGATCGACGTCACCGTGCTGACCGGGCAGCCGTACGTCACCGAGCTCCAGCAGGACAGGCTCGCTGCCCTGATCCGGCCCATCCGTGAGTCCCTGGACCTCTACGACCTCGAAGACGCCTTCGTGCACCCCCCGGGGGCGGAGGGGAACGGGGGCGGAGACGGTGACGGGGGCGGCGGAAACGAGATCCGCCCCTTCGAACTCGCCGCCCGTGCGGACGACCTGTGCCGCATGGTGCGTGCCACCCAGCTGAGCAAGGCGGGGAACGCGCTCCCCGCCTTCATCGCGGAAGTCACCTCCGCCTCCCACCGGGCGCCCAGTACGGTGCTCTGGCAGACGCTCGGCTCCGCCTACCGCACGGCGCACGACATCGCCACCAAGCTCGGTTTCTACGACCTGGCGACCATCGCGCTCGACCGGCTTGGCTGGGCCGCCGAACGCGGCTCCGACCCGCGGCTGGCCGCCGTACGCCAGTACATGCGCGCGCTGACCTACTTCCGTGAGGGCGAGCACACCGTCGGGCTGCGCCTCATCGAAGCGGGCCACAGAGCCCTCTCCGAAACCGACAGCGCCGAGCGGGAAGCGCGGGAGACCCTCGTCGTGCGGGGCCAGCTGCACCTGGGGGCGAGCGTCATCGCGGCCCGCGCCCACGACGCGAACGCCGTCGAGGGCCATCTGCGCGAGGCCGCCGCGTACGCGGAGCGCACCGGCGAGGCCTCGCGGGTCCACTGGCTCAGTTTCGGGCCGGCCAACGTCACCGTGCACGAGGTCTCGGCACAGGTGGAGATGCGGCGCTACGGGAAGGCGCTGGAGAAGTCCCGACAGGTGCGCCTGCCGCACGGCTGGCCCATGTCGCGCCGCGCCCATTTCTACGTCGACCGCGCCCGCGCCGAGATGGAGACGGGGCGCTGCGAAGCCGCACTCGAATCCGTCATGACGGCACGCAAACTGGCGCCTGAGCAGACGCGCTACCATCCCGGCGCCCGCGAGACCATCAACGGGCTGGTGGCACAGCGCCGCCGCACCCCCGACTCGTTGGACAACATGGCCGCCTGGCTGGGCCTGTGAAGACGCACACGAGCGCGAAGACGGGGCCATCGGGCAAGCGTGCGGCGGAACTCCGGGCGAGACAACTACGGTGCGCGATCAAAGTGTCACTCATCGGTGACATTTCTGCCGCCGTCCTCGCGGCAGGCTGAGCCCGTCACGACATCGAGGGGCGCTGCCGGAGTGACGACTGTCGGCGCCCCAAGGGTCGGCGGAGCCACGGTTCGGCGCCCTCGGGCGCCGGCCCGTACTCCGAGTGCCGCCGCCGCGCGACGAGCGCGCGTTGCGCACGGACACACAGGACGTACACGACGCACTGGACGCGCAGGACGCACAGGAGAAGCCGTGACCGTATGGTGGCCGCTGCCGAAGGGCCTCGATGCCGTGCTGTTACCCGCGGGGGAGTGGTGGGACGCCGTAAGGGTCCCCGCCTACCTGGGAGAGGGCGTACTGGCACGGCTCGGCCCCTCCTCCGGAGCCGTCATCCGTGATCCCTACGGCAGCAGGCTCTACTGGCTCATCGAGCCGGACACCGCCCGCGACTGGTCCTTCAACGAGTTCGCCGCCGTCCAAGTCCTCGGGACGGCGAGCTGGGTGACCGTACCGCCCAGCAGCCGCCTGCACCCTCCGGGCCCCCACTGGGCCGTTCCCTGCACCCCAGCGGCGTCCCTGACCCCCGCCGCCGCCCTCCACGCGGCCCTGCACTCGACGATCCTCCACAACCTCGGCCCCCGGGAGAGCACGCGCGCACGGGGCGCGGGATGAGGCCGGCCCCGACCCCGCTCCCACGGGCGTTACCCCGGCCGAACGAGACGCACGCGCGGCCCCGACTCCGCCCCCAGCCGCCCGAGCTGGCGCACCGTGGCCGTGCACCCCTCCGCGTCACACGGGGGCCCGGAGGCAGTGCCGAAGACGGCGACGCCGAGGGCGGTTCTCGTCTGCCGGACCGCGTTGTCGACCCCACTGATGAGCCCCGAACGGCGCGCGGGCACCGCGCCCACCGCGGCCGCGACCACGGCGGCCGTGAAGAGCCCCGCCACATTGACGACAGCCACGTCGAGCAGCGCCAGAGCCGTGTCGGCACACATCTCACCGAGAATCCACCCGGGCCGCTCCACCGAAAAAGAGTCCTCCCATGCACCGCCCGGCACGTGCACCGTCCTCCCCGGCTGCATCCCGACCGCCGGACACTTCCATCGAGCGCGAAGTGTCCTCACCTCACACTCGCTCCATGACGACGGCCGACAACCACCCCCCACCGCGGCGCCCCACCGTGCCCTCGCGCCCTGCGACTCCGCTGCCCGAAGGGGAGGACTGCAGGCGCTTCCCGGAAGACGAGCCCGCCACGCACCGTTTTGGCGACGTCCCGTCCACGCCGTCGCCCTGCGGCGACACTCCCGCGTCCCCGCCCACCCGCAGTAGTGGCGTCCGCGGCACCCACCGCGGCATCCGTACGCCCGAATCCGCCCCCCGCGGCGACGCGGACCCGGCCACCGCGGCGGCCCTGTTCGCCGACCCGGCCCGTGCCCGAGCCCTGATGGCCCTGGCGGACGGCAGGTCGCTCCCTGCCTCCGTACTGGCCGACGAAGCGGGCGTCTCCGCACAGACGGCGAGCGCGCACCTGGCGAAACTGCGCGAAGGGGGCCTGGTAACGGTCGAGAAGTCGGGCAGGCACCGCTACTACCGCCTCACCGGCCCGGAGGTCGCCACAGCGCTGGAAGCTCTCACAGCGCTCGCTCCGGCCCGCCCGGCCCGCTCCCTGCGCTCTCACACCCGCGCGGCAGCCCTGCGCCGCGTACGAACCTGCTACGACCACCTCGCGGGAGACCTGGGCGTCCAGGTGACCGCAGCATTGGTCGCGGCCGACGCCCTGCACCTCACCGACGCCGTCCCCGACCCCCACCGCCTCCCCCACGACCCTCTCTCCTTCCCGCTCCCCGCCCACCCCTACGAACTGGGAACCACCGCCAAGGAGGTGTTCGCCTGTCTGGGCGTCGATCTCTCGGAAACGGCCACCCCGTCATGCCCCACTCGACGTCCCCTGCTGCGGTTCTGTCTGGACTGGACGGAGCAGCGTCACCATTTGGCGGGCCGCCTGGGAGCTGCCCTTCTCGCCGCACTCCTCGCCCAGCGGTGGCTTACTCCGGGCCCCCGCCCCAGAGCTCTCGTCCTCACACCCGAAGGAGCACGCCACCTCGCGGCAGCCCTCCCCCTGCCCGGAAACCTCACCCAGGAGCGCGGCGACCAGCTGTAACCCCTTCACGCACGACCGCCCACGACCCGAGGACCACCGAAGAAGTCACCGGACACCGACAAAGCGCCAGTTCCGCACTCGATCCGAAGTGCGCACCCGCCAGGCCCCTGCCCACGCGGGCGCACGCTTCCGGGCGAACGCGTCAGCCCAGCTTGGCCTCCTGCGCTTCAATGACGGCGGTCGGCTGCTCGAACGCCTCGCCCCGGGTGATCGCCGCGATGTTGAAGGACGAGAACCCTGCCAGAGTGGTGCCCTGCCGGAAGACGACGACCTTGGTGTCGGCAGCGGTACCGTCCTGCTTCGTTCCCACGGTCCAGGCCACGGCCTCCTCACCCGCGGAGAGCTTTTCCACGCTGATCTTGGTGACCTGCTGCTTGTCTCCGTCGGCCGTCATGGCGAAACCCCCGGCGCACTTCTCACCTGCCTTCCGCAGCGTCGCGAGGGCCTGCTCGGCGCCGTCGGCGTCGTAGGACCACAGGGAGGTCAGCGTCTTGGTGATGTCGAGTGAGTCGAGCATCGCCTCCTCCGCCTCGCCCTCCTTCATGTCCGCCATCTCGTCCGTGGAGGGCAGGTCCTTCTTGGCGGTTTCGGCCTCATGGACGACGAGCCGCTGGACGCGTGCCTTCGGCTCACCCGCAGGCAGGGCCGACAGCACCTGGGCGACGGGCTCGCACTCGGCCCTCTCGGCAGAGACGGAGCCGGGCTCGAAGACGTCCTTCTTGCCCGGTTCCTTGACCTCGTGGCCCGTGACATCACCCTCGGCGACGACGCGCTTCTCCAACTCGCCGGCCGTGAGCGCCTTCGCCACCGGCTTCTTGGCCCCCGCGTCGCCGCGCGCCTCCTTGCCCTCACCGCCCTCTGCGTCGCCACCGCATCCGGTGACCAGAAGCGCGACGGATACCGCGGAAGCGGTCAGAACGGTACGGCGTATGGCAGCGACTCGCACTGTGCATCTCCCTGTGCTGTTGTTCCTGCGCTGGGCGCAGATCGTGCAAGCAAGACCAGCGTGACCGCGGCACGGTTGTGCGCTAAACCAAACCGTCCGTAAATCGAGATCCCGCCAGCCGAACGGTGCTCCCACACGCGTGACCAGCGGAACCACCACCTGCCGAGTGCAGCCGGGCCGCGCGGATCCACCAGCCATGTAGGGGGCGCCCCGGAGAGGCGTGCTCGCGGCCGCCCACGGGGAGGCGCCCCTCTGCGACACCGACCACACAAAAGGGCCGGTCCAGCGAACACTCTGCTGAACCGGCCCTTTCCCGTGTGCCCCCGGCAGGATTCGAACCTGCGACACCCGCTTTAGGAGAGCGGTGCTCTATCCCCTGAGCTACGGAGGCGTGCGGAGTGGTGATCCGCGGCGCCTAGCCTAGCGGATGGGGGAGCGGCGTCGGCAACGTCGTTCGGCCGGGGTCGCCCGGGTCAGTAGTGGAGGCCGTGGCCGAAGGGGTAGAGGGGGCGGTCGGAGGAGTCGAGGTGGGGGATGGTGACGGGGAGCTTGCCGTGGGGGCGGGTCTCGCCGTAGAGGACGCGGGCCAGGGCCGTCATGGAGGGGGCGGTGTAGGAGTAGGTCGCCAGGTAGGCGGGGATGTCGGGGAAGCGGCGGATGTCGTAGGGGAGGCGCACGCCGGCGACGATGACGCGTCTCCCTGTGGCGACGAGGGACTCGATCAGCTTCGCCTGGGCGGCCCCGCCCTCCGTGCCCGCTGCGGCCGCGTTGGCGAGTACGACGGTGACGTCGTGGGTGCGTGCGGCCTCCGTGGCCCGGGCGATCGTGGCGGAGTTCGGTGCGGTCCCGGTCTCCAGGGTGGTTGTCCGCTGACCGCGCCGGGTGCCGATCGCGCGGGCGAGATCGGCGAGGGGGGCGGTGCCCCAGCCGGTCACCAGGACCGTGCTGGAGGAGCTGGGCAGGGGAAGGGCGCCGCTCTCGTTGCGGAGCAGAGTGATCGACCGTTCGGTGATCTCGCGCGCCCGAGCCCTGTGCCCCCTGCTGCCGACTGTCCGCGCGGCGCGTCGTTCACTCACGTACGGCAGGGGGAACAGGCGGCGGCGCAACTTGTGCTCCATGATCCGCCGCACCGACGCGTCCAGTCGTTCTTCGCTGACCTTGCCCGACCGTACGGCGGCACGTACGGCGCCGAAGGCGGTGTCGAGCTGAGGGGCGAGGACCAGCTGGTCGCAGCCGGCCTGGAGAGCGCGCACGGGGGCGACGTCGGGAGGGAAGTCGGCGGTGGCACCGCCCATGTCGAGGGCGTCCGTGGCGATGAGTCCGTCGAACCCCAGTTCCTCGCGCAGCAGTCCGGTCACGATCGGCTGCGACATGGTCGCCGGAACCCGGGAGGGGTCGAGTGAGGGGACGACGATGTGGGCCGTCATGATCGTGTCGACTCCGCGCCCGATGGCGGCCCGGAACGGCGGCAGATCGATGCGGTCCAGCTCTTCGCGCGTGTGTGTGATCTCCGGAAGCCCCGTGTGGCTGTCGACATCGGTGTCCCCGTGGCCGGGGAAGTGCTTGGCCGCGCTGGCGACACCGCCGTGGTGGTATCCGCGGACGGCCGTGGAGACGAACTCGACGCACAGGTCCGTGTCCGAGCCGAACGAGCGCACGCCGATGACCGGGTTCTCCGGGTTGATGTTGACGTCCGCGACCGGTGCGTAGTTCTGGTTGATGCCGACGGCGGCGAGTTCGTCGGCGATGATGTCGGCGCTGTCGTAGGCGTCACGCGTGGACCGGGTCGCGGCCAGCGCCATGTTGCCGGGGAGCTGGGTGGCGGGCTCCAGCATCCGGTAGACGACGCTGCCTCCCTCCTGGTCGATGGAGACCAGGAGGGGTACGCGGGCGCCGCCCCGCACGGCGGCCCGCTGCAGCCCGTTGGACAGCCGCGCGATCTGGCGCGGCTCACGGACGTTGTCCGGGCCGCGACGCGCGTCGAAGTAGATGACGCCGCCCGGACGGTACTTCTCGATCACCTCTTCGGGGGTCGAGACTCCGTAGAGCTCGCGGTTCCTGGCGTGCTCGGTCTCCGCCGTCTGCCCGTAGATCTCGACGACGAACAGCTGCCCGATCTTCTCCTCGAGGCTCATGCGGCGCAGCAGGGCCGCCGCGCGGGCGCGGATGGCGGACGGCGATCCGTGGGGAGAGGATCCGGGGGCTCCCGAGTGGCCCGCGAGGCTGGCGGCCGACGAGGCAGTCGTCGACGCCGCCGATGCCGAGGGGGCCGTGGCACCGACTGCCGCCGCGACGCCCGCCGCGGCAGCGATGACGCGTCTGCGGGTGGTGGGCTCCTGCTGCATCGGAACGCTCCTCACGTGTGCGGGCTGGCTGCACTGAGTGCAGGGGCACTGGTGGGATGTGCACGGGGTGCATGTGGGGGACACCGCTGGACGCGGCAGCACATGGTCGCAGCGTGGAGGCCATCTGGACCAGACGCCGCGCGGAACTTCATGGGTCCAGTCCAGTGGCGTCCGGAGCTGCGGAGAAGGCTTTGCCCCCTCCCTGTCTCCCTCCCGTCCGTGCCGCACCGCCGAGACAGCGCGTCCAAGTGATGCGCGTCACAGGAGTCAGGGAAATAACCGGGGATCGCGTCCCCGTTTACATCACCGTCTCCGGCAAACGGGGAATCGGTCCCCGTATCGGGGACCCCGCCACACCCGCGGGTGTCACCGCGGCACCAGCGGGATCGCGTGCGACGGCATCGGCCGTCCCGGAAGGAGCGAGGAGCCAGGATGGGCAGCCCCACCGCCACGACGAAGTGCGCCGGTACCGAGCGCGTTGCCGGCGGCGCCGCGCACAGGGGGCGTGCTGATGCCGCACGTAACCGGGAGCGCATCCTGGCGGCTGCCCGCGAGGCGTTCGTCATCCACGGTGCGGACGCGTCCCTGGATGAAATCGCTCGCACGGCCGGGGTCGGCAATGCGACCCTCTACCGGCACTTCCCCGACCGGGACGACCTCGTACACGGTGTGATGCACGCCGTGACCGAGCGGATCGCGAACCGCGCACAGCAGGCACTGACCGAGGAGGAGAACCCCTTCGAGGCCTTGCGTCGCTTCGTGTTCGCCGCAGTGGAGGAGCGCATCGGCGCGCTCTGTCCGATGCTCTCCGGCCGCTTCGACCCCACGGAGCCGCAGTGCCTCGCAGCACGTAAGCGGGTGGAAGGGCTGACGGAGGAGCTGATCCGGCGAGCCCAGCGGGCGGGAGAGGTGCGGACCGACATCGACGTCGGCGACGTCATGGTCGCGCTCAGCCAGCTCACCCGACCTCTGCCGGGGGTCGGATGCGGGCGGATCGAGCGCTTCGTCGAACGTCACGTGCAGCTCTACATCGACGGACTGCGCGCCCCTGCCAGGTCCGAACTCCCGGGCCACGCCGCGACGCTGGAGGAGCTGCGAGAAGACCACTGATCCGCCAGGGCGACTGATCCGAGCAGCACCGCTTACTTCCGCTTCCCTTCCGAGTCAGTACTCCGACTTCCGACCGCCCAGACCACACCAGATCCGACCTCCGGTCTCGCCGCCGCCCCACGGGCGCGCGGGTCCGTCAGCTCGCAGACGACCGACGGCGTACGGGAAGACCGCCTCGCGGTAGCGCACTTCTCCTCTGTCCGTCACGACTGCGCATGGGGCCTCTGGGCTCGATCTGCTCACCGCTCACCACGTCACTGACCGTTTTTTCATACTCAGCACCAAGAGATGGATACATCCATGCCAAAATCAGCCGCCCCGGCCGCCGTGCAGACCGGCCTGGACCCACGGAGATGGAAGGCCCTGGCCTTCATCGCCATCGCGCAGCTCATGGTCGTCCTCGACGCGACGATCGTGAACATCGCGCTTCCCTCAGCCCAGTCCGACCTGGGCATATCCGATGCCAACCGGCAATGGGTCATCACCGCCTATGCCCTGGCGTTCGGTGGCCTGCTGCTCTTCGGCGGTCGTATCGCCGACATGTGGGGCCGTAAGCGCGCCTTCGTGACCGGACTCGTCGGGTTCGCGGCGGCCTCGGCTCTCGGAGGAGCCGCCACCGGCGAGGTGATGATGCTCGCGGCCCGAGCCCTGCAGGGGGCCTTCGGCGCGCTGCTCGCCCCGGCCGCTCTCTCGCTGCTGGCGGTGATGTTCACCGACGGCAAGGAGCGCGCCAAGGCGTTCGGCATCTACGGCGCCATCGCCGGAGGCGGCGGTGCCATCGGGCTGATCCTCGGCGGTGTTCTCACCGAGTACCTGGACTGGCGCTGGACCTTCTACGTCAACGTTCCGTTCGCGGTCATCGCCGCGCTCGGTGCCCTCAGTGTCATCCGGGAACCGGCCGAGACCCGCAACCGCTCCGCTCTCGACATCCCCGGGGTCTTCCTCTCCACGCTCGGTCTGGTCTCGCTCGTGTACGGGTTCACCCGGGCGGAGACGGACGGCTGGAGTGACGGCGGCACCATCGGCGTCTTCGTCGCCTCCGCCGTCCTGCTGATCGCCTTCGCGCTGGTCGAGTCCAAGGTCCGGGCACCTCTGCTGCCGCTGCGCGTGGTCACCGACCGCAACCGGGGCGGGGTCTACCTGTCGCTGGGCCTGGCGACCATCGCCATGTTCGGGCTCTTCCTGTTCCTGACCTACTACCTGCAGGTGGTCAAGGGGTACTCGCCGGTCCGTACCGGTGTGGCCTTCCTGCCGATGGTGGCCGGCATGATCACCGGGTCGACGCAGATCGGGGCGCGGCTGATGACCCGCGTTCCCTCCCGTCTCCTGATGATGCCCGGTTTCCTGGTCGCGGCGCTCGGCATGCTGTTGCTGACCCAGCTCGAGGTGGACAGTTCCTACCCCGCGTTGATTCTGCCCGCCGAGATACTGCTCGGCCTCGGTCTCGGAACGGCGTTCATGCCCGCCATGTCCCTGGCCACGCACGGTGTCCGGTCGAGCGACGCGGGTGTCGCCTCCGCGATGGTCAACACCTCGCAGCAGGTGGGAGGCGCGATCGGTACGGCGCTGCTGAACACCATCGCCGCCAGTGCCACCACCTCCTTCGTGGCTTCGCACGTCGCCGAGGCCACCAGCAAGCCGGCGCAGCAGATGCTGAAGCTGGAAGCCATGGTGCACGGCTACACCTCGGCGATCTGGTGGGCCGTCGGCATCCTGCTCGTGTCGGCAGCGATCGTCGCGGTCTTCGTGAACGCCCGTGGACAGAGCGGCTCGGCTTCCGCCGCCCCGTCCGAGGGCGAGGCCGCGGGCGACAGCCCTGACGGCGAGCCTGAGCCGGTACTGGTCGCGATGCACTGACCGGCAGACTGCGACTGCACGAGCCCCCTGAGGCCCCCGCGCCCGGAAGAGTGCGGGGGCCTCTCCGCGTGTGCGGGGCGGGACGGGCCGGGGTCTCCTCCGCTGCGAGGCGTGGCCTTTCACGAGTGCGAGGTGGCGGGGTCTGTCCCGCCTGTCACCCGCGGAAGCGGGAGGCCCCCATCCCGGTGAGCGGAGTGCACAGGACGCCGTTGGAGGGGCGGGAGCGACCACCAGTGCGAGGCCACGCAACCAAGAACGGACGACAACCGTCTAGACAGGTGACGGGCGGACGAGGGCGAACGCCCGTGCAGCAGCCGCGCGCGGCAACGGAAGAACTGCCCGAGGTGTTCCGCACCCCCTCCGACCAGGCGTGAATCCGTACTGTGACTATTCGGATCGGGTGAGTAGCGGCACAGGGTACTGCATGATCCGAAAAATGTTGCGCGAGTTGGGAATTTAGTCCGGTTTCCAGCCGTTGAGATTTACGCAAGGCGGGCACTCGGGGAGTGTCCGAGCCAGCCACCAGGCCAAAGTTTCAAGTCCACTCGCAAGGGAGCACGCATGGCAACCCGTGCCGTCGCCCGTCGTCAGGAGAACACCAAGGGTGTCTCCGACACGGCAAGCAGTGTTCGCGCCGCCGGCAGCGAAGTCGCGGACCGTGACCTGGTCGGCATGTATCTCGACGAGATCGCCCGGACTCCGCTGCTGGACGCTGAGAAGGAAGTCGAGCTCTCCCTCGCCATCGAGGCGGGTGTCTACGCCAAGCGCATCCTGGACGGGCTCGAGGCGCCCGTCGCCGACGACTCGGCCAGCGCGACCGCGAACCGTGAGGAACTGGAAGCGGTCGTCGCCGAGGGGGAGCGGGCCAAGGATGTCTTCATCCGCTCCAACCTCCGTCTTGTGGTCGCCGTGGCCAGGCGTTATCCACGGAGCGGCCTCCCCCTGCTGGACCTGATCCAGGAGGGCAACGCCGGACTCGTGCGCGCTGTGGAGAAGTTCGACTACACCAAGGGATTCAAGTTCTCCACTTACGCCACGTGGTGGATCCGCCAGGCCATCACCCGCTCCATCGCCGACCAGTCCCGCACGATCCGGCTGCCTGTGCACCTGGTCGAGGAGCTGGGCCGCATACGCCGTGTGCAGCGCGAGTTCAATCGTGAGCACGGCCGGGACCCGGAGCCCTCCGAGGTCGCGGCGGAGCTGAACTCCACGCCCGAGCGCGTCACCGACGTCCTCGACTGGGCCCGCGACCCGGTCAGCCTGAACATGTCGGTCGATGACGAGGGCGAGACCCAGTTCGGCGATCTGCTGGAGGACACCTCGGCCGACTCGCCGGAGCAGTCCGTGCTCACGGTGCTGCGCCGGGAAGAGCTCGACGACCTCATCAGCAGGCTCGACGAGCGCACTGCCTCGATCATCAAGGCCCGCTACGGCATGGTCGACGGGCGGGAGCGCACGCTGACCGAGGTCGGCAAGCAGCACGGCCTCACCCGTGAGCGCATCCGCCAGATCGAGAAGCACGCGCTGCTCGAACTGAAGAAGATGGCCCACGACACGGGCTTCGACGAGGCGGCGTAACACAGGCTCCCCGAGCCGCCGAGACACCGGCTCCCCGAGCTGCCGACGTCGTTGCCCCCTCGACGAGCCCCGGTGCTTCCCCCGAGCGCCGGGGCTCTCAACTGCCCCGCGGCGGCACCCGTATGGCTTGGGCTCCTTCCGCCTTCGCGTTTTCGCTCCCTCGCGCCTCCCCGGTCTTCCGGTGCCCTCGCGAGGCAGCCATTCCGCTCCTGTTGCCGGACCCCTCGGCCCGCCGGCCTTCGTCGGCCCGGTGCAGCCCGCGCGCCAACCGCCGTACTGGGGGCATCGACGCCCTCGCGGCCAGCCATCCCCGTACGGCCGCTTCCGCGCGCTGCGCCGCCGCACCCACGGCAACCTTCAGTTCCGTCAGGCGGACTCCGAGCGCCCTCCACAGGTGTGCGCGCCGTAGAGATCGCCATACGCGGGAAAGACCCCGCCCGGTCCGTCGACACCGCTCGCGGCCCGCACCGCCTTGGCCACGGACCGGTTCACCACCTCGGCTCCCGCGGTCAGCACCTCGTTGAACTCGCCCTGCCCCAGCCCCCGCTCGCAGGTCGCCAGGGCGAAGGCCGCGTCGCCGTCGTGCATCAGGTGTATCGGGCGCACCGCCCGTGCCAGACCGTCGTGGGCGCTGCCCGCCAGCCGCTGTGCCTGCGGCCGGGTGAGCGTCGTGTCGGTCCCGACCACCATCAGCGTCGTGTTCAGGGCCGGCCTGAGGTTTCCCGCCGACCGCCGAACGGTCTCCTCCTGCGCCGCCGCGCGTCGGCGCTCCGCTTCCACGTGAGCGGAATGGGTGGGCAGGTGGTGCAGGCTGCCGGGCAGCTCTCCCCACAGCGCCCCCGTCGCCGGATCCGTCGCCGACCCGGCCGCGTTCAGGACGACCAGGGCGGCGACCACGGCCCCCGACGGCAGCAGCGCACTCGCTGTGCCGATTCCGCCCTTGAGACCCCCGACCACAGCTCCGGTCCCCGCACCGACACAGCCCTGCGGGAGCGCGGCTCCCGCTTGTGTTCCGCCGGCGGCCTCCACCGCCTGTCTGCCGAGCGTCGCGTCCGGCCGGGCGCTCCACCGGCCTCCCCGGCCGAGGTCGAAGATCACCGCAGCCGGTACCACCGGTACCACCTGCGAGGGGTCGGTGCCCACGGGCACGCCGCGGCCCTGCTCCTCCAGCCAGCTCATCACGCCCGAGGCGGCGTCCAGCCCGAACGCGCTGCCCCCGCTCAGGACGACCGCGTGGACGCGTTCCACCAGATTCCGCGGATCCAGAGCGTCGGTTTCGCGCGTCCCCGGGGCCCCTCCCCGAGCGTCCACTCCCGCGACGGCTCCCTCCCGCGCTGGAAGCACCACGGTCGTGCCGGTCAGCCAGCCGTCGTCGGTCCGCTGCGCGTGACCCACGCGCAGGTCCCGCACGTCGGTCAGGGCGTCCCGCGCGCCGGTCGCGGGGGAGATCGTCGCGGGGGCGGTCGGTTCCTGTGAGTCCTGAGGTCCCATCCGGCATCCATACCAGGAAGGGCGGGCGGCCGCCGTACGCTTGAGCCATGAGTTCCGATCCGCAGCCCTCCGCACGACCGACGCCGCGCGACGCGGCGGCGTCGCTGGTCTTCGACGACCCCCTGAGCCGTCCGTCCAGCGACGACACCGACCGCGGGTGGGGCGAGGGCACCGCCGGAGGGGCCCAGGGAAGCGACGCCGAGCTGGCTCGCTTCCTCGACGAGAAGCCGCCCCACCACCTCTGAGCCGGGGCGCGCGGCCGAGGCCGCCGCGGCTCGGGCACCGGGGGCCCACCTGGCCCGCGCGGGGACAACGCCCCCGGCTCGTCGAGGGGCCGACGGCGCCACCGCGTCAGCCGGGCGAAGCCCCGCCGCAGCAGCAGGCGGCACCGCGCCCGCAGCGCCCTGCGGCGCTGCGCCGCTACTTCTGCGTACTGACGCCACCGTCGCGCTGTGAGCCCACCGAGGCGTCCGGCCCGGCGCCGGAGGACGCCTGCGAGCCGCCTGCGTCCGCCGCCGAGGCGTCGTGGGGGCCGGGGCCGCCCGTGCCGTCCAGGGCGCTCGTGCCGGACCGCTGGGCGACCAGCTCGTCGCGGATCTCCGTCAGCAGCTCGACCTCCGTCTTGGGCACCTCCACCGGGCCCGCCTTCGCCAGCTGCCGCTCCTTGTACTTGTTCATCGGCAGGATCATCAGGAAGTAGACGACGGCTGCGGTGATCACGAAGGTCAGCGTGGCGCTCAGCACGGGGCCCCAGTTGATCGGGACGCCCCTGATCACCTCGCCCGCCGGGCTGGTCTCGCACGGGCCCTTCAGGCACGACTGGTACTTGTCCAGGTCCTTGGTGCCGATCGCTCCGACCAGCGGATTGATGAACCCCTTGACGACAGAGTCGACGATCTTGCTGAAGGCTGCTCCCACGACGACGGCAACGGCCAGTTCGACCACGTTGCCGCGCATCAGGAATTCCCTGAAGCCTGCCAGTAGGCCCTTCTTCTCGGGGGCGGGTGCGGGTGCGTTGCTCAACGAACTGCCTCTTCCGGAACCAAATGACGATGCTGACTGCGAGCGGGAGACCCAGGGCACACGGACCCCAGGGGAGCGCATGCGGGCGGGACCGGCCATTCGCCTGCCCTCGAAGAGGGTGGCTCATGCAGGCACTGCCCCGGCGCGCGGGTGCGAAGGCGGGCGCCCGGAAGCTCAGCACAGCGTCACCGCCATCCGCGACTCGGCTGCGGCGCCGGCCAGCGCGGCCGCGGTGCGCCGTGGCACGACGACCACGATCAGTGAGCCCTCGGCCCCGTCGCCCGAGACAGTGTCGCCGGTCTTCGGCACTTGAGCCACTCGGGCACCGGTGGCGACGATGCGGGCGGCGTCTCCCTTCGAGCCGCTCGCCAGCACGTCCACGCGGTCTCCGGGGCTCAGGAGACGGACCGTCGCCGGATCGGCGATGCGGACCGGCGCGGAGACGGGGGACGCGGCTGCGCCTCGTTCCGTGACGGATTTCTCAGTGCCGGGACGCTTGGCGACGCCCGGGCGATCTTCCTTCCCGGAGCCTTGGCCTCCGTCGGTCCCGTCGGCGGGTGTGGAGCCGCCGGCGACAGCGGCCAGCCCGGCCGCGGAGACGGCCAGCGCCGCCGAGAAGATTCTGCGGCGGCCGAGCGCGCCCCGAGACGGCCGACGGCCACGCCCGGCGCGCACCGGGGGAAAATCGGGCACCGGCGTCCGCGGCCGTGTGCGTGGGGGGAAGCGCTGCGAGAACGGATTCCGGGGTCGGGACACGATGCTCACCACCAGCCTTCAGGGGAGGACCGCGTGGTCGCGGCCCTCGTCGCCTCACGGTGAATCCGTTCGTCGGAATCCGCTGAGCATCCCCGGAATCTGTGGATTACCTACCGGTTGTGGACAACTTGCTCACCCGTATGAGGAGGGTGGTGGGCTGCCGGGTCGAGGGCGCGCGCGGTCCCGGGCCGCGCCCCCGGAACCGCGAGCCGGCGGGACGCTGCGAGGCCGCCACTCGGCGCGAGGCCGCGATCAGAGGCGAGGCGACTCGACGCCGAAGGAAACGCGCGGTGGTCGGCGGGCAGTCGGCAGGGAACCTGGGCGGTCCTCAGGGCAGGGTGAAGCCGGGTTCCTGCCCACCGAGCGCCGTGCCGCACTCGCACTTGCGGTCGCTGCCGGTGGGCAACTCGCGGACGGCCTCGAAGAGGACCTGGCGCAGACGGTCGATGTTCTCGCCGAAGACCCGCAGGACTTCCTCGTGCGAGACGCCCTCGCCTGCCTCCGCGCCCGCGTCGAGGTCAGTGACGAGGGCAAGTGAGGAGTAGCAGAGCTCCAGCTCGCGGGCGAGTACGGCTTCGGGGTGCCCGGTCATGCCGACGACAGACCAGCCCTGTGCGGCGTGCCAGCGCGATTCGGCACGGGTGGAGAAGCGCGGGCCTTCGATGACGCACATCGTGCCGCCGTCCACCGCTTGCCAGCCCTGGTCACGGGCCGCGCCCAGCGAGGCCTGGCGCCCCGCTTCGCAGTACGGGTCGGCGAAGGTGATGTGCAGCACGTTGGGCACACTGCCGTCGGGCAGGGTTTCCCCGTCGAAGAACGACTGCTGCCGCGTCTTGGTGCGGTCCACGAGCTGGTCGGGGATGACGAGCGTGCCGGGCCCGTACTCAGGCTGCAGACCGCCGACCGCGCAGGGGGCGATGATCTGCCGGACTCCCACGGAGCGCAGTGCCCACATGTTGGCGCGGTAGTTGATGCGGTTGGGAGGCAGATGGTGGCCACGGCCGTGCCGGGGGAGGAACGCCACCTTGCGGCCGCCGGTCTCCCCCAGGAAGAGGGAGTCGCTCGGCGGCCCGTAAGGCGTCTCGACGGTGACCTCTGTGACGTCGTCGAGGAAGGAGTAGAACCCGGAACCGCCGATGACGCCGATCTCTGCCTGTTCGCTCATGCGGTCACCCTAAGGGGACGCGCCGCCGGTGGGCAGGGAGGAGAACGGGCCGGTGACGCCTGTGGTCGGACCCGTGAACGGTTCGTTCGTGGGGCTCGCGGACGGAAGCGGACGCCGGTGTCCCGGCGAGCCGCTTCAGCTCGAGCTGCCCGCCTTCGCCGAACTCTTGCTGCCGCTGCTCTTGCTGTCGCTCTTGCCGGAGGACTTCGACTCCGACGAGGAAGAGCCGGAGGACGACGAGCCCGACGACGAGGAGGAACTGGAGGACGAGGAGTCCGACGAGCTCTTGGAGTCACCGTCGCTCTTGCCGGACGAGTCCGAGGAGGAGCCGGAAGAGGAGGAGCTGCTGCTCGACGAGGAGCTGCGGCTGTCGTTGCGGTAGAAGCCGGAGCCCTTGAAGACGATGCCGACGGCCGAGAACACCTTCTTGAGGCGTCCCTCGCAGCTGGGGCACACGGTCAGCGAGTCGTCCGTGAACTTCTGCACCACCTCGAGGCCCTCGCGGCAGTCGGTGCACTGGTACTGATACGTCGGCACGTTCTTCCTCCTGGCACTCTCACGTATTGAGTGCTAACAACGCTCCATAGTGCAGCATTCCCGCGCGTCAGTCCACTGGGGCCGTCGTTCGGTGACCCAGCCCACGCGCCGCGACCAGGCTGCCGTGCGGTGGATGGAGCGCCTCGCGGAAGGCGAGCAATACCAGCAGCGCGAGGCCCGTGCCGGCCAACGGTGCGAGGAAGCCCGCACCGGCGCCCGAGTGGTCGGCCAGCTGCCCGGCCACCGTGGACCCTGCCGCCTGCCCCAGCGCCACCGCGCCCGTCAGCCAGGTGAAGGCCTCCGTACGGGCTCCCGCCGGGACCAGCGTCTCGATCAGTGTGAAGCAGGTGATCATGCAGGGTGCCACGCACAGCCCGGCCAGTGTCCCGAGGGCGCCCAGCAGCACGGCCCAGGGCCCCAGCTGTGCGGCGACCGCGACCAGTGCGGCGGCCAGCACCAGGGCCGGGTAGGCGGCGAGCAGCCGAGTCTGCGGCCCCCGCTTCCACCGGATCGCGCCCACCGCGACGGCTGCCAGCATGTTGCCCGCGGCGAAGGCCCCGTACATGACGCCGTTGATGCCGGGCCGCCCGATCGACTCCGTGAACGCGGTGAGCGAGACCTGCATGCCGCCGAAGACCATGCCGATACCGAGGACCGCCGCCACGAGCACCCGCGCTCCGGGCACGGCCAGCGCGGATGAGGTGGTGCCGGCCGCTCCTTGGACGGGTGTGTCCTTGCCGCCCGTGCCGCCGGCCCGGGCAGAGGCGGGCTGGGTGCGGCGCTGGGCGGCGAAGACCAGCCCGCCCACGAGTGAGACGGCGGCCTCCGCGACGAGCCCGGCGGCCGGATGCACTCCGGTGCACAGGGCCGTCGCCAGTACGGGTCCCACGACGAAGGTGAATTCGTCCGTCACCGACTCGAAGGCGGCGGCCGTGGTCATCAGGGGCGTGCCCTGCAGGCGCGCCGCCCACCGGGCACGCACCATGGGGCTGATCTGCGGTGCTGTCGCACCCGCGGGTACGGCTGCGACGAACAGTGCCCACAGTGGGGCGTCCAGCACGGCGACCGCGATCAGGGCGGCGATGGTGAGAGCGTGCAGGAACACCTGCGGGAAGAGGACGGCGCCCTGTCCGAACCGGTCGGCCAGTCTGCCGCTCTGCGGTGCGATGACGGCCATGGCGATGCCTGCGGTCGCCGAGACGGCGCCTGCGAGACCGAAGGAGCCGGTGGTGTGCTCGACCAGCAGGACGATGCTGATGGTCAGCATCGCGTAGGGCTGGCGGGCCAGGAATCCGGGCAGGAGGAAGGACCAGGCCCCCTCCGTGCGCAGGAGTTGCCCGTATCCGGGGCGTTCGGTGGCGCCTTCGGAGCGGTCGGAGCGTTGCTCGTCGTGCCGCTCGCGGTGTGCCTGGTTCGCTTTGCGCGTCCTTGCGTGGTCGGTGTTGGTGGCCGGGGATTCCACGGCCGGGCCTTTCTGCCGCCTGGTAGCGCGTTCAGGGTGACGCGCCGAGAGCTGTCCTCTCGCGCAGGACCGGGGTAGATACCCGGTCCGGTGCGGGGTGGGCGATCCGGACCGTGGCCGCCGAGCGGTCGCGCCAGCTCTGCTTCAGGCAGAGTCGGGTAAAACTGTCCTGTCCGGTATGAGGATAACGGCCGAGATCGGTTCTCGGTGAACGCGCGCTCAGATCACCCACCCCCGGACCACCCGCGTACCCACCTCCGGCGCCCCCGCCATCGCCCGTCCGGTTGCCGGCTTCCACGCCGGCGGGGGCACAAAAAACGGACCCCGGTGCGCTTCGCCCGCGTCCTTACCGGCTGCACGCAAGGGGGCCCCTGTCCGGTTCGCCCGCACCCCTGCCGACGGCACACGAAGGGCCCCGTCCGGTCATTCCGCGTCCCCACCGAACGCCCGCGTTCCCACCGAACGCCCGCGAACGCGCCACCACGCCCCGTGTACGAACGGGGCGCTACCTCCGCAGTGCCGTGCTCCCTCCGGGACCGCCCAGCCACCCGGCGAGCTTGCCGCCGCGGCTGACGGACAGCAGGCGCCGTTCGGCGGAGTCGCGCACCTGATCGGTGGCGATGACCAACAACTCGTCACCGTGCCGCAACACCGTGGAGGGCTGCGGTACGAAGCTGGTGCCGTCGCGCACCACCAGGGTGACGGCCGCGCCCGAAGGGAGCCTCAGTTCGGTGACCTCCACCCCGTGCATCCGGGAGGAGGGCGGGATGGAAACCGACAGCAGATGACCACGCAGCCGTTCCAGCGGGGCGGACTCGATGTCCACGTCGTCCGCCTCGTCCCTCTCGTTGAGGCGGAGCGTCCTGGCCAGCCAGGGCAGCGTGGGCCCCTGGAGGACGGTGAAGACGACGACCAGGACGAAGACGATGTTGAAGATGCGCTGGCTGTCCTCGACGTCCGCGACCATGGGGATGGTCGCGAGCACGATGGGCACCGCGCCCCGCAGCCCCGCCCAGGAGAGCAGCACCTTGTCCTGCCAGGGCAGCTTGAACACCTTCAGGCACAGGAAGACCGACAGCGGCCGGGCGACCAGGGTGAGCGCCAGGCCGATGAGTACCGCCGGCCAGAAGTCCTTCCACAGGTTGTGCGGAGTGACCAGGAGCCCCAGCAGGACGAAGAGCCCGATCTGCGCCATCCAGGCCACCCCGTCGGCGAATCCTCGTACCGCCGGGCGATGCGGGAGCTTTCCGTTGCCCAGGATGAGCGCGGCGACATAGACGGCCAGGAAGCCGGATCCGTGCGCCATGGAGCCGCCGGCGTAGGCCAGGACGCACAGTGCCATCACGGCGATCGGGTAGACGCCGGAGGCCGGAAGTGCCACATGGCGCATCCCCAACTCGCCCAGCTTGCCCACCACCAGGCCCACCACGAGGCCGATGGCGAGTTCCAGGGCGATCTCTGCGAGCAGGAAGTACCAGGGGTGGTGCTGGGAACCGAACGAGGAGAAGGTGACCACCAGCAGTACGACAGGGGCGTCGTTGAAGCCGGACTCGGCCTCCAGGATCCCGGTGAGGCGCTTGGGCAGGGGCACCCTGCGCAGGACGGAGAAGACGGCGGCGGCGTCCGTGGAGGAGACCACGGCGCCCATCAGGAGTGCGGCCTGCCATGCGAGGCCGACCAGATAGTGCGCGGCCAGGGCCGTGACGGCGACGCTGACCGCCACACCGAACGTGGACAGTACGGCCGCCGCCGGCACGGCGGGTCGGATGTCGTTCCACTTCGTACTGAGTCCGCCCTCGGCGAGGATCACCACGAGGGCGGCGTATCCGAGGACTTGTGTCAGCTCGGCGTCGGAGAATCCGAAACCGATGCCGTCCTGCCCTATGGCGACACCTATCCCGAGGTAGACGAGCAGGCTGGGCAGCCCGCTGCGGGAGGAGAGGCGGACCGCCGCGACGGCGACGAGCAGTACGAGGGCGCTGAAGAGCAGTAGCTGGTTGAGGCTGTCGACGGTCAGGGCACGGTCCTCTCTTCCGGGGCTTGCTCCTTGGGGGCGCGAGCGGGTGCGAGTGCGGTTTCTGACGTCCTCCTGACGCTTTCCTGACGTGTTCTTAACGCACTGCCCATGGGGGTGGGTGGCTCCCGGACGAGTGTCCGGAAGTCTCTAGTTCGTTTGGGTAGCTAACAATTTACCATCGCTTGAACAAGCCGTCGGCGGAATCCGTAGTTGGTGACTCGCTGTCCGGGCGTGACGAGGGGCGGCCTATGGTTGCTCCGTACGGACCGAGCCCGTCCGGTCCCCTCAGTCAAGGTTCACCCTGCCCCTCGAAGGACAGCGATGCCCGCCAAGAAGACCTCGCGACGCGCCCGCCTCATCGTGATCGTCGTCGTGCTGCTGCTCGTGGCAGGCATCGGCGGTGGCACGTACTGGGGCGTCAGCACCGTGCGCGACTCCTTCCCGCAGACGACCGGCACCCTCAAACTCAAGGCTCTCGAGGCGCCGGTGAGTGTGAAGCGGGACGGTAGCGGCATTCCGCAGATCTATGCGGACAATTCCGAGGATCTCTTCCTCGCCCAGGGGTACGTGCAGGCCCAGGACCGCTTCTGGGAGATGGACGTGCGCCGCCACATGACCTCGGGCCGGCTCTCGGAGATGTTCGGCGCGGGGCAGGTGGAGACCGACGCGTTCTTGCGCACCCTCGGCTGGCGCAGGGTGGCCGAGAAGGAGTACAAGCAACTGCCCGACCGGACCAAGGAATTCCTCAAGTCCTACTCCGCGGGCGTCAACGCCTACCTCGAGGACCACGAGGGCTCCGCGCTCTCCGTCGAGTACGCGGCTCTCGACCTGGACGGCAAGGACTACAAGCCCGCGCCCTGGGACCCCGTCGACTCGGTCGCCTGGCTCAAGGCCATGGCCTGGGACCTGCGCGGCAACATGTCCGACGAGGTCGACCGGGCGCTGATGATCAGCCGCCTGGACAAGGACGAGATCGAGCAGCTGTACCCGGAGTACCCGTACGACCGGAACAAGCCGATCGTCGATCACGGCGCGGTCGACCCGGTCTCCAAGGAGTTCGACCCGAAGGCCGAGGCGGACGAGACCGGTGGCCAGGGCGCGGCGAACGGGGTCGGCACCGGCACCGACGCCGGTCAGCCCGGCTCAGGCGGCGCTCAGAGCCCGTCTGGCGGCATGGGAGAGGGTGGGGTGCCCTCCGGTGGGTCCGGCGCCGCGAACGGCGCCCAGTCGGCCGGTGAGGCCACTCAGGGCGCGAGCACCCAGCTGGGCACGGTGGCGAAGAAGCTGGACAAGATTCCCGGACTGCTGGGTCCCAACGGCAGCGGCATCGGCTCCAACTCCTGGGTCGTCTCGGGCAAGTACACGACCACCGGCAAGCCGCTGCTCGCCAACGACCCGCACCTCGCTCCGCAGCTCCCCTCGGTCTGGTACCAGATGGGCCTGCACTGCCGCTCGGTGGACAAGTCCTGCCCCTTCGACGTCTCGGGCTTCACCTTCTCCGGCATGCCCGGCGTGGTCATCGGCCACAACCAGGACATCTCCTGGGGCCTGACCAACCTGGGCGCCGACGTGACCGACCTCTACCTGGAGAAGGTCAGCGACGGGCACTACCTCTACGACGGCAAGGAGGTGCCGTACCGCACCCGCGAGGAGACCATCAAGGTCGCCGGGGGCAAGGACCGCACCATCACCATCAGGGAGACCAACAACGGGCCGGTCATCTCCGACCGCGACAAGGAGTTGCGCAAGGTCGGGGAGAAGTCACCCGTCGGCAACGCGGCGCCCGACCGGGGAAGCGGCTACGCGGTGTCCCTCAGGTGGACCGCTCTTGAGCCGTCGAAGACCATGGACGCGGTCTTCCATCTGAACGAGGCGTCGGACTTCTCCGAGTTCCGCAAGGCGGCACGCGACTTCGCCGTTCCCTCACAGAACCTCATCTACGCCGACACCAAGGGCAACATCGGCTACCAGGCGCCCGGACGCATCCCCGTACGCGGAAAGGGCGACGGGCGCTACCCCGCCCCCGGCTGGGATCCCCGTTACCGCTGGAAGGGATACATCCCCCAGCGCGCCCTGCCGTGGGAGTACAACCCCGATCGTGGCTACGTCGTGACGGCCAACCAGGCCGTCGTGGACCGCGAGAAGTATCCCTACCTGCTGACGGACGACTGGGGCTACGGGGCGCGCAGCCAGCGGATCAACGACCTCATCCAGTCGAAGATCAAGGACGGGGGGAAGATCTCCCTCAAGGACATGGAGAGCATGCAGATGGACAACAGCAGCGAGATCGCCAAGCTGCTGGTGCCCTACCTGCTGAAGATCGACGTCAAGGACCCGTACGTACGGGAGGCACAGAAGCTGCTGGAGGGCTGGGACTACACCCAGGACTCCGACTCGGCACCGGCCGCCTACTTCAACGCCGTCTGGCGCAACCTCCTCAAGCTCGCCTTCGGGGACAAGCTCCCCAAGGAACTGCGGGTCAAGGGCGACTGCCTCTACGTGGCACCGTCCGACGACTCGGGGCCCGTCGACGACCTCAGCGGCGAGGAACGCCTGGTACGCGAGTGTGGCCGGCGCTCCGCCGACACCGCGCAGCCCGACGGCGGTGACCGCTGGTTCGAGGTGGTGCGCAAGCTGCTCAAGAAGCCCGACAGCGACTGGTGGAAGACGCGCGGCACCGTGCGGCGAGACGGCGACAAGAACCGGGACGACCTGCTGGGCCACGCCATGAAGGACGCCCGCTGGGAGCTCACCTCCAAGCTCGGCAAGGACATCGACACCTGGAGCTGGGGCAGGCTGCACCGGCTGATGCTCAAGAACCAGACTCTCGGAACCGAGGGCCCCGGCGTCGTGCAGTGGCTCCTCAACCGGGGCCCCTGGGACCTGAGCGGGGGCGAGGCGGCCGTCAACGCGACCGGCTGGAACGCGGCCGGCGGGTACGACGTGACCTGGGTGCCGTCGATGCGGATGGTCGTCGACCTCAGCGATCTGGACAACTCCCGGTGGATCAACCTGACGGGAGCCTCCGGGCACGCCTACAACGCGCACTACACCGATCAGACCGACAAGTGGGCCAGGGGAGAGTTCCTCAAGTGGCCCTACAGCGAGAAGGCGGTCGCCAAGGCCACCGATGACCAGATGGCCCTCACGCCCTGAGATCCGGGGCGCCGCCCCTGCACGGCCCTGAGGCCCCTGTACGGCCCCGACCCGGTTCCGCGACCGGTCGGGGCCGACCTGGAAGGTGGGTGGCGCCCTACTCCTCACCGAGGCGGTGCACTCCAGCCGGCGTCACGGCTGTCCGTACGAGGCGGTCGTGCGCCTCGCCGTCGATGTGGTCGACGACCTCACCGTCGTACAGCAGCACCGCGCAGGCCGGGTGCGCGCCTGAGGCCGCCAGCCGGGCGAGTACGCGGTCGTAGCATCCCGCACCCCGGCCGAGCCGCAGCCCGCGCCGGTCGACGGCCAGGCCGGGCAGCAGCACCGCGTCGGCCCGGATGACCGCCTCGGGCCCGAGGCGCGGACCGGTGGGCTCCCACAGGCCTCGTCCCGCGGGGGCGAGTGCGGCGGGGCTCTCGTAGGGGGCCCAGTCGAGGTCGTTGTCGGCCTGCAGAACCGGCAGCACCACCCGTACGCCGCGTGCGTCCAGAGCTCGGAGCAGGGGGCCCGTTCCCGGTTCCGTTCCCACCGAGACGTAGGCGGCGACCGTGCGTGCCGCGGCGAGCTCGTCGAGAGCCAGGACACGCCGTGCCAGCTCCTCGGCGGCTGCCTGGCGGTCATCCGGTGGCAACGTCCTCCTCACCGCGAGGACTGTGCGACGCAACTCGCGCTTCCTACTGTTGCCGACGGTCCTCGGCTCGCCCATCACGCGCCTCACCCCTCCCGGGTTCGCAAAACGCAACAAACCTTACGGAAACCATGCGGACCCTTATCTTTCGGTTCAATTGAGCGGTTATGGTGCGGGACATGACTTCTCCCCGCACGCGGATCACCAAGGCGGTCATCCCCGCCGCCGGCCTGGGCACCCGCTTCCTCCCCGCGACGAAGGCCACCCCCAAGGAGATGCTTCCGGTCGTCGACAAGCCCGCGATCCAGTATGTGGTCGAGGAGGCCGTGGCAGCAGGGCTGTCCGACGTCCTCATGGTCACCGGCCGCAACAAGCGGCCGCTTGAGGACCACTTCGACCGCAACTACGAATTGGAACAGGTCCTGCGCGACAAGGGCGACGACGGGAAGCTCGCCCGTGTGCAGGAGTCCAGCGACCTGGCCACCATGCACTACGTCCGCCAGGGCGACCCCCGAGGGCTCGGGCACGCCGTCCTGTGCGCCGCGCCGCACGTCGGCAACCAGCCCTTCGCCGTCCTCCTGGGCGACGACCTGATCGACCCGCGCGACCCTTTGCTCGCCCGCATGCTGCAGGTCCGGGAGGAGCGCGGCGGAAGCGTGATCGCCCTGCTGGAGGTCGACCCGTCCAGCATTCACCTGTACGGCGCCGCCGCGGCGAGCCCCACCTCGGACGGCGACGTCGTCCGCGTCTCCGACCTGGTGGAGAAGCCCTCCGCCGAGCAGGCCCCCAGCAATCTGGCCATCATCGGCCGCTACGTGCTCGACCCGGCGGTCTTCGACGTCCTCAGCAAGACGCAGCCCGGCAGGGGCGGCGAGATCCAGCTCACCGACGCCCTGCAGGCACTGTCCGCCGACGAGTCCCTGGGCGGCCCTGTGCACGGCGTAGTCTTCAGCGGACGCCGCTACGACACCGGCGACCGGGGAGACTATTTGCGAGCCATTGTCCGACTCGCATGCGAACGTGAGGACCTGGGCCCGGAGTTCCGGGAGTGGCTGCGCGGTTACGTCACCGAGGAGATGTAAGCCTTGAGCAAGACCTGGTCCGTCGACGAGCATCTGGAAGACATCCTTCGCAGCATCCGTCCGCTGGAACCCATCGAGCTGAACCTGCTGGACGCGCAGGGGTGCGTCCTGGTCGAAGACGTGATCGTCCCGGCGGCCCTTCCGCCGTTCGACAACAGCTCCATGGACGGCTATGCCGTACGGATCGCCGACGTCGAGGGGGCGAGCGAGGAGTTCCCGGCGGTGCTCGGCGTCATCGGTGACATCGCGGCCGGCAGTGCGGGACTGCCCACGGTGTCGCCGGGACAGGCGGCCCGCATCATGACCGGCGCACCGCTGCCACCGGGAGCCGAGGCCGTCGTCCCGGTCGAGTGGACCGACGGCGGTACGGGCAGCGGCCCGGCGGACGCCATGCGGGCTCACAGCAGCGCCCCGCAGGACGCATCCGGACAGGTGCGCGTCCACCGCCCCGTCGTCCCGCGCCAGCACGTGAGGGCCAAGGGCAGCGACGTCCGCCCTGGCACGGTCGCGCTCCGGGCGGGCACGGTGCTGGGCCCCGCGCAGGTCGGCCTCCTGGCGGCCATCGGACGCGGCGCGGTGACCGTCCGCCCCCGCCCCCGCGTGGTGGTGCTCTCCACCGGCAGCGAACTCGTCTCGCCGGGGGAGCCCTTGGGCCCCGGTCAGATCCACGACGCCAACAGCTTCGTCCTGACGGCCGCGGCCCGCGCGGCGGGAGCCATCCCCTACCGGGTGGGCGCGGTGGCCGACGACGCGGACACGCTCCGCTCGACCATCGAGGACCAGCTCATCCGCGCCGATCTCCTCGTGACCAGCGGCGGGGTCAGCGTCGGGGCCTATGACGTCGTCAAGGAAGCGCTCTCGCGGGTAGAGGCGTTCGGCGGGGACGAGGACGGCGAGCAGGCGGACGGCGCCTCGGACGCGGTGGAGTTCCGCAGGCTCGCGATGCAGCCGGGCAAGCCCCAGGGCTTCGGCCTCATCGGCCCCGACCGCACGCCCATCCTCACGCTTCCCGGCAACCCGGTGAGCGCGTACGTCTCCTTCGAACTGTTCGTCCGTCCCGCGGTGCGCGCCCTGATGGGACAGGAGCCCGTCCGACGCCCCAGCGTGAGCGCCCGTCTGTCCGGGGAGTCGGAACTGACGTCGCCGGAGGGCAAGCGGCAGTTCCTGCGTGGCGCCTACACGCCGCCCGCGGAGGACGAGGAAATGGGCAGCGTCAGCCCGGTCGGCGGTTCGGGCTCCCACCTGATCGCCGCTCTCGCGCAGGCCGACGCCCTCATCGACATCCCGGAGAAGACGAGCAGGGTGGTGCCGGGGCGCGAGGTCACGGTCGTTCCCCTCGACTGACGCGCCGGACACGGCCCTTGCCCCTGCCGGTACCGTGTCTGGGCACAGCACAGGACCGGGAGAACCATGACCAGCCCCCAGCAGCACCTCACCCACCTCGACACGTCCGGGGCCGCCCGGATGGTCGACGTGTCGGAGAAGGACGTCACCGCGAGGACGGCCCGCGCCACCGGACGGGTGCTGGTCTCCCCGCAGGTGGTCGCACTGCTGCGCGGTGAGGGCGTGCCCAAGGGCGACGCTTTGGCGACCGCCCGGATCGCCGGAATCATGGGAGCCAAGAAGACCCCTGAACTCATCCCGCTGTGCCATCCGCTCACGGTCTCCGGGGTGAAGGTCGACCTGGCGGTCGCCGACGACGCGGTGGAGATCACCGCCCGGGTGAGGACCACCGACCGCACCGGCGTCGAGATGGAGGCGCTCACCGCGGTGACGGTCGCCGGTCTGACGGTCATCGACATGGTGAAGGCCGTCGACAAGGCTGCGACGATCACGGACGTCAGGGTGCAGGAGAAGAGCGGCGGCAAGTCCGGCGACTGGACACGCCCGCCGCTCACCGGGGAGGAGGGCGACGCATGACGACAGCCGGACACGGCGGCGCCGCACACACGTCGGGCGGCACCGGACACGCGGCCGAGGGCCCCGGAGAGCACGCCGCCGGGAACGGGCACCAGGGCGCGAGAAAACCGTCCCACCGGGCTCTCGCCGTGACGGCCTCCAACCGCGCGGCCGCCCAGGTGTACGCGGACAAGGGCGGTCCGCTGCTCGTGGAGGGGCTGACGGCCATGGGGTTCGCCACGGACGGGCCGAGGGTGGTGCCGGACGGAGAACCCGTGGGACAGGCACTGAGGGAGGCCGTACGGGACGGGTACGCGGTCGTCCTCACCACGGGCGGTACCGGCATCAACCCGAACGACCGCACCCCAGAGGTGACCCGCTCGCTGCTGGACTACGAGATCCCCGGTATCGCCGAGGCCATCCGTGCGGAGGGCCGCACGAAGGTCCCCACAGCCGCCCTGTCGCGCGGTGTGGCCGGTGTCGCGGGCAGCACCCTCATCGTCAACCTCCCGGGCTCGACAGGAGGCGTGAAGGACGGACTCGCCGTCCTGGCGGACCTTCTGCCGCACGCCGTCGACCAGATCCACGGCGGCGACCACCCGCAGCACGCCCACACCGAAACGTCCACCGAGCCGAGCGCGTCCCAACGGCCCGGCGACCCCAGAGGGGACGACCACCGCTGAACGCGCCGTGGCCGGCTGAGTTGGCGGACGGTCCCACGGCCCTCCGCCCGATAAAGGTGCGCGATCAGCGTGCCTGGCGGGAGGTGAACCAGCGCAACCGCGACTGGTTGCGCCCCTGGGAGGCGACGATCCCCCCGCCTCCGCCAGGCCACCTGCCGCCGCGGCGTCCCACCTACCGCCAGATGGTGCGCCACCTGCGCGCCGAGGCGCAGGCGGGGCGGATGCTGCCCTTCGTCGTGCAGTACGAGGGCAGGCTGGTCGGCCAGCTCACCGTGGCGGGCATCACGTGGGGGTCGATGTGTTCGGGTCATATCGGTTACTGGATCGACCGCGGTGTCGCCGGGCGGGGGGTCATGCCGACGGCGGTGGCGCTCGCCGTGGACCACTGTTTCCGCTCCGTGGGGCTGCACCGCATCGAGGTGTGTATCCGTCCTGAGAACGCGCCCAGCAGACGGGTCGTGGAGAAACTGGGCTTCCGGGAAGAGGGTGTGCGGCCGCGCTATCTGCACATCGACGGCGCCTGGCGGGACCACCTGGTGTTCGCACTGACGGCGGAGGAGGTTCCCGAGGGACTTCTGACCCGGTGGCGCCGCTCGCGGCCCGGTCACTCCTCGGAAATGAAATAGACGTTCGAATTGTGGCGCGGAAAGCCACCTCCCGGTATTAATCGCCCATTTCCTTGCCGCCCGGGCCAGCAATCACAAAAAAAGGTGGAGAGATCAGCCAGATCGTGCGACACACCGGGCTATTTGGCAGATGGGCTCACGCGATCCCCTCTACCGTGTGAGGGTGAGCAGCAGTGGCCTCATCTACGCAGTCATCGTCGGGGCCTGGGCCGCCTACTTGGTGCCGATGTGGCTTCGCCGACAGGACGAGCTGAACGAAGCACGTCCGACGGAACGCTTCAGCACCGCCATCCGGCTGCTGTCCGGCAAGGCCGGCATGGAGCGCCGCTACGCGCGCGACGCCGAGCGGCGCCGGGTGCGCGAGCGGTGGGAGGCGGACGACCCGTACGCGCCGCAGGCCGGTGCCGGTTCTGCCGGCGCGTACGACGGTTACGACGGGGACGCGTACCGGAACGACCCGGACGCCGCCGACGAGTCGGTGGACGTCCGGGCTTTCGCCGACCCCAAGACCATGGTGGGCGCACCCGGCTCCGAAGCGCCGACCGAGGTGCACGCATACGCTCAGCGCGGCAACGCGCACGACGCGTCCGCGCGCGCTCAGCGCGTCGGCCAGGCGCACGCCGGCCCGCGCGGTGCCGCGCGCCCGGAAGGACGCGTCGCACAGGAAGGCCACGACCACCCTGGACCGTCCGCCCCGCCCTCCCCCTCCGGCCACGACAGCGGTGATCCCGCGCATGGCGGCCCCGAACACAGCGGCGCGGGGGACGCCCCGGAGAGCGACGACTCCGTCCGCGGGGGCGAGCAGCAGGGTGTCGGCAACGGCGCCGGACAGCTGTCCCGCGAGCAGTCCGCGCAGGCGCGAGCCGCCGCACTGGCGGGCCGCCGGGCCCGACAGGCCAAGCGTGCGAAGCTGCTCGCACGGCGGCGCCGCACGACGATGCTGCTGTTCCTGGCCTTCACCGTCGGCAGCGTCTTCGCCGCCGTGCGCGGTCTCGCCCTCCTGTGGGTTCCCGCCGTCCCGGCCCTCCTGCTGAGCATCTACATCGCCTATCTGCGCATTCAGGAGCGACGCAGGTTCGCCGTCGCGATGGACCGGCGTCAGGCAGAAGAGGCAGCCCGCACGCTGCACGCGCGGCGCCGCCGCGACGGGGACGTCGCTCCGGACGGACACCGCCGGGCGGAAGCCTGGGAAGCCGACACCGAGCCTGGCCTCCCGGCCCGTGCAGCACACTCCGCGGGGCGGGACTCGCGCCACCCCGCGGCCGCGCACCCTCGGACCGGCCCAGGACCCGAGGGGGCCCGCGCCCGGCACGACGGTCAGGGGCCCGAGGGCAGGCGCCCCGGGGACGGCTCACCGGACCAGGCGGCGGACGCCTCCGGGCACGCCCGCCGTCAGGGTGGCGCGACCGCGTCCGGCGGCAGGGACGCCCGGCAGGAGGCGGCCCGCGCCCGCGATGAGGGGGCGCGTGTCCGTGAGGAGGCGGCGCGTGTCCGTGAGGAGCAGGGGGCCGCCGAACGGCGTGCCCTGGTGGAGCAGACCGACCACGCCGAGTGGGTCGACCAGCAGCGCGCCCGGGAGCGTGACTCCTCGGACGGTGAAGGCTGGGAGCCCGTCCCGGTGCCGCTGCCCACGTACGTGAGCGCCCCCGTCGCCCCCCGCGCCACGCGCGGAGTCGACCTGGAGGCACCGGACGCCTGGAGCTCCGCCCGCTCGAGTACCGCCTCGGCCGCCGACCCACAGGCTGTGGACGGCGACCCACACGACGCCGATTCCGCCCGTCCCCGTCACCACCACGACCGGGACCGCACCCCGCTCTTCGACCAGTACGAGGACGAGGACCGCCCTCGCGCCGCCAACGAGTGATCCTCCGTGCGGCCGCCGCCGAGCCCCGCTCACGGCAGCCCTCGTGACCAGCGAGGGAACGGATTTCCTCCCGGCCCGACGAGGATGCTAGAGTTTCATCCGTCGCAAGGGCCTGTGGCGCAGTCCGGTAGCGCATCTCGTTCGCAACGAGAGGGTCAGGGGTTCAAATCCCCTCAGGTCCACCGCACGAAAGAGCCCCTGTCGGAGTTATCCGGCAGGGGCTCTTTCGCGTTGTGCGGCAGCGACGTGCGGCGGCACCCTCGCGGCCGTCGGCAATGCGCACCAGTTGCGCTGCGCGTCCCAGCCTTTTCGCTCTTTGCGGGGACGTTCAGCGCTCTTTGCGGGGACGTTCAGCGCTCTCTGCGGGGACGTTCAGTCCGGGGCGAGAGTGACAGGAGAAGTGCGCCCGCACGCACAGACGGCGGGACGGTGGGACCGTCCCGCCGTCCGGCGGAGGGTTGGCGCTCGGCGCCACGGGCAGCCGGTGCGCACAGGGCGTCCGGCGGGGTGCGGCCGGTGCGCCGGCCGCTGGGCCGGTCAGCCGGCAGAGCGGTGGCGGTTGGTGCCCTTGGGCGGCCGGGCGTGCCGTGAGGGCACGGCCGGCACGGGCGGCAGGTCGAGCTGCCGGACGAGCTGGTGGAAGCAGAGCAGTGCGGTGATCGGGGGAAGGCCCGCCACCGCGATGCCCGCCGGGGTGGCGGGCGCGTCGGCGACGCACAGCAGTGAGGCGACGGCGGCGAAGAACAGGACGACGAGCCAGGAGTGCACGGTGCGGCGGCGGTAGGCGCGGGTGCGCAGGATCGACAGTGTGGCGGCGACCCAGGGGGCGTAGATCAGCAGCGGCCAGGCGTGGGCGACGCCGGGGGGCGCGGACTCCTGGGCGAGGCCGTAGAGGGAGGGGTAGGACGCCTTGGCGCCCAGGAAGCTCACCAGGAGCACGATCATCGCGGTGAGGGTGATGGAGAAGGCGCTCAGGACGCGCCGCCAGGTCAAGTCGGACCGGTGCTGCTGCTTCACTCGGTCGAGGGGGCCGTCCTTGCGGTGTCTTGCCCGGGTGAGGGCGGCCTCCGTGTCGGCGAGGGACTGCTGTTCGACCGTGTCGAGGAAACGGGCGAGTTCCGTCTCCAGATCGGGGTGCTCGGCCTGCTCCCGGTACTCGTCGCGCTCGGGGTGCGGCGAGGAGAAACGGGTCAGGCCGAGGGTTCCGGTGTCGGTGAGGCCCGCCGCCGTGCCGACACGGGGGGAGGCGTCGTGCATGAACGCGGAAGTCCCCTCCCCGTACGCCGCGTGCACGTCCACGAAGGGTGGCTTGCGCGGCCCGGGCAGGCCGGCGTCCGGTTCACGGGGCGTGTAGGACGCGTACGTGTGCGACGTCTCGGACAAGACTGAACTCTCTTCTGTGAGGGCAGGTTCAGACGACGGTGCCGGGGAGCGGTCCGATCCGCGCACGCGTTGTCGGGTAGCGGTTCCCGGCAGGCGGCCCCGTGCCGTACGTGGCGACCAGTCGTCGCCCGCGGTGACCGGCTGGGATGGACGGATACGACCGTTTCGGTCACAACTCGTCAACGACTACTCCAGCCAGCGGAAACCCCTGTTCGCAGTACTCAGACTTATGAGCATGCGGTTGTCAGCTCGCGGTTAATCCCTGCGGGGCCGGCCGCTGCGGCATTAGAGTGAGGCTCATGTACTTCCATCAGATCTACGGCTGACGCGCGCGGGGCGACGCCCCGTCCCGCAACGGCGCGCCGGGCGTGTTTTCGCACTCCGGCCCGCTGAGTGTGTCCATTCCGTCACAACAGCACCCCACCACAGGTATGCCCCTGTCAGGCGACGGCCCGGCCTGTGCAGCCGTGTGCCGTCGGGTGCCGTGACGGAGACCCGTAGACCTGAAACGAGTGAGCACTCATGACCCGTACCCCGCGTGTGTCCCAGGCCTCCGCCGCCTCTCCGGCCTCCCGGGCTTCCCGGAATCCGCAAGCCGAGGCACCCCGTGACCTTCCCGCGTTCCCTCCCGCCGCCCGGCCCGGTCATCTGGCGATGATCGGCATCCCGGCCGTCAGCCATGTGCTGCCCAGCCTGGAGGTCGTCAGGGCGCTCGTCGCGCGCGGCCACCGGGTGACGTATGCCAACGACCCGGCCGTGGCCGAACTGGTGGCCTCCACCGGCGCGGAGTTCCTGCCGTACCGCTCCACGCTGCCCGTGGCGGACAACACGTGGCCGAAGGACCCCATCGCCGCCATGGAGGTCTTCCTCGACGACTCGATCGCGGCGCTGCCGCAGTTGCGTTCGCTCTACGACCAGGAGTGTCCCGATCTCTACCTGCACGACATCGGCGCCATGGCGACGCGGGCACTGGCCGAGGCGCAGAGCCGCCCCATGATGCAGCTCTCGCCCACGTTCGTCGCCTGGGACAGCTATCAGGACGACGTCGGTGCGCACCTGTGGGCACTGCCGGGCGCCGACGCCTACCGGGCCAAATACGCCTCCTGGCTGGCAGGTTGCGGCGCCGCCACGACGGACGTGGCCACGTACATGAGCCTCCCTCCGCGGGCGCTGGCGTTGATCCCCCGCGTCATGCAGCCGAAGGCCGACGAGGTGGACAGCGGCCGTGTCGACTTCGTCGGTCCCTGTTTCGGTGCTCCAGGAGCGCGCGGATCCTGGAAGCGTCCGGAGGGTGCCGAACGGGTGTTGCTGGTGTCGCTGGGCTCCGCGTACACCCGGCAGCCGGAGTTCTACCGGCGCTGTGTGGCGGCGTTCGGCGGGCTGCCCGGCTGGCACGTCGTGCTGCAGATCGGCAAGTACACGGAGCCGGCACAGCTGGGGCCCGTTCCCGACAACGTGGAAGTGCACTCGTGGGTGCCGCAGTTGGCCATCCTGGAACAGGCCGACGCCTTCGTCACGCACGCCGGGATGGGAGGCAGCGCGGAGGGACTGCTGACCGCGACGCCGATGATCGCCGTACCGCAGGGAGCGGAGCAGTTCGACAACGCGGACCGACTGGTATCCCTGGGGGTCGCCCGGCGGATCGACACCGAGGAGGCCACTCCCGAGCTGCTGCGCGCGGCCCTGACCGCCCTCGCCGACGCTCCACAGGTCGCACGCCGTTCCGCCGAACTGAGTACCCAGGCGCGCGCTGAAGGCGGTACGCGGCGCGCCGTGGAGCTCATCGAGGAGTACGCCGGGATCGGCGACTGAGGTCGCGCGGGCACTCCCGTGGTCGGCTCGGAACCCCTTGGGAGGGTTCCGAGCCGGCCGGGCCAAGCGGCACCGTGGTTGCGCCGGTGGCAGGCAGGGCCGTCGATCTGTTCGAGATCCCCGTCTGCCCAGAAGATCCCCGACTGCCAGCAGGTCTCCTTCTGCCAGGAGGGAACCAGCGACACACGTCCGGGCGCTCCTCGTTCGCCTCCCTGCCGGAGCTGCCGGAGCTGCCGGAGCTGCCGGAGCTGCCGGAGCTGCCGGAGCTGCCGGAGCTGCCGGAGCTGCCGGGGCTGCCGAGTGCGTCACGCAGCTCGTCCTCGCAGGGCAGGCCTCGTCGATGCGCGTGCCTTCACTGTGTCGGGGAGCACCTCACCGCGCCCACTCCTCCATGGCGTCGGGTCCGCCGTCCGCGCGCGGTGAGGTGAGCGCGGCCCGCAGGGGTGCCAGCAGTGCGCGGGCCGCGGGGCTCGCGGGGCCTCCGGCGCGCCACGTGAGGCCGATCCGGGCGCGGGGCTCCGGGGTCAGCCGCAGGGTGTGCAGGCCGAGGGAGGACGCCGCCTCGGGCGGCATGGCCGGCACGACGGCGACACCCAGCCCGCGCGCGGCCAGCTGCGCGAGCAGCGGCGGAGCCGCTGCCTCGAAGGCGACCCGCGGCTGGAACCCCGCCTGCGCGCATGCCTGTTCCAGCACTCCCCGCAGGCCCGTTCCGCGGGGGAGGCTGATCAGGGGGCGGTCCCGCAGGGCAGTCCAGCGCAGGGGCCCGGGTTCCGACAGCAGCGGGTCGTGGGGCGCGACGGCGACGACGACCGGCTCGTCGACCACGAGGTCCGCGTCGGTGCCCGGCGGAGGGCCTCCGTCAGGCAGTCCGGCCACCGCGATGTCGAGTGTGCCGTGGCGCAGTGCGCGCAGCATGCGGTCCGAGGTGTCCTCGGTGAGTGCGATCTCCACGTGCGGGTGTTCGTTGTGGAAGTCGGCCAGTACGGAGGCGATGTCGAACCTGCCACGGGCGTCCGTCGCACCGGAGACGAGTCCGACGGTGACATGGCCGCGCAGCAGCCCGGTGAAGGCGTCCGCGGCGTGCCGGACGTTCTCGGCGGCCTCCAAGGCGGCCCGCGCGTACGGCAGTACGGCCTCGCCGACCTGGGTGGGTGTCACCGACCCCCCCGCGCGAGTGGTGCCGCCGGAGCGGCCGGTGCCGGGTCGGCCCGTGGCGGATCGGTCCAGCAGCACGTGGCCCAACTCGCGTTCGAGCTGACGTATGCGGGCGCTGACGCCCGGCTGGGCCAGGTGCAGACGGGCAGCGGCACGGGTGAAGCTGCCCTCCTCGGCGACGGCGACGAAGAGCTGGAGCTGACGTAGGTCCATGGGGTACAGGCTAGACAGCTCATAACCGGTGCTTTTGAGATGGAGAAGAAGCCTCTCTTGGACTTATAGGCGGAGGCCACCCAGGCTGGGGAGGGGACGGCACAACGGGTCGACAGGGAGGCAGGAGCGACGTGGACATCAGGGGTGCGATCGCAAACGAACGCGTGGAATTCGCCGCACTGTTGGACGGGCTGACGGAACAGCAGTGGAAGGCACCTTCGCTGTGCGAGGGGTGGCGCGTGCGTGAAGTGGCCGCCCACATGTCGTTCGGATTCCGCACAAGGCGCGGACAGGTGCTGCGCGAACTCCTCCGGGCACGCGGCCGACTGCACCGGATGACCGACAGGTGTGCCCGTCGGGACGCCGCCGCCATGAGCGAGGGGGAGCTGGCGGCGGCTCTGCGGGACAACGCCCGCCACCCCTGGACGCCGCCCGTGGGCGGGCTGACGGCGGCCCTCGGGCACGACGTGGTGCACGGGTTGGACATCACCGTCGCGCTGGGGCACGAGCGGCGCGTTCCCCTGGAGCGCGTCCGCCTGCTGCTGGAGGGTGTGACGCCGAGGAGCCTGAGATTCTTCGGTGCCGACGTCACGGGCGTCTCCTTGCGCGCGGACGACGTGGAATGGTCCTACGGTGCCGCTTCCGGTACGCCGGTCAGCGGGGCGGCACAGGATCTGCTGCTCGTCGCCTTCGGGCGCGCCCTGCCGCCGGGCAGGCTGCGGGGCGAGGCGGCGGACCGGTTCTCCGCAACGACGCGCGGCCGTCCACAGGGGGAGGCCGGAGAAATCCGGCAGCGCCCGTAGCCCCCTCGCAACGCTCCCGTACGGTCCTCGCCGTGCGTCCACACTTCCCTTGCGGTGTCCGAGGGGGTGGCGGTTTCCGAGGGCGCGCGGCGGAGGGCGGGGACATGCGGCGGTGGGCGTAGGCGACCGCGGCGGTAGCCTGGCAGGCCGTCCGCTGTCCGAGAGAGCCCCGATGTCCGAACCGCCGATCGCCGGCCAGGAAACCGCCCGCCGTGACGTCAGCGCCTGGCGTCGTCCGTGGGAGGCGCTGGCGGGCAGCGTCGTCCGGTGCCCCGTCTGCCGGGGGCCGCTCGATGTGACGGAGCGGTCGCTGCGGTGCTCCGAACGGCACACCTTCGACGTGGCACGCCAGGGATACGTCAGCCTGCTGTCCGGCGTGAAGCGCACGGTCAACGCGGACAGCGCGGACATGGTGGGGGCCCGCACCGGCTTTCTGGCCGCCGGGCACTACGGGCCGCTCACGGAAGCTCTCGCTCGGACCGCTGCCTCGTTGGGCCTGCCCGAGGGGAGCACGGTTCTCGACGCGGGGGCCGGTACGGGGCACTACCTCGCGGCCGTGCTGGACGCGCTGCCGGGCGCCGTGGGGCTGGCGTTGGACACGTCGCAGTACGCGCTGCGCCGCGCCGCGCGGGCGCATCCCCGGGCGGGCGCGGCGAGCTGGGACGTCTGGCGGCCGTTCCCCGTCGGTGACGGGCGGGTGGACGTCGTCCTCAACGTGTTCGCCCCACGCAACGGCGCTGAGTTCCACCGGGTGCTGCGCCCTGGGGGAGCCCTGCTCGTCGTGACACCGACCCCGCGGCACCTGACCGAACTACGGGAGCGGCTGGGCCTGCTGGAGATCGACCCGGAGAAGGAAGAGCGCCTGGAGCGCACCCTGACCGCACGTTTCACGAGGGAGCGCACGGAAGCCCTGGAGTACACCGTCGAGCTGTCGCGGCAGGACGTGGAAAACCTCGTCCTCATGGGGCCCTCCGCACGCCACGTCGAACCCGACGCGTTGCGGGCACGCGTGAGCGCGCTGCCCGAGACCGTCCGGGTCACCGCCTCCTTCGGGACAGCCCTCTACCGGGCGCAGCCGTGAGAGTGCCGGGGGTGCGCTGCGAGGAGAGAGGCACCCCGGGGCGCGCACGAGCGCCGCTGTGCTGTCGGGACGGTCGCGCGCGGGTCACGCGCCGGCTCTACAGGCGCGCTCAGCGTGCAACGGACGACAGTGCGCACAGCGCACAACGGGCGACAGTGCGCTCAGCGTGCAACGGGCGACAGCGTCCACTCTGCGCACTGTGCGGACGGTGCGCACAGTGCGCAGAGCGCTTGGCGGCGATCCCCGGCAGGGCTAGCAGCCGCCGCAGTTGTAGTAGGTGACGTCCCAGTGGTTGCCCTCGCGGTAGTAGACGTTTCCGGAGCCGGACTTCCACTTCGAACCGCCGATGGAGGTGAAGGTGCCGGTGATGTAGTTGTCGAGGCAGCTGGAGAGCGACATGTCGAGCTTGTAGCCGTTCCAGTGGCTGTACGTGCCGGAGGCGTGGCCCGTCTCCGTCCCGCCGGTGAGACGGACGGCGCAGCCGGACGCGCTCTTCAGGGTGATCGCTCCGTCCGCCGTCTGTGAACGCAGTCCGTCGAACGAGGTGCAGGTCGGGGTGTTGCGGTCCGAACAGCCGCCGCTGGAGGTCCAGGTGACGCCCGCGCCACGGAACTTGGCGGTGGCCTGCGCGTGCGTGAGCTTGGCGAGGAGCTGGGGGGCCGCTGCGGCGGGCGGCGCGGAGCTGCGGGACACGTCCGTGGGGGACGCTCCCGCAGCCGCCTGTGCGCTTCCCGCTCCGGTGAGCGTCAAAGCGGCGGCTGCGGCGGTCCCGAGGAGCGCGGTGAGAGCACGGCGTGTGGGGGTCATGGGCCTGCCTTTCGGAGTGGGGCGGCGGGCGGGCGAGGCGGGACAGCAGCCGGCTGCCGTCCGCCGGTCCCCTGGCTGGAGAGGGGCGGGACGGTGGTGCGCGGGCGTCAACCTAATGAGCTGGCAGGGACATGTAAAGAACCCGCAAAAATGGTGTGACCTCTGGCGGAGAAGGCCGCCTGCGCCACCGTGGCGGACTGCCTCGGCAGGGCACGCCGACAGGGGCGCTCCGTCGCCCGCCGCAGTCGTCTCCGTCGCGCCGTGGCGGCCTCAGTGGAGCAGCTTCAGCCCCACCACTCCGCCGACGATGAGCAGCAGACACAGCAGCCGCCCCACCGTCGCCGCGTCGCCCAGCACCGCCATCCCGTAGAGCGCGGTACCGACCGCGCCGATCCCCACCCACACCGCGTACGCCGTGCCGAGGGGGATCTGCGACACGGCGTAGGACAGTCCCGCCATGCTGGCGGCGAGGGCGACGAGGAAGAGGAGAGAGGGCCACAGGCGGCTGAAGTTCTTCGACGCCTCGAGAGCCGTCGCCCACAGGGTCTCCAGGCACCCCGAAACGATCAGTACGCCCCACGCCAGGCCCATGCTCTGCTCCTTCCGTGCTATCGCCGCCACCAATGCTCCTCCCTGCCGCTCTCCCGCGCGCTTTCGCCCTCCCCCGAGGGGCCGGCCTCGTGTCCGGTGATCGGCCCCGTGGGGGCGTCCGACGCGTTCTGCGGTACCTGCGGACTCGACAGTGTGTCCTCCAGGTCCCTGCGGACCCGGGAAGCCAGGTAGCGGCTCACTCCGGGCCCCAGAGCCGCGTCGGCCGGATCGGTGGACTCCTCGTCGAGGTCCGCCACCACCACGGTGCTGCCCGGGGGGATCTCCGCCGTCAACTCCTCCAGGCCCTCGTTCGTCTCGATCACCCGCCGCGCGTCGTGTCCGCCGCCGATGAGGCCGCCCGCGCCGAATCCCAGCAGCGCCCCCGCAGGGCCGCCCATCAGCCCCACGAGGGCACCGATCAGACCGCCCACGGCGAACCCCGTGGCCGTGCCGGTGTTGTCCACCTCGCCGACGATCTCCGCCGCCCCTTCCGCGTCCCGGCCGATCACGCGCGCCTCGCGCAGCGCGACCGTTCCGGCGCGGTGCGCGGCCTCCAGCCTGTCGAGCGCACGCAGCGCCGCCTGGGTGCCGCGTTCGGTGAAATCGGCGAACACGATGTATTCCGTCATACGCCCACCATCGACGTTCCGTGGACGCTCGGCATCCGCAGCGGGCGGCGGCGGGACGGCGGGACGGTGGGACGGTGGGGTGGCGGTCAGGGCGTAGGAACACCTGGCGGGGCGACGGAGCGGCGGCCGCCCGAGGGACGATGAGGGGACAGGGCGACGAGAGGGGGGCCGGGACAGGGTGTGTGGGAGGGGTGGCTGGCATAGCGGGGCCGGGAGAGAAAGGGTGGCCGCATGAACGTCGCGTTCCTCTTCCCCGGTCCCGGCTCACTGCGGCCGGGCACGCTGCACCGGTTGCCCGACACCGCCGCGTCGGCGACCGTACTGGCCGAGGCCGAGTGCGAGCACCCCGGAGGGGTCGCGGAACTCGACACCGCCGACGCGCTGGCCTCCTCCGAGGTGGCACGGCACGTCTGCCTGCTGATCGCCGGTGTGGCCGGGGCTCGCGCGCTCATGGAGGACGAGGAGGTGCGGCCCGGTGTGGTGGCGGGACACGGGGCCGGCGTCTTCGCCGCCGCCGTCGCCGCTGGGCTGCTCACTCTTTCGGAGGCACTGCGGGCGGTCCGGATCCGCGCCGAACTGCTGGAGCGCGCGGAGGAGCCCCCGCACGACCTGGGCATCCGCATGGCACAGCATCTGGCCACCGTGCGGCGCCGCCCGCACGAGCTGCCGTACGTGACGTGCACCGGCGGGAAGTGCCTGACAGGCGACGCGAACGGGGTCTTCGACGATCTGGCCAGATCAGTCGCCCTGCCCGTGCGCTGGACGGAGGTGGTCACGACGCTGCGGGAGAGCGGCGCGCGGCGCTGGATCGAGATGCCGCCGGGGCGCGCCCTGACCGCTGCCCTGGGGGACGCCGAAAAGGGCTCTGTGCGGGCGGCCTCGATGGAGGATCTGGGCATCGCGGTGGCGGCGGAGTTCGCCAGGGGCGAGCCGGAGACGCCCACCGTGGACCACGTTCCCGAAGAAGGCTGACGCCCCGGGTGAACGCATCAGGTCAACGAACCGGGTTCACACAGAGGACCGGGTGCCCGAAGGAGGGCCGCCCAGTGACTTCTCGAAGCACCGGCTCTCCTCGTGGAACCGGTAGTGCCCGAACTTCTCGCGCGCAGGTCCGTAGCCGGAAGAGGTGTACAGGGCGATGGCCTCCGGCTGGTGCACGCCGGTTTCCAGCACCATGCGCGTCCGCCCCGCCTCGCGGGCATCGTCTTCGAGCAGGGCGAGGATGCGCCGCGCCAGTCCGCGTCCACGCGCCTCGGGCACGACGTACATGCGCTTGAGCTCGGCGTCACCGTCCGCGTAGTTCTCCCCGTCCCCGTCGGCATCGCCCTCGTCACCGCCGCCGTCGCCCGCCGCGCGGGGGGCGCCCATGGCCCGCCAGCCGCCCGTGGCGACCGGCTGCTGCTCGTCGTCGTAGGCCAGGAGATACAGGCCGCGCGGGGGCCGGAACATCGCCGGCGCCAGCGGGGTCGCGTCGCCTTCCGGGTCGCCGTAGCGCTGCGTGTACTCCTGGAGCACGAGGTCGTTGAGTTTCCGTGCGTCCGGGTGGTCGAAGGGGACGGGAACGATCTGCATACGGGAATCGTAAGCGGACACCGTGACCACCGCGGGCGTCAGCGGCCACGGGCCGGAGCTCCTGCCCCGTGGGGGCCGGGGCCTGCCACGTAGGGTGCGGGTAGTCCGGAAATCCACGGGGAGCACGTTTTGCGCAAGGTGAGCACGGTCAACGTCAATGGGCTGCGGGCCGCGGCCAAGAAGGGCTACGTGGAGTGGCTTGCGGCCACGGAAGCGGACGTGATCTGCCTCCAGGAGGTCAGGGCGGAGCCCGAGCAGCTGCCGGAGGCGGTCCGGTCCCCCGAGGGCTGGCACGCGTTCTGGGCGCCCTCGTCGGCCAGGGGGCGGTCGGGTGTGGCGTTGCTCACGCGGCGCGAGCCTGACGCCGTACGGGTGGGGTTCGGTGTCTCCGAGTTCGAGACCTCAGGGCGTTACGTGGAGGTCGATCTGCCGGGCGTGACCGTCGCCAGCCTCTACCTGCCCTCGGGCGAGGTCGGTACGGAGCGGCAGGACGAGAAGGAACGCTTCATGACGGCTTTCCTGCCCTACCTGTGTGACCTCAGGGAGCGGGCGGCGGCGTCCGGGCGTGAGGTACTGGTCTGCGGTGACTGGAACATCGCGCACCAGGAGGCCGACCTGAAGAACTGGCGCGGCAACAAGAAGAACTCGGGGTTCCTGCCCGAGGAGCGGGCCTGGCTCTCGCGGGTGTTCGACCCCGAGGACGGCGGCTACACGGACGTGGTCCGCTCGCTGCACCCCGAGGTGGCGGGGCCCTACTCGTGGTGGTCGTACCGGGGGCGGGCCTTCGACAACGACACGGGCTGGCGCATCGACTACCACGTCTCCACGGCTGGGCTGGCGGAGCGCGCGCTGAAGGCGTACGTCGAGCGTGCTGCCACCCACACGGAGCGGTGGAGCGACCACGCTCCGGTGACGGTCGACTTCGGCCCCTGATGGTGCCGATGCCTTGAACACTCCGGACGTCCCTGGCGTCCTGGATGTCCCTGGCGCCCCGGACGTCCCTGATTTCCCTGACGTCGTGGCCGCCCCGGAGGCCCGGGGCGTCCTGACGCCCCACTGCCGGTCCAGCGGCCCTTCCCGACGTGCCTTCTACCCCGGTAGCGGTCCGTCCCCAACGGGGAAGTGCCTAGCTCTCGGATCCGTCCGCGCGGTCGCGCTCTTCCCGCTCCGTGCGGTGGTCACTCAGCCAATCCTCCAGCTCCGCCCGTACCCGGCGGTCCAGGGCGAGGCCCAGTTCGGCTTCGACGATCTGTCTGGCGGAGGGGGCGACGCGGGTGAGGAGGTCGTTGAGGGCGGCCGGGTCGCTGCTCTCCTGGCGGGGGAGAAGGTGGGTGCGGAAGAGGCGGGCGAAGAGGGCGGCGATCTCGTCGGTGCGCTCACGCAGTGCGCGTCCTGCCTCCAGTACGTCGGCCAGGGGGATGCCTTTGGCGACGAGTTCCGCCGACCCGTCGAGCAGACGGCGGCTGGTGTGCACGAACTCGTCGCCGTCGATGGCGACGTAGCCGATGTCCAGGGAGGCGGCCAGGTTGTCGACGGTCACCTGGCCCTGGAAGTAGTCGGCGAGTTCCTCCGGGGTGAGGCGGACGGGGGTCTCCTCGGAGAAGGGGGTGACCACGGCGGAGTCCAGGCCCATGACCTCGGCGGCGGAACGGGCGTCGCGGCCCTTCTCGAAGGCGTCGAGCAGGTCGGCGATGCCGCCGAGGGTGTGGCCGCGTGAGAGCAGCGCGGTGATGCTGCGCAACCGGGCGAGGTGGTGTGCGTCGTACCAGGCGATGCGGCCCTCGCGGCGCGGCGGCGGAAGCAGTTTGCGTTCGCGGTAGAAGCGAAGCGTGCGGGTGGTGATGCCGGCCGCTGCTGCCAGTTCGTGGGCGCGGAACTCCCGCTCGGGCGGGGTGGATCCGCCGCCTGCGGGGCTGGTGCGCCGGCTGTCCGGCTCGTCCGTCGTGTGTTGCTCGTTCGCGCTCGCCACGTGCCACAGCCTAGGGTGTTCCGTTTGGATTCGGCTGGGTCAGGTAGCGGGTCCGGCGGGGTCCGAACGAGAGGCTCGCGCAGAGGCTCGCGGGGCCTGCTGGATCCCCCGGTCGAAGGCCGACGGCCGCCGGCCTGTCCGCGCTGCACACGGCCGGCCTTCCGCCCCGTCCACGTCCTCGGGGGAGGCGGAGTTCAGTCGGCGGCTTGTCGTCCGGTGGTGGGGCGTGTGGGCGTGCGCAGTGTCGCCGCTGTCGCGGCAAGCAGGACCAGGGTGAGGACGAGGGCCATGACGACCTGGCCGTGCACCCCGAGGACGAAGAGCGTTCGGGTGGAGAACTCCGGGTCGTAGGTGGCGGTGCCGGGGAACAGCAGTGCGCCGATCATGCTGAGCCAGGGGGTGGCCAGGATCGCGGCGGCGCACAACAGCCGACCGCGGGGGTTGCGGCCCTGCCGGAGGGAGAGGGCCAGGCCGATGAGGCCGAGGAGCACCGTCATCAGCATGTACTGGGCGTCGTGGAACTTGGCGTGGGGCGGCCAGCCGGGGTTGAAGGCGTGCTGGGCCGCCAGGTCGGGGATGACGAGGTCGGCGAGCACGGCGCTGACCGTGGTGATCGCTCCGACAAGGGCGATCAGCAGGCGCGGGAGGGGCATGAGGAGGGCCTCTCGTGGTTCGTTGTGTCCCGGGGACGGCGCGCTTTCGCGGAGCCGGGGCGCGCTGTCGCGGAGCCGGGGCGCGCTTTCGCGGAGCCGGGGCGCGCTTTCGCGGAGCCGGGCGGAGGGAGTCTTCCCGAAGGTGACTTGTCAGGGCGTCGGGGGTGGGGTGCGAGAGCGTCGGGGCGTCAGGGCGTCCGGGGTGGGGGTCAGGGCGTCCAGGTGTAGGCGTCGGTGACCGCGCGGCTGAGGAGGGCGTGGGGCAGGAGGGGGAGAGCCGCGTCGCGCAGGGTGGTCAGGGGTGCGGACCTCCAGTGCGCGGGAGCGCCGGCCTGCCGGGAGCGGCGGGCGATCGTCTGGGTGCGCGGTCTGCGGACGCGGTCGTATTCCCGCAGCCCCGCACCCACGCCGAGAGTGTCCACGGACGCGGCGAGGGTGACCGCGTCCTCGAGCGCTTGGCAGGCGCCCTGCCCCAGGTTGGGCGTCATGGCGTGCGCGGCGTCTCCGATCACCGCCACCGTGCCGGAGACGTAGGCGGGCAATTCCGGCAGCTCGTACGTGTCGTGCTGCAACACCGCGTCCTCGTCCGCGAGGGCCAGGAGTTCGGGGATGGGACAGTGCCAGTGCGCGAAGCGTTCGCGCAGCCGGTCCAGGTGGGTGCGGGAGCCGGAGGGGGCGTTGGCCAGCGCGTAGCAGTAGACGCGGCCGTCCGGCATCGGTACGTGCCCGAATCGCTCACCCCGGCCCCATGTTTCCACGCTCCCCTCGATGGGCTGGGGTGGCGTGAGGAAACGCCAGGTGGTGTACCCGACGTAGCGCGGGCCGGGAATGTGCGGCCAGAGGGAACGCCGTGTCGCGCTGTGCACGCCGTCGGCGCCCACCACGAGATCCGCGGTGGAGGTGCCACCGCTGTGGCGGACCGTCCCATCGGGCCGCACGTCGCGCACCTCGGTCCCGGCTCGCAGCGCCTGCGCGGGCACGGCCGCGCGCAGGAGGTCGACCAGGGCGGCCCGGTGCACGGTCGCCCACTGGCCGAAGCGGCGTTTGAGGCCGTCGATGTCGTTGCGGATCAGCCAGCGCCCGTCCGCACAGCGGATGCCCGCCGGCGGATCGGCCGGCCCGCCGGAACGCAGGGATTCCCCGAGGCCCAACGTGTCCAGCGCGCGCAGGCCGTTGGGCTGGAGTGACACACCCGCCCCGATCTCGGTGAATTCAGGAGCGCGTTCGAGCACCTCCACCTGCCAGCCACGCTGGTGGAAGGCGACGGCCGCGGTCAGCCCGCCTATGCCGCCCCCCACGATGACCGCCTTCATCGCCGGGCCCCCCGTGCGGTCGTCGTGTCCTGGGGTCGGCGCGCGTCGCGGCGGACGTGGGCGGACCTGGACAACCCCCACCACACGGCTGTGACGAGCAACAACACCACGAAAAGGATCCACAACCAGTGCTCCACACCCACTCCTTAGATGGTCTAGGCTGGCTTAGAGATGATAAGGAACCATAGGTGTCATAGGATGTCAACAGAGCGAACGGTCCACAGGGCCCGGCGCCAACGGCCAACAGGCCCCAAGCCATCGGTCCACAGGGCCCGGCGCCAATGGCCAACAGGCCCGAAGGCATCGGCCGGCAGGGCTCGAGCCAACGACCGGCAGGGTCAACGGAGTGACTGGAGGGGCGAGATGGCCGCAGAAGCCAGCAGCAGACGGCAGAGGCTGCGCCGGGCGACCCTCCAGGAGATCCATACGGCGGCGCGCAACCTCCTGGTCGAGCAGGGCTCGGCTGCGGTGACGATCAACGCCGTCGCCAGGCAGGTGGGCATGAGCGGCCCGGCCCTGTACCACTACTACGCCGGCCACGACGCGTTGGTCGGCGCGGTGACTGCGGACTTCTTCCACGAGTTGGCCACCGCCATGGAACACGCCCGTGACGCCCACGCCGCCGCGCCGGTCGGCGAGCGCATCCTCGCGGTCTGCCGAGCCATGCGCGCCTGGGCGAGCACCCACCCCGCCGAGTTCGGCTGGATCTTCGCCAGTCCGATCGCCCCGCCCAACCGGCAGCCGGACTCGGACCGCCACCAGGCCGGGCAGCGTTTCGAACACGTTCTGCTGGACCTGACGGTCGAGCTGTGGAGGACGCGACCTTTTCCGGTGCCCGAACTGGCCGACCTTCCCGAGTCACTGCGCGAGCAGCTGACCGCGTACTCCGCCGGCATCGACGGGCGCCTGCCACCCGAGGCCGCGCACGTCTTCCTGTCCTGCTGGACCAGGCTCTACGGCCTGCTGTGCATGGAGGTCCTGCATCAGCTGGACTTCGCCTACTCCGACCTGGAACCCGTCTTCGAAGAGTGTCTGCGCGACCTGGCCGACGTCCTCGACCTGTAAGGGGCGTCCGCGGGCCGCGGCTGAGACGTCCGAGAGCGCCCGCCGGGCGAAGTCGTCATGCGGTCGAGTGCGGGGTGGGGTCTCAGCCGGTCCGAGCGCCCCAAGGCCCCGGCCGCCCACTACGGCAACGCGCCCGCCACCAGCGAGCCGTGCCCGCCCCTGCCCGCCCAGGACTCCAGCTGCCATGACTGCGGCTGCCATGGCTTCGGCTGCCATGACTGCGCGGCCGCAGCCAGGTGTCGCCCGCCGTCCGGCGACCCGGTGCGACCGCCGGTAACTTTCTCCCCGCCGCCCCCTACCCATGAGTATGCGGCTGCTCTACTCTCAGACCGTGCCAGTGATTACTGGCGCGGTTCGCGGTGCGTGCGACACCGCACAGCGCGCAGCACTCGACACGCAGCACGCAGCACAAGGCACACAGCACACGGCACACAGCGCTCAGCGCACGGATGCGACAGATCTCGGGAGGCGGCGGCATGGCGGCCGAGCACGAGCAGGAGCACGTACGGGTGGCGGTGATCGGCACCGGATTCGGCGGCCTGGGAGCCGCCGTGCGGCTGCGCCGCGCAGGGGTGACGGACTTCGTCCTCCTGGAGCGCAGGGGGGCCGTCGGCGGTACCTGGCACGACAACACGTATCCCGGGTGTGCGTGCGACATCCCCTCGCACCTGTACTCGTTCTCCTTCGCGCCCAATCCGGAGTGGCCGCGCAGCTTCTCACCCCAGCCGGACATCCGCGCCTACCTGGAGCGCGTCACCGACACCTTCGGGCTGCGCCAGCACATCCGTTTCGACACCGAGGTCCAGCAGATGACCTGGGACGCGGAGGAGCTGCACTGGCGGGTGGAGACCTCCCGGGGTGCGCTGACCGCCGACGTCGTCGTCTCCGCGACGGGGCCGCTCTCCGAGCCCAAGCTGCCCGACATCCCCGGCCTCGACTCCTTCGAGGGCAAGGTCTTCCACTCGGCCACCTGGGACCACGGCTACGACCTGCGCGGCAAGCGCGTCGCGGTCATCGGCACCGGGGCCTCGGCCATCCAGATCATCCCCGCCATCCAGCCCGTGGTCGGCGAACTGACCGTCTTCCAGCGCACTCCCGCCTGGGTGGTGCCGCGCAACGACCGCCGCATCACCAAGGCCGAGCAGAAGCTGCACGCCCGCTTCCCGGCCACCCAGAAGCTGCGCCGCCTCGCCCTGTGGGGAGTGCACGAGCTGGAGACCCAGGTCTTCGCCAAGTACCCGAAGCTGCTGCCGGCCGTGGAGAAGCTCTCCACGCTGCACATGAAGCGCGCGGTCAAGGATCCCGGGCTGCGCAGGAAGCTGACACCCGACTACCGCGTCGGCTGCAAGCGCACGCTCGTGTCCGACGACTACTACCCGGCGCTCGCGCAGCCCAACACGCACGTCATCGACTCCGGGCTCAAGGAGATCCGCGGCAACACGCTCGTCTCCGCCGACGGGCGTGAGGCGGAGGTCGACGCGATCGTCTTCTGCAGCGGCTTCTACGTCTCCGACATGCCGGTCGCCGATCTCGTCAAGGGCGCTGACGGGGAGACGCTGGCCGAGTCCTGGGCCGAGGACGGCATGAACGCGCTGCGCGGAACGACGACGACGGGCTTCCCCAACTTCCTGTTCGTCATCGGTCCGAACACGGGCCTGGGCACCAGTTCGATGATCCTGATCATCGAGGCCCAGCTCAACTACCTGGTCGACTACCTGCGCAAGCTCGACACCCTCGGCGGCGGGGACAAGGCGGCGCTTGACGTGCGGCCCATCGCCCAGCACACCTACAACGCCAAGCTGCGCGAACGCATCAGCTCCAGCGTGTGGGAGACCGGCTGCACCAGCTGGTACCTGGATGCGCAGGGCCGCCCGGTGGCCGTGTGGCCCGGCACCACGGCCGAGTTCCGCAAGATCACGCGGGAGGTGTGGCTGGAGGAGTACGAGGTGCTGCGGCGGTCCGGCGCCGGAAGGACGGGTGCGCGCCGCAAGGCGCCGCTGCTCGCCGGAAGCGTCAGCAGGGGTGCGGCCGCCCACGCCTTCCACACGGCGGAGGACATGCCGGGCCACGCACGGGAGGACGCACGATGAGCCGCCTGACCACCACGACCGACGGACTCACGGGGCGCTACGCGCCGCCCACGCCGGCGCGCGAGGTGACCGCGCGCTCCGGGGACGGTGTGACCTTCCCCGTCGAGATCCACGGCCGCGACAGCGACCCCGCGGTCGTCCTCTCCCACGGCTGGACCTGCTCGACCCTGTTCTGGGCTCCGGTCATCCGCGAACTGACCGCCACGGGGCACCGCGTCGTCGTCTACGACCAGCGCGGGCACGGCCGCAGCCCTGCCGCCGCGACCCCCGCGGTCTACAGCACCGCGATGCTCGCCGACGACCTGTGCGCCGTCCTCGACGCCGCGCTCGCACCGGGCGAGAAGGCCGTCATCGGCGGCCACTCCATGGGCGGTATGACGCTCATGGCGGCGGCGGGCCGCGCGCAACTGCGCTCGCACGCAGCCGCGCTCATGCTGTGCAGCACCGGCGCCCAGCACCTGACGGGACAGGCGCGCGTGATCCCGTTCCGCTCCGAGCGGCTGCGCCACCACGCCCACCGCGCACTGCTCGGCTCCAGCGCCCCCCTCGGCCCGGTCACCGCGCTGACGCGCAAAGCTCTCGCCTACGGCACGCTGGGCCCGCGGCCGGAACCCGCCACCGTCGAGGCGACCGCGCGCATCGTGCACGCCTGCCCGACGGGCGTACGGGCCGCGTGGGGAGGGGTGCTCGCCGGGCTCGACCTGTCGGCCAAGGTGCCGCACCTGGACGCGCCCACCGCCGTCGTCATCGGCACCCACGACCGGCTCACCCCCCTCCCGCACGCCCACCGGATGGCCGCGCTGCTGCCCGACTGCACGGGCGTCCACCGCCTGGAGCGGCGCGGCCACATGACGCCGCTGGAGGAGCCGGAGACGGTCAGCGAGGTGCTCGCCGGGCTCGTCAGCCACCACCTCACCGCTGCCGTCGCCCCGCACGCCGCCACGGCCGCCGCCGCGGACGCGGCCACGCACGCAGCCGCCGCCACGACGAAGGAGAAGAGCGCATGACCCGGGTCAGGCTCGAGGGACAGGTCGCCGTCATCACGGGTGCGGCACGCGGCGTGGGCGCGCTGCTGGCCCGCAAGATGGCCGCACGGGGCGCGAAGATCGCCCTCGTCGGTCTTGAGCCCGACGAGCTGAAGCGGGTCAGCGACTCCCTCCACACCGAATCCGCCTACTGGCACGCCGACGTCACCGACCACGAGGCCATGGCCGAGGTCGCCCGCGAGGTCAAGGACCGCTTCGGCAAGGTGGACATCGCCGTCGCCAACGCGGGGGTCGCCACCGGCGGTCCCTTCATGGACTCCGACCCCGTCTCCTGGCGCCGCGTCATCGAGGTGAACCTCATCGGGGGCGCCGTCACCGGACGCGCCTTCCTGCCCGTCCTGGCGGAGTCCCGCGGCTACTTCCTCCAGATCGCCTCACTCGCGGCCATCACGCCCGCGCCGATGATGACGGCCTACTGCGCCTCGAAGTCCGGCGTCGAGGCCTTCGCGCACAGCCTGCGCGCCGAGGTCGGCTACAAGGGTGTCGGCGTCGGCGTCGGCTACCTGAGCTGGACCGACACCGACATGGTGCGCGGGGCCGACGCCGACGACGTGATGCGCGACGTGCGGCAGCGGCTGCCGTGGCCCACCAACAAGACCTACCCGCTGGGTCCCGCCGTCGACCGCCTCGTCGACGGCGTCGAGCGCCGCTCGCCCCACGTGTACGGCCAGTGGTGGCTGCGCGGCATGCAGGGCATACGCGGGTATCTCGGGTCGCTCATCGGGGGCCCGCTGGGGCAGCGCGAGATGAAGGCCGTGGCGGGCCGCATCGAGGCGGCGGGCGGGGTGGCCACCGGCCTGGTGGGGGCGGGCGGAGAGGCGGACGAGAAGTCCCGCGCCTCCCGCTAGCGGTACTGCCCTCGGGCCGGCTTTCGCTTCCCTCTTCGCCGGGCGCCGGGCGCCGGGCGCCGGGCGCCGGGCGACGGGGGCCGGGCCCCCTGCCTGCCTGGCTCCGGGGGCCCGGCCGCACCCGTCACGAGAAGGGGCGCGGGGTAGCGGTGCGAGGGCTTACTGGTTGCCCTTGTCCCGCTTCTCCTGCCACTCCTGCGCGCGGTCCTGCGCCTTGTCCTTCATCTCCTCGCCCTTCTCGCGGACCTGCTGTCCGCGGTCGTCGGACGACTTCTCACCGGAGCTCTTCTCCTTGCCCTTGTGCTGGAGCTGCCCCATCTTGTCCTTGAACTGGTCTGCGAGGCCCATCGGTACTCCTTCGGTGTTGTCCTGAAGGGCTCCTTCCACCCTCGCACGCCGGTGCGAATAGTGCATTCCGCGCCAAAAGGGGCATCGTGTCGGAGGTGGCGGCCGTCTCAGGGACGAGGCGGCAACGGCGGCCGCGACCGGTCCGGAACGTCCCCGTAGCCGGGCGGCGTGCGGGCGGGATGCCGCTCCAGCAGGTCGAGCGCGGTGGTCACGGCGGTCCCCAGGACGGAACTGCGCCCCTCGGCCCAGTCGAGGGGCGTGCGCAGGACCTCGATGTCCGGGTCGACGCCGCGGTTCTCGACCGACCACCCGAAGCCCTCGAACCAGGCCGCGTTCATGGGCACGGTGATCACCGTGCCGTCGCCGAGCCGGTGCCGCCCCGTCATGCCGACGACGCCGCCCCAGGTGCGGGCGCCCACGACGGGGCCGAGGCCGAGCTGGCGGAACGCGGCGATGATCATGTCGCCGTCGGAGGCGGTGGCCTCGTCGGCGACGGCGACCACGGGCCCGCGCGGCGCGTTGCTTGCGTAGGAGACGGGCTCGGCGTTGCGGGTGAGGTCCCAGCCGAGAATGGTGCGGGTCAGCTTCTCCAGGACGAGCTCGCTGATGTGGCCGCCCGCGTTGCCCCGCACGTCCACGATCAGCGCGGGCCGGGAGACCTCCAGGCGCAGGTCGCGGTTGAACTGCGCCCACCCGGAACCGCCCATGTCGGGGATGTGCAGGTAGCCGCACTCCCCGCCGCTCAGCTCGCGGACCACCGCGCGGCGGCGGGCCACCCAGTCCTGGTAGCGCAGCGGGCGTTCGTCGATCAGCGGGACGACGGCGACCCGGCGCGGACCCGCCTGCTCCAGGGTCAGCTCGACAGTGGTGCCGCCCGCCGCGGCCAGCAGCGGCGCGGGACCGCTGTGCAGGTCGACGGGGCGGGCGTCGACGTGGGTGAGCAGCGCGCCCTCGCGCACGGGTGAGGCGGCCAGCGGGGAACGGGCGCGCGAGTCGGAGGAGTCGCCCGGCAGGATGCGGCCGATCTGCCAGTCGCCCTCGGGGGTGCGGATCAGGTCGGCGCCGAGGAAGCCGATGGGCCGCTGGTAGTGCGGCGGGCCCTCGTCGCGCCGCGCCGGGGTGACGTAGGCGTGCGAGGTGCCGAGTTCGCCGAGGACCTCGCGCAGCAGGTCGGCGAACTCGTCGGGCGAGGCGACGCGTTCGACCAGCGGGCGGTACTGGTCCAAGACGGCGTCCCAATCGACCCCGCTCATGCCCGGATCCCAGAAGTACGCCCTGATCAGCCGCCCGGCCTCCGCGTAGGCCTGCCGCCACTCGGCGGCCGGATCGACGTCGTGCAGGACGCGGCGCATGTCGATGTAGGTGGTGCTGTCGGAGTCGGCCTGCTGCTCGGCCGGGACGACGCGGAGTATCCCCTCGTCGGCCACGACCAGCCGGGTGCCGTCGCCGCTCAGCGCGAACCAGTCGATGTCGCTGGTCAACTCGGTGCGCTTGGCGGTGGTCAGGTCGAAATGCTCCAGCGTGGGCCGGCCCGAGGTGTCGGCCGGGTTGACGAACGTCTCGCCCAGGGCGCCCGAGATGGGGAAGCGCAGCCAGATCAGCCCGCCGCCCGCCACCGGACACAGCGCCGTGTACTTGGACGCGGTCACCGGGAAGGGCGTCACGCGGTTCGCCAGGCCCTCCGCCTCCACGAGCACCGTCACCTCCGGCCCGTCCTCGTCACCGCCCGCACCCACCCGGTCCTGCGGGTCGAGTCCGCCGGCGGCGGGGCGGCCCTCCGGGGTGAGCGCGAAGGGTGAGAGCGTCGCCGACGCCAGCGGCACCAGATAGGGGCGGCAGCCCAGCGGGAAGGAGAGATCACCCGTGTGCACGTCGTAGACCGGATCGAAACCGCGCCAGGACAGGAAGGCGAGATAGCGCCCATCCCGGGTGAAGACGGGCTGCTCGTCCTCGAACCGCCCGTCCGTCACGTCGAGGATCGTCCGCTCCGCCTCCGGCCCCTGCCAGTCGGCGACCTTCGCCAGCCTGATGCAGGACAGCGACCGCCCCACCCCGGGGTGCGCCCAGGCCAGCCACCGCGAGTCGGGGGAGAAGGCGGGATCGTGCACGGGCCCGTTGTGCGACCGTACGACCTCGGTGATCGCGGCCTCGGGCGCGGAGGTGTCCTCGTCGAGGTCGGGAACGTCGACGATCAGCAGCCGCCCGTCGTGCGCGACGACGGCGAGCCGCTCCCCCGAGGGAGCGGCCACCAGTTCGAGCACCCGGCCGAGCCGCCCGCCGGCCACCCGGTAGGCGGGCCGCTGCCGGGAGGCGCGGGGAAGGTCGGCGATCTCGATGGCGTCCTCGCCGTCCGCGTCCGTGACGTAGGCGATCCGGCCGGTGCCGCCCAGCATCTCGGGCAACCGCGACCGCACCCCCGGGGCGTCGGCGATGGCCCGCGCGGGACCGTCGCGATGCGTGAGCCAGTACAGGCTGCCGCGCACCGCCACCGCGCTCGCCCGCCCCGTGTGATCGACGGCCAGCCCGTCCAGGTGCGCGCTCGCCGGCACCTGGTAGGGGCGCCGCCCGGTGCGCTGTCCGCCCAGCCGCACGTCGAGCCGGCGCGGGCGAGCCGTCCGCGCGAAGTCGTCGACCAGCCACAGCTCGCCCGCGCACTGGTAGACGACCCGCCGCCCGTCGGTGGCGGCGTGCCGGGCGTAGAAGGTGTCGTGATCGGTGTGGCGGCGCAGGTCCGAGCCGTCGGGAAGGCAGGAGTACAGGTTGCCGACGCCCTCGTGGTCCGAGAGGAAGGCGACCCGCCCGCCGACCAGCATCACCGCGTCCAGGTGCCCCTCCAGGCCGGGCAGCAGCCGCTCGCCCTGCAACCACATCCGCCCCGTGGCGCCGCCCCGGTACCGCTTCCAGCTCGCCGGCTCGTGCGGAGGCGTACCCGTCAGCAGCAGCGTGCGCCGCTCGCCCTCCTGCTCGGCGACGGCGATGTCCGAGACCGGCCCCCACGGCAGCCTGCTGCCAGGACAGGGGGCGTCCGGACGGCCTGCGGGCGGCCCGTCGGGGCCCTCCACGGGGATGCGGTAGGACCAGGCGCGGTGCGCGAACGGTTCGCCGTGCGAGGCCACCGCCAGCACGTCACCCTCCGGGGTCCAGCCGCACACCCGCGTGTCCGTGGCGCCCCAGTACGTCAGCTGCCGCGCGGGGCCACCCTCCACCGGCACCAGATGGACCTCCGGGTCGAGACTGCGCCACGTGGTGAAGGCGATGCGGCTCCCGTCCGGGGAGAAGCGGGGATGGCCGACGCGCGTGCGGTCGACGGTCAGCCGCCACGCCCGCTCGGACGGTTCCCCCGCCGCGGGCAGCGCGGCGAGCCACAGGTCGTCTTCGGCGACGAAGCAGAGGTGGTTGCTGTGCAGGTGGGGGTAGCGGAGGTAGGCGGCGTCGTCGGTCATCCCTCCTATGGTTCGGGCCACGGGGGCCTTCGGCAAGTCGTGACATGACGCCCTCGCCATCGCCGATGCCTCGGGGCTGCGCCCCCTGCCCCCCTCGACATGGTCTTCCCCTTCTTTCGCTGAGGTGCCCTCGGCCGTGGTTGGGGGCTCCGCCCCCAAACCCCCGGGCCTCGCCGGCCGGGCGTTGGGGCGGCTCCGCCCCCCAACTGCCCCCCGCTACGGGGGGCTCCGCCCCCCCTAGGAGCCCCCTGGAGGAGAGCCAGTTCCCCTCTAGCGTGAGTCGGCCCAGCACTGAGGTTCTGTGGTGCTCTCTTGTGTGGGGGTCCTGGGGGCGGAGCCCCTTGGCGGGGGTTCCTAGGGGGGCGGAGCCCCCGTAGCGGGGGGCCTTTGGGGGGCAGCGCCGCCCCAAAGCCTCCCCGGCGAGGGGCCGGGGGTCTGGGGGGCGGAGCCCCTCAGGGAGAGAGCAGCCACTCGGGGGTGGGCTGGCCCCACTGGTAAAGGGGGAGGTATGGGGGGCCCGCCCCAGGAGGAGCGGAGGTCACACTCCGCGGAGCAGAGAACGAAACCCCTCTTCCAGATCGAGGAAGCCACTCTCGCACCCAGCGGGAACAACCGCGTACGACCTTTGCAAGAACGCGGACAGGTCCGCACTGGAGAACTCCAGAAGGGCCACCCCTTCCCCCGCGTGCAACTCGATCACGGTCCGCTCCTGCCCGAAGGGGCACACGTGGACGTCCCCTTCCCCGGCGGGCCCGCACGCCCCCTGGGCGAGGAGGTCGCGGGAGAAGGTCCAGGTGACCTCCTCGCCGTCGAGGGATATGTCGGCGGGGAAGACGAGGTGCACGGCGAGCGGGTCGGCCGAGTCGTAGCGAAGAGCGGGTGTCAGGGGACGGGTGGCGGGCGGCCGGGTGATCAGTTGGGCCGGCACGGTGCGGGTGATGACCTGTGACACGTCTGCTCCTCTGGGTCGGGGACTCCCGGTCCGCTCATCGCTCGGGCCGGGTTGCCCCTTCGCCCTGTCAGACGCGTGGGACGGCCGGTCAGTCACCCGGGGGGCCTGGTGAGCTCTGCCACAGCGTCGGACTTCTTCTCTTTGCTTGTTCTCCCTCTTGCAAGTTCTTTGCATGTGAGCGCTATTCTCAGAAAGCTGAGCCGTCACCGGCTGTGCCGTCGTGAGAAGGGGTGCCTCCCCATGCACGTGCCTGATGGATTCATCGACGCCCCCGTCTCGGCCGGTACGGGCGTGTTCGCCGCCGTGGCTGTCGCTGCCTCCCTGCGTGGCGCCCGGCGCGAACTCGGTGGCGGTCTCGGCGAGGCGGGGGAGCGGACGGCGCCGCTGGCGGGCCTGGTCGCGGCGTTCATCTTCGCCGTGCAGATGCTCAACTTCCCGGTGGCTGCCGGGACGAGTGGGCATCTGCTCGGCGGGGCACTCGCCGCCCTTCTCGTGGGCCCCTGTACGGGCGTGCTGTGCGTGTCCGTCGTGCTGCTGCTCCAGGGGGTGCTGTTCGCGGACGGTGGGCTGACGGCGCTGGGGACGAACATCACGGACATGGGTGTGGTGACCGTCCTGGTCGCTTACGGCCTCTTCCGCGCGCTGCTGCGGGTGCTGCCGCGCAGGCGTTCCGCGGTGACGGTCGCGTCGTTCGTCGCCGCTCTGGTTTCCGTGTCGGCCGCCGCCGTGGCGTTCACGGCTCTGTACGCGCTGGGCGGGACGACCGACGTGTCGTTGGGCAAGGTGTTCGCCGCCATGGTGGGGGTGCACGTGCTCATCGGTGTCGGCGAGGCCGTGATCACGGCGGCGACGGTGGGCGCGGTGGTGGCCGTCCGTCCCGACCTGGTGTACGCCGCCCGTGACCGCCTGTCCGTCCGCCTGGAACTCCGCCCCTCCCCACTCGCGCCCACACCGGAACGAACAACCGCACCCGCGCGGGAACCCGCACCCGCGTCCGCGAAGGCCCCGTCCCGCCGTTCCGCCCGCTCCCTCTGGCTCGCCGGCCTGGCGGTGACCGTCGTGTGCGCGGGCGGGCTGAGCTTCTACGCGTCGGCCAGCCCCGACGGGCTGGAGAAGGTCGCCGCCGACAACGGCATCGACGAGAAGGCGGAGGACCACGCCGCCGAGGGCTCGCCGTTGGCCGACTACGGCGTCGAGGACATCGCCAACGGCCGCCTGTCCGGTGGGCTGGCGGGCGTCATCGGAGCCGGCGCCACCCTCGCGGTGGGCTCGGGCGTGTTCGTGGTGCTGCGCCGTCGGCGCCGAGGCGCCGACGGGAGCGTGTCGGCGGAGGCCAAGCAGCCGGCCGACGTGTCCGCCGAGCGCTGAGCAGCGGGGCCGCGGCGAGATGGGTACGGGACACGCGCACAAGCTCTACAAGGACGTGCGATCGCCCGTGCACGCGCTGCCCGCGCACTGCAAGCTGGCGGCGGTCTTCTGCTTCGTCGTCCTCGTGGTCGTCACGCCGCGCGAGGCGGTGTGGGCGTTCGGCGCGTACGCGGCGCTGCTCGCGGCCGTGGCCGCGGTCTCGCGGGTGCCGCCGCGGCACCTGCTGACGCGCATGGCGATCGAGGTGCCGTTCGTGGCGTTCGCGGTGCTGCTGCCACTGGTCGCCGAGGGGGAGCGGGTCACCGTGCTGGGAGTGTCGCTGTCGGAGTCGGGGCTGTGGGGCGCGTGGAACGTGCTCGCCAAGGGCACGCTCGGGGTGGCGGCGTCGGTGCTGCTCGCCTCGACGACCGGGCTGAACGCGCTGCTGCTGGGGCTCGCGCGGCTGCGGATGCCGCCGCTGCTGTGCCAGATCGCCACGTTCATGGTGCGCTACGCGGACGTCATCAGCGCGGAGATGCGCCGGATGCGCACCGTCCGCGTCTCGCGCGGCTTCGAGGCGCGCGGCCCACGGCACTGGGCGGTGCTGGCCAAGTCGGCCGGGTCGCTGTTCATCCGCTCCTACGAGCGGGGCGAGCGGGTGCACCTGGCGATGCTCAGCCGCGGCTACACCGGCACCATGCCGCCCGCTCTCGGCGACGGTCCCGCGGCCGGCGCGCAGTGGGCCCGCTCGGCGGCGCTGCCGCTCGCCGCTCTCGCGATCTGTGTGACGGGATGGACTCTGTGAACCGTGCCGCTTACCCCGCCGACGGCGCCGCTGTGCCCTCCCTGGAGGTGCGGGGGCTGGCCTACGCCTATCCGGACGGCCATCAGGCGCTGTTCGGTGTCGATCTGACGGTGGAGCGCGGCCAGCGTGTCGCCCTGCTCGGCCCCAACGGCGCGGGCAAGACCACGCTGGTGCTGCACCTCAACGGCATCCTGACGCCGGGTGCCGGTTCGGTCACGGTCGCCGGGCTGCCGGCCACCCGCGCGAACCTGGCGGAGATCCGGCGCCGCGTGGGCATCGTCTTCCAGGACCCCGACGACCAGTTGTTCATGCCCACCGTGCAGGAGGACGTCGCTTTCGGCCCCGCCGCCGCGGGACTGCGGGGGGCGGAGCTTCGAGAGCGGGTCGAGGAGGCGCTGGAGCGGGTGGGGATGGCGGAGCACGCCCACCGGGCGCCGCACCACCTCTCGTTCGGGCAGCGGCGACGCGTCGCGGTGGCCACCGTGCTGGCCTCCCGTCCGGAGATCCTCGTTTTGGACGAGCCGTCCTCCAACCTGGATCCGGCGGCCCGCCGCGAGCTGGCCGATCTCCTCGGGGCGCTGGAGGTGACGGTGCTGATGGTCACCCACGACCTGCCGTACGCGCTTCAGCTGTGTCCGCGTTCCGTCGTCCTCGGTGACGGCGTCCTGGTGGCCGACGGCACCACGCAGGAACTGCTGGCGGACACGGAGCTGATGCGCGCGCACCGTCTGGAGCTGCCCTTCGGCTTCGACCCCCGTTCGGTGACAGCCCCCGTCGCATAGCGTCCGCGGGCGCGTAGGACCATGGGGGCGCGGCGCACGAAACCGTCCCAAGGCGACAGGCAACGCCCCAAGGCGACAGGCGCCCCCAAGGCGACAGGAGCGAATCAGACGTGGCGAAGGTCGTTCACTCAACGACGGCGGTGCCCGGTCCGCCGGCAGCGGCGGCGGGCACGGCGGTGACGGTGCACGGCACGGTGGCGAAGGGGTACGAGCCCGTCAGGGACGCCTTCGTACGCAACTTCGCCGAGCGCGGTGAGCGGGGCGCGGCCGTGGCCGTGCACCACGAGGGCCGCAAGGTCGTCGACCTGTGGGGCGGCAGCACCGATCCGGCCGACCCCGGCGCCGCGCCCTGGAGCCAGGAGACCGCCGTCGTCGTCCGCTCGGCCACCAAGGGGCTCGCCGCGGCGGTCCCGCACCTGCTGCACCAGCGCGGCCAGCTCGATCTGGACGCCCCCGTCGGCGCGTACTGGCCGCAGTTCAAAGCCGCCGGGAAGGAACGCGTCCTCGTCCGCCATCTGCTCGCCCACCGTGCGGGTCTGCCCGCCGTGGACGTCCCGCTGACCCCCGAGCAGCTGCTGGACCCGTCGGCCGGGCCGCGCGCGCTGGCCGCGCAGGCGCCCGAGTGGCGCCCCGAGGAGGGGCACGGCTACCACGCGCACACCTTCGGCTGGCTGCTGGCGGAACTGGTGCGCCGGGCCAGCGGCGGCCGCAGCCTGGGCCGCTGGTTCGCCGACGAGATCGCAGGCCCCGCGGGGCTCGACCTGTGGATCGGGCTGCCCGAGGAGGTGGCCGCCTCCGGGCGGGTGGCCAGGGTCGCCGAGCTGACGGCGCCGGAGCCCGCCCCGGGGACGCTGCGGACCCGGCCCAAGCGCGCGGTGACCGACGCCTACGCCGATCCGTCCTCGCTCACCCGCCGCGCCTTCGACGCCGTCGAGCCCCGGCCCGACGAGAACGCCCCCGCCTACCGCGCGGCCGAACTCCCCGCCGCGAACGGCATCGCCACGGCCCGCTCCCTGTCCGCCTTCTACGCGGCGCTGATGGGCCCTGTGCCGGCCGAGTCCGCCGAGTCCGCCGATGCGGCCGGCTCCCGGACGGACTCCGGCTCCGGTGGGAGCGTGCGGGAGGGCGTTCGCCGGCTGTTCACGCCCGCGACGCTCACCCAGGCACGGTCGCAGGAGGCGGTGGGCCCCGACCGGGTGCTGATCGTGGGCACCCGTTTCGGCCTCGGCTACATGCTGCACGGTTCGGCCTGCCCGATGCTCGGCCCCGGCTCCTTCGGGCATCCGGGCCGCGGCGGCTCGCTGGGCTTCGCCGACCCGGAGTCCGCCCTCTCCTTCGGCTATGTCACCGGGACCCTGCACCGCTCGGTCACCAGCGATCCCCGCGCCCAGGCACTGGTGAGGGCACTGCGCACGGTGACCCCGGCCTGACGGCAGTGCGGCCTGACGGCAGTGCGGCCCGTCGGCGTCAGTGGGCGGTGACGCCGTCGGGACGGCGGGCGCTCACACCACCGTCGCGCCCGGTGCGGGCCCCGAGGTCGGCCGGGCCGCGCGGCAGGTGCCCGAGGTGGTGAGGGCGTGGGCGGTGCGGGCGGCGGAGTCCGCGTCGGGCAGCAGGAAGGCGCAGGTCGGGCCCGAGCCGGAGACCAGCCCGGCCAGGGCGCCGGCCTCCAGGCCCGCCGTGAGGGTCTCGGCCAGCGCGGGCCGCAGGGACAGGGCGGCGGCCTGCAGGTCGTTGTGCACGGTGGCGGCCAGCGCCTGCGGGTCGCCACCGCGCAGTGCCGCCAGCAGGGCCTCGGACGCGACGGGTTCGGGAACGTCGGTGTCGGCGGCCCCGGTGCCCTCCGCCTCGCGCAGCCGGTCGCACTCGCGGTAGACGTCCGGCGTGGACAGTCCGCCGTCCGCGACGGCGAACACCCAGTGGAAGTCCCCGCCCACCTCGAGCGGCGTCAGCACCTCGCCGCGCCCTTGGCCGAGTGCGGCACCGCCCGCGAAGCTGAACGGCACGTCGGAGCCGAGTTCGGCGCACAGGGCGAGCAGTTCCTCGCGCGGCGTGTCCAGGCCCCACAGCCGGTCGCAGGCCAGCAGGGCGCCCGCCGCGTCGGCGCTGCCGCCCGCCATGCCGCCCGCGACGGGGATGTCCTTGGCGAGGTGGAGGTGGACGGCCGCCTCGATGCCGTGCCGCTGGGCCAGCAGCCGGGCGGCGCGCGCCGCCAGGTTGCTGCGGTCCTGCGGGACGAGTGCGGCGTCGGGTCCCGAGACGGTCAGCCGGGGCGTCTCGGCGCGGGTGGCGCTGACCGAGTCGTAGAGGCCGACGGCGAGGAAGACGTTGGCGAGCGGGTGGAAGCCGTCGGCCCGCAGCCCGCCGACCGACAGCTGGACGTTGACCTTGGCCGGGACGCGCACGGTGACCGTCCGGGCGGGTGCTGCGGCTGGCTGGGACACGGGCGGTGCTCCTCAGTTGCTGTCGGAAGGCCGGGACAGGGGGCGCTCGGCGGGGCGGGCACCGGGGCGGTGCTCCGCGATGGCGGCGAACTCCGCGACGGTCAGCGCCTCGCCGCGCGCCTTGGGGGACACTCCGGCGGCCCGCAGCGCCTCCTCGGCGGCGGCGCCGGAGCCCGCCCAGCCGGCGAGCGCGGCCCGCAGGGTCTTGCGGCGCTGGGCGAAGGCCGCGTCGACCACCGCGAACACCTCCTCGCGCCCTGCCGTGGTGTGCGGCGGGTGCGGGCGGCGCACGAGCGAGACGAGACCGGAGTCGACATTGGGCGCGGGCCAAAAGACGTTCCGTCCGATGGCGCCGACCCGTTTCACCTCGCAGTACCAGGCGGCCTTCACCGACGGCACTCCGTACACCTTCGAGCCGGGCGCCGCGGCCAGCCGGTCGGCGACCTCGGACTGCACCATCACCAGCGTCCGCTCGATGCCGGGGAAGGTGGCCAGCAGGTGGAGCAGCACGGGGACGGCCACGTTGTAGGGCAGGTTGGCCACCAGGGCGGTCGGCGCGGGCCCTGGCAGCCGGGACACCCGCAGGGCGTCCTGGTGGACGAGGGAGAAGTGTGCGGCGCGCTCGGGCAGCCGGGCCTCGACGGTGGCAGGCAGGGCGGCGGCCAGTGCGTCGTCGATCTCGACGGCGGTCACGTGTGCCGCTGTCCGCAGCAGCGCCAGCGTCAGCGACCCGAGCCCGGGGCCGACCTCCAGGACGACGTCGTCGGCGCTCACCCGGGCGGTGCGCACGATGCGCCGCACCGTGTTCGGGTCGATGACGAAGTTCTGGCCGCGCTGCTTGGTGGGCCGCACGCCCAGCGCACCGGCCAGCTCCCGCACGTCGGCGGGCCCGAGCAGCACGCCGTTGGCGAGGGAGTCGGCGGGATGGTCGAAGGGATCCGCCTGGCCGGTGGCCCGTGGGGCGGCCGACGCGTCGGAGGCGGGCTCGGCCTGGCCCTCGGACGGGGCCGACGGCGGATCGGAAGGGGCTGCGCTCACTGCGACAGTCTAAGAGCCGGGCCGGACGCCGGTGCGCTCAGTACCCGAAGGCCCGCGCCGTGTTCGCGGCCACATGGCGGGCCAGGGTCTCCTCGGGCATGTCCTTGGTCCGCGCCATCGCCCGCAGGGTGACAGGAACGAGATACGGCGCGTTGGGGCGGCCGCGGTAGGGGGCGGGGGTGAGGAACGGGGCGTCCGTCTCCACCAGCAGCAGCTCGGGCGGCGCCGCGGCGAGCGCGTCGCGCAGCGGCTGCGCGTTCTTGAAGGTGACGTTCCCCGCGAACGACATGAAGTAGCCCCTGTCCGCGCACACGCGTGCCATCTCGGCGTCCCCCGAGTAGCAGTGGAAGACGGTCCGCTCGGGCGCGCCCTCTTCCTGAAGGATGCGCAGCACGTCCGCGTGGGCGTCGCGGTCGTGGATGACCAGGGCCTTGTTCGTGCGCTTGGCCAGCTCGATGTGGGCGCGGAACGAGCGCTGCTGGGCGGCGACGCCGTCCTCGCCGGTGCGGAAGTAGTCCAGGCCGCTCTCGCCGATCGCCAGCACCTGGGGGAGCGCGGCCAGTTCCTCGATGCCGGCCAGCGCCTCGTCCAGCAGCGCGTCCCCGCCCTCGGCGGCGAGCCGTGGCGCCTCGTTGGGGTGGAGGGCGACGGCGGCCCAGACGGGCTCCCAGGCGGCGGCCGTCTCGGCGGCCCACCGGGAGCGCTCCAGATCGCAGCCGACCTGGATGACCGTCGTCACACCGACGGCCGCCGCCGCCGCGAGGGCTTCGGCGACGGACGGCTCCTGCATGTCCAGGTGCGTGTGGGAGTCCGCGACCGGGTGGGTGAGCGGCTCGGGCGGCGGCGGGGGCGCCTGTGCGGCCCGGGCCTTCGCGGCGCTGTTCGCAGTGGTGTTCGGGGTCGCGGAGGGGGACATACCGGCGATGATAAGGCGCCGGTGTGTCACCGCTCCCAGTGGCCGGGGAGCGCCGCGTCCGCGGTCGAGACGCGCCCGGAGCGCATGATGCGCACCACGTGTCCGTCGCAGAAACGGCACGTGGGCCGGGTGAGCGGCGAGGGGACGCGTTCGCCGTCCGCGTAGTACACGATCAGGGGCCTGCCGTCGGCGTACTCGAGGTGCTGGATCTCGTAGTCCTGCTCCCAGCCGTGCCCGCACCGCATGCAGGCGAACGAGTAGGCCTCGCGCACCGTGTCGTGGCGGGTGGTGGCGATGTCCTTGTCGATGCCGCTCTCGCGCTTCATGGCAGCTCCTTCCCGGGGCACCTCCCGGCCGAAGGCGGGGGAGGGTGAGTGGTACGCCCACACCCCAGTGCACTCCTCCTACGAGCACACCGGAAGGAAAGCCGGCGGAGCTTTCTGTCTGTTTGGAGAGATTTGAGGCAAGCGTCAAGGTGCGGGGGGCTCCATGGGGCTTCCCTTTGCCTGCGCGTATGCCTGAACGCGCGGGTGTTTTACCCGCCGGGCCGCCGTGCCGCCGGGTCGCCGGGTCGCCGGGCCGCCGCGCCGCCGTGCCGCCGGGCCGCCGTGCCGCCGTGCCGCCGTGCCGCCGTGCCGCCAAGTAGACGGGCCACCGGCCGCCCGGGGCCCCCGCCGGGCTACCGGGGCCCTTCCGCCTTCGTGTGCGCGACCACCGCGTCCTTGTGCGCGACCACCGCGTCGAACACCTGCCGCTTGGGCAGACCCGCCTCGCGGGCCACCTCGGCGATGGCCTCCTTGCGCCGCTCGCCCGCCTCCTCGCGGACGGCGACCCGGCGCGCCAGCTCAGCGGCGTCGGGTGCGCCCGCCGCTGCCGCCTCGGCGCCCCGTACGACGAGGGTGATCTCGCCGCGGACGCCTTCGGCCGCCCACCGCGTCAGCTCCCCGAGCGGGCCGCGCCGCACCTGTTCGTAGGTCTTGGTCAGCTCCCGGCAGACCGCCGCCTCGCGCTCCTCGCCGAACACCTGTGCCATCGCGGCCAGCGATGCCGCCACCCGGTGCGGCGACTCGAAGTAGACCAGGGTGCGCCGCTCGTCGGCCGCCTCCCGCAGCCGGGCCAGCCGCTCGCCCTGCTTGCGGGGCAGGAACCCCTCGAAACAGAAGCGGTCCACGGGCAGCCCCGAGACCGCCAGCGCCGTGAGCACCGCGGAGGGCCCCGGCACGGCCGTCACCCGCACCCCGCGCTCCACCGCCGCGGCCACCAGCCGGTAGCCGGGGTCGGAGACGGACGGCATGCCCGCGTCCGTCACCAGCACCACCCGCGCCCCGCCCGCCAGCGCCTCGGCCAGCTCGGGCGTACGCGCCGACTCGTTGCCCTCGAAATAGGAGACGATCCGCCCGCCCGGCGTCACCTCCAGCGCCTGGGTGAGCCTGCGCAGCCGCCGGGTGTCCTCCGCGGCGACGATGTCGGCGGCGGCCAGCTCGGCGGCGAGTCGCGGCGGGGCGTCGGAAGGGTCGCCGATGGGGGTGCCGGCGAGCACGAGCGTTCCAGTCACCCGCCCATCCTCGCAGCGGCGGCGACGCGCCCGAGCACAGCGCCCCCGCGATCCCTACGATGGCCCGCGTGACGACCAGTGACACCGTGGGTGAGGCCGACCGCGAACAGGCGGGCCCCGGCGCCCCGGACAGCGGGGCGGGACCCGGCGGGGAGCGCGCGGCGGGCACGCTGCCCAGGTGGCAGGCGCGACTGCGCAGGTTCGGCTACGCCGCCAGGCCGCGGCCCGGCGTCGCCGACCGGCTGACCCCGCGCTTCCCCGCGCCCGACCCGCGCCTGGGCGCCCTGTTCGGGCTGGGCCCCGAGACGGCCGTGCGGTTGGCCCGCTGGGCGGCCTGGGGAGGGCCGCTGCTGGTCGCCCTGGTCGCGGGGGCGCTGCGGTTCTGGGACCTGGGTTCCCCGCACGCCGTCATATTCGACGAGACCTACTACGCCAAGGACGCCTGGTCGCTCATCCACCTCGGATACGAGGGGACCTGGCCGGACAACGCCAACGACCGCATCCTGGCCCACCCGCAGGAGATCCCCCTCTCGCCGGAAGGCTCCTACGTCGTCCACCCGCCCGTCGGTAAGTGGATCATCGGCCTGGGTGAGGCACTGTTCGGGCTCGACCCGTTCGGCTGGCGGTTCATGACGGCGGTGCTCGGCACCCTCTCGGTGTTCATGCTGTGCCGCATCGGGCGCCGCCTCTTCCGCTCCACGGCGCTGGGCTGCCTGGCCGGTGCCCTGATGGCCGTCGACGGACTGCACTTCGTGATGAGCCGCACCGCGCTGCTGGACCTCGTGGTGATGTTCTGGGTGCTGGCCGCCTTCGGCTGCCTGCTCGTCGACCGCGACAAGTCCCGCGCGCTGCTGGCCGCCAGGCTGCCGCGCGGCGGCACCGACGACGGCCTTGGAGAGGGCGCGCCGCTGCCCGACGCCTACGTGGGCGACCGCACCGGGCTGGGCAGGCGCCCCTGGCGGCTGCTGGCCGGACTCTGCCTCGGGCTGGCCTTCGCCACCAAGTGGAACGGCCTGTACGTCCTGGCCGCCTTCGGCATCCTGACCGTGCTGTGGGACATGGGCGCGCGCCGCACCGCCGGCGCCTCGCGGCCCTTCCTCGCGATGCTCCGCAAGGACGCGCTGCCCGCCTTCGTGTCGCTGCCCGTGCTGGCGCTGGTCACCTACGCCGTCTCCTGGACGGGCTGGTTCGCCACCTCGGGCGGCTACTTCCGCGACTGGGCGGACAAGCAGGGCGCCGCGGGCCCGTGGGGGTGGCTGCCAGGACCGCTGCGCAGCCTGTGGCACTACGAGAGCGAGGTCTACTCCTTCCACGTCAACCTCACCTCTCACCACACCTACCAGTCCAACCCGTTCAGCTGGCTGGTGCTGGGCCGCCCCGTCTCCTACTTCTACGAGTCGCCCAAGGCGGGCACGGACGGCTGCACCGACAAGGGCGAGGGCTGCGCCCGCGAAGTCCTCGCGCTGGGCACCCCGATGCTGTGGTGGGCGGCCTGCGCGGCGCTCGTCTACGTCCTCTACCGCTGGTTCTTCCGCCGCGACTGGCGCGCGGGCGCCCTGCTGTGCGGTGTCGCCGCGGGCTACCTGCCGTGGTTCGCCTACCAGGAGCGGACCATCTTCCTCTTCTACGCGGTGGTCTTCCTGCCGTTCCTCTGCCTCGGCCTGGCCATGGCGGCCGGGGCGCTGGCCGGACCGCCGGGCACGGACGAGAGACGGCGCACGATCGGCATCGTCGCCGTCGGCGTCATCGGCCTGCTCATCGTCTGGAACTTCGTCTACTTCTGGCCCATCTACACAGGACAGACGATCCCGTTGGAGGAGTGGCGGCACCGGATGTGGCTGGACACGTGGATCTGACGGAGCACCACCGGCAGGCGGGACGCCGCACCGGGAGGCGGAATGCGGCTCGGTGAGGCGGAGGCGCGGCGCAGGCTGAGCGGGGCGCGGGTGCTGCGGTTGGCGACCGCCGACCCCGAAGGGGTGCCGCATCTGGTGCCCGCCACCTTCGCGGTCGCCGGGGACACGCTGGTGACGGCCGTGGACCACAAGCCCAAGCGCCACCGCGACCTGCGCCGGCTGCGCAACATCGAGCGGAACCCCGCGGTGTGCGCGCTGGTGGACGAGTACGACGAGGACTGGACGCGGCTGTGGTGGGTCCGCGCGGACGGCCTGGCCCGCCTCGTGGACGGCGACGAGGGCGCGGCCCTGACCGACCTGCTGGTGGCCAAGTACCCGCAGTACGCGCGGCGTCGGCCCGAGGGGCCGCTCGTCGCTCTCACGCTGACGCGGCTGACGGGCTGGGCGTACGGTGAAGGGCGGCCCCCAGTCCGGTAGGGGGCGGCTCCCGGTCCGCAAGAGCACGGAATCGGCAAGCGAAGATCGCGATTCGGACACGGTGTCGGGTACCGGAACCGATCGCCACGCGCCGCTCGTCTTTCCCATGGGCCACGGGAATAGGCGGCCGCCGTACGGCGGTTCCACTCCCGGTCCCGAAACCCCGGAACCGGTGAATCGCGCACCGCACATCTCCGGACGACGGGGCTAAACGGGCATACCAGGGCACGAGCTGTCATGAGCGTGCTCTAGGGTGCCTCGCGTCAGGACTTCGGCCGCACGGGCCAAGGCGGGGTGGAGGGGCAGAACTCGGATGCGCGACACACAGAAGATGGCCGTGATCGGCGGGGTCGCGGCCGCCGTCGTCGGACTCACCGGCGTCGGCGTCTACGCCCTGGTCGGTGACGACGGTGACGGTGAGGACGGCAAGGGCACCGTCTCCGCCGCGGGCGACGGCAAGGCGCGCGAGGTCAAGAAGGGCCCCCTCAGCGCCAAGGAGGTGCGCTCCGCCGCCAAGGATTTCCTCGGCGCCTGGGCGCAGGGCGAGCCCAAGAAGGCCGCGGCCCTCACCGACGACTCCGGCGAGGCCGGCAAGGCACTGGCCGCCTTCCGCAGCAAGGCCCACGTCTCCAAGCTCGCCCTGACCCCGAAGGCGGCCGAGGGCGAGAAGGTGCCGTTCAGCGCCACCGCGGACATCTCCTACGGCAGCAAGAACGGCTCCTGGTCCTACGACTCGGCGCTGGAGATCGTCCGCGACGCCTCCACGGGGAAGCCCGTCGTCGACTGGAAGCCGTCCGTGCTCCACCCGAAGCTCAAGGAAGGCCAGTCCATCAGGACGGACGAGAAGGGCACGCCGCCCGTCGAGGCCGTCGACCGCAACGGCAAGCCGCTGGAGGCCTCCGCGCACCCCACGCTCGCCCGCGTCATCACCGACATCGGCAAGCGCTACGGCGACAAGACCGACGGCACCCCGGGGCTGCAGGTGCGCATCGTCGACGCGAAGGGCAAGACGAAGCACGTCCTGCGCCAGCTCACCAAGCCGAGCCCCGGCAAGCTCAAGACGACGCTGGACGAGGGCGTCCAGAGCGCGGCGGAGAAGGCCGTCGACGGCAAGTCGAAGGCGGCCGTCGTCGCCATCAAGCCCAGCACGGGCGAGATCCTGGCCGTCGCCAACGCCCCGGCGAAGGCCTTCAACATCGCCACGAGCGGCTCGCTGGCCCCCGGCTCCACCATGAAGGTCATCAGCAGCGCCATGCTGCTCGACAAGGGGCTCGCCTCGCCCGGCAAGGAACACCCCTGCCCCAAGTACTTCGAGTACGGCGGCTGGAAGTTCCACAACGACGACAAGTTCGAGATCAAGGGCGGCACCTTCGCGCAGAGCTTCGCCCGCTCCTGCAACACCGCCTTCATCTCGCAGGCGCCCAAGCTCAAGGACGACGACCTCACCAAGGAGGCCCGGGACGTCTTCGGCATCGGCCTCAACTGGCAGACCGGCACCGGCACCTTCGACGGCAGCGTCCCCGTCCAGTCCGACGCCCAGATGGCGTCCTCGCTCATCGGCCAGGGCGGCGTCCGGATGAACCCGCTCAACATGGCCTCCGTCGCGGCCACGGCCCAGAGCGGCACCTTCCGGCAGCCCGTCATCGTGCCCGCCTCCGTCGACAACCGCACCCTCGCCAAGGCGTCGCGCACCATGAAGCCGGGCGTCCACAAGGACCTCAAGTCCCTGATGAAGCTCACCGCGCAGAGCGGCACGGCGGCCGAGGCGATGTCGGGGCTCAGCGGCGACATCGGGGCCAAGACGGGCTCGGCCGAGGTCGACGGGCAGAAGAAGCCCAACGCCTGGTTCACGGCCTACTCCGGTGACGTGGCCTCCGCCGCGGTCGTGCCCGCCTCCGGGCACGGCGGGGAGAACGCGGGACCCATCGTGAAGAAGGTGCTCCAGGCCGCCGGCGGCTGAGCCCCGGCGCGCCCGCACCGGCCCGCCAGGTGAGCGCGGTCGGGGCCCCGGGGGGCTGCGGGGCCCCGCGCGGGGAAGGGGCGCGGCGGGCGCGCCCGCCGCTACAGGTAGCGTCCCGTACATGACGCAGTCCGCCACCGTTCACCCACGCTTCGCGCAAGCCCTGACCGCCCGCGGCCTCGACGACGTCGAGGTCCGCACGTTCCCCGACGGCACCCGCACGGCGGCCGACGCCGCGGCCGCCATCGGCTGCGAGCTCAGCCAGATCGTGAAGTCCCTCGTCTTCACGGCCGACGGGGCGCCCGTCCTCGTCCTGATGGACGGCGCCTCCCGTGTCGACGTCGGCCTGGTCCGCGACGCCCTCGGCGGCGCCGCCGTGCAGCGCGCCGACGCGGACACCGTGCGCGCGGCCACCGGTTACGCGATCGGCGGGGTGCCGCCCTTCGGGCACGCCACCGAGATGCGCGTCCTGGCCGACCGCGGCCTGCTGCGGCACACCGCCGTGTGGGCGGCGGCCGGCACCCCGCACAGCGTCTTCGAGCTCGCCCCCGCGACGCTGATCGAGCAGACGGGCGGCACGCTCGTGGACGTGCGCGAAGGCGCCGCGTGACCCCGATAGTCGTCGCCGCGGTCCTGGCCGCGGCGCTCACCCACGCCAGTTGGAACGCGCTCGCGCACGGCATCAGGGACCAGCTCCTGGCCTTCACGCTGGTCGGCGCGGGCGGTGCGCTCTGCGGCGCCGTCCTCGCCGTCTTCGCACCCCTGCCCGCCGCGGGCGCGTGGCCCGCGCTGCTCGCGTCGGCCGCCTTGCACGTCGTCTACCAGCTCCTGCTGATGCGCTCCTTCCAGATGGGGGAGTTCGGGCAGATGTACCCCATCGCGCGGGGGACGGCGCCGCTGGTGGTGACCGTGCTCGCGGCCGTGTTCGTGCACGAGATGCCGGGCCCCTGGCAGCTCGCCGGTGTGCTGCTGGCGTCCGCCGGGCTGGTCGGGGTCGCGCTGTGGGGGCTCCGCGGCAAGAAGGAGCGGGCGGGCGGTGCCCCGCAGTGGCCCGCCCTGACGGCGGCCGTCTGCACGGGTCTCGCCATCGCCTCGTACACCGTCGTGGACGGGGTCGGCGTGCGGGCCTCCGGGTCCGCGCTCGGCTACATCGCGTGGCTGATGCTGCTCGAAGGGATCGCCATTCCGCTGTGGGCGCTGGCCACCCGGCGCTCCGGGCTGGTGGCGCAGCTGAGGCCGATCGCGCTGCGCGGCCTGCTGGGCGGCGCGCTGTCCGTGCTGGCGTACGGGCTGGTGCTCTGGGCGCAGACGCGGGCGCCGCTGGCCCCGGTGGCGGCGCTGCGCGAGTCCTCGATCATCGCCGGGGCGGCCATCGGCGCGCTCTTCTTCAAGGAGCGCTTCGGCTGGCCGCGGACGGCCGCGAGCGTGCTCATGGTCAGCGGCATAGCCCTGATGCTGCACGGCACGTAGGGCAGGGCCGCGAGCCCGGCAGGCCCCGGACAAGAGCCCCTGGTCGCCGCGCGGCACGTACTACCCTTGAGGGCTGGTCCCCAACAGGAGTGAGATGGCTGTCAATCTCGTCAACCTCGAAGCCGTCACCAAGGCGCACGGCACCCGCACCCTTCTCGATGCCGTCTCGCTGGGCGTCAACGAGACCGACAAGATCGGCGTCGTCGGCCGCAACGGCGACGGCAAGACGACGCTCGTCACGGTGCTGGCCCGCCAGGAGGAGCCGGACGCGGGCCGGGTCACCCACACGGGAGGCCTCCGCCTCGGCGTGCTCACGCAGCACGACTCGCTCGACCCGCGGGCGACGGTCCGCCACGAGGTGGTGGGCGACATGGCCGACCACGAGTGGGCGGGCGACGCGAAGATCCGCGACGTGCTCACCGGCCTCTTCGGCGGCCTGGACCTGCCGGGCTTCCCGCAGGGTCTCGACACGGTGATCGGCCCGCTGTCCGGCGGCGAGCGCCGCCGTATCGCGCTCGCCCAGCTGCTGATCGCCGAGCAGGACCTGATCGTCCTGGACGAGCCGACCAACCACCTCGACGTCGAGGGGATCTCCTGGCTGGCAGGGCACCTGCGGGCGCGGCGCTCCGCGCTGGTGTGCGTCACCCACGACCGGTGGTTCCTCGACCAGGTTGCCACCCGCATGTGGGACGTGCAGCGGGGCGCCGTGCACGAGTACGAGGGCGGCTACTCCGACTACGTCTTCGCGCGCGCCGAGCGGGAGCGCATCGCGCAGCAGGAGGAGACCAAGCGGCAGAACCTGGTCCGCAAGGAGCTGGCCTGGCTGCGGCGCGGCGCCCCCGCGCGCACCAGCAAGCCCCGCTTCCGGATCGAGGCGGCGAACGCGCTGATCGAGGGCGAGCCACCGCCGCGGGACAACCAGGAGCTGATGCGGTTCGCCGGCTCGCGGCTTGGCAAGACCGTCTTCGACATCGAGGACGTGACGGTGCAGGCCGGGCCGAAGGTGCTGCTCAAGCACCTGACCTGGCAGCTGGGGCCCGGTGACCGGATCAGCCTGGTCGGCGTCAACGGGGCGGGCAAGACCTCCCTGCTCCGGGCCCTCGCCGACACCGCCCGTACCCAGGGTGAGCACCCCTCGCCGTTGGTGACCGAGGGGCGGATCAAGGTCGGCAGGACGGTGAAGCTGGCCTACCTCTCCCAGGAGGTGGCCGAGCTGGACCCGGCCCTGCGCGTCCTGGAGGCCGTGGAGGCGGTCCGCTCCCGGGTGGACCTGGGCAAGGGCCGCGAGATGACGGCCTCGCAGCTGTGCGAGCGCTTCGGCTTCGCCAAGGAGAAGCAGTGGACGCCGGTGGGCGACCTGTCGGGCGGTGAGCGGCGGCGGCTGCAGATCCTGCGGCTGCTGATGGACGAGCCGAACGTCCTGTTCCTGGACGAGCCGACCAACGACCTGGACATCGAGACGCTCACGCAGCTGGAGGACCTGCTGGACGGCTGGCCTGGCTCGCTGGTGGTCATCTCGCACGACCGGTACTTCGTCGAGCGCACCACCGACCGCGTCCACGCGCTGCTCGGTGACGGGACGCTGCGGATGCTGCCGCGCGGCATCGACGAGTACCTGGAGCGCCGCGCGCGCATGGAGGCGCGGGCCGCGCCCCCCGCCGGTGGCACCGGTGGGGCTTCCGCGGCGGAGGCGGCGAAGCCCGCGGGGAAGCCGGCCGCGCTCTCGCGTGCCGCGCAGAAGGAGATGCAGCGTATCGAGCGCCAGCTGGAGAAGGCCGAGCAGCGCGAGGCGGACCTGCACACCGAGATGGCCGAGCACGCCACCGACTTCGAGCGGGTGGCCCAGCTGGATGCTCAGCTGCGCGAGGTCAGGGACAAGCGGGAGGAACTGGAGCTGCGCTGGCTGGAGCTGGCGGAGTCCGAGGGTGCCTAGGGTTTGCCCTGCGGAATGTGGATCCGGTGAGAGGGTGCCACTGCTCGTCGCGTGCGGTCCGCGGGTGGGTCGTGGCTTGTCGCGCAGTTCCCCGCGCCCCTTCCGGGCGTACCGTCGCGCAGCGCTCTTATGCGGGCAAAGGGGGCGGTGCGGGTTCCGGATCGGTCCCGAGGTTGTTGCGAGTCGGTGTCACGGTGAACGGGGGCCGGAACCGACCCCGTGGCCGGATCGTGTCCGATGGTAGAAAGAACTTCCGCTCCGAAGTCTGCCATTGGCAGGCCACATGTCCGATTCGCTCCGCCCTACGGGGGTTTGAGGGTCCGGCGTCGGTCTGCCCGTCACGAGGGAACAGTTCATGTCGCAGCCGCCTCCGCCGCCTAGTCAGCCGCCATCAGGAGGCTTCGGCGCACCGCAGGAACCGCCACAGGACGCGCAGGGGCAGCCGTCGTACGGCTATCCCCAGCAGCCCGGCCAGCAGCCGTACGGCTATCCCCAGCAGCCGGGCCAGCAGCCGTACGGTGCGCCGCAGCAGCCTCCCCAGCCGCCGCAGGCGCCCGGTTCGTTCTCCAAGGAGCCGCCGACACCCGCGGCGCCCCCCGGCTACGGCTATCCCCAGGGCCAGGGCCAGGGCCAGGGCCACGCGGCGCCCACCCAGGCGGCGTTCGGCGCCGTGCCCCCGCCGTCGGGTCCGCCCACCCCGCCGGGGCCTCCGGCCCCGCCCGGGCCGCCGCCCGGCGGGTACGGCCAGCAGCAGATGCCCGGCGGGTACGGCCAGCAGCCGCCCGGTGGTTACCCGTACGCCAACACCCCCGGCGGCATGCCGGGCGGCGGGGGCGCCAGGAACAACTCCAAGGTCCTCATGATCGTGGCGGCCGTCGTCGCCGTCGTGCTGATAGCCGGCGGTGGCGTCTTCTTCCTGACCAAGGACGACGGCGGCGGCGGTGGCGGGGGCGGCAAGGACGATCCGAGCCCGGCCGCGGAGAAGAACCCCAACTCCCCGCCGAAGAACACCCAGGCCCAGCAGATCGTCGACATGAAGGCGCCCAGCGTCAACGACGTCACCAGCGTCGCCGGCGCGTGGGCCACCGACAAGGTCTTCGCCAAGTCCTCGGTCCACGAGATGATCCTCCAGGACCTGAAGACGAAGAAGCAGACGAAGATCTCGCTCAAGGGCAACGTCTGCGCGGCCTCCAACGAGATGACCAAGGACCACAAGGTCGCCGTCGTCGTACAGGCGACGATCTCCCCGGCGGCCGACTGCAACCGCATGGTCATCGTCGACCTGGACGCGAAGAAGATCGCCTGGGACAAGACGATGCCCAACGCCGACACCCGGTCGGTCGACAACGTCGCCATCAGCGGCGACACCGTCGCCTCCGCCTGGATCGGCGGCTCGGTCGGCTACAAGATCTCCGACAAGAAGAAGGTGTGGGAGGCCAAGCCGAGCAACTGCCGCGACAAGGGCTACCAGGGCGGCAAGTCGCTGGTCGCCGTCGTCGAGTGCGGCCGCGACTACGACAAGCCGCAGGTCTCCGTCCAAAAGCTCGACCCGGACACCGGCAAGGCCAAGTGGAAGTACGAGCCGCCCAAGGGCGTCAAGGACGTGCGGGTGGCCTCCACCGACCCGCTGGTGCTGGTCGCCGGCGCCGGTGACGAGCTGACCAGCGACGTGCTGACCGTCGGCGAGGACAAGAAGCTCAAGGCGAAGATCTCGCTGGGCGAGCGCTACAACAAGCCCTGCGAGCTGGAGGTCAACGGCTGCTACGCCATGGCGGTCGGACCCGACACCGTCTACCTGTCGACCACCGAGCACGACGGCTCCTCCGACCTGTCCGAGACCAACGAGGTCATGGCCTTCGACTTCGACACGGGCAAGGCCAAGTGGAAGTCGAGCGCGGGCGAGGACCGCACGATCATCCCGTTCAAGATGCAGGGCTCGAACGTCCTCGGCTACAAGACGCCCAGCTACGGGCACGGCGGTGAGATCGTCACCATCGAGCCGAAGAAGGGCAAGCAGACGCGTCTTTTGAAGATGCCGGCCTCCGACATCGGCCAGGGCGAGCAGGCCTTCTCGGTCGACGCCTACTCGGTCGACGCGCCGATCATCTTCGAGAACAACAGGCTCTTCCTCCAGGACACCCTGATCTCGGAGCGTCGCTCGTCCGACGACGAGACGCCGCGCCTGGCCGTCGGCTACGGACCCACCGGCGGCTGACGCGCCCCTCGCGAGAGGATTCCCGGCCCGCCACGGTGGCTCCGTGGCGGGCCGACGCGTGTGCGCGGGGTGCTCCTCGAGGAGCGCTGGGGCGCGGTGCCCTGGCCGGCTGCCCGAGGCGGAGCGTTCAAGCTCTCCCCCCGGGATTTCGCTTCGTAAGGGGAGCGGAACCGCGAGTGAGCGTGTAGCTTCCCGGAGACAGGAGGAGGGGCTGCGGAGGGGGCGCGGGGCCTTCGGCAGTGGCAGCAGTGTGTGGGGGAGCGAACTTTTATGAGCGTACGGCTCATGGTGGTCGACGATCATCGCCTGCTCGCGGAGGCCCTCGCCTCGGCGCTGAAGCTGCGCGGGCACCGGGTGCTCGCGGCGGCCGCGCCCAGCGCGGGCGCTGCCGAGTTGGTGATCAGCCGGGCGCCCGAAGTGTGCCTGCTGGGCACGGCGACGCCCGCCGAACCGGGCGTCTTCGACCCCGTCGTGCGCATCAAGAGGGAGAAACCGCAGATAGCTCTCGTCGTGCTGGGCCCGGTGCCGAGCCCGCGCGGCATCGCCGCGGCCTTCGCCGCGGGCGCCTCGGGCTACGTGCGGCACGACGAGCGGATCGAGGGCGTCGAGCGGGCCATGGTCAAGGCCCGCGCCGGTGAGGCGGCCGTCGCACCACAGTTGCTGGCGCAGTCGTTCGCCGAGCTCCTCAACCCCGCCGCCGAGCCCGACGACGAGGGGGCGCGGCTGTTGCAGATGCTCACGCCGCGGGAGGTCGAGGTCCTGGTGCGGGTCGCCGAGGGTGAGGACACCCGGCTGATCGCGGCCGGCATGGGGATCGCGCCGTCGACGGCGCGCACGCATGTGCAGCGTGTGCTGATGAAGCTGGGCGTCGGCTCCCGGCTGGAGGCCGCCGCGCTCGCCGCCCGTACGGGCTTGCTGGAGCGGGCGGGCGGCAGCGCGGGCGCCTGAGACGCGTGCGGCGCGGGCCGCGGCCCGCGCCGGGCGGCGCGGACTCACCCCCGGCGCGTGCGGCGCGGACCCGTCGCCCGTGGTGGGCGATGCGGGCCCGCGCCGGCCTCGAAGGGGGGTCTCCTACTTCCCGGAGTCCCCGCCCTCGCCGCGTTCCGTACCTGCCGTGCCGTCGTCGCCTGCCGTGCCTTCGCCGGCCTCCTTCGCCGCGTCCGGCGGCGGGATGGTCGGTGACAGGCGCAGCCACAGGAGGAAGGCCAGGCCGAGGACCAGCATGCCGATGCCGGTCCACAGGTTGATGTTGATGTCCTGGGCCTTCTTCAGGTCCTCGTCGGAGGCGAAGACGCCCGCGAGGGTGACGATCACGCCGTAGACCACGAAGAGGCCGCCGATGATGCGCCGCACGTCGAAGAGGCGGGCGGCGGTCTGGGAGCGCTGCTCCAGCTCCTCGACGTCCCTTGCCGCCTGCTGGGCGGCGGACTCGTTGCTCATGTCGCTCATTGCGCTTCAGTGTCCTTCGCGTCGCGGCTCAGAAGGAGAAGGGGATGTAGCAGAGGGCGGCGAGGATCATGGCGCCCCAGCCCAGCAGCGCGGGCTTGCGGTACCAGACGTCGTCGCCCTTCTCCGGCAGCTCGGGGGCGCCGGGCGAGCTGGTGCCGTAGACGAGCCCCGCGAGTTCCTCGGCCGGCTTGGACTTGGTGAACAGGGTGACGGCCACCATCACCACGGAGCCGACGACGAAGGCGACGATCGAGGAGACGAAGTTGGCGCCCTGGTCGGTGGGGATGTCGATGACGCCCTGCTTGTAGAACCAGAAGTAGTTCACCATCGCGGCGACGGTGCCGCTCAGCAGACCCCAGAACCCGGCGGCGGGCGTGGTCTTCTTCCAGAACATGCCGATGATGAAGACGACGAAGAGCGGCACGTTGAAGAAGGAGAACAGCGTCTGCAGGTAGTTCATGATGTTGCTGAACGAGGAGGCGATGAACGCCGTCCCCATGCCGATCAGCACACCGACGACCGTCACCCAGCGGGCTGTCTGCACGTAGTGCTCGTCGGGCCTGTCCTTCTTCAGGTAGGCCGCGTAGATGTCGTTGGTGAAGACGGTGTTGAACGACGAGATGTTCGCCGCCATGCCGGCCATGAACGCCGCCAGCAGACCGGTCACCGCGATGCCGAGCACGCCGTTGGGCAGCAGGTCGCGCATCAGCACGGGGATGGCGTCGTTGTACTGGAGGCCGTCCTTGGTCTTGCCGAGGGTGGGCTCCATGACGAGCGCGATCAGGCCGGGGATGACGACGACGGCCGGGATGAAGATCTTGGGGAACGCGGCGATCAGCGGGGTGCGCTTGGCCGCGGAGAGGTTCTTGGCCGACAGGGCGCGCTGCACCTCGGCGAAGTTCGTCGTCCAGTAGCCGAAGCTCATCACGAAGCCGAGGCCGAGCACGATGGTCAGCCAGTTGGCGCCCAGCGGGTTGCCCGAGCCGATGCCCGTGCCGTCCCAGGCGGTCATGAAGGCGTTGCCCTTCTCGCCCGAGAGGGTGTCGCTGATGCCGCCCCAGCCGCCGACCCGCTTGAGGCCCACGACGGTGAGCGGGATCAGCGCGGCGAGGATGACGAAGAACTGCAGGACCTCGGTGTAGATGGCCGAGGAGAGTCCGCCGAGCGTGATGTACGCGAGGACGAAGAAGCCCGCGATCACGATGGAGACCCACAGTTCCCAGCCCAGCAGCGCCTTGAGCACGAGCGCCAGCGCGTAGAGGTTCACGCCGGCGATCAGAACCGAGGAGACGGCGAAGATGATGGAGCTGAGCAGGTGGGACGAGGGCCCGAACCTGTGCAGCAAGAACTCCGGGACGGAGCGCACCTTCGAGCCGTAGTAGAAGGGCATCATCACCAGGCCGAGGAAGACCATGGCGGGGATGGCGCCCACCCAGTACCAGTGCACGGTGTAGACGCCGTACTGGGCGCCGTTGGCGGCCATGCCGAGGATCTCGGTGGCGCCGAGGTTGGCGGCAACGAAGGCCAGGCCGGTGATCCACGCGGGGAGCGACCGGCCGGAGAGGAAGAAGTCGAGGCTCGTCTTCACGCTGCGCCGGGCGGCGAAGCCGATCCCGAGCACGACGACGAAGTAGATGCCAAGAAGTGTGTAATCGAGTCCGTTGGTGGGGAGCCGTAGCCCTTCGGCCAGGTGCAACATCAGTCACTCGCTTCATCGCGCGATCGGAACGATCGCGAACGTACCGACAATGCTTCGACTTTTGAAGGGACGTGTTGCAGAGGTTTGTTTGATTGTGATGATTGTTAGGGTCCAACAACAGGGAAAAGTCCCTTTGTGTCCTGGTTGGTCCCTGCGCGGTACGGGAGGGTGCTCCGTGAGGGAGGGTGTGCTGCGCGACGGGGTCGGCGTTGAACATTCTGTTGGCTCGTGGTTCCTTGTGTGCGATTATGTTTGAGGTCACAGAACGAGGAGCCACCCGGTGAAGAAGACCTCAGGCCGCCTTGCCGACGGCCGCGAGATCGTTTATTACGACCTGCACGACGACACCGCCCGCACCGCGGCCGACCAGCGCCCCATGCCGCCCGTCGAGGCGCACTCCGAGATCCGGCACGACCCGCTGCTGGACGAGTGGGTCGGCGTCACGGCACACCGCAACGCGCGCACCTACCACCCGCCGGCCGACGAGTGCCCGCTGTGCCCCTCCCGCGAGGGACGGATGAGCGAGATCCCCGAGCCGACGTACGACGTCGCCGTCTTCGAGAACCGCTTCCCCTCCTTCCACGGCGCGCCGGGTGCCGTGCGGCACGAGGACCCCGCCGCCCTCTTCCGCCACGCGCCGGGCGCCGGGCGCTGCGAGGTCGTCAGCTTCACCTCCGACCACAACGCCTCCTTCGCCGACCTCGACGAGGAGCAGGCCAGGCTCGTCCTCGACGTGTGGACCGACCGCACCGCCGCACTGTCCCGCACGCCCGGCGTCGAGCAGGTCTACTGCTTCGAGAACCGCGGCGAGGAGATCGGGGTGACCCTCTCCCACCCGCACGGACAGATCTACGCCTACCCCTTCACCACCCCGCGCACCGCGCGCATGCTGCACTCCGTGGCCGCGTACGGCGCGCGGCACCCGGGCGACAACCTCTTCGACGACCTGCTCGCCGCCGAGCTCGCCTCGGGGGAGCGCGTCGTCATCGACGGCGAGCACTGGGCCGCGTTCGTGCCCTACGCGGCGCACTGGCCCTACGAGGTGCACCTCTACCCCAAGGCGCGGGTGCCCGACCTGCTCGCACTGCCCGAGGCGGCGCGCGCGGAGTTCCCCGGCATCTACCTGGAGTTGCTGCGCCGCTTCGACCGCCTCTTCGGCGAGGACGAACCGCGCACCCCCTACATCGCCGCCTGGCACCAGGCGCCCTTCGACGGCGGTGGCGGCGGCACGGCCGGTCCCGCGGACGGCGCCGGTCCCGCGGACGGCGCCGGTGCCGACTCGGACGTCGCCGGTGCCGACTCGGACGTCGCCGGTGCCGACTCGGACGGCGGCGGTGCCGACTCGGGCGGTGGCGGGCCGCGGCGCGCGGCGCGCGAGGAGTTCGCCCTCCATCTGGAGCTTTTCACCATCCGACGGGCTCCCGGCAAACTGAAGTTCCTCGCGGGTTCCGAGTCCGGCATGAACGTGTTCATCAACGACGTGCCGCCGGAAGCAGCGGCGAAACGACTGCGGGAGGTGGCTTCTCGATGAAGTACTTGGTGACCGGCGGAGCCGGCTACGTCGGCGGTGTGGTGGCGGCACACCTGCTGGAGGCGGGACACACCGTCACCGTGCTCGACGACCTGGACACCGGCTTCCCGCAGGGGGTGCCGGAGGGGGCCACGTTCGTCAGCGGCCGCATCCAGGACGCCGCCCGCGTGCTCGACCCCTCCTACGACGGCGTGCTGCACTTCGCGGCGCACTCCAAGGTGGGCGAGTCCGTCGAGCACCCGGAGAAGTACTGGCGCAACAACGTCGGCGGCACCCTCGACCTGCTGGCCGCCATGCGCGACGCCGGCGTGCGCACACTCGTCTTCTCCTCCACCGCCGCCGTCTACGGCGAACCCGAACGCACCCCCATCACCGAGACCGACCCGGCCGCGCCCACCAGCCCCTACGGCGCCTCCAAGCTCGCCGTCGACCACATGATCAGCGGCGAGTGCCGGGCGCACGGGCTGGCGGCCGCCTCCCTGCGCTACTTCAACGTCGCCGGCGCCTACTTCGCCTCCGACGGCACCGCCTACGGCGAGCGCCACGACCCCGAGTCCCACCTGATCCCGCTGGTGCTCCAGGTCGCCCAGGGCAGGCGTGCGTCGATCTCCGTCTACGGCGACGACTACCCCACCCCGGACGGCACCTGCGTGCGCGACTACATCCACGTCGCCGACCTGGCCAGGGCCCATCTGCTGGCGCTGGAGCAGGCCGCCGAGGGCGAACACCTGATCTGCAACCTGGGCAACGGCAACGGCTTCTCCGTCCGCGAGGTCGTCGAGACGGTCCGCAAGGTCACCGGGCACGACGTACCCGAGACGGTCGCGCCGCGCCGGGACGGTGACCCGGCCGTGCTCGTCGCCTCCGCCGAGCGCGCCCGCACCGCACTGGGCTGGCAGCCCGAGCGCAGCGGGCTGGCCGAGATCGTGCAGGACGCCTGGCGGTTCGCCCAGCACGCCACGGCGGAGGCCAGGGGATGAGCCCGCACGTGAGCCAGGAAACGCGCCAGGACGCCGCGGCAGGCGACAACGAAGGCACCAGGGAAGACGTGCGGGAAGGCTTCGAGGCCGTCTACGGGCGCACGCCGGACGGCGTGTGGGCGGCCCCCGGGCGGGTCAACCTGATCGGTGAACACACCGACTACAACGACGGCTTCGTGATGCCGCTGGCACTGCCGCACACCGTGCACCTGGCCGCGGCCCGCCGCGACGACGGCATCGTGCGGCTGCACTCGGGCGACGTCCCCGGCGCCGCCTACCAGGTGCCGCTCGACGCGCTCACTCCAGGCCGGGACGGCGGCTGGGCCGCGTACCCCTCGGGCGTCGCCTGGGCGCTGCGCGAGGCCTCTGCGCCCGTCGGCGGCGCGGACATCCACCTGGCCAGCACCGTGCCCACAGGCGCCGGGCTGTCCTCGTCGGCCGCGCTGGAGGTCGCCACCGGAGCGGCACTGTCCGAGCTGTACGACCTGGACCTCTCGCGCGAATCGCTGGCCCGCCTGTGCCAGCAGGCCGAGAACGACTTCGTCGGCATGCCCTGCGGCATCATGGACCAGATGGCCTCCGCGTGCTGCACCGCCGGGCACGTGCTGCACCTGGACACCCGCGACCTGGCGCAGCGGCAGGTCCCCTTCGACCTGGCGGCCGAGGGGCTGCGGATGCTCGTCGTCGACACCCGCGTCAAGCACACCCTGGCCGACGGCGCCTACGCCGGACGCCGCCGGGCCTGCGAGGCGGGGGCAGCGGCGCTCGGCGTGCCCGCGCTGCGCGACGTCTCCCACGAGGAACTGGATGCGGCACTGGCCCGCCTGGACGAGCGCCTCGACGATCCCGAGGTGCGCGGCTGCGTGCGCCACGTCGTCACCGAGAACCGGCGGGTCGAGGAGACCATCGCGCTGCTCGACGCCGGCCGCACCCGCGAGGTCGGGCCCGTGCTCAGCGCCGGACACGCCTCGCTCAGGGACGACTTCCGGGTCTCCTGCCAGGAGCTGGACCTGGTCGTGGACACGGCGCTGGCCGCCGGCGCGCTCGGCGCCCGGATGACCGGCGGCGGCTTCGGCGGCTCGGCGCTCGTGCTGGTGGAGGAGGCGGACACCGAAAAGGTCGGGGCGGCCGTCACCTCCGCGTTCGCGTCGGCGGGCCACCTGGTGCCGCACCTGTTCGAGGCCGTACCGAGTGCGGGGGCGCGGCGGTTGTGAGCGCCCCCGTGAGCGCCCCGGCGAGCGCTGTGCGCGCTCCCGGTGTGCTGCGGTGAGCGGTCCCTCGGCTCACAAGGTGCCCACAAGTTTTGTGATTTGCCTTCCCATGCCAGAGCCCAGCCGTACCCTGAGTCGTATGCACAGCGCCGGTGGGGGCCGGCGCTGATCAGGGGGCGAGACAGCCGGGTACGACGCCCAGGGGCGGGGTAGACAGACGAACACGGCGGCGGCCGTGTCGCTGCGCGCTTCCCGCACATGGGCGCCGTGCCCGCACTGCCAGGGGGTGCCATGCAACGTATTCGCGTGCTGGTCGTCGACGACCACCGGATCTTCGCCGAGTCCTTGGCCGCCGCGCTCGCGGCCGAACAGGACGTCGAAGTGGGCGCGGCGGGCAGCGGAACGGCAGCGCTGCGCCATCTGGAGCGGGGCGCGGCGGAGGGCCGCAGGTTCGACGTACTGCTGGTCGACGCCGACCTGGGCACACCCATGAACGGCACCTCGCCCCCGCCGTCCCCGCCGTCCCCGCCGTCCCCGCCGTCACTGTCCGTCCGCACGAACGGCGAGCGGTCCGCCGCCCAGGCGCCGGGCCCGCTCCCGGCCGCCGTCCCGGCAGCCGCCGCCACGGCGACGCTCCCGGCCTCCGCCTCCCTCCCGGCCCGGCACCTGGGCGCCGGGCCGCTGGAGGAGCAGCCCGCCGACGTGACGGCCACCGCTACCTCCTCGGCCTCTTCCACCACCGCCGTCTCCGCGCCTTCCGGCGGCTTACCGCTGGTGGCACGCGTACGCACCGAGTACCCGGCCGTGCGCACCGTCGTCCTCGCCGAGCGCGACGACCCCCGGCACGCCGCTGCGGCACTCCAGGCAGGGGCAGGCGGCTGGGTCGCCAAGGACTGCTCCCTCTCCCGGCTGCTCCAGGTCATCCGGGGGGTCCTCAAGGACGAGACGCACCTGCCGCCCGCCCTCCTCACCGGCGTGCTCAGAGAACTGACCGCCACCCGCAAGCACCGCACCGAGAGCGAACGCCTCGTCGAATCCCTCACCCCGCGCGAGCGGGAGGTGCTGCGCTGCATGGTCGCAGGACTGGGCCGCAAGGCCGTCGCCGAGCGGCTCTACCTCTCGCCGCACACGGTGCGCACCCACATGCAGAACGTCCTGGGCAAGCTGGGTGTCCACTCCACCCTGGCCGCGGTCGCCCTCGCCCGGCGCGCCGGCGTGGGCCCGGCCGAGCTGGAGCCCGCGGCGGCGCGCTGAGATCCCACCAGGCGCCGCACCCGGTGTCTATGCTGTGCCGCCTCTACCGGGACGAGCGTGGGAGCAGCGACGATGCAGCAGATGACCGAGGCCCAGTGGCGCGACTTCGTCCTCACCGGGACCCGCACGGGCAAGCTGGCCACCGTCCGCAAGGACGGCCGCCCCCACGTGACGCCCGTGTGGTTCCTGCTGGACGACGAGGGACGCCTGCTGTTCACCACCGGCAGCGACTCCCTCAAGTCCGCCTCCCTGCACCGCGACCCCCGCTTCGCCCTGTGCGTCGACGACCAGGAGCCCCCGTTCAGCTTCGTGATGCTCGAATGCGTCGCCGAGGAGTTCGTCGAGGACCTCGACGTCCTGCGCGACTGGGCCACCAGGATCGGCGGCCGCTACATGGGGCGCGAGCAGGCCACCGCGTTCGGCGAGCGCAACGCGGTCCCCGGCGAGTACCTGGTGCGGGCACGCGTCACGCGGGCCATCGCCTACGCGGACATCGCCGCCTGAGCGAGCCGCCGGCTCGCTTGAGCGAGCCGCCGGTCCGCCCGCGGCGGACCGCCGGCCCAGCCCAGCCCAGCCCGGGCGGACCGCCGGCCCAGCCCAGCCCGGGCGGACCGGCGGCCCGGCGCCACATGGTCAGACGGAGCGGGCTCGCGGCTTTGCGACCTCGTGGCTTCGTGGCCTGGCGGCTTTGCGGCCTGGCGGCCTGGCGGCCACGCAGCTCCGTGGCCACGCGACTTCGTGGCCTGGCGGCCACGCGGGCTCACGGCCACGCGGCCTCGCGGCTTGGCGGCTCACGGTTTCGCGGCCTTGGCGGCCTGGCGGCGTGACGACCCGGCGGCCACGGGGCCTTGCGGGCTCGCGGCTTGGTGGCCTGGCGGCTTGGCGGCCTTGCGGCTTCGTGGCCTTGCGTTCCGTGGCCATGAGATCTTGCGGGCTCACGGCTTCGCAGCTTCGCAGCTTCGCGGCCTGGCGACCTAGCGGGTTGGCGGCTTGGCGGCTCACGGTTTCGCGGCCTAGGCGGCCTAGGCGGCCTTGGCGGCCTTGCGGCCACGCGGCTTCGTGGCCTGGCGGCCTGACGGCTTCGCGGCCTGACGGCCTGGCGGCCTGACGGCTTCGCGGCTTCGCGGCCTGGCGGCCTGGCGGCCTGACGGCCTGGCGGCCTGACGGCTTCGCGGCTTCGCGGCCTGGCGGCCTGACGGCTTCGCGGCCTGACGGCCTGGCGGCCTGACGGCTTCGCGGCTTCGCGGCCTGGCGGCCTGGCGGCCTGACGGCCTGGCGGCCTGACGGCTTCGCGGCTTCGCGGCCTGGCGGCCTGACGGCCTGGCGGCCTGACGGCTTCGCGGCTTCGCGGCCTGGCGGCCTGGCGGCCTGGCGGCCTGGCGGCCTGGCGGCCTGACGGCCTGGCGGCCTGACGGCCTGACGGCCTGACGGCCTGACGGCCTGACGGCCTCGTGGCCACGCGGCCTGGCGACCTAGCGGCTTGGCGGCTTGGCGGGCTTGCGGCTTCGTGGCCTTGCGGCCTTGCGGCCACGTGGCTTCGCGGCCTGGCTGCCTGGCGGCGTGACGGTCTGGCGGCCTCGCGGCCTCGCGGCCTCGCGGCCACGCGGCCTGGCGGTCCCGCGGCCTCGCGGCCCGCGGCCCCGCGGTCTGGTCGTTTCGGGGGGTTAGACCGAGTGTTTGAAGACGCTCCAGCCGCCGTCCACGACCAGGCCGGCGCCTGTCACGAACGACGCGTCCTCGGACAGCAGGAAAGCGATGGCGGCGGCGACCTCGTCGGGGCGGCCGTGGCGGCCGACGACCGTCTCGTGCGCCGCCTGCCGCCGGTCCTCCTCCTCGACCCCGTCCCAGGCCGGTGTCATGACAGGGCCCGGCAGCACGCAGTTGACCCGCACCTGCGGCCCGAAGTCCACCGCCAGCTGGCGGCCGAGCCCGGTCAGACCCGCCTTGCTCGCGGCGTACGCGGGCCGCCCGTGCAGCCCGACCAGGGCGTGCACGGAGGATGTCAGCACGACCGCGCCGTTTTGCCGTTGCAGGTCGGCCACGCAGGCGCGCACTCCCAGGAACGCGCCCGTCAGGTTGGTCTGGAGCTGGCTCTCCCAGTCGGCGACGGAGATCTCGTCGGCGGCGCCGTGCCGTGCCATCGCCGCGTTGCACACCAGCCCGTCCACCGGCCCGAACCCCTCGTGCGCGGTCGCCACCGCGCGCGCCCACGCGGGTTCGTCCGTGACGTCCCCCAGGACGAAGGCGGCACGTCCGCCCGACGCCGTGATCTCGCGGGCCGTGCGATGCGCCCCGGGCTCCTCCCTGTCGAGGAGGACGACGGCCGCCCCCTCGTCCGCCAGCCGGTGCGCCGTCGCGGCCCCGATCCCGGAGCCTCCACCGGAGATGAGGACCGTACGTGATGCGAACCGCGCGCCCATGGCCATGCGCGTGATCGTAGGGGCACGGCGCCCGGTCCGGTAGGGCACGGCGCGGGTGGCGCCCGTGCGGGTGGCGGGAGGGCCGTCAGATGGGGATGTTGTCGAACGGAGCTGTCAGCCGGCGCAGCAGGGAGGCCAGTTCGTCGCGTTGCGGGGTGGAGAGTTCGGCGAGGAGGGCGCGCTCCTGGTCGAGCAGCCCGGCCAGGGCGCTGTCGGCGCGGTCCTGGCCCTCGGTGGTCAGCCGGACCAGCACACCGCGCCGGTCGCTGGGATCGGGCAGCCGTTCGACCAGGCCCTTCTTGGCGAGGCGGTCGATGCGGTTGGTCATCGTCCCGGAGGTGACGAGCGTCTGCGTCAGCAACTGGCCCGGCGAGAGCTGGTAGGGGGTGCCCGCGCGGCGCAGCGCGGTCAGCACGTCGAACTCCCAGGGCTCCAGGTTGTGCTCGGCGAACGCGATCCGGCGGGCACGGTCCAGGTGCCGGGCGAGCCTGCTGACCCGGCTGAGTACCTCCAGCGGCTCGACGTCGAGGTCAGGGCGCTCCCGGCGCCATGCTGCCACCAAACGGTCGACCTCGTCCTCCATGGGATCAGTGTAAAGGTTCTGTCGACGTGAAGTCTCTTGACGTCAAGAGAAGTCCGGTGCAGGCTGCTGCCATGTGGGACCCGAAGCAGTATCTCCGTCATGCCGGATACCGTCTACGCCCCCTCCGCGACCTCCTCGCCCGCGTGCCCGACGACCTGCCGGGGCATCCCGCCCCCCGCATCGCCGACCTCGGCTGCGGCCCCGGCGGGCCCAGCGAAGTCCTCGCCGCACGCTGGCCCGAGGCGCACATCACCGGATACGACAGCTCCCAGGACATGCTCAAGGAGGCCGCGGCCCACACCCGCCCAGGGCGCCTCGACTTCACCCACGCCGACCTCGCCGACTGGCGCCCCGCCCCCGACGAACACTTCGGCCTGCTCTTCTCCAACGCGGCCCTCCAGTGGGTGCCGGGGCACCAGCACGCGTTCCCCGACTGGATCGCCGCCCTCCCGTCCGGCGGCGTCCTCGCCTGCCAGCTGCCCGGCAACTTCCGCGCCCCCAGCCACACGCTCCTCGCCGAACTGTGCGCCTCGCCCCGCTGGCGTGACCGCCTCGCCGACGTGGCGCGCCCCGAGGCCCTCGACCCGGCGGGCTACGCGGACGTCCTCGCACCCCTCGGCTGCGACATCGACACCTGGGAGACCACCTACCTCCACAGGCTCACAGGACCCGACCCCGTCCTCGACTGGACCAAGGGCACCACCCTCCGCCCCGCCCTCGCCCGCCTCGGTGACGACCAGGACGCCCGCGACGCCTTCCTCACCGCGTACGGCGCGGCCCTCCGCGCGGCGTACCCGCCCGGCGCCGACGGCACCACCGCGGTGCCGTTCCGCCGGATCTTCGTGGTGGCGGTCAAACGGTGAGCGGTGCCGCCGCTTCGCCGGGCGGCGCGGAAGTGGTCGGTCTGGACCACGTGCAGCTCGCGGCCCCGCCCGGCTGCGAACGAGCGGCGCGCGCCTTCCACGCGGGAGTCCTCGGCATGACGGAACGCCCCAAACCGGCCGCTCTGGCCGCCCGGGGCGGCTGCTGGTTCACGGCGGGGGCCGCCGAGCTGCATCTGGGCGTGGAGGACGGCTTCCGTCCGGCCCGCAAGGCACACCCGGCGCTTCGGGTCGCCCCCGGTGCGTCGGAGGCGCTGGCGGCCCGCCTGAGCGCGGCGGGCGCCGTGGTGGCGTGGGACGACCGGGTCCCGCACACCCGCCGCTTCCACACGACGGACCCTTTCGGCAACCGCCTGGAGTTCACGGAAGGTATCCAGCCCCCGCGCTCGGGTTTCGGCCCGCGCTGAGGCGGTGCCGGGCGCCGGCCGGTATCGGGCGGTGTGACCGGTCGTCGGGGCGGTGTGACCGGCCGTCGGGGCGCCCGGCGGGGTCAGCCGGTGGGCCGGGCCGCCGCCCGCTTGGCCGCGCGCCACTCCGGGGCCAGCACCGACCAGATCTCCATGTCGGTCCGCTTCCCCCGGTACAGATGGCTCTCGCGCAGCACGCCGTCCCTCGTCATGCCCAGGCGGCGGGCCACCGCGATGCTGGGCTCGTTCGCCGCGGAGACGAGCCACTCCACCCGGTGAAAGCCCCGCTCCTCGATCACCCAGTCGACGACGACCCGGCACGCCCTGGTGATCAGCCCCTTGCCCACGGCGGCGGGCTCCAGCCAGCAGCCCGCCTCGGCGACCCCCTGCGCGGCGTTCATCGTGCGGAAGAGCACCCCGCCGACCAGCTTGCCGCCGCTGCCGCGCGTCCCCTCGGGGACCTCCGTCCAGATGCCGAAGATCCGCCCGCTGTCGGCTGCGGCCTTGTCCGCGTACGACCGCAGGCAGGCGCGGCTCGACTCCAGGTCGGTGGCCTGGTCGGGAAAGCCGATGTGCCTGCCGATGAACTCCCTGCCCCGCTCCATGTGGGCGAGGAACTCCTCGGCCTGCCAGGGTTCAAGCGGGCGCAGTTCGGCGCCGTCGTCCCCCAGGGGTATCGCGAACATGACCCGACCTCCACGCATCCGGGCGGTCGACGACCGCCAACACCGCGCACGCCGCGCACGCCGGCAACGCACGCGCCACGCGGGGGATCCTCGCACAGGTTTCCCCCGGTCGCGGCCGATTTTTCCGGACCTCGGAGGTGCCCGCGGCGCCCACGACGGCCTCCGCCGCGCGCCACCGTCGAAGGCGACGTCCAGGAGCCGTGGCGAACGGCGTCACGCGGTCGGCCAGGTGCCGTCACGGAGGGGCGCGGGCGGCCGGCTACGACCTGCGGTGCCCTATCAGGCGCGGTTTCTGCTCCAGGCCGTCAAGCCCGTGCCAGGCAAGGTTGACCAGGTGGGCGGCGACCTCGGACTTCTTCGGCTTGCGGACGTTGAGCCACCACTGTCCCGTGAGGGCGACCATGCCGACGAGGGCCTGCGCGTACAGCGGGGAGAGTTTCGCGTCGAAGCCGCGGGACTTGAACTCGCGGCCGAGGATGTCCTCGACCTGGGTGGCGATGTCGGAGATGAGGGAGGCGAAGGTGCCGGTGGACTGCGGCAGCGGGGAGTCGCGCACCAGGATGCGGAACCCGTCGGTGTAGTGGTCGATGTAGTCGAGCAGCGCGAAGGCGGCCTGTTCGAGCAGCTCGCGGGGGTGCCCGCCGGTGAGCGCTCCGGTCACCATGTCCAGCAGCCGCCGCATCTCGCGGTCCACGACGACGGCGTAGAGGCCTTCCTTGCCGCCGAAGTGCTCGTAGACGACGGGCTTGGACACCCCGGCCTTGTGGGCGATCTCCTCGACCGAGGTGCCCTCGAAGCCGCGCTCGGCGAAGAGGGTGCGGCCGATGTCCAGGAGCTGTTCGCGGCGCTCCTTGCCCGTCATCCGGCGGCGGGCGCGCTTGGGGGGCTTGGCACTCCTGGCCGCCTTGCCCCCCTTATCCCCTCTATCCAGCTTGCCCCCCTTCGTGCCGTCGGGGATGCTCGGCCCGGACGGCGCACCGGGGTGCGCCCTCGGCCTCGCACCGTCAGGTGCCGGTGGCGCACCGGTGTACGGCTGCGGCGTGTCGCCGAACGGCTGCGGCGTCTCGTCGGTCGGCACGGGGTGGGGCCTTCCCTGTCGTGTGGCTGTGTGGGGTCCCGGGGCTGGCCGCCCGGGGACCCAGGGGCGTCGCCCCTGGGTCAGCACAGCATCATGCCGCCCCGGCCACCCGCTCCTCACGCCGGGAGTCGGCGGAGGCCGCACCCCGGGAGTCGGCGGAGGCCGCCTCGCCTGCGCCGCCCGCGCCGGTCCTGCGGCGGGGCGATCCGTCCTCGTTCCGCTTGGTCTCCAGCCGCTCGCGCTTGGGCCAGCGCACGTCGTAGGCCCAGCCCGCCTTCTCGAACCAGCGGATGAGACGGGCGCTGGAGTCGATCTGGCCGCGCTCGACGCCGTGCCGCGCGCAGGTGGGGTCGGCGTGGTGCAGGTTGTGCCAGGACTCGCCGCAGGAGAGGACCGCGAGCCACCACACGTTGCCCGAGCGGTCCCGCGACTTGAAGGGGCGCTTGCCCACCGCGTGGCAGATGGAGTTGATCGACCAGGTGACGTGGTGGAGCAGCGCCACGCGCACCAGCGAGCCCCAGAAGAAGGCCGTCAGCGCGCCCTGCCACGACCAGGTGGCCAGGCCGCCCACCAGCGGCGGGACGAGCAGCGAGACCGCTGTCCACAGCACGAACTGGCGGGAGATGCGGCGCAGCGCCGGGTCCTTGATCAGGTCGGGCGCGTACTTGTGCTGCGGCGTCTGCTCCTCGTCGAACATCCACGCCATGTGGGCCCACCACAGGCCCTTCATCAGCGCGGGGATCGTCTCCCCGTAGCGCCAGGGGGAGTGCGGGTCGCCCTCGGCGTCGGAGAACTTGTGGTGCTTGCGGTGGTCGGCGACCCAGCGCACCAGCGGGCCCTCGACGGCCAGGGAGCCCATGATGGCCAGCGCGATGCGCAGCGGCCGCTTGGCCTTGAACGAGCCGTGGGTGAAGTACCGGTGGAAACCGATCGTGATGCCGTGGCAGCCGATGAAGTACATCGCGACCAGCAGCCCCAGATCCAGCCAGCTCACCCCCCATCCCCAGGCCAGCGGCACGGCGGCCACCAGCGCGATGAACGGGACGGTGATGAAGGCGAGCAGCGCGATCTGCTCCATCGAGCGGCGCTGCTCACCGCCCAACGTCGCGGAGGGAGCCGGGGCGGGGGAGGCGCCGGCCTCGGCTCCCGCGGCGGGGGCGGCCTCCGGCGAACTGTCGAGCACGTCCGGACTAGTCGTCATAGATGTCCCTCATTGGACCTCGGCTTGGCTACGGTTCCGTAACCTACGGCGTCGTAAGTATGGCAGCCGTAGGACACGGGACAAGAGGGGTGCGCACCGGGCACGATCACGCCGCGCGGTGCCCACGCCTCGGACAGAGGTGCTGTACCACGCTGGGGCCGACCTATCCTTGTGCCGTCGGACAGCGCGGTCCGCCACCTGCCCGAAGCCACCCCGCAAGGGACGAGAACCCCCAAGGGAGCAGCACCTGTGAGCAGCGCCGACACCAATCCACCCACCTCGACCCCCTCGCGGAACGCGCCCGGATCGAGTGACCCCGCCCCGCTCGACGACACCTTCGGTGTGGACACCCTCGGCGGTGGCCACGGCGAGGGCGCCGACGCCGTCGAGGCCACCTCCGCCCTGCGCGCCGACATCCGCAGGCTCGGCGACCTGCTAGGCGAGACGCTCGTCCGCCAGGAAGGCGCGGAACTCCTCGACCTGGTCGAGCGCGTCCGCGCCCTCACCCGCAGCGACGGTGAGGCAGCCGCGGCACTTCTGGGTGAGACCGACATCGAGACCGCCACCAAGCTGGTCCGCGCCTTCTCCACCTACTTCCACCTGGCCAACGTCACCGAGCAGGTGCACCGCGGCCGCGAGCTGCGGGCCCGCCGCGCAGGCGACGGCGGCATGCTGGCCCGTACCGCCGACATGCTCAAGGACGCCGACCCCGCGCACCTGGCGAACACCGCGCGCAACCTGTCGGTACGCCCCGTCTTCACCGCGCACCCCACCGAGGCGGCCCGCCGCTCCGTCCTGACCAAGCTGCGCAAGATCGCGGAGCTGCTGGAGGAGTCCGAGAACGCCATCGGCGGGGCCGAGCGGCGCCGCAGCGATCTGCGGCTGGCCGAGAACGTCGACCTGATCTGGCAGACCGACGAGCTGCGCGTCGCCCGCCCCGAACCGGCCGACGAGGCCCGCAACGCCATCTACTACCTCGACGAGCTGCACCGCGGCGCCGTCGGCGACGTGCTGGAGGACCTGGCCGCCGAGCTGGAGCGGGCAGGCGCCCCGCTGCCGTCGGGCACCCGCCCGCTGACGTTCGGCACCTGGATCGGCGGGGACCGCGACGGCAACCCCAACGTCACCCCCCAGGTCACCTGGGACGTGCTGATCCTCCAGCACGAACACGGCATCACCGACGCGCTGACCCACGTCGACGAGCTGCGCGGGGCCCTGTCCAACTCCATCCGCAACTGCGGCGCCACCCAGCCCCTGCTGGATTCCCTGGAGGCCGACCTGGCGCGGCTGCCGGAGATCAGCCCCCGCTACAAGCGGCTCAACGCCGAGGAGCCCTACCGGCTCAAGGCCACCTGCATCCGCCAGAAGCTCCTCAACACCCGCACGCGGCTGGCCGAGAAGCTGCCCCACGCGCCCGGCTGGGACTACCTGGGCACCGGCGAACTCCTCGACGACCTGGAGCTCCTCCAGGAGTCGCTGCGCGAACACCGCGGCGGCCTGGTCGCCGACGGGCGCCTGGAGCGCGCCCTGCGCACCGTGGCCGCCTTCGGGCTGCAACTGGCCACGATGGACGTCCGCGAGCACGCCGAGGCCCACCACCACGCGCTCGGCCAGCTCTTCGACCGCCTCGGCGAGGAGTCGTGGCGGTACGCGGACATGCCGCGCGACTACCGCCAGCGCCTGCTCGCCAAGGAGCTGCGCTCCCGCCGCCCGCTCTCCCCGAGCCCCGCACCGCTGGACGCGGAGGGCGCCAGGACCCTGGGCGTCTTCGAGACCGTGCGCAAGGCCCTGGACACCTTCGGGCCCGAGGTCATCGAGTCGTACATCCTGTCGATGTGCGCGGGCGCCGACGACGTGTTCGCCGCCGCCGTCCTCGCCCGCGAGGCCGGACTGATCGACCTGCACGGCGGCTGGGCCAAGATCGGCATCGTCCCGCTGCTGGAGACCACCGACGAGCTCAAGATCGCCGACGAGCTGCTCGACGCGATGCTCTCCGACCCCTCCTACCGCAAGCTGGTCTCCCTCCGCGGCGACCTGCAGGAGGTCATGCTCGGCTACAGCGACTCCTCCAAGTTCGGCGGCATCACCACCAGCCAGTGGGAGATCCACCGCGCCCAGCGCCGGCTGCGCGACGTCGCCCACCGGCACGGCGTGCGGCTGCGCCTCTTCCACGGCCGCGGCGGCACCGTGGGACGCGGCGGCGGCCCCACCCACGACGCGATCCTCGCCCAGCCCTGGGGCACCCTGGAAGGCGAGATCAAGGTCACCGAGCAGGGCGAGGTCATCTCCGACAAGTACCTGGTGCCCTCCCTCGCGCGGGAGAACCTGGAGCTGACCGTCTCCGCCACCCTCCAGGCCTCGGCGCTGCACACCGCGCCCCGCCAGTCCGACGAGGCGCTCGCCCGCTGGGACGCGGCCATGGACACCGTCTCCGACGCCGCCCACCACGCGTACCGGAAGCTGGTCGAGGACCCCGACCTGCCCGCCTACTTCTTCGCCTCCACCCCCGTGGACCAGCTCGCCGACCTCCACCTCGGCTCCCGCCCCTCCCGCCGCCCCGACACCGGCGCCGGGCTCGACGGGCTGCGCGCCATCCCGTGGGTGTTCGGCTGGACCCAGTCGCGGCAGATCGTCCCCGGCTGGTTCGGCGTCGGTACCGGCCTCAAGGCCGCCCGCGAAGCCGGACTCGACAGCGTGCTCGAAGAGGCCCACACCTACTGGCACTTCTTCCGCAACTTCCTGGCCAACGTCGAGATGACGCTCGCCAAGACGGACCTGCGGATCGCCCGCCACTACGTGGAGACCCTCGTCCCCGACGAGCTGCGGCACGTCTTCGCCGCCATCGAGGCCGAACACGCCCTCACCGTCGAGGAAGTCCTGCGTATAACAGGCGAGAGTGAACTGCTGGAGTCCAACCCGGTCCTGCAGCAGACGCTCAAGATCCGCGACGCCTACCTCGACCCGATCTCCTACCTCCAGGTCTCCCTGCTGGACCGCCAGCGGCAGGCGGCGGCCGCGGGCAAGGAGCCGGACGAGACCCTGGGCCGCGCCCTGCTGCTGACCGTCAACGGCGTGGCGGCGGGCCTGCGCAACACCGGCTGAGCCCCTGCCGGACGGGCCGACGGGGCCTGGGCGCTGCTGCTCCTTCTCCTCGCGAGAGAGTCCTTCGCGCGAGGGACTCTCTCGCGGGGGACCCCTCTCGCGGGTGACTCAGAAGGTGAGCAGGGCCCAGGCCCCGCCCATGACCAGCGCCCCGCACACCCCGGTGGCCAGCGCCGTCTTCCGCATCCGCAGCCCGCCCGCGATCACGAGCGACGCCAGCAGCAGCGCGCCGCCCAGCGGCACCCAGGCGTACAGCACACCGGCGGGCCCCGTCCGCACGACCTGGTCCGAACCCGGCTTCCGCGCCACCTCCAGCGTCTCGCCCCGGCCGCCCGAGACGAACTGGGAGACCGTCACCTTCGACGCCTCGCCCGGCCCCGCGGGGGAGAACGTCCCGCTGCACCTCTCGTCACCGCACGTGGTGACGGTGACCGTGCCGCGCTCGTCCCCCCTCATGGCGACCGAAGCGGTGTCCCACGAGGTCCACACCCCCGCCACCACCAGCACCAGCGCGATCAGCGCCATGAGTGCGGCCCGCGCCAGCAACAGCATCCCGAACGCGCTCTCACCGAGCCGCCGCACGCGGCTCCGCTTGATCTTCGTCTGGGCGACTCGTGAAGACATGGCGGAGATCCTTGGGTACTTGACGGTTACCGGTCAACCTCGACCGACCGTCTTGTGCGCGCTTGCGCCACTATCGGAAGTCGACCCTCCGGTAACGACGTGGGCCGCGTCGTCACGAGCCCCCGCGGAACGCGCACACAGGCGCGCCGCCCCCGCCCCCTTTTCGCGCTCCCTCCGCGCGTTGAGCAGCGTTCCCGCGCCCGACGGCACCACTGTGGGAGCGAGCGCCGAGAGGGAGGCCGCCCGCATGTGGCACGACATGATGACGATCGAGATCCCCGTCGTCGAGAAGATCCTGCGCACCGTGCTGGTCTACGCCGTCATCATCGTGCTCTTCCGGCTCTCCGGGAAACGCGGACTGGCCTCGATGAACACCTTCGACTTCGTCGTCGTCTTCCTGCTCTCCAACGTCGTGCAGAACGCCATCATCGGCAGCGACTACAGCCTCCTCGGCGGCGTCGTCGGCGCCGCCACCCTGGTGGCCGTCAACGCGCTGATGAACCGGTGGCTGGCCGCCGACACGCGCGCGGCCAAGCTGCTGGAAGGCGACCCGACCACCGTCATCGAGGACGGCCGCGTCGTACGGCGGGCCATGCGCCGGCTCGGGCTGCGCTCCGGCGAACTCCAGCAGGCCGTACGCCTGCAGACCGGGGGCAGCATCGAGACCGTCGAACGCGGAAGCCTCGAACCTGACGGCCGCTTCGTCATCGTCCCCGACCCGCAGGCCGCACAGTCCACCCGGGCCGACATCGACCGCCTCGAGACGCGTCTCGCCGCCATCGAGGAACTCCTGCGCGCGAAGGGCCGCGAGCAGAGCGACAAGGGCTGAGGGCCGCGTCAGCTGTTGTACGTGCTCTGGGCCCTCTCCAGGCCCTCCAGCACCAGGGCCTCGCACGCGTCCGCCGCACGGTCGACGAAGTAGTCGAGCTCCTTGCGCTCCGTGGAGGAGAAGTTCTTGAGCACGTAGTCGGCCACCTGCATGCGGCCAGGAGGGCGGCCGACACCGAAACGGACGCGGTAGTAGTCGCGGCCCAGCAGCTTGGTGAGCGACTTGAGGCCGTTGTGGCCGTTGTCACCCCCGCCCAGCTTCAGCCGCAGAACGCCGTAGTCGATGTCCAGCTCGTCGTGCACGGCGACCAGGCGCGCGGCGGGCACGCCGTAGAAGTCCAGCAACGCCTTGGTGGGGCCGCCCGAAACGTTCATGTACGACATGGGCTTGGCCAGGATCACACGCGTGCTGCTGACCCCCGGAACACCGATGCGCCCCTCCAGCACCTGGGCGCGGGCGCCCTTCGCCGACTTGAACGCGCCGCCCATCCGCCCGGCGAGCAGATCGGCGACCATGAAGCCCACGTTGTGGCGGTTGCCGGCGTAGTCGGGGCCCGGATTGCCCAGACCCGCGATGAGCCAGGGTTCGGTGGTGGCCGCCATGTGCGTGGTCCTTCGGTCGATCCGGTCAGGCGCGCGCCGGTCGGGGCGCTCAGCGTGCGGGGCAGGAAGAGCGCGGCGCGGTACGCCGCACGGTGCCCTGTGCGGCGCGGGCGCCGGACAGGGCCGTGAACAGCCCGTCCGGCGCCCGCGCACAGCACAGGTACAGCCAGGGTCCTTACTCGGAGGCCGGCGCGGCGGACTCCGCAGCGCCCTCCTCGCCCTCCGCACCCTCGGCGGCCGGCTCCTCCGCCTGCGCGCCGAGGACCTGGATGACGGTCTCGTCACCCTCGATGGCCAGCACCGTGTTGCCCGGCAGCTTGATGTCCTTGGCCAGGATGGAGTCGCCGACGTCCAGGCCGTCGACGGAGACGGTGATGGTCTCCGGGATGTGGGTGGCCTCGGCCTCGACCGGCAGCGAGTTGTAGACGTGCTCCAGCAGGTTCTGGCCCGGCGCGAGCTCGCCCTCGATGTGGATCGGGACGTCGACCTGGACCTTCTCGCCCTTCTTGACGACCAGCAGGTCGACGTGGACGAGGAACTGGCGGATCGCCTCGCGCTGGACGGCCTTCGGGATGACCAGCTGCTTCTTGCCCTCGATGTCCAGGTTGATCAGGACGTTCGGCGTCTTGAGGGCCATCATCATGTCGTAGCTCGGCAGCGCGATGTGCACCGGCTCGGAACCGTGGCCGTAGATGACCGCGGGGATCTTCTCCTCGCGGCGCAGGCGGCGCGCGGCGCCCTTGCCGAACTCATTGCGGGTGGTGGCGGTGAGATTCACATCAGCCATGCTGCGCTCCTCGTAGGCAACAAAAAGACGGACAGTGCGTTGCCACTCGGTCCCGACGGACCTGCTACGAAGAGCGCGCGTCGATAACGGAGCATCCGGCCCCGGAAAACAACCGGACCGGCCTCCCTCGCCGAGCGACTCGCGAAGTCTACTCGGCGAGGGAGGCCGGTCGGAAATCGATCACAGGGCGGCCGGAAAGGGTCGGCAGGCCGGTCGGGAGACGGCCGGCAGGCCGATCGGGAACCGGCCGGCAGGCCGACCGGCAACCGAGGAGCAATCCCGGCCGGGAACCGATCGGCAGGCTCGTGGGAGAACGCACAGCAGGCCGCTCGGAAAACGAGCGGCCTGCTGTGCCGAAACTGCCGAAATCGCTCAGCGCGAGGATCCGGCGGGCCCGCTCGGGCACACCGACCGCGTCGGCCGGTCAAGGGCCCGTGCGGGACCGGTCACGCGTTCTCTTCGAAGAGGCTGGTCACCGAGCCGTCCTCGAACACCTCGCGCACCGCACGCGCGATGGTCGGAGCCATCGACAGCACCGTGATCTTGTCGAGCTCCAGCTCACCCGGGGTCGGCAGCGTGTTCGTGAACACGAACTCGCTGACCTTCGAGTTCTTCAACCGGTCGGCCGCCGGACCCGACAGCACACCGTGCGTCGCCGTCACGATGACGTCCTCGGCACCGTTGGCGAACAGCGCGTCCGCCGCCGCACAGATCGTGCCGCCCGTGTCGATCATGTCGTCGACGAGGACGCAGACCCGGCCCTCCACATCACCCACGACCTCGTGCACCGTGACCTGGTTGGCCACATCCGGGTCACGGCGCTTGTGGACGATCGCCAGCGGGGCGCCCAGACGGTCGGCCCAGCGGTCGGCGACCCGGACCCGGCCCGCGTCCGGAGAGACCACGGTCAGCTTGCTGCGGTCGGTCTTGGCACCCACGTAGTCCGCCAGCAGCGGCAGCGCGAACAGGTGGTCGACCGGGCCGTCGAAGAAGCCCTGGATCTGATCCGTGTGCAGATCCACGGTCAGAATGCGGTCCGCACCCGCCGTACGGAACAGATCCGCCATCAGCCGCGCGGAGATCGGCTCACGACCACGGTGCTTTTTGTCCTGCCGGGCGTAGCCGTAGAACGGGACGATCACCGTGATGCTCCGCGCCGAAGCCCGCTTCAACGCGTCGATCATGATCAGCTGCTCGACGATCCACTTGTTGATGGGGGCCGTGTGGCTCTGCATCAGGAAGCAGTCGGCGCCGCGCGCGGACTCCTGGAAGCGAACGTAGATCTCACCGTTCGCGAAGTCGAAAGCCTTGGTCGGGACCACGCCGATGCCGAGCTGCTTGGCGACTTCCTCGGCGAGTTCGGGGTGGGCGCGGCCGGAGAAGAGCATGAGTTTCTTCTCGCCGGTCGTCTTGATCCCGGTCACTGCTGTTGTCTCCCTGTGTGGTGCGCCGCACGACGGCTCAGTGGGGGGCGGCGGCGTCGGTTTGGCGGGGGCGGCGGCGTCGGTTTTCGGCCGCGTGGCCAATCAGGCTCCCCATAACCGTACGCCCCACGTCATACAACCGGATACCCGGTCTTAACCCTCCTCTGCCGGAACCTGCCCGGCGGCACCCTGCGACGAACGGGCCGAACCAGCCGACCGCGCCACCCCGGACGCCTCCGCCGCGCCCCCGCCCGAAGCCGCGTCCCGGCCCGCCTCGATCGCCGCCTCCGCAGCCAGCGCAGCCGCACTACCAGGGCGCTTACGCGCAACCCAGCCCTCGATGTTGCGCTGCTGCCCCCGCGCCACCGCCAGCGACCCCGGCGGCACATCCTTCGTGATCACCGAACCGGCCGCGCTGTAAGCACCGTCGCCGACCGTGACAGGTGCCACATACATGTTGTCAGCACCCAGCCGGCAATGAGAACCCACAGTCGTCCTGTGCTTGTTCTCACCGTCGTAATTGACGAAGACACTCGCCGCACCGATGTTGGTGTCCTCACCGATCTCCGCATCACCCACGTACGACAGATGCGGCACCTTCGTGCCGTCACCCACCACCGCGTTCTTCATCTCCACGTAACTGCCGGCCTTCACCCCACGGCCCAACCGCGTACCAGGACGCAGATACGTGTACGGGCCGACCGACGCGCCCTCGCCGACCCGGGCACCCTCGCAGACCGTGTTGCTCACCGACGCACCCGCACCCACCCAGGTGTCGGTCAACCGGCTGTTCGGCCCCACCTCACTGTCCGCGGCCACATGCGTGGCACCCAGCAACTGCGTCCCCGGCTGCACCACCGCGTCCGGCTCGTACGTCACCCCCACATCCAGCCACGTCGTGGCCGGATCGACCACCGTGACCCCCGCGAGCATGGCGTCCTCCACCAGCCGGCCGTTCAGCATCCGCCGCGCCTCGGCCAACTGCACCCGGTTGTTGATCCCCACGATCTCCCGGTGGTCACCCGCCACCGACGCACCCACCCGATGCCCCTCGCCGCGCAGAATGCCGAGGACATCCGTCAGATACTCCTCACCCTGACTGTTGTCCGTACGCACCTTGCCCAGCGCCTCCGACAGCAACCGCCCGTCGAACGCGAAGACACCCGAGTTGATCTCGCGGATCGCCCGCTGCGCCTCCGTCGCGTCCTTGTGCTCCACGATCGCGGTAACCGCGCCGTCCGCCGCGTCCCGCACGATGCGCCCGTACCCCGTCGCGTCCGGGACCTCGGCGGTCAGCACGGTGACCGCGTTGCCGTCCGCGACGTGCGTGTCCGCCAGCTGCTGCAGCGTCGCGCCCGTCAACAGCGGAGTGTCACCACAGGTCACCAGGACGGTGCCCGTCAGATCGCCGTCGGCCAGCTCCGCCAGGGCCATACGCACCGCGTGCCCGGTGCCGTTCTGCTCGTACTGCACGGCCGTCCGCACCTGAGCGTCCAGCTCGCCCAGGTGCGCCGTCACCTTCTCGCGCGCATGCCCGACGACCACGACCAGCTCACGCGGGTCCAGCGCCCGCGCGGCGCTCACCACATGGCCGACCAGGGAGCGGCCGCAGATCTCGTGCAGAACCTTCGGCGTCGCCGACTTCATGCGGGTGCCCTCACCCGCTGCGAGGACGACGACGGCTGCCGGGCGAGTGACGCTCACGGGGGTGCCCTTCGACTTCGGGGGTGGGTGCTGCCCCGCAGGATACCGGGGGTCAACCGAAGGAAGGGGATGGCCGCCGTCCGGCTGCGGGCGAGCGCGGTGCTCCGCGGCCTGCGCGTGGGCTCCCCGCCAGGACTCGAACCTAGGACCGTGCGCTCTGAGCTCCCCCGCAAGGATTCGAACCTTGACTACTGAGACCAAAACTCAGGGTGCTGCCTGATTACACCACGGGGGATTGGTGCTCAGAGCGTACCTGACCCGCCCGGGTCCGTCGGCGGGGTTTGCGACGCGCAGACGCCCGCCCACCATCCCTCGATGCGCTGGTAGAGCTCAGCGCCCCGTCGGACGCGTACCACCAGGCAGCCGCGGTAGCTCGCCCCGACGTTCTTGCGGACCGTTCTGGGGTTGTGCCTCTTGAGTGCTGTCTTGAGAAAGGTGTCCACAGGAACCCCGACCAGGTCTGCCCAGTAGCGCTCCGCGCCCTCGACATCGGCGGACTCATGGATCGTGACATGGAATCGAAGGTGCTGTTTCGGCACTCCGAGCAGGCTCAGCCAGGCGAGGAAGACACGGATCATGCCGGGGTCGCTGTTGACGAAGCTGACGCTCTCCGAGCGACGGTACGGCTTGCTCTTGGCCCCCTCCGCCCAGTACAGGCCGACGCCGACCAGGAAAAGCTCTCTGTCCGACAGCTCACCGATCTCCGCGTAGGCCGCGGCCTTCGTCCTGAGCCGCTGCTCCTCCAGTGCTCTGTGGTGCTCCGAGAGACCGGCCCGCATCAAGGCCTGCTGCTCCTCCGGGCTGCGGCGCGGCGGTCTGGGCAGATCCCGTACCCACAGGGATACCGAGCTGCGCGAGACGCCCAGTTCCAGTTCGATCCGGTCGTAGGTCCAGCCCTGGCGGCGCAGCTCGCGGGCGCGGGCGCGCAGGGCGTCCTTGGCGCGGGGACGGCGGGTCCAGGCGGGTGGGGGTTCGCCCTTGACGAGGCGGTTGAGGAGGTCGTTGTTGGAGATCTTCAGGCGGTCGCGGATGTGGCGGCGGCTGAGGCCTTCGCGGCGCAGCGCGAGGGCTTGTTCGCGTAGGCGTTCGTACGTCTCGTGCGTCTGTGCCATACAGGTGAGTCTTGTGGGTGAATGGCGCCGTGCGCTGCGAAAAGACGGTCGCTTGCTTAGTTCGAGTGAATTCCGCGGTGTTCGATTGCCGAACCATCCGGTCACGGACAGATGCGCGGAAGGGGGTGTTCCGGGGCTCGGCCGGAAAGGGGGTGCTCTTCGGTCGTAGGCTGGTCGGTATGACCGAGACGGGGGAGAACCGTGCGCGGGGCGGGCCGTGGTGGTGGGAACGGCCACGGAGTGCGGTGCTCGATGTCGGCCTCGCGGCGGGTTCCGCCGCCGAGTGCGCGCTCCAAGGGCAGAGTTTCGCCCGCGAGACGGGCATTCCGGACGGGCTGGCGGTCGTGCTGGGCGTGGTCGCGGGGGCGACGATGGTGCTGCGGCGGCGCTGGCCCATCGCCGTCGTCCTGGTCGCCATCGCCGTCATACCCGCGGACATGGGCGCGACCCTGTGCGTGGTGGGCCTCTACACCCTGGCCGCGACCGAGGTGCCGCGGCGGATCACCGGGCTGCTGGCGTCGATGACCGCGCTGGGCACGCTGGCGATGACCACGTTCCGGCTGGAGCAGAGCGTCGGGCAGGATCCCGATTTCAACCCGTCGTCGTGGTTCGTGCCGTTGGCCGCTGTGCTGATGTCGATCGGTGTGACGGCCCCGCCCGTGCTGCTGGGCCTGTACGTGGGGGCGCGGCGGCGGCTCGTGGAGTCGCTGCGCGAGCGGGCCGACGGTCTGGAGCGGGAGCTGTCGCTGCTGGCCGACCGTGCGGAGGAGCGCGCCGAGTGGGCGCGCAACGAGGAGCGCACCCGGATCGCCCGTGAGATGCACGACGTGGTCGCTCATCGGGTGAGCCTGATGGTGGTGCACGCGGCGGCGTTGCAGGCGGTGACGCTGAAGGATCCAAAGAAGGCGTCCAGGAACGCCGCGCTGGTGGGCGACATGGGCCGTCAGGCTCTCAACGAGTTGCGGACCATGCTGGGTGTGCTGCGGTCCGGCGAGGCGGAGAAGCCGGCGCAGGCCGAGCACGCCCGCCACACCGACCAGCAGTCCGATCAGTCGGGCCAAGCCGGCCAAGCCGACCAGTCCGACCGAGCCGGTCGGGCCGGAGGTCGTGGGCCGGGCGCGCGGACCGGTGCGGCGGTGGCGGCCGGGGGCGCCGGGGAGCGGACCGCGGCCGCCGGTGGGGCGGGAAACGCCGAGACGGCCGGGCGGGGCGAGAAGCGGGTGCGCGCCGGGACGGGGAAAACGGCGGCGGGGGAGGACGGAACCGTGCCGGAGAGCGCGGCCGCCCCGGTGCCGTCCGTCGGGGCGCTGCCCGTCTCGGACGTGTCCGATGCCCTGGACGTCACGGACGCGTCGGCTGGTCGCTCGGAGGGGCCGCCCGAGGGTGTGCCCGGCGGGGACGGTGCCGGGCGGGCGCCCTCGCGCCCGTCGGAGCCCGGATCGGAGCTCGCGTCGGGGTCCGCGCCGGTGACTGCCGGGACAGCGGCTGCCGCGCGTGAGGAGGCCATCGTCCGCGCGGGTGGCGGGGGTCCGGAGAGGGCTCCGTACGCGCAGGTGCCGTCGCTCGCGCAGTTGGACGCGCTGGTGGGCCAGTCGCGCGCTGCCGGGATGGCGGTGGAGCTGAGGGTGGAGGGGAGCCCGGACGGCGCCTGTCCGTCCACGGTGGAGCAGACGGCCTACCGGGTGGTGCAGGAGGCGCTGACCAACGTGCACAAGCACGCCGCGGGTGCCGCGACCCGGGTGCGGGTGGCGCACCGGGAGGCGGAGGTCGCCTTGCAGGTGGAGAACGAGCCCGCGGTGGACGGTGCCGCCGACGCGGGGCTGCCCAGCGGGGGCAACGGGCTGGTGGGCATGCGGGAGCGGGTCACGGCGCTGGGCGGCGGCTTCGTGTCGGGGCCGACGGACTCCGGCGGGTTCCGGGTGTCGGCGATCATTCCGTATGCGCGGGCGTGAGCCCTTCGGGGAAGTTCCGCGCACTGTCGGGCGCGTGCGTGTCGTCGCCCGTGGCCCAGGTGCCGTGCGTCGCCGTGCCCGCCTCGCAGCTGGAGCCGGAACCGGAGCCGGAACCGGAACTCGAGTAGGAGTCGGAGCGAGAGCCGTGGCTCTGGCCGGGTTCGGGGGTGGGGGCCGTGTCGTCGGCCGGGTGGGGCGCGCCGCCGGCCGGGTGCGGGGCGGTGTCGGTCGCGTGCACGGCGGTGTCGTCGGGGGCTGTGCGGGGAGGCGGCGGGGCGCCCGCACTGAGTTTGGCCGGGACGAGGCCCATCAGCAGCGCGGAGAGCGCGGAGTCGAAGTCGGCGCCGACGTACCAGTCGCCTGTCGGGTCGAGGCTGTAGACGCGGCGCTGGGCGTCGATGACGAGCAGCGCGTCGGTGCCGCCGTACTCGCCTTCGGTGCCGATCGGGCAGATCTGCGTTCCCAGGGCGCGGCCGAGGTCGTTGAAGGTGCGGGCGGCGTGCAGTCCGGTCAGCGGGTCGATGTGGACGTGTGCGGGTGCCAGGTGCCGTCCCGGCCCTGTGGGGGCGATGTGCAGGCTACCGAACTCGGCCCACACCTCGACGGCGGCGGGGAAGACGGCGTGCCGGTGGCCGCCGGGGGAGACGTGGGCGCGCAGGGTGTCGGCCCACTGTTCGGCCTGTCGGATGTCCCACCGTCCTGGTTCCCATCCGGCGTTGCGCAGGGGGTCGTCGACGGCGACGGGGAAGCGGGTGGTCACCGGTCGTGCTCCTGTGCCGGGTCGATGGCCCGTACCCCGAAGTGGGCCAGCAGGGGGGTGCAGGAGCGGCATGGCGGGATGTAGCTGCCGTGCAGGGGATCGCCGTCCTCGCGGATGCGGCGTGCGGTGAGTTTGGCGTGCTTGAGGGCGCGCTTGGCCTCGCTCAGTGTCAGGGGTTTGGGCGGTTTCGTGGTGCGGGGCGCCCTGCTGGCCTTGGTGCCGCTCGACTTCGCGTTCTTGCCTTGTCTGCGGGCGCCGCGTTTGGCGGCACGGTTGGTCTCGGTGGCGGTGAGGTAGCGGGAGAGGAGGACGGCCTCGGGGCAGCGCCCTGTCGTGCGGGAGCGGCGTTCGGTGGTGAGGGTGTCGAGGAAGTCCTGCACGAGGGGGTGGTGGGCGGGTGGCCGTTCGCTCTTGCTGCCGGTGCAGGTGAGGGTCTCGCCGCGGATGGACAGGGCGGCGGCGACCGCGGGCAGGATGCCGTCCCTTCGGTGCCTGAGGACCGGGGCGGTGGCGTTGAGGGAGTCGGCGGCGTTCGTCCAGCCGATGCGCGGGTCGCCCGCCCCGTGACCGGTGGCGGGTTGCGCCTGTTCGGCGGGGTGTGCCGGGGGCGCGGTCTGCGCCTGCGGTGTGTGCGCCTGTTGTGCGGTGTGCAATGGAGCTTCCTCCCCGAGTGTCCCCTTAAGTGCCGGGGCTCGCCCAAGTATGCAGTGTGGCGCATGAGTCGCTCATTCCCCCGTGGGCGTCACGGTTGTGCGGGCGGGAGGGAGACCGTTTTCCACGCCCTCTGGGTGAGCGGTCCGGTGCGGGGGTGCTGGAGGCGGTGGTACGGCATCGCCGCAGGCGGCTGTCGGGAGGGAGTGCCGGGGGCGGTGTCTGGCGGTTGCCGTACCGCATAGGCTGTTCGGAACCAGCCAGCACCAGCAGGGGGCCAACGCCATGACGACAGGTCGGCTCGGACAAGCCGCCGCGCCACCGAACCGGGCGTACGCCGGGCAGGTCGTGAATTTCCCGGATCCGGTCAGGGCGGCCCGCCACCCCCAGGGGGTGCGGGTCGATGCGGCCGGGTTTCCCGACTTCTCCGCGTACGCCCGTGCGGCCGCCGAGATCGCCGAGCCCCCGGACGGCTTCGGTGGCGACGAACTGCGCCTGACCGACTACGTGTCGGCCAACGCCGCGCTGCACGCCGAGGGGCACGAGCTGTGGACGGACCTGCCGCCCGTGGCCACTCCGCACGGCTGGACGTGGCACCACGTGGCGCACAGCCGCCGCATGGAGCTGGTGCCCGTCGAGGTGAAGGCGCTGCTGCGGCACCACGGCGGTCTGGCGACGGCCTCCGTCGACCACGGCAAGACCGGTACGCGTCCGCTCCAGGAGACCCGCCCGGCGCACTTCGCCGTGCCGCACGGGCCGGAGCCGGCGGTGACCGAACGGCAGGTCGCCGACGTCGAGGAGCGGCTCGGCTACCGGCTGCCTGGTGCCTACCGCGGTTTCCTCAAGGCCGCGGGCGGCTGCGCTCCGGAGGGCGTGGCGCTCGACGCGGAGCTGGGCCTGCTGGTGGACCAGCCGTTCTTCACGGTGCGGGACGACGCGGCCGTCAACGACCTCGTCTACGTCAACAAGTGCCTGCGCGACCACCTGACCAAGGACTTCCTGGGCGTCGGTTTCGTGCAGGGTGGTCTGGTCGCTCTGAAGGTGAAGGGCGAGGCGCTGGGTTCGGTGTGGTTTTGCGCGTACGACGACGCGCGGGACGCCGACGGCATGGGGGTGCAGGAGCGGGTGGAGCGGCTGCTGCGGCCGTGCGGTGCGGATTTCGACGCGTTCTTGTTGCGGCTCGCGGGTAACCCGCCGGAGTTGGAGACCGTGGCGAACCTGATGGTGGACGGCGGCTTCGCCCGCGCCGTCCCTGTGGAGAGGTGAGAGCGCGATGGTGACCTTCGCGCAGGCCCAGGAGCGCGCCGAGCGCTGGGTCAACGGCGACGTACCCGGATACCAGCACCGCGAGGTGCGCGTCCGCGAGTTCGACCTGGGCTTCGTGGCCTGGGCCGAGGACCGCGAGAGCGGGCCTGTCTCGGACGGCGGCAACCTGCGTCTGGTCATCGCCAGGGACAGCGGCGACACCACGCTGTGGCCCGCTCTTCCGGTGGGCGAGGTCATCCGGCGCTACGAGGAGGAGTACGGCGCCGAGGAGGCGGCCGCCCCGGCTGCGGCCCCGCAGCAGCGGCTCGACCTGGAGGCGACGTCCTTCCTGCTGACGCCGCCCGAGTGGTTGCAGGAGGCCGCCGACAAGATGGGCATTCCGGACCGGCGTGCCGACGCCTCCGGGCCGTCCTCGGCCCCCGGCGCGCCGCCCGCTCCCGCTCCTGGGGCTCCGTCGGCTCCTGGCGCGCCGCCCGCTCCCGTCGCCGGTGGATCGCAGGGGGGTTCCTCCGGCGGCGGTCTGTCCGGCGCCAGTCCGTGGGACGGGGCGGACACCGGTGGGGTCGGCAGCGGTGAGGCGCAGGCGCCGCCCGCGACGGTCTTCGCGCCGCCGCTGATGGGCAGCGACGAGGACGACACGCCGCCTCCGCCGCCGGGCTCCAGGTCGGAGGCCAGGACCGAACTGCTGCCCGAGGGCAGTGTGCTGCCCAGGACGGCCGTCGCGCCCGCGCTCGACCTGCCGGGCGCCGGGGGCGGGCAGCCCGCTGAGGACCCGGCCACCGGCTCCGCCCCGCCCCCGCAGCAGCCGCCGCAGGCGCCGGGTGCCCCCGACGCGGCCCAGCCGCCTCACCCGCCCCACGCACCTCAGCCCCCGCAGGCGCCCGGACAGGCGGCGGCGCAGCACGGCGGGCCCGGAACCGCTGGCGCCGGTGCCGCTGACACCGGCACCGGAGACACCGGCACCGGTGGTGGCGGCAGCGGAACCGGCCAGGCAAGCGGCCCGGGAGACGGAACCGGTGAGGGCCCCGGCGAGGGCGCGGGCGGCTCGGGTCCCGGGGCCGGTGGCGGAGTGCACGCGGCCGCGACCATGCTGGCCGACCCCTCCCAGGGCGGACTGTCGATGCCGGGCGCCCCGTCCGCTCCCGGCGCCCCGTCCGCTCCCGGAACTCCGGGGCCCGGTGACATCGCCGACGCCGCCACCAGCAAGGCCCCGCGCGGCTCCATCCCCCCGCGGCCCTCGCGCGGCAGCGGACCGTCCGTCCCGCCGCCGCCCGGTGCTCCCGGCACCCCGGGTGTCCGCTCCGGCGGCCCGTCCACCCCGCCCCCGGGTGGCCCGTCCACCCCGCCCCCGCCCTCGGCGCCGGGTGCTCCGGGAGCACCGGGCGGCGGCGGTTACGTGCCGACCCAGCTGGTCTCGGCCGACGACCTGGCCGAGCAGATCAGCCAGAGCGGCAGCCAGCCGAAGGCCGACGCACCCGGCACACCCCCGCCCGGCGGTACGGGGACACCGCCGCCCGGCGGCACCGGCGGTGCGGACGTGCACCACGCGGCGACGATGCTCGCCGGGCCCGGGGTGGCCGGACCCGCCACGCCCCCGCCGCCCGGCGCCCCGCCCGCGGCTCCCGGCACGCCTCCGCCCGGCGCCCCTGGCCCCGCGGCCCCGGCTCCCGGCACCCCTGCGCCCGGCGCCCCCGGGCCCGGCATGGTGCCCGGAGCAGGCACGCCGCCTCCGCCCGGCGGCGGCGCCGCACCGCAGCCGCAGCCGGGGCAGCCCACCGTGGGCCCCGGCTACATGGCCGCCCTGCGCTACCGCGCGCCCGACGGCTCCGAGCAGCAGCTCATCCGCCGCTCAGCGCCCGGCACCCCGCACCCCGAGTGGCAGCTGCTGCACGAGCTGCGGGCCATGAACGTGCCTCCGCAGCAGGTGGTGGAGCTCCACACCGAGCTGGAGCCCTGCGACCTGCCCGGCGGCTACTGCGCCCGGATGATCCGCGAGACCTGGCCCCAGGTGCGGGTCAGCCACACCGCGTCGTACGGCGCCGACCACGCTTCCCGGCAGCAGGGGATGCGGCACCTGATCGAGCATCAGGGCGAGCTGCACCAGGTCGCCGACGGGCCCGCGCGGCCCGCGCCCAACCCGGTGCCGCTGCCCGCGCCGGGACAGGTCCCGCCCGCCCCGCCCATTCCGCCCGACGCCATCGGGCAGGAGCTCATGCAGGCGTTCGGGCCCCAGGGCGTCTTCCGGTTCGACCAGCGGGCCGTCTCCCGCCAGGGCGTGCCCGACATCGTGGCGCAGACCCTCGTGTGGGCGGGCGTCCCTTTGGACCTGGGCCCCTTCTTCTGGGGGCAGGCACAGCCGGGGCGTCCCATCCCCACGCTGGCCGAACTCGCGCAGGAGCGTGGCGTCGCCGCCGCGTCCGACGCCGGCTCCTACCTGGTGGTGGGCAGCGACTTCGGGCGGCAGCTGTGCGTGCAGTACGGCACGGCGAACATCGTCGCCGTGCCGTTGGAGGCGGGGCCCGGCGGGCAGGCGGCACCTCCGCAGTTCGTCAACACGGGGCTGCCGGAGTTCGTGCGCTGTGTGGCCATGCTGGGGCGGATGTGGCGGCTGCGGTTCGGGCTGACGCCCGAGCAGGCCGGACGGTGGACCGTCGACTTCCAGGCCCAGCTCGCGGCGCTCGACGCCCCGGCCCTGGGGTCGCCGGAGAACTGGTGGTCCGTGCTGCTCGAACAGATGTGGGACGGACTGTTCTGATCCGGGAGTGACCCCCGCGTGAGCCGAGGGTGATCCAGGGGGCGTGCCGGTGCGGCGCGCCCCCCTCCGCCGGACGGACCACGGTGGCGCGCGGTCCCGGCCGCCGCGCGGGACCCTCGGTCCATGTACGGGGAGAGCAGCACCGTCTATCGCGCGGGCCGTCCGCGTCGCAGGCGCCGGTGGCCGCGGGTCGTGATCGTGGTGGTGCTCGCTGTGGTCCTCCTCGCGGCGGCGGCCGTCTCGGCGACGTACCTGTGGGCCGGTACCCGGTTGCAGCAGACGGAGGCCCTCACCGACTACCCGGACCGCCCGGCGCACGGCGAGGGCACCAACTGGCTGATCATCGGTTCGGACACCCGTGCGGACCTGACCCGCGAGGAACGCGAGGAACTGCACGTCGGCGGCGGGGGCCAGCGCAACACGGACACGGTGATGGTGCTGCACTACGGTGCGGCGGGACCGTATCTGGTGAGCATCCCGCGGGACAGTTACGTGCCGATCCCGGGCCACGGAAAGGGCAAGGTCAACTCGGCGTACGCGCTGGGCGGCGCCGAGCTGCTGACGCGCACCGTCGAGGAGGCCACGGGGCTGCGGCTCGACCACTACGCGGAGATCGACTTCCTCGGCTTCACGCACGTCGTCGACGCTCTCGACGGTGTGCGGATCTGCCTCGGCGAGCCCCTGCGCGACGAGAAGGCGGGCGCCGACCTGGACGCCGGGTGCCAGACGCTGGACGGCAAGCAGGCGCTGGCGTTCGTCCGGGCGCGCTACAGCGATCCGGAGGGCGACCTGGGCCGGGTCAAGCGGCAGCGGAAACTGCTGAGCGCCCTCGTGCGGGAGGGCACGGGCGCTGACGTGGTGGCCGACCCGTTCCGGTTCTACCCCTTCCTCGGTTCGGCCCTGGACGCGGTGACCGTCGACCGGATGGACTCCGTCGGGTCACTCACACGGATGGGCTGGGAGATCAGGGGGCTGACGGCGGGCGAGGGCGGTACGACGACCGTTCCGGTGGCGAACCCCGGGCTCAGCGTCCCGGGCGTCGGAAGCGTCGTCGTCTGGCACCCATCCGGGTCACGCGAACTTTTTGATCAGTTGCGCCAGGATGTGCCGATTACGGCAACCACGGTGAAGTAGCGCATCCTGGGACGAGCCGGTCTCGACGTGGTCGCCGGGACCGCATCAGGAGCCGGGAACCGGGATAAGCCGAGATAAGGGGCTCGAAATGAGTGCGTCGTCGCCGCACGGCTTCGTTGTCGTCAGGGGCCGCGGGTACCGGCCCGAACAGGTCGACGCCCGGGTGAGCGGTCTCAACGCGGAACGCGAGGCCGCCTGGGACCGCACCGCGCAGCTCACCCGGCTCGCCGAGGAGGCCGCGGAGGAAGCGCAGCGGCTGCACGACGTCGCCGCCGCCCTGCCCCCGCAGACCTACGAAGCGCTCGGCCCGCGCGCCCAGGGACTCCTCGGCACCGCGGAGTCGGAGGCGGCGGACCTGCGGGCGGCGGCCGAGGCCGCGGCCCACGAGCTGACCGGGCGGGCCGAGGAAGAGGCCCGCTCCCTCCAGGACGGCGCCAGGGAAGCGGCGGCCCGCCGCCGCGCCGACGCGGAGGCCGCCGCGGCCCGCACCGTCGACGCCGCCCAGGACCACGCCGACGAGCTGCGCACCCACGCACGGGAGCACGCGGACAAGACCAGCCGCGAGGCCGGCGAGGCGCTGCGTGAGATGTCCCGCAGGTGCGCGGCGCTGCTGGCCGAACAGGAGAAGGAACAGGCGGCCGAGGCGGATGCCGCCGAGCGCGAGAGGGCGCAGAACGAGGCCGCGTTCGCGGCGCACGCCGCCGACCTCGAAGAGCGCGGAGCGCGGGCACTGGCCGACGCCAAGCGGCAGCACGCCCAGGCCGAGGAGTGGGCACGGCACCGGCACGAGGACGCGGTGGCGCAGGGCGAGGAGCTGCTGGCGCAGGCCCGCGTGCGCGAAGAGGGCATCGCGCGCGAGACCGAGCGGGTGCTGAGGGAGCACACCGAGCGGGCCGACGAGCTGCGGCAGCACATGGCGCACGTCCGCTCGTCGCTCGCCGCGCTGACCGGCCGCGCCCCCGAGGCGGCCCCCGACACCGCCACCGTTCCTCCCCAGTCGGCCCCCGCTCCCCAGGACTGACCCGGGGACACCGCGCCCCACTCGCTCGGTGCGGGCAGGTGCCTTCGTTGCCGGCAGGCGCTCCGCGGGGCTGGGGGTGCTCCCGGCCGGAGGCTCTGGGGTCTTTTCGGCCGGAGGCTCCGGGGTCCTTTCGGCCGGAGGCCGGGGATGGCGGGCACAACGAGAGCCGCACCCAGCGGCGACGGCGAACCCCCGGCGGCCCCCGCCGGCCCCCGCGCGGAGCCGGGCCCGCGGCGGACGAGGGGAGGGTGTCGGCCGGGCGGCGTAGTCTGGAAGGGCCCGATCAGCTTGTGTCGGGCCCTTTGGCGTGCCCCGAGGACGCCCCGCACGCCCCCGCCACCGGACGGAAAGCCGAAAGCGAAGCCCATGAGCCTGCACGGTCTGCTCGACGCCGTCACCGAGGACCCCGCGCTTGAGGAGGCGGTCAGGGCCGCGGCGGACGGCAACCGCCACCATGTCGACATGGTGGGCCCCGCCGCGGCCCGCCCGTTCGCCGTCGCCGCGCTGGCACGCTCCGCGCAGCGTCCGGTGCTGGCGGTGACGGCCACGGGCCGCGAGGCGGAGGATCTGGCCGGGGCGCTGCGCTCGCTGCTGCCCCAGGAGGGCATCGTCGAGTTCCCGTCGTGGGAGACGCTGCCGCACGAGCGGCTCAGCCCCCGCTCGGACACGGTGGGCCGCAGGCTCGCGGTGCTGCGCAGGCTGGCGCACCCGGATCCGGGCGATCCGGCCACCGGGCCGGTCTCCGTCGTCGTCGCGCCCATCCGCTCGGTGCTCCAGCCGCAGGTCAAGGGGTTGGGGGACCTGGTTCCCGTCGCCCTCAAGCAGGGGCAGACCACCGATCTGGAAGAGGTCGTGGACGCGCTGTCGGCTGCGGCGTACGCGCGGGTGGAGCTGGTGGAGAAGCGCGGCGACTTCGCCGTGCGCGGCGGCATCCTGGACGTGTTCCCGCCCACGGAGGAGCACCCGGTCCGGGTGGAGTTCTGGGGCGACGAGGTGGAGGAGATCCGCTGGTTCAAGGTCGCCGACCAGCGCTCGCTGGAGGTCGCCGAGCACGGGCTGTGGGCGCCGCCGTGCCGGGAGCTGCTGCTGACGCCCGAGGTGCGGCGGCGCGCCGCGGAGCTGATGGAGCTCCATCCGGAGCTGCACGAGCTGCTCGGCAAGATCGCCGAGGGGATCGCGGTGGAGGGCATGGAGTCCCTCGCGCCGGTGCTGGTGGACGACATGGAGCTGCTGCTGGACGTGTTGCCCGCGGGCAGCATGACGGTGGTGTGCGATCCGGAGCGGGTGCGGACGCGCGCCGCGGACCTGGTGGCGACGAGCCAGGAGTTCCTGCAGGCGTCGTGGGCGGCGGCGGCCGGCGGCGGCGACGGCGCGGGCGGCGCCGCCCCCATCGACGTGGGGGCCGCTTCGCTGCGCGGTATCGCCGAGGTGCGGGAGCACGCGCGCGAGCTGGGCATGATGTGGTGGTCGGTCAGCCAGTTCACCGCCGACGTCGAGGCGGCGGAGGACGGCGACGGGGACACGCTCACGCTGGGCCTGCAGGCGCCGGAGACGTACCGGGGGGACACGGCGCGCGCGCTGGCGGACACCAAGGGCTGGCTGGCCCAGGGGTGGCGTTGCGTGTACGTCACCGAGGGGCACGGTCCGGCGTCCCGTACGGCGGAGGTGCTGGGCGGTGAGGGGGTGCCGGCCCGGCTGGCGGGCTCCGAGCTGGCGCTGGAGCCGAACCTGGTGCACGTGGCCTGCGGCTCTTTGGACAACGGGTTCCTCGCGCCGGGGCTGAAGCTGGCGGTGCTGACGGAGACGGATCTGTCGGGCCAGAAGGCGGCGGGCAAGGACGGCACGCGGATGCCGGCGCGGCGCCGCAAGCAGATCGATCCGCTGACGCTCCAGCCGGGCGACTTCATCGTGCACGAGCAGCACGGGGTGGGCCGCTACATCGAGATGGTGCAGCGCACGGTGCAGGGCGCGACCCGCGAGTATCTGCTGGTGGAGTACGCGCCGGCCAAGCGCGGGCAGCCGGGCGACCGGCTGTTCGTGCCGACGGACCAGCTGGAGCAGATCACCAAGTACGTCGGCGGCGAGCAGCCCACGCTGCACCGGCTGGGCGGCGCGGACTGGACGAAGACGAAGGCGCGGGCGAAGAAGGCGGTCAAGGAGATCGCCGCGGACCTGATCAAGCTCTACAGCGCCCGGATGGCCGCGCCGGGGCACGCGTTCGGCGCGGACACCCCCTGGCAGCGGGAGCTGGAGGACGCGTTCCCGTACGCGGAGACGCCCGATCAGCTCACCACGATCGGCGAGGTCAAGGAGGACATGGAGAAGTCGGTCCCGATGGACCGGCTGATCTGCGGTGACGTCGGCTACGGCAAGACCGAGATCGCGGTGCGGGCCGCGTTCAAGGCGGTGCAGGACGGCAAGCAGGTCGCTGTCCTCGTCCCGACGACGCTGCTGGTGCAGCAGCACTTCTCCACGTTCTCCGAGCGGTACGGCCAGTTCCCCGTCAACGTGCGGGCGCTGTCGCGCTTCCAGACGGACACCGAGGCGCGGGCGACGCTGGACGGGCTGCGCGAGGGCACGGTGGACATCGTCATCGGCACGCACCGGCTGTTCTCGTCGGAGACGAAGTTCAAGGAGCTGGGCCTGGTCATCGTCGACGAGGAGCAGCGCTTCGGTGTCGAGCACAAGGAGCAGCTGAAGAAGCTGCGGGCCAACGTGGACGTGCTGACGATGTCGGCGACGCCGATCCCCAGGACGCTGGAGATGGCGGTGACCGGCATCCGCGAGATGTCGACGATCACCACGCCGCCGGAGGAGCGGCACCCGGTGCTCACCTTCGTCGGTCCTTTCGAGGAGAAGCAGATCGGCGCGGCGATCCGCCGTGAGCTGCTGCGCGAGGGGCAGGTCTTCTACATCCACAACCGGGTGGAGTCCATCGACCGTGCGGCGGCGCGGCTGCGGCAGATCGTGCCGGAGGCGCGGATCGCCACCGCGCACGGGCAGATGTCGGAGCAGGCGCTGGAGCAGGTGGTGGTCGACTTCTGGGAGAAGAAGTCGGACGTGCTGGTGGCCACGACGATCGTGGAGAACGGCATCGATATCTCCAACGCGAACACCCTCATCGTCGAGCGCGGCGACAACTTCGGCCTCAGCCAGCTCCACCAGTTGCGCGGCCGGGTGGGCCGCGGCCGGGATCGCGGCTACGCCTACTTCCTCTACCCGCCGGAGAAGCCGCTGACGGAGACGGCGCACGAGCGGCTGGCCACCATCGCCCAGCACACGGAGATGGGTGCCGGCATGTACGTGGCGATGAAGGACCTGGAGATCCGCGGCGCGGGCAATCTGCTCGGCGGCGAGCAGTCCGGGCACATCGCGGGCGTCGGCTTCGACCTGTACGTGCGGATGGTCGGCGAGGCGGTGGCCGACTACCGGGCCGCGCTGGAGTCCGGTGAGGCGGGGCCCGTGGAGGAGACCCCGCCGGAGGTCAAGATCGAGCTGCCCGTCGACGCGCACGTCCCGCACGACTACGCGCCGGGCGAGCGGCTGCGCCTCCAGGCGTACCGGGCGCTGGCCTCGGCCACCACGGAGGAGGACATCGCCTCCGTGCGCGAGGAGCTGGCCGACCGGTACGGGCCGCTGCCGGAGCCGGTGGAGAACCTGCTGCTGGTCGCGGGGCTGCGGATGCTGGCCCGCACGGTCGGCGTCACCGACATCACCCTCCAGGGCAACAACATCCGCTTCAGCCCCGTCGAGCTGCGGGAGTCGCAGGAGCTGCGGCTCAAGCGGGTGTACCCGGGCTCGGTGATCAAGTCGGCCACCCATCAGGTCCTGGTGCCCCGCCCCAAGCCGGGCGGCATCGGCGGCAAACCCCTGACGGGCCGCGACCTGCTGGCCTGGGTGGGCGAGTTCCTGACGACGGTGCCGGGAGCCTGACCACGGGTTCGCCGGGACGGTGGGCCTCGCCCGGCCCGCGGTGGGGCGCGGCCCGGAGCCGGGCGGGGCGGTCAGTGTGTGGCGGCGGTCAGGGGGAGAACGGCGGCGGGCGGGCGCTGCCGATGGCGGTGGTCGCCTACGGCGAGGGCTCGCCCGTGGTGCGGGCCCTGCGCAAGCAGTACGCCACCACCCTGGTGGACACCGGACAGTACGGGTTAGCGATCCTCCTCCCACTCCAGCTCGCGTTCCTCCTCCTTCTCCTCGCGGCGGGAGCGCTCGCGGTGCCGGAACTGGCGCAGGCCCCGCAGGAGGGGGTTCTTCTCGCGCTTCTCGCGGGACTGGCGGTCGAGCTCCTCCCACAGGCGTTCGGAACGCTTCTCGACGTCCAGCTCGTCGAGGATGCGGTCGGCCTCGGCGAGCAGCGCTCCGTGCAGCTGCCACTGGCGCGGATGGGCGCGGACGGTGTCCAGCAGCTGGAAGGCGACGGTGTCGCGGCGGGTGCGGCTGGCTTCCAGGGAGCGCACGAGCTGTGCCTCGGCCTCCTCCGCGTTGGAGCTGACGGGCGTGGTGATCAGCTCGGCGAAGGCCTCGACCGCGCGGGCCATCTCGACGAACAGCTCGTGCATGCCCTCGGCGATGTCGTCGCGGAACAGCGGTTCGCTGGTGCGCTTCTTGGCCAGGTCGGTGACCGTCCGGCAGGTGGTGCGCAGCACGACGGCGCAGATCTCCAGGGTGTCGAGTCCTGTGCGCATCACGACGCGGGAGAGCAGCCCCTCCCGTACGCGCGGGTTCAGCCGGAGGCTGTCTTCCGCGCGCCGCAGCTCGACGTCGACCTCGACGATGTCGTGGTCGAGCCGCCGTGCCTGGTGCAGCCGTTCGGCGGCCCGGCTGACGGGGGTGTGACCGCGGACGTCGTCGCCGAGTCCGGACAGCAGGTTCCGCATGCGGCCCGCGAGGTCGAGCACGGCGTCTCCGGCCGGCTGCACCCACACGGGGGGCACGAACAGCACGTTGAAAGCCAGCCCGACGATGGCGCCGATCAGCGTCTCGAGCACCCGGTCCCAGGCCATTGAGGCGACCTGGCTCTGTGTCACGCCCAGGACGAGCATGGCGCTGATCGCCGTCTCGGGCACGAACTCGCCGGCCTTCACGAACCGGCCGACGATCAGCGCGGCGAGGATGACCAAGCCCAGGCTCCACCAGGTCAGCCCGACCAGAGCGCTGAAACCGCTGGAGAGCAGCACGCCCGCCACCACGGCGTTGACGCGGCGGACGCCGGTCCGCAACGTCGTGAACAGGGTGACCTGGGTGACCAGCAACGCGGTGAGTGGCGCGGTCAGCGGCGCCGGCTCGCTGCTGAGCTGCAGGGCGACGACGTAGCTGATCACGGCGGCGATGGTGGAGCGGGCCGTCTGGGCGACCACGGGCTCGTGGTGCGGGCGCCGCACCAGTTTCAGCAGAGGGTCGGTGACTTCGCGCACCCCACGTTCCTGCCCGCTTTGCCCTCTTTTGCCACAGGCAGAGCGCCGTCGGGGTGACGCGGGCCGCGTCGCTCACCAGTGCGGCGCTCACAGGTGCGTCGCACACCGCCGCGTCGCACACCGCCGCGTCGCACACCGCCGCGTCGCTCGCCGGGGCGGCGGGGCGTTCGCGGACGGGGGCGGTACCGCTCGGGGAGCCGGGCGGATCCGTGCCGGGGTGCCGGCCGTGGTCGCCTCACGAGGTGCCGTCGTCCCGCGAGGTGTCGTCGTCCCGCGAGGAGCCGTCGTCCCGCGAGGTGCCGTCGTCCCGCGGCTATGCTCAGCCGGTGATCGCCGACGCCGTCCAGCCGCGCCCCGCCCGCCCCCGAATACCCGGGCCCCGTGAAAGCGTCCCCCGGATACGTGGGCGCCGTGCGGGGGCCGCCCTCGCCGTCGTGCTCGCGGCCGTCACGCTCGTCACCGGGTGCGACGGGGTGGGGATGCCGGAGGGACAGGACGCGAGCGCCTCGCCGGGCGGCGGCGGGGGGACAGGCGGTCGGGCCGTCAGCCCGCTGAGCAACCCGGACGGCACCGAGCCGGGCCTGGCGCCCGTCACCTCCGACGCCGACCGGGCGAAGGCCCGCGGCCTCATAGCGGACTTGCGCACCAAGGGACGCGGTCCGAGGACAGGATACGAGCGGGACGCGTTCGGCTACGCCTGGATGGACACCGCCGACGGTGTCCCCTTCGCCCGCAACGGCTGCGACACCCGCAACGACGTGTTGCGGCGCGACGGTGCGAAGGTGCGGCACCGCTCAGGGTCCGACTGCGTCGTGGCGTCGATGACGCTGGAGGACCCCTACACCGGACGGCGCATCGACTGGACGAAGCGGCACGCCACGGACGTGCAGATCGACCACGTCATGCCGCTGTCCTACGACTGGCAGATGGGGGCCGCCCACTGGTCCGAGGACAAGCGCCGGCGCATCGCCAACGACCCGTTGAACCTGCTGCCCGTGGACGGCCCCGCGAACTCCGCCAAACGTGACTCGGGCCCGGCCTCCTGGCTGCCGCCTTCCAGAACGATCCGCTGCGCCTACGCGGTCCGCTTCGCCCAGGTCGCGCACAAGTACGAGCTGGCCGTCACCTCTCCCGACAAGCGCACGATGCTCGCGCAGTGCGGGGGCTGAGGCCCGCGCCCGGCGCCCGAGCCGACGCCGCCGAACAGGGTGGCGACCCGAACCGGTGTGCCGGAACACGGGGTGTCGACCCGAACCGGTGAACGGGGCAGCGACTCAACTGCCCCCGAATCGTTGGTCGATTTGGTGTCGAACCGGTGGTCACGGAGCCGTTCGACTCCCTACCATCGATCATCGCCAGGTCGTGCGCCGGAGCCCGACCCTCGCCGCCGCCGGGAGGCCCCATGGAAAGCCCACGCCGCAGGTCCGCGCTCACCCTCTCCGCCGTCGCGGCGCTTCTGGCCGCGGCCCCGCTGCTCACGGCGTGCGGCAACGACGCGCATCCGGGTGCGGCGGCCCTGGTGAAGGGGGACCGGATCAGCATGGCGCAGCTCCAGTCGCGGGTGGGCGCCGTGCGGGACGCCCAGCGCGCGGAACCGCAGGGCGAACAGATGATCAAGCAGAGCGGCAAGCTGACGCGCGCCACGCTCGACGGGATGATCCGCGAGCGCGTCGTCGCGCAGGCGGCGAAGGACGCGGGGGCCGGCGTCAGCCGCCGTGAGGTCCAGCAGGTCCGCGGGGAGCTGGACAAGCAGGCCGGCGGCAAGAAGCAGCTGGAGGCGGTGTGGCTGCGCCAGCACCACCTCGCACCCGACGACATCGACGACTTCATCCGGATGCAGCTGCGCATCGAGAAGATCGCCGCTGCGAAGGGCATCGACCTGATGTCCCCGGAGGGGCCGCAGCGGATCAACGCGGAGCTGTCGCGTGTCGCGGACGACATGAAGATCAATGTGAACCCGCGCTACGGGGAGTGGAACACGCGCACCTCCTCGCTGGGCGGGGATGAGGCGCCGTGGCTGCGCGAGCTGTCCGGCGAGGCCGACCGCGCCCAGGGAGCGTGACGTCCGCGCCCGCCGGCAGCTGGTGCCTGATGCCTGATGCCTGATGCGGTGGCTCGGAGCTTCGCGGCTTCCGGGCCGCCTGGGTCTCCGGGCCCCGGGGCTTGCGGGCCCGGCCGGGGCCGATCGGGTTAGGTTCGTAGGGTGAACGAGATCCCCGAGACCGGCCGTATCGTCCTGCTCACCACCACGCACCGGGTGGCGCCCGGGCTGCTGTCCTGGCCCGCGTGGGAGGCGCTTCGCGGGGCCGACCGCGTGCTGTGCGCCGATCCCTCGCATCCGCAGCTGCCGTACGTGCGTGACGCGGGCGTGAAGGTGGCGGCCGGGGTGGAGCTGGACGCGCGGGAGCTGGTGGACGAGTGCGGGCGCGGTGGCGGCCGCTCGCTCGTGGTGCTGGCGACCACCGAGGGCGAGCCGGCGCTCACCGACGGCCTCGCGCGCCTGGCGGGCTCCGGCCGCCAGACGATGCCCGCTCTCGAACTGCTGCCCGGCTCCTACGACCTGCCCGGGGCCCGGCTGCTGGACGCCGTCCAGGTCATGGACCGTATCCGCCGCGAGTGTCCCTGGAGCGCGCTGCGCACCCACGAGGACCTGCTCAAGTACGGCGTCGAGGAGATCTACGAACTCATCGACGCCATCGAGCGCGGCGACCGTGTGGAACTGCGCGAGGAACTCGGCGACGTGCTGCTCCAGGTCGTCTTCCACGCCCGCATCGCCCAGGACCACCCGGACGAGGCCTTCTCCATCGACGACGTGGCGGGGACGCTGGTGGCGAAGCTGGTCCACCGCCACCCGCACGTCTTCGGTGACGACGTCGCCGAGTCCGCCGAGGAGGTCGAGGCGCACTGGCAGCGACGCAAGGCGCAGGAGAAGAACGAGCGGGTCTCGGTGACCGAGGGCGTGCCGCTGGGCCAGCCGGCGCTCTCCCTGGCCGCGAAGCTGGCGGGCCGGGCCCGTGCGGCCGGGCTCGACGTCCCCGTCGAGGGGGCGCGCGGGGACGTGGGTTACGCGCTCCTCGTCCTGGCCGTGGAGGCCGAGCAGCAGGGCATCGATCCGGAGGCCGCCCTGCGGGCCGCCGCCCGCACCTACCGCGACACGATCCGCGCCGCGGAGCAGCACGGCTGAGAGCGCGCCGGGACGGCGGCAAGGGGCCGGGGGCCATGGCCGCCGGTGCGGTCGGCGGCGGGTGCGTCTACGGTCGTGTGGGTGCACGACCAGAACCCCGCCTGCCCCGCCTCGCCCCCCTCCGACGCGTCCACGCCGGTCTCGCCCCCCTCCGACGCGTCTACGCCGGTCTCGCCTCCCTCCGAGGCGTCCGTGCCCGAGATGCCGTCGCTCTTCGACTGGCGGTTCGCCGCCGACCCCTACCCCGCGTACGCGTGGCTGCGCGAGCACGCGCCCGTGCACAGGACGCGGGTGCCCAGCGGGGTGGAGGCCTGGCTGGTCACCCGGTACGCGGACGCCCGGCAGGCGCTCGCCGATCCGAGGCTGAGCAAGAACCCGCACCACCACGGCGAACAGGGCGCGCACGGCAAGGGCAAGGTCGGCATCCCCGGAGAGCGCAGCGCCAACCTGATGACGCATCTGCTCAACATCGACCCGCCCGACCACACCCGGCTGCGCCGCCTGGTCTCCAAGGCCTTCACCCCGCGCCGCGTCGCCGCCTTCGCGCCCCGCGTACGGGAGCTGGCCGACACGCTCATCGACGGTTTCGCGGCGCGCGGTGCGGCGGACCTGATCCACGAGTACGCGTTCCCGCTGCCGATCTACGCCATTTGCGACATGCTCGGCGTCCCGCAACAGGACCAGGAGGACTTCCGCTCCTGGGCCGGAATGATGATCCATCAGCCCGGCAGCCCGCGCGGCGGTGTGGGCCGCGCGGTCAAGAGGATGCGCGGCTACCTGGCCGAGCTCATCCACCGCAAGAGGGCCGAGCTGGAGCGCAGGGGCGAGGGGGCCGACGACCTGATCTCCGGTCTCATCCGCGCCTCCGACCACGGCGAGCACCTGAGCGAGAACGAGGCGGCGGCGATGGCGTTCATCCTGCTGTTCGCCGGCTTCGAGACGACCGTCAACCTGATCGGCAACGGCACGTACGCGCTGCTGCGCCACCCCGGTCAGCGGGCCGTACTCCAGCGGGCGGTCGCGGACGGGGACACCGGGCTGCTGGCCACCGCCGTCGAGGAGTTGCTGCGGTACGACGGGCCGGTGGAACTGGCGACCTGGCGCTTCGCCACCCGCGAGCTGACGCTGGGCGGGCAGCGGGTACGGGAGGGGGACCCGGTGCTGGTCGTTCTCGCGGCCGCGGACCGTGATCCGGACAAGTTCGACGCACCCGGCACTCTGGACCTGACGCGGAGCGACAACCAGCACCTCGGATACGGGCACGGCATCCACTACTGCCTGGGCGCGCCACTGGCCCGCCTGGAGGGCCGAACCGCGCTCGCCACGCTGCTGCACAGGCTGCCCGACCTGCGACTCGCCGCGGAGCCCGAGGAGTTGAGGTGGCGCGGCGGGCTGATCATGCGTGGCCTGCGGACGCTGCCGGTGGAGTTCACCGCCCGCGCGTGAGGAGAGTGTGAGGGGCCGTCACCCACGTGACCACGGCGTGATGTCCGCGACATTCGCTTGTGACGCCCGGCGTTCGCGGTTACGTTCGGTCGCCGACTTCGGTTGCCCTTTCCGGTGTCCTCCGTCGTCGTCCCGCTTGTCCCTTACGAGAGGTCCACCATGCGCTCCGGGAACGGTCGGCACCGCCGCCCCCGCCAGGCACCCGCCCTGTTCGTCGCGGCCGGGGTCACCGGCGCGGGCATCGCGCTGCCGCTGCTGGGCGCGACCGGCGCGCACGCCGCCGACGCCTCGCCCTGGGACCGGGTCGCGGACTGCGAGAGCGGCGGCGTGTGGAGCGCGAACAACGGACACGGGTACTACGGCGGGCTCCAGTTGGACCTGGACACCTGGAAGTACTACGGCGGCACGGTGTACGCCGACCGGCCCGACCTGGCCAGCCGCAGCCAGCAGATCGCCATCGGGGAGAAGATCCTGGAGGCGGAGGGCCCGCGTTCCTTCCCGCACTGCGGGTCCGTCCTCGCGGGCGAGGTGAGCCCGGACGTCGATCTGGGCACGCCCGACGGCACGGACCCGGGCGCCGACGAGGGTACGGACCCGGACGGCGGCGACCGGGCCGAGGACGGCGCCACGGGCGGTGACCCTTCCGGTCAGGAGTCGCCCGAGGCCGGGGCGTCGGACGGGAAGCCGTCCGAAGAGGAGACCCCCTCAGAGAACTCCTCCGACGGGAAGGCGTCGGACGGGGAGTCCTCCAAAGAGAAGCCCTCGGGCGAGAAGGCCTCGGGGGAGGAGGGGGCCGCAGGGGAGGACGGCGGTTCCGGTGGTGAGGGAGGCTCCGACGGGTCCGCCTCCGAGCGGCCGTCCGCCACCCCGTCGCCCTCCAGCCCCTCGGACTCGCGGGACGCCGACACCGGCGACCCCGCCGACGCCGGCGCGTCCGACCCGGCCGAGGGCGGCTTCGGTTGGTCGAACCAGGGTCCGTCCAGCCCGGAGCGGCTCAGGGACTCGTCCGGGGAGCAGGGCCACGTCCTCTCCCCGGGGACGGGCAAGCACCGGGGCAAGCCCGACGAGGGGAGCGACCGCGCCTCGCGGAGCGGCGACCGGGAGGACAAGGGCGAGGGGAGCGGTAAGCACCGCGTCACCGTCCGGCCCGGCGACTCCCTCTCCCGAATCGCCGCGGAAGAGGATGTTCCGGGCGGTTGGACGGAGCTGTACGCGCACAACCGCGCCGCGATCGGCGACGACCCCGACCTGATCAAGCCGGGCCAGCAGCTGCGCGTGTGAGCCGCTGTGCCGACAGGTGAGCCGGCACGTGTGAGCCGCCTCGCCGACAGGTGAGCCGCGAGGAGGTCCCCGCGAACCCGCACGTGGGCCTCATCGTGCGGCGGGGCGGGGGCCGGGCGTGCGGGACGGTTAGGCTCGGGGCGGAGAAAGCCGTCCGTCCCACACGAAGGAGAAACCTCGTGCCGTCCATCGACGTCGTCGTAGCCCGCGAGATCCTCGACTCGCGAGGCAACCCCACCGTCGAGGTCGAGGTCGGCCTCGACGACGGCAGCACCGGCCGTGCTGCCGTGCCGTCCGGCGCCTCGACCGGCGCCTTCGAGGCGCTCGAACTGCGCGACGGGGACGCCGCGCGCTACAGCGGCAAGGGCGTCGAGAAGGCCGTCCTCGCCGTCATCGAGCAGGTCGGCCCCGAGCTGGTCGGCTACGACGCCACCGAGCAGCGCCTGATCGACCAGGCGATGTTCGACCTGGACGCGACCGCCGACAAGTCCTCGCTGGGCGCCAACGCCATCCTCGGCGTCTCGCTGGCCGTCGCGCACGCCGCCTCCGAGGCGTCCGACCTGCCGCTCTTCCGCTACCTGGGCGGCCCCAACGCGCACCAGCTGCCGGTGCCGATGATGAACATCCTCAACGGCGGCTCGCACGCCGACTCGAACGTGGACATCCAGGAGTTCATGATCGCGCCGATCGGCGCCGAGTCGTTCTCCGAGGCGCTGCGCTGGGGCGCCGAGGTCTACCACGCGCTCAAGAGCGTCCTCAAGGAGCGCGGCCTGGCCACGGGCCTGGGCGACGAGGGCGGCTTCGCGCCGAACCTCGGCTCCAACCGCGAGGCGCTCGACCTGATCATCGAGGCCATCCAGAAGGCCGGTTACAACGCGGGCCAGGACATCGCGCTGGCGCTGGACGTGGCCGCCTCCGAGTTCTACGAGGACGGCGTCTACGCGTTCGAGGGCCAGAAGCGCTCGGCCGCCGAGATGACCGAGTACTACGAGCAGCTTGTCGCGGACTACCCGCTGGTCTCCATCGAGGACCCGCTGTTCGAGGACGACTGGGCGGGCTGGAAGACCATCACCGACAAGCTCGGCGAGAAGGTGCAGCTGGTGGGCGACGACCTGTTCGTCACCAACCCCGAGCGCCTGGCCCGCGGCATCGAGGAGGGCTGCGCCAACGCCCTGCTGGTGAAGGTCAACCAGATCGGTTCGCTCACCGAGACGCTGGACGCCGTCGAGCTGGCCCAGCGCAACGGCTTCAAGTGCATGATGTCGCACCGCTCCGGTGAGACGGAGGACGTGACGATCGCCGACCTGGCCGTCGCCGTCAACTGCGGTCAGATCAAGTCGGGTGCCCCCGCCCGCTCGGAGCGTGTCGCCAAGTACAACCAGCTGCTGCGCATCGAGGAGATCCTCGACGACGCGGCGGTCTACGCCGGCCGCTCGGCGTTCCCGCGCTACAAGCGCTGACGCGGGCGCCGCGAGCGCCCCGGCCCCGCCCGGTCTCCCGGGCGGGGCCGGGGCGGCGGGCGCGCGAGGCAGGGAGAGGCGAGGCAGGGAGAGGCATGGGAGCGGACCGGGACCGTTTCTCCACCGCGACGCGCCTGCGCGCCCTCGGCGCACAGGCCGCGGAGCGGGTCTACCGGGCGCAGGGCCCGGCGAAGCCGCGTACTCCGCGCAAGGGGCGGCTGACCGGCAGAGCCGCGCTGCTCGCCCTCGTCCTGTGCTCCCTCGTCGTCGCGCTCGCGTACCCCACACGGCAGTACGTCAGCCAGCGTTCCGAGATCGCCGAGCAGCGCGCGCAGGCCGAGCGGACGCGGGACGCGGTCGAGGAGCTGCGCAAGGAGCGGGCCCGCTGGAAGGACCCCGCCTACGTGGAGCGGCAGGCGCGCGAGCACCTGCACTTCGTGCGGCCCGACGAGACCGGCTACACCATGCGGGACGGCACAGCCGACGCGCGTCGCCCCCGCGACCGGGGGCCCGCCGACCGGCCCTGGTACGAGAACCTGTGGGACGGACTGGACAGCGCGGACGACGCCGGCTGACGCCGCGCGCCGCCCCCTCCAGGGCACCCGACCACCCGAGACGAAGCGACGAGCACCCTGACACCCATGGACACCCCACCGCCCCTGACCCGGCCGACACCGCCCACGGACGCGGACGTGGCCGCCTTCCGCGAGCAGTTGGGCCGCCCGCCGCGCGGACTGCGCGCCATCGCGCACCGCTGCCCCTGCGGGCTGCCGGACGTCGTGGAGACCGCGCCCCGGCTGGAGGACGGCACGCCGTTCCCCACCACGTACTACCTCACGTGCCCGCGCGCGGCCTCCGCCATCGGCACGCTGGAGGCGGACGGCGTGATGCGTCGGATGACCGAACGGCTCGGTCAGGACGCCGAACTGGCCGACGCCTACCGCGCCGCCCACGAGGACTACCTGGCGCGCAGGGACGCCATCGAGGAGCTGGTCGGCTTTCCCAGCGCGGGCGGCATGCCCGACCGGGTCAAGTGCCTGCACGTGCTGGTGGCGCACGCGCTGGTGGCGGGGCCCGGCGTCAACCCGCTGGGGGACGAGGCGCTGGCGATGCTGCCCGAGTGGTGGCGCAAGGGCCCGTGCGTGAGCGTGCCGGACAGCGACCCGAAGGCCGCCCAGGGGCAGGACGAGGAGACGTCATGACCGTGCAGCGCGTGGCCGCGATCGACTGCGGCACCAACTCGATCCGCCTGCTGGTGGCCGACCTCGACCCGGAGACGGGCGCGCTGGTCGACCTGGACCGGCGGATGGAGATCGTCCGGCTGGGGCAGGGCGTGGACCGTACGGGGCGGCTGGCGCCGGAGGCGCTGGAGCGGACGTTCGCCGCGTGCCGCCGCTACGCGGAGGCCATCGCGGGCTTCGGCGTACCGCCGGGGCGCACGCGCTTCGTGGCCACCTCCGCGTCGCGGGACGCGGAGAACCGGGACGAGTTCGTGGCCGGCGTCGTGGACATCCTCGGTGTCGAACCCGAGGTGATCACCGGCGACCAGGAGGCCGAGTTCTCCTTCACGGGCGCCACCAGGGAGCTGTCCCGCGGCACGTTCGCGCCGCCCTACCTGGTGGTCGACATCGGCGGCGGCTCCACGGAGTTCGTGCTGGGCGACGAGAGGGTCGAGGCGGCCCGCAGCGTGGACGTGGGCTGCGTGAGGCTGACCGAACGTCACCTCACCCACGGCGACGGCTCGCTGAGCGAGACCCCGACCGAGGAGCAGGTCGCGGCGATCCGCGCCGACGTGGCGGCCGCCCTGGACGAGGTGGCCTCGACGGTGCCGCTGGAGCGCTCCCGCACGCTGGTCGGGCTGGCCGGCACGGTCACCACGCTCGGCGGCATCGCGCTCGGTCTGGACGCCTACGACTCCTCCCGCATCCACCACAGCCGGCTGACGCGCGCCCAGGTCGGCGAGCTCACCTCGCGCCTGCTGGCCGCCACCCACGACGAACGCGCCGCCATCCCGGTGATGCATCCGGGCCGCGTGGACGTCATCAACGCCGGTGCCCTGGTGCTGCTCGCCCTCATGGAGCGGATCGGCGCCGAGGAGGTCGTGGTGAGCGAACACGACATCCTGGACGGGATCGCGTTCCATACGGCACTCGACGCGCGGTAGGAGGCGCGCCGCCAGGCGTGCGAGGCCGGCCGGGGGTCGTTGTCGGGAGGGGTGCGCGGCCCTCACTTGAGCGGTCGCTCACTCGCCTGATAGGCATGGAGGGCTCTCGACGGGGGTCGCCCCGGGCTCTGCCTGAGAACTTTCGTGAATTGTTTCACATGGAAAAGTGCCCGGTGAGGCCCGGTTTTTGCCGACGATTGAAGGGTTCCGGGGGCGGCGAGGCCAGGAAACGACGGTGGGGCCTCCGTGGGGGCTTCCCCGGGTGAGGGGCGGCACGGCGGGTGGTCCACGTGAGGCGCCGCCGATCTTCGCAGCTCAAAAGGTGCGTCAACGGTCCGGACGGCCCGGTGGTTCCCTCGCCCGCCTGTGGGGTCGATCACGGGGCGGCGCAGTGTAGCAGAGGGTCGGCCCATGCTTGTGAAGACCCTCACGAAGTGACCCCCGGGCTTGGGTGGATACTCGATTTCATGAGCACCACGGAGCGTCCCCGAATCCTCGTAGTGGGTGGCGGGTACGTCGGTCTGTACACCGCGCGCCGCATCCTCAAGAAGATGCGGTACGGCGAGGCGACCGTCACGGTCGTCGACCCGCGCTCGTACATGACGTACCAGCCCTTCCTCCCCGAAGCTGCTGCCGGCAGCATCTCCCCCCGCCACGTCGTGGTCCCCCTGCGGCGCGTGCTCCCCAAGGCGGAGGTTCTCACCGGCCGCGTCACCTCGGTCGACCAGGACCGCAAGGTCGCCTCGATCACCCCCTTGGCCGGTGACGCGTACGAGCTGCCCTTCGACTACCTGGTCATCGCGATGGGTGCCGTCTCGCGCACCTTCCCGGTGCCGGGACTGGCCGAGAACGGCATCGGCATGAAGGGCGTCGAGGAGGCCATCGGCCTGCGCAACCACGTCCTCGAGCAGTTCGACAAGGCGGACTCCACGCAGGACGAGGAGGCCCGTCGCAAGGCCCTCACCTTCGTCTTCATCGGCGGTGGCTTCGCCGGTGCCGAAACCATCGGCGAGGTCGAGGACCTGGCGCGCGACGCCGCCAAGTACTACCCCTCCCTCAGCCGTGAGGACATGCGCTTCGTCCTCGTCGACGCGGCCCCCGGGATCCTCCCCGAGGTCGGCCCGAAGCTCGGCGAGTGGGGCCTGGAGCACCTCAAGAAGCGCGGCGTGGAGGTGTACCTCAGCACCTCCATGGAGTCCTGCGTCGACGGTCACGTGGTGCTCAAGAACGGCCTGGAGGTCGACTCCCACACCATCGTGTGGACCGCGGGCGTCAAGCCCAATCCGGTCCTCTCCCGCTTCGGCCTGCCGCTCGGTCCCAAGGGCCACGTCGACGTCGACGCCAGCATGCAGGTCAAGGGCATGGACTACGCCTGGGCCGCAGGCGACAACGCGCAGGTGCCCGACCTGACCTCCGACAAGGAGAACGCGTTCTGCCCGCCCAACGCGCAGCACGCGCTGCGGCAGGCCAAGGCGCTGGGTGACAACGTCATCTCCGGTATGCGGGGCTTCCCGCAGGGCAAGTACAAGCACGCCAACAAGGGCGCCGTGGCCGGCCTCGGCCTGCACAAGGGCGTCGCGATGATCGTCTTCGGCAAGACGAAGATCAAGCTGCGCGGCCGGCTGGCCTGGTACTTCCACCGCGCCTACCACGGCATGGCGGTCCCCACCTGGAACCGCAAGATCCGGGTCTTCGCCGACTGGACGCTGGGCATGTTCCTCAAGCGCGAGGTCGTCTCGCTGGGCGCCATGGAGCACCCGCGCGGCGAGTTCTACGAGGCGGCGGCGCCGGTGACGGCCGCGGCCCTCGCCAAGTCCGAGGCCTCGGCCGACAAGGCGAAGGCGACCGCCGACAGCCGGGCCGACTCCCCGGTCGACGGCAAGCAGGAGAAGGCGGCGGCCTCCTCCTGACCCTCCGCGGCGGCAGCCGCCGCCGCACCGCGCCTGAGAAGGGGCGTGAGCCATCCGTGGGGCTCACGCCCCTTCGTCGTGTCCGCGCCCCCTCGTCGGCGGCCGCGCGACCCGGCTGCCTACCCGGACGGCTGCAGAACCCTTACGGCAACGGCCGGATTTGCGTGCACGGTGGGCATACATCACCCCGCGACAGTGTTACGTGTAGGGGGAATCCACCCCTGCCTGTCACGGAGGTGTGCTCAATGGCCGGTGCCGCCAACCGGATCGTCGCGCTCGGAGAACGGGTTCTGGGGGCTCCGCTCCCGGTCCGGGTACGGGCCTGGGACCACAGCGAAGCGGGCCCGCCGGGCGCCCCCCTGCTGGTGATCCGCAACCGGAGGGGACTGCGCCGCATCCTGTGGCGGCCGGGCGAGCTGGGCCTGGCGCGCGCCTGGGTCGCGGGCGACCTCGACGTGGAGGGCGACCTGTACGAGGCGCTCGACGTGCTCGCCGGACTGATCTGGGAGAGCGACCCGGACGGCGGCGCCCCCGCGTTCGGCGGCGCCGCCGCGTCCGGGCCCGGTTGGCTGCGGGGTGCGCTCACCCTCGCCCGTGAACCCGAAGCCCGTGAGGCCGTCGCCGAGCTGCTGAAGCTGGCGGGCCCGGGGCTGCCGCCTCCGCCGCCCCCCGAGGAGGCCCGGCGCCGCACGGGCCTGCGGCACACCCTCAGCCGCGACCGCAAGGCCATCAGCCACCACTACGACGTCGGCAACGACTTCTACGAGCTGGTGCTGGGCCCGAGCATGGTCTACTCCTGCGCCTACTGGCAGCCGGGCGGCACCCTGGAGCAGGCCCAGCGCGACAAGCTGGACCTCATCTGCCGCAAGCTCGCCCTGCGGGAGGGGCAGCGGCTGCTGGACGTCGGCGGCGGCTGGGGCTCCCTGGTGCTGCACGCGGCGCGCGAGTACGGCGTGCGCGCCGTCGCCGTCACGCTCTCCCGCGAACAGGCCGCCTACGGGCGCAAGCGGATCGCCGAGGCGGGGCTGACGGACCGGGTGGAGATCCGGGTGCAGGACTACCGGGAAGTGAACGACGGCCCCTACGACGCGATCTCGTCGGTCGGCATGGCCGAGCACGTGGGCGCGGCGCGCTACCGGGAGTACGCCGACGACCTGTACGCCCTGCTGGCGCCGGGAGGCCGGCTGCTCAACCACCAGATCGGGCGGCGGCCGCTGGCCGACGAGGAGGCGTACTCCGTCGACGAGTTCATCGACGCCTACGTCTTCCCCGACGGGGAGCTCGCGCCCGTCGGGCGCACCGTCGGACTGCTGGAGGACGCCGGGTTCGAGGTGCGGGACGTCGAGGCGCTGCGCGAGCACTACGCGCTGACGCTGCGGGCCTGGGTGCGCAACCTGGAGTCCGACTTCGCGCGGGCGGCCCGCCTCACCTCTCCGGGGCGGGCCCGCGTGTGGCGGCTGTACATGGCGGCCTCGGCGCTGGCTTTCGAGCGCAACAGGATCGGCGTCAACCAGGTGCTGGCCGTCAGGACGCCGGAGTCCGGCGCCTCGGGCCTGCCGTTGCGCACCCGCAGGTGGACGGCGGACGCCGAAGCGGCCGACACCGGACGCGCCTGACGCGGCGTACCTGCGCAGACGGCACAGCAGCTCGCCCCCGCCCTGGTCAACGGGCGGGGGCGAGGCGGTCTCAGACGGGGGAGACGGGGCCGAAGGGCCCCCGGCTCACTCCGTCTTGATGGCGGCCAGCATGTTGAGCTTGGCCGCCCTGCGAGCGGGCCACAGCGCGGCGAGGACACCGACGACGGCGGCGAGGGCGAGGAAGAGGCCCAGCCGGTCCCACGGCAGCACCAGCGTGTAGGTGTCGAGCCCGGACCCGGCGATCAGCTCGCCGGCGGCCCAGCCGAAGAAGATGCCGAGACCGATGCCGAGCACCCCGCCGAAGAGGGAGATGACCAGCGACTCCAGCCGCACCATCCGCTTGATGCCGCGCCGGTCGAGCCCGATGGCGCGCAGCATGCCGATCTCCTGACCGCGTTCGAACACCGACATGGCGAGGGTGTTGATCACGCCGAGGACGGCGACGATGACGGCCATCGCGAGCAGCCCGTACAGCATGTTCAACAGAATATTGATCATCTGTGCGATGCCCTCGGAGATGTCCTTCTTGTCCTCGACGAGGATCGCCGGGTTGTCGCCGAGCTGCTTGGTGAGGGTTTCCTTGACCTCGTCGCTGGCCCCGTCCTTGGTCTTGGCGAGGACCTGCATGTCGGCGATCTCGCTCATGTGCGGGGTGACGGCCTTGTTGTCGACGAGGATGCCCTTGATCATCTGGTTGCCCTCGTAGAGCCCGCCGACCGTCAGCGTGCCCTTCTTGCCGTCCTCGTAGGTGGCGGTGAAGTCGGAGCCGACCTTCCAGCCCTTCTCCTTGGCGGTGGCGTTGTCGACCACGACCTTCGTGCCGCTGGAGAGCCCCGCCCAGCCGCCCGCGGTGAAGTCGACGTTGGTCAGCTTGCCGATCGAGGAGCCGTCGACGCCGGTGAGGTACTCGGTGTCGTCACCGATGTCGGCGTACGCGTTGCGCAGCGGGGAGGTCGCGGTGACCTGGTCGGACTGCGCGAGCTTCTTCTCCACCTCGGGCGAGAGCTGGGTGAAGTTGGCCATCGAGATGGTGTAGTCGGCCTTCAGCGAGTCCGACGCCATCTTGTTGACGGCCTGCTGGACGCCGCTGGCGATGACCGTCAGCCCGGTGATCAGGGTCAGGCCGACCATCAGCGCGGAGGCCGTGGCCGCCGTGCGGCGCGGGTTGCGGACCGCGTTCTGGCGGGCCAGCTTGCCGCTCACGTTGAAGAGTCGCAGCACCGGTGCGGCCGCCGCGATGAGCGGGCGGGACAGCAGCGGGGTGAGGATGAAGACGCCGATCACCAGCAGCGCGGCGCCCAGACCCATGGGGGCCTTGGCGTCTTCCATGTCCCCCACGGTCGTCGCCATCAGCACCAGCGCGGCACCGGCCGCGGAGAACAGGGCGCCGATGGTGTTGCGGAGGATGAGGGAGCGCGTGGTGGCCGGGGCGTGGAGTGCGCCCATGGCCGCGACCGGCGGGATCTTGGCGGCGCGCCGCGCCGGCAGCCAGGCCGCCAGAAGGGTGACGAGGACGCCCACGATCAGCGAGACGACGATGGTGTTCGGCTCGATGACCAGCGGCCCGTCGGGCATGCCGCCCATGGTGCCGACCAGCGCGCGCAGCCCGGCGGCGATGCCGACCCCGGCTGCCATGCCGGCCAGCCCCGCGACGGCCCCGACGACCAGCGCCTCGATCAGCACCGAACGGGTGACCTGACGGCGGCTGGCACCGACCGCGCGCAGCAGCGCCAGCTCCTTGGTGCGCTGGGCGACGAGCATCGTGAAGGTGTTGGCGATGATGAAGATGCCCACGAACAGCGCGATCCCGGCGAACGCCAGCAGGCTCGTCTTCATGCCGGACATGCTGTTCTCGATGGCCCTGGACTCGTCGTCGGCGAGCTTCTGACCGGTGACGGCCTTGGTGTCGGCGGGCAGCACCTTCTCGGCCTGCTCCTTGAGCGCGGTCTGCGAGACGCCCGGGTCGGCCTTGAGCGCGATCTCGGTGTACTCGCCGGGCTCGGCGAACAGCTTCTGGGCCGTGGCGTTGTCGTAGAGGACCAGCGTGCCGCCCGCGGCGACGTTCCCGTCGTCGGTGGTGAAGATGCCGGTGACCTTCTCCTCGCGCACCGGGCCGTTGACCGACGTGCGCACGGTGTCACCGACCTGGTAGCCGGTGCGCTCGGCCGTCTTGGCGTCCAGCGCGATCTGGCCCTCGGCGCGGGGCGCCTGGCCTTCCTTCATCGGGTAGCGCGCGTCGGTGCCCTTCCCGTCCCGGCCCGCGTAGTAGTTCGCGCCCTGGGTGGAGAAGCCGTCACCGACGAGCTTGCCGTCCTTGTCGGACAGCGCCGCGAAACCGGAGACCACGCCGGTCGCCGAGGCGGCTCCCGGCAGGTTCGCGGCCTTGTCGAGGGTGCGCTGGCTCAGCGGCGAGACGGTCTCGCGGCCCTGGGGAGCGTCGCTGCCGTCCTGGCTTATGGAGACGTCGACGTTCGCGTAGCCCTTCTCGGAGCTCTTCTGGAACGCGTCGGAGATCGTGGAGGTGAAGACCAGGGTGCCGGAGACGAAGGCGACGCCGAGCAGCACGGCGAGCATCGTCATCAGCAGCCGGGCCTTGTGCGCGAAGACGTTGCGCAAGGCTGTTCGGAGCATGAGGAAGTCCTCGGGGGTCCTTCTGGGATGTGGCCGACGTCGGTCGGCCGGTCGGCTCGGGTGTCGGGGGGAGGCTCAGCTCCTGCGCGCCTTGGCGTCGAAGGACTTCATCCGCTCCAGCACGCTGTCGGCCGTCGGTCCTGCCATGTCGTCGACGATGCGGCCGTCGGCGAGGAAGACCACGCGGTCGGCGTAGGCGGCCGCCACCGGGTCGTGGGTGACCATGACGACGGTCTGGCCCAGTTCGCGTACGGAGTTGCGGAGGAAGCCGAGCACCTCGGCGCCGGCCCGCGAGTCCAGGTTGCCGGTCGGCTCGTCACCGAAGATGATCTCCGGCTGGGAGGCGAGGGCGCGGGCCACCGCGACGCGCTGCTGCTGACCGCCGGAGAGCTGGTTGGGGCGGTGCTTGAGCCGGTCGGCGAGGCCGACCGTCTGGATGACGCGGTCCAGCCACGCCTTGTCGGGCTTGCGGCCCGCGATGTCCATCGGCAGCGTGATGTTCTCCAGCGCGCTGAGCGTGGGCAGCAGGTTGAACGCCTGGAAGATGAAGCCCACGCGGTCGCGGCGCAGCTGGGTCAGCTTCTTGTCCTTCAGACCGGTCAGTTCCGTCTCACCGATGCGCGCGCTGCCGCTGGAGATGGCGTCGAGACCCGCCATGCAGTGCATCAGCGTGGACTTGCCGGACCCCGAGGGGCCCATGATCGCGGTGAACTCGGCCCGCCGGAACTCCACCGTTATCCGGTCGAGGGCGACCACCTGGGTCTCGCCCTGGCCGTAGACCTTGGACAGTTCGGTGGCCTGCGCCGCGGCGACGCCGGCGCTGGTGTGGGCTGCGGGGGCTCCGGGGTGCGGGCCACCCGCGAAGTGGTGCGGACGGGTGCTGGTCGTCACGGCGGGGCTCCTGTCGGGTCGTCGGTGGAAGAAGCCGGATGGGAACTTCCGAATGACCTCCATCGTTTCGCCCTTCCTCCCCTCCCGGATCCGCCCCGGCTCTTGTTTGCGGGGGAGTCTTCGGAGGTAGCCCGCCCCACCTTCGTCCTCCTTGGGTATGAGGACCGACCCTGAGACGGCGGGATCGGGGGCCCGCGCCACCCGACTGAGCTGGGCAGAGACCTCTGGCATATGCCAGAGGGAGGTGTGTGACACGGAAGTGCGTGACCGAACGGCGACTTTCCGTCATTTCTGTAGAGGTGAACGTAGGAAGAAGACCGCTGCGAAGTGGTCGATGTGGTACTGATGCCCCGTCAGTTGCCAATAAAATAAGACAACATCGGTCTGTCGATCCGCTGTTCGGGGGATGACCCTGGATAGGCTCGTCCCGCGTCCTGGGGTGGGCCGTGTGCGCCCGGCGGTGCACGGAGCGGTCCCGGCGACCGGTGCCCGGATGGTGGAATGCAGACACGACGAGCTTAAACCTCGTTGGCCCTCAGGGCCGTGCCGGTTCGAGTCCGGCTCCGGGCACCAACACCCCTGGCGGCCCTGACCTGCTGTAGTCCACCTGTAAGGGCGCCCCGTGATCGCGCTGCGGGCGCACGGTGGGCGACCGACGGCCGACGGTACGGGAAGCGGCCGTCGGCACGGAAGCGGCTGGCGCACTGGCCGGCCCCGCGTCTCCTGCGGCGCCTACCCGATCGCCACAGCCAGTTACCTTCCAGTTCAGGCGGTGCCGCGACAGCGGATCGCTTCCGGGGTGAGTGGGTGCGCGGGATCTGCCACCACACCTACTGAACTGACGAAGAGATCAGTAGTCGTCCGAGTCGGTGACCGAAGGCGGCACCTTGGCGAAAGAAGGGCCGGGAGCACGGTGCGGCCGAAAGGCCGTGGAAGCTGTCGCGGTCGCTGGCCCGGGGCTGGGCACGCGCCTGTAGGCCGAGGCCAGCAGAGCGAGCACGGCCGCCAACAGCGTGGCGTTGGCCGCGTACTTCGCGGCATAAGAAGTGTGTCCACCCAGCGGTTCGACTGCGAACGAGAGGACCGCGTTCACCACAAGGGCGGCGCCACCGGCCACGAGTGCGTGGCGTCGGTCCCAGCCTGCCCGGCCCGACCAGAGCAGGAGCAGACCGCCGCCCAGTGAGAGCACCGTCACATCGGCAAGGACGCCCCACCAGCCGGCGGGTGCCAGTTGGTGGGTGGCCATCACCCCCACCGCTCCACCGCCGACAAGCCACGGTGGTGGCACCCAGCCCGAGGAGGCCCCATGCCGGCGCGGCAAGGCGAGCGCGGTCGCGGCAAGCGCGGCGGCGACAACTGCGGTGAGGCCCAGTTGTGCCGTGCTCGCCAGGAATTTTCTGGTGTGCTCGTGAAAGAACACCACAAACGCCAGGACGTACAACACCAGCAAAACCGCGATGCCCCAACGTCCCAGCCACGGGCGGTCAGCCAGTCGTGGAACACAGGACTCGACCACGACGATCGGTGCCGCGAAGCTCCAGATCACGTGACCGACGACGAATCCGAGCAGATGGTGAACACTGATCCCGGCGACGGGCACGAGGGTGGGCAGGCGCTCCTGGGGCCAGAAGGGATCGCTGACGAAATGTGGGTTGAACAGGCTCTGGTCGATCACTCCGGCCTGGATCAGTCCGAACGCCGCGCTCAGCAGAAGAATGCTCGGCCATCCCCGGCCGGACCGGCGCACGACCTCTCTGATGAGCACCGCTACCGTTCCATAGAGCGGAGCGAGAAACAGCAACCCGGAAACGAGCTCCCAGGGGCGGCCGATGATGCTGTCATAGCCGATGAGGTATTCGGCGCAGACAGGAGACAGAATGAGGAGCGCCAGCACCGCCGACAACCGTCGACATAGCGGTGGTCGCCCGAGTGAGACAGAACTTATCGATTCCATGCGCATGCGAACCCCCTGGTGGACAGCGCGAGAAACGAGCCGGAGCGCCACCTCACCGCAGCCGCTCTGGAACTCGCCACGACCGTAGACACGCTGCCTCGGCGCACGGATCAGCCTTTGGTCCCCTGGAGCACAACCAAAGTCCCCACCGTTGCGGCCCCGCGTACCGACGGACCGGACAAGCCAGGGTGGCGGGAGGGGCAGGCGGAGGCCTTCGTCGCCATGGTGGCGTCCGCTCCTCGCCGCTTCGTCCACCTCGGCCCCTCGTGGCCACCACCCAGCGCGCGGAGTACCGGCGGGGCGGCAGCACCTCGTCTCCCCGCTCGACAGCGTTTCTGGATCTTCCGGTCAGGGCACGGAAGTGTCGCGCCCTGGGGGCGGGGCGAGCGCTCTGGTTGCTTCTGCGGCGTCGGTGGGGGAAGAGATGAGGCGGGATCGACAGGACAGGCAGGCGCGTGCCCGGCTCGCCCGGCAGCGCCCGCGCTCCGGGCGAGTGAGAGGTGCAGGGAGGGCTCGTACGCCGCGGCCCGCGAGCGGCCGGGGACGGTTCAGGGCCTGGGTGCGAGGAATCAACTGGGCCAACGGTGCCACCGTTGTCGCGGCCCTCACCGCCGCAGTCGGTCTGGTCTTCACCGCGATCAGCACGTATTACGGCGCACGTGTGGCGGAGGACCAGCTCGAACAGTCGCGTGCGGATGCGCAGCGGAAAATCCAGCGGCAGGCCAATCTCGTCTCCGTCTGGGCGACCGACTTCCCCGAGCGCGCAGGCATCGTGGCCAACCGTTCCCCGGACCCCGTCGGTCCGCTCATGTTCGTTTTCTGGGCGTACGACGACAGCTTCGGTATTCCCATTGGTGGGTATTACTACGAGCTGACGGCGACGAGCCTGGCCGGCTGCTCCCAGATAGTGATCGCGCCCGACAAGCTGAAAGAACTGAGGGGGCGTCACGCGCCCAAGGGCGGCATCAGCATGTGGGGTGTCAGGTTCCTGGACACGAACGGCAGGCAGTGGGCCCGCGAGGCGGCGGGTCCGCCGGAAGAAGTCCGAGGGACGAGTTTCCTCGAACCCAGTCGCCTGTGGAAAAACGTGGAGAGGAAAATAAGGAAAGCGGAGCGGTCGAGCACGCCCAGAGGATCGGGTGGTCAAACGGAGCTCGCCAAGCACAATCCCGAACCACTCGAAGACTGCAGTTACTGAGGACGAAGGTGCGCGGGCGACGGCCCGAGCCGACCTGGTGCGACGAGGCCGACGTGCGGGGGCACGAGGCCGACGTGCGGGGGCACGAGGTCGACCTGCGGGGGCACGAGCGGCCGTGCCCCCGCACTGACGGGCCGCGCGTCAGCGGGTCTCCAGCCGCAGCCGCAGCTGCTTCTCCTGGTCTCCCGCGACCTCCAGCACCTCCACCACGCCGAACGCCTCCGTCAGCACGCCGTGCAGCCGCTCCACCGCGTGCGGGGAGCCCTGCAGCTCGGCCGTCACGGGGGACCCGAGTGTCACCGCGTCCGGCCTGCCTCCGTCGCCGGAGACGTCGAACCGGGACAGCCACACGTTGGCCCTGCGGCCCTCCGGCTGCAACTCGTTCCAGTCGGAGCGGAAGAGTCCGCCCAGTACCCGGAACACCGATTCGGCGTCCTCACAGGCACAGTCGCTGAGCTCCACGGAAACTTCCCACTCGCCTTCGGACATCTCGGCCGTCATGTCCCGGGCCTCCCTCTCTCGCCTACTCACTGGCTCGCCTTCTCCGCGGGCGCTTCCCTCGTGGGAGCTTCCCTTGCGGGAGCTCCCGCGGACGCTTTCCCCGCGGGTGCTTCCCTCGCGGGCCAAGGCTCGCGAATTCGCTCCAGGCCCCAATATCGGCCCGCAGGTACCCATCCGGCGGGATCCCAACCGGCGATTCGCCGGGGGACCGGCGAGCCGGGCAGCCGGCGGGCCTGTGACCACATGCCGGATGGCGCTCGGCCCGCGCGGGAAGCGCTCCTAAGCTGCGGCAATGACTCCCGGTACGCTCACCGGCTCCGCGCTGGCCACCGCCCCCGTGCCCCCGCTCGCCGCCCGCGCCGCCTCGGTGGGCTCGTCGCCCGTACGGGAGATCCTGGCGCTCACCGAGCGTCCCGAGGTCATCTCCTTCGCCGGTGGCCTGCCGGCGCCCGAACTGTTCGACGCCGATGGCATCCGCGCCGCCTACGACCGAGTGCTCAGCGAGGAGCCGCAGCGGGTGCTGCAGTACTCCACCACGGAGGGGGACCCGGCGCTGCGGGCCGCGGTGGCCGGGCGGCTCGCAGACCGCGGCCTGCCGACGGATCCTCGGGCGCTGTTGGTGACGACCGGCTCCCAGCAGGCCCTCACCCTGTTGGCGACCGCGCTGCTGGAGCCAGGAGACACCGTGCTGGTGGAGGACCCCACCTACCTGGCGGCGCTCCAGTGCTTCGGTTTCGCGGGGGCCCGTGTGGTGCCCGTCCGCTCCGACGAGGACGGTGTGGATCCCGGGGCGCTGGCCGAAGCGGTCGAGCGCGAGCGGCCCAAGCTGCTCTACCTGGTGCCCACCTTCCAGAACCCGACCGGACGCACCCTCCCGCTCGCGCGGCGGCAGGAGGTCGCCGAGATCGCCGCACACAACGGTCTGTGGCTCCTCGAGGACGACCCGTACGGGGAACTGCGCTTCGAGGGCGCGTCCGTGCCGTGGCTCGCGTCGCTGCCCCGGGCGGCCGACCGGACGGTGCTGCTGGGCAGCTTCTCGAAGGTGATGGCCCCCGGCGTGCGGCTCGGCTGGCTGCGGGCCCCCGCCGCGCTGCTCCGCGCCTGTGTGGTCGCCAAGCAGTCCCTCGACCTGCACTGCTCCACCATCGACCAGGCCGCGGCCGCCAGGTATCTGGCGGACAGCGACCTGGACACCCACCTGACGCGGGTCCGCGAGGCCTACAGGCGACGCCGTGACGCCCTGGTGGACGGACTCGCCGCGGCGCTGCCGGACGGCAGCACGTGGAACCGCCCCGAGGGCGGCATGTTCGTCTGGGCCCGGCTGCCCGAGGGGTACGACGCGACCTCGCTGCTGCGCGAGGCCGTCGCGCACGACGTCGCCTACGTCCCCGGCGCCCCCTTCTTCGCCGGCCCGCCCGACCACGCGGCGCTGCGCCTGTCGTTCACCACGCACACCCCATCGGAGATCAGCGAGGGCCTGAACCGGCTCGGAAAGGCCCTGCGGACGGCGCCGTAACCGACACCGACGGAGGCCCGGCCCCGACGGACGGAGGGTGCGGTTCGGACGGACGGAGGGTGCGGTTCGCGGGGCGGACGGAGGGCGCGGTTCGCGGGGCGAACGGAGGGCGCGGTTCGCGGGACGGACGGAGGGACCGCTCCGCCCATCGACTCAGCGCGCCGCTCCCCACCCTCCCGCGTCGCTGCCCTCCCCCCCCGGCGTCACCGCCCTCGACCCTCCGGCGTCACCGCTCTTCGCCTTCCGGCGTCGCCGCCCTCTGCCCTGGGGTCTCGCCGCTGTCCGCGCCGTCGCCGCTGTCCGCCCGCGCGGTGATCTCCCCACTCGCCCGCTCGCGGGGCAGGGCGAGGGCGAGGAGCACGATGGCGGCCAGTACGCCGGTCATGGTGGCGAACACCCGGCCGTGGGCGGAGTGGCCGGGCCCCGCGACGGCGGAGAGCGCGGCGAGCCCGAGTGCGCCGCCGAACTGTTTGGCGGTGTTCATCAGACCGGAGGCGGCCCCCGCGTCACCGGCCGGAACGCCGGAGGTGACCACCGCCGTCGCGGGCGTGACGAACACGGCGGCGCCCAGAGAGAACACGATCGCGGGCCCCAGCACGCCGGAGGGATAGCCACTGTCGGCGGACGCCGTGCTCTGCCACCAGAAACCGGCACCGCACAGCACGGCCCCGGCCAGGATGAGCGTCCGGTGTGCGCAGCGGCGCATCAGACGGGGCGTCACCCATACACCGGCCGCCGCGCCGATCAGTGTGTGCGGCAGGAAGCCCAGCCCTGTGCGGAGTGCCGAGTAGCCGAGTGTGTCCTGCATGAAGAACGTCAGGAAGTACCAGACGGGGATCTGGAGACAGGCACCGGCCAGCAGCACGATCGTGTTGCCGACCGCCACCGTGCGCCGCCGCAGCAGCGCCGGAGGGATCAGCGGCCGGGACGCCCAACGGGTCTCCACGGCGACGAGGAGGAGCAGGGCGGCGACTCCGCCCGTCAGCGCCCAGAGGGTGGCGGGATCCGACCAGGAACCGTCCCGGGTGCGGCTGACGCCGTAAGTGAGGGCCGTCATGCCGGCGGTCGCGGCGAGGGCCCCTGGCAGGTCCGGCCGGGGGCGTGCCGTGCCCTGCGGGAGGCCGCTCGGCGGCAGCGCCCGTACGAGCAGCAGTGCGACGCAGCCGAGGGGGACGTTGACGAGCAGGACGGCCCGCCAGGAGAACGCCTCGGTGAGCACTCCTCCCAGCACATTGCCCGCGGCACCGCCGACGGAGGAGACGGCCGTCCAGACGGCGAGCGCGCGGGTGCGGCGCGGCCCTTCCGTGAAGGTGGTCGTCAGGACGGTGAGGGTGACGGGGGCCAGCACGGCGGCTCCCAGCCCCTGGGCGGCGCGGGCGGCGATGAGCAGGCCAGGGGAGGTGGCGAGCCCGCCGACGAGGCTCGCGAGGGTGAAGAGAGCCAGCCCAGCGGCGAACACCTGGCGGTGGCCTCGCAGGTCGGCCAGGCGTGCGCCCGGCAGCAACAGGCCGGCGAACGCCAGTGCGTAGGCGGTGGCGACCCAGGAGAGGCCGCCGCTCGTGGTGAAGCCGAGCGCTTCCCGGACGGCGGGCAGCGCGACGTTCACCACGGAGACGTCCAGGACGACCATGAACTGCGCCGCACAGGCCAGCGTCAGGACGGCGGCGGCCTCGGTTGCGGTGACTGACGTGGCTGTCTCGGCTGTCGTGGGGGTCGTGCAGGTGGTGGCGGGTGTGGTGGAGCGCACGGCTTCTCCCTCGTGTGCTTCCGCGCCCTGACCGCGCCGGTGCACGGACCGCACGGGTGGCGGCCTTTTCGATGTGGTCACACCGTAAAGCCTGCCGAGCGTGCTTTTCAATGCGGCAGCATCGGGATGTTCGGGATGGCACTATCGGGAGGCCGACACAGGGAACCGCCGAACAGGGCGAAGAGGGGCAGGGAACGTGCCGTCCAGCGCATCCATCCGCGGCCGCGGGCCGGGGCTGCACCACGACCGCCGGCGCACGGAGATCGCCGACGCGGTGCTCGCGGTCGTCGCCGGGAGGGGACTGCCTGCCGTCTCCCTCACGGAGGTCGCCGCTCAGGCCGGCGTCTCACCGGGACGGGTCCAGCACTACTTCCCGACGAAACAGAAGCTGCTGGAGGCCGCATTCGACCGTGGCAACGAGCGCAGTGAGGGACGGATCAGGGCGCGCCTGGGCGCCGGCACCGCCGACGCGCCGCCCGCCGAGGTGCTCGCCGTCGTCCTGGACGAGTTGATCCCCCACGACGAGGAGTCGCGGGCCCACATGCGCGTGCGGCACGCGTTCAACGCCGGCGCCCTGGCCGACGACGCCATCGCCGAGCGCGTCCGCGGCCTCTACGCCGGTCTCCACGGGAGCCTGGCCGCGTGCCTGGCCGGGGCGGGCGCGAGTGAGCCCGCGGGAGGCCACGAGGCCGCGGCTGTCGCTCTGGTGGCCCAGGCGGAGGGCCTCGCCTATCACGTGCTGCTGGGCACGACCGGAGCCCCGAGCGCGCGGCGCACGCTCCGTACGGCGCTCGAAGCCGCCCTGGAGCGCTGAGCGTCCTACGGTCCGCCAGCGGGCCTACGGTCCGCCCTGTACGAGAGCCCCGTGACGGTGCGCGACGCCGCACGCGCTGCAACCCCTTGCCCCGGGCGGACGAAGCACGTTGAATAGGGGCCGTGTCGCGTGACGCTGTCGTTGGTACGGCAGTGGCATGGAGGCACCCTGACGTGAGGAGAGTGCATCGTGGGTACACACACCGCCAGGCTCGTCTGACACGTATCTGAGACGCGGCTGACGCACAGCGCAGCCGTGGTCCGCGCCGCCGCCGTCCCTTCGGCCGCGCGCCGGGTTCTGTTTCTTCCTCCTTTTCTTCTTCTTTCTCCGTTTCTCTGGCCCTGCCTGGCCGGGTGCTGACTCGCGCGCATCGACGTGCGCTCACACGCGTGGCCACGGGCGCCGCTCACGCGCGCGCTCGTGGCCACGCGGTGGGCCCAGGTGTGCCCGCACGGGCGCTCGGACGCAGCCGTGGGCCGGGTCGTCTCTTCTGCTGGGAGCTGTTTCCTTGACCCCTTCGCCCCTTTCCCCCACTCCGCCCCGCGTCAGTGGCTTCAACCGCGCGGTCGTCGAGGAGTTCCGCGCCAACTCCGGCCGCGTCGGCGGCCCGTTCGAGGGCGGGGATCTGCTGCTGCTGACCACCACTGGTGCCCGTTCGGGCCTGGAGCAGACCTCCCCCCTCGGGTACGTCCGCGACGAGGACGGCCATCTCCTCGTCGTCGCCTCGGCGGGCGGCGCACCCCGCCATCCGGCCTGGTACCGCAACCTGCTCGCGCACCCCATGGCCAGGGTCGAGGTGGGGGAGGAGTCGTTCGGGGCCGTCGCGGTCCCCGCCGAGGGCGCCGAGCGGGACCGGCTGTTCGCGCACGTCGTACGGCAGGTGCCCGGATACGCCGACTACCAGGCGCGCGTCTCCCGTGTGCTGCCCGTCGTCCGGCTCGAACGCTCCTACCCGGACGCGCCGTTCACCGGGCTCGTCGACAAGCTCCTGGAGGTGCACACCTGGCTGCGGGGACAGCTGCGCCGCGTCTCCGCGGAGGCGGACGCCTACTTCGCGCCAGGGCGCAGCGGCCCGACGGCACCGAGGCGCCGCAGGTCCCGCTCGGGCTCCAGCTGCGCCAGCACTGCCTGGCCTTCTGCGAGTCGATGCACACGCACCACGTCTCCGAGGACCAGGGGGCGTTCCCCGTGCTGGCCGAGAAGTACCCCCACCTGGCTCCCGCGCTGGCGCGCCTGCGCGCCGAGCACGAGACGGTGGACCGCCTCCGCGTGGAGCTGGAGCGCCTGCTGGCCGACCTGACGACCGCGGAACCCGGCCGCTTCCGCGCCGAGCTCGCGCGGATGACCCGTCAGCTGGAAGCCCACCTGGACTACGAGGAAGAGGTGCTCATCCCGCCGCTCTCCGAGCTGCCGGCGCCCTGAGTCTCCGTTTCCGCGGCCTCCGTTTCCGCGGCCTCCATTCCCTCCGGGTTGCGGGCCGGGGGACGTAGCCGGGCTCCGACCCGGCCGAGCGCACGGGCGATGGTGTCGGTCTCGTCGGGTTCCAGGACGTCGATCAGGGCGGCGCGGACGGCCGCCACATGACCGGGGGCCGCGGCACGCAGGGTGTCGCGGCCCTCCTCGGTGAGGACGGCGAGGATTCCGCGCACGTCCGTGGGGCACGAGCGGCGCCGCACGAGGCCGTGTTTCTCCAGCTGGCCCACCTGGTAGGTCAGGTTGCTCTTGGAGATGAACAGTCCCTCGGCCAGATCCGTCATCCGCAGCTCACCGCCGGGTGCTCCGGCGAGCCGGACGAGTACCTCGTACTGCGGGTGGGAGAGCCCCGCGTCCTCCTTCAGCTGCTGCTCCACGTGGCGGGAGACCCGGCTGGTCGCTTCGAGGAAGCCCTGCCAGGCCGCCATCTGACGTTCATCGAGCCACCTGGTCCCTTCCATGAACCCCATCCTACGTGTTGTTCAAATTCAAACCGCCTTGTTACCGTCAGGCAGTACGTTTCGAATTTGAACAACCGGTGGCACCGTCCCGTCACCCGGTTCCCACGCCGACGCAGGAGGCTCCGCTCATGCCGTCCCCCCACGCCGCACAGGACACTTCGGCCACCCCGGACAGTCCGCCCGCCACCGGTGCCGCAGCCCGGTTCTCCGGCACCTCCGGGCAGTCAGGCACCGCACTCGCCGCCCAGCCCGCCCCCTCCGCGCGGTCCGCCCACGACGCCGGGCTGCTCCTGCTGCGCCTCGCGCTCGGCCTGACCATGGCGGCGCACGGCTCCCAGAAGCTCTTCGGCTGGTTCGACGGCGGCGGGCTCGCCGGGACGGAGCAGTTCTTCCAGTCGGCCGGCTACCCCGCGGCCGGGGCCATGGCCGTCGTCGCGGGACTGACCGAGACCCTCGGCGGGCTCGGACTCGCGCTCGGCCTCCTCACCCCGCTGGCGGGCGCCGCGGTCTTCGGCACCCTGCTCAACGCGCTCGCGGTGAAGTGGGGCGGAGGCTTCTTCGCCCCCGAAGGCGTCGAGTACGAGCTGCTGCTGACCCTGGCCGCCGCCGCGCTCACCCTCGCGGGGCCCGGCCGGCTGGCGGCGGACTCGGCGCTGCCGCTTCCGGCGCCGTGGCGGCACCGGCTCAGCCACGGCGCCGCCGCGCTCGTCCTCGGAGCGGTGGTCGCGGGCGCTCTTCTCCTCGTGCGCTCCTGAAGGGCTCGTGCGCTCCTGAAGGGGGTGTGTCCGGAGGGGAAGGGCCGGGACCGATCGGACTGTTCCGCCGGAAAGCGGTCACCCGCGCGGGTGAGGACGTGATGGCCGTGTGGCACAGGGAACAACGCGTGTCTTCTCTTCGTTGTTGACTCTGCACTAGCGTGCTGTTTTTACTAACGCATTACGCTGGACTGCGAGGCCGCGCAGTGTGGCCATGGAGGAGTGAGATGAGGAGCAGCAACCCGGTCTTCTCGCGACGGGGGTTCAGCCGCGCGGGCGGCTACGCCGGCTTCAATGCGCAGCAGCAGCCGCAGGCCGGGAACCCGTACGCGTCCAACCCCTACGCCGCCAACCCCCAGGCGGGCAATCCGTACGCCCAGCCCAGCCCGTACGCGGGCCAGCAGACGCAGACCCCCGGTCAGCCGTACACGGCGCCGCAGGCTCCGCCGTCAGCCGGGCGGATGACCATGGACGACGTGGTCGCCCGTACGGGTATGACCCTCGGCCTCGTCGTCGTCACCGCCGCGGTGGCCTGGCTCACCGGTCTCTCGCTCGGCCTCGCGCTGGGCGCAGGGCTGGTGGCGATGGTGCTCGGCTTCGTCCAGGCGTTCAAGCGCAAGGCCTCGCCCGCGCTGATCCTGGCGTACGCCGCCTTCGAGGGCCTCTTCCTCGGCGCACTGAGCAACTACGTCAACCAGTGGGTCAACGGCGCCGCGATGCAGGCGGTGCTCGGCACGATGGCGGTGTTCACCGCCGTGCTGGTGATGTACAAAACCCGCATTATCCGGGTCACCCAGCGGTTCTACCGCTTCGTGATGGCCGCGGCGATCGGGTTCGTACTGCTGATGGCCGTCAACCTGCTCTTCGCCGCCTTCGGCGGCGGTGACGGGCTCGGCTTCCGCAGCGGCGGCCTCGGCATCCTCTTCGGTGTCGTCGGCATCGTGCTCGGCGCGCTGTTCCTCGCCCTGGACTTCAAGCAGGTCGAGGACGGCATCGCCTACGGCGCGCCGAAGGAGGAGGCGTGGCTGTCCGCCTTCGGCCTGACGCTGACTCTCGTGTGGATCTACATGGAGTTCCTGCGCCTGATCGCCATTCTGCAAGGCGACAACTAGCGAAGGACGGGGCCGGGCGCGATGCCCGGCACCGCGGTGCGCCGCACACCGCGAGGGCCCGGGAGGTGCAACACCTCCCGGGCCCTCGGCTGTTCTTCCGACCCTTCCGACCGCCTGGCCGCGCGTCCTGCTGGTCCGGGCGCGCCCGGCGGCCGCTCCTGCCGGTGTCCTACGGTCTTCGGAGCGTTCGCGCCTGCCTGGACATACGGCCGCCCCTAGAGGTGGCGCGCGGCGCGCCGCAGGTCGTGTTCGTGGATGATCGCTTTGGCGTGCCCGTAGGCGAGGTCGTGCGCGCCACGGAGCCAGCTCACCTTCTCCTCGAAGCGGACGAGAGCGGGACCTTCGTCGACCATGCGCAGCCAGTCGGAGACTTCACGGCCGGTGCACTGGGGGATGCGGGAGAGCATGTTCCGGTGGGTCTCTTCGGAGAAGACTTGGGACATCGGCGCCTCCGGACGCTTTTGCAATGAGTCCTTGGCCACACGTTGCCTGAGCGCGCGGGCGTTGGCAACAGTGTGGCCGGTCCGCACCGGGAGAGGGCTGGATAGGGTGAGGCCGTGCCCCGTGTTGACACCCGTGCCCTGACCGACGCCGTGGAGCGCCTCGCCGACCGGCTGCGGGCCGCGCCGCAGAGCGCCCTGACCCGCGGCGCCGCTGCCGACGGCCTCGCTCTCGCGCGGGAACTGGCCGCGCTGGCGCAGCGCCTGGAGTTCGGAGCGGTAAGTGCCGCGCGCCGCACGCTGCCCGACGCGGGCGTCTTCGCCGTCGGCGACCAACTCGCCGTCGCCGGACACGACCTGGCCGTGGCCTTGGAGGAGGCCCCCGACGCGGAAGCCGAGCCCGCCTTGGCGGAAGCCCTGCGCGCGGTGGAGGCAGCGCCCTTGTAGGCGGCCCCTCGCCGCTACAGCGGGGTGATGACGCGGTCGGCCAGCAGGTAGGCCGTGCTGCCGTCCGGGTAGCCGAAGGTGAGCGTGTAGGAGCCGGAGACGCCGGAGCCGCCCATCAGTACGGGGGCCTCCCCGCGGCGTACCGCCTCGGCCAGCGCCTCACTCGTGGCGCGGTGGCCCGGCGACAGGCACACGGTCGTCCCGTCCTCGAAGAGATAGACGTCCAGCGTGCCGAGCGGACCCGGGCGTACGTCGGTCAGCGGCGTACGGGCTTCGGCGAGGCCGGCGAGGCGTTCGATGGTGCGCTCGTGGTAGGTGACCGTGGGCGCGGGGGACGGCGACGCCTGCCCGGCGACCGGTTCGCCGCTGAGGGTGTAGTCGGGCTGGGAGGGATGGCGGCGCCGGGCGGCCGCCAGGTCGGGCGACTCCGCGTCGGTCTCCGCGCTCACGTCCTGGGCGTGGGACGAGGGGCGGGCGGGGGCACCGTCCGGCTCCTCCTCGTCCTCGCCCGTATGCGTGTCCCACGTGTCCCACGCGTCGAACGAGGCCAGGCCGGCCAGGCCGGCCAGGTTCACGTCCACGTCGACGTCCCCGTCCTCGGGGCCCGGCTGGCGCGGGATGAACCTCTGACCGGTCTCCGAACCGTGCGGCGCCGGCCGCTGACCGGTGGGGCCGATGAGGCCGGTGGAGCCCGTGGAGCCGGTGGAACCGGTGGAACCGGCGGAATCCGTGAAGTCCGCGAGGCCGGTGAGGTCGGTGACCCCCGGGTCGCTGTCCGTGCACCGGGTCGGGTCGGTGAAGCCGTCGGCGAGGTCACCGGGCGCGATCTCGTACTCGGTGCCGTGCCCCGCCAGCAGGGCGCCGGACTCCGGTCCCGCGTCGCCGCGTGCCTCCTGGGCCGCCCAGAAGGCGCGCGCCTCGGCGAGTTCGCGCTCCCGCTCGTCCGCCAGCGCGGCGGCGACCGCGGCGCGGATCTGCCGGGAGAAGGGGCCTGCCGCCTCCGTGTCGCCCTCCGCGGCCGCTGCCGTGGGGGCGTCGGTGGCCGCTGCGGCCACGCGGGCTTCCTCGGCCGCTGCGACACGGGCTCCGTCAGCCGATGCCGTGCGGGCGTGCGGGACCACGGTGGGCGCGCCCGTGGCGTCGTGCCGCCCCGCCTCCAGTTCGGCGCGCAGCGCCGTCAGCTGGCGGCGCAGGCCACGCGCCGTGTGCAGTGCCGCACCGCCCAATGCGGTGGCCACGGCCGCCGCACACAGCAGGATGAGGGATATGGCGCTCACTGACTTGACTCCCGGTTCCGGTTCGTTCCCCCTGACGCGGTCCCCCCGGTCGTTCACCCTGAATTCCTACAACAGCGGTGTCGGTACACGGTGTCGGTGAGGTCGTCCAAGGCTCTTCGACCGTAGTGCAAATCCCGGCGAACTGGACAGGTGGGAGACCGGCGCCGTCCCCGGCATACCGCTCTGACCTGCGGAAATGCGGCGCCCCCAGGGTGTATATCACATCCTGGGGGCGCTTTTGTCTCGGCGGCGTCTCAGCGGGTGAGCGGCCGGGGACCGCCGCGGTCCGAGGTCAGCTCAGGCGCTCCAGCACCATCGCCATGCCCTGGCCGCCGCCCACGCACATCGTCTCCAGGCCGAACTGCTTGTCGTGCCACTGGAGCGAGTTGAGCAGCGTGGTGGTGATGCGGGCGCCGGTCATCCCGAAGGGGTGACCGACGGCGATGGCGCCGCCGTTGACGTTGAGCTTGTCGAGGTCGATGCCGAGGTCCTGGTAGGAGGGGATGACCTGCGCGGCGAAGGCCTCGTTGATCTCGACCAGGTCGATGTCGCCGATCGACATGCCCGCGCGGGCGAGCGCCTGGTTGCTGGCCTCGACCGGGCCGTACCCCATGATCTCGGGGGAGAGCGCCGAGACGCCGGTCGACACGATGCGGGCCAGCGGGGTCAGCCCCAGCTCGCGGGCCTTGGTGTCGGACATGATCACCAGCGCGGCGGCGCCGTCGTTGAGCGCGCAGCAGTTACCCGCGGTGACCAGGCCGTCCGGGCGGAAGACGGGCTTGAGGCCCTCGACGCCCTCCAGGGTCACCCCGGGCCGCGGCCCGTCGTCCTTGCCGACGACCGTGCCGTCGGGGGTGGTGACCGGGGTGATCTCCCGCTCCCAGAAGCCGTCGGCGATGGCCTTCTCCGCCAGGTTCTGGGAACGGACGCCGAACTCGTCCATCTCCCGGCGGGTGACGCCCTTGTGCCGCGCGAGATTCTCCGCGGTCTGGCCCATCGCGATGTAGACGTCGGGGACCTGCTCGTTCTCGCGTGGGTCGGTCCAGCCCTCTCCCCCCTGCTCGGCGCGGGCCGCGGTGCGCGCCTCCGCGTCGGCGAAGAGCGGGTTGTGCGTGTCGGGCATCCCGTCGGAGGTGCCCTTGACCGAACGGGAGACCGTCTCGACACCCGCCGAGACGAACACGTCGCCCTCGCCCGCCTTGATCGCGTGCAGCGCCATGCGGGTCGTCTGCAGCGACGAGGAGCAGTAGCGGGTGATGGTGCAGCCCGGCAGGTGGTCCATGCCCATCTGCACCGCGACGACGCGGCCGAGGTTGTGGCCCTGCTCGCCGCCGGGCAGGCCGCAGCCGAGCATCAGGTCGTCGATGTCCCGCGGGTCCAGTTCGGGCACCTTGGCGAGCGCCGCCTTGATGATCTCGGCCGTCAGGTCGTCCGGGCGTACGTCCTTGAGGGAGCCCTTGAAGGCGCGGCCGATGGGGGAGCGGGCGGCGGAGACGATCACTGCTTCGGGCATCAGGGGCTCCTGGGGAGTCGGCGGATCGGCGGTACGCAGCGGAAGCTACCCGCCCGTAGGGTGCCGGTCACGGTCTGAACGGTGTGATGCGGGCCTCTTCTAAGCGTTTGCTTTGTCCCGGGAAGGCGTCAAGAAACTCCCGCGGAGCAGCGCGCCGCTCGGCCGCGTCCCTCCTTCTCCGTCCCGGCACTGTCCGCTCCTTCCCGTCCCGGCACTGTCCGCTCCTTCCCGTCCCGGCGCTGTCCGCTCTCGTGCGGCACGCTCTCGTCGGGGGCGCTCTCGTCCGGCACGCTCTCGTCCGGGGTGCTCTCGTGCGGGCCGCCGACCGCTGCTCAGTGGTGTTCGGGTTCCTCCTCGCGCTGCCAGGTGGTCTCCTCCGCGGGCGGCAGCCTGCGCCGGCGGCGGCGCTTGAGCAGTGCCCAGGGGCCCCGCATCCCGGCGACCTCGGTGCCGCCCTCGGCCGCCGCCTCCGCCGCCGCACGGGCGACCGGCAGCACGCCCTCGCGACGGCGGCTGTCGGGACGCTCGTCCGGCCACAGCCCCAGCGCCGCGCACAGGGTGGGCAGGACCGCCATGGCGGCGGTGGCGTACCCCTCGGCGGACGGGTGGTAGTTGTCCGGGCCGAACAGCTCGCGCGGGTTCGCGGAGAACTCGGGCCCCAACAGGTCGCCCAGCGAGACCGTCCGCCCGCCCTCCTCGACGACGGCGATGGTCTGTGCCGCCGCCAGCTGACGTGAGAGCCGCCGCGCGATCCAGCGCAGCGGCTGCCCGACGGGCTCGACACTGCCCAGGTCGGGGCAGGTGCCGACCACCACCTCGCAGCCGGCCGTCCGCAGCCGCGCCACCGCGTCCGACAAGTAGCGGACCGAGCGGGCCGGGGACATCCGGTGGGTGACGTCGTTGGCGCCGATCATGATGACGCACACGTCCGGTGCCATGGCCGGCTCCCGTGCGCTCAGCAGCAGCGTGATCTGCCGCTCCAGGTCGTCGGACATGGCCCCGGACAGTGCGACGTTGCGCAGTTCCACGGGGCGCTCCGCCACGGCCGCGAGCGCGGAGGCCAGCAGGGCGCCGGGCGTCTGCCGCGCCCTGTGCACACCCTGTCCCGCCGCCGTCGAGTCGCCGAGGAAGGCCATGCGCAGCTCGCGCCCGGCGTAGAGCCTGCCGAAGGCGCCGCCGTACAGACCGTCGGCCTCGGGCGGCTCGTCGTCCGAGCCGCCGATATGACGTTTAGCCAGTTGGAGTTCGGTGAACAGCAGCCCGACCGCCGCCCCGCCGACCAGGCCGATTCCGCCGCCTCCGTAGGCGGCTGCGGTCGCGATTCGCCGGGCCACTCTCGCGCTCGACGCCTTCGACATCGGCATTGTGCTCTTCCGCCTCCCGCGTTGCCGTACTGATGGTTCGTCCGTCTTTGTGGTCAACCTGTTGTCGGTTGATTCGTCTGGTTGCGCTGGTTCGTCTCGTTCATCTCGTTCGTCTGGTTGTGCTGGTTCATCCGGTTCGCAGTGAGGGGGTGCGCGCCGTTCCTCGAGTGGCGCGCTGCTGTGGCGGACGATGTCCCCGGGGCCGTTCGGGAAGCCTCCCGAAGGGCCCTGGTCCGGGTGGTCGCCCAGTAGGTGGTGACCGTCCCGCCGCGCGCCGGGGCTCGTACCCCTCAAGACTGTGTTGCCCGCCCCGGACCGTGCTGCAACGCGCCCCCTGCGTGCGCGTGTTGCCCCATATGGTGTCGGCACGGGCCCGCGACCCGCGGCCCGCGACCACGACTACGCGCGGAGACCACGGTGCAGTATCACGAGTCGATGATCGAGCTTGTCGGCAACACCCCGCTGCTCAAGCTCACCAGTGTCACGGAAGGCATCCAGGCCACCGTCCTGGCCAAGGTGGAGTACTTCAATCCGGGCGGCTCCGTGAAGGACCGGATCGCGCTGCGCATGATCGAGGCGGCCGAGGAGTCGGGCGCACTGCGCCCCGGTGGAGTGATCGTCGAACCCACCTCGGGCAACACCGGGGTCGGTCTGGCCATCGTGGCGCAGCAGAAGGGCTACCGCTGCCTGTTCGTGTGCCCCGACAAGGTATCCACCGACAAGATCAACGTGCTGCGTGCCTACGGGGCCGAGGTCGTGGTCTGCCCCACTGCCGTCGACCCGGAACACCCCGACTCGTACTACAACGTCTCCGACCGGCTGGTGCGGGAGACCCCCGGGGCCTGGAAGCCCGACCAGTACAGCAACCCCGACAACCCCCGCTCGCACTACGAGACGACCGGGCCCGAACTCTGGGAGCAGACGGACGGGCGGATCACCCACTTCGTCGCGGGCATCGGCACAGGCGGCACCATCAGCGGCACCGGACGGTACCTGAAAGAGGTAAGCGGCGACCGGGTGCGGATCGTGGGCGCCGACCCCGAGGGCTCGGTCTACTCCGGTGGCAGCGGGCGGCCCTACCTCGTCGAAGGCGTCGGCGAGGACTTCTGGCCCGACGCCTACGACCGCACCATCACCGACGAGATCATCGGCGTCTCCGACAAGGACTCCTTCCAGATGACCCGCCGCCTCGCGAAGGAGGAGGGCCTGCTGGTGGGCGGCTCCTGCGGAATGGCGGTCGTCGGGGCGCTGGAGGTGGCCCGGCGCCTGGGTCCTGACGCCAAGGACGCGGTGGTGGTCGTCCTGCTGCCCGACAGCGGGCGCGGCTACCTCAGCAAGATCTTCAACGACGAGTGGATGAACGACTACGGCTTCCTGGAGGAGGGCGGCACGGCGGGGGCGCGGGTCGGCGACGTCCTGCGGTACAAGGAGGGCCCGCTGCCCTCCCTGGTGCACATGCACCCGGAGGAGACCGTCGGCGAGGCCATCGAGGTGCTGCGCGAGTACGGGGTCTCGCAGATGCCCGTCGTCAAGCGCGGCGCCGGCCACCCCGACGTGATGGCCGCCGAGGTGATCGGGTCGGTCGTCGAACGGGAGTTGCTGGACGGGCTGTTCGCGCAGCGGGCCTCCCTGGGGGACGCGCTCGACAAGCACATGAGCGCGCCCCTGCCGCACGTCGGCGCGGGCGAGGCCGTCGCCGACCTGATGGCCGTGCTGGAGGGCGCCGACGCGGCGGTGGTACTGGCGGACGGCAAGCCGAGCGGGGTCGTCAGCCGGCAGGACCTGTTGGCGTACCTGGCCCGCTGAGACGGGGGCCCGGGGGAGGCCTCCCCCGGGCCCGGGTTTTCCCCGCCCGTTTCGCCGTGCCGCCGCCTCTCGTCCCTCCGGGGCGGGGTCACTCCGTGGGGCCCGACGGGGGACTACTCGTGCGGTGCCGGTCCCGCACGGGTTGCTCGTACGGCGCCGGCCCCCGGGTGGGCCATTCCGTGTGCCGCCCCGGGGCGGGCTGCTCGTGCGGTGCGGCCCCCCGGGGCGGGCCACTCCGTGCGGTCCCCGGGCGGGCTGCTGGTGGAGGTGTCGGTCCCGGGTGGGCTGCCCGCGTGGTGCCGGCCCCCGGACGGGGCCATTCCGCGGGGCGCGGCGGGGGGGGACTACCCGTGCGGTGTCGGCCCCCCCCCGGGCGGGCCGCTCCGTGCCGCCCCCGGGCGGGCCACTTCGTGCCGTGCCGCCCCCGGGGGGCGGGCTGCTTGTGCGGTGTCGGCCCCGCCAAGGACGGGGTTGCCCGTGCGGGGCCGGTCCCGTGCGGGTTGCTCGTACGGTTCCGGCCCCCGGGCGGGCCAGTCCGTGCGCCCCCGCCGGAGACGGGCTGCTCGTGCGGGATGACTTCCGGGCGCGGCCGCTCCGTGCGGTTCCCGGGCGGGCTGCTCGTGCGGTGCGGCCCCCCGGGGTGGGCCACTCCGTGCGGGCCCCGGGCGGGCTGCTCGTGGAGGTGTCGGTCCCGGGTGGGCTGCCCGCGTGGTGCCGGCCCCCGAACGGGGCCATTCCGCGGGGCGCGGCGGGGGGAGGAATCACCCGTGCGGTATCGGCCCCGGGCGAGCCGCTCTGTGCCGTATCGGCCCGGGGGGGGCGGGCTGCTTGTGTGGTGTCGGCCCCGCCGGGGGCGGGGCTGCCGTGCCGGCCCCGGGCGGGCTCCCCGTGCCGTCCGGCCCCGGGCGCGGCAACCCGTGCGGCCCCGGGGCGGGTTGCTCGTGCCGTGTCGGCTCCCCGGGCGTGGCCGCTCCTCACGGTATCCGGACGGGCCGCTCGTTCGGTGGGGGTCTCCCCAAGGGGCCACACGTGCGGTGTCGGCCCTCCGTGTGGGGTTACTCGTGCCGACCCACCCCCCCCGGGAAGGGGGCACACGGGCCCGTGTGCCCACGGGGCGGGCCACACGTGCGTGCCGGCCCGCCTCGTGGGGCTCCGCACGTGGTGTGTGGCCTTCGGCTGTGGCTACTCGTTCGCGTCCCGGCGTCCGGGGGAGAACCAGGACCGGCTGGCCTGGAGGGCGTTGACGGCGACGATGCCGGCCCAGCAGGTGAACAGGCCTGTCATGCCGGCGTTGACGACGGCGATCGCCGAGAGGGGGATCGCCAGCACCAGGGAGGCGACCGCCAGGCCGAGCCGGGCGCCGAGGCCGTCGGAGAAGACTGGCGATCCCTGGTGGGGCCTGCCCGACGCGGCGCCGCGCGCGGCCACCATCTGCTGTTCCGCCAGCTGCCGGCGCATCCGCTTGTCGACGACGTTGTCGAGCCGTTGCTCCACCTTCTCCAAGAAGGCGTCGATCAGCTCGCCCTCGTACTCGGGCCCCAGCTCTCTGCGGGTGTGCAGGGTGGCGTCGAGTTCCTTCTTCAGCTCGGGATCGGGTGTGCTCATGCCTGTCACGGTACGGGCGCACGGGGTGGAGCGGAGTGGTGCTAGCACCCCTCCGCGGCGGGACCCGGCTGCACCACATTGCATGAAGTTGATCGAAACGAGTCTTGACGCGTCATCTTCGAGCACATAGCTTTCCGGGCATCAGGCTCCCAGGAAGGCCCTCCGGCGTGCGCAGACGTTCTCTCTTCGCTGCCGCCGCGACGACGTTCGGTACGACGGCGTTCGCGGCAGGCTGCGGCAGTCCCCCGAAACCGACCACCGCCTCGTCCAAGGGCGGCGCCGAACGCGGTCGGATCACCTACGGCGTCTGGGACGTGTACCAGATGCCGGCCATGGAGAAGGCCGCACGGGAGTTCGAGCGGACCAGACCGGGCGTGAGCGTGGACGTGCAGCTCACCCCGAACGCCACGTACTGGACGAAGCTGCGCACGGCCTGCTCGGGCGGCTCGGCACCGGACGTGTTCTGGATGAACGGGCCCAACTTCGGCCTGTACGCCGACAACGGGCAGCTGCTGCCGCTGGAGACGGAGGGCCCCGAGGCGATCCTCGACCCGGCCGACTTCCCGCCCGACCTGGCGAAGCTCTACCGCTGGAAGGGCACCCAGTACGGGGCACCGAAGGACTTCGACACGGTCGCGCTCTGGTTCAACAAGGAGCTGTTCGACCGGGCGGGCGTGGACCACCCGGACGACTCGTGGACGTGGCAGGACCTGATCACCAGCGCCCAGCGGCTGACGGACAGGCGCCGCGGGGTCTACGGCGTGGGCGCCCCGGTGCGCGCCCAGGAGAACTACTACAACTCCATACCGCAGGCCGGCGGCTGGGTGCTCTCGAAGGAACGCACCGAGTCCGGGTACGCGGACCCGCAGACACTCGACGGGCTCCAGCTGTGGATCGACATGATCCACCGCTACCGCGCCTCGCCCACCCTCCAGCAGCTCACCGACACCGACGCCACGCAGATGTTCCAGGCGGGCAAGCTGGCCATGACGTACGAGTGCTCGTACAACGCGGCCGTCTTCTGGGCCGATCCGGCGCTGCGCGGCAAGGTGGACGTGGCCCCGCTGCCGCGCGGCAAGCACCGGGCCAGCGTCATCCACGGCCTGGCCAACGTCGTCTACGCCAGGACGCCGCACCCGAAGCTCGCCCGGGACTTCGTGCGCTTCCTCTCCTCCAGGCGCGGCGCGCTCCTCCAGGCCAAGGGCACGGCCATCCCCGCACGGAACGGCACCCAGCAGCCGTGGGTCGACTCCATGCCGAAGTTCGACCTGAAGGTCCACCTGGACGCCGTGGACTACGCGGTGCCGTATCCGATCTCCACCAACACCGCCGCCTGGTCGCACAAGGAGCTGCAACTGCTGTCCCGGGCGTGGAGCGGGAACGAGAGCCTGGCCGACGTGTCGCGTTCCCTCACCAAGGCGATGAACCAGTTGCTCGCCCAGGAGGGGAAGGCATGAGCGTCGACGTCGAGGCCACCGCGGCGGCGAAGGCGCCGCCACCGCCCCCGTCCGAGGGGGCTGCCCGCTCCGCGCCCAGCCAGCGTGCGCTGCGCAAGAGGGAGCGCCGTTTCCTGCACCGCGACAAGTGGTGGGGCTACGCGCTGATCGCCCCCGCGGGTCTCGGTCTTGCGGTGTTCTACCTGTGGCCCGTGCTGCAGACCCTGTACTTCAGCTTCACCGAGTGGGGCCCCTTCGGCGGCACCTCGTGGATCGGGCTGGAGAACTACCGCACGATGCTGCACGACCCCGAGGTGTGGCAGTCGCTGGGCAACAGCCTGATCTACACGGTGCTGGTGCTGCTGGGCATCCCCGTCTCGATGGTGCTGGCCGTGCTGCTGAACCTGAAGGGCATGCGCGGCACCGGGTTCTACCGGACGCTGTACTTCCTGCCGGTCGTCACGATGCCGGCCGCCGTCGCGGTGGTGTGGCGCTGGCTCTACAACGGCGACGTCGGCATCCTCAACCAGGCGCTCGACGCGATCGGCGTCGACGGCACCTACTGGGTCTCCGACCCGGACGTGGTGCGGTTCGCCGTCGCCGCCGTCGGCGTGTGGATGACCGTCGGATACAACATGATCCTGCTGCTGGCGGGGTTGCAGGGCATCCCGCAGGACTACTACGAGGCCGCCTCCCTGGACGGGGCGGGGCGCGTGCGCCAGTTCTTCTCCGTCACCCTGCCGCTGCTGAGCCCGACGCTGTTCTTCACCACCGTGCTGTCGGTGATCCAGTCGCTCCAGGTGTTCGACCTGATCTACATGATCCTGGGCGCCAACACGTCCGTCGGCGTCACGAATCCGGCCTACAGCGAGGGCCAGACCATCGTGATGCTGTTCTTCCAGAAGTCCTTCTACGACAACCAGCGCGCGTACGGAGCAGCCATCGTCTGTGTGCTGTTCGTCCTGATCATGGCGCTGACCGCCCTCCAGTTCCGGTTGCAGAAGAGGTGGGTCCACTATGACTGAGACGAGCGTGGCAGCCCCGCGCCGCACGCGCCCCGAGGGCGGCCGCCCGCCGGCCGCGGCCCGCCGTGCGACCCGCAGGAACCGCGAGGGGCGGCTGTGGCCGGCGCACGTGCTGCTGTCCCTGGGCGCGGTCGTGACGGTCTTCCCCCTGCTGTGGCAGGTGCTGACCTCCTTCAAGTCGTTCGGCGAGTCGACCAGGGTGCCGCCGACGTTCCTGCCGGAGCACTGGGACTGGTCGAACTACGCGACGGTCTTCTCCTCGATACCGTTCACCGACCAGCTGCTGAACACCGTGCTGATGACGCTGCTGCGCACCGTCGCGCAGCTGCTGCTGTGCTCGATGGCGGCGTACGCGTTCGCACGCATCGCCTTCCCCGGGCGCGGAGCGCTCTTCCTCGGGTTCCTGGCGGTGCTGATGGTGCCCAGCCAGCTGTTCCTGCTGCCGCAGTACCAGATCATGCAGGACCTGGGCTGGCTCAACTCCCTGCAGGCGCTGGTGGTTCCCGGCATGTTCAGCGCCTTCGGGACGTTCCTGCTGCGCCAGTTCTTCCTCGGGCTGCCCACCGAGCTGGAGGAGGCGGCGAGGCTGGACGGGGCCAACCCGTTCACCGTCTTCTGGCGGATCGCCCTGCCGCTGGCCCGCCCCGGGCTGCTGGCCCTGGGCATCCTCACCTTCCTGTGGTCGTGGAACGATCTGATGTGGCCGCTGGTCGTCAACACCGACCCGTCCCAGATGCCGCTGTCGGCCGGTCTGGCCACCCTCCAGGGCGCGCACCTGACGGAGTACCCGGTGCTGATGGCCGGCTCCGTCCTGGCCACACTGCCCGTGATCGTCGTCTTCGTGGCGATGCAGCGGCACTTCATCCAGGGCATCGCCTTCTCCGGCATGAAGGGCTGAGCACCACGTGACCGGAACAGCTGGATATGACGTGACCGGAACGGCTGAAAACGACGTGACCGGAACGGCTGGAAACGACGTGACCGCAATGGCTGGAGACCACATGAGCGACACCACCCTCGCCCCGGCACCCGGAGGCGCCGAGGGGCCCCGCACCCGGGATCTGCGTCTGGCCGTCATCGGGCTCGGGCTGCGCGCCTCCCTCGCGCGGGAGGCGCACCGCCCCGGCGAGGGCTCCCGCGTGGTGGCCGCCGTCGACACGGCTCCGGCGATGTTCGCGCGGGCCCGCGAGTGGTTCGGCGACGACGTACGGCTCTACGGCGGCCACCGCGAGCTGCTGGAGGCCGAGGAGCTGGACGCGGTTTTCGTCATCACCCCCGACCACACGCACGAGCAGCTCGCGACCGAGCTGCTGCGGGCGGGTGTCGCCGTCTTCGTGGAGAAGCCGCTGGCCATCACCACCGAGGGCTGCGACCGGGTGCTGGAGGCGGCCAGGGAAGGCGGCGCCCGGCTGTACGTGGGCCACAACATGCGGCACATGCCGGTGGTGCGCACCATGCGGGAGCTGATCCAGCGGGGCGAGATCGGCGAGGTCAAGGCCGTCTGGTGCCGTCACTTCGTGGGGCACGGCGGCGACTTCTACTTCAAGGACTGGCACGCCGACCGCCGCAACACCACGGGCCTGCTCCTCCAGAAGGGCGCGCATGACCTGGACGTCATCCACTGGCTGGCCGGCGCCTACACCGAGCGGGTCACGGCGCTGGGCGGCCTGACGCTCTACGGCGACATCGACGACCGCTCGGGCCAGGCGCCGGGCGCGGTGATGCCCGACTGGTACGACCCGGAGAACAACTGGCCGCCGCTGGCGAACACGGGGCTCAACCCGGTCGTGGACGTGGAGGACCTGTCGATGGTGGTGATGCGGCTCCAGGGCGGCGTCCACGCCAGCTACCAGCAGTGCCACTACACGCCCGACTACTGGCGCAACTACACCGTCATCGGCACCGAGGGCCGGCTGGAGAACTTCGGCGACCACGGGGAGAGCGCCGAGGTGCGGGTGTGGAACCGGCGCAGCCGGGAGGGCTACCGTGCCGAGGCCGACCTCGTGGTCCCCATGCCCTCCCGCAGCGACGAGGAGGGCGGACACGGTGGCTCCGATCCGCTGCTGGTGGCGGAGTTCCTGCGGTTCGTGAGCGAGGGCGGCGCCACCGACACCAGCCCCGTCGCGGCGCGCGAGGCCGTGGCGGCCGGGGTCGCCGCCACCGAGTCGCTGCGGGACGGGGGCACGCCGGTGACGGTCTCCCGTCTCGCCCCCGAGCTGGCGCGGTGGTTCGCGGACGGGCAGGGCTGACACCTCCCGGGCCCCGGCCCCGTCCCCCGGTTTTCGGGCCCCCTTCGACCCTCGCCTCCCGACCCTCCGGTGGCCGTCTTGCCGCGGCGCCCGCTGGCTGCATAGGATTATGCACGGGAGGAGCGGGCTGAATGTGAGGTGCGGGATGGGCGGCGCGAGCGCGCGGTTGCTGAAACTGTTCGACGGACACCGGCTGACCCCGACCCAGCGCCGCATTGCCCACTGCATGGTCCGCAGGGCGGGGGACGCGCCCTTCCTCTCCAGCGTCGAGCTGGCCGAGCTGGCCGGGGTCAGCCAGCCCTCCGTCACCCGGTTCGCCGTGGCGCTCGGCTTCGACGGCTACCCGGCACTCCGCCGCCACCTGCGCGAGAGCGAACCGCAGGAGGGGACGGAACCCACCGCGGCAGGCGAGGATCCCGGCGGGCTCAACGAGTACCAGCAGGCGGTCCACGCCGAGATCGAGAACCTGCGGCATCTGGCCGCGCTGCTGGAGGACCCGGCACCCGTCGAACGCGCGGGCAGGCTGCTGGCCGCCTCCCGCCCGCTGCCCGTCCTCGGACTGCGGGCCGCGGCGGCCCAGGCCGGCGGCTTCGCCTACTTCGCCGCCAAGGTCCACCCCGATGTGCGGCTGCTCACCGAGGGCGGCTCGATGCTCGTCGACCGGATCGACGGCTGCGTGCGCGCGGGCGCGAGCGTGCTGATGTGCTTCGCGCTGCCCCGCCATCCACGCGAGACGGTCGAGGCACTGGAGCGGGCCAGGGAGGCGGGGCTGGCCGTGATCACCGTCGCGGACAGCGCCTTCGCACCCGTCGCCCGCCCCGGCGACCTGCTGCTGCCCGCGGCCGTCGGCACCGGCCTCGCCTTCGACACGGCCTGCGCCCCCATGCTGCTGGGCCGCGTCCTGCTCGAAGCGATGTGCGACGGCCTGCCCGAGGCGCAGGCCCGTCTGGAGGAGTTCGACGCGCGGGCGAGCGAACGGGGCCTGTTCGCGGAGTGAGCGCCGAGAGGTCGCCGGGGACAGCCTGACGGCGTGCGCCCAGCTGCCCTGACCCGCTCGGCTACCCGCGGCCGGGAACCGGTGCGGGGGCGCGCGCGTGCGGTGCTCGGCCCAGGAAGGCCAGCAGCCGGTCGGTGGGCGGCGCGTCGTCGGGCAGGGGCAGGCGGGGCCCGAACAGGGGGTGCCGGGCGCCGTCGTGCGGAACCAGGTGGCGGGCCACCGGCAGCAGGCGGGCCGCCAGGGGTACCGGCACGGCACGCTCGGGGTGTCCGGTGGACCAGGCGATGTCCCAGCCGTGCACCGCGAGTTCGACCGCGCCGGTCAGGGCGAGGGCCGTCGCCGTCAGGGGCGCGTCGGCCACGGCGACGATGCGGACGCCGGGGCGGGCGCCGGCCGAGGCACCCAGCAGGCGCGCCGCGCGCCGCCGGAAGGCGGCCGCGGGGTCCTGGTCCGGGGCCGCGAGCGCTGCCGAGCCCGGCTCATGGTCGTGCGGGTGGAGTGCGACGGCGCCCTCGGTGATGCCTTCGTGCAGTGCTGCCAGGGAGTCGTCCACGTGGGACAGCAGGGCGCCCAGGTCCCATGCGGCGCAGGGGGTGGGGCGTCCCAGCAGTGCGGGGGTCACGCACTGGGCGGCCCCCAGCGCGTATCCGACCGCGCGGCGCAGCAGTTCGGCCGCCTGTTCGGCGGTGTCCCCGCGGCGCCCGTCCTCCGTGCCGGATCCTTCGTCCTCCTCCTGGCGGAACACGGCGGTGCTCAGGCGGGTGTGCCGTCGTCGGTGGTGTCGCAGAGCTGGACGTAGTTGCCGTCCGGGTCTTCCAGCGTGCCCAGCAGCATGTGCTCGTCGACCGTCTCGATCGGGCGGATCCAGCGTGGGTTGAGCTGCGCGTTGAGCCGCCTCTCCATGTCACGGATGCCGGTGACCTCGACGTTGACCAGCACGCGGCCCGGTTCGACGGACTTGCGGCCCACGTCGTCACGGGCCTCGAAAAGAACGTACGTGCCGCCCAGTCGCAGATGCCGTACAGGGCCCCCGTCCTCGGCGCCGTCCCGCGTCAGGCCGGGCGCGAACACGTCCCGGTACCACTCCCACAGCCTCCTCGGATCGGTGCTGCCCAGCACGATCCCGCCCACCCGGGGGCTGCCCGGTTCCGTCGTCTCGCTCATGGCGTGCCGCCTCCCGCACTTCTCAGGTCGCCGGGCCCAGTGCACCGGTCCCGGAAAGAGGGACCGGAGGGAGGCGGAAAACTCATCGCGGAAGGCGCCGCACTTTGGCCCGAGGCCGCCCGTACGGGTGGCTGTCCGTACGGGTGGCTGTCCATACGGGCGGCTGGCCGTACGGGTGGCTGTCCGTACGGGTGGCTGTCCGTACGGGTGGCTGTCCGTTCGGGTGGCGGGCGCCGCGGGGCGGCACAACGCCGGAGCGGACGGCAAGGCTGCCGGGCACATGACTGCGATACCGTGACGGCTTCACGGAACGTGGCACGGAAGTTCGGCTGAGCCGTCGTGATCCCGGACGGGATCCTGGGCAGCCCCGCACAGATCAGGACCGTCGTGGACCGATTCGCCGCTGTCCAGCACAGGCTGCGCACCGCGCCCCCGCAGTCCCTCGCCGACGTCCTCGCCGACGAGCTGCGGGCCGGATACGGCGCGGGGCTCGTCGAGCTCCGCATGATCGACTACGGCATGACGTCGCTCCGCCGAGTGGACGGACATCCGGCCGACGAGGACGCGGTGTCCGTGTACGACAGCCCGCAGGGGCGTGCCTTCGGCGCCCAGGAACCGCACGTCACCCGTCAGACAGGTGACGGGGTCGTCGTCCACCTCCCGCTGACGGCGCGTGGCGACCGGCTCGGCACGCTGTCGGTGGGGCTGCCCGGCTCGCGGGACACGCGCGAGCTGCTGCCCGAGCTGCGCGAGCTGTGCGAGGTCGTCGGACACGAAGTCCTCGTCGCCGGACGGGACACCGACCTGTTCCTGCTGGCCCGCCGCGCCACCCGGCTCACGCTCGCGGCGGAGATGCAGTGGCAGCTGCTGCCCGGCCGCGCCTGCGTACGCCCGGAGTTCGAGGTCGGCGCCCACCTGGAGCCGGCGTACGCGATCTTCGGCGACGGGTTCGACTGGGAGGCCTCCGAGCGCTATCTGACGCTCAGCATCACCAACGGCATGGGCGAGGGGATGGAGGCCGCGCTGCTGACCAACCTCGCCACCAACGCGCTGCGCAACGCGCGCCGCGCCGGACTGGACCTGGCGGGCCAGGCGACGCTCGCTGACCAGGCCGTCTACGCGCAGTACCAGGGCTCCGCCTACGTCTCGGTGCTCCTGCTGCGCCTGGACCTGGCCACCGGAGCCGTCGAGGTGGTGGACGCGGGCTCGCCGCGCACCTGGCGACTGCGCGGCGGCCGCACGGTGGACACCCTCTCCTTCGACAGCCAGCTGCCGCTCGGCATGTTCGAGGACACCGTCTACACCGAGGAGCACTTCACGGCGCTGCCCGGCGACCGGCTGCTGTTCGGCAGCGACGGCGTCTACGACACCCCGGGGCGCGGGGGCGAGAAGTACGGCGACCGTTCACTGGCCCGCGCCCTGGCCGCCCACAAGCTCCTGCCCGCGACCCAGGTACCCGTCGCCCTGCTGCGCGAACTCGCCGCCTACCGGGGCGAGGCGCCGCTCCAGGACGACGCCGTCCTCATGTGCGTCGACTGGCACGGCCGCGACCGGGAGACGTCCTGACCTTCGTGGCCCGCGCTCCGGCGGACGGTCCGCCGGCTACGGCGTCAGGGTGATGCGCCGCACCCGCGCGTCCAGGTCCTCGCCCGGGTGGGCCGGGTGGGCGCGGGTGAGGGTGACGGGGACGACACGGTCGCGGGGCAGTGAGAACGACAGCGGCTTGCCCGACATCAGCGCGCGTCCGCTCAGCGTCCGCGAGCGCGAGCCGACGGTGAGCCGGTAGGAGGTGCCGGGGTCGGCCTCACCGGCGAACCTGACGTCCGCCCGGCCGCCTCGGGCCGTGGTGACGTAGGCGGTGCTGCGCACGGTGGTGCGCCGCTGCGAGCGGTAGGAGCCCTCGTCCGCGTAGCCGTGCCCGGTCTCCATGTCCTTCGCCGTGACGGTGCCGCGCCCGTCCGCACCCAGGTCGACGGTCTCGTCGGGGACGAGGCGCAGTGGCCCGCGCAGCCGGACGCGGACGACCGGCAGCACCGGATCAGCGGGATGCTCGGGCAACTGGACCACCAGGTCGTCGCCCTCGCGGTGCCAGTCGAGCCGCGCTCCGCCGGGGCCGTCCTCCGCCACCCCGGCCACGCGCGTCGCCAGGCCCGGCAGCCGCAGCCGCCCGTCGGACGGTGGCCGCACCGCGTGGAGGTACAGCTCGTGCCCGTCCACCGTCACCTCGCCCCAGGGCTGCCCGCCGAAGCGGGTGGCCGACGCCTCGAACCCGGCGCGGTGGTGGCGCTTCAGCCACGCGCCGACGCCGCGCAGCACGTCCGCCTCGAAGCCGACGACGGAACCGTCACCGCGCGGCCCGATGTTGAGCAGGTAGTTCCCGCCGCGGGCCCGTACGCTCAGCAGACCGCGCACCAGGGAACGGATCTTGCCGGGCTTGTCCTCGCGCCTCTGCCAGCTGCGGTAGCCCCACGTCTCGTGGTAGACGGAGGCGGGCGTCTGCCAGGCACCGTCCAGGGGGACGTCCGGTACCTCGTTGTCGCCCATCACCCGGAAGTCGCCCGCGTTGTTCCACACCCGGCTGCTGACCGTCGCGCCCGGCTGGAGCCGGTGCACCAGACGCGCGAAGCGGCGGCTCTGCGCGGCCGTCGGCGCCGACATGTCGAACCACACCTCGGCGATCGGCCCGTACCCGGTCATCAGTTCCCGCAGCTGCCCCTCGATCAGCGGTTCCATCGAGGCGGGGATCGGGTTGCTGTTGTCCGGGTCGAAGGAGTGGCCCGCGTGCCAGTCGACGAGGGAGAAGTAGACACCGAACTCCAGGCCCTGCGCGCGGCACTCGCGGGCCAGCGCCCGCAGCGGGTCCTTGCCGTAGGGGGTGCGGTCCACGACGTCGTAGTCCGTGGTGCCGGTGTCGAACATCGCGAAGCCGTCGTGGTGCTTGGCGGTGATGACGACGTACTTCATCCCGGCGTCCTTCGCCAGCGCGCAGACGGCGCCGGGGTCGAATCGGTCGGCGCGGAAGCGGTCCGCGACCTCGGCGTACTCCTTGCCGGAGATGTTCGCCCACATCTGTATCTGTTCGCTGTACCCCTCGGTGACGGGCTTGCCCTTCCAGACGCCGCCGAGCTCGGAGAAGAGGCCCCAGTGGATGAACATGCCGTACCGCAGCCGCTGCCACGCCGCGACGCGCGGGTCCGCGGAGCGGGGGATCTCACCGGGGATACCGCGGACGGCGCGTGCGGTGGACGGGTGCGCCGAGGGGGCTTCGGGCGGTGCGGACGCAGCGGCGCCTCCCGCCGGAGCCGCGCACAGCAGCAGCGCGAGCGCCGCGCCCGCGCACACCCCGCGCAGCGCCCGCCCTCGTGACCGGCTGAGCACAGACCTCACAGGTCCTCCCCTCTCGGACATCCGATGAAAGAGTCCGAGAGGGGGGCGCGCGTGTCAAGAGTGCGTACTGAGTCCGGTTCCGGTGCGGAGAGAGATCCTATCTATCCGGCGCCGTACGGGCGGCCGGCCGGCGAGGGCTCAGCCCAGCATCTTGATGACCTCCGCCGCCACGGGGCCGGCGGAGGCGGGGTTCTGGCCGCTGACCAGGTTGCGGTCCACCACCACGTGCGGCACCCACGGCTCGCCCTCGTCGAAGTGGGCGCCCGCCTCGACCAGCCGGTCCTGGAGCAGCCACTTCGCCTTGTTCGCGAAGCCCGCCTGCTGCTCCTCGGCGTTGCTGAAACCGGTCAGCCGGTAGCCGTACACCGCGCTGGCGCCCTCCTGCGTGTGGGCGGCCAGCAGCGCGGCGGGGCCGTGGCAGACCACGCCCAGCGGCCGGCCCGACGCCAGGGTGCGCACCAGCAGCGTGCCGGAGTCGCTGTCGGTGGCCAGGTCCTCCATGGGGCCGTGGCCGCCCGGGTAGAAGACGGCGTCGAAGCCGGCCGGGCCGCCTCCGCTGTCGATCCGCACGTCCTCGATGCTCAGCGGCTGTCCCAGTTCGGTGAAGGCCTCGAGGCCCGCGGCCACCCGGTCGGCGTTGTCCTGTCCGCCGTTCGCGTCGGCGGACAGGCTGGTCTGGTCGACGCTGGGGACCACCCCGCCGGGGGTGGCGACGACGACCTGGTGGCCCGACGCCTTGAAGGCCTCGTAGGGGGCGACCGCCTCGTCGGCCCAGAAGCCGGTGGGGTGCTGGGTGCCGTCGGCGAGGGTCCAGTGCTGAGCGCCGGTCAGCACGAAAAGGATCTGCGACATGTCGTTCTCCGGGGCTGCGTGGGGGTGAGCGTGGGGCCAGGGAGCCGGGTGGGGCGGGTGGTGCGATTGGTGCGGAGCGCGCTGACGTGCCGTACCCGGAGCGTGGCCTCCGTATGCGACCGCCGGGGCGCTCTTCGACGACGGTAGGCCGCTCCCGCGCCGGGCGGTGTCCTGAGCGGCCCCACCCGCCGCGTGTCCCTCCGGCTGTCCTACCGCTGGTTCACCGCCGCCGGGTGGCGCGGGGTGTGCGGTGGGGGTTCGGGACCGCCGTATCCGGTCCGCTCCCCGGTTCGTGCCCGACCACCCGTTGACTAGATCTATTCACTGCGTATGGTTAGTGAATAGATCTGATTCGGCTGGAGTCGAGGAGGCAGGGCCACATGACCAGCACCGCAGGACCACGCCCGGTCAGGGCGTCGCGCGGCAGCGAGCTGAGCACGCTCGGATGGCAGCAGGAGGCCGCACTGCGGATGCTGCAGAACAACCTCGACCCCGAGGTCGCCGAGCACCCCGACAAGCTCGTCGTCTACGGCGGCACGGGCAAGGCCGCCCGCGACTGGGCCTCCTACGACGCCATCGTCCGCACCCTGCACACCCTGCGCGGCGACGAGACGATGCTCGTCCAGTCGGGGCGCCCCGTCGGCGTGATGACCACCCACGAGTGGGCGCCGCGCGTACTGATCGCCAACTCCAACCTGGTCGGCGACTGGGCCAACTGGGAGGAGTTCCGCCGCCTGGAACAGCTCGGCCTGACCATGTACGGCCAGATGACCGCGGGGTCCTGGATCTACATCGGCACCCAGGGCATCCTCCAGGGCACCTACGAGACGTTCGCGGCCGTCGCCGAGAAGCGGTTCGGCGGCTCGCTGGCCGGGACGATCACGCTGACCGCGGGGCTCGGCGGGATGGGCGGCGCGCAGCCGCTCGCCGTCACCATGAACGGCGGTGTCGCCCTCGTGGTCGAGTGCGACCCCTCCCGCATCGAACGCCGCATCGAACACGGCTACTGCGACGTGCGTGCCGACAGCATCGCCGAGGCGCTCCGCCTCGCCGTCGAGGCCCGCGACGCCCGCCGCCCGCTCTCCATCGGCCTGCTCGGCAACGCCGCTGAGGTGCTGCCGCGGCTGCTCGCCGACGGCGCCCCCATCGACATCGTCACCGACCAGACCTCCGCCCACGACCCGCTCTCCTACCTGCCGACCGGCGTCGACTTCGCCGACATGACCACCTACGCCGCCGAGAAGCCCGCCGACTTCACCCGCAGGGCGCGCGAGTCCATGGCCGCCCACGTCGAGGCCATGGTCGGCTTCCAGGACGCCGGAGCCGAGGTCTTCGACTACGGCAACTCGATCCGCGGCGAGGCACAGCTGGCCGGATACACCCGCGCGTTCGACTTCCCCGGCTTCGTCCCCGCCTACATCCGCCCCCTCTTCTGCGAGGGCAAGGGCCCCTTCCGCTGGGCGGCCCTGTCCGGCGACCCCGCCGACATCGCCGCCACCGACCGTGCGCTGCTCGACCTCTTCCCCGAGAACGAGTCGCTGGCCCGCTGGCTGCGCCTGGCCGGCGAACGCGTCCACTACCAGGGCCTGCCCGCCCGCATCTGCTGGCTCGGCTACGGCGAGCGCGCCGCCGCCGGTGAGCGCTTCAACGACATGGTCGCCTCAGGGCAGCTCCAGGCCCCCCTCGCCCTGGGCCGCGACCACCTCGACTGCGGCTCCGTCGCCTCCCCCTACCGGGAGACCGAGGCCATGCGCGACGGCTCCGACGCCATCGCCGACTGGCCGATGCTCAACGCCATGCTCAACGTCGCCTCCGGCGCCTCCTGGGTCTCCCTCCACCACGGCGGCGGCGTCGGCATGGGCCGCTCCCTGCACGCGGGGCAGGTCACGGTCGCCGACGGCACCGCCCTCGCGGGCGAGAAGCTGCGCCGGGTCCTGACCAACGACCCCGGCACCGGAGTGATCCGCCACGTCGACGCGGGGTACCCCGAAGCCGAGGCGGTCGCCGCCGAGCGCGGGGTCCGCGTCCCGATGCGCGAGGGGGACGCCTGATGGACCCCGCCTCCTCCGCCGCGGGAGCCACGGCACCGCCGGGGCCGCGGCCCTCCTTCCAGCAGATGTGGAAGGAGCTGCTGCCCCTCGGCAGGGCGGGCTCGGGCGGGTACCGCCGCTTCGCCTGGACGGGACCCGACCAGGAGTGCCGCCAGTGGTTCCGGGACCAGGCCGTCTCCAGAGGCCTCGCCTACGAGGTGGACGGCAACGGCAACCAGTGGGCGTGGTCGGGCGACAAGAACGCCTCCGGCGCCGTCGTGACCGGCTCGCACCTCGACTCCGTCCCGGACGGCGGCGCCTTCGACGGACCGCTGGGCGTCCTGTCCGCCTTCGCCGCCTACGACGAACTGAGGAGCCGGGGCACCGCCTTCACGCGCCCCTTCGCGATCGTCAACTTCTGCGACGAGGAGGGCGCCCGCTTCGGCCTGGCCTGCGTGGGCTCCCGGCTGATGACCGGGTCCCTCACCGCGGAAGGCGCCCACGCCCTCCGCGACGCGGAGGGGATCACCCTGCCCAGGGCGATGGAGGCGGCGGGGCACGACCCCGCCGCGCTCGGCCCCGACCCCGAGCGGCTCGCCCGCATCGGCGCGTTCGTCGAACTCCACATCGAACAGGGCCGCGCGCTGGCGGAGACCGACCACCCGATCGCGGTCGCCTCGGCGATCTGGCCGCACGGCCGCTGGCGGTTCGACTTCCACGGCGAGGCCAACCACGCGGGCACCACCCGCCTGGAGGACCGCCGCGACCCCATGCTCACCTACGCCACCACGGTGCTCGCGGCCCGCAAGAAGGCGCGGCTGGCCGGCGCGCTGGCCACCTTCGGCAAGGTGGCGGTCGAGCCGAACGGCGTCAACGCCGTCCCCTCTCTGGTCAGGGGCTGGCTGGACTCGCGTGCTCCGGACGAGGAGACGCTGGCGTCCGTCGTCGCCGAGATCGAACGCGCGGCCGGCGAACGCGGGGGCCGCGACGGCGTGGACGTACGGGTGACGCGCGAGTCGGCCACACCGCTGGTCGAGTTCGACCACGCGCTGCGCGATCGGATGGCCGCGCTGCTGGGGGACACCATCCCTGTCCTGCCCACGGGGGCAGGACACGACGCGGGTATTTTGTCCGCTTCGGTGCCCACGGCGATGCTGTACGTCCGCAACCCGACCGGCGTCTCGCACGCACCCGCCGAGTCCGCCGAGGAGGACGACTGTGCGGCGGGCGTCACCGCGCTCGCCGACGTACTGGAAGGCCTGGTGTGACGACCACGCGAAACAACCCGACGGGCGACGGCGCCGCTCCGGAACCCGGCGCGGCGCCCGCCGAGAAGGTCTACTGGTGCGAGCTCGCCTGGCTCAACGGCACCGCCGAGCCGCACGTCGCCCTGGAGGTGACCGCACAGGGGCGGCTCGGCGCCGTCCGCAGGGACGTCGAGGCGCCGCCGCCCGGCGCCACCGTGCTGCGCGGACTCACCCTGCCGGGCCTGGCGAACGCGCACTCGCACGCGTTCCACCGCGCCCTGCGCTCCACCGTCCAGGTCGGCTCGGGAACCTTCTGGACGTGGCGGGACGCCATGTACCAGACGGCCTCCCGGCTCACCCCCGACAGCTACTACACGCTGGCCCGCGCGGTGTACGCCGAGATGGCGCTCGCGGGCATCACCTGCGTGGGCGAGTTCCACTACCTGCACCACGCGCCCGGCGGCGCGCGCTACGACGACCCCAACGCGATGAGCCACGCGCTGGTGGCCGCCGCCGCGGACGCCGGCATCCGCATCACCCTGCTGGACACCGCCTACCTCGCCTCCGGCATCGGCCCCAAGGGGCGCGGCGAGCCGCCGAACCGGCAGCAGCTGCGCTTCAGCGACGGCACCGCCGAGGCCTGGGCCGAGCGCGCCACCGCCTTCAGGCCCGAAGGCGGACACGCACGGGTGGGCGCCGCCGTGCACTCCGTGCGCGCGGTGCCCGCGCGAGAGCTGCGCACCGTCGCGCAGTGGGCCGAGGAGCGCGGTGCCCCCCTGCACGTCCACCTGTCCGAACAGACCGGCGAAAACGAGGCGTGCGAGCGCGTGCACGGCATGACGCCGACCGCCCTGCTCGCCGAACACGGCGTCCTCTCCCCGCGCACCGTCGCCGTCCATGCCACCCATATGACGGACGGCGACATCCGCCAGGTGGGGCGTACGGGCACGGGCGTGTGCATGTGCCCCACCACCGAACGCGACCTGGCCGACGGCATCGGCCCGGCCCTCGCGCTCGACGGTGCCGGAGCCACCCTGTCGCTGGGCAGCGACAGCCACGCCGTCATCGACCTGTTCGAGGAGGCTCGCGCCCTGGAGCTCGACGAGCGCCTCGCCAGCCGCACCCGCGGCCACTGGACCGCGGGGCAGCTGCTGCGCACCGCCACCGAGGGCGGACAGATCGCACTCGGCTGGCCCGAGGCGAGCCGGCTGGAGACCGGCGCCCTCGCCGACTTCACCACCGTCGCCCTCGACTCCGTCCGCACCGCGGGCCCCGTCGCCCGCCTCGCCGCGGAGACGGCCGTGTTCGCCGCCACGGCCGCCGACGTCCGGCACACCGTGGTCGCAGGCCGCCACGTGGTGCGGGACGGCGCCCACACGCTGGTGGACTCCGTCCCCCACGCGCTGACCGAGGCGATCAGCGCCCTCCGCCCCTGACCGCCTCTCACACGTACGGCCCCCGGCCCCGCCCCGAGACCGCAGCACCGCCAAGGAACCCCATGCCCCAGACAACCGCCCTGACCAACATCGCCGCTCTGGTCACCAACGACCCCGCCCAGGGCGACGGGAGCCCCCTGGGCCTCATCGAGAACGCCGCCCTGATCGTCGAGGACGGCCAGGTGGCGTGGGTGGGCCCCACCGAGAAGGCCCCGCCCGCCGACACGGCCCACGACGCGGGCGGCAGGGCCGCCATCCCCGGTTTCGTCGACAGCCACTCCCACCTTCTGTACGCGGGCGACCGCACCCAGGAGTTCAACGCCCGCATGTCAGGCCGCCCCTACACGGCGGGCGGCATCCGCACCACCGTCCAGGCGACCCGCGAGGCGAGCGACGAGGCGCTGGCGGCGACCCTGAACGCGCACCTGCGGGAGATGTACGCCCAGGGCACGACCACTCTCGAGACGAAGTCCGGTTACGGGCTCAGCCCCGAGCACGAGGCCCGCGCCCTGCGGGTGGCGGCCCTCTCGGACGTGGACGAGGTCACCTACCTCGGGGCCCACGTCGTACCGCCCGAGTACGCGCACGACCCGGACGCCTACACCGCACTGGTGGCAGGACCGATGCTCCGCGAGTGCGCCCCGCACGCCCGCTGGGTGGACGTGTTCTGCGAGGAGGGCGCCTTCGACGAGGAGCAGTGCCGCACGATCCTCACCGCGGGCAGGGAAGCGGGGCTCATCCCGCGCGTGCACGCCAACCAGCTCTCCTACGGGCCCGGCGTCCGGCTCGCCGTCGAACTGGACGCCGCCTCGGCGGACCACTGCACCCACCTCACAAACGAGGACGTCGACGCGCTCGCCCAGGGCAGCACCGTCGCCACGCTGCTGCCCGGCTGCGAGTTCTCCACCCGCGCGGTCTACCCGGACGCCCGCCGCCTCCTCGACGCGGGCGTCACGGTGGCGCTGTCGACCGACTGCAACCCGGGTTCCTCCTACACCTCGTCGATGCCGTTCTGCCTGGCCATCGCCGTACGGGAGATGAACATGACGCCCGACGAGGCCCTCTGGTCGGCGACGGCCGGCGGCGCGCGGGCGCTGCGCCGCACGGACGTCGGCCGCCTCACGCCGGGCTGCCGGGCGGACGTGGCCCTCCTGGACGCCCCCTCCCACGTCCACCTCTCCTACCGGCCAGGCGTCCCCCTGGTGTCGGAGGTCTGGCGCGAAGGGGCACGGGTCGCCTAGGAGCCGTCCTCACACAGTGGCTTGATTGCGAGGTCGAGGTGCCGTCACGGCCAGGTGGCGAGCCGACCGGCTTACGATCGGGAGGACCGTGAGCCGGTGGCCGGGAGCGCCGGTGGCCGGGAAGGCCACTGGGGCGGCCGCCGAGGACACCGTCGAGGCGACGGGCACCAGGAAGCGCGTCGCGCGACGCGGAACAGGGGACGGGGGCGAGGGCGATGGGCGAACACGACGACGCCGGCAAGAGGATGGTGGACAGCCCGCTGCACGCGGACTTGGAGGAGCTGCGTCGTAGCGTGGCCTCCCAGCACGATCACATCGCCACCACCCTGGACCGGGCGGCACAGGACATGGGCGGCGGCGGGGTCTGGGAGGGCCCGACAGCGAAGACGTTCGCCTCGGAGGTCGGCGGGCGCAAGCGCGACGTGCACCGGCTGGCCGACGAGATCGTCGAAGCGGTCGACGCGGTGCTGCGGAGTACCCCGAAACAGGTGACGCTCTCCCAGGCCCAGGCCTACCGTCGTATGCGGTGACCGGGCCGGCCCCGGACAGACCGTATCGAGCAGAGCGTAGTGCGTGAGCCGTACCGAGTGAGTCGTGTGAGGGGGAGACGACGATGGGTACTCCGCCGCCAGGAGGCGGTCCGGGATCGGGCACGTTCAGCGGGATCGACCCGGCGAGACTCAAGGGCATGATCGACTCCCTGGGCGACGCCGCGCACATCCTCAAGAGCGCGAACGGATGGAACAGCCGGTTCGCCGAGCACGGCGTGGACACCGGTGGCCTGACCCGCCTGGCGGGTGTCGGCGCCTGGGTGGAGGGGCAGCTTCCCACCCTCAAACGCCGGTTCGACCTGGCGGCCGCCTACGAGCGCAACCACCCGGAACCGGGCCGCGAGATGGTGCAGATCCCGGACAACTTCCGCTCCCTCCAAGAGGCGCAACGCCTCGGAAGGGAGCTGGCCGACCGGATGAACGGCGTCAACCGCACCGACGAGGGGGGCGCACAGGAAATCCACCGGATCGCCGGTGAACTGGCGCGCTACCAGGACGACCCCGAACTCATGGCGGCCTTCTACGCCTCCGTGCACCCCAACTGGCTGTCCACGCTGCCGACGTTCATGACCCAGTCGGGCAGCACCACCGCGGGCGGAGACCTCAAGATCTTCAGCCGCGCCCTCGCCACGGCGACCAGCGCCACGTTCCTCGCCACACCCGGCTTCGACAAGGTCAACCAGGCGATGCTCCGCCCGTCGGAGCACCCCTCGGACGCCTGGGGCCGCCTCGCACTGATGCAGTACGGGCACTTCCCCACCGAATACCTCAAGACGGCAGCGAAGAACCTCGCGCTGGACCAGTTCGACAAGGACCCGGGGGGTACGGACTGGCGCGGCGGCAACGGGTTCGACGCGGCCAAGTACGGCCTCTCGGAGGACAACCTGGCTCTCGCGCTCAACCTGCTCGGCAAGGACGGCGCCGCGGCACGGCAGGTGCTGAACGGCATGCAGCACGGCGACATCAAGAAGACCTACGACCTCTTCCTCGACTACGCCAAGGGCTACGGCACCGGCGACCAGGTCGCTGCGGGGCTGGGCAAGGCCGTCGAGGCGGGCTCGGGGGTGGGGGCCGAGGAGCCGGGCCGGCACAGTCTGGAGGCGTCGCGGTTCGCTTTCACCGCCATGACGCACCTGGGCAGCAAGGGCAAGGACATTCCCTGGTCGATGAAGGTCTCCATGGCGAACCTGGGCGCTTCCTACCTCCACGAGCTGACCAGCGGGGCCCGGGACGACGACGCGCCCTACCGTCAGTCCGGTATGGGCAGGCCGGCCAACTGGACGGACCTGCCGGGGCTCACGCCGTCGTTCTATCTGAGCCCGCAGGACGTCGACACGTTCTTGTCGACGTTCGCCGGCAGCGACCCGGCGACCGAGGTCTTCGACCGCGCGGCGGGTGCGTTCAGCGATCAGGCGATCAGGGCGGCGGCGAAGCACGACGCGGACGCGGTCAACGCCGGCCTGCCCGACCCGGGCCGCATGACCCGCGTCTCCCGCGCCTTCGGCAAACTGGCCGCGTCCGAGTACCGGGCGCAGGTCACGGCCGGGAAGGACATGGACAAGCAGGAAGCCTCCGTCCGCGGCGTACTCAAGGACGTGATCTCGCTGGGGCTGGGGGAGGTGCCGTTCGCCTCGAAGACCGGCGAGTACATCTGGAAGGGCGCGCAGTTCGCCTTTGGCAAGTGGGGGCTGGACCCCTGGCAGCAGGGCGACAGTCCGCACGAGAAGGCGGTCACACAGGAGTACGCGAACTACGACCGGATGCAGCGCTTCCGGATGACGCAGTACCTCTACGACTCGGGCTACCCGGTGCAGCCCCCTCCGCCGAAGGAAGCCCTCAACCCCGACGGCACCCTCAAATCCTTCCAGCAACTCCACCAGGAGGCCCAGCAGGAGGGCGGCAAGGATCCCAACGCGGCCTTCCAGCGCAAACTGCAGATGCTCACCGATTGGGCGGACTCCACAGCGGGCCAAGACAACGACAGGTTCGACAACAAGGTCGACGACGCGGCCGAGGCGGCAGGCCGCACCACCGGCGGCAGCACCCCGCCGGCCCCACCCAACTAAGACGCTCGCCCGCCCTGTTGCCGCAGGGCAGGCGTTGCCTGTCGCAGGAACGTCTTCCTCCGCCTTACGCGAGCGCGCGCCGGTCCCTCTCGCCCTGAGGCTGCCCGTTCGGGTGACCTTCGTCGCCGGTCCCGCACCCGCCGGAGGCACCGGTTGCCGCTCCGCTGCGGCGGGATTGCCTGGCCGCCCGGCTCAGGAGACCCGCAGCGCCCCGGCGCGGAAGTCCTGCGGGGGAATGCCGTAGGCCGCGCGGAACGCCCGGGTGAAGTCCGCAGGGCGGGGAAATCCCCAGGTGGCGGCTATCGACTGGATGGTGCGACCGGCCAGTCGCGGGTCCGCCAGATCGCGGCGTGCGCGCCCCAGACGCTGGCGGCGTATCCACGCGCTGACGGTGCAGCCCTGGCTCTGGAAGAGCCGGTGCAGACTGCGGGTGGAGATGTGGTGAGCCGCGGCGATGGCGTCGGGGCACAGACCCGGGTCGCCCAGGTGCTGCCAGACGAAGCTCTGGATCCGGGCGAAGAGCGCACGGCGGTAGGCCGCCGCTTCCCCGGCGCCGCTGGTTACCGTGTGGTCCTTCTGGCAGGTGTGCACGTGTCGTCCCCCGGTCGGTCCGAGCCGTCCTCGCTGTCCCACCGACGGTAGGAAACCGCAGGCCGCGGCACATCCCGTGCAGGTTTCACCTTGCGTGTGGAACCAGGGGTTGAGGCGGCCTCCGCGTCGTCCCGGCGGAGTAGGCCGCGCTCCCGGCCCGCCGACCCCGGCCGCCGGCCCTGCCGCGGGCTCCCGCCCCGTAACCGCCCCGTCCGGCCCCGGCTCCCGGGGCGTTGTCGGCGACTGGTTGTAGAGTCACAATCGTTGTAGCCGTACAAGCAATGCGGGGGGCCACTTGACGGGCACGGGCACGGACGCGGGCGCTGGAGTTCCCACGCGCCGCCGGTACCTCGTCCTGGCGATCTGCTGCATGTCGCTGCTGATCGTCAGTGTCGACACCACAGCGCTCAACGTGGCGCTCCCCGACATCAGAGCGGACCTGGACGCGTCCGTCTCCGGGCTCCAGTGGGTGGTGGACGCCTACACCCTCGTGCTCGCGGGCCTGCTGATGCTCGCCGGTTCGACGGCGGACAGACTCGGCCGCCGCCGGGTCTTCCGCTGGGGGCTCGCGCTCTTCGTCCTGGGCTCGCTGCTGTGCAGCCTCGCACCCGGGCTCGGATGGCTCGTGGCAGCCAGAGCGCTGCAGGCGGTGGGCGGTTCGATGCTCAACCCCGTCGCGATGTCGATCATCACCAACACCTTCACGGAGCCGCGCGAACGCGCCCGCGCGATAGGCGTGTGGGGCGGCGTCGTCGGCATCAGCATGGCGGCGGGCCCCCTGCTGGGCGGACTGCTCGTCCAGGTGAGCGGATGGCAGGCGATCTTCTGGGTCAACGTGCCGGTGGGGCTGGCCGCCATGGTGCTGACGACGCGGTACATCCCCGAGTCCCGCGCCCCGCGGGCCCGCAGGGCGGACCCCGGCGGACAGGCGCTCATGGTCGTGCTGCTGGCAGGCCTCACCTTCGGCATCATCGAGAGTCCGCACCGGGGGCTGCTCTCGCCACTGGTGTGGGGCTGCGCGGCCGTCGCCCTCCTCGCCCTGGTGGCGCTGCCGCTGTACGAGGCGCGCCGCAGCGAACCCCTGATCGATCCGCGCTTCTTCCGCAGCGTCCCGTTCGCCGGTGCCACGGCCACCGCGGTGTGCGCGTTCGCCGCGCTGGGCGGCTTCTTGTTCCTGACCTCCCTGTACTTGCAGGAGGTACGCGGTATGAGCGCGCTGCACGCCGGCCTGTGCATGCTGCCCATGGCCGTCATGACGCTCCTGTTCGCGCCGCTCTCCGGCCGCCTGGTCGGCAACCGGGGGCCCAGGTTGCCGCTGCTCGCGGCGGGGGTGGGCCTGGCGGCCTGCGGCGTGCTGCTCGCCCGGACGGCATCCGCCGACCTGCCACTCGGGGTGCTCTTCACCGCCTTCGTCCTCTTCGGCGTGGGCTTCGGCCTGGTCAACGCGCCCATCACCAACTCCGCCGTCTCCGGTATGCCGCGGGCCCAGGCGGGGGTGGCGGCGGCGGTCGCCTCGACGAGCCGCCAAGTCGGCTCCTCCCTGGGCGTGGCCGTGATCGGTGCGGTGATGGCCGGTGCGACGGCGGGTGGCGGGCTGCGCGACGCGGCCGGGTTCCAGGACGCGCAGCGCACCGCCTGGTGGATCATCACGGGCTGCGGCGTGGCGGTCTTCGCGCTCGGCGCGGCGACCACGGGCCGCTGGGCGCGCGCGACGGCACGCCGCGCGGCCCACCTGCTGGAGGAGCCGGCAGACGCCCCGCCCGCACCCGCCTCCCACCCCGCACCCCGTTCGGCCCCAACGGGCGGAAAGGGCACAGCGCAATGAACACAGCACCCTTTGGCAACTCCCGCAACCACCACCCCCCACCACCCGCCCCAGCGATTGCCCCGGCGCCCGAGCCGGTGACCGCCCCGGCGGCCTCCCCGCCGTCCGGCCCGGCGGCCGAGTCGGCGTCCGGCCCGGCGGCCGGTGTCGGCGCCGGGCCGTCCGCTGTGCGGGTCTGGCGTGACCTGCGCACGCTCGTGCTCGAGGTGGCCGATGTGCGTACGCGGGTGACCGAGGAGTTGGGCATGAGCTACTTCCGGGCCAAGGCGCTCCGGCACATCGCCACCGAGGGTCCGCTGACGTTGAGCGCGCTGGCGGCGGGCCTGTTCGCGGACGCGCCGCACACCACGCTCACGGTCGAGTACCTGGTGCAGCGCGGTCACGTCACGCGGGAGCCGAATCCGGCCGACCGGCGGTCCAAGCTGGTCGAGGTCACCGAGCAGGGGGCACGGGCAGCGGCCGTGATGGCGCGGGTCTCCGACACGCCGCCCCCCGCTCTGCGCGGCCTCTCGCAGGCGGACCTGACGACGCTCGAACGCATCCTGGACAGCGCGCTGCGCACGGAGTGACCTCGTACGGCGGGGCACAGGTCCGCCGTCGTCCGGCACGGCCGAGGGCCCGGCCGGACTGGTGTGTCACCGTCCGGCCGGGCCCTCGGCACACGGAGTGAGCCGCACACGCGTCACCGCGTGGGGCGCCCCGCGTCACTCCTCGATCATCAGCCCCTTGCGGAGCTTGCCCAGGGTGCGGGAGAGGAGACGGGAGACGTGCATCTGCGAGATGCCGAGCTCCTCACCGATCTCCGACTGGGTCATGTTCGCCACGAACCGCAGCGAGAGGATCTTGCGGTCGCGCGCCGGGAGTTCGGCGATCAAAGGCTTGAGCGACTCGACGTACTCGATGCCTTCGAGGCCGTGGTCCTCGTAGCCGATGCGGTCGGCCAGAGCGCCCTCGGTGTCGTCCTCCTCGGGCTGCGCGTCCAGCGAGCTGGCGGTGTAGGCGTTGCTCGCCGCCATGCCCTCGACGACGTCCTCGGTGGAGATGTTGAGCCGCTTGGCCAGCTCCTCGACCGTCGGTGCCCGGTCCAGCTTCTGGGCGAGTTCGTCGCCCGCCTTGGCCAGGTCGAGCCGGAGCTCCTGGAGGCGGCGGGGTACGCGTACCGACCAGGACGTGTCGCGGAAGAAGCGCTTGATCTCGCCGACGATGGTCGGCATGGCGAAGGTGGGGAACTCCACGCCGCGGTCGAGCTCGAAGCGGTCGATCGCCTTGATGAGGCCGATGGTGCCGACCTGGACGATGTCCTCCATGGGCTCGCTGCGGGAGCGGAACCTGGAGGCGGCGAACTTCACCAGCGCGAGGTTGAGTTCGACCAGCGTGTTGCGTACGTACGCGTATTCGTGGGTGCCCTCTTCGAGGGTTTCCAGACGCCGGAAGAGCGTCTTGGACAGGGCCCGCGCGTCCAGCGGACCGACCTCGTCATAGGGTGGGATCTCAGGGAGCTGGAACTGCTCGAAGAGGTCGGCTTCGACCGCCTCGGCGATCGCTTCCGGGCTCGCCTGGTCGCCTGTGAGGGCGTCGGTGGGCAGGGGGTGGGTATCCGGCAGCCGGTCCGGGCTGTACTGCTCCGGAACGGCGGGAGCTGTCGCGACCTGCATATCAGCGGGGTCGGATATCCCGTTGTCGAGCCGGGGTGACATGGCTGTCCTCCATGGTTTTCTCGGCATATGGCTGCCGAAGCCGTGACGTGCACTACGGGGTGCGGCGCCTCCAGGGCCGACGTTGGTTCGGTATCCCTACTAGACCTACCTGTTTCCCCACAGCCAGAGCAAGTTCGTTGTGTCTGGTTTTGGTGTGTTCTGTCTAATGTTCGGGTACCGGTAGAGCGGTCGAAGGCGTAGGGTTCGAACCGCTTGACGGGGGAAGCAGTGAAGGCCCTCACGCGATCAGAAGGGGTGTGCATGGACCGCGGGATGCCTGGCAGCACGAGCCAGGGCCGGCTGACGGTCGACCTACGGCACGAGGAAGGCAGTGCCGTGGTGACCCCGGAGGGTGAGCTCGATCACCACACCGCGGAGCTCTTGCGCGAGCCGCTGGAGCGCAGTGTCGACGAGGGGTACAGCCGCCTGGTCGTGGACTGCTCCCGGCTGGAGTTCTGCGACTCGACCGGGTTGAACGTGCTGCTCGGGGCCCGGCTGAAGGCGGAGGCCGAGGGCGGCGCCGTACACCTGGCGGGGATGCTTCCCGTGGTGGCGCGGGTGTTCGAGATCACGGGGGCCAACGCGGTCTTCACCGTGCACGACGACCTCGCCTCGGCCCTGCGGCGTCCCTCGGGCGCGTCACAGCAGCCCGACGCGTGACCACCGCGTTACACGCATCACACAGGTCCGGCCGAATCCGTAAGTGTTCTCGCGGTGCGGCCGGGCAGGAGTTCCTGGAATCTGTCAGACATTCGTGTACAGCGCGTCGGCCCGTCGTGTGCGGTGTGTGGTGCGTGGTACGGCGAATCGGAAACCGGTGATCGGTGAGGTGAACCACTGATGAGCACCACCCGGCCGCAACCGGCGGGCGACCGCGGTCCGGAGCCCGAGGGCCCACCGGCGACCGCGGCCCGCGGATGCCGCGCGGCCGGGAGCGCGGAGCCGGATCCGGCGGGGCCGGACTCCGGGGGGAGGGGCGCCGCACTGCCGGGCTCTTCCTGGTCGGACGCCGCTCGGCCGGGGCCCGGTCAGGCGGGGGGCGCCGACGCGCAGGTGCGGGCCGGAACGGATACTGGGCGTGGGCCGACCTCCGGAATCACGAATTCCGCGGCTGCTTCCACGTCCGCACCCGAACCCGAAGGGGGGAGTGGCGCCATGGAGACCGCTGCGGAGAGTGCGGGCTCGGCCGCCGCAGGGGCCACACGCCAGGCAGGGCGGCCGATGCGGCAGGTGCGCAGACTGCGGCTCGTCGGCGCCAGCGGCGCCGTACCCAGGGCGCGGGACTTCACCCGCCAGGCACTCCAGGACTGGGGGTGGTTGCCCGCCGCCACCGCCGATCAGCGCGCCGCCGCTGAGGACGTCCTGCTCGTCGTCTCCGAGCTGGTCACCAACGCCTGCCTGCACGCCAGCGGCCCCGAGGAGCTGCGGGTCGGTGCCACAGCGAAGGTGCTGCGGCTGGAGATCGTCGACCTCGGCAGCGGGTCCCCCTCGCCGCGCACCCCGCACCGCGCGGGGCGCCCCGGCGGGCACGGCATGTTCATCGTCCAGCGGCTGTGCCTCGACTGGGGCGTGGTGCGCAATCCGGAGGGGCCGGGCAAGACGGTGTGGGCGGAGCTGGCAGCTCCCAACTGATCCGCCGCCCCTCCCTCGGCGGGCCGTCCGCGCTCTCACGCGAGAAGGGCCGATGGCCACGGCCTTCCTTCCCGGTGCCGCACCGGGCAACGTTCCCCCTGTCGACCACGGCTCGTAGCCGTTGATCGTCAGCGTGACGGTTCCGCCAGCTGCCGGCGAGGCCGGCCAGGGCATCGAAGAGGGCCAGGCTCTGGTCCCCCGCGGCACTGTCTGACCGTCCCAGTGGACCCGGAACCGCACCGGCACACGCGGGGCACTCACTGGGGCGACGGCCTCTCTCCGGGCCCGCCGGCAGCTGTGGTTGGCGCGGTCGCCGCGTGCCCGGCTCGCTTTTCGCCCCGCCCTTGCCGACGCTCTTCCATCGTCAAGGGGGCGGGGTTACTGTCGGCGCCAAATCTGATGTGTCGTCAGTAACTTGCGAGTCCGGATGAAGGGGGAACCCCCGTGTCCCACAGCAAGCAACGCCCCGCCCGAACAGCCGCCGCCACGGCCGTGGCCGCCCTCGTAGCCGGATCAGCCGTACTGCTGAGCGCCCCGGCCGCGAGCGCCACCACCGTGGACGTCGACTACCAGTGCAAGACGCCCATCGGGAACAAGGGCGCTGTCTCGCCCATCGACATCAAGTCGACCAAGAGCGGGAGCGGTTACAAGCTCACCATGTCCTTCGAGAAGGGTGTCTCCTCCAGCCCCGTCGAGCTCGGCAAGGGGGCGATGAACCCCAGCGCCAAGATCAAGCTGGGCGGTGCCGAGACCGGAGACGTCTCGGTGAAGGGCCCGCCCAACGACAAGGCCATCCCCGCCAACTCGCCCATCAAGATCCCGGACCTCTCCGGGACTTACACGCCCAAGAAGAGCGGCAAAGTCACCTTCACCGCCGGGACCCTCACCATCAAGGCGCTGGGCACGACCACCACCTGCGAGCCCAAGAACAACCCCAAGCCCTCGCTCACCCTGGACGTGACCGCCTCGGGTGGCGGCTCCGACGGCGGTTCCGACGGTGGTTCGGGCGGCGGCGACGCGTCCGGCGGCGCGGCCTCCGGCGGCGGTGATGCGGCGAGCGGCGGCGCGGCGAGCGGCGGCAGCCAGTCCGCCTCCGGCGGCGGCGAACTGCCCAAGACCGGACCCGCCGACTCCGCCGTCGCCCTGGGCACCCTCGGCGGCACCGTCCTGCTCGCCGGGATCGGCGGCACGCTGTGGATCACGCGGCGCAAGGCCGCGGTGCGGCACTGACCGTGCGGGGCCGTGTCGACCTCGCACGGGGTGGGCCAGTTGACCCGGTGCTGTCCGCCCCGGTGCTGTCCGCCCGGGCCTCCGGCGGGCGAGCCGGTGACGACCTCACCGCCCGCCGTGTTCGTGACCGTATGGGCGTCCGAGTCCGTGGCCGCGTGTGGCGCGGGCTTGCCTGGGTGGCGGAAACCGGGTCGTCGACGGAGCGCGGCTTCGAGCTCGCCGGGGGTGCGGGGGGCTCCGGAGCGCGGTTGTCCGGTGTGGCCGGGCCGGACGGACGCGGCGGGACGAGCAAGAGGGCCGGGTCGGGGTGGAGCGCGGGGTGGATCGGCCGGAGCGAGGGGCTGGGGATGCCGGAGCGTGCTGTGACACGGGCGAGTGCCGTGGGAACGGCGAGGGCCGAGGGGCGCGGGCGCGGCGGGGACGCGGCGCGGGGCCGCCCGCGCAGGAGTCCGCTGAGGTGGGGAGCGCGGGTGGGGTCGGGGCTCGTGCTGGCCGTGAGCTGTCTGTTCGGGGGCGGAGCGGCCGTGGCCGCGCCGGCGGCCGACGACCCGTCCTGGTCCGTCTCTCCGGTGCCGCCCGAGGGGGCGGCCACCGACGAGGCCAGACCGTTCTTCTACCTGGAGGGGCCGCCCGGCACGGTACTGAAGGACACGCTCGCGCTGACCAACGAGAGCGGCGAGCCGCGTACTTTCCGGCTGCGCGCCGCCGACGCGTACAACGCCCGTGACGGCGGCTTCGCCGTACGCGACGAAGGGCGCAGCGAGGGAGCGGGGAAGTGGCTCGACCTCGCGGAGGACACCGTCGAGGTGCCGCCGCGCACCCGCGCGGAAGTCCCGTTGCGCGTGACCGTGCCCGACAGCGCCGTGCCCGGCGACCATCCCGCCGCCGTCGTCGTCAGCGACGGTGAGCACAGCGCGGGCGTCCGCCTGCACCTGCGGGTGAGCGGTCCTTCCCTGGCCGCGCTGAGTGTGGAGGACGTCTCCGTCCACGAGCGGGCCGACGGCTCGGCAGCGCTCACCTACACGCTGGTCAACCGCGGGAACACCGCCTTGCGTCCGCGTCTCGCGTTCCGCGCAGACGGACTGTTCGGGCAGTTGACGCGCCGCGCGGCGCGTCAACTGCCTCTCGAACTGCTGCCGGGGCAGCGCGTCACCCGGCACGAACGGTGGTCGGACCCGCCCGTTGCCGACCTGGCCCACGTGCGGATCACCGTCACGGCGGGCGGTGGTGCCCGCGATCAGTCCACGGCCTCCTACACCGCTGTTCCCTGGGGCTGGGGCGGCGGAGTGCTGCTGGTGGCCGTGGCGGGAGGCGCGGGCTGGTACCTGCGAGGCAGGCGGCGCGGGAACGGCCCCGGACGGGCGGGGGCCGCGCATACGCAGGGGGGCGGCACCCGGCACGAGGGAGCGGACGGTGGCCCGGCGGGCGCCGCCGGCACTTCCGGTGACGCGCCCGTCGGTGTGCGTGGGAGCGGCTCCCAGGACGAAGGCAGCGGCGAGCAGCACGAGTTGACGGGAGCGGCGACGTGAGGACGACCAGCATCCGCAACGGCACGCCGAACGGCGCCGGAAGAGCCGCGCTTGTGGCCGCGGTCCTGGCGTGCCTCGCCCTGCCCTCCCTGACGCCTGCTACGGCGACGCCTGCTTCGGCGACGCCTGCTTCGGCGACGTCTGCTACGGCTACGCCTGCTTCGGCCCAGGCCCAGGCCCAGGCCGCGAGCGACAAGGACAAGCCGGAGATCACCCTGTCCAGGGACGAGGCCGGCGCCGGGGCGACCGTCACGGTGCGGGGGAGCGGGTGGCGGCCCGACACCCTGCTCACGCTCCTGCTGTGCGGGCAGAACGCGATCGGCGGCACGAACGCGTGCGCCAACGCGGAGGGACAGGCCGTCACCACCGACGGCAGCGGCCGCTTCAGCAAGAAGCTCCCCGTCGCCGAACCGCCCGAAGCGTGTCCGTGCGTCGTACGGGCAGCGACGGTGACGGGCGAGTACGCGGCGGCGGACGCGGCCTTCGAGGTCGCGGGCCATCCCGTCGAACCGCTGCCGGAGCGGCGTACCGGTGGGCGGCTGGCCGTTCTGGCGGCGCGGCTGGAGGGGGAAGGCGGGCTCCTCAACTGGTTCGGCGCCCCGCAGGAACGCACGCTCGTGCTGACGGTCGGCAACCTGGGCTCCGACCGTGCCAGGGACCCGGTCTTCGAGGTGGGCACCTCGCACGGTGTCCTGGCCCCGGAGTGGGAGCGCCAGCAGTGGCGCGGCACCGTCGACCCGGGCGAGAAGGCGCGCATCGAGCTGCCCGTCGAGCTGGCCTCCGGCGCTCACGGCGCGTACACGGTCGCCGCCAAGCTGGACCGCCGCGTCCTGACCGAGCAGCCCTGGGAGGTCGGACGGCCCTGGGGCGTCACCCTGTTCTGGCTGCTGCTGTGCGTGGTCGTTCCCGCGGTGGTGTTCAGGGTGGGCATGCTGATCGTCGACCGCCTGCGCCCGCGTGGCCCCGACGACCCGGCCGCCGCCCCGACCGGACCGCCCCGCGGGCGGCGCCGCCGCCGGACCGGACGAGTGGGCGGCCGGGCCCGGTGGCCTGCCGCCGGCCCGGAGCCACCCCCGGATGCCGAGTCCTCACCCGAAAGGGAACCGTCCGCCGACACCGGCCCACCCGCCGGGGCGGACGCGCCGACCCCCGCGACGCGTGCCCGTACGACGCGCCGGGGTTCCGGGACCCGCCTGCGGGACCGTCTCCGTGCCGGCGCTGCCCTGCGCGCGGGACCCGAGCACGCTCCGCGCCCCGCGCGCGCGGAGGGGCGCGGCAGGCCCTGGTTCGTTCCGGACATGGCCGCCCGGTCCCGCCCCCGGGAGGAGCGAGCGCCCGAGCCGGGCGAATCCGGGGAGCCGGGGGAGCGCCGGGGCGGCGCCGGCTGAGCCGTCCGCGGCTCCGCCGTCGCGCGGCGACGGTACTGGCTACGGACGGTGAGCAGACTTCGGTCACACGACCGGGAACACGACCGCGAACACGTCCGCGCCCTCCTGCCAGGAGGCGGGAGGGCGCGGTCGTGCAGGGCGGCAGGGCGCCGGGTTACTTCACGGAGCCCAGCAGGGGCCGCATCTTGTTACGGGCGGCGAGGAACGCGACGCCCGCCAGCGCGGCGATGATGCCCTGGACGGCGAAGCCCGTCGTCCCGCTGGCCGCGTCGCCGACGATGAGCTTGACGATCGCGAAGACGCAGTCACCCGCGGTGACGGCCAGGAACCAGACGCCCATGAGCTGGCTGGCGTACTTGGCCGGGGCCAGCTTCGTGGTGACGGAGAGGCCGACGGGGGACAGGCACAGCTCGGCGATCGTCTGGATCAGGTAGACCATGATCAGCCACATGGGGCTGACCTGGACGCCACCGGAGGCGGCACCCATGGCCAGCATCATCAGGCCGAAGGAGGCGCCGATGCCGATCAGGCCGATGGAGAACTTGGTCGTGGTGGACGGGTTCCGCCGGCCGAGCTTGACCCAGAGGGCGGCCAGGACCGGCGCGAGGATCATCACCCACAGGGAGTTGATCGACTGGAACCAGCTGGTGGGGAAGGTGATGCCCAGGAGGCTCTTGGAGGTGTTCTCCTCGGCGAACAGGTTCAGCGTGGAGCCCGCCTGGTCGAAGATCATCCAGAAGATGGCCGCCGCGACGAAGAACCAGATGTACGCGGTGAGCTTCGACTTCTCCTCGCCGGTGACCTCGCGGTCGCGCCGCATCCGGGTGAACAGGTACGTCGGCAGGAGCAGGCCGAGGATGCTGACCGGCCACAGGACCCAGTCGATGGTGAACAGGTCGGCGAAGACGATGGCGGCGTAGAAGACCGCCAGCACCACGACGGTGAGGACCAGGTTGCGGATGGCCCTGGAGCGTTCCGGGGCGGTCAGCGGGTTCGGGATCGCGCTGGACTCGGCGGCCAGGTGCCGGCTGCCGTACAGGAACTGGATCAGGCCGAGGCCCATGCCGACGGCGGCCAGGCCGAAGCCCAGGTGCCAGCTGACCTTCTCGCCGGCCCAGCCGATGAGCAGCGGCGCGGAGAAGCCGCCGACGTTGATGCCCATGTAGAAGACGGTGAAGCCGCCGTCCCTGCGCGGGTCCTCGGGGCCCTTGTAGAGGTGGCCGACCATCGTGGAGATGTTGGCCTTCAGCAACCCGGAGCCGACACCGATGAAGACGAGGCCGACGAAGAACAGGGCGTTGACGCCGACGGCCAGCAGGGCGTGCCCGACCATGATGACGCCCGCGGAGATGGAGACCGTCTTGCGCGGCCCCCACACCCGGTCTCCGAGCCAGCCGCCCGGCATCGACATCAGGTAGACCGTGGCGTTGTACACGGAGTAGAGCGCCACTGCCGTGGACGCGGCCATGCCCATGCCGCCCTCGGAGGCGGCAGCCGTGAGGTAGAGCACCAGCAGGGCACGCATGCCGTAGAAGCTGAAGCGCTCCCACATTTCGGTCATGAACAGAGTGGCCAGGCCTCGTGGGTGGCCGAAGAAGGTCTTGCCGCCGGTGTTGCCGGCCGCGTCCTTCGTGAGACTGGACGCCATGTGGGGATTCCTCGGTGTCGGGACGCGCAGGCCACGTTGGTGGGGCAGCGCGCCCGGGATGGGGGGATGGACCGCGGTCGGGAACCGCAGCTCGCACAGCTACGGGGCCACGGGATGTCGGGAGGAACACGGGCCCCTGTCGGTCACGACAATTCTCCTCACCATAAGTCACCGTCTCGGGGTGCGGGGAAGGGCTTGTGACATAGATCGCAGGTGAAACGTGGAACCCTGAGCCGTATTCGATGGTGACGTGTTCACTTCACCTGGAGATCAACAGTGCGCCATGGGGGAGCGCACCGCGTGCCCCTTACGCTCGGCCACGCGGACTACCATCGGTGCATGACCCGTGTACTGCTCGCCGAGGATGACGCATCGATCTCGGAGCCCCTGGCCCGCGCCCTGCGCAGGGAGGGATACGAGGTCGAGGTGCGCGAGGACGGTCCCACCGCGCTCGACGCGGGGCTGCGCGAGGGCATCGATCTCGTCGTGCTGGACCTGGGCCTGCCGGGGATGGACGGGCTGGAGGTGTGCCGCAGGCTGCGCAACGAGGGCCACACCTTCCCGGTCCTCGTCCTGACCGCACGCGCGGACGAGGTGGACACGGTCGTGGGCCTCGACGCGGGCGCGGACGACTACGTGACCAAACCGTTCCGGCTCGCCGAGCTGCTGGCGCGGGTCAGGGCGCTGCTGCGCCGCGGCACCCCCGCCGAGCCGGCCCAGCCCCCGGCCACCCACGGGGTGCGGATCGACGTCGAGTCGCACCGCGCCTGGATGGGCGAGGAGGAGCTCCAGCTCACCGCCAAGGAGTTCGACCTGCTGCGGGTGCTGGTGCGCGACGCGGGCCGGGTCGTCACCCGTGACCAGCTGATGCGCGAGGTGTGGGACACCACCTGGTGGTCGTCGACGAAGACCCTCGACATGCACATCTCCTGGCTGCGCAAGAAGCTCGGCGACGACGCGGCGAACCCCCGCTACATCGCCACGGTGCGCGGGGTCGGTTTCCGCTTCGAGAAGAGCTAGACCCCGGGAAACCGGGGGAGAGTCAGCACACCCGGAAAGCGCCGGATACACCGGCAAGCCCCGGTGGTCCGGGGTGAGTCCCGGGTGATCCGGGAAGAGTGAGGAAAGAAGCCAGCACGTGCGCCGTCGGCTCATCATGTCCACGCTCGCCGTCGTCCTCGTCGTCGTCGCGGTCTTCGGCATCTCGCTCGTCATCGTCGAGTCCCGCACCATCGAGAGCAGCACCCGGGACAGCGTGCGCGCCGAGGCCTCCCGGCTGGTCTCCACGGTGGAGAGCCGGCTGGTCGCGGGGGAGCGGGTGACGAAGGCGTCGATCGGCGTCACGGCGTCCAAGGACCGCTACGTCCGCTACATCCGCGTCGACATGCCGGGCGACCGCAAGGCCATCGAGGTCGGTGAGCGGCCCGACGGCGAGGTCGTCGAGTCGAAACAGACGGGCGCGCACGGCGAACGCGTGACCGTGCAGGCGTCGCGGGCCGCGGTCCGCGCGGAGGTCGGCCGCACACTGCTGATCATCCTGGCGGTGGCGCTGCTCGCGGTGATCGCCGCCGCCGCGCTCGCCGTGCGGCAGGCGCACCGGCTCGCGGCTCCGCTGACCGACCTGGCCGAGACGGCCGAGCGGCTCGGCTCGGGTGACCCGCGCCCGCGGCACCGCCGCTACCAGGTGCCCGAGCTGGACCGGGTGGCCGACGTGCTGGACGCCAGCGCGGACCGGATCGGCCGGATGCTGACCGCCGAGCGGCGGCTGGCCGCCGACGCCTCCCACCAGCTGCGGACGCCGCTGACGGCGCTCTCCATGCGGCTGGAGGAGATCATCGCCACCTCCGAGGGCGCGACCCCCGAGGACCGGGCCGTCGTCCAGGAGGAGGCCACCATCGCGCTCGCCCAGGTCGAACGGCTCACGGACGTGGTGCAGCGGCTGCTGACCAACTCGCGCGATCCGCGTACGGGCTCCGCCGTCAGCTTCGATCTGGACGAGGTCGTCAAACAGCAGATCGAGGAGTGGAAGCCCGCCTACCGCAGCGCGGGGCGGGCCATCGTGCACTCGGGGAAGACGGGGATGCGGGCGGTCGGCACCCCCGGCGCGGTCGCGCAGGTGCTGGCGACGCTGATCGAGAACTCGCTGATGCACGGGGACGGCACGGTGGCGCTGCGGATCCGCGTCACGGGCAACCAGGTGGTGGTGGAGGTCACGGACGAGGGCCCGGGGGTGGACGAGGCGCTGGGCTCGCGGGTGTTCGAGCGCACCGTCAGCGGTCACAACTCCACGGGACTCGGTCTGGCCGTCGCCCGGGACCTCGCGGAGGCGGACGGGGGGCGGCTGGAGCTACTTCAGCAGCTTCCGCCGGTCTTCGCGCTGTTCCTCAGCCGCGAGGCCACCGACCTCGACGCCCCGGACGCCGCGTGAGCCGGACGCCGCGGGGGTGCTCCTGGCGCGGGTGAGCCGGACACCGCCGGAGGCGGGTGAGGCGGCCGCGGACCCGCCCCGGCTCTGGGCCGGGGTCCTGTGCCCGTTCGGCGCCTCGGTCCCGGCCTCGGTCCCGGCTCTGGCCGGCTCCTCGTCGTCGGCTTCGTCCCCGGTGCCTTCCCCGGCCCCGGAGCCGCCTTGTGCCTGCTGGGCGCCGACCCGGAAGACCCAGGTCCGGTAGGCCCAGAAGCGGAAGACGGTGCCGATGGCGAGGCCGATGACGTTCTTGGAGATGTTGTCCGCGAGCGGCGAGGTGTAGCCGAAGCCGTAGTGGGAGAGGGCGAGGATGCCGTTCTCCAGGACGAGGCCGATACCGCTGAAGAAGAAGAACAGCACCGTCTCGCGGTGGATCTGGTTCTTGTCGATGTGCCGGTAGGTCCAGTACCGGTTGCCCAGGTAGTTGGTGCCGATGGCCACGACCTGGGAGACGACACCCGAGCGGATGGGGGCGAGCTGGAACGTGTGGATGCACAGGTTGAAGATCGCGACGTTCACGAGAAAGCCCAGCGCGCCGACGGCGCCGAACTTGGCCAGTTCGCGCACGAGTCGTTCCAGTCTCGGGCGCACAGAGCGCCATTCACCCATAGTGATGCTTCGGCCCCGTTTCGGTCGGCGTCAGAGGCTGCCCCATGCTAACCAGCCACCAGTTCGCCTCGTGGGGCGATTGGCGCAGCCCGCGGTCCTCGGCTGGGCGCGCCATCGTCTCACCGGTGGCGCGCCGCCGCACACCGGAGCGGTCCGCTCCGCTGCGCCCCGGCGCCCCGGCGCAGGTCAGCAGCCGTCGGCGCGGGCCGGTCACCCCAGCGGTGAGACGACGTGGCTTGTTTCATACGGCGCCCTTCGGTGGTCCCGGCGGCCCGTGGTGGGGGAGGGGGGAGAAGCGTGGTGGGGAAGGGGCGGAAAGGAGGCCGTCCCGCGCCCCGTACCCTGGGGACCGTGACGTTCCCGGTAGTCGGCATGGTCGGCGGGGGCCAGCTCGCTCGTATGACCCACGAGGCGGGCATCCCGCTCGGCATCAGATTCAAGCTCCTTTCCGATACGGCCCAGGACTCGGCCGCACAGGTCGCCGGCGAAGTCGTCGTCGGCGACTACCGCGACCTGGACACGCTGCGCCGCTTCGCGCAGGGCTGCGACGTGATCACCTTCGATCACGAGCACGTGCCCACCGAGCACCTGCGCGCCCTGGAGGCGGACGGCATCCCGGTGCGCCCCGGGCCCGACGCGCTCGTCCACGCGCAGGACAAGGGCGTGATGCGCGCCCGCCTGAGCGAGCTGGGCGTTCCCGCGCCGCGCAACCGCCTCGTGAGCGATCCGGACGACGTGGCCGCGTTCGCGCGCGAGGGCGCCACCGGCGACGGTGACGGCTTCCCCGTCGTCCTCAAGACCGTGCGCGGCGGCTACGACGGCAAGGGCGTGTGGGTCGTCCGCGGCGCCGACGACCCGAACGCGAGCGAACCCTTCAAGGCGGGTGTCGCCGTCCTCGCCGAGGAGAAGGTCGCCTTCACGCGGGAGCTGGCGGCCAACGTCGTGCGGTCCCCGCACGGGCAGGCCGTCGCCTACCCCGTCGTCGAGTCGATCCAGGTGGACGGCGTGTGCGACACCGTGATCGCCCCCGCGCCCGGCCTCGACCGGGACGCTTCCGTGCGCGCCCAGGAGCTGGCGCTGCGCATCGCGCACGAACTGGGCGTCGTCGGCCATCTCGCCGTCGAGCTGTTCGAGACCGCGGACGGCGAGGTGCTCGTCAACGAGCTGGCCATGCGCCCGCACAACTCCGGGCACTGGACCCAGGACGGCGCCGTCACCTCGCAGTTCGCCAACCACGTGCGCGCCGTCCTCGACCTGCCGCTGGGCGACCCGCGCTGCCGCGCCCCCTGGACGGTGATGGCCAACGTGCTCGGCGGCGACTACCCGGACATGTACCCCGCCTACCTGCACTGCATGGCCAGGGACCCCCAGCTGAAGATCCACATGTACGGCAAGGACGTGAAGCCGGGACGCAAGGTGGGTCACGTCAACGTCTACGGGGACGCCCTCGCCGACGTGCGGGAGCGGGCCGCGCACGCCGCCGGGTACCTGCGGGGCACCATCACCGAGTGAGCGTGCCCCGGCCGCCGGCGCCGGCCGTCCCACCCAGGAACCTAGGAGCCGTATTGAGTACTGCCAGCCCCCTCGTGGGGATCGTCATGGGGTCCGACTCGGACTGGCCCGTCATGGAGGAGGCGGCCAAGGCGCTCGACGAGTTCGAGGTGGCCTACGAGGTCGACGTCGTCTCCGCGCACCGCATGCCCCGCGAGATGCTCGCCTACGGTGAGGACGCCGTCGACCGCGGCCTCAAGGCGGTCATCGCGGGCGCCGGTGGCGCGGCGCACCTGCCGGGCATGCTCGCCTCCGTCACCCCGCTGCCCGTCATCGGCGTCCCCGTGCCGCTGAAGTACCTGGACGGCATGGACTCGCTGCTGTCCATCGTGCAGATGCCCGCGGGCGTGCCCGTGGCCACCGTCTCGGTGGGCGGGGCCCGCAACGCCGGGCTGCTGGCCGCCCGGATGCTGGGCGCCCACGACGAGGAGCTGCGCGAGCGGATGCGCGACTTCCAGCAGGAACTGAACGCGCAGGCCACCGAGAAGGGCAAGCGGCTGCGCGCCAAGGCGGCCGGCGAGACCGGGTTCGGCTTCGGCGGCCCGACGGGAGGCGCACGATGACGACGGCAGCGAGCCCCAGCCTCCAGCGCGCCCGCGCCCTGCTGGTCGAGCACCCCGTGGTGGACGGCCACAACGACCTGCCCTGGGCGCTGCGCGAACAGGTGCGCTACGACCTCGACGCGCTCGACATCGCCCACGACCAGCACGCGCGGCTGCACACCGACCTCGCGCGGCTGCGCGCCGGCGGCGTCGGCGCGCAGTTCTGGTCCGTCTACGTCCCCGGCGAGCTGACCGGCGACGACGCGGTGAGCGCCACCCTGGAGCAGATCGACGCCGTCAGGATGCTGGCCGCGCGCTACCCGGAGGACCTGCAACTGGCCTTCACCGCCGAGGACGTGGAGGCCGCGCACGCGCAGCGCCGCATCGCCTCGCTGATGGGCGCCGAGGGCGGCCACTCCATCAACAACTCGCTGGCCACGCTGCGCGCCCTCTACCAGCTCGGTGTGCGCTACCTGACGCTCACCCACAACAACTCGCTGGACTGGGCCGACTCGGCGACCGACGAGCCGCGCGCGGGCGGCCTGTCCCGGTTCGGCGAGGAGGTCGTGGCCGAGATGAACCGGCTGGGCATGCTGGTCGACCTCTCGCACGTGGCCGCGGAGACGATGCGGGACGCGCTGCGGGTCGCCGAGGCCCCGGTGATCTTCTCCCACTCCTCGGCGCGTGCCGTCTGCGACCACCCGCGCAACGTCCCCGACGACGTGCTCGCCCAGCTCCCCGCCAACGGCGGCGTGGCGATGGCGACGTTCGTCCCGAAGTTCATCCTGCCCGAGGCCGTGGCCTGGACGCGGGCCGCCGACGAGAACATGCGCGCGCACGGGCTGCACCACCTCGACCTGGGCGAGGAGGGCCGGCGGGTGCAGCAGGCGTTCGAGACGGCGAACCCGCGTCCCGTGCCGGACGCCCGCACGGTCGCCGACCACCTCGACCACATGCGCGAGGTCGCGGGCATCGACCACATCGGCATCGGCGGCGACTACGACGGCACCCCCTTCACGCCCGCTCAGCTGGAGGACGTCTCCGGCTACCCGCACCTGGTGGCCGAACTGTTGGACCGCAACTGGTCCGAGGCGGACCTGTCCAAGCTGACCTGGTCGAACGCGGTGCGGGTACTGCGCGAGGCGGAGGAGGCGGCGCTGACCCTCCAGACCCGGCGCGGCCCCTCGATCGCCACGATCGACGAGCTGGACGGCTGAGGACGCGTCAACTCCCCGACGGCACCGGAGCCGACTGACGCGGGCCCCGAGCGGCGAGCGGTCTTGACCGCGCCCTCGGGGCCCGCGAGCATCAGCGGGCCCCCGCTCGTGTCCAGGGAGGACCGTTGGCCACTTCGGAATCGTCCCCGCACCCCGCCCCCGTCTCCCCCACCCCCGCCTCCTCCACCCCTGACCACTCCACCGACACCGATTCCGGCACGCCGCCCGGCCCCCTCGCCCGGCGGCGTCTGCTCCAGGCCTCCGCCGCGGCGGGCGGCGCGCTCGCCGTCGGCGGCCCCGCGCTGAGCGCTCCCGCGGCCGCCGCCCCGGCACCTGCCGCCGCCGCTCCGGCATCCGCCGCCGCGGCCCCCGCCGAGGCCGCGGGCCGCTCCCGCACCGTGCCGTTCTCCGCCGCCACCAACGGCGCCGCCACCCTCGTGCCGGGAGCCGGCAGGCTGATCGCGGAGATGCAGAACATCCTGTGGTCCGTCCCCCGTTCGGGTGGCGCCGCGCGGGCGCTCAGCGTCCCGGGGCTGGAGCCGACCCGCCCGGTCCTCGCCCCCGACGGCAAGACGCTGGCCGTGTGCGCCTACCGCGGCGGCGGCTTCCACCTGTGGACCCTCCGTCCGGACGGCTCGGGGCTCAAGCAGCGCACCGACGGGCCGTGGGACGACCGCGGCCCCGCCTGGTCACCCGACGGCACCCGCCTCGCGTTCGCCTCGGAGCGCGGCGGTGACCCGGTGGAGGGCAGCCCGTACCGCCTCTGGGTGCTCGACGTGCGCACCGGCGAGACGCGTCGGCTGACCGGCCGCAAAGGACAGGAAGGCCCGTTGCAGGGCGGCGCGTGGGAGGACTTCGACCCCGCCTGGTCGTCGGACGGCACGCGGGTGCTGTGCGTCCGGGGCTCGGTCGAGGACGGTGAGGACGGGCCGGTCCTCCAGGCGCGCACCCTCGTCTCCGTCGCAGCCGACGGCTCCGGCGACGTGCGCACCGAGCACGAGGACCCCACCGAGGGCGTCTCCTTGATGACGCCCGCCGTCTCGCCCTCCGGCAAGCTCGCCTACCTGCGCACCACACCTGCGCCCCGGGCGACGTGCACGCTGGTCGTGGACGGCGAGGCGGTCGACGTCGACGGTGACCTGGCGCCGGTGCCGCCGCGCTGGGCCGACCGCGAGACGCTGCTGCTGACCGTCTCGGGCACCTTCCGGCTGCTGCGCCCCGCCAGGCCCGAGGCCGCCGAACGCATCGACTTCACCGCCGAACTCCCCACCCGCCGCCCGCGCTACCGCGTCAAGGACTACGGTTTCGAGGCGGCAGGGCGCCACCGGGTGCGCGGCGTGCAGCAGCCGGTGCTCTCCCCGGACGGCGAGCACCTCGCGTTCGTCGCCCTCAACGCCCTCTGGCTCGCCCGCGCGGACGGACACGGCCGCCCCCGCGCACTCGTGCGGGCTCACGCCTCCCACTACGTGTGCGCGCCCTCCTTCACGCGTGACGGCAAGGCCGTGCTCTACAGCGACGACCGCGACGGACTGCTCGCCGTCCGCCGCCGCGAACTCGACAGCGGAAAGGAGCGCAAACTCGCCGGCGGGGGCCGGGTCTTCGGCGCCCTCTCGCCCGCGGGGGACCGGCTCGCCTGTCTCGACATGGCGGGCAACCTGCTGGTCAAGGACTTGACGAGCGGCGAGGAGCGCACCCTGGCCGCGCCCCTGGGCGGCGGAGGCATCCCCGGGCCGCCCAGCTGGTCGCCCGACGGGCGCCGCATCGCCCTGTGCGACCGCAACCGGCTCAACTTCCGCTTCCGCGAGGGCTACAACCTCATCCGCGTCCTCGACGCAGACAGCGGCGAGGACGCCCTGCACCCGCTGGCCGCGCACGCCTCGCTCGCCGACCGGTACGCCGCCGGTCCCGTCTGGTCGCCCGACGGACGCTGGATGGCGGCCGTGAGCGAGTCGGCGCTGTGGGTGCTGCCCGTGCGCGAGGACGGCAGCCCCGCGGGGAAGGCCCGCCGGCTGACCGACGAGAGCGCCGACCACCCCTCCTGGTCCGGGGACTCGCGCACGCTGCTGTACCTGTCAGCGAGCACGCTGCGGCTGCGCGACGTCGACGGTGGGCACGCCCGCACCGTACGGATGCGGCTGTCCTGGCGGCGGCCCGCGCCCAAGGAGACCGTGGTGCACGCAGGGCGGCTGTGGGACGGCACGGGACCCGGCGTGCGCGAGGACGTGGACCTGGTGCTGCGCGACGGCCGGATCAGCGAGATCGCCCCGCACCGCGCGGGCCGCCGCGCCGCACGCCGCCTCGACGCTTCCTCGCTGACCGTGCTGCCGGGCCTGTGGGACACCCACACGCACCCCTGGCAGACCACCTACGGCGGCCGGCAGACCGTCACCCAGCTCGCCTACGGCATCACCACCGCCGTCTCCTTCGGCGGCTTCGCCTACGAGCAGGCCAGGCTGCGCGAGGCCGTCGCCGCCGGCAAGCTGGCCGGGCCCAGGCTGCTGGCCACCGGGGAGCTGCTGGACGGCGCACGTGTCGCCTACAGCATGGGCAGGGCCCACCGCACCGAGGACGGTCTGCGCCGCTCGTTGGAGCGCGCCGGGGCGCTCGACTGGGACTTCGTCAAGACGTACGTGCGTGCGCCAGCGACGACGATGCGCACGGCCGCCGCCTACGCCCACGAGAAGCTGGGCGTGCGCTCTGGCAGCCACCTGTGCACCCCGGGCGTGCAGGTCGGCCAGGACCTGACCACCCACCTGCAGGCCACCCAGCGCCTGGAGTACGGCCACGCCACCACGGCGACGGGCCACGCCTGCGAGGACGTCGTGGGCATCTACAGCACACCCGGCGACTTCCACCTCGTCGCGACGCCGTTCACCGCCGCACCGCTGCTGGGTGCCCAGCCCGAACTGGCGGAGGACCAACGCGTCACCCGGCTGATGCCGCCGTGGGACGTGCAGGCCGTGCGCGAACTGGCCGGCGCCCCGCCCACCGAGGAGCAGCTGGCCACGCTGGAGACGGAAACCGCCGTCTACCGCCGCGTCCTGGCCGCGGGCGGCACCGTGGCGCTCGGCACCGACCAGCCGCTCGTCCCCGTCGGGCTCCACCTGCATCTGGCCCTGCGCGCTTTGCACCGCTCCGGGCTGCGGCCGCACGAGGTGCTGCGCACGGCGACCGCGCTGCCGGCCCGCGTCTTCGGCGTCGAGAAGGACCTAGGCACCGTCGAGGAGGGCAAGCTCGCCGACCTCACCCTGGTCGACGGCGACCCGCTGCGCGACTTCGACGCACTGGTGCGGACGGTGACGACCGTGCGGGGCGGCGTGCCGTACGAGCGGGAGGAGCTGGTCGGCGCGTACGGCACCGCCGAGGTGCGCGCCCACGAGACGGACCACTGGCGCCACGTGAGCCGCCAGTTGCGCCGCGACGGGTGCTGCGACATGGGGCACTGACCCGCACCGGCCCCCGCCGTGCCCGTGGACACACACGGGGCCGGTGTCCTGCCGGACACCGGCCCCGCACCGTCGCTCCCTACGGGTGCCCTACGGCAGGTTGCGGGCCATCACGATCCGCTGCACCTGGTTGGTGCCCTCGTAGATCTGCGTGATCTTCGCGTCGCGCATCATCCGCTCGACCGGGTAGTCGCGCGTGTAGCCGTAGCCGCCCAGCAGCTGCACCGCGTCGGTGGTGATCTCCATGGCCGCGTCGGAGGCGTAGCACTTGGCCGCGGCACCGAAGAAGGTCAGGTCCTCCTTCGCGCCGTCACTGCCCTCGTGGACCCGCTCGGAGCGCGCGGCTGCCGCGTAGGTCAGCTGACGGGCGGCCTCCAGTTTCATCGCCATGTCGGCCAGCATGAACTGCACGCCCTGGAAGTCCCCGATGGGCTTGCCGAACTGCTTGCGCTCGGCGACGTAGCCCTTCGCGTAGTCGAGCGCGCCCTGTGCCAGACCGAGCGCCTGCGCCGCGATGGTGATGCGGGTGTGGTCGAGGGTCTTCATCGCGGTGGCGAAGCCCGTGCCCTCCCCGCCGATCATCCGGTCGGCGGGGACGCGCACGTTGTCGAGGTAGACCTCGCGGGTGGGCGAACCCTTGATGCCGAGCTTCTTCTCCGGGGCGCCGAAGGAGACGCCCTCGTCGCCCTTCTCCACGACGAACGCGGAGATGCCCTTCGTGCGCTTGTCGGGGTCGGTGACGGCCATCACCGTGTAGTAGTCGGACACACCGGCGTTGGTGATCCAGCGCTTGACGCCATTGAGCACCCAGTGGTCGCCGTCGCGCACGGCCTTCGTCTTCATGCCGCCCGCGTCGGAGCCGGCGTCCGGCTCGCTCAGGCAGTACGAGAACATCGCGTCGCCCTTGGCCAGCGGCGACAGGTAGCGCTTCTTCAGCTCCTCGGAGGCGGAGAGCATCACCGGGAGCGAGCCGAGCTTGTTGACGGCCGGGATGAGCGAGGAGGAGCCGCAGACCCGGGCGATCTCCTCGATGACGATGACGGTCGCCAGCGCGTCGGCGCCCGCGCCGCCGTACGCCTCCGGCACGTGGACGGCGTGCAGGTCGTTGGCGACCAGCGCGTCCAGCGCCTCCTGCGGGAACCGGGACTCCTCGTCCACCTCGGCGGCGTGCGGCGCGATCTTCGCCTCGGCGAGCGCGCGTACCGAGTCGCGGAGCATCTCGTGCTCCTCCGAGGTGCGGTAGAGATCGAAATCAGACGCCAAGGTGTCTCACTCCTTCGAGAGCCTGCCCGTACGTGCCTGCACTGCGGGAACGCTAATTACCGTTAAGTAACCGCAATTTTAGTGGCCCCGGCCTCCCCGGGGGTACGTGAGGTTCGCGACAGCCGGGGTCCCGTTATGCTCGCGGGCAGCGTTCAGCCGTCACAAGGAGCACCTCTATGGCCTCGCCCAGGATCACCGTGATCGGTCTCGGCTATCTCGGCGCCACCCACGCCGCCGCCATGGCCGAGCTCGGCTTCGAGGTGCTCGGCCTGGACGTCGTCCCCGAGAAGATGCGCAAACTCGAACAGGGGAGCGCACCCATGTTCGAGCCGGGGCTCGAGGAGCTGCTGCGCTCTCACGTCGCCGGCGTCGAGGGCTCCAGCGGACGGCTGAGCTTCACCGACTCCTGGGAGGAGATCGCCGCCTTCGGCGACATCCACTTCCTGTGCGTCAACACCCCCCAGAAGCACGGCGAGTACGGCTGCGACATGAGCTACGTCGACCGCGCCGTCGACTCCCTCGCCCCCCACCTGGAGCGGCCCGCGCTCGTCGTCGGCAAGTCCACCGTCCCCGTCGGCAGCGCCGAGCGGCTCGCCGCCCGCATCGCCGCACTCGCCCCCGCGGGAGCGGACGCCGAACTCGCCTGGAACCCCGAGTTCCTGCGCGAGGGCTTCGCCGTCAAGGACACCCTCCACCCCGACCGCATCGTCATCGGCGTCGGCGGCCCCCGCGCCGAAGCACTCCTGCGCGACGTCTACGCCGCACCCGTCGCCGAGGGGACCCCCTTCCTCGTCACCGACTTCCCCACCGCCGAGCTCGTCAAGACGTCGGCCAACTCCTTCCTCGCCACCAAGATCTCCTTCATCAACGCCATGGCCGAGGTCTGCGAGGCCGCCGGCGGCGACGTCGTCAAACTCGCCGAGGCCATCGGCCACGACGACCGCATCGGGCGCAAGTTCCTGCGCGCCGGCATCGGCTTCGGCGGCGGCTGCCTCCCCAAGGACATCCGCGCCTTCATGGCCCGCGCGGGCGAACTCGGCGCCTCCGAAGCGCTCACCTTCCTGCGCGAGGTCGACTCCATCAACATGCGGCGCCGCGCCCAGATGGTCGAGCTCGCCCGCGAAGCGCTCGGCGGCGCCCTGCTCGGCAAGCGCATCGCCGTCCTCGGCGCCACCTTCAAGCCCGACTCCGACGACGTACGCGACTCCCCGGCGCTCAACGTCGCAGGACAGCTCCACCTCCAGGGCGCGCAGGTCACCGTCTACGACCCCAAGGGCATGCACAACGCGCGCGCCGTCTTCCCCACACTCGGCTACGCGCCCTCGGCGCTCGACGCGGTGCGGGGCGCCGACGTCGTCCTCCACCTCACGGAGTGGGCCGAGTTCAAGGAGCTCGACCCCGCGGCGCTCGGCGACGTCACCGCCGCCCGCCACATCCTGGACGGCCGCAACACCCTCGACCCCGCCCTCTGGCGCAAGGCGGGCTGGACCTTCCGCGCCCTGGGCCGCCCCACGCTCTGACCGGGCCGCCACCGTTCTCCATCCGGCCTCTCGTCGCTCCGTGCGGCCTCTCGTCTGCCCGGCCCCTGACGGGACGGGTGGCCCGGGGCTGGGCTACCGGGTGCGCCGCGCCCGGTAGGCGCGCATCTTGGCGCGGCTCCCGCAGACGGCCATGGTGCACCAGCGGCTGCGGCCGGCGGGGCTGCGGTCGTAGTAGACCCACTGGCAGTCGTGGGCCTCGCACGCCTTGAGCCGGGCCCAGGTCCCGTCACCCGCCGCGGTGGCGATCCGTACGGCCAGGTGCGCGGTGAACGCCGGGAGCCCGGACAGCCCGTGCGCCGGGCGCAGGCCGGCCTCTCCGTCGCCGTCCAGGCGGAGGGTGAGGGGCGCCTCGCTCAGCTGGCGGTCCAGCGCGGTGACGGCCTCGGGGGGCGCGGGAGAGCCCGTGTGGGCGAGGCAGGCGGCGCGCAGCGCCTCTCGCAGCTCGCGGAGTCCCGCGAGGTCGCGCGCGCCGAGCCGGAAGGCGGTCAGCTCGTGTGCGCGGACGAACCGGGCGAGGTCGTCCGCCGTGCCCAGGCGGTCCTTCCCCGACTCGACGTCCAGCGTGTTCGCCAACTCCTGCACCAGAACGAGTGATGCGGGGGCCTGTCTGTCTCCCACCCTTGCCACGTTACCGGTGGCGGCCCATCATGAGGTAACCGGCCCGTTACCAGTCACCGCGTCATGGCGGTAACACGACGAGCGCGACGAGAGGGAGAACACGATGGCCATCCCCACGATGGGCGTTGTCGTCCTGGACTGCCCGGACACCGGGCGCCTGGCGGACTTCTACGCCCGGATGCTCGGCTGGAAGGTGGACGAGTCGAGGAGCGACAGCACCTGGACCGAGGTGGTGGACGAGAGCGGACGCAGGCGGCTGGCCTTCCAGGAGGCGCCCGACCTCGTGCCGCCCGAGTGGCCGAGCGGGGAGCACTCGCAGCAGCTCCACCTCGACCTGGACGTCTCTCCGGCACGCATCGACGAGGCCGAACGCGAGGTGCTGGCGCTCGGCGCGCGGCTGCTCCAGGACGACGGCGGGGGCGCGCGGGACTTCCGCGTCTACCTCGACCCGGTGGGACACCCGTTCTGCCTGTGCCTGGTCGACCGCTGAGCGGCGACGACGCGGAGCGCAAGGCGGCCCGCCGCCGCCCCGCGCGTCTTGCGCGCACCTGTGGCCGGGCCCCTGGCACGGGACCCGGCCACAGCCGGTGGTGCGGGCGAGCGGCCCACCGCTCGCGCGGGGGTCTCACTCAGCGGTCGGAGGTGACGGTCACCTTCTCGTCGTTGTTGAGCTGGTCCACGAGCTTCCGCATCTTGGCCTTGTCCCACTGCAGATTGCCGCCCGGCGCGTTCCCCGAGATCGGCATGTTCATGGACTTGCCCTCGCCGCTGGAGACGTCCTTCATGGCCCAGAACATGGAAGCCACGTTCCACAGGCTCATGTCCTTGTCGACCTTGAGCGTGTCGAGCCCCGCACCCATCGTCGGGTAGAGCTTCAAGGGGTTGAGGACGGTGCCGGGGGTCGCCGCCTGGTTGGCGAGGGCGGCGAGGAACTTCTGCTGGTTCTTGGTGCGGTCCAGGTCGCTGCCCTTGAGCGCGTACCTGGTCCGCACGAAGGCGAGGGCTTCCCTCCCGTCGAGGGTCTGCTTGCCCTTCTTGAAGTCGGCGCCGGACTTGTCGTCGTGGATGTCCTGCGGGATGTCCATCTCGACGCCGCCCACCGCGTCGACGATCTTCGCGAAGCCCCCGAAGCCGATCTCCGCGTAGTGGTCGATCTTCAGCCCGGTGTTGTGCTCCACCGTGCGGACGAGGAGCGGCGGACCGTCCTCGGCGTACGTCGCGTTGATCTTGGTGTGGCGGTGCTGTGCCGGGTAGTGCTTGCCGGACTCGGAGCCGACGTAGGAGGGCACCTCGACGTCGGAGTCGCGCGGGAGCGAGACCATGGTGCTCCCGTTGTCCCCGACGTGCAGAATCATGATCGAGTCGGTCCTGCCCCCGTCGGTGGGGCCGCCGGTGTGCAGCTTCTTGCGGTCCTCGGCGGTCATGCCCTCGCGGCTGTCGGAGCCGACGATCAGGTAGTTGGTGCCGTCCCCGCCCTCGGGCCGCTTCTCGACGATGCTGAGGTCCACCTCGCGGCGGAGCTTGGAGTCGGCCCAGAAGTAGGTGCCGACGGACCAGGCCAGGACCACCACGACCAGGGTGATCAGACCCCACTTGAACCGGCGCCGCCAGTCGGGGCGCGGGCGGCCGTCGTACCCGGCGGGTCCGCGGTCGGCACCTCTGCCGCCTCCGCCGCCGTAGACCTGGCCGTCGCTGTAGCCCGAGTCGTAGCTGCCCGGAGGCGGCTGGTCGTACCCCTGGCCGTCACGGGGATCGCGTCCGGGATCGTAGTTCTGTCCGTAGTGCGAACCCTGGCCCGGTCCCCGGGTCTGCGGAGGGACACCGGGGGCCGATGTGTGGGGCATGACACGTGTGGGGTCGGGGCGGGGCGTACCGCTGCCGCGGCCCTCCCGGCCCCGGGAGCTGTCGGTCCAGCCATCGGGCCACTGATTCATGTCCCGCAGTGTGCCTGCACCCGGATGGCGGAACACAGGGCGGGTACCGCTTCGGGGACGAGCTGTAGCAGTTCTGATGCAAAATGCCGGGCTCGGGTGACCTGTGCGGTGCCCCATAGGGTGGAGGTCATGACCGATCAGGCGCATGCGGCGCACAGTGAGCTTCCGGGCAAGCCGACGGCCGCCTCCCGTACGACCCTCTCCCACATCATGACGGGCAGCGAGACCAATCTGTACGGGACCGTGCACGGCGGCGTGATCATGAAGCTGGCCGACGACGCGGCCGGAGCTGTGGCGGGGCGCCATTCCGAGGGGCCCGCCGTGACCGCCTCCATGGACGAGATGGTGTTCCTCGAACCGGTCAGGGTGGGGGATCTGGTGCATGTGAAGGCCCAGGTCAACTGGACGGGACGGACCTCGATGGAGGTCGGGGTCCGGGTGCTGGCCGAGCGGTGGAACGAGTCGACGCCGGCCACCCAGGTCGGCTCCGCCTACCTGGTGTTCACCGCGATCGACGAGGGCGGCAAGCCGAGGTCGGTGCCGCCGGTGGTCCCCGAGACGGACCAGGACCGCCGCCGCTACCAGGAGGCCCAGATCCGCCGCACTCACCGCCTGGCCCGCCGCCGCGCCATCAAGGACCTGCGTGCGGCCCGCCCGGCGGAGTAACCGTTTCGGCAGCCGTATCTCTCGGGCTGCCCAAGGGCACCAGGGGGACGTGGAAGGCGCCCCGGAGGGGCGCGGGGAACGGCGCGGCAAGCCACAACTGACCCGCGGACCGCACACTGCGGACAGTGGCACCCCCTGTCCGGAACAACCCCCGCAGGAAATCCCTAGTCGCAGCTGACCTCGTCCCCGCGCATCGGGGCCTCTGCGGGGCGGCTGCCGGGTTCGGGCGCGCGGACCTCGCGTACGCGCTGGTCGGGATCGCCGACGACGACTTTCATACGGGCCCCCTGGTGGGGGGCCTCCACCAGTTTCACGCCGGGCAGCGCGGCGGCCAGGGAGCGCGCCGAGCGGTCCCAGCCGGGGTCGTAGGTGAGGGTGGTGCGGCCGTCCTGGGTGCGCGGCGCGTTGGAGGGGGTGCGGGTGGTGGAGAAGCCGGCGTCGCGCAGCTCGTCGTCGACGCGTCTGCCCAGCCCCTGCTTCCCCGTGGCGTTCGCCACCTCGACGCTGATGCTGCGGGGCGGGACGGCCACGCGGGGGGTGCCGTGCGGTTCGGGTTCGGGTTCCTCGGGCTCTGACAGCGGCTCGTCCTGGCGCAGGGCCTCGAACAGCTTCTGTGCCTCTTCCTGGTCCCATTTGACGGTGGAGCCGAGTGCGGGGACCCGGTAGTCGGCGTCGGCCAGGGGGACGGAGGCGAACTCGGAGGAGGCGGGGCTGAAGCCGCGCATCGCCTGTCCGAGCTCCATCATCTGTTCGGTACCGAAGCCGTGGTCGGCGCGTACGGACCGCAGCAGGGTGGAGGCGACCTTCTCGAAGCGCACCGGGTTCATCAGTACGCCCGTGTCCGTGGCCCGGGAGATCACCGAGGCGATGAAGCGCTGCTGGCGTTTCATCCGGCTCAGGTCGGAGCCGTCGTCCAGATGGCGGGCCCGCACGTACTGCAGGGCCTGGCCGCCGTTGAGTTTCGTGGTGCCCTTGGGCAGGTCGAGCCCCGAGTAGCTGTCCTTGAGCGGTTTCTCGGTGCACACGGGGACGCCGCCGAGCACGTCGACGGTGCTCATGAAGCTGGTGAAGTCGACCTCGAGGTAGTGGTCGATGTGCACGTCCGTCAGGTCTTCCACGGCGCGCACGGTGAGTGAGGGGCCGCCCGCGGTGTAGGCGGAGTTGAGTTTGGCGGGCTTGGCGTCCACCCGTTCGCCGGTGGCGCGGTTCCTGTGGGGCGGCAGCTTGGTGTAGGTGTCGCGGGGCAGACTGACGACGCTGGCGCGTTTGCGCTCGCCGGAGAGGTGCACCAGCAGCATGGTGTCGGTGCAGTCGCAGGCCGAGCCGCCCAGGTTGTACCGCTTCTTCTGCTCCGCGGAGAGCCCGTCGCGCCGGTCGGTGCCGACGACGAGGAAGTTGACGCCGTTGTCGGCACGGGGGCGGTCGGTGAGCCCGTGGAAGGGGTCGACCCGGCGCACGTCGGCGCTCAGTCCCGTCACCATCGCGTGTCCGACGCCGCCCGCGGCCAGCACCAGCACGGAAGTCATGGTGGCGATCCGCAGACCCCACCGGGGGCGGCGCTTGCTGGGGGAGGGGGCGCGTCGAGGCAAAGGTGGCCACCTTCCGCGGGGGAGAAACGAACGCGGGCTGTACGTTCGGTGACGTTACGGCAACGGTAAGTTCCCACACTGTATGCCGGTACGATCTCCGGATCGTGCGTACACGCCGTCCCGGGCGGGCCTCGGTGGCAGGAGGGGCGCAGGCGTGCGGAGCGTTCCCCCGATCGCGGTAACGTGAGGGCCGTGACTCGCGAGAACCCACGTGTTTCCCCGGACGCCCTGGCGGACGCGGCCCTGCGCCCCGTCTCCGTGATCATGCCGGTGCTCAACGAGGAGCGGCATCTGCGCAGCTCCGTTCTCCACATCCTCCAGCAGGAGTACGAGGGTGAGCTGGAGGTCGTCATCGCGCTGGGGCCCTCCACCGACCGTACGGACGAGATCGCGGCCGAGCTGACCGCCGAGGATCCCCGCGTGCGTACGGTGCCCAACCCCACGGGGCGCACCCCGGCCGGGCTGAACGCCGCGATCCAGGCGTCCCGGCACCCGGTGGTCGTCCGGGTCGACGGGCACGGCATGCTCTCCGCCGACTACATCGCCACCGCGGTGCGGCTGCTGGAGGAGACGGGCGCGGCCAACGTCGGCGGGGTGATGCACGCCGAGGGCGAGAACGCCTGGGAGGACGCCGTCGCCGCGGCGATGACCTCGAAGATCGGCGTGGGCAACGCCGTCTTCCACACCGGCGGCGCCGCGTGCGAGGCCGAGACGGTCTACCTGGGCGTCTTCCGCCGCGAGGTGCTGGAGCGGCAGGGCGGCTACAACGAGGAGTTCATCCGCGCGCAGGACTGGGAGCTGAACTACCGCATCCGTGAGGCGGGCGGGCTGGTCTGGTTCTCACCCGAGCTGCGCGTCTCCTACCGGCCCCGGCCCAGCGTGCGCGCGCTGGCCAAGCAGTACCGCAACTACGGCCGGTGGCGGCACGTCGTCGCGCGCTACCACGCCGGGTCGATCAATCTGCGCTATCTGGCGCCTCCGGTCGCCCTGTGCGCCATCGCGGCCGGCCTCGTCGTGGGGGTCTCCGTCACCCCGTGGGCGCTGGTGGTGCCGGGCGGCTACCTGGCGGCGATCGTCGCCGGTTCGCTTCCCGCGGGCAAGGGTCTGTCGTTCAAGGCCAGGGTCCAGATCCCGGTGGCGTTGGCGACCATGCACATGACCTGGGGCTGGGGTTTCCTGACGAGCCCGAAGAAGCTGGCCCGCAAGGTCATCGCCAGCCGCAGGGAGCCGGTTCTGGCCACGCAGTGAGCCCGGCGAGTGCGGCGAGCGCGGTGACACGCGCACAGGGGTGAGCGGACACAGGTAAGGGGCGCCCTCCGGGGAGGGCGCCCCTTACCTGTGTCCGCTCCACAGAGCGTCACCACGTGTAGTTCGGATTGACCTCCATGCACGCCTTCTTGTCGTCACCGCGCAGCGCGTCCGCGCTGTCCGGCGCCTTCTGCTCTTCCTGCTTCCCGTCGTCGGAGGACCCGGAGCCGCTGCCTGGGTAGGCGGTGCCCTCCCGCCAGTCGGCGCCGATGACGAGGGTGACCTTCTGCACCCCTGAGGAGTGCTTGACCAGCCGCTCGGGAAGACCCAGTGCCTTGGCGACGGCCAGCGCGTCGCCCCGCTCCTCGGCGCGTGCGTAGCGGATGGTCGTGTCCGCCTGCGACTGGGGCGTCTGGTCGGCCACCGCCTGGCTGAAGCCCTTGTTCGTCAGCTCGCCCGCGATGAGGCCGGCGCGGCCCGTGACCGGAGGCTGTAGCGAGGTGCCCGTGCCGTTCATCACGCTGACCGGAATCTCGCCCTTGGGCTGCGAGGGCTTGGTCGGCTGCGCCGACTTGCCGGCTTCCGCCTTCTTCTTGTCCTTGCCGTCGAACGCCACGTCGTTGCGGATGAGGGAGAAGACCTTGTCCGCGTCGTCCTTCGCGGGCACCACGTAGCTGCCGCCGGGACCGTACTCCCACGGCATCGTCGCCATGGTGATCCGCTTGGTGGGGACGCGCTTGAGGTCGTTGCCCAGGTCGTAGAGCTTCTTGACCGAGCCGATGCCCTTGTCGACGGTGAGCGCCTTCGTCGCGGCCTCCGCCAGGCTGCGCAGCTTGCCCGGGTCGGTCAGCTTGGTGCCGGACTTGAGCTGCCTGACCATCGCGTTCATGTACATGTGCTGCGCCTTGGCGCGGCCTATGTCCGTACCGTCCCCGAAGCCGTGCCGGGTCCGCAGCCAACTGAGCGCCTGCTCGCCCTTGATGACGGAGGTGCCCTTCTTCAGCTTCAGCTTCGACTTCGGGTCGTGCACGTTGTTGTCCACGCAGACCGGGACGCCGCCGACCGCGTCCGCCATGGAGACCACGCCCGCGAAGTCGATCATCATGAAGTGGTCGATCGGGACGCCGGTCATCTCTTCCCAGGTCGCCACGGTGCAGCCGGGGCCGCCGTGCTGGAGACTCGTGTTGATCTTGTCGACCGTCTCCGGGTACACCTTCCCGTCGTCCGGGTCCGTGCACTTGGGGATCGTCGTACGGGTGTCACGCGGTACGGAGACGACCGACATGTTGCTGCGGTCCGCGGAGACGTGCAGCAGCATCTGGACGTCCGCCAGCGGCGGCCGGTCCCGGTCCGCGCGGGAGCCGCCGAGCCGCACGTTCTCCGCGGAGGCGCGCGAGTCGGAGCCCAGCAGCAGGATGTTCATCGGAATCTGCCCCTCGGCGTTGGGGTCGGCCTTGTCCAGCTTGCTGTCGCCGAGGTTCAGGTCGTCCTTGTCGAGGTTCCCGTTGAGGTGCTGGTAGTACAGGTAGCCCGCTCCCGCGGTGGCGAGTATGAGCAGCGTCAGGACGATCGCCGACCAGCGCAGCACGCGCCGCCCGCGCCGCGGAGGGCCGCCGGCCGCCGCCGCGTTCACCTTGCCACCCCCGCGACCGCCGCCGCGCTGCCTGCGACGGCGGCGGCCTGAGCCCCCGTGCTCGGGGCCCGCCGCCGCGTCGGACGCGGCCACAGGGCGTCCCGCGCTGCCGTGCTGTGGGGCACCGGCCCGCGGGGCGCCGGGCTGCGCTCCGCTCCCGGCCTGCGGGGCGTTGGACTGTGGTGCGCTCCCGGCCTGCGGGGCGTTGGACTGTGGTGCGGGGCGGTCCTCGTACAGGCTTTCGTCCCACCCGCGGTCGGCAGCGGTGGGAGCGCTACTTCGCGCTCCCTCGCCGCCGTCGCTGCTGTACTGCCGCACGGGACCTCCCCGGGGTTTTCAGGTCGTGCTGCCCCCGGCCGCCTGGCGGGACGCGCCGGAGGGGTAGACATCACTTCGCGCACACGTTCTTGTCGCCGGCGTTGACCTTCTCGACGCCGGAGGGGGCCTTGTCGGGCGCCCCGACCGGCTTCCCCGCCGTCGTGAAGTCCTTGCCGAGCGTCAGCGTCATACTCGACCCGGAACCCGTGTCCCCGGTCTTCTTCAGCGCCGACGCCGGCAGCTTGAGCATGTCCGCCAACCGGACCGCCTGGCCTTCCTGCGACGCGGTGTACTCGATCCTGGTCTTGTCCAGGCTCTGCGGCGCGTTGCCGCCGGAGGTCGCGTTGCCGACCCCCTTGTTCGTCAGCCACTCCACCGTCCCGGCCGCCGCCCCCGCGGGGCCGCCGCCGTTGCGGACGGAGACGTCGACCTCGGAGACGGGCGCCTTCTTGGCCTTCGGCTTGGGCTCCGCCTTCTTCTTCTTTTTGGCCTTCTCCGTCTTGGTCAGGGACTTGTCGGCGCGGACCATCTTGAACAGCGGCTCGGCCTTCGCCTCGTCGAGTATGACGGTCGCCGGGTCCTCGGGGTTGTCCAGGACCGGCACGGTGGCGAACGTGATGTTGTCCGTGTTGACCCGCTTGAGGTCGTTGGCCAGCGACATCAGCTTCTTGACGCTGCCGATGCCCGTGTCCACCGTCAGCGCCTTGGTCGCGGCATCGCTGAGCTTGAACAGCTTCGAGGGGTTGGTGAGCGTGTCACCGGACTTCATCTTGCGGATCATCGCGCTGAGGAACTGCTGCTGGAGCTTGATCCGGCTCAGGTCGCTGCCGAAGCCCACCGAGTGGCGGGTGCGGACGAACGCGAGCGCCTGTTCGCCCTTGACGGTGTGCCGCCCGGCCTTGAGGTTCAGGTGCGACTTCGGGTCGTTGATGTCCTTGGCGGTGCACACCTCGACGCCGCCGACCGCCGTGGACAGCTCCTTGACCGCGTTGAAGTCGGCCATCATGAAGTGGTCGATCTCCACACCGGTCAGCTTCTCCACGGTGTTCCAGGTGCAGCCCGGATCGCGCTCCTCCTGGCCCAGGCTCGTGTTGAAGCGGACGTTCTGCTCGCCCCTGATCACCTTGGTCTCGCCGTTCTCCCCCTTGGTCTCGCACTTGGGGATGTCGGTGACCATGTCGCGCGGGATCGAGAGCGCGGTGGCGTTGGAGCGGTCCTCGGAGACGTGGAAGAGGAACGTGGTGTCCGCGTGCCCGACGCTGCCCGCGTCGCCGTACCCGGTGTTGCCCTTGCCCGAGCGGGCGTCGGTACCGATGACGAGGATGTTGACCGGGCCGTCCTTGACCGCGGGGTTCTCCTCGCCGACGTCGACCTTGTTGATGTTGCCGTTGAGCCGCTGGTACATGTACACGCCGCCGACGCAGCCGGCCACCATCACGAACCCGACGACGCCGCCGCCGATCCGCAGCGCCTTCTGCTTCTTCGACAGCCTCCGCTTGGCCTTCCTGCGGCCGTGACCACCACCGCGCCCGCCGTCGGCCGACGAGGACCGCTCGGAGGCGCGTGCCCGCCGCTGCGCGGGCAGTTTGGCCTCGGCGCGGCGCGCGGCGCGCGAGCCCGGGCGGTCACTCGCCCTGGACCCGGCCCGCCCGCCACCGGCGTGGCCGGCCGACTCCGAGCGGCTGCCGGAGCGCGACCCCGAGCGTCCCTGGGCGTCCGAGGCGCCGGAAGGTGTCGAGGTGTCCTCGTCGGGGGAGGATTGTCTCTGACGCGGGGCGGAGGTGCGGCGGCCGCCGTACTGACTCGGGGAGTCGTCGGCGACGGGGTTCAGTCGCAGCTCATAGCTGCCGGTGTTCGGGTTGAACACCCACTGATCCGCGGGGTCGACATCTCCCGCGTGCCCACGGCCTTGCGCGTCCACGATTGCGTAAGTCCTCCATAAGAACCGGCTACTGAGGCCGCCCCGGGGCCGGCCGGAGCGCTCACACTATCCGGCAGGTTCGGCCGCTAGCGACGCCGGTGACAAATTCCATGCAGCCGGAAACGGTCAATTCGGCCCATTCCCAGCTTCATTCGTTCGTGCAGATGTCCCGGGCGGCTGTTGTTCCGCGATAGGGCTGACCTGCCTTGTCCCTCCCATCCTCCGCCACGTCGTTCTTATCTTTCTTGGCTTCGCCCTTGTCCGCGTCCTTGCTCTCGACGCGTATCGGCCGGTCCTCGCGCAGTTTGGCGAAGAGCTCGTCGGCCGCCGGGCGCACCAGCGCATCACGATTGATGTCCGGTTCGTACGGTTGTCGGGGCACTGTAAGAAAGCGGATGTGATCCTGCGGGATATCCCGCACACTCCGCGTCAGTTCGTACAGTTCAGAGAGGGAATCGAGCCCGGAATCAGCGGTCAGCGACGAGGTCGCCGCATCCAGCACCGGATAGGCCTTGGCCGGATTCAGCAGTACACCGTTACTGCGCACCTTCTTCACGAGTGATCCCAGAAAACGCTGCTGACGTTCGATGCGTTGGGTATCACTGCCGTTGCCCAGACCGTGCCGAGCCCGGACATAACCGAGCGCGTCCTGGCCGCCCAGCGTCTGCCGCCCCGCCGGAAGATCCAGCTTCGCCTCCCGGTCGTGCACCGGCCGCGCCAGGCACACCTCCACCCCGCCGACCGCGTCCACCAGCTCCGTGAACCCTTGGAAGTCCGCGACCAGATGGTGATCGATGCGGATGTCCGTCATCTTCTCGACCGTCCGGATCGCGCAGGCCGCGCCGCCGTTCTGGAACGCCCAGTTGAACTGCGCGAACTGCGCACGCGTCGGCGTACCGTCCCGCCGCCGGCAGTCGGGGATGTCGACCATCAGGTCCCGCGGTATCGACATCGCCGTCGCGCTGTCCCGGTCGGCCGCTATGTGCAGCAGGATCGTCGTGTCCGAACGCTCACTTCCCTCGTCCCTGCCCCACGCGCCGTTGCCGTCGCCTCGGTTGTCGGAGCCCAGCAGCAGGATGTTGCGCGCCTCGCCGGTCCCCTCGACCGGCGCGGGGCGCTCCAGCTCGTAGGGCGCGAGGGCCTGAGCGGTGTCCGAGTCGGTGCGGATGTTGGCGTCGAGCTTCGTGTAGAGGGACCAGCCGGTGGCGGCGACGGTCAGGAGCAGACCCGCGGTGGCGAGCGCCGCCCAGCGCAGCCGACGGCGTCTGCGGGGGCGGGCGGAAGCCGTGGCGGACGCGCCGGAATCGGTGTCGGTGGTGCCCGGGTCGGTCACGGCTGGTGTCATCCCTCGCATCGCGGCAGCGCCGGTCCGCACACACGTACGGCTGCGCCGGTCATGAAGACAGACGTACGAAACCCGCGCAGGGTTGTATCTGAGGCGACAGTGCCGCGCGGAGTGGGCGGGGCGGGTGGGCGGCCGCGGCGTCCCGGCTGCCGCCCACGCGTGGGCCGGCAGCCGCCGGCCCACGGCCGTGAAGCGTCGCCCCTGCGGAGCGTCACGTCGGTGGAGCGCTGCTCTGGTGGAGCGCGCTCCCGTTGGATGTCGCCCTCGTGGAGCGCGCTCCCGTTGGATGTCGCCCTCGTGGAGCGTCACTCCCGGGAAGTGCCGGCCTTGTGGAGCGTCGCTCCGCAGGGCGTCAGGCGGCCGTGTGGGTCACCCGTTCGTTCTCCTTGCGCTGGTCCAGGGACGCGGTGTCCAGCCGTTCCAGACGTGGTGCCAGGACCACCGAGCCGCCGGCCGCCAGAGGGGCGAGGAGCCCCGCGCTGTAGCCGTCCCAGCCGTCGTAGGGGAGCGCGGAGAGCAGTCGCGAGCCTGCCGTCAGACCGCGGTCCGTCGCGTCGGCGCGTGCGCGGTCGGCCACCTGTGCCCCCGTCAGTTCGCTGCCGTCGGGCAGCACCAGCGCGGGGCCGTCGGCGTCGACGGGGACATACGGGGCGAACTGGTCGCCCTGCCCCGGCACCTCGACGGCGTAGTCCAGGAAACCCTCCGGCGGTTCCGGGAAGCGCCCGCCCATCGGCCGCAGGCTCAGCGCGATCCGCTCGCCCGAGCAGGCGCGGCCCTCTTCCAGCGTGTCCGGGCCGCACACCGCCACGTCGGCGCGGGCGGCGCTTTCGGCGCCCGTGCCCAGATCGGCCACGACGCCCACCGAGGAGCAGGCCAGCAGCCACACGGCCGTCTGCCAGTGGGCGGGCAGCAGGAGCGCGAGCCGGTCGCCGGGCTCGGCGGAGAGTTCGTCCTGGAGGAGGTTGGCGGTCTTCGCCACCCAGTTGGCGAAGGTCTCGACGGACAGCTCGACGCGTTCACCCGTGGCGTCGTCGTAGAAGGTCACCAGCGGACGTGACGGGTCGTCGGACAGCGCGGTCCGCAGCAGGTCGGCGGGGGTGCGGTCAGTGGCGTTCATCCGCGTCAGCGTACGCCTGCGTCCGGCTGGCGGTGCGGTAATGGACACCGATGATCGGATATGCCCATGATCATGGCTATGCGTGCCAATTGTGCTCATTCGATCGGCGTTGTGGGCGCTGCCGCCCTGCTGCTGTCGCTCACCCCCCTCGCCTCCGCCACGACACCTTCCGCACCCGGGCCGTCCACGAAGGCCTCGAAGGTCTCGAAGGCCCGGAACTCCTCGCATGCCTCCCGGGACCGGGTACCGGGCCACACCCAGTCGCTGGCCTTCGCCGGGCAGACGGCAACGAAGCGTGGCGGGGGCCACAACCGCTCCGCCGTGCGGATCGCCGCCCGTACGGTGCACCCGTACTCCCTCCTGGGCGTGGTGTGGGACCGCGCGGACCGTCCTCTCGGGGCCCGCGTCCAGGTGCGCACCCGGCACGCCGGATCCGGCCAGTGGTCCGGATGGCAGGACCTGGACGCCCACTCCGGCGACGCCGGCCGCGAGGTCGCCGACCGCCAGGCGCGCGGCGCGACGGCACCCCTCTGGGTCGGTCCCTCGGACGGTGTCGAGGCCCGCGTGCTGCCGGAACAGGCAGCGGAAAGGCCGCAGGAGGGAGCGCCGGAAGCCACGGAGGGAGCGTCGGAGGGGGCGGCGGAGTCGCCGGAGGGAGCGACGGAAACGCCCGACAGAGCGACGGAAACGACGGGGACGGAAGCGACGGGCGAGGAGGACGCTTCCGTGCGGCTTCCCGAAGGGCTCCGTCTCGAACTGGTCGACCCCGGCCCCGAAACGGACAACCCTGCCCCCGCAGACGCACCGGCCCCCACGGACGCGCCCGCTCCCACGGACGCACCCCCCGATCCGAACGTGCCCCCCGAGCCGAGCGCACCGTCTGACACCGCGTCTCCCGGCCAGGAGGCGGCCCCGCCGAGCGCGGGTGCCCGGGACAACGGAGCGGCCGGATCAGGAGCGGAGTCGGCCGGGGAAGGCGCGGGAAGCGACCCGGCCGAGTCCGCGCAGATCGCCGCGGGCGCCGTCCTGCCCGCGCTGACGAAGGACGCGACCCGGACGGAGTATCCGGCGGCCGGTCAGTACGCGGGACCGCGGCCGCGCATCGTGACTCGCAAGGGCTGGCACGCGGACGAGAAGCTGCGCGAGTCCGGGTTCTCCTACACCAAGAAGGTCAAGGCGGCCTTCGTGCACCACACCGCCATGACCAACGACTACAGCTGCAAGCAGGCGCCGAAGATCATCCGGGGCATGTACCGCTACCACGTCAAGAGCAGCAAGTGGCGGGACATCGGCTACAACTTCCTGGTCGACAAGTGCGGCACGATCTACGAGGGACGAGCCGGAGGTGTGGCCAAGCCGGTGATGGGGGCCCACACTTTGGGGTTCAACACGAACAGCACGGGCATCGCCGTCCTCGGTTCGTACGACAAGACGGAGCCCCCGCGAAAGGCCCTCGAAGCGCTGGAGAAGCTCACCGCGTGGAAGCTGGGCCTCTCCGGCGTCGACCCGGCGGGCAAGACGTGGCTGACCTCTGGGGGAGGCAAGTTCAAGAAGGGGAAGAAGGTCGAGTTCCACACGGTGTCGGGGCACAAGGACGGCTTCGTCACCGAGTGCCCCGGAGCCCGGCTGTACGGGAAGCTCGGCACGATCCGCACCGCGGCGGCCCGCCTCCAGGGCCGCTGACGGACGGGCCGGCCGCCACGGCACCGTACGGGCGACTGAGGGGTCTGTCGGGCGCCTGCCGGGCGTGCGCACGGAGGGGCCCGGGCCGGGGAACCGGAGCGCGGGCGTCTGCATAAACTGTCCGCCGGCCGCACGGAAGGGTGGCCGGCGGACCCCGGCAGGAAGCAGAGACGACAGGTGACAGAGGCGATCCTCCTGGTCGGGGGCAAGGGCACCCGGCTGCGTCCGCTCACGGTGAACACTCCCAAGCCCATGGTCCCGGCCGCGGGTGTGCCCTTCCTCACCCACCAGTTGGCACGCGCCCGTGCGGCGGGTGTCGACCACGTGGTGATGGCCACCTCCTACCTCGCCGAGGTCTTCGAGCCGTACTTCGGCGACGGCTCCCAGCTCGGCCTGCATCTGGAGTACGTCACGGAGGAGGAACCGCTGGGCACCGGCGGCGCCATCCGCAACGTCGCCTCCCGGCTGTACTCGTCGCCCGACGAACCGGTTCTCGTCTTCAACGGCGACATCCTCTCGGGGCTCGACATCCGCGCCCTGGTCGATCAGCACACCCGGGTGGGCGCCGACGTCTCGCTGCACCTGACGCGGGTCACCGATCCGCGCGCCTTCGGGCTCGTGCCCACCGACGCCTCCGGGCGGGTGGCGGCCTTCCTGGAGAAGCCGCAGACGCCCGAGGAGATCGTCACCGACCAGATCAACGCCGGCGCCTACGTCTTCACCCGGTCGGTCATCGACACCATCCCGGCCGGGCGCCCGGTCTCGGTCGAGCGGGAGACGTTTCCCGGGCTGCTGGAGGCGGGGGCGCACCTGCACGGCATGGTCGACTCCACCTACTGGCTCGACCTGGGCACCCCCGCGTCGTTCGTGCGCGGCTCCGCCGACCTGGTACTGGGCCGTGCGCCCTCTCCCGCCGTCCCGGGGCGGTGCGGTGAGCGGCTGATACTGGCCAGTGCGCAGGTCGCCGGGGACGCCAAGCTGACGGGCGGTTCGGTGGCAGGTGCGGGCGCCGAGGTCGGAGCGGGTGCCCGGATCGACGGCAGCGCGCTGCTCGACGGCGCCGTGATCGCGCCCGGCGCGCGCATCAGGGACTCGCTGATCGGTGCCGGTGCGCGGATCGGTGCCGACACCGTGCTGGACGGTGCGGTCGTCGGCGACGGCGCCGTCATCGGAGAGGGCAACGAGCTGCGCGGCGGTATCCGCGTCTGGTGCGACGCCCGCATCCCCGCAGGCGCGGTCCGTTTCTCCTCGGACCAGTAGCCCTCCTGATCAGTAGTTCTTCTCGGACAGTGGTTCTCCCGGGCCAGCGGCCCTGTCCGGGCCGGGAGCCCCCCTCGGGCCAGTAGCCCTGCCCGGACCGGGAGCGGCCGGCTGCCGCGGCGGCCGGTGCGGGACTGCCGGTGCGGGACTGTCGGTGGCGGGCTCTACCCTTGCTCTCCGTGTCACTCACCCGCTCCTGGACCCCGCCGGGCCCGTACGACCTGCACGGCAGCCTGGGCGTGCTGTGCCGTGGTCCCTACGATCCGACGTACCGCGCCGAGGGCGGCACCGGCGGCGCGGTATGGCGCGGCACGCGCACCCCGGAAGGGCCCGCGGCGCTGTGCGTGCGGCTGCGGCCCGGCGGCGCGCACGGCGAGGTGCGCGCCGAGGCGTGGGGGCCGGGCGCGGGATGGCTGCTGGAGTGGCTTCCCCGGCTGCTCGGTGCCGAGGACGACCCGGACGCCTTCGTCCCGCACCACGACCTCACCCGTGAGGCGCACCGCCGCCACCCCGGGCTGCGGCTGATCCGCACCGGGCGGGTGCTGGAGTCGCTGATCCCCTCCGTCCTGGAACAGAAGTTCACCGCGGAGGAGGCGTACCGCGCCTGGCGGCTGCTGGTCCGCCGCTTCGGCGAGCGCGCCCCGGGGCCGCATCCGAACCTGTGGGTGATGCCCCATCCGCGTGACTGGCTGCGCATTCCCTCGTGGGAGTGGCACCGCGCCGGGGTCGACCAGAAGCGTTCCGCCGCCGTTGTGCGTGCTCTCCAGCGGGCGAGCCGCATGGAGGAGGCCGCGCACATGGGGCTCGCCCAGGCGCAGGCCCGGCTCCAGGCGATCCCCGGCATCGGCCCCTGGACGGCGGCGGAGGTGTTGCAGCGCTGCAACGGTGAGCCGGACGCCGTCACGGTCGGCGATCTGCACCTGCCCCGCCTGGTCGGGTACGCCCTTACGGGTGAGCGGGGCGTCGACGACGACGGCATGCTCGAACTGCTGGCCCCCTACGAGGGGCAGCGGCACCGCGCCTCCCGCCTGGTCCTGCTGGGCGGCCCCCGCATGCCGCGCCGTCAGCCCCGCTTCCCGGTGGGGAACATCGCCCCGCTGTAGGGGGACGTACCCCTGTCGTGGGACGTACCCGTCTAGTGGGACGTGCCGCTGTAGTCGGGGACGTACCGCTGCAGGCGGGGCCCCGAGGGGCTCACCTCTCGACGACGAAGTCCTCCGCCGCGCGTGCCGGGCGCTGCCGGGGCGGTGCCGCGGGCCGCCCGATGGCGACAGCGCCCATGGGGTCCCAGTCGGCGGGCAGCTCCAGGACGTCACGGACGACGTCGCGGCAGAACATCGTGGAGGAGATCCACGCCGACCCCAGCTGTTCGCCGGCCAGTGCGACGAGGAAGTTCTGGATGCCCGCGCCGGTCGCCACCACGAACATCTCCCGCTCGGAGGCGTTGCGCCGCGTATCGGGGTAGGTGTGGGCGCCGTCCGTGGCCAGGCAGGGAACGGCGAGGTACGGCGCGTTGCGCAGCACATCGCCGCGTTTGACGCGCTTGGCGATGCTCTCCTCGCTCTTGCCGTCGGCGCGCAGGTCGGCGACCCACGCGTCCCGCATGGCGTCCAGCAGCCGCAGCCGGGAGCTCTCGCTCTCCAGCAGGACGAACCGCCAGGGCGTGGTGTGGTGCGGCGCGGGCGCGGTCACAGCGGCTGCGACGGCCCGCCGCACCGCCTGCCCGTCCACGGGGTCGGCCGTGAACTCCCGTACGGTGCGCCGCAGCGTCACCGCTTCCCGTACGGCCTCCGAGGTGCCGAGCCGGAACATGTCCGCCGCGGCGTCCCGCACCAGCGCCCGTGCCGTGGCCGCGGGCTCCGTGTCACCGTCCTCACCGCCCTCCTGCGGGGCGGGCAGCACGTGCCGGGCCAGCCCGCGCACCACGGCGACGGGCAGTCCGTCCGCCTTGCCCTTGACCAGTTCGCCCGCGGCGGCCAGCTCGTCGCCGACGGCCGTGACCGTCACGCCCAGTGGGTTGCCGTGGGCGTCGACGCCGCCGCGCAGGTCCTCCAGGACCCGCACACCGGCGGCGCCGATGGCCACATCGGTCAGTCCCTCGCGCCAGGGCCGTCCGAAGGTGTCGGTGACCACGACGCCGACTGTGACACCCAGCGCGTCGCGCACCCCGTCGCGCACCCGGCGGGCCGCGGCGTCCGGGTCCTTCGGGAGCAACAAAATGGTGCCCTTGGGCGTGTTGGAGGCGTCGACTCCGGCGGCGGCCATCACGAACCCGTGCCGCGACTCCACGATGCGCGCGGGGCCGCGCCGGGCGACGACGCGCACGGTCTCCGCGTCGATTGCGGCGTCGCGGTCGTCGGCCTCCACGACGCGGCCTTCCGCCTTGCTCACGATCTTCGACGTGACGATGAGGACGTCACCGTCCGCGAGCGTGCGCCCGTCCGCGCCCGCCGCACGGACGACGAGTGCGGCCAGGTCGTCGCCGGGCCGCACCTCGGGGATGCCGGGCAGCGCCCAGACCTCGTAAGCGGGTGACGCGGAGGCGTGCCCCCCGGACGCGTGCGGCCGGGACTCGGGTGTCGCGTGCGGCCGGGACTCGGGTGTCGCGTGCGGCCCGGACGCGGGTGGCGCGTCCGCGGGGGAAGGGGTCGAAGCGGAGCCGTCCGGGTCGGGGAGCGGCGGCGTCGCGGCCGTCGTCGCTGTCACGCCCGCACCTCCTCGGCCAGCCGGAGCGCCTCCCGGGCCATCTCGGCGGTCGCGTGTTCGTCGCTCATCATCAGTGGTACGGCGCGGCACCGGATTCCGGCGTCCTCGACGGCCCCGACGGTGCCGGCGTCCACGGTGTCCACCAGCCAGCCGTCCAGCAGCCCCGAACCGTAGTGCGCGGCGACGGCCGCCGCGGTGGTCTCCACTCCGACGGCCGACAGCACCTTGTCCGCCATCCCGCGCACCGGCGCGTCACCGACGATGGGGGAGAGGCCGACGACCGGCACGCCCGCGTCCGCGATGGCCTCCCTGATACCGGGCACGGCCAGGATCGTGCCGACACTGACCACCGGGTTGGACGGCGGGAAGAGGACGACGTCGGACGCGGCGATGGCCTCCAGAACGCCGGGTGCGGGCTTGGCGGTCTCGGCACCGACGGGCACCACCGCGTGTGCGTCCACGGACGCCCGCAGCCGCACCCAGTACTCCTGGAAGTGGACGGCCTTGCGGCCGCCTTCCTCCCCCTGCGCCTCCGGATCGTCGATCAGCACGTGGGTCTCGACGCGGTCGTCCGTCATCGGCAGCAGCCGCACCCCCGGCTGCCAGCGCGCGCACAGGGCCTCGGTGACAGCGCTGAGCGGATACCCGGCGGCGATCATCTGGGTGCGCACGATGTGGGTGGCGAAGTCGCGGTCGCCCAGCCCGAACCACTCGGGGCCCACGCCGTAGGCGGCCAGTTCCTCCTTCACGGTGAACGTCTCGTCGGCCCGGCCCCAGCCCTGACCCTCGTGGATGCCGCCACCCAGGGTGTACATCACGGTGTCGAGGTCCGGGCAGACCTTCAGTCCGAACAGATGGATGTCGTCACCGGTGTTGCCCACGACGGTGATCTCCGCGTCGGGCGCCGCGGACCTGAGTCCGCGCAGGAAACGGGCACCGCCGATGCCCCCGGCCAGAACCACAATGCGCTGCATGCGCCCAGTCTCGCAGCCCGGCACCCGCCGCGGACATCAGCCCGCCCCGGCCACCCCCTGGGAAACGGCGCGACGGGTGACGTGGCGGATGGCGCGGTGGGCGGCATGGCGGGGGTCGGACCGTCGAAGAGCACGGGCAGCCCGCACGGCGCCGTCAGGCCGGCGCGCTCCGGGTGGCGGCAGCACCGACAGAGCAGTGCAGGGGCATCTCGGTCAGTCCCGGTGCGTAGACGTGCACACTCACGACCGGGTCCAGCCCGTTGTTGGCCACCTCGTGCACGTATCCGGGGGCGAAGACCCGGACCGTGCCCGGGGCGAGCAGCCGGGTGCCGCTCCCGTGCTCGGTCAACTCGCCCGCCAGCACGCCGAAGACGCCGAACGAGCGCCCGTGGTCGTGCCGCCCGCTGCCCTGGCCCGGCAGCCAACTGAGCAGCCACACCTCGTAGCCGGGCCCGGTGCGCAGACGGTGGTACCAGCGCAGGGTGGGGTCGTAGCGCACCAGGGGCGCCCAGGAGGCGCGGTCGGCGGCCAGTTCGCGGATCACTCCGGCGTACCCCGCGACGGTGCCGGGATGCGCGGGCGCGTGCGGAAGGAGGTGCGGGAGGGCGAGCGGATCGCCCGCGATTTCGACGTCGCTGTTCACGTGCGGCGGTGCCTTCGCAGAGAGCTGGACAGGAGGCTGGGTTGGGCGCGCCGGAGGGCTGCGTGCTTCGGCAGCGGCAGCCAACGCGGGAAGACAGGTGCGGGAGGAACCCTGGCGTGCCGCCCGGCTGGAGCGGTACTCGTCGGCCGGACAGTGGCCGCGCGGCTCGTCAGCCGGTCGGTGGGCGGGCAGAGACCCGGCCCGAGGTCAGGGTGGAGGGTTCAGCGACAGCGCGCCGGACAGTCGTGGGAACAGCGACAGCGGCGGGGCTCCAGGACGTGAGAAGCGACGGGGGAGACGTGTGCACCCCCGGCAGGCCGCAGGGCGAGGGCGCCACGGGCCGTGCGGATCTCAGAGGTCGCTGACATGCGTCCAAGGAGAGCGTTCCGGGACAGCGGTGTCAACCTGACGCCGCGTGGATGAGTGAAGTTTCACCGGTTCCGGTCGCTGCGGACGGCGAAAGGTTTGTGCTGCTCCGCACGGGAGATACGGCGCACCAACCGCACTCGGATCGCCGTTGTCCTTCCGTGACCGGAACGTGATCAGGGCCATCCGGGGGTTGGTGCGGAACGTGAAAGCAGGTCATCACGTTCTCCATACAGAAGCCGGACAAATAGGACGGCCTCCGGATGTGAGTGTCATAGTTCATGCTGATTTGAACACTTACGGCGAACGCTTGGTTCCGCCGGGTGAATAACGGGCTCAATAGCAGATCTCGGCTTGACTGCCCCGGATCGGCACACTTGTAATTTCACTCGTGTCGTTCAAGAAGGTTCGATAACGACAGCATCACGGGGTCGCAGAGACGGATCGAGGGGCGCACATGACCGAGCTGTTCCAACAACTGCTGGTCGAAGAGGCGGACGAGGAGCTGGGCTGGCAGGAGCGCGCGCTGTGCGCCCAGACCGACCCGGAGTCGTTCTTCCCCGAGAAGGGCGGTTCAACCCGCGAGGCGAAAAAGGTCTGCCTCGCGTGTGAAGTCCGCTCGGAATGCCTCGAATACGCCCTCGCCAATGACGAACGTTTCGGTATTTGGGGCGGCCTGTCCGAACGGGAACGGCGTCGGCTGAAGAAAGCCGCCATCTGACGGGGCACCGACCGCACCGACCCCGCTGTTCCACCGCTCCGCCGCTTGGTCGGCCCGCCGCGCCGACGGTCTGCCGCGTCGGCGGTCTGCCGCGCTGACGGCCCGCCGCGTCGGCGGCCTGCCACGCCGACGGCCTGCCGCTCAAGCGGAAACCCACCTGCCGCCGGAGCGCGCAACTCGCGCTCCTCGCACGGCCTGCCTCCGGCCTTCTGGCCGCTCCGGCCTTCCGGCTGCGTCCGGCTGTCCGCTCGTGTGGCGCCCGGAGTCTGGCCGCCCGTTCGCGCCGCGCCCGGCGTCCGGCCGAGACCTGTGGTGTCCGACCGGGACTTCCAGCGTTCGACAGACGACGTATCGCGGTGTTCGACCGGCGTACCGGTCGGCCTGTCGACCGGCGCCCGGCTGGGCGTCCGACGCCTGCCCACCCCTCCCGTTTGACCGCCCTCTCGTCCGGCGTCTCGGAGCCTGCCGGAGACCTACTGGCCTGCCTGCTGTCCGACAGCGGCCTTACGGGCGGCCTCCCCGGCCGCCCGTTCGCGCCGCGTTCGGCTGTCCGTATCGGGTGAGCGGGAGCCGCCGTGAGCGCTCTCGGGTCGTGTGAAGCCCTCTCGGGCCAGTTGCACCAAGGCGCCGGACGCACCTGTGGGAGCCGTTAGTGTGGGGCCGTCCGCGACGCACCGCCCTGGCACAGGGGGTGCGTTCACCGCTCCGATTCGCGTCTTCCGGGGGCTTGCAGCCACAGCGCGGCACCGCCGCGAGGCCCCGGCACCCCGGGGAGGGCCCCTACCTCGATGTCCGTGCACAGCCATATGGCGGCCCATTACGAGGCGGCCGCAGCAGGGTTGGCCACCGTGGAGCCGCCCGAGTTCCCCCGGCACGTCGTCACCGCCGTGCTCGTCGCGCACGACGGCAGGCGCTGGCTCCCCGACGCGCTGCGCGGGCTGCTGGAGCAGAGCCGCCCGGTGCAGAACATCATCGCTGCCGACACCGGCAGCGCGGACAATTCCGCCGAACTGCTCACCGAGTCGCTCGGTGCCGAACGCGTGCTGCACATGGCGCGCCGCACCGGGTTCGGCACCGCGGTCGAGGAGGCCTCCCGCACCGCCCGCAGACTCACCCCCGAGGACCTGCCGTACCTGAAGCGGCCCAGCGGCTGGGACCCGGTCAACAGGGCCTGGCGCGACGACGCCTACGACATGCCTGAGCTGCCCTACGGGGAGCCCGTCGAGTGGCTGTGGCTGCTGCACGACGACTGCGCGCCGGAGGCGGACGCCCTGGCCGAACTGCTGCGCGTCGTCGACACGGATCCGTCCGTCGGCATCGCGGGGCCCAAGCTGCGCAGTTGGTACGACCACAGGCAGCTGCTGGAGGCGGGCGTCTCGCTCGCCAACAGCGGCCGGCGCTGGACGGGCATCGACCGGCGCGAGCAGGACCAGGGCCAGTACGACCAGGTGCGGCCCGTGCTGGCCGTCTCCACGGCGGGCATGCTCATCCGCCGCGACGTCTTCGACCAGCTGGGCGGCTTCGATCGCGCGCTGCCCCTGATGCGGGACGACGTCGACCTGTGCTGGCGTGCGCAGGCCGCGGGGCACCGGGTTCTGGTCGCGCCGGACGCCGTGGTGCGGCACGCCGAGGCGGCCTCGCGGGAGCGCCGTCCGGTCGACTGCGTGGGGCGGGCGAGCCGCAGTGGTGCGAGCCCGCACCGCGTCGACAAGGCGGGTGCCGTCTACACGCTGCTCGCCAACACGTCGGGAGCGATGCTCCCCTGGGTGCTGCTGCGGCTGGTTTTCGGCACTCTCGTGCGCACGCTCGCCTATCTCGTCGGCAAGGTGCCGGGGCAGGCGCTGGACGAGATCACGGGACTGTCCGGCACGCTGCTGCGGGCCGGCCGGGTGCTCGGCGCACGGCGCAGACGGGGCAGGCCCGTGGTGCCGCACAAGGAGCTGCGCCCCCTGTTCCCTCCGCCGGGTGCCACACTGCGCGCCACTGTGGAGCAGATCACCAGCAATTTTTCAGGCCGCTCCGAGGCGGAGCTGTCCGCCGGAGGGCGGCACGGTGCCGTGGAGTCCGGTCCTTCGGACGACGACGCCGACTTCCTGGAGGTCGAGCAGTTCGCGCGCGTCAAACGGGTCGCGCGTAAGCCGGGGCCCGTCCTCTTCGCCGTCCTGCTGATCGTCTCCCTGGTCGCCTGCCGGTCGCTGCTGGGCGGCGGAGCGCTGGCGGGCGGGGCACTGCTGCCCGTGCCCGACACCGTCTCGGACCTGTGGGCGCGCTATCTGGACGGCTGGCACCCCGTCGGCACGGGCGGTACCGAGTCGGCCCCGCCTTATCTGGCCGTCCTCGCCACGTTCGCCACGCTGCTGTTCGGCAGTACGAGCCTGGCGTTGACCCTGCTGCTCGTGTGCTCCGTGCCGCTGGCGGGACTCACCGCCTACTTCGCTTCCCGTCCGCTGGTCGACTCCCGGCTGGTGCGGGCCTGGGGGAGCGTCGCCTACGCGTTCCTTCCCGCCGCCACCGGCGCCCTCGCGCAGGGGCGCATCGGTACCGCCGTCCTGGCGATTTTGCTGCCCCTGCTGGCGCGGGCCGCCGTGTCGGCCTGCGGGCTGTACGGCAAGGGCGGCTGGCGGTCCGCGTGGGCGTACGCGCTGCTGCTGACGCTCACGACGGCGTTCACCCCCCTGGTGTGGCCGCTGGCTCTGGTGCTGGCGCTCGTCGTGCTCGTGGTGCGTGTACGGCAGGGCGGCTCGCCCGGCATGCGCGCGGTGCGTCTCGGGGTCGCCCTCGTGACGCCTGTGCTCCTGCTCGCCCCCTGGTCGCTGTCGCTGCTGACCGACCCCGGCATGTTCCTGAGCGAGGTCGGTCTGGAGTACGGCACCGGTGCCGCCTCCGCCATCGACCTGCTGACGGTCTCGCCGGGCGGCCCCGGCACCACGGACGGTCTCTTCCTCGTCGGCCTGGTGCTCGCCGGGCTGGCCGCACTGCTGCGCGGCGAGCGGCAGCTGGCCGTGCGCGTGGCGTGGGCCGTGGCGCTGACAGGGCTGGTTTTCGCCGCGCTGTCCAACGGTTCGGCCTGGGCGGGTCCCGCCACTCTCGTGTACGGGATCGGGCTGCTGAGCGCCGCCGCGGTCGGTGCCGAGGGCGCGAAGGAGCGGGTGGCGGCGCAGAGCTTCGGCTGGCGCCAGCCCGTCGCCGCGCTGGTCGCGGCCGCGGCCGTCTTCGCGCCCCTGTGCGCGGCCGTGGGGTGGATGGCCGGTGGCGCCGACGGTCCCCTCTCGCGGCGCGACCCGGTGCAGGTGCCCGCCTTCGTCGCGGAGGAGAGCACGACCAGCGACCAGGCCCGCACCCTCGTCCTCGATCAGCCCGAGGGCGCCGCCGAGGTCGGCTACACCCTGGTACGGGGCTCAGGCGCCCGCCTGGGGGACGCCGACCTGGCCGCCGTCGGCGGCGACGACGCGCGGCTGGACGACGTGGTCTCCCACCTCGTCGCGGGGTCAGGAGCCGACCAGACGAGCCAACTGGGCGGCTACGCCGTGCGCTACGTCCTGCTGCGCGACGGCACCGCACGCCAGGTCAGCCGCACGCTGGACGCGACCCCGGGTCTCACCCGCCTCAGCCAGGAGGACGGCAGCGCACTGTGGCGCGTCGACCGGCAGGTCTCGCGGGTCTCGATCGTCCCGGGCGGCGAGGAGAGCGGCGCAGGCGGCGCGGTGACCGCGCCGGTCGCCGTGGCGTCAGGCCCCGTCGAGTCGCACGCGACCCTGCCGGCCGGGCCCTCCGGGCGCGTGCTGCGGCTCGCCGACGAGGCGGACAGCGGATGGCAGGCGAGCCTGGACGGCAGCCCGCTCAAGGGCACCACGGTCGACGGCTGGGCGCAGGGCTTCGAACTGCCCACCGAGGGCGGCAAACTGTCCCTCACGTACGAGACACCCTTCACCCACACGGTGTGGGTGTGGACCCAGGGGTTCCTCCTCCTCGTCGTCCTCGTCCTCGCCCTGCCGGGCCGCAGGCGCGAGGTGGACGACGACCTGCCGGACGCTCCGCCCGCGCCCGACCCGGCGGTCGGAGACGGCCGCAGGGCCCGCCGGCTGCGAGCGGCCGCCGAAGCGGCCGCAGCCGCACCGGGCGGGTCGGAGGAATCGTCGGCCCCCGAGACCGACGTCGGCGCCGAGCCGCACGGCCTGCCCGAGCAGCCCGCCCACGAGCCGTACGGCCAGGAGCAGCCTTACGTGCCGCAGCAGCCCGGGCACCACCCCGGGCCCCCGTACGATCCCGCGGCCGGGACGGGGTACGCCGGGCAGGCCCCCTACGAGCAGTCGGCCTACGAGCAGCAGTCCTACGAGCAGCCTGCCTACGGGTACGACGCCTACGGGCAGCCGGTCTACGGCCAGGTACCGCACCAACAGCAGTACGACCAGGCGCCGTACGACCAGCAGTCCTACGCTCAGCAGTCCTACGATCAGCCGCCGTACGGCCGGCAGGCCCACGGCCCGCAGGCGTACGGGGAGCAGTCCTACGACCAGCAGGGCGGCTACGACAGCTGGCAGGCACAGCAGTACGCGGCACAGGGCGGCCCCGAGGCCTACGGCTACCAGCCGGGACAGGGGACGGGGTACGAAGGGGCGCAGGGTCACGAGGGCACGCCCGGCTACGACGGCACGCCCGGTTACGGCGGGACGGCGGCGCACGACGGCTACGACAACAGGTACGGCAACGGGAGCGAGCAGCAGTGAACCGCACAGTCCTCAGCTTCGGCGGCACCGTCGTCGCGCTGGCTGCCGTGACCGGTCTGGCCACCCTCTGGGCGCCTGAGGAGGCGGCAAACGGGGACAGCGCCAAGCCGGCCGCGTACAAGCCCGTGGAGCGCTCGACGCTGGTGTGCCCCCGGCCGACCACGTCCGACGTCGCGGAGACCTCCTACACGGCGTTCACGCCCAAGGGCGGCCCGGGCAAGAAGGGCAGCGCGGCCCTCTACCCCGCCGAACTCGCCGACACCGAGGCCCCCGCAGGCTCCGGATCGAGCAGCAAGGGCGACAAGGACAGCAAGGACAGCAAGGACAGCAAGAACGACGGGGACAGCAAGGGAGACAAGAAAGAAGACAAGGGCGAAAAGGACGACGGGAACGGGAAGGGCGACGGCAAGAAGGACGGCAAGCCTTTCCTCCCTCTCAGCAGCCCCGGCACGCCGGTCACCGAGGAGACCAGCGATGCCAAGGCGCCCGCGCTCACCGGCACGGCGGACGGCCCGTTCGCGCCGAGTTGGACGGTGCAGCAGACGACGAGCATCAGCGCGGGCGCGGGACGCGGGCTCCTGGGTACCTCGTGCTCGGCCCCGGACACCACCTTCTGGTTCCCCGGCGCCAGCACCGCCGAGGACCGGCAGGACTACGTGCACCTGACCAACCCGGACAGCACCAGCGCGGTCGTCGATCTGGACCTGTACGGCAAGGAGGGCAAAATCAAGGCCGGCGGCGGCACGGGGGAGGGCATCACCGTCCCGCCGCGCTCCACGGTGCCCGTCCTGCTGTCCACGCTGACCCCCGAACCGGTCACCAATGTGACGCTGCACGTCACCGCACGGTCCGGCCGGGTGGGCGCACAGGTGCAGGCGTCCGACCGGAAGTTGGGCGGCGACTGGCTCCCTCCCGCCGCCACCCCGAGCCCCGGCGCTGTCCTTCCCGGCATCCCCAAGGACGCCACCTCCGTGCGGCTCGCCGTCTTCGCCCCGGGCGGCCACGACGCCGACCTGACGGTGAAGCTGGCCGGCCGTTCCGGCCTGATCAGCCCGGCAGGGCACGAGCGGCTGCACGTGAAGGCGGGCATGGTGACCACGGTCGACCTCAAGGACCTCACACAGGGCGAGGCGGGCTCCCTGGTGCTCTCCCCGGCGGAGGGCGAGGCCGAGGCTCCCGGGATCGTCGCAGCGGCCCGCGTGCTGCGCGGCAAGGGCGACAAGCAGGAGTCTGCGTTCGTGCCGGCGACACAGCCCGTGAAAAAGCGCGCGACGGCCGCGGACAACAGCGAGAAGGGCTCCACGCTGTCGCTGACCGCCCCGAAGGACGAGGCGAAGGTCCGGGTGACCGCGTCGGCCGGCAGCGGCGGTGGCAGCCCGAAGAGCACCACCGTGACCGTGAAGGCGCACACCACCACAGCCGTCACCCCGCCGCACCCGTCCGGGGGCAAGGGCACCTACGCGGTGACGGTGGAGCGCCTGACGGGAGGACCGCTGTACGCCTCGCGGATGCTGGAGCGAGAGCAGTCGGGACTGCCCGCCTTCACGCTCCAGGCGCTGCCGGACGACGGGAGCACGGTCGCGGTCCCCGGGTCGGCACAGGACCTGTCGGTGCTGAACGACGACTGAGGTTCCGAGCGGGTCACCGGACACCGGCTGTCCGCCCGGCCGGCTGTCCGCCCGGCCGGCTGTCCGTCCGGTCGACTGTCCGTACAGGCGGCTGACCGTCCGGTCGGCTGTCCGCTTGGACCCGCGCTGCGTCCCTCCGGGGCGCTGGCGGGCTCCCTCGGGCCGGCTCAGTCCTGGCCGTAGCGGGGGTCGACCGACTCGGGGGCGAGGCCCAGCAGTTCGGCCACCTGTTCCACCACGACCTCGTGCACGAGGAGGGCGCGCTCGTCCCTGGTGCGGCTGCGGATCTCCACCGGACGCCGGAAGACGATCACGCGGTCCGGCCGGCTGCCGCCGCCCTCGGTGACCCGTCCGAGCGGTACGGCGTCGTCTTCCTCCCGCACCTCTCCGTTGTCCGAGCGGGGCACCTCCTGGACGGCGAACTCGACACCGGCCAGCTGGGGCCAGTGCCGCTCCAGACGGGCCACCGAATCGCGCACCAGGTCGTCGAACGCCTCGGCACGGCTGACGGCGAGCGGTACTTGGGGCGGCGCGATGGGGCCGCGCATGCCACGGCCGTGGCGGTCTCGGCTGTGCGGCCGGGCAGTGGTCCTGCGCGGCGGTACGGGGCTGTCCATCACCCCTGAGCGTAGCCCGCCGCGCACGTCGCGCGGGGGGCCACCGGCGCGCCGGGAGCCCTGTCGTCAGGCGGCTGCCAGGTCCGCGTCCCCGCGGCCACCTCGTGCGGGGCACTGCTGGACCCTCGGCGCGCGCCCGACGGTCGCCTCGCGATGCCCTGGCGGGCCGCTTGCGGGTCCCTTGCGACCATCCGACGGCGGCTCGCCGGTAATTTGTCGACGCCTTGTCCGCGTGGGTGGAACGGTGCCTCCCTTCTGCCCTGATGAGCGCCTCTTTCGGCCGAACGCCGAGTGTGAAATGACCGTAACCGGGTGAAATGCGCCCGCTTCCGGGTCCTGGCACGCACTGGCGGCAGGGGGCGAAGGGTCTTCGAGCCCTTCCCGCGGGCCCTTTCTGCAGATCAGGCGTTTCCGGCGAACACGGACGACACGGCAGGGTGACGTCGGGGAGAGTCGTCGCGGCCCGCTCGTGAGTGCGGTACGGTCCAACGTCGTGAGCCCTGTACGTCGATGTTCGCGCACCGCTTGCGGTCGTCCCGCCGTCGCGACGCTCACGTACGTCTACGCGGACTCCACCGCCGTCCTGGGGCCGCTGGCCACCTACGCCGAGCCCCACTGCTACGACCTGTGCGCCGAGCACTCCGAACGGCTCACCGCGCCCCGCGGCTGGGAGGTCGTACGGCTCGCTGTCGACACCGCCGCGGCCCGGCCCAGCAGTGACGACCTCGAAGCTCTCGCCAACGCCGTGCGTGAGGCCGCCCGTACGCCGCGCCCCGACCCCCGGGACCCGTCACCGCAGGAAGGGCTGCGGGGTGCCGACGGGCGGGACGCCGACCCGATGGAGGTCGCCCGGCGCGGCCATCTGAGGGTCCTGCGGTCCCCGGAACCGTAGGTCACCCGTGCTGCCGCGCCGCACCTGTCACACCCACGGGTAGATTTGTGCCCGTTGCCGACCGACAACCCAGAAAGGGCTGGCCGTGGCTGATCTGTCTCAGATCGTGAAGGCGTACGACGTGCGCGGTGTGGTGCCGGACCAGTGGGACGAGGAGACCGCCGAACTGTTCGGCGCCGCCTTCGTCCGCGTCACCGAGGCCCCCGCCATCGTCGTCGGGCACGATATGCGGCCCTCCTCCCCGGGCCTCGCGCGTGCGTTCGCACAAGGCGCGGCGTCCCAGGGCGCCGACGTCACCGAGATCGGCCTGTGCTCCACCGACCAGCTGTACTTCGCCAGCGGCCAACTGGACATGGCCGGCGCCATGTTCACCGCCAGCCACAACCCGGCCCAGTACAACGGCATCAAGATGTGCCGCCGCGGCGCCGCGCCTGTCGGCGAGGACACGGGGCTGGCACAGATCCGCTCCCTGGTCGAGCGGTGGCTCGACGCGGGCGGTGCACCGACGGGCGACACTCCCCAAGGCGCCATCGGTCAGCGGGACATGCTGGAGGACTACGCGGCCTACCTGCGGTCCCTGGTCGACCTGTCGGGCATCCGTCCCCTGAAGGTCGTCGTCGACGCCGGCAACGGCATGGGAGGCCACACCGTGCCCACCGTGCTGGCCGAACTGCCGGTCGAACTGGACGCGATGTACTTCCAGCTGGACGGCACCTTCCCCAACCACGAGGCCAACCCGCTCGATCCGAAGAACATCGTCGATCTGCGGCACCGGGTGCTCCAGACCGGGGCCGACATCGGCCTGGCCTTCGACGGCGACGCCGACCGCTGCTTCGTCGTGGACGAGCGGGGCGAGCCCGTACCGCCGTCCGCGATCACCGCGCTGGTGGCCTCCCGCGAGCTGGCCAAGGCTCCGGGCGCCACAGTGATCCACAACCTGATCACCTCCCGGGCGGTCCCCGAGGTCGTCAGGGAGAGCGGCGGCGCGCCCGTGCGCACCCGCGTCGGCCACTCGTTCATCAAGGCGGAGATGGCTCGCACCGGTGCGATCTTCGGTGGCGAGCACTCGGCCCACTACTACTTCCGCGACTTCTGGAACGCCGACACCGGCATGCTCGCGGCCCTGCACGTCCTGGCCGCACTCGGCGGGCAGGAGGGAACGCTCTCCCAGCTGGTCGCCCACTACGACCGCTACCCCTCCTCCGGGGAGATCAACAGCACCGTCGAGGACCAGTTCAACCGCACCAACGCGGTAAAGGCCGTCTTCGCGGGCAGCGAGGGCGTCACCATCGACGAGCTGGACGGGCTGTCCGTCACGGGCGTCAACTGGTGGTTCAACCTCCGCCCTTCCAACACCGAACCGCTGCTCCGTCTGAACGTGGAGGCCTGCGACACGGAGACGGTCGAGCGCATCAGGGACGAGGTGCTGGCCATCGTGCGGGCGGAGACCGAACGGGACGCCCAGGCCTGACGGCGCCCCTGGCCCCGTCCCCCGTCCGCGGCGGTACCCTGACGGCACAGTCAGCACAACACAGTCGGCACACCGCCGTCGCGCCCCGCACCTGGAGGAACACATGCCGCTCGAAGCCGGACTCCTGGAGATCCTCGCCTGTCCGGCGTGTCACGCGCCGCTGCGCGAGGAGGGCGACGAGCTGCAGTGCACCCAGGGTGCGGAGTGCGGCCTGGTGTATCCGGTGCGTGACGGGATTCCGGTCCTCCTGGTGGACGAGGCCCGCCGCCCCGCCTGACCGGCAGGCGTCGCTGTCGGACGGTGCCCGCCGGGAGCCCCGTCGGACGGCTCTCCCCGGACGCTCTGCCGGAGCCTCGTCGGGGTGTCTCTTCGGACGGCTTCTCCGGCGCCCTTCCGGACGTCCCTCGGGTCACAGAACCGTGGCGGCAGCATCGCGCCCGGGGTCACCAAAGGACGGCACCGGCCGCCACGAGGAAGCCACCGGCCGGGCTGAGGTACCACCGGCCGTCCCACCGATCCCCCAGGCCGCGCCCAAGGAACCACCGGAAAGCAACCGGAAGCCGATCGGAGGCTACGGAAGATGCTCGACGAGACGCTCCTCGACGCACCCGAGGCGCTGGCCCGCGCCGACGTCCGCGGCCTGCTGCGCGGGGTGGCGGAAGCCGGGGCACGCGTCCGTACGGGGGTGCGGCACGCCACCGAGGCGGGCCTGGAGAAGCTCCGCCCGGAGGGCCGTCCCCGCGCGCTCCTGGTCGCCGGCCCCGGGCCTGCCACCGCGTGCGTCGCCGACCTGCTCGGCGCCCTCACAGGAGGCGCCGTACCCGTCACACTGTTGCGCCCCTCCGGCGCGCACACGGCCGCCGGAGCGCTGCGCTGGTCGCTGCCCGGGTGGGCGGGCCCTGTGGACCTTCTGCTGCTCGTCACGCCTGATGGGACGGAACCCGGCCTGACGGCGCTGCTCGAACAGGCCTACCGACGCGGCTGTGCCGTCGTCGCCGTCACGCCGGAGGGCGCCCCGCTGACCGACGCACTGGGCGAGAGGCGCGGGTTCGCCGTGCCGCTGGCGCCCGGCCCGTACGAGATCTACGCCTCCCCCGACATGCCCGGAGGCCCCGTTACCGAGGACACGGACGACCGGTTCCGTGACGTCTCCACCGCAGGCGAGGCGGAACAGGCAGACGGCGAGAGCGCCGCAGTGGGAGCAGACGGCGAGAGCGCCACCGCGGCGGCGGGTGGAAGCGCCGCCCGGCGCGGAAACGGCACCCCTGTGGGCGACGCGGGACGGCCCGTCGGCGCACCCGGAACCTTCTGGGCACTCCTCGCACCGCTGCTGCTGCTCACCGACCGGCTCGGACTGACCGAGAGCGGCCCCTCCGCACTCGGTGCGCTGGCCGACCGGCTCGACGAGGTCGCCGAGCGCTGCGGCCCCGCTATCCCTCCGTACAGCAATCCGGGCAAGACGCTGGCCGTCGAACTGGCCGGTGCCCTCCCGCTGATGTGGAGCGAGGGCGGTATCGCGGGCGCCGCGGCCCGCCACTGGACGGCGGCCTTCACGGCGCTGCCGGGCAGGCCGGCGCTCCCCGCAGAACTGCCCGAGGCCATGACCGTGCACGGGGCACTGCTGGCGGGCCCGTACGCCTCAGGTGCGGGAGAGGACGACTTCTTCCGCGACCGTGTGGAGGAGCCCGAAATCCTGCGCCCACGCGTCGTACTGCTGCGGGAGGCGCCCCCGGGCGCCGACTCGGCCACGGTCGCGGCGCGCGACCTGGTCTACGCGCACGACACACCGCTCAGCGAGCTGGAGCCGGCCGAGGGCAGCAGCTCCCTCCAGGCGGCGGCCGAACTGATCGCCACCGCCGATTTCTGCGCCGTTTACCTCGCGCTCGCCGACACCGACTCCCCTTGGGCATGAACCGGCCCGGCACCACGCCGTGCCGGTGCGGCGGTACGCCCTTCCAGCCACTGCACGAGTAGGAACGCACACCTCATGGATCGTCTGGAGAACACCGTCAGGCCGTACGCCTGGGGCTCCACCACCGCCCTGCCCGCACTGTTCGGTGAGGCTCCCACCGGGGAGCCCCAGGCCGAGCTGTGGATGGGCGCACACCCGGGCGCGCCCTCCCGCGTCGTGCGGGGAGCGGGTCCGCAGCCGCTGTCCGAGGTGATCGCGGCACAACCGGAGCGCGAACTGGGTGCGCGGACAGTGGAGACGTACGGTCCCCGGCTGCCGTTCCTGCTCAAGCTCCTCGCGGCGGACGCCCCTCTCTCCCTCCAGGTGCACCCCGACAGCGCCCAGGCGGCGGCGGGCCACGCCGACGAGGAGCAGCGCGGAGTGCCCCTGGACGCGCCGCACCGCAACTACAAGGACGCCCACCACAAACCCGAGCTGATCTGCGCACTCACCCCTTTCGAAGGGCTGTGCGGCTTCCGCCACCCGCATCAGGCGGCGGCGCTGCTGGAGAGCCTCGGCGTCGACGGCCTCAAGCCGTACGCCGACATCCTGCGCGCCCACCCGGAGACCGACGCGCTGCGCGAGGTCCTCACCGCCCTGCTGACGGCCGACAAGGACGAGATGGCCGCCACGGTCGCCGCGGCCGCCGAGGCGGCGGCAGGAAGCGCCGAGCACGCCGTCTACGCGGACATCGCCCGGCACTACCCGGGCGACCCGGGCGTCCTCGCCGCCATGCTCCTCAACCACGTGGTCCTGCGCCCGGGGGAGGCGCTCTTCCTCGGAGCGGGTGTCCCGCACGCCTACCTCAGCGGACTCGGCGTCGAGATCATGGCCAACTCCGACAACGTGCTGCGCTGCGGCCTGACGCCCAAGCACGTGGACGTGGACGAGTTGCTGCGCATCGTCCGCTTCGAACCGACGGACCCCGGCGTGCTGCGTCCCGAGGCGGACGAGAACACGGGCGAAGAGGTCTACGAGACCCCCGCGGGCGAGTTCAGGCTCTCCCGCTTCGCCCTCGTACCAGGAGCCGTCCCGCACGCGCTGCACGCCCCCGCCGCACAGATCCTGCTGTGCACGGAGGGGACGGCCGTGCTGCATGGCACCGAGGGCGCGTGCTCAGACGAGAGTACGGGCTCCGGCGAGAGCGCGGCCTCCGGCGGCGGCGCGCCAAAGGGCGGGGCCGACGGACCCCACGGCGAAGCCGAACTGACCCTCACTCCGGGACGTTCCGCCTACGTGCCCGCCGGGGAGGAGGTACGGATCTCGGGTGACGGTACGCTCTTCCGCGCCACGGTGGCCGTCTGACAGACGCGCCTCGGTGGCCGCCTACATGAGCGGCCGCACCGCAGGAGGAGTCGTCCGTGCGGACGGCCGCATCCGCAGCAGGAAGGACCCGGAAGACGTGAGTGCATCAGGCGGAACGAAGGCGATCGTCGCCGCGCTGGGCGCCAACCTGGCCATCGCCGTCGCCAAGTTCGTGGCGGCGGCCTTCAGCGGCTCGGCCTCGATGCTCGCGGAGGGCGTCCACTCGGTCGCCGATTCGGGCAACCAGGCGCTCCTCTTGCTCGGCGGCAAGAAGGCCAAGAAGGAGGCCAGCGAGGAGCACCCCTTCGGCTACGGCCGCGAGCGGTACATCTACGGCTTCCTGGTCTCCATCGTCCTGTTCACCGTCGGTGGCGTTTTCGCGCTCTACGAGGGCTACGAAAAGATCGCGCACCCCCACGAAGTCGAGCACTGGTACTGGCCGGTGGGCGTCCTGCTCTTCGCCATCATCGCGGAATCGTTCTCCTTCCGCACCGCCATCAAGGAGTCCAACCAGCTCCGAGGGAAGCTCAGCTGGAGCCAGTTCGTACGCCGCGCCAAGGCACCCGAACTGCCCGTCGTCCTGCTGGAGGACTTCGGCGCCCTCATCGGCCTCGTCCTCGCCCTCGGCGGCGTCGGCCTCGCGCTGCTGACCGGCAACGGCGTGTGGGACGGCGTCGGCACCATGTGCATCGGCGCGCTCCTCGTCGTCATCGCGCTGGTACTGGCAGTGGAGACCAAATCGCTGCTGCTGGGCGAGTCCGCCGACCCCGCCGAACGGGAGAAGATCCGCGCGGCCGTCGTCGACGGAGACACCGTCACCCGCGTCATCCACATGCGCACCCTGCATCTCGGCCCCGAAGAGCTCCTGGTCGCCGCCAAGGTCGCCGTGCAGCACGACGACACGGCCGTCGAGATCGCCCACGCCATCGACGCGGCCGAACAGCGCATCCGCGAGGCCGTACCCATCGCCCGCGTCATCTACCTGGAGCCGGACATCTACCGCGCCACGGGTACGGAGCCGACCGCGGCCACCGAACCGTCCGACGCCGGGAGCCCGGGCGCCTGAGGCTCCTCCCGGAGCCGCGCCGAGGGCCGGACGCGACGAGGCCCGCTCCGCGCACGCGGAGCGGGCCTCGTCGCCTCTCACGGGGGCACACGGGCTCATGTACTCAGGGGCTCGGGGGGCTCGTGCGCTCTTGGCTCGGGATCACCCGATCTCGGCGAGTGTCCGCAAGGTGGTCTCCTTGTCGGGCGCCGCCAACAGCCGCTCCCGGAAGGCCGGATCCATCAACGTGCGGGACAGCAACGCGAGGATCCGCAGGTGTTCGTCGCCGGCCGCCTCCTCCGGCACGGCGATCATGAAAACGAGCCGTGCCTTCGACCCGTCGAGCGAACCCCATTCGACCCCCTCAGCCGACCGCGCGAACCCGACGACCGGCGCGGATACCGCATCCGTCTTGGCATGCGGAATGGCGATCTCCTCACCCAGCCCCGTCGTGCCCTGCTCCTCCCGGGCCAACGCAGCCCGCACGAGTGCCTCACCGTCGACGACCTTGCCGCTGCGGCCCAACAGCGCCGCCATCTCCCGGATACCGTCCTCCTTGTCCCCGGCGGCCAACTGCTCCGCGACGGTCGACTCGGTCAGATAACCGGAGAGCACCCGCGGCTGCGAACCGCGCCCGTCGGGCCCAGGCAGCCCCGAAGTCCCTTGCTGCCGCGCACCGGAGGCCTGGGCCCCGACGCTGCCTAGCGCCGCGGGCGCGCTCTCGTCGGAGGGCACGCTTTCGTCGGTGGACGCGTTCTCTTCCGGGGAGTCCGCGTAGGGCAGCTCCGCATCGGGCGATTCCGCATCGGCGGGCTCCGTACGGTCCGCGGGCCCCGAACGGTCGGTGGGCTCCCTACGGTCCGCGGGCTCCGACCCATTGGCGGCCGCGGCGCGCTCCGCCGGGGCGGAGCGCTCGACCTTGGCGCTCCGCCCCTCGCGGCGGGCGCCGAGCGTTGCCAGACCGACCGTCGTGGCCGTCGTCACGGCCGTACCGACGACGATGGCCAGGAAGAACATCGCGATGCCGTCGACCGCGCCGAGCACGGCCACGATGGGCCCGCCGTGCGGCACGTTGTCACCGACCGACGCCAGACCGGCGACACCGCCCGCCACGGCGCCACCGAGCATGTTGGCCGGAATGACCCGGGCGGGCCGCGCGGCCGCGAACGGAATGGCGCCCTCGGTGATGCCGAAGAAGCCCATGAACAGGGCGGCCAGGCCCGTCTCCCGCTCCTGATCCGAGTACAGCTTGCGCCGCATTAGTGTTGCCAGACCCTGGCCCAGCGGCGGCACCGGGATGGCCACCGCACACATGCCCATCACTTCGGGGCTCTTGGAGACCAGGCCGGTGCCGAAGAGGAACGCCGTCTTGTTGACGGGGCCGCCCATGTCGAACGTGATCATCAATCCGAGCACGACGCCCAGCAGTGCCGCGCTGGTGCCGGTCATGCTGCCGAGAAAGTCGGTGAGGCTCTCGAAGACCCACGAGATCGGCTTACCGATGACGTAGACGAAGAACAGTCCGAGCGCCGACGTCGACACGACTGGGATCACGATGATCGGCATGATCGGCCGGACGAAGCGCGAGACCGGCACCAGTTTGATCCAGCGCACCAGGTAGCCGGCGAGGAACCCGGTCACGATCGCCCCGATGAAGCCCGCGCCCGACTCGGAGTCGTACAGCTCACCCGTGTTGGCGATCCAGCCTCCGATCATCCCGGGCACCAGCGCAGGACGATCCGCGATCGCGTAGGCGATGTAGCCGGAGAGGATCGGCACCATCAGCGTGAACCCGATGGTGCCGACGTCGTTGAGGTGCTTCCAGAAGCTGCCGTCCGGAATCACCAGCCCGCCGTCGGCCTGCGGGTGGCCGCCGAGAGCGAGCGAGACGGCGATCAGCAGCCCGCCGACGACGACGAACGGAATCATGTACGACACGCCGTTCATCAGCGCCTTGTAGCCGACGCTGCGCTCCCGGCCCTTCGCTCCGGCAGGCCCCGGTGCCGCACCTGCGGACCCGGAGCCGTGAGGACCCCCACGACCGCCACCGGCACCCGAATCCGGACCCGGACCCGTGCCACCGCGCCCGCGCCCGCTGCCGTCCCGGCCGGCTGGGCCGCCACCCTCGCCCTCCTGGGCGCCGCCCTCCCCAGTGGTGGCGGCGACGGGTATCCCGTCGTGGTGCACAGGGGCCTGGCGTACGCGGTCGATGAGGCCGTCCGGATCGCTGACACCGTCCGCCACCCCGGCGAGCAGCACCCGCTTGCCGGCGAACCGACTGAGGTCCACGTCCTTGTCAGCGGCGATGATGATGCCGTCAGCGGAGCTGACATCGTTGTCAGAGAGTACGTTCTCAGCCCCGATGGAGCCCTGTGTTTCCACCTTCATGGCGATCCCACGGGCTTCGGCCGCTTTGGTCATTTTTTCCGCCGCCATGTACGTGTGCGCGATTCCGGTGGGACACGCGGTCACAGCCAGCAGTTTCCGCCCCGACTCGGACGGCGGCGACGCTCCGTCGCGTGGATCGACAGGACCGGTCACGTGAAACTCCTAGATCAGCCGGTATGTGGAGGGTGTTTCTTGCGCCGTCGCCAGTCGCGGCCGCGGCCGCGACCGGACGCTCCCAGCTCGCGCGACCCGGCCGAGCCGCTCACTCCCGCAGCCGGTCGCAGGCCCCTGGCGCCCGGACCGAGCCCCACGCCCGACCGTGTCCCGCCGCACTCACGAGACGTCACGCTGAACCACGAGGCGCCTCGGGGCCACGCGCCGACAGCCGTGCCGCGGTCGCAGCCGCAGTCGCACGCGGCGGCCCGGTCGAGCCGCGGACGCGTACGCGCGTACGCCGGACGTGCCGTAGCGCGAGCGCTCCCAGGTTGCCTGTGCCCGAACGGAGTCCGGACGGAGGCCGAACAGAGCCCGGACGGTGCTCGACGGCCGACGCGGTCGCTCCCGCGGTCGCAGAGACCGCAGAGTGCACAGAACCAGCCGGACCGACAAGAACGCAAGCGGCCGAAAACCGACCCCGAGCCGTACTTGCTGTCGACGGCGCCGATCCGGTCCCCTGGACAGGCGGTGTAAATTCGTAGGGTCAGACGTCGCTGCTGATGGCGGTCGGGAGAGCCCGCACGACGGGCCACCGAGGGAGAGAGGGCCTCCGACGGACTGAGCTGCGAGCAGGGGACGAGTGTGTCCGGTGACGACAGCGCGCACCGCGCGGTCGGCGCCGCCGCCGTCCCGCGCCGCAGCACGGACCAGTCAGCCCCATATCTCGACATCGAGGAGCAGCTCGCACATGACGACGACCTCCACGACCGGCCAGGACTTCAAGGTCGCGGACCTCTCGCTGGCCGCTTTCGGCCGCAAGGAGATCACGCTGGCCGAGCATGAGATGCCCGGCCTGATGGCGATCCGCAGGGAGTACGCGGCGGACAAGCCGCTCGCCGGCGCCCGCGTCACCGGCTCCCTGCACATGACCGTACAGACGGCCGTGCTCATCGAAACCCTCGTCGCCCTCGGCGCGGAGGTCCGCTGGGCCTCCTGCAACATCTTCTCCACCCAGGACCACGCGGCCGCCGCGATCGCCGTCGGCCCCGAGGGCACCGCGGACAACCCGCAGGGCATCCCGGTCTTCGCCTGGAAGGGCGAGACCCTGGAGGAGTACTGGTGGTGCACGGAGCAGGCCCTCACCTGGCCGAACACGCCCACCGGCGGCCCGAACATGATCCTCGACGACGGTGGTGACGCCACCCTCCTCGTGCACAAGGGCGTCGAGTACGAGAAGGCCGGCGCGGCCCCCTCCGTCGACACCGCGGAGAACGACGAGCACCGCGTCATCCTGCAGCTGCTCAACCGGACCCTGTCCGAGAACGCGCAGAAGTGGACGCAGCTCGCCTCCGAGATCCGCGGCGTCACCGAGGAGACCACCACCGGCGTCCACCGCCTCTACGAGATGCAGCAGGCCGGCTCGCTGCTCTTTCCGGCGATCAACGTCAACGACTCCGTCACGAAGTCGAAGTTCGACAACAAGTACGGCTGCCGCCACTCCCTCGTCGACGGCATCAACCGCGCCACCGACGTCCTCATCGGCGGCAAGGTCGCTCTCGTGTGCGGTTACGGCGATGTCGGCAAGGGCTGCGCCGAGTCCCTGCGGGGCCAGGGCGCCCGGGTCCTGATCACCGAGGTCGACCCGATCTGCGCCCTGCAGGCGGCGATGGACGGCTACCAGGTGGTGACCCTGGACGACGCGGTCGAGACCGCCGACATCTTCGTCACCACCACGGGCAACAAGGACATCATCATGGCCTCGGACATGGCCAAGATGAAGCACCAGGCCATCGTCGGCAACATCGGCCACTTCGACAACGAGATCGACATGGCCGGCCTCGCCGCCATCGACGGCATCGTCAAGGACGAGGTCAAGCCGCAGGTCCACACCTGGACCTGGCCGGACGGCAAGACCCTCATCGTCCTGTCCGAGGGCCGGCTGCTGAACCTGGGCAACGCCACGGGACACCCGTCCTTCGTGATGTCCAACAGCTTCGCGAACCAGACGATCGCCCAGATCGAGCTGTTCACCAAGCCCGAGTCGTACCCGACCGACGTCTACGTCCTGCCCAAGCACCTCGATGAGAAGGTCGCGCGGCTCCACCTCGACGCGCTCGGCGTCAAGCTGACCACGCTCCGCCCGGAGCAGGCCGCCTACATCGGCGTCCCGGTCGAGGGCCCGTACAAGCCGGACCACTACCGCTACTGACCCGACCCACCGGCCTGGCACGGTGTGCCCGGGCCAGACCGGTGCCGGCGTCCAGCGCCCCGCTGCACCTCGGTGCGGCGGGGCGCAGCGGGTTCCAGGCCTTTGATCGGGAAGGGCGCCCCTGAGTGCTCCGGAGCCGGAGAGGTGTCAGGGGCGGCCGCGGGAAAGGGCCGAGTCGAAGCCGCCTACCCTGGGCGAGCGAGGAGGCGTCCGGGTGTCGGCCTTCCTCCGCGTCATCGGGCGAAGAACTGCCCCGTCACCGCACCGACCCTGGAAACCGCCCATGCCCCGCGGCCGCTATTCGCTCCACGATCCGCACGATCACTCCTTTCTCGGCGAAGAACACTTCCACTGCGCCACCGGCCCCTCCGGCTGGCGCTACGTCTCGCAACTCACCACCCCCACCGGCGAGCACGCGGGCTCTGTCGACCTCACCCTCGACGAACTCGGCCGTCCCCTCCGCCTCGAGCTGCACGCGGCCGGCTGGCAGGTCCGCGGAGCGGCACTGGACGGCGTCACCTGGGTGCGCTCCGACCCGGCCGGCGAGCGAGCCCAAGAGGGCAACGCCGCCGCGCACACCTTCACCGGGGCTTCCCCCGCATTCCTCATCGCGACGTCCCGGCTGCTGCGGCCGGCCCCCGGCGACCGGGCCACCCGCGTACGTCTCGTCGCGTTCACACCCCCCGTCCTCGCACCTCGCACTCTCGACCAGTCCTGGGCACTGGAGAACAGCGAAGCACACGCCACTGACAACGCCCCCCTCATCGTGGAGAACTACCAGGTCAACGACCTGGAGACAGGGGAGCAGCACGCCGTGCACCTCGCCGGCGACGTGGTGCTCGCGGCGCCCGGCATCGAGCTGGAGGACCTCGAATCGCCGCCGTCGAGCTTCGCGGCGCCACCGTCGTAGACGTATGCGCCACCGTCGTACACGTATGCGGTGCCATCGCAGTGGACGTACGCGGCGTCACTGTGGCCGACGCGTGCGGGGCCGCCCCAGGCGCGGGGGCGCCTCAGGGGAAGACCCTCGCGGCACCGCGAACCGTGAACCGGGAACAACGAATCGAAAGCGCGAACGCGTCCGCGCACGCGCACTGCGGCCTCTGGCTGAGGTGGCAGGCGCCTCTCGCCGGGGCCCCGGCTATGTGGGCGGGACGAACCCGGTGCCCCGACGCGTCGTCGGCCCCTCATCGTGGTCGGTGGAGGGCGCGTCCGAGCTGCCGCGTCGATGGTCCGAGCCGTCCGCGCGCGACGCACTGTCCGAACCGTCCAGGCGGTTCGAGGCGTGCACATGGCCGGGGGTGTCCGCCTGGGGCGACTCCGAAGCAACCGGACCGTCCGAAGAAGCGGGGAGCCGCGACGCTGTCGTTCCCTCAGCAGCCGCACGCGCGCCGGACGCCGCGGGGAAGAAGCGTTCTCCCTCTCGACGACGGCGCTCGGCCACCACGCCCGCCAGATAGACAGCGGCCGACATGCCCCGCGGAGCCGGCGCACCGGTCCAAGCCGTGACGTCGTCCGCCAGCCGCTCGGACAGCGAACGGCTCACAGCGGGATCCAGCTGGGCGGCCCGCATCAGGTACTGCCGTACAGAGAGCCACAGCGGATCCGGTACGCGCGACAGGTCGAGCGCGGCGAACTCCCCGGCGAGCCACGCCGGTGGAGGCGGCACGGATTCACCCTTTGGTACAGGCACCCGTTCGCGCACCACCAGCGTTCCTGCGAAGACGTCGCCGAGACGCCGCCCCCGTACGGACACAAGGGAGGCCGTGCAGGCGACGAGGCCGAACAGCAACTGAATCTCCACCACACCGATCGCTCCACGCACCAGCGCGTGCCGGAAGCGGATCGGCCCACCGTCTTCCCGCACGACCCGTAGGCCGGCGGCGAGCTTCCCTACGGACCGGCCATGCGTCAGCGTCTCGACGGCGATCGGCACCCCGACCAGGATCAGCAGGAAAAGCGCCACCTGTACGGCCGCGAAAGCCGCCGCGTCGAGTGACGCCGTGGCCACGGACAAAGCCAGCGTCAGCGCGAGATAGATGACCCATGCCAACAGCAGGTCCAGACAGACGGCCAGTGCTCTGCTCGGCAGCCGGGCAGAGCGCAATCCCAGCACGACCGCGTCCCCCGTGATCAGCTCACTCACCGCGCACCACCCTCGCTCCCTCCGCGCCCCGCGTGACCCGTCCCGCACAGTCTCCCAGTACGACGATCCGCCTGGCGCTCTGCCAAGCTCTCCTCATGGACCTGGATGTGTTCGTCTCGGCCCACCGTGCCGACTGGGAACGCCTGGACGAGCTGCTGCGCCGTCCCCGCCGCCTGACCGGCCCGGAGACGGATGAACTCGTCACGCTCTACCAACGTGCCGCCACGCACCTCTCGCAGATCCGGTCGAGTGCGCCGGACCCCGCCGTCACCGACCGGCTCACCCACCTGGTGGCCCGGGCCAGGAGCGCGGTCACAGGAGCACGCGCAGCCGGCTGGCGCGATGCCGCACACTTCTTCGCCGCGAGTTTTCCCGCAGCCGTCTACAGGTCCCGCAACTGGTGGGTGCCGACCGCCCTGCTGTCCACCGTTCTCGCAGCCGTCATCGCCTGGTGGATCGGCACCCACCCGGAAGTGCGCGCCACCATCGGCGCCCCGGACCAGCTACGCGAGATGACACGTCCGGGCGGCCAGTACGAGACGTACTACTCGAGCCATCCGGCGGCATCCTTCGCCGCGCAGGTCTGGACGAACAACGCTCAGGCCGCCGCCATCTGTCTCGTCTTCGGCGCCCTCCTCGGACTTCCGGTGCTCTGGGTGCTCTTCCAGAACGTCGTCAATCTCGGCGTCGGACTGGGACTCATGGGTTCCGCAGACCGTCTCGACACGTTCCTCGGACTTCTCCTCCCCCATGGCCTGCTGGAGCTGACAGCCGTCTTCGTGGCCGCAGGCACGGGCCTCCGTCTCGGATGGACGGTGATCGATCCGGGCCCACGAAGCCGGCGAACCGCACTGGCGCAGGAGGGCCGTTCCGCCCTCGGCATGGCCATCGGCCTCGCCGCAGTACTCCTCGTCTCGGGGCTGATCGAAGCCTTCGTCACTCCGTCCGGCCTTCCCACGTGGGCGCGCGTCCTGGTCGGCGTGCTCGCCGAACTCGCCTTCCTCGGCTACGTGTACGTGGTGGGCCGTCGAGCGGCG
>NZ_CP093846.1:980000-3085000 GCF_022699385.1 Streptomyces tubbatahanensis | reverse complement strand
CACCTGCCGCTGAATGTATAGGCGGTGTGGAGGGAACGCGGGGAAGTGAAACATCTCAGTACCCGTAGGAAGAGAAAACAACCGTGATTCCGGGAGTAGTGGTGAGCGAAACCGGAGGAGGCTAAACCGTATGTGTGTGAGACCCGGCAGGGGTTGCGCATGCGGGGTTGTGGGAGCTTTCTTTTATGGTCTGCCGGCCATGAGGCGAGTGAGAAACCGTTGATGTAGGCGAAGGGCATGCGAAAGGCCCGGCGTAGAGGGTAAGACCCCCGTAGCTGAAATGTCAGCGGCTCGTTTGGGAGCCACCCAAGTAGCATGGGGCCCGAGAAATCCTGTGTGAATCTGGCGGGACCACCCGTTAAGCCTAAATATTCCCTGGTGACCGATAGCGGATAGTACCGTGAGGGAATGGTGAAAAGTACCGCGGGAGCGGAGTGAAAGAGTACCTGAAACCGTGTGCCTACAAGCCGTGGGAGCGTCGCATCACATGCTCGCATGTGATGTCGTGACTGCGTGCCTTTTGAAGAATGAGCCTGCGAGTTTGCGGCATGTTGCGAGGTTAACCCGTGTGGGGGAGCCGTAGCGAAAGCGAGTCCGAAGAGGGCGTTTGAGTAGCGTGTTCAAGACCCGAAGCGGAGTGATCTAGCCATGGGCAGGGTGAAGCGGAGGTAAGACTTCGTGGAGGCCCGAACCCACCAGGGTTGAAAACCTGGGGGATGACCTGTGGTTAGGGGTGAAAGGCCAATCAAACTCCGTGATAGCTGGTTCTCCCCGAAATGCATTTAGGTGCAGCGTCGTGTGTTTCTTGCCGGAGGTAGAGCACTGGATAGGCGATGGGCCTTACCGGGTTACTGACCTTAGCCAAACTCCGAATGCCGGTAAGTGAGAGCGCGGCAGTGAGACTGTGGGGGATAAGCTCCATGGTCGAGAGGGAAACAGCCCAGAGCATCGACTAAGGCCCCTAAGCGTGTGCTAAGTGGGAAAGGATGTGGAGTCGCAGAGACAACCAGGAGGTTGGCTTAGAAGCAGCCATCCTTGAAAGAGTGCGTAATAGCTCACTGGTCAAGTGATTCCGCGCCGACAATGTAGCGGGGCTCAAGTACACCGCCGAAGTCGTGTCACTCCAACGTGAGGGCTAACGCCTGTTGGGGTGGGTAGGGGAGCGTCGTGTGCCGGGTGAAGCAGCCGTGGAAGCGAGTTGTGGATGGTTCACGAGTGAGAATGCAGGCATGAGTAGCGATACATGCGTGAGAAACGTGTGCGCCGATTGACTAAGGGTTCCTGGGTCAAGCTGATCTGCCCAGGGTAAGTCGGGACCTAAGGCGAGGCCGACAGGCGTAGTCGATGGAGAACCGGTTGATATTCCGGTACCCGCTATGCAGCGATCAACATCGAATCAGGTGATGCTAAGTCCGTGAAACCGTCCGTGCCGGCTTTGCTGGTTTCGGGAGTGGTGGAGCCGACGGTCCAAGTCTGTAGTAGGTGAGTGATGGGGTGACGCAGTGAGGTAGTCCATCCCGGGCGGTGGTTGTCCCGGGGTAAGGGTGTAGCCCGAGGAGTAGGTAAATCCGTTCCTCGTTACAGGGGTGAGACCTGATGCCGAGCCGTTTGTGGTGAAGTGGATGATCCTGTGCTGTCGAGAAAAGCCTCTAGCGAGGTGTGTGGCGGCCCGTACCCTAAACCGACTCAGGTGGTCTGGTAGAGAATACCGAGGCGTTCGGGTGAACTATGGTTAAGGAACTCGGCAAAATGCCCCCGTAACTTCGGGAGAAGGGGGGCCACACCTGGTGATCACTTTTGCAGTGTGAGCTGGGGGTGGCCGCAGAGACCAGCGAGAAGCGACTGTTTACTAAAAACACAGGTCCGTGCGAAGCCGTAAGGCGAGGTATACGGACTGACGCCTGCCCGGTGCTGGAACGTTAAGGGGACCGGTTAGTCACATTTCGGTGTGGTGAAGCTGAGAACTTAAGCGCCAGTAAACGGCGGTGGTAACTATAACCATCCTAAGGTAGCGAAATTCCTTGTCGGGTAAGTTCCGACCTGCACGAATGGCGTAACGACTTCTTGACTGTCTCAACCATAGACCCGGTGAAATTGCACTACGAGTAAAGATGCTCGTTTCGCGCAGCAGGACGGAAAGACCCCGGGACCTTTACTATAGCTTGATATTGGTGTTCGGTTCGGCTTGTGTAGGATAGGTGGGAGACTGTGATGCGGGCACGCCAGTGTTCGTGGAGTCGTTGTTGAAATACCACTCTGGTCGTGCTGGATGTCTAACCTGGGTCCGTGATCCGGATCGGGGACAGTGTCTGGTGGGTAGTTTAACTGGGGCGGTTGCCTCCTAAATGGTAACGGAGGCGCCCAAAGGTTCCCTCAGCCTGGTTGGTCATCAGGTGGTGAGTGTAAGTGCACAAGGGAGCTTGACTGTGAGACTGACGGGTCGAGCAGGGACGAAAGTCGGGACTAGTGATCCGGCGGTGGCTTGTGGAAGCGCCGTCGCTCAACGGATAAAAGGTACCCCGGGGATAACAGGCTGATCTTCCCCAAGAGTCCATATCGACGGGATGGTTTGGCACCTCGATGTCGGCTCGTCGCATCCTGGGGCTGGAGTCGGTCCCAAGGGTTGGGCTGTTCGCCCATTAAAGCGGTACGCGAGCTGGGTTTAGAACGTCGTGAGACAGTTCGGTCCCTATCCGCTGCGCGCGTTGGAGTCTTGAGAAGGGCTGTCCCTAGTACGAGAGGACCGGGACGGACGGACCTCTGGTGTGCCAGTTGTTCTGCCAAGGGCATGGCTGGTTGGCTACGTTCGGGAAGGATAACCGCTGAAAGCATCTAAGCGGGAAGCCTGCTTCGAGATGAGGACTCCTGCCTCCTTTGAGAGGGTAAGGCTCCCTGGAGATGACGGGGTTGATAGGCCGGATCTGGAAGCCCAGTAATGGGTGGAGGTGACCGGTACTAATAGGCCGAGGGCTTGTCCATAGAGGCTCGCGTCCACTGTGTGGGTTCTGAGACAACAACCCGAGCACCCCCACGTGTTGTGGGGTTGTGCCGGTTGTGTTTCGTAGTGTTTCGGTGGTCATAGCGTGAGGGAAACGCCCGGTTACATTCCGAACCCGGAAGCTAAGCCTTTCAGCGCCGATGGTACTGCATGCGGGAGCGTGTGGGAGAGTAGGACGCCGCCGAACTCTTTGTGAGGGAAAGCCCCGTTGGCACACGCCAACGGGGCTTTTCCGCGTTGACGGGACGTTTTTCTACAGGTTTTGAGCGGGCTGGAGTCCAGGCACTGAAAATTGGCCCACCCACGTCCGGACGGCACAATTGGCGACCCTTGCCCGGACGTCGGCCCGCGGCACGGCACTGTGGCTCCGAGCGACGTCCACAATGCCCGTGCAGACCTTCCGCAAGCAATCAATCGCCGGAGGATCCCGGCCACACCCCTACGCCCCCTGTCTCGGTCGCGCGACGAAAGCTCCCTGTTCGCGACCGCTTCGACTCTCTTCCAACCGCGCCGCCGCTCTCTACAGCCGCCCCGCTGCTTTGAGTGCCAGGTACGTGTCGGCTAGCGCCGGAGCGAGCTGAGCGGGTGGGGCGTCCACGACAGTGACCCCGTACCGGCGTAGGAGCGCCGCGGTTTCACGGCGTTCCGCTTGTGCTTGCGCTGCGGCTGCCGCCTCGTAGACGGCGTCGAGGGTGCCGCGGGCACCGGCCATCTCCTGGATCCGGGGATCTGCGACCGTCGCGAGGACAACGGTGTGCCGCTGGGCCAGGAGCGGTAGGACGGGCAGCAGTCCTTCCTCGACCGGGGCCCGGTCGAGACCGGTGAAGAGGACCAGAAGTGACCGCTGTGGTGTCATACGCAGGGCGGCTGATGCGAGACCCCGAAGGTCGGACTCGATGAGCGCCGGTTCCAGTCGGGCCATTCCGTCGATCAGCGTGGGCAGCAGGTGAGGCCCGGAACGTCCGGAAACCCGGGACCTGGTCGCTCGATCGTGTGCGAGAAGATCAACCCTGTCGCCGGCCCGGGAGGCCAATGCGGCGAGCAGGAGCGCGGCATCCATGGAGATGTCGAGCCGAGGCAGGTCCCCGAGTCTGCCGGCGGAGGTCCGGCCCGTGTCGAGGACCATGAGTACTCTGCGGTCGCGTTCGGGCCGCCATGTTCGCACCGCCACGGTCGACTGGCGGGCGGTGGCCCGCCAGTCGATGGAGCGGGTGTCGTCACCGGGGGCGTAGTCACGGAGGCTGTCGAACTCGGTCCCTTCGCCGCGTGTCAGAACACTTGTCCGGCCGTCGAGCTCCCGGAGACGGGCCAACTTGGCCGGGAGGTGTTTGCGGCTGTTGAAGGCCGGCAGCACGCGAATCGTCCAGGGGACGTCGTGGTTGCCTTGCCGGGCGGCAAGACCGAGTGGGCCGTACGAGCGCACGGTGACGCGCTCGGCCTCTCGATCGCCCCGCCGGGTGGGCTGCAGGCTTGTGGTGAGGCGTCGCCGTTCTCGGGAGGGGATGCGCAGGTGATGTCGGTCGGTCTCGGGTGATGAGGCGCCCGCGCGGCAACTTGGCGGCCAGGCATCGCGGAGATGGGCGTGCAGGGTGCGACGGCTGGGGTTGCTGACAACAAGAGAGACGGACAGGTGTTCGCCTAGTCGAACTGAGGTGTCACCGCTTCGGGTGAACACCAGCCGATTCACTGGCGCTGCCCAGGCGAGGTCGGTGACGATGGCAAGCAGCAAGAGAAGTTCGACGGCGAGCAGGCCGGTCCAACTGGGCTGTACGAGTCCTACGAAGAGCGCTCCGAGGGCGGCGATGAGTGCTGTTCGTCCAGTGAGGGCCATGGGAGGGAGCCGACTCTCTCAGCGGGGGACCGGGACGTGGGAAAGGATCGAAGTGATCACGCTGTCCGCGGTGATGCCTTCCATCTCGGCCTCGGGCCGGAGCTGGACGCGGTGTCGGAGCGTGGAGGGCGCGAAGGCTTTGACGTCGTCGGGGATGACGTAGTCCCGGCCGGCGAGCCAGGCCCAGGCACGGGCGGTGGAGAGCAGGGCGGTGGCGCCTCGGGGCGAGACTCCGAGCGCGAGTGAGGGGGAATCGCGAGTGGCACGGCAGATATCGACGATGTAGCCGGTGATGTCCGGGGCCAGAGAGACGGCGCCCACAGCCGCGCGGGCCGCCTCGATCTCGGCGGGCCCGGCCACAGGACGTACGCCCGCGGCAGGCAGGTTCTTCGGATCGAAACCCGAGGCGTGCCGTGTCAGGACGTCGATCTCGGCGTCCCGCGAGGGCAGGGGGACGTGCAGCTTCAACAAGAAACGGTCGAGCTGTGCTTCGGGAAGAGGATAGGTGCCCTCGTACTCGACGGGGTTCTGTGTGGCTGCGACGAGAAACGGGTCCGGCAGGGCGCGGGGTGTTCCATCGACGGTGACCTGGTGTTCTTCCATGGCCTCCAGGAGGGCGGCCTGGGTCTTGGGCGGGGTGCGGTTGATCTCGTCGGCGAGAAGGAGATGGGTGAAGACGGGTCCGGGCTGGAAGGAGAACTCGGCGGCCCGCGCGTCGTAGACCAGCGAGCCGGTGACGTCGCTGGGCATCAGATCGGGGGTGAACTGGACACGTTTGGTGCCGAGTTCGAGAGCGCCGGCCAGGGTGCGGACGAGTAGCGTCTTGGCGACACCTGGCACGCCCTCCAGCAAAACGTGGCCTCGGCACAGCAGTGCGACGACGAGGCCGGTGACCGCCGCGTCCTGGCCCACGACGGCCTTGGAGATTTCCTGGCGGAGTGCATCGAGGGCGGTGCGGGCGCTGTCTGCGGAGGGGGCGCTCACGAGCGGACGTCCTTGTCTGTCGATGGTGTGTCGGGGCCGGTGTGGCCGAGGACGCGCCGCTCCAGGCGATCGAGATCGTCGGCGAGGGCAATCAGCGCGGCGTCGTCCCGGGGTGGGGGGCCGAAGAGGAGGGAGCGAAGGGCATCGGGCTGGATCCGGGTGCCATCGGTGTCGGCGGCGCCGGCTGTCTGGTCGGCCAAGGCCGGAAGCATGCTCTCGGAGCGGTGCGCCTCTGCGAGAGGCACTCCGATCCGCGGAGCGAGCCGGGTCCGGGTGGCAGCGCGAAGGGCATCGGCCGCGTGGCCGCGGGCGTTGGCGCGACGATAGAGGCGCGCTCTGCCTTCGGTGGCCTCGGCGGCCGGTACGTGGACGGGGAGCTGCTCGGTGACGAGCGGACCGAGTCGCCGTGCCCTCCAGAGCGCGGCGAAGGCGGCGGCGATGGCGAGCTGGAGTGCTGCCCACGACCAGCCGCTGGGGAGGAGGTCGAGGAAGCCGCGCTCCTCGCTCGGGGCGGGGCCGGCGTCGGTCGTTGCGGGGAGGTACCACAGCAGCTGGGAATGGGCTCCGAGGACTTGCAGGCTGAGGGAGGCGTTGCCGTGTTCGTCCAGGTGCTTGTTGTAGAGGGGGGCGGGTGATCCCAGGAGCACCGTGTCTCCGGCCGTGCCAGGGCCTGCGGGGTCGGAGCGGGGAACGCGCAGGAGGGTGGCTTTGCCGTCGTGGAGGTAGCAGGAGTCGGCGGTCTTCGCGTCGGTGCTGTAGCGGAAGCCACCGAGGTCGGCGTCGCCGGCACGGTGAGCGGCGGGGAGGCCGCAGGCTGGGGCCGTCGTGCGTACCTGGGTAGGAGCGGCGGTGCGGACGCCTTGGGTAAGGGCAGCGGTGGTTTGGGGGTTCGGGGCGAGGAGAACGGTGCGGCCGCTTCTGCGCGTGGCTGTTCGAAGAACTGTGCGCCGGTCGTCACCGAGTGAGTCGGGGAACGGCACGACCACAGTGGTGTCGGGGCCCACCGAGGTGCGCAGCTGCGCGGGGTCGGTGAGTACCTTCGTCCGCACGCCGTGATCGGACAGGAGGCGGGAGACGGCCTTACTCCCGTAGGGGGCCGTTGAGCGGGGGTCGAGAGCGCCGTTCTCGTCGCCGGAGCGCAGGGCGGCGAGGACGACTGCGGTCACCGCGATGATGGCGGCGGCCAGGAGCAATCCGCGGGCCCGTCGCCACAGGTGGCGGGCTGTCGGAGAGGTCGAGGTAGGGGCCGTGACCGTCACAGGGTTTCCCCTCGGCGGCTCGGAGTGGGGGAGGCGAGCTGGGGGCTGGGAGGGGGTGTGCGGAGGAGCGCGGCGTCCAGGTCGCGCAGGTCCTCGTAGGAGGTGCGGTCGGCCGGACGGTCGGCGTAGGTCACTTCGTCGAAGGTGCGGGCGGCTGCGTGAAGTCGTGCGGAGTGGTGTGGCAGTGCCTGGCCCGCTTCGGCCGCGGCCTCGTCGGCGGTTCGGCCGGGGCGGGCGTCGAGCAGGGCGCGTTCTTCGAGGGAGCGGACGATGCCGCGCATGCGCTCCTGGACGGCGGCGTTCCAGTTGCCGGCCTGGGCGTGGTTCTCGGCGGCTGTCCGGTGTTCTGCGGCGCTGCGCGTGCGGTCGGTGAAGAGGGCGCCGGGGTCTGTGGACGGCGCGGGGCGGAGTCTGCCCAGACGTAGGCGGAGAGAGAGGAGCAGGAGGGCGATGAGGAGACAGACGGCGAGCAGGCCGACCCAGCCACCGGGGGTTGCTGCCGCGGCGGTGTTCAGCAGGTCGGTGAGGTGATGCCACAGCCAGTCGAGGGCGCGTTGGTAGAGAGGAGGGTCGTGCTGGTGGTATTCGGGTCTGGACAGTTCGCGCTCGGCGTCCTCCCGGGCGGGCAGCCGGGGGGTGGTGACCGGAACGTCGTGATCACCGGGCACGGCCACGCCCACCGCTTGGCGGAGCGCGGCTGTGTGGAGCGACGAGCCGCTTGCGATACCCCCCGGCATGACCTCAGCTTCCCGGCGCGGGCGGCTCGGTGTCGCGGAACTCGTAGCCGGGGACCCCTGCGGCGCGGGCCAGTTCGAGGTCGAGTGCCTCGCGCCGGATGCGCTGGTCGAGGTAGAGGAGTGCGGTGATGCCGGCGTTGAGGGGGAGGGAGATGGTCGAGGCCACGACGGAGCCGATGCCGTTGATGATCAGCGATGTCCAGCCGGTTGCGGCGGCGGTGTCGGTGAGCGCCGTTCCTCCGCTGACGAGTGCGGTGAGTGCGGTGGTCGGGATCGAGACGACGAAGGAGATGGCGGTGACCAAAACGAATGCCAGGAGCTGAATGCCCAGGATGCGCCACCAACTGCCGCTGACGAGTTTGCCCGAGCGGCGCATCGCTGCGATCAGTCCTTGTTTCTCCAGCATCAGCGCGGGCGGTGCGAGGCAGAAGCGCACCCACATCCAGACAGCGGCGACGATGCCGCCGAGGAAACCGAAGAAGAGGAGGACGATCGCCAGGCTGCCGACGCCGGTGAACGAGACGAGAAGGCCCGGGAGCAAGCAGATCGCCATGGCCACGGAGACCAGGAGGGGGATGAGGATCAGCAGGCCGAGGAGGCGCAGGAGCTGAGGACGGGAGTCGCGCCAGGCTTCCCCCAGGGTGACGGAGCGGCCGAGGACCGCGCGGCTGACGACGACGGTCAGCATTGCCGTGGCGATCACGCTGCCCAGCATGCCGACGACGGCCACGACGGCGAGACTGCTGAGCATGCCGCTGAGGGCGTTGTTCAGTTCGTCCAGGCTGGGGTTGTCGTTGTTGGCGAGGGCGTCGAGTTCGCTGGTGTCGTTGAGCCAGAGGCCCATGACCAGGGCGGCCACCACTTCGGTGATGACTGCGACGGCGAGGGAGATGCCCAGTACGGTGCGCCAGTGTGCCCGCATGGTGCTGACCGAGCCGTCGAGGACTTCGCCCACGCCGAGGGGGCGCAGGGGGACGACACCGGGCTTGGGCGGCTGGGGCTGCTGCGCCCAGCCGGAGTGCCAGCCGGGCTGGCGCGGCCCTGGGCCGCCGGGCGGCGGCGGGGTGGGGCCCCATCCGCGGCCTCGGGTGGGTCCGTATCCGGGCTGCGGTCCTTGGCCCGCGGTGGGCGTTCCGCTCTGGCTGCCCCAGGTCCAGCTGCGCGGGGCGGCGGGAGGCTGCTCGGGGGCCCAGTTGGGAGGGCGCTGGTCCGCGGGCTCGTTGGGCGGGGACTGCGGCGGAATGGGGGAGGTGGTGTGCTCCGTGTCGTCGCCCGGGGTGCCCTGGGCCTTCTCGGCCTCCGCTCCGCTGCCGTTCTCGGCGTGGGCCGGGTCGGCGGGGTCGGGTTCGGGCGAGGAGGATCCGGGCGCGGCCCAGCCCGGGGAGTCGTTCACGTGAGGTCACCTCGTGTGGGTAGTCCCGTGCCTGGTTGGCTGACCATCGTGCCACGGGCTGGTGCGCCCGAGGCCAGGCGGGAGCGGCCCATGCCCTTCTAGTGGCTTGCGAGGAGAGGGCAGACTGGGCGGATGGCTGAAGAGGGTGTGCCCGTAATCCGTTACGAGGAGTTGCCGGAGGGGCCCGCCGTGGTGCTCCTCGACCAGAGGCGGCTCCCGCGTGAGGAGACCGAGTTGGTGTGCACGGATGTGCCGGCTCTGGTGGATGCCATCCAGTCGCTGGCGGTGCGGGGTGCGCCGGTGCTCGGGATCGCCGGCGGCTACGGGGTGGCACTCGCCGCGGCGCGGGGGGTCGATGTGGCGGACGCGGCGGAGCAGCTGGCGAGCGCGCGGCCGACGGCGGTGAACCTCGCCTACGGTGCCCGCCGTGTGGAGGCGGCCTACCGGGAGGCGGCACGCGCGGGCGAGGGGGCGGGGGCCGCGGCCGTGCGTGCGTTGGCGCAGGCGCGGGCGCTGCACCGGGAGGACGCCGAGAGCAGCGACCGGCTGGCCGGGCACGGAAGCGCGCTGTTGGAGGAGCTGGTGCCCGGTGGTGGGCTGCGGGTCCTGACGCACTGCAACACCGGGAGGCTGGTTTCCGGCGGGGAAGGTACGGCGCTGGCCGTCGTCAAGGCGGTGCATCGGGCAGGCGCACTGCGGCGGCTGTGGGTGGGGGAGACACGGCCGTTGTTGCAGGGGGCGCGGTTGACTGCGTACGAGGCGGCGAAGGCCGGGATGGCCTACAGCGTGCTGACCGACGGTGCGGCCGGTTCGTTGTTCGCCTCTGGCGAGGTGGACGCGGTGCTGGTGGGGGCCGACCGGATCGCGGCGGACGGCTCGGTGGCGAACAAGGTGGGGACGTATCCGCTGGCGGTGCTGGCGAGGCACCACCGGGTGCCGTTCGTGGTGGTGGCTCCGGTGACGACGATCGATCCGGCTACGGCTTCGGGGTGTGACATCGAGGTCGAGCAGCGGGCCGCGCACGAGGTGACCGTGGGGCCGTGGGGCGGGAGTGGCCTTTCTGAGGCAGAGGGGGAGGAGAGGCGGGCTCTGGCTCCTGTGGGGGCGCAGGCATACAATCCGGCGTTCGATGTGACGCCGTCCGAACTGGTCACCGCTGTGGTGACGGACGAAGGGGTGGCTTCTCCGGTGACGGCGGAGCGCCTCACCGAGCTGTGTTCCGCGTCACGCAGGCGTCGCGATCGGCTGATGGGATGATGAGGTCATGAAGGGACGCGTCCTTGTCGTCGACGACGACACCGCACTGGCAGAGATGCTCGGCATTGTGCTGCGCGGAGAAGGCTTCGAACCGTCGTTCGTCGCGGATGGTGACAAGGCGCTTGCCGCCTTTCGGGAGACCAAGCCGGATCTGGTGCTGCTCGATCTGATGCTGCCCGGGCGGGACGGTATCGAGGTGTGCCGGCTGATCCGGGCGGAGTCCGGGGTGCCGGTGGTCATGCTCACCGCGAAGACGGACACGGTCGACGTGGTGGTCGGGCTGGAGTCCGGGGCTGACGACTACATCGTCAAGCCGTTCAAGCCGAAGGAGCTGGTGGCGCGGATCAGGGCCCGGCTGCGCCGGTCCGAGGAGCCGGCGCCTGAGCAGCTGGCCATCGGCGATCTGGTGATCGACGTGGCGGGGCATTCGGTCAAGCGGGACGGGCGCTCCATAGCCCTGACACCGCTCGAGTTCGATCTCCTGGTGGCGCTGGCGCGCAAGCCGTGGCAGGTCTTCACGCGCGAGGTGCTCCTGGAGCAGGTGTGGGGCTACCGGCACGCGGCGGACACCCGTCTGGTGAACGTGCATGTGCAGCGGCTGCGTTCCAAGGTCGAGAGGGACCCGGAGCGGCCGGAGATCGTGGTGACCGTGCGCGGCGTCGGATACAAGGCCGGGCCCAGCTGAGATGACCCGCACATCCTCGGCTCCGCCGCGCCCCGGTGGGGGACGGAGCACGGGGCGGGAGTCCGATATTTCCAAATTCGGGCGTTTGTGGAGAAGTGGCGTCCTGTTCTCCGACGGGCTGCTGCCGGAGGGCGCGACGGGTCCCGGCGCGCGCCCCATGGTGCGCTTCTTCGTGCGGTGGGTCCGCAGACCGCTGCTGCCGGTCATGCGGCTGTGGCGACGCAACATCCAGCTGCGGGTGGTCGTGGCCACCCTGCTGCTCTCTCTTGGGGTGGTGCTCCTGCTGGGGCTGGTCGTCATCGGCCAGGTGCGCAACGGCCTGCTGGAGGCCAAGGAGAAGACGGCGCAGAGTCAGGCCTCCGGCGGCTTCGCCGCGGCCGAACACATGGCCGACAGTGCGGGCGCCGGGCCCGGTGGCACCGTGATCGACAACGGCGTCCGTGGCGGTCGGGGCACCCAGAATTCGAGCACGTGGCTGAACAACCTGGTCGAGCAGCTGGCCAGCGGCGGCCAAGGCGTCTACTCCGTGGTGGCGCTGGGCTCGGAGAACGACGAGTCGCCGTTCCTGGGCAACAGCGCGACCACGACCAGGGGCCCGCGCTCCACCGGCGACATCCGCCCCGAGGACAGCGTCCCAGCTGATCTGCGCAAGGCCCTGGACGACGAGCCAGGGCCCCACCGCCGCTACGCCCGGGTCTACCACCAGGACCGCAGCAGCGATCCGGCGTTGATCGTCGGCAAGCGCCTGAACGACGCGCGGGGCAATCCCTACCAGCTCTACTACGTCTTCCCCTTCACCCAGGAGGAGGAGTCGCTGAGCCTGGTCAAGGGGACGCTGGCCACGGCGGGGGTGTTCGTGGTCGTCCTGCTGGGCGCGATCGCGTGGCTGGTGGTGCGGCAGGTGGTGACGCCGGTGCGGATGGCCGCGGGGATCTCCGAGCGGCTGGCGGCCGGGCGGCTCCAGGAGCGGATGAAGGTCACCGGTGAGGACGACATCGCACGTCTGGGTGAGTCGTTCAACAAGATGGCGCAGAACCTCCAGAACAAGATCCAGCAGCTGGAGGAGCTTTCCCGGATGCAGCGGCGGTTCGTCTCGGACGTCTCACACGAGTTGCGGACGCCGCTGACGACGGTGCGGATGGCGGCCGACGTCATCCATGAGGCGCGCGAGGACTTCGACCCGGCGACGGCCCGGTCGGCCGAACTGCTGCTCGGGCAACTGGACAGATTCGAGTCGCTGCTGGGTGATCTGCTGGAGATCAGCAGGTTTGACGCCGGTGCGGCCAACCTGGAGCCGGGCCCTGTCGACCTGCGGGACGTCGTCCACCGGGTCGTCGAGGGGTGCGAGCCGCTCGCCGAGCGGAAGGGCGGTCGGATCCTCGTGCGCGGTGACGAGCAGCCCGTGATCGCCGAAGTGGACAGCCGCAGGATCGAGCGGGTGCTGCGCAATCTCGTGGGCAACGCCGTCGAGCACGGCGAGGGCCGCGATGTCGTGGTCCGGCTCGCGACTGGGGGCGGTGCTGTGGCGGTGGCGGTGCGCGACTACGGAGTCGGCCTCAAGGAAGGCGAAGCGGAGCGCGTCTTCAACCGCTTCTGGCGGGCCGACCCGGCCCGGGCCAGGACCACGGGGGGCACAGGCCTGGGGCTGTCCATCGCGCTGGAGGACGCACGGCTGCACGGTGGATGGCTGCGCGCGTGGGGTGAGCAGGGGAACGGGTCGCAGTTCCTGCTCGTGGTGCCCTGCACCGCGGGGGAGCCGCTGCGGGGATCACCGTTGCGGCTGGAGCCGGAGGACTCCCGGCGCAGGAGGGAGCTGGCGGCCGCCGGATCGGCGCCGTCCCGGGGGCCGTCCGCGGCGCTGCCGGCAGGGGGAGGCGCTGCGAACGGCAGGCAGACGGGAGAGACGCGGCCAGGAGAGGCGAGACCGGGCGAAGCCCGATCGGGAGGGGCACGTTTCGGAGGGGAGCGCGGATGAGGGGCGAGCGCCGTTCGCAGCGACTGGGCGCCGCCTCACGCGCTCCGCGCCGCTCTCGGGGCCTGGCACGCCGTGCGCGTGCGCTGCTGGTGCCGGCGGTGTGTGCCGTACTACTGGCCGGGTGCGCGTCCATGCCGGACGACGGAAGTGTCGACCAGGTCGACTCCTCCAGGCGCGCCGAGGCGGACTCCCAGGTGAGGGTCTACAGCGTCAGCCCGCAGAAGGGGGAGACGCCGACCCAGATCGTGCGGGGCTTCCTGGAGGCCACCACCAGTGACGAGGCGACCTTTCCCACCGCGCGGGAGTACCTGACGCCGAGGATGGCACGCGACTGGGACCCGTTCGCGTCGACGACGGTGCTGTCGGACGGGCCGAGCGCACGCAAGGCGCCCCGCAGCAGAGCGATCGCCGAAAACGGCTACTCCGTCGAGATTTCCGGGACGCGCATGGCGGAGGTCGACAGCAAGCACGCCTACTCGCCCTCCAAGGGCGACTACAGCGAGGTCTTCCACCTGACGAAGGTGGACAAGCAGTGGCGCATCGACCAGATGCCTGACGGTCTCCTGCTGGGCGAGTCCGACTTCCAGCGCATCTACCGTCCCGTCAACACCTACTACTACGCGCAGCTGGGCCCGGACGGAGATTCGATCACGGACGGACAGAATGTGCTCGTCGCTGATCCCGTTTATCTGCGGCGCCGCATCAATCCGGTCACCGAAACGGTCTCCGCGCTGCTCCAGGGGCCGTCCGGCTGGCTCGATCCGGTCGTCACCTCCTCCTTCCCGAGCGGTACGCGCCTGGCGCCGGACCAGCACCTGTCGCTGAACGACTCGGGGGTGCTCAGAGTGCGGATGAACGCACGGGGCGCGTCCGCGGGACAGGCCCGGTGCGGGCGCATGGCGGCACAGGTCCTCTACGCCGTACAGGATCAGGCCTCCGCGAAGGTCAGCAAGGTCGAGCTGGCCGGCCCCACCGACCGCGAGCTGTGCACCCGCACCCGGGAGCAGGTCGCCCCGTACCAGCCGGGGCGTCTCAACGGGAGTGCGAAGAAGGCGTACTTCATCGACGAGGACCACCGGGTCGCCGCGTTCCAGAGCAAGGAGTCGCCGCGTCCCGTGCCGGGACCGCTGGGCAGCGGCCACGTGGAGATGGGGGCCGTCGCGGTCAACCGGATCGAGAGCGAGGCGGCGGCCGTCTCGCGCGGCCGTCGCGCGCTGTACGTCGCCTCGCTGGACGGCAGCGCCTCCACCGTGCTCGGCGACCCGGTGCTCACCAGCAAGGCCGCGCACGAGAAGGACCGGTTGACGGCGCCGAGTTGGGACGGGCTGGGCGATCTGTGGGTCGCGGACCGGGACCCGGACAACCGGCGACTGCTGCGGTTGCGCGGCGGCAAAGACGAGCCGGACGAGGTGCGGGTACCGGACCTCGCCGACGACGAGCGGATCGAGTCGCTGCGGATCGCCTCGGACGGGGTGCGGATCGCGCTGCGTGTACGGGAGCAGGACGGACACACCTCGCTGCACCTGGGGCGGGTGGTGCGCGAAGGGACCGCCGCAGAGCCGAAGCTGACCGTCGAACAACTGCGGCCGGTCGCACCGCACCTGGAGGACGTCTCCGCGGCCTCGTGGGCGGGCGGCAGCCGGCTCGTGGTGGTGGGGCGCGAGTCTGGCAGCGTGCAGCAGGTGCAGTACATGGAGACGGACGGCTCGATCTCGGACCAGCCGGCCCTCCCCGGCATCAACGACGTGACCGGCGTGGCCGCTTCGGAGGACGAGAGCAAACCGCTGCTCGCCGACTCCGAGGACGGCATCGTGCGGCTGCCGCCGGACGCGACCTGGAAGATGCTCACCGAGACCGGATCCGCCCCGGCCTACCCGGGATGAGCGCGGCCTGTACGACCTGAACGGGGCCGGACCGTCTCGCCCAGACCCGGACTGACCCGCGGCCTGACCTGCTACGGAGCGCCCGTCGTTCCCCCAGACGTTCGAGCACGGGGGCCGCCAGCGGACGCCGGTTCCGGGAGTTGTCCACAGGGCTGGTGGCGTCGCACCCGTGCTGCCACAGTAGGGGTCATGCGGGAGTCATGGCAGAGCCTCCCGCGGGAAATCGCAGGTCTGGTGCTTCCCATGGGGTGCGCCGGGTGCGGTCGTCCGCGCGAGCGGGACCGTTTGTGCGAAGAGTGCAGCAGCGTGCTGAAGGGCGCGGTGCCGCGGCGGGTGTGGCCCTCGCGCGTACCGTCCGGGCTGCCTCGGGTGTACGGAGCGCTCACGTACACCGGCGGGGTACGGGCCGCGCTGCTGGCTCACAAGGAGCGCGGTGCCCTCGGGCTGGCCGCGCCACTGGGGACGGTGCTGGCCCGGGCCGTCCGCCTGGCCGCGAACGCACCGCAGGCCACCCCGGCCGCCACCGTGGGGCTCGCCGCACCCGCTTCCGCCGCCTGTGCACGGCGCGGGCCGCCTTCCCGGGGCGGCGGCCCGTCCTCCGGGCGCGGGGCGCCGGTCACGCTCGTCCCGGTGCCCTCAGCGCGCCGGGCCGTCGCGGGACGGGGGCACGACCCGGTACGGCGGCTGGCGCGGGAGGCCGCGCGGACGCTCAGGAGGGAGGGCATGGCCGTCCGGGTGCTGCCTGTGCTGCGCCAGCGACGCAGGGTCGTCGACCAGGCGGGGCTGACGGCGGCGCAGCGGACCGCGAATCTTGCGGGAGCACTGGAGCCGGCGCCAGCCGGAGCCCGGCTGCTGGGTGCGGCGCGGGTGGTGCTGGTGGACGATGTGATGACAACGGGCGCCTCGCTGGCGGAAGCGGCGAGAGCCCTGGGAGGAGTGGACTCGGCCGCGGTGCTGGCCGTGCGCGCCGACACATGAGCGGGCATGAACCGTCGCGCACGGTGAGCGAAGGGACAATTGCTGGAACTACCAGATTGAGATCGTCGTTGCAGGTGATACGAGGGATGACTCGCCTGATCGGAGGTACGTGCCAGTAGGGGGTGCCGAGCCTCCCCCGGTGGAGGTACGTTCGGATTGGGTGGCGATCTTCCCTCCGGGGGAGAAGGAGGTGAAACCCGCAAGCCGACCTCGAGCCGGAGAGCCATCGGCAAGAGGGCCGACCTCCGGCGTCAGTGCACCAAGGACGCTCCGCACCGAGTGTCGCGGACCGTCCGGGAACGGAGTTCTGCGTGGACATCGTCGTCAAGGGCCGTAAGACAGAGGTGCCCGACCGGTTCCGCAAGCACGTGGCCGAGAAGCTGGAAAAGGTCAGGAAGCTCGACGGCAAGGTGATCAACCTTGAGGTCGAGGTGGCCAAGGAGCACAACCCCCGGCAGGCCGACCGTTCCGACAGGGTGGAGATCACCCTGCGTACCCGTGGACCGGTCATCCGAGCGGAGGCAGCCGCCTCCGACCCGTACGCGGCGTTGGATCTGGCTTCCAGCAAGCTGGAGGCCCGGATGCGCAAGCAGGCCGACAAGCGCCGTGTGCACCGTGGCGGAAGCCGCGCACCGATGAGTGTGGCGGCGGCAACCGCCCACCTCGCGTCGGAACTCAACGGAGAACTCGAAGGGGCCGCCGGATCGGTGGCCGCTCCCCCCGAGGCCGACGGCCAGCCCGCGGTCACCAGGGTGGGATCCCTGGAAGTCCAGGGGGAAGGGCCGCTCATCGTGCGGGAGAAAACGCACGCGGCGGCACCCATGACGCTTGACCAAGCGCTCTACGAGATGGAGTTGGTGGGTCACGACTTCTACCTGTTCATCGACTCCGAGACCAAGCAGCCGAGCGTCGTCTACCGTCGGCACGGTTACGACTACGGCGTGATTCATCTGGAGCCGGATCCGTTCGTCGAGGAGCCGCCGCCCGGCGCGGGCGGAGCGCTCAGCGGCTGACGACGGCGCAGGACGGTCGGCACAGCCCTGCGAGTCACCGGCTTGATGTTCGCGCCCTCGGCAGGTCATCGGAACCCGGCCGGGGGCGCCGACGTGAGTAACATCAAGACCCGCACCAATCTCCTTTCTCCGTAGCGGGGTTGGTGGCGAGACAGGTGCAGGGGGAGGAACGATGGTGGACAGCTTCGGGCCCGTGATGCCCATGCCCGATGCACACCCGGGTCCGGTGGCCGAGGCGGACCCGCCCGCACGGGAACGGTGCCAGGAGCCGATCAGAGTGCTGGTCGTCGACGACCACGAGCTCTTCCGCCGGGGACTGGAGATCGTCCTGGCGCAGGAGGAGGACATCGAGGTCGTCGGGGAGGCCGGGGACGGGGCCGAAGCGGTGGACAAGGCGGCCGACCTGCTGCCCGACATCGTGCTGATGGACGTGCGCATGCCCAAACGGGGCGGTATCGAGGCCTGTACCGCCATCAAGGAGGTGGCGCCCAGCGCCCGCATCATCATGCTGACGATCAGCGACGAGGAGGCCGACCTCTACGACGCGATCAAGGCGGGTGCCACGGGCTACCTCCTCAAGGAGATCTCCACGGACGAGGTCTCCGCCGCGATCCGGGCCGTGGCCGACGGCCAGTCGCAGATCAGCCCCTCGATGGCGGCCAAGCTGCTCACCGAGTTCAAGTCGATGATCCAGCGGACCGACGAGAGCAAGCTCGTGCCCGCGCCGAAGCTCACCGACCGCGAGCTGGAGGTTCTCAAGCTGGTGGCGACCGGGATGAACAACCGCGACATCGCCAAAGAGCTGTTCATCAGCGAGAACACCGTCAAGAACCACGTGCGCAACATCCTGGAGAAGCTCCAGCTGCACTCCAGGATGGAAGCCGTCGTCTATGCGATGCGGGAGAAGATCCTGGAGATCCGCTGAGCGGACGCCGGAAGAAACCCCGGGCCTTCCGACCGCGCGCGGTCTGTCGGCGGCTCGCTCACAGCTCAGTGCCTCACAGCTCAGTGCCTCACAGATCAGTGCGCTGTTCGCTCGGAGCCCGGATGGCGCGCCGGCTCACAGCCCCAGTGCGTCGAGGGCCGAGCGCAGGCGGGGGCGCAGCGGTTCGGGGTCGCAGCGCTCCACCCGTACCGCGTCGCAGCCCACCCAGGAAGCGGCCTCCCCCAGCGCCCGCGCCATCGGCTCGACGGCCTTGGCGCCGTCCATCGACAGCTGGCGGGCGACCAGAGTCGTTCCCTCGCGAGCCGGGTCGACCCGCCCGCAGAGCCTGCCCCCGGCCAGCAGGGGCATGGTGAAGTAGCCGTGGACCCGCTTCGGCTTGGGCACGTAGGCCTCTAGCCGGTGGGTGAAGTCGAAGATCCGTTCGGTGCGGGGCCGGTCCCAGATGAGGGAGTCGAACGGGGAGAGCAGGGTGGTGCGGTGGCGGCCACGCGGGGTGCCGGCCAGCGCCGCCGGGTCGGCCCAGGCACGCCGCGGCCAGCCCCGCACCTCGACTGGTACCAGGCCGGTGTCGGCCACCACGGACTCCACTTGCTCGGCCTTGAGGCGGTGGTAGTCGGCCAGGTCGGCGCGGGTGGCGACCCCCAGCGCGGCGCCCGCTTGGGCCACCAGGCGGCGCAGGCACTCGCTCTCGTCCAGGTCGTCGTGGAGGAGGGAGGCGGGGACGGCGCGTTCGGCCAGGTCGTAGACGCGTTTCCAGCCGCGGCGCTCGCTGACGACGACCTCGCCGATGTCCAGCAGCCACTCCACGGCGATCTTGCGCTCCGACCAGTCCCACCACTCGCCGCCCTTGCGGCCGCCGCCCAGTTCGGCCGTCGTCAGCGGGCCCTCGGCCGCGAGCTGCGCGCGGACGGCGGCGCAGGAGCCCTCGCGGTCCTTCATCACGTGCCAGCGGCGGCCCCGCTCCCGGAAGGCGCGGCGGCGGAAGGCGAAGTGGGGCCACTCCTCGATGGGCAGGACGCAGGCGGCGTGCGACCAGTACTCGAAACTGTGCGCGCCCGTCCAGTAGGCCGCGTCCACCGTCTGGCGTCCCACCGCGCCCAGGCGGGCGTAGGGCACCAGCTCGTGCGACCGTGCCAGCACCGAGATGGTGTCCAGCTGCACCGCTCCCAGGCTCCGCAGCACGCCGCGTACGCCCGCCCGTCGGTCGGGCGCGCCCAGCAGGCCCTGCGCCCGCAGCGCGATCCGTCGTGCCTCGTCGGCGGAGAGGGAAACCGTGGGGCGGGGGGTGGCCGCGGGCGCGGCGCCGGTGAGGCCTGTGGTCATAGGCGTCACCCTAAAAGGACCCACTGACAACGCACTCGAAGCGGACCCGCTGACACCGCGCTCCAAGTGGGCCCGCCGGCCACGTGTTTCCGCGCGGCGTCCCCGTTCAGCGGCCGCGCGGCCGCCCTGTTCTGCGGCCGCTGGGCTGTCCCTATCAAAGCCTGAGCCTGAGCGGGGCTGCCCCGCTCAGAGCCTGCGCGGCGCCCCCATTCAGCGGTTGTGCGGCTGTCCCGTTCACAGGCGAGAGGGCAGGTACGGGGTGCCGAAGGGGAGTCCCCAGTCGGAGGGGAGCAGGGCCGCGATGCGCGCGTCGCGCCGTGTTCCCCTGTGCACGATGCGTGCCCGTTGGATGCCTTCCTCGACGAACCCGATGCGCTGCGCCACGGCACGGGAGCCCTCGTTGTCCGCCTGGGCGACCCACTCCAGCCGTTCCACGCCCAGCGAGGTGAAGGCCCACTCGGCGACGGCGCGCCCGGCCTCGGTCGTGCAGCCTCTGCGCCGGTGCCGGCGTGCGGTCCAGAAGCCCAGCTCGGCGCGGTGTTCCGCGGTGCGCGGGATCGTCAGCCCGACCAGGCCCATGGAGCCGACGAGTTGACCGTCGTGGGTGAAGACCCCGAAGTTGTACATCGTGTCGTCCCGCCAGCCGGCCGGGCTGGTGACGGTGACGAACTCCTCGGCGTCGGCGAGTGTGTACGGTTCGGGTACGGGGACGTAACGCTGGATGTCGGGGTCGTCACACGCGGCGGCCACGGCCTCGGCGTCTCCCCGCTCGAAGGGGCGGAGGAGGAGCCGCTCGGTGCGCAGTGTGATGGGTTCCATAGTCAGATTGTGCAGCGCCGCTCCCCGGCACCTTCCGGGCCTCCGGCACGTTGGGGGTACAGGGTCAGTCCTCCCTCGCATACGATGGCCGGTGCGGTTCAGGCCCTCGGCAAGGAGAGGACCTCGCGGATCGGCACCGACATCCGCACTGACCCGTGCAGACCGTGCCAGGCCCGACCGGCAAGGAGCCACCCTAAGTGTCCGTCTTCGGCAAGCTCATGCGCGCAGGTGAAGGGAAGATCCTGCGCAAGCTGGACCGCGTCGCGCGGCAGGTGAATTCCATCGAAGAGGACTTCGTCGACCTGTCGGACGCGGAGCTGCGCGCGCTCACGGATGAGTACAAGGAGCGGTACGCCGAGGGCGAGTCCCTGGACGACCTGATGCCGGAGGCGTTCGCCACCGTCCGTGAGGCCGCCAAGCGCGTCCTGGGCGAGCGGCACTACGACGTGCAGCTGATGGGCGGCGCCGCGCTGCACCTCGGCTACGTCGCCGAGATGAAGACCGGTGAGGGCAAGACGCTGGTCGGCACGCTGCCGGCGTACCTGAACGGCATCTCGGGTGACGGTGTGCACATCGTCACGGTCAACGACTACCTGGCGCAGCGCGACTCCGAGTGGATGGGGCGCGTGCACAGGTTCCTCGGCCTGACGGTCGGCTGCATCGTGGCCAACATGAGCCCGGCCGAGCGCCGCGAGCAGTACGCGTGCGACATCACCTACGGCACGAACAACGAGTTCGGGTTCGACTACCTGCGCGACAACATGGCGTGGTCCAAGGACGAACTGGTCCAGCGGGGTCACAACTTCGCCATCGTCGACGAGGTCGACTCCATCCTCGTCGACGAGGCCCGTACGCCGCTGATCATCTCCGGCCCCGCCGACCAGGCCACGAAGTGGTACAGCGACTTCGCGAAGCTCGTCAAGCGCCTGGACAAGGGCGAGCCTGGCGACCCGCGCACCCAGAAGCCCGAGACGGGCGACTACGAGGTGGACGAGAAGAAGCGCACCGTCGCCATCCACGAGTCGGGCGTCGGCAAGGTCGAGGACTGGCTGGGCATCGACAACCTCTACGAGTCGGTCAACACGCCGCTGGTGGGGTATCTCAACAACGCGATCAAGGCCAAGGAGCTCTACAAGAACGACAAGGACTACGTCGTCATGGACGGCGAAGTCATGATCGTCGACGAGCACACCGGCCGCATCCTGGCGGGCCGCCGCTACAACGAGGGCATGCACCAGGCGATCGAGGCCAAGGAGGGGGTGGAGATCAAGGACGAGAACCAGACGCTCGCCACGATCACCCTCCAGAACTTCTTCCGCCTCTACAACACCCTCTCCGGCATGACCGGTACGGCCATGACCGAGGCGGCCGAGTTCCACCAGATCTACAAGCTCGGCGTGGTCCCGATCCCGACCAATCGGCCGCTGGCCCGCAAGGACCAGGCCGACCTGATCTACCGCACCGAGGTCTCCAAGTTCGACGCGGTGGTCGACGACATCGTCGAGAAGCACGAGAGCGGCCAGCCGATCCTCGTGGGCACCACCTCGGTCGAGAAGTCCGAGTACCTGTCCAAGCAGCTCACCAAGCGCGGCGTCACCCACCAGGTGCTGAACGCGAAGAATCACGAGCGCGAGGCCCTGATCGTCGCCGAGGCGGGCCGCAAGGGCGCCGTCACCGTGGCCACCAACATGGCGGGCCGCGGCACCGACATCAAGCTCGGCGGCAACGCCGAGGGCATGGCGGAGAACGAACTGCGCGAGCGCGGCCTCGACCCGAACGAGCACGTCGAGGAGTGGGCGGCCGCGCTGCCCACCGCCCTGGAGAAGGCCGAGAAGTCGGTCAAGGCGGCCGTCGACGAGGTCAAGGAGCTCGGCGGCCTTTACGTCCTGGGCACCGAGCGGCACGAGTCCCGCCGGATCGACAACCAGCTGCGCGGCCGCTCGGGCCGCCAGGGTGACCCGGGCGAGTCCCGCTTCTACCTCTCCCTGGGCGACGACCTGATGCGGCTGTTCAAGGCGCAGATGGTCGAGCGCGTGATGTCGATGGCGAACGTGCCGGACGACGTGCCGATCGAGAACAAGATGGTCACCCGCGCGATCGCCTCCGCGCAGTCCCAGGTGGAGCAGCAGAACTTCGAGATCCGCAAGAACGTCCTCAAGTACGACGAGGTGCTCAACCGGCAGCGCGAGGTCATCTACGGCGAGCGCCGCCGCGTCCTGGAGGGCGAGGACCTGCAGGAGCAGGTGGGGCACTTCATGGACGACACGATCGAGGCCTACGTCCAGGCCGAGACCGTCGAGGGCTTCGCCGAGGAGTGGGACCTCGACCGGCTGTGGAGCGCCTTCAAGCAGCTGTACCCCGTCAAGGTGACGATCGAGGAGCTGGAGGAGGCCGCGGGCGACCGCGAGGGCATCACGGCCGACTTCATCATCGACTCCGTCAAGGACGACATCCACGAGCAGTACGAAGCGCGCGAGAAGGAGCTCGGCTCCGAGATCATGCGCGAGCTGGAGCGGCGCGTGGTGCTGTCGGTGCTCGACCGCAAGTGGCGCGAGCACCTGTACGAGATGGACTACCTCCAGGAAGGCATCGGCCTGCGCGCGATGGCCCAGAAGGATCCGCTGGTCGAGTACCAGCGGGAGGGCTACGACATGTTCCAGGCCATGATGGAGGGCATCAAGGAGGAATCCGTCGGCTACCTGTTCAACCTGGAGGTCCAGGTCGAGCAGCAGGTCGAGGAGGTGCCCGTCGAGGACACCGTTCCCGCGCCCTCCCTGGAGAAGGACAGCGAGCCCCGGGATGCCGTTCCGGCCGGTGCGGGCGCCGGTCCGGCCCCGGCGATCCACGCCAAGGGCCTGGACCAGCCGCAGCGCCCCGACCGCCTGCACTTCTCCGCGCCCACCGCCGAGGGCGGCGTGGTCGAGGGCGACCTCGACACCGGCGCCGGCACGGACGGGGACGAGACCGGCCCCATCCGCTCCCAGGCCGACGGCCTCACCCGCGCGGAGCGGAGGAAGGCCCAGAAGGGCCGCAAGAAGCGCAAGTGACCGCGCGGCGGCCACGCCGACGACACCTGGTGCGTCCCTCACGGGCCGCACCCCCGCTGAGGGGCCGAGCACCTGCTGCCCGGCCCCTCAGCCGCGCCTGACACCACTGCCGCCTCCAGCCCCCGTCGCCGAGGCCCGACGGACTCCGCCCGGGCCTTCTGTCCCCCCTCCAGCCCCTTGGAGGCCTCCCCCGCAACCTGCCGGCCCCCGCACCCTGCTGGGCCCCCGCAACCTGTTGGGCCCCGGGGGGCTCGGTCCGCGCAGGCCCGGCCCCCGGAGGTCGGGCGCGTGAGGACCTGAGGGGGTGGCAGTCGAGGGAGTTCACGGGGCGAGGTCGAGTTCGAGGGCTGTGCAGCGCCAGCGGTTGTGGCCGTGTTCCAGGCGGAAGGCCATGGCGCGCTGGCGGTGGCCGGTGGCGATGCGGGCGAAGGCTTCGATGACGCCGGGCCGGATCTGGGTGCCGCGGGCCTCCAGGACGGCGGGGGCCGTGCGGTCGGTGCCGCGGGGACGGAGCGGGGCCGAGGGGGCGAGGGCGCCGAGCCGTTCGTAGGTCTCGTCCGTGGCGTAGCCGAGGAGGGTGTGGACGGGGCACTGTCCGCTGAGGACCAGCAGCAGGCGGCGGGCGAACCAGTACGGAGGCTGCCGTTCCCGTGCGCGGTGGGCGGCCGCGCGGAGCGCCGACTCGGCAGGCCTGCGGCTGTCGCGCCGTGTCGGCGGCCGGGACGGTGCCGAGCGCGGGGTGCGCCGGCGCGGCTGGCGTCCGGACGCGGACTCGGAGACGGATGTGGTCATGGGCTCCCCCGTGGGCGCGGCGTGTGTGAAGGGCTGGCCTGCCGGATCCGCCGGTGAGGGCCGATCTCGATACCGGCCAGTAACCGACGGCTGGCAACGGTTTTAGCCCTGGGAGGAGCCGTACGGCAACGAGGCGGTGGGCTCCGGGAAGGGGCTGGGAGAATTCCCCTATCAGGATCAGCTCGCGGAGCGAGGTTGACGCGGCCACGCGTCTACCTGCGGGTTTGTCCGGGTGCTCGTCGGGGCGAGTCGCGCCGGCTGCCCGTATGCTGACGGGCAGACGGTCCCCGGCGATACACGAAAGCGGCAGCCATGCGTGTCTATGTCCCTCTGACCCTGCCCGCACTGAGCCAGGCGCACGGTGCGGGTGAGCTGGGACCGGCCCCCTTCGAGGCGTACGCGGTCACTGCGGGGCTGCGCGCGTGGTGGGGTTCCGAGAACCCCGAGGATGAGGAGGAGCTGGAGTACGCCGCGCTGGGTCTGGCGGCCGCCTCCTCCCTGCGCTCGCTGGCGAGGGACGCCGAAGCCGTGCGGCGCCGCGTCGTCGTGGTGGCCGAGGTCTCCGACGCTCTCGTGCACAGCGAGGAGCGTGACGTGGCAGACGGCCGTTCCGTGCGGGACGAGGACGCGGCCTCCGTCGGCCGGGTGCGCCTCACGGCTGCGGTGCCGATCTCCAGGGTCGCGGCCGTCCATCTGGACGCCGAGGAGGCGGTCGAGGCGGTGACGGCGGCGATCGACGCCCTGCCCGCGGCCGCGGGCGGCGACCAGCGGGCGCAGGCGGTCGTCGACGGTGCCGAGGAGCACGAGCTGCTGTGGTTCGCCACCCAGGAGATCCCCGCCCTGATCGCCTGACCCGTCGCCGGTGGCCGGAGCTGTAGCAGACGGCCAGGCCGGTCACTGATGGCCTGACCGGACAGGCCGTGGCCTGACCGGTCGCTGCTCTGTCGCGTTGTCAGTCCCTCCCCGTACCGTCAGAAGCATGGTCTTGGGGCAGCAACCGCAGCAGTCGCAGCAGTCGCAGCAGCCGCGGCAATCGGAGTCGGCACCGCAGCAGGGCCGGCGCGTTCTGAGTTCCGCGCACATCGTGTGGGACTGGAACGGCACGCTGCTGCACGACATCCATACCGTGCTCGAGGCGACCAACGCCGCGTTCGACGAGCTCGGCTTCCCGGCGATCACGCTGGAGCGGTATCGGGAGCTGTACTGCGTTCCGGTGCCGCGCTTCTACGAGCGGCTGTTCGGCAGGATGCCCACGGGCAGCGAGTGGCAGGTCATGGACGAGACGTTCCACCGCCACTACTGGGCCCGTATCGCCGGCGCGGGTCTGGCCGAGGGCGCCGCGGAACTCCTGGCGACGCGGCAGGCGGCCGGTCACACCCAGTCGCTGTGCTCGCTGGCGCCGCACGACCGGCTGCTGCCGCTGCTGCGTACGTACGGCATCGACGGGCACTTCCTGCGGGTCGACGGTGCGGTCGGCCCGACCGGTGGCGGCAAGGCCGCCCAGATGGTGCGGCATCTCGCCGCGCTGCGTGGGGTGGAGCCGAGCCGGGCCGTGGTGATCGGGGACGCGGTCGACGACGCGTTGGCGGCCGCCCACGCGGGGGCGCGCGCCGTGCTCTTCACCGGGGGCTCGCACAGCAGGGCCAGCCTGGAGGAGGCGGGGGTGCCGGTCGTCGACACCTTGCGTGAGGCGGTCGAAACGGCGGAGCGCCTGGCCCGCGAGGCCGCCGAGGACTCCCCTCCCACAGAGGGCACAGAGGGCACAGAGGGCACAGAGGGCACAGAGGGCTCGGGGGGCACAGGGGGCGCGGGGCGCGCAGCGAGCCCCCGCCCCGCCACGGAGGGGGAAGCAGCGGCATGGGGGTAGCCTCAGCAGTGCCGTCGGCGAAGCGGCGCCCGCAGGCCGCCGCATGGCAGCACACGACTGGCGCCACGCGGTGGCACGCCACGAGGTGGCCGCCACCCCGCGGCACCCCACGCCCCGCGGCCGGAAGGTGTCCGAAAGGGCCAAGACGATCTTTTCTGTCCCCCTCTTTGTACACATAAGGGCCATGACGCGAGGGTGCCGGAGAGAGATAGCCTGGCCTACGTGATCAGCGCGATATCCACCGGAGGGTCTGCCCGCGGGCGCCGCTCCGTTCAGCGCCCCCCGCGTGACAGCGCGTGGGGCGCCGCTGGTCGTCTCTCCCGGCACAGTGGCGGACCCGTGCGGACACCCCGTGTTCCGGCGCCGTGCCCCTTCCATCCCGACGTCACGCAACGGCGCGCGACAGGAGCCAGAGGACATGCAGAGCAAGCTGGAAGAAGCAAAAGCCGAGCGGCTGGCGGAAGCCGCTAGGGTGGCTGAACAGAGCCCGGCGCAGGGACGCCACCCGGTGCAGGGCCTCAACGGCCCCCAGGACGACGCCCTTGGCGCGTATCTCCAGCGGTACTACCTGCACACGGCGCCGGAGGACCTCACCGACCGTGACCCGGTCGACATCCTCGGCGGTGCACTCGCCCACTACCGTCTCGCACAGGAGCGTCCGCAGGGCACGGCGAATGTGCGGGTGTACTCACCGTCGATCGATGAGAACGGCTTCTCGTGCACGCACTCGGTGATCGAGGTCGTGACGGATGACATGCCGTTCCTGGTCGACTCGGTCACCAACGAGCTCTCCCGGCAGGGCCGCGGCATCCACGTCGTGATCCACCCGCAGATGGTGGTGCGCCGGGATCTGGCCGGGAAGCTGCTGGAGGTCCTCTCCGTCGGCCGTGACGACGTGGCGGCCCAGCAGGCCGACGCCGCGCAGCAGGCGGGCACGGCTTCGCAGGGGCCGGGGAAGCGCCAGGCGAAGGAGAAGCGGGAGAAGCTGCCGCACGACGCGCTGGTCGAATCATGGATTCACGTGGAGATCGACCGGGAGACCGACCGGGAGGACCTCAAGCAGATCAGCGCGGATCTGCGCCGGGTCCTCTCGGACGTGCGGGAGGCGGTCGAGGACTGGCAGAAGATGCGGGGCGCGGCGCTGCGCATCGCGGACGAGCTGACGGGGGAGCCGACCGACGACCTGCCGGGTGAGGAGGTCGACGAGGCGCGTGAGCTGCTGCGCTGGCTGGCGGATGATCACTTCACCTTCCTCGGCTACCGCGAGTACGAACTCGACGCCGAGGGCGGCAAGGGCGGCAAGGGCACCAAGAGCGGTAAGGCCGCCAAGGGTGCCAAGGCCGGCAAGGCGGCGAAGGACGGCAAGGAAGCCGTGGAGGGCGAGGAGCTGACGCTCACGCCGCTGCCCGGCACGGGTCTGGGTATTCTGCGGTCCGATCCGCACCAGCCGGGGGATGAGGGGCATCCGGTCTCGCCGTCGTTCAACCGGCTGCCCGCGGACGCGCGGGCGAAGGCGCGTGAGCACCGGATGCTGGTGCTGACGAAGGCGAACAGTCGTTCGACGGTGCACCGTGCCTCGTACCTGGACTACGTGGGCGTCAAGAAGTTCGACGCCGAGGGCAACGTGGTGGGGGAGCGGCGCTTCCTGGGCCTGTTCTCGTCCGCGGCCTACACGGAGTCGGTGCGGCGGGTGCCGGTCATCCGGCGGAAGGTCGCGGAGGTGCTGGACGGCGCCGGGTTCACGCCGGACAGCCACGCGGGCCGCGACCTGCTGCAGATCCTGGAGACCTACCCGCGCGACGAGCTGTTCCAGACGCCGGCCGACGAGCTGCGCTCCATCGTCACCTCGGTCCTCTACCTCCAAGAGCGCCGCAAGCTGCGGCTGTACCTGCGCCAGGACGAGTACGGGCGGTACTACTCGGCGCTGGTCTACCTGCCGCGCGACCGCTACACCACCGGGGTGCGGCTGCGGCTGACGGACATCCTGACCGAGGAGCTGGGCGGCACCAGCGTCGACTTCACCGCCTGGAACACGGAGTCGGTGCTCTCCAGGCTGCACTTCGTGATCCGGGTGCGTACGGGCGCCGAGCTGCGGGAGCTGACGGACGCGGAGGTCGACCGCATCGAGACGCGGCTGGCCGAGGCGGCGCGCTCGTGGGCGGACGGCTTCAGCGAGGCGCTGGTCGCCGAGTGCGGCGAGGAGCAGGCCGCCGAGATGGCGCAGAAGTACGCGCACGCCTTCCCCGAGGGCTACAAGGCGGACTTCTCGCCGCGTGCGGCCGTGGCGGACCTGCAGCACATCGAGCAGTTGGTGCGCGGCGGTGCGGAGGACGACTTCGCGCTGAGCCTGTACGAGCCGGTGGGCGCTGCTCCGGGGGAGCGCCGCTTCAAGATCTACCGCACGGGCAGTCCCGTCTCGCTCTCCGCCGTGCTGCCCGGGTTGCAGGCGATGGGCGTCGAGGTGGTGGACGAGCGCCCCTACGAGCTGCGCTGCGCGGACAGGTCGCACGCGTGGATCTACGACTTCGGGCTGCGGATGCCGGACGGGCAGCGCGGTCTGGAGGAGGAGACGCGGGAGCGTTTCCAGGAGGCGTTCACGGCGGTGTGGACGGGCCACGCGGAGAACGACGGCCTCAACGCGCTGGTGCTCTCGGCCGGGTTGACCTGGCGGCAGGCGATGGTGCTGCGCGCGTACGCGAAGTACCTGCGGCAGGCGGGTTCGACGTTCAGCCAGGCGTACATCGAGGACACGCTGCGCGGGAACGTGCACACCACGCGGCTGCTCGTCAGCCTGTTCGAGGCGCGGCTGGACCCCACGCGCAGGCGTGCGGGCCACGAGCTGATCGACGGCATCCTGGAGGAGCTGACCGGGGCGCTGGACCAGGTCGCCAGCCTGGACGAGGACCGCATCCTGCGCTCCTTCCTCACCGTCATCACCGCCACCCTGCGCACCAACTACTTCCAGCTGGCCGGCGACGGCAAGCCGCACACCTACGTGTCGATGAAGCTGGATCCGCAGGCGATTCCGGACCTGCCCGCGCCGCGCCCCGCCTACGAGATCTGGGTGTACTCGCCGCGGGTCGAGGGCGTCCACCTGCGGTTCGGCAAGGTGGCGCGCGGTGGTCTGCGCTGGTCGGACCGGCGTGAGGACTTCCGCACGGAGATCCTCGGCCTGGTCAAGGCGCAGGAGGTCAAGAACACCGTCATCGTGCCGGTCGGCGCCAAGGGCGGCTTCGTCGGCAAGCAGCTGCCCGACCCGGCCGTGGACCGCGACGCGTGGCAGGCCGAGGGCATCGCCTGCTACAAGACGTTCATCTCGGGCCTGCTGGACGTCACCGACAACCTGGTCTCCGGCGAGGTCGAGTACCCCCAGGACGTGGTGCGGCACGACGAGGACGACACCTACCTCGTCGTGGCCGCCGACAAGGGCACGGCCACCTTCTCCGACATCGCCAACGAGGTCGCGAACTCCTACGGCTACTGGCTGGGTGACGCGTTCGCCTCGGGCGGTTCGGCCGGGTACGACCACAAGGGCATGGGCATCACGGCGCGCGGCGCCTGGGATTCGGTCAAGCGGCACTTCCGCGAGCTGGGCCACGACACCCAGACTGAGGACTTCACCGTCGTCGGCGTCGGCGACATGTCGGGTGACGTGTTCGGCAACGGCATGCTGCTCTCGGAGCACATCCGGCTGGTGGCGGCCTTCGACCACCGGCACATCTTCCTCGACCCCGACCCGGAGGCGGCCACCTCCTACGCGGAGCGCCGCCGCCTGTTCGAGCTGCCGCGCTCCTCGTGGGCGGACTACGACACGACGCTGATCTCGGCCGGCGGCGGCGTCCACCCGCGCAGCGCCAAGTCGGTGCCGATCACCCCGCAGGTGCGCGAGGCCCTGGGCATCGAGCAGGGCGTCACGAAGATGACCCCCGCCGAGCTGATGCGGGCCATCCTGACGGCCCCCGTCGACCTGCTGTGGAACGGCGGCATCGGCACCTACGTCAAGGCGTCGACGGAGAGCGACGCGGACGTCGGCGACAAGGCCAACGACGCGATCCGGGTGGACGGCCAGGACCTGCGGGTCAAGGTCGTCGGCGAGGGCGGCAACCTGGGCTGCACCCAGCTGGGCCGGATCGAGTTCGCCTCGGACGGGGGGCGGATCAACACCGACGCGATCGACAACAGCGCGGGTGTGGACACCTCCGACCACGAGGTGAACATCAAGATCCTGCTCAACTCCGTGGTGGCCGACGGCGACATGACCGTCAAGCAGCGCAACAAGCTGCTCGCCCAGATGACGGACGAGGTCGGCGAGCTGGTGCTGCGCAACAACTACGCGCAGAACGCGGCGCTGTCCAACTCCCTGGCGCAGGCCCCCAGCCTGCTGCTGGCCAGCCAGCGGCAGATGCGCAGGCTGGCCAAGGAGGGCAAGCTGGACCGGCAGCTGGAGTTCCTGCCCACGGACCGGCAGATCCGTGAGCGGCTGAACAACGGCGACGGGCTGACCCAGCCGGAGATCGCCGTGCTGCTCGCCTACACGAAGATCAACGTGACGGACGAGCTGATCGCGACGTCGCTGCCGGACGACGCCTACCTGAAGCGGCTGCTGTACTGCTACTTCCCCGAGGCGCTGCGCGAGCGCTTCGGACAGCAGATCGAGGCGCACGCGCTGCGCCGCGAGATCGTCACGACGGTCCTGGTCAACGACACCGTGAACGTGGCGGGCTCCACCTTCGTGCACCGTATGAAGGAGGAGTCGGGGGCCTCGACGGAGGAGATCGTGCGCGCGCACACGGCCGCGCGCGCCATCTTCCGGCTCGGCGACATCTGGGACGAGGTCGAGTCGCTGGACAACCAGGTCGCGGCCAATGTGCTCACCGACATCCGGCTGCGCTCGCGGCAGCTCGTCGAGCGCGGTACCCGCTGGCTGCTGAACAACCGTCCGCAGCCGCTGCTGCTGGCCGACACCATCGAGCTGTTCTCCGAGCGGGTGGAGACGGTCTGGGCGGAGCTGCCCAAGCTGCTCAAGGGCGACGACCTCAAGTGGCACCAGCGGGTGTACGACAAGCTGTCGGGCGCCGGCGTCCCCGCGGAGCTGGCGCAGCGGATCGCGGGCTCGGCCGCGGCGTTCTCCACGCTGGACGTGGTCGCCGTCGCGGACCGCATGGGCAAGGAGCTGATGGACGTCGCCGAGGTCTACTTCGACCTCGCCGACCGGCTGGGCATCACCCAGCTCCAGGGCCGCGTCAGCGAGCTGCCGCGGGCCGACCGCTGGCAGTCGATGGCCCGCTCCTCCATCCGCGAGGACCTGTACGCGGCGCACCAGCTGCTGGTGGCCGACGTGCTGGCCGCGGGCAACGGCGCCGACACGCCGGGGCAGCGGTACGAGGCGTGGGAGGAGAAGAACCGCGCCATCCTCGTGCGCGCCCGGGGCACCCTGGACGAGATCCAGGCCTCGGAGACGTTCGATCTGGCGAACCTGTCGGTGGCCATGCGGACGATGCGCACGCTGCTGCGCAGCAACCGCTGAGGTCCGGCGGGGCGAGGCGCTGCTGACCGCCGTGCCGGGAGGGACACCCTTCCCGGCACGGCGGTCACGCGTTCGGCCCTCCACCGCGTGCGGGCCGCCCGCCGCGCTGCTTACCGTGCGGGAATGGGCGGGCTGGTGGAGGGCGTGGCTGAGGTGGACGACGCGGGCGCGGGTGCGGTGCGAAGCGCCGAGGCCGCGCGGGAGCGGCAGCAGCGTGTCCGCCGGATGCGGGAGCGCACCCGGTCGGGATGCGCGCTCGGTCTGCTGGCCGCCGGCTACCTGTTCCAGATGTCGGGCATCGCCGGGGCCGGCGCCGCCCTCGTCGTCCTCGGTGCGGCGCTGGGCCTGCTGACGGACGTACTGCTGCCGCACCACGCACGCGGCACGGAGCGGCGGCTGGCCCGGGCGCAGTTCACCCCCGCCGTCCGGCAGATGCTGCGGGATGCGCTGCTGCTGGGCGGTCTGGGACGGCTCGGCGTTCTCGACTCGGGCAGCACCGCGCCGCTGCTGGGGGCCGTGCTGGCGTGCTGGGCCCTGCACTTCCTGTGCCAGGCGGTCGCCGGGTCGGTGCGCGCCCGCAGACGGCTGCCCGTGGTCACCCGCAACATCGACGCCTCGGCGCTCGGGCTCACTCCCTCACCGCCGGCGCTGTTCGCGCAGCGGGCGACGGTGCGCCTGCTGGGCGTGGCGGCCGTGCTGACGGCGGGGATGAGCGCGTCGGCCGCGACGGGGGATCCGGTGTGGGCGCTGGCGGCGGCCGTGGGCTGCTGCGCAGGGATGCTCGCCGGGATCGCGTGGCTGGCCACCTGGCTGCTGCCCGGCAAGCGGGTGGTCGGCGAGGAGGAGGCGCTGGCCTGGCTTGACGGGTGGCTGGCGGAGTACCGGCCGACGGTGGGCATGTACTTCTCCGGCGGCAACGCCTCCGCTTACCAGGCGAACATGTGGCTGAGCACGCTGGCCGAGCTGGAGGGGCGGCCCGTGATCGTGCTGCGCGAGCGGTTCATGGTGCAGAAGATCGACGCCACGGACGTGCCCGTCCTGTGCGTGCCGAAGGTGTCGCACCTGATGCGGCTGGAGCACTCCACGCTGAAGGTGCTGCTGCACCCGGCGAACTCCGGCAAGACCTCGCAGGTGCTGCGTATCCCCACCCTCAAGCACGCCTTCATCAACCACGGCGAGTCCGACAAGCTCTCCTCCTGCAACCCCTACGCCAAGGCCTACGACCAGGTGTGGGTCGCCGGCGAGGCCGCCCGCGAGCGCTACGCGCTGGCGCACATCGGGGTGGAGGACAAGGACGTGGTCGAGGTCGGCCGCCCGCAGCTCGCACCCATCGAGGCAGCGGGCACCCGCGGGACGGCAGCCGGGCCCGGGGGCCGCGACGGCCGTCTCACCGTGCTGTACGCGCCGACCTGGGAGGGGTTCACCGACGATCCGGGCAACACCTCGGTGCTGGTGGCGGGCGAGGCGATCGTCTCCGCGCTGCTGGCCGACCGCGGGGTGCGGCTGCTGTACAAGCCGCACCCGATGACCGGCACCGTCGACCCGCGCGCGGGGGAGGCCGACCGGTGCATCCGCGCGCTGATCCAGCGGGCGAACGCCGGGCGGGGCGGCGAGGAGCCAGGTCCCGAGGCGCAGGCGGCGCTTCGGGAGGCGACCGCCGAGTTGCGCAGGCTCACCCGCGTGGACTTCGGCCGGCGCGCAGACGAGGTGGAGCGGATGCTGCGCCAGCAGGCACCCGAACCCGGCCGCGCCCGGGAGGTGGAGGAGGCGGCGCGGGCGTGGGAGGAGGCGTACTGGGCGGCGCAGCCCCCCTGGCTCCACCAGATCGTCACCGCCGGCGGACCCGGCCTCTTCTGCTGCTTCAACGAGGCCGACGTGCTGGTCTCGGACGTCTCGTCCGTCGTCTCCGACTACCTCAGCAGCGAGAAGCCGTACGCCGTCGCCAACACCAGCGGCCTGGACGACGACGGCTTCAGGGCGGCCTGCCCCACCGTGCGTGCCGCGACCCTCCTCGGCCCTGACGGTACGGGCATCGACCGGCTGCTGCACACCGTGCGGCACCCGCGGGAGGACACCCTCGCCCCCGCCCGCGCCGCCTTGAAGGTCCGGCTGCTCGGACCGGCCGAACCGCCGTCCCTCGTCCGCTTCAACCGGGCCGTGCAAGCGCTCGTGAGGGAGGCCGAGGCGCGCGAGGAGAGGGTGCGCGCGGTGGCCGGGCAGCCGCTCGACGCGGAGGGTGATGCGGAGGGAGAGGTGGAGGCCGAGGAGGAGAGGGAGCGGGGTCAGGCGCTGGCGGAGGCGCTCGGCGAGGACGAGCGGCCCTGAGCGCTCTTCGCCGCCGGATCCGGCCCCTGCCGACTCGCGCCCGTGTGCGCCGCGGAGCCCTGGCGTGACCCTGCCGTCTCCCGCTGCTGTCGCGCCTCCTCGTCGGAGCGCTGCGCGGCCGCCGGTGCGGTGTGGTCCTCGGCCTTGGGCGCGGCCAGTGTCCTGAGGGTGAGGACCAGGTTGTTGTTGAGCGAGAAGTACAGCTGCACGGCCAGGTTGCTCTCGCCCAGCCGGGTGCGGGGGGTGACGTCGGTCTTCTTGCGGTCCGCCAGGTCGCCCAGCAGCCGCCCCAGACGTACCCGCTCGGGGCCGAGCCCCGGTCGCAGCCACAGGTCCCACACCCCCTCGGCCGCGCCGTCGGCGAAGGCCGCGGGCAGTTCGTAGGGCAGTTCCAGTTCCACGGTGGCGGCTTCGGTGCCCTGGCGGCCGGGGAACTCGAACGCCTGCCGGGGGTTGCCGCCGCGCGGTACCGCCACCAGCACGGGACCGCCCGAGAGTTCGACGGTGCGCCGGGACAGCTCGGGCGCGACGGCCTGTCCGTACAGCCGTGCGGTGAGGGTGTAGCCGTGCTCGCCGCGTACGACCCCGGTGACCTCCGCGTGCCGGTCGCGGGACCAGACCCGGACGGCGAGACAGCCGTCCTCCGTCACGTACGGCACCCAGGGCTCCAGCACGCCGTCCGCGTTCACCGGCGCCGGCATGCTCAGCAGCCGGGCCGTCTCGACCCGCTCGGCCTTGACCCGCTTGCTCCGCCCGTCCGAGGCGCGCTCGACGTAGGCGTCCCACCGGGCCTCGGCGAGGGAGGGGCCGTCCTGGCGGCTGAGCCGGACCTCGACCCAGCCGTCCGCGTCGGCCTGCTCGCGGGGCGGCAGCGGAAGGCGGACGGGGGCGGTGCCGTCGCGGCCCCGGGGGCGGAGGGAGAGCGTCGCGGTGCTCCGGGGGAGGGTGGTGGCGCGCAGGCGGAACAGCAGCGCGCCGTCGTGCTGCGCCAGGACGCGGGCGAGCGGGCGCGGCAGGCCGCCGCCGCCCGCACGCGGGGCGTCCAACAGGACTCTCGCGAGGGGGCGCAGGGCAGGGACCAGCGCGCGGGGGACGACGCGCCGTGCGGCTCGGAGCGCGCGGGCGCGCACACCGCGTGGTGCGGTACGAGAGCGCGCGCCGCGCGGTGCGGGCGCCCGGGGGGTCGTGGGCGCCCCCGGGCGAGGTGCCGCTCCGGCCTCCTCGCCCGCCGGGCGGTCGGCGCCCCCCTGCCCGCCCCCGGGGGCGCCGGCCGCGTCCCGCGCGCTGTCGGGGACCGTCTCGCGTCCGGCGCCGGGGGCCGCCTTCCGTGCGGCGTCGTGGGTTTTCTCCCGTGCGGCGTCGCCGGTTTCCTCCCGTGCGGTGTCGTCCGTCGCTCGCCCGGCGCCGTCCGGTGTGCCGCGGTGTTCGGCGAGGAGGCCCTCCATCAGCTCCTCGTACTCTCCCGCGATACGCCGGGGGCTGTAGCGGGCGGCCTTCTCGCGGGCGGCGTGGCCCATGCGGGCGCGGAGGGCGGGGTCCTCGACGAGGTGGAGGAGGGCGTCGGCGTAGGCGCGGACGTTGGTGTCCTCGTTCCCGCCCAGCGGCGCGAGCAGCCCGTCGCGGCCGTTGGCGATGATCTCGCCGGGGCCGTAGGGGCAGTCGGTGCTGACGACGGGGACGCCGCAGTGCATGGCCTCGACGAGGGTCATGCCGAAGGACTCGCCGTCGGAGGAGACGGCGGCGATCGAGCCCTTGGCCCACTCGGTCTCGATGGGGGAGTGGGCGCCCATCATGAAGGCGCGGTCGGACAGGCCGAGGTCGTCGAGGGTACGGCGCAGCGCGGCGCGCTGGGGGCCGCGTCCGTACAGGCGCAGCGACCAGTCGGGGTGCTTGTCGGCGACGAGGGCGAAGGCGCGCAGCAGCCGGTCGTAGCGCTTGACCTTGATCAGGCGCCCCGCGGCGACGATGAGCTTGGCCTGCCCGTCCGAGGGCTCGACGTCGGTCGGCGGGACGGCGTTGGGGACGCAGACGATCCGGGCGCGGACGTCGGGCAGGGCGGCGCGGTAGGCGTCGGCGTCGGCGTAGGAGACGGTCACGAACCCGTCCAGGTGGGCGAGGGCCGCGTCCTGGTGGGTACGGATGTGGTCGCTGTGCATCCGGTGGGTGAGGTGTTCCTGGCCGATGCGGACGTAGCGCCTGGTGCCGTAGGCGGCGAGATAGTCGTTGATCTTCGGCCGGGTGCCGATGACGACGTCGGCGTCCAGGTTCTCCAGCAGCGCCTTGACCCGCAGGTCGCCGAGGCGGGTGGAGATGCCCCTCTCGAAGTGGTCATGCCCTTCGGTGAAGCGCTCGCTGCGCTGGTGGTAGGCGGGGTCGTCGCCGTCGTAGGCGGGCGAGGAGGGGCGCAGGTCGATGAGGGAGGTCAGCCGTACACGCGGGTCGAAGCAGAGCGCGGGCTCCTGGCGGGAGCGGCGCAGACTGACGACCTCCACCTGGTGCCGGTCGGCCAGGGCGCCGGAGAGGTTGACCGTTGATCTGATCGTCCCGCCGATTCCGTAGGCGTTGTCCAACAAGAACACGATCTTCATCGCGGCCTCCCCTTCACTCGGTGCTCTTCGTACCGTATTGACCGGATTTCTCTATTTCGTCCCCGCCTATTTCAGGTGGGAAAAGGGAGGAGATGCGTTCTTAACACTCGTATGTCCCTCATTCGGCCCCGACGGCGGCATGCCGCGACGGCCGAAAGCCCGACCGCACTTACTGTCCGATCAATGGCCTCGCAGATCATCGACCCAGTCGGACCGGAAGGCGGCGTCGGCAGCCGACCCGCCGTCCCCGGCGCGCGCACGTCCGCCGCGCTCGGCGGCGGACGTGGGGCGAGGCGGGCCGCGCGGGCCGCACGGTCCGTGCGGACCGTGCGGTTGGTCCGGCCCGGGCGGTCCCTGCGGGCCGGGCGGCCCCTGCGGTTCCTGTGCGACGGGCCGCGCGAGCCGGCGCGTACGGGGGCGAGCCGCCCCGAGGACGCGGGGCGAGAGCGGTCGCCCGGGGGTGTGGGGCGAGGGCGGTCTCCCGGGGGTGTGGGGCGAGAGCGGTCTTCCCGGGGTGCGGGGCGTGACCGGCTCCCCGAGGACGCCGGGTGTGACCGGTCGCCCGGGGGTGTGGGTGGAGGCCGGCCCTCGGCGGGTGGGTGGGGCGGACCGGAACCGGGTGGGCCGGGCGGGTCGGCGCCCGGCGCACGAGCGGGGAAAGGCCCCGTCGAGCGCGACCCCTTTCTCGACAACGCCAAGTTCCTGCTGATCGTGCTCGTCGTCATCGGCCACACCTGGCCCATGGGGCTCGTCGAGGGCTCCCGCACCGTGAAGGCCGCCTACCTGTGGATCGCCTCGTTCCACATGCCCGCCTTCATCCTGCTCAGCGGTTACCTCTCGCGCGGCTTCACCGGACGGCCCGACCAGGTACGCAGACTGCTCGCCGGCGTACTCGCGCCCTACCTCGTCTTCGAGGTGCTCTACAGCGCCGTGGAGGCCACCGTCTGGCACAAGCCCTACCGGCTCACGCTGACCGAACCCACCTTCGTGTGCTGGTTCCTGGCCGCGCTCTTCGTCTGGCGGCTGACCGCACCGGTGTGGCGCGTCGTGCCCTGGCCCGTACCCGTCGCCGCGCTGGTCTCGCTGGCCGCGGGCACCTCCACCCTGGGCGACGATCTGGCGCTGCCCCGGGTGTTGATGTTCCTGCCCTGGTTCGTGCTCGGGCTGCATCTGGAACCCGCACACCTCGCACGTCTGCGCGTCAACGGCTGGGTGCGCTGGTGCGCCCCCGCGGTACTCACGGCCGGCGCCGTGGCGGCGTACGGGCTCGCTCCCCGTACCGATGTGCACTGGCTGTGGATGAGCTACGGCCAGGCCGACCTCGGCGTGGCCACGACGCCCTACCTGCTCGTGCGACTGGCCCTCTTCGCGGTGACCGCCTCGATGACCGCCGCCTTCCTCGCCCTGGTACCCCGGCGCACGCTGTGGCTGACCGCGCTGGGCGCCGTCACCCTGTACCCGTACCTGCTGCACGGGCTGCTGGCCACCGCCGCGCACGCCTACGGCTGGGACGCGCCGCTGCGCCCGCTGGGCCCTCTCGGCGCCGCTCTGCTGACGGCGCTGGGCGCCGCCGTCGCCGTCCTGCTGTCGACCGCGCCCGTACGGTGGCTCGCGCGGCCCCTCGTCGAACCGCCACTGCCGGGCGTCACCCGCCGCCCCCGGGCGAGGACCCACTCGGAGAGCGGGCCGGCGAGTGGCCCGGCGACCGGTGCGGCGACTGGTGCGGTGACCGCGCTCGGCGGTCCTGGGGCGGGCGAGTTGGAGAAGCCCGGCGGCTTCGGGGCGGGAACGGCGGAAGAGCCCGCCGGCCCCGGGGCGGGCGCGGTGGACGGGCCGAGCGGCCTGGGCGCCGCCGGTGAGGCGCGGGGTCAGGGCGAGCCGAACGAGCCGAGTGAGCCGAGCGAGCCGAGGACGGCGTGATGGCCTGGGACCCTTTCACCGACACCTACGCGACCCACGGTTACGCGGTGGGCGGCGCCGCCCCCTGGGCCTCCCCACCCGGTGCCCCGCACCCCACGCGGGGCAGCGGGCTTCCCCCGGCGACGGAGCGACCACCTGCGACGGGACGCGACGCCGCGACGGGGCACCCATCCGCGGCGGGACGCCATGCCGCAACGGGGAGCGCACCTGCGACGGGATGCGAGGCCGCGACGGGGCACTCGCCCGAAGCGGGACGCGGGGCCGCGACGCCCGGCGCCGGAACGGCCGCCGCCGGGATGGGCGTGACCGCGACGACCGGGCCCGGTACGGGGCCCGTAACCGCTGGGCTCCGAACGGCCGGGGCCGCAACCGTCGGGACCACGACCGCCGGGCCCGATATCGCAACGGCAGAGGCCGGAATGGCCAGGCCCCGAACGGCCGGGGTCGGAACGACCGGGTCCCGCCCCTCCGGGGGCGGGGCCCCCGGCGCCGCGCCCTACCCGCCGAGCGCCCGCACAGCCCCGGCGGCCCCGCCGGTCCCCGCTCCCTCCCCCTCGTCCGCCCCGCGCCGGCGGCCCCGCGCCCGCGTGCTCGACGGTCCGCGCTCGCGGACCCGCACACACGCCGGCACGGCAACCGGCACGGCAACCGGCACGGCGGCGGCAGCCGGGATGGCCGCGGGAGCCGGGACGGCCGCGGGGGCCCGGCCCCGGGCCAGGGCCCAGGCACTGGGTCCGGCCCCCGCTCCGCCCACGGGGGCGACGCGCGCGGCGACGGGAGGAGCACGGCTGCGGCGCGCGGTCCGGGCACCGCAGCAGCGGCGCCCGGACCGCGGCCCGGCGCGGCGGTACGGCGGGCGGGACCCGTTCATGGACAACGCGAAGTTCCTCCTGGTCGTTCTGGTGGTGCTGGCGCACAACTGGGCGCCCGTCGCCGACGGGATGCGCGGCGCCAAGGCGGCCTGGCTGCTGGTGTACGCCTTCCACCTGCCCGCCCTCTCCCTGCTGAGCGGCTACCTCTCGCGCGGCTTCACCGGGCGCCCGGACCAGGTGCAAAGGCTGCTGACGCACGTCCTGGTGCCCTATCTCGCCTTCGAGGCGGCGTACGCGGGGTGGGACACGCTTGTGTGGGACCGGCCCTTCGCCGTCACCCTGACGCGGCCGTCCTTCGTGTGCTGGTTCCTCGCGGCGTTGCTCGTGTGGCGGCTGACCGCGCCGCTGTGGCACGCGGTGCGCTGGCCCGTCGCGCTGGCCGCGCTCGTCTCCGTCGGCACCGGATTCCTGCACCTGGGCGGCGAACCGGCCCTGCCGCGGCTGCTGATGTACTGGCCGTGGTTCGTCCTCGGTCTGCGGCTGCGCCCCGCGCACCTGCGTCTGGTGGGGGGCCGGGTGGCGCGGCTGTGTGCGCTGCCCGTGGTGGCGGCCGCCGTGGCGGGAGCCTGGTGGGCGGCGCCCAGGGTGAGCCGCGGCTGGCTGCTGATGGAGGCGACCAGCGAGGAGTTGGGGCTGTCCCCGCTGAGGTACGTGTGTGTGCGGCTGGCGCTCTTCGGTGCGGGCGCCGTTCTCGTCGCCGCCTTCCTGGCCCTCGTCTCGCAGCGGGTGACCAGGTTCTCCGCGCTGGGGGCGTGCGCGCTCTACCCGTTCCTGCTGCACGGGCTGGTGATCGAGGCGGTCGAGAGGGCGGGCGGCTACCGGCTCGTCCTCGGCTGGGGCCTGCCGGCCGTGGCGGGGACGACGGTGCTGGCCGTCGGGCTCGCCGTGCTGTTGAGCACGCCCCAGGTGCGGAGCTGTCTGTGGCCGTTCGTCGAGCCGCCGTTCCCCGGGTGGCTGCGGTCCCGTGACCGCTCCGGCGGCGACCCGGCGGACCCGCACCGGCCCGAGGGCGTCGCGAGCGTCGCGGGTGTCAACGGCGTCAACGGCGTCGCGGGCGTCAAAGGCGTCAGCGGCGTCAGCGGCGTCGCGGGCGGGGCGTTCGCGCACGGCCCAGGGCAGGGCGTGAACCGTGCCCGTCAGGGCGGTTCCCCAGCCGCGCGGAACGGTCGCTGAACGCCGGGTGGCCCGCGGGCGGCGGCGCGCGGAAGCTCTGCCGATGTGCGGCTTGGGGGCGTGCGCCGGCGCGGTCCTGCCCCCTATACAGGGCCTCGGCCCCCTCGAACGCCCCCGTCCGCAGAGGAGACCCGCCCCCATGACCACCACAGCCGCGTCCACGCCCGGCCGGACGCCGTCCGCCACCGACCCGGGCGGCCAGGCGCAGGAACTGCCCGCACCGCGCTCCTTCGAGGAGGTGCCCGGCTGGTTCTACCGCACGGATCTCATCCTCTTCGACTGGTTCCTGCGCCGTCAGCGGGAACTGCGACACCGTGGCGACCTGCTGGAGATGGGCGCCTACATGGGCAAGAGCGCCGTTCTCCTGCGGGCCTACCTCGACGCCCCGCACGAGAGGTTCACCGTCTGCGACCTGTTCGACTCCGAGGCGCCGGACGCCGCCAACGGGCGCGAGATGCGCGGCTCCTACGCGACCCTCACCCGGCGCGCGTTCGAGGCCAACTACGGCTCCTTCTGGGACGACCTGCCGCACATCCTCCAGGCGCCCACCACCGTGGTGCCGCGCGAGGTGGAGGACGGCAGCTGCCGCTTCGTGCACGTGGACGCCTCGCACCTGTACGAGCACGTGTACGGCGACATCGCGGCCGCCCGGGACGCCCTCGGGCCCGGGGGCATCGTCGTCCTCGACGACTACCGCTCGGACCACACGCCGGGTGTCGCCTGCGCCACCTGGCAGGCCGTACTGGAGAGCGGGCTACGGCCCGTGTGCGTCTCCAGCCACAAGTTCTACGGCACGTGGGGCGACGCCGAGCCGTGGCAGGACGCGCTGCACGCCGCGCTGCGGGAGCGGGGCAGGTGCTGGTTGCAGTGGCAGGAGGTGGCGGGCCGGCGGATGCTGCTGGTCGGTGCGCGGAAGTCCGACGCGCCGCCGGTGCCCGTCTCGCGGCACGCGCCGGCGCCGGACGCCGCCGCCGCGCGGGCGCCGCGCACCCGCGCCGCCCGCCGCCTCGCCGTCGACCTCCTGCCCCCCGTGGTGACCCGCGCCCTCGTCCGCGCCCGCGACACCCGCCGCCCGGCACGCTGACGACGGCGCCCTCCAGCGCCTCTAGCCCCGCCGGCACAGGGCGCGTTCGGCCTCCACCGGGTCGGCGGGGACGCGCATGCGGGTGCGGTCCCAGGCGCCGGTGAGGTTGTCCCAGAAGCGCGCGGGGCTCATCGCCTCGCGGGTCGAGGCCAGCAGTTCGGGGAGCGGTCCGCAGGTCAAGGCGTGCCGTGCGGCGCGTACGTCACCCGAGTCGACGCCCGGGACGCTGGTGCCGGGCGCGGTCACGTCCGCGACGATCCAGGCCCGGTCGATCGGCTTCTCGTGCCCCGCCTTCTTGTGGCTGACGGGTTCGGTGTGGGCGCCGAGCGGGTTGGCCAGTCCGAGGATGTCGATGACGAAGCCGTCCAGCGGGAGTACCGCTCCGGCGTGCCCCAGCCGGGCCTCGGCGGCGGCGACCGGCGCCCGCACGTGGGGCGCGAGGGGGACGACGGGGTATCCCTTGTCGTAGGGCAGCCGCAGCACCAGCCCGTGGTTCCCGTTCTCGATGGTGCGCCGTGCGGCCGTGGTGAAGGCGCGCGGGGTCGTGGTGTGGGCGAGCTGGCCGACCGGGTGCCGGTCGCCGAGGATGTGCTGGTAGACGGTGTGGGAGTCGAAGACGATGCGCGGGTCGTCGGGGCTCTCGATGGGGGGCCGCAGCGCCAGCGCGCACACCAGCCCCCACACTCCGACCGCCCCGGCCAGCGCCGCCGTCGTCCGCCCGTACGGCAGCAGGAAGACCGGCAGGAGCACCAGGAACAGCGCGGGCAGCACCATGCGGCCGTGCATGAAGTCGCCGCCGATCTTGACGACGAAGAACGCCGACAGCAGCCCGGCGACGACCGGCGCCCCCACCAGCGCCGCGTCCGCCACGTGCCCCCCGCAGGGACGCCGGGTGCCGTCCGGCCCGTGGACGCCGTCCGGCTCGTGGAGGCCGGCCGGCCCGTGGAGGCCGTCCGGTGCCTGGGCGTCGTCCGGTGTGGGGGCGTCGCCCGGCCGCCGTCCGAGGGCGCGGCGGACCGCCGCGTGCAGCGCGTACGCGGTGAGCAGTCCCAGCGGCACCCACAGCGCGTAGGTGTTCACCGTGTTGAGCAGGTAGTCCCAGCCGAACCGCCACTCGGTTCCCGAGGCCTCCTTGGCGATGGCGGGCAGGGGGACGAGTACCCCGTAGTAGCCCGCGCGGAAGACCTCGTAGGCGACGGGGAGCGCCACGGCGGCGCCCGCCCAGCCGAGGGTCGTGCGCCACCCGGGACGCCACATCAGCCACAGCGCCACCAGGAACAGCCCGCTCACCAGCGCCAGGTCGGGCCGCACCAGGGGGCCGAGCCCCAGCGCGAACGCCGTCGCGGGCAGTGCCGGGCCGCCGCCCTCCACCCGCGCCCGCAGTACCCGCGCGTGGACCAGCAGCCACCAGCATCCGCCCAGGTAGGCGAACGAGAGGCCCGTCTCAAGGCCCGAGGTCGCGTAGTCCCAGGTCGCGCACAGCGGCAGCAGCAGCACGACACCGACGGGGAGCAGCGCCCCCGCAGGGCGGGTGAGACGGATCATGCGGCGGGTGCCGTCGAGCGCGAGGAGGTAGCCGACGACAGTCAGCAGCAGCCCCAGCGCCACGGCCAGCCGCAGCGGATCGTCCACGCCCGGCACGGCGCTGCCAGCGGCGAGCAACCACTGCCACAGCGTTCCGGTCGACGTCTCGGCGCGCTCCGCGACGTTGAAGACGGGGCCGTTGCCCGCGAGGATCTGGCGCACGGCGCGGGTGTAGATCAGCGCGTCGTCGTTGGTCCAGCGGTGCCGGTACCCCATGACCAGCACCGTGGCCCCGCAGGCGGCCACGGCCAGCGCGTTCCACCGCTGGGCCAGGGTGCCGGGCAGGCTGAAGGACCGCGGCTCCCCGGTCGGTTGGGGGACGGGAATCTCATCGGATCGGGCCATGACGCCACCATCGCTCCGGGCCCGTGGGCCCCCTCGCGCACGGCGCGCCGCACGGGGCCCACTCACCCGGTCGGCGGACGGGCCGCCCCGGGCGGTCGACGGTACCCGCGCGGCGCGGCGCGCCGGGCACCGCGTCCGCACGGGTGCCGCCATCCTCGCCCCAGCGGGCCGTCGGCCGGCCTCCCGGCCACCGACGGTCCGGCGCGGCACCCGCGGCCCGCCACGCCACACCCCGCCACGCGGAGCCGGTCACACAGCACCGGTCACACAGCACCGGTCACGCAGCACCGATCACGCAGCACCGGTCACGCAGCACCGGTCACACAGCACCGATCACGCGGACCCCGCCCACACAGAGAGCGAGCCCTCATGGACATCACCGACACGAGCACTGTGACCACCACTGCGGCGAGCACCGTTTCGGGCGAGGGCTCGTGCGGTTCCTTCCGGGCGATGCCGGGCGCGCAGGTCGCCGACGACGCCGCCGTGGGCGCGGGCACGACCGTGTGGGAGCTGGCGCAGGTGCGGGAGGGAGCCGTGGTCGGTACGGAGTGCGTCATCGGGCGGGGCGCCTACGTCGGTGCGGGCGTCAGGATCGGCGCGCGGTGCAAGGTGCAAAACCACGCGCTGCTCTACGAGCCGGCCGAGCTGGCCGACGGCGTCTTCGTCGGGCCCGCCGTGGTGCTCACCAACGACCGTGCGCCGCGCGCCGTGGACCCGGACGGGACGCTCAAGCGGGCGGGCGACTGGCACGCGGTCGGCGTCACCGTCGCCGAGGGCGCGTCGCTGGGGGCGCGCGCGGTGTGCGTGGCTCCGGTGCGGATCGGCCGCTGGGCGATGGTGGCGGCGGGTGCCGTGGTGACGTCCGACGTACCGGACTTCGCACTCGTGGTGGGGGTGCCGGCGCGCCGGATCGGCTGGGTGGGCAGAGCGGGCGTGCGGCTGCGTGCCGTGCCGGACCGCCCCGGCGTGTGGGAGTGCACGGCGACGGGCGAACGGTACGAGGAGCGCGCGGCGGACGGTGCGGAGGGCGTGGTGGGCGCGGCCGTGACGCTGCGTGAGTCCGGCCCCGCGGGGCGCTCCGCAGGGTGAACCGTGGGCCTGTGCCCGAGGTCCAGGATGAGCCCGTGATTAGGCGGTCCGGGTGATTTGTAGGCCTATAGTGCAAGAGCGCGGCCGGATGTGGGTCCACATAGGGCGAATCTGCCGGGGAACCGGAGGGGCACATCCGCCATGCAAGGGCTGCGAAAAGACATGAATCCGGCTGCCGGGCCCGCGTCGGCGCCGACGACGGCATCGACGACAGACCCGGCGTCGGCGCACGCGACGACCGCCGGCGACCCCGGCGGCCCCGGCGCGTCCACCGACGCCCGCCCGGCGCCCGCCACCCATGAGGCGCCCGCCGGCCACGACGCGCCCGCCGGCCACGACGCGCCCACCGGCCACGACGCGCCCACCGGCCACGACGCGCCCACCGGCCACGACGCGCCCGCCGCGCACGACGCGCCCGCCCTGCGGGAGGCGCTCGCCGCCGAGCCCGTGGTGGCGGGCTCCGCGAGGCCGGACACGCACGTCGCCGGATCCGTGGATTCCGGCGCGGTCGGCGGGGTTCTGGCGCCGCCGACCGCTTCCGCTGCGCCTCTCGTGGCCTCGTCCACGATTCCGGCGGCCAAGCCGGTGATCGGGGACGAGGAGGTGGCCGCCGCCGTGCGGGTGCTGCGGGACGGCCGGGTGGTGCAGGGCCCCGAGGTCGCCGCGTTCGAGCAGGAGTTCGCGGCGCTGGTCGAGGGCCGTCCGTGCATCGCGGTGAACTCGGGCACCTCGGCGCTGCATCTGGCGTTGCTGGCGCTGGGAATCGGGCCGGGCGACGAGGTGGTCGTGCCCTCGTTCTCGTTCGCGGCGACCGCCAACGCGGTGCGGCTGGCCGGTGCCGAGCCGGTCTTCGCCGAGGTCGACCCGGACACCTTCTGCCTGGACCCGGACGCGGCCGCCGAGGCCGTGGGCCCGCGCACGGCGGCACTGATGCCCGTACACCTGTACGGGCATCCGGCGCCGATGGGCAGGCTGACCCAGCTCGCGCAGCGGCACGGGCTCGCTCTGATCGAGGACGCCTGCCAGGCGCACGCGGCGCAGCTGCACGGCCGCCCCGTGGGGACATTCGGGGACGCGGCGTGCTTCAGCTTCTACCCGACGAAGAACATGCACACCCTGGAGGGCGGTCTGGTCGTCGTCCCCGACGAGGAGCGCGCCCGTACGCTGCGGCTGCTGCGCAACCAGGGCATGGAGCAGCGGTACGAGAACGAGATCGTCGGCGCCAACATGCGGATGACCGACGTGGCCGCCGCCATCGGCCGCGTCCAGCTCGAACGGCTGGCGGAGTGGACGCAGCAGCGGCGCCGCAACGCGCGGGTGCTGGATCTGGGGCTTGAGACCGGTCTGGTCGCCCCGCGGGTCGCGGACGGCGCCCGGCACGTCTACCACCAATACACGGTGCGCGTGCGCGGCGGCGCGGCCGTGCGGGACGCGGTGCAGGCCCGGTTGCGTGCGGAGGGCGTCGGCTGCGCCGTCTACTATCCGACGCCCATCCACCGGCTGAAGCCGTACGCGCACGTGGGCGCCGAACTGTCGGTCACCGACCGGGCGGCGGCCGAGGTGCTGTCCCTGCCCGTGCACCCCTCGCTCACCCCGGGCGACCTGGACCAGATCGTGGCGGCCGCCAACCGTGCGGTCGCCGAGGTGGGAGGGGCCCGATGACCGGATCGAGAGCGAAGCCGGCGCCCACGGCGCCGCGCGCGAACGCCCCGAAGACGGCCGACGCACCCAGGGCCGCCGACACCGCGGACCCGGCGGCCCAGGCGCCCGCACGCGCGGACGCTCCGGCGGCGGAGCGGGCCGCCGACGGGCGCCGCCGCCCCGGCACGCTGCGCGCCGGGCTCATCGGTCTGGGCGCGATGGGCCGCAACCACGCGCGGATCCTCTCGTCCCTGGAGGGCGTCGAGTTCGTCGGCGCCGTCGACCCTGCGGGCGATCCGCACGGCAGTCTGCGCGGGCTGCTCGGCGCGCAGGGCGTGCCGGTGCTGCCCGAGGTGGCCGACCTGCTGGCGCTGGGCGTCGACTACGCGGTGATCGCCTGCCCGACCGGCCTGCACGAGGAGGTCGGCCTCCAGCTGGCGGCGCACGGGGTGTGTGCGCTCATCGAGAAGCCGCTGGCCCACACGGCGCAGGCAGCCCGCCGGCTCGTGCGCGCGTTCGAGGAGCGGGGGCTGGTCGCGGGTGTCGGCCACGTCGAGCGGTTCAACCCGGCGCTCCAGCAGCTGCGCTCCCGGCTGGAGGCCGGGGAACTGGGGGAGGTCTTCCAGGTCGTCACCCGGCGCCAGGGCCCTTTCCCGCACCGCATCGCGGATGTCGGTGTGGTCAAGGATCTGGCCACCCACGACATCGATCTCACGAGCTGGATCACGGGAGCGGCGTACGCGTCGCTGTCGGCCCGCACGGTCTCCAAGAGCGGGCGGGAGCACGAGGACATGGTCGCGGTCGTCGGCTCCCTGGTGGACGGGACGATGGTCTCGCACCTGGTGAACTGGCTCAGTCCGCTCAAGGAGCGCTTCACGGCCGTCACCGGGGAGCGGGGGTGTTTCGTCGCGGACACCCTGACCGCCGATCTGACGTTCCACGCCAACGGCGCCGTCGCCACCGAGTGGGAGGCCCTGCGTGCCTTCCGCGGTGTGGCGGAGGGCGACACCGTGCGCTTCGCGTTCCCCAAGCGGGAGCCGCTGGCCGTCGAGCACGAGCGGTTCCGCGACGCGGTGCGGGCGGGGCAGGCGGCGGAGGGCTGCGGCATCGTCACCATACGGGAGGGCCTGCGGACGGTGGAGGTGTCGGCGGCCGTGCTGGAGTCGGCGCGCGGCACCAGCGACCTGGCCGTACCGCACGGCGCGTCGGACCCGGGCGGTGCGGGCGGCCCGGACGCCCAAACAGGCGCGGGCGGCGCTGGTCAGGAGGCGGGTGCCACCGGGGAGACGGCCCCGGCGTTCCGCACCCGGGAAGCGGACCAGGCCCCGGCGGAGCGCGGCGCGTCCGCCCACCGGAGCGCGCACGTCGCGGAGCGCACGGCATGAGGCGGCCACGCGGGAGGATCCGCCGCCGCGCCACGCTCACCGGCACCACCCCCGAGGCGCCCGGCGCGGCCGAGGCGCGGTTCGGCGAGGACGAGGAGGCACCGGGACCCGGCGCGGGACCGGCGCCCGCACCGGAGGGCGCGGGCCCCGAAGGCCAGGCGGCGGCCGGCCCGGCGGCGGCCGGCGGCCGTACCGGGGACGGCCGTCCCCGGGGCAGGCCGCGGCTCGCCGTCATCGTCGGCAACTCCATCGCCGGGGACTCGCGGGTGCAGAAGACCGCGATCGCCGCGGCGCGCGCGGGCTGGGACGTGACGCTGGTCGGCCGCAGCCCCTCCAAACGGCGTGAGGAGTCCGTGCTCGGGCCTGTCCGGGTCGTCAAGGTGCCGGTGTCCACGCACATGCGGGCCGTGGTGAACGCCGAGCGGCGCCGCCCCCACCTGCGCGCCCACGTCACCCAGTTCGGGCTGCCGGACGACGGCGCCTGGGTGCGGGCCCGCTCCGCGCACGCGGCGTGGGTGCGCGAGCAGACGGCCCGCGTCGGCTGGCTGGCGGGATCAGCGCCGAGGCCCGCGACGAGACCCGCGTCGAGGCTCGCGTCGAGACCGGGCGCCGCGGTGGCCAGGGAGGCGCTCAAGGGCTGGGTGCGGCTGCGCCGGTACGCGCACAAGGGGCGAGGCCGTGTCTACCAGTGGGAGCGCAGGATGGCCGCGGGCCCGCCGCGGCCGACCGGAGACTGGCGCCGGGACTGGCCCGAACTCCTCGACCTCGACCTGGCGTTCGGCCCGGTCATCGAGGAGCTCGCGCCCGACGTCGTGCACGCCAACGACATCACCATGATCGCCGTGGGCGCCCGCAGCGTCGCCCGGCTCCGCGCCCGCGGGCACCGCACCGCCTGGCTCTACGACGCCCACGAGTACGTACGCGGCGTCGAGTGGCCCGACGCGGTGCGCGCCTCCGCGTTCCCCGGCGTGGAGAAGGAGTTCATCTCCCGCGCGGACGCGGTGGTGACCGTCTCGGGCGAGCTGGCGGGCATCCTGCGCGAGGCGTACGGGCTGCCCCAGACGCCGCACGTCGTCGCCAACGCGCCGGTGCGCGAGGCCGTCAGCGCCCACACCGACGAGTGCGTCTCCGTCCGCGACGCCTGCGGGCTCGGGCCCGACGTGCCGCTGCTCGTCTACGCCGGGTGGATCGGGCCCGAGCGCGGCCTGGACACCGCCGTCGAGGGTCTGCCGGCGCTGCCGCACGCCCACCTCGCGCTCGTCGTGGGGCCCAAGCCGAACGCGACCCTCCAGGCGCTGCTGGCCCGCGCGGAGGAGCTGGGCGTACGGGAGCGCGTGCACGTCGTCCCCTACGTGCCGCAGGAACAGGTGCCCGACTACCTCTCCTCCGCCGACCTCGGCCTGATCTGCTTCCGGCACGTGCCCAACTGCGAGATCTCCCTGCCCACCAAGGCCGCCGAGTACCTGCACGCGGGGCTGCCGCTGATCACCAGCGGGGTGCGTACGCTGCGCAACTTCGTGGAGCGCACCGGCGTCGGCGAGGTGTTCGTCACCGAGGACGTCCCCTCCTTCGCCACCGCCGTCCAGCGCGGCCTGTCCCGGCGCGGCACGCTGGTCGGCAAGATCACCGAACCGCTGCTGCGGGAACTGTCCTGGGAGCAGCAGTCGGCCGGGCTGCTCGCCCTCTACGAGCGGCTGGCGGGGTCCGAGGCGGCCGCCAGGCTCGCCCCCCGCGGCCTGTCGTGGTCGGTGTCCGAACAGCCGGGCCTCGGCGCCCCCGGGCGGCCGCGCCCGCTGGAGACCACCCCGCCCGACGGGGCGCCGCCCGGCTGGCGGGCGCTGGGCACCACGCCCGTACGGCTCGGCCTGGGCTGCGCCAACTCCGCCGGGCAGCTGGCCGGCTTCGCCCGCGCGCTGTGCGAGCGGCGCCAGGACCTGTCCGCCGAGGTCGTGATGCACACCCACGACCAGAGCGTCATCTACCCGGCCGACATCTACGCGATCGGCGAGCGCACCGGCGACCTGGGCTTCCAACTGGACAGGGCACGCCGCGTGCTCGGCTCCTACACCCACTACCTCGCCGACTCCTTCACCCCGGCCCTGGGCAGGCTCAACGGCGGCCACATCTGCGACGACCTGCCGTCGCTGGCCGCCGCCGGGATCAAGGTGGCGCTGCTGGCGCACGGCAGCGACGTCCGCGACCCCGAACGGCACATGAGCCGCTACGAGCACTCCCTCTTCCACGCGGCGGACGAGGCGATCCTGGCGGCCCTGGTGAAGAAGAGCGCACGGAACCGGCGGCTGGCGGCGCGCAGCGGGCTGCCGCAGTTCGTGACCACCCCCGACCTGCTGGACGAACTGCCGGGGTCCCGCTGGGCGCCCCTGGTGGTGGACGTGGACGGCTGGGCGAGCGAGCGGCCCGCCCTGGAACGCGCCAGGCCCGTGGTGGTGCACGCGCCCTCCAAGCGCTGGACCAAGGGCACCGAGCGGGTGGTCCCGGTCCTGGAGGAGCTGGACCGGCGCGGCCTGATCGAGTTCCGCATGGCCACGGGGGTGCCGTGGCTCCAGGTGCAGGAGCTGGTCAAGGAGGCGGACATCGTCGTGGACCAGTTCGCGGTCGGCACCTACGGCACCTTCGCCTGCGAGGGCATGGCGGCGGGCCGGCCCGTGATCGCCTTCCTGGACGAGCGGCTGCACCGTTCCGTCGGCATCCGCCCGCCCATCGTCAACGCCACCCCCGCCACGCTCCGCACCGCGGTCGAGTCCCTGGTCGAGGACCGCGACTCCGCCCGCCGTACGGCACAGGAGTCGGTGGAGTACGTGCGCACCTACCACGACGGCGGCTACACCGCCGACGTGCTGGACGGCTTCCTGCGCTGAGCCGGTCGGCCGCCGGGCCGCTGAGCCGGTCGGCCGCCGGGCCGCTGAGCAGGTGGACCGCAGGGCCGCTGAGCGCCCGGCCGGTCCTGGACGACAACCGAGAGGCGAGCCCGTGGAGTTCGACAGCCGCACCCCGCACGCGGGGCAGCCCACCGGACGGCGGCGCGGCCGCGTCGTGATGCTGGTGTGCAACGGGGTGAGGGGAGACTCGCGGGTGCAGAAGGCGGCCCGCTCGGCCGCCGAGGCGGGCTGGGACGTCACGCTGCTGGGCCGCTCACCCGACGGGCGCCCCGCCTCCTGGCGCCTCGGCGAGGCCCGGGTGCGGCTGCTGCCCGTCCCCACCCCGCTGGCACACCCGCCGCGCGCGAGCCGCCGCCCGCTGCTGACCGGACCGCTGGCCTACCGTCCCGGCACCGCCGGCTACCGCGTCCAGCGCGCCAAGGCACGCCGCGACGAACTGCGCACCCGCCGCGCCGCCCTGGCGCTCGGACCCGCGACGCCCCTCGCCAGGGGCCGCCGCACCGCGCGGCTCGCCCTCCCGCGCCTCGCGGCCCGGCTGGCCCAGCACTGGGCAGGACTCCGCAAGCGCCAGCTCGAGCGGGGGCAGGCCAGGCGCGGCACGGGCACCCTCGCGGAACGGGCCGCCGTCGCACTGTGGCAGCGCACCCTGAAGGAGCGGTGCTGGCGCAGGCTGTGGCCGAGCCTCTACGACTTCGAGCTGGCGTACGGCAGGGCCGTCGACGAGCTGCGGCCCGAGATCGTCCACGCCCACGACTTCCGGATGCTCGGTGTCGGCGCCCGCGCCAAGATCCGCGCGGCGGCCCGGGGCGAGACGGTGAAACTGATCTGGGACGCCCACGAGTTCCTGCCGGGCGTGCGGCCCTGGACCGACGACGTGCGCTGGCTGCCCGCCCACGTGGCGCACGAGAGGGAGTACGCGCCCCACGCGGACGCCGCCGTCACCGTCTCCGCCACCCTCGCCGGACTGCTGCGCCGCACCCACCACCTGGCCGAGGACCCGCACGTCGTCCTCAACGCGCCCGAGACGCCCGCCACCCGGCCCGTCAGGACCGGCGGGGTACCGGGGCTGCGCGCCCAGTGCGGCATCGGCCCCGACACGCCGCTGGTCGTCTACAGCGGCGCCGCCGCCCCGCAGCGCGGCCTGGACACCATGGTCGACGCGCTGCCCGGGCTGCCCGGCGTGCACACCGCGCTGATCGTGCCCAAGCCCGCCGCCGGATACCTGGGGCAACTGCGCGCACGGGCGGCCCGGCTGGGGGTGGCCGAGCGGCTGCACGTGCTGCCGTATGTGGACTGCGACCAGGTCGTCCCCTTCCTCACCGAGGCGGACGCCGGGGCGATCCCGCTGCACCACTGGCCGAACCACGAGATCGCGCTGATCACCAAGTTCTTCGAGTACGCGCACGCCCGGCTGCCGCTGGTGGTCAGCGACGTGGAGACGATGGCCGCCACCACCCGGGCGGCGGGGATCGGCGAGGTCTTCACCGCCGAGGACACCGACGGGTACGCCCGCGCGGTGCACGCCGTCCTCGCCGACCCGGAACGCTACCGCGCCCCCTACGGGCGCCCCGGGCTGCTGGACGCGTGGACCTGGGAGGCACAGGCGCGCACCCTCGACCGGATCTACACCGGCCTGATGCGCGAGAGCGCGCTGCCGCAGGAGACCGCGCTGCCGCACGAGTCCGCGCGCACGGATCCTGAGGCCCGGCGTGGACGCGCCCGCCGCGGGCGGGAGGCCCGGCGCGACCCCGCGGCCCGACGCGGCCCGGCGGCCCGGAGCGAGCCGGCGGGCACGGAGCGGGCACCAAGCCCAACACAACGCTGAAGGAGACGGGAATGCGGATCTGTGTGGTGGCGCTCGGGAAGATCGGGCTGCCCCTGGCCGTGCAGTTCGCGGCGAAGGGACACCGGGTGACCGGCGCGGACACCGACGCGCGCGTGGTCGAGCACGTCAACGCGGGCCGGGAGCCCTTCCCCGGCGAGGAGGGCCTGGCCGAACGGCTGGCCGAGGCGGTCGGCGCGGGCACGCTGCGCGCCACCACGGACACCACGGAGGCCGTCGCCGAGGCGGAGGCCGTCGTCGTGGTCGTCCCCCTGTTCGTCGACGACCGGGGCACCCCCGACTTCCGCGCCATGGACGCCGCCACCCGTGCCGTCGCCGCCGGGCTGCGCCCCGGCGCCCTCGTCAGCTACGAGACCACCCTCCCGGTCGGCACCACCCGCGACCGCTGGGCGCCGCTGCTCCAGGAGGGCTCAGGGCTGCTGCCCGAGCGGGACTTCTCCCTCGTCTTCTCGCCCGAACGGGTCCTCACCGGGCGGGTCTTCGCCGACCTGCGCCGCTACCCCAAACTGGTCGGCGGCATCGGGCCCGCCTCCGCCAAGGACGGCGTGCGCTTCTACGAGTCCGTGCTCGACTTCGACCCGCGCACCGACCTCTCCCGGCCCAACGGGGTGTGGGACCTGGGCAGCGCCGAGGCCGCCGAGCTGGCCAAGCTGGCCGAGACCACCTACAGGGACGTCAACATCGCGCTGGCCAACCAGTTCGCCAGGTTCGCCGACCGGGCAGGCGTCGACGCCGAGGCCGTCATCGACGCCTGCAACACCCAGCCCTACAGCCACATCCACCGCCCCGGCATCGCCGTCGGCGGCCACTGCATCCCCGTCTACCCGCGCATGTACCTGTGGAACGATCCGGGCGCCGAGGTGGTCGACGCCGCCCGCAGGACCAACGAGGCCATGCCGGCCCACGCCGTCGACCTGCTCGCCGACGCCTACGGTGACCTGGAAGGGGCCGAGGTCGTCGTCCTCGGGGCCGCCTACCGCGGCGGGGTGAAGGAGACCGCGTTCTCCGGCGTCTTCCCCACCGTCGCCGCGCTGCGCGCACGCGGGGCCCGCGCCTACGTCTCCGACCCGATGTTCGCGCCGCACGAACTGGCCGACATGGGGCTGCGCCCGCACACCGGGCAGCCCGTCACCGCCGCCGTCGTCCAGGCCGACCACCCCGCCTACCGCACCCTGGCCGCCGACCACCTTCCGTCGGTCCGCGTCCTGGTGGACGGGCGGCGCGTCACCGACCCCGCGCTGTGGGCCGGGGTGCGGCGCGTGGTGATCGGCGACGGAGCCGGACGCGGGGGCAGACGCTCCGCGGGGCGCCCGGCGGTGCGCGCGTGAACACCGGGCCCGGCGCGGGCGGCGCGGCAGACGCGGCCGGACAGCCCGACGTCAGCGTCGTCATCGCCGTCTACAACACGATGCCCTACCTCACCCGCTGCCTCGACTCGCTCGTCGGACAGTCGATCGGGCAGCGGCGGATGCAGGTCGTCGCCGTCGACGACGGGTCAACCGACGGCAGCAGCGAGGAGATCCGGCGCTACGCCGCCCTCCACCCCCGGCTGTTCACCACCGTGCGGCAGCCCAACTCCGGCGGCCCCGCCGCGCCCAGCAACCGCGGCCTGGAGCTGGCCACAGGGCGCTACGTCTTCTTCCTCGGCGCCGACGACCACCTGGCGCCCGAGGCACTGGAGCGCATGGTCACCATGGCCGACAACTGCCGCTCCGACGTACTGCTGTGCAAGATGGTGCCGATCGGTGAACGTACCGTCCCCAGCGGCGTGTTCACCCGCACGGCCCCCGTCATCCGGCTGGTCGGCGACGGGCTGCCCTGGGCGCTGTCCAACACCAAACTGTTCCGGCGCGCCCTCATCGACGAGCACCGCATCCGCTACGACGAGACGATGCCCGCCTTCAGCGACCAGCCGTTCGTGCTGGAGGCCTGCGTCCGCGCGGCCCGCATCTCGGTACTGGCCGACCAGGCGCACTACTTCGCCGTGCGCCGCGCCGACTCCGGCAACATCACCTACCACACGGGCCCCGAGACGCGCCTGCGCTGCGCCGAGCGCCTCTTCCAGGCGACCTGCCGCTTCCTGGGCCCGGGACCGCTGCGCGACGCCTTCCACAAGCGCCACTTCCACGTCGAGGTCTGCCAGCTGTTCGGCCCCGAATTCCCCGAACTGCCGCCTGGCGTACGGAAAGCGGTGTGCACCGGTGCCGCCCGGCTCATCGGCACCTACGGCGACGGCGTCGTGGAGCGGCTCGACGCCCGACGCCGCCGCGTCCTGGAGCTGGCGTGGCGCGGCGACACCGACGCGGTCTGCGACCACCTCGCCGCCCACGACTGTGGACCCGCCTCCGCGGTGCGCCTCTCCCCCCTGAGCCGCACCCCACTGGGCCGGTGGCTGAGAGCCCCGAGCGCGGAACCCCGTGCGACCCGCCCCTGAGCAACCGGCTGCGCACGTGGGCGGTCGATGGCACCTGGGAGAAGGTGTTCACCGCGCTGCTAACGCAGGCCGACACCGAGGGTGACGGGGACTGGGCCGTCGCGGTCGATTCCCGGGCCGGGCTCTTTGGCCCGAAGGGGAAAGGAGCGTCAGCGGGTCGACGAAGCCCGCCGTATCGCGGAACCGTGCATGCCGCAGCGGAGTATTACGATCACAGTGAGCGTCGGACGCTTACCAGGAATGCTCATGCTTTTGAACAGAAGGCCCCCTGGAGGCACAGGTGGACAGCGGCACCGTGATCGCGGGCAGATACGCGTTGGTCGAGCGGCTTGGCCGGGGAGGTATGGGCGAGGTCTGGGCGGCCCGCGACACGGAGTTGCACCGCGATGTCGCCGTCAAGCTTCTGCACCCCGACGACAACGCCATGCCCGAGCTCCTCAACCGCTTCGAGCGCGAAGCGGTGGCCGCGGCCCAGATCAACCACCGCCACATCGTCACCCTGTACGACCGTGGCACTCATGACGACACCCGCTTCCTCGTCATGGAATACGTCGAGGGAACCAGTCTCGCCGAGCATCTGCGCACCCACAGTCCGCTGCCCCACGATCGCGCCCTGGAGATCGCCGAGCAGGTATGCGCCGCTCTGGTCGCTGCTCACGCGGCGCACGTCGTCCATTACGACATCAAGCCCTCGAACGTCATGCTCACGCTTGATGGCAGTGTCAAGGTCGTCGACTTCGGCATCGCCGGCTTCATCCACACGCACACCTTCACCGTCGCCCCGACCACACTGCTCTCTCCCGTTGGCACAGCACAGTACGGGGCGCCGGAACAGTTCCTCGACCAGCGCGGTGACGCACGCTCCGACCTCTACGCCCTGGGCAGCGTCCTCTTCGTACTCCTCACCGGACAGCCACCGTTCGGCGACGGGAGCCCACTGTCGGTGATCCGCCGCAAACTTGACGAAGACCCCCGCAGGGTGACGGAGCTGCGCCCCGATGTCCCCGCACCCGTCGCGGACCTGTTGGCGGGGCTGCTCCATCGCGACCCCGCTCTTCGTCCCGCCACCGCCGCCGCCGTCCACCAGCGGCTTACCCGCCTGCGCCGGAATCTGGATGCCGGCGAGACCGACGCGGCCGGTTCGGAGGCGGAGACGGAGCCTGTACAACCACCGACAGTGCCCCGCACCGCCGTCGCCACAGCTCCAACCCCCGAGCCGGGGTCGGCCGTTACCCGGGAAACCCGGACGGCCACCGACGAGCCCGAGGGCACACCACCGGCACGACGTGGACCGCTCGGCTCTCGAGGGGCCCAGCTCGGGATGATCGCGTTGCTGTGCCTTGGCATGGTCGCCGGTATCGGCTATTTCACTGGGGTCCTGGGCCACGACCAGGGCCAGGAAGACGAACCCGACGCCAAAGCCACCGAGGCCGTCGAGAGATACCTGCGGATGCCGGACCTCTGCGACTACCTGAGGCGCAACGACATGCACGGCCGCACGGAACTCGGCGCCTCCGACCTGATCGACTACGCCAACACCAGCAAGGAGGCCAACTGCGGCTGGAAGAACGCGGACGGATCCACGTACGAGTTCCATCTGACCATCAGTGCGGAGTTGCTCAGCACCAAGGAGGACGCGGCGAACGACATGGCCAAACTTCAACTCGGCCGCTCTGAGTACGGGCCGATGACGACGAGCAGGGTCGGTGTCTATGATCGCGTCGCCGATGAGGAGATACAAACAATTTGGGACGAGAAAACCGAGAATGGGAAAAAGAAGAGCTCTACCAGCGTGAACTTCCGGCGTGACAACCTCCGAGTCACGGTCCATTGGAGCGCTTCGGTCCCCGATCACCAAGACGGGCAATCCGAAGAGACCACCTCATATGCCCATCAAACGGCTGCGAGGCTCGACGGATTTCTCGAGGACGAGCCACAGAACAAGGAAAAGCCCATCTGGGGCTGACCGCCCGGATACACACTGCAAGACCTGCGTGAAAAAGGCCAGGCAACGTGTCCACGCGGATCCCACGCCACGCCAGCGGCTCCTCTCAGGAATCAGCCATCAGGCTTGGTAGGTCAAACGCCGGGCCCGAGCTCGCGCCGCAGTTCGCAGATGCGGTGTTCTCGACGTCCGCAGCACCTCCCGAGGCTCTCACTCAGGTCGGCGCCGCCCTTGCCGAGCACATCGACCGCACCGCTGAACGCCGCGCCGTGATCGCCTCCAGTCCGGAGCTTCAGGAGCGGGAGCGCACCAAGCTCGCTGGGGTCACGAGCGCGATCCAGGACGCACTCCTGCAACGGGGCGCCGACGACGACAGCGCGAAACTGGTGGCGCAGATCGCCACCATCGCCTCCCAAAGCGCCCTCGACCGCTGGGCTGAGGGGTACGGCGAGAAGGACTTCGCGACCTGCCTCCACGCAGTCGCCGTGTCGCTCCGGGACGTGCCGGCCGAAGGCATCGGCAGCAGCCGCTTCGAGTGAGCACTCCGCCACCTGCTGCGTGGGTGAGATCCGGGGTGACGCGCAGGGCGGCCGAGATCCGGCCCATGGCCGCGGTGTCGACGCTGCCCAGGAACTGGTTCAGGGAGCCGGGGCCGGAGGCTGGTCGAGGTCGTCGGAGGTGGGCCAGGGGGTGGTGCCCAGGCCCCAGGTCGTCAGATCGGGGTCGGGGGCGACGGCGGCTTCGGCCTCCTCGGGGCTGGGGGCGACGGGGCGTTCCGGCAGCGGAAGGACCGCGGGGAGGGCGGCGGGGTCCTCGCCCAGCAGGGCCGACCTGACCACGCGTTCGGCGGCGTGGCCGTCGTCCCACGGGCAGAAACGCTCCCGGAAGGCGGCCCGCAGGGCGCGGGCCTCGGGGCCGCGCCAGGTGCCGCTGCGCAGGACGGCGATCAGCTCCTCCTCGGTGCGGGTGACGGGCCCCGGGGTCTCGCCGGGGCGGCCCGAGAGCAGGTCGAAGTAGACGCCGCGCGCGTCGCGGTAGCTCTCCCAGTCGGGGGCGTGGATCACCAGGGGGCGGTCGAGGTTGGCGTAGTCGAACATCAGGGACGAGTAGTCGGTGATCAGCGCGTCGGCCGCCAGGCACAGGTCCTCGGTGGAGGGATGCCGGGAGACGTCCCGCACCAGGCCGCGGGCGTGCAGTTCGCGCAGCACGCTGTCGCGCCCGTAGTAGTAGTGGGTGCGCACCAGCAGCACGTACTCCTCGCCCAGTCCGGCGCTGAGCCGCTCCAGGTCGAGACGGGGCACGAAGCCCTTGCGGTAGTCGCGTGCGGTGGGCGCGTACAGCAGGGCGACGCGGCCGCGCGGGATGCCCAGGCGGGCGCGGATGCCGGCGACCTCCTCGGCGGTGGCGGCGGCGTAGCGGTCGTTGCGGGGGTAGCCGGCGGGCAGGTCCTCGTGTGCGCAGGGGTAGACGCGGTCCCACACCTCGGCCGAGTGCGGGTTGGAGGTGACGCTGACATCCCAGCGGTCGGCGCGGCTCAGCAGCTTGCGGAAGCTCATCTGGGCCGCGGCCGGGTAGGGCTGCTGGTCGAGACCCATGGTCTTGAGCGGGGTCCCGTGGTGGGTCATCACATGGATCTGGCCGGGGCGTTTGACCAGGTGATCGGGGAAGTTGACGTTGTTGACGAAGTACTTCGCCCGCGCCAGCGTCCGCCAGTAGCGCGGGGATCCCGGCACGACGTGGTCGGCTGACGGGGGCAGGGTGGCGACGGCGTCGGGTTTGACGATCCACACGTTGCGCAGGTGCGGGGCCAGCTGCCTCGCCCGCTGTTCGACGGCCGCCGGGTTGCAGGCGGCGCCGCGGTACCAGTAGGCGGCGTAGACGGCCAGGTCGTCCTGGAGGGGGAGCCTGCGCTGGAGGGCGTAGTAGAGGCGGTGGCAGCGCCCGGCGAGCCTGCGGCGTGCCGCGCGGGCACCCCGCCACGTGTGGCCTTTGGCGCGGCGCGCGGTCTCGCGGGCCGCGAAGAGCGGGTAGGCGCCGTGGGCCAGCAGCCAGAAGTCGCGGGCGGCGCGGCGGGGCGGGGCGAAGCCGGGCGGCTGGTGGGCGCGGTAGTGCCGGGCCGCGTGGCGGAAGTAGGCGCGGCGGTCGGCGGGGCGCACGCGCTCCCTGCGGCGCAGGCAGAACACCAGGTGCGAGACCATCCGCTCGAACAGCAGCCGCCGGTGGGCCTCCAGGTGGGGCCTGCGGTCCAGGAAGGCGAACATCGAGGCGTACTGGGGGAATATGTCGAAGTGCCCGCGGCCGGGGGAGCGGGTGATGGCGCCGCGGTGCCGCTGCCGGTAGTCGACGCAGACGCGCGGCAGGCAGCCGATGGTGCGGGCGCACACCATCGCCTCGTTCGAGACGGGCGCGTCCTCGTAGAGTCCGGGTGCGAAGCTGAGCTCTTCCTCTTCGTAGAACGCGCGGCGGTAGGCCTTGTTCCAGGCGACGTGGAAGAGCGTGAGCAGGTCGGGGTTCTCGGCCGCCGAGAAGGTCTGGGTGCCGGTGGCGGCCAACTGCCTGCCGAACGAGCTGGGTTCCCGGCGGCCCCACCAGTAGGAGCGCTGATGGTCGAAGACCAGCACGTCGGGGCCGCGGCAGGCGGTGAGCTGCGCGTCGATGGCCTCCAGCGCGCCGGGCAGGTAGCTGTCGTCGCTGTCGAGGAAGAGCAGGTACTCCCCCTCGGCGTGGGCGACGCCGGCGTTGCGGGCCCGTCCGAGGCCGACGTTCTCGCGCAGGTGCAGCACGCGTACGCGCGGGTCGCGCGCCCCGTACTCGTCGAGGATGCTGCCGCTGTGGTCGGGTGAGCGGTCGTCGACGGCTATGAGCTCCAGGTCGGTGAAGGACTGTTCGAGCACCGAGTCGAGGCACTCGCGCAGGTATCCCTGGACCTTGAACACCGGTACGACGACGCTGAAGCGGACCATGACCACCAGTCCTTCTCTGCGAGGGGTGCGGGAGAGCCGGGCGGGTTCTCGGGGACGGGCGCGCCGGAAGGGGGACCACCGGACGCGGAGGCGGGGTGGCGCTCGCGGAGCGGCACCACGGGCGGATGCGCCGCGGGCACGGTGGCGGCGCGGGAGGATGCGGCACCACCGGGTCGCCTCGGGTCGCCCTCGCCCAGAAAGACGTGGCGGACGACGCGTTCGGCGGCGTGGCCGTCGTCCCAGGGGCAGAAGCGCGCCCGGAAGGCGGCGCGCCGCTGCCGGGCGCGCTCGGTGGCGTGGGCGCCGGTGGCCAGCAGGTCGATCAGCTCGTCGTCGCCCCGGACCACGGGGCCCGGCGCCAGCGCCGTGATGTCGAAGTAGGTGCCGCGTGCGTCGCGGTAGGCCTCCCAGTCGGGGGCGTGGATGACCAGGGGCCGGTCGAGTACCGCGTAGTCGAACATCAGGGACGAGTAGTCGGTGACCAGCACGTCGGAGGCCAGGCACAGCTCTTCGACCGACGGGTGCCCGGTCACGTCGATCAGCCCGCCGGGCGGCTCACACGGCGGCCGCTGCCCGGCGTGGAAGTAGTGGGCGCGCGCCAGCACCACGAAGGAGGGGCCGAGCGCGGCCGTCAGCCGCGCCACGTCCAGCCACGGCTGCCGCCCGCGCCGGTAGTCGCGGTGTGTGGGCGCGTACAGCACGGCCGTCGCGCCCTCCGGCACCCCGAGGCCGGCGCGCAGGCGTGCCACCTCGGCGGCGGTCACCCGCTGGAAGCGGTCGTTGCGCGGGTAGCCGAACTCCAGCGTCGTGTACGACGACGGGTAGGCGCGCTCCCACACCCGGGTGGAGTGCGGGTTGGCGGAGAGGCTGAAGTCCCAGCGGTCGGTGTGGGCCAGCAGCCGCTCGAAGTCCATCCCGGCGGCGGCGGCCGGATACGGCATCAGGTCCAGGCCCATGTGTTTGAGCGGGGTGCCGTGGTGGGTCTGCAGCAGGGTCTGGCCGTCGCGTTTGACGAAGCTGTGCGGGAGGTTGACGTTGCTGACGAGGTGGCGGGCGCGGGCCAGCGCCCTCCAGTACGCGGCAGTGCCCGGCGTCAGGCGCCGCACGCCGGGCGGGAGTGTGTGCGCGTACTCGGGGCCGCATATCCACGCCGTGCGGATGCCGGGCACCATCTGGCGGGCCTTGGCCTCGATGGCCGCCGGGTTGCACGCGTAGCCGCGGTTCCAGTACGCGGAGAAGACCGCGAGGTCGCCCTCGATCGGGCGGCGGCGCTGGAGGGCGTAGTACGCGCGCAGGAGCGCCTTGCGTGCCGTCGTGCGCAGCCGGCGGAGCGGGGCGGGGGCGGCGCGGCGGGCCCGGTCGGCGAGACAGAGCAGCCGCAGGAGGCGGTGCGCCCCGCCGCGCACCAGCCGGCGGCGCAGCCGTGCGCGCGCCGGCTGCCGGCCCTCGCCGTGCCCGGGCGCGGGCCCGTATGTGCGGCAGTACGCTCGCGCCCGCTTCAGGAACTCGGCGCGGGCCGTGCGGGGCAGCCTGCCGGGGCTCCGGTGGATGACGGCGAAGTGGTCGGTCATCCGCCGGTGCAGTGCGGGCCGCCAGCGCGCCAGCTCGGGCCGCGCGTCCAGGAGGGTGAAGAGCCGGTCGTACTGCGCGAAGACGTCGAAGTGCCGGCGGGTCGTGGTCGTCAGGATGCTGCCGCCGCGCCGCTGCCGGTAGTGCACGCACACCCGGTCGAGCGTGGCGAGGGTGCGGGCGGTCAGCAGCGCGTGGAACGACCAGGGGGTGTCCTCGTAGGTGCCGGGCGGGAAGGTGAGTTGTTCGCGGTGGAGGAAGTCCCGCCGGTAGGCCTTGTTCCAGGCGAACGCGGGGAGGCGCAGCAGTTCGGGCCGGTCCGCGAGGTTGCCGACGGCGGGGCCGGCGTGCGGCGCGAGCAGTTCGGGGTGGGCGGCGCGGATCGGCCGGTCGTCCCAGTACACGGGGGCGTGGTCGAACACCAGAACGTCCGGGTCGCCGGTTGCCGACAGCCGCTCCGCGAGGGCGCGCAGCGTGCCAGGAGCCATCGTGTCGTCGCTGTCGAGGTAGAGCACGTAGTCGCCGCACGCCCGCGCGGTACCGCTGTTGCGGGCGGGGCCGAGCCCGGCGTTCTGCGCCAGATGGATGACGCGCACGCGCGGGTCCGCGGCGCCGTAGGCGTCGAGGATCTCCCCGCAGGCGTCGGGCGAGTGGTCGTCGACGGCGATCAGTTCGAAGTCGCCGAAGCACTGGCCGAGCACGGAGTCGAGGCACTCGTGCAGATACGCCTGCACCTGGTGGACGGGGACGATCACACTGAATCGAGGCACGGCTGGTTCCCCGGTATCGACGTGACGGCTGGGACGGCTGGGACGGCTGTCGCGGGTGGCTGTGTCGGACGCACAGGCCAATAGTCCGATTTATCCCACACGACGCCGCGCGTCACATCCCGGCGCCGCTCCGGACACGCCCCGGAGCCGTTCCGGAGACGACCGCCGTACCTTCCGCGGGGCTCCGCCGGTCATGCCGCACCCCCGGGCTCACCGGGACACCTCAGCTCACCCCGGCAGCCGCCGGAAGAGCGGTCGGGGCAGGTGGCGCAGCACGCTCATCACAGGGCCCAGCGCGGCCGGCACCCACACCGTGCGCGCCCGGCGGCGCACCCCGTGCGCGATGGCGTCGGCCACGGCGCCCGGCGTGGTGGCCAGCGGCGCGGGCGGCCTGCCCTCCGTCATCCGGGTGTGCACGAACCCCGGCCGTACCACCAGCACGTGCACCCCCGAACCGTGCAGCGCGTCCCCCAGCCCCTGGGTGAACGTGTCCAGTCCCGCCTTGCTCGAGCCGTAGATGAAGTTGGCGCGCCGCGCCCGCTCGCCCGCCACGGAGGAGAGCACCACCAGCGAGCCGTGCCCCTGCGCCCGCAGCGCGTTCGCGCACACCAGCCCGGCCGAGACCGCACCGGTGTAGTTCGTCCGGGTGACGTGCACGGCGGCCATCGGGTCGTGCTCGTCGGCCGTCTGGTCCCCCAGCACACCGAAGGCCACCAGCACCAGGTCGATGTCGCCCTCGGCGAAGACCTTCTCCAGCACCTCCTCGTGCGTCTCGGGCGCCAGTGCGTCGAACGGCACCGTACGGACCCCCACCTGGGCTCCGTGCGCCGCCGCCTCGTCGCGCAGCCCGGCCGCCGCGGCGTCCAGGCGCGGGCCCGGCCGCCCCGCGAGCCACACCGTGCGGGTGCGTCTGGCCAGGAAGCGGCGCACGGTGGCGAGCGCGATCTCGGACGTGCCGCCGAGAACGAGCACGGACTGGGGGGAACCGAAGGCGTCCTTCATGAGCTGCTCCTGGAGAGGTACGAGGAGGGGGGAACGGGCACGTCGGGCGAGCACCCGGCAGCGGTCACAGCGCCAGTCGCCGCGCGAGGTCCGAGGTGAAGACCCCGCGCGGATCCAGCCGGGCGCGCAGGGCGCGGAAGTCGTCGAGGCGCGGATACATCGCCGAAAGCAGCTCGGGCCGCATCCGCGCGTCCTTGGCCAGGTAGAGCCGGCCGCCCGCGACGGCGACCTCCTCGTCCAGCAGGTCGAGGAAGTCCCCGAGCCCCGGCAGCGAGGCCGGGATGTCCAGCGCCAGCGTCCACCCACGGGTGGGAAACGACAGCCAGCCCGGGTCCCCGGCACCGAACCGTTTGAGCACGGCGAGGAAGGAGGGGCACGAGCGGCGGGAGAGCAGCCGCACCACCCGGCGCAGCGCGTCGTCGGCGTCCTCGGGCACCACGCACTGCCACTGCACGAACCCCGCGCTGCCGTAGATCCGGTTCCAGTGCGGCAGCCCGTCCAGCGGATGGAAGAACGCGGCCAGCCGCTGGAGTTCACCCGTACGGCGACGGGGCGCCTTGTGGTAGTAGAGCCGGTTGAACGCGCCGACCGTGGCCCCGCGCAACAGCCCGCCCGGTACGGTGCGCGGCGCGGGCGGCAGCTGCCCGGGGCGGAAGGCCAGCGGCTCCCGCCGGGCCGCGCGCGCCGTGCGCCCCCCGCCCTCCAGGGCCGCGGACGGCGCGTGGTCCCCGCGGGTGAGGACGGCGCGCCCGGCCGCCGTGCCGCGCGCCAGCAGGTCGATCCACGCCACCGAGTACCGGTAGCGGTCGTCGGTCGCCGTCAGCGTCGCCAGCAGCGAGTCCAGATCGGGCAGGCGTTCGGTGTCCACGCTCATCAGCGAGGTCTCCACCGGCAGCAGTTCCACCGTGGCGCTCAGCACCAGCCCCGTCAGCCCCATGCCGCCCGCCGTCGCGTCGAACAGCTCGCTGCCCCGCGGCACCGTGCGCACCTCGCCGTCCGCCGTCAGCAGCTCCAAGTCCCGCACATGCCGGGTGAAGGAGCCGGAGACGTGGTGGTTCTTGCCGTGGATGTCCGCGCCGATCGCCCCGCCGACCGTCACGTACCGGGTCCCGGGCGTGACCGGCACGAACCAGCCCAGCGGCAGCAGCACCGTCATCAGTCGGTGCAGACTGACCCCCGCCTCGCAGGTCACCGTCCCGCCCACCGCGTCGATCGCCAGCACCCGGTTTAGACCCGTGGTGTCCACCACGGTGCCGCCCGCGTTCTGCGCGGCGTCCCCGTACGCCCGCCCCAGCCCCCGCGCGATGCTGCCGCGCGCCCCGCACGCGCGCACCGCCGCCGCGGCCTCCGCGCGGGTACCGGGCCGCAGCACGCGCGCTCCGGTGGGCGCGGTCCCGCCCCAGCCCGTCAACAGCCGGCGTGCGGAGCCGGCGGCCGCCTCCCGCTCGGTGGGGCGGCCGTGGCCGCCGTCGGCGGGGGGTGCGATGGTCGCGTCGCGCCGGGGGGATCGCAAGTGCTGAGCGGACATGCACGCGACCGTAAGCGCCCGGAAAAGCCCGGCACGGGAGGCTGCGCCGTCACCGTCGCTGAAAGGGTGAAAGGCGGAGTGTCGGATCGTATGGTCACCGGGTCACGGTGCCGCGCGCGCGAGAGTCGGGGCGTGGCAGCGACAACGGCACGACGATGGAGCCGATGGGAACGGCGGTTGCTGTGCGCCCTGGATGACTGCGCAGCCGACGCCCGGGTGGCGGGTGCGGCGCGGACCCTGTCCTGGTGCGGGGAACACGCCGCCGTCTGGCTCCTCGCCGGACTCGCCGGAGCCGCCACCGACCGTACGCGGCGGGAGCGCTGGCTCAGGGGCACGGGGCTCGTGGCCACCGCCCACCTGGCCAGCATGGGGCTCAAACGGGTCGTGCGCCGCCCGCGGCCCCGGCTGGCGGGCCGCGCCCCGCTCGTACGGACAGCGGGCCGCCACTCCTTCCCCAGCTCCCACGCCGCCTCCGCGGGCGCGGCGGCCCTCGCCCTCGGCGGGCTGCGCCACCGGCGGGCCTTCGGCACGCTCGCCGCGCTGATGTGCGTCTCCCGGCTGGTCGCCGGCGTCCACTACCCCTCCGATGTGCTCGCCGGTGCGGCCCTCGGCGCGGCAACCGCACGGCTGGGCACCCGAAGGGAGCCCCGCCATGGCTGAACGCTTCACCCTGACCGGCAGCCCCGCGGGCGAGCCGGCGCCGGTGGCGGAACCCGCCGAACCCCCCGCGGCCGCCGCACGCCTGAAGCCCGAGCCCGAGCCCGCGGGCACCCACGCCCCGCCCCCGCCCGCCGCCACCCGCCCCACCGGATTCGCCGGCACCCTCGCCGGCGGACTGCTGCTGACCACGCGGCCCCGGCAGTGGGTCAAGAACCTGCTCGTCATCGCCGCGCCCGCCGCCGCCGGACAACTCGCCTCCCTGCACACCGTCGCGCGGCTGGCGCTCGTCTTCGCCCTGTTCACCGCCGCCGCCTCGGCCGTCTACCTGCTCAACGACGCCCGCGACGCCGAGTCCGACCGCGCGCACCCCGACAAGTGCCGCCGCCCCGTCGCCGCCGGCACTGTCCCCGCCCCGCTCGCCTACACCCTCGGCGCCGCCCTCGCCCTCGCCACGACCACGCTGGCCGCCCTGCTGTGCAACGCCGCGACCGCCGCGCTGCTCGCCGGCTACGTCCTCATGCAGATCGCCTACTGCCTGCTGCTCAAACGCATCCTGGTGGTCGACCTCGCCGTGGTGACCGCCGGCTTCGTCATGCGCGCCATGGCCGGCGGCCTCGCCCTCGGCATCCCGCTCTCCCGCTGGTTCCTGCTCACCGCCGGATTCGGCGCCCTGTTCATGGTGGCGGCCAAGCGCTACTCCGAGGCCGTCCTCATGGGCGAGGGCGAGGGCGACACCCGCGCCCTCCTGCGCGACTACTCGGTCGGCTACCTGCGCTTCGTGTGGCAACTCGCCGCCGGCGTCGCCGTCCTGGCCTACTGCCTGTGGGCCCTGGAGGCCGACGGCGGCCAAGAGGGCTCACTGTGGCGGCAGCTGTCCATGGTGCCGCTGATCCTCGCCGTCCTGCGCTACGCCGTCTTCGCCGACCGCGGCCACGCGGGCTCCCCCGAAGACGTCCTCCTGCGCGACCGCCCCCTCGCCGTCACCGCACTGACCTGGGCCCTCCTGTACGGGCTGTCCGTCGCGGGCCTGTGACCCCCATGGGTGCCGGCGTGGGTCCTGGCATGCGGCCGGGCGCGAGGGGGGCGCGCGCCGTGTGGGGCCGGGTCCCCGCGGGCGCCCGCGCGCTGTGCGCGGAGGTCGCGGGGTTCGCCGTCGTCGGAGTGTTCGCGTTCGCCGCCGACCTCGGTACGTTCCTGTGGCTGCGCGGTCCGGCGGGGCTCGACCCGATGGGCGCGAAGGCCCTCTCGTTCGCCGCGGGCGTCGCCGTCGCGTACACCGGCAACGCGCTGGGCCCCTACCGGCTGCGGGAGCGCCGGGTGGCCGGCCGCTGGCGCAGGTTCAGCGTGTTCGCGCTGGTCAACACGGCGGGCGGCGCCGTCCAGTTGGGGTGCCTCGGCGTGTCCAGATACGGGCTCGGACTGACGTCCACGCTCGCGGACGTGGTGTCGGGCGCGGGCGTCGGCCTCGTGCTGGGCACGGCGGTGCGTTTCTGGGGGACACGCACCCTGGTGTTCTCCACGGGGCCCGCGCGGGCGGCGGGGCCCGCGCGGGCGGCCGGCTCCGCGCCGCTGCCCGAGCCGGAGACCGCCCCTCGGCCACCGTCCGGGCCCGCGTCCGGGCCCGCGTCCGGGGCTGCTGCTCCCGGGCCCACGTCCGGGGCCGCCCCCGGTCCCGCGCCCGAGGTCGCTTCCGGGGCGTCCGGGCCCGCCCCCGGTCCCGCGCCCGAGGTCGCTTCCGGGGCGTCCGGGCCCGCCCCCGGGCCCACGACCGAATCCGCCCCCGATCCCGGGTCGGCGCCCGGGGCCACTCCCGGGCCCATGGCCGAGTTCGCCTCCGGTCCCGCCTCCGGGCCCACGGCCGAGTTCGCCCCCGGTCCCGCCTCCGGGCCCACGGCCGGGGCCGTGCCGGGGTCGGCGTGCGAGCCCGCTCCCGGGTCGGCGTCCGTGACCGCCCCCGGGCCCGCCTTCGGACCGGTGACCGGTCCCGTTCCCGGGACGGAGCGCGGTCCTGCCCCCGGGGCGGCGTGCGGTCCCGCCTCCGGGCCCACGTCCGAGACTGCCCCCGGGTCGGTGTCCGGGGCGGCGGCTCCCGGGTCGGTGTCCGAGGCTGCCCCCGGGCTCGCGACCGGTCCGGCCTCCGGTCCCGCTCCCGGCTCGGCGTCCGGGACCGCCCCCGGGCCAACGCCCGGGGCCTCGGCGTCCGGGGCCGCCCCCGGGCCCGCCCTCGGACCGGTGTCCGGTCCCGTTCCCGGGGCGGAGCGCCGTCCTGCCCCCGGGCCGGTGTCCGGGGCTGCCCGCGAGCCCACGCCCGGGGCTGCTCCCGGCTTGGCGTCTGGTCCTGCCCCCGGCTCGGCGTCCGGGCCCGCCCTCGGGCCGGTGTCCGGTCCCGTTCCCGGGCCGGTGTCCGGGGCCGCCCGCGAGCCCACGTCCGGGGCTGCTCCCGGGTCGGTGTCCGGGGCTGCTCCTGGGCCCACGGCCGAACCCGCCCCGGGGCCCGCTCCCGGCTTGGCGTCTGGTCCTGCCCTCGGCTCGGCGTCTGGGCCCACGGCCGGTCCCGCCCCCGGGCCAGCGTCCGGGGCCGCTCCGGGCTCAGCGTCCCGTCCCGCTCCCGGGCCCACGTCCGAGGCTGCCCCCGGGTCGGTGTCCGAGGCCGCCTGCGGGGCCACGTTCGGGGCTGCCCCCGGGGCCACGACCGAACCCGCTCCCGGCTCGGCGTCCGGGGACGTTCCCGGGCCGGCGTGCGGTCCCGCCCTCGGGTAGGCGTCCGGGCCCACGGCCAGTCCCGCCCCCGGACCGGCGTCTGGGGCCGCTCCGGGGTCGGCGTCCGGGCCCGCCCTCGGGCCGGTGTCCGGTCCTGCCTCCGGGTCGGCGTGCTGTCCTGCCTTCGGACCGGCGTCCGGGCCCGCCCCCGGGCCCCACGACCGAATCGGCCCCCGCCCCCGGGTCGGCGTCCGGGGTCGCTCCCGGGCCAGCATCCGAGGCTGCTCCCGGGTCTGCGTCCGGGGCCGCCCCCGGCTCGGCCTCCGGGCCCACGGCCGGTCCCGCCCTCGGGCCCACGGCCGGTCCCGCCCTCGGGCCCACGGCCGGTCCCGCCCTCGGGCCCACGGCCGGTCCCGCCCTCGGGCCCACGGCCGGTCCCGCCCCCGGCTCGGGGTCCGGGGTCGCCCCCGGGGCGGCGTTCGGGGGTGGGCCCGGGCCCGGGTCCGAGGTGGTGCGGGAGAGGGGGTGGGGCGGGGGGGCGGTGACGTTATTTCACGGCGCCGGCCATGACGCCGGAGACGAACTGGCGTTGGAAGGCGAAGAAGACGGCCAGCGGGATCAGCATGGAGATGAAGGCGCCGGGCGCCAGGACGTCGATGTTGTTGCCGAACTGGCGCATCTGCTGCTGGAGGGCGACGGTGATCGGCGGATTCGTGGAGTCCGCGAAGATCAGTGCGACGAGCATGTCGTTCCACACCCACAGGAACTGGAAGATGCCGAGCGAGGCGATGGCGGGTCCGCCCAGCGGCATGACCACCCGGGTGAACAGGCGCAGTTCTCCGGCTCCGTCCAGCCGTGCGGCCTCCAGTAGTTCGCGGGGGATCTCGGCGAAGAAGTTGCGCAGCAGGAAGATGGCGAAGGGCAGGCCGAAGGCGGTGTGGAAGAGGACGACTCCGGCCGTGGTCTCGAAGATGCCGAGCGTGTTGAACAGCTTGGCCACCGGAACGAGCGCCACCTGCACCGGTACCACCAGCAGCCCCACGACGAGCAGGAACCACCAGTCACGTCCGGGGAAGTCCATCCACGCGAAGGCGTATCCGGCCAGGGCGCCGATCACCACGACCAGGACCGTCGCCGGGACGGTGATCAGCACGGTGGTCCACAGGGATTCCATCACCTGTTCGTTGGCGAACAGGGCGTCGTAGTTGGACCACGTCAGCTGGTCGGTGTTGAGGATCCAGGGGAAGCTGCCGTTCAGGTCGAAGATGTTCCACCATCCGGAGATGGAGATGTCCGCCGGGTCGCGCAGCGACGAGCTGAGCAGCCCGGCTGTCGGCAGCAGCCAGAACAGTCCGATGACGACGAGGGCGAAGCGCACCGCCCAGTGGCCGGTCAGCGCGGCCACCCGTTGGGCGGTCGTGGTCCGGGGGCGTGCGGTCTCCCGCGCGGGGGCCGAGGGGCCCGAGGGGGTGCCCGGGGCGCCCGCGGCGCCGTCGGTGGTCAGCGTGGTCATCGGCGGGACTCCCTGCGCAGACGACGGATGTTGAGGATCATGACGGGCACGACGAGCAGCAGCAGGATCACCGCGATCGCGCTGCCCGCTCCCTGGTTGGGCTTGCCGCCGAAGGACTTGAGATACAGCTGGAGCGCGAGGACGTTGGCCTCCCGCTGGGTGGCGCCGGGCGAGATGATGTAGACGAGGTCGAAGATCTTCAACACGTTGATCATCAGGGTGACGGTGACGACGCCGAGCACCGGCGCCAGCAGCGGCACGGTGATCTTGCGGAAGACCTTCCACTCGCTCGCGCCGTCGACCCTGGCCTGCTCCAGCAGTTCGCGCGGTACCCCGGCCAGTCCCGCGGCGATGAGCACCATCGCGAAGCCCGCCCACATCCACACGTAGCTGCCGATGATGGCGGGGGTCACCAGCGTGGGGCCGAGCCAGTCGACGCCGTTGTAGGGCTGGGCGAAGTTTCCGGCGGGCAGCCGCAGGGTGGCGCCGTCGGCGGAGGCCGGGAGGGTGAAGGTGCCGTCCTCGCCTGTGGTGGCCTTCGCCACTGTCCGACCGTCCTTGACGGCCTCGACCTCGATGCCCGCGAGTGCCTTCTCCTGCTGGTCGATGACGCCGTGTTCGCTGCGTCCGCCCTTGACGAAGTCCAGCCACACGGTGCCGGTGACCTTCCCGTCCTGGGCCTTGGCCGCCTTCTTCGCGGGTGCCGCGCCGCTCGCCTCCTTCGGCGGGATGCCGACCAGGGGCAGGGAGACCGGGCTGGCCGCGTCGACGGTCTCGCGGGTGAGGTACGCGCCGCCGCCTACGGCCTTCAGCGGGGCGTCGGTGCGGGGCCGGGCCTCGGGCCAGGGCGCGGTGTCGGCGAACGTGTCGTGCACGGTGGTCCACATGGCGTTGGCGATGCCGCGGTCGGGGTCCTGCTCGTAGACGAGCCGGAAGATGATGCCCGAGGCGAGCATGGAGATGGCCATCGGCATGAAGACCAGCAGTTTGAACGCCGTGCCCCAGCGCACTCGTTCGGTGAGTACGGCGAAGATCAGGCCGAGTGCGGTGCAGACGGCCGGGGCGACGATGACCCAGACCAGGTTGTTGCGGAACGCGATGAGCGTGCCGTCGTCGGTGAAGATCTCCGCGAAGTTGTCGAGGCCCACGAACGACGAGCCGTCGGCGTCCATGAAGCTGCGGTAGATCGAGTAGCCGATCGGGTAGACGACCAGCGCTCCCAGTACCACCAGCGCGGGCAGCAGGAACAGTGCGGCGATCCAGGGGCGTCGGCGCAGCGCCGCGGCCCCCGCGGCGACCTTTCCGGCGCCGGCCCCCGCGCCCTGGCCGGACCCCGCGCCCTTGCCGGTGCCGGCTGCTGAGGGGGCCGCAGTGCCGGTGTCGGTGTCGGTGTCGGGGCCGGGTGCCGCCGGGTCGGTGTGTGAGGACGTGCTGGTCGCTGCGCCGGTGACCGGCGCGTCGGGGGCACCGGTGTCGTCCGGTATGCCTCCGGTCGCGCCACTCGATGGATTGCTCGGGGTCGGCATGACGGTGGTCTCCCCTGTCCTGGTCCGTCAGTGAGGCGTGGAGATCGCGGAAGCCGTACGGCGGGCGCCGCGGCATGTGCGGCGCGCGCGGTCGGTACGGGTCGCGGCGGGTGTGGTCACGGCGCGGTTCACTTCTCGTACGCCTTGGCGGCGGCCTTCTCCAGTGCGCGCTGGGTGCCCTTGATGTCCTTCGGGTTCGCAAGGAAGTCCTGGAGGGCCTTCCACTCGCCCTCGCCCTTCGTCCCGCCGAAGGAGGCGGGGGCCTGGTCGGACATGTCGAAGCGGAAGTCGTCGCCCGCGCCGATGAGCGCCTTGGCGATCTCCCGCTGCGGCTGGTTCGGGTAGGCCGACAGGTCCAGCTCCTTGTTCGGGGAGATGAAACCGCCCTCGGCCGCCCAGATGCCTGCCGCGTCCTTGGAGGCCAGGAAGGTGGCCAGCGCCTGTGCCCCCTTGCTGTCCTTGAGCACGGCCGCCGCGTCGCCGCCGGTCACCACCGGGGGCTGGGCGCCGACCTTCGGGAAGGGGTAGACCTGTGCGTCCTCGCCGATGCGGGCCTTCGTGTCGGTCGCGATGTTGACGCCCACGAAGTCCGCCTCGAAGACGAGCGCGGCCTCGGGCGAGGCCAGGTTCCCGTACGGCTTGGAGACGGAGTCGGGGAAGGCCGTTTGCAGCGCGCCCTTGTTGCCGCCCGCCAGCAGGTGGCTCTCGCCCCACAGCTGGGCCAGCGTCTTGAGCGCCTTGGTGACCGAGGGGTCCGTCCACGCGATGTCGTGCGAGGCGAGCTTGTCGTACTTCTCGGGGCCGGCCTGGGAGAGGTAGATGTTCTCGAACCAGTCGGTGAGCACCCAGCCGTCGGCGCCGCCGATCGCCACCGGGTCGACACCGGAGTCGGAGAGGGTCTGCGCGTCCTCGACGAAGGCGTCCCAGTCCTCGGCCTCACCCACCCCCGCGTCCGCGAACGCCTGGGCGTTGTACCAGATCAGGGACTTGTTGGCGGCCTTGTAGTAGATGCCGTACTGCGTGCCGTCGACGCTGCCGAGGTCGCGCCAGCCCTTGCTGAAGTTCTTCTCCGACTCGGCCAGCGCCTCCTTGCCCAACGGTTTGAGCCAGCCCTTCTCGGCGAACTGCCGCAACACGCCCACCTGCGGCATCATCGCCACGTCCGGCGGGGCGCCGCCCTCGATCTTGGAGCCGATGTAGGTGGCCACGTTGTCGCCGGTGGGGACGAACTCCACCGTCGCGCCTGTGCGCTTTTCGAACTCGTCCAGCACCTTGCGGAAGTTCTCCTGCTCCGCACCGGTCCACACGGCCGCCACCTGGAGCTTCTTGCCGTGGAGATCGGGAAGGTCGACGGTCGGCTCGTGCGAAGCCGCCCACGCGCTTCCCTCGTCCTCCTTGGCACAGCCCGCGACGGCGAGTGTGAGGGCGATGACGGAGGCGAGTGCGAGAGCCGTGCGTGGAGCACGCGAGTGACGCATGTTCAGGCCGTCCCTTTCCCCCATGTGTCCCGTCCCGTGTCGGCCGAACGGGAAACGAGCAGGGCGCGGCCAGCCGTGGCGGGTACCGCGCCGTACCTTTCTGTGCGGAAGTTTGTACGCCCGGATGAGTACCCGTGGCAACACTGTGCGGACCCCCGCCGGTATCTTGATCAGTCCGTGACCTGCCGCCCCGCAACAACGCGCCGCCCACTGCGAACTCCTGGGAGCCACGGGGCAGTTGAGTCACCCGCACGGAGGGCGCGCACCCTCCGCCGTCGCGAGCGGACGCTCTCCCTCACGCGGCGCCCGAGCCCCCGCGGAGGGCGCGCGGCCTCCCCGCCGCTACCGGGGCGCGCGCCCCCTCGGTAGACCCGCCCCCGACCCCTCCCGTCACCCGCAGCGCTGCATGGCTCGCGCACGCCCCGCTCACCGTGGGCCGACGGCGCGCACGCGGCCGGCCGCGGCCCAGGGCCCGCCCGTGGGCGGGGCCTCGTGGCCTCTACCGTGCGCGTGCCGCCTGCTGGGCGGCGCGCTCCATGGCGCTGGCGAGCAGCGCCAGGTCCGTCGGCCCGTTGCCGAGCTCGCGCACCTGCCGCCGTGCGGGCGGATCACCGGCCCGCGCCCAGTCCAACGGCACCACGGTCGGCCGCACCGTCGCCGTCCGCGGGATGCGTCCCGTCACCCGCCCCGCCTGGAAGGCGACGGGGGCTCCGTCGTCGGCGGTCTCGGCGTCCCCGGCCCCCCGGCCTCCTCGGAGCACCAGAGTGCCGCGCCCGGGCGGCGCGGCCGCGGGCCCGGTCTCACCTCCTGTCAACTGCGCGCGCAGAGCGGCCTGTTGCGCCAGGAGGGTGGCCGCCGTCCGGTCGGGGCGTCCCGTGGCCGCGACGACGTGCACGCCCAACCGCGCTCCCGACCTGGCCACGGCCTCCAGCGCGCGCACGACCGAACCGGCCGCGGGGCGGCCGGGGTTGCCCAGGGCCGGATCGACCAGCGTGTCGAAGTCGTCGACGAGGACGACGAGGCGGGGCGGCACGCCGTTGGGTCCCAGGGGCGAAGGAGTGGCGAGCGCGCTCGCCGCCTCGGACGTCCCGGCCCGCTCGCCGCCTCCCCGCTCGCCGCTCACCTGGCGCAGCCGCAGGGTGCGCTGTGTCCGGTCCGACTCCACCGCACCGGCCGCCTCGCCACCCGCACGCTCCTCTTGGCCGCCGGGGGCTTGGCTGCCGGGCGGAGCGCCCGGATGGCTGCCGGCCGGGGCCGGGGTGCCCGCACGGGGGACGCCGCCGGGCGAGGCGTCACCGGCCCCGTCGGCCGGGTCCTGAGACTGCGTGGCCTGGGACTGCGTGGCCTGGGACGGAAGCGTCTCCCGCCTCTTGCCGTACCTCTCGGCGGACGGGCGGGACTCGGCGTGGACACCGGGCGCGCCACCGGAGCCGCCGAAACCGCCCGCGCCGTCGGCGGGGCTGCCGCCCTGCCCGCCACCTGAGCCGCGCGGGCCAGGGCCCCCAAGGCCCTGGCCCTGTCGGGCGGGTTGCCCGGCGGCCACCGCCGTCCGCTCGTCCGGCGCCTGAGCGGGGGCAGGCACCTGCACCTCGGCTCCGGCGGACGAGGACTCACCCGAGGAGACGGCGCCCGACGAGGAGACCGCGCCCGACGAGGCGGTCACGGGGGCGGATGCCGTCCCGGCGCGGGAACTCACACCGGCGGCGGGCGTCGCCGCCCGTTCCGGCGCCTGGCGCGGGGCCACCACGCGGCCGCCGGGCCTGGCGGCCAGCCGCACGTACGCGTCGTAGCTGCTGTCGTCCCCGATCAGCTCCGCGCGCCGCTTCACTTCGGCGCTCAGCGCCTGTGCGAACTGCCGCATGCGCACCGGATCGCCCGCCACCAGGTGTTCGGTGACGTGGGGCAGGTCCGTGCAGGCGCGCAGGCCCTCTCCGGAGCCGGCCCCCGCGCCGTCCACGAGGACGAGAGCGAGCCTGTCGGGCCGCTCCCCGGCGGCGAGCGACGCCGACAGCGAGCGCAGCAGCTCCGTCTTCCCGGCCCCGGCGGCTCCGCTGATCAGGGCGTGTCCCCCCGCGGGGGCGGCTTCGACGCCGGCCTGGGCCGCCTGCGCCGCCGCCGTCGTCGACGTTCCTGCCGGCTCCGCGGCCGTCGCCGGGTCCGTGGCCGCTCCCGCCCGGTCGCCGAGGTGGGCGAGGTCGGCCTCCACGGGGCCGTGGGGCCCCGCGCCGAAGACGAGCGGGGCATGTCCCGTGGGGGTGCCGAGCCGTTCCGACCAGCGGGCCAGGAGCGCGGCGGGGGTGGCGCGGGCCAGGCCCAGCTCGTCCAGCAGCCGGCACTGTTCGGGCAGGGTCACGGTGGGCCGGGTGAGGCCCGCGCGGGCCGCCGCGTCGTCCGGTTCCCTGAGGGGGGCCAGCGCGCGTGCGAACCGTTCGGCCCAGGCGAGCGAGACGGCGTCGACGGTCGCGACGGGACCGCCCGCACCGTCCGCCGTGAAGGTGTGTCCGGGCGCCGCGCCGCCGCCGGGCGCCGCCGGGTGGCCCGGCGCTGCGGGACGGCCGGGGGGACGGCCCTGGTGCTCCGGGTGCCCCGTCGGGTCGGGGCGGCCGGGCGCGCGGTGCAGTACCCGGACGGCCGTGGCGACGTCGCCGCTCAGCAGCGCGACCGTGCCGCACTCGGGGAAGACCGGGCACACCGCGTTCGCCGCCTCGACCGTGGCCGTCACCGGCGAGGAGGGGCTGGCCGCCGGTGTCTCGGCGAGGCAGATCAGGTGGATGCCCGCGGCCGCGCCCTCCCGCGCCAGCCGCTCCACACTCGCGCGCAGAGCCGCCGAGCCGGGGTCCCCGTCCACCACCACGACGACGGCGGGGCCCACTCGGGGGCCGCGGGGCGACGCCGCGCGGCCTTCCCGCGCCCCGCCGGGCAGACCGCCACCGCCCTGGGGGGCGGCATCCCCTGCGGCGGCGCCCAGCGAGGCGCCCTCCGGGGAGACGGCTCCCGGGGTGACCGGGACAGCGGGTGCGGTGCCGTGGGCGTCGAGGCGCCGGATGAGCTCGGCGGTGCGTGCCGCGGCCTGTTCGCGGTCGTACGCCGTCAGCAGGCCGCAGTCCTGGCCGTGCGCCGGGCGCAGGTGCGGCAGCCAGCCCAGCCACGACCACTCCTGCCTGCGGGTCTCGGCGTCGCGCGTACGGTCCGCGGACAGCAGGACGATCTCCAGGGCACTCGGCCCGTGCAGGGCCGCCAGCTGGGCGAGCACCGCCCGGGCCAGCCCGGCCAGCCGCGCGCGCGGTCCTGCCAGCCCGAGGGATCCGGCCTGTCGCAGGTCCACGGTGGCCGGGTCGCCGTGTCCGCCGCCGCGGTGAGTGACGCCGAGGCGCACCGTGAGGGCGTCGGGGTGGCCCGGGGCACGCTCCCACAGGCGGGGCCCCGGGCCCAGCGCGTTCAGCAGCACCGCCGCCGGGTCCGGCCAGCGTGCCTCCCACTCGTGCGGCGTGAGCCTGGGCCCGGCCGCGCCCCACGCGCCCGGCTCCTGCGGGTGCGCGGCGAGACCGCCGGCGGTGCCGGAGCCGTACCGGGTGGGCCCGTTGGGCAGCCCTTGGCGGGGGTCTGGCGCGGGCGGCGGCTCGCTGACGAGGGAGGGGCCACCCGCGGCCCCGGCCTCGCTCGCATCGGGGCCCTGGGCCGGCTCCGCGCGGCCGCCCGCGAACCGGCGCGCCCAGGCGCCGAGCCCCTTGCCTCTCCGGGCGCTCGCGTCCCGCGCTCCGAGCCCCGGCGGAGGGGCGACACCGAACCCGTGGGTCTCCTCCGTACCGGCACGCGTACCGGCACCGGCGCCGCCGCCGGGGAAGGGACCGCCCGGCGCGTACGCGTGGCCTTCCGCGTGGCCTTCGGAGCCCCGCTCGGCCGCCTCGTGGCCGAACCCACCGCCGCCGCGCTGCCCACGCGCGTCCCCGTACGGACCGGTGGCTTCCCCGGACGGACCTGCGTCCCCGTACGGACCTGCGTCCCCGTACGGACCGGCAGCGTTCCCGTAGGGGCCGGTGGCCTGGCGGGGGTCGGCCCGCGTGCCGGGGCGCTCGGCGGAGGCGGAGTCGTCCTGGCGCGCCAGGCGGAGCCTGCCTTCGCCGTCGGGGACGGTGGGCAGTGCGAGCGGGGGCAGGGACGCGGCGCTGCTCTGCTCGGCGGAGGCGCCGGAGCCCGCCGCCTCCAGCCGCAGGGACGTCTCACCGAGGCGGAGTGTCGCGCCGGGAGGGAAGAGGGCCGGCTGGGTGCCGACCGGTGCGCCGTCGAGTGCGGTGCCGTTGGTGGAGCCGAGGTCGGTGACGGTGACCGCGCCGCCGTCGGTGACCGTCACCGCGCAGTGCAGCCGGGAGACGTCCGGGTCGTCCAGGGGGACGTCCGCCTCGGCCGAGCGCCCCAGCAGGACCTTGCCGCCCTGGAGGAGGTGGATGCCGCCCGCGTCGGGGCCCGCCACGACGTGCAGCCTGGCCTTGGCCGAACCGTACGCCCGCAGGGCCGTGAGGGCGGCGCCGTGCGCGGGCAGGGTGGCGGGTGCGACCGGTGCGTGGAGCGAGACCAGCGCGCCGTCCAGCAGGGGCGGCTCGCCGATGATCTGCCGGTGCGGGTCGAGCCGCCGCGTGCCGGCGTAGACGACGACGGGTTCCTGCGGCCCGTCCTCGCCCCCGGACTTACCGCCCCCGGCCGCCGTCGGCTCGTGCCCCGTGGCGCGCGGGGCGCCCGTGGCCCCCGAGGCTCCCGCGTCGCCCGGAGCCGCCGAGCCGGCCAGCGCCGCCGCTGTCGAGGTCGCCAGCGCCCCCGTCACCGCGGAGAGCACCGTGCCGGCCGGGGCGGTGACCAGCACGTTCGCAGACCCGACGGGGTGGGTCTGCGGCGTGCCGGAACCACCGGCGCCCGCCGTGCCGCCCGAGCCTCCCGCGCTGCGTGCGCCGCGTGGCGCCAGGGCGACAGTCAGCCGGATCTGCATCTGCCCCTCCAGGTCCCGTCCGCATCCTTCTCCGCGGTCCGTCCGCGTCGTCCTGCCCGCGGTTGGCCCGCGTCATTCTGTCCGTAGCCCGCACCGCGTCCGCCCGCGGTGTGCGACACCCTTCGCGGCACCGTCCGTCCCGCGCCTTGCCCGCGGTCCGCCGTGCCGCCGCTCTTCCGCTTCTTCCGTTCTCCGTCCTGCCGCGCCGTTCTCCGTCCTGCCGCCCCGTGCGCCGCACGGCCGCGCGCCGTCCGCCGCCCGGCCCGCCGCACCGCTGCGCGCCGTCCGCCGCGCCGTTCCGCATCGTTCGCCTACGGTGCGTCAGGCCGGTTCTCGCATGCATACTCGCACCCGCCACCGACAACGGGGCCCGTCCTGGCCACCTCATGATCAGGCCGGGCGGAACGATCTTGTCCGGGTGTGCGTGGCGCCGCAACCATCGCCCCGCTCAGTGCGTCTCAGCAGGGAGCCGCCGAGCGCCCCGGTGCCGCGGGGCGCGGGTCTGCGCGGGGGAACGTCCGCGGGCCCGGCACCGCCTTGCGGGGCGGCACTATTGTGGGCGGGATAGCAGTACGAGACCAGGGAGCGCATGACGTGCGGCCGGTAGGCAGCAAGTACCTGCTCGAAGAGCCGCTGGGGCGCGGCGCCACGGGCACCGTCTGGCGAGCCCGCGTGGGGGCACCCCCTGCTCCGGAGCTTGTCGGAGGAGCTGGGGGGAGTGAGACGGCGGGCTCCGAGGCGGCGGTGGCCGGGCAGCCCGGCGAGACCGTCGCGATCAAGGTCCTCAAGGAGGAGCTGGCGGGCGACCCGGACGTGGTGATGCGGTTCCTGCGGGAGCGCTCCGTCCTCCTGCGGCTGACGCACCACAACATCGTCAGAACCCGCGATCTCGTGGTCGAGGGCGATCTCCTGGCGCTCGTGATGGATCTCATCGAGGGCCCTGACCTGCATCGCTATCTGCGCGAGAACGGCCCGTTCTCGCCCATCGCGGCGTGTCTGGTCACCGCGCAGGTGGCCGACGCGCTGGCGGCGAGCCATGCGGACGGGGTGGTGCACCGGGATCTCAAGCCCGCGAACGTGCTGCTCACCGAGGACGAGAACGGCATGCGTCCGATGCTGACCGACTTCGGTATCGCGCGCCTGGCGGACTCGCCGGGGCTGACCCGCACCCAGGAGTTCGTCGGCACCCCCGCCTACGTGGCGCCCGAGTCGGCCGAGGGCAGGCCGCAGACGTCGGCTGTGGACATCTACGGCGCGGGGATCGTGCTGTACGAGCTGGTCACCGGGCGTCCGCCGTTCAGCGGTGACAACGCGCTCGCGGTGCTGCACCAGCATCTGGCGCAGGATCCCGAGCGTCCGGCGAACATTCCGAATCCGCTGTGGACGGTCATCGAGCGCTGTCTGCGCAAGAACCCGGACGAGCGGCCCAGTGCCGTCAATCTCGCGCGGGGGCTGCGGACGGTCGCCGACGGCATCGGTGCCCAGGCCACTCCGCAGGCGGCCGGTGCCGCGCTGGGTGTGGGCGCGCTGCTGATGCCCGATCCGACGCCCGCGCCGGTGCCGGAGTCCGGCTCGCTCGCCGGCGGCGCCCCGGGGGCGGGTGCGGGCGACTCCGACCCGACGCAGGTCCTTCCGCACGGTGCGGGGTCCGGTGCGGGGTCCGGCGGGCAGTACGACCCGTCGGCGGAGACGAACGTGCTGCCGCAGACGGGCGGCCCCGGCGGTCCCGGAGGGCAGGGCCCGCACGCCGATCCGACGCAGGTGATGCCCCCCGTTCCCGGTAACCCCCCGCAGGGGCAAGCGCCGCAGCAGGACGGGCCGCACCCGTGGGAGAACCAGCTGCGCGCCGCGCGGGACCGCAACGAGCAGACGCAGTTCCAGCCGCTGGACCCGAGCATGGACCCGCTGCGCCGCCGCCCGCAGCGCCAGGCCCCGCAGCCGCCCCCGGCCCCGTACGGCCAGCAGGGCTATGGCCAGCAGGGCTATGGCCAGCAGGGCTACGGCCAGCAGGGGTATGGGCAGCAGCCTGGGCAGCAGTACGGCGGGCAGCAGCACCCCGGGCCCCGGCAGCAGCCGCAGCAGCCTCCGCAGCGGTACGAGCCGCAGCCCTCGCGGCGCCGTGAGCCGAGGCCGCAGCGGGAGCCGCGTCCGCCGCGTGAGCCCAGGCCGCAGCGGGAGCCGCGGCAGCGCAGCGCGAATCCGATGCGGATTCCCGGGCTCGGCTGCCTCAAGGGCTGCCTGTTCATGATCGTCATACTGGTGGTGGCGGGCGTGCTGATCTGGAACTTCACGCCGGTGCCGGAGTGGTGGGCGCAGGGCAAGAGCTTCTGGGAGTCGGCCAAGGACGTCTTCGGTGAGATAGGGGACTTCTTCTCGAAGTTCAACGGCTGAGGGGACGGCCCGTCAGCCGTCCGCCGACCTTGGGGATTTGTCGACTTCCAAAGGGGGATTTCCCCCGCAGAAGTGACAGTTACCGGTATCCGGGGCTCCCAAGGCCCGCCGTGCCGCGTAGCTTTGTCGCCATGGCAAGGAAGATCGGCAGTCGCTACACGGCACACCAGATCCTCGGGCGCGGCAGCGCGGGGACGGTGTGGCTCGGCGACGGACCCGAGGGTCCTGTCGCCATCAAGCTGCTGCGCGAGGACCTGGCCGCCGACCAGGACCTGGTCGAGCGGTTCGTGCAGGAGCGCAGCGCCCTGCTCCACCTCGACCACCCCCGCGTCGTCGGCGTCCGCGACCTGGTGGTGGACGGGAACGAGCTGGCCCTGGTCATGGACCTGGTGCGCGGCACCGACCTGCGGACCCGCCTGGAGCGGGACCGCCGCCTCGCGCCCGAGGCGGCCGTCGCCATCGCGGCGGACGTCGCGGACGGGCTGGCGGCCGCGCACGCCGCGGGTCTCGTGCACCGGGACGTGAAGCCGGAGAACGTCCTGCTGGACGCCCTCTCGCTGGAGGGCCCCGGCGGGGCGCCGCCCGCGCTGCTGACCGACTTCGGCGTGGCCAAGCTCATCGACTCGCCCAGCCGCACCCGCGCCACCTCCATCATCGGTACGCCCGACTACCTGGCGCCCGAGATCGTGGAGGGGCTGCCGCCGCGCGCCGCCGTCGACATCTACGCGCTGGCCACCGTGCTCTACGAGCTGATGGCGGGCTTCACCCCGTTCGGCGGCGGGCACCCGGGCGCGGTGCTGCGGCGCCACGTGACGGAGTCCGTCGCGCCGCTGCCGGGCATCCCGGACGAGCTGTGGCAGCTCGTCCACCAGTGTCTGGCCAAGGCTCCCGCCTCCCGGCTGCGGGCCGTGGAGCTGGCGACCCGGCTGCGGGAGCTGCTGCCCTCGCTGGAGGGGCTGCCGCCGCTCGACATCGACGAGCACGTCGAGGACGGCTACGAGCACGACGAGGCGGACGAGGAAAGCGGCGAGGGGGCGGCGTCCGGGCCCGTCACGGGGGCGGCCCAGGCCGCGGCGGGCGGCGGCGCGGTGCCGCTCGTGCACTCGCGGGTGGGCCCTGACGCCAACCGGGACACACACACGAGCATGCGCGTACCGGCGGCGGACGAACTGGCCGGAGGGGCGCACGGCACCGCTCGCGCGCCCCGTCCGGTGGGGGAGGCGCGGGCCGGTTCCGCGAAGCACCACCGGGTTGCCGAACGCCGGCGGCGGCTCAAGATAGGCGTTGTGGCCGCGCTGGTGGCCGCGGCGCTCGCCGTGGGCGGCTGGCTGGCCACGTCTCAGGACGAAACAGGGTCGTTGCCCGCACCCGCGGCCGGGTACTCGGGCGGCTGACCGCCGACCGGTGGCCGGGCACGCCATGCCGCGCCCGCACCACCGTGCGGCGGCACGCGCGGCCAGTTCCGTGCACGCCCGAGAGCCGAGACGACGGGAGCGCCCCCATGACGGCGACCACCAGGCAGGCAGCGCGGCCCCCCGCCGCCGCACCGGCCGCGCCCCCGGCGGCGGCCACGCCCGCCACCACGCCCGCGCACGGGCCCGCGCTGCCCGAGCCGCGGGGTCCGCTGTCAGCGGGCGTCCTGGCGGCGCTGGGCGGCGGCAGCGGGCACCTGGACGACCTCCCCGCCCGGGCGGGGACCGCCGACCCGTACGGCGAGGATCTGCACCTGGCCCTCTACGTGCTCTACGAGCTGCACTACCGCGGCTTCGCCCGGGTGGCCGAGGACCGCGAGTGGGACCCCGAGCTGCTGCGGGTGCGCCGGGCGCTGGAGGACCACTTCCTGGCCGCCCTCCGCAGGGACGTGCCCGCGGGGCGCACCGTGGACGAGGCCTTCGGCGAACTCCTGGTCGAGCCCGTCGAGCCGGCCGGACACGAGGGCGGCGTCGCCCACCACCTCCAGCACCACGGCGAGCGGTGGCAGCTGCGCGAGTACGCGGCGCTGCGCTCCCTGTACCACCTGAAGGAGGCCGACCCGCACGCCTGGGTGATCCCGCGGCTGACCGGCGCAGAGAAGGCCGCGATGGTGGCCATCGAGTACGACGAGTTCGGCGCGGGCCGCGCCGAGGACGTGCACGCCCGGCTGTTCGCCGACCTGATGCGCGACCTGGACCTGGACGACACCTACGGGCGCTACCTGGACGCCGCGCCGGGCCCTGCCCTCGCCCTGGTCAACCTGATGTCGCTGTTCGGGCTGCACAGGGCGCTGCGCGGCGCGCTGGTGGGCCATTTCGCCTGCGTGGAGGTCACCTCCTCGCCGGGCTCCCGCCGGCTGGCGGCGGCGATGCGCAGGCTCGAGGCGGGTGCGGCGGCGGAGCGGTTCTACGACGAGCACGTGGAGGCCGACGCCGTGCACGAGCAGGTGGTGCGCCGGGAGGTGATCGGCGGCCTGCTGGCGAGCGAACCCGCGCAGGAGCCGGAGATCGCCTTCGGCGCCGACGCCACCGTCCTGTTGGAGGACCGGCTGGGAGCCGCGCTGCTGGAGGCGTGGCGTTCGGGTGCCTCGGCGCTGCGGACGCCGCTGCAGCCGGAGCCGGGCCCGGCTCCGGCAGGGTCCGGTGCCGAGAGTCCGGATGCGGACCCGGCGGGCGCGTAGGAGGATTGCCGCATGGTGGACATAGCGGGTGCTCAGACGGAGAAGAGCGCGGGTGAGGTCGCCGAGGCCCGGCAGGCGCTGCTGTCCCGGCGGGCCCACGTGATGCGGCCCGCCACCCTCTCGCGGTGCGTGGGCGCGGACGAGACGGACTGGAGCCGCTTCGCCTCCCACTGGGAGGACCTGGAGGCGGACGGGTACGCCGCACGGCACGGCACGCGACGGCTGCGCCGCTACGGGCACTTCCTGCTCGACCGCACGGGAGTGCTGCGCCCGATGCCGCACCTGGCCTTCGCGCAGCCCGAGGAGACCAACCGGCTGCACGTCGGCGAGGACCGCCACTTCGCGCCGCTGACCGACGCCTTCGTTGCCGACCCCCTGTTCACGTCGCTGACCCGGATGCTCGGACAGCTCGCGACCTGCCTGCACGACGCCGACGAGTGGAGCGTGAAGGTGCACCCGTTCCGGGTCGTCGCCTCCGCCGACGCCGACGGGCAGCCCACCCCCGAGGGCCGCCACCGGGACGGCGTCACGCTGGTGACCTCGCTGATGATCGGCCGCGAGAACGCGGTCGGCGGCCAGAGCACCGTCACCGAACCGGACGGCACCCGGGTGCTGGCCACCACCCTGCACGAGCGCGGCACCCTCCTGCTCGGCGACGACCGCGCCACCTGGCACGAGGTGGACCCGGTGCGGCCCGCCGACGGCATCCACCCGGCGCGCCGCGACGTCCTCGTCACCACGCTGACCGCACACCGGAACGCGGAGCGTGACGCCCAAGTGGGCTAAGGCCCAGGGTGGCGGCTTGCGGTTAGGGTGGGGAGCGTGGCAGTCGTCGATGTATCCGAAGAGCTGAAGTCCCTCTCCTCCACCATGGAGTCGATCGAGGCCGTCCTTGACCTGGGCAAGATGCGGTCAGACATCGCCGCGCTCGAGGAGCAGGCGGCGGCCCCCGACCTGTGGGACGACGTCGAGCGCGCACAGCAGGTGACCAGCCGGCTCTCCTATCTCCAGGGGCAGCTGCGCAAGGTCGAGGAGCTGCGCGGGCGCATCGACGACGTGGGGGTGCTCTTCGAGCTGGCCGAGGACGAGGGCGACGCCGACGCGCGCGCCGAGGCCGAGGGCGAGCTGGAGTCCGTCCGCAAGACGGTGGACGAGCTGGAGGTCCGCACCCTGCTGTCGGGCGAGTACGACCCGCGTGAGGCGGTCGTCAGCGTCCGGGCCGAGGCGGGCGGCGTGGACGCCGCCGACTTCGCCGAGCAGCTGATGCGGATGTACCTGCGCTGGTCCGAGCGGCGCGGCTACCCCACCGAGGTCTTCGACACCTCCTACGCGGAGGAGGCCGGGATCAAGTCCGCGACCTTCACCGTGAAGGCCCCCTACGCCTACGGCACGCTCTCCGTCGAGCAGGGCACGCACCGCATGGTGCGCATCTCCCCGTTCGACAACCAGGGCCGCCGTCAGACCTCGTTCGCCGGGGTCGAGGTGCTGCCGGTGGTCGAGCAGGTCGACCACATTGACATCCCCGAGAACGAGCTGCGGATCGACGTCTTCCGCTCCTCGGGCCCCGGCGGCCAGTCGGTCAACACCACCGACTCGGCGGTCCGGATGACGCACCTGCCCACCGGCATCGTCGTCTCCTGCCAGAACGAGAAGTCGCAGATCCAGAACCGCGCCGCCGCCATGCGCGTCATGCAGGCCCGTCTGCTGGCCCACCGCCGCCAGGAGGAGCAGGCCAAGATGGACGCCCTCAAGGGGGACGGCGGCAACTCCTGGGGCAGCCAGATGCGTTCGTACGTGCTGCACCCCTACCAGATGGTCAAGGACCTGCGCACCGAGCACGAGGTCGGCAACCCCCAGTCCGTTCTCGACGGCGACCTCGACGGCTTCCTGGAGGCCGGAATCCGCTGGCGCAAGCAGCAGGAACAGGCCCAGGACTGACGTTCCGTCAGTCGGTTCATCCGGTCTTCGCTTGACGGGCGTGTGAAGGCTGGGGAAAGCTGTTCGCTCGGCATGCCTGTGTCAGGGGCGCATGTACGGGGTGAAGAAAGCGCCCCGGTGAGCAAACGGCGGGAGCCCGGGGTGGGGACGAACCAGTTCGCCTCGACGGCACGCCCGGTGCGGACGCGCTCCGCGCGCAGCTGCCCCATGGACGAGTACAGCTACTGGGGGTAGTTGGAACATGAGCAAATCGAAGACGCGGCTGCGGGTCGCGCGCATAGCCGCGGCGACCGTGTTCGCGGCCGGCGCCTCGCTGACCGCGGCAGGCGCCGCGCAGGCGGCGGGGCCGGGCGACAGCTCCGGCGGCTCCGGCGGCGGTGACAACGGCGGAGTCATCGGCGGGATCATCGGCGGCCTCATCGGCGGCGGTGACAGCGGCGGCGACTCCGGCGGTGACGACGGCGGCATCGGCGGCGGTGACGACGGCGGCGGTGACAACGGCATCGGGGGCACCGTCATCGGCGGTGACGACAACGGCGGCGGTGACAACGGCGGCGGCGACGACGGCGGCATCGGCGGTGACGACGGCGGCGGCGACAACGGCGGTCCCGGCGGCAACGGTGGCCCGGGCGGCAACGGTGGCCCCGGCGGCGGTGACGACAACGGCGGCGGCGACAACGGCAACGGTGGCAACGGGAACGGCGGCAACGGCGGCAACGCCGACGGCGGCGGGAACGGTGGCAACGGCGGGAACGGCGGCAACGGTGGTGGCGGCGAGGAGCCCGCGACCATCGGCGGTTCCGGCGGTGGCGACGACGACACCTGCGAGCTCGACGGCGACAACGTCAACTGCCAGGGCGGCGGGGCCAACCCGGACAGCGCCGGCAGCCAGCCGGTGCAGGACAGCAAGCCCGAGGCGCCGAAGGACGAACTGGCCGAGACCGGTTCGACCGAGACGACGTTCCTCCTCGTGGGCGCCGCGACGATGATCGCCGGTGGCATCGGCTTCCGCCTGATGCCGCGCATGGTCAACCGTCGTACCGCTGCGTAACAGCACGACTGCTGTGTAGCAGCACGTCGGCTGCGTCACAGCGCAGAGACACAACGCGCCGGGTTCGGGGGCCTTCGGGCCGCCGGGCCCGGCGCGCTGTCGTCGCACCCGCACCGGCGTGCCGCTCGGGCCCGCGCGGTGCTCGAAGCAGGTGGCGGGCCCCGTGCCGCGTCAGGCCGTGGCGACCTTCTGTGCCACCAGCGCCACGGCTATCAGCGTCGCCAGCAGGGCGATCAGCGCGGTGGGGGACAGGTTGGCGAGCGGGGACTCGCGGTGCAGGCGCTCGCGGTGGGCGCGGCACACGGCGCACCGGCCCTCGCTCACGGGCCCCGCGCAGTTGGCACACACCAGTCGGTCGCATGTCATGCGAATCCCTCCTCAGTCGCGCCAACGCCACCCGTACGTGATTCGTTCCCCATAGGTGCTCAACTCCACTCTGCCAGGTGACGGCAGCTTCCGCAGAAACAAGCAGGTGGAGCGCGGACGCACCGGTGAGGGGGACGCCGGTGCGAGTGGCGTACGCCGGTGCCGCGTGCACGGCACGCCACGCTTCGCGTATGGTCGCCCACACCGCACCCCCGGCTGAACGCGGGAGGTGCCCCAGGGGCCGCACCGCGGCTTCCGTTGCCCCTACCCAGGCCGACGTGGTGTATCCGTGATCCGATTCGACAGCGTCTCCAAGTCCTATCCCAAGCAGAACCGCCCGGCGCTCCGCGACGTTTCGCTGGAGATCGAGCGCGGCGAGTTCGTCTTCCTCGTGGGCTCCTCCGGGTCCGGCAAGTCCACCTTCCTGCGGCTGATCCTGCGCGAGGAGCGCGCCAGCACGGGACAGGTGCATGTGCTGGGCAAGGACCTGGCACGGCTGTCGAACTGGAAGGTGCCGCACATGCGGCGCCAGCTCGGCACGGTCTTCCAGGACTTCCGGCTGCTGGGCAACAAGACGGTCGGGGAGAACGTGGCGTTCGCGCTGGAGGTCATCGGCAAGTCCCGGGTCCAGATCCGCAAGACGGTGCCCGAAGTCCTCGACCTCGTGGGGCTGGGCGGCAAGGAGGAGCGGATGCCGGGCGAGCTCTCCGGCGGTGAGCAGCAGCGCGTGGCCATCGCCCGGGCGTTCGCCAACCGGCCCATGCTGCTGATCGCCGACGAGCCGACAGGCAACCTGGATCCGCAGACCTCCGTCGGCATCATGAAGTTGCTCGACCGCATCAACCGCACGGGGACCACCGTGGTGATGGCCACCCACGATCAGCAGATCGTCGACCAGATGCGCAAGCGCGTCGTCGAGCTGGAGACCGGCCGCCTCGTGCGCGACCAGTCGCGCGGCGTCTACGGATACCAGCACTGAGGAAAGCCGAGGAAAGCACGCCATGCGCGCCCAGTTCGTTCTGTCGGAGATCAGCGTCGGTCTCCGTCGCAATCTCACGATGACCTTCGCGGTGATCGTCTCCGTCGCCCTGTCGCTCGCGCTGGCGGGCGGCTCGCTGCTCGCCCGTGAGCAGGTCAGCACGATGAAGGGATTCTGGTACGACAAGGTCCAGGTCTCCATCTATCTGTGCAACAAGAACGACGCCTCCTCGGACCCCAACTGCGACAAGGGTGCCGTCACCTCGCAGCAGAAGCAGGAGATCAAGACCGACCTGGAGAAGCTCGACGTCGTCGAGAAGATCTACTACGAGTCCGCCGACGAGGCGTACAAGCACTACAAGCAGGACTTCAAGGACTCCCCGCTGGCCGACTCGCTGACCGCGGACCAGATGCAGGAGTCCTATCGGGTCAAGCTCAAGGACCCCACGAAGTACCAGGTCCTCCAGACGGCGTTCTCCGGCAGACAGGGCGTGCAGGAGGTGCAGGACCAGCGCAGTCTGCTGGAGAACATCTTCAACCTCCTCAACGGCATGAACATCGCGGCGCTGTGCGTGATGGCGCTGATGCTGGTGGTGGCGCTGCTGTTGATCGTCAACACCGTGCGGGTCTCGGCGTTCAGCCGCCGCAGGGAGACGGGCATCATGCGGCTGGTCGGCGCCTCCAGCTTCTACATCCAGATGCCGTTCATCCTGGAGGCTGCCATCGCGGGCCTGATCGGCGCCGGTTTCGCCTGCGTGCTGCTCGTGTTCGGCAAGTACTTCCTGATCAACAACTGGCTCCAGGAGAAGATCCTGCTGATCAACTTCATCGGCTGGGACGCCGTGATCAAGGTGCTGCCGTTGATCCTCGCGGTGGGGGTTCTGGTGCCGGCGGCAGCAGCGTTCATCACGTTGCGCAAGTACCTGAAGGTGTGACACAGGACGCGGGGTGCCCTTGTCGCAACCGCCCGTAGAGCGCCCCGCGCTGCCCTACACTCCGGACCATGCCAGGCTCGTGGTTCCTCGATACGCGCCCGCGCCGGTCGCGGCGCGGGGCCCTGACATTGGTCTTCGTCGGCGTGCTGGCGACCGGCGCCGCCACCGGCTCCTTCGGCGGTGAGCTGACCGCCCTCGGCTCCCCGGCGGGCCCCGACGCGGCGGCGCACGGCGCCGCGGCCGGTGCGCCCGGCGCCGCGGGTGACGGCAAGGGCGAGGCGCCCGGCAGCGCGCGCGAGGCGCGGGAGCGGGCCGGGGACGACGCCGACGTCGTCGTCAGCCGCAGCGGCGACCGCTGGTCCGCGGCCTACTCGGCGCGCGAGTACGCGCAGCTGCGGCACGCCCTGGAGGGCAGCTACGTCGGCGTCGGCATCTCCGTACGCCAGACCCACACGGGTGACGGGGTGTCCCGAGGGGACGGCGGGCGGTCGCACGGCGGCAGCCGGGACGGGCGGCAGGACGGGCCTGTGCACGGCCGCCGAACGGCGATCGAGGTGGACCGCGTGCGGCCGGGCAGCCCCGCCGACGACGCCGGCGTCCGCGCCGGCGACCGGCTGCGCTCCGTGGCCGGGCAGCCGGTCACCGGCAAGCCCGTGACCACCGTCGTCGCCCTGCTGCGCGGCTCGGACCCGGAAGCGCCGAGCGGCGCAGCCGCACCCGGCACCCACGTCACGCTGCACCTCGTACGCGACGGGCGCGAGCTGACCCGCACCCTGCGGCGCGCGCAGCTGACGACCGAGTCCGTGCGTGTCCGGCGGCTGGGTGACGGCGTCACCCGCATCAAGGTCGGCGCCTTCACCCGCGGCGCGGGCGAACGGGTGCGCGAGGCCGTCCGCGAGCAGGTCCCCGCGGACGGGGCCATCGTCCTCGACCTGCGGGGCAACTCCGGCGGCCTGGTCGACGAGGCGGTCACCGCGGCGTCCGCCTTCCTCGACGGCGGCCTCGTCGCCACCTACGACGACAACGGCAGGCAGCGGGCCCTGTACGCCGAGCGCGACGACGCCGGCAGCGGGACGGGCGGCGTCGACGTGGAGCGCCGCCCCGTCGTCGTCCTCGTCGACAGCGGCACCATGAGCGCCGCCGAACTGCTGACCGGCGCGCTCCAGGACCGGGGGCGCGCCGTCGTCGTCGGCTCCCGCACCTTCGGCAAGGGCTCCGTGCAGATGCCCGAGCACCAGAGTGACGGCTCCGTCGCCGAGCTGACGGTCGGTCACTACACGACTCCGTCAGGTCGCGACGTGGAGGGACGGGGCCTGGCCCCCGACCTCGCCGTCCACGACACGGACGCGGCCATGCAGCGGGCGAGGACAGTATTGAGTGGCCTCGAAGCCCGGTCGTAGTGGGAGAATGGCCGGGCTATGGCGAAGATGAAGACGCAACGGACCAAGGCGAAGGCCAAGGACGACAAGGACGCCAGGAAGCTCGTCGCGCAGAACAAGAAGGCGCGCCACGACTACCTGGTGCTGGACACCTACGAGTGCGGCATCGCGCTGACGGGCACCGAGGTCAAGTCGCTGCGCATGGGCCGCGCCTCCCTCGTCGACGGCTTCGCCCAGGTCGACGGCGGCGAGGTGTGGCTGCACAACGTCCACATCCCCGAGTACGCGCAGGGCACGTGGACCAACCACGCCGCCCGCCGCAAGCGGAAGCTGCTGCTGCACCGCGTGGAGATCGACAAGCTCACCGGCAAGCTCCAGGAGACGGGTCTGACGCTGGTCCCCCTCCAGCTCTACTTCTACCGGGGCCGCGCCAAGGTCGAGATCGCCCTCGCGCGAGGCAAGAAGGAGTACGACAAGCGGCACACGCTCCGCGAGAAGCAGGACCGGCGCGAGGCCGACCGCGCGATGTCCGCGGCCCGGCGGCGGCAGCGGAGCATGGCCAGGTAGCCGTCCCGCCGGGCCCTGGGCCGCGCCCGGGAGCCGGGCGGAATAGGCGAGGACCCGAAAGGGTTGGCACAGGTGCGCACAGGTCACGTACTATGGGCGTCAGCCCTCCCAGCGGGGCGGAGTTTCTCAACTCAACATGGGGATGATCGGTTTCGACAGCGAACGTCGAAGCAGGGGAAGCGAGCCGAGGAACGCGGCAATGATCTCGTTAACCACGTGCCGCAAAAAAATAATCGCCAACACCAAGCGCGATTCCTTCGCCCTCGCTGCCTGAGCAGCGACCTGCGAAGTGTCAGCCCGGGGTAGTTTCCGCCCCGGTTCCTGGCATCAGCTAAGGGAACTCACCGCGTAGGTCCGGTCACGGGGCCTGCCGGGACATCACACAGTGACTGGGCCCGTCGGAGACTTGTCCGCGTGATCTCCGGGGCCGAGAAAATCGCAGCGGACTGCGCTCGGAGAAGCCCTGTTTCCACTTCGTTGGACGCGGGTTCGATTCCCGCCATCTCCACGAAGGCGAGAGGCGAGGTGTGCCCACGGACAGCGTGGGCCGCCTCGCCTTCGTCGTTTTGCGCGGCTTCGCCGCGCGTGGGCGGGGGCTTCGCCACCCGCACCCCCCCTCACAGGGGTGGGGGGCGTGGTGGCGGTGCTCTCTCGTGGTCTGCGTGGGTGGGGGGCGTGGTGGCGGTGCTCTCTCGTGGTCTGCGTGGGTGGGGGGCGTGGTGGCGGTGCTCTCTCGTGGTCTGCGTGGGTGGGGGGCGTGGTGGCGGTGCTCTCTCGTGGTCTGCGTGGGTGGGCGGTGTGGTGGCGGTGCCCTCTCCTGGTCTGCGTGGGTGGGTGGCGTGGTGGCGGTGCCCTCTCCTGGTCTGCGGGGTGTGGTTCGGTGTCCTCCGGCGGTCTGCGTGGGGTGGGCGGCGTGGTGGCGGTTGCTCTCCGGTGTGCTGATCAGGGCTTTTCGGGGTTCCCGGGGTTTCCGGGGCGTGCTGTGATGGGGGCATGGAACAGATACCGGGCAGCTTGCCTAGGCGGCTCTTCCTGCTGGCGTGCGACGTCGAGAAGGAGCGGCTGAAGTGGGGGGACGAGTTGGGGTATGCGATCAGGGCGGCGACGTTGGCCGAGCTCGAGGCGCGGGCGTGTCTGAAGGACGACCGGGGTAAGGCCCGGCCCGTCGGGGGAGGCCGCCGTACCGGTGATCCCGTGCTGGACGGCGCCCTGCGCTCCATCGAGGGCCACTCCCGGGCCCGCCGCTGGCACACGCTCGTGCAGAAGGAGCGCCGGGAGACGTGCCTGGCGGTCGAGGACGACCTGGCCAGAGCGGGGCTGATCTCCGTCGCGTCCCGGACGCTGCGCCGCAAGGAGATCACGGTGCGTGACGAGCGGCTTCCGGGTCTGCTGCGGGCGGAGGCCGTGGCGACGCTGACGGGCAGCGATCCGGTCGACCGGGTCGAGCCGTCGCGCGCCGCGCTCGCCTCGTTCGCGGCGCTGGCTCGGCTGTGCCCCGAGCTGAGCTGGGGGGTGCGGCACCGCAACCGCCGGCGGCTCAAGGAGTTGACGGCCCGCGCGGGGGTCGCGGGGCCCGCGTTGAAGAAGGCGCTCGACGCGCGGACGGCGGCGGCGAGCGGGGCCTCGGCGGGGGGCTGATGTCGGCGCGCGCGGCCTCTACGCTGCGAGCGGGCGGCCGCGCCCGGAGCGGAAGGAGCGCCCGATGGTGCGAGGCGTGCGAGGCGACATGCCGGAACCGCTGGGTCCCGACTCGCTGACCTGGAAGTACTTCGGTGACTGGCGCGGCGTCCTGCTGGCGCCCTGGGCCGGGGCGATGCAGAACATGCATCCGCAGCTGGGCGCGGGGGTCGCCGAGCACTCGCGCTTCTTCGAGGAGCGGTGGGAGCGGCTGTTCCGTTCGCTGTATCCGATCGGCGGTGTCGTCTACGACGGGCCGCGTGCGGTCGAGACGGCGCGGCAGGTGCGCGGCTACCACCACACCATCAAGGGGACCGACCGCGAAGGGCGCCCGTATCACGCCCTCGACCCGGACACGTTCTACTGGGCGCACGCCACCTTCTTCGTGCTGACTCTCCTGGTCGCGGACCGGCTCGGGCCGGGTCTGACGCAGGCGCAGAAGCGCCGGCTGTTCGACGAGCACGTGCAGTGGTGGCGGCTGTACGGGATGAGCATGCGCCCCGTGCCGGCCAACTGGGACGACTTTTGCGTGTACTGGGACCGTATGGCGGCGGAGGTGCTGGAGGACAACACGCCGGCCAGGGACGTGCTCGATCTGACGGCGCTGGCGAAGCCGCCCGCGCTCGGGTGGCTGCCCGAGGCGGTGTGGCGGCTGGTGCGCGCGCCGCAGGCGCGGGCCTCGGTGTGGTTCACGGTCGGTTTCTTCCCGCCCGCCGTGCGGCGCCGCCTCGGTTACGTGTGGACGGTGCGGGACGAGCGCAGGCTGCGCAGGATCGGGCGGCTCATCCACTGGGGCTGGAAGCTGGTGCCGCCGGCGCGCCGGTTCCATCCCAGGGCGCGGGCCGGATGGGAGCGGGCGCGGGGGCTGCGCGCCGAGCACGCCCCGCCGGTGGAGACTCCGTCCCGCAACCTGCCCCCGCCCGAGGAACGGGACTGGCCCCAGCACTACTCGCCCCGCGGGTGAAGAGCGCCCGTTTCGGGCGGACACCCGTCCCGGGCGGACGCCCAGCCCTGGGCGGAACGCCCGCCCTGGGCGGATGCCGTCCGGTGACGGGTCACCCTCTCCCGCGCCCGCCGCGCCTGTGCCGGGACAGTGCCGCGAGCAGGGCGCGCAGCGGGGCGCGCGGGGAACGTTGCCGAGAGGGCGTGCGAGGCGGCGCAGGGTGCGCGCGGGGTGCCGGCAGTCGTGCGGCGACGAGGGTGCTGCCGTGCAGGGCGTACAGCGTCGTGCGGTCGGTGAGTGAGGCCGGCGGGTGGGAGGGCTGCGTTCTGGGGCGGTGGTAGGTGACTGTCATGAGTTCAGCGTCGCCGCAGGTCACGGGCGGGGTCCAACACCTTCTGAGGCTCCGTTCACGCACCTGTGTTGTGAATGGTGGGGCGGCCCGCTTACCGTCCCCTGGTGCCCAGTGAGCTGTCCCCGCGCCTTTTGCGGGGCTTCGTCGCCGTCGCCGAGGAGCTGCACTTCACCCGCGCGGCCGCGCGCCTGTACGTGGCTCAGCAGGCGCTCAGCCGGGATGTCCGCTCGCTGGAGCGCGAGCTGGGTGCCGTGCTGTTCGTGCGGAGCACCCGGCGGGTGACACTGACCCCGGAAGGCGAGCGCCTGCTGCCGTACGCGCGGGGGGTGCTGGCCGCGCACGAGGCCCTGGACGCCGCGTTCGGCAGGGGGCCAGCGGCCGGAGGGCGGCCGCTGACCGTCGACGTCGCCGCCCCCGTGTCCACGGGAAGCCGGGTGCTGGAGGCGGCGCGCGAGGCGGCGCCCGGAGTCGAGTTCGTCGCCCGCTACTACAGCGGCCTGACCGCCGCGGCCGACGACCTGCTGGCGGGCGGTCTGGACGTGGCGTTCGGCCGGGTGGCGGGGCTGCCCCGCGAGGTGCTGCGCGGGCTCGACCACCGGCTGGTGCGGTACGAGCGCGTGGCCGTCCTGCTCCCCGGCCGGCACCGGCTCGCAGACCTGGACGAGGTGCCGCTGGCGGCGCTGGAGGGGGAGACCCTGTACGCCGGTGCGGGGAACCCCGGAACCGCCGAGTGGACCTCCTACGCCGCCGACCTCTTCGCCGGGTACGGGATCAGGCTGGCGGAACCCTTTCCGAAGATCGAGGGCGAACGGGAGTTCGCGCGGGTGGTGCGCGGCAGGGGCTGGTCGGTGCTGGCGACCAGCGTCTTCGTCGGCGTCGAGGGCATGGTGCTGCGCCCGCTGACCGATCCCGTGCCGCTGTCGCCCGTCTCGATGGTGTGGCGCAGGGGCCTGCGCCACGCGGGCCTGACGGCGCTGGCGGACGCGGCGCGCGCGGCGGGCGCCCGCGAGGGATGGCTCGCGCGGGCGCCCGACACCTGGCTCCCGAGGGCTGACGAGGCACTGTCCCCCACCACGAGGTGACCGCGGCGCACCTCGGAGGGGCGCGAGGAACCGCTCCCCTGGGGGTACCTCCCGGCCGGAGTCCCCCAGCCTCCGGCCGGGAGGTACCCCCAGGGGGCTTCGGCCGGGAGGTGCCCCCACCAGCCGCCCCCGCCCCGTAGCCGCGTAGCCGCATACACGCGTAGCCGCGCGAGCGTTACGCGTTCGCCCCCGCGTCCACCGTGAAAGCCGCACCGGTGGTGCCGCCCGCGTCGGGGTGCACCAGGTGGGCGACCGTCGCCGCGATGCCTTCCGGGGTGCCGTAGCGGCCGAGTGCGGTGAGGGCGCGCTGTCCGTCTGCCTTGTCGCCGTCGGCGGGGTTCATGTCGGTGTCCGTGGAGCCGGGATGGACGAGGTTGGCGGTGATGCCGCGGGGCCCCAGGTCCCGGGCGAGGCCCTTGGTGAGGCCGCTGAGCGCGGACTTGGAGGCGGCGTAGAGGGTGATGCCGCTGCGGGGCACGCGGTCGGCGAGGTTGCTGCCGATGGTGACGATGCGGCCGCCTGCGCGCATGTGTCCGGCCGCTGCCTGCGCGGCGAGCAGGGCGGCGCGGACGTGGACGGCGAGGGCGCGGTCGATGGTGTCGGGCGTGAGCTCCTCCAGCGGCCCCGCGGGGAAGATGCCCGCGTTGTTGACCAGGATGTCGAGGCGCCCGAACTCGCGGGCCGCACGGTGCACGGCCTCGACCGGTTCGGTGGGTGAGGCGCTGTCGGCCCGGAGGGCCAGGGCGCGGCGCCCGAGGGCGCGGATGTCTTCGGCGACCTCCTTGGCGCGCTCTTCGGCGCTGACGTAGGTCAGCGCGACGTCCGCTCCGTCGGCGGCCAGCCGCCTGGCGATGGCGGCGCCGATGCCTCTGCTGCCGCCGGTGACCAGTGCGCTCGTGCCGGTGAGCGGGGGGTGGGTGGTGGGTCGGTCCTCGGTAGTGGTGGTCATGGCAGTCCTCACTCGGGGTCGGGGGCCGTCGCAGGGCCCATTTCTGTATCGATCGCTTCGTAATTAACCCCCCGAGTATCCTCGGGCGTCAAGGGCTTTCGGAAACGAGCGCTACAGAAAGGGGTCCGGATGGGAGCGGGACGCGGGCGGCCGCGCGCCTTCGATCGGGACGCCGCGCTCGAACGGGCGATGCGGGTCTTCTGGGAACGGGGCTACGAGGCGGCCTCCCTGGCCGAGCTGACCGGCGCCATGGGCATCAGGCCGCCCAGCCTCTACGCCGCCTTCGGCTCCAAGGAGCAGCTCTTCCGCGAGGCGGTGGAGCTCTACGGGCGCACCGAGGGCGGCGTCACCGCGCGCGCCCTGCGCGAGGAGGGCACCGCGCGCGAGGCCATCGGTGAGGTGCTCCGCGGCAACGCCTGCGCCTACACCGAGCCGGGCAGCCCCCGGGGCTGCATGGTCGTGCTGTCCGCGACCACCTGCGCTCCCGAGCACGAGACCGTCCGCACTCTGCTGTGCGACGACCGCCGGGTGATGGAGCGTTCGCTCCGCGACCGGATCGACCGCGGTGTCGCGGAGGGCGACGTGCCCGCGGGCGCGGACACCCGCTCCCTCGCCGCGTTCTACGCCACGGTCCTCTTCGGCCTCTCCGTCCAGGCGCGGGACGGTGCCACACGCGACGACCTCCTGGCGGTGGCGCACGCCGCCATGGCCTCCTGGGACACGCTGGTGTCCCGCCCGCCCGTGCGCTGACGGCCCCCGGGTGCCGCCCCCCCCGGTCAGGGGCGGGTGGGGCGCAGGGTGGTCGAGGTGGCCAGGGTGGCGACTCGGCGGGCGATGTCGGGCCACAGGGCTGCGGGGAGGTCGTGGCCGACGCCGGGGTAGGCGACCAGGCGCGAGTCCGGGACCGTACGGGCGGTGGCCCGGGCCGCGGCCACCCGCAGGATCGGGTCTTCCTGGCCGTGCAGGACGAGGGTGGGGTGCCCGAGGGTGCGCAGAGCCGGGCCGTGCCAGGGGGCGCCGATCTGCCGGCTCTGGGCCTTGGTGTCGCGCGGACCGGTGTCCGCCTGCGCCTCTGCCCAGGCGCGGGCGGCCGCTTCGTCGAACGGGTAGCCGGGGGAGGAGACGCCGCGCCAGACGGCGACGCTCGCCTCGATGTCTCCTTCGCGGCCCTCGGGGAAGCGGGCACGGGCGAGCCGGGTGAGCAGGCCGGGGCGCAGGTAGCGCAGGACGCGGAGGCCGGCGACGTCGCTGGGCAGCGCCGCGGAGGTGGTCACGCTCGCCACCCGGTCGGGGTGGCGCAGGGCGAGCCGTTGCGCGAGCAGGCCGCCCAGCGAGTGGCCGAAGACGTGGGCGCGCTCCCAGTCGAGTGCGTCCAGGACGGCCACGGCGTCGTCGGTCATGTCCTCGGCCGTGTAGGGCGCGGGCCGGGCGCGCAGCAGGCTGCGGAAGGGGTTGCTCGGGGCGGTGTCCGGTATGCGGCTGGAGGCGCCGGCGTCGCGCTGGTCGTAGCGGGCGACGGCGAATCCGGCGTCGGCGAAGGCGTGGCACAGCCCTGTCGGCCACCAGTGCCGCGCCACTCCGAGCCCCATGATCAGGAGGAGTGGTGCGCCTCCGGCGTCCTCGAACGTGTCGTAGGCGATGCGTACCCCGCCGTTATCGGCGAAGCGGGTCGCACTCCAGTGCGTTCCAGGTGGTGCCTGTTCCGGCATGGTCGCGCCCTCCTCGGACTGTGGCCGCGCGCTGTGGCCGCTCTGTGCGGCCCTCCGCGGGCCTTACTGCGATCGGTGTTCGCGGTACCTGTCCGGTAATCTACCGCACACGTTGTTCGCAGAACAGGAGGTGGCCGTGCCCGAGGAGCCGCCGAGCAGCATCTGGCTGCGCCCCGTACGCGCCGGGAAGGGGCCGGCGCCGACGTTCGCGCGCGAGGACCTCGCGGCGGCGGGGGTCGCGCTGGCCGACGAACAGGGGCTCGCGGCCGTCACCATGCGGGCGGTGGCGCGGGCCCTCGCCTCGGCGCCCGCGTCCCTGTACCGGTACGTGACCACCCGCGACGAGCTGCTGGAGCTGATGGTCGACAAGGTGCACGCGGAGATGAACGTCCCCCCGGCGGGGTCGGGGCCGGGTGCGGACCGCCGTCGCCCCGTGGCCGGGCTGCTCGCTCTCGCCCGGGAGAGCCGTCGCCTCCACCTCGCCCACCCGTGGCTGCTGGACGCGACGGCCACGCGCCGCCCCCTGGGCCCGCACGGGGTCGCCTACCTCGAACAGGCGCTGGCCGTACTCGCCGGCACCCCCGGCAGCGCGCGGAGCAAGCTGGAGGCCATCGGCGTCATGAACGCCGTGGTCGCCTCCCTCAGCCGCGCCGAACTCGACCAGGCCGCCGCCGGGCGGGGGGCGCTCCCGCAGTGGCAGCAGGCCCAGCACGCGTATCTGACCGCGCTCGCGACGGACGGCGACCACCCCCACCTGGTCGCCGCACTGGCCGCCGGACAGGGGGCCGCCGGGCAGCAGGCCGGCGGCCAGGGCGGCGTGGGGGAGGGATCAGCCGAAGCCCTCTTCGACCGCCTCGTCACCCGCGTACTGACGGGGCTCCTCGCTCCGGAGGAGGACGTCCCTGCGGCGGCGCCGGACTGAGTCAGGGCTTCCCCGGCTGGTGGGGCGCGGTCACCGTCTGCCGGTCCGTACCGCTCCCGCGCTCGCGGCGACCACCATCGCGATCGCGGCGCACTGGAGCGCCGAGAGCCCCTGGTGGAGCACCAGGTATCCGGCCAGCGCGGCGACGGCCGGTGCCAGGCTCGTGAGGACCGCGAAGGTGGCCGCGGGCAGGCGGCGCAGCGCGAGCAGTTCGAGGGTGTAGGGCACGCCGGAGGACATCACCGCGATGGCCAGGCCCAGCGCGAGCACGCCGGGTTCGAGCAGGGTCGTCCCGGTGGAGGTGAGGCCGAGCGGCAGGCTGACGAGCGCGGCGACGCTCATCGCGATGGCGAGGCCGTCCAGGCGGGGGAAACGGGCGCCCGCGCGGGCGTTGAGCAGGATGTACGCGGCCCACATCGCTCCGGCGCCCAGGGCGAAGGCGATGCCGGGGAGGGTGAGCTGGTCGAAGCCGCCGCTGCCCAGCAGGTAGACGCCGGCCAGCGCGAGGCCGGCCCACAGCAGACCGGCGGCGCGGCGGGAGGTGACGGCGGACAGCAGCAGCGGCCCGAGTACTTCGAGGGTGACGGCAGGTCCGAGGGGGATGCGGTCGATCGCCTGGTAGAAGAGCATGTTCATGCCGCCGAGGGCCAGGCCGAAGCCGGCGACGACGCTCCAGTCGGCGCGCGTGTAGCCGCGCAGCCGGGGCCGGGTGACGAGGAGCAGCAGGACGGCGGCGAGCGCGATCCGCAGGGCGACCGTGCCGAGCGCGCCGGCCCGCGGGAACAGCAGCGCGGCGAAGGCGGAACCGAACTGGACGGACAACGTCCCGGCCAGCACGAGGCCGACTCCGGTGAGACTGCCCCGCCCGGTGGATCCGCCGACGTGCACACGCACCGCCGAGGCCTCCGGCCCGGTCGTCGTTTCCGGCCCGGCGGCAGTCACGGACGTGGTGGCGGTCATGGACGGGGCGGGAGACGCGGATGCGGCGGGAGGAACGGACGTGGACGCCGCGGTGGCGGGATCGGGCGCGGTGGAGGTCATGGCCTTCACGCTAGGGATTCTTCCCGCGCGGGTGAAATGCCGATTCCGCAGTGGTTATGCTCGGGAGGCATGACCATGGAGCTGCGCCATCTGCGGGCCTTCCTCGCGATCGCCGAGGCGGGCAGTGTCACCCGTGCCGCCGCCCGCCTCCACGTGGGACAGCCCGCGCTCTCACGCACGCTGCGCCAGCTCGAAGACCACCTGCGGACCCGCCTCGTGGACCGTTCCACGCACCATCTCGAACTCACGGCCGCCGGACGCGTGTTCCGCGACAAGGCGGCCGCGGCCCTCGCCGCGGTCGAGGTCGCGCTCGACCCCCGCGGGCTGACGGCCTGGCCGCTGCGGCTCGGCCACACCTGGGCGGCGCTCGGCGACCACACCGTGCCGCTGATGCGCCGCTGGGACGAGACGCATCCGGGCGTGCCGCTGGAGCTGCGGCGGATCGACGACGCCACGGCGGGGCTCACACGGGGCGCGGTCGATGTGGCCCTGCTGCGCGGCACCGTCACCGTCTCGGGGATCGCCACGCGCCTGCTGCTGCGGGAGGAGCGGGTGGCGGTCGTCTCGGCGGACAGCCCGTTGGCCGCGCTGCCGCAGGTGACGCTGGCGGACCTCGCCACCCGCCCGATCGTCCTCAACACCGTCTCGGGTACGACGACGATGGAGCTGTGGCCGCCCGCCGCCCGGCCCGTGGGGGCCATCGAGGTGACCAACACCGACGAGTGGCTCATCGCGATCGCCGCGGACCGTGCCGTGGGCGTGTCCACGACGGCCACCCCGCGCAACCACACGCACCCCTCGCTGGTCTACCGCCCGCTGGTGGACGCGCCGGCCGTACCCGTGGTCCTCGCCTGGCGCGAGGGCCCGGGACACCCGGCCGTCCCCGCTCTCGTGGAACTGGCGTACGAGGTCGTCGCGGGCGGCGGGGAGGACGAGGGCGGCACGCCGTAGCCGGGGCGGACCACGGCGGCACCCGCAGCGTGCCGTCACCGCCGTGGGCGCCGGCTCAGCTGTCGGTGGCGGTCCGCCGCGCGGTGACCACCACGGAGGTGTACGGCATCGTGAACGCGCCGCCCATGGCGTCGATGGCGGCACCGGTCGCCGCCAGCAGTTCCCGGAGCGTGGCGGCCGGCATGCGGGCCGCCACACCGCTGGTGGGGATCTGGTCCAGCCAGGCCTCGCGCGTGTAGGACCGCTCCCACGCGAACCGCCACTCCTCCGGCTCGTCGAACGCGCCGGCCTGCCGTATCCCGTCGGCGGCCGTGGCCAGCAGTGCCACGTGTCCGTCGAGGGCGGGCTTCGCCCACTGGTTGAGCGGCTCGTGAGGCAGCACCCGCTGGTGCACGGCGTGGAAGGCCCCCGCGACCTCGGGCGAGGGCGCGGGGACGTTCCAGAAGAGGGCCAGCCTGCCGTCCGGGCGCAGCACCCGGGCCGCCTTGGCCGCCCCGGCGACGGGATCGACCCAGTGCCAGGTCTGGCCCGCGACCACCGCGTCGAACACGCGCCCGGCCGCGTCCCAGTCCTCGAACGCCGCCACCTCGGTCTCGACGCCGCCGCGCCGCGCGAAGGCGGCCATGCGTGCGTCCACGTCGAGGCCGAGGACGTGGCAGCCGGCCGCGACGAACTGGCGGGCGGCGATGCCGGTGCCGCAGCCGACGTCGAGCACGGAGGGCCCAGGACTGCCGGCGGCGATCCGCCGTACCAGCGCTTCCGGGTAGCGGGGCCGCGCCCGGTCGTAGCGCTCGGCGTCCGCGCCGAACGATTCGGCCATCCGGCGTTCGTGGTGGGATGCGGGCGTGGCGGGCTGTGCGCCGTCCGGCGGTAGAGTGGGCATGCGCCCACCGTAGTGGGCAAGTGCCCACTAGGCAACGGAAAGGGATGCGAGTGCCGACCGGAGTGCACCTGAGCGACGTACGCGGCAGGCTCTTCGACGCCGCCGAACGCGTCCTGCTGCGGGAGGGGCCCAGCGCGCTCACCAGCCGGGCCGTCACCACGGAAGCCGACTGCGCCAAGGGCGTACTGCACCGGCACTTCACCGACTTCGACGGCTTCCTCGCCGCACTCGTCCTCGACCGCGTCGCCCGGCTCGACGCGCAGACCCGCGCCCTGTGCGACGCGGCCGGGAGCCGTACCGTCGCCGACAACCTCACGGAGGCGCTGACGACGGTGTTCGAGTCCGTCGCCGTCGCGATCGTCGGGCTGGTCACCTCACGCGACGAACTGCGGGCCCGGCTGCGCGCGTCCCGCCCCACGGGCGTCCCGCTGCTCGCCGAGGCCACGGCGATGATCGCCGCCTACCTCGCCGCCGAACGCGGCCTCGGCCGCGTCGCGGCCGACGCCGACATCGACGTCCTGGCCCCGACGCTGATCGGCGCCGCGCATCTGCTCTTCGCCGACCGCACGGGCACCCCGCCCGACACGGCGGCCGTGCACCGGTCCGTGGTCACGGTCCTTGCCGGGGCGGGGTGACGCCCCCGCCCACCCGCGCGGGCAGGGGGGGCCGTCAGTCCTGCGCGCCGTCCGACGGTTCTTCCTCGATCTCCATGTCCTTCGCGTCGTCGGACCCGAAGCCGTGGTCCAGCAGTTTGGCCGCGTCCTGGAACCTGTCCTTGCTGTTGAGGACCGCGCCGACGAACTCCTTGTCGCCACGGGTGGCGGCGAACACCAGGCACTCGCCCGCCTTGGCGGTGGTCCCGGTCTTGATGCCGATCACGCCGTCGTACGCGTCGAGGAGATGGTTGGTGTTGTTCCAGGTGTAGTAGCGGGTACGGCCGTTGGCGGCCGGGGCCTCGCTCTTGAACTTCTCCGTCTTGACGGCCTTGCGGAAGACGGGGTTCCGCATCGCGTGCCGGGCCAGCTGCACCAGTTCCTTCGGGGTGCTGGCGTCCTCGCCCGTGCCGTCGAAGGTGGAGAACCTCGTCTTGTTCAGGTGCAGCGAGTCGGCCTTGGCGTTCATCTTCCCGACGAACGACTTCACCCGCTGAGTCTTGGTGTCGCCCTCACCGAAGGTGTCGGCCAGCGCGTAGGCGGCGTCGGCGCCCGACGGCAGCAGCGCGGCATAGAGCAGCTGGCGGACGGTGAGCTTGTCGCCCGTCTGAAGATCAGCCGTGCTGGCGTGGTGCTCGGTGACGTAGTCGCGGTACGCCTGCTCGACCGGAACCCGGCGCCCCAGGTCCACGTTCTCGGTGTCGAGGACGACAGTGGCGACCATGATCTTCGTCGTGCTCGCGATGGGGCGGACGGTGTCGGCCTCCTTGGCGAAGACGGACTTGCCGTCCTTGCCGCCCTCGTCGTCCTTGCCGCTCACGTCGACCAGCGCGGCGCCCTTGGCGGCGACGGTCGGAGGGGCGTCGCGGGAGATGACGGCGTGGGCGACCAGTGGGGTGGCCACGAGCAGCGCCCCGCCGCCGGCGACAGCGGCAACGACCTTACGGCTCGGCATTCTGACAGTCATCTGGGAGTGCTCCGCATCTGCGGTATGGCGTTGGTGGGGGTGCTGCGCGCGGTGGCGACGCGTGCGCTCGCTCCGTCATCCGTGGGGGCACGGGAGCGGGACGCCGTCGCCGAAGCGCGCACTGGCTTCACGGGAACGCGGGTTCACCGGTTCAATCCGGCGCGCCGCCACGGGATCGCCGGGCGCGCATCAGTTGTGATGCCGAGCCCTGGGAGGAAGTTCACGGGAACGGGAAACTTATCGAGGGCTGCGACCGGGAAGGTCCCCCTCCACCTCTCCGGCCGGGCGTGGGGACTCCGAGGGCAGTCAGAGTCCGGACGCCGACGCCTCGTCCAGGACGCGGGCGAGGTCGGCGGGCAGGGGCAGGACGGTGTGCAGGCCGACCCCCGTGCGGCCCGTGCTGCCCGGTTGCGGCAGCGCACGGCGAGACGGAACATCCCCCGTGGGCCCGGGTGTGCTGCCCCTCCACTCTGGGGCGTGCCCCGCCGCGCGCGCCACCTCGCCCAACCTCACCGGCTCGGGAAGGCGTTCGGGAAGGAGGCGCGGTGCGGACCGCACGGCGGGGTGCCGGGGGCGGTCCAGGAGCCCCGAGTATGCGCGACGGCGGCCGGTCTCTTCCTGTTCGGAGCCGCCGCCCGTGGAGCCCGAACCGGTCGAGCCCGCGTTCTTGGCGCCGTCACCGTCACCGTCGTCCGCCGTCGCGGGGATCTCCGGCCGGGTCCACTGGCCGATACCTCTCGTGTGATGGCGGCCGAGAGGTGCGCAGGACCTGATGTAGGAGCGTCACCCCCTGAGGGGGTGACGAGTCAGGGGTGGGTGGTGGTGGCGTGGGTGGTGAACCGCGCCCAGGCGGCGGGGGAGAGGGCGAGGGCGGGCCCGCCCGGGTTCTTCGAGTCCCGCACGTGCACGACGCCGCGCGAACAACTCGCCACCTCCAGGCAGTTGCCGCCTTCTGTCCCGCTGTAGCTGGACTTGTGCCAGGTGTAGGCGACTTCGAGGCAGGCGCCGCCCTCGCTGCCGCTGTAGCTGGACTTGAACCACGCCAGGTTGCCGGTGCCGGGTGTGGACTGTGCGTTGCTCATGCCTCTCCTAGCAGCCGATCTAGCAGGCTTCGGGAGTCTTCGATGTTGAGAGCCTGCGTTCGCAGCATCGCATACTTCCGAGCAAGAATGCTGACCTCGTTCGGTTCGGAGACGAGCATGCTGCCACGCTGGGTCTCCATGTATCCCAACTGCTCGTTCTCGGGGGTTTCCAGCACGATGAAAGGGCCATCGAGTCCGGCATGAGTCTCTCGACCGAGCGGCATGATCTGGATCGAGACACCCGGGAGGTCCGAGTCTCGCCGGAGGCGACACATCTGCTGGCGACGAGCCGCGTCTCCACCTAGCCGGTCCATCAACACGGCTTCAGAGATGACGAAGCTCGCTGAGGGCGGAGTCTTCCGGTGGAACACGCTCTGACGATCCATACGACCGGCAACCTGGACCTCAAGCTCGTCCGCGCTCAACGGCGGCTCTTTGCTCCGAAAAACCGCTCGGGCGTAATCCTCCGTCTGCAACAGTCCGGGCAACACCTGGTTCTCGAACCAGTCGATGGCCAAAGCTTCCCGCTCCCGATCGATGAACTCCTCCGCCCACAGCGGATACTTGTCCATCTCGGGGAGGTTGGCGACGGCGATCGCCAGCGAGTTCTTCGTTCCGAGGATGTCGTCCAACAGTTCCGCGAGGTCGCTCTTGAGGGGGCGTCGGCCCTGTTCGATGGAGGCGATGGTCTCCTCGTCGACACACGCCTGTTTGGCGAGCCCGCACTGCGTGAAGCCCGCCACGCGGCGGTAGTTGGCCAGCAACTGGCCGACCATCTTCATGGCGGACGCATTCTTCTGACGCTTCTTCTGTGGCATAGCCATGTCTCTCCCCAACCCACGCCCGGTTGAGTTTTGCCGGGGCCGTACAGCCGAGCTGTACGGCCTCCCTCCCTGGTGAGCGTATCCACAGATCGCGACGGTTCTCTCATGAACCGGGAAACTCATCTGCCCCATTTCCGTGAGCACTTCTACCGCAGGGAGCGCCGTTCCATTCCCCGTTCTCGCGCATTTGTACGGGAGGCGCTCACCGCCTGGGGTGTGGGCGAGCGGCGCGACGACGTACTCGTCTGCGTCAGCGAGATCGCGACGAACGCGCTGCTGCACGGCGTACCGCCCGGACGGGGGTTCCGCGTCATGATCTGGCTGGATCATGACGGCCTGCTCCGCGTGGAGGTGCACGACAGCGGTGACGGCGCACCCCGCGTCGGGTGCCCGGACGGCGAGGCCGAGACGGGCCGGGGCCTGCTCCTCGTCGAGACGCTGGCGGACAAGTGGGGGGTGGGGGAGCGGAACCCGGGAAAGGTGGTGTGGGCGGAGTTCGCCGGCTGCTCGCCCGGTGACAGGTGACGGCGGGGCTCCGCGCGTCAGGCCCCGCGGACGAGGTTCTCCTTCGCACAGGCGCGGAAGGGGCCGAGGAGCGGGTGGGGGTCCGCGTGGCGGGTGGCGACGACCACCTGGCAGGGTTCGATGTCCTCGACGGGCACGGTGACCAGGTCGTCGCGGAGAAAGCAGCGTCGGTCCCCGGCCGGCACCAGGGCGACGGCCCGGCCGTCGGCGACGACCTCGAGCTTGTCCTCGAAGGTGTCGACGAGCAGCGGACCGAGGGGGGCCGGGCTGCCGTCCGAGCGCGGGTCGAGCCGCCAGAAGCCGGTCCACACCGCGGCCATACCGGCGCAGGCCACCAGGGGCTCGTCGGCGAAGTCCGCCGAGGTGAGGGACTCCTTGCCGGCGAGCCGGTGGTCGGTCGGCACGAGGAGCGCGCGGGGTTCGTCGTAGAGGACCGTCACCTGGAGGCCGTCGGCGGGGATCGGCAAGGGGGTGCGCAGGACGAGGGCGTCCACCCGGCCGTCGGGCAGGGCGCGGGCCTCGTCCCAGTCCAGGTGGCGGGTGCGCACGTGCGCGGTGGGGAAGCGGCGCCGCAGGTCCCGCACCGCGAGGGTGATGACGAGGTCCTCGACGTAACCGACGGTGATCGTGCGCGGGGGCGCGGCGTCGCGGGCGGTGGTCACCGCATGCCGGGCGTTGTGCAGCAGCGCCTGTGCCTGCGGAAGGAAGGCCGCTCCGGCCGCGGTCAGCGTGCTGCCCTGGGGGGTGCGCTCCAGCAGGCGCACCCCGAGGGCGTCTTCCAGCCGCTGGATCTGGCGGCTCAGCGAGGGCTGGGCGACGTGCAGCGCCGCGGCCGCCCGGGCGAAGTTGAGGTGCTCGGCGACGACCGTGAAGTACCGCACGAGCCGCAGATCGAGGTCAGGGCCGGGACTTGGCGCTGACGAGAGCGGGGCTTTGTCTGGCACACCGACACCCTATCCGTCATGCGGATGCCGCATGACGGGGTGCGGAACAGGTCTTGGACCGCCCTGGTCCGACGGCTGTTGACTCGTGGGTGTCCGGCCGGGGCGGCCCGCCGGAAGGGGAAACCACCAGTCTTCGTCGAAGGAGTGTGTCCGTCATGGGCAGGTTCGAGGGAAAGAAGGCCGTGATCACCGGCGGCAGCAGCGGGTTCGGGCTGGCCACGGCGCAGTTGCTCGTGGACGAGGGGGCGCGGGTGCTCGTCACCGGGCGTGACCGGGCCCGGCTCGACGCCGCAGGCGAACAGCTCGGCCCGCAGGCGATCACGGTGGTCAGCGACGCCGGGTCGCTGTCCGACACCGATGCGCTGGCGGACCGGGTGAAGACCGAGTTCGGCACGGTCGACGCCCTGTTCGCCAACGCCGGCGTCAACGGGTTCGCGCCGTTCGGGGAGACGAGCGAGGAACTCTTCGACCAGCTCATGACCATCAACGCCAAGGGCCCGTACTTCACGGTGCAGAAGTTCGTTCCGTTGCTGCCCGCGGGCAGTGGCGTGGTGCTCACCACCTCGGTCGCCAACACCCTGGGGCTGCCCATGCTCAGCGCCTACGCGGCCGGCAAGGCGGCGCTGCGCTCGATGGCCCGCTCGATGGCCCGGGAACTTTTGCCGCACGGCATCCGGGTCAACGCGGTCAGCCCCGGCCCCATCGACTCCGGGATCCTGGAGAAGTCGATGCCGAAGGACGCCGCCGAGCAGACCAAGGCGGGGATGGCCGCGGACAACCCCATGCGGCGCATGGGGACACCGGCCGAGATCGCCAGGGCGGTGGTGTTCCTCGCCTTCGACGCCACCTACACCACGGGCGCCGAGCTGGTCGTCGACGGCGGCGGCTCCCAGCTGTAGGCCTGCCCTGTCAGGGCCTAGACTCACCTGCCGATCATGGAGCGGCCGAACGGGGGGCGAACTACGTGACTGGCCAAGGTGGTTACGGCAACGGCAGGGTCCCCCATGGCCACCGGTCCGGCCCGGGCGCGTACGGCCACCGGTCCGGGCCGGGCGCCTACGGCCACCGGCCCGGCCCGGGCGCGTACGGCCACGGGCCCGGGCGGGGCGCCGCACCACGGCGCCGGCTCGCACGGCCGCAGAACGCGGCGCGCCGCGTCTTCGACCCGCCGTGGATACCGGAACCGGTGGACCCCCTGGTCGAAGGCCTCAAGCGCGTCCGTGTCGTCGCCGGGCTGGTGACGGCGCTGGGTGTCTACACCGTCGTCGCGGGTGGCTTCTCCCTGGAGGAGGCGCTGGAGAACGTGGTGGTGGCCTCGCTGGTGCTGCTGGTCGTCACGCCGCTGACCGTCGGGGTGCTGCTCATGGTGTGGCGGTCCGGTGGCCCCATCCGGCCGCTGCGCGGCTCGCTGTGGGGGTCGCTGAACCTGCTGCTGCGGTTCGTGGGGACCGCGCTGCTGACCTTCACCGTTTTGCGCGTGGCGCCCACGTCGGGGCTCTTCGTGCTGCTCCTGGGCCCGCTGGGCCTGTGGCTGCTGGCGTTCCTGGGCTGTGCCGCTGTACGGCTGAACGCCAACTTCTTCGGTACGGCCGCCGTGCACCGCGCCCTGCCGCCGGTGCTGGCGACGGTCACCGCGTGGCTGACGGCCGTGCCCGATCTGGTCACCGGGGACCTCCACGGGCTCGGCCTGCGACTCGGCGTCGTCTTCATCCTCGGCGCGCCGGTGACCGTGACGGCTCTCGGCCTGCTGGAGACCCGCAGGCTGCGCCGCCACCACGGCGTGCGCCTGCGGAGTCACCCGCTGGCGCCCGGGGCCCGGTGATAGGGGCCGCCCGGCGGGGCGGAATCGCGTACGGTTGACGGCTGCCCTAGGGAGAGCAGAAGGGGGCCGCCGCGTTGAACGCGCAGCACACAGCGGAGCCACAGAGCGTCCGCGACCGCGAGATCCGCGCGGAGCAGAGCCATCTCGACCGGGTCTACCTGCGGCTGGAGGAGAAGATCCACGAGGCCGAGTTCCTCATGGACGACGCCTCCAAACGGGGCCAGGTCGGCACGCCCGGCGCCCTGGCCGAGCGCGACGCGCAGGTCTTCCGCGCCGGCATCCACCTCAACCGCCTCAACAGCGAGTTCGAGGACTTCCTCTTCGGCCGTATCGACCTGCTCGAAGGCAAGACCGGCGAACGCGGTCCCGACGGCGCCTACATCTCGGTGGAGCCCGCCGACGGCGCCCTCCGCGAGGCCACCGACACCGACGCGAACGGCAACGGGGGCACGGGCACGGTCAAGATCGCGGACATCGCGGAGACCCTGCACATCGGCCGTCTCGGCGTCCTCGACGCCGACTACACGCCCCTCGTCATCGACTGGCGCGCCCCCGCCGCAGCCCCCTTCTACCGCGCGACACCCGTCGCTCCGGGCCGCGTGGTGCGCCGCCGCGTGATCCGCAGCAAGGGTCGCCGTGTGCACAGCGTCGAGGACGACCTGCTGCGCCCCGAGGCCACGGCACGGCTCGACGGGGAGGCGCTGGCCGTCGTCGGCGACGGCGCCCTCATGGCCGCCCTCGGCCAGGCGCGCGGCCACACCATGCGCGACATCGTCGCCTCCATCCAGGCCGAGCAGGACGAGGTGATCCGCGCGCCCGCCGCCTCCGTCACCGAGGTCGAAGGGGGCCCCGGCACCGGCAAGACCGCCGTCGCCCTGCACCGCGCCGCCTACCTGCTCTACCAGGACCGGCGCCGCTACGCCGGGGGCATCCTCATCGTCTCGCCCACCCCGCTCCTGGTCTCCTACACCGAAGGTGTCCTGCCCTCCCTCGGGGAGGAGGGGCAGGTCGCCATCCGCGCGCTGGGCTCCCTCGCTCAGGAGACGGCGGGCGCCACGGCCACCACGTACGACGCACAGCGCGTCGCCCGCGTCAAGGGCTCGGCGCGCATGGTGAAGGTGCTGCGCAAAGCCGCACGCGGGGCGCTCGATATGGGCCTGCGCGCCCCCGTGCCCGAGCGGCTGCGCGTGGTCGCGTTCGGGGCGCGTGTCGAACTCGACGCCACCGAGCTCGCCGCCGTACGCCAGCAGGTCCTCGGCGGCACGGCGCCCGTCAACCTGATGCGCCCCCGCGCGCGCAAACTCCTGCTCGACGCCCTGTGGGACAAGTCCGGTGCCCGCCGCCGGCACGACGACCCCGAACTGGCGGCGGAGCTACGGGCGGGCTTCGACGAGGACATCGCGGGCGAGGACGACTTCACCGCCTTCCTCGACGCCTGGTGGCCCGAGGTGACCCCGCGCCAGGTCCTCGGCGCCATGGCAGACGAGAGCCGGCTCGCCCGCTGGGCCCGGCGCGTGCTGCGGCCCGCGGAGATCCGCACCCTCGCCCGCGCGCTCGCCGCCCGGCTCACCCCCCTCGGCGAGGGCGAACTGTCCGTCCACGACATCGCGCTCCTCGACGAACTGCGCACCCTCCTGGGCGCTCCGGCCCGCCCCAGGAAACGCGAGGCCGACCCCCTCGACCAGCTGTCCGGCCTGGAGGAGCTGACCACCGCGGCCGACCGCGACGCCGGTGCGCGGCGGGCGTACCAGGGCCCGGGCGGGGGCGCCCAGGAACGTACCGAGTACGCGCACGTCATCGTCGACGAGGCCCAGGACCTCACCCCCATGCAGTGGCGCATGGTGGCGCGGCGCGGACGCCACGCCACCTGGACGATCGTCGGCGACCCCGCGCAGTCCTCCTGGACCGACCCCGACGAGGCCGCCGCCGCCCGCGACGAAGCCCTCGGCAAGCGGCCCAGGCGCCGCTTCGAGCTCACCGTCAACTACCGCAACCCGGCCGAGCTGGCTGTCCTCGCCGACCGGGTGCTCGCCCTGGCCATGCCGGGCACAGCGCCGCCGCGCGCCGTGCGCTCCACCGGCGTCGAACCCGGGTTCACCGTGGCGGGCGACGACCTCGGCGCCTCCGTCCGCGAGGCCGCCGCACGGCTGCTCGAGGAGGTGGAGGGCACCGTCGGTGTCGTCGTCGCCATGGCCAGGCGCGAGGAGGCCCGCGGGTGGCTCGCGGGGCTCGGGGAGCGGATCGTCGCGCTCGGCAGCCTGGAGGCGAAGGGGCTCGAGTACGACGCCTCGCTCGTCGTCTCACCGGCCCAGATCGCCGACGAGTCGCCCGCCGGGCTGCGGACCCTGTACGTCGCCCTCACCCGCGCCACCCAGCGCCTCGAGGTCCTCAGCACGGCAGCGGACCTCCCCGACGAGACGGGCGCCCCCGACCTGTTGCGGGCCGACTGACCGGCGGGCCGACCGGCGGGCTGACGGGGGGCGACCTGCGGGTGGAGCCCCCGTTCAAGGAGGACCGGTCGAGGGGAAGTGCGAGCCCGGGGTGGTTTGTTAGCCTGGAGGTGGCACCGGCCCGATCCATGCCCCCGGGCCCAACCATAGGCGCTTCGAGCGCCCACTTGCCGCGAGGCGAGCTGGCGGGTCGGTGTCACTGAAACGTTCGCGGAGCGAGAGGGCTCCCGCCGTCACCACGGCGGGAGCCCTCTCGTCGTGCGGGGGTGCCTCGGCGTCAGCCGACCACGCGGACCCCGTCGGCCTGGGGCCCCTTGCGGCCCTGGGTGATCTCGAACTCGACGCGCTGGGAGTCCTCGAGACTCCGGTATCCCTCGCTGTCGATCGAGCTGTAGTGCACGAAGACGTCCGGTCCGCCGCTCTCCTGAGCGATGAAGCCGTATCCCTTCTCGGCGTTGAACCACTTGACCGTGCCCTGAGCCATGTTGCGGGTCTCCCATGAAGTGCAGAGGCAGTGTGCGGGCCGATCTTAGGCCGGATTCTGTCTGTTTCAGGGAGATTGATGGCGATTTTCCTGCGAAGGAGTGGGGGGTCCTGTGGGGGTGACAGCCTCTCGGATGGTGGAATACGATTTCCGAAACCAGGGACGCGTTACCGCGTACCGGGGGGTAGGTGGGAATATCTGTTGACGTGCCGCGCCGCTGGCCGTAAAAAACGCGGCGGAGTGGGGCGCGCACGTGCACAACGTGACAAGGGAAAGCAGAGGGAAGTCGGCAATGGCGCCAAGCGTCTCCTACTCGATGACGGTCCGCCTGGAGGTCCCCGCAGGCGGGACGGCGGTCAGTCAGCTCACCACGGTCGTGGAGTCGTCCGGCGGCTCGGTCACCGGCCTCGACGTCACCGCCTCGGGCCACGAGCGGCTGCGGATCGACGTGACGATCGCCGCGAGCTCGACGGCGCACGCCGACGAGATCGTGGCCGAGCTGCGCTCCATCGAGGGCGTCACACTCGGCAAGGTCTCAGACCGCACCTTCCTGATGCACCTCGGCGGCAAGATCGAGATGTCGTCCAAGCATCCGATTCGCAACCGTGACGACCTGTCCATGATCTACACGCCCGGCGTGGCGCGCGTGTGCACGCAGATCGCCGAGCACCCCGAGGACGCCCGGCGCCTGACGATCAAGCGCAACAGCGTCGCCGTCGTCACCGACGGCTCCGCCGTGCTGGGCCTGGGCAACATCGGCCCCAAGGCCGCGCTGCCCGTCATGGAGGGCAAGGCGGCACTCTTCAAGCGCTTCGCCGGTATCGACGCCTGGCCGATCTGCCTGGACACCCAGGACACCGACGCCATCGTGGAGATCGTCAAGGCCCTGGCGCCCGGGTTCGCCGGCATCAACCTGGAGGACATCTCCGCGCCCCGCTGCTTCGAGATCGAGGCGCGGCTGCGGGAGGCCGTCGACATCCCCGTCTTCCACGACGACCAGCACGGCACCGCCATCGTCGTCCTCGCCTCGCTCTACAACGCGCTGCGCGTGGTCGACAAGCGGATCGAGGACATCCGCGTGGTGATGTCGGGCGCGGGCGCCGCCGGCACGGCCATCCTGAAGCTCCTGCTGGAGGCGGGCGTCAAGCATGCCGTCGTCGCCGACATCCACGGCGTCGTGCACGCGGGCCGCAAGGACGTCGCCGACGCCGACCAGAACTCGCCGATGCGGTGGGTCGCCGACAACACCAACCCCGAGGGCCACACCGGCACCCTCAAGGAGGTCGTGGTCGGCGCGGACGTCTTCATCGGCGTCTCCGCCCCGAACGTGCTCGACGGCGACGACGTCGCGAAGATGGCCGACGGCGCCATCGTCTTCGCGCTCGCCAACCCCGACCCGGAGGTCGACCCCGCGGCGGCCCGCGAGTCCGCCGCGGTCGTGGCGACGGGCCGCTCCGACTTCCCCAACCAGATCAACAACGTGCTGGTCTTCCCCGGCGTCTTCCGCGGCCTGCTGGACGCGCAGTCGCGCACCGTGACCGACACCATGATGCTGGCCGCCGCCCGCGCGCTCGCCGACGTCGTCGGCGAGGACGAGCTGAACCCGAACTACATCATCCCCAGCGTCTTCAACGAGAAGGTCTCAGGGGCGGTCGCGGGAGCGGTCCGCGAGGCCGTACAGGCCACCGGCAAGAGCGCCCTGAGCGAGCCGGCCAGGGCCACCCCCACCCAGGCCTGACCCGGCCGGCCTCCCGCCCCGCTCCGCCGGGGGCTCACCCGAGCCCCCGGCCCGGCGCGTCGGGGGAAGGTTCACCCGGGCGGCCCTCTAGGGTGGCCGCAACCGGAGACGTCCGGAAGACATCGGATTGGCTTTCCCGCCGCAGGTAGGGGCAGGATGCATCCCCAAGGACTTGTCCGAGGGGGTAACCCCGCCGAGGACGTCGTCCGGGGGGATACCCCACGGGGCGCGCGGGCCCGAAGGCGGACCCGGGTCCGGAGACTGTCGTAGGGCCCTGGCAGCATCGGCTTCGCTTGGTCCGAAATGCGGCTTGGCCGCGTGGCACGCCTCATCGGCAAGAAGAACACGGGAGTACGAATTATGAACCGCAGTGAGCTGGTGGCCGCTCTGTCCGAGCGGGCCGAGGTGACCCGTAAGGACGCCGACGCGATCCTGTCGGCATTCGCCGAGACCGTCGGCGAGGTCGTCGCCAAGGGCGACGAGAAGGTCACCATCCCCGGCTTCCTCACCTTCGAGCGCACCCACCGGGCTGCGCGCACCGCGCGCAACCCGCAGACCGGTGACCCGATCGAGATCCCGGCCGGGTACAGCGTCAAGGTGTCGGCGGGCTCCAAGCTCAAGGAAGCTGCGAAGGGCAAGTAAAACCCCGCACCAAGGGCGGCCTCCCCTCGGGGAGGCCGCCCTTTCGCATGTTCCCGCGTACGCGCCCCGCAGGGGCGCGGGCAACTGCGCGCTCAGCCACAGCGCCCCCGCAGCCGGCCCGCGTGGGCCAGTGGCACCCCCTTGGCCCCCGGCCCCGGGGGGGGCGGTGCGGGACGGCGTCGGGGGCGCGCCTCGCAGGGGCGCGGGGAACTGCGCGCTTAGCCACAGCGTTCCCGCAGCCGGCCCGCGTGGGTCAGTGGCACCCCCTTGGCCCCCGGCCCCGGGGGGGGCGGTGCGGGACGGCGTCGGGGGCGCGCCTCGCAGGGGCGCGGGGAACTGCGCGCTCAGCCACAGCGTTCCCGCAGCCGGCCCGCGTGGGCCAGTGGCACCCCCTTGGCCCCCGGCCCCGGGGGGGGCGGTGCGGGACGGCGTCGGGGGCGCGCCTCGCAGGGGCGCGGGGAACTGCGCGCTCAGCCACAGCGCCCCCGCAGCTGGCCCGCGTGGGTCAGTGGCACCCCCTTGGCCCCCGGCCCCGGGGGGCGGTGCGGGACGGCGTCGGGGGCGCGCCCCGCAGGGGCGCGGGGAACTGCGCGCTTAGCCACAGCGTTCCCGCAGCCGGCCCGCGTGGGCCAGTGGCACCCCCTTGGCCCCCGGCCCCGGGGGGGCGGTGCGGGACGGCGTCGGGGGCGCGCCTCGCAGGGGCGCGGGGAACTGCGCGCCCGCACCCGGCCACCATGCAGCCCGCAGGGCTCAGCGGCACTCTCTTGGGCCCGTAGGCCCGGCTAGGGCAAAAGGGGCGCGGGGAAGGGGAGCCGCGTGAGGTCCACCTCTTCGAGGGACCGGACCAGGAGGGTGCCGGCCCCGGAGGGGATGCCGTCGACCGTGGGGACGGCCACCACCCGGCACCCCGCGGCCCGCGCCGACGCGGCCCCCGTGGGCGTGTCCTCGACGGCCAGACAGGCCTCGGGAGCCACCCGCAGGAGCCGCGCGGCGGCGAGGTAGGGGTCGGGGTGGGGCTTGCCCCGTTCGGTCTCCCCGTGGGCCACCGAGCAGGTGAAGCGGTGCGGCCCCAGCGTGTCCAGCACGAGATCGGCGATCACGCGTTCGGAGGCCGTGACAAGTGCCACAGGCACGCCCAGGGCGCGGGCGCTGTCGAGCAGGCGCAGGGCGCCCGGCTGCACCGTCACTCCGGCCCGCACCCGTGCGGCGAAGGTCTCGCCGAGCTGGGCCTCGGCGGCCTCGGCCGCCATCTCGGTGCGCTCGGCGACCAGGGCGGCCGCTCCGTCGAGCGGGAGCCCGGCGAAGGGCTCCAGCGCGGCCTCGTCGGCTTCGGCGCCGTGTGCGGCCAGCAGGTCGGCCAGGGTGGCGAGCCAGTCGCGTTCCGTGTCGACGAGGGTGCCGTCCATGTCGCACAGAAGGGCGGCAGGCAGGGCGGCGGGCGTGAGGGTGGTGGGCAATGCGTGCTCGCAGTTCTCCGAGAAGGGGACGGACGGAATCGGGCCCCGGGCCCACGGGTCCCGGCCCCGGGGTGGGGGCCGGGCGCGGGCGGAGGCGGGGGCCGGCGCGGGCCCGGGGGCCCGCGCCGGGCCGCTCAGGCGCGGGTGCGCGCGAGCGGGTTGGTCTGGGTGGAGTTGCGGACGGTGAAGACGACGGATCCTGGACGGTAGCGGTCGTCCGAGGTCTCCACGGGCCGTCCTTCGGCGGTGGTGGTGGTGCGGCGGACGCGCAGCAGTGGGCTGCCCCGCCGCAGCCGCAGGTGGTCGGCGTCGGCGGTGCCGGCGGCGACGGCGTCGAGGTGGTGCTCGCCGTGGGCGAGGACGAGCCCGGTGTCGTCGTAGAGCCGCTGGGTGACCGATTCGCAGTCCTCGGGCAGTGCCGCGACGGCCGAGCCGATCCACTCGGCGTAGACGGTGCGCTCCAGCAGTACCGGTTCGGAGTCGAGGGTGCGCAGCCGCAGCACGCGCAGGACGGGGTCCTTGTGCCGTACCTGGAGCAGGCCGGCCTCCTCGGTGCGGGCGACGTCCCAGGAGGAGGCCAGGACCCGGCCGCCCGCGGTGCGCCCGCCGGCGCGCGCCCACTGGGCGAAGCTGCGCAGTTCGGTGAAGCTCTGGCTGGGCGTGGTGGACAGCACGACGCGGCGCGCGCCCTGCCGGGAGCCGATGAGGCCTTCGGCGAGCAGCGCGGCGACGGCCTGGCGCACAGTGCCGCGTGAGGCGTCGTGCGCGGCGGCGAGTTCGGCTTCGGAGGGGAGCGCGGCCCCGACCGGGTAGTGCCCGTCGGCGATGGCGCGCCGCAACTCGTCGGCGATCCGCTCGTGACGCCGGGGCTCGGACATGGGGCGGCTCCTCGTGGTGCTGCGCGGTCTCGTCGGTGCGTGCGCGCGCTCGTCGGTGTGTGCGCGCGGTCTCGTCGGTGGTGCGAGGTCCTGTGCTGGTGCGCGGGCTTGGCCCGATCATGCCACCTGTGCGCAACGAAGTGCACATCCACGGGTATGGCAGATGCGTATAACCCCAGTTCAGCGGTGCTAAACCTGTTCGCAAATAACGCTTTGAGCTGGGGGTTTGAGGGTGCCCCTGGCTTGGCGCCGCCGGGTGGGTGCTGTTAGCTTGCCCAAGCTCAATGAATCGAGCTTGTCCATACAGGTGGCGGGCGCGAACCCCGGGAGTTAGAGACGTGAAGGCACACCATCACAGCCGCCGAGGACCCCGTGGCAGCCGACTGCTGGCTGTCGCGGCAGCGGCCGTCACCCTCTCCGCCGTGGCCACGGGGTGCGGCTCGGCACCGGCGCAGGGCGGCGACAGCGAGGCGGCGAAGGCGCACTCGGCCGCGGACCTGGGCGGCATGGACAAGCTGGTGGAGGCGGCCAAGAAGGAAGGCGAGCTCAACGTCTACGCCCTCGCGCCGACCTGGGCCAACTACGGCGAGATGATCAAGGCCTTCGAGAAGAAGTACGGCATCGAGGTGCACAACGAGGACCCGGGCGGCAGCAGCCAGGGCGCGTTGAACGCCGCTGCCAAGCGCAAGGGCCAGGACCGCGCCGTCGACGCCCTCGACCTGGGCACCTCGTTCATGCGGGCCGCCAAGTCCAAGAAGTTGCTGACGCCCTACAAGGTCAAGGGCTGGGCGGACATACCCGACTCGCAGAAGCAGCCCGACGCGTCCTACATGAACAACTACGGCGGCTACATCTCCATCGGCTGCGACGCCAAGGCCGTCAAGGAGTGCCCCAAGACCTTCGAGGACCTGCTCAAGCCGCAGTACAAGAACAAGGTCGCTCTCAACGGCAACCCGAACGAGTCCTCCTCGGCGTTCTCCGCGATCATCGCCGCGGCCCTGGCCAACGGCGGCGGCTTCGACGACGTGCAGCCCGGTCTCGACTTCTTCAAGAAGCTCAAGAAGGCGGGCAACTACGTGCCCGTGGAGTCCACCAAGGCGACCATCCAGAAGGGCGAGACGCCCATCTCCATCGACTGGGACTACCTCAACCTGGGCTACGGCGCCGAGTTGAAGTCCAAGGGTGTCGACTGGAAGGTGAACGTTCCCCAGGACGGCCAGTACTCGCAGTACTACAACCAGGGCGTCAACACGTACGCCCCCCACCCGGCCGCGGCCCGGCTGTGGCTGGAGTTCCTCTACAGCCCCGAGGGCCAGAACATCTGGCTCAAGGGCTTCTCCCGGCCCGCGCTGCTGGAGGAGATGGAGAAGGACGGCACCGCCGACGAGAAGGCCGCGGCCAAGCTGCCCGAGGTCGACGGCACGCCGAAGTTCCCCAGCGCCGAGCAGGAGGCCAAGGCGCAGAAGACCATCAGCCAGGGCTGGGGCGCGGCGGTCAGCTGATGGCTGTGACGACCCCCGCCCCCGCCCGTACGAGCCAGGAGCCGGCACCACCGGCGCCCGCGCGCCCGGCGCGCCGGCGCGCCGCGGCCGTGCGCCGGTGGCGCTGGCCCGCCGTCGTGCCGTTCTTCGCCTTCATGGCCGTCTGCTTCGGCCTGCCGGCCTGCACCCTGGCCTACAACGCGTTCACCGTCATCGACCCGGACACCGGCGCGAGCCACCACAGCCTGGAGAACGTGCGCACCTCCCTGTCCGGCGCGTACGCCACCGGCCTTGCGGGCAGCGTCAAACTGTCCCTGCTCAGCGCGGTGGTGGCCACCGTGCTGGGCACCGTCATCGCCCAGGCCGTGCTGGCCTCGCGCCGCAGCGCCCTGCGCAAGGCCGTCGTCTCCGCTTCCGGCGTCTTCGCCAACTTCAGCGGCGCCCCGCTCGCCTTCGCCTTCATCGCCACGCTCGGCACCACCGGTACCGTGACGCGGCTGCTGCACCTGAAGGCGACCGGCTTCAGCCTCTACACGTTCGCCGGACTGGTCCTCGCCTACCTGTACTTCATGGTGCCGCTGATGATCGTCACCATCCTGCCCGCGCTGGACGGCGTGCGCGCCCAGTGGCGGGAGGCGGCCGCCTCCTGCGGCGCCACCCGCGCCCAGTTCTGGCGCCACGTGGGGCTGCCCGTGCTGCTGCCCTCGCTGCTGGGCGGCGCCGTTTTGATGTTCGGCACCGCCTTCGCCTCGCACGCCACCGCCGCCGTGATGACCGGCAGCTCCGTACCGCTGATCACCATCCAGATCGCCAACGCCCTCTCGGGCAACGTCCTCGTCGGCCAGGAGAACCTCGCCCTCGCCATGAGCCTCAACATGGTGGTCATCGCGCTGCTCGTCATGGCCGTACAGATCCCGCTGCAACGACGGAGCAACCGATGGCTGGGCTGACCGTGACCCCCGCGCGCCGCGCACGCCCCGCGCGCCGGAAGCGCTCGTACGGCAGCGCCCTCGTGCTGCTGCTGGCCGGGCTCTACTTCCTCGTCCCCGTCGCCGCCTCGCTCTGGTTCACCGTCGACGACCCCGCCAAGGGCGTCACCCTCGACGCCTACGCCAAGGGCCTCGGCGACGACGGCATGGCCACCAGTCTCGGCCTCTCCCTGCGGCTGGGCCTGGCCACCGTCGCCCTGGGACTGCTGCTGATGGTGCCCACCATGGTCGTGGTCACCCTGCGGCTGCCCAAGCTGCGGCGCGTCGTCGAAGTGCTGTGCATGGTGCCGCTCATCGTGCCGCCCGTCGCCCTGGTCGCCGGGGTCAGCACCGTACTGTCCTGGCAGCAGGACCTGGCCGACACGCCCCTGTGGGGCACCTTCCAGGTGCTGGTGAACAAGAACTTCCCGCTGGTGCTCGTCCTCGTCTACACCGTCATGTCGCTGCCGTTCCTCTACCGCTCGCTGGACGCGGGGCTGCGCGCCGTGGACCTGGCCACCCTCGTGGAGGCCTCACGCAGCCTCGGCGCCTCCCGCCTCGCCACCCTGTGGCGGGTCGTCGTCCCCAACCTGCGGCCCGCCCTCGTCAGCGGCGCCGTCCTCAGCCTGGCCATGGTGCTGGGCGAGTACACCGTCGCCACGGTGCTCGGATTCGAGCCGTTCTCCGTCTGGATGGTCCACGTCGGCGAGTACGAGGCCCAGCTCTCCGTCGCCGCCGCCATGCTCAGCCTGCTCATCACCTGGGGCCTGCTGCTCCTGCTCACCAACCTCGCCGGCGGGCGGGCCCGTAAGGGGAGGAAGACCACCGCATGACCACCACCGCCACGACCGCGCACCAGAGCCCGCCGGCCGACGAGACCCGCTCCGGCGGCGTCGGCCTGCGGCTGGGCGGGCTGCGCCGCACCTTCGGCACCACCACGGCGCTCGACGGACTCGACCTGGACATCGCACCCGGCGAACTCGTCGCCCTCCTCGGCCCCTCCGGCTGCGGCAAGACCACCGCACTGCGCATCATCGCCGGATTCGAGACCGCCGACGCGGGCGAACTCCTGATGGGCGGCGAGGACGTCACCGCCACCCCCGCCAACCGGCGCGACATCGGCATGGTCTTCCAGTCCTACAGCCTCTTCCCCAACATGACGGCCGCCGAGAACGTCGCCTACGGGCTGCGCGTCCGCAAGACCCCCAAGGCCGAGCGGGCGGAGCGCGCCGCCGAACTGCTGGAACTCGTCGGGCTGCCGGGACGCGACAAGCACTACCCGCACCAGCTCTCCGGCGGCCAGCAGCAGCGCGTCGCCCTCGCCCGCGCGCTGGCCATCCGGCCCCGCGTCCTGCTGCTGGACGAGCCGCTGTCCGCACTGGACGCCAAGGTGCGCCTCCAACTGCGCGAGGAGATCCGCCGCCTCCAGCTGGAGCTGGGCATCACCACCGTCTTCGTCACCCACGACCAGGAGGAGGCGCTGTCGATGGCCGACCGCGTCGCCGTGATGAAGGACGGCCGCCTGGAACAGTGCGCGCCCCCCAGCGAGCTGTACGAGCGCCCCGCCACGCCGTTCGTCGCCGAGTTCGTCGGCACCATGAACCGGCTGCCCGGCGTCATGAGTGAGGACCGCACCGTTCAGGTGCTGGGGCAGCGGTTGCCCGTCCACGGCGACTGCCCCGACGCCGGACACGCGGTCGAGGTCCTGCTGCGGCCCGAGAGCCTGCGGGTCACCGCCGGGGAGGCCGGGAAGCCCGGCGCGGCGGTCACCGGTGACGGCGCGGCCGTCACCGCTGACGGCCTGGGCCCCGGCGAGACGGCGACCGTGCGCGTCGCCACGTTCCTCGGCGGCACCACCCGCCTCCACCTGACCACCGCCTCCGGTGCCGAGGCCAAGGCCGACCTGCCCAGCTGGGAGGCCGGCGCCCTCACCCCGGGCTCCCGGTGCACGCTCACCCCGCACGACCACCCCGTCCTCGTGGAGGAGGCCGCGTGAACAGTTCCCGTCGCCCGTCGCGCGCCGCCCTGGGAACCCTCGTCCTGGCCGTCACCGCCGCGCTCGGCGCGGCCACCCCGGCAGCGGCCGCCGGATCCTCCGAGACCCCGCGGCTGAAGGTGCTCAACTACAACACCTTCCTGTTCAGCAAGAACCTCTACCCCAACTGGGGCCAGGACCACCGGGCCGAGGCCATCCCGGAGGCGGACTTCTTCCAGGGCCAGGACGTGGTCGTGCTGGAGGAGATGTTCGACAACTCCGCCTCCGACGCGCTCAAGAAGAACGCCGCCGACCGCTACCCGTACCAGACCCCGGTGGTGGGCCGGAGCACGAGCGGCTGGGACGCCACCAGCGGCGCGTACTCCGCTGTCACCCCCGAGGACGGCGGCGTCACCCTGCTCAGCAAGTGGCCCGTCGTGCACAAGGAACAGCACATCTTCACGGACGGCTGCGGCTCCGACGCCTTCTCCAACAAGGGCTTCCTCTACGCGGTGCTGGACGTGCGCGGCACCAGGGTGCACGTCGTCGGCACCCACACGCAGGCCACCGACTCCTCCTGCGGCAGCGGCGAGGACGTCTCCGTACGCGCCGGCCAGTTCAAGGAGATCGACGCCTTCCTGGACGCCCGGCACATCCCGGCCGGCGAACAGGTCGTCGTCGCCGGTGACCTGAACGTCGACCGCCACGGCGACGCGTACGCCTCGATGCTCTCCGACGCCGGTCTCGCCCCCGCCGACGCCCGCACGGGACACCCCTACTCCTTCGACACGAAGGAGAACTCCGTCGCCGCCGACCGCTACCCCGACGACCCGTCCGAGGACCTCGACTACGTCCTGCACCGCCGCGGCCACGCCCGCCCGGACAACTGGACGAACCACGTGGTCAAGGAGCAGACGGAGCCCTGGACGGTGACCAGCTGGGGCAAGGAGTACACCTACGACAACCTCTCCGACCACTACCCGCTCACGGCGGGCTGACCGCGGGTCGCACGCACGCGGGCCCGCTCCCGCGAGGGAGCGGGCCCGCGGCGGTGACGCGTGCGGTCACGGATGTTCGAACTTGGCGCCCAGATCCGCCAGCTTCTGCTGGAAGTTCTCGTAACCGCGGTTGATCAGGTCGATGCCGTGCACCCGCGAGGTGCCCTGCGCGGCCAGCGCGGCGATCAGATACGAGAAGCCGCCCCGCAGGTCCGGGATGATCAGATCGGTGCCCTGGAGCTTCGTCGGCCCCGACACCACCGCCGAGTGCAGGAAGTTGCGCTGCCCGAACCGGCACGGCATGCCGCCCAGGCACTCGCGGTAGAGCTGGATGTGCGCGCCCATCTGGTTGAGCGCGGAGGTGAAGCCGAGACGCGACTCGTACACCGTCTCGTGCACGATCGACAGCCCCGAGGCCTGCGTCAACGCGACCACCAGCGGCTGCTGCCAGTCCGTCTGGAAACCGGGGTGCACGTCCGTCTCCAGCGCGATGGCGTTCAGCGGGCCGCCCGGGTGCCAGAAGCGGATGCCCTCGTCACCGATCTCGAAGGCGCCACCGACCTTGCGGTAGGTGTTGAGGAAGGTGATCATCGAGCGCTGCTCGGCGCCCCGCACGAACACGCTGCCCTCGGTCGCCAGCGCCGCGCTCGCCCACGAGGCCGCCTCCAGCCGGTCCGGCAGGGCGCGGTGCGTGTAACCGCCCAGCTTGTCCACACCCGTGATGCGGATCGTACGGTCCGTGTCCAGCGAGATGATCGCGCCCATCTTCTGCAGGACGCAGATCAGATCCTCGATCTCCGGCTCGACCGCCGCGTTCGACAGCTCCGTGACGCCGTCTGCCAGCACCGCCGTCAGCAGCACCTGCTCCGTCGAGCCGACCGACGGGTACGGCAGCCGGATCTTGGTGCCGCGCAGCCGCTGCGGGGCCTCCAGGTACTGCCCGTCCGCGCGCTTCTCGATCGTCGCGCCGAACTTGCGCAGCACGTCGAAGTGGAAGTCCACCGGACGCCCGCCGATGTCGCAGCCGCCCAGGCCCGGGATGAAGGCGTGACCGAGCCGGTGCAGCAGCGGGCCGCAGAACAGGATCGGGATTCTGGACGAGCCCGCGTGCGCGTCGATGTCCGCGACGTTGGCGCTCTCCACGTGGGACGGATCGAGCACCAGCTCGCCGTCCTCGTCCCCCGTACGCACCGTGACACCGTGCAGCTGGAGCAGGCCACGTACGACCCGGACATCGCGGATGTCCGGCACGTTGCGCAGGCGACTCGGTTCGCCGCCCAGCAGCGCGGCGACCATGGCCTTGGGAACGAGGTTCTTCGCACCCCGCACACGAAGCTCACCCTCGAGCGGGGCGCCACCGTGGACGAGGAGTACGTCGGCTGGGCTGTCGGTCATGGATCTCCGCGATTCCGCGAGACGGGATGGGACAACAGGCAAGCGTAATGGCCCCGTCCGGGGCGAACCCAAGCCCGAGGGGGGCCTGCGACTGTCACAGGTAAGCAATAACACGTTGGGTTAGATGTCCATTGCGTACCGTGTTGCGGCGGGTGGTCCACCGCGGGCGCGGCCCCGTCACGACGGGGCCGCGACGGGTCTGCGACGGGGCGGCCACTGTGCCACGGCGGGACGACCGGCACGTCCCCCGGCCCCCTTTCCTCCCCCTTCCCTCCCCCCTCTTCGCCCCCGCTCACGTCCCGAACGCCCTTCGATCCGGCCGTTGGGTCCCCGCGAAAGGCCCGGGTGCGGGATCATTGCGGTATGACCGAGGTGTCCTCGCTCACCGGGCGACTGCTCGTCGCCACACCGGTGCTGGCCGACCCGAACTTCGACCGCGCGGTGGTGCTCCTCCTCGACCACGACGAGGCGGGCTCACTGGGCGTCGTCCTCAACCGCCCCACCCCGGTGAACGTCGGCGACATCCTGGAGCCGTGGGCTCCCCTCGCCGGCGAGCCGGGCGTCGTCTTCCAGGGCGGCCCCGTCTCCCTCGACGCCGCCCTCGGCGTCGCCGTGGTCCCCTCCCGAAGAACGGGGCTGCGCACCGGTGACGCGGGCACGGGAGCGGGTGCGGGTGCCGATGGCGAGGGCGACGGGGGTGGCGCTGCTCGTGGCGGCGGCGCTCGTGGCGGCGGCGCCGCCGATGCCGGGGCCGGTGTTGCCGAGGGCGGCTCCGAGGCCGGTGAGGATGTGAGTGGGGGCGCGGGCCCGGGTGCGGACGCGGCGGGCACGGGTGCCGGTGCGGAAGCGGCTACCGGCACGGGTGCCGGCTCCGGCGCGGGTGGCGGCTCCGGCGCGGACGCGGGAGAGGGTGCGGACGCCGGGGGCGCCGGGGCCCCGACCGGGACTTCCGGATCCGCCTCCGGATCCGCCTCCGGGGCCGGAACCGGGGCTGCCGCCGATGCCGGGTCCGGGGCCGGGGACGGGGCCGTCGAGCCGGACACCGGCGGGACCGGCGACGCGGCGGGTTCCATGGAGGCCATGGAGGCGATGGAAGCCGTGCTCGACACCGACGGCCCCCTCGGATGGCGCCGGGTGCACGGCGCCATCGGCCTCGTCGACCTGGAGGCACCACCCGAACTGCTCGCAGCGGAACTGGGCTCCCTGCGGATCTTCGCCGGGTACGCGGGCTGGGGCCCCGGGCAACTGGAGAAGGAGCTGTCCGAGGGTGCGTGGTACGTGGTCGAGTCCGAGCCCGGCGACGTCTCCTCGCCCGACCCCGAGCGGCTGTGGCGGTCCGTACTGCGGCGGCAGCGCAGCGAGTTGGCGCTGGTCGCGACGTACCCCGACGACCCCTCGCTGAACTGAGCGCGGCCCCGCGGCCCGGGCCCCCGGCGCCACGGGCGGCACGTCCGGCGCGGGAGGCCCCCGCGAGGGTGACGCGGGTCACCGCCCATGCCTGACGTGTCACGGGCGCATGAGTACCCTTGGACCGCATGAGCACTCTTGAGCCCGAGCGCGGGGCGGGCACCGGCACACTCGTCGAACCGACCCCGCAGACATCGCACGGTGACGGCGATCACGAGCGGTTCGCCCACTATGTCCAGAAGGACAAGATCATGGCGAGCGCGATGGACGGTACGCCCGTCGTCGCGCTCTGCGGCAAGGTCTGGGTCCCGGGGCGTGACCCCAAGAAGTACCCGGTCTGCCCCATGTGCAAGGAGATCTACGAGACCATGGGCCCCAACGGGGACAACGGCAAGGGCGGTAAGGACGGTAAGGGCGGCGGCAAGAAGTAGCCCCCGGGCCTGTCAGCGCCGGCTCAGCGCTGAGCGCCCCACGCCCGCGCGCGCACCCGCGTAGTGCCGCAGTATGCGAACCGCGCCTCGTCCGCTCTCCTCCGGGAGAGCGGGTCGGGGCGCGGCGTGTGCTGCCTGCCGCGCGGCGCGCGCTGAGTGCGTGGTGGGCGGCTCGCCCCGGCCTTGCCCGGCCCGGGCATGGGGGAGCGGCGGGAGGCGTCCCCGTCCCTGAGAGCGCCCCCCACCACGTCGAAAGTCCCGCCACCCCGGACGGAGGCGACCGCTCGCCGCTGCCCGGAACGAGGGGACCGATCTTCGGTACCGAGGGGTTCGATGGCGGTCCCCGCGAAAAAGTTCACGGCGAGCTCAGAAAAATCTCTCCGGCCTGCGGAAGAGGCCGCTCCGCGGAAGTGACCGGGGCGACCGGGCCCCGGCCCCGGGGGCCGGGTGGTGACCTGGGTGGCCGAAGCCGGTCAGGCAAGCCGTCGGCCGGAGCACCACGAGCGGTCGCGCCCCGCGGAGGCGCCGACGGGTGTATGCGGAGCGGGTGTGGAAGCGGACGGCGTCCGGCTGGGCGTCACGCGTCTCCGGCCTCAGCTCGGACCAGCCCCGCGCGGCGGCCCACTCCTCCAGGGCCCGCGACACACGCGGCCTCCGCATCCCACGGCCGCCGGCCCCGGTTTCACCGGCCTTGAGCGCACGGAAGTCGCTCGGCGGGATGGTCGCTCCCTGCTACCGTCAGGTTCACGACAGTTACCTGACGCTCAGGAGCCCGCCGTGCAACTGAACCGCCCAGCCGCCTCGTTGGCCGCCGCCGCAGTCGCCTCAGCGCTGCTGCTGTCCGGATGCGGCGGGGGTGGGGAAGGCTCGTCCAAGGACGGCAAGATCGAGGGAGCGGGCTCCTCGAAGGACGACACGTCGCCCTCCCCGAGCGGGGACGACGACTCCGCCAAGGACAAGCCCGCCGACTTCCGCACGTCCGACATCGAGCTTCCCGAGGACGTCGACCTCGTCTTCGACTGGAAGCAGCCCTCCGATCCGGAGAAGGCCGCGGCGTTGGACGGTGCGGCGGACTATATGCGGGCGATGATGCACGCGATGGCTGAGCAGAAGCCCAATGACCCCACCTTGGTCAACCGCACGGTGCCGCTGGGCAGCGCCCAGGAGTACGCGACCTCTCTGGTGAAGGTGACCAGCAAAAAGGGCTACACCGTGACTGGTAAGGAGCGGTACTACAAGGAGAAAGTGGGCGACATCGCCAAGGGGAAACTGGTCGAGGTCGACTACTGCGCCAATCAGGCCGAGATCTTCAGCAAGGTTGCCAAGACCGGCAAAGTGATCAAGGACAGCCCGTCGGACAAGAGTTACCTTCACTTCGAGCTCGTCATGCAGAAGTCCTCGAATACTGGTGAGCCGTGGAAGGCGAAGACGGCCGATGTCATCGAAGGCGCGGTGAAACAATGCGCAGGATAACGGTCGGATTAGCGGTCCTCGGGGGCTGTGTTCTGACGGTCATGACCGCTGCGCCCAGTGCGTATGCCGGCATCGACGCCGGCAGGGGCAGTCAGAAGGGAACCTTTCAGGGGAACGAAGCCGACGCAGCAGCCAAGGGAACCGTCACCTATTCCGGCGACGGAACTCCGGCTGGCGAGGGCACCGGTGGCGGCAATCTCTCGACACCGACCGGGAATTGGACCCCTCCTCCCTGCTGGTATGCACCGACGTACACCCCGAAGCAGTTGAAGAAAATACTGGAGGACTCCCCGTACTCCCTCACAGGGCGCCAGCCGGACAACGGGGGACAGAAGCAGGAGATCGACACGGCGATCTGGGACAACTACACGGACGGGGACTACAAGAACTTCAACCTCAAGAAGCAGGGGGAGGGGAAGTTCTGGGCCGCGGTGCCGAACCCGGACGAGCCGGACGCGGCGAAGCGGGAGTCGTGCACGAAGCTGCCGTTCTGGGTGAAGAACGGGGAGCGCCCGGAGGTGGAGAACGCGATCAGCCCGCAGATCCTCTCCAAGCTGGCGTACGCGCGGATCACCGTTCCCGAGACGGAGGTCGAGCTGAACCCGAAGAACCGGCAGACGGTGAATCTGCCCACGTGGGTGTGGCTGGACAAGGGCAGGTACAAGCCGCTGTCGGTCACGGCTTCCGTCGATCTGGGCGCAGGCCAGTCGATCTCGGCGACGACGACCGTGAAGCCGGGCTCCCTCCACCTGTCCCCGGGTACCGAGGAGGCCGTGGTGCACCCGGAGTCCGGTGAGTGCGCCGCGAACGAGGACGGTGGGGTCGGCACGCTGTACACGAAGGGCGACGCGGAGAAGACGCCGCCGTGCGGGGTGACGTACCAGCGGGCGTCGCACAACGGCGCCGCTTACCCGCTCAGGGCGACCCTCACCTGGGAGGCGTCGTGGAAGGGCAGCGGTGGCGAGAGCGACAACGCGCTACCGGACGGCGAGTTCAGCGGCGCGCGGAACGTCACCGTTCAGGAGATCCAGTCCGTCAACTAGCGTCGTGTCCGTCAGCTGGCTCGTGCCGTCATGAGGTGGGCGCTCCACAGACTTTCCCCGGCGGCCCGTAGCCGACGAACCGGGCGGCGCCGGGGACGCCGGGGACTGCCCGGCTCAGGTCGGGGAACGCGGGCTCGAACGTGGGCGCCCGGAGGGGCGCCCAGGAACGCGGATCACCACGGGATGCTCTGATTTTCCCAGCGCGTGTACGTGCCTGACGGATCGTTCGGCCCGAACTTCGCTACACGCACGACCTCCCGGGATCCTTCCTCCAGCGTCGCGGAGCCCTGATGGTTGTTCAAAGCCGTGCTGGTGAACTCGGGCGAAACAAGGTTCACCTTGATGTCGTCTTCGCCGTGTTCGACCATCATGGACAAGGCCATGATGCTGAGTGCGGCCTTCGAGCCGGCATAGCCGGGGCTGAACATCTTCCGCTCCGGAAGCGAAGGATCAGAGTTGAGCGTCAGTGAACCCGCGCCACTTCCGACATTCACGATGCGGGCATCGGAAGAAAGACGCAGTAGCGGAAGCATGGCTTGGTAGACGGCCAGCGGCCCGAACACGTTGGTTTCCCAGATCGTCCGCATCTCTCCCAAAGAAATATTGCTGGCGGCGTAATGCGCCATGTAGTCTTCCAGCGCTACCTCGTTCCTGGTGGCCCGCGAGATCGCCGCGTTGTTCACCAAGAGATCGAGTCGGCCAAACTCCGAGCGGATGCGCTCGGCGGCATTGTCGATCGAGGGCTGACTGGTCACGTCGAGCTGTACCGGCATCGACCGCTCTCCGATCTCCTCCGCCGCGGCCTTCCCTTTCCCGAAGTCGCGTGCGCCGACGAGGACGGTTACGCCGTCCGCCGCCAGCTCCTTCGCCACCTGGAATCCCACGCCCTGATTGGCGCCCGTGATCAATGCGATGCGCTTGTGTGCCATCGGGTGACTCCTCTACGCACGTTTCGCGAGACAAGCGGATAGCTGGCCACGCTCTACCGGAACTTCCCCGGGCGCCGGGAGCTACTGGAGACGCTGTTCACCGACGAGGTCGACGGTCTCTGCGTGGCGGCCACTGCTGGAGGGGGTGAGTCGCCCGTCGCCGCACTCACGGTCTGGCTGCACCGGTTCGCGGCGTTCCTGTCCAGCAAGCACCGCCTCGCCGCGGAACTCCTCAAGCACACCGACGTCTCCGACCCCGTCTTCGGCGGCCGCGACCGCGTACTGGATGCCGGCCGTCCCTTGTTGGCGGCTGCGCAGGCGGCGCACCAAGTGCGCGCCGACCTGTCGATCGAGCAGGTTCTCGACCTGGTCCTCGCCGTCGCCACGATCAACGGGGAGGACGAGTACATCGGGCCGATTCTGGACACCGCGCTCGACGGCCTCCGGTCTCCCGGCACCGGCGGAGCGTGATCAGCGGGCCGGTACGGCCGCGCGACAGTACGCGGTCTTCACGTCGCGATGCTCCGGCGCCCCGTTGCGCTTACCAGCCTGGAAGTACGCCGTCGCGGACGGACCGGGTGCGGGGACCGTATCCGAGATCCGGGTCAGCGCCGGTCGCGCTTCGCCTGCCGTATGAACGGCGACCAAGCCGCCGGACGGAACGTCAGTACCGGCCCCTCGGGGCGCTTCGAGTCGCGGACGGGGACGGTGCCGTCGAGATTGTCCGCAACCTCGACGCAGTCGTCGTTGTCATTGCCGCTGTAGCTGGACTTGCGCCACGCGGCGGACGTCAGGTCGATCATGCGTACCCCTCGATGGCCTGCTCGATCAGCTTCATGGATGCGTCCGCACTCAACGCGTTGGTATGCAGCCAATCATAGACCCGCTGGAAGCGTGTGACCTGGGCCGTTTCTTCCATGTATGCGCCAACACTGAACCCTTCCGTATAGGCTCCCCGGTCGCCGTTGGGCAAGGTGAGAAGCCACAGGGAGCCTGCGATGGCCGTCGTGTTCTCCGGAAGGATCTGCACATTGATCTGCGGCAGTTCGCACATCTCCCGCAGGCGGGTCAATTGGCCGCGCATCACCGACCGGCCTCCGGTTTCGCGGCGGAGCACGGCCGCGTCCAGGAGGGTCCACATCCACGGTGGCTTCGTCCGCTTCCACACCTCCTGGCGGGCCACGCGGCGTTCGACGTAGCGGTCGATCTCCTCGGGGTCCCCGGCCTGCCCGGCGAGCATCAGTGCGCGCGCGTAGTCGTCGGTCTGGAGGAGCCCAGGCACCACGATCGAGTAACCGTGGATGGCAATGGCTTCGAGCTGCCGGGCCAGATACGCCTGGGCGTAGTCCCGCACCTGGACATTTTCGAGCACCCGCGCCAGGTTGTACAAGTCGTCCTCGAAGCCGAGGACCTGGTCGAAGCGGGAGGCCAGGCTCGGGTTCGGCGGGTCGCTGCCGAGTTCGACCTTGGCCACGCGGACACGCGAGACGAACACCTTCGCGGCGAGGACCTGCTGGGTCCACTTCCGCTTCTCGCGCTCGCGGCGGATCTTGTGGCCCAGATAGGCGGCCACGGAGTAGGTGGGGTCCAGTTGCCGGGGTGCGGGCATGGGCTGTGTTCCTTCGGTCGCTCGCACATTGTTACTCCTGGTGAGCGTATCCGTACTGAGTGATGCTCGTCGCTGAGAACGGAGAATCAGCACCATTCACAGGGGCCCTGATGTACGAGCGAGTTGAGCACCTTCCTCCCGACGACCTTCCCGAGTTCCCCGCACTGCGACCGCCGCGCGCCACTGAGGGGTGCACGACGTGTGACCGTCACGCGCGGGAGCACGAAGTGGCGGAGCGGGCCGGGGACGCGAGTCGGGCCGTGGACGTGCGGGTGTTGTGGCGGGCCCACTGCGCACGGGAGCGCGCCACGCATGGCGAGGGGGCGAGGTGAGGCCCGGGGTGCCGGTGTACGACACGACGCGGCAGCAGCCCGCGCTCGTCGTGCGCATCGACGGGGCGTGGCTCACGCTGGTGCGGCCCGGCCGGCGCACCTGGCGTACCCACGTGTCCGCTGTGCGCGTCGCCACCGAGCGGGAGCGGCGGGCGTTGCGGGCCGTGCGGAAGTTGGTGGTGTCCCAGCGTGCCCGGGAGTTGAGCGCGCGGTTGCGCGAGGTAAACCGGCGGAGTTGGTACGGGAATTGGGGCTGAGGCGTGCCAATACACCGAGCGATCAGCTGCTCACGCTTGCTACCGTCAGGTTCACGACAGTCACCTGACGCTCAGGAGCCCGCCGTGCGACTCGCCCGCCCCGTCCACCCGTTGGCCGCCGCCACCGCTGCCGCCGTGTTCCTGCTCGCCGGGTGTGGGGGAGGGGGTGGCGGCTCCAAGGACGACAAGATCGACGGGGCGGGGGGCTCGGCGGACAAGTCCGCGAGCCCGAGCAAGAGCGATGCCCCCGCCGAGGGCGACGCTGCGGACTTTCGCACCTCCGACATCGAGCTACCCGACGACGTGAAACTCGTCTTCGACTGGAAGCAGCCCTCCGATGAGGAGAAGGCCGCCGCGTTGGATGGGGCGGCGGACTACCTGCGAGTGGTCAGGCGAGGAATGGTGAAGGACGACCCCGATGATCCCGTTCTCGCTGAACACACCGTGCCCCTTCAGACTGCTGCCGAGTATGCGACTCACATGAGGAAGCAGCATGCGGAGAAGAATTACACGGTGACGGGCTCGGAGCGCTTGTACAAGGAGCAGGTCGGTGAACCCGTCGACGGCAAACTCGTCGAGGTTGCCTTCTGCTCTGATCAGTCGGAGATTTTCAGTAAGGAGATCAAGACTGGCAAGGTCATCCGGAACAGTGCCACGGATGACAAGAACTTCGTCCGCTTCAGTGTGGTAATGCAAAAATCCTCGTCGGGTGGCGAATCATGGAAAGCGAGGAGTGTCGAGGTCACTGAGAAGGCGGTGAAGCAATGCGGAAAATAGCAGGCAGGGCCGGCGTGCTGACGGCTGCTGCCGTGGTGGCGCTCGGCCTGGAAGTGCCCGATGCGCATGCCGGCTTCGACGTGGACCAAGGGGCCAGTAAAGAGGGCAAGAGCTACGGTGCCAACGCGGGAGTCGTGCAATACTCAGGCTCTGGTTCCACGGAAGGTTCTGGCGGGGGCGGGAATCTGTCCGTGCCGGCGGGGAGCAACTGGTCACCGCCACCGTGCTGGTACGCCCCCGCCTACACCCCCGAGGAGTTGAAGGCGAAGGTTGAGGACTCTCCCTACTCGTTGACGGGACGGACTCCGAACAACGGTCGCCTGAAGCAGGACACCGACCGTGACATCCGGCACATGTACTCCGAGGGAAAGTACAAGGACTTCAATCTGGAGAAGCAGGGGGAGGGGAGTTTTTGGGCGGCGGTGCCTAATCCGAATGAGCCGGATGCGGCGAAGGCGCAGTCGTGTACGGAGTTGCCGTTCTGGGTGAAGAACGGTGAGCAGCCGGACGTGGAGAACGCGATCAGTCCGAAGATTCTGTCCGCTCTGGCGTACGAGCGGATCCAGGTTCCGGACACTGAGGTGGAGCTCAATCCGAAGGATCGGCAGACGGTGAATCTGCCGACGTGGGTGTGGCTGGACAAGGGCACGTACAGGCCGTTGTCGGTGACGGCGTCCGTCGATCTGGGTGGGGGCGTGAAGATTTCGGCGACGACGACGGTGAAGCCGGAGTCGTTGGCGCTCTCCGCGGGGACGGAGGACGCGAGGCTGCATCCGGGCTCGGGGGAGTGCCCGGTGGGTGAGGACGGTGGGATCGGGAGCCCGTACGAGAAGGGTTCGGGGAAGAAGACGCCGCCGTGCGGGGTGACGTATCTGCGGGCGACGCAGGACGGGGGCGGTTACCCGTTGAAGGCGACGCTCACGTGGGACGCCTCGTGGGAGGGCACCGGCGGGGCCGGTGACGACGAGCTGCCGGACGGCCGGTTCGGCGGCACCCGGAACGTCACCGTCCAGGAGATCCAGTCCGTCAACTGACGGTGAGGGGACGGCCCGCGGCCGGTTCCGCCGCCGACCGGGAGCCCGGCCCCCGAGCCGGCTGAGCGCTCAGTTCGGGGAGCCGTCCCACGGGGTCCAGTCGAGGGCCTCGCGCCAGCCGGGCTTCTCGAACGCCCACGCCTGGAGGACGCCTGCCACCGGCTGCGGGCGCAGCATCTCCGGTTGGGCGGGTACGTGGGCCTGGAAGTGGTGTTCGGGGCCGCCCTCGCGGTATTCGACCTGGTAGCTGAAGTCGTCGTTGAGGTGGACCTGCATGTAGTGGTGGCCCGCGGGTTCCTTCCCGAGCCGCTCGACGACGACGAACCGGAACCGCAGGTTCATGTCGGCGAGCAGGTCGTGGAGTTGGTCCTCGGAGGGGTCGTCCCAGGTCGTGCCGTCCCACTCGATGGCCCGTAGCGCCGGCGCCGCAGCCGGGGCCGGCACCGGCTGCGGCGCCGTAGCCGGTTGCGGCTGGGGCTGGGGTGGCGGTGGCGGCGCGGGTGTCGTCATGGGGGTGAGCCTAGCGACGGTTCAGGGGGTGTCCTGCGGGGTGTGGCGGGTGGGGGCCAGGTCCGGCCCGGGCGCCGCGCAGGCGGCGGTGCCGCCGGGCAGGCGGTGCCGGTTCGCGGCGACGAGGCGGTAGAGGCCGGCCGCCGCCCACCGAAGCGGCGGCAGTGTCAGCGAGGCGCCCACCACAGGCCAGGCGCCGCCCGCGCTCAGCAGGGCTTTGGCGACAGCCTGTGCGCCCCCGTGGACCGCGCCCGTCGGTGTCACCCACAGCACCTCGTAGCCGGCGCGCTCGCGCGTGACGCCGAGGGCCGTGAGGTCCGCGTACTGCCACGGCACCGTCGCGCAGCGCGGCCGGACGAGCCGCTCTGCAAGGCGCACCGCCGTGGTGCAGAAGCCGCAGTCTCCGTCGTAGAGCAGTACGGGTCGGGTCGGCATGTCCTCGATTGTCGCTCCGCACGGGGGTCCGCGCTGACAGACTCGGATCATGAAGGTGTACATCAGTGCGGACATGGAGGGCGTCACGGGCCTGGTCGGCGCCGACGACGTGCAGATGGGCGGCCGGGACTACGCGCGTGGGCGCGTGATGATGACGGAGGACGTCAACGCGGCCATCAGGGGTGCCCTGGCCGGCGGTGCGGGCGAGGTCGTCGTCAACGACACGCACAGCACGATGCGGAACCTGCTCGTGGAAGACCTGCATCCGGCGGCCTCCCTGGTACGCGGCAAGCCGAAGCCGATGGGGATGCTCCAGGACCTGGACGCCTCGTTCGACGCCGTCGTGTGCGTCGGCTACCACGCGCGGGCGGGCTCGCTGGGAGTGCTCAGCCACAGCTACATGGGGCACGAGATCGAGGACATGTGGCTCGACGACGCACACGCGATGGGCGAGATCGGCTTCTCGTACGCGACAGCCACCGCGATCGGCGTGCCCGTGGTGGCGCTCTCGGGCTGCGACGTGGCGTGCGAGGAGGTGAAGGAGTGGGACGCGCACGTGCGCACGGCGCCGGTGAAGTACGCCCGCGACCGCTTCGCCGCCCGGCTGCGCCCCGCTCAGGAAGCGCGGGCCGCCATCGAGGAGGCGACCGCTGAGGGGCTGCGCGACGCCGCCTCCCGTACGCGCAGGGTGCCCGACACGACGGAGCACGCTCTCGCGGTGCGCTGGCAGTCGGCCTCCGTTGCACAGCAGTTGGAGGGCGTACCCGGGGTGACGCGGACGGATGACCGTACGGTCCTGGTGCGGGGCGAGCTGCCCGGACTCTTCCGGCTCTTCGGGGTCTTCCAGCAGGTGGCGGCCTCCCTCACGGGGCAGGCGCCGTACTGCTGAACGGTCGCCCGGTTTCCCGAGCCGTCAGCCCCTGGAGTCAGTCCGCTCGGATCAGTCCGCTCGGATCAGTCCCTTCGGATCACTCCCTTCGGATCACTCCCCTCGGATCAGTCCCCCTCGGAGCGGAACGGGATGGTCAGCCAGGGGCTCTCCGGCTCCGTGGTGAGCAGGCGGTGCCCGGTCAGCGTCTCCTCGTAGAAGGGGCCGAACTCCTCGTCGTCGAAGTGGAGGCAGCGGCCGAGCGCGTACCCCGCGGAGAAGTCCTCCCACGAGCGGTACGCGGCGGTGCTCACGCGCCCCGCGCGCAGCACGGCCTCCTCCGCCTCGGCCAGGGTGCAAAAGCGTGCGCCCAGCCCGAAGCGGGCCATGTTGGAGGCGCGGCCGTAGTCCCAGGCGGCCACCGAGCGGACGAACCGACCCTCGGGCAGCAACCCGTCGGCGCGGAAGCGCGCCTCGTACCTGGTGATGCGCCCGATGAGCCGTTTGACGCCCGCGACCTGCGCCTCCATCTCCTCCTCCGACGGGCCCTCCGTACGGGTGACGCCCTCCGGGGTGAGCTCGACGCGGGCGGTGGACACCCTGCTGCGCAGCACCCGTTCGGTGGCCTGCCGCCAGTGACCGGTCTCCACATGGCCGCCGAAGTCCTGCGCCAGACTGTGCCGCACCCCCAGCGCGAACTCCCACACCGGGCTGCTCATCTCCGCCGTGAGCAGGTCCTCCTGGTGGCGCTGCCACGTCTCCCGCGTCGTGACGCCCCACCAGCGGTCCAGGAGGCGCCGTTCGTCGGTGTAGCCGTGACCGTGACCGAGAGCGTTCCAGTACCTGCCATTCTTCACCGACATCAGCGCCCCGCACGCCAGTCCGCGCGCGACCGCGCCGGTGCGCGGTCCGCCGACCCACAAGGTGCGCAGCGTCTCGTGCGCAGGGGTGCACGCGTGCGTGACGTTGTCCGCGTGGCGCTGCCACAGTGCGCGGAAACCCGGCCCCGACGGAAAATACGCCTCACAGGGCGAGCCCGGGTTGACCGCCAGCCACGGAGGGTCGGTCGCCTCCCAGCCCCGCGCGAACCACCCCAGGCTCTGCGAGAAGAAGACGGGGTTGTCGATCGGGGCCGGAAGCATGGCCTCCGTGTAGACGGGGGTGCACCAGGCCCGGATCTCGGGACGCCACACCGGGGTGATGGCGACCCGCCCCGGATTCGCCTCCAGCCAGCCGCGCGGAGCCGCGTGGTACAGCGGCTCGCCGGCCAGCACGTCCAGGTAGGCGGCCCAGTCATGCCGCGACTTCGCCTCGTACAGCCGCCGTTCGACGTCGCTGGGGATCTCCCGCCACGCCGCCGCCCGAGTCCCCGGGTGGTCCGGGGACTCGGGGTGGGTGGTCGCCGCCCCAGCGGCCCCTCCGCCGCCCCCGGCTTTGGTCACATCCGGTCCTGCGACCTCCCCGGCCGCCCCCCGCTTCCACATCAGATGACCTCGCAACCTCGCAGTCGTGTCCGCTTCGCCGCTTCCCGCGTGCGTTTCGCCGTCGTACGTCGATGTCGTGCCCCGACGCCGTGCCTCGCGCCATCGGGCTGTCAGAACAGCCGGCTGCAGAGGGGGACGACGTAGACGAGCGCCAGGAAGGCGACGACCGCCCCGATGACGATCCGCTTCCTGGCGGCTGCCGCACGCTGGGCGTCCGCCGGCCCGGGCGGCGGCGCCCACCCGGCCCCCGGATGCGCCCCGTACGGATTGGACGGCGGGGTCGGCAGACGCGGAGACCGCAGGGCCATGGGGCGGTGTCCTCCGTAGGGGGCGGCGAGGAGGTCGGGACTGCCAAGCATTCTGACCCTCTGTGACGCTCAGGTCAACGCACGGTCAGTCAAGATCGTGCCGGATGCAGCGCGGCGGTCCGCAGGGTACTCACTGAGCTCTTTCCAACCTCCCGTCAGGCTGGAAAGAGCTCTCTGCACACGAATCAACGACTCAGGACACGCGATCCCGCGCTTCCGCCTCCGTTATGAAGCTATCCAGCCGCGACCTTGCTCCGACTAGCTTATGAATGCAGCTGTCCACGATGTCGCGCTGCTTGCGGAGCATTGCTGTTGCCTGGGATTCTTTTTGATGAGGCATTTTCTTGCAATGCTGCTTGATCTCGCCTATTTCCCGAGTCGAAAGGCCCACAGACAAGAGCGCTTGAATCAAGTGCACTTGAGCGACATCCGCCGAATCATAGAGGCGATGCCCGCCAGGACCTCGACGCACCTCAAGCAGCCCTGTCTCGCCGTAGTAGCGCAAGGAGCGCACGCTGGCGCCCGTGAGCTCCGAGAGCCTTCCGATACGCATCCCGACCTCCGTGTGGCCTACATCACATATTTCATGCTTGAACCTCACATCATGTGAGATTCTAGGCTATTTTACATGACTGCTAAAAAGCTGGACGGCGCCGAACTCCACTCCAGAATCGTCGAGACGCGCTACGGGCGGGTAGCGCTCTTCGACACCGATCCGAACGGTCGAGCCTCAGCAGTTCCGCTCTTGTTCGTCCACGGAAACTCCGTCTCGCGGAAGGTGTTTCGAGCGCAGCTCACAGACGACGCTATGCAGCGACGTATGCTGGCGGCGGACCTTCTTGGCCATGGCGACTCAGACAACGCGTCCGAACCCTCCCTCGCCTATACCCACCATGGATATGCGGACACCCTCATCGAGGTGCTGAATTCTCTAGGTATCGAACGCGTCATTGTCGTTGGCTGGTCCCTGGGCGGATACGTTGGATATGAACTCGTGCACAAGTTTCCGGGGGCGGTGGCGCTCGTCACGACGGGAACGCCTCCGGTAAACGATCAGACCCTCTTCCAGGGATTCCTCGATAACCCCACGTTCGAATATATCGGCCAGGAGGCGTTGAGCCCCGAGCAGGCAACGGAAATGGCCGAACAGTCCACGTTCGTCCCTGCGTCAGCCACAGTTCGCGCAGACGTGAGCAGGGCGGACGGGCGTGCACGCAAGCGAATGTTCGAATCTGTATTGGCTGGCGATGGCGTAGACAAGAGGCAACTTGCGCTTACGCCTCCGGTTCCGCTTGCGATGATTGACGGTGCCGACGATCCGTTCGTCAACCAGCAGTACATGGACTCTCTGCCGTTCACCTCACTCTGGCGCTCGGGCGTGGTCCGTATTTCCGGTGCCCATCACGCCGCCTTCACCGAGGAGCCCGCTCGCTTCAACGAGTTGGTGCGTGCGTTCTTGTCCGATCACGAGCTCTGAGTAGCAATTTCAGATCCCCAGGTGCGGTCGTAACCTCCGTCCTGCCATGTCAGGGATAGAGGGCCGCAATCTGCCCCATCGAAGGTCGGAACTTGCTTCCAGGAATCAAGTTCCGATCTTCTTGTTGATTCGAGTTGCCCGCGAACCTCCGCAATGATTCAGGCACGGCCAACGGCACAAGAATTTCCGTCCTTCCTTGACACGTCCGCAGCGGCCTCAGAAGCACACAGAGCACTGAAACCCGGCGCGGTGATCATCATCTCCACAGGCAACGGTATTCTGTGTACTCAGGTACCCTCCATCCTCGCTGAGGATGGAGGCCTTAGTGTCAACTCTTCGCGTTACTTCGTCGGCATTGGCCGCATCGCCCTTCTCCCACGCACGCTGGAATCCTGAAATTGGGTCGCGCCGTTCGTGTGGAGATGGTTGTGTAGCTCCATGTGGCACGGCCGTGGCATAATCCTCCCATGGTGATGCCGAATGATGACCTTCAATTGCTCGCCCTGACCCGACGGTACGTCATTCCCGGGCGCCCCTACATGAAATTTCAAGGGTGGAATCTCCGCCAGATGTCGGACGTGGCACAGTCGGAGTTCGGGGAGAGGCTGGGAAAGACAGCCCAGGATGTCGAAGATGAAGGGCTGGCACGCCTCTTGTCCGGGGACTGGCGAGCGAAGATAACGGCATCCTGGATGATTGCGATGAGCTCGCGCGACTGGTTCGAAGGGCTGCTGGGGCGTCTTCTTCTGAATGGCCGGGACGGACGGGCTGCTTTGGGGTACGTGCTCGCGCTGACTTCATTTGGTCGAGCACAAGGTGTCCAGTGCCTTCGCGACTACGTACGCCGAGGTGCCGAGTCGAATGAACGGGGTGCCTCCTATGAGTGGGCGATCGCGGGCTGGAAGTACCGCCAGAACAGTCGGACCACTCCGAGCCGGGAGGGTTCGTCGTTCATCCTGCCGGAAGACGGCTGGATGGACTCGCTTCCATCGCCCCCCGAAGCTGAACTGATCTCTTTCCTGTGCGGCTTCGTGGACAGATTCGGTGAGAAGTCAGTACGCGCGGATTCACGGTTTGATCCACAGGAAACCTTTGCCCCTCTTTCCGAGTGCTCGATGCCGGGTGGTGAGACTTGGGGGATCGTTCCGGACGAAGGCGCCCGGATGGAGTTGGACCGGCGATTCACCTCACATCCCGGTGTGACACGTGAACTGCGTGCCGCTGTTCCCTTGGCGGTTGCCGCGGATGGGGATTTCTGCACGGCTCTGTATGGGTTGAATCCTGCGGCAGGCGCGGGGCGTTGGGTGGTGTCAAAATTCGGAGGCGGCATCATGTTCGAGGTATTCGCGGGGTTTGACTCCGCAGTCGCGCGCATGAGTGAACTGTCCCACGGCTAGGGAGTATCAGCCGGGCCGGTGCCATGGTCCGCCGTTTATGCTTATCTCTGCACCTGCTACGGTTCCGCGGAGAGTGACCTCGCCCTCCGGGTAGGGATAGGAGACGCCAGGAACGCGGAAATATCCGACGTCGTCTGTGTTCGGAATCCGGAGTACGACACCGGGGCCATTGCCCATCCGGCTGCACTCGAGCGCCATGTCCTCGTAGTCAGTTGTCCACGAGGTGAAGACGCTGTCGGTCTCACCGTCTCCCCCGACATGCCGCTGGACGTCTTCGTGGCCGCCACGAGGCTCAGCTCTGCCTTGAAGTGCGTTGTCGTACATCTTGCGCCAGTCAGGATCATGTTCGGACGCGTGACTTACGCCTCTGTAGAGAAACGGCTCTTCGGCAGGATCCCAGGACCCGCCGTTCGGACACGCTTCCGGTGCTAGTCCAAGTGGGTCTATTCGAGAATTCGGGTTGCCGACATACGCCACCGGATTCGGCGCGGGGGCCAGCCCCAGTGGGTCTGGGGTTATGTAGCGGGCGGTGGTGGGGTCGTAGTGGCGGAAATAGTTGTAGTGGAGGGCGGTTTCGGGGTCGAAGTACTGGCCGGGGAAGCGGAGGGGGGTGTAGGCGGTGGCGTCGGTGTTCCAGGTGGTGGTGCCCCAGAGGGTCTGGTGGGTGTGCCAGGCCGTTTCGCCGGAGTCGGTGACCAGGGCTGTGGGGGTGCCGATGAGGTCGGTGACGATGGCGAAGAAGCGGGTGTCGATCTCCCGTTGGGACAGCGGGTCCGTGATCCGTTCGGTCTGGGAGACCGGGTGGAGTCCCTGGTGGTTCCAGGTGAGGGTGACCGGGTGGGGGGTGGGGCCCGTGGTGGTCTGTTCGACGAGGGTGGGGCCGTCCCAGGTGAAGTCCACCCGTTCCGTGGGGGAGTGCTTGGTCACGCGGCGGCCCAGTGGGTCGTAGGCGTAGTGCCACCGGGTGCCGTCCGGGGTGGTGACCCGGGTCAGGCGGTCCTCGGCGTCCCAGGTGTAGTGCCAGGTGTCGGGCCGCCGGGAGAGGTTCTTCTTGTGGCGGAGCACGACGCGGCCCGCCGCGTCGTGCTCGTAGCGCAGGCGGCCCGCCGTGCGGATGCGGGTGCCGGTGTAGGTGCGGGCGCCTTGGGCCCCGGGAGTGGCGTGGGCTGGGGGCCAGGTGGCCGCGGTCTGGTTGCCCGCCTCGTCGTAGGCGTAGGTTTCCTGCCAGTCGCGGGCGGTCACGCGGGTGACCCGTCCGCTCGTGTCGAGGGTGAAGTGGCTGGTGCCGTCGCGGGAGTCGTCGACGGCTGTCAGGTGGCCGTCGGGGCGGTAGGTGTAGGAGCGGTTCCAGAGGGTGTCCGCCGCGGGGCCGGTCAGGGACTGTTCCGTCAGCCGGCCGGCCGGGTCCCAGGACCAGGCCAGGGAGGCGCGCCCGTTGATGTCCCGGCGCCGCTCGCGGCCCGCCGCGTCGTACGTCGAGGCCAGCGTGTGGCCGTCCACCGTGAGTGCCGTGCGGTGGCCTGCCGCGTCGTACGTGTAGCGGGTGACCGAGCCCGTGGGGGTCGTGCGCCGCAGTGGACGGCCCGCGGGGTCGTACGCGTATGTGAGGGCCTGCCCGCCCACGACTTCCGTCTTCATCCGCCCTGCCCGGTCGTACTGGCGCAGCAGTTCGGTGTCCGGGTTGCGGGCGTGGGTGAGGCGGCCCGCCGAGTCGTAGGCGTAGGTCGTGACGGTGCCCGCCGCGTCCTTGGCGGTCAGGCGGCCGAGGGTGTCGCGTTCGTAGGTGATCAGATCGCCCAGCGGGGTGCTGCGGCTTGTCAGTTGGCCCGCCGGGTCGAGCGTGTAGCGCCGGGTGCGGTCGTCGAAGTCGGTCTCGGCGACGAGGCGGTCGGCGCCGTCGTAGTCGTAGGTCCAGGTCAGGCCCTGGGGGTTGGTCACCTGGCGCAGCCGCAGGCGGGTGTCGTGGGTGAAGGTGTAGCGGATGCCGTCGGGGCCTGTGCGGGCCGCGAGCAGGTCGAAGTGGGTGTACTCGTAGACCGTCTCGCCGCCCGCGGCGTCGAGGTGCCGGGTGCAGTTGCCCTCGCCGTCCCACTCCCAGCGTTCCGTGGCGCCGTCGGGTGCGGTGCGGCGGGACAGGCGGCCCTCGACGGTCCATGCCAGGTGTGTCGTGTCGCCGAGGGGGCCTACGACGGCTGTCGGGCGGCCGAAGGCGTCGCGGCGGTAGGTCGTCAGGGCGCCGAGCGGGTCGGTGATCTCGACCGGCAGGCCTGCCGCGTCGCAGCGGATCCGGGTGGTCTGCCCCGACGCGTCGGTCACGGAGGTCGGGCGGCCGAGGGCGTCGTAGGTGTAGCGGGTCGTCGCGCCTGTCGGGTCGGTGGTGGCGGTGCGGTTTCCGCGCGTGTCGTACGCGTGCCGCCACACCGCACCGTCCGGCTCGGTCACCTCGACGGGGAGCCCGAGGGCGTTGTGGGAGAGCGTGAGCGCGCTGCCGTCGGGGCGGACGGCGCGGACGACGTGGCCCGCGTCGTCCCGCTCCAGCCGGGTCGTACGGGCGAGCGGGTCGGTCCGTGACAGCACGCGGTGGTGCGCGTCCCGTGCGACGCGGGTGGTGGCGCCGGTGGGGTCGGTGACGGCGACGACCTGGTTGCGGGGGTTCACCAGGTAGTAGGTGCGGTGACCGAGGGAGTTGGTCACCTTCGTCACGCGGTGGCCGGTCGCCGGGCCGGGCGGGCTGTGGTCGAATGCGGCGTGCATGTGGCCTTCGACGCCGGACTGCCACACGCAGCGGTCCTGTGCGTCGTAGGCGTACGCGTAGTGCGAGTCGTTGGTGTCCGTCCAGGAGACGATCCGTGCGGCCTCGTCGTACCCGAAGCGCAACGCGTCACCGGTTGAACCGGTGACCTCGGCGAGGTTGCCCCGCGGGTCGTAGCCGAAGCGGACGAGCTCCTGGTCGCCGCCGCCCGGCGCCGCGCCGCGCAGGTGCAGCGCGGTCACCCGGCGCCGCGCCGGGTCCGTCTCGACACGCAGGTGGTAGCCGCCGGAGTGGACGAGGGCGAGAGGGGTGCCCTCCTCGTCGTACTCGAACGTGACGCGGTTGCCGTTGCGGTCCGACATCTCCGCCAGCAGGGCGACACCCGCCCGGTCGGCGAGGTCGGCCGCAGGTGCGAAGAAGCGGGTCAGCCCCGTGTCGGGGTCGTGCAGGGCGAAGTCGCCGTCAGCGCGCAGCTCCAGGGGCCACTGCGGTCCCTTCTCCGGGAGCATCGGAGCGCCGCCGGGCTCCGGGTGCGCATAGGCCACCAGGAGGCTGTTCTCGCCGTGCAGGACCACGCCCCGCTCGTCGGCCTCCAGCCGCTGGTCGACGGTGCTGGACCAGGTGGGGCCGAACCAGCGGCCCGCGCGGTAGGACGACTCGAAGTGGCGGCGGAAGGCCAGCGGCAGCACGCCGGGCAGAACCACGTCGGTCTGCGGCAACAGCATCCGGCCTGTGGCGAAGTCGACCGGGTCCTCGCCGCTGGGCCGGTCACCGTCCGGACGGCTGGCGTTGTCCGGCTCGCTCTCCAGCGACTCCCGGCCCGGGTGGTCGGGCTCGTGGCTCGTCTTGGGCGGGTGGGTGGGCTGGGGTGGGTGCGCCGCCGGGTGGGGCGGGTGCGCGGGCCGCGGCGGGTGCGCGGGTTCGGCCGCGCGGCTGAGGCGGGACGCCTTGGCGGCCGTGCCCGCGGCCCTGCCGCCACCCCCGGTGAGGGCGTCGAGCGCCACGCCTCCGAAGAACTCCTCCGGGTCGTCCAGGAAGCTGCGGTAGGCCTGCTTCAGGGCGCTGTCCGGGTGCGCCGCGAGGTTCTTCATCCCGGCGGCCGTGCTGTTGAGGTTGGTGGCGTAGTCGTCCGGGTTGAGCAGGTTGTGGCCGTTGATCGGGCTCATGCCCTTGCTGACGTTGAGCATGTCGGTGCCCGCGCCGAGGAAGCCGCCCGCCCGGTGCTCCATCGCCAGCAGCCCGCCCTTGAAGCCGCTGCGGGCCTGGTTGAGGTAGGAGGGCTTGGGCGGGGCCGCGTCACGGGCGGCGCGCATCAGCGTGTTGGCGGCACGCGCCGCCTCGTCCCGCTGCCGGCGCGCTTCCCTCAGCTTCTCGCGCGCCTCGTCCATCTTCGCCTCGCCGGGGTCCTTGGCGGGAGGTTTGTCCGGCAGGGATCCGGGGACGCGGTCCTTCTTCGGCGTGTCCTTGTACGCCTTGAGGGCGTCTTCGTAGAACGAGACCTTCGCGGTGTGCGCCGAGGAGGCGGCCTTGCCCTCGTTGTACAGCTTGATGGCGCGCCTGGCCTCGCCCTGTGCCCAGCGCACGGTCCCGGCGAAGTCGTTGAGGGCGTTCTCGGCCTTCTCGCAGGCGTCGGCTGCCGTGAACCACCTGGCGGGCTGCACCTCGACCGTGCTGCGGAAGGCGTCGGCGGCCTTTCCCCGCAGGTGGTCGGAGTCCAGGCCGCGCAGACCTCGGCCGACCCGGTCGAACGCCGTGTGGAAGTCGCGCAGATGGTCGGCCGTGGACTCCAGCGTGGAGGGCGAGCCGTGGACGAGCTTGTTCGCCTCCTCGGTCTCGCCCAGCTCCCGTTCGTGGACGTCTCCGCCGGTCTGGTTGGTGACGGCGTCGCCCGCGTCGCGGACGAAACGGGCGCCCGGCTTCCAGCCCCACTTGTCCAGCTGGTCGGCCAGCAGGTCGGACCCCGTGCCGACCGCCTCGCCGCCCGCCTCGACGACGCTCTCGACCTTGTTCTTGACCGGGTCGGGTACGAAGTCGTTGTAGGCGTCCTTCCCCGCGTCGGTGGCCGCGTTGACCAGGTCCCCGAGCCCCATCAGCCGGCCCCGCCGTCCGCGCCGGCCCCGCCGTCCGCGCCGGCCCCGCCGTCCGCGCCGGCCCCGCCGTCCGCACCGGCCCCGCCGTCCGCGCCGGGCTTGCCGTCCACCCGGCCCGTGGTCATGTCCAGGAAGCCGGCCGAATCGAGGCCGTCCTCCGACGCGTACGGGTTGCCCATCGGGTTCACCGCGTTCACGGCGCCCTTGATCTTCACCGAGCGGTAGCGGTCCTCCTCCCAGGTCATCCCGGCGGCCAGGCCCAGCCCCTCCGCGATGGCGTCGGCGTCGGACATGAGGCCGCGCACGCCCCACTCCCACTGTTCGCAGAAGCCCTCGAACGATTCGGAGAGCGCGTCGTCCCCGACCTCCATCTTGGTGAGCTTCATCTCCTCGAACCCGCTGCCCTGCGCGGCGTCCACATCGGTACCCACCTCGCGCAGCTCGTCCAGCGCGCCCCTGATGCCCTTGGTCAGTTGGGTGACCGTCGCCTCGGGTACCTGGAGATCGCCCCGGTAGGCGAGCCACGCCCGCAGCTTGTCCCCCGGCATGGGCGGACCACCGCTCTCACTCATACCTCGGCCCCTCCCCTGGCCCGACCAGCCGACTCGACCGGTCCCGGCCGAACACCGTACCTGTGAGCGACTGTTCGACCGCAAGGGGTACAGGGCGCCGCCAGGACTAATTGGTTCAGACCTATTGCCCTGCCCGCACCGGGCTCGTAGCCTCACGGCTCACGTGCAGGTTGTGCAGTGCGAAACAGTCGTTGCGTAGGGTGCAATACCAGTGCTGGGGGTCTCGCCGTGAAAGCCGAAGCCGACAAGTGCGTCAAGGGCATCAGAGGCATCAAAGGCATCAAGCGTGTCAAGAGCGTCAGGGCCGCCGGAGTCTCGCTCCTGGCCATGGGACTGGCCGCGGGACTCGCGGGGTGCGCGCCCTCCACCTCCTCGGGCAGCGGTGGACAGGACGACAAGAGCGGCACCGTGCGGGTGTGGCTCTTCCGCGAGGTCGGCAACGAACCCAAGGAGAAGGTCGTCGACAAGGTCGCCGGCCGGTTCGAGAAGCAGCACGACGGCGTCGAGGTCGACGTCCAGTACATCCCCATCGACAGCCGGGCCGAGAAGATCAAGGGGGCGTTCAACGACCCCGACTCCGCCCCCGACGTCATCGAGTACGGCAACACCGACACCGCAGGATACGTGGCCGACGGGGGACTGGCCGACCTCAGCGACGAGTTCGGCTCCTGGGACGCCGCCCGCGATCTGGACCCCACCGCCAAGAAGTCCGTCACCGTCGAGGGCAAGCAGTACGGGCTGCCGCTCTTCGTCGGCGTCAGGGCCCTCTACTACCGCACCGACGTCTTCGACGCACTCAACCTGGAGCCACCCAGGACGCTGGACGCACTCGCCACCACGGCGAAGAAGATCCGCGCCGCGCACAAGGACATGTACGGCATCGCGGTCGGCGGCGCCTACACCTACGGCGCGATGCCGTTCATCTGGGCGCACGGCGGCGAGCTGGCGCGGGAGAAGGGTGGCTCGTTCACCTCCGCGCTCGACGCCGCGCCCGCCAAGAAGGGCATCAAGGCCTACACCTCCCTCTTCGGCGACGACAACTGCCCCGCGGGCAAGTGCGCCAAGATGGGCGGCAACGAGACAGTCGAGGCCTTCGCGGGCGGCAAGGCGGGCATGGCCATCGGCGGTGACTTCAACCGCCAGGCCATGGAGAACGGCAAGGTCCAAGGGAAGTACGGGGTCGTCCCGCTGCCCGGCGTCGAGAAGGGCGACATCGCCCCCGCGTTCGCGGGCGGCAACAACATCGGCGTCCTCAAGAGCACGGACCACCGCACCCTCGCGGTACAGCTGGCCCAGCAACTGGCGGGCAAGCGTACCCAGGAGCAGCTCTTCGAGGCGATGGGCTTCCTGCCGACCTTCAGCGACACCCGCCGAAAGGTCGCCGAGCGCGAGCCGTTCGTCAAACCGTTCGTGCGCACGCTCGACGCCGGGACCGAGTTCGTGCCGGCGAGCCCCGCCTGGGGCACGATCGACTCCTCACTGATCCTGCCCGAGATGTTCCAGCGGATCGTCAGCGGCAAGGACGACGTGGACGGCGCCGCCGCCGGCGCCGCGGAGAAGATGGACGAGGCGTTCGCCGAGTGAGCGTCGCCACCGACGGGGCGAAGTCCCGCCCCCGCCGCACGCCGGGCCGCGCGGACGCGGGCGGTCCCCCGAGGGCCCGTCCCACCCGGCCCGCCCGCTCGGGGCGTCCCGCCGGCGCCCGGCGCGGCGGCTGGACGCCCTGGCTCTACCTCGCGCCGGCCCTGGTCGTCCTGGCGGGGCTGCTGGTCTACCCCGTCTACCAGCTCGGGCTCATCTCGTTCCTCGACTACACCCAGGCGCAGGTCAGCGGCGGGGAGCCCACGAGCTTCCAGGGGTTCGGCAACTACGCCGAACTGCTGAGCGACCCGCAGTTCTGGAACGTCCTGCTGGCGACCGTCGTCTTCGCCGCCGCCTGCGTGCTGGGCACCATGACCGTCGGGTGCGCGCTCGCGGTCCTGCTGACGCGCGTACGGGCGCTGCCACGGCTGCTGCTGATGCTCGCCGCACTCGGCGCCTGGGCCACCCCCGCCATCACCGGATCCACCGTGTGGGTGTTCCTCTTCGACCCGGACTTCGGCCCCGTCAACCGTGTGCTGGGACTGGGCGACTTCGCCTGGACGTACGGACGTCTCAGCGCGTTCGCCCTCGTCTTCTTCGAGGTCGTGTGGTGCTCGTTCCCCCTGGTGATGGTGACGACGTACGCCGGAATCCGCGCCGTACCCACCGAGGTGGTCGAGGCCGCCACCCTCGACGGGGCGAGCGTGTGGCGCACCTGGCGCAGCGTGCTGGCGCCCCTGCTGCGGCCGATCCTGATCGTGGTGACCATCCAGTCGATCATCTGGGACTTCAAGGTGTTCACCCAGATCTACGTGATGACCGGCGGTGGCGGCATCGCGAAACAGAACCTCGTTTTGAACGTCTACGCCTACCAGAAGGCCTTCGCGTCCTCCCAGTACAGCCTCGGCTCCGCGATCGGCGTCGTCATGCTGCTCATCCTGCTGTCGGTCACGCTGCTCTACCTGAAACTGCTGCGCAGAAACGGGGAGGAGATATGAGCGCCCCCGCCCCCGCCAACGCCTCCGACCCCGCGAACACCCCCGCCCCCGCGAACACCCCCGCCCCCGCCAACGCCCCTTCCCACGCCAAGGCCGCTGCTCACGCCAACGCGCCCGCCCGCCGCATCCGCCTCCGGATACGGAAACCCTGGCGACTGGCGGCCGAATGCGCCGCCGTGCTCATCGCACTCCTCGTCGCCTTCCCGCTCTACTGGATGGTCCTCTCCGCGTTCAAACCAGCCGGCGAGATCCGCTCGGACCGGCCCGTTCCCTGGACGCTCACGCCCACGCTCGACTCCTTCCGGCGCGTGTTCGAGCAGCAGGAGTTCGGGCGCTACTTCCTCAACAGCCTGCTGGTGGCGGGCGCCGTCGTCCTCGCCTCGGCGCTCATCGCCTTCCTCGCCGCCACCGCCGTCACCCGCTTCCGGTTCCGGCTGCGCACGACCCTGCTCGTGCTCTTCCTGGCCGCGCAGATGGTGCCGGTCGAGGCGCTGACCATTCCCCTGTTCTTCCTCATGCGGGACGTGGGAGCGCTCAACTCGCTGTTCTCCCTCATCCTGCCGCACCTGGCCTTCTCCCTCCCCTTCGCCATCTGGATGCTGCGCGGCTTCGTCAAGGCCGTCCCCGAGGCGCTGGAGGAACAGGCGTTCATCGACGGCGCGAGCCGGACGCGTTTCCTGTGGCAGATCCTCTTCCCCCTCGTCTTTCCCGGCCTCGTCGCCACGAGCGTCTTCTCCTTCATCTCCACCTGGAACGACTTCCTCTTCGCCAAGTCGTTCATCATCAGCGCCACGGAGAACTCCACCCTGCCCATGGCGCTGCTGGTCTTCTTCGACACCGAGACACCCGACTGGGGCGGGGTGATGGCCGCTTCCACGGTCATGACGCTGCCCGTACTCGTCTTTTTCGTCTGCGTACACCGGCGCCTGGTCTCGGGCCTCGGTGGCGCCGTGAAATAGGAGGACCGAAAATGCCGGGCACTGGCTTGGTTTCACTCGTGCCGCGCGCCCGTCAGGTACAGGAAGCCGACGGGCCGCCCTTCGTCTGGAGCACCGACACGGCACTCGTCGCCGAGCCCGCCGCACACGGCGTCGCGCGATGGCTGCGCGGCCACACCGTGCTGCCGTTCCGCGAAGGGGACGGGGCCGCGGCGGCGAGGGCCGGAACCACCGTCGAACTGCGCGTCGGCGACGGGCTGGACGCCGAGGGCTACCGCCTCGACGTCACCCCCACCCGCGTCCTGATCGAGGGCGGTGACGCCGCCGGGATCTTCTGGGGCGCCCAGACACTCCGCCAACTCCTGCCGCCCGCGGCCTTCCGCCGTGCGGGCCGTCCCGGGCAGGAGTGGCAGGTGCCGCGCTGCCGCATCGAGGACGCGCCACGCTTCGGCTGGCGCGGCATGATGCTCGATGTGGCCCGGCACTTCATGCCCAAGGACGGCGTGCTGCGCCTCCTCGACCTGCTCGCCGCGCACAAGCTCAACGTCTTCCACTTCCACCTCACCGACGACCAGGGCTGGCGCATGGACATCCGCCGCTATCCCCAGCTCACCGGGGCGGGCGCCTGGCGGCCCCGCACCCGCGTCGGACACCGCGCCTCCCCGCTGTGGGACGAACGCCGCCACGGCGGCTACTACACCCAGGACGACCTGCGCGAGATCGTCGCCTACGCGGCGGAACGCCACATCACGGTCGTCCCCGAGATCGAACTCCCGGGCCACTCCCAGGCGGCCATCGCCGCCTACCCCGACCTGGGCAGCACGGACGTCGTCGACACCGCCGCGCTCGGCGTGTGGACCGACTGGGGCGTCAGCCCCCACCTCCTCGCCCCCACGGACGACGTGCTGCGCTTCTACGAACACGTACTCGACGAAGTCCTCGACGTCTTCCCCTCCCCCTACATCCACATCGGCGGCGACGAGACCCCCAAGGAGGAGTGGCGGGCCTCGGCCGTCGCGCAGGCCCGCATCGCCCAGGAGGGCCTGCGCGACGAGGACGCGCTCCAGGCCTGGATGGTGCGCCACTTCGACCGGTGGCTCGCCGCACGCGGGCGGCGGCTCGTCGGCTGGGACGAGATCCTCGACGGCGGAACCCTCCAGGGGCCCGGCCTCACCCCCGGCGCCGTCGTCTCCTCCTGGCGGGGCACCGACGGCGGCGCCGCGGCCGCCGAGGCCGGACACGATGTGGTGATGTGCCCCGAGCACGAGCTGTACCTCGACAGGCGGCAGGCGCCCGGGCCCGACGAGCCCGTGCCGCTGGGACGCGTCGCCACCCTGCGCGACGTGTACGCGTTCTCCCCCGTGCCTGACCGGCTCGCCGCTGCGGGGCGCGGCGAGCGGGTGCTGGGCATACAGGCCAACATGTGGACCGAGTGCGCGGAGAGTACGCAGCGCGTCGACTATCAGGTCTTCCCACGGCTCGCCGCGCTCGCGGAGGTCGCGTGGAGCGGATCCGGCGGCTCCTACGACGACTTCGTCGAGAGGCTCGTGGGGGCGCACCTCCCGCGTCTGGACGCCGCCGGCGTCGAGTACCGCCCCCTGGACGGACCCCGCCCCTGGCAGCAGCGGCCCGGCATCCCCGGCCGCCCCCTCGACTGACCCCCGGCTGGCCTGACCTCCGGCTCGACTGACCTCCGGTTGGCCCGAAAACCCGTCCCTTTTTACGGGTTTACGGGTTTACGGGGCTTCATTCCGCTGGTTGTGCCCGTACCGCCGAGGCCGCTTCCGTCCGTGACCGGGATCCGTGGTTGCGGACGGAGCGGGGTGGAAAGGGAGAAGAAGGAGAAGTGGGCTCCTACCGCGCGAAAGGGCCCATTGCTGGCCCTCGTGTCGGCCACGGGCCGAGATATGCCAGAGTTGCCTCGTCCGGGCTGTGAGCACGTACCGTACGGCAGTGCAGCCGGGAAGCCCGGTAGGTCGGGGAAGGGGCAGCAGGTTGAGCACGCACGTACGGCATGCACCAGGCGGCGGCCGGGCCGCGCAGGCTGTGCCCCCTGTCATGCTGCCGACCACCCTGGACGAGGCCGTCTCGGCGCTGTCGACGGTCCCCGCCGCCGTCCCCGTCGCGGGTGGCACGGATCTGATGTGCGAGGTCAACTCGGGGCAGCTGCGCCCGGCCGCGCTCGTCGGACTCGGCCGGATCAGCGAGATCCGCGGCTGGTCGTACCAGGACGGGCACGCGGTGCTCGGCGCCGGCCTCACCCACGCCCGGATGGGCCGCCCCGACTTCGCCGCGCTGATCCCGGCGCTGGCCGCGGCCGCACGCGCCGCGGGGCCGCCGCAGATCCGGAACGCGGGAACGCTGGGCGGCAACATCGTCAGCGCGTCCCCCACCGGCGACGCGCTGCCCGTGCTGGCGGCCCTGGAGGCGACGCTGTCCATCGCGGGCCCCGAGGGCGCCCGCCGCGAACTGCCGGTCAGTCACCTGCTGGCGGGGATGGAGATGCTCCAGCCCAGCGAGGTCGTCGGCTACGTGAAGGTGCCGCTGCTGCACGCCCCGCAGACGTTCCTGAAGGCCACCAGCCGCACCGGGCCGAGCCGCGCGCTGGCCTCCGTCGCCGTCGTGCTCGACCCGATGCGCCGCAACGTGCGATGCGCCGTGGGCGCCGTGGCGCCGATGCCGCTGCGCCCGCTGGAGGCGGAGAGCTGGATCGCCTCGCTCATCGACTGGGACGGCCGCCGTGCTCTGGCTCCCGAGGCGTTGAACGCCTTCGGGGAGTACGTGGCGATGGCCTGTATCCCCGACCCGCCACCGGAGGAGGGGGAGGAAGGGGCCGCGGGCGCGGTGCCCCAGCTTCCGCCCGCCGCGCTGCACTTGCGGCGTACGGTGGCGACACTGGCCCGCCGTGGACTCGGGAGGGCTCTCGCATGAGCGGTACACCACAGGACAACGGGAACGGGGGCGCGGGACCGCACGCGGGTGCGGACCCGCACGGACGACACGTGAACGCGCACACGGACGCAGACGAGGGCGGCAACGGCACCGGCGCCTGGGGCGAGGAACCGTATGTGACACAGGGCGGAAACGCCCCGTACGACCCGTACGGAGCGCAGCCAGCCGATCCGGCGTACGGGCAGCACGTGCCGCGCAGTTGGGGCGGCGGCGAGTACGACGCCGACGCGACCGCGTTCGTACAGCTGCCGCCCGGCGGTTTCCAGGACGACGTGCCGCTGGCCGCTCCCGGCACGGGCCAGGGCGGCTACACCCCGCCCGCCATCGACCCGTCCCAGGCCTCGGCCGACGCGGCGGCGGGTGGCGCCGCCGGTGTGCCGCTGCCGCCCGCGGTCGGCACCGACCCCGCCGCCGCGGGGCACTGGGTGCTGCCGTTCGCCGGGCCCGAGTCCGGCTACCAGGGCGAGGTGCCCGGGCAACAGGGCGCCGGCCAGCAGGGAGCGGGCCAGCACGGCGCCGGGCACGAGTCCGTGTTCGGCGGCGAGCCCGCGTACGGCGGCGAGAGCCAGGCCGAGAGCCACGGCCAAGGGCACGTCCCGGGCGGCTCAGCGGCCGCCGCGCTCGCCGGTTCGCACGAGGCCCGTACCGGCCGCCGCCCGCTCGGAACGGGCGTCGTCCGCGAGGAGAGAGCACAGGACACCGCCGCGGCGAGCGGTCCCGCCGACCCCTCCCCCCTCCCGCCTCCGTCGGCCTCAGCCGCTCCACCCGCCTCGCCCCCGCCGGCCGAGGCCGCTGCCGCGGACCTGGGTGCCGGGCAGCGCTCGTGGGTTCCCTCGTCGCCCGCGCCTGCCCCGCACTGGGGCGAGCCGGGCCCGGGGCCCATGCCGTCCCAGGAGCCCGCCGGTCCGACCGGCGCCGCCGGAACCGCTGTTCCCGGCTTGCCGCGGGAGGGCGAGCAGGAGCCCGTGCGCCCGGCGTCGCACTACGCGTTTCCGAGCGCCCCGTCGAGCGAGCGGGGCGCGTCCCCGGCCCCCGGCGTGCCGGAAGGCAGCGCACCGGGTCACCCCGGCGGGAATGGCTCCGCGCCCGGCGCCGTGCCCGGCCTCTCGCCGACCCTTCCCGCGCAGGCGGGGCCGGGCAGCGCCGAGCCGGCGGCCGGGTCCGACGGACCCGAAGGACCCCCCGCGCAGATCGTCGCGACCGAGCCGCCCGCGCCGCCCGCCGAGCCGGAGAGCCGTACCGACGCGGAGGTGACGCCGCTGGGCGAGGCCGCCCCCGAACAGCAGGCAGCACCCGGGCAGGCGCCTGAACCGGTGGCCGCCCAGGTCGCGCACCCGTCCCCGACCGCCGGTACGGACCCGACCGCCGGTACGGAGGGGCAGGAGTCCGGCGGGAACACCGCCGACGGTGCCGCTCCGCGGACAGACGAAGCCCCTGAGCCCCGCGCGGACGGCGGGGAGAGCGAAGAGTCCGGGGACGTCGGGCGGCTCGGGACCGGTGAGGCGCCGGAGCCAGAAGGCCCGACCATCGCGGCTGAAGCGGCTGAAGCGGCTGAAGCGGCTGAAGCGGCTGAAGCGGCTGGAGCTGCCGAAGCGGCCGCCGAGGCCGAAGGTGCGGAGGGCGTCGGTGACGGCGATGTGGGCGAGGCCGGGGCCGAGGCCGTCGTGGACGCCGTGCCCGAGGCCGTCGAGACGGAGGACGAGCACCCGCACGTCTCCTACGTCCTGCACGTCAACGGCGTGGACCGGCCCGTCGCCAGCGCGTGGATCGGTGAGTCGCTGCTGTACGTGCTGCGCGAGAGGCTGGGCCTGGCCGGGGCCAAGGACGGCTGCGCGCAGGGCGAGTGCGGTGCCTGCTCGGTGCAGGTGGACGGGCGGCTGGTGGCCGCGTGCCTGGTGCCCGCCGCGACGGCGGCGGGCAGCGAGGTGCGGACCGTCGAAGGGCTGTCGGCCGACGGCCGGCCCTCCGACGTGCAGTGCGCGCTCGCCGAGAGCGGTTCCGTGCAGTGCGGTTTCTGCGTGCCTGGGCTCGCGATGACGGTGCACGACCTGCTGGAGGGCAACCACGCGCCGAGCGACCTGGAGACCCGCAAGGCGATCAGCGGCAACCTGTGCCGGTGCTCGGGCTACCGCGGGGTGCTGGACGCGGTCCACACGGTCGTCGAACAGCGTGCGGCCAAGGCGGAGCGCGAGGCAGCCGAGGCCGAGGCGGCGCACGCGGCGACCCGCGAGGGGACCGCGGCGCCGGCCCAGGACCCGCACGGTCAGCACCCGCACAGCGTTTACGGGCAGGAAGCGTTCCCGCAGGGGGCGTACGGGCAGGGTCCGCACGACCAGAGCGCCTACGGTCACCAGCACGGCGACCCGGCCTCCCACCACAACGGCTCCCACCACAACGGCGCGTACGGGCAGGACGCCTGGGAACAGGGCGCGTACGAACACCAGCACGGCTCCTACGAGCAGGGCCCGCACGAGCAAGGCCCCTACGAGCAAGGCCCCTACGAGCAGGGCCCGCCGTACGAGCACGGCACCTACGGTGACGGGGTCCCCCTCGCTCCCGAGCCGGGACAGCAGGGCGGGTACGGGTACGACGCCTACGGCCAACCGCAGGCCACGGGCTACGGGTACGATCCGGCGGCGCAGATCCCGCACCAGAACCGGCACCCCGAACACCCCGGGCACTCCGCGAACGGCGGCGGCGACTCGTGAGGCGGCGTGGAATCCGCACGCTGGGAAAGGGCACAGGAAGGCGGCGGCATGACTCAGACGGCTGACGGCCCCACCGGCGCCGGGCAGGGCGCGGGCGCCGGCGCCGCGACGGCGACGCCCCCGGGTGGAACACCCCTGCCACCGAGCGCGCGTTCGGAGCCCGAGCCGCACGGCTTGGGCGCCTCGGTGCTGCCCACCGACTCCTACGCCAAGGCGCAGGGCACCTTCCCGTACGCGGCCGACCTGTGGGCCGACGGACTGCTGTGGGCTGCGGTGCACCGCTCGCCCCACCCGCACGCGCGCGTCGTGGCGATCGATACGGAGGAAGCCGCCAGGATGCCCGGCGTCCAGGCGGTGGTCACGCACGCGGACGTCACCGGCGACGCGGCGCACGGGCGCAAGATCGCCGACCAGCCCGCGTTCGCCCGGGACGTGGTGCGCTACCACGGCGAGCCCATCGCCGCCGTCGCCGCCGACCATCCGGACACCGCACGGCTGGCCGCCGCCGCCATCGCCGTCGAGTACGAGGTGCTGGAGCCCGTCACCGACCCGGAGAAGGCGTTCGAGGCGGAACCGCTGCACCCGGACGGCAACCTGCTGCGCCACATCCCGCTGCGCTACGGCGACCCGGAGGTGAGCGGCGACGTCGTCGTGGAAGGGCTCTACCGGGTCGGCCGCCAGGATCCGGCGCCGATCGGGGCCGAGGCGGCGCTCGCGGTGCCCCGCCCGGACGGCGGCGTGGAGATCTACACCGCCACCACCGACCCGCACACCGACCGCGACCTGGCCGCCGCCTGCTTCGGGCTGCCGCCGGAGCAGGTCAAGATCGTGGTGACCGGCGTGCCGGGGGCCATGGGCGACCGCGAGGACGCCGGGCTCCACGTGCCGCTGGGGCTGCTGGCGATGCGCACGGGCTGCCCGGTGAAGATCGCACTGAACCGCGAGGAGTCCTTCCTCAGCCACACCCACCGCCATCCCACCCTCCTGCGCTACCGCCACCACGCGGACAGCGAGGGGAAGCTGGTGAAGGTCGAGGCGCAGATCCTGCTCGACGGCGGCGCGTACGCCGACACCTCAGCGGACGCGCTGGCCACCGCCGTCTCCTTCGCGTGCGGCCCGTACGTCGTGCCGCACGCGGTGATCGACGGCTGGGTGGTGCGCACCAACAACCCGCCGTCGGGGCACGTACGCGGCGAGGGCTCACTCCAGGTGTGCGCCGCCTACGAGGGGCAGATGGACAAGCTCGCCGAGCGGCTGGGGCTCGACCCGGCCGACGTGCGGGCCCGCAACGCGCTGGCCACCGGCGACCTGCTGCCCACGGGCCAGACGGTGACCTGCCCGGCCCCGGTGGGCGAACTGCTCGACGCCGTACGCGAGGCGCCGCTGCCGCCGCTGCCCAAGGACGCGCCGGAGGAGGACTGGCTGCTGCCCGGCGGGCCCGAGGGCGCGGGCGACCCCTCGGCCGTCCGGCGCGGCGTCGGCTACGCGCTCGGCATGGTGCACCTGCTCGGCGCGGAGGGGACCGACGAGGTCTCGACGGCGACGGTGAAGGTCAACGGGCCCGTCGCCACGGTGATGTGCGCCGCCGTCGAGGCCGGACAGGGCTTCGACACGCTGGCTCGGCAGATCGTGCAGGACGTCCTGGGCATCGACGAGGTGCACGTGGCCTCCGTCGACACCGACCAGCCCCCGTCCGGCGCCGGCGGTCGCGGACGGCACACCTGGGTGTCGGGCGGAGCCGTCGAGCGGGCGGCCAAGATGGTACGCACGCAACTGCTCCAGCCCCTCGCGGCCAAGTTCGGCATGTCCACGGAGCTGCTGAGCGTCGCGGACGGGAAGATCACCTCCTACGACGGTGTCCTGTCCACGACGGTCGCGGAGATGCTGGAGGGCAAGGAACTGTGGGCCACCGCCCAGTGCCGCCCCCACCCGACCGAACCGCTGGACGCCTGGGGGCAGGGAGACGCGTTCGTCGGCCTCGCCTTCGCCGCCGTGCGGGCCGTCGTCGACGTCGACATCGAACTCGGCTCCGTACGGGTGGTGGAGGTCGCGCTCGCCCAGGACGTCGGCGCCGTTCTCAACCCGCGGCAGCTGCGTGCCAGGCTGGAGGCCGGGATCACCCAGGGCATCGGCGCGGCGCTCACCGAGCACCTGCGCGTCGCCAAGGGGCAGGTGCGGCACCCCGACTTCACGGCGTACGCACTGCCCACGGCGTTGGACGCGCCCGACATCCGGATCGTGAAACTGGTCGAGGAGCGCGACGTCGTCGCGCCGTTCGGCGCGAAGGCCGCCTCGAGCGTGCCGGTCGTCACGGCCCCGGCGGCGGTGGCCTCGGCGGTGCGGGCCGCCACGGGCCGGCCGGTCAACCGCCTGCCCATCCGGCCCCAGGCCGCCGTGGGCGGGTAACGCGCGTCACCCGCCCACGGGCCCGGACCCGCAGGGTTCAGGTGGTGAGCAGGACCCCGCCGTAGGAGGCGCCCGCGACGACGATCCAGGAGCAGAGCCCGAGGGCGGCCACCCTGCCCCCGGTCCTGGCCAGCGTCGGCAGGTGCACCGCGCTGCCGAGCCCGAACAGGGCGGCGGCCAGCAGGACTTCCCTGAGCCACCCGGCGCCGCCGACGGCGGCGTCCGGGAGCCACCCGGTGGTGCGCAGCGCCACCAGGGCGAGGAAGCCGACGACGAACAGCGGCACGAGCGGCGGCCGTTGCGCCCCGGCGGGTGTCTTCCTGCGCCGGCGCAGGGCGAGCGCCATGGCGGCGACGAGCGGGGCCAGCATCATGACGCGGAGGAGCTTGACGAGGACGGCCTGGCCCAGCGCCGCGGGCCCCGCCGTCTGCGCGGTGGCGACGACCTGGCCGACGTCGTGGACTCCGGCGCCGACCCAGCGCCCGAACTGCCCCGCGTCCAGGCCGAGGGGGGCGTGGAGCAGGGGCAGGACGGCGATGGCGAGGGTGCCGCACAGGGTGACGAGGGCGACCGAGGTGGCGACGTCCTCCTCCTCGCTGCCGCGTACGTCGCTGACCGCGCCGATGGCCGAGGCGCCGCAGATCGAGTAGCCGGTCGCGACGAGGACGGGCTGGTCGCCGCGCAGGCCGAGCCTGCGGCCGAGCCAGACCGTCCCGGCGAAGGTGGCGGCGACGACGCACAGGACCATGGCGACGGTGGCCCAGCCGAGGCCGAGTACGTCGCCGAGGCTCAACTCCAGGCCGAGCAGGACGATGCCGAGCCGCATCAGGCGCTTGCCCGCGAGGGTGAGCCCCGGCCGCGCGGCGCCGCGCACGAGCCCGCGTACTCCGGGGAGGTGGGCGGCGGCAATGCCGAGGACCACGGCCGCGGTGAGCATCGGCACGGCGGGCAGCAGCAGGTGCACGGCGGAGGCGGCGACGACGCCGAGGGCCGCCAGGGCGAGCCCCGGCAGCCTGCTGGGCGTCCGGGCCGGGGGCGCGGACACGGGAGCTCGCGACCCAGGCGAGCCCGCCGGCCCCGGCGAGCCCGCCGGTTCCGGCGACCCCGCTGACGCCGGAGAGGCGCCCGTGCCGGCGCGGTGGCCCAGCAGGGCCATCAGGCGTCGGCCGGCAGGTCGTAGACGCGGCGCACGCTGCTGCCGAGCCGCGAGATGTCCGCGCCGTAGACGTGCAGGGAGACGGCGAGCCCGTCGCAGCCGTTCCACACCCGGTGGATGTCGCCGGGCGGCGCGAACCCGCACACGGAACCGAGCGGATTGACGACGTCCTCGGTGGCGACGAGGCGGGCGCTGCCGCCCGCGGCCTCGGCGGGCAGCAGCCGGTAGCGGCGTTCGTGCTCCTCGCCCTGGTGGACGCCGGTCACGCACCAGGAGACGTGGTCGTGGACGGCGGTGCCCTGCCCCGGCAGCCACACGAGGGCGACGAGCGAGAAGCTGCCGTCGCGTTCGGCGTGCAGCACGTGCTGGCGGTAGTGCGCGGGGTCGGGCTCGCACTGGGCGGGCGTCAGCAGACCCTCGGCACCGAGGTGGGGTGCGAGTTTCTCCCCGACCAGGTAGGCGGTCACGTCCGGCGGCAGGCCCCGGCCGACGGCCTCGCGCACGTCCGCGATGAGGGCGCGCAGGCGCTCCGTCGTGGGGGTGGGTGTCTCGGTCGTCGTCGCTGTCATAGGGGCAGCGTCGTGCCGGGCCTTCCCGGCGTCCAACGACGGTTCGTTGGGGTCTCCCTCAGCGGTGCTTATGGATGGGGGAGCGCGCGCCGCCGGGGCTCAGCAGCCCACGCGCCGGTCCGCCGCGCGGCGGAGGGCGTCCAGTACGCGTGCGGTCGCCGGGACGCGGAGGTGTTCGCGCAGCACGTACGCGGAGACCTGGCGCCGGGAGGCGGGGTCCAGGGCGCGCCCCGTGACCTTCTCGTGGACGAGGAAGGAGAGGACGAGCCCCGGCACCATGGCGATGCCCAGACCTTCGGCGACCAGGCTCTGCACCACGAGGTTGTCGTCGGTGGTGAACGCGATCTGTGGCGCGAAGCCGAGTTCGGCGCACTCGTGCAGGAAGTTGGTCCGGCAGCGCAGGCACCCTGCGATCCACCGCTCGTCGGCCAGCGCGTCGAGTTTGACGGCGCGGCGCCGGGCCATGGCGTGCCAGGTGGGGAGCAGGACGGTGAGCTGGTCCTCCAGGAGGGGGATCTCGACGAGCTCTTCGGGCACCTGTTCGCGCAGCCCGGGGTAGGTGAAGGCCAGGGTGATGTCGCACTCGCCGCGTACGACGCGCAGCAGCGACTCCGGGGGCTCTTCCTCCCGCAACTCGACCCGTATGCCGGGGTGCTCGGCGGCCAGTGAGGCGAGGGCCTCGGGGACGAGGGTGGCGCCCGCGCTGGGGAAGGAGCAGACGGTGACCTTGCCGGCGCGCAGCCGGGTGAGGGACTCCATCTGCTGCCGGGCCGTGCTGATGCTCTCCAGGATCACCTCGGAGTGCCGGGCGAGCGTCTCGCCGGCTTCGGTGAGCCGCATCGTCCGCCCGACGCGGAGGAACAGCGGGGAGCCCACGGACCGCTCCAGCGCCTTCATCTGCTGGGTGATCGCGGGCTGGGTGTAGCCGAGGGCGCGGGCGGCGGCGGAGTAGGAGCCCGCGCGCACGACTTCGTGGAAGGTGCGGATGTGCCGCGAGTCGAACATGACCGAACCATAAGCGGAATTTGGGTACGGGGTTCTGGCCGGGTTCCGGGCTTTTGGATCAGCCGTTCGGCTCCAGCGGGACGGCCGCCGGTGCGACCGCGCCGTCGGACGGCCGCGCCTCGGACGGCCGCGCCTCGGACGCCGCCGAACGAGACTGGGCACCGCTTCCGTCACTCCCGCCGCCGGAGCCGGGAGCGGCGGCGGCCTCGCGGGGGCGGAGCCGTCCCGCCACCCACACCCCGGCCAGGGCGACGAGGGCCGAGACGGCGTACACGGCGGCGAACGCGCCGGGCTCACCGGCCGTCGCCGCCTTCGAGCCCCCGTGCGGCCCTGACGCGCCGACGGTGACGGAGCCGCCGCCGAGCGCCGCGAAGAGGGCGCCGGTCACCGCGAGCAGCAGCACGTTGGACAGGCCGTCGGAGAGCTGGAGCGCGGCGGAGTTGCGGCCGGCCTCCTCGGGGGCGGAAAGACGCAGCAACAGCACGCTCAGCGAGGAGATCGTCAGCCCCATGCCGAAGCAGCCCACCCCCATCGCGACGGCGAGCGACCACACGGGCACCGAGTGGACGAGCACGAGCGGTGTGTAGCCGATGCCGACGACGACCAGGGCCATGCCGAGCCGTACGAGCCGCCGCCGGTGGGGTTCCATGCCGGGCCGCGACTGGGCGAAGGAACCCAGGGCCCACAGGGCGCCGCCGGCGGCGAGGGTGAGCCCCGCCATCGTCACGGACAGACCGCGCTGGGTGACCAGCATCAGGGGGACGAAGCTCTCGGCGACGACGTAGGACCCCGCGGCCACACCGCGCAGCAGGATGACGGCGGGCAGACCCCGGGCGGCGCGGGCGGTCCCGCGGGGCAGCAGCACCCGCAGGGAGGGCACCAGCAGGGCGATGCCCGCGGCGGCGGGCACCACGGCGATCCAACTGCGGTCCTGGCCGGCGTACTGGAGCAGCCCCGCGCCCAGCGCGACGGCGAGGGCGAGCCGGATGCGCCGCGCGTCACCGTCGACGGGCTTGCCGGCCCCGGCGGCCGGGCGCGTAGCGGCGCCCTCGGGCGGCCCCGAGGCCCGGCGCCGCAGCGGCGGCAGCATCACCAGCAGCGGCACCACGACGAGCGCCGGAATGCCCAGGAACACCCAGCGCCAGCCGAGGTGCTCGGTGACGGTTCCCGAGAGCAGCGGGCCGACGATGGAGGGCACCACCCAGGAGGCGGCGAAGGAGGCCATCACGGTGGGGCGCAGGTGTTCGGGGTAGGCGCGGCTGACGGTCACGTACAGCGCGACGATCACGAGTCCGCCGCCGACGCCCTGCACGGCGCGGCCCAGCACGAAGATCCACATGGCGGCGGCCGTACCGGAGAGCACCAGGCCCGCGGCGAACAGTGCGATGCCGGTGGCCAGCGGCGGCAGCGGCCCGCGCCGGTCGCACCACTGCCCCGAGGTGACCATGCCGACGATGGAGGTCGTGAAGAACGCGGAGAACGCGTACGCGTACAGGGAGATGCCGTCCAGTTCGTCGGCGGCCAGCGGCATCGCCGTCCCCACGGCGGTCGCCTCGAAGGCGATGAGGAGGACGACGGAGACGATGCCGAGCGTCAACGGCCGGTGCGCGGCGCTGAGCACGGACTCCTTGCGGAGGGCGGCCGGACCTGCGGCCTGCGGGGTCTCGGACGCTGACATGTGCCCCACGGTAGGCGCCGGACCCGCGGCCCGACACCTACTTGTGGGTCGGCACCCGCTCGTTCTTCGGTCCTAGGCGCGAGGTCTCACGGGGCCTCACGGGGTCTCGCGAGGACTCACGAGATCGGTGCCCAGGTGCCGGGCGCCACGCGGGAGCGGGGCGGGACCCGGCTCGCGCCGGGCCCCGCGGGAGGGTCAGCCCTTGACCAGTTTCATGTAGGCGTCCCAGTCCCAGTGCTCGCCCGGGTCGGTGTGGTCGTTGCCGGGCGCCTCGCTGTGGCCGATGATGTGCTCCCGGTCCAGCGGGATGCCGTGCTCGTCGGCGAGGTGGCGGGTCAGCTTCGCGGAGGAGCGGTACATGGCGTCGGTGAACCAGGAAGGATCGTCGACGTAGCCCTCGTGCTCGATGCCCAGCGAGGAGGCGTTGGCGCTCCTGGCGTGGTAGGCGGTGTCCGCGTCGCGCACCATCTGGGTGACGTCGCCGTCGGAGGAGCGCACCACGTAGTGGGCGCTGACCTTGGCCTCGGGGTTCTGGAACCAGCTGATGGAGCCCGCGTAGGAGCCCTGGGTCACGTGAATGACGATCTTGTCGAGCTTCTCGGCGCGGCCCGCGCGGTAGTTGGCGGGGTCGGCGGGCGTCCAGGTGGCGTCCGGGTAGTCGGGGCTCTCGGCGGCGGGGGAGGAGGCGCTCATCCCGGCCTTGTCGGGGTGGACGTCGCGCCCGGCCACCGTGATCTTCTCGCCGCCCTGGCCCGTGCCGCGCACGCCGTCTTCCAGCAGGTCGTAGACGGTGTCGGCGTACAGTCTCGCGGTCGCGCCCGAGGCGCCGCCGTAGCGGGCGACGGCCGGGTACCAGGCGTCCACGTCGTGGCGGTCCGCGGCGCTCATGCCCAGCTTGTCGGCGTAGGCGCGCAGCACGGCGGCGCCGCCGTGGATGTTGGCGTCGGTGTCCTTACGCAGCTCGGAGACGGGCTCGCCCGTGAGCTGCGCGGCCTTCTCCAGCGTGTGTCTGGTGGGGTTGCTGACCAGGTGCATCACGCCGTATCCGCCCGCCTGGCTGGGCTTGCCGTTGTGGCCGTCGAAGTGCGTCTCGCCGTATCCGACGGCGGCCAGCAGGTCGCGCGGGACGCCGTACTCCTCGGCGGCGTCGCTGAACGACTCGTTCATGGAGGGTCCCGGCTCGCTGCCGTCGGATGGTCCGGCGGTGGCCGGCTGGCCGCCGACCCCGGTGACCAGCAGCGCTGCCGCGGCGGCGACGGAGAGGGCGGCGGCGCTCAGCCTGCCGCGCCGCCGGACGTGGGTGTGAGGGGACTGAGGGGACTGAGGGGACTCAGGGGACATGGCTGCTCCTGGTGTGGGGGGATGGAGCTGAGGCGCCTGAGCCCGTCACAGTACCGACGTGGTTAGGACATGACAACGACTTCGCGGTGCGTCACCGTGACCTCACCCGTAAGGTGACGTCGCCTCAGCACCTCTCGCACCAGGACCAGTTGAAGGCGAAGCCCAGTCGGACGCGGAAAAGCCGGGGTCCGACCTCCGCGAGGTCGGACCCCGGCACCGGTGTCTACGGTCAGCGGGAGGTCAGCGGGAGGTCAGCGGGAGAAGGCGGAGCCCAGCCCGGAGCCCTTCTCGGGGCCACCGAGGGTCTTGGGGCCGTAGGAGACGACGCCGTCGGCCGTCAGACCGCCGTCGGCACCCCGCAGCACCCACACCGCGCCCGCGTCCGTGGCCGAGGCGTCGCCGTCCTCGCCCGGGGCGCCGACCGCGAGGTCGTCACGGCCGTCGTTGTCGGTGTCGCCGAAGCCCAGCGCCGCGCCGAAGCGGTCCCCGGCCTCCACGGCACCGGGCACGCCCGCGGTGCCCTGGTCCCAGTTCTTCGCGCCGGCGCCCGTCAGGCCGTCCTTGCCGCCCAGCAGCTGGACCACCGCGCCGGTGTCCTTGCCCGCCGCGCCGCTGCCGATGTCCTCCCCGGGCACGCCAACGGCGATGTCCGCGTACCCGTCACCGTTGACGTCGCCCGCGGCCAGCGCCTTGCCGAACTCGTCGCCCTCCTCGTTGGCGCCGGGCACACCCGGGCTGTTCTGGGTGAGCGTGGTGGTCTTCTCGGTGCTCGGGCCCTGCGCGGAACCGTAGAGGACCTTGACGGTGCCGTGGTCGTGCGGCAGGTCCTCCACGACGCCGCCGGGGACGGTACGGATCACCAGGTCGCCGAAGCCGTCCTTGTTCACGTCGGCGATCACGGCGGTCTCCGCGTCGTCCACGTCCTGCGCCTTGTCGACCAGGCCGTCCTTGGAGCCCGTGTAGAACTCGCTGGACTCGGACATCTCCTCGAACGCGTGCGTGGTGACCAGGTCGTCCGCGCCGTCCCCGGTGACGTCCCCCGCCGTCAGGGAGGTGGGCGCGAAGGTGTGGCCGGTCTTGACCTGGCCGGTCCTGGCGGGCTTGCCCTCCCGGGTGAAGCCGCCGTAGAGCACCTCCACCGTGTCGTCGAACTGGCCGCCCGCCAGCGCCAGGTCCGCCTTGCCGTCGCCGTCGAAGTCCCCGGCGGCCAGCTGGGCGCCGCCGTCGGCGGAGACCTTGCTGCCGCTTGTCAGACCCTTGCCCTTCTCGCCCCACAGGATGACGGCGCCCCCGCCGCCGGCGACTGCCAGGTCGGTGACCCCGTCCCCGTCGAAGTCCCGGGCCGCGGTCTGGCCGCCGAAGTTCCCGTAGTCCTCGACACTGCCGGGCACGGCCTCGCTGTTGGCGCTGAAGAGCTGCCGCTTCGTGGTGCTCGTGCCCTTGGCCGAGCCGTAGGTGACGGTGAGATAGCCCGCGTACTGCTTGCCCGCGACGGTCGCCTTCGGGGCGCCGCTGACGGTGTCCGCGTATCCGTCCCCGTCGAAGTCCGCCTTCGGCGCGGCGGCCCCGGACGCGGCCGCGGCGCTGCCGTCGGCCGCCGCGGCGGGCGCCGCGTAGGCCGGCACCGCCACGGCGGTGGAGCCTGCCAGCAGCGCGGCCGTCACCCCGATGACGCGGGCGACGGTGGCCGTGGCGGTGGCTTTGTTGCGGTGGAGCACGTGTCCTCCTGTGGTCGGACGCTCCGAACCCCCGGCGCAGTAGACGGGTGTTGCCTGCGGGGACGGGCCGGGACCGGTGCGATGGTCGTTCATACATGAGACACACGAGGCGGCCGCAGGGTTGCACCTCCGTCATCAACTCCCCTCGGAACCGCACAGAAACGCTCGCGCACGCACGCGGGACGCCACATGCGGGACGCCACACGCGGGCGTCGGACACTGGGCACCGGACACCGGCCGAAAGGACACCCCCGTGGCACGCTCAGCCCGACCCGAAGGCCCCGAACCCGCGCTGGGAGCCATGACGTTGCTCGCCGCGGCCGTCGTCGTACACGACCGTGCCGCCCGACGCGTCCTCCTGCTCGAACGCGGCCCCGCCGCGAAGTTCGGCCAGGGCCTGTGGGACCTGCCCACCGGCAAGAGCGAACCGGGCGAACCGGTGACCCGCACCGCCGTACGCGAGCTGTGGGAGGAGACCGGGCTCACGGTGGCGCCCGAGGACCTGAGCCTTGCCCACGTCGTCCACGGGCCGTGGGGTGTGGAGGCGCCGAACGGCTACCTCGTCGTCGTCTTCGAGGCGCACCGCTGGCACGGCGAACCGTGCAACCGGGAGCCCGACAAGCACGCGGCGGTCCGCTGGGTGCCCACCGGCGCGCTCCCCGAGGCCATGGTGCCCAGCAGCCAGGCAGCGCTCCGGCGCTGTCTGGCGGAGGGCCCCGGGGTGTGGCTGGCGGGACGTTGGTCACAGCCCCCGGCAGCCGGCCAGGACACCCCGCGGCCCCGGTAGGGTTGCGGACGGCCAACGCCCTACCGGCCGCAGAACCGGCGGCCGACCCGGCGGCCGCCGTGCCGCCCGTACCCGCACCCGTCGCCCCGGAGACCGTGACTACCACCCCCACCACCCCCAGCAACAACACGCACCTGTCACCCGCCTTCCCCGGCCGTGCCCCCTGGGGCACCGCCAACAAGCTGCGGGCCTGGCAGCAGGCGGCGATGGACGCGTACCTGGAGCGGCAGCCGCGCGACTTCCTGGCGGTCGCGACCCCGGGTGCGGGCAAGACCACGTTCGCCCTGACGCTCGCCTCCTGGCTGCTGCACCACCACGTGGTGCAGCAGGTGACCGTCGTCGCGCCGACCGAGCACCTGAAGAAGCAGTGGGCCGAGGCGGCGGCGCGCGTGGGGATCAAGCTGGACCCCGACTACAGCGCGGGCCCGCTGAGCAAGGAGTACCACGGGGTCGCCCTCACCTACGCGGGCGTCGGCGTGCGGCCCATGCTGCACCGCAACCGCGTCGAACAGCGCAAGACCCTCGTCATCCTCGACGAGATCCACCACGCCGGTGACAGCCGCTCGTGGGGCGAGGCGTGCCTGGAGGCGTTCGAGCCGGCGACCCGGCGCCTGGCACTGACCGGTACGCCCTTCCGCTCGGACACCAACCCGATCCCGTTCGTCGAGTACGCCGAGGACGGCGACGGGGTGCGCCGCTCGGTGGCCGACTACACCTACGGCTACGGCGACGCGCTCGCCAACGGCGTCGTGCGGCCCGTCATCTTCCTCTCCTACAGCGGCAACATGCGCTGGCGCACCAAGGCAGGGGACGAGATCGAGGCGCGGCTCGGCGAGCCGATGACCAAGGACGCGGTCTCCCAGGCCTGGCGCACCGCGCTCGACCCGCGCGGGGAGTGGATGCCCGCCGTGCTGCGCGCGGCCGACCACCGGCTGAGCGAGGTCCGCAAGGCGGTGCCCGACGCCGGCGGCCTCGTCATCGCCTCAGACCAGGACCAGGCCCGCGCCTACGCCAAGCTGCTGCGCGAGATCACCGGCACCGGGCCCACCGTCGTCCTGTCCGACGACACCGGGGCCTCACAGCGCATCGAGGACTTCAGGCACGGCGAGACGCGGTGGATGGTCGCCGTCCGCATGGTCTCCGAGGGCGTCGACGTGCCGCGCCTCGCGGTCGGCGTGTACGCGACGACCGTCTCCACCCCGCTGTTCTTCGCGCAGGCCGTCGGCCGCTTCGTCCGCTCCCGGCGGCGCGGCGAGACCGCCTCGGTCTTCCTGCCGACGATCCCCACGCTGCTGACCTTCGCCAACGAGATGGAGGTCGAGCGCGACCACGTCCTCGACAAGCCGAAGAAGGACACCGAGGACGACCCGTACGCCGAAGAGGCCGACCTGCTCAAGGAGGCCGAGCAGGAAAAAGACGAGGATACGGGGGAACAGGACCAGCTGCCCTTCGAGGCGCTGGAGTCCGACGCCGTCTTCGACCGGGTGATGTACGACGGCGCCGAGTTCGGCATGCAGGCGCACCCGGGCAGCGAGGAGGAACAGGACTACCTCGGCATCCCCGGGCTGCTGGAGCCCGACCAGGTGCAGATGCTGCTCCAGAAACGGCAGGCACGGCAGATCGCGCACAGCAGGAAGAAGCCGGACAGCGAGGCCGACCTGCTGGAGAAGCCCGCCGAGCAGCGCCCCGTCGTCACGCACAAGGAACTGCTGGAGAAGCGGAAACAGCTCAACACCCTCGTCGGCGCCTACGTCCACCAGAGCGGCAAGCCGCACGGGGTCGTCCACACCGAGCTGCGCCGCGTCTGCGGCGGGCCGCCCAGCGCGGAGGCGACGGCCGGGCAGATCGAGGCCCGCATCGCCAAGGTTCGCGAGTGGGCGACACGCATGAAGTAGCGAGCGGTGCCCGAACGGGCCCGCTCTCCGCGCGGAAAGCCCGTTTCCGTACCCCGCACGGGCCCGTTCCCGCACGCCGCGAGGGCGGCTTTTTCGGGATGTTCACGGCGAACGCGGGCACCCGGAGACCGGATTCTGGACAGACTCTTCCGGTCAGCGGTGCGCCTCGCTACATTCCCCGGACACACGACCCGTGGCGGTGCCGCCACGGGCGGCCGGTTATCCCGTTGACACTCAGCTTGCCCAGCTTGTGACGCACCAGCTCTTGCAAGTGCCACCGCGACCGGCGGCCTCCAGCGCTGCGCTCGGGGTGCCGACCCAGGCCGGAGGCCGGGGAGGCGACCCCTCACGCGTCGGCATCCGCGGCTGCCGTCACTCACCCGAGGGAGGGGGGCGTCGTGACCGCGGAGACCTCTCAGACGCTCGACCGAGGGCTGCGTGTCCTCAAATTACTGGCCGACACCGACCACGGCCTCACCGTCACCGAGCTGTCCAACAAGCTCGGCGTCAACCGCACGGTGGTCTACCGGCTGCTCGCCACCCTGGAACAACACGCCCTGGTCCGCCGCGACCTGGGCGGCAGGGCCCGCGTCGGACTCGGTGTGCTCCGCCTCGGACGGCAGGTCCACCCCCTGGTCAGGGAAGCGGCGCTGCCCGCGCTCCGCGCGCTCGCCGAGGAGGTCGGCGCCACCGCGCACCTCACCCTGGTCGACGGCACCGAGGCGCTGGCGGTCGCGGTGGTCGAACCGAGCTGGACGGACTACCACGTGGCCTACCGCACCGGCTTCCGCCACCCCCTCGACAAGGGAGCCGCGGGCCGGGCGATCCTCGACGGGCGCAGACCCGACGACGAACGGCAGCCCGGGTTCGTCCTCACCCACGGCGAACTGGAGGCGGGCGCCAGCGGCGCCGCCGCCCCCGTCCTCGGGGTCAGCGGCATCGAGGGCAGCGTGGGCGTGGTCATGCTCTCCGAGACGGTCCCCGAACGCATCGGACACCGCGTCGTCCGCGCCGCCAACCAGGTCGCGGACGCCCTGCGCTGAGCCGCTGCGCGGATCCGCTGCGCTGAGCTGAGCAGCTGCGTTGTGCTGAGCCACCATGCTGCGTGGAGCCGCCTCGCTGTGTGGAGCCGCGACGCTGTGCTGGGCGGTGGCGCCGTGCTGAGCCGGCGGCCGGTGTCGAGCCCTGGACCGTGCCCCGACGGTGCCGCACCGGCGGGGAGGGGCAGGGCGCGGCCCCGCGCGCGTTCGGCACCTGCCGGGGTCGGTAGATTGCGGGGGTGTCCGAATCCAGCACCCGCACCCAGGGCCCCGGCGGGCCGCGCCCGCGGCTGACCCGCGGCCGCGTCCTCGCGCTGTGCGCGCTGCCCGTCGTCCTGCTGTTCGTCGTGGCGCTGTGCGCACCGCTGCCGTACTCGCTCGCCCAGCCAGGGGAGACCGCGAACGTGCTCGGCAAGCGCGGCGGCGAACCCGTCATCTCCGTCGAGGGCACGCGGCCGCGGGCCGAGGACGGTACGGACGGCAAGGACGGGGGACGGCTGCTGTCGGTGACCATCGCCGCCACCCAGCCCGAGGCCACCGTGCGCCTGCCGGACGTGGTGCGCTCCTGGTTCCGCGAGGACCGGGCCGTGATGCCCCGCGAGGCCGTCTACCCCGGCGGCGGCGACACCCGGGACGCCGAGCGGCGCATCGCCCAGGAGATGAAGAACTCCCAGGACGAGGCTGTCACGGCCGCCCTGCGACAGCTGCACATGTCCCCGGACGACGTCGATGTCACGCTGCGCCTCGGCGATGTGGGCGGACCCAGCGCCGGCCTGTTCTTCGCGCTCGGCATCGTCGACAAACTGGACGGCGACGGTACCGGCAGCGGCGGGCTCACCGGCGGCCGCACCATCGCCGGTACGGGCACCATCGACGGGAAGGGCGAGGTCGGCCCGGTCGGCGGCATCCCGCTCAAGACCCAGGCCGCACGGCGCGACGGAGCCACCTACTTCCTGGTCCCCGCGTCGCAGTGCGGCGAGGCGGGCGCCCAGCTGCCCGCGGGGCTGCGGCTGGTACCGGTGAGCACACTGGACGGCGCACTCGACGCGCTCGAGGAAATCCGCACGGACGGGAAGATCCCGCACTGCTGAGCGCGGTCGGGCAGCGACGTCCTCCTCACCGGTGTCCGCTGTCGTCGGCGGCCTGGCGGACGAGGGGAACGATGCGGGAGGGTACCGGGTTCTCCATGACGATGGCGGTGGAGGCGCGGACGATGCCCTGGATGCCGACGACGAGGTCGATCACCCGTTGCAGGTCGGCGTTCGAGCGGGCGACCAGCCGGCAGAGCATGTCGCCGCTGCCGGTCGTGGTGTGCAGTTCCAGCACCTCGGGCACCGTCGCCAGGTGCGCCCGCACGTCGGCGCCCTGACCCTGCTTGATCTCCAGGGTGGCGAACGCGGTGACCGGATAGCCGAGGGCGGCCGGGTCGACCTCGGGGCCGAAACCGCGGATGACGCCGCCCGAGGTCAGCCGGTCGAGCCGCGCCTGCGCCGTCCCGCGGGCCACACCGAGCCGCCGGGAGAGCTCCAGCACCCCGATCCTGGGCTCCTCGGCGAGCAGTTCCAGCATGCGCGCGTCCAGCCGGTCGATGCCCATGGCGTCCTCTCCCTGCGGCGTGAGTGTGGGGGCGGAGCGAGGGTGCACAGATTGCGCACATCGTCCGCCCGCACCCGGGTTCTGCTGAACAAGATGCCCAGTAAAAACGCAAACTATTGCGCACCTTGCGGACCGGCGGGACGCTTCCGCCATGACTGCATCCCCGGGAACACCCACCAGCGCAGCAGCCCCGCAGACCGCACGGCAGGCAGACCCCTTCCCGGTCAAGGGGATGGACGCGGTCGTCTTCGCCGTCGGCAACGCCAAGCAGGCGGCCCACTACTACTCGACCGCTTTCGGCATGCGGACCGTCGCCTACTCGGGCCCCGAGAACGGCAGCCGCGAGACGGCCAGTTACGTGCTGGAGTCCGGCTCGGCCCGGTTCGTCTTCACCTCCGTCATCCGCCCCACCACCGACTGGGGCCGCTTCCTCGCCGAGCACGTCGCCGCGCACGGGGACGGCGTCATCGACCTGGCCATCGAGGTCCCCGACGCCCGCGCCGCGTACGCGTACGCCGTCGAACACGGCGCCCGCGGTATCGAGGAGCCGTACGAGACCAAGGACGAGAACGGCACCGTCGTCCGCGCCGCCATCGCCACCTACGGCGAGACCCGCCACACCCTCGTCGAACGCACCGGCTACGACGGCCCCTACCTGCCCGGCTTCACCGCCATGGCCCCGATGGTCGCCCCGCCGGAGAAGAGGGTGTTCCAGGCCATCGACCACTGTGTCGGCAACGTCGAACTCGGCCGGATGAACGAGTGGGTCGGCTTCTACAACAAGGTCATGGGCTTCACGAACATGAAGGAGTTCGTCGGCGACGACATCGCCACCGAGTACTCCGCGCTCATGTCGAAGGTCGTGGCCGACGGCACGCTCAAGGTCAAGTTCCCCATCAACGAGCCCGCCGTCGCCCAGAAGAAGTCCCAGATCGACGAGTACCTGGAGTTCTACGGCGGCGCGGGCGTCCAGCACCTCGCGCTCGCCACGAACGACATCGTCTCCTCGGTGCGGGCCATGCGGGCCGCGGGCGTCCAGTTCCTCGACACCCCCGACGCGTACTACGACACGCTGGGGGAGTGGGCGGGCGAGACCCGCGTGCCCGTGGAGACCCTGCGCGAGCTGAAGATCCTCGTCGACCGCGACGAGGACGGCTACCTGCTGCAGATCTTCACCAAGCCGGTCCAGGACCGTCCGACCGTCTTCTTCGAAATGATCGAGCGGCACGGCTCCATGGGCTTCGGCAAGGGCAACTTCAAGGCGCTGTTCGAAGCCATCGAGCGGGAGCAGGACCGGCGCGGCAACCTGTAGGACCTGTAGGACCTGTAGGACCAGTAGGAGGGGAGCTTGGGCCCCGCCCTCCCGCCGCCCGCGACAGCGGCCCGGTGGGAGGGCGGTGCCCAGGCCGCAGCAGCAGGGACAGCAAGGACAGCAGGCACAGCAGGAACGGCAGGTCAGCAGGTCGGCAGGGCAGCAGGTTCGGGGCCTTCCCGTGCCGTCCGCCGCCTGCCAGGCTGGGGACATGAGCGAGCTGATCGAACGGCTGGCCGAAGGCCTCCCCGAGGACGCGCTGCTGACCGACCCCGACGTCCTCGCCTCCTACGCGAACGACATGGCCAGCTTCTGCCCCGCGGGCGCCCCGACGGCCGTGGTCCTGCCGCGCACCGTCGAGCAGGTCCAGCACACCCTGCGCACCGCGAACGCCCTGCGGGTCCCCGTCGTCCCGCAGGGCGCCCGCACGGGCCTGTCCGGAGCGGCGAACGCCACCGACGGATGCGTGCTGCTGTCCCTCGTACGGATGGACCGCATCCTGGAGATCAACCCGGTTGACCGGATCGCGGTCGTCGAACCGGGAGTCGTCAACGCCACGCTCTCCCGAGCCGTGAACGAGCACGGGCTCTTCTACCCTCCCGACCCCTCCAGTTGGGAGATGTGCACGATCGGCGGCAACATCGGCACCGGATCCGGCGGGCTGTGCTGCGTCAAGTACGGGGTGACGGCCGAATACGTGCTCGGGCTCGACGTCGTCCTCGCGGACGGCCGGCTGCTGACCACCGGACGCCGCACCGCCAAGGGCGTGGCCGGATACGACCTCACCCGGCTGCTCGTCGGCTCGGAGGGCAGCCTGGGCATCGTCGTACGCGCCACCCTCGCCCTGAAGGCCGAGCCCTCCCGGCAACTCGCGCTCGCCGCCGAGTTCCCCTCCACGGACGCGGCCTGCGAGGCGGTCTGCCGGATCATGGAGGCCGGACACACGCCCGCGCTGCTGGAGCTGATGGACCGCACGACCGTGCGGGCCGTCAACGACATGACGAAGATGGGGCTCCCCGAGACCACCGAAGCCCTGCTGCTCGCGGCCTTCGACACGCCTGACCCCGCGCCGCAGCTGCGCGCGGTCGGCGACCTGTGCGCGGCGGCCGGGGCGAGCGAGGTGGTGCCGGCCGAGGACCCGGCCGAGTCCGAGATGCTGCTCCAGGCCCGGCGGGCCGCGCTGACCGCGCTGGAGGCCGTCAAGGGCACCTCGATGATCGACGACGTCTGCGTCCCGCGCACCCGCCTCGCCGACCTGCTCACCGGCACCGCCGAGATCGCCGAACGGCACAACCTGACCATCGGGGTCTGCGCCCACGCCGGGGACGGCAACACCCACCCCACGGTCTGCTTCGACGCCGCCGACGAGGACGAGTCCCGCCGCGCCCGGATCTCCTTCGACGAGATCATGGAACTGGGGCTGCGGCTGGGCGGCACCATCACCGGCGAGCACGGGGTCGGCCTGCTGAAGAAGACCTGGCTGGCCGAGGAGCTGGGCCCGGTCAGCCTGGATCTGCACCGCGCCGTCAAGAGCGCTTTCGACCCGCACGGCATCCTCAACCCGGGCAAGCTGTTCTGACCCCTGCCGGGCCCGAGCTGTGGGCCGTGGACCCTGGCCGTATGCCTGAGTTCTAAGTTCTGAGCTCCGAGCCCTGAGCTCTGAGCGCGAGGTCGTGTCGGCGTGGGCGCTCGGGCTCTCGCCCGGCCGCGCCGTACACGGTCCTGCACGGTTGTACGCGGTCCTACGCGTCCCGCACACTCCTACGCCGCCGGACGTGAAGCGGGGCCGGATCGGCGACGGGGGCGCCGACCCGGCCCGCAGACCGCCGGCGCCTCAACCGCACGGCGCCGACCGGTACATGAGGTGAGATGAACCGCGCCGGACAAAAGTTCACGAGGCTGCGGAAAATCAGTGCGCCGGGCTGCGGCGGATTCAGGTCTCCAGAGGTCGCAGCAGTCGGTGCGGCTTCGACAGGGCGCGGCTGACCGGGTCGTGGCGGGCGGTGGGGCCCTCGGCGGCGGGCCCCGGATGCACCTCGATGTCCTCGGGCGGCACGGCGGGCCGCTCGCAGGGCCGGCAGCCGCCGCCCGCCTCCAGTTCGTGTCCGCAGGCGGCGTGTACGTACCGCCTGCGCACCGTGGCGCCTCCTGTGGTGAACTCCTGTCCCCACATGAGCAGGGCGAACAGCGCCGACCACAGCCGGCGGCCCTTCTCCGTGAGCACGTACTCGTCGCGGGGCGGGGACTGCTCGTAGCGGCGGCGCTCCATCACTCCGGACTCGGTCAGTGTCCGCAGCCGGGTGGAGAGAACGGCGCGCGGGATGTCGAGGTGGGCGAGGAAGTCGCTGTAGCGCCGGACGCCGTAGAAGGCGTCCCGGATCACCAGCATCGTCCAGCGCTCGCCGACCAGTTCGAGAGTGCGGGCGAGCGAGCAGTCCTGGGCGGCGTAGCCCTTTTTCAGCGCCATACGGCCAGCCTATCAAGCTGTCAGTTCATTCATCGAACCTTCTGTGGTAGCGTCTCGGCGCTCTCATCAGTTCATTGAACGAACCAACCGATCCGGAGGAGCTCTCCGTGCTGACCGCCCCACGGTCACCAGGCAGCCGTCACCACGGCGACCCCGGCGCCGACCCCGGCGCACGCCCTCACGCCGCCCCCGGCACCGTCCTGGCAGCCACCGGCCTCGCCACCTTCGTCGCGCTGATGAACTACACGGCGCCCATGCTCACCCTCCCCGGCATGACCGCCGACTTCGGCACCACACTCGCCGGCCAGTCCTGGCTGCTCAACGGCACACCCCTCGGCCTCGCCGCCCTCCTCCTCGTCGCGGGCAGCCTCGCCGACGACTACGGACGCAAACGCGTCTTCGTCACCGGCCTCGCCGCCCTCGCCGTCACCACCGCGCTCGGCGCCCTCGCCACCGGCACCGTCGCCTTCACCCTCGCCCGCATCGCCCAGGGCGCCGCGAGCGCCGCCCTCATCGCCAGCAGCCTCGGCCTGCTCGCCCACGCCTACCCGGCCGGACCCGCGCGCGTGCGCGCCACCGGCATCTGGGGCGCCGCACTCAGCGGCGGCATCGCCCTCGGGCCCGTGGCCTCCGCCGGACTGGGCGTCCTCGACTGGCGCCTCTCCTCCCTCGCCTACGCCGTCGCCGCGCTCGCCCTCACCGCCTTCAGCGCCCGCGCCCTCACCGAATCCCGCAACCCCCGCGCCGGCAAGCCCGACGTGGCAGGCGCCCTGCTGCTCGGCCTCGCCCTGACCGCCCTGCTCGCCGCCCTCACCCTCGGCCGGGACGGGTGGCTGCGCCCGCAGGTGTACGGACTGGTCGCCGCAGCGGCCGCCCTCACCGCCGCGTTCGTGCTCACGGAGACCAAGGCGTCCGCACCCCTCCTCGACCTGGCCCTTCTCCGCAGGCCCCCGTTCCTCGCCGCCACCAGCGCCGCGCTGTTCACGGGACTCGGCGTCATCGGCATGTTCAGCTACCTCCCCGCACTCCTCCAGCAGTCCGTCGGCATGAGCGAACTGGGCACCGCATGGCTGCTGTTCCTCTGGTCCGGCACCGCGCTCCTCGTCGCACTCCAGGCCCGGCGGCTGCCCGACCGGTTCTCCGCCCGGCACCAGGTCGCCGCCGGGTTCCTCCTCTCCGCCGCGGGAGCCTCCACCATGCTCGGGGCGCCGGCCGCCGGATCGTGGCAGCGCACCGTCCCCGGCTTCCTCATCGCCGGCATCGGCAGCGGACTGCTCAACGCGGCACTGCCCCGGCTCGCCGTCGAGAGCGTCCCCGCCGACCGCGCTTCCATGGGCTCCGGCGCCAACAACACGGCCCGCTACATCGGCTCGTCCATGGGCCTCTCCCTCACCGTCGTCGTCGCCACCTCCACCACCCGTGCGGGAACCGACCCCGCACGAGCTCTCGCGCACGGCGCCGACCGCGCGCTGTACGTCGGCGTCGCACTGATGCTGCTGGGCGCGCTGGCCGCGCTTTTGTTGCGCGAACCCGGGACCGGAGGCCCCGACCCCGACCCGGTGCCCGCCACACCACCGCACCCGGACAGGTGATGACGCACGCCGGTGGGCCGGCGCCGAAGGACGCCACCGGGCCGGCGCTGACGGTCGCCGCCGGACCTGTGATGGCGGGCCACCCGAACGGGTGCCGGGGGTACGTCGGGAGAGCCCCGTGCGGTGCTCTTTCGCGGGACGGTCTCCCGCGTGTCCCGCCTCATGGCCGCAGCAGCTCGCTCAACTGGGCGTCCAGACCCATCGCGTTCTGCTCGCCGCCCACCGGGACCGCGTGCAGCGTCCGTTCGAGCCAGGCCGTCAGCACCGGGGAGGGCGCCTCCAGCAACGCGTCCCCGTGCGGGGAACTCAGGGCCATGCACACCACCTTCCGGCCCGCCACGCTGGTCGGCCATACCCGCACGTCACCGTCCCCGCACGGCTCGGCGACGCCCTCGACCAGCAGTTGCCGGGCGAACGTCCAGTGGACCGGGGTCTCGGAGTGGATGTGGAAGGCCACGTGGACGGCGAAGGGATCGTCCGTGCGGTAGCTGAGCCGAGCCGGGACGGCCACACTGCGCTCCGGCGCGAGGACGAGCCTCATCTCGACTTCACGTTCGACGACGGTGTGCATAGCCTGCGCCCTTTCCTCTGTCGCTGTGCGGGCCGCTGCCCGAGGCCCGCACAGGGTTAGAGGCCGTCCACCGCGGTTCGTTACACGGGTTCCGGGACTTTTTTCCCAAGATTCCCCACCGACGCCGCACGGCACCGGGTACCGGCAGGTGACGAGCGTGTGACGGGGGCGGCCGGGAGCCGTTCGAGGTTCGCTCGAAGGCGGGCTTCACACCCGTCTGCTTCCTCCCCGGGCGGTCTTCTTCGTTACTGTCCTCCTTGGACAGGCGGAGGTTCCCGCCGCGCCGCCGGTGGCGGCCCTGTACGGGGCGCCGCCGGGGACAGGTCAAAGGTGTCGTTGGTGAGGGGAGTTGGAGGCAGTGGGGCCCTCCGGTGCTCATGGTGAGGTACCCCGTGCGGGGTACTACCCGGATCCGTCCATCCCCGGGTACATCCGCTACTGGAACGGCACGTCGTGGGTGCCCGGCACCAGTCGCCCGGAGCCGCGCGAGGGCGAACCCATGCCCGCGCCCCCGCCCGTGGCGTCCTCTCCCGCCACCGCCCCCACGCCACCTGCCACAGCAGGCCAGGAGGGACCCGCGGGGCCGCCCGCCAGGCCGCGCCGTTCGCCGTCCGACGAGACAGGGCCGGTCTTCCTCGACGCCGATGCCGATGCCGACCCCGACGCCGAGGCCGGTACCTCCGCCGAGGCCGGTACCTCCGCCGAGGCCGGTACCACAAGCGGCGAGGCGGCAGCACCCGCAGACGCAGGGCCCGGCGCCGGTCCCGCGGGCGGCCGGGCGGACGTGCCCGCGCAGGCCGGGTTCGGCCCGCCTGCGGACCCGCGCGGCGGCTGGGGCACAGACGCGCCCTCCGGCGGAACGGCGCCCGATCCCGCAGCCACGTCCACGCCCGAGAGCGTGAACCCCGCAGCGTCGGGCGGACGCGAACACACGGTCGGCCTCCGCCGCTCCGACGTGCTCGGCTCAGGCCGCAGTACCGGCACACCCGCCGCGCCTTCCACCCCCGCCGGAGCGGACAGTGCCGCGGCCCGCGCAGCCGACAGCGCGGGGCAGGGCGGCGCCGCAGCCGTCCCGGGCCAGCGACCCGGAGAGCCGGACCAGGCGGGCCCCGGCCGCGCGAACCCGGCGCAGGACGGGCCCGGTCCGGCGGGGCCGGCCGTCACGAGCGGCCCGGCCTCTGGGCGTGCCGACGCGAGCGAGCAGGGCGCGCCCGCGCGCACCGCGGCAGCGGCGGGCGTCCCTCCGGTGGGGCGTAGCGAGCACGGCGGCCAGGGAGGTCCCGTGGCGTCCGGACAGGTCCTCGGAGCTCCGCATGCCGCCGGACAGCAGCCGACCACCGCCGGTTCCGCCGCCTCTCCCGCCGCTGCCGCACCGGCCGAGAAACCGGCACCGGCGCGAGCCCAGGTCCCCTCGCAGCCGCAGCCGCAGCCGCAGCCGCAAGCCCAAGCCCAGGCACAGGCACAGGCACAGGCACAGGCACCGGCCCAGGCCCAGCCGCAGGCCCACGCCCCCGGCCAGCTGGTGCCCCGGCAGGAACAGGCGCCGGCTCTGCCCGGGCAGCGGGAGGCGTCTGGCGTTTTGGGACAGGGGGCGGTCGCGCCCTCCTGGTCGCAGCCCGCGCCCTCGGGTTCCCCGGCTCCCCAGCAGGCCGCTCCCCAGCAGGTGGCGGGGCTGCCCGCGCAGCCGCAGTCGGGAGGGCCCGACGCCGTGACGCCGTGGCGGCCGCCCGTCGACGACCCGTTCTCCCGGGTGGCGGCGCAGGAGGCGCGGCCCGCGGCGCTGGGCAGGCGGCTCGGTGCCAGGCTCGTCGACCTGGTGCTCACCCTCGCGGTGGGTGCCGCTGCCGCGTTCCCGTTCGTGGGCAAGGCCGTCGACCACATCGAGGCCAAGATCGACGCCGTCGAGCAGGCGGGCGTGACCCGGCAGGTGTGGCTGGTGGACGGCACCACCGGCGGCTATCTCGCGCTCGTCCTCGGTGTCCTCGTCGTCTTCGGGCTCCTCTACGAGGTGCTGCCGACGGCCCGCTGGGGCCGCACACTCGGCAAGAAGCTCTTCGGGATCTGCGTGGTCAACATCGAGGGGTACGGACAGCCCGGGTTCGCGAAGTCGCTGCTGCGGTGGCTGGTACACGGCGCCCTCGGCGTCCTGGTGATCGGTGTGGTCAACGTCGTGTGGTGCCTGTTCGACCGCCCCTGGCGGCAGTGCTGGCACGACAAGGTGGCGGGCACGTTCGTGGCCAAGGGCGACACGAGCGCCGAACTCCGCCTCTAGCGGGCCACGGCCCCGGCGGGCCGCTGTCGTGCCTGCCTGGTCCCCCGAACGGCTCGCTGAGGATGCGGCCGACGGCGCGGGGCTGTGCACTCGGGCCATGAGCACGGAGCAGCCGGACGACGACCCGTTCCGTAAGCAGCAGCCGCAGCAGCCGCCCTCGGACCCTGGCGGGTCCCAGCAGCCGCCCGGGCGGGAACCGTCGGGCCAGGGGCCTCCACCGCCTCCGCCCCCGCCGCCGGACGGCACGGGCGGCCCCTACGGCAATCCGCCACCCCCGGGCGGTGGAGGCTACGGCGGTGGCGGTGGCTACGGGGGCGGCGGCGCCGGAGGCTACGGCAGCCCGTACGACAACCCGTACGGCGGCCCGGCCGGTGCCGCCGACCCCCTCGCGGGGATGCCTCCGCTGGCGTCCCGGGGCAAGCGCCTGCTGGCCCGCATCATCGACGCGCTCCTCATCGGCATCCCCGTCGGCATCATCGCCGGGCTGGTTGAGGGCGGTTACTCGTACGACAACGGCTACGACGGATACGCCTACTGGCCGCAGTTGGCCTACACCCTCGTCTACCTGGTGTACGAGGGCCTGATGCTGACGACGTCGGGGCAGACGGTCGGCAAGAAGCTGATGCGCGTCCGGGTCGCGATGCTGCAGAACGGCGCCGTGCCGGCGGGCTCGCCGGGGTGGCTGCGGGCCGCCGTCTACCAGATCCCCCCGCTGGTGCCGTGCATCGGCTTCCTGTTCTGGCTGGTGAACGTGCTGTTCTGCACGTGGGACAAGCCGTACCAGCAGTGTCTGCACGACAAGGCGGCCAGGACGGTCGTGGTCGCGGCGGACTGAGCCGGACCGTGGGAGAGGTGACGGGCGGCGGCCGGCCTCAGCGGCGGGCCCCCATGGCCGCGGGCGCCGCGGAGGCAGCGGGCGCCGCGGAGGCGGCGGTGGCGTGCGGGCCCGTGACGGTGTCGGGCCGTACGTGCCGGGCCGGCTGGGCGGGGGAGGGGGTCGTCATCCGCCCAACGGCCGCACGCCGCCTGAGCTTGGCGTGTGCCGAGGGGGCGGTCAGTGCCACCAGCAGGCCAAGTGCGAGCGCCGTGACGGCGATCACGGCTGTCCAGGCGACCGAACGCGCCTGAGAGAGCAGCAGCATGGCGAGGGTGGAGCAGATGACGGTGGCCGAGCCGTAGAGGAGTTGGGCGGGGTTCGGACGCGGCATGGCGGATCCGTCCTCGGGGGGAGTGGACACGGTCTGGACGTGAACGGGTCGTTGCGCGCTACTCGTTGACTCGGTACGAACGGGGCGCCATCGAACGACTCTACGGTCCGGGATGCCCTGGCGGAAAGCGCCGCAAGCGTGAGCTGACCCACGCCCCTGTTGCACGGGGGGCGCACAGACGCATAGCGGCCTCGGCGTCCCAACTGGCGGACGGGTGAGGGCTCTTGGACGGGACCCGTGGGCCCCGTCGTGGTCTCCCGCGCGCTGGGGTGGTACGCGCTCCCCTCAAGGTCCCCCGTACCGATGTTCGCACCCGTTATCTGATGGGGAGTTGGACGTTCCGCTTCCGCAACTGCCCGCCGTGTCCCGGGGTGTCGTCAGCGGTCCGTCCAATGGAGGCGCGGGAGATGGTCTCCGGTTCAACTACTACTGGCAAAGGGTGTAAATGCAGGCAAAAGGGGCGCACGGGTGGGCTGATTACCCGCTGTAAAGAGGGCGTGAAGATCCAGAATGAGCGGTTTCGGGAACATGTGATCGACGGTCGTGCAACCCAGGAATGAATTTGTTTGCATCGTTGCAGGTCAAAACATGATCATCCGTTACCCCCTGGCGATCGGCGCGCGATCGCGTTTAGATGCCTGGTGGGGCTGCTGCTCGGCGGCCCCGGACAGGACGTACCCGAACGAGTCTCACGGGGGAGATGGTGATCATGTCAGGAGGCGGATTCGTCAGGCTGCCGGACGGCAGCGTGATCGTCGCGCTGACGCTTCCGGTGCCGCGCGAGCCGCACGGCGCGGCGCCCGCTGCCCCGAGCGCGCGGAGCGCGGACGGAGGCGGGGGCGGCGCCGCCCGCCGCTCAGGGCTGCTGCCCGCCTCGCGCCGCTGGTCGGCGTTTGCCGACGAACCGCACACGGTGCGGGAGGCGACCGTGCGCAGACCCGGCGAGGAGCAGCGGGTCAGGGTGCTGGTGCACGCGGGCAACCGGCCCCGTGCGCTGACGCGCCTGCGCAATCTGGGTCTGCGGGCGATCTACCTGCGGGGCAACACCGAGCCGCCCACCGCGGACGAGATCACCGCGGTGCTGCACCACCCCGAGGGCCTGGTGTGGCGCGCCGTCCCCGACGACGCGCACAACTCCTGGCGCCCCATCGCCGCCCTCCTGCGGGCGACCCCGGCCTAGAGCTGTTCTCGGAAGCCCCCTGGGGCCTCGGGAGCCCCCTGGGGCCTCGGGGCCGCCCGCCGGGGCCGGGAGACGTGGCAGCGGCCCCGAAGGGGCGAGGGGAGTGGCGCGACCAGCCACAGCCCGCCCGCGGACCGCGCCACTGCGAACAGTGGCACCCCCCTGCCGGGGCCAGGTCCGCGGGAAGGGCACTACGCCGGCGTGACGACCGGCTTGCCGGTCAGCTCGACGCCGGCGTCGCGGAGCTCCTCGAGAGCGCGCTGGACGGTCTCCTCGCTGACGCCCGCCGTCAGGTCGAGCAGCACCTGGGTGCGGAAGCCCTCACCGGCGGCGTCCAGCGCGGTCTCGCGTACGCAGTGGTCGGTGGCGATGCCGACGATGTCGACCTCGGCGACGTTCCGCTCGCGCAGCCACGCGGCGAGGGAGCGGCCGTTCTCGTCGGCGCCCTCGAAACCGCTGTAGGCGGCGGTGTACGCGCCCTTGTCGAAGACGGCTTCGATGGCCCCTGAGGCGACGGCGGGGGTGAAGTTGGGGTGGAAGCCGACGCCCTCGGTGCCGGCCACGCAGTGCGGCGGCCAGGAGCGGACGAAGTCGGGGGTGTCGGAGAAGTGGCCGCCGGGATCGATGTGCGTGTCCCGGGTGGCGACGACGTGGCGGTAGCCGGCGGACGCGTCCCCGATCAGGTCGGTGATGGCGGCCGCCACGTCGGCGCCGCCGGTGACGGCGAGGCTGCCGCCCTCGCAGAAGTCGTTCTGGACATCCACGACGATCAGTGCCCGGTGCATGGTGCACACCTTTCGGCTGGTGGGTCGACTGGGTGGGGGACGGACCGGGGTGGCGGCCGTGGCGGGTCGCCCGGGGCGAGAGGCGCCGGTGCTGTGGGGTGCCGGGCCGCCGCCCGTCGGTTTCGAGACTAGACAACCGCGGGCCCCCGCGGCAGTACGCGGGCGCCCTTCGCGCGGTCGGCCGGCCGCGTGGGACGCGGCGGCCGCCGGTGTGCCCCCGTGCGGGGCGGTGCGCGGCGGGGCCCCCGTCCCCGCCCGGCCCGCCCCGTCCCGGCGACCGCCCGTCCCGACGATGCCCGACGGCCGTCTCAGCCGCGTCCCACCGGCGTCTCAGCGGTGTCCCACGGTCGCGCCCCCGCCGCGGGCCCACGTGCCGTCCCGACGATGCCCCACGGCCGTCTCTGCGGCCACCGCCCGGCCGTCTCGGCGCCCTCCGCACGGGGCCCACCTCAGCGGCGCAGCGGTCGGTCTCGGCAGCGCCCGCACGGGCCACCTCAGCGGTGTTCGACCGGCAGGACGGGTTCTCCGCGGGAGAGCTGCATCGCGGACATGGGGAGCCGTGCGAGGGAGGCCCGGTGGCGTGCGCGTGCGGCTTCGAGCGGTTCGCGGCCGACGACGGTGCCGTTCTCGACGAGCCGGACCTGGAGCTGGTGGCCGGCGAGCTCGTCTGGCACGGGGCCGCTGCCGACGATCTCGGCCTCGGCCACGCCGTCGGCGTCCAGCGGCCTGGCGGCCCACTTGGCGCCGCCGAGGGAGGTCTTGCCGCCGAGGGAGCGCTTGGCTACGGGCCGCAGCGGGGCCGCGGGGTCGTCGCTGTCGGCGCGGGCGACCAGCTTGTAGACCATGGAGGCCGTGGGGTGGCCGCTGCCGGTGACGAGCTGGGTGCCGACGCCGTAGGCGTCGACGGGCGCGGCGGCCAGGGAGGCGATGGCGTACTCGTCGAGGTCGCTGGTGACGACGATCCTGGTCTTGGTGGCGCCGAGCTCGTCGAGCTGCTGGCGTACGCGGTGGGCGACGAGCAGCAGGTCGCCGGAGTCGATGCGGACGGCGCCGAGCTCGGGGCCCGCCACGTCGACGGCGGTGCGGACGGCTTCGGCGACGTCGTAGGTGTCGACGAGCAGCGTGGTGCCGCTGCCGAGGGAGTCGACCTGGGCGCGGAAGGCGTCGCGTTCGGTGTCGTGGAGGAGGGTGAAGGCGTGGGCGCTGGTGCCGACGGTGGGGATGCCGTAGCGGAATCCGGCGGCGAGGTCGGAGGTGGTGTCGAAGCCGCCGACGTAGGCGGAGCGGGAGGCGGCGACGGCGCCGAGTTCGTGGGTGCGGCGGGCGCCCATCTCGATCAGCGGGCGGCCGCCGGCGGCGACGGCCATGCGGGAGGCCGCGGCGGCGACGGCGGAGTCGTGGTTGAGGATGGAGAGGATCACCGTCTCCAGCAGCACGCACTCGGCGAAGGTGCCTTCGACGCGCAGCAGCGGCGAGCCGGGGAAGTAGGCCTCGCCCTCGGGGTAGCCGAGGATGTCGCCGCGGAAGCGGTAGCCGGCGAGCCACTCCAGGGTGGGCTCGTCGACGACGTGGGTCTCGCCGAGGAAGCGGAGCATCTGGTCGTCGAAGCGGAAGTTCTCGACGGCGTCGAGGACGCGTCCGGTGCCGGCGACGACCCCGTAGCGGCGGCCCTCGGGCAGCCTGCGGGTGAAGACCTCGAAGACGGAGCGGCGCTCGGCGGTTCCGGCGTGCAGCGCGGCCTGGAGCATCGTCAGTTCGTACTGGTCGGTGAAGAGCGCCGTCGAGGGGACGGACACCGGCAGGCCTGTCTCCATCCGCCGGGCGTGTTCCTGCCGGTTCTCGTGCGGGGGCTGTCCCTGGGGGGATTCCAGCACTGCTGCTCACCTCGTGTGTTCGGGTAGGTCGCTGCGAGCGTACCCCGGATTTCGTCAGGCTGACGATATACGGTCGTCGTGGCCGCCGTTTGGGCGCCCGTGGGTGCCGGGTGGCAGCATGGGACCTGTGAGTGTCGCCACCCCGATGGAGATCGAGCGCCCGGAGACCAGCGAGGAGCCCGTGGAGGTTCCTGAGCCGGATGTGCCCTGGGTGACCGTCGTGCACAACGACCCGGTCAATCTCATGAGCTATGTGACCTACGTGTTCCAGGCGTACTTCGGCTATTCGAAGGAGAAGGCGAAGAAACTGATGCTCGACGTCCACCACAAGGGGCGCGCCATCGTCTCCAGCGGTACCCGCGAGGAGATGGAGCGCGACGTGCAGGCCATGCACGGCTACGGGCTGTGGGCCACGCTCACCCAGGACCGCTGATGGCGGGGCAGTTCGAGCCGGCCGAGTCCGGCGGCGCGGCCATCGCGCTGGACGAGGTGGAGATCTCGATCCTGCGGAGCCTGACGGTGCAGCTGCTGGAGCTGATCGGCCCCGGCACCGAGCCGGCCGAGCCGCCGAGGTCGGAGACCCCGCCGGGCGAGGGCGTCAGGGGCGAGAGCATGGAGGAGGAGCTGGCGGGCATCGAGGCCGTCTCCTGGCCGTCGTTCGCCGACGGGCCCAGCGAGCCGCCCGCCGACCCGGTGCTGGCGCGGCTCTTCCCCGACGCCTATGGCCCAGGTCCTGGCCCCGGGCCCTCCCCCGAGGCGGAGCCTGGCAGCGACGAGGCCGCGCGGGCCCGGCACGACCGGTCCGCCTCGGCGGAGTTCCGCCGCTACACGGAGAACGACCTGCGGGCGCGCAAGCGGGAGGACGGGCTGGCCGTCGTCCGGTCGCTGGACGCGCTGACGCCGGGCGACCGCGGCGCCGTGCTGACGCTCGGCCCCGAGGAGTCCCGGCGGTGGCTGGGCACGCTCAACGATCTGCGGCTTGCGCTCGGCACCCGCCTGGAGGTGTCCGAGGACAGCGACGATGAGCTGTACTCGCTGCCCGACTCCGACGAGCGCAAGCCGTTGGTGATGGCGTACCTGTGGCTCGGCAGCCTGCAGGAGACACTGGTCGAGACACTGACGCCCTGAACGCTTTCCTTTCCGGCCTCGGCCGCCGGGGCCCGGGCCCCGGCGGATCACCCCTTTTCGTCCTGGTTTTCCCCGCTCCACTGTTCGTTAAATGGTGAGTAAAGACCGGTTAACGAACGGATCACAGCGGGAATTTTTCCGGGTGCGATGTCCGTCTCTGCCCCTTCTATCTGTGGTCTGTACCACTCGTCGTGGACAGTCCTCCGTGGTACACCTGCACGATCCGCTGTCTCGCGGGCACCACCCCTGCCCGCGCAGTGGCGCACACGCCGGCCGATCGCCGGCACGCACAACTCCATCCGGGGGGATCGGAACCCGATCCGGACAGGCCGGGTCGGTATGGAGAAAGGCGCACCACATGACCTCCGAGCAGGTCGCGGACGGCAGGGGAGAACCCGGATCCGCAAGCACGGGCGGCAGCGGCGACGGAGCCGGGCCTTCCGACGAGGGCTACCAGCGAGGGCTGGGCAGTCGCCAGGTCCAGATGATCGCCATCGGCGGTGCCATCGGTGTCGGCCTGTTCATGGGGGCCGGTGCGAACATCGCCAAGGCGGGACCCAGCATCATCCTGATGTACGCCCTGGCGGGCGTCGTCATCTTCTTCATCATGCGGGCGCTGGGCGAGCTGCTGATGTACCGGCCCGTCTCCGGCAGCTTCGCGGAGTACGCCCGCGAGTTCCTCGGGCCGTTCTTCGGCTTCGTGACGGGCTGGACGTACTGGCTGCTGTGGGTCGTGACCGGCATGGCCGAGCTGACCGCGGCGGCGATCTACATCCACTACTGGTTCCCGGACATTCCGCAGTGGGTCAGCGCGCTGGTCTTCCTGGTGGTGCTGTTCGGGGTGAACCTGATCTCGGTGAAGGTCTTCGGCGAGGTCGAGTTCTGGTTCTCGATGATCAAGGTCACCGCGATCATCGGCATGATCGTGATCGGTCTCGGCGTGCTCACCCTGGGCTTCTCCCAGGCCGGCGACACCGCGGCCGTCAGCAACCTGTGGGCCCACGACGGCTTCTTCCCGACCGGCATCGGCTCCAGCCTGATGACGCTCCAGGGCGTGATGTTCGCCTACATCGCGGTCGAGCTGGTCGGTATCACGGCGGGCGAGAGCCAGGACCCCAAGACGACGCTGCCCAAGGCGATCAACACGCTGCCGTGGCGCATCATCATCTTCTACGTCGGCTCGCTGCTCGTGATCCTCTCGGTGGTCAAGTGGACCGAGTTCTCCGACGGCGTGAGCCCCTTCGTGGCGGCCTTCGGCAAGATCGGCATTCCGCTCGGCGCCGGCATCGTCAACTTCGTCGTGCTGACCGCGGCGCTCTCCTCCTGCAACTCCGGGATGTACTCCACCGGCCGCATGCTGCGTGACCTGGCGGAGAACCGGGAGGCGCCGACGTACTTCGGCAAGCTGAACGCACGGCACTCCCCGGCCGCGGGCATCACCGTCTCGGTGCTGCTCATGGGCATCGGCGTGGTGCTCAACTACGTGGTGCCGGAGAAGGCGTTCGCCTACGTCACCTCGGTGGCCACCGCGTGCGGTATCTGGACGTGGATGATGATCCTCATCAGCCATCTGCTCTACCGGCGCGGGGTCGTCGCCGGGCGGCTGCCGAAGTCCAGCTTCCCCGCTCCGGGCGGCAGCCTCTTCAGCTGGGTCGCGCTGCTCTTCCTCACCATGGTGCTGGTGATCGTCGCGCTCGACTCGACGGCGCGGATCTCGCTGTACGTCGGTGCCGGATGGGCCGTGGTGCTGGGTGCCTACTGGCTGCTGCACGCCCGCCACACCGCGCACGCGCACCGCACCTCGCGGAGCGGGGAAGCGGCCCCCGCGCTCGCCGACGCGGCCCCGGGCGCCGGCACGCTCGCGCCGGAGGCCGCCACCGGCCAGGACTGAGTCCCGGTACGCCCGACCGCCGGTCGGGCGCGCCGCGCAGCCCGCAGCGCCCCTGGGCCGGGCCGTACCGCACACCGGTACGGCCCGGCCCTTCGCGCGTCCGCCGCGGGCGGGGCCTTGCCGTGGTCCGCGTCCGGGCGGGGCCGGGCGGGGCCGGACGCGTGTGCGGGGGCGTGCATATCCTTGCCCCCATGCTGACCATCACGCAGGAGCTGCACGACCGGATCGTCGCCCACGCCCGCCAGGACCACCCCGACGAGGCCTGCGGCGTGCTCGCGGGGCCGGTCGGTGAGGGCCGCCCCGAGCGGTTCATCCCGATGCTGAACGCGGCCCGCTCGCCCACCTTCTACGAGTTCGACTCCGGCGATCTGCTCAAGCTCTACCGCGAGATGGACGACCGCGACGAGGAGCCGGCGGTGATCTACCACTCGCACACGGCCACCGAGGCCTACCCGTCGCGGACGGACATCTCCTACGCCAACGAGCCGGGCGCCCACTACGTCCTGGTCTCCACCGCCGAGTGCGGAAACGACGAAGGCCCGTTCTCGTTCCGTTCGTTCCGCATCGTGGACGGCGAGGTGACCGAGGAGGACGTGGAGATCGTCGAGAGCTACTGACGCGCGCGTCTCCCGCGATGATGAGACGGATTCGTCCGCATGATGAAACCGAGATCCGCTTCCCTGTCCGGGAATCGTTACGATGAGCCCATGGTTGTCCACGACGTGAGCGCTTTCGACAAGACCCCGGGCATGCTGCTCGTGGCGCGCCTGCACGTCGACCTGTGCCGCCTCGCCAGCGCGATCTGTCGGCCGGCCTGACCCGCGCCCCACGCGGCGCGGTGTCCGCCCGGCGCCCCCCGCCCCCCTCAGTGACGGCGTGTGCGCCCCCGCCTGCCCACAGCAGAAGCCAGCAGAAGCCACTCTTCCTCTCCGACAGGAGCACTCTCATGGCCATCGAGGTCCGCGTTCCGACCATCCTCCGCACCTACACCGACGGCCAGAAGGCGGTCGAGGGCACGGGCGCCACCGTCGGCGAGCTGTTCGCCGACCTGGAGAGCAGGCACGCCGGGATCCAGGACCGTCTGGTGGACGGCGGTGAGCTGCGCCGCTTCGTGAACGTCTACCTCAACGACGAGGACGTGCGCTTCCTGAACGGCATCTCCACCCAGCTCAGCGACGGCGACAGCGTCACCATCCTGCCCGCCGTGGCCGGAGGGTCGCTTCCCGTGGGCATGCGCTGATGCGCTACGACTCCCCGCTCGACGCCGTCGGCAACACGCCGCTCGTCCGGCTGCCCCGGCTCTCGCCCTCGGAGGACGTGCGGATCTGGGCGAAGCTGGAGGACCGCAACCCGACCGGCTCCGTGAAGGACCGCCCCGCCCTGCACATGGTCGAACAGGCCGAGAAGGAAGGGCGGTTGCAGCCAGGCTGCACCATTCTGGAGCCCACCTCGGGCAACACCGGCATCTCGCTGGCGATGGCGGCCAAGCTCAAGGGTTACCGGATCGTCTGCGTCATGCCGGAGAACACCAGCGAGGAGCGCCGCCAGCTGCTCGCCATGTGGGGAGCGGAGATCGTCTCCTCCCCGGCGGCGGGCGGCTCCAACACGGCGGTGCGGGTGGCCAAGGAGCTGGCGGCCGAGCACCCGGACTGGGTGATGCTCTACCAGTACGGCAACCCGGACAACGCGGGCGCCCACTACGCGACGACGGGCCCCGAGATCCTCGCCGACCTGCCGTCGGTCACCCACTTCGTCGCCGGCCTGGGCACCACGGGCACGCTGATGGGCGCAGGCCGCTATCTGCGCGAGCAGCGTCCCGGCATCCGGATCGTCGCCGCCGAGCCGCGCTACGACGACCTGGTCTACGGGCTGCGCAACCTGGACGAGGGCTTCGTGCCCGAGCTGTACGACGAGTCGGTGCTCACCACCCGCTTCTCGGTCGGCTCCGAGGACGCGGTCACCCGTACCAGACAACTCCTCGCGCAGGAGGGCCTCTTCGCGGGCGTCTCGACGGGGGCGGCGCTGCACGCCGCGATCGGGGTGGGCCGCAAGGCGCTGCGCGCGGGCGAGAGCGCGGACGTGGTCTTCATCGTCGCCGACGGCGGCTGGAAGTACCTGTCGACGGGCCTCTACACCGCCGCCACGGACGAGGAGGCGGTCGCCACCGTGCAGGGCCAGCTCTGGGCGTAGGACCCCTCGGGGGCGGGCTCGGGGTGCTGGTGTCCCGTTCCCGGGCCGGGTCACTCGGCCAGGTGCCTGACCCGCTCCCAGGCGTCCGCGTCCACCTCTCCGTGGCGGCCGCGCAGCCGGGCCAGACCGACCTCGGCGACCGTTCCCGGCTCCAGGTAGGCGGGGCCCTCGGCGGCGTCGGAGGGCAGGACGCGCAGCGCGGAGGGCTCGGAGGTCAACCGTGCCAGCCGGGCGCCGTCCGTGCGGACGGTCAAGACGAGGAAGAGCGCCTCGGTGCCGTCCGGCAGGCTGGTGCGCCAGACCTCCCCCGGGCGGGGGAGGGGCGCCTGGCCCCGGCGGGCGGCGCGGGCCTCGCGGGCGGCGCCCCGGCGCCGGGGACCGAGGCGTCCGCGCCCGTCCACCAGCGCCGCCACGAAGGCGAGCAGCATCACGACGCCGAGCGCCAGCCACCAGGTGGTGTCCACGCCGTGCCTCCCTTCGCCCCGTCGCTCGTCGCCCAGGTGTTCGTTCGCTCTTGGCCGCGTGCGGATGCCGCCGTACCGCGCTGCGCGGCGTTCGTACCGTCAGCCGCCGGGGACCGACGCTACCCCGGGCTGGTGATTCCGCCCACACCGACGCCTCACCGAGGACGCACCGGGACCCGCGCGGCTTACGCTCGGAATTCCCCTCGTCCACGACACGGGGACTTCTCCCGCATGCCGTCAACGGAGGTTCCCACTCCATGAAGCTCACCGTCGTCGGCTGTTCCGGGTCGTTTCCGTCAACGGAGTCGGCCTGTTCGAGCTATCTCGTCGAGGACGACGGCTTCCGGCTGCTCCTGGACATGGGCAACGGCGCACTCGGTGAGCTCCAACGCCACTGCGGCCTCTACGACCTCGACGCCATCGCGCTCAGCCACCTGCACGCCGACCACTGCATCGACATGTGCGGCTACTTCGTCGCCCGCTACTACCGCCATGAGGGCGGCCGTTGCGGCCCGATCCCGGTGCACGGCCCGCCCGGCACCGAGCAGCGGCTCACCACCGCCTACGCCGACACCCCGTCCGACTCGTCGATGAGCGAGGTCTTCGCCTTCCGCGAGCTGACGGCGGGCGGCACGTTCGAGGCGGGGCCCTTCCGGGTCGGCAGCGAACGGGTCGACCACCCGGTGGAGGCGTACGCCTTCCGGGTCGAACACGTGGCGAGCGGCAAGGTCCTCACCTACTCCGGGGACACGGGGCCGTGCCCGAACCTTCAGCGTGCCGCGCGAGGCGCGGACCTCTTCCTGTGCGAGGCCTCCTTCACGGACGGCAAGGAGCAGATCCCGGGCCTCCACCTCAACGGCAGGCAGGCCGGGCAGGTCGCCACCGAGGCCGGTGTCTCGCAGCTGGTGCTCACCCATGTGCCGCCGTGGACGGATCCGCAGGTCAACCTGCGGGACGCGAAGACCGCCTTCGACGGGCCCGTGGAGATGGCACGCCCCGGGGCCGTCTACGAACTGTGAGTCCCGCCCCTGCCCGCCACCTCGTGTAGCCGGGCCGGTCTCGCGCCCAGGGCGACGGGCCGCACCGCTGTGCGCGGTACGGCCCGCCGGGCGGCTACTTGGTGAGGTCCTCGACCTCTTCGTCCGGCTCGCGCCCCGGCGTCTTGATGTCCAGCTTCACGATCAGGAAGCGGAAGAGGGCGTAGTAGATCGCCGCGAAGCACAGGCCGATCGGGATGATCAGCCAGGGTTTGCTCGCCAGGCTCCAGTTGATGGCGTAGTCGATGAAGCCCGCGGAGAAGCTGAAGCCGTGGTGCACCCCGAACAGCCAGGTCACCGCCATCGACACGGCCGTCAGCAGCGCGTGGACCACGTACAGGACGGGCGCGATGAACATGAAGGTGAACTCGATCGGTTCGGTGATGCCGGTCACGAACGAGGTCAGGGCGAGCGAGACCATCATGCCCATCACGGCCTTGCGGCGGTGCGGCTTGGCGCAGTGGGCGATGGCGATGGCGGCGGCGGGCAGCCCGAACATCATGATCGGGAAGAAGCCCGACATGAACTGGCCCGCGCTCGGGTCGCCGGCGAAGAACCGGGCGATGTCGCCGTGGACGACGTCGCCCGCGGCGTTCTTGTAGTCGCCGAGCTGGAACCAGGCCACGGTGTTGAGGAACTGGTGCATGCCGACGGGGATCAGCGCCCGGTTGATCAGCCCGAAGATGCCCGCTCCGGTGGCGCCCAGGCCCGTCATCCACTCGCCGAAGGAGGTGATGGCGTCGCCGATGGGGCCCCAGATGAGGGTGAAGACCACGCCGACGGCCAGTCCGACGAAGGCCATCAGGATCGGTACCAGGCGGCGGCCGTTGAAGAAGCCGAGCCAGTCGACCAGTTTGGTCTTGTGGAAGCGCTGCCAGACGATCGCCGACAGGAGGCCCATCAGGACGCCGCCGAGGACGCCGGGATCGTTGTAGACGGGCGGCGTGTCCTCGCCCGCCTTGACGACCGCCTCGTGAACGGGGAAGGCCTCCAGTACGTTCTTGTAGACGAGGAAGCCGACGAGCGCGGCCAGCGCGGTGGAGCCGTCGGACTTCTTGGCGAAGCCGATGGCGACGCCGATGCAGAACAGCAGCGGCAGATTGTCGAAGATGGCACCGCCGGCGCCGGAGAACGCGGCGGCGACGTCGTGCCACTTGAGGCCCTCGTCGCCGAAGACGTCGGGCTGGCCGAGCCGGTTGAGTATGCCGGCCGCGGGCAGGACGGCGATCGGCAGTTGCAGGCTGCGGCCGACCTTCTGCAGTCCTTGGAACAGGCCGGAGCCCCGCTTCTTCTTCGCGGGCGCAGCGGTGTCCGTGCTCATGGGGGTGTGTCCTCCGGGTGGAGGCGGGCGCCGCACGGCTGAGAAAGGGGGTGAGGGCCCGCTGGTGGTCTAGTCCACGAAGTGGTGTAGACCATTAGTAGCACGGGCGCGCGCGTGACGGAACGGGTCGTTCCAGGCGATGTGAGCCACACCCCCGGCCCACCCTGGCCCACCCTGGCCCACCCCGGCCCCACCTCGGCCCCCCCCTGGCCGCCGTCCCGCCCCACCCCGGCCGCGTGGTGCGGCCGGGGTGGCGCCGCTAAGCCCTCGTGTTGTCCTGCTCGATCTCGTCCGCGACCTCCTCCGGCTCCCTGCCGGGGGTCTTCAGGTCGAACTTGGCGATCATGAAGCGGAACAGGACGTAGTAGACCACCGCGAAGCACAGGCCGATCGGGATGATCAGCCAGGGCCGGGTCGCCAGGCTCCAGTTGATGACGTAGTCGATCAGCCCGGCCGAGAAGCTGAACCCGTCGTGCACCCCCAGCGCCCAGGTCAGCGCCATCGAGACGCCGGTGAGCAGGACGTGGATGACGTACAGCGCCGGGGCGACGAACAGGAACGAGAACTCGATCGGCTCCGTCACCCCCGTGACGAACGACGTCAGCGCCGTGGAGAGCATCAGACCCCCCACCACCTTGCGGCGCTCGGGGCGGGCGGCGTGGGTGATGGCCAGCGCGGCGGCCGGCAGCGCGAACATCATGATCGGGAAGAAGCCGGAGGTGAACTGGCCCGCGCTCGGATCGCCCGCCAGGAAGCGGTTGATGTCACCGTGCACGACCTCGCCGTCCGGCTTCTTGAAGCTGCCGAACTGGAACCACATGAAGGTGTTCAGGAACTGGTGCATGCCGATCGGGATGAGAGCACGGTTGGCGACGCCGAAGATGCCCGCGCCCCAGGCGCCCAGGTCGGTCATCCACTTGGAGAAGGTGGTGAGCCCGTCACCGATCGGCGGCCACACCCACTGGCACAGCACCGCGAAGACCAGCGCGACGAACGCCATGATGATCGGCACCAGGCGGCGGCCGTTGAAGAAGCCGAGCCAGTCCACCAGCTTGACCCGGTGGAAGCGCTGCCAGAACCAGGCCGCCAGCAGTCCGACGACGATGCCGCCGAACACCCCCGGGTTCTGGTACGTGGCGGCCCCGGAGGCCGACCCGTCCTTGCCGACGCACGTCCCCATCTCCGTGTCGAACCCCGACCCGGGCGGGCAGGTGGGGAACTGCTGGAGGATGTTGTAGTAGACGAGGAAGCCGGCGACGGCGGCCAGTGCCGTCGAGCCGTCGGCCTTGCGCGCCATGCCGATGGCCACGCCGACGCAGAAGAGCAGCGGCAGCCCGAGCGCCGAGTCCAGCAGGGCGCTGCCCGCCCCTTCGAACACCTTGGCGACGTCCGTCCAGCCCAGGCCCTCGTCACCGAAGATGTCCGGCTGCCCGAGCCGGTTGAGGATGCCCGCTGCCGGGAGCACCGCGATGGGCAGCTGGAGGCTGCGGCCCATCTTCTGCAGACCCTGGAAGAAGACGGACACCCACTTCCTGCGCGGGGTGCCCGGCTCGGCTGCGGCGTTCGCGCTCACGAGCCTCCTCCTGACTGGTCGGCCCCTCGACCTGGTCGGCCCCTCGTCCGCCCGCCGGACGGCTGGCGCATACTGGTGTAGACCTCTAGCGCTCGTGGCGGCCCGGCCGTGGTGACGGCAGGACACCTCGCGGCGCCGGTAACCGCCATCATTCGTCAGAAAACTGATGGATGCCCGCCGAGCTGGGCTGATCGTGGACTAACGTGACAAGCACGCAATCCACACCGCCTCGCGTCTCGCGTCTCGCGTTCATTCAGGCCGGAAAAGGCCCGAAAAGGCCGGAAGCAGCCGGAACACAGGAGTAGGACATGGCCACCAAGGCTGAGAAGATCATCGCCGGACTCGGCGGGCTCGACAACATCGAAGAGGTCGAGGGCTGCATCACCCGCCTCCGCACCGAGGTGGGCGACCCCTCCCTCGTCGACGAGACGGCGCTGAAGGCCGCCGGCGCGCACGGCGTCGTCAAGATGGGCTCCGCGATCCAGGTCGTCGTCGGCACCGACGCCGACCCCATCGCCGAGGAGATCAACGACCAGCTGTGAGCCCCGCCCCGGCCGGAGGCCCGCGGAGCCCCGTCCGGTCCCGGCGGGCCAGGACGTGCGGGTCTCCTCGGTTCCCGCGTTCGGCCCACTCCCCCGGCCGGGGATACGCTCGCACGCATGTCACGTATCGACGGCCGTACGGCCGAGGAGCTGCGCCCCGTCACGATCGAGCGCGGCTGGAGCAAGCACGCAGAGGGCTCGGTCCTCGTCTCGTTCGGCGACACCCGGGTGCTGTGCACCGCCAGCCTGACCGAAGGAGTGCCCCGCTGGCGCAAGGGCAGCGGAGAGGGCTGGGTCACCGCCGAGTACGCCATGCTGCCGCGCTCCACCAACACCCGCGGCGACCGCGAGTCGGTGCGCGGCAAGATCGGCGGCCGCACGCACGAGATCTCCCGCCTCATCGGGCGCTCCCTGCGCGCCGTCGTGGACTACAAGGCGCTCGGTGAGAACACCATCGTGCTCGACTGCGACGTCCTCCAGGCCGACGGCGGCACCCGGACGGCGGCGATCACCGGCGCCTACGTGGCGCTGGCCGACGCGGTCTCCTGGGCCCAGGAGCGCAAACTGATCAAGTCCAAGGCGCAGCCGCTGGCCGGGGGCGTCAGCGCCGTCAGCGTCGGCATCGTCGACGGCACCCCGATGCTCGACCTGCGCTACGAGGAGGACGTGCGCGCGGAGACCGACATGAACGTCGTCTGCACCTCCGACGGGCGCTTCGTCGAGGTGCAGGGCACGGCCGAGGGCGCGCCCTTCGCCCGCGAGGAGCTGAACGGACTGCTCGACCTCGCCGTAGCGGGCTGCGCCCAGCTGGACGGGGCACAGCGCACCGCGCTCGGCCGCTGAGCCCTCCGGGGCCGTCGGCCGCTGTAGAACTTCCCCGGCGCGGGGGAACTTCCCCGGTGCGGGGGAACTTCCCCGGTGCGGGGGAACTTTGCCGGTGCTTTACGCGTCTGACTGGGTGCGGGCCGCACGTGTCGAACCGTGCGGCCCGACCAGTCTTGGGGGAGGGACGTAGCAGGTGCTCCGTTGGAAGGTCGTGGCCGCGGCAGCGGTCCTCGTGCTCGCCGTGCCGGCCGCCGCCGGCTGCTCCGCCGTGGACCGCGCGCTGGACTGCGCCACCACCGCGTCCACCATCGCCCAGTCCGTCGACGACCTCCAGCAGGCGATCTCCGACGCCGGCGAGGACCCCACCCAGGCCCGGGAGTCCCTCGACTCCATAGACAAGAACCTCACCAAGATCGAGGACGAGACGGACGACGGCGACGTCGGCAAGGCCGTCTCCCAGCTGCGCGGCGCCGTCGACAGCGTGCGCGCGGACGTCGAAGCGGGCCATGCCCCCGAGACGCAGCCCGTCACCGACGCGGCCGACGAACTGACGAAGGTCTGCACCCCGGGCTGAGCCACCCGCCCGCCCCGGCCGGCGCCTGCTCCCACGTCACCGCCCGCGCGAGCCTCCGCCCGCCGCGCTCCCCGCCGCCCGCCCGGGCACCGACCGGCGCGATACTGGAGTCATGAGCACCCAGCGCCTGATCCTGGCCACCCGCAACGCCCACAAGGTCACCGAACTCCAGGCGATCCTCGCCGACGCGGGACTCGACCTGGAGCTGGTGGGCGCCGACGCCTACCCCGAGATCCCCGACGTCAAGGAGACCGGGGTGACGTTCGCCGAGAACGCCCTCCTCAAGGCGCACGCGCTCGCCCAGGCCACCGAACTCCCGGCCGTCGCCGACGACTCGGGTCTGTGCGTGGACGTGCTCGGCGGGGCACCCGGCATCTTCTCCGCACGCTGGGCGGGCCGCCACGGCGACGACGCCGCCAACCTGGACCTGCTGCTCGCCCAGCTCTCCGACATCGCAGCGCCGCACCGCGCGGCCCACTTCGAGTGCGCCGCCGCGCTGGCCCTGCCGGACGGCACCGAGAAGGTCGTGGCCGGCCGGCTGCGGGGCACCCTGCGGCACACCCCCGCGGGCAGCGGCGGCTTCGGCTACGACCCGATTCTGGAGCCGGACGGGGAGAGCAGGACGTGCGCGGAGCTCAGCGCCGAGGAGAAGAACGCGATCAGCCACCGCGGCACGGCGTTCCGGGCCCTCGCCCCCCTCGTACGGGAGGCACTGGCCCTGGGCTGAGCCTGCGGGGGGCGTTGGCCCTGGGCTGAGGCCGCCCGTGCCCGAGCCGCTCCGGGCCGAGCCGCCAGGGGCGGTGCGGCCCGTGGTGGTGGGGTGCGCGAGGGGGGCTCTGCCCGGTAGGCAGGAGCGGGTGTGACCCGGATCAGCTCTTTCCTTTCGAGGAGCTGTCGCAAACCACCCGGTCGTCGGTATCAGCGGAGGATGGACGGGTGAAGAAGCTGGAGACCACCGCGCGAACTCGGGCTCGGATGAGTCGGCAACGGTCACGGGACACCGACGTCGAGATCGCGTTGCGGCGGATGCTGTTCGCGGCAGGGCTGCGGTATCGCGTACACCGGCGGCCGGTGAAGGGGGTACGGCGGGAGGCGGACGTGGTGTTCGGGCCCGCGCGGGTCGCGGTCTTCGTCGACGGGTGCTTCTGGCATGGCTGCCCGGAGCACGCGACCTGGCCGAAGAACAACGCCGAGTTCTGGCGAGCCAAGATCGAGGGGAATCAGGCCCGCGACCGGGACACCGACGCCCGGCTGGCCGAAGCGGGCTGGCTCGCGGTGCGGGTCTGGGAGCACGAGGAGGCGGGCGAGGCCGCGGCACGGATCAAGAAGATGGTGGACGAGCGAAAGAGCGCCAAGAAGAGCGGGGCGTGAGGTTGAGACCCTTGGGGCGGAGGCAGGGTGGTGCCTCCGCCCCAAGGGTGCGGTAAGGCGCGGATCTCATACGGTCGGGTCCAGGGTTCCGGTGAAGAATCCCAGCCCCGGGTCCTCGGGGGTGCCGATGAGCATCGCTCGGTCCAGTAGCAGGTTGTTGATTTCACAGCTGGTCTCGGCGAGCATCACGCAGGCGTGACAGGCGACATGGTTGGCACCGCCGACACCGGTCGCTCTGGATTCGACGCACAGCGGATCTGTCGAACACCAGGACGCCCGACGCAAGGCCGAGTCGAGAGAAGCGGCCAGCCGGGTCGGTTCGCCTTGCGCGACGAGGCCACCGAGGCTGCCGGCCGAGTCGCTGGTCGCGGTGTACACCAGCAGGCCCGCCATGTCCTCGTCGCAGTACAAACGCTCTCGCAGGGCCGACGACGGGTAGCCCGCCTCCAGGCTCCACTCCGAGATCAGGATGTGGGCGAGGGTGTGCAGGAGCACGTACCGGGGGGAGGCGGGGGAGACGCGCGGTTCCCCGTCACCAGTGTGGTACTCGCGCAGGTGCGCCGTGTGGTTGGTACGGAGCTCGTCGATCCGCGTACGGATTGTGACGTTCCGCTCCCACTGAAGGAGACGGTTCTCGTCCAGGCGGAGAAAGAGGCCTTCGCCCCGGACCTCCAGGGCGGGAAGCCAGTCCCTGCGGTGGAGGGAGAGCGGGGCGTGGTACGTGGGGCCCACAGCCTGTGGGTCGACGACGCGGGTGAACGAGGTGAGGGCGCGCACCTCGCGGAGCCGCTTGACCAGCATCGGAGCGCGCAGGCCGAACGGTGTGAGCAGTTCGGCGCCGGTGCTCGGCGGTACGCACACGAAGTCCTCGTCGTGGTCCTGCTGCTGCACGTCGTCCGCGTTGCCCGCGGAGAGGCTGTCGTACTCGTCGCGGAGGATCCGGTGATAGCGGTCCTCCACAGGGACGTCCTGGTCGAGGGATCCGTCGTGCAGGAGTGCCATGACCCTTTCGAGGTCGACATCGACGCCCTTCAGCGCCCCCCTGAGATGGATCGCGATGTGTGCGGGGTCGTCGTAGCCGCGAAGCGCATCCTGGTGCTCCCGGACGGCACCCGCCAGGGGGTCGTCGCGGCTCCACGGAGGGATGGACAGCGCCGAGCGCAGGACGGGCTGCCAGACCGAGGAAGAACCACGCTGAAGCGTCCGCGGAGGCTTGGTGCAGTGCTCGGCGGGCGCGCCGTCGAGCCATGGCCGCCTCCCCGAGCAGGTGATCCCCAGGTCGGCGAGGTCCCGCTGGCGGAAAGCACCCTCCATGGAGACGTCAGGGACGCCGCAGCTGCAGGACAGCACGACGGCGCGCAGCGACGTCGTCGAGCCGGTTGAGCGCAACCGCATCGTGCCACCGCACCTGCCGCTGCTCACGCCCTGTCCACGCCCCTTCCGGTGCAGCCACTTCCAGTAGGGGAAGTCCTCGATGTGGCCCTGCTCGCAGGCCATCACGAAGCGTGACGGGGTGAGCGGGTTGTCCGAGCAGGTCGGACAGACGCTCTTACCGGCAGGGCTGCCGAAGTCCTTGTACGGGCCCAGGAGTTCGCACTTCGAGCAGGACTGCCACCACGGGAACCGCTTGACGCGGACGCCATCCTCGCTGCTGTCACCGGACGCGGGTGGAAGACGGAAGTACGCGATGCCGAGCAGGGACGTCAGCCGAGGTTCGACGATCTTCTTCGCCTCGGTTCTCGACCAGGAGCGGTCCGCGTCGTCGAGGCCGGAGACGATGAACGACTCGTTGTCGACGGCGATGAGAGCGCCGACGCCGTAGGTGGTGATCAACTGGGCCCGGCGGACAGCACCCTTGACCGGATGGGTGCGACGGGGCGGGGCAGCGGTGCCCAGGTCGGAGGCGGGACGCCGACGGCGGCGGGGCGACGGGGTCATGCGGAGACCTCCGGGGTGGTCGCGCCCTGCGGGCGGGCGGCGGAAGCATGCGGAGTGGTGAAGGTCGGTTCGAGGAACAGCCTCGACTCGGCGTCGACGTCGCGCAGGCTCCACAGCGTCTCCCATGCCTGTGACCCCTCTGCGCGGTCGTCGAAGGGGGCGAGCAGGGCGGGACGAGAGCTGTGCGGCGACTCGTACACGAGGCCCGGGTGGAGATCCGCCTCCTGCACCCACCGGGACAGGAAGCCCTCGACAGCGAGGTCGGTGGCCTTCACCTCCTCCTCGGCCGTGGCCACATGCCGCACGCGGGAGAGGACAAGCGGCTTCACCTTGCTCCGGACACGGTCGACGAAGCGGTCGATCCGGGCGGCCGCCTCGTTCTCGGAGGCCTCCGGGATTGTCAGCCGGGTCAGGGCCACGACGACGGCGTGCAGACCACGGTCGCGTGCCCGGACCGAGAAGGGGGTGACCGACGTCGACTCGACCTCACGGTAGAGAGCGGAGTGGAAGTGGGTGAAGTTCTCGTAGTGTGAACGGTCCCGGGCACGCGTCGCGTTGAGCATGACGGCGACCAGGCCGGGGTGCTGTCGGCCGACCCGGCTGGTGGCCTGGATGTATTCGGCGGTGGTCTGCGGCTGGCCCATGACGGCCATCAGGCCGAGCCGGTCGACGTCGACGCCCACGGCGATCATATTGGTGGCCAGAAGGACGTCGACGGCGTCGGCGCTCGGCCACTTCTTCTCGATCTGCCTGAGCCGGGCGGGGACGTCGCTGGCGTCGACCCGACTGGTCAGCTCGGCATAGCCGCTGCTGTCGCGTGGCTCGCAGCCGTCGGCTCTGGCCAGCACCTTGAGCTGGTCGACGACGTCGTCGTGCACCTGGAGCTCGGCGGCCGAGAGCAGGCGGAGGCTGTTGAAGTAGCCGACCAGGGTCCAGTACGCGTCACGCACCTCGTCCGGGCAGTCCGCGTGCATGGCCTGGTGAAGGAGGGCCGCGTAGGTGCGGATGAGCAGCGTGGCCTGGCTGGTTCCGGGCGCGAAGAGACCGACATAGCGGCGTGCGGCCTTGTCCTCGCGCGGGGTCTCCACGGCGAACCAGGAATCGCGGCCGTCCAAACCCGCCGGCGGGAACTGTCGTACGGCACGGTCGAAGAGGCTGCGGCCCTGGTCGGCGGCGCGGCGGATGGTCGCGGTGGAGGCGATCACCTTGGGATGCTCGGCGAGAGCGTCGACCGCTGTCTCGTAGAGACCGGTGAGGGTGCCGAGCGGGCCGGAGATCAGATGCAGCTCGTCCTGGACGATCAGCTCGGGGGCGGGCGTGCCGTCCTGCCGATCGCGGTTGAACAGGGCGGCGGTGCGCGGCCGCCATGGCATCGAGGCGAACTTGTCGACAGTGGCGATGACCAAGGTGGGGCGGGCGGCGTAGACGGCCTCATCCACGATGTGGACCGGCAGACCGTCGTGGAACTCGCACGCCGTGTCCGGGCATCGGACATGCATCCGGGTGGCCGCGAAGTCCACTTCGTAGGCGTGGGCGTCGAGCCCTGTGCCGCACCAGGGACAGGCATGCAGCTGGACCGGGTTCTCGGTCTGGAGGTTCTGGCCACCGCTCGCGCTGCGGAGTCGTTCCGCTGCCGAGTCCAGCGAGTTGGGCGTTGCCGATCTGCCCACCCACATACCGATGGAGACCTCCTCGTCGCCCAGCGCGGCCGGATCGCGACGGCGTAGTTCCTCCATCGCGCAGATCAGGATCGAGGCGCGTTCGAACTGCTGGAGGGTGAGCAGACGGAGGGTGTACCGCATGAGCACGGTGACGCCGGCGCCGCGCGCGCCGCACCGCAGTCGGCGGAGGAAGGTCGTGAAAGCGATCAAGCCGAGATAGGCCTCGGTCTTGCCACCACCGGTGGGGAACCACAGCAGATCGGAGACGGAACGGTCCGGGTGTTCGGGATCGTCGATCCCGGCCAGGCAGAGCAGGACGAACGCGATCTGGAAGGGACGCCACCGGGCTTCCGCCAGATCCGGTTCGCCCGTCCTGCCGCCTTTGACCCAGGCGCTGCGGGCACGCTGAGCCGCCATCGCCTCGTTGGCCAGCCGGAAGGCGCGCAGCACGTCAGGCTTCTCGTCGAGCAGAGCGACGCCGGTCCGCATCCGTTCCAGCGTCTCGACGCAGTCGGTGATCCGCTCCTCGGCAGCCTGCTCGTGGGCGGTGCCTGCCAGAGCTTCCGCGTCGAGGCGGCGGGCTGCGATCCACTCCTCGTAGCCATGGACCAGACGCGTCAGGGCGTCCAGCACCTCCGCCTTCGAGTCGTGTGCCAGTCCGATCATGCCGAGGGCGGAGGCGTCGATCGTCGGGTTCGACTCGGTCAGCAGCACCTCGTGGCTCGGGACGAACTCGGTGCGGACCTCCTCCACGGCGGCGTCCACCTTCTCGGCCACACCGACAGCGGCGGGTCTCCAGTCCCACTCGGCCGCGCAGCCGTGGCCGACCGCGAAGGTGGGGACATGCCGGTACAGGAGACGGTTGGTGCGCACGTCCGGATCGTCCGTGCCCCCGCCCCCCGGTCGTTCCACGAAGCAGCTGGCACCGTCAGCCGCGCGTACCGTCAGCCCGGCCTGGAAGACGGTGAAGGCGTCGGCCAGGTCGCGTTCGGAGACGGTGTGGGTGTTGACGAGGGTGGCGGTCACCGTGACGGTTTCCGAGTCCGGGGCCGCGGGACGGACCCGCACCGAGAGCCGCAGCCCTTCCGCCAGCTCGGTCTTCAGCGCCGCTTCGGGAACGGTGACGTCGACCGTGACCGGGGCGAGCGTGAGTTCGCGACGTCGCCACTGCTCGGTCTGCGCATCGGTCGTGCGCGCCTCGGTCCGGCGGGCTGCGATCGGACGGCCCTGGGCGTCGGTGGGTTCGTAGCGGGCGGCGCGAGCGAGGATCACGATCCGTGAGGCTTCGCCCAGTGCGACGGCGAAGGTGATGCCCATGGTGGAGGGCCGACGCTGTCCGGCCGACGACGGTGCCGCGTCCGCAGGGTCGTCGTCCGCCGCCCGAACCCGGATCTCTGGGGTCAGGTCGTCGGCCCGAGGGTCGGGTCCCCCCTCGGACGGGGCCCCCTTGCCCCCGCCCTTGCCCTCGGCCCGGAGCGGGAAGAGCACGCCCGTCAGGTAGCGGGTGATCGGTGCGTCGTCCGTCAGCACCTCGTCCCGGTCGGGATGGTCCGGCCCGTCGGGTCCGAGGAGTTCGCGGCGCAGCCGGTCCACCAACCCGTCGCGAACCCGGTAGTGGGCGGCGTGCCGCCCGTCGGACGTGCTCACGCCTTCTCCTCGTCGTCGCTTCCGAACCCTGCAAACCGGGCCAGGCCGGCCAACCGCACCGCGGTCCACACCCCGTTGCCCGCCACCCCGGAGTCTGCGGCGACCGAGGCGGCGCCGCCCACCGCTTCCAGGCAGTCCACGTGACCGCCTACGATCCACGCCGGCCAGTCACGGATCTCCCAGGTCTCGCTCACCTTGCGCACCGCGTAAAGCTCGCGTCGGAAGCCCTCCGAGACCTCGCCAACGATCCGCTCCTCTTCTCCGTGGACGATCAGATAGCGCGGGCTCTGGCCGTTCCCCTCGGGCAACGCCAAGGGCGCGTGAAGTGCCACCGGGTCGCCGGGGCGGACCGCGCCGCGCAGGTACTCCTGGACGCGCGCGGGCTCTGCACCCGTGTCGTAGCCCGGTGGGACGTCCCGACGGACATCGCGGCCGCGCAGCTGCATGCCGTAACGCTCCCAGCGTCGCCAACCCCCCAGGTAGGCGCGGCCCGACCCGGGCTCGGTACGCAGCTGTCGTACCTCCGGGCCCGGTACGTGCAGCAGCTGGTCACGGGCCCGGGTCATGCCCACATACAGTCCCCGCACCTCGGCCACAGGGTCGACCGGATCCTTCGTCATGTTCGGGAGTACCGACCAGTTGGGCGGGTCGAGGAGTACGACACGGTCGTACTCCAGCCCCTTGGACCGGTGGATGGTCGAGACGGTGAGTGGCGCAGTGTCGGCGGGGGCCAGTTCCTCGGGGAAGCGGCCGGCGGTGATCAGCTCTCGGACCCGGGTGAGGTCGATCTGCTCGGCCCTTCCGGAACCCGCTCGGGCGTGCCGCAGCAGCACCCGCCACGCCTCGTCTCCTTCGATGCCGGGCTGCGGGTTGAGCTCAGCGAAGAGGGAGACGAATCGGCTTCGTGCGAGCACGCTCGCGTCCGTGCGGGCGCACAGGTCGGCGATCCAGCCGGGCGCGAAGCGATCCTCCAGCTTCCGCTTGAGGGCGTGTGGGACACCGTGGTCGCGTAGCTTCTCGGAGACCATGAGTGCCTGGCGGTTGTCCCGGGTGAGGATCGCCGTCCGCGTCGGGTTGTCCCGCAGCGCCATGAGGAACAGCTCGTCGTCGAGGGAGTCGAACCCCAGCTGGTCGAAGAGCGCGTCGGACAGCTCCCGGTACAGTCGCTCGGACTCCACCTCGGCGTCGTTCCCACCCAGCCGCTGCACACGCCCGGACAGCGGCAGGGCGGTGCGCGTCTCAGGCGTGCGGGAACGGAAGGTGGCGGTCAGCTCCAGCTCGACCAGGTCGTCCGGGTAGGAGCCGCGCAGCCAGTCGACAAACCAGCCGTTCTCCGCCACACGGCTCTCCGGCGGTACCTGGAATCCGTAGATGCCCTGAGCGCTGTCGCCGACGATCGTGAATCCCAGTTCCTCCTGGTGTTTGTCGAGCAGCGTCTCCACCAGGTTCCGGCGCTCCCCGACCAGGTCCTGTGCCTCGTCGACGACGACATGCGCAGGGGGGCCCTCCTCGGTCACCTCCAGGGCGCCGGCCGCGACGGCCTTCACCGCCGCCGCTATCCGGGCCTCGAAGGACTCGGCGTGCCACTCCGTGTCGGGGTAGGTGCGCAGCAGCAGGTCGAGGGCCCAGGCGTCGAACGTGCGCGCCCGCACACGGTTCGCCCGCTCACCGTGGCGGGCGATCCGCTCGGCCAACTCGCGCACCGCCGCTCTGGAGAAGCTGAGGACGAGGATCTCGCCCGCCTCCAGCGCTTCGTCGGGGTCGTCGCCGCCGACCAGGTGATCCAGGCGTCGCACCACTGTGTGCGTCTTGCCGGAGCCCGCGCCCGCCATCACCAGCAGGCGGGTGTCCCAGGGCTGTTCGACCACGGCGCGCTGCTCGTCGGTGAGTGGTGGCGCGGCCGGACTCGGGTGGGTCACAGACGGCTCCAGAGGTGCTCGAACTCGGTGAAGGCAAGGTTGTGGTCGTAGTTCTCGATGTTGTCGCGGACGTCGAGAATCAGGCAGGTCTCTTTACCACCGTTGAGCACTCCGCGCAGTCCGCGTCCGATCATCTGCTGGTAGACGTTCGGGCTGTAGACGGGCCGGGCGACGACCACCGCGCGGGTGGCGGGCGCGTCGAAGCCCTGGGTGAGCACACCGAAGTTGGTGAGCACCCGGATGCGTCCGCTGCGGAACCCCTCGACACGGGACTGTCGATCCTGTGGTGAGGTGCCGCCGTCGATGGACGCCGCGGTGATGCCGAGGTCCTTCAACTGGGCGGCGAGCGTCTTGGCGTGGTCAACCGAGGTGGCGAAGGCCAGCACCGGCCAGTCCCTGGGCATTTCCGCGATCTGCTCGACGATGCGGGCACTGCGCTCGTGGTCCTGGGCCAGCCGGAGTTCGGCCGCGCGGGACAGCACCCTCATCTTGTCGACGTGCTCGATCTCCTCACGGCTCAGAGTGATCGAACCGCCGTGCATGACCTGATGCTCCACGCGGGCGAGAACCCCGAGTTTCCGCAGCTCGGTGTACGGGTCCTCCTCGGCGAAGGCCCCCTCGTCCAGTCGTTTGGCACCGAACCGCTCGACCAGCCGTTTCGTCTCCTCCTCGCTGCGGCCACGGAACGGAGTCGCGGTGAGTCCGAGCAGGTGCCTCTCGGTCTGGTGGGCGGTGAGCCCCAGCAGTTTGAGGAGCCGGGTGTAGCGCGGAGCGGTGGCGGCGTGGGCCTCGTCGACGATCACCAGCGCCGCCCGCCGGAGCCAGTCGTACGAGGGATCCGCCAAACACGTCTCCATGTCCAGTTTGGCATCCATGGCCACCACCAGGTGCGGACGATCGTCCACCGGTCCGACCTCGCGAGTGCTCCAGAGCCGACTGATCGTCAGCGGTCCGGCGGCGCCCACCTTCTCCCAAACGAACTTCCAGCTCTGCACGGCCTGCTCGCACAGCTCCTCCGTCTGGCCGACCCACAGGATCGGTCCGGACAGCTCACCGGCCTGTTTGATCCAGCGGATCACGGCTTCGGCGACGATGCGGGTCTTGCCCGCTCCTGTCGGCAGCGACAGCATCGCTCGCTGCGGCTGGAGCCGGTCGAGCATCGCGAAGATCTGCTCGGCCAGCTTTTCCTGGTAGGCGTGCAGACGTGGGAAGTCCCGCGGCCCGTCGACGTCGATCCGCGACTCCAGGGTGGGCGTGCGGAATCCGGCGAACGATCCGGGGAAGCCCAGCTCGGAGACGAAGCGGACGGCGGGCGCGGAGCCGTGGAAGCTGCCGGGCGCGTCGGGGTATCGCTGCTGCAGGTCACGGGCGTGCACCTGGAGGATGCCCTCCTCGTGCACGTGGAGGGCGAGTTCGGCGGCCCGACGGTCCGACACGTCGTCGCCCGTCGCGCTTCGCTCGGCATCCAGCAGCGTCTCCGGAAGGCGCTCGCGCAGGGTGTCCGCGCCCAGCAGCAGGAGCAGCTTCTCGACGACGTCCTCGGTGTCCCTCACCCGCTTCCGGGCATCTCGCCGCTCCTTGTCCTCGGCGTCCTTGCGCTCGTTGTCGAGCAGCAGGCGGCAGCGGCTCTCGTCGAGGCCGAGGCGCAGCTCGGCGGCGACGGTGACGAGGACCTGCAGGCGATCGGCGTCGTCGGCGACCAGGACCTGCGAACCGAGGAGGGCTCCTCGCAACGGCCTGGGGGTGACGCCGTTGGGGGTGCGGGTCACCTCCTCCAACTCCGAGCAGCGCACCACCGAGTACTGGGCGATTTTGCCGGCGACGATCTTCCGCAGCGACGGGAACAGCTCACCGACGGGCACGGGTTCGTCGCTCGCGACGTGTCGGGTCTCGACGCTGATCACGTCAGTGAACGGCATCATGTTCCAATAGCTGATCATCAGCTCCGCGTCCTCGGCGGCACCGACGAGCAGCGCCGGAACCCTCTCAGCGCGGAGCGCCCGGTACTGACCGGGGTCGGCGGTGACGGCGATCTCCGCGTCCTCGCGAGCCTCCCAGGCGTCGCCGACCCGGCAGCGGGTGAGGCCCTCGGGGAAGTCCAGTTCCCGGCGCGTGAGCAGCACGTACATCGAGCCGACGAACGCGTCGTCCTCGCTGCGGGACAGCTCGTCGAAGAGCTCCTGCCAGCGGGCACTCGGCAACTCTTCGAGCGTGGTCGCCAGGTGCAGTTTGCGGGCCTTCTCGACCGGCAGGTCGGCCACCGGGAGGAAGGCGCCGTACTCGGCCAGCTGAGGGCCGACAGCCTGCTTGAGCGGTTTGACGCCCTGCGAGGTCCAAACCCGGCCGTGCTTCCTCAACACCCAACGGATGGGGGACGGAGCCTGCTGGCGGGTGGTGGAGCGGTTGCCGACCTGGACGGTCCAGAAATCGATCAGTGCCTCGGTGGGCAGCTCGGTGAGGAAGCGGGCACGGGCCTCCTCGGACATGCGCTCCAGTAGGTGTAGAGGCCCTCCGACGGCCGAGCCCTCGGCCTTGATCGTCGCGAGGCTCGGTGCCCGGTTCGCGAACTCCGGCTTGCGGGCCAACCCCTTGCGCAGGGCCTCACGGTAGTCGTCGAACCAAGGGGTGTCGGTCACGTCGTGGCCGGGGGTGGGCCGGTCGCTCAATCGCAGGTCGTGGAAGAAGGAGCGGTCGTCGGAGTGGAACGTCGGGTCGACCGCGATCGTGGGGTCGGACTCCGCTGTGACCACTGGGCCGGGCAGCATCGCGTCCCGCACCGGTACGAACCGGCCGGCGACCGTGCGCACGTGCAGCACCGCGGCCGCGTCGTCGACCTTCTGCATGATCCGATGACCGAGGCGGTTGCTGCCGGCCCGGTGCAGGCGGTCCCAGAACTGCTCCCACTGGCGCGGACCGTAGCCGTCGAAGCCGGCCTCCAGTACGGAGAGGAACCGCCCTTCCGCGTCCGCTTCGCGAACCCCGAGGGCGCGCAGAGCGCGGGCGGCCTCCGGGTCGGCGGCCAGTTCGGGGTGGACGTAGGTGAGGGTCTCGCGCAGGCTGCTGTCGTCGCTGCGCAGATAGATCTGGCCCGCGGCGGGGGGCACCATGCCCATGTCCTCGGTGAGCAGGACTTTCGCGGTCCGTGCCTCGGCGGCGAAGCTCGGAGCGGTCTCCACGATGTCGGCCACGATGGCCAGGGCGACGGCCGAGGCCTTCGGGCTGCCGTCCATGACCACCGCCTCAAGCCACTCCTGCAGGCTTGACCGCTCCTTACGGGCGGCGGACAGCACGTGCTCGACCTTGCCGGAGCGCAGGTCCGTGGCCTCGACCGAGGGATGCAGCCAGTTCGTGGGACGGCCCGGGTACGCGTGCCACATCTCGAGCCAGCGGGCGAGTGCCTTGTCCTTGCCGAGGGCTGGGTGGACGTGCAGGTCGCGGGGGAGGCGGAGCACTCCGTCCTGATCGGGGAGGGAGGGGTGGCGGGACGTGGCGTCCCAGATGGTCCGGGTGAGGGACTCATCCGCCCAACTGAGCATCTCCACGGCCTTGGTGCGGCCGGGCAACAGAGGCAGGTAGGCGGCCGGATCCTCGGCCGGAGCGAGTTCGGGAAGCGAGGCGACGACCAGCTCGGCGGCCACACGCAGCATCTCGGTGTTGAACGCGCTGGCGTCCAGCAGGTTCTGCCGGTCCTCGTTGGTCTTCCACGCCCCGTTGAGAATGCCCGTCAGGGTCATCTCGTACTTGGTCGGGAAGAACGACCACATCCGTCCACGCCCCGACTGGGCCTGGTGCAGGCCCGTCTTCTCGTCGAGGACGAACTTCGGGACGGCCCACGCCAGGTCCAGACTCACCCGGTCGTGCAGCTCGCCGGCGTCCGCGCGGGCGGCGGGGGACGGCTCGTGCGTGGTGCGGAAGACCCACCAGTTGCGGGTTTCGGGCGTCTTCTGGGTGCGAACCTCGTGCACGCTGTGGTGAACGCCGTCGTGCGTGACGGTGAGCACACGGCGCTGGATCGGCCGCCGGCGGCGGTCCTCCAGTGTGACCGTGCCGACGTGCGGCGAGAAGAGCTGGAATCCGGCCGGGAACTCTTCACGGCCCAGCGGGCGCCCGTTCCCGGTGTGCCCGAGCATGTCCTCGCTCAGCCGGTCCGCCATGCCCTCCAGCAGCGGCAGTCGCACGACGGTCGTGTACGTGCCCAGCAACTCGTCCAGGACGGGGTCGGCGGCACGCTCGGCGGCCTCGTCCAGCGGACGGGCCATGCGCAGGACGGGGGCCTCGAAGTCGTCGCCGAGAGTCTCGGTGACGTTGGGCACCGAACGGATACGCTCCAGGGCCCACGTGCGATCGAATCCGAATGATCCGCTCTCCGAAAAGAACTGCGGAGTATCCGTGACGACCAGGACGGACTTGACGCCGACGCCGAATCTGCCGATCTGGCCGCCACGCTTGTTCGAGACCCCCATCCGGAGAATCGTGTCGACACCCTCCGGGGTGACGGGAGTCCCCTGGTTCGCGCAGTAGAGGTGCGACTCCGTCAGGACGGCGTGGACCTTCCCTCCCGGTTCCGCAGCCACCTCGTCGGCACCGTTCTGCACCACTTCGAAGAGCTGACGATCACCATACCCACCCTTGGTGATGCGGCGCTCCGCATTCGCGTTCTCGGTGACGATCTTGGGGTCCTCGGCGTAGACCCGCAAAACCGTCTCCGACATGTCGATGACCTGCTTGATCACGGGCAATGGAATGTCGTTCATGACGCTCCGATCGGAGAATGGTCGATGAAAGCAGGTGAGAGGGAGGGTGGGGGGCCTGTGGGTCGCGCCGGAGCGCACGCGACCCACAGGGTGACGCGATCCCGCTGGCGGACGCGGTGGCTTAGCGCCTTCAGGTGCGTCGGCAGTAGCACACGCCACGGCGCGCCAGCTGGTGGCGGTGACGGGGGTAACGAACGCTCCCGCTGCACCGTTCACGATTTCCGTGCCCCCATTTCCCAGGGCATCCGTGCCCCCATTTCCCAGGGCAATGGATGCATTCCAAGGCGTCCCGCAAGGATCGCATGGAAGCTTCCGTCTCCCCGTGTCGGCGAAGACACGTGGCGCGCTCTTCATCGGAGGTGCACATCGAGAACTCGGCCACCATTTTCTGGTAGCGGGAGAGCCTCTCCTCGCGTGATTCGTGAGGCTCGGGGGCGGTCGGCAAGGGCGTAATCCTCTTCCTCGGAGAAGACAAGACGGAAGCCGTGCATGGCATTTCGGCGGTGCGAGTGTTTTCCGTGCGGGGTGTACCTGGAAAACGGCAGAGCTCTGGCCCGGTTTGCGCGGTCCGATCCTGGGTGAGGATCCGGTCGCGGGCCGATAACGCTAGAGCGTGTCGTCAGTGGGCCGCAAGTCGTTTGGGTGGGCGAAAAGCGGAATCACCACTTCCGGATGACCCTTCTCTTTCCTAATGGGAACTCTCCCCGCATGGCGAGTCAAAGGGCAGTTGACAAGGGCGCCTCATGTCAACCGGACTGAGGTAGGGTGAGGCCGCGTATCGCGCGCGACGTCTAGCCGGGCAGGTGGAGAGTGGAGACGACGGGAACCGAGTTCGGCCCGTGGCTGGCACGGCAGCTGAAACTCACGGGTAAGAGCCAGACGGAGCTGGCGGAAGAGGTCGGTGTCACGCGTGCCGCTGTCTCCGCCTGGGTCACCAAGCGCTCCACCCCTCGTCCCGAGGTGGTCGCCCTCATCGCTCAGGCGTTGGGGACCGACGTGGCCACCGTCCACACCCGCGACACCGACACCACGGCCGGCCTTCCCGTCGGCTGGTACCACCGGCCGGAACACGCCGACCGGGGGCGGGAGATGGGCAACGCGGCCACCTTCGCCTTCGACGCGGACGTGGGAGTGCTGGCTCGCGAGACCGGTCAGAACAGCCTCGACGCGCGTCTCATCGACAACGGCAGGCCGGTGCGGCTGCGCTTCACACTCCATGAGATCACCGGTGAGAAGCTCGCCGACTTCCTCGCTGCCGTGCAGTGGGACGAGCTGTATCCCCACTACGCGGCTGTCGCGGGAGACGCCCGTCAGAAGGTCAGCAGGGCAGTCAAGGCGGGCCTCAAGGATCTTCACGAACGCGATCGGCTCGTTCTGCTCCGCGTGGACGACTACAACGCCGTCGGTCTCACCGGCGACGAGTACGACGACAGCGTCTACGCGGCCGTCGTCCGACGCACGCTCGACAGCCACAACGAGGCGAACGGGACTTCGGGCGGCTCGTACGGTCTGGGAAAGGCAACCCTGTGGGGCACGAGCCGGCTCGGCCTGGTGCTGATCAACTCCACGCTGTCCGAGCCTTACGAGGGCCGCACCGGGCACCGTGTCGTCGGGCGCCTCGAACTGCCGTGGCGGCGGGTCGGCGATGAGGCGCTGGCCGGGCCCGCGTGGTTCGGCCGCGCGGATCCGGACACCCCGGGCGCCCGGATCGCCCGTTCCTGGTGGGCCGAGGAGGACACCGTCCGCCGCCTCCATCTCGTCCGTGAGAACGCCGAACCCGGCACATCCTTCCTGGTCGTCGGCGCGCACGATGTCGCCGGGCTGGCCGCGGGCAAGCCGCTGGGGGAAGACGAGGAGCCGGACGACAATGGGGACGAGTTGCGCCGTATGCACCGGCGCCTGGTCGAAGCTCTGGGTCGTAATTTCTGGGCGGCCATGACCGCTGCGGAAGACACCCGCCCCCAGCTGGAGGCGTCCGTCCGCACCCTGCGCGACGGCAGGGAACTGATCGCCGAAGAACGTGTAGACCCGGCAGTCGCCGAACCCTCCCGCACACGTGCGCTGAAGGCATTCCTCGATCGCGGCACCGTCGCCCGCCTCACCGAAGCAGGACAGGTCGCCCAGGCCACCGTTCCGCTGAAGCTGCCCGGCGGCCGAGACGGACGCTCCACCACTGGGGTGCACGAGGCGGTGCTACTCGTCACCGACGCCGTCGACGGCGAGGACCCCACGAATGTCATGGCGGCGATGCGCGGCAACCGCATGACGGTGCGGGCCAAGAACGTGCCCGGTGTCCGGATGGGCGCCAATCCCTTCCAAGCTGTTCTGCTCACCGGTACCGCCGCCGGTGAGAAGGCGCCGTACGCGCTGGAGGCCGAGCGGTTCCTTCGTGCCGCCGAACCTCCCGAGCACAACAAGTGGATGCAGACGGAAGACCTCACCAACGAGTACGCGTCCAGCGCTCACCGTCGCGTCACGACGATGATCCACGCCGCGCACGCGCAGGTGAAGGAACTGTTGGCGCAGCCGAAGCGGAAGAGCAGCGCGCAGCGGGAGGGCGGCAACCTGGCCAAACGCATCGCACCGAAGACCAACCCCAAGCCGAGGCCGCGCGGGGGCGCCACAGCCCGGCCCGTGTTGGCCGACTTGCAGCCCGTGGTGCTGCCCGACGGCGCCTGGCAGATCACCGGTGAAATCACCGTTCCACGCGGCGGTGACGGGTGGGGCGCTCGCCCCACCGCCGTCCTGGCCGCCCGCTCGGGTCCCGGATTCCGCATCGCCTGGGCCGAAATGGAAGGTGTACGTGACTGCGAGGTCGTCGACGGCATCCTCCGGTTCACTTCCGGTGCCCACAGCGCCGTCTTCCGGGCCGTCACCGATCCGGCCACACAGCCCGTGCGCGGCGGTCGTTCCGGCCTCGTCGTCGAACTCGACCTCGTGGAAGGGGACGTGTGATGAAGGTCTATCCCTATCCCCGACTGCGCGCCGCCACGGCGATCGCGGTGGACGGAGCGGCTGTCACCGTACCCGGCTCCCCGCGCGAGGCGCTGTCCGCCTCGGCCCGCTCTGTCATCGACCGGGTCCTCGCCCTCGGCACCGCCGAGACGGAAGGGTGGGACGCGGCCACCCTCAAGATCAGTGCCACAGTGCCGGAAAGCTCGGCTCGTCCCGACTCGCCGTGGACGGACCTCAGGGTGTACGCGCTGCTCACCGAGGGTGCCACCAACACCCGCCTGACCGCATGCCTCGCACCGACGGCCGGCAACCCGTGCCACTGGACCGGCGAACTGAACCTCGCCCGCGCCGACATCTCCGATCGGGCCCGGCTTTCGGCTCAGGTCGTCGCCACCGTCGAGGGCGTTCCGGGCCGGCTGATCGGCGAGTCGAAGGACGATTGGTTCATCGACGTCTCCGCCGACGTGCCGGTCCGCGACCGGCCGTTCGAGACTGTCCGGCACAGCTTCGCGGAAGGACCGCACTGGCTACGACGGATGAAGGACGCGCCCTGGATCGTCGATCCGTCCGGGAAGCTTCCCACCGTGCACATCAACACCGACGTCGAAGGCATCGAGGCGCTACTCGATGCCGACGGGCGGGGGATCGAAAGCGCCGTGGGCGAACTGCTCGCCGCGCAGATGGCCTCGGACATCTGGCTTGCCGTCTTCCACGCAGCCCTCGGCGACCTCGAACTCGACGAGTGGGGGCGACCGTTGTTTCCCGGAGGATGGCGAGGCTCCGTACTGCGGGAGATGCTCCCCGACATCTTTCCCGAGCAGCCTGTGGAAACCGCCTTGCGCACGCTGCACCAGCGGCGCGTCGGTGTCGGTGGCTGGACCGACGTGCAGCCACGCATCCACTACGCCGCTGCCCGCAGGGGTGGCGCGAGCTCCACCTTGATTCAAGCTGTGCGAGGGCTGGAACGACTGCGTCGGGAGGACGACGAATGATGGGCAAGCCGACCAGTCAGCCCTTCTACCTGAAGCTCCTGCCCGACCGAAGCGCGAGCCCCTTCCTCACCGAAGGGCTGCTCACGGGGGCGGAGAACGTCAAGTCCATCCAGCTCAACGAGATCGCCTCACCTCTCGCCGAGGAGCGGCGCTTTCAGTGGTCCGCCATTCGCGATCTCGTCGAGGACGCGATGTACGGCCACGAGGAAAACCGCACCAAGGCGGATGCCTGGCTCGCTCCTCGGCTGCACGCCACCCTCCGTCTCACCCGGTCCGAGGCGGCCGACCCCGGGCTGTGGAACTACCTGGCCTTGGGCGTGGCCCCGGACTACGTGCTCTGGCGGCACCTGCCCGCGGGCAGGCGACGCGCGGAGCCGGCACCTGTGAACGTGAAGTACTTCAAGGGTCCCGGTGACAAGCAGGCATTCTCCCGACTGTGGTGGGCCGCCGAGTTTTTCCGCGACGGGCCTGACTACCAACCCGTCGTCACCGCGTGCGGCGACCAGGAAATGCTGAACACCGCGCTGCGGCAGAAGGTCAGCGACCATCGACCAACTGTGCAGGCCGTCATTCGCCTCCTCGCGGACGGCACGCTGAGTGCCTCCCGTGAGACCAGTGCCTTGCTCAGGGCGGTGAATGCCGCAGCGGCGACCCTCTTCTTCGACGCGTTGGCACCCGACGTCGAACATGCCCCCGCCGCTGTCCAGGCATGGGTTGACGGCGCCGAGAACGCGATGCCCGTAAGCCGCCGTGTTCTGCCCGAAGGCCCTGAGGAGGAACGCACCCCGAAGGAGTCCGTGGAAACGCTGGTCGAGTACTTCCGCGAGCTCTTCGCCGAGGCGCCGATCCGGGACAGGGAGACGACGTGAGTCAGAAGTTGTCGTAGCCCAAGACGACCCTGCCGTCGGCACGCGGAGGAAGGTCGAGGGCTGCCGTCAGAATATGAGCGGCGAGAAGTGGGGGCACTGCATTGCCGATCTGTTGGGCGATGGCCTTGCCACTCCAGGGGTAATAGCGGGGAAAGGTCTGCAGGAGGCCCGCTTCTTCGTTACCGAAGCGGCTGTCGTGCCGCACGCCACCTTGCTTCGCGATCACGCGGTTGCGGGAGATCTTGCCGGTGACGGTGAAGGCCGGCTCCTTGTCCGTACGGCGGCCTCGGGACTTGGGATCGCCGCCGGTGCCGTAGTTGGAGATCACCGTGAAGTCACTGCGGCCGAGCGCTTCACCCATGGACACCCAGGGAGTGAGGGCGGCCGGGGGCTCGGGGATCGGAGCGACATCTTTGCGGTAACGCTGATGGGTGGGTCGCGGAAGACGTGCTTCGGTGGGGTTGTCGGGCGTCTGAAGCCGTGCGAGGAGGATCGCGCGACGCCGGGTCTGCGGCACCCCGTACTCCTCGGTGTGGAGGACCTCCGGTTCGGCGACCGAGTAACCGCGCTCGCGAAGCACGGTCGCCATGGCCCGCCAGACGGGCAGGACCGCCGGGACCTGTTCGAGGATGATGGCCTCGTAGGGGTTCTCCCGCCTGATGGCCTCGAGAGCCCAGCGCAGCGGTTCCAGCACGAGCCCGGTGCGCTCGTCGTCGAGCAGCGCCACGTCGTCCCGGACGTCCTCGTCATGCGCCATGCGTTCGATGAACGCGAGTACCCGGTCGAGGGCGCGGCGCCCCGCGCCGCTTCCCGCCACGGTGAAGGTCTGACACGGCGGGCCGCCGGTGAGCACGTTCGCCGTCGGGAATTTCTCGGGGCCGAAGAGCCTGACGTCGCCCTCTTCCGTGCGCATGCGCGGGTCACAGCATTTGAGGTCCTTCTCGTACGCGCGACGCGTAGCGCACGCGTCCGCGTCCCACTCGATCCCGGTCACCGGGATGCCGAGTCGGTGTGCCGCCACGTCGAGTCCGCCGGGGCCGGCGAAGAGATCCACGATCTCGTAGCAGCTCACTTGATCTCCTGCCAGTGCTTTCGATGCGAAGGACCGGTGGCGGCGGGCAGAGCCCGATGGCGCCTATCACCAGCGTTTTTGTCCACCAACTGCCCCATAGATTACCCCGTTGTCCTGTGCCTCATAGGCCGATCCGACTCGGTTGCTTCGACCACCCGGAACCGCTCAGTGGCCGAGGGCGGCTCGGATCGCAAGGCCGACGGCTCGGCCGACAGGTGGTGGAGAGGCGTGTCCCACCTGGCGGTAACGAGCCGTCTTGCGCCCTGCGAAGGCCCAATCGTCGGGGAAACCCTGCAGCCGCGCCGCCTGTTCCACGGTGAGCGCCACCAAGCCCTTGTCGTGGGGGACGTCGGGGTCCAAGTGGAATTCCGCTCCGGGCACTTCGTCGGCGATGGTGCCGCCGTTCACACCGATCCGAGCCCAGGAGCGTTTCGACCCCGTGGGTCCCAGGTCGGCCCCGCCACGGTTCCACGATCCGCCCACCACCGTCGGCGCGACCCGATCGGCCTGCGCCGCCCAGGCCGCCGCCTCGGGCCAGCCACGCGCGGCCATGGAAACGCCCAGCGCCTCGCCCACGGTGAGCGGGGGGTTCGTATCCGGGGCGGGACGGACGAAACGATCGAGATCGTCCGCTGTGAACGCCACGAGGAGTCCCTGCTTGCGATCTTGAGGAACGCCGTAGTCCTTGGCGTTGACGACGAGCCAGCGATATCGATACCCGAGGTGCCTCAGTTCGGTCGCGACGTACTCGCGGATCGGCTCATACGTGGGCTTCGAGACGAGGTCGGGAACGTTCTCGATGAGCAGGGCCCGGGGTCGCACACCGTGCATGAGCATGACGGTGGCCTCGAGTATCCGAATCTCCTCGTCCCTGTCCTCCCGTGTGACGGCCGCGGTCGCCTTGACCCGGGGCAGGCCGGCAGCGAGAAGATCCACGTCATAGGTTTCGCTGTGGTCGACAGGGTCGAAGTCCAGCAGGTCGGCTTCGAGGACGTTCCACTGTGGCCGGTTCAGGCGAAGGGTCTCGCAGGCCACGGGGCGGTTGTCCAGCAGGAGAACCGGGTCGAACCCGGCCTGCTCCAGGCCAAGCGCGAGGCCGCCGGCGCCGGCGCACACGGCGAGACAGTCGAGCCGTCCGGACGCGAAATCATCCATGATCACCGTTCTTGGTCGTCATCGGAGAACCGGGCGAGGGTAGACGGGGTGTGGCTACCCCGTCCACTCACGGAGATATGCGGACATCGCCTTGATGCGCACGGCCTGTGAGAAGCGAGCGCCGAGCGCACGGTAGGCCGCGACTCTCTGGGTGGCAGGAGGGCGAGCCCTCTTGTGCGGCTCGGCGTGAGGGCGCACGACAGCAGCGAGATGAGACCGTCGTCGCAGGTCAGTAGAACCAGGGGCGGTGCGGCCCGTGGTGGCGGGGTGCGCGAGGGGGGACTCGAACCCCCACGTCCGAAGACACCGGCACCTAAAGCCGTCCCGTCTACCAATTCCGGCACTCGCGCGCGCACGTATCGTACTGCCCGCGCGGGCGCGGGTACCGTCCGGGTGACGGCGAGGGTCCGTGCCGTCGCCGGCCCGGGCCCTCGCGTGTCCGTGTTGTCGTTGTCGCCGTCCCCCGGTCCCGGGCCGTCGCCCGGGTTGGTCAGAAGGTGGGCTCGTTGGTCTCGGCCCTGGCCAGGGCGCGGGCCTCCTCGTGGGTGCTGACGGAGGGCGGCGAGCCCGCCAGCGGTTTGCGGGCCGTCTCCTTCATGCACAGGACGGCGATGATGCCGATGACGGCCGCCCCCGAGGCGTAGTAGGCGGGGGCGAGGTTGTTGCCCGTGCTGTTGACCAGGTACGTCATGACGCCGGGCGCCGTACCGCCGAAGACCGCCGTGGCCACGTTGTAGCCGATGGACAGCGACCCGTAGCGCACGTCGGTGGGGAAGAGCGCGGGCAGCGTCGCCGACATGGTGCCCAGCAGGCAGACCAGGCAGGCGCCCAGCACCAGCAGCCCGATAAGCACGGCCACGAAGCTGCCCTGCTGGAAGAGGGCGAAGGCGGGGATCGTCAGCAGGACGAAACCGACCATGCCCGCCATCAGCACGGGCTTGCGGCCGAAGCGGTCGTTCAGGTGTCCGACCCGCTGGATGACCAGCGCCATCGCCACCATCGCGATGATGGCCGCGACCAGTTCCATCGAGTTCTCGTACCCGAGGGCGTCGGTCAGGTAGGCGGGCATGTACGACAGGAGCATGTAGTCGGTGACGTTGTAGGCGGCGACCAGGCCGATGCACAGCAGCAGCGTGCGCCACTGCTGCGCGAAGATCGTCTTGAGCTCCTTCTGCGGCACGTTCTCCGACAGCCTCGGCTCGCTCGTCTCCGTCGCGGAGGCCTCGGGGGAGTGCGACATCTGCGCTGCCTGCTTCTGGAAGGCCGGGGTCTCGTCCAGCTTCATCCGCAGGTACAGACCGACCACGCCGATCGGCCCGCCCACCAGGAACGGGATACGCCAGCCCCACTGGAGCATGGCGTCGTCACCGAGCGCGGTGTTCAGGATGAGGACCAGGCCGGCCGCGCCGGTGTAGCCGGTGAGCGTGCCCAGTTCCAGGAAGCTGCCGAAGAAGCCGCGCCGCTTGTCGGGCGCGTACTCGGCGATGAAGGTGGCCGCGCCGCCGTACTCACCGCCCGTGGAGAAGCCCTGCACCAGGCGGCAGATGAGCAGCAGGACGGGCGAGGCGATGCCGATGGACTCGTAGGACGGGATCAGGCCGATGAAGAAGGTGCCCGCCGCCATCATCACCATCGTCAGGCCGAGCACCTTCTTGCGCCCGATGCGGTCGCCGAGCGGCCCGAAGAACAGGCCGCCCAGTGGCCGCACCAGGAAGGAGGCGGCGAAGGCCGTGAACGAGGCCAGGAGCTGGGTGCTGCCGCCGGGGAAGAAGACCTTGCCGATGGTGACCGCGAGATAGGCGTAGATCCCGAAGTCGAACCACTCCATGGCATTACCGACGGCCGCGGCCTTCGTGGCGCGCTTGACCGTGGCTTCGTCCGTGACCGTGATGTCGCTACGGCGGACTTTTGGCTTCCGGCTGCGTCTGACAGCACGGAAGAGGTGCCGGTGCCGCCTGAGGGCAGCCGGGTCGGCGGGCTGATCCTCTTCGTGGTTCATCCCTCATGAGTACCGCACCTGGCGTACTCGAACGCAACACGGCCCCCTCGCGCCGGGTGCAATTACCCCGAAACCAGCCCGAGGTCCTTGATCAGCTTCGCCACGTGGCCGGTCGCCTTCACGTTGTAGAGCGCGCGTTCGACCTTGCCCTCCTCGTCCACGACCACCGTGGAGCGGATGACGCCGGTGACGGTCTTGCCGTACAGCTTCTTCTCACCGAAGGCGCCGTACGCCTCCATCGTCTCCTTGTCCGGGTCGCCGACCAGCGTGATCTGCAACGACTCCTTCTCCCTGAACTTCGCCAGCTTCTCCGGCCTGTCCGGGGAGACGCCGATGACGTCGTACCCCTCACCCGCCAGCAGCTCCAGGTTGTCGGTGAAGTCGCAGGCCTGCTTCGTGCAGCCGGGCGTCATGGCCGCCGGGTAGAAGTAGACGATCACCTTGCGGCCCCTGCGGTCGGCCAGCGAGACGTCCTTGCCGTCGGCGTCGGGCAGCGTGAAGTCGGGGGCGGTGTCGCCGGGCTCGAGTCGCTGACTCATCGGAAGCTCCTTCACTGCGGGTACGTGCACTCGTGGTTTCCCCAGCTCCCCGCGGCGGTACTCACCAGTAGTGCGGTACCTCTCAGCGGGTCGGCGGCGGCCTCGGCCTGCCTCAGCGGGCCTGCCCGAGCGTAGCCGGAAGCCGCCGTTCGGGGGTGCCGTGGGGCATCGGCCCCGCTGAGCTGACAGGATGGCCGCTGACACGGTAGGACGCAGGACTGACAGCGACGGAGGCAACTCGGTGCCGGAAGCCAGGACCCCCGCGGACATCGAGGCGGACATCGTCCGCAGGCGGCAGGATCTCGCCGCAGCGCTCGACGAGATCGCCGTGCGCGTTCACCCCAAGACGATCATGGGCGACGTCAAGGCGAAGGCCGCGGCCGCGGTGGACCGCACGGCGGGACGCGCCTACGTCGTCGCCAACCGCACGGTCACCGACGTGCGCTCCCAGTTCGTCACCGAGGAGGGCAACCTCCGCCTCGAACGGGTCGTGCCCGTCGCCGTGCTGGCCGTCGCCGCGATCGGCGGTACCTACGCGCTCACCTCCCGCCGCAAGCCCGCAGGCCGGGGGAAGGCTCGCCGCCGACACCGCTGAGACGCTGAGATACGGTCTCCCGGTGAGCCCAAAGACCCCTGCCCCCGCCCACGATGACAAGCTGCCGATCCGCATGCTGCACGACCGCGTGCTGGTGCGGACCGACACCAGCGAGGGCGAACGCCGCTCCTCCGGCGGCATCGTGATTCCCGCGACGGCGGCCGTCGGACGCAAGCTCGACTGGGCCGAGGTCGTCGCCGTCGGCCAGAACGTGCGCACGGTCGAGCCCGGGGACCGGGTGCTGTACGACCCCGAGGACCGGGCCGAGGTCGAGGTGCGCGGGGTCGCGTACGTCCTGATGCGCGAACGCGACCTGCACGCCGTGGCCGCCGAACGCCTCCAGGACAGCGACGGCTCGACGGGCCTCTACCTCTGAGCGCACCCGCTACCTGAGCCGGTCAGTGGCCTGAGGTCAGTTTCAATCCCACGACCGCCACCAGCAGCAGAGCGATGAAGAAGATGCGGCCCGCGGTCACGGGTTCGCCCAGCATCAGCATGCCGACCACCGCGGCTCCGGCCGCGCCGATGCCGACCCACACGCCGTAGGCGGTTCCGATGGGCAGGCTCTTGGCGGCCAGCGCCAGCAAAATCATGCTGGTGGCGAAGCCCGCGACGGTGAAGACGCTGGGCCACAGTTTGGTGAAGCCCTCGGTGAACTTGAGGCCGATCGCCCAGGTGACCTCGACGAGACCGGCGACGACAAGCATGATCCAGGCCATGACGGCACCTCCGTAAAAACGCTTGCGGGGGTGCGTCGTCTTGTCGGGCCCGGTACGGCGCGTCTCGTCGGGACCGGCCCCACCTACGCGGGGGCCGGTCCCTGGACCGTAGCAAAGAGCACGGTCGGGCGGGGTGGCTCAGGTCACCAGGCGCCGGTCACCACTCGCGGACCCCCGGGGCGCCGCCCCCGGGATCGCCGTTGCCGCCGACGGCGCCGTCACCGCCGGGGCCGCCGCCGGGATCGCCGTTGCCCCCGTCGCCGCCCGGGCCGCCGCCCGGATCACCGCCGTCGACCCCGCCGGTCTCCGGGATGCTCGGGCCCGGGCTCGTCGGCGGTCCGGTCGTCGGCGGCTCGGGCGTCGAGGGATCGTCCGACGGCTCCTGCGGCTGCGAGGGCTGATCGGAAGGACCCTGGGAGGTCGGCGGCCCGGACGGCGGCTGGGACGTGCCGGGCGACCGGGTGCTCGGCACGTCACCGCTGCCCGCGGTGTCCAGGTCGAACTTCTTGGCCGGGCGGCCCTCCAGCGCCTCCTTGGTGTAGGCGCCCCAGATCTCCGCGGGGAAGCCGCCACCGTTGACGCGCGGCTGCCCCCCGGCCCCGTACAGCGGCTTCTGCGCACCGTTGGCGGGGTCCTTGCCCATCACGCCGATGACGGTCGACAGGTCGGGGGTGTAGCCCGCGAACCAGGCGGCCTTGTCCTCCTCGGCGGTACCGGTCTTGCCCGCCGCGGGGCGCCCCGCGGCCTGTGCCGCCGTACCGGTGCCGCCCTCGACGACGCTGCGCAGCGAGGCCGTCGTGGTGTCGGCGGCGGCCCGGGAGACGGCCCGCTTGGAGTCGTGATCGGGCAGGTCGACGACTTCGCCGCCACGGGTGATCTTGCTGACCATGCTGTAGTGACCGTGCTTGCCGTGGTTGGCGAGCGTGGCGTACGCCTCGGCCATGTCCAGCGGCGACGCCGCGGCGACACCGAGGGCGATGGACCCGTCCTCGGTGAGGTTCGGCGTCGTCTTGGGCAGCCCCAGATCGATGGCGGTCTGCTTGACCTTCTTGGGGCCGACGTCGATGCCCATCTGCGCGAAGACGCTGTTCACCGACTTGTCCATGGCCGTGGTGACCGGGATCTGCCCGTAGGAGCGGTCGTCCTCGTTGGCGGGCGCGTAGTCGGTGCCCTGCCCGTCGCTGACGACCTCGCGCTTGTTCGTGCCGTCGTAGACCGTGTTCAGTTTGATCGGCCGGCCGTCCTGCGTCGTGGACTTGTTCTGCACCGCCGAGGTGAACACGAACGGCTTGAAGGTGGAACCGACCTGGTATTCGCGGTTCGTCGCGGCGTTCGTCCACTGTTTGGTGGCCCCGATGCCGCCGTACATGGCGACGACCTCGCCGGTTTTGGGGTCCACGGACGCGCCGCCCGCACGGACGTACTTGTCGATTTTCCGGTTCTTCTTGTCGAGCTTCGACATCAGCTTGTCGTCGACGGCGTCGCGCATGGCCTTCTGCTTCTTGGGCTGGAAGGTCGTGGTGATCCGGAAGCCCCCGGCGCGCAGCCGCTGCTCGTCGATGATCTTGTTGTTGATGAGGTAGTTCTTGACCGCTTCGACCAGGTATCCGCGCTCCCCCGACATGTTCCGGGCCGGCTTGGGCTCGTCAGGCTCGGGGAACTCCATCCCCTTCCGGTCGCTCTTCTTGAGCCACCCCTCCTCGACCATGCCGTCCAGCACGTAGTTCCAGCGCGCCAGCGCCCGCTTCTTGTTCTCCGGGTGGGCGCGGGTGTCGTACGCGTTGGGCGAGTTGACCAGCGCCGCCAGATAGGCGCTCTCCTCCGTGGTGAGCTCCTTGACCTCCTTGCCGTAGTAGGCGTGCGCCGCCGACTGGATGCCGTAGGCGTTGCGGCCGAAGTAGCTCGTGTTCAGGTAGCCCTGGAGGATCTCGTTCTTGCTGACCTCGTTGTCCAGCTTCAGCGCGATGAAGAACTCCTTGGCCTTGCGCGTGACCGTCTGGTCCTGGCTCAGGTAGTAGTTCTTCACGTACTGCTGGGTGATCGTCGAACCGGACTGGCGACCGCCCCCGGTGAGCATGTTCCAGCCCGCGCGGGCCATGGCCTGCGGGTCCACCGCGGACTCGTGGTAGAAGTCGCGGTCCTCGGCGGCCAGCACCGCGTGCTGCGTCTCCTTGGGCACCTTGCTGAGCGGGACGCTCTCGCGGTTTATGTCGCCGTCGCGGGCGATCTGGCTGCCGTCGGCGTACAGGTAGACGTTGGTCTGCGCCGCGGCCGCCTCGTTCGGTGCCGGAATGCTCACCAGCAGGTAGCCGGCGACCAGCGCGCCGGAGATGAGCAGGACGATCAGCAGGAGGCCGCCCAGGACCATCCGCCAGGTCGGCAGAAGCCGCCGCCAGCCGGTGCGGCGACGCTTCTCCCTGCCTTTCTTGCCCTTCTCCTTCTTGCCCTTCTTCTCCATCATTCCCGCCTCGTCGCTCGCGGCGGGCGGCGTCTGCGCGGCGCCCGGGCCGTCCGGACCACCGGAACCGCCCGGGGCACCGGGGCCGCCGGATCCTGCGGCGGCCTGACCCATGATGGCTGTCTCGGCGGGCGAGGCCGGGCCCACGGCGGCGGTCCCGGCGGCCGTGTCGCCACCGGTGGCCGAGTCCCCACCGCCGGCCGGACCGCCGGTGGCGGCCCCGCCGGCTTCCGCGGCGGCTGCGGCGGCCCCCCAACTGGTCGTCCGTATGGCGCGCGTCGCACCGCTTTCCGGCGCGGCGCTCCCCGCCGCGCCGTTTTCCGGTGTGTTGCCTTCCGGGGCCTTGTTTTCTGCCGCGTCGCTCTCCGCCGCGCTGCTTTCCGCGCCGGGCCGCGGATGTGCTGCCGTGGTGCCCTCCGGGGGGCCCGAACGGCCGCGGGGGCCGTGGCCGCCCGTGCCGGTTCCGGGGGAGGTGCCGGGGTCGGCAGAGTGCGCGTCGTCGTCCTCGGCGGCGCCGTCCGAGGCCTCGTCCTCGGCGGGACCGCTCGTGGCTGGCGTGCTGCTGGTGGTGGGGATGCGGCTCTTGCCGGGAGTGCTGCTGGTGGTGGGGATGCGGCTCTTGCCGGGAGTGCTGCTCGTCATCGGTATGCGGCTCTTACCGGGCGCCTCGCCCGCTCCGGACGCCTCGCCGTGAGGTACTCCGCTGTCGGACACCGCGCCGTCAGGGCGTGCGCCGCCGACGGCTCCGCCCTCGCCCGAGGCCGACTCGTCGCCGGACGTGTCGCCACTGCGGGAAGCGCGCGAGCCGGACTCGCGTGAGCCGGACGCACGCGAGCCGGAGGCGCCCGAGCTGGGCGTGCCCTTGTCGGAGGCTTCCCCGTCAGAGGTGCCCTCCGCGGACGCGTCCTCCGCGGAGGCGCCCTCGGCAGGGGTGGGTCTGTCACCGGGGGTGCCGCTGCCGCTGGAGTCCCCCGCGTTCGGGCGGCCGCCCGGCGCGGGCGTGGGGGCGGGGGTCCGGGGGCCGGGCTTCGCGCCGCGGGCGGTCCGCTTCGGGGCGGGGTTCGCCGCGGGGCCGGCCGGCTTGCCGGGATGCTCCCTCTCGGCCGGAGCGTCCCTCTTGGCCGGAGCGTCCCCCTGGGCCGGGCTCTTCTCGGGCGGGCCGTCCGACTCCGGCTCTCGGCCTTCGGCGTCGCTGTTCGGCTCGTCACTCATGTTCGCAGGGACTCCTCGTCCAATGGCGGGCGCTGCGTCGTACGCCCCGTAGAGCACTTTCGCAGCCTCCGTACCGCAGACCGAACCCAGGGCGTGGCGGGCCCTGTGGATATTCGATGGCCGTCCACAGGGCCGCCGGGTTAGGCTCCGTCGCTTCGCCCACGCTCGGTCCTCGTACGGAAGTGCTACTGGAAAGACGGTGGAGGAGCTCGAAAGGATGCATCTGCTCCGTCTCAATCTCGCCGTGGCCGCGAGCGGCTTCCGGCGGTACGCCACCTACCGCGTCGCCACGGCGGCCGGCGTCTTCACCAACACCGTCTTCGGCTTCATTCTCGCTTATACGTTCATCGCTCTGTGGTACGAGCGTCCGCAGCTGGGCGGTTACGACCAGTCGCAGGCGCTGACCTTCGTGTGGATCGGGCAGGCGATGCTGGCCACCGCCGCGCTGATGGGCGGCGGTTTCCAGGACGAGTTCCACGCACGCGTCAGGAACGGCGACGTCGCCATCGACCTCTACCGGCCCGTCGACCTCCAGCTGTGGTGGTTCGCCTCCGACCTGGGGCGGGCCGCGTTCCAGCTGCTGGGCCGCGGCCTGGTGCCCCTGGCCGTCGGCGCTTTCGCCTTCGAGCTGACGCTGCCGTCCTCTCCCACAGTCTGGCTGCTGTTCCTGTGCGCCGTGTTCCTGGCGGTGGTGGTCAGCTTCGCGCTGCGCTATCTGTTCGCGCTGTGCGGCTTCTGGCTGCTGGACGCGACGGGGCTCAGCGCCCTGTCCACCCTGCTGAGCGTGTTCTTCTCGGGGATGCTGCTGCCGCTGACGGTCTTCCCCGGCGCGTTCGGCGAGGCGGTGCGCTGGCTGCCGTGGGCGGCCACGCTCCAGGTACCCGCCGACGTCCTGCTGGGGGAGAGCGGGGGCGGCGGTGCGGCGGGGCTCGGTTTCCAGCTGGCGTGGGCGGTGGTGCTGCTGGCCGCGGGGCGGCTGCTCCAGGCGGCCGCGACCCGCAAGGTGGTGGTCCAGGGTGGCTGAACAGGGCGCGGTGGAGCACCGGGCGCCGGGACGCGGACCGTCGGCGCGCCGGGCGCTGGGCCGGGTGGCCTGGGGGCTGCGTGCGTACGGCTTCATCGCGGCGATGTGGGTCCGCTCGACGATGGCGTACCGCGCGTCGTTCGCGATGATGCTGGTGGCGAACTTCACGACGACGTTCCTCGACTTCGCCGCAATCATGATCATGTTCTCGCAGGTGGACGCGCTGGGCGGCTTCGCGCTGCCCGAGGTGGCCTTTCTCTACGGCACCTCCTGCGTCGCCTTCGGCCTGGCCGACCTGTTGCTGGGGGAGGCGGAGCGGATCGGCCGCCGGGTGCGCGACGGCACCATGGACATCCTGCTGACGCGGCCCGTGCCCGTCCTCAGCCAGATCGCGGCGGACAGGTTCGCGCTGCGCAGGCTGGGGCGGATCATCCAGGGAGCGCTCGTCCTGGGCTGGTCGCTGACGCGGCTGGAGCTGGACTGGACGGCGGGCAGTGTGCTGCTGACCGTGTCGATGGTGCTGTGCGGCGGCCTCATATTCGGCTGCCTGTTCGTACTCGGCGGCGCCTTCCAGTTCTGGGCGCAGGACGCCTCCGAGGTGCAGAACGCCTTCACCTACGGCGGCACCACGCTGTTGCAGTACCCGCCCACCGTCTTCGGCAAGGAACTGGTGCGCGGGGCGACGTTCGTGGTGCCGCTGGCCTTCGTCAACTGGCTGCCCGCGCTGCGGGTGCTCGGCCGTGACGATCCGCTGGGACTGCCGGGCTGGGTGGACTTCGCCGCGCCCGCCGTGGCGCTGCTGTGCTGCGCGGGCACGGGGGTGGTGTGGCGGGCGGGGCTGCGCTCCTACCGCAGTACGGGGAGTTGACGGGTGACGAGAAGGGGTGGGAAGCCGTGCAGGAGGACGCGGGCGAGTCCGTGCGGGCCACGGAAACAGACACGGACACGGACGGCGCTTTCATCGACGTGCGGGATCTGAGGAAGACCTTCCGGGTGCGGCGCAGGAGCGGGCTGCTGCGCCGCACCAGCAGCGAGGTGCACGCGGTCGACGAGATCTCCTTCACGCTGCGGCGCGGCGAGATGACCGGGTTCATCGGACCCAACGGGGCCGGCAAGTCGACGACGATCAAGATGCTCACCGGCATCCTCTCGCCCAGCGGCGGGCGGCTGCGGGTCGCCGGGGTGGACCCCGCACGGGACCGCACCCGTCTGGTGCGCCGCATCGGTGTCGTCTTCGGGCAGCGCACCACCTTGTGGTGGGACCTGCCGCTGCGCGACTCCTACGGCCTGGTGCGCCGCATGTACCGCATCCCGCGGGCCCGCTACGAGGAGAACCTGGCGCGCTGCGTGGAACTGCTGGAGCTGGGCGGGCTGCTGGACGTTCCCGTACGGCAGCTCTCGCTGGGGCAGCGGATGCGCGGCGACATCACGGCGGCGCTGCTGCACGACCCTGACGTGCTGTATCTGGACGAGCCGACGATCGGGCTGGACGTCGTCAGCAAGGCGCGGGTGCGGGAGTTCCTGCTGCGCCTCAACGCTGAGCGCCGCACGACCGTGCTGCTGACGACGCACGACCTGAGCGACATCGAGCACCTGTGCGAGCGGGTGGTGGTCATCGACCACGGCCGCCTGATGTACGACGGGGCCCTCGCGGGGCTGCACGAGATCGGCAGCGGCGAGCGCACCCTGGTGGTGGACCTGGAGCGGGAGCTCCCGCCGATCGAGGGCATCCCGGGGGCCCGTACCGTGCGCACCGAGGGCCCGCGCCAGTGGCTCACCTTCCCCGCCACGGCCAGCGCGGCACCGCTGGTCTCCCGGATCGCGGCCGACTACCCGCTGGTGGACCTGTCCCTGCGCGAGCCGGCCATCGAGGACGTGATCGCCAGAATGTACGCGGCCTGAGGCGCCCCGGCCGGGGCGCAGCGGGTCGCAGGGTCACCCTTGACCGGCCGCTACGGCGCTCGCCACGACGGCGAGGGTCCGGCCGCATCACCGACGGCCGCCGGCGCACCATTGACGGGCGTTCCGCTGATGGGCGTTCCGCTGATGGGCGTTCCACTATGGGTGCTCCGCGCAAACGGCTGTCGCACCCCCGACGGCTGTCGCACCTCCGACGGCTGTCGCACCTCCGACAGCCGTCACAGCTTCGCGGGCCGCGACCCCTTCAACGTCTGCAGGTCGAGTGCCTGGGCCATCGCTCGGTACCCGTTGTCGCTCGGGTGCAGGTGATCACCGGAGTCGTACGCCGCGCGCAGCCGCTCGGGGTGCGCGGGGTCCCGCAGCGCCGCGTCGAAGTCGACGACGGCGTCGAACACCTTGCCGGCCCTGATCTCCTCGTTGACCGCCCGGCGCACGGCGTCCATCCGCGGGGTGTAACCGCGGTGTCCGCCGAACGGCGTCAGCGTGGCGCCCACCACCCGCAGCCCGCGGGTGTGCGCCTGGCGCACGAGGTCGCGCAGTCCGTTCACGATCTTGACTGGATCACGCTGCCGCGGCGGCTTGATGATGTCGTTGAGCCCCATCTCCACGACGACGACCTTCACACCCGTACGCGAGAGCACGTCGCGGTTGACACGGGTCAGCCCGCTCGGGCCGTTGTTCGGCGAGAACTTGCTGCCGTCGACCAGGACCCGGTTGCCGCTGATGCCCGAGTTCAGCACGCTGAGCCGGGGCGCGCCCCGCTCGGTGCGCAGCCGCTCGGCCAGAAAGTCGGTCCAGCGGTGGTTGGCGCCGGGGCTGGAGGTGATGCCGTCGGTGATCGAGTCCCCCAGCACCGCGACGGCACCGTCGGTCTCGTTGCTCCACACGTCGACGGCGGTCAGGTACCGCCAGTACGGGCTCTGCTGGTTGAAGGCGGTGCCGGAGGTGTCCTCGGTGCGGTCGCCCCCGGCCACGTAGCTGGTCTGCCGGGCGTAGGGGTGGTAGGTGACCGGGCCCGAAGGGGTGGGCGAGTACGTGGTGACCAGCAGGTCGGCGGCGTGCGGCACGTTGAGCCGCACCGCGTCGCTGGTGACCTCGCCGCCGGCCGGGATGGTGACCGAGGGCTTGTTCCCGAAGCTGAGGCGGCGCATGCTGCCCGCCGCGGCCGTCGGGTTGCTCGGGGCCGCGGCCAGGGCGATCGTCGCGTGGGAGATCGTCAGCGGGCGGTTGCCGAACAGGTTGGAGAGCTGGATGCGCGCCTGCGTGCCGCCCACGGCGGTGTGCACCACGTTCCGTATCGACATGTGCGCGAACCCGTCGCGGCTGCGCGGCTCGGCCGCGGCCGGGGCGGCGGACCAGGTGCCGACCCACTGGCCCGAGGAGGCCGGGGCCGCCGGGTTGCGGGACTGCGGTGAGTCCTCACCCAGTCCCCCTTCGCCGCTGCCCGCCCCGATGAATATCGCGGTCGACACGAGGACCACGATCGCCGCAAGTCCGGCGAGCAGGGCATAGCCCATGTTCCTGGTCACGCGCGCTGGTTCTCCTCGAACTGGACGGAGCCCCGGCTCCGGACGGTCGGCAGTGCCATGATCCCACGAAAGGGGCACAGATCCCTTCCGGGGGCCGTGCGCTCCGGGGTCTGAGATACCTCCCGCCCTGGCGCTGGGGGAGGGTCGTTGCGACGCGGCACCGGGTCGTAGTTGATGTTGTTTCAATGCTGCCGATCAGACAGACGCGGCAGAGCCGTCGTCCGTTCCACTCGGTTCCGGGCGAGGGAGAATGACACTCCGCGAACCGGTCCGAGGACCGGAGGCGGGGCGGTGATCAGGGGCGTCCACGGGGACGGTGGGAGCGGATGGAACGGACAAATGAGGGCGAGTTGCTTGGTCATGATGATGCCCACGTGAAAGCCGTCACACGCGGCCGTCCCGCTTCCGGAGGATCCGGAGGCGGCGAGGCCCCCGGAGGCCTCGCGGCTTCCGGGGTAAGCGAACACGGCACGTTGAGCCGATCGGGTGTCCCGGGCTCCTCCCCGGGCGCCGGGGGCGCGGCGGACGGCGCACGCGCGCCCGGCGAACCCGGTGGGCCCGGCGAGTCCGGTGGGCCCGCAGAGCCCGGTGGCGGGTCGGATGGTTCCGGCGGTACGTCCGGGGGGTCAGGACACGGCTCGGACGGCGGGTCCGGTGGCGGGTCCGATGGCGGACTCGGCGGGCTCGGCGGTTCCGGGCGCGGGCCCGCCGGCGCGGGTGGCGGACCCGGCGGGGGCGGGCCCGGGGGGTTCACCGCGGTGGACGAGGAGCGGCGGCGTGGCGTGCGCCGTATGAAGACGATCGCCACGGGCGCCCTGCTGCTGATGGCCGCCGTCTTCGCGCTGGCCACCTGGGCCGAGCACGCGGGCGCGGGTGCGTGGACCGGCTACGTGGCGGCTGCCGCCGAGGCCGGCATGGTCGGCGCGCTCGCCGACTGGTTCGCCGTCACGGCACTCTTCCGTCACCCGATGGGGTTGCCCATCCCGCACACCGCCATCATCCCGACGAAGAAGGACCAACTGGGCCAGAGCCTCGGCGACTTCGTCGGCGAGAACTTCCTGTCCGCCGACGTCGTCCGCACCCGGCTGCGCGCCGTCGGTATCGGCAACCGGTTCGGGTCCTGGCTCGCCCAGCCGGAGAACGCGGACCGTGTGACGGCGGAACTGTCCACGGCGCTGCGCGGCGCGCTCACCGTACTGCGGGACGCGGACGTGCAGGCCGTCGTCAGCGAGGCCATCACCCGCCGCGCCACGGCCAAGGAGGTGGCGCCGGGGCTCGGCGCGATGCTGGAGAAGATCGTCGCGGACGGCGGCCACCGCCGCGTCGTCGACCTGGTGTGCACGCGGGCGGCCGAGTGGCTGGACGAGCACGGCGGCTCGGTCATGGACGCGGTCGCCGGCGGGGCGCCGGGCTGGACGCCGCGGTTCGTGGACCGCAGGATCGGCGAGCGGGTCTACCGCGAACTCCTCCGCTTCGTCACGGAAATGCGGGACATGCCCGACCACCCCGCGCGCGGCGCCGTCGACCGCTTCCTCACCGACTTCGCCGCCGACCTGCGCTCCGATCCCGACACCCGCGCCCGCGTCGAACGGCTCAAGAACGAGACGCTGGCCCGCGACGAGGTGCAGGACCTGATCGCCTCCGTATGGGGAGCCGTACGGTCGATGCTGGTGGCCGCGGCCGAGGACGAGCGCAGCGAGTTGCGGGTGCGCGCCCGTGCCGCCCTGCTGTCGCTGGGGCAGCGCCTGGCGTCCGACGGCCGGCTCCAGGGCAAGGTGGACGGCTGGATCGAGGGCGCCGCGGTCCACCTGGTGACCAGCTACCGGGACGAGATCACCTCGCTCATCTCGGAGACCGTCGCCGGCTGGGACGCCGAGCACACCTCCCGCAAGATCGAGGCCCACATCGGCCGCGACCTGCAGTTCATCCGCATCAACGGCACCGTCGTGGGCTCACTGGCCGGCCTGGCGATCCACACGGCGGCCCACGTGCTGGGGGCCTGACGTCCCTGACCTGACCTGCGTGGGCCGGCCGCCCCCGGGGACGCCGGGCGGCGGGTGGAGCTGCTGGTGGACAGGCTCGCCGTGGTCTGACGGGCCACCGGCGGGAACCGGTTGTCGGTGGTGGCCGTTAATGTGGTCGAAGGTGGCACCCAGGGCCGCTGGTTGACGAGGGGGGAGGGCTCACATGGCGTACCGCACGCTGAGCGCGTGGCGCATGCACGCGGCCGTGCTCCTGCTGCTGCTCGTCGGCCTCTTCCTGACGCACAGCGGGCTGGCCACCGGCCTCGCGGCCGTCGCCGCCACGGCCGCCGTCACGCTGCTGTGCGGCGCGCTCGCCGGAGTGGGCGCCGCCGCGCCGCCGGCCCGCGGCCGGGTGCGCACGGCGATACGCGACCGCGAGCGGCGCACCGCCTTCCTCCCCCAACGCGATCCGGACGCCGCCGGGCGGCCGCGTCCCCGAGCGCCGGGCGCTCGCCCGACGACGGCCGCACGCATACCCGGGGCAGCCTCGCCGCCCGGCGAGTTGGGCGCTCCCGCGCCCGGTTAGGGCAAGCCCCCGCCGCCGCCCGGCACCCGTGCGGCTCGTCACGCCGATCCCGTTCCGGCTCCCCGTGAGCCATCGGCACGACGAGACCCGTGGAGGGCTCCCGCCTCATGTCTTCTTTCGCCGCGGTCGTGGCGTTCCTGTCCGACGCGCTCGAACCCGCTTTCCGTACCTCGGCCACCGCCGCCGCCATCGTCGTGTGCACCCTCTGCGTGCGGCTCGCCCTCCATCCGCTGGCCCGCGCCGCGGCCCGGGGTGAGCGGGGGCGCGCCGCGCTCGCCCCCCGCGCAGCCGAGTTGCAGCGCGAACACCGCCGCGACCCGGACCGGTTGCGGCGCGAGATGAGCGCGCTTCACGCACGCGAGGGCGTCTCGCCGGTGGCCGGATGCCTGCCGACGCTGCTGCAACTGCCGGTGTTCTTCGTGATGTACCACGTCTTCACCACCGATGACGCGCTGCTGGAGCACACCCTGCTCGGGGCTCCGCTGGGCGGTCGCTGGATGGATGTGCTCGGGCACGGCGGTCCGGTGGGCGCACAAGGGCTCGTGTACGTGGGCCTGTTCGCGCTGACGCTCGCGGTGGCGGCCTGGACGTACGTGCGAACGCGGCGGGCGGCGGCGGCCCGGACCGCGGGAACGGCCGGCGCGGCGGAGGCGCCCGTACAGCCTGCGGGGCTGACGCGGCTGTTGCCGCTGCTCTCGTTCGGGACCGTGGTCACGGTCGCGGTGGTGCCGCTGGCCGCCGCGCTGTACGTGGTGACGTCGATGACCTGGACCGCGTGCGAGCGGGCCGCGCTGCGGGTCGGGAGCGTTCCCGGGCGCGAGGGGCGCGAGGGACCAGAGAGGAAGCGGAAGCAGAGGCTACGGTCCAGTACGTGAACGCGGTCTTGTGGTTCTGAACGGGCTCTTGGAGGATCAGCTGATTCGCCTGGGAGGGAGAGCGACGTGAAACTGCTGCGCGTCGGATCGGTGGGGACTGAGCGCCCCGCGCTGCTGGACGAGGACAACACCCTGCGCGACCTGTCGGGGATCGTCCCCGACATCGACGCGGGGCTGCTCGCGGACGAGGCCGCGTTCACACGGGTCCGCGAGGCCGCTGCCGCCGGACGGCTGCCCGAGCTGGCCGCGGGTACCGAGGCCGGGGCCGCGCGGGTCGGGCCGCCGCTGTCGCGGATCGGCAAGGTGGTCTGCATCGGGCTGAACTTCCACGACCACGCGCGGGAGACGGGCGCCGCGATCCCCGGGGAGCCGATCGTCTTCATGAAGGCGCCCGACACCGTCGTCGGGCCCGACGACACGGTGCTGATCCCGCGCGGCAGCGAGAAGACCGACTGGGAGGTCGAGCTGGCCGTCGTCATCGGCAGGCCCGCGCGCTACCTGGCCTCGCACGACGAGGCGCTGGCCTGCGTGGCCGGGTACGCGATCGCCAACGACGTGTCCGAGCGCGCCTTCCAGATCGAGCGCGGCGGCCAGTGGGACAAGGGCAAGAACTGCGAGACGTTCAACCCGCTGGGCCCCTGGCTGGTGACGGCGGACGAGGTGCCGGACCCACAGGCGCTGACGATGCGGCTGTGGGTCAACGGCGAGCTGCGCCAGGACGGCACGTCCGCCGACCAGATCTTCCCCGTCGCCGAAGTGGTGCGCTACCTCTCCCACTTCATGACGCTGTACCCGGGCGACGTCATCTCGACCGGCACCCCCGCGGGCGTCGCCATGGGCCAGCCGGAGCCCAAGCCGTATCTGCGCGAGGGCGACGTCGTCGAACTGGAGATCGCGGGCCTGGGCCGGCAGCGCCAGGTGATGAAGTCGGCGTGAGTGGGCGGCCCCCACGTGAGGCAGCGGTCTCCTCGTGGGGCCCGTGGCGTGTCCCGGGCCTCACACGGTGCGGGCGCGGGTGAAGGAGCGGGCCGTCTCCAGCACTTGGAGGGCGGCCGCCGCCTCGTGCGCCGTCACGGGCGGGGGCGTGCCCTCACGCAGTGCGGTGGCGATCGCGTCGTAGAAGGCGGGGTAGTCGCCGTCCAGGGTGGGGACCGCGCGGGTGTCCTCCAGTGCGCCCAGCGTGCCCCACGCGTCCCGGGGCTCCACGCCCCAGGGGGTGCCCTCGGCGGGGCGGGCGCCCTCGCGCAGCGCGTTCTCCTGCGGGTCGAGGCCGTACTTGACGTAGCCGGCCCTGCTGCCGAGCACCCGGAAGCGGGGGCCGAGCCGGGAGGCGGTGGCGCTCATCCACAGGTGGGAGTGGACGCCGCTCTCGTGGGTGAGGGCGATGAAGGTGTCGTCGTCCGCCTCGGCGCCCGGGCGGCGCACGTCGGCCTCCGCGTAGACGGAGGCGGCGGGTCCGAAGAGGGTCAGCGCCTGGTCGACGAGGTGGCTGCCCAGGTCGTAGAGGAGGCCGCCCACCTCCTGCGGGTCACCGGACTCGCGCCAGCCGCCCTTGGGCCGGGGCCGCCAGCGTTCGAACCTGGACTCGAAGCGGTGGACCTCGCCCAGCGCGTCCTCGGCGAGGAGGGAGCGCAGCGTGAGGAAGTCGTTGTCCCAGCGCCGGTTCTGGAACGGGGCCAGCAGCAGCCCCTTCGCCTCGGCCTTCGCCGCCAGTTCGCGGGCCTCGGCGGCGGTGGGGGCCAGCGGTTTGTCGACGACGACGGGCAGCCCCGCGTCAAGCGCGTGGTGGGCGAGCCGCACGTGGGTGCGGTTCGGCGTGGCGACGACCACGAGGTCGAGCCTGTCCGGGTCCGCGAACAGGTCGTCGGCCGAGGGCAGCGTCCGCACTTCGCCGCCCGGGGCGCCCGCTTCCCGCGCCCGCTCGCGCCGCTCGGGGTCTGAGGTGACGACGGTGTCGAGCGTGAGCCCCGGCGTCGTGGCGATCAGCGGGGCGTGGAAGACCGAGCCGGCCAGGCCGAACCCGAGCAGGCCGACGCGGAGCGGCGAGGGGGAGGTGTCCATGCGGTTCATGCCCCCACCCTTGCAAAGCGGGTGCGGCCGGGCACGCACCGCCCGCCCCGAGGCCCGAGTACGTTCCGTCCGCGGTGAGCGCGTGCCCTGCGAGGATGCCGAGGTGGCTACCTCGCGCGAAAGCTCCGCACCCTACGAGATCCCCGCCGACGGGGCCGCGCCCGTGCGGGCCGGTGTTCCCGAGCACGGGCGGGTCCCCAAGTACTACTGGCTCAAGGCACGGCTGGTTCCGCTGCTGGAGGAGCTGGGCGAGGGCGGCGTGCTGCCCACGGAGCGCGAACTGGCGTCGCGCCACGAGGTGTCCCGGGAGACGGTCCGCCAGGCGCTGCGCGAACTGCTGCTGGAGGGGCGGTTGCGGCGGGCAGGGCGCGGCACGGTGGTGGCCGGGCCGAAGCTGGCGCAGCCGCTCGCGCTGGCCAGTTACACCGAGGGCGTCCGCCGCCAGGGCCGGGTGCCGGGGCGCACGCTGGTCGGCCTGGACCGGCACCCTTGCCCGGCCGCGCTCGCCGCCGACCTCGGGATCGCCGAGGGGGATCCGGTCTGGCATCTGGAGCGGTTGCTGTTCGCGGACGACGAGCGGGTCGGCCTGGAGTCCACGTACGTCGCGGTCGAGCGGGTGCCGGAGCTGGAGCGGGACTTCGAGGCCGACTCGTCCTTCTACGCGTACCTGCGGGAAGGGTTGGGGATCCGCTTCGGTGCGGCGGAGGAGCGGCTGGAGACGGTGTTGGCGACCCCGCGGGAGGCGCTGCTGGTCGGAACGCCGCCCGGGCTGCCGATGCTGTTGATCCACCGGCGTTCGCGGGACGACGAGGGGGCGCCGCTGGAGCGGGTCCGGCTGCTCTACCGCGGCGACCGCTTCAGCTTCACGGTGCGGCTGGAGGGCTGAGGTTCACGCTGCGGCTGGAGGGGACGTCGTTCGGCGGTCTCCGGCAGCCCTGTCCGTCCCCGCGGAGCCACCCGAGTCGTGGTCACGAGAACATAACGGGTCCGGACCAGAATTGCCGGGCCGTTCACCCGGCCGTCGCTCTTGGGCCATCGGGGCCCGGGAGGGTCGCGGACATGCGAGTCATAGTTGTGGGAGCCGGCGTGCTGGGGACCCTGCACGCCTGGCAGGCGGTTCAGCGCGGTCACGAGGTCGTGCACCTCGAACGGGAGGAGGCGGCCCGCGGCGCCTCCGTGCGGAACTTCGGCCTGGTGTGGGTCGGCGGAAGGGCGGAAGGGCCCGAGCTGGAGGCGGCGCTGCGCGCCCGGGAGCTGTGGGAGCGGATCGGTCAGGAGGTCCCGGCGCTCGGCTTCCGTGCCTGCGGTTCGCTGACGGCCGTCACCACCGAGGCCGAACTGGCCGTAGCCCGGGCCGCCGCCCAGCGCCCCGACGCCGCCCGGCGCGGCTCCACGCTGCTGACGCCCGAGGAGGTCAGGGAGCTCAACCCGGCGCTGCGGGGCAGCGCGCTGCGGGGCGGACTGTTCTGCGAGCGGGACGCGGCGCTCGAGCCGCGCCCCGCGCAGCGCGCCCTGACGAAGGCGCTGCGCGAGCGGGCGGCGGGCCGCTACACGTTCCTGGGCGGGCGCGAGGTCCGCGACCTGCCGCCCGGTGCCACCGCGGCGGTGCGGGACGACCACGGTGACCTGCACGAGGGGGACGCCGTCGTCCTGTGCACCGGCGCCTGGCTGGGCGGCCTGGTCCGCGCACTGCTGCCCGAGCCGCCGGTGCGCCGGGTGCGGCTGCAGATGATGCAGACCGAACCACTGGAGGAGCGGCTGACCACGGCGGTCGCGGACGCGGACAGTTTCCGCTACTACCCGGCCTACGGCGGCGCCGCGCTCGACGCGCTGGCCGCGGCCCAGCCGCAGCCGCCGGTCGCCGCCGAGCACCGGATGCAGCTGCTGATGGTGCAGCGCGCGGACGGCTCCCTGACCATCGGCGACACCCACGAGTACGAGACGCCGTTCGGCTTCGACGTGGACGAGCGGCCCTACCGGCATCTGACGGCCGTCGCCGAACGGCTGCTGGGGCGGGCGCTGCCCCCCGTGCGCAGGCGCTGGGCCGGGGTGTACGCGCAGTGCACGGAGCCGGGGCGCGTGGTGCTGCGGCAGCCCGTGCCGGAGCGGACGTCGGCGTGGCTGGTGACCGGGCCCGGCGGGCGCGGCATGACCTGCGCGCCCGCGATCGCCGAACGGACCGCCGACGAGCTGGGCTGGTGAGGACGTTGACGACAGTGACACCGAAGGACCGGGCGCCAGGCACACCGGACGCGGCGGGCATCACGCTCGTCGTGCTGGACATGGCGGGCACCACCGTCGCGGACGACGGCCTGGTCGAGCAGGCGTTCGGCGCGGCGGCGATACGCCTGGGGACCGCACCCGGCACGCCGCAGTTCGCGGCGATGCTCGACCACGTCCGCGCCACCATGGGCGAGTCCAAGATCTCCGTCTTCCGGCACCTGGCGGGTGGCGACGAGGAGCGGGCGCGGCAGGCCAACGCCGCGTTCGAGGACGCCTACGGCCGGCTGGTGGCCGACGGGCACTGCGCCCCCGTACCCGGAGCCCGCGAGGCCATCGAACAGCTGCGCGCCGCGGGGCGCACCGTCGCCCTGACGACCGGCTTCGCGCGGGCCACCCAGGACGCGATCCTGGCCGCGCTGGGCTGGCGCGACCTGGTCGCCGCCACCCTGTGCCCCGCCGACACCGGCCCGCTGGGACGTGGCCGGCCCCACCCGGACCTGGTGCTCGCCGCGCTGCTGCGCACCGGCGCGGCCGATGACGTGCGCCGCGTCGCCGTCGCCGGTGACACGGCGTACGACATGCGCTCCGGCGTACGCGCGGGCGCGGGCGTGGTGGCCGGGGTGCTCACCGGGGCGCACGGCACGGAGGCGCTGCGCGAGGCGGGGGCGACCCACGTGCTGGACTCCGTCGCCCGCCTGCCCGAGCTGCTGTCCTCGCTGGAGCGCCCGGATGCCTGAGCACGGTGTCTGAGCACACGGTGTCTGAGCACACGACGCCTGAGCACACGACGGCTGAGCACACGGTGTCTGAGCACACCAGCGCACGAGGACGCGGCATCCGCTTCGAGCAGGTGACCGTCGCCTACGACGGCACGGCCGTCCTGGAGGACTTCGACCTGGAGGTCGAGGCCGGCGAGGTGATGGCGCTCCTCGGCCCCTCGGGATCGGGCAAGACGACCGCCCTGCGCGCCGTCGCGGGATTCGTCCGCCCCGCGCGCGGACGCGTGCGGATCGGCGACCGCGACGTGACCGACCTGCCGCCCCACGCCCGGGACGTCGGCATGGTCGTCCAGCAGTACGCGCTCTTCCCGCACATGCGCGTCGCCGACAACGTCGCCTTCGGGCTCAAGGCCAGGAGGACACCGCGCGGACAGGTGGCGGAACGCGTCGCCGAAGCGCTGGAGATGGTCGGTATGGGAGGGTACGCCCGCCGCTACCCCCGCGAGCTGTCCGGCGGGCAGCAGCAGCGCGTCGCCCTCGCCCGCGCACTGGCCGTACGGCCCGGAGTGCTGCTGCTCGACGAACCGCTCTCCGCACTGGACGCGCGGCTGCGCTCCGGCATGCTCGCCGAACTCGACAGGCTCCACCGCGAACTGCCCGACGTCACTGTCCTGTACGTCACCCACGACCAGGTGGAGGCGCTGACGCTGGCCGACCGGGTCGCCGTCATGGACCGGGCGCGGCTGAAGGAGGTCGGCACTCCGTGGGAGCTCTACCGGGCGCCGCGGGGGAGTTTCGCGGCGTCGTTCGTCGGCTCGGCCAACCTGCTGCCTGTCACCCGGGCGGGCGAGGGGAAGGTCAGGTTCGGCGACACGGAGCTGCGCGTCGCCACCCCGGGGCCGGGCGCCACCCCGGGGCCGGGCGCCGGCGAAGCGGCCGCCACCTTGTGCGTACGCCCGCACCGGATCGTCCTCGGGGACGGCGGTGCCAACGTGCTGCGGGGCGTGGCGACAGCCGTCCAGTGGCGGGGTGCCACCCACCGCGTGGCCGTCGAGGTCGCCGGGCACGAGGTCGTCGCCGACGTCCCCGAGTCGGCCTCGACGCCCCACGTCGGCGACCGTGCCGCCGTGTCCTTCGCGGCGGAGGACGGGGTGCTGCTCGATGACTGAGACCCTGGCCTCCCGCAGGCCGGCCGGGCCGCGCGTTCGGGCGCGGTCCGCCGCGCAGCGGCCCGGCGGGTCCGCCCGCACCGGGCGCGTCTGGCTGTGGGCCCTTCCGCCGCTGGCCGTGCTGGCCGTCTCCTTCCTCCACCCGCTCGTGCTGGTGGTGCGGGAGAGCTTCTCGGGCGGGACGGCGGCCTACCGGCAGGTGTTCGGCTCCGAGGCGTTCACCGACGCGTTGGCCACGACCGTCGCCCTCGCTCTCGGAGCCACTCTCGGCTGCGTCGTCATCGGGTTCGCGCTCGCGCTGGTCGTCGCCTTCGTGCCGTTTCCCGGCAGCAGATCGGTGGCGCGGTTCATCGACGTGTTCCTCTCCTTCCCCTCGTTCCTGATCACGCTCGCGCTGCTCTTCCTGTACGGCACGGTGGGGATGGCGAACGGCCTGTGGACGGGGGTGACGGGGGCCGAGGAGGGGCCGTTCCACTTCCTGACGACGCCGTGGGGTGTGCTGCTGGCGGAGGTCACCTACTTCACCCCGTTCGTGATGCGCCCCCTGCTGGCCGCGTTCGCGCAGCTGGACACCGCCCAGCTGGAGGTGGCCTCGTCCCTGGGGGCGCGCCCCGCGCGGATCGTCCGGCAGGTGATCCTGCCCGAGGCGTATCCGGCGCTGATGGCGGGCGGCGCTCTGGTGCTGGTGCTGTGCCTGAACGAGTTCGCCATCGTGTTGTTCACGGGGGCCAAGGACGTGGTGACGCTGCCGATGCTGGTCTACAGCAAGGCGATCCTGGAGTCCGACTACGTCTCCGCGTGCGTGGTCGCCACGGTCGACGTCGTGCTCTCCGTGGGCCTCTACGGCCTCTACCGCTCCCTCACCGGAAGGAGCAGCCGCCGTGCTCGTGCACACGCGTAAGGGGCGCTGGGCGGTGTGGGCCGTCTTCGCGGTGGTGTTCGTTCCGCTGTTCGCACTGCCGCTGCTGGTGATCGCCACGGCGTCGCTGTCCACGAACTGGAGCGGTGCGCTGCCCTCGGGACCCACGGGCGTCCACTACGCGTCGGCCACCCGAGGCGAGTCGCTCGCGGCGCTGAGCGTCTCCTTGCAGACGGCGCTGCTGGCGAGCGTGGCGGCGCTGGCCGTGGGCACGTGGGCGGCGCTGTCGGCGGCGTCCCTGGGGCGGCGTGGCCGCCGCCTGATGGACGCGCTGTTCATGCTGCCGGTGGCGGTGCCCTCCGTGGTGGTGGGACTGGCCGTCCTGGTGGCGTACAGCCGTCCGCCTGTGCTGCTCAACGGCACCCGGTGGATCGTCATGCTGGCGCACACCGTGCTGGTGACCGCGTTCGCCTACCAGTCGGTGTCGGCGGCGCTGGCCAGGCTCGACCCCGCCTACGCGCAGGCTGCCGCCTCGCTGGGAGCGCGCCCCTGGTACGTGCTGTGGCGGGTGAAGCTGCCGTTGCTGCTGCCGTCGCTGACGGCGGCGGCCGGGCTGTGCTTCGCCCTGTCGATGGGGGAGCTGAGCGCCACGATGATGCTCTACCCGCCCGACTGGATGCCGCTGCCCGTGCAGATCTTCGCCGCCACCGACCGGGGCTCCCTCTTCACCGGCTCCGCGCTCGCGGTGGTGCTGATGGCGGCCACCTCGCTGGTGCTCCTCGCCGTCTCCCGTATCCGTACGAGGGCCTCCTACCGCTGAGGACCGGCAGGTCCCGTCGGCCTCCCGAGCCTCGCCCCGCTGTCTCTCCGCTCTTCGAAAGGTGCGCATGCCCATGTCCCCGCACATCCGCTTGTCCCGGTACGCCCCGGCGGTGCTCGTGCTGCCGCTGACCGCGCTGACGCTCTCCGGTTGCGGGGGCACGGGGTCGGCCGCAGCGGGCGACGACAAGGTCGTCACCGTCTACAGCGCCGACGGCCTCAAGGGCGAGAGGGGCAACGGCTGGTACGACGAGCAGTTCGAGGCGTTCGAGCGCGAGACCGGTATCACGGTCAAGTACGTCGAGGGCGGCTCCGGCGAGATGGTGCAGCGCACCGAACGGGAGAAGAACAACACCCAGGCGGACGTCCTGGTCACCCTCCCCCCGTTCATCCAGCAGGCCGACAGCAAGGGCCTGCTGCGCGGGTACGCGCCCGAGGGCGCCGCGCACATCCCCGAGTCGGAGCGCCCTGCCGACGGCCACTACACGCCCCTGGTCAACAACTACTTCGGGTTCATCCACAACACCGAGAAGCTGCCGAAGCCGCCCGAGACCTGGGACGAGCTGCTGTCGAAGAAATACGAGGGCAAGCTGCAGTACTCGACACCGGGCGTGGCCGGTGACGGGACGGCGCTGCTCATCAAGGCGATCCACGACTTCGGCGACCGGAAGCGGGCGATGGACTACCTGGGCGCGCTCCAGAAGAACAACGTCGGCCCCTCCTCCTCGACCAGCAAGCTCGCCCCGAAAGTGGACAAGGGGGAGCTGCTGGTCGCCAACGGCGACGTGCAGATGAACTACGCGCAGGCCGAGACCATGCCGCACCTCGGCATCTTCTTCCCCGCCGCGAAGAAGGGCGCCAAGCCCACCACGTTCGCGTTGCCCTACACGGCGGGCCTGGTCAAGGGCGGCCCGCACACGGAGAACGGCGAGAAGCTGCTGGACTTCCTCCTCGGCGAGCGGCCCCAGCGCGAGGTCTCCTCCGTCGGCGGCGGCTTCACCGTGCGCGACGACATCGAGGCGCGGGACGACCAGGCCGAGGAGCTGGCAGCGCTGATGAAGGGGGTCGAGGTCTTCCGCCCGGACTGGGAGGAGGTGGCAGGCGACCTCGACTCCTACCTCTCCGGCTGGAAGCGGGCCACCGGCAGCTGACGGCGAGCCGCGCCGCCACAGCGCCCCTGACCACCGCGTGAAGGTCACGGCTGACCTGCACCGGCCGCTGCGGTTACGCTGAGCGCGGCGGCCGGTTCCCGTACACCGTGGTACGTCCCACACCGCCGCCCTGACCACCACGACCCGGCAGGAGCCCACCCGTGGCAGAGCGCAAGCCCATCGAGTCCTGGCTCACCGACATGGACGGTGTGCTGATGCACGAGGGGATCCCGGTCCCCGGCGCCGACTCCTTCATCAAGCGGCTCAAGGAGTCGGGGCGTCCGTTCCTGGTGCTCACCAACAACTCGATGTACACCCCGAGGGACCTGCACGCGCGGCTGGCCCGCATCGGCCTCGACGTGCCGACGGAGAACATCTGGACCTCGGCACTGGCCACCGCGCAGTTCCTCGACGACCAGCGGCCCGGCGGCACCGCCTACGTGATAGGAGAGGCCGGGCTGACCACGGCGCTGCACGACATCGGGTACGTGCTCTCCGACGCCGACCCCGACTACGTGGTACTGGGGGAGACCCGCACCTACAGCTTCGAGGCCCTCACCCGCGCCATCCGGCTGATCAACGACGGGGCGCGGTTCATCGCCACCAACCCCGACGAGACCGGCCCCTCGGCGGAGGGCGCACTGCCCGCCACCGGATCCGTGGCCGCGCTCATCACCAAGGCGACGGGAGCGCACCCCTACTTCGTCGGCAAGCCCAACCCGCTGATGATGCGGGCCGGGCTCAACGCGATCGGTGCCCACTCTGAGACCAGCGCCATGATCGGCGACCGCATGGACACCGACGTCCGCGCCGGCATGGAGGCGGGCCTGGAGACCTTCCTCGTGCTGACGGGGCTGACCCGGCCCGACGAGATCGAGCGGTACCCGTTCCGGGCCTCCAGCGTCGTCAACTCGATCGCGGACCTGGTCGAGCGGGTCTGAGAACCGGCGGGGCACCACGGGGCGAGCGGTGCCCCGCCGGTCCGTCACACGCTGCCCGGGCGCCGCCGGGGCAGCGGGGCCGCGAACAGGGCGCCGAGAACACCCCACAGCACCAGATGCGCGCCCAGCGACAGCACGCGGAAGTCCCACAGCAGGGTGGCCGGCACCGGTACGGCGTCGGGGTTGTCCGGCAGCAGGAAGAGCGCGGCCAAGGTGGCGACCACCGCGGCGGCCGCCGCCGACTGGCGCACGGGCAGCCCCCGTCCCGAGCGGCCGAGCCGCAGGTGCACCTGGTGGGCGAGCACCATGCCGAGCACGCCGATGACGAGCGCGGCCAGCCACAGCGCCTGCCGTTCGGTGACGGTGCCGCCGTCGCCCACCCCCGGCGGGTTGGCCGGGTAGCGGAGCGCGGGCAGCAGAGACAGGGCGAGCAACCCGGCCCCCGCCACCCCCATGGAGCGCTGCCAGCCGCGGCCGTCGCCCGGGGGCGCGGCCCGGTGGACGAGCGCGTAGGCGACCGTGAAGAACACGCCGATCGCCAGCCCCGCCACCACGGCGGTCACCAGGAGCCCCAGGTGCTGGGTGCCCCGGCTGAAGAGCTCCTCCGCCTCGCCGGCGTGGGAGTGGGCGTGGCCCGCGTGCCCGGCGGCCTCGGTGGCCGAGCGCTGCTCCTCCAGCCGGATCGCGCGGTCCATCAGCGGTTCGGCCAGCACGAGGGAGAACAGCCCCGAGGCGAGCCCGGCGAGCCCGCCGGCCGCGAGGCCGCGGCCGAGCAGGGGCAGCAGGGGATAGGGAGTCGTCTGAGCGGAGACGGACATGAGAAGCGGTACCCCCGTCTCGTCAGTGGCAGGGGGCGCCGAACAGATGGCGGCCGTCGTGGGAGAACTCGTGCAGGTACGAGCCGGTGGCCGAGACGAGGTTGCCGTTGTCGACGAAGACGGCGTAGAGCGCGAGCAGTGCGACGATCGCGGCGGCGGCCACGATGAGCCAGTCCCGGGTCCTGACCGTCGCCGGGTGCGCGGCGGCGGCCTCGGGCGCGGTGGCCGTGCCGACGGTGTGCGGGGACATCCGCATGCCTCCTTCTGGGGTTTCCACGCCCCATCGGTGGTCAGGCGACAGGTCAGTTCCTGACTCCCGTACGGGCGCGCTTCGCCGCGTACGGACACAGTGGCGGGACCGTCCCGGAGTCGCACCGGGTTCCTGCGCACTGTCGCCTCGGTAGTTTTGCCGCTCAGGAGGCTCCCAGCCCGCATGTGCACTGTCAATAAGGGCTCCGTCACACCCCGTGGCGACCGTGCGGGCAACCAGCGGTTCCTGCCCGGCTGTTGAGTTATCCACAGGCCAACTGCGGGCGGTGACCCCTGTGGCACGATGAGGCGACGAACCGGGGGACCAAGGGGGAGTGGATGTACGGCAGTCACGGTCGCCGGCCGCCGCGTGGGACGCGCGTCCGGCGTGGCGCCGCCACCCGGCGCGGTGCGCGGGCAGTGGCCGCTGCGCTCGCCGGCGCGGCACTGCTGCTGGCGGGCTGCTCCTCCAGCGACGGGCGCGGCGGCGACTCCGGCTCCTCGAAGCCCTCGCCCACCATCGAGCAGCGCCCCAGGTCCCAGGCGCCCTACTGGGTGGACCCGGAGTCGAACGCCGCACGCCAGGCCGCCGCCTACGAGCGGGACGGGAAGGCGGCCGAGGCCGCCGGGATGAAGAAGATCGCCGCGCAGCCGGTGGCGGAGTGGATCGGCACCGAAGAGCCGCGCCGCCAGACCGAACGGGTCACCAAGGCCGCCGCCGAGGCGGACCGCGGCGCGCTGCTCGTCCTCTACAACGTGCCCCACCGCGACTGCGGGCAGTACAGCAAGGGCGGCGCGAAGGACGCGGCGGCCTACCGCACGTGGCTGGACGCCGTCGTCGCCGGCATCGGTGACAGAGCCGCCACGGTGATCGTCGAACCGGACGCCCTCGCCCACGTGGTGGCCGAGGGCTGCACCCCGGCCGCGTTCCACGACGAGCGCTACCGGCTGCTGGCCGAGGCCGTCACCGCCCTCAAGCGCCTGCCCGGCACCACGGTCTACCTCGACGCGGGCAACCCCGACTGGATACGCGACGCCGGCGCCCTCGTCGAGCCGCTGAACCGGGCGGGCATCGCCGAGGCCGACGGCTTCTCGCTGAACGTGTCCAACTACCAGACGACGGCCTCGAACATCGCCTACGGCAAGCAGCTGTCCCCCAAGGTCGGCAACAAGCCCTTCGTCATCGACACCAGCCGCAACGGCAACGGACCACTGGAGGGCGCGCACGCGGACGAGGAGGCGTGGTGCAACCCGCCGGGCCGCGCCCTGGGCGAGGCGCCGACGGTCAAGACGGGCCATGAGCTGGTGGACGCCTACCTGTGGATCAAGCGCCCGGGCGAGTCCGACGGCGAGTGCAAGGGCGGGCCCGCGGCCGGCCGGTGGTGGCCGGCCTACGCCCTCCAGCTGGCCCGCAACGCCAAGGAGTGACCGCTGGCCCGCAACGCCAGGGACTGACCCAGGGAGGCCGCGCCGCCTACTCCGGATCCTGGCCTGTGACCGTGGCGTGCGCGGCGGTCGGGTCCACTTCCACCTTGATCCAGCGCGCCTTGGAGGGGATCCCGTCGTCGTCCACGGCGAAGACCATCCACCATCCCGGGGTGACCAGAGACGGATCGTCGGGGATGGTCGTCGTCACCTTGCCGTCGCCCGACCTGGTCATCTTCAGCGCGACCGACGACTGCTCCACGTTCGTCACGTGCGTGAACGACCCGGGCCGCACGAGGCGGAGCTTGCTGAGCGAGTCGGCGTCCTCGCTCCGGAAGGAGACGCGGTCGCCGACCTCCACCGTTCTGCGGCTGCCCCCGACGTCCCCGAGGTCGGGCTGCTTCTTGCCCTTGTGCAGGTAGGGGGGCGTGTAGATCTCGATGCGCTGGTCGAACTGGCCCGGCTTGGTGTTGGCCTTGTCGGCGTAGAGCGAGTCGGAACCGAAGGTCATCACGCGGCCATCCGGCAGCAGCAGGCCGCCCGAGTGGTAGTTGCGGCCGACGAGGGGCGCGGCGGCCTCCTCGTACGCGTTGGCCTTCGGGTCGTAGAGCGCGGCCTTGAGCACGTTGCTGTCGCTCTTGCCGCGGTACTGGCCCGAGCCGTTGGTGGTCAGCACCGTGTCGTCGGGCAGGATGACGCTGCTGGGGTAGCGGACCTTGTCGTAGAGGTCGGGGCCGTCACGGAAGCGGGGCTTCTCGTCCTTGAGGTCGACGATGCGGGTCTTGGAAGTCGACGTGGGGGACTCGCCGACACCGCCACCGCCCTGCACCATGAACTTCCGCGACTGGGTGGGCGGCAGCGGCACGGACATCGCCGTCTCCAGCACGTCGGGGTCGCTCATGCCGGGGATCTCGGTGAACTCGTTGGTCTCGATGTTCCAGATGCCGGGCTCGCGGCCCTTGTCCGCGGGCCCGTAGCCGGCCGTCGTACCGCTGTAGAAGAGGCGGTTCTCGCCGATCAGGTGCAGCCCGGGGTAGGTGGGGAAGAAGCGGGTGTCGGGCAGGTAGTGCCACTTCTTCGTCTTCGGGTCGAAGACCTCGTTCTTGCCGGGGACGACCTGCCCGATGTCGTCGAGTCCTGAGACGGTCAGTACCCGGCCGTCCTGGAGCGTGACCTGGGTGGGGTACCAGCGGGCCTCGTGCATCGGGTCGACGGTCAGGTAGCGCTCGGCCACCGGGTCGAACTCGTAGGCGTCCTTGATGCCCTGGAAGTCCTTCTTGTCGAAGGACATCTTCTGCGCGATGCCGTACACGTTCCGCTTCCAGGAGCCCGTCAGGCCGCTGACCGTGTACTTGTCCTGCGTGCCCGTCTGGTACTCGCGGCCCTCCTTCTCGGCCTCGGCGTAGACGCGCGTGACGCTGGCCTCGGTGCCGACCTCGCCGGTGTCCGGGTCCTTCACCTTCTTCGCGGGCGGCAGGTTGACGGCCTTCTGGGAGACGAAGGTCTTGCCGTTCCCGCGGCCGGTGAAGCGGGTGCCCTTCTCGATCATCTTGGCGCGGTCGGGATTCTCGTTGTAGAGGAGCATCAGCCCGCCGGCCTTCTGCACATCACCCTTGAGCGTCTCGTACCGCTGGGTGCCGCCCGCGACCAGCAGTTTGCCGTCCGGAAGCTGGTTGTGCCCGGAGCAGAACAGGTCGTTGGGGGTGGGGATGTTCTTGAAGGTGTTCTTGGCCGGGTCCCACAGCACGGTGCGGAAGCTCTTGGCGGCGAAGTTCTTCGCGTCGTTGCCCGAGCCCGCCACCAGCAGCACCTTGCCGGTGTTCAGCAGCGCGGCGTGGATGGTGTTGATGCGGTACTTCTCGGGAACGTCGACGATCTGCCAGTGGCCCTTGGCCGCCTTGTACTCGGACCGGTTGATCTCGTAGTCGTGGTACTTCGCCGACGCGAAGCCGTAGAGCGCGGGGCCGTTGAATCCGGCGATGGCGACGACGACCGCGGTACCGATCGCGATGCGCTTGACGCGGCGGTTCTTGGAACGGCGTCTGGCCTGGCGGCGGGTCGAGCGGGAGGTCATGGTTCGGGTCCCCTAAGGGCGATCGGCGCGTGCTGTTCAAAGGAGGGCGGCGGGTTCGCTCACCCGTGCGGACCGCCGTGGGGCGGTTCGCCCCACGGCGGGGGCGGGGGCGGGGACGCGGGCGACGGCGCCGCCGGGGCGGGCCCGCTTCGCGCGCCCGCCCCGCTGCTCGGAGAGGGGCCGTCGGCCCAGCCTTCGCCCGTACCGGGATACGTCCGGGCCGCGGCCCTGTGTCCGCCCGGCCCGTTGCCCCCGTGGGTGGCGGCCCGGTGGGCGTCGGCATCCGTGAGGTGCCCGTTCGGGCCCGGATCGCCGTGGGCGGCAGCTGGGCGGGTGTCCCGCTCCGGGAGGCGCCCGTGCGCGGGAGCCGTGCCGGCGTCCGCGGCGCCCCAGGGCCCGGGGGCCTCGGGGACCGTCGGCTGACGCCGCCTGCGGCCCGTTCCCGGCGCCCACTGGCCGGGGCCGGCCGGTGCCGCCCCGGCGGAGGGCGCGGCGGGCTGCGGAAGGCCGCGGCGCCCCGTGCCGGGGAGGCCCTCGTCGTGCCCGGCGAGGGCCCCGTGCGGCGCGCCGGCGGGTGCCGCTGCGGCGGGAAACGGCGGCGCGGCCTCACCCAGCGCGCCTGCACCGGGAGCACCCTGCGCCTTGCCGTGCCCGGCGGCGGGCGGACCCTGCGCTTCGGCGTGCCCGGTGGCGACAACGGGTGCACCTTGTGCTTCGGCGTGCCCGGCGGCGGCAGCGGGCGCACCCGGCGCATCGGCGTGCTCGGCGACAACGGGTGCACCCGGCGCCTTGCCGTGCCCAGCGGCGGGCGGACCCGGCGCTCCGGCGTGCCCAGCGGCGACAACGGGCGCACCATCCTGCGCCTTGCCGTGCCCGGTGGCGGCTCCGTGGGCACCCTGCGCCTTGCCGTGCCCGGCGGCGGGAGCCCCCGGCGCACCCGTGTGCCCGGCGGCGACTACGGGCGGACCCGGCGCTCCGGCGTGGCCGGCGGCGGCGACGGGAGCACCCTGCGTGTCCGCGTACCCGGCGACAACGGGCGCACCCGGCGCGTCCGCGTGCCCGGTGGCGTCGTCCTGCCGGCCGCCCTGGGGGCGGCTCCGCGCCCTGCGGCGCTTCTCGGCGCGGACGGTGGCGGCCCAGCCGATGATCGGGGCCGCCGTGATGAGCAGCGCGAGCCCGGCCCAGGTGAGCATCGCGGGGTGGTCGTGGCCCAGGAAGAGGGAGCCGACGAGGGAGCCGCCGAAGACGGCGATGAAGAACAGATGGATGCGGAACGTGCCGAAGAGGGTGTCGGGGCTGGCCGAGTTGCCCTTGGGGGTGACGACGAACTTGCTCTTGCGGCGGAGGACCGTATCGAAGAGGGAGCGCGCGTAGACGGGCGCCGAGAGCGCGGACATCAGCATGCCGGCGAGTCCGCCGGAGCCCTCGGGTTCGTGCGGGGAGACGTTGTGCCGCCGGTTCCAGATGTAGAGGCCGATCTGGAGTGCGGTCGCGTTGCCGTACAGCGCCATCCACACCGTCGGGTCGATCTGTACGCCGGAGGCGCCCATGCCGAGGAAGAGGGCGCAGGAGAGGGCGGCGAGGATCCAGTTGAGCGCCGAGATCGGGTAGAAGATCATCAGCATCGTGTAGTTGAACAGCTTGCCCAGCGGCATGGAGCCGAAGCCGCGCCAGTACTGGCCCAGGATCGTCTCGTAGGTGCCGCGGGACCACCGCAGTTGCTGGGTGAAGAAGTCCGTCCAGGCGTTGGGTCCCTCACCGACGGCCAGGACGTCGGGGGTGTAGACGGAGCGCCACTTGTTGCCGGTGGCGGGGTTGCGGTGGCGGTGCATCTCGAAGCCGGTGGCCATGTCCTCGGTGATGGAGTCGTAGAGGCCGCCGATGGACTTGAGCGCCGAGATGCGTACGGCGTTGCTGGTGCCGACGAACATGGGCGCGTCGTAGGCGTTGCCGGCGCGCTGGATGAGGGCGTGGAAGAGGAACTGCTGGGACTCGGCGGCCTTGGTGACGAAGTTGTCGTAGTTGCCGTAGACCTGGGGGCCGATGACGAAGCCGACGTCCGGGTCGCGGAAGTATCCGAGCATCCGCTCCAGGTAGTTGGCCAGCGGCACGTGGTCGGTGTCGACGCCGGCGAAGAAGTCGTAGGAGTCGCCGTGCGCGTCGAGCCACGCGTTGTAGTTGCCGTGCTTGGTCCTGGCGCGGAAGGCGCCCTTCCGGGTGTTCCACTGGGCGACGCCCTTGCGGGAGAAGTGGTGCACCCCCAGGCGGCGGCAGACCTCCTTGACCTCGGGGTCGTCGCCCTCGTCGAGCAGCCACACGTGCACGGTGCCGCGGTGCCGTACCCGTACGGCCGCCTCCAGGGTCTTGGTGACCATCCCGATCGGCTCCTTGCCGGGCACGAACGAGGTGAGGAAGGCGACGCGGGTGCCGGCCTCGGGCACCACGGGTATCGGGTCGCGGGCCACCAGGGTGGCGTGCGCGTTGGATATGACGTTCAGCGTGCGGAACAGCTCGATCAGCCCGATGGAGACGAGCATGACGACGTCGAGCTTGAGCACCAGGTCGGAGACCTCGCCGGCGTCGCGTTCCGTCCAGTGGGCGGGCTGCATCAGCCACACCAGCAGCCCGGCGGACAGCAGTGGGGCCAGGCACAGCAGGAAGCCGGCGCGCAGCCGGTGCGGTTCGTCCGCGAGCAGGCTGCGGTAGGCCACGCGGTAGGGCGTGCCGGGCTCGGGGCGGGTGAGCGGGCCCGCGAGCCTGCTGTAGTGCTCGTAGTCGTAGCGGGGCGCGGCGCGCTCCCAGGGGTGCGGCGAGGGGGTTCTGGGGGGTCTCGGTATGCGCAGCTTCGCCGTCCGGGTCGGGTCCTGGTTCTCCTGCGGGTTCGAGACCGGCTGCCGGGCACCCGTCGGCGGCGTCGTCATTGAGACCTTCCCCCCGCACGCAGCGCGCTGCGTGCCTCGTGCTGGCCCGTGTTCTGCCCCCTCGGCCCGGGCGCGGCAGACTTCGGCCGCCGTGCGCGGGAGACGGGTGCGGGCCGTTTCGCGGTTCCCCTGCGGTCGTTCGATCGTGTGTGCCAGCCGTTTCGCGCTCCCCCAAGCACGGCAGGACTGATCGGTAACCGCCCGTCAGGTTGTCGGACTCGTCACATGAACGCAAGGCCGGTAGGGGCGGTTCAGCCCTGTTGTGGCGTTATGGCGGCGACAGATGTGACGGATGAGTCATCGAAACGTGGCCGGTGCGTGGTGGGTTCCGGCGGGGAAGCGCGGAGCCGTTCACGAATGTTGCCGAAGTGGTCACGCACGGCCTCTTCCGCGCGCCGCATGTCACCGGAGCGGACCGCCGCCAGGATCTCCGCGTGCTGCCGCCAGGTCTCCACCGGATCGGCGCGCGGCTCGGCCAGGTCCGTGCGCACGCGGTGGAACGCGTCCCAGAACGCGTCCAGCACCTCGCTCAGCAGCGCGTTGCCGAGCCCCGCGTAGAGCGCCGAGTGGAAGGCGCGGTCCGTCTCGGCGCGCACAGCGCCCGCGCGCGCCTCCTCGCGCATCCGTGCGACGAGCGCCTCCAAGGCGGCCAGCCGCTCCTCGCCCGCGCCGGACGCGCCCCCGTACTCGGCGACCAGCCGGGCCATCAGCCCCGTCTCCACCGCCTCGCGCAGCTCCAGCAGTTGCAGCAGGCTGCTCTCACCGCGGTAGTGTCCTGCGACGGTACGGAAGGAGAGCTGTTCGGTCATCGGCGCCATGGACATCGCGCCGACGTACGTGCCGAAACCGTGCCGGATCTCCACGATGCCCATCGCCTGGAGCGCCTTGAGCGCCTCGCGCACGGAGTTGCGGCTCACATCGAGCCGCTCCATCAGCTCCGACTCCGTCGGCATCGCCGCGCCCGGCGGCATCCGCTCCTCGATGATCAGCCTCTTGATCCGCTCCTGGATCCGGCCGAGCCTTCCCCCGCTGCGCATCTTCCGGCCTCCTTCACCCGCCTGGTGAGAGCCTACGCGGGCGGCGTCAGCCTACGCGGGGTGCGGCGGACGAGGGTGCGGCGAAGGTCACCTGGCGAGGCCCTTCCGGTCCGTTCGCCGCGAACTCCAGCAGGCGCTCTCCCTCCTCGGCCAGCGCCTGCTCCGCCTCGTTGGCCAACCGCTCGAACGGCGTCAGGGTCAGGCGCGCAGGACCGCGCCCCGTGTCCGCCTTCCACGTGCCGCGCACCCGGCCGTCCACCAAAAAGGTGCCGGGTACCTGCCCGTTGCGGGTGGCCAGCGCGCGGCGCACCGGCTCGTCCATCAGGCGGGAGCGGTCGGCGTGCGAGAGGATGAGATTGTCGTACTCGGCCAGGAAGCGCACGGGTACGGGCAGTTCGGCGTGCGGGCGCGGCGCCTCGGGCAGGTCGAACAGCTCGCGTCCCGCCTCGTCGGCGAAGACCCGCAGCTGCGGGCGCAGCCGCTCCACCACCTCGCCCAGCCGGGTGAGCCCCGACCAGGTCTGGGCGTCCCGCACCGAGGCGGGGCCGAAGGCGCCCAGATAGCGCAGCACCATCGTCTCCACGCACGGTTCGGCCGGCACAGGGCGGCCCAGCCAGGACTCCACCGTTTCCAGCAGCGGCTGCCCCGAGCGCCCCCACAGCCCGCGCGGAGGCACCTGCACGAGCGGCAGCAGGCAGCGGGCCGCCATCGACAGCGCCCGCGCCTCCACGCCGGGCCACCGCTCCCGCAGGCGTTCGCCCAGCGCGCTGCCGGTCATCGGCCCCTCGGCGAGCAGGTCGCGGGCGGCCTGCGCCACCTGCCACACGTCCGTCTCGCCCAGCGCTTTGGCGTAGTTGGTGCGCAGGACTCGTTCCGTCACGACCCTGGTCAGGGCGCGCATCTGGAGGGCGTCGCGGGCGCTGACGAGGTGGATGGTGCCGCGCATCACGGTCATCCTGACCGCGTCGCGGTCCGTCAGCAGGCGCGCCAGCTCGCCGGGGTCGAACCCCGCCAGCCTGCTCCACAGTGCGAAGTACGGCGGCATCGGCGCCTGGGCCTGGAGACCCACCAGGTGTTCGAGGGCGTCCAGGACGGGCATCCGGGCGCGCTCGATGAGGAACTGGCGGGCGAGCAGGGCGCGGCTGAGCGCCGGGCGCGTCAGGACTGCGGGCATGGCAGGAGTCTCGCCCATGGCCGGGGACTTCGCCATGCGCCGGCGCCACACGGCGCGCCCGGGGAGCCAACAGGCGGTAAGGAAGCGGGTGATGCGGTATGGATGGGAAATCACTCGCAGTGATACCGAAAACGGAAGCCTCCAAGGAAACGGGTCCATGCACAACGCCACTTCCGGCGCCGGAGCCCGCGGCGCGTTCACTCCCGGCACGCTCGCGCTCGTCGTCGGTGTGTTCCTCGTCCAACTGGGCTTCCTGCTCTCCTACATCGGGTCCTTCCACCACCCGGACCCGCAGGGCATCCCGGTCGCCGTCGTGGCGCCGCAGCAGGCCGCCGACCGGCTCGACGGCCTGCCGGGGCACCCCCTGGAGCCCACGGTCGTCGAGGACGAGCAGGCGGCGCGGGAGCGCATCGAGCAGCGGGACGCCGAGGGTGCCTTCGTCATGGATCAGCGCGGCGGCCAGGACACCCTGCTGATCGCCTCCGCCGCGGGCGGCCCGCAGGCCCAGGCGCTGCGTCGCGTCGGGGAGAAGGTGGCCGCCGGAGGGGACCGGCGGCTGAAGGTCGTCGACATCGCACCTTCGGGTGACCGCGACTACGAGAGCCTGACCGCCTTCTATCTGATCGTCGGCTGGCTGGTGGGCGGCTACCTGCTGGCCTCGCTGCTGGGCGTGGTCGCCGGCACCCGTCCGGCCCGGCCGGGTGCCGGCGCGCTGCGGCTCGCGGGGGTGGCCGTCTACTCCGTGCTGTCCGGGCTCGGGGGTGCGATCATCGTCGACCCCGTGTTGCACGCGCTGCCGCACCACTTCGTGGCGCTGTGGTGGCTGGGGGCGCTGCTGGTCTTCGCCACGGCGGCCTGCACGATGGCGCTGGAGGCCTTCTGCGGGATCGTCGGTATCGGCCTCGCCGTGCTCATCTTCGTCGTCCTGGGCAATCCCAGCGCGGGCGGCGCCTTCCAGAAGCACCTCGTGCCCGCGTTCTGGCGGGCCATCGGCGACTGGATCCCCACCGGCGCCGGCACCACGGCCGTGCGCAACATCGTCTACTTCTCGGGGAACGCCCTGGGCACCCCGCTGCTGGTGCTGGCCGTCTGGGCGCTGGCGGGCACGGTACTGCTGCTGGCGGGGTCCGTGCGCCGCCGGGAGCCGGGGCTGACACTGCCGATCTGACACCGGCCCAAGGCCCGTTCCGACCGTGCGTGACGCGGCGGTCGCGCAGCGCGGCGGCCCGCCGTCGTGGTCACGGGCACCCCCGTGAAGGGGGTAGTATTTCTGTCGTCGGCCGGGAACGGCCGACAGGCGCCGTTAGCTCAGTTGGTTAGAGCAGCTGACTCTTAATCAGCGGGTCCGGGGTTCGAGTCCCTGACGGCGCACCTCACAGACTGTGGCCCCCTTGAGCACCAAGGGGGCCACAGTCTTTCGCGTGCGGGCGAGCAGGTGCGGCGTGGGATGCGAGCCGGGCGGCTTTCCGGCAGGTGAGGCGCTTGCGTCGGGTGGCAGGAGCCGTGCCTCACAGCGCCAGGGACAGCATCACCGGGGCGGCCCGCTCGCTCAGCACCTCGGCCGCCCTGCGGAGTCGGTGCGCTTCGGTGACGGGCAGTGACAGCGCCAGACAGCTCACCGCGGAGCCCGCCGTCACGGGAACCGCCGCGCAGACGGTGCCCACCGCGTACTCCTGGAGGTCGAGGACCGGCACCGTCGGCGGCTGCCTGTCCAGGCTGTCCAGCAGCCGGCGCTTGTCGGTGATCGTCCGGGAGGTGAGCCGGGGCGTCCTGTGGCGGGCCAGGTGGTCGGCGCGCCGGTCGTGGTCGAGCTGGCTGAGCAGGCACTTGCCGAGCGCGGTCGCGTGCGCGGCCGAGCGGAAGTCCACCCACTGGTTGACCGCGGGTGTCGTGGGCCCGTCGGCGACCTGGGCGCTCTCCAGCTCGCCGTCCTGGTACCGGCCGAAGTAGACGGCCGCGCCCACCGTGTCCCGCAGCTCGTCCAGCGTGCTCTGCAGGCGCTCGCGCAGGGCCCTGGCGCGCTCCACCCCCGAGCCGAGCAGCACCAGCGCCTCGCCGACGACGTAGCTGCCGTCCTCCAGCCGGGACAGATAGCCCTCGCGGCACAGCATGCGCAGCAGGTGGCCCAGGCGTACGTGGGGCAGCTCGGCCTCCCGCGAGAGCGTCTCCTCGCACACCCCGTCCCGGTGCCGGGCGGCCGACTCCAGCACCCGGAGTGCGTAGCGCACCGAGCCGAAGGGCGTGACCGGCTCCCGCTCCGGCTCCTCGGAGGGGTCTGAGGACGGTCGGAGTAGCGCCACGGTGTCCCCCTGGGGTTGTGGACCGTCCGCACCGTCTCCGGTCCGTGGGGCACGGCGGTACGGCAGTACGGCTGTACGTCCAACGGTAGCGGTCAACCCCGTCGGAGGACGGGGGTGTTGCTGCTATCGGCATATGCCAGAAGGCTGGATGCGCCCCTGAATGCGCCCCCCTGTGCGCCCCTCGGCGCACAGGGGGAGAGCGACAGCCGACCCGTGCCGATCACAGGACGGCGCTGAGGAACTCCCTGGTCCGCTCGTGCTCCGGGTCGCTGAAGATCTTCTCCGGCGACCCGGACTCGATGACCCGGCCCGCGTCGAACATCAACACGTCGTCGGAGATGTCCCGCGCGAAGTTCATCTCGTGCGTGACGCAGAGCATGGTGATGTCCGTGGAGTGCGCGATGTCCCGCAGCACGTCCAGCACACCGGCCACCAGCTCCGGGTCGAGCGCCGAGGTGACCTCGTCCAGCAGGAGCACCTGCGGCCGCATCGCCAGCGCCCGCGCGATCGCCACCCGCTGCTGCTGACCGCCGGACAGCTGGGTGGGGTACTTGTCGAGGTGCTCGGTCAGACCCACCATCTCCAGCAGCTCACGCGCCCGCTGCTCGGCCTCGTCCTTGCCCATGCCCAGCACGTGCACCGGCGCCTCGGTGATGTTGCGCAGCACCTTCATGTTGGGGAAGAGGTTGAACTGCTGGAAGACCATGCCGATCTTCTTGCGCACCTCGCGGGAGTGCTTCTCCCCCGCGGGCACCAGCTTGCCGTTCCGCTCCTCGTGCGACAGGTACTCGCCCGCCACCTTGATGGTGCCCTCCTCGGGCTTCACCAGGGTCATCAGCAGCCGCAGGATCGTCGTCTTGCCGGAACCCGACGGGCCGATGAGCGTGACGTGCTTGCCGGACGCCACGTCGAAGCAGAGGTTGTCCAGCACCACGTTGCTGCCGTAGCGCTTGGTGACGTTGTCGAATCTGATCAGCTCGCTGCCGTCGACGGCCGGGTTCGAGGCCTCGTTCGCAGCGGTGCTCGGGGTTTTCTCAACGGACAAGACGACGCTCCAGGGCTCGCGTAAGCAGGGATGCCGGGTAGGCGATGACGATGAAGGCGATGCCGATGACCGTGATCGGCTCGGTCGGCTGGAAGCTGGTCGCGGTGAACTGCCGCGCCTGGCCGAGCATCTCCAGCGCACCGATCGCCGCGATCTGCGGCGAGTCCTTCAGCATCGCGATGACGTAGTTGCCCAGCGCGGGCACCACGCGGCGGATCGCCTGAGGCAGGATGACGGCGCTCCACGTGCGGCCGCGCGGCATGCTCAGCGCCGTGCACGCCTCCCACTGCCCCTCGGGCACACCGTCGATGCCGGCGCGGTACACCTCGGCCGTGTACGTCGAGTAGTGCAGGCCGAGCCCGATGATGCCGGTGGTCAGCGCCGAGAGGGTGACGCTCCACTCGGGCAGCACGTAGAAGAGGAAGAACAGCTGCACCAGCAGCGGGGTGTTGCGGATGAACTCGGTGACGGCCGTCACCGGCCAGCGCACCGCCTTCAGCGGCGAACGCTGCGCCATGGCCCACACCAGGCCGAGCGCGAAAGCGATCAGGGAGCCGAGCACCAGCGCTTCCAGCGTGACGAGCACGCCGTCCCAAAAGCGCGGCATGAAGTCACCGACAGCGGACCAGTCCCACTGCATCAGGCCGCACCTCCCTGGCTGGAGCGGGACACCGCGGTCGCCTGCTCGATGTCCGGCTTTCGCATGCCTTCGCTCTTCGTCGGAGCCTGGCCGATGCCCGCCTTCGCCTTCCGCTCCACCGCGCGCATCACACGCGTCAGCAAGAACGCCAGGATGAAGTACATGACCAGGATGATCGTGTAGACCGGAGCGCTCTCACCGAGCGCGTTGCGCACCAGCGAAGCCCCGAAGGTGATGTCGCCGACGCCCAGTACGGACACCAGCGCGGTGCCCTTGAGCAGCTCGATCAGCAGGTTGTTGGCGGGCGGGATCATCTCCGGCCACGCCTGCGGCAGCGAGATCTTCATCAGCCGCTGCCAGGGCGAGAAGCTGAGCGCGATGCCCGCCTCCTGCTGGGCGGGCGCGACGGCGGCCAGCGCCCCGCGCACGATCTCCGACCCGTACGCGCCGTAACTCAGGCCGAGCGCGAGCACCGCGGCCCACATCGGCACCAGCTGCCAGCCGAAGGCGACCGGCAGCACGAAGAACATCCAGAACATCAGGACCAGGGCCGACGTGCCCCGGAATATCTCCATGTACAGGCCGGAGACGAACCGGACGATCCACAGCCTGTTCGTCCTGGCCACACCCACCACGAAGGCGACGAAAGCGGCCAGCGCGGCGCTGAAGACCGTCAGCTGGACGGTCACCCACACGCCCTGGAGGAGCAGCTCCCACAAACCCGAGGTCAGGTCCGTCATGCGCAGCGCTCCTTCGCGGTCATCGTGGTCATCTCCTGCTTCACGAAGCCGAACGGCTTCATGATGCGGAAGAGTTCGCCGCTCTCCTTCATCTTGTGCAGCTCACGGTTGAAGGCGTCGCGCAGCGTCGTCTCGTTCTGCCGGAAGGCGAACGCGCCGGTACCCAGGTCCGGCTTGCCGTCCAGCTTCGGCGTGAACGCCTCGGTGTACTCGGCCTTGCGGCTCTTGGTCTGCCTGACCACGTTGCGGACGGTCACCGCCGTCCCCGCGAAGACGTCCGCGCGGCCCTGCTCGACGGCCAGCAGCCCGGCCAACTGGTCCGGCAGCAGGAGCATCTCCGACTCCTTGAGTCCCGCCTCCTCCGCGTAGGCGATCTCGGCGTAGCCGGTGCCGGTCGCCATCTTGGCGCCGGCCTTCGCGATGTCCTCGTAGCTGTTGAGGTTCTTCGGGTTGCCCTTGCGCACGATGAACGCGTCCCGCATCTCGTACTCGGGATCCGCGAACAGCACCTGCTCGCACCGCGTGGGCGTGATGTACATGCCGGCCGCGACCACGTCGAACTGCTGCGAGTTGAGCCCCGGGATCAGCGAGTTGAACTCGGTCGGGAACGGCTGGACCTTCGCGACGCCCAACCGCTCGAAGATGATCCGCGCGATCGCGGGCGAGGTCCCCGTCAGTTTGCCGTGCTTGTCGATGTAGCTGTAGGGCTGTTCACCGGCGAGGCCCAGCTTCACCGTGCCCTGGGCCTTCAGCCGTTCCAGCAGATCCCCCCCGTTCTTGGCGTCCGCACTGGACACCCGACTGCATGCGGTTGTCGCCCCGAGCGCACTCACCGCACCCAAGGACGCCGCTCCTGCGAGCAGCGACCGACGGCTCAAACGTCTCCCGGCACGAGTGGTGTTGTTCCTCTGTGGTGGAGCCATGGGCGCGCGGCTACCCAACCGGGATGAAGATATGCGGATCATTTCCAGCCTGTGATGGGGTCGCGACATGCCCGATGTCTGGGCCACCATTGACCCGTCATTGCGCAACACGCTCACCTGGTGCGGAGGCACGATGCCTGATCGCTTCATCGAAGTGTCGTTGGACAAGCGGGGAGTCAGCTGCACGGCAAAGCTGCTCGACGACCGCGCACCGATCACCTGCGCCGCCGTGTGGGACGCGCTGCCGCTCGGCGGCGACGTCTACCACGCGAAGTACGCGCGCAACGAGATCTACGCGCTCATCCCCCCGTTCGCTCCGCAGGAGCCGCCGCTGGAGAATCCCACCATCACGCCCATCCCGGGCGACCTGTGCTATTTCACGTTCACGGACACCCAGTTGTCGACCTCGTCCTACGGCTACGAGGCCGCGGCCGAGCAGCGCGGGAACGAGGCCGCGCACGCGGGACGCAACACCGTCATCGACCTCGCACTGTTCTATGAGCGCAACAATCTGCTGATCAACGGCGATGCGGGGTGGGTGCCCGGCATCGTGTGGGGGCAGATCGTGGAAGGCCTCGATGAGATGGCCGAGGCCTGTCAGGACCTATGGCGCGCGGGGGCCCTCGGCGAAAGCCTAAACTTCCGCCGAGCCTGACCTTCCCTAGGGCTCCGCCCCATGTCCCCCGTGGGGCGGGCCCCCAGACCTCCCCCTTTCCCGTGGGGCCAGCCCACCCCCGAAGGGCTGCTCTCTATCCGGGGGGCTCCGCCCCCCAGACCCCCGGCCCCTCGCCGGGGAGGCTTTGGGGCGGCTCCGCCCCCCAAATGCCCCCCGCTACGGGGGCTCCGCCCCCCTAGGAACCCCCGCCAAGGGGCTCCGCCCCCTGGACCCCCACACCAGAGAGCACCGCAGAACGCATGCGCTGAGCCGTCTCACTCAAGAGGGAACTGGCTCTCCCCCAGGGGGCTCCTAGGGGGGACGGAGTCCCCCGTAGCGGGGGGCCGTTGGGGGGCGGAGCCGCCCCAACGCCCGGCCGGCGAGGCCACGGGGGTCTGGGGGCGGAGCCCCCGACCACGGCCGAGGGCACCTCAGCGGAAGAAGGGGAAGACCATGGAGGGGGCCAGGGGCGCAGCCCCGGGGAGGTCACAAGGCGGAGGGGACCTCCGAGGCGATGCCGCTCTCGAACAGAGCGTGCGCAGCACCCAGCACGAGAGCATCCGCGTGCCGAGCCCCAACAAGCTGCACTCCCACAGGCAACCCCTCCCGATCCGCACCGCACGGCACCGACGCCGCAGGTTGCTGCGTCATGTTGAACGGGTAGGAGAACGGCGTCCATTCCGTCCACCGCCGCATCCCGGAGCCCTCCGGCACCTCGACGCCCGCCGCGAAGGCGGTCAGCGGCATGGTGGGCGTCACCAGCAGGTCGTACCGCTCGTGGAAGGCGCCCATGCGTGCGCCGAGCGCCATGCGCTCGTCGACGGCGGCCAGGTAGTCGAGCGCGCTGCGCGCCGCGCCGTCCTCGCAGATCTCCCGCAGGCCCGGATCCAGCCCCGCCCGCTGATCTTGGCTGAAATGTTGCGTCACGCGGGCGGCGCCGCTGAACCACAGGGTGTGGAAGGACTCGATGGGGTCGGCGAAGGAGGGGTCGGTCTCCTCCACGACCGCGCCGAGTTCCTCGAGCAGCGCCACGGCCCCGCGCACGGCGGACGCGACGTCGGGGGCCACCCGGACGCGGCCGCCGAAGTCGGGCGAGTAGGCGACGCGCAGGCCTCGTACGCCCTCGGCGCCGGCCGCGAGGGCGCCGCGGAAGCTGTGGGGCGCAGGGCCCAGGTGGGACCAGTCGCGCGGGTCCGGGGCGCTGATGATGTCCATCAGTAGCGCGGCGTCTTCGGCGTCCCGCGTCATGGGGCCGACGTGCGCGAGGGTGCCGAAGGCGCTCGCCGGGTAGATCGGCACCCGCCCGTAGGTGGGTTTCAGCGCGAAGATGCCGCAGAAGGAGGCGGGGATGCGGACGGATCCGCCGCCGTCCGTGCCGAGCGAGAGCGGCCCGGCGCCGGCCGCCACGGCGGCCGCGCTGCCTCCGCTGGAGCCGCCTGCCGTGCGGTCGGGCGCGTGCGGGTTGCCGGTCGCTCCGTGGCGGGGGCTGTCGGTGACGCCCTTCCAGCCGAACTCGGGGGTCGTCGTCTTGCCGAGGAAGACGGCGCCGTTCTCGCGCAGCCGGGCGACCGAGGGCGAGTCCTCGTCCCAGGGCCCTTCGCCGGACACGGCCTGTGACCCCTTCCAGGTGGGGCCGCCCCGCTGGAGCAGGATGTCCTTGACGGTCACCGGCACCCCGTCGACGGGGCCCAGCGGCTCGCCGCGGCGCCACCGGTCCGTCGACTCCTCGGCCTGGCGCAGCGCGGCCTCCTGGTCGATGCGGACGAAGGCGTTGACCCGCTCCTGCGTTTCCGCCGCGCTCTCCAGCGCCGCCCGGGTGACCTCGACGGGGGAGAAGTCCCCCGTTTCGTAGCCCGCCGCGAGCTGGGTCGCGGTCAGGGCGGTGAGATCGGACATGACGAAACCTCCCGAGTGACCGGGCGGCCCCCGACGGGCCGCCCGAACCGAGGGGCCCCGCCTGGCGGGGCCCCGACAACGCCGATGCCGGGCCCCGCCGGGCCCGTGGAGGGGTCCTGGCGGGGCGCCCGCAGGGGCTCAGGGCTGCGGTGCTGCCGGTCCGGCAGGCGCAGCGGCGGCCGCGGGGGCCGTGGGGACGTAGCCGAGGCGCTTGTCGACGACGTTGTGCAGCGGTTGGCCCTGCTCCCAGCGGTCGTAGTTGTCCAGGAACTGTTCGGCCAGGTCGTCGCGCCAGCCGAGGGTGTCGCCGCACATGTGGGGGGAGATGAGGAGCCCGGGGACGTCCCACAGCCTGCTGTCGGCGGGGAGGGGTTCCTCCGCGAACACGTCCAGGGCCGCTCCGCTGATCCGGTGCTCCAGGAGGGCGTCGACCAGGTCGTCCTCGACGACGTGCTGACCCCTGCCGACGTTCACGAAGTGCGCTTCTGGCTTCATGCGCGCAAACATCGCGGCGTCGAACATGCCCGCGGACTCCGGGGTCAGTGGTGCCACGCACACGACCCAGTCGGAGTCGGCCACGAGGTGGGGGAGGGAGGCGGTGGCGTGGACGCGCCCGAATTCGGGGTCGGTGTCCCGTGCGGTCCGGCCGACGAGGTCTACTTTGACACCGAGTGCCAGGAGTGCGCGGCCGATTTCCCGGCCGATCGGCCCCGAACCGACGACCGTCGCGCGACTTCCGCCGACGCGGAATGTCTCCCGGTGCCGCCAACGCCTCTGTCGTTGCAATTCCCAAGTGCCACGGAAATCCTTGGCCATGGCTAGTACGAGGCCCAGGACGTATTCGGCAATCGGCCGGTCGAAGACGCCTCTGGCATTCGTGATGACGGTGTCGCGCGCGTCGGCCAGTTCCGGAAGCAACCGGTCCACTCCGGCGCTGGGGGTGTGTACCCAGCGTGGCCGCGGGCCGTCGCCCGGCCACGCGTGGCGGACCGCGTCGGACAGGAAGTCCCAGACCAACAGGACGTCGGCGGCGGGAAGTTGCTCGGCGAGCGTCTTCTCGTCGGCGTGGACGACACGTGCGCGCCCCGCCAGTCGGTCGAGGCGCGGCAGCGGCTCGGCATCGAGGACAAGAACGCAGGTTTCGGACATAGGCAGGAAACCGTTTCGAAACGCAGGGATGGTTGGCTGAAGGTGTGAGCCGACGAGGGACGGGAACCAGCCTCTGATGGCGGGATTGACCACGGTAGGGAGCGGAAACTACCTTCGTCAACAAAGACATCTGCCCCGGCGTCCCGGCTTCTGACCGGCTTTGCAGTTCTTGTGGTTCCTTGACTTCCCTTGACTCAGGGGCCTTCTGGCCATGAGCCATTCCCCTCCGTTCTTTTGGGGCCCAAAAATGGACGTCTCCTTCCTCGGCGGACCGCTGCCGCAGCGCGGCGTGGGAATCGTCGCTCCCTTCGACTTCGCACTGGACCGCGAACTCTGGCGCTGGGTGCCGGACGACGTGTCCCTGCATCTGACCCGCACTCCGTTCGTCCCCGTCGAGGTCAGCCTGGACCTCGCTCGCCTGGTCAGCGAGCACGAGACACTCCGTGAGGCGGTACGGGCGCTCAGCGCCGTGGCCCCCGAAGTGGTGGCCTACGCCTGTACGTCCGGGAGTTTCGTGGGGGGCACGGCCGGTGAGCGGGCCATGACCTCGGCCATGGCCGACGCCGGCGAGATCCCCTCGCTCACCACCTCGGGCGCCCTGCTGGAGGCGCTGCGGGAGATCGACGCCCGGCGGATCGCCCTGGTCACCCCCTACACCAAGTCGGTGACCGACTCGCTGGAGGACTACCTGGACGAGGCCGGCATCGGCATCAGCGGCCGCTGCTACCTGGGCCTGACCCGGCACATCTGGCGGGTGCCGTACCGGGACGTGGTCGACATGGCGCGGGAGGCGGTGGTGGACGCACCGGACGCGCTGTTCATTTCCTGCACCAACCTGCCCACGTACGACGTGATCCCGCAGCTGGAGGCGGAGCTGCGGATGCCGGTCCTGTCCGCCAACCAGGTCACCATGTGGGCGGCGCTGCGCGCCGTCGGCAAGGAGGCGGTCGGTCCCTACCAGGCGCTGCTCGACCCGGTCGCCCGGCGCGGCCCCGCCGCCATGACGTCCTCGATCGCCACCCAGCCGTTCGCGCACGAGACGGACGGCCTGGTGGAGCCGGAGGAGGCGCCGGTGGAGCACGAGCCGGAGGCGGCGCTCGCGGGCGCCGGCACCGAACCGGCCGAGCCCCTGGAGGGGCCCGCCGACCTCGGGTACGGCCAGCCCCTTCACCCGGACGAGTGGGGCGGCGGCGCCCAGCCTCCGGCCTGACCGGATGCGGGCCTCACGGGGCCCGTGGTCCGACGAGACCCGGGCCCGGACGAGACCCGGGCCCGGACGAGACCCGGGCCCGGACGAGACCCGGGCCCGACAGTGCCCGGGGAGTCACCCCCAGCACCCACACCACAGCGGCGACAGCTGCGAGCTCTCACAGGAGGCGTAGATGGCACAGGCGGCATCGGCCCCGGCGGTCGGATTCCTCTACCCCGGCTATTCGGCCGAGGACGACTATCCGAGGCTGGAGCGGATCCTCGCCGAGGCGGGCACCGAGGTGCGGCTGCCGCTGGTGCACACCGACATCGGCGAGGACGCGCACCGGGTGGACGCCCTGCTGGAGATGGGCTCGGCCGCCCGGCTCGCCGCGAAGGTGCAGGAGGCCAAGGGGCACGGCATCCAGGCGGTGGTGTGGGCGTGCACCAGCGCGAGCTTCGTCTTCGGCTGGGACGGCGCGCACGAGCAGGTGCGGGAGCTGGGGGAGACGGCGTCGCTGCCGGCCTCCAGCACCTCCTTCGCCTTCGCCCACGCCGTCCGCGATCTCGCCCTCGAACGGGTCAGTATCGCGGCGACCTACCCGGAGGACGTGGCCGACCTGTTCCGGGGCTTCCTGCGGGCGGCCGGCGCGGAGGTCGTGGCCATGCGCGGCAGCGGCATCATCACCGCGGCCGAGGTGGGCACCTGGGGCGAGGAGGAGGTGCTGGCCCTGGCCAGGGGCGGCGACCATCCGGAGGCCGAGGCGGTGCTGCTGCCGGACACCGCCCTGCACACGGCGGCCTACATCCCGGCGCTGGAGGCCGAGCTGGGCAAGCCCGTGCTGACGGCCAACCAGGTGACGGCCAAGGAGGGCCTGCGCCTGCTGGACGTCAAGGCGCGCTGCCCGGCACTGGGCGCCCTCTTCGCCTGACCGACGGTGCCCTGAGGGGTGCCCCCGTCCGCCAGGGCCGCCGGTCCTGGCGGGCGGGCCGGGAAGAGAGCCGCCTGTCGGCGTGTTGTACCGGTGCGTGAGTCGCACACCTGTACCCCGTGCGGGCGGGTGGGACCACGTTTCCGTACGCGCGAGGAAGGCGAGCCACCGTGAGCCGGTCAGGCGAGGACGCACAGGGCAGTGGGCACCGGGGAGCCGGGATCCGGGGTGAGGCGCGGGGTTCGGCCCCCGTGCCCCTCTCCGTTCTCGACCTGGTCAACGTGGGTGAGGGCTACACGGCGAGCGACGCGCTGGCGGCCTCGACCCGGCAGGCGGCGCTGGCCGACGCCCGCGGCTTCACCCGCTACTGGATCGCCGAGCACCACTCGATGCCGGGCGTGGCCAGCTCCTCGCCTGCCGTCATCCTGGCCCACCTGGCCTCGCACACGAGCCGCGTGCGCCTGGGCTCCGGCGGGGTGATGCTGCCCAACCACGCGCCGCTGGTCATCGCCGAGCAGTTCGGCACGCTGGAGGCGCTGGCCCCGGGCCGGATCGACCTGGGTCTGGGCCGTGCGCCGGGCACCGACGGGGCCACAGCCGCCGCGCTGCGCCGCACCGAGCGGCTGCGTGAGGGCGCCGAGGACTTTCCGCAGCAGCTCGCCGAGCTGATCCGCTTCCTGGACGACGACTTCCCCGGGGGGCACCGCTACGCCCGCATCCACGCCGTACCCGGGCCCGTGCAGGCCCAGGGCGCCGAGGCGCGCGCGTCCGCGCACCGGCCGCCGGTCTGGCTGCTGGGCTCCTCCGGGTTCAGCGCGCAGCTGGCCGGGCAGCTCGGGCTGCCGTTCGCGTTCGCGCACCACTTCTCGGCCGCCAACACGCTGCCGGCGCTGGACCTGTACCGCGAGACCTTCCGGCCCTCCGCCGTGCTGGACGAGCCGTACGCGCTGATCGGTGCGGCGGCGCTGGCGGCCGACGACGAGAAGGAGGCCTACCGCCAGGTGCTGACGGGGGCGCTGTCGATGGTGCGGCTGCGCACCGGGCGCCCCGGTCTGATCCCCACCCCCGAGGAGGCGGAGGCTCACCCGTTCAGCCCCGTGGAGCGGGACTTCGTCGACAGCTGGCTGGGCAACGTCACCTACGGCACGGCCGACGCCGTGCGCGAGGGGCTGGACGCGCTGGTGAAGCGGACCGGCGCCGACGAGCTGATGCTCACCGCGAACGCGCACGCGCCCGAGGCGCGGGTCCGCTCCCTGGAGCTGATCGCCGACGCCTACGCGCTGCCCGCCGCCTGAGCCGACCACGCCAGCAGCTCGGCGATCCGGTCGGCCTCCATCGGCTTGGCGTAGTGCCAGCCCTGGCCGGTGTCGCAGCCGATCCTGCGCAGCCGCTCGGCCTGCGCGGGACCCTCCACGCACTCGGCGGTGACGGTCAGGCCCAGCTTGTGCGCCAGCTGCACCAGGGCCGTCACGATCGTCTCGTCCGCCGGGTTCTGGTGCCGGGCGGTGCGGAAGCCGCGGACGAACATGCCGTCCAGCTTGAGGGCGCGCACCGGCAGGCGGCTGAGGTAGGCCAGGTTGGAGTAGCCGGTACCGAAGTCGTCGATGGCGATGTGGACGCCCATCTCCGAGAGCGCCTGGAGCGCCTGGAGAGGGCGTCCGGCCGAGCCCATCACCGCCGACTCGGTCAGCTCCAGCTGGAGCAGGTGAGCGGGCAGCCCGGTCTCCTGGAGGATCTCGGCGACGTCCCGTACCAGGTCCGAGTCCCACACCTGGCGCACCGCCACGTTGACGCTCACGTACGGCGGCGGCCCGGGGTGGTCGAGCATCCAGCGCCGTGCCTGGCGGCAGGACTCCTGGAGCACCCACCGGCCGAGCGGCACGATGGCGCCGTTCTCCTCGGCCAGCCCGATGAAGCGGTCGGGGCCCAGCATGCCGAACCGCGGGTGCCGCCAGCGCACGAGGGCCTCGACGCCGCGCAGCACGTCGTCGCAGAAGCCGACGATGGGCTGGTACTCCAGCACGAACTCGCCGCGTTCCACGGCGCGGCGCAGCGTGGAGGAGAGGGCCTGGCGGGTCATGCGGTGCGCGTTGCGCTCGGGGTCGAAGAGGGTCCAGCGCGCCTTGCCGTCGGCCTTGGCCCAGTACAGCGTGGTGTCGGCCGCCTGCATCAGTTCGGTCGGGGTGGTGCCGGCCGTCTCGCGTTCGACGACGCCGATGCTGGCGGAGACCGCGAGGCGCTGTCCGGCCAGGTCGAAGGGGCGCTGGAGCGCGGCGAGCACCGACTGGGCGAGCGCGGTCACCTGCTCGGTCCCGGTGGACGACTCGACGAGCAGCGCGAACTCGTCACCGCCGAGCCGTGCCACCAGGTGTCCGCCGTCGTCGCCGCCGCGGGACTCGGCGCACTGGGTGAGCCGCTGCGCCACCGCGTCCAGCAGGCTGTCCCCCACCCGGTGCCCGAGGGTGTCGTTGACGGCCTTGAAGCCGTCCAGGTCGAGGTAGCACAGGCCGGTTCTGCCGGTCGCCGAGTCGGCCAGTGCTCCGGCCAGCCGTTCGAAGAAGAGGGTGCGGTTGGGCAGCCTGGTGACCGGGTCGTGCATCTGGAGGTGGCGCAGCCGCTCCTGCAGGTCGCGGCGCTCGCTGATGTCCGCGATCGAGAGCAGGGCCTCGCCGCCGTGCACGGTGGGCGTCACGGTGATCTCCGCCCAGAGGGTGTGGCCGTCGGCGTGCTTGAGCCTGCGCGTGCACGACATGCGGTCGGCGCGCCCCTGGAGCGCCTCGTGGTAGGCGCCGCGCACCCGCCCGTCCAGGCCGAGGCCCGCCAGCTCGGCGAGGGGGCGCCCGGTCAGCCGCTGCGGGTCGGCGCCGAGCAGGGTGCCCAGCGCGCGGTTGGCCGTCAGTACGCGGCCGTGCGGGTCGACGATGGCCATCGGCAGCTGCGCCGCGTGGAAGGCGGCCCGGAAGTCGCTCTCGCTGTGCCCGTGGTGTGCGCGCCGTCGCCAGCGCTTGTGGCTACTTTCCGTGATGGTCTGGGGTTGCGTTACGAGGGCTTCGCCGGAGTCTTTTCCCGGTCCTTCGAGGGGTCCGTTCACCGATCGCTCCGCGGGGGGCTCGTCTCGTGCGGATCGGTCGGCCGGCTGCCCGTAGGCCGCCCAGGGGAGGATCCGCGCTGGAAATGTGCCGATCATAGAGGTTGGTGCAAGAGCGGAGCCAGTGTCTCCGCTGCCGTTGCCGGTCACGGGAGCGGCCGGGGAGGGGTGTGCGCGCGAGGCTGACCGTTTCGGCGCCAGTGCTGCCAGTCCCCTGACCGCTCACGACCGATCGTTACGAAGAGTAGTCATACTGCGGTTGACTCGACTGGACTACCGAAACAGGGCAGAGCCGGACATACGACGGGAGGGTGGGGAGGGTCCGCCGTTCCTTTTCCGGTGAGGTCTCCACGTGGCGCCTGCGTCGGTACCCGGGGGTGTTGACAGCTCGGCCCGCGGCCGTCCGGTACGCGGGCCCGGACGGCTGGGTCCCGGCACGCGGCACCGGGTGGGAGCGATCGTCATGGCGCTGACCGCCTTCATGGGGGTGGGGCTCTTCGCCGGGCCCGTGCGATCCGTTGCGGCGGGCATGCCGTGCGCTCTGCCGCGCACCGAAGCGCACCACTCGTTGGGGTTGGACACCTGGAACGCCTCCTATCCGCGCCCCGAAGGGACGCTCGATGCCGCCCTTCTCTTTCTCTCTTTCCCCGATGCGACCCCTATGGCCACCCCTCGAGAGCTTGTGAACGACCATTTCCCGGCCACATCCGACTTCTTCTCGCGGGCGAGTTACGGAAAATTCCGGTTGCGGCCGCGTCCGGTGAACCGGTGGATCGAGATGCCCAAGCCGGCCTCGTTCTACGGCATCCAGCGCGACTGGGACGCTGACCTGCGTCTTTCCTATCTGCACGACGCTGTGGGGGCCGTCGATCCACACGTCGACCTGGCCCGCTACGACGTCGTCTACCTCATCGCCGACCCCGACGCCCCCGGTGTGGACTCCGATGCGACAAAAGTGGTCAATCTCGATGAGCCGATCACCGCAGACGGAACCGAGCTGAACCGTCTCGTCACGGTGTTCGAACAGAGTCCGCCCGACCGCCACGTCCTCGCCCACGAGACCGGTCACCTCTTCGACCTGCCCGACCTCTACCAGCGCCCCGCCGACGGCAAGGCCGACTGGGACACCCGCGTCGGGGACTGGGACCTGATGGGCAGCCAGTTCGGACTGGCGCCCGAGCCCTTCGGCTGGCACAAGTGGAAGCTCGGCTGGCTGGAACGAGCCAATGTCAGATGCGTCCCCGTCACCGGCGGGGCACCTCCGCAGGCCCGCTACACCCTGCGGGCGCTGGCGGCACCCTCCCGGCGCGCCAAGGGGCCCGACGGCGTCCGGCTCGTCGTCCTGCGCACCGGCGAGAACCGCGCCCTGGCCATGGAGGTCCGCGAACGCACCGGCAACGACAGCGACACCTGTACCCAGGGCCTGCTCCTCTACCGGGTCCGCAGCGACACCCCCTCCACGCACGGCCCGATCGAGGTGGTCGACGGACACCCCGGCACCTCCGCCTGCCGCCAGACCTCCGTGCACAGCACACTCGCCGACGCCACCCTGGGGGTGGGGGAGAGCTGGTCGGACCCCGGCGAGGCCGTCCGCGTCGAGGTCACCGGGCGCACGGCGGACGGCGACTGGGAGATCCGCGTCGTCCGCGGCTGAGCGCGGCCCGTAACGGGTGCCGGGTCCGCGCGCACGACGAAGGCCCCCCGCCTGCGCGGAGGGCCTTCGGCTGTCTGTGCGCCGCCAGGGACTCGAACCCCGGACCCGCTGATTAAGAGTCAGCTGCTCTAACCAACTGAGCTAGCGGCGCCTGCTGACGTCGTAGACCTTAACACCCCGATCCGGTGAACCGGAAATCGATAATTCCGGCGGAACCCTCCCCACCTGCACCGTCGCGCCCGGCGGTGCACGCGGCCCGGACCGGCGGCTCAGCCCTGCGGCGGCGGCTGCGTGCCGGGCACCCGGTTCCTGAGCAGGTCGTGGCCGAACTCGATCATCTTGCGCGCGTACTCCTCGGTCCACCCGCCGCGGTCCGCGATGGCGGCGTCGGGCAGCTTGTCGAACCGCTGCGGGTCGGCGAGCTGCGCCGCGGCCGAGGCCTGGTACTCCTGGGCGCGGTCGGCGGCCGCCCGGAACGCGTGCACCAGCTCCGTCGAGCGGTCCAGCAGCTCCGTGGGGTCGGTCAGCGACTCCAGGCCGAAGAAGTGCTCGTCGTCAGGGGCCGCATCGGCCGGCTCGAACAGCAGGGGCGCGGGGCGGCGGTACTGCGGGCCGCCGCCGCTCCCCCCGGCGGAGGAGCGCGAAGGGTCCGGAGCCGAGTGCGGCTCAGACATGTACATACCTCCAAGGTCGTGGGCCGCCCCCCATTGTGCGCCCGGCACCCCCGCCCCCGCACGGGTCCAGGACAAGCCGCCCCGACCCGGCAGCGAGGCCCCGGGCCCGGGACGTCCCGGGGCCCGGGGACATCAGGCGAGCGGGACCCGGTGCTCGGCCAGCTGGGAGAGCACCGCCTGGTGGGCCTCCCAGCCGTCCGGCGCCCAGGAGGCGGGGCCCAGCTGGACCGGCTCGGTCGCCGGATGGTCGTCCAGCAGCTCGGCGACGCCCGCGCGGCACACCACCACGCACGCGTGCCGGTGCCGGGAGGCCAGCACACACAGCCGCCCGGTCTCCAGGTGGAACTCGGTCGCGTCCGGCCGCCCCGACAGCGGGTGCAGGACGACCGTGACGTCGAACTCGCGGCCCTGCAACCGGTTGGCCGTATCCACGGTGACCCGGGCGGCGCGCCCGTCACCCTCGGCCGACGCGTACCCGGCCAGGGCCGCGCGGACCGCCGCCGCCTGGTCGCGGTGTGCCGTGCCCACGGCGATCCGCTCGGGGCCCAGGACCGCGCCGCCGCCGTCGCTCCCGTCCCGCTCACCGTGCGTACGCCCCTCCCGCTCCAGCATCCGGTGCACCAGGCGGGCCACCGCCGCCACGGCCTCCGGGTCGGTGCGGGGTGTGCGCGCCGCGGGCAGCTCCAGGAGACCCCAGCCCGCGTCCGCCGCCTCGTCCAGCACCGCGTCCCAGGGCGATCCGTCCGCGGGCGCGCCGAAGGCGAGCCTGCGGTCACCGGGCCCCGTACCGCTGCGGAACGGCGTGTACGGGTAGAACGCCTCGGAGACCAGCGCGGCCGCCGAGTGCGGCAGCCGCCAGGAGACCGGCAGCCGGTGCTGGGGCAGCCCGGGATTGTGCGCCAGCAGGGTGCCCACGGCGCTCGCCGACGGGTCGTGCGCCTGGCCCGCCCACTGCTCGGCACCCACCTGGCTGAAGGGGTCCAGCTGCCCGGGGTCCCCCACGAACAGGGCCCGCTCGAAGAGCCCGGCCACGGCCAGCAGCGCGTCCGAGCGCATCTGGTACGCCTCGTCCACGATGGCGTGCCGCCACCGCTCCTCGCTGCTCACCCACGCCCACTTCGCCGCCGTGGAGACGACCACGTCCAGCCCGGCGAGGTCGGCGGGTTTCGCGGAGGTGCGCACCGAGGGATGGCGGTCCAGCACCGGGTCGTACGGCTTCGGCTCGCTGCTGTGCAGCCGTCCGACCGGCAGTTCGGCATCGGCCGTCGCCAGCCGGTCGACCAGGTCGTCCACCTGCGCGTTCGTCTGCGCGATGACCATGAGCGGGTGTCCTGCGGCGGCCAGCTCGCGCGCCGCGCGCACCACGAGGGTCGACTTGCCGGCGCCGGGTGGCGAGTTCACCACCACGCCACGGTGCGCGCCGTCCACGGCCGCGGCCAGGATCGCCTCGGTGGCCGCCGCGGCGGCCTGAGCCGGGGACGCGGCGGCCCCGGGCTGCTCCACGAGCGTCGTCACAGCACATCCTCCGAGGTCACCGGGTCGGGCCGCTCCGCGCCCCGCTCACCGGGCGGGCCGCCGTGGGTCCAGGGGGTCTCCTCGGGCTCCGGCAGCCCGGGCCCGCCGCGCGGCGCGTGCTCGAACAGCGTCCAGCACACCAGATCGCCCTTGCGCGGCACGGTGCCCGGCGCGGGCTCCTTCGCCCGCCCCATCCCGTTCACCAGCCGCAGCACCAGCTCGCCCGGCCCCGCCATCTCCACCAGCTCGGCCCGCTGCTGCCCGCCCTCGGGCAGCCTGCGGTGCAGCTTGTCCCCGTCGCTCAGCAGGGGCGCGTCCTGGGTGTGCACCGTCACCAGGGGGCGGGGCGAGGGACGCTTGCCTTCCGAGTAGGCCATCTCCACCTCCAGCACCTCCGCCGAGAACGCCTCGCCCGCCAGCCGCCGTACGGCCATCACCAGCGGATCGTCCAGCGCCTCCTGCGCCTCCAGCTCGGCCTGGCGCTGCTCGCGCATGGCCAGCTTGCGGGCGGCGGTGACCGCGTCGTCCTTGCGCGGCTGGGGCGGCTCGGCGGCCCGCAGCCGGTCCCTGTGGTGGGTGTAGGACTGCCGGTCGCGCCGCCACCTGTCGGGCACGTGCGCGGCCTCGGGCAGCGTGCGCAGCATCCCGACGCCCTCCCACACGGCCTCCCAGGTGGGGCGCAGCTGCGTCGCCACCAGCTCGTGCACCTCCTCCTCTGCACCGGGCACGCCCCGGTCGTAGCGGGTGAGCGCCGGAGCCAGCAGCTCGTTGTCGAACGCCGGGTCGGTGGCGGGCCCGGCGGGCGGCACCAGCAGCTGGCCCCGCCCGTCACGGCCCAGCTCCGCGCGGAGCGCCGCCTCGGCCCCGCTCGCCCCGTCAGGCGGCGCCAGCCACGCCAGCAGCGCCCCCAGGTGCTGGTCCTCCAACTGGCTCTGGCCCGTCGCCCAGTGCCGGGTCAGCAGCCCCGTCACAGGCAGCAGCAGCGAGGAGCCCGGCACCCTGGCGCGCTCGCCGTAGTGGCTCAGCCAGCGGCCCAGCAGCGGCAGCCGGGGCGGTGCCGGGTGCGCGGACTCCGGGTCCTCCTCGGCGGTCCGCCGGAACCGCGTCGAGCGCCCCAGCAGCCGCACGAAGTCCACACCGGGACCGGTGGGCACCAGCAGCTGCGGCGCGTCGGTGCACAGCTCGGCCTCGACCGTGACCCGCTTGCCCGACTCGGGATCGGTCTCCTTGCGCTCGACGAGCTCCACCTCGTCCTGGCACGACTCCAGGTGCGGCAGCACCGCCTCGGCCAGCCGGTCCAGGAACACGAACCGCAGCTCGCGGTCGCGCGGCTGAGCGACGGTGAGGATTGTCGGTGTCGAGCGCTCGGTCCCCAGCATGACGCCCAGCGGTGCGCCGTTCTCACCGGCCGTCGTCAGCGGGACGAGGACGAGCGGGCGCTCGGCAAGATGCCGGTGGCGGACGGTCGCCACCGGCCGGGCCCGCCCGCAGGCGACGGCCTCCATGCGCGCCAGCGCGTTCAGCAGCGACATCAGCCCACCTCCGCGTCCCGCACGGCGGGAGCCTGAGACGACTCCCGCGCGGGCCCGTGCTCCGCCGCGTCCTGGAGCGCCTGGGCGCGCAGCGCCGCGGCCCTGCGCAGCAGGGCGGCGGCCGGGTCCTGTGCGGCGGCGCTGCCCGGGTCTCCCGAGGCGGCGGCCAGGACGTCGGGCACCGTGGCCAGGCCGCCCAGCTCGCCCCGCACCGAGCGGCCCAGCGCGACCACCGAGCCCGCGGCGCGCGCCCGCTGGCGGCAGTGGAAGGCCAGCTCGCACGTCGAGAGGCATTCCGGTGCGTACGTCGCGGGAACCGACTCCACCGCGGCGGCCAGCTCCTCGGGCTCCTGGGTCGGCGCGAAGTGGACGCCCTCGGGCAGCTCGGCGGCGATCTTCTCCAGCCGGGTCAGCCGCCGCAGCTGGCGCCGGGTCGCGGCGATCTGCTTGCGCAGCGGGAGCAGCCCGGCCGCGGGCAGGTTGGAGAAGTCCTTCGGACACACCAGCAGGGCGCTCTCCCGCACCGCCCGTGGCTGCCCCTCCAGCGCCAGCGCGTACACCGCCGCCTGGCGCGCGGCGGCGCCCGCCTTCACCGTGTCGGCCGCGCCGTCCAGGATCGGGAACGACTTGATCTCGATGATGCTGAGGGAGCCGTCCGGATGGACGGCCAGCGCGTCCGGCTCCAGGTAGGCGGTCGAGCCCGCCACCCGCAGGGACAGCCAGGGATGGTCGAGCAGGCCCCAGCTGCCTTCCGGCACCTCGGCCAGCGCCAGCCTGGTGCGCTCTGCGCGCCCCGCGGGGCCGTCGGCGGTCACGTCGGGCACGACGACCTGCTCGGGCTCCGGGCGGGCCTCGCCCACCTGCTCGCACAACAGCGCGAGCAGCACCTGCCCGCCGTCCGCCTTCACCCGCGCCTCGAACGCGTTGCCGCGCACCAGCGCGAACTGGGACTGGCCGAAGGGCGCGGGGGAGCCCAGCGCCTGCGCCACCGCTCCCTTGTCGACCCCCGCGCCGTCCAGCAGCGCCCGGCGGCGGCAGCCCGGATTCGCGGCGAGGGCGGCCAGCGCCCGCGCGTCGAGGTGCTTGTGCGGCACGTCGGGACCGCCGCGCAACGCGGCGAGCCGCCGCGGGGAGGCACCCGCCGGTGCCGGGGCCTGCGGCGCGCCCGGTGCGGACGGCTCGGGCGTGCCGGACGCGCCGGACGGCTCGGGCGTGCCGGACGGCGGGGTCTGCTTCGGTAGCGAAGAGGGTGTCATCGGCTGTGGCCTCGGGGGAGGGTGCGGTACCCGGCGAAGTCTCCCACCCGCCGCCGACAACGCACCCCGCACCCACCGGACAGGACCGATCCGCCCCTTTGCCTCGCCGCCCCGTCACCCCCTCGCGCCCCGCCCCGCCGGGCGCCCTGGCGGGACGCTGCGCGAAGATGGAGGAAGCGGTTTCCGGGCACCCGGCCAGCCGCCTTCCGGGCACCCGGGCCCGCATCCGCTTCCCGGGCGGCCGGACGATCCAGCACGTCACGTCCGAGAGGTCCCCATGGCAGCGCGCATCCTCCTCGTCCGGCACGGTCAGACCGAGTGGTCGATGACCGGGCAGCACACCGGCAGGACGGACATGCCGCTGCTGGACGAGGGCCGCCGCATGGCCAAGCTGCTCGGCGAGCGGCTGCACCGCGCTCCCTGGAACGGGCTGCCCGGGGTCGAGGTGCGCACCAGCCCGCTCTCCCGGGCCGCCGAGACCTGCGCGCTGGCCGGCTTCGACGGCGCCCGCGGCTGGGACGCGCTGATGGAGTGGGACTACGGCGACTACGAGGGCCTCACCCCCGAGCAGATCCGCGAGCGCGCGGGCGAGGACTGGTTCATCTGGCGGGACGGCGTCACCGGTGGCGAGACCCTGGCCGAGGTGGGCGAGCGCGCCGACGAGGTGGTCGACTGGGCCCGTTCGGCCGACCGCGACGTGCTGGTCTTCGCGCACGGCCACATCCTGCGCGTCCTGGGCGCCCGCTGGCTGGGTTACGACCCGTCCTTCGCGGCCCGTCTCAAGCTGGACCCCGCCTCCCTGTCGATCCTCGGCTGGGCCTACGGCGCCCCCGCCGTCGAGCGCTGGAACGACACGGGCCACCTCGACTGACCCCTGGTTCCCGGGGCCCCTCGGGTCCCCCGGACCCCCCCGGGCCCCGGCCCCAGTTCCAGCCCCGTCCCGCCCCGGACGCCGGTCAGGCCGTCGCCGCCGCCTGGCGGCTGAGGAAGTCCGCGACGGCCGGCTCGGCGCGGAAGGCGCGCAGCCGGTCGGCCGCCGCCTGGAGCATCGCGCTGATCCTGGTGGACTGGACGGGCCCGAGGAAGTCCAGCGCCCGCGCTCCGGCGGCCGCCGCCTCCTCCACCTCGCCGCGCGCCGCCAGATCGCCGGCCAGCTCCGCGGTGAACAGCGCGCGGTTGCGGGTGAAGTGGGGCTTCTGCAGGCGTACGGCCTGCTGGGCGTGGTCCGCCGCCCGGTCCCACATCCCCAGGGCCGACCAGCACTGCGCCTCCAGGCCCTCCAGTTCCGCCTCGCCGAAGAAGCTCATCCACTCCGGGTCGCCGTCGCGCACGCCCCGTGCGAACAGACGTTGGGCCCGTGCGAGCGCCTGCCGGCACCCTGAGGTGTCGCCGAGGCCCGCCCAGCCGCCGGCCTCGCGCAGCGCGAGCAGCGACAGCAGGTGGGGGGAGCCCAGGGCCTTGGCCGCCTGCTGGCCCGCCTGCGCGGCGCGTACCGCCTCGCGGGGGCGGCCCGCGTCCCGGGCGAGGAAGGCCGTGTTGCAGAAGGCGTGCGCCTCCAGGGCCGGGTCGGCGGCGACGCGTGCGGTGGCCAGCGCCTCGGCGTAGTGGGAGCGGGCGTCGGCGTAGCGGCCCGAGTCGTGGGCCAGCCAGCCGACGGAGAGGGCGAGTTCGCCCGCGCCCGCGTGCAGCCGGTCGGCGACCGCCTGGCTGCGGGTGCCCGCGTCCAGCAGGTCGTAGGCGGTACGCAGGGGGCCCGCGGCGCGGTGGTAGAGCCCGGCGCCGCCGTGCCGGTCGTCCAGCAGCCGGATGTGCCGTACGGCCTCTTCGACGGCGCCCGCCTCGGTTTCCCCCGCGTACGCGGCGGGGGCGGGGCGGTCCGCGGACCAGGCGTGGGGCGCGCCGCCGCCGAGGGAGGCGGCGGCGAGGGCGGCGGGTCCGCCCGTCATGAAAGCGCGACGTAGCACGTCGCTCTCCTCGTCGTACTCGGGACAGTTGGGGAATGCGATGAGACCGGGGCTGTCGGGATGGTCGGTGTGCAGCGGGAGTTGACCGTGGGTGAGATCGGCGCAGCGCGCGGTGGACAGACGGGGCGCTTCTTGCGCGTTGTGCGCCCCGCGAGCGCGCGCCGCGCGACCGCGTACGGACTCCCGGGGTGCGAAGCCCATGTCCGCCAGCGAAGTGCCGGGGAACATGTGCAGGAACACCCGCTCGTAGGCGTAGTTGGGGCACCTGATCTCGCCCGACTCGACGCGGCCGATGTACCGCGCGTCGCACGAGACCTGTTCACCGATCTCACGTGCAGAACGGCGCACGTTCGCCGCGAACTCTCCGGGGGAGAGGTGCCCCCTCAGCGCCCTGAACGCGGTGTTGGGAGTGTGCTGCGGTCGGGGTGACGTTGAGGGTGACGACGCCATGGCGGAAACGTACCGGCTGTGACGGGTCCGACACCGAGGGTTTGGCTACAAACGGGATATCTCACCCTGCTTCTGCCATGAAGTGCCATCCAATGCGCTGGTTCGCCGCCGTAGCCGTTGACGAAAAAAGCCGTTGGACCATGCACAGCGACCGCGAGGAGGGGTCTGAGTTGTCGGACAGTGGCGAAGGCAGCCGCGCTATCGGCGCCGGACCGGTACCCGAACCCTGCGACCTGGTGACCGTGCCCGCGCGGCACGGGCTGGAGGCGGCGGACATCCTCCGGCTCAGGGACGGGGTCGGACCCGTGCTGCACGACCGCTCAGGGGACACCCTCGGTTTCCTCGTCCCGCCGGGGACGGCGGACTGCTGGGACCTGCCGGGCAGCGCCTGTACGCAGACGTACGTGCGCGAGGCCCGCGCCGTGGCGAGCGCCGCGGGTGAACCGCCCGTGGCCGGCACCGGATGGCTGGTGCCGCCCTCCGTGGCGTACGCGCACGCGACCGAGCCCGCGGAGCTGCGGGCGGCGCTGGGCGAGGCCGCCCGCACGATCGAGGCCGCGAGCCGGGTCTGACCCGTGGCTCGCGGCGCGGTGTCGCCGAAATGCGAAAAGCCGGGAAAACAAAAAACAGAAGAAGTCGAAAACACGTGTGTGGAAAAGGCGGGCCGAGCGGTGGGGTGCTGAGGGCGCCGTCCTGTCACCGTCTCCGTTGCCGGGTCCCGGTGGACCGCGCGGAGCCCTCAGCCGAGCGTGCGGGGCGTCAGCGGCCGTAGGCTCCGCCCCGCAGCGCGCGGGTGCCGCCCGGGCAGGCCATGGTCACGCGCTTGGATCCGGAGAGTACCGGGGTGACGTACCTGACCCGGTTCGAGCAGTCGACGAACACGCGGTAGGCGTTGCCCGAGCAGGAGATGGCGAAGTACCGCCCCGAGATTCCGGCGTTCCAGCAGCGCAGCGACGCGGCCTTCGACGGGGCGGCGGCGCCGTAGCGGCCCGACTTGTGCGCGACACCCTTCGTGGTGCGGCCCGAGCGGGAGTCCTTGGCCGTGAAGTGGGCGTCCGCCGCCACCTGCGCGGTCTGCGGAGCGGCCGGCGGGGCCGCAGCCGCGGTGGGGGCCATCGCCCCGCCGAATCCGAGCGCCAGCAGCGCGCTCGTCCCCAGGACAGCCAGTGAATTACGAACCGTCATTCGCGTGTTCCATTTCTTTGTGTCGCGCGGCCGGTATGGCCGTTCACTCGGTTTCGAGTGACAGGAAAAGAATCGACGCGGAAGAATGGGGAATCAATAATTCCTCGCTCTTAATATGATATTTGTGCTGGTCGGTGCGGTGCCGCCGTCGCTTGCTGTGCGCCAGGAGAAACGGTTCGCCACCTCCGTGGGTTCACCCGGGGAATCACGCATGTGGGTGAAAGGCCTGGCCATGGATCCACGGCATTGCGCGTGGGGCGAAGGACGTCGTTTACGCCACAGAAATCACACGGCCCGAAATCCGGCGGCACAGGAGGCGCCACCGTGTCGGGCGGGCGGGTGGGGCGGAGAGCGGTACGGCCCATGGCGGATACTGGGGGCATGGCGCGCGGCGAGAGACGACGGGGACGGGACGCCGTCACCGCTCAGGTCGACGGCGGCACCGCCTCGCTGGTGCCCGACCTGGACCGCCCCCGCGCCTGGTCCCTGCTGCTGGACGACGCACCCCAGTCGCACGTCGACCTCGACGACCCCACCCACCTCGCCTTCGAGTACCAGCGCAGGCTCGGCCACGTCGTCGACCTCCTCGCCCCGCCGGGACGGCCCGTGCACGCACTGCACCTGGGCGGCGGCGCCCTCACGCTGGCCCGCTACCTGGCCGCCACCCGACCCCGCTCCACCCAGCAGGTGATCGAGGCGGACTTGGCGCTGACCCGGCTGGTGCGCTCCCACCTGCCCCTGGCGAAGGAGTGGCGGATCCGGGTACGCGGCGGCGACGCACGCGAGGGGCTGGCCAAGCTGCCGCCCGGACGGGCCGACCTCGTCATCGCGGACGTCTTCAGCGGCGCCCGCACCCCCGCCCACCTCACCAGCGCCGAGTTCCTCCACGAGGTGCGGCGCGTGCTGCGGCCCGGCGGCTGGTACGCGGCGAACATCGCCGACGGCGCGCCGCTGGCCCATCTGCGCGCCCAGATCGCGACCTGCGCCGCCGCCTTCGACCTGCGGTGCGTGCTGGCCGACCCGGCGGTGCTGCGCGGACGCCGGTTCGGCAACACCGTGCTGCTGGCAGCCGATGAGCCGCTCCCCTTCGCCGAGTTGACCCGGCGCACGGCGGGCGACCCGCACCCGGGGCGGGTGGAGGCGGGCCGTGCGCTGGACGCCTTCACCGGAGGGGCGCGCCCCGTCACCGACGCCACGGCGAAGGCGTCTCCGCCACCGCCCGAGGGCACGTTCGGCTGAGACCTCCGAAGGGCACGCCCGGCCCGTCAGGGCCGCGCTCCTCCAAGAGCACGCCCGCCGCTCAGCCGTCGAACGTCTCGATGCGCGGACGGGCGTCGTCCCAGCGGCAGAAGACCGACGAGGACGTGGCGCCCGAGGTGAACGTCACCCTGATGTAGCCCTGGTTGTGCCACACCTTCATCTCCCAGCCGGGATCGGGCGTCGCCGAGACCAGCGTGGCGGAGTCGGCGCCCATGTCGAAGACGGCCCTGCCGCCGCGTACGGTCGCGCCCTCGACCTGCCCGGTGCCGCCCCGGCCCCGCCCGGGATCCGCCGAGGTGGTCCGGGGCTTCGTCGACGGGGTCCGCCGCGGTGTGCGGTGCGGCTTCCCGGACGGCGAGGGCGAGGGCGAAGCGGAAGGCGGGTGCGGCCTGGGGCGGTGGGTCGAGGAGGCACGGGGCGCGGCGCCCGCGCCCGAGCCGCCCGCCTCGGGGCCGTCGGAGACGGGCAGCGCGCGCGGCGGTTCATATGAGGTGTCGTCCAGCACCGTGTGCACGCCGAACCAGGAGAGGGTCGTGGCGGCGCCGGTGGCGAGCGTCCACGCGAGGGCGTGCGTCCCGCGCGGTCTGGTCAGTCGTCCGGTGCGCTGCATCCCCGTCACCCTAGGGGGCTCCCGGATGCCGTACGGTTCCGCCCATGGCAAGTGTGCTCGTGGTCGAGGACGACCAGTTCGTGCGCTCCGCCCTCATCCGGCACCTGACCGAGGCCGCCCACACGGTCCGCAGCGTGGGCACGGCGCTGGAGGCCCTGCGCGAGGTGGCGCAGGTCGGTTTCGACGTGGTCGTCCTCGACCTCGGGCTGCCCGACCTCGACGGCGCCGAGGCGCTGAAGATGCTGCGCGGCGTCACCGACGTCCCGGTGATCATCGCCACGGCGCGGGACGACGAGGCCGAGATCGTCCGGCTGCTGAACGCGGGCGCCGACGACTACCTGGTCAAACCGTTCTCCGTCGCCCACCTGTCGGCCCGGATGGCGGCGGTGCTGCGCCGCACGCGCACCTCCGCCCCAGGCGGCGACGGCGGCCGGGACGCCGTGATCAGGGTGGGCGGGCTCGCCATCGACCCGCTGCGCCGTATGGCACAGCTGGAGGGCGTGCCGCTCGACCTGACCCGCCGCGAGTTCGACCTGCTGGCCTTCCTGGCGCGCCGCCCCGGTGTCGTGGTCGCGCGCAAGGAACTGCTGGCCGAGGTGTGGCAGCTCAGTTACGGGGACGACCAGACCATCGACGTCCACTTGTCATGGCTGCGGCGGAAGTTGGGGGAGACGGCCGCCAAACCGCGCTACCTGCACACTCTGCGCGGGGTCGGCGTCAAGCTGGAGCCGCCCGCCACGGACCCCGCGGTCCCGCCGCCCGCCACGGGCCCCACGGACCCCGCGGCCCCACCGCCCGCCACTCAGCCTCCGGCTCCGCCGCCCGGTTCGGGTGGGCCCGCGTGAGATGGGCCCTGGTGAAGGTCTGCCTCGCCGTGACCGCGATGGTGGTGGTGGCCTTCGCCGTCCCGCTCGCCCTCGTCGTCAAGGAGACCGCCAGAGACCGGGCCTTCGCCGGCGCCGAACGCCAGGCCTCCGCCATCGGCCCCGCCCTGGCCATCACCCGCGACCGCCGCCAGCTCCAGCGCGCCGTCGCCATCACCCAGGCCGGCGCCGAGGGACGCGTCGCCGTCCACGTACCCGCCGAAGTGGGGAAAGGCGGCGCCAAGAGCGGTCCCGTACGCGTCGGCCACAGCCGGGCACCCCGCGCGCGGCTCGCGGCGGCGCGCCGCCTCGGCCGCGCCACCACCGTCGAGGTCGACGGCGGCTACACGCTCCTGCGGCCCACCGCCGTGACGGGCGGCATCGCCGTCGTCGAGGTCTTCGTACCCGACGACGAGGTCACCCACGGCGTCGCCACCTCCTGGATGGTGCTCGCCGGGGTCGGCCTCGCACTGATCGTCGGCTCGGTCGCCGTCGCCGACCGGCTCGGCACCCGCATGGTGCGGCCCGCCGAACGGCTCGCGGGCGCCGCGCACGACCTCGGCGAGGGACAGCTGGACGTCCGGGTGCCCGAAGAAGGGCCGACCGAGCTGCGCTCCGCCGCCACCGCCTTCAACTCCATGGCCGACCAGGTCGTCCAACTCCTCGCCAACGAGCGGGAACTGGCCGCCGATCTCTCCCACCGGCTGCGCACCCCGCTGACCGTCCTGCGGCTCAACGCCGCCTCCCTCGGCGAGGGCGACACCGCCGAGCAGACCCGGGCCGCCGTCGCACAGTTGGAGGGCGAGGTCGACACCATCATCGCCACAGCCCGCGAACAGAAGGCGCTCGCGCCCCACGCCGCCCCCTCCGCCACCTGCGACGCGGCCGAGGTGATCCGCGAGCGGATGGCCTTCTGGTCGGCGCTGGCCGAGGACGAGAGCCGTGAGGCGCGGGTCGCCGGGGTGGAGCATCCGGTACGGGTGCCGGTCGCCCGCGCCGAACTGGCCGCGGCCGTCGACGCGCTGCTCGGCAACGTCTTCCGGCACACCCCCGAAGGCACCGCCTTCGCCGTCGACCTGCACAGCGGCGGTCCCACGAGCGAGGCCGCCATCCTGCTCGTCTCGGACGCGGGCCGCGGCATCACCGACCCCGACGCCGCGCTGCGCCGTGGCCACGGCCACGGCGGCCCGGGCTCCACGGGGCTGGGCCTGGACATCGTGCGCCGCGTCGCCGAGTCCACCGGCGGCGACCTGCGGCTGGGCCACTCGGTGCTCGGCGGCACGGAGGTACGCGTGCGGCTCGTACGCCGCGACGGTGCCGCCACCCGCACGGGAACCCACCGCGTCAGCCACCGCCTCCGCCGCGGGGCCCGGCGCGCTCGACTCGCGCGCCGGGCCTGAGGACGCACCACGACGGCGCGGCGCACCCGAGCGCCACGCCCGACGCCTGCCCCCCCTCGCGGGGGCGTCCGGCTGCACGGGGCGCGCTGCCGCGCGGGCAGGAGCGTCGCGGTGCTGGGGGCGCGCTGCCGCGCGCGGGGGCGTCGCGGTGCGTGCGAGCGCTGCCGCGCACGGGGCGCCGCCGGGCAGGGGAAGTCCGGCGCCCGGGGCCGCCCCGCCGCAGGCGGGAACGTCGTGGTGCAGGGTCACGTTGCCGCGTGGGGATCCGCCGTCGTGGCGACCGTTCGGGGACGCCACCGTGCCCGGGTATGCCGCCGCGTCGGGAGCCTGGTCGTGGCCGGGGGAGTCACCGTGCTCGGGAACGCCGCCGCGCGCGGATATGCCGCCGTACCGGGAACCCGGCCGTGCGCGGAATGCGGCCGTGCGCGGAAGTGCCGCCGCGCGGAGAGGGATCCGTGCGCGGAAATGGATCCGCGCACGAGAACGCCGCCGGGTCCGGCCCGTGGGGCGGGCCGGACCCGGCGGCGTCGGGGGCGCTTACTTGTTGGCGCAGGCGTTGCCCGCGGCCGGGTTCAGCAGGCCGATGACGTCGATCGAGTTGCCGCAGACGTTGGCACCGACGTTGACCGGAACCTGGACGACGTTCCCGCTGAGGACACCCGGGGAGTTGGCGGCGCCGCCCTGGGCACCGGCGTCGGCGGCCGCGGCGGAGGCACCGCCCAGGACGAGGGCGGCGGCGAAAGCGGCCGTGGTCACGGAACGAAGCATGGTGTTTCTTCTTTCAGGAGACAGACAACTTGCGCTTGGGCACCATCCACGCACAGCGGGCGCGGTGCCGTCGTTGTGACTTTCCGACCGTCGCCCGCCCGTCACCCCACGGAGGGGTGCTTTCTGCGGCGTTCGGAGCAACGCGGTTCCGGTCCGGGGGCGGAAAGCCCGCCCGCGGCCTGTTGTGGGCCGCCGCTCCTGAGGAGGCCCTTTCGGTTTCCTTAAGCGCGCCCTAAGGAAGCCGGCCGGAGTCCGCAACACGGCATTCGTCCGATTCACCGCGGCTAGCGTGCTGGCCGTTCCCGTCCCCCACCTCAGCGAGGCATCGACGCCATGACGCACTCAGCAGGACACCACCGCCGCACCCGCCGTACGACCACACTGCTCACCGGCGGCGCCGCTGCCGCCGCCCTCGTCGCGGGAGGCGGCTTCCTGCTCGCGGGCAACGCCACGGCGGGCGAGGAGGCCGCGGCCCCGTCCGAGGCGGCCGGTACGCCTTTCGCGCCGTACGTCGACACCTCGCTTCAGCCCTCGTACGACCTGCTGGAGAGCGCGGAGAAGACCGGCGTCAAGGAGTACAACCTGGCCTTCGTCACCAGCGGCGGCGGCCAGTGCACCCCCCAGTGGGGCGGCTCCCAGGAGCTGGAGGACAACCCCGTCGCCGCGCAGATATCCGACCTGCGGGCCAAGGGCGGGGACGTCCGCGTCTCCTTCGGCGGCGCCAACGGCTCCGAGCTCGCCACGGCCTGCGACTCGCCGGACGCGCTCGCCGCGGCGTACGGCAAGGTCGTCGACACCTTCGACCTGAAGAAGATCGACCTGGACATCGAGGGGGCCGCGCTGCCCGACACCGAGGCCAACGAGCGGCGCGCCAAGGCGGTCGCCGCGCTGCAGAAGAGCCACGAGGGCCTGGACGTCTCCTACACCCTGCCGGTGATGCCCGAGGGGCTGACGGAGCCCGGCGTGGCCCTGCTGAAGAACGCCGAGGAGAACGGCGTGAAGGTGTCGGCCGTCAACATCATGGCCATGGACTACGGGCCCTCCTACGACGGTGACATGGGCGAGTACGCCACCCAGGCGGCGACCGCCACGCACAAGCAGGTCGCCGAGGCGCTCGGTCTGGGTGAGGCGGAGGCGTGGAAGGCGCTGGCCATCACCCCGATGATCGGCGTCAACGACGTCAACGTGGAGGTGTTCCAGCCCGAGGACGCCAAGGAGGTGCGGGCGTTCGCACAGGAGAAGGGCATGGGCTGGGTCTCCATGTGGTCCGGCACCCGCGACAAGCCCTGCCCCGGCGGCCCCAAGGACCAGGCTGACCCCACCTGCTCCAGCGTCGAGCAGCAGCCCTACGACTTCACCGAGGCGTTCGCGGGCTGACCCCACGGCAGCCCCTGCCCGGCCGGGCACGGGTCGCGGCCCCCGTCCAGGGCCCGTACCCGGCGCACCGGCCCGGCCGGCGGGGCGCGACGGTTCCACCCCCCACCCGTCGCGCCCCGTCGCGCCGTCGCGCCGCCGAAGGGGTCCGCGCACGCGCGGGCCCCTTCGGCGGCCGTTGTAGTTGAATGAGCTCCCTCGCCCCGGTCTCGCCAGGTCCGGGGCCGGCGCGGGGAGGGGACCATGGCAGCAGCGCGTGGCGGGCGACCCGGCAGGCCCGCACCGCCCCGGCCGACCCTGGAGCAGGTCGCACGCCGTGCGGGGGTGGGACGCGGCACCGTCTCGCGGGTGGTCAACGGTTCGCCCCGCGTCAGCGACCGCACCCGTGCCCTGGTCGAGGAGGCCGTCGCCGAACTGGGGTACGTGCCCAACCGGGTGGCCCGCGCGCTGGCGGCGGGCAGTGCGGACGCCATAGCGCTGGTCGTCCCCGAGGCCGGGTCCCGGTTCTTCTCCGAGCCGTACTTCTCCGACATCGTCCGCGCGGTCGGCACGGAGCTCGCCCGCGCCGACATGCAGCTGCTGCTCACCCTGCTGGACTCCCAGAAGGAGCGGGACCGCTTCGCGCAGTACGCGGCGGCGCACCGGATCGACGGGGTGCTGCTCGTCTCCGTGCACGCCGACCACACGCTGCCCGACCTGCTCACCCGCGCCGGGATCCCCACCGTGCTCGGCGGCAGGCGCCGCGCCGCCGAACCGGTGCCCTACGTCGACTGCGACAACACCGGCGGCGCCCGGAACGCCGTCGCACATCTGCTCGACCGGGGCCGCCGCACCGTCGCCACCATCACCGGGCCCGGCAGCGTCCACGCCGCGCGCTGCCGCACGGACGGCTACCGCGCGGCGCTGCGCGCGGCACACCGCCCGCTGGACGAACGCCTCGTGGCGTGCGGTGACTTCACCGAGGAAGGCGGTCACCGCGCCATGCGCCTCCTGCTGGAGCGCGCCCCGGCGCTGGACGCCGTCTTCTGCGCGTCCGACGTGATGGCCGCGGGTGCCCGGCACGCGCTGCGCGAGGCGGGCAGGTCGGTACCGGACGACGTCGCCCTCGTCGGCTTCGACGACTCGGTCGTCTCCCGCCACATGGACCCGCCGCTGACCACGGTGCGGCAGCCCCTGCCCGTGATGGGCCGGGAGATGGCCCGCCTCCTGCTGGACCTCCTCGGCAGGGGAACGCCCGGCGCCTCCGCCGCGCACACCACGGCGGAGGGCGACCGCTGCCACCGCGTACTGCCCACCGAACTGGTCACCCGCGCTTCCTCCTGACGGGGGACCGGCTCACTCCTTGGGCCTCCTTTGGGGTGCGCGGATCCGGCCGAAGGCCGTTGCATCACAGGTATGGCTCGTACGACGACCGACGGTGACCGGGCTCCCGGCGGAGCGCACCCGCTCACGGCACGCGGCGGACGCTTCCGCCGTGCGGTGGCCGGCGCCGCCGCGGCCTCTGCCGTACTGCTCGCGGCGCCCGGCCTTCCGGCCGCCGGCCCCTCGGGGACCTCTGCCGTCTCCGCCGCCCCGGGGACCTCTGCCGTCCTCGCCGGCGTGGGCGCGCCCCGGAAAGCGGAGCCCCCGCCACCGGACGCCTCCTCGCCGGGCGGGGCCTCCGGGCAGGGGACGGGTGCGGGCGCGGACGCGGCTGACGCGGGCGGCTCGGCGGGGACCGTGCGCTGGGTGCGGCCGATCGCCCTGGAGGGGGTGCGGGTCTCGCAGGCGTACGGGGTGAAGGGAGACTGGGCGGCGGGCCACCACACGGGCATCGACCTCGCCGTGCCGGAGGGCACCGGGGTGCGCTCCGTCGGCCCGGGAACGGTGGTCTTCGCGGGCTGGTCCGGCGACTACGGCAAGGCGGTGACCGTCCGCATGACGGACGGCAGATACACCCTCTTCGCGCACCTGTCGCACCTCTCCGTGGCCGCGGGTGACACCGTCCACCCCGGCACCCCGCTGGGCCGCTCCGGCAACACGGGCCGGTCGACCGGGCCCCACCTGCACTTCGAGGTGCGGGCCGCGCGCGGCTACGGCAGTGACATCGACCCCGTCCGCTACCTCGCGGGCCACGGCGTCCGCCTGGTGTGAGGCGGGTGGCGGCGGGGAAGCGCCGCCGGCGCGTGCGCGCTCACCCGGAGGGGGACGCTCAGCGCGCCGTGCGCAGTGCACGGTCAGGGCGGCAGACGTCGCACACCCGTGCGTCCTCGCCGTCGGCCAGCAGCGCCACCGCCTCCCGTGCGGTGATCCGCCGCGTGAGCCACCCGTCCCTGGCCTGCCAGCAGTCGCGGCGGTGCACGCACCACCACGGCCCCTCCTGGCCGACGCCCCGTACGCGGACCGCCACCCACTGGCGCCCGGCCACCGCGCCGGCCGTCGGCAGCGCCTCGTAGCGCTCGCCGGGGAGCGGGGTGATGCTCTCGGCCGCGACGACGATCGCGGTCGGCGCGCTGCCGGGCTCGACGCGCCCGTCGGGGTGCTGGTAGCGGCTGGGCAGGATGGCCTCGCACTCGTACCACCAGTGCCCGTCGGGGGTGCGGGAGCGGCCGGTGACGATGACGTCCAGTTCCTGTCCGTCGGGCATCCGGGCCCGCGCCCACGGCCCTGCCCTGTCACTCCACTCACTCACGTACCGAATATTAGTTCGAATACGGAGAGGGCTGCGCCGTCCGGGTTCAATCCGCGACGACGTTTTCGTGTTGTACCAAAAAGTGACACTTCGGCAGCCATCGTGGTGCTTCGTCCAACCAACCCTTGGAGGTTCCCATGCGTATGCGTACGCTCGTGCGCTCCGTCGCCGTCGGCTTCGCCGTTCTCGGCCTGGCCGGTGCGGGCGCGGGTTCCGCTGCCGCCTGGCCGAAGGGGCACCAGTACAACTCGGTGCACGAGTCGGTCAGCAAGGAGTGGAAGAAGATCCACGTCTCCGACGACGACCACATCATGAACGACTCGGTCGTCTTCGTCTTCGGCCCGATGCAGAACGACTGAGCCGAGCGACCCGTAACGGCAGACACTCAGCTCTGCCCGCCCGTCAGCACCGCGTTCCCGTCTCCCGGCAGGGAGGCCGGGAACGCGGTGTTTTGCGTACCCGGGGACGTCCCGTGAACGCTCATGGTGCGAACGAGCGAGGCCCCCACCGGACTTGCCGGTGAGGGCCTCGCTCGAAGAGGGTGATCGACGGGACTTGAACCCGCGACATCCTGGACCACAACCAGGTGCTCTACCACCTGAGCTACGACCACCACGCCCGGTGCGGGGAGAGGATCTTCCCTGACCGGCCGCTACGAGTGTACAGGGTTCGGGCGTGTGCTCGCGCACGGGTTTCGGGACGGGGCCGGGACAGGCCCTCCGGCGGTCGGTGCGGCCGTCCGGCCCGTCAGGGCGCCGGGGGCAGCACGTGCTGGGCGGCGATCTTCTTCGCCGTCTCCGAGTCCGGCCCCGGGTGCGGGACGAACACGGCCTCGCGGTAGTACCGCAGCTCGGCGATCGACTCGCGGATGTCGGCCAGTGCCCGGTGGTTGCCGTTCTTCTCCGGGCTGTTGTAGTAGGCCCGGGGATACCAGCGGCGGGCCAGCTCCTTGACCGAGGAGACGTCCACGATCCGGTAGTGCAGGTGGCTCTCCAGGGCCGGCATGTCCCTGGCGAGGAAGCCGCGGTCGGTGCCGACGGTGTTCCCGCACAGCGGCGCCTTCCCGGCGTCCGGAACCCACTCGCGCAGATACGCCAGCACCTGGGCCTCCGCGTCGGCCAGCGTCGTACCGCCGTCCAGCTCGGCGAGCAGACCGGAGGTGGTGTGCATCTGGCGCACCACCTCCGGCATCGTCTCGAGAGCGGAGGCGGGCGGGCGGATCACGATGTCCACGCCGTCCCCGAGTACGTTCAGCTCCGAGTCGGTCACCAGCGCGGCCACCTCGATGAGCGCGTCATCGGACAGCGAGAGGCCGGTCATCTCGCAGTCGATCCACACCATGCGATCGTTCATGCGCTTCACACTACGTGACCCGCCCCGCTCAGCTCGCGCCACGGCCACGCTGGCCCGGGACCCGGGGGGCGAACGCGTCCGAGTCGGGTTTGCCCTGTTCGGACCGGCCTTCCCGCACGCTCCGGTACTCGCGCACCCCCTGGCGCCCGCCGTGCGCGGCGGCCGGGCCGTTCGCGGGGGCGCCCGTCTGCCCGTGCCCGGCGGCGGCCCCCTGCTCACCGCCCGGCTCCTGACCGCTCCCGTACCCGTGCCCCTGCCCGTACCCGTGCCCCTGCCCGTACCCGTGCCCCTGCCCGTACCCGTGCCCCTGCCCGCCCGGGTACCCCGCGCCGGCGTGGACGGGGCCCGGACCGTGACCGGGCCCGGCTCCCGGCGCGTACCCCGGGCCGCCGCCCTGGCCGCCGGGCCCCTGGACGAGGGGACCCTGGCCGCCGTGGCCCGGCTGCGGCTGGTGCGGCAGGCGCGCTCCGGCCTCCGCGCCCTCCCCGCCGAGGACCGGTGCGTCCTCGCCCTGCTCCCCGTCCACCTGCCGTGCCCGGTAGGCGGCCCGGTAGGCGGCGGGAGAGGCGCCGAGCTGGCGGCGGAAGTGGCCGCGCAGCGCGACGGGGGAGCGGAAGCCGCAGCGTCCCGCCACCTCGTCCACCGAGTAGTCCGACGTCTCCAGCAGCCGCTGTGCCTGGAGCACGCGCTGGGTGATCAGCCACTGCAGTGGAGCGCTCCCAGTAAGAGACCGGAAGCGTCGGTCGAAGGTGCGGCGGCTCATGTAGGCGCGCGCGGCGAGGGTCTCCACGTCGAACTGCTCGTGGAGGTGTTCCAGCGCCCAGGCGACGACCTCGGCCAGCGGGTCGGCGCCGATCTCCTCTGGTAAGGAGCGGTCCAGGTGGCGGGGGTGGCCGCCGGCCTCCTGGCCGTTGCCGCGGCGGGGCGGTATGACCAGCCGCCGCGCGAGTGCTCCGGCCGCCTCGGCGCCGTGGTCGGTGCGCACCACGTGCAGGCACAGGTCTATGCCCGCCGCCGTGCCCGCGGAGGTGAGGATGTCGCCGTCGTCCACGAACAGTTCGCGCGGGTCGACGTGGACGGCCGGGTAGCGCTTGGCGAGCGTCGGCGCGTACATCCAGTGCGTGGTGGCGGGGCGGCCGTCGAGCAGGCCCGCGGCGGCGAGGACGAACGCGCCCGTGCACAGCCCGATGATCCGGGCCCCCTCCTCGTGCGCGCGGCGCAGCGCCTCCAGGGCTGCCGGGGGTGGTGGCTGGGTGATGGAGCGCCAGGCGGGCACGACGACGGTGCCTGCGCGGGAGAGCGCCTCGAGGCCGAACGGCGCGCTCAACTGGAGCCCGCCGGTGGTGCGCAGCGGCCCGTCCTCGCCCGCGCAGACCAGCAGCCGGTAGCGCGGAACTCCCGCGTCCTGGCGGTCGATTCCGAAGACGGAGAGCGGGATGGAACTCTCGAAGATGGGACCACCGCTGAAGAGCAACACCGCCACGATCTCGCGCCGGCGGCGCGCGGCCAGCTTGCGGGTCTCAACTGGGCCGTTCGTGGAGTCCTGGCTCATTGGAACTAAGCCCCCCTCAATCGTTGTGTTCCTCTCGGTCCATACACATCTCCCCCGCTCTCCCCCGCAGCGAAAGCCAAGATCGAATCTACTGCGTCGGATGAGGTGGGCGGTGCAAGTTCGGCATCCGGCGCTATGTCGACAAGGCAACTTGGCGTGAAGCATTCGATCACGAAGCGTTTCACTCAAAGGCGTTGCAGGGAAGTACGCATGCCCTCTCTGCCCCGTCAACGTAGGGTGCACACCCGCTCGGCGCTCCTTTCCTCCCTGGTGACAGGGGGTCGGGGGAGTGGTACGGGAAGGGATGAGGCGTGCTCCCAAGTTGGCCGAAAAACGAGGGGGGTCACACGTACGATCCAGTCACTCCCGGGGCGCACGCCACGGGTGCCCAGAGGCGCGGGAGGCGCATGCTGCGCCTGGTCATCCCCGGTCCGGCGGAGGGTCGGACGGCACGTGACATCCGGTTACTCAGTGTGCGCCGGTGTGCGCCCCGAGCGATCGTCTCGCGCCATCGCATCGACCCGCTGCCGGCTGAGGCGGCGCCCCGCGGGCGGCCGGTTGTCGGCCGGTCGGTCGGGTGCCGACTGGAGTCGGCCGGGTCTCGGCTGGGGTCGGTCGGGTGCCGGCGGGTGCCGGAGGGTGTCGGCCGGGAGCGGGGACGGCGGTGCCGGTCGTGGCGGCGGACGCGTGGACCCCGCGTGACCAGGCCGCCGCGCGAGGTGGGCGGGGAGCCGGCCCGGTGCGGTGCCACGGCCCCGCGGGCCCCGGCGGGTCCCGCCCCTGTCAAGGAGGCGCGTAAGGGGCGTAACGCGGCATTGCGCTGAGGGCCGCGCTCAGGCATGCTCCGGGGTCAACCGCCCCGGCGGCCGCCTTCCCTTACCTGTGCAAGGGGGGAGTGCCGCCGTACCCTTTGGGTAAGGGAATTGGGAAGACGATTCCCGGTCTTCCCCGGTCTTCGTCCCCTTCGTCGAGCCGGCCGTGAGGCCCCGAGCAGATCGAGAAAGCGCAAGCCGTCCGTCGTCCCTCTGCACAGAGGACTCATTCGCCGAGACAACTCATGGCAGGACACGAGATCCCTGACCCAGCGGACCGCAGGCAGATCGCCGACTCCACGGCGGTCCCCGAAGCGGCGGGCGAGCCACGCCACTCCTGCGATCCGGCATTCCAGCACGGCGTCGTCGTCGGTTTCGACGGCTCGGTCTCCAGCGAACGGGCGCTCGCCTACGCCATCGGCATGGCCCGGCGTACCGCCTCGGGGCTCATCATCGTGCACGTCGCCAACCGGCTGCCGACCACGGTGTGGGCGGGCTGCGAACCCCCCGTCTTCGTCGACGTCCCCGACCACCGCACCGAGGTCCTCGGGCTCGAACTCGCCTGCGCCGAGCACCTGTCCGAAGTTCCGTGGATCCTGGTGGAGCGCGGCGGCGACATCTGCCACGAACTGGAGGAGGTCGGCAGCGAGTACGCGGCCGACGCCATCGTGGTCGGCTCGACGCACGGCCTGGTGGGACGGATGTTCGGCTCGGTGGCCGGCCGCCTCGCGCGCCGCGCCCAGCGCCCGGTCGTGGTGGTGCCCTGACCCGGCCGGGGCGTGCCGGGGTGCCGAGCGCGTCGGCGGTGCCGGGGTCGCGGCGGCCCGCGCCCCGGGTGTGGAGCGGGGGCGATCCGGTGTGTGATCCTCCAACTCCGGTGTGTGCGCCGGGAGTTGATTCTGTGGGGATCGATAAATCTACTCGCCCGTAGAGGTGCGTTGTGCGCTTGTGAGGGGCATACAGACAGCACGTGGGCGCCCCCGGACCGAGGGCGTGCCGCCGACCGGGAGTGACGGTCCCGCGCGGCGGCCCACCTGCCGGCGTAATGGGCGACGCCGGCACAGGGGAGGCGGAATCCCGCGCGGTTGGTGGCCCGCGCGGGATTCCGCCCATCCGCTACTCCACGGTGACGGACTTGGCCAGGTTGCGGGGCTTGTCGATGTCCCGGCCCAGGGCCAGCGCCGTGTGGTAGGCGAGCAGCTGGAGCGGGATGCCCATCAGGATCGGGTCCAGCTCGTCCTCGTTCTTGGGCACCACGATGGTGTGGTCCGCCTTCTCCTGCTCCTGGTGCGCCACGGCCAGGATCCGGCCGCTGCGGGCCTTGATCTCCTCCATCGCCGCGCGGTTCTTCTCCAGCAGGTCGTCCTCCGGCACGATCGCCACCGTCGGCATCGCCGGCTCGATCAGGGCCAGCGGCCCGTGCTTGAGCTCCGAGGCGGGGTAGGCCTCGGCGTGGATGTAGGAGACCTCCTTCAGCTTCAAAGAGGCCTCCAGCGCGACGGGGTAGCCGCGCACCCGGCCGATGAAGAGCATGGAGCGGGCGTCCGCGTACTTCTCGGCCAGCTTCTCGATCTCCGGCTCCTGCTTGAGGATCTCGGCGATCTGGGCCGGCAGCCTGCGCAGGCCCTCGATGATCCGCTTGCCGTCCTTGACCGACAGGTCGCGGGTGCGGCCCAGGTGCAGGGCGAGCAGCCCGAACGCCACCACGGTGTTGGTGAAGCACTTGGTGGAGACCACGCACACCTCGGGGCCCGCGTGCACGTACACCCCGCCGTCCGCCTCGCGCGCGATGGCCGAGCCGACGACGTTGATGACGCCCAGCACGCGCGCGCCCTTGCGCTTGAGCTCCTGGACGGCGGCGAGCGCGTCGTAGGTCTCCCCGGACTGCGAGACGGCGATGTAGAGGGTGTCCGGGTCCACCACCGCGTTGCGGTACCGGAACTCGCTGGCCGGCTCCGCGTCGGCGGGGATGCGGGCCAGCTCCTCGATCATCTGGGCGCCGATCAGCCCCGCGTGGTAGGAGGTGCCGCAGCCGAGGATCTTCACCCGGCGCACGGCGCGCGCCTCGCGCGGGTCCAGGTTGAGGCCGCCCAGGTGGACGGTGGCGAACCGGTCGTCGATGCGGCCCGCCAGCACCCGGTCCACCGCGTCCGCCTGCTCGGCGATCTCCTTGTGCATGTAGGTCTCGTGGCCGCCCAGGTCGTAGGACTCGGCGGCGTACTCGACCGTCTCGGGCGAGGAGGAGGTGCGCGACCCCTCGGTGGTGTAGGTGCGGTAGTCGCCGGCCTTGATGGTGGCCATCTCGCCGTCGTCCAGGGTGACGACCTGGCGGGTGTGGGAGACCAGCGCGGCGACGTCCGAGGCCACGAACATCTCGTTCTCCCCGATGCCCAGCACGACGGGGGAGCCGTTGCGGGCCACCACGATGCGCTCGGGGAAGTCGGCGTGCAGCACGGCGATGCCGTAGGTGCCCTCGATGTGGCGCAGCGCCTCCTGGACGCGGCCCTCGAGGCTCTCCGCCTGCGCGGCGGCGATGAGGTGGACGAGCACCTCCGTGTCCGTCTCGGAGACGAAGGCGACACCGTCCGCGCTCAGCTTGGCGCGCAGCTCGGCGGCGTTGTCGATGATGCCGTTGTGGACGACGGCGACCTTCTCGGCCGGGTCGAGGTGCGGGTGGGCGTTGACGTCGTTGGGGGCGCCGTGGGTGGCCCAGCGGGTGTGCGCGATGCCGGCCGTGCCGGAGAACCGCTTGGGGACGCGCTCTTCCAGGTCGCGGACGCGGCCCTTGGTCTTGGCCGTCTTGAGGGCGCCGGGTTTGCCCGCGGTACCGCCGGTCTGGATGGCGATGCCCGCGGAGTCGTAGCCGCGGTACTCCAGTCGCTGGAGGCCCTCCAGCAGGAGCGGAGCGGTGTCACGCTTACCGATATATCCCACGATTCCGCACATACTGCTGATGCCCTGCCTCTCCGTCGTGCTGTGCTGCTGATGAAGGTGTGCCGGCTTGGTGCCCTTAGTGCCCTCAGTGCCCTTGGTGCCGTGCCCCGTCCGGTGTGGTCGTCGGAGGAACGGCGCCGGGGAGGTCAGCCGTAGACGATGCGGCGCAGCTGTCTGAGGGACAGCTGCGGCGGTGCCACGGCGCGGTGCGGCAGCTCGGCCTCGATGCGTTCGAAGATCTCCGGATTCGTCAGGCCCTTGGCCTGCAGCTCCCGGTGCCGGCGCCGGACGAACTCGGATGCCGTCTCGTCGAAGTACGACAGGACGTCCAGCACCACCCGCGCCGCCTCGCCGCGCCGCAGCGGCGTGGTGCGGACCAGGTGGTCGAGTAGGTCGTCGTGGACCGGCGTCGGAGCGTCGAGCACTCGTCGATAGTGCGGTCTCGGCGTCACGATCGCAAGAAATCTGCCCGATAGCGGGCACGGCGTGGCGAAAAGTGAAGCCATCCGATGTCTTCCCGGTCGTCTTCGGGACCGCCATCATGACGAAGTGTCCCGAAGACGGCTTTCGTTGTGAGTGCGCCACCCCAGTGAACGACCGTTCGAAGAATTCCTGACCGGATCTCGGAGGGATCACTGAATGGGACGACGACTCCGACCACTTCTGCTCCTGTGCGCCTCCCTGCTCGCCGCCACCTCGCTGCCCGCCGTCTCGGCCACCGCCGACACCGGCGCGCGGTCGGGCCCGGGCACCGCGCACGGCCCCCGTTCGCTCGATGAGGTGATACCCGCGCCCGCCTCCGTACGGGCCAAGGGCAAGCCCTACACCCTCACCCCGCGGACCGTGATCCGGGTGAGCGGCGGGCACGGTCCCGGGCACGAGCACGGGCCCGGACGGGGGCACGGGCGCGGGAAGAAGAGCGGGCACGACGCCTCCAAGGGCGCGCGCCAGGTGGCCGAACAACTGGCCGACCTGCTGCGGCCCGCCACCGGCTACCGGCTGCCCGTCACCACCCGCCCCGGACGCGACGGCATCCAGCTGAGGCTGAACGGCGAACGCGGACTCGGCCCCGAGGGATACCGGCTCCACGTCACCGAACGCGCCACCGTTCTCAGCGCCCGCGAGCCCGCGGGCCTCTTCCACGGCATCCAGACCCTGCGCCAGCTCCTGCCCGCCGCCATCGAGGCCGACAGCGCCCGGTCAGGACCCTGGCAGATCGCCGGCGGCACTCTCGTCGACAAGCCGCGCTACGCCTACCGCAGCGCCATGCTGGACGTCTCCCGGCACTTCTTCCCCGTCGACTCGGTCAAGCGCTACATCGACCAGCTCGCCCTCTACAAGATCAACACGCTGCACCTCCACCTCTCCGACGACCAGGGCTGGCGCATCGCCATCGACTCCTGGCCACGGCTGGCCACCCACGGCGGCAGCACCCAGGTCGGCGGCGGCCCCGGCGGCTACTACACCAAGGCCGACTACCGCGACATCGTCCGCTACGCCGCAGACCGGCACCTGACCGTCGTGCCCGAGATCGACATGCCGAGCCACACCAACGCCGCCCTGGCCTCGTACGCCGAACTCAACTGCGACGGCAAGGCGCCACCCCTCTACACCGGCACCGACGTGGGCTTCAGCTCGCTGTGCGTGCCGCTCGAGCGCACCTACGACTTCGTCGACGACGTGATCCGCGAACTGGCCGCCCTCACCCCGGGCCCGTACCTGCACATCGGCGGCGACGAGGCCCACTCCACCAGCGAGGAGGACTTCGCCGCCTTCATGAAGCGGGTCCAGCCCATCGTCGCCAAGTACGGCAAGACCGCCGTCGGCTGGCACCAGATCACCGCGGCGCCGCGCCGGGGCACCATCGCCCAGTACTGGGGCTACGACGAGACCGGGGCCGAGGAACGCGCCCAGGTGGCCGCCGCCGCACGCAACGGCACCCGACTCGTGATCTCCCCGGCGGACCGCTCCTACCTCGACATGAAGTACCACGAGGACACGCCCCTCGGCCTCTCCTGGGCCGGCTACGTCTCCACCGAGCGCTCCTACGACTGGGACCCGGCCACCTACCTCGACGGCGTCCCCGAACGGGCCGTCCTCGGCGTGGAAGCGCCCCTGTGGACCGAAACCCTCTCGACCAGCGCCCAGCTCGAATACATGGCCTTCCCGAAACTGCCCGGCATCGCCGAACTGGGATGGTCCCCGGCCGCCACCCACGACTGGGACACCTACCGCGTGCGGCTCGCCCAGCAGGCGCCCCGCTGGGACCTGATGGGGGTGAACTACTACCGGTCCCCCCAGGTGCCCTGGGACGGCTAGGACCTTTTTCCGTACGCGGCCGTGCGTGCGGGGACGTATCCGGAAACGCGGCACCGGCCCCCGGTCGGTACCGGGGGCCGGTGCCGCGTAGGGAGAGGCGTCGTGGGCGCGTCACCTGTCCTGCCTGTGACGGCAAGATCAGGGGAGCGGCGGGCGGGCGTCGGCGACGAGGTGGACTCTCGTGCTCAGCCCGCCACGGGAGCGTCCGAGCGTGCGCGGTCACCGGCCGCGTTCCGGCCCGACGGCCCGACGGCCCGGCGCGCGGCGTCAGAGGCGGTCGAGGACCGCCTTCTTGGCCAGGGCGAACTCCTCGTCCGTCAGCACACCCGAGCGGTGCAGCTCACCCAGCTCCCGCAGCCGCCGCAACAGCACGTCGTGGTCGGCGCCCGCGGCCCCGGGACCGCCCACGTCCCCGCCCGTGGGGGCCGTCTCGGCGCGTGGCTCGCCGGCCGCCGTGGCCGCCTCGGGCGGGTGCTGCGCCGCATCCGCCTCAGGAACCTCAGGAAGGACCCGCCCGTCCCGCGCCCGCGCCGGGCGGGAGCCGCCGTGCGGGTGGGGCAGCCGGGCGGCGACGGCGGCCGCCAGCCGCACCGCACCGCTCGTCTCCCTCGCCTGCCGCACGCCCCACAGCACCAGGCAGTGGGGGTCGTGCTCCGGCTTGAGCGCGGGCTGGTCACCCCTGAGGCGGAAGCGCAGGCTGCCGTTCTCCCAGCCCAGCGCGGGCGTCCACTCCACGCCCTCCAGATCCCCGAGCCCGAGACGCCGCGGGCCGGCCGACGCCTTGCTCTCCTCGGCCATCCAGTTCCAGTCCAGCTGGAGGTTCTCCCCGTCGAACGTCACCGTGCCGTCCGAACCGGTCGCCGTCAGCGGGACGGCCGGGCCGGGCAGCAGATAGCGGTCGCACGCCGTCCCCGGCACCTCGGCGAGCAGCAGGGCGGTGCGCACCTCCTCGACGACGTACTCGGCCACACCCGTACGGTCCTTCTCCACCGGGAGCTGGTACGGGTCCGAGGAGTCGGGCAGCCGCCCCCGGGCCACCTGGGAGAGGGGGTCGGCGCCCTCACGGAGCCGCAGGCGCAACCTGCCGCCCTTCCGGCCGCCCGGCTCATAGGCGATACCGGCCATCGCGGCCAGCGGCACGACGATCTCCCCCAGGACCTTGCGCAGCTGGTGCACCTGACGCTCGGTGCCGGGCACGATCCTGAGATGCTCCCCGTCGAAGGTCCAGGTTCCGGCTCGCTGCAGAATCTCCGCCATGCTCCGATTATTCGGGCTCGCGGAAGCGCTGCACACCCGGGGGAAGGGTGCGGGCCGTGGCGTCAGACCCCCACCCCCAACTCGCGGGCCACCAGCATGCGCTGGACCTCGCTCGTGCCCTCGCCGATCTCGAGGATCTTGGCGTCGCGCCACATGCGGGCGACCGGGTACTCGTTCATGAAGCCGTAGCCGCCGTGCACCTGGGTGGCCTCGCGGGCGTTGCTGACGGCGATCTCGGAGGAGTACAGCTTCGCCAGCGCGGCCTGCTTCTTGAACGGCTCGCCCGCCACCAGCCGGGCGGCGGCGTCGCGCCAGGTGACGCGCGCGGTGTGCGCCCGCATCTCCATGTCGGCGATCTTGAACTGGATCGCCTGGTTCGCACCGATGGGCTTGCCGAACGCCATACGGGTGTTCGCGTAGCCGACCGACTCGTCCACGCAGCCCTGCGCCAGCCCGGTCGCCAGCGCGGAGATCGCGATACGCCCCTCGTCGAGAATCCGCAGGAACTGTGCGTAGCCACGGCCCAGCTCGCCCAGCAGGTTGGCCTTCGGCACGCGGACGTCGGTGAAGGACAGCTCGTGGGTGTCCGAGGCGTTCCAGCCGACCTTGGAGTAGCCGGGAGCGACGGTGAAGCCCGGTGTGCCGGAGGGGACGATGATCGAGGAGATGCGCGGCGCGCCGTTGTCCTTGCGTCCCGTGACGGCCGTGACCGTGACCAGGCCCGTGATGTCCGTCCCCGAGTTGGTGATGAAGCACTTGGTGCCGTTGATCACCCATTCCCCGGTGGACTCGTCCAGCACGGCCGTGGTGCGGGTGCCGCCCGCGTCCGACCCGCACTCCGGCTCGGTCAGCCCGAAAGCACCCAGCATCTGGCCCGAACACAGCTTCGGCAGCCACTCCTGCTTCTGCTCCCGCGTGCCGAACAGGTAGACGGGCATCGCCCCCAGGGACACGCCCGCCTCCAGTGTGATCGCCACGGAGGAATCCACCCGGGCCAGCTCCTCCAGGGCCAGGCAGAGCGCCAGGTAGTCACCGCCCATGCCGCCGTACTCCTCGGGGAACGGCAGTCCGAACAGGCCCATGGCCCCCATCTGGCGCACGATCTCGTACGGGAACGCGTGCTGCTCGTAGAAGTCACCGATCGAGGGCGCCACCACGTCGTGGGCGAACTCCTCGACGGTGCGGCGCAGTTCCTCGTGCTCAGGGGAGAGACGGTGGTCGAGAGCCATGCTGCTCACTGCTCCTTGGTGTCAGGGGAGTTCGGACAAGTCGATGCCGTCGGGGAGGACGGGGGGCCGGAGGAGGACGGGGCATACGGGGAGGGCGAGGATCCCGCGAGGGCGCGGACCGTGCGGGAGGGGCTGGGGCGGCCCAGCTGTTCGGCCATCCACACACTGGTCGCGGTCAGCCGCGCGAGGTCGACGCCCGTCTCGATACCGAGACCGTGCAGCATCCACACCAGGTCCTCGGTGGCCAGGTTGCCGGTGGCGCTCTTCGCGTACGGGCAGCCGCCCAGCCCGCCGGCCGAGGCGTCCACCGTCGACACCCCCTGCTGGAGGGCCGCCAGCGTGTTGGCGAGGGCCTGGCCGTAGGTGTCGTGGAAGTGCACGGCCAGCCGAGGCCCGCCCTCGGTCCGCTCCGACAGTCCCGCCTCCCGGAGGGCCGACAGCAGCGCGTGGACGTGGCCTGGAGTGGCCACACCGATGGTGTCGCCCAGGCTCAGCTCGGCACAGCCCATCTCCGCCAGCGCGCGGCAGACCCGCACCACCTGAGCCACGGGTACCGCGCCCTCCCACGGGTCCCCGAAGCACATCGACAGGTACCCGCGCACGGCGAGCCCCTCCCGCCTGGCACGGGCCACGACGGGTTCGAACATCTCCAGCGCGCCGTCCACCGTGCGGTTGAGGTTGGCCTTCGCGAACGACTCCGTGGCGCTCGCGAACACCGCGACCTCGCGCGCCCCCAGCGCCAGCGCCCGCTCCAGACCGCGCGCGTTGGGCACCAGCACCGGCAGGCGCACCCCGTCCAGGACACCCGCGTCAGGACCGGCCGCGTCGCCCGCGCCGTGCCCGGTCAGCCGGGGGTACAGCTGTTCCGCGTCGGCCAGTTGGGGCACCCAGCGGGGGTGTACGAAGCTGGTGGCCTCGATCGTCGTCAGCCCGGCCGCGGCCAGCCTGCGGACGAACTCCGCCTTCACCTCCGTCGGAACGCTCGCCTCCTCGTTCTGCAACCCGTCCCGCGGGCCGACCTCGTGGATCCGCACCCGCGCGGGCAGCCCCTCCAGGGGGAAGGCCATGGGCAGCTCCGTCATCCCGCCACCTCCGCGCCGCCGTCTCGGCCGTCCGTCGCGCCGCCGTCTCGGCCGTCCGCGGCGGACTCGAACGGGTCCACCACCGCGAGAATCTGGTCCATCGCGACGGTGGCGCCTGCCGTGACGTCCAACTGGGCCACGCGCCCCGCGTGCGGCGCCGCGATGACGTGCTCCATCTTCATGGCCTCCACCACCAGCAGGCTCTCGCCTGCCGCCACCTCGTCACCCACCGCGGCCTTGACCAGGGTGACGGTGCCGGGCATGGGTGCCGTCAGCGCGTCGGCGCCCTGGGCGGCCCCGGCCCGCTGCAAAGCGGCCGCCACCGGGTCGTGCACCCGCACCTGCCACGCCTCGCCGTCCCGGCCCAGCCACACGCCCGGCGTCTCGCCGTCCCCGCACACGGCGCGGGTGAAGACGCCGCTCATCCCGTCCCAGTCCAGCCGCACGGTGGCGCCCCGCTCCCCGCCGGACCCGTGGTCCTCGGCGGTGGGGCCCGGGGCCAGACGGGCGCGCACGGGGGCGGCGCCCCCGACACTGACCTCCATCTCGCCCCGGGAGACGGGTACCTGCGGACGTTTGCCGTCCGGGGCCGGGGGTCGGACCCGCACCGCCACCGGATCGTGGCCCGGCACCCGCAGATGGTGCACCGTCCACGCCCGCTGCCCGCCGAGCCGCCAGCCCGAGGGCACCGCGAACGGGCTCACCCAGGCCGCCGCGCCGCCGCCACCCGGGCCCTGGACCGTGTCGGGCGCGGCGGGGCCGGTCCCGCCGCCGCCCGGGACCGCCCCGGGCGCAGCCGTGGCCGGCTCCGGCGTCAGCGCCGCGTGGCGCAGCAGTGCCGCCGCGCCGTACACCTCGTCCGGCACGCCCTCGGGCAGCAGTCCCGCCGCGGCACGCTCCACCAGACCCGTGTCCAGATCGCCGGAGACGACCTCGGGGTGGGCGAGCAGTCCGCGCAGGAACGCCGTGTTGGTGTCCACACCCAGGACCGTCGTCCGCGCCAGCGCCGCCCGCAGTCCGCGCAGTGCCGCGGCCCTGTCCGGGGCCCACGCGATGACCTTGGCGAGCATCGGGTCGTACACCGTGCCCACCTCGGTGCCCGTGGTCAGCCCGGAGTCGGTGCGCACCCCCTCGCCTCGCGCCTCCTCCAGCAGCAGCACCCGGCCGGCCGACGGAAGGAAGTCGACCCGCCCGTCGTCGGCGCCCGGCGCGCGGCGCGCCGTCTCGGCGCAGATACGGGCCTCCACCGCGTGCCCGTTCAGCGTGATGTCCTCCTGCGCGAGGGGCAGCGGCTCGCCGGCGGCCACCCGCACCTGCCACTCCACCAGATCCAGCCCGGTGATCAACTCGGTGACCGGGTGCTCGACCTGGAGGCGGGTGTTCATCTCCATGAAGTAGTACGCGCCCGAGCCGTCCCCCGGCACGATGAACTCCACCGTGCCCGCACCCCGGTAGCCGCACGAGCGGGCCGCGTTCGCCGCCGCCTCGCCCATCGCCGTGCGCGTCGCCGCGTCCAGCAGCGGGCTCGGAGCCTCTTCGACGATCTTCTGGTGGCGTCGCTGGAGAGAGCACTCGCGCTCCCCGAGGTGCAGCACCGTGCCGTGGCCGTCGGCCAGCACCTGGATCTCGATGTGCCGTGGCCGGTCGACCCACCGCTCCACCAGCAGCGCGTCATCACCGAACGCGCCCCTGGCCTCGCGTCGGGCCGCGGCGATCTCGTCCGGCAGCGCCGCCTCGTCCCGCACCAGGCGCATGCCCTTGCCGCCGCCGCCCGCCGACGGCTTGAGCAGCACCGGCAGGCCCGTCTGCCGTGCCGCGACGGCCAGTTCGGCGTCGGACAGCCCGCTGCCCGAGGATCCGGGCACCACCGGGACCCCGGCCTCGCGCACCGTCTCCTTCGCGCGGATCTTGTCGCCCATCAGCTCGATGGCCGCGGCGGGAGGGCCGATGAAGACCAGACCCGCCTCGGCGCACCGCTGGGCGAACTCGGCGTTCTCCGCCAGGAAGCCGTACCCCGGGTGGACGGCCTGGGCGCCGCTGCGCCGGGCCGCCTCCAGGAGCCGCTCGCTGCTCAGATAGCTCTGCGCGGCCGCGGCCGGACCGATCCGCACCGCCGTGTCGGCCTCGCGTACGTGGCGCGCGTCGGCGTCCGCGTCGCTGTAGACCGCGACCGAGCGCACGCCCAGCCTGCGCAGCGTGCGGATCACCCGCACCGCGATCTCACCGCGGTTGGCCACCAGCACCGTGTCGAACATCGGTCCTCTCCTCGCCCTCACGACTTCCCTCAGCTCCGCCACCGTGCTCGCCCTCTCACCCCGCAGGACGCCGTCACATCCGGAAGACACCGAACCTGGCCGCCTCCGGATCGCGCCGCGGCAGCGGGGCGTTGGCGCACGCCGTCAGGGCCAGCCCCAGCACCTGGCGGGTCTCCAGCGGGTCGATCACTCCGTCGTCCCACAGCCGGGCCGTGGCGTAGTAGGCGTTGCCCTGCGTCTCGTACTGGGCGCGGACCGGGGCACGGAACTCCTCCTCCGCCTCGGCGGACCACTCTTCGCCCCTGGCCTCCAGCTGGTCCCGCTTGACGGTGGCCAGCACCGACGCGGCCTGCTCGCCGCCCATCACCGAGATTTTGGCGTTCGGCCACATCCACAGGAAACGGGGGCTGTAGGCCCGGCCGCACATCGAGTAGTTGCCGGCGCCGTAGGAACCGCCGACCACCACCGTCAGCTTCGGGACCCGGGCGCACGCCACGGCCGTGACCATCTTGGCGCCGTGCTTGGCGATGCCACCCGCCTCGTAGTCCTTACCGACCATGAACCCCGAGATGTTCTGCAGGAACAGCAGCGGGATGCCCCGCTGGTCGCACAACTCGATGAAGTGGGCGCCCTTTTGGGCCGACTCCGAGAACAGGATGCCGTTGTTGGCCACCACGCCCACCGGGTGCCCGTGGATGTGGGCGAAGCCCGTCACCAGCGTCGTGCCGTACTCCGCCTTGAACTCATGGAACCGCGAACCGTCCACCACGCGGGCGATCACCTCCCGCACGTCGTACGGCGTGCGGGAGTCGGCCGGCACCGCGTCGTAGAGCCCCGCGGGATCCAGCGCGGGCTCCTCGGAGGGACGCACGGACCACGGGAGGGCACCGGCCTGCGACCCGCCGGCCGGCAGCGTCGAGACGATGTGCCGCACGATGCGCAGGGCGTGCGCGTCGTCCTCCGCGAGGTGGTCGGTGACGCCGGAGACGCGCGAGTGCGTCTCCCCGCCGCCCAGCTCCTCCGCGGTGACGACCTCTCCCGTGGCGGCCTTCACCAGCGGCGGGCCGCCCAGGAAGATCGTGCCCTGCTCCCGCACGATCACCGCCTCGTCGCTCATCGCCGGGACGTAGGCGCCGCCCGCCGTGCACGAGCCGAGGACGGCGGCGATCTGCGGGATACCGGCGGCCGACATCCGGGCCTGGTTGTAGAAGATCCGTCCGAAGTGCTCCCGGTCGGGGAAGACCTCGTCCTGCATCGGCAGGAACGCGCCCCCCGAGTCGACCAGATACAGGCACGGCAGCCTGTTCTCCAGCGCCACCTCCTGCGCCCGCAGGTGCTTCTTCACCGTCATCGGGTAGTAGGTGCCGCCCTTGACGGTGGCGTCATTGGCGACGATCACCACCTCGCGCCCCGACACCCGGCCGATGCCCGCGATCACCCCGGCTGCCGGGGCCGCGTCCTCGTACATCCCGTCCGCCGCCAGCGGGCACAGCTCCAGGAGAGGCGATCCGGGATCGAGCAGGGAGTCCACCCGGTCGCGCGGCAGCAGCTTGCCGCGCGCCACATGCCGCTCGCGTGCCCGCGCGCCGCCGCCCAGCCGGGCGCGGGCCAGCTTCTCGCGGAGCCGGCCCGCCAGCTCCCGGTGCGCCCTGCGGTTCTCCGCCGACGCCTCCGACTCCGGGTCGACGGTGCTCGCCAGACGTGGCGCGGCGGGCCCGTGCCCGCTCGCGTTCCGCACCGCCCGCTCTTCCATCAAACCCAGCTCCCTCGCTCGCACACCACCGCACACGTCCCGTCCCGTCGCCACGCGCCCCCGCGGCCACGCGCCGCCCCGGCCGGTCAGCCCGCACACCGCCCGGGGCCCGCCCCCGCACGGCAGAACAAGTTAGTGCCCGTTAACCGACGACTTCAGGTTAACGGCTATTAACGGGGCTGTCTAGAATGGACGGATGAGCAACAGGACGGCGGCGGGCACAGCTGCACCAAGTCGGCGGGAGCAGATCCTGGGCGAGGCCGCGCGGCTCTTCGCCGAGCGCGGGTTCCACGGGGTGGGGGTCGACGAGATAGGAGCCGCCGTCGGCATCAGCGGCCCGGGCCTCTACCGCCACTTCGCCGGCAAGGACGCGATGCTGGCCGAGCTGCTGGTCGGTATCAGCGAACGGCTCCACGACGGCGGGCGGCGCAGGGTGGAGGAGTCGCTGGCGGCCGGGCTCGGCCCCGAGGAGACGCTGGACGCGCTGATCGAGGGGCACATCGACTTCGCGCTCGACGACCGCGAGCTGATCACCCTGCACGACCGCGAGCTCGACCGGCTCCCCGAGGCGGACCGCAAAAAGGTCAGGAAGCTCCAGCGGCAGTACGTCGAGCTGTGGGTCTCGGCGCTGCGGGCGGTGAACGCCGACCTGACCGAGCTGGAGGCCCGCGTCGCCGTGCACACCGTCTTCGGGCTGCTCAACTCGACGCCGCACCTGAGCGGGTCCTCCTCGATGCCGGACCGCGAGACGACCGCGGCGCTGCTGCACCGGCTGGCTCGCGGAGCCTTCTCGGCCGCTGCTCCGCGCGGCCTCGCGCATTGAGGGTTTGCCCTGTCTCCGCGGGCTCGCGGACTGAGGGTTTGCCCTGTCTTCGCGGGCTCGCGGACTGAGGGCTTGCCCTGCGGGCGTCGCTTCCGGGAGGGGGTGCCCCTGTCCGCCGCGTGCGGGCTGCGGGTGGGGTGTGGCTTGTCGCGCCGTTCCCCGCGCCCCTTCGGGGCGCGTCTCCAGCGCATGGAGGGCTTGCCCTGTCTTCGCGGGCTCGCGGACCGCGTCCTGCGGGTGTCGCTTTGGGGAGGGGGTGCCCCTGGCTGTCGTGTGCGGGCTGCGGGTGGGGTGTGGTTTGTCGCGCCGTTCCCCGCGCCCCTTCGGGGCGCGAGTGGCTCTGGACAGTGGACGTGACCGGTCGGTAGCTTTGGCCCTACAAGCTGAGCAAGCGCTTAGCCATGGCCGAGGCGACGAGGAGGCGTGCTGTGCGCCGCACGGTGTTCAACGAGGACCACGAGGCGTTCCGCCGGACGATCCGTGACTTCATCGCGGACCAGGTCGTGCCCCACTACGCGCAGTGGGCCGAGCAGGGCTACGTCCCCAAGGACTTCTACAAGAAACTCGGCGAGCTGGGCGTCTTCGGGATCGAGGTGCCCGAGGAGTACGGCGGGGCGGGCGAGAGCAGCTTCAAGTACAACGCCGTCATCACCGAGGAGTGCGCCCGCGCCGGCGTCAGCTTCGGCGGTTCGAGCGTGCACACGGCGCTCTGCCTCCCGTACATCCTCAAGTACGGCAACGAGGAGCAGAAGAAGCGCTGGCTGCCCGCCTTCGTCTCCGGCGAGATGATGACGGCCATCGCCATGACGGAGCCGGGCACCGGGTCCGACCTGGCCGGGATGAAGACGACGGCCAAGCTGTCGGAGGACGGCACCCACTACGTCCTCAACGGAGCGAAGACCTTCATCACCGGCGGGGTCCAGGCCGACCGCGTCCTGGTGTGCGCCCGTACCGCTCCTCCGTCGCCCGAGGACCGGCGGGGCGGCATCTCCATCCTGGTGGTGGACGCCGGGAGCGAGGGCTACGCGGTGGGCCGCAAGCTGGACAAGCTGGGGCTGCGCGCCTCGGATACGGCGGAGCTGTCCTTCACCGACGTCAAGGTCCCGGTCGAGGACCTGCTCGGCGAAGAGGGCAAGGCGTTCGGCTACCTGGGCCAGAACCTTCCGCAGGAGCGGCTGGGGATCGCGCTGGGCGCCTACGCGCAGTCGGCGGCGGCCGTGCGGTTCGCGCAGGAGTACGTGAAGGAGCGGACGGTCTTCGGCAAGGAGGTCGCCTCCTTCCAGAACACCAAGTTCGTCCTCGCCGACTGCAAGGCCGACGTGGACGCGATGCAGGCCGTCTGCGACCGTGCTCTCGAAGCGCTGGACGCGGGGGAGCTGACGCCCGCCGACGCCGCCTCCGCCAAGCTGTTCACCACCGAGCTGGCGGCCCGGGTGATCGACAAGTGCCTCCAGCTGCACGGCGGGTACGGCTACATGCTGGAGTACCCGATCGCCAGCCTGTACGCCGACACCCGGGTCTCCCGGATCTACGGCGGCACCAGCGAGGTCATGCGCTCCATCGTCGCGAAGTCCATGGGGCTGTGACTCCCGGGCACGTGACTCCTGACCACGTGACTGAGTGCCGCGGGTCTGTGATCTGCGACGTAACACCCCAGGACAGCTCCTCGGCAGAATCGGGCGCATGAGCCAAGAACTGACGTCCCTGCTCGACCTGCTCGATCTGGAGCGGGTCGAGCAGGACATCTTCCGCGGCAGCAGCCGTGCCTCCGTGGTCCCGAGGGTCTTCGGCGGCCAGGTCGCTGCGCAGGCGCTCGTCGCCGCGTGCCGCACCGTTCCCGAGGGGCGGCTGCCGCACTCCCTGCACGCGTACTTCCTGCGCGCCGGCGACCCCGGTGCACCCATCGTCTACACGGTGGACCGGATACGCGACGGGCGTTCCTTCACCACCCGCCGGGTGGTGGGCGTCCAGCACGGGCAGCCGATCTTCCACCTGTCCGCCTCGTTCCAGACGTACGAGGAGGGGATGGAGCACCAGGAGGCGATGCCGTCGGCGCCCGACCCGGAGACTCTGCCGACGGCTGAGGACATGCTGCCGCGCTACCACGACCTGTTCACCGATCCCCAGGTGCCCGAGCGGCTGTTGCGGGCGCGGGCCGCGGTCGACCTGCGCTACGTGGAGGCGCCGCCGTTCGCCAGCGTCGGCAAGCCGTCAGAGCCGCGCTCGCAGGTGTGGTTCCGCACCAACGGCAAGCTGGACGGCACCTCGGACGATCCGATGCTGCACATCTGTCTGGCCACGTACGTCTCGGACATGACGCTGCTGGACTCGGTGCTGCTGGCGCACGGCAGGGGCGGCTGGGCGGTCGGTGACGTGGTGGGGGCCAGCCTGGATCACGCCATGTGGTTCCACCGTCCGTTCCGTGCGGACGAGTGGCTGCTCTACGACCAGGAATCGCCGACCGCGCAGGGCGGCAGGGGACTGGCGAAGGGCCGGATCTTCACCCGGGACGGCCGGCTGGTCGTCTCGGTCATCCAGGAGGGCGTCGTGCGGGTTCCGCGCTCGGAGGGTGGCAACGTTTCGGGGGACGTTCCGCGCTCGGAGGGCGGCAACACTTCGGAAAGCGTTCCGCGCTCGAACAGTGGCAACGCCGCGGGGCGTTCGGGCGCTCAGCCGGCCAGTCCGGCCGCCGCGAGTACGTAGGCCGTCATCGGCTCGTAGAAGCGCGGGTCGACGACGTGATCGTCCAGGGGCACGGTGACCTCCAGCGTGCCCTCCGCCTCACCGAGGAAGAGCGCGGGGTCGTTGCAGTCGGCGAAGCCGACGGTGGTCAGGCCGTGCTGGGCCGCACGGCCCGCCCAGCCGTGGTCCGCCACCACCAGGTCGGGCAGCCGCTCCCCGGCCTGCTCCAGGCCGTACAGGACGCCGGCCATCGGCTCGGGGGAGTGGGTGTGCCACAGCGAGGCGCCCCGCTCGTAGACGGCGACGCCCTGGAACTGCACGATGACGCCCTCGTCCGCGAAGACCCGCAGCGGGGAGCGCACGATGTCGCAGCCGGCGGCGCGCAGCGCGGTGGCCAGCGTCCCGTGCATGTCGAGCAGCGCTCCGGGGTGTCCGGTGGCGAACAGGACACGGGCGCGCCCCTCGGCGGCCTTGCGCAGTTCGGCGGCGGCCCGGTCGAGCGCGGCGACGGTCAGCTCGGGGTCGATGGTGTCCTGGCCCGTGCGGTAGTCCGGGTCGTCGCTGACGCCGCAGCGCTCCGCCATGACCGCGAGGACGTCCTGCTCGTCGGCCCAGCGCTCGCCCAGTTCCAGACCGAGCCAGTAGTGCCGGTCGCCGTTGGCGAGCTTGCGGTAGTGGTCGAGGTTGTTCTCCCGCGGAGTGGCGACATCCCCCGCGATCCGGGTGCGCACCAGATGGCTGAGCAGCTCGTGGCGGGTGGGCGCTTCCGGGAGAGGCAGGGGGAGCGACACGGGCAAGAGAGGCTGTGGCATGGGGCCATTGTGTCTCGTACGGGCGCTCGATGGACGGAGTGTCCAAAAGGAGACGTACGGCGCTCAGTACCGTCTAACGGTTCGACCACCTGTCCGGCCTACGCTCTCCAGCATGACCAGCAGCGACAACTCCTCCCCCCTCGCCTCGCACGACGCGCGCCCGCCGCGCGGTCCCGTCGACTCCTCCAAGGTCCCCCGTTACGCCGGTCCCGCGACCTTCGCGAGGCTGCCCCGGATCGACCAGACGGACGACCGTGCGGACGTCGCCGTAGTGGGCATCCCCTTCGACACCGGAGTGTCCTACCGTCCGGGTGCCAGGTTCGGCGGCAACGCCATCCGCGAGGCGTCCCGGCTGCTGCGCCCCTACAACCCGGCGCAGGACGCCTCACCCTTCGCGCTGGCGCAGGTGGCGGACGCGGGCGACATCGCCGTCAACCCCTTCGACATCGGCGAGGCCCTCGAGACGGTCGAGCACGCGGCCGGGGAGCTCCTGGACGCGGGCTCGCGGCTGATGACGCTGGGCGGCGACCACACCATCGCGCTGCCCCTGCTGCGCGCGATGGCCCGCAAGCACGGCCCTGTCGCCCTGCTGCACTTCGACGCACACCTGGACACCTGGGACACCTATTTCGGCGCTCCCTACACGCACGGCACACCGTTCAGGCGGGCCGTCGAGGAGGGTGTTCTCGACACCTCGGCGCTCTCTCACGTGGGCACGCGCGGGCCGCTGTACGGGAAGCGGGATCTGGACGACGACGCCAAGATGGGCTTCGGCATCGTCACCTCGGCGGACGTGATGCGCCGCGGAGTGGACGAGGTCGTCGACCAGCTGCGGCAGCGGATCGGCTCGCGTCCGCTGTACGTGTCGGTCGACATCGACGTGCTCGACCCGGCGCACGCGCCCGGCACGGGGACGCCGGAGGCGGGCGGGCTGACGTCGAGGGAGTTGCTGGAGATCGTGCGCGGGCTGTCGGACTGCCACCTGATCTCGGCTGACCTGGTGGAGGTCGCCCCGGCGTACGACCACGCGGAGATCACCTCCGTCGCGGCCTCGCACACGGCGTACGAACTGACGACGCTGATGACACGGCAGATCGCGGCCGCGCGCGGGGCCGCGTCCGGCGGGTGAGCGGCGCGCGGCAGCGGGTTCCGGCCGTGTTGCCGAGCGGGCGCGGTCGGCCGTTCGGGCTCGCCCGTGCGCGTTTGCTCACGTCCGTACCGATGGGCGGATCAACGACGCAGGTCGACGCGGACTTGACGGGGGACAGCCGGACACTCTGCTCCGTCACACTGCGCCACTGGTTTAATACGGGACGTTACCGAATTTGATCGGTCGATGTGCATTCCGTGGAAGTTCTCGACAGACTGCAGGAGCGATCCCGCGCGGGAAGGCGGTGCGGAGCGCTGAGCAGAGCCGGCCTCGTGGGGGGTGCCGGCCTGAGCGCCTCCAGGGACGCGCCGCCGGTGACCGGGGCGGCACAGGAAGAGCCAGCGGCTCGCCGTGCCGCCACCGGTCACTCTCCTCACACGCTCGACGCGCTCCCCCCCCGACGGCCCTCGGCGGCTCTGTCCGCCCGCTCCGTCCAGCCGAACCGAGCGCCGATCCGTCCGGAATGAAAACCTGATCCTGTGATGTTGGGCCTTCCGCAGGAGGAGGCAGCGTCGAAGGGACGGGGAGCATCGTGGCCGTGGACAGTGGGGGTATCGCCCCCGAGGGCCCGGAGAAACCGGGATGGGCCCGACGGCTGGCCCGGTACTGCTGGCGCTACAAGCGCGCCGTGGTGCTGGCGCTGGGCGCCTCGCTGGGCGGTATGGGCGTCATGGCGCTCGTCCCGCTTCTGACCAAGGTCGTCATCGACGACGTGGTGGTCGGCGGCGAGGGCAGCCTGTGGACGTGGATCGGGCTGCTGGTGGCCGCGGCCGCCGTCATCTACGTCCTCACCTACGCCCGCCGCTACTACGGCGGGCGGCTCGCGCTGGACGTGCAGCACGACCTGCGCACCGAGATGTACCGCTCGATCGTCCGGCTCGACGGCCGCAGCCAGGACGAGCTGTCCACGGGACAGGTCGTCGGGCGCGGCACCAGCGACCTGCAACTGGTACAGAGCCTGCTGTTCATGCTGCCCATGATGATCGGCAACGTGCTGCTGTTCCTCGTGGCGCTCGGCGTGATGCTCGTCCTCTCGCCGCTGCTCACCCTGGTGTCGGTGGCCGTCTTCCCGCTGCTGTGGTGGGTGGCCGACCTCAGCCGCAAGCGCCTCTTCCCGGCCACCTGGTACGCGCAGCAGCAGGCCGGCGCGGTCGCCTCGGTGGTGGACGGCGCGGTCACCGGCGTCCGCGTCGTCAAGGGCTTCGGGCAGGAGGCGCAGGAGACCGGCAAGCTGCGGGCGATCGGCCGCAGGCTCTTCGCCGGGCGGCTGCGCACCGTACGCCTGAACGCCCGCTACACCCCCGTTCTCCAGGCGGTGCCCTCGCTCGGGCAGGTCGCCATGCTGGCGCTCGGCGGCTGGATGGCCACCCGCGGCCAGATCACCCTGGGCACGTTCGTGGCCTTCTCCACCTACCTCGCGCAGCTGGTGGGCCCGGTGCGGATGCTCGCGATGATGCTCACCGTCGGGCAGCAGGCCCGCGCCGGTGTCGAGCGGGTGTACGACCTGATCGACACCGAGCCGCAGATGGCCGAGAGCCCGTACGCGCGCGAGCTGCCCGAGACCACCGACGCCTCGATCGAGTTCGCGGACGTCACCTTCGGCTACACGGCGGGCGACCCGGTGCTGGACGGATTCAGCCTGCGCGTCGAACCCGGCGAGACGGTCGCCCTGGTGGGGGCGAGCGGCAGCGGCAAGTCCACCGTCTCGATGCTGCTGCCGCGCTACTACGACGTCACCGGCGGGGCGGTGCGCGTCGGCGGCCAGGACGTGCGCGAGCTGACGCTCGACTCGCTGCGCTCCGCGATCGGACTCGTGCCCGAGAACCCCTTCCTGTTCTCCTCCTCCCTGCGCGAGAACATCGCCTACGGCGCACCGGACGCCACCGACGAGCAGATCCGCGCCGCCGCCCGCGCAGCGCAGGCCGACCGCTTCATCAACGAGCTGCCCGACGGCTACGAGACCGCCGTCGGCGAGCAGGGCCTGACCCTCTCCGGCGGCCAGCGCCAGCGCATCGCCCTGGCCCGCGCCCTGATCACCGACCCGCGGCTGCTCCTGCTGGACGACGCGACCTCGGCCGTCGACGCGCGTGTCGAGCACGAGATCCACGAGGCGCTGCGCGGCGTGATGGCGGGCCGCACCACGCTGCTGATCGCGCACCGCCAGTCCACCCTCGCGCTGGCCGACCGGATCGCCGTCCTCGACGGCGGCCGGCTGGCCGACATCGGCACCCACGAGGAGCTGACGCGCCGCTGCGCCCTCTACCGCAGGCTGCTGACCGACCCGGACGAGCTGGGTGACGTACGCCGCGACCCGGCAGGCCTGGCCGCGTCCCAGGAGGAGCGCGCCGACCGCACGGACCAGGGGATCACCCCCCAGCTGTGGGTGCGCGAGGACGACGCCGCGGCGCCCGGCGCCGCCACGGGCGGCTCGGGCGTCACCGCGGCGCAGGCGGGACGGCCCGGGACCTTCGCCTCCGAGCTGGCGGGCCTGCCCGGCAGCCCCGAACTGCTCGCCAGGGTGGCCGCGTTGCCGCCCGCCGACGACACCCCCGACATCGACGAGGAGCGGGCCGAGCGCGCGGAGGAGAGCTACGGGCTGCGCAGGCTGCTGCGCGGTTTCGGCGTCGCCCTGCTGGTGGCGCTGGTCTTCGCGGCGCTGGACGCCGGGTTCGGGCTGCTGCTGCCCGTGCTGATCCGGCACGGCATCGACGACGGCGTGGAGCAGGGCGCGCTGGGCGCCGTCTGGTTCGCCTCGGGGCTGGCGCTCGCGGTGGTCGTCGCACAGTGGGGCGCGCAGGTCGGCTCGCTGCTGCTGACCGGGCGCACCGGGGAGCGCGTCTTGTACGCCCTGCGGGTGAAGATTTTCGCTCAGTTGCAGCGGCTCGGCCTGGACTACTACGAACGCCACCTGGCCGGCGCCGTGATGACGCGGATGACGACCGACGTGGACGCCCTCTCGACGTTCTTGCAGACGGGGCTCGTCACCGCCGTCGTCTCACTGTTCACGTTCCTGGGCATCATGGTCGCGCTGCTGCTGCTCGACCTCCAGCTCGCCCTCGTGGTCTTCGCGACGCTGCCGCTGCTGGTCGTCGGCACGGTCTTCTTCCGGCGCCAGAGCGTCAAGGCGTACGAGCTGGCGCGCGAGCGCGTCAGCGTGGTCAACGCCGACCTCCAGGAGTCCGTGGCCGGGCTGCGGATGGTGCAGGCCTTCCGCGGTGAGGAGCGCGGCGCCGACCAGTTCGAGCGGCGCAGCGACGGCTACCGGCAGGCCCGGGTGCGCGGCCAGTGGCTGATCTCCGTCTACTTCCCCTTCGTGCAGCTGCTGGCCTCCCTGGCGACTGCCTCCGTGCTCGTCGTCGGCGCGACGAGGGTCGACAACGGCACCCTGACGGCGGGCGCGCTGGTGGCGTACCTGCTCTACATCGAGCTGTTCTTCGCCCCCGTCCAGCAGCTCTCGCAGGTCTTCGACGGATACCAGCAGGCGGCCGTCTCGCTCCGTCGCATCCAGGAGCTGCTGCGCGAGGAGAGCACCACACCCGTGCCCGCCGCCGCCACCGAGCCGGGAGCGCTGCGCGGCGAGATCGAGTTCCGCGACGTCCACTTCCGGTACGCCACGGCCGATCCGGCGGGGGAGCGGAAACAGGAGCAGGCGCTCGCCGACGTCCAACTGACCATCCCCGCCGGCCAGACCGTCGCTTTCGTGGGGGAGACGGGAGCGGGCAAGTCGACTCTGGTCAAGCTCGTCGCCAGGTTCTACGACCCGAGCGAGGGCGCCGTCCTGGTCGACGGCCACGACCTGCGCGAGGTCGAGCTGACCGCCTACCGGCACCGGATCGGGGTCGTACCGCAGGAGCCCTACCTCTTCCCCGGCACCGTGCGCGACGCCATCGCCTACGGGCGGATGGAGGCCACCGACGCCGAGGTCGAGGCCGCGGCGCGGGCCGTCGGGGCGCACGAGATGATCGCCTCGCTGTCCGGGGGCTACCTGCACGAGGTGGACGAGCGCGGCCGCAACCTGTCCGCGGGGCAGCGGCAGCTGCTCGCCCTGGCGCGGGCCGAGCTGGTGGGCCCGAGCATCCTGCTGCTGGACGAGGCCACCGCGGCGCTCGACCTGGCGACCGAGTCACTGGTCAACCAGGCGACCGACCGGCTGGCGGGGTCCCGCACCACCCTGGTGGTCGCCCACCGGCTGACCACGGCGGCGCGGGCCGACCGGGTCGTCGTCCTCGACCACGGCCGGGTCGTGGAGGACGGCACGCACCGGGAACTGCTGGCCGCGCGGGGCCGGTACGCGCAGCTGTGGCGCACCTTCGCGGGAGAGCCCGCCACGGCTACGGGCGGCGACGAGGAACACGCGATGGTCTAGGGCACCCCGAAGGGGCGCGGGGAACGGCGCGGCGCACCCCCACCCGCCCGCGGACCGCATACCGCAGTCAGTGGAACCCCGTGCCGGAGCACGCCGCTGAGGTACGCGCGGGCCGCCGCACTCAGGTGCGGCGGTTGCGCGGATGCGCCCGCGCGGCGCGCTCGTTGCCGCGCTTGTAGTTGCCCGTCCAGCGGGCCATGACCAACTGCTCGTCCCCCGCGCGCACCTCCGCGAGGAAGCGCTCGGCGCGGGCGCCGCGCAGGGTGGTGACGGGGCGGCCGTGGTGGGTGATCACCACGTCCGCCCCGCGCTGCTCGTAGGCGAATCCACGGGGTGCAGGCATGAGCGGAGCGTAGGGCTCAGCTCTCCTCCGTCTCCAGGCCGGAGGCGTCCCCGCAGAGCGCGACCATGTACTCGTCCACCGTCTGCACCTCGCCGTAGGGAAGGGGCTCGGTGCCGGAGCGCCAGTGGATGGCGGAGATCTCCTCGTTCGGCGCGAAGGGGAGCACCTCGCTCAGCTCGCCGCTGAACAGGGCGCCGTACAGCACCCGCTGCTCGGGCCCGAGCGCGGTCCGGGAGAAGCCGACGAAGCGCAGCGCCGCCGCGTCCACCAGTTGGCCGCTCTCCTCCCGCAGTTCGCGCGCTGCGGCCTCGCGCGGGCTCTCGCCCTCCTCGATGCCTCCGCCGGGCAGCTCCCAGCACCGGCGGCTGCGGACGTGCACCATCAGCAGTCTGCCCGCGTGCCGGACGGCCGCCAGGGCGTAGCCGACGGGGGCGTCGGGGAAGCGAGCGTCCTCCGGCTCGCGCAGGAAGGCCAGCAGGCGCATCCCGCGGGGACCCGTGGCCAGCACAGCGGGCGGGGTGGCGGAATCACTCATGCTCCGCAGCGTAAACCGGCGCGGTGACAGCGGTGTCCGGTACCGCTCAGCGGTGTGCGCCGCCCCACATGCGTACAGGTGGAGGGCTCCGGGGTCTGGCGGGAGCCGTACGCACGCCGATAGGTTCACGTCGACTTTTGGCGTTGTATGGGGAGGGTGAATGCGTAAAACGCTCAGATGGTTGCTGTCTTTGGTGGTGCTCATAGGCACTGTCGGGATCGGCAGCGCGTCGGCGGGTGCCGCCACGGCGGTCCAGGGCGGCAAGAGCACCGACATCAAGGACCGCATCCTCGCGGTGCCCGGGATGAGCCTCATCGAGGAGAAGCCCGTCGACGGGTACCGCTACTTCGTGCTCAACTACGAGCAGCCGATCGACCATCGGCACCCCAAGAAGGGCACTTTCAAGCAGCGCATCTCGATCCTCCACAAGGACACCAGCCGGCCCACCGTCTTCTACACGGGCGGCTACAACCTCAGCACCACGCCCAGCCGCAGTGAGCCCACGCAGCTGACGGACGGCAACCAGGTCTCCATGGAGTACCGCTTCTTCACCCCGTCCCGGCCCAAGCCCGCCGACTGGTCGAAGCTGACCATCTGGCAGGCGGCCAGCGACCAGCACCGCATCTACAAGGCGCTGAAGAAGATCTACAGCAAGAACTGGATCGCGACCGGCGGCAGCAAGGGCGGCATGACGGCGACGTACTACCGCCGCTTCTACCCCCGCGACATGGACGGCACCGTCCCCTACGTCGCCCCGAACGACGTGCGCAACGACGAGGACTCCGCGTACTACAGGTTCTTCGAGAACGTCGGCACCAAGGAGTGCCGGGACCGGCTCAACAGCGTGCAGCACGAGATCTTCGAGCGCCGCGGCGAGATGGTTCCCCGCCTGAAGAAGTGGGCGAAGGAGAACGACTACACCTTCACGATGGCCGGCAACGCCGACAAGGCGTTCGAGCTGATCGCGCAGGACCTGGTGTGGGGCTACTGGCAGTACCACCTGGTCGACGACTGCGACCAGGTGCCCTCCCCGGACGCCTCCACGGACACGCTCTACAAGTGGGCCGACGAGATCGGCGGCTGGGACGCCGGGACCGACCAGGGCATGCTGCCCTACACCCCGTACTACTACCAGGCGGGCACCCAGATGGGCTCGCCCGACTACGAGGAGCCGCTCCTCGACGACGTGCGCAAGTACCCGGGCCTGAACACGCCGCGCGTCTACGTGCCGCGTGACATCCCGATGCGCTTCAACAAGCACGACAAGGCGATGCGCGACATCGACCGCTGGGTGCGCCACAGCTCCTCGCAGATGCTCTACATCTACGGCGAGAACGACCCGTGGGGTGCCGAGCCGTTCCGTCCCGGCAAGCACACCGAGGACACGGCCGTCTTCTGGGCACCGGGCCAGAACCACGGGGCGAAGATCGCCACGCTCGACGAGGACGACCGGGCGACCGCCACCCGCATGGTGCTGGAGTTCGCCGGCCTCGACGTCGACAAGGGCAAGAAGCCGCAGCGCCTGACGGCGTACGACAAGAAGCTGGACACGCCGCGGAAGGAGGCACGGACGCTCCGTCCGTGACCCCCGACCTGGCTCTGCCCCGCCGGCGCGGCCGCCTTCAGGCCGCGTCGGCGAGCAGTTCCAGCAGGTGGGCGCGCACGCCGGGCAGCAGCGCGCCCATCTCGCGCACCTCGGGGTACCAGCGCTTCTCGTACTCCCAGCACAGCCACTCGACGCCCGTCCACTGCCCGTAGGCCGGCGTGCGCGCGTCCGCCGACCTGGTGACCACCTCGGCCACCTCGGCGAGCGGCAGTACGCCCTCGCCGGGCGGCAGCGGCGTGGTGTCCTGGCGCGAGGGGACGTCCTTGACCTGCACGTAGCCGAGGTGCGGGGCGAGCAGTTCGCAGGAGCGCTGCGGTTCCTCGCCGCCGCGCCAGGTGTGCAGCACGTCCCACAGGGCGCCCACGCCAGGGCGGTCGACCGCGCCCAGGACGCGGGCCGCGTCGGCGCCGGTGCGGTGCGAGTCGTGGGTCTCCAGCAGGACGCGTACGCCCAGCTCTTCGGCGGTTCCGGCCGCCTGGGTGAGCCGGCGTACGGCGATCACGTCGGCCTCCTCCGGGCCGGTGTCGCCGCCGGGGAAGACACGGGCGTAGGGCGCGCCCAGGTCGTGCGCCAGCTCCAACAGGGCGCGCACCTCGGCCAGTACGGGCGCGTCATCCCCACTCGCGGCCATCCTCGGGTACCCCGCGACGCACAGCAGTTCGATGCCCGCGTCCGCGAACCGCTCGGCCACCTCGGCCCTCTCGCGCCGGCCGAGTCCCGGGTGCACGGGCTCCTCCGGGTGGGCCCGCAGCTCCACGCCGTGGAAGCCTGTCCGTGTCGCCATCCGCAGGACGTCGTCGAGGGGGGCGCCGGGCACACCGAGAGTGGAGAAGGCGAGTCGCATGCGGCCACCCGACCAGACGCGTGGGAGAAAGTCACGCCGCGCACGCGTCGGAACGCCTCAGAACGGCACTCCGCAGCGCAGGACCACGTTCGCGTACGGCCGTGCCTCACCCGTGCGGACCACCAGGCGGGACCGGTGGGTGAGGGCTTTCAGCTCCTCGTGCGGCACCAGCCGCAGCCCGGGGAAGCGGGAGGCCAGCAGCGCGCCGCACTCCGGGTTGGCCTCGTGCACTTCGCTCGCGGCGGTCGCGCCCTCGGTCTCCAGCTCCGCCAGGAGCCCGGTGAGCACCTCGGCGAAGGACGGCACGCCCGCCCGGAAGGACAGGTCGACGACCGTGGGCCCCTCGGGGATCGGCAGCCCCACGTCGCACACCACGACGAGGTCCGTGTGGCCCAGCGCGGCCAGTGCCCCGCTCAGGTGGCGGTTGAGTATGCCGGACTTCTTCACCGGGTGCTCGCCTCGGCGCCGTGGTCCGGCGCGTCCCCGGTGTCCTTGGCGACGTCGGCCGCGGTCGGGTAGGACTCCTGCGCCCCGGCCCGGGTGACCGCGAAGGAGCCGACACGCACCGCGTACCGCACGGCCTCCTCCAGGTCCGTGCCGCGGCCCAGCCGCCAGCCGAGCGCGCCGGTGAAGGCGTCTCCGGCGCCCGTGGTGTCCACGGCCCGCACGCGCGGGCTGGGCACCCGCACCATGCCGACCCCGTCCGTCACCTCGGCGCCCACGCCGGGGCCCGCGACCAGGGCGCCTTCGGCGCCGAGCGTGACCACGACGCTGCGCGGGCCGAGGCCCAGCAGCGCGGTGGCCCACTCCTCGGGCTCGTCGCCGAGGGACTGGGCTTCCAGCAGCAGGCGTGCCTCGTGCTCGTTGACGACCAGCGGGTCGCACAGCGCCAGCACGTCCTCGGGCAGCCGTGCGGGCGGGGAGGGGTTGAGCACGAGGCGCGCCCCGTGCTCGTCCGCGGCCCGCGCCGCCGCGGCGACCGTCTCCAGGGGGATCTCCAATTGCAGGGAGACCACGGCCGCGGCCTGGAAGAGTGCCCGCGCCGCCGCCACGTCGTCGGGCGTGAGGCGGGCGTTGGCGCCGGGGGAGACGACGATGCTGTTGTCCCCCGCCGCGTCGACGGTGATGAGGGCGACGCCGGTGGGTGCGTCCTTGCCCTCGACGGCCTCGGGCGCGCCCGTGGCGCCGGGAGTCCTGATGCCGTCCTTGCCCACCGTGCCCGGCGTGTCCGTCGGGCCCACGAGGAGTCCCGCCAACGCCGCACCCGCGTGACGCTGCGCCTCGGCCAGCATCCGGCCGTAGGCGTCGTCGCCGACGCGCGCCAGCAGCGTGGTGCGGGCGCCGAGCCGGGCGGCGGCAGCCGCCTGGTTCGCGCCCTTGCCGCCCGGGTGGACCCTCAGATCCGACCCGAGCACCGTCTCGCCGGGCCCTGGCCTTCGGTCCAGACCGATGACCAGGTCGGCGTTGGCGGACCCTACGACCAGCAGGTCGTACTCGTGCATCCGGTGTGCTCCTTCACATCCCGCCGGGGCACTCGCCCGCGGCGGGCACATCCCGCGCGGCACTTCCTCCGCGACGGGCCGTTTCGCCTCTCCCGTGCCGGGCCACAGCCACTGGCCCGCCCGAAGGTCAGGAGAACCGGGCGACGTTCTTCTTGGTGACGACCTTCACCGGAACCTTGATCTGCTCTTGGACCTTGCCGTCGTCGATGGTGCGCATCGCGTTGCGGACGGCCATCTTGCCCAGCTCGGCCGGCTGCTGCGCCACGGTCGCGTTGATGGTGCCGGCCTTGACGGCCTTCATCGCGTCCGGGGTGCCGTCGAAGCCGACGATCTTGACGCTCTTGCCCGCCTTGGAGCCCAGCGCCTTGACCGCGCCCAGCGCCATCTCGTCGTTCTCCGCGAAGACCGCGTCGATCTCCGGGTGGGACTGCATGGCGTTGGAGGTCACGTCCAGGCCCTTGGCCCGGTCGAAGTCCGCGGGCTGCTTGGTGACGACCTTGATGCCCGGGTACTTCTTGAGGCCGTCCTTGAAGCCCTTGCCGCGCTCACGGGAGGCGGAGGTGCCCGTCTGGCCCTGGAGGACGAGGATCTCGCCCTTGCCGTCGAGCAGCTCGTTGATCTGCTTGGCCGCCGCCTCGCCGCCCGCGACGTTGTCGGAGGCGACGGTGGTCTCGATCTCGGCCTTGTTGACGCTGCGGTCCGCGGCGATGACGGGGATGTCCGCGTTGTTGGCGCCCTTGACGGAGGGAGCGGCCGCGTCGGAGTCGACCGGGTTGATGATGATCGAGTCCACCTGCTGCGAGGTGAAGGTCTGCATCTGGTTGGCCTGCTGGGACGCCTTGTTGGCGGCGTCCTGGACGGTCAGGTCCGCGCCCTGTGCCTTGGCTTCCTTCTCGGCGCCTTCCTTCATCTGGACCATGAAGGGCTGGTTGAGCGCGGATATGGCGAAGCCGATCTTGGGCTTTTCCTTGCCGCCCTTGGTGTCGTCCCCGGAACCACAGGCCGAGGCGGTCAGTGCGACTGCCGCGGCGACGACGACGACAGACGTGTTCTTTCTCTTGCTCATTGCTGCATTCCTTGCAGTCGGCAGATGGACGAACTACGCGAACCCCCCCGTCGCACAAAGATCACGTGCGACGACGCAGTGTATCGAGTAGCACGGCGAGCGCGATGACGACCCCGATGACGACCTGCTGCCAGAAAGCGGAAACGTCCAACAGGTTCAGACCATTGCGCAGAACTGCGAGGATAAGGGCGCCGATGAGCGTTCCGGAAGCCTTGCCGACGCCTCCGGCGAGGCTCGCACCTCCGATCACCACGGCCGCGATCGCGTCCAATTCGAAACCTTCGGCGCCCGTCGGCTGGGCCGAGGCCAGCCGCGAGGTCAGGACGATTCCGGCCACGGCGGCGAAGGCGCCCACCAGGGTGTAGATCACCAGCTTCTGCCGGCGGACCCGGATACCGGACAGGTGCGCGGCCTCCTCGTTGCCGCCGATCGCGTACATCGCGCGCCCGTTGTAGGTGCGGTTGAGGATCAGGGCGGCGATCAGGCCCATCACGATCATCACGATGACCTGTGTCGGCAGCCAGCCGCCGATGTTCTCGCCCATCCAGGAGAGCGAGTCGGGCATCAGGATCGGGTTGCCCTGCGAGACGACCAGCAGCAGGCCGCGCGCGGCCGAGAGCATCGCCAGGGTCGCGATGAACGGAGGCAGCTTGCCGTAGGCGATCAGTACGCCGTTGAGCAGGCCGCAGGCCGTGCCGGTGAGGATGGCCAGGATGACGCCGAGGAACGCCGGCATGCCCTGGGTCGTGGTGAACCAGCCGAGCATGATGCCCGAGAAGGCGGCCACCGAGCCGACCGACAGGTCGATGCCCCCGGCGACGATGGCGAAGGTCACGCCGAAGGCGAGGATCGCGGTCACCGCGGCCTGCTCGCCGACGTTGAGCAGGTTCGTCGTGGTGAGGAAGTTGCCGTTCACCAGTGCCAGGACCGCGACCAGGACGACGAGGGCGCTGAGCGCCCCGTTGTCCAGCAGGAAGCGGCGTATCGCCTGCGGCGGCCCGCTGCCGCCGGGGCGCTTGTCCAGGCGGTGACCCGGCTGCTGCGTGTCAGTGGCCACGGGGAGAGTCCTCCATCTCGCTCGTACTACCTGGCGCGGAGGTGCCGACGGCCAGCGCCATGACGGCGTCCTGGGTCGCTTCCCGCGCGGTCAGTTCACCGGCGATCCGGCCCTGGGACATCACCAGGACCCGGTCGCTCATGCCCAGCACCTCGGGGAGGTCGCTGGAGATCATCAGCACCGCGTGCCCCGAGGCCGTCAGCTCGTTGATGAGCTGGTAGATCTCGACCTTGGCGCCCACGTCGATGCCGCGGGTGGGTTCGTCGAGGATCAGCACGCGGCTCTTGGCGAGCAGCCACTTGCCGATCACGACCTTCTGCTGGTTGCCGCCCGAGAGGGTGCGCACGTGCTGGTCGAGCCCGGCCATCCGCACCCCCAGCCGGTCGGCGATGCGGGCGGCGTCCTTGCGCAGCCCGCCGCGGTCCACCAGGCCGCCCTTGCTCGCCTCGCGCATGGAGACCAGGGAGAGGTTGTCCGAGACCGAGGCGTCGGGCAGCAGGCCCTGGCCCTTGCGGTCCTCGGGGACGAGCCCGAGCCCCACGGTGTGCGAGGCCCACACGTCACCGCCGGGCAGCCGCTTGCCGGCCACCTCGACGCGTCCCGCGTCGTAGCCGTCGGCGCCGAAGACCGCGCGGACGACCTCGGTGCGGCCCGCGCCCACCAGCCCCGCGATGCCGACGACCTCGCCCGCCCGCACCTCGAAGCTGATGTCCTGAAAGACGCCCTGCCTGCGCAGTCCCGACACCCGCAGCAGGGGTGCCGCCGACGCCGCGGCGTCCTCGGCCTTCACCGTCTCGCGCGGGTACTGCTGCTCGATGCTGCGGCCCACCATCAGCCGCACCAGCTCGTCCTGCGGCGTGGTCGCCGGCACCTGTCCGACGCTGCGGCCGTCGCGCAGCACGGTGACCCGGTCGCCGAGGGCCGGGATCTCCTCCAGGTGGTGGGTGATGAAGACGATGCCCACGCCCTCGGAGCGGAGCCTGCGCACGATGGCGAAGAGCCGGTCCACCTCCTCGGAGGTGAGCACGGCGGTGGGCTCATCCATGATCAGTACGCGGGTGCGCAGGCTGAGCGCCTTGGCGATCTCCACCATCTGGCGCCCGGCGATGCCCAGCTTGCCGACCGGGGTGCGCGGGGGCTCGGTGACGCCGACCCGCTCCAGCAGGACCTTGGCGTCGGCCTCCATCTTCTTGCGGTCCACCATGCCCAGGCGGCGCGGCTGGCGGCCCAGGAAGATGTTCTCGGCGATGGATAGCTGCGGCACCAGGTTGAACTCCTGGTGGATGGTGGCGATGCCCAGCTTCTCCGCGGCCTCCGCGTCCGAGATGCGCACCGCCTTGCCCTCGCGCAGCACCCGCCCCGCGTCCGCGCGGTACGCGCCGGAGAGCACCTTGATGAGGGTGGACTTGCCGGCGCCGTTCTCGCCCAGCAGGACGTGGACTTCGCCCGCGCGCAGGTCGAAGTCGACACCGTCGAGGGCTACCACGCCGGGGAACGTCTTGCGGATGCCCTCCGTGCGCAGCAACTCCCGTGCCGGGGGCGGGTCAGGGGTGGTCAACGGCGCATCCTTTCGTCTTCGCCGCAGGAGCGGCGCGCTATGAGGTGGGCGGAGAGCGTGACGGAACCCGCGCTCCCTCCCCCGGACTTCTCCCCCGGCCTCGGGCCGGGGGGTGCACCCAGGGGGAGCGCCGCTCCACCAGGTCGGTCAGTGCGGCGACCGCGCGGTGGCCCAACTGCTGGGTCGGCTGGGCTATGGCGGTGATCGGGGGGTCGGTGTGCAGGAACCACGGGATGTCGTCGAAGGCGGCCAGCGACACGTCCTGGGGCACCCGCAGGCCGAGGGTGCGCACCTGTTCCATGACGCCGAGTGCCATCAGGTTGTCCGTCGCGAAAACGGCGTCGGGCGGTTCGGGGAGCGTGAAGAAGCTCTCGGTCACCCGCCGGCCGCTCGCCGTCTGGAAGTCGCCCTGTCCGATGTAGTGGCCGGGCAGCGGCAGGCCGTGCTCGGCCAGCGCGCTGCGGAAGGCGGCCAGCCGCTCGTTGCTGGTGGTGCTGGCGACGGGTCCGGTGATGATGGCCAGCTTCCGGTGGCCGAGTGCGTACAGGTGAGCGACGAGTTCGCGCACGGCGCTGCGTCCGTCGGCGCGCACCAGCGGTACGTCCAGGCCCGCGATCCACCGGTCGACGAAGACCATGGGGATACCGGCGAGCGCCGCCTCGCGCAGCGCGAGGGAGTCGCCGTCGGCGGGGGAGACGAGCAGGCCGTCGATCCTGCGGTCCAGCAGCGTGCGCACGTGGTGGTCCTGGAGCGTGAGCTGCTCGTCCGCGTTGCCGATGATGACGCTGTAGCCGCGGGCGCGCGCCTCGTCCTCGACGGCGCGGGCCAGCTCGGTGAAGAAAGGATTCAGCACGTCGCTGATGACCAGGCCGAGGGTGCGGGTCTGGTCCGTGCGCAGGGAGCGGGCCAGCGTGTTGGGCCGGTAGCTCAGCTCGGAGACGGCAGCCAGCACCCGGGTCCTGGTCTCCTCGCGGACCCCCGAGTGGTCGTTGAGGACGCGCGAGACCGTGGCGACGGAGACGCCCGCACGTGCCGCCACGTCCTTGATGCCTGCCATTGCGGTGCCGTGTTCCAAGCTGGGAGTGAGCGATCAGATACCGGAGGGAGAGGCTGAAGTGCCGCCGCGCGCAGGGCACTCGGAGGGGCCGCCGCGCCGCGCATGGAAACGATTACATCGGTCATGGAATGTGATGTGCGCATGGTGACGCAAGTTGAGAGCGGTGCCGATGCGAGATCGTGATGATGCGCGTGCAGCCGCAACTACTGCCCTTACGCGGACAGTTCCGGGAGGTTACGAGGAGTTGTCCACAGGGCTGCCGGCCTGTCGTCTCGCGCGGTTACCTTCGATGCATGACGTACCAGCCTGCCGTGCTCGAAGGGGTACTGGAGCGCATCACCTACGCCAACGAGGACAACGGGTACACGGTGGCCCGCGTCGACACGGGCCGCGGCGCCGGTGACCTGCTGACGGTCGTCGGCGCGCTGCTGGGCGCCCAGGCAGGCGAGTCGCTGCGCATGGAGGGCCGCTGGGGCTCCCACCCGCAGTACGGACGCCAGTTCCATGTGGACAACTACGTCACGGTGCTGCCCGCCACCGTCCAGGGCATCCGCCGCTACCTGGGCTCGGGGCTCGTCAAGGGCGTCGGGCCGCGCATCGCCGACCGGATCGTCAGCCACTTCGGCGTGCGCACCCTCCAGGTCATCGAGGAGGACCCGAAGAAGCTGATCGACGTTCCCGGGCTCGGTCCCAAGCGCACCACGCTGATCGCCGCCGCCTGGGAGGAGCAGAAGGCCATCAAGGAGGTGATGGTCTTCCTCCAGGGCGTCGGCGTCTCCACCTCCATCGCCGTGCGCATCTACAAGAAATACGGCGACGCGTCGATCTCCGTGGTGCGCGGCAACCCCTACCGGCTCGCGGCCGACGTGTGGGGCATCGGCTTCCTGACCGCCGACCGCATCGCCCAGTCCGTCGGCATCCCGCACGAGAGCCCGGAGCGCGTCAAGGCCGGGCTGCGGCACGCGCTCTCGCAGTCTTCCGACCAGGGGCACTGCTTCCTCCCCGAGGAGCGGCTCATCTCCGAGGCGGTCAAACTCCTCCAGGTCGACACCGGCCTGGTCATCGACTGCCTGGGGGAGCTGGCCGCCGACGAGGAGGAGGGCGGCGTCGTCCGCGAGGCGGTGCCGGATCCCGAGGACCCCGAGCGGGATCTGACCGCCGTCTACCTGGTCCCCTTCCACCGCGCCGAGCGCGCACTGGCCGCCCAGCTCCACCGGCTGCTGCACACGCCCGAGGACCTGCTGCCCGCCTTCCAGGACGTGGACTGGGAGGCGGCGCTGGGCTGGCTCGCCTCCCGTACGGGCGCCGCGCTCGCGCCGGAGCAGCAGGAGGCGGTCAGGCTCGCGCTGACCAGCAAGGTGGCGGTGCTGACCGGCGGTCCCGGCTGCGGCAAGTCCTTCACGGTGCGCTCGGTGGTGGAGCTGGCCCGCGCGAAGAAGGCCCGCGTGGTGCTGGCCGCTCCCACGGGCCGGGCGGCCAAGCGGCTGGCCGAGCTGACCGGCGCCGAGGCCTCCACCGTGCACCGGCTGCTGGAGCTGAAGCCGGGCGGCGACGCGGCCTACGACAGGGAGCGCCCCCTCCAGGCCGACCTGGTGGTGGTGGACGAGGCCTCGATGCTCGACCTGCTGCTGGCCAACAAGCTGATCAAGGCGGTGCCGCCGGGCGCACACCTGCTGCTGGTCGGCGATGTGGACCAGCTGCCCTCGGTCGGCGCCGGCGAGGTGCTGCGCGACCTGCTGGCCGACGGGGGGCCCGTGCCGGCCGTGCGGCTCAAGCGGATCTTCCGCCAGGCCCAGCAGTCCGGTGTGGTGACCAACGCGCACCGCATCAACGCGGGCGCCCCGCCGCTGACCGAGGGGATGAGCGACTTCTTCCTCTTCGTGGAGGAGGACACCGAGGCGGCCGGTGCGCTGACGGTGGACGTGGCGGCGCGCCGCGTCCCGGCGAAGTTCGGGCTCGACCCGCGCGACGTGCAGGTGCTGGCCCCCATGCACCGCGGCCCGGCCGGTGCGGGCGCTCTCAACGGGCTGCTCCAGCAGGCGGTCACCCCGGCCCGTCCCGGGCTGCCCGAGAAGCGGTTCGGCGGCCGCGTCTTCCGGGTGGGCGACAAGGTCACCCAGATCAGGAACAACTACGAGAAGGGGGCCAACGGCGTCTTCAACGGCACGGTCGGTGTCGTGACCGCGCTCGACGCCGACGAGCAGCGGCTGACGGTACGCACCGACGAGGACGAGGAGATCGGCTACGACTTCGACGAGCTGGACGAGCTCTCCCACGCCTACGCGGTCACCATCCACCGTTCGCAGGGCAGCGAATACCCGGCCGTGGTGATCCCGGTCACCACCGGCGCCTGGATGATGCTCCAGCGGAACCTGCTGTACACGGCGGTGACGCGGGCCAGAAGGCTGGTGGTTCTGGTCGGCTCACGCAGGGCACTCGGCCAGGCGGTGCGCACCGTCTCGGCCGGCCGGCGGTGCACGGCGCTCGATCACCGGTTGGCCGGACGCAGGCCGCCCCGAGAGGCGGGAAGGGTTCCGGGGGGTGACCATGACGGCCAGAAGGGTGCAGGATAGCTAGATGGGCGGCACTCCGTGCCACCATGGAGCCCTCTGGCTGACCCCCAGTGCACCGCACAGCGCTGGATAAGGGAGAGTGGAAGAAGCCAGGGCACCTCGAAGAAGAGGCACTACGTCGGTGAGGGATGACGTGAGCGAGAACCGCGACAGCGAGAAATCCGTAGTACTCCGCTACGGAGACGGCGAGTACAGCTACCCGGTCGTCGAGAGCACGGTGGGCGACCGTGGCGTCGACATCGGCAAGCTGCGTGCCCAGACCGGTCTGGTGACCCTGGACTCCGGCTACGGCAACACCGCCGCCTACAAGTCGGCCATCACCTACCTCGACGGTGAGCAGGGCATCCTGCGCTACCGCGGCTACCCGATCGAGCAGCTCGCCGAGCGCGGCACCTTCCTGGAGACCGGGTATCTGCTGATCAACGGCGAGCTGCCCACCGTCGACGAGCTGAGCGGGTTCAAGAACGAGATCACGCAGCACACGCTGCTGCACGAGGACGTCAAGCGGTTCTACGACGGCTTCCCGAGCGACGCCCACCCGATGGCGATGCTCTCCTCCGTCGTCAGCGCCCTGTCGACGTTCTACCAGGACAGCCACAACCCCTTCGACGAGGAGCAGCGGCACCTCTCGACCATAAGGCTGCTGGCCAAGCTGCCGACGATCGCCGCCTACGCCTACAAGAAGGCCATCGGGCACCCGGTCGTCTACCCGAGCAACGACCTCGGCTACGTCGAGAACTTCCTGCGGATGACCTTCTCGGTGCCCGCGCAGGAGTACGACCTCGACCCGGTCGTGGTCAACGCCCTCGACAAGCTGCTGATCCTGCACGCCGACCACGAGCAGAACTGCTCGACCTCCACGGTGCGCCTGGTCGGTTCCTCGCAGGCGAACATGTTCGCCTCGATCTCCGCCGGCATCAACGCGCTGTGGGGCCCGCTGCACGGCGGTGCCAACCAGAGCGTGCTGGAGATGCTCCAGTCCATCCAGGCGGCGGGCGGCGACGTCGACACCTTCATCCGCAAGGTGAAGGACAAGGAAGACGGCGTCAAGCTCATGGGCTTCGGCCACCGCGTCTACAAGAACTTCGACCCCCGGGCGAAGATCATCAAGGCGGCGGCCCACGACGTGCTCTCGGCGCTCGGCAAGAGCGACGAGCTGCTGGACATCGCCCTGCGCCTGGAGGAGCACGCGCTCTCCGACGACTACTTCGTCGAGCGCAAGCTCTACCCGAACGTGGACTTCTACACCGGCCTCATCTACCGGGCCATGGGCTTCCCGACCAGCATGTTCACCGTGCTGTTCGCGCTCGGCCGGCTGCCGGGCTGGATCGCCCAGTGGCACGAGATGATCAAGGAGCCGAACTCCCGGATCGGCCGTCCGCGGCAGATCTACACCGGTGTGGTCGAGCGCGAGTACGTCCCGGTCGAGGCCCGCTGAGGCGAGCCGTCGCCCGGCGGGGCGGGCCGTCTCCCCTCCTCGGCCCCGACCCCCGGGCAGCCCTCTTCGGCCCTCTTCGGCTCTCTCGGAAGGCCCCGGTCCTCGCGGACCGGGGCCTTCCGGTTGTGCGGCGTGGGCCTTCCGTGTCCGGATCTCCGCCCTCCGCTTGTGAGAGTTGCGAAAGAGACGTAGGTCACAGAAATTGGGGGGTAACCATCGGCGGGGTTCGGGGGTCTAACCGGGTGGCGTCGGCCTCCCGGCGGAGTCGCCGCCGCACTTCGTGTCCGTCTTGGGGGACGGATGTGAGGTGAAGAAACGGTGAACGTGTGCGGGAAGCTTTGAGCGGCCTCCCGGCCCGCACGGTCACCCGAAGAGCGCCCGGCCAGGATCCCGTGGGGGGAATCCATGACCGGGAAGAGAAAGCGCCCCGTCGACGGGCCCGTGGGGGGACTCGGCCGATGGGGCGCTTTTCGCTGTCCAGAGGTGTGTCCTCAGGTCGCTGTCCAGCGGTGTGCTCTCAGGCGCGACCGACCAGTTCGTAGCCGGCCTCGTCGACGGCGTCGCGTACGGCGGCGTCGTCCAGTTCACCGCTGGAGGTGACGGCGACCTGTCCCGAGGCGGCCTGGGCCCGCACCGCCGAGACGCCCTCGATCCGGGAGATCTCCTCCGAGACCGCGCCCTCGCAGTGGCCGCAGGTCATTCCGGAAACCTTGTACGTGGTCGTGACGGTGCTCATGGCCGACTCCTCGTTCTCGCGGTACGGGGTGTCCGTACGGAGTGCTCAGTGGGGGCTCGCACGGGTGGCCCCCGAGGGGCCGGGTGGCGGGCGCGAGGCCGACTTTATACCCCTAGAGGGTATGCGCCAAGCGCGCTCCTGCCGCGCACCGGCCGTGTTCCTGCCGCACCGGCCGCAGGAGCCGCGCCCCCTAAGGGGGCACCTTGAGGGGGCGTCCAGGCGCCCCCTGAGATTCCCCGGGCATGGCCGTCGGGGCGTTGTGCCGCCGCTCCGGGGGCCTGTCAGCTTGCTCTGACAGGTGAAAGACGCCCGGTGCGACGGGCGCACGGGCGGAGGGCGGGTGAGGGGTGTGGACAGCGCACTGTGGGGGATGGTGGTGCTGCTCGCGCTCACCACGCTGCCGCCCCTCGTTCCCAACGTCGCGCTGATCGCCACGGCGGGCTCGCTCGCCGCCGAGGGCCGGCTCTCCCTTCCCCTGGTGCTGCTGACCGTGGCGGGCAGCGCGCTGGCGGGAGACGCGGTCGTCCACGGGGTGGGCCGGAGAGCGGGTCGGCGCCTCGACGCCCTGCTGAGCGCGCGTCCGCGCCGCAGGGCCGCGTTCGACTGGACGGCGGAGCGCGTGTGGCGGCACGGCGTGCCCTTCGTGCTGGTCGTCCGCTTTCTGCCCAGCGGGCGTCTGCTGGGCGGCCTGGCCGCGGGTGCCGCCGGCTATCCGGCCCGGCGGTTCCTGCTGGGTGCGGGGCTTGCGGAGCTGCTGTGGGCCGGGTACGCGGTGGGAATCGGTTACTGGGGCGGGCGGGCGTTCGCGGGGGCGCTGCCCGGGGCGCTGGTCGGAGTGGGCGCCTCCGGGGCGCTGGCGGGGTGCGCCGCGCTGGTGCGGTGGGGGCTGCGGCGCCGCGCCCGTGGGGCGGCACGAGTGGTGCCGCCCCACGGTGGCGGGTCCTTTGGTGAACCCTTCGGCGGGTCCTCCGGGCGGTCCGCCTCAGCGGCCTCCGCGGTGTCCCGGCCTGCGGGTGACCCAGTCGCGGATGGTGTCGGCGCACCAGTAGGGCTTACCTCCCTCCACGAGGTCGGGCGGCGGTAGGAGGCCGTGTTTCTTGTAGGAGCGCACGGTGTCGGGCTGCACGCCGATGTGCGCGGCGATCTCCTTGTACGACCAGAGCCGTCGGTCGGCCATCTCGCACCTCCCAGGTTGGCTGGTGGGCAGGCCGTCAGCCTGTGTGGGGTGAACGACGCGGAGTGATCCTCGGCGGGGCGCTGTGGGCGCCCTGTGACAGCTGGCCCGTGGAACCGTGACATTGGTGACGGGCGCACCGAAGGGCAGGAGGGTAGGTCAATATGTAAGGACAAACTGTTGACAGGTGTCTCCGGGGCGGCGGACGATGAGCCGGGCACGCACCCGCCGAGGAGAGGGGACGCGATACATGACCGCACCGCACGACGTGGTCACCCCGCACGACGTGGTCACCATGGGCCGCATCGGGGTCGACCTCTACCCCCTCCAGACCGGCGTGCCGCTCCAGCACGTGGACAGCTTCGGGAAGTTCCTCGGCGGGTCCGCCACCAACGTGGCCGTCGCCGCCGCGCGGCTCGGCCGCTCCACCGCGGTGGTGACGCGTACGGGTGACGACCCGTTCGGCGTCTACTGCCACGAGGCGCTGCGCGGTTTCGGCGTGGACGACCGGTGGGTGACGTCCGTGCGGCGCTACCCCACCCCGGTCACGTTCTGCGAGATCTTCCCGCCGGACGACTTCCCGCTCTATTTCTACCGCCGGCCCAAGGCGCCCGACCTCGAACTGCGGGCCGACGAACTGGACCTGGCCGGTGTCGCCGCCGCCCGCATCTTCTGGATGACCGGCACGGGACTGTGTGCGGAACCCAGCCGTACGGCCACCCTCGCCGCGCTGGCGGCACGCGCGGAAGACCGGACCCCGGAGAGCACCGCGGCTGGCACGGCTGCGGGCCCGCGCGCTCGGGGCGCCGCCGTCGCCACCGTCTTCGACCTGGACTGGCGGCCCATGTTCTGGGGCGCCGGCGTCGAGGGGGAGTTGAGCGTGGCCCAGGCCGCCGAGGAGGCCCGCCCCCACTACCGTGCGGCGCTCGCCCGCGCCACCGTCGCCGTGGGCAATCTCGCCGAGTGCGAGGTCGCCACCGGGGTCCGCGAACCGCGCGCCTGTGCCGAGGCCCTGTTGGCGGCCGGCGCCCGGCTGGCCGTCGTCAAGCTGGGTCCCGAGGGCGTGCTGGCCCTCCACGCGGACGGATCGGTCGCGCAGGTGCCGCCGCATCCGGTGGAGGTCGTCAACGGGCTGGGCGCCGGGGACGCGTTCGGCGGCGCCCTGTGCCACGGGCTGCTGGCCGGCTGGGACCTGGAGTACCTGATGCGGTACGCCAACGCCGCCGGGGCACTGGTCGCCTCGCGGTTGGCCTGTTCCTCCGCGATGCCGGCGGCGTCCGAGGTCGAGGAGCTGCTGCGCGGTTGAGCGGGCGCCCTACCGCGGCGGTGCCGTTCCGGTGCGCGGTGTCGCCGAGCCGCGGTCTCCGCGCCCCGCGGTGTCGCGGATCCGCCGTGTCCCCGTGCGCCGCCCTGCCCCCCACCCGTCGCGGACCCCGCGCAGACCCTTCGCAGATCCTGCGCAGCCCCTTCGCAGATTTCTTCGATGATTCTTCGAAAGCGAGCCCACCTTGGCCAGCAGCAGTGTCAGCCTCTCGGAGCTGGCGTCCGTGCGCACCCGGCATCCCGAGGCCATCGCCGAGGCGGCGGCTCGCCGTGCGCGCCGTCCGCTGGTGGACGAGAGCGAGCGGCTGGTGATCGTCGCCGCGGACCATCCGGCGCGCGGCGCGCTGGCCGTCGGGGGCGACGCGCTCGCCATGGCGAACCGCGCCGTGCTCCTCGAACGCCTGGTCATCGCCCTTGCCCGGCCCGGTGTCGACGGGGTGTTGGCGACCGCGGACATCCTGGAGGACCTGCTGCTCCTGGGGGCGCTGGAGAACAAGGTCGTGCTGGGTTCGATGAACAGGGGCGGGCTGGCGGGTGCCGACTTCGAGCTGGACGACCGGTTCACCGGGCACCGTCCTGAGGACATCGAGCGGCTGCGCTTCGACGGGGGGAAGCTGCTGCTGCGTATCGACTACGGCGATCCCGGCTCGCTGCGGACGCTGCACGCCACCGCGCGCGCCATCGACGAGATGGCGTCCCGCGGGCTGCCCGTCTTCGTCGAGCCGTTCCTGGCGGGGCGGGTGGACGGCAGGCTGGTCAACGATCTGAGCGGCCCTGCCGTGGCCCGCTCGGTCGCCATCGCCTCCGGGCTGGGCGGTACGTCCGCCTACACCTGGCTCAAGCTGCCGGTCACCGCGGACCCCGAGGACATGGCGTGGGTGTGCGAGACCTCGGCGCTGCCCGTCGTCCTGCTCGGTGGCGAGGTGAGCGGCGATCAGGAGGGCACCTACGAGAAGTGGCGCAGGGCGCTGAGCCTGCCGACGGTGCGCGGGCTGGTCGTCGGGCGTTCTCTGCTCTACCCGGCTGACTCAGACGTCAGCGCGGCCGTGGACACCGCCGTCGGACTGACGAAAGGGTCGTGACGAGATGACAGACACCACGAACGGTTTCCATCTGCGGGCGGGGCAGGCAGCGTCGGGCCCCTACGCCCTCGACGTCGATCCGCGCAGCGCGGGTTGGGGCTACTCCTCGCTGCGCGTGCTGGAGCTGGAGCCGGGCGGCTCGCACGCGTGGGAGACCGGCGAGAGCGAGTGGATCGTGCTGCCGCTGTCCGGCGGCTGCACCGTGGAGGCCGAGGGGGAGACGCTCCGCCTGCACGGCAGGGAGAGCGTGTTCGCCGCCGTCAGCGACTTCGCCTACGTGCCGCGTGAGGCACAGGTGACGCTCAGCAGCGCGGCGGGCGGCAGGTTCGCGCTGACGGGTGCGCGCTGCGAGCGGCGGCTGCCGGTGCGCTACGGCGCCGCCGAGGACGTCCCCGTCGAGCTGCGGGGGAGCGGGCAGTGCTCGCGCCAGGTCAACAACTTCGCGGCCGCGCACGTGTTCGAGGCCGACCGGCTCATCGCCGTCGAGGTGCTCACCCCCGGCGGCAACTGGTCCTCCTACCCGCCGCACAAGCACGACGAGGCGCGGGAGGGCGTCGAGAGCGAGCTGGAGGAGATCTACTACTACGAGATCGCGCCGCACGGGGCCACCGAAGGCGTCGGCTACCAGCGCGTCACCCCCAGCGGCCGCGGGCGCGGCACCGACGTGCTCGCGGAGGTGCGCGGCGGTGACGCCGTGCTGATCCCCGACGGCTGGCACGGCCCCTCCATGGCCGCGCCAGGACACGCCATGTACTACCTGAACGTGATGGCCGGTCCGGGGGTGGATCGCGCGTGGCATATCTGCGACCATCCTGACCACGCGTGGATTCGTGGTACGTGGGCCGAAACACCTGTGGATCCCAGGCTTCCGCTGTACGAGGCGAAGGATTCCGCAGCATCGCACGCCAGTTCGCCCGAAGAGGCGCGGGCCGGTGCGCGGGAAGGGGAGACGAAGCGGTGACCACCGTCAGGCTGACCGTCGCACAGGCCCTCGTACGCTTCCTCGCCGCGCAGCACACCGAGCGCGACGGACAACGGCACCGCCTCATCGACGCCTGCTGGGGCATCTTCGGACACGGCAACGTCGCCGGCATCGGCCAGGCCCTCGTCGAGAGCGGCCAGGGCCCCGGCGCGCCGCTCCCCTTCCACCAGGGCCGCAACGAACAGGCCATGGTGCACGCCGCCGTCGGCTTCGCCCGCCACCGGGGCCGGCTGTCCGCGCAGGCCGTCACCACCTCCATCGGTCCTGGCGCCACCAACCTGGTCACCGGAGCCGCGCTGGCCACCCTCAACCGGCTGCCCGTCCTGCTGCTGCCCGGCGACGTCTTCGCCACCCGCGCCCCCGACCCCGTCCTCCAGCAGCTGGAGGTCCCCTACGCGGGCGACCTCTCCGTCAACGACGCGCTGCGCCCCGTCTCCCGCTACTTCGACCGGGTGCTGCGTCCCGAGGCGCTGATCCCCGCCGCGCTCGGTGCCGCGCGGGTGCTGGCCGATCCCGCCGAGACCGGCGCCGTCACCCTCGCGCTGCCGCAGGACGTGCAGACGGAGGCCCACGACTGGCCCGAGCAGTTCTTCGCCGAACGGACCTGGCGGGTGGGCCGCCCCGCGCTGGAGCCCGACGTGCTGGCCGCGGCGGCCGAGGCGGTCCGTACCGCGCGCAGGCCGCTCGTCGTCGCCGGCGGCGGCGTCCACCACAGCGAGGCCGAAGCGGCGCTGCGGGCCTTCGCGGACGTCACCGGCGTACCCGTCGCCTCCACCCAGGCGGGCAAGGGCTCCCTGCGGTTCGACCACCCGTGCGACGTGGGCGGGATCGGGCACACCGGCACCGCCGTGGCCGACGCGCTCGCGCGCACCGCCGACCTGGTCGTCGGCGTCGGCACCCGCTGGACCGACTTCACCACCGCCTCGGGCACCCTCTTCCCCGGCGCGGCCCGCTTCGTCAACCTCAACATCGCCGCCTACGACGGGCACAAGATGGCCGGCCTCTCCGCCGTCGCCGACGCGCGCGCAGGGCTGGAAGCGCTCACCGGCGCGCTGCGCGGCCACCGCGTCTCGTTCGACTACGAGGCCGAGTACACCCGCTCCAAGGAGGCCTGGGAGCGCACCGTCTCCGAGGCGTTCGCGCCGCACCCCCCCAACGCGGACGCGAGGCCCTCCCAGACGCAGGTGCTCGGCGCGCTCGACTCCGTCGTCGGCGACCAGGACGTCGTCCTCAACGCGGCCGGGTCGATGCCCGGCGACCTGCACAAGCTGTGGCGGACCCGCTCACCGCGCCAGTACCACGTCGAGTACGGCTACTCGTGCATGGGCTACGAGATCCCGGCCGCCCTCGGCGTCGCACTGGCCGACCCGGAGCGCACCGTGTGGGCGCTGGTGGGCGACGGCACGTACCTGATGCTGCCCACCGAGATCGTCACCGCCGTCCAGGAGGGCGTGCCCCTCAACGTCGTCCTCGTCCAAAACCACGGCTACGCCTCCATCGGCGGCCTGTCCGAGCAGACCGGCGGCGAACGCTTCGGCACCGCCTACCGCTACCGCGACCGGGACGGCGGCTACACCGGCGACCCGCTGCCCGTCGACCTCGCCGCCAACGCCGCCTCGCTCGGCATGGAGGTGCACCGCGCCACCACCTGCGCACAGCTGCGCGAGGCGCTGGCGGCGGCCCGCGCCTCCGACCGGCCCACCTGCGTGTACGTCGAGACCGACACCGAGCCCGACGTGCCGGCGCCGGGGCCCGAGGCCTGGTGGGACGTGGCCGTCGCCGAGACCTCCACGCGCCCGGCCGCCCGCGCGGCGCGCGAGGAGTACGAGCGGCAACGCGCCCAGCGGCGCCACCACCTGTGACAGCCACCGGCGGCAGCGCGAGCCGGCAGCCGGCACAACCCCGTCCCAAGAAAGGTCCCGGCCCCATGAAGACCCTCGGCCACTGGATCGGCAACAAGCCGTACGAGTCGACCTCCGGCACCGTCGGACCCGTCTGGAACCCGGCCACCGGCGCCCAGCCCACCCAGGTTGCCCTCGCCTCCGTGGACGAGGTGGACGCGGCGGTCGCCGCGGCCAAGACCGCCTACCGCGAGTGGTCGCGCTCCTCGCTGGCCAAGCGCACCGCGTTCCTCTTCCGCTACCGCGCCCTGCTGGACGCACACCGCGACGAGATCGCCGCGCTGATCACCGCCGAGCACGGCAAGGTGCACGCGGACGCGCTCGGCGAGGTCGCCCGCGGCATGGAGATCGTGGAGCTGGCCTGCGGCATCCCCGAGAAGCTCAAGGGAGAGCTGTCCACCGAGGTCTCCACCCGGGTCGACGTCTCCTCCATCCGGCAGCCGGTCGGCGTGGTCGCGGGCATCTCGCCGTTCAACTTCCCCGCGATGGTGCCGATGTGGATGTTCCCGCTGGCGGTGGCCTGCGGCAACACCTTCGTGCTCAAGCCCAGTGAGAAGGACCCCTCGGCCGCCTACCGGCTCGCCGAGCTGGCCGCCGAGGCGGGGCTGCCCGAGGGCGTACTCAACGTCGTCAACGGCGACAAGGTGGCCGTCGACCGCCTGCTGTCCCACCCCGACGTGGCCGCCGTCTCCTTCGTCGGCTCCACGCCCATCGCCCGCCACGTGCAGGCCGAGGCCACCGCCGCAGGCAAGCGCGTCCAGGCGCTCGGCGGCGCCAAGAACCACATGCTCGTCCTGCCCGACGCCGACCTCGACCACGCCGCCGACAACGCCGTGAGCGCCGCCTACGGTTCGGCGGGCGAACGCTGCATGGCCGTCTCCGTCGTGGTGGCCGTCGGCGACGCGGGCGACGCGCTCGTCGCCCGGATCGCCGAGCGGGCCCGCGCGCTGCGCATCGGCCCCGGCACCGACCCGGCCAGCGAGATGGGCCCGCTCATCACCCGCGAGCACCGCGACAAGGTCGCCTCCTACGTCACCGGCGCCGCGGCCCAGGGCGCCGAGGTCGTCGTCGACGGCACCGGGCTGAGCGTCGCAGGACACCCCGAGTGCGCCGACGGCTTCTTCCTCGGCGTCTCCCTCCTCGACAAGGTCACCCCCGGCATGGCCGCCTACGACGACGAGATCTTCGGCCCCGTGCTCAGCGTCGTGCGCGCCGAGACCTACGACGAGGCGATCGCCCTGATCAACGCCAGCAAGTGGGGCAACGGCACCGCCATCTTCACCCGCGACGGCGGCGCCGCCCGCCGCTTCCAGCTGGAGGTCGAGGCCGGCATGGTCGGCGTCAACGTGCCCATCCCGGTGCCCGTGGGCTACCACTCCTTCGGCGGCTGGAAGCAGAGCCTCTTCGGCGACCTGCACATCTACGGCAACGACGGCGTGCAGTTCTACACCCGCGGCAAGGTCATCACCACCCGCTGGCCCGACCCGGAAGACAGCGGCGGCGTCAACCTCGGCTTCCCGAGCAACCACTGACCACCCGTAGGGCCGCCCCGCCCTGGACTGCCCTGCCCTGCCCTGCCCTGCCCTGCCGCCGTCCGCCACGGACGGCGGCGGAGCCTCCGTGGTCCGCCACGGTGGAGCTTCCGCCGGCCGCCGTGGCACAGCTTCCCTGGTCCGCCACGGCGGGGAGCGCCTGCTCAGGCGGCACATGACCCCTCTTTCTCGGTAACCTCGATCGCATGCTCGGGAACATGAACGCCGCACCGCTGGCCTGGCTCCGGGCGCTCAAGGACACCGCCCGCTCCGGGCTGACCGTGGAGCGCGCGTCGCTGACGCCGCTGATAGCGGTACGCGGCGCGTGCGGCGTGGGCGTCGTGGTCGGGCTGGCGCTGCTCATCGGCACGCCGCAACTCGCGGTCTCCAGCGCCTTCGGCGCCTTCGCCTCCGGCATCGCCACCTTCCAGCGCAGCTGGCGGCCCCGGCCCGTGCTGGCGCTGGCCGCCTCCGCCGGACTGGCGATCTCCACCTTCCTCGGCTACCTGCTCGTCGGCTGGCCGTGGGCGTTCGTGCTGCTGCTCGCCCTGTGGGCGTTCCTGGCCGGCATGGCGTGGGGAATAGGGCCCACCTCAGGGGTGGTCGCCGCGTTCAACATCTCCGTGATGCTCATCACCGTCCACCTGCCCGCCTCCACACTGGGCGCGCTCAGCCACGCCGCGCTGATCGCCGCCGGCGGCGTGGTGCAGGCCGGACTCATCGTGCTGTTCCCCATCAGGCCCTGGGGCGAGCGGCGCGAAGCGCTCGCCGACGCGCTCGCCGGAGTCGCCGACTACGCCCGCCGGCTGCGGCACGACCCGATGGCACCCTTCGACCCCGAACCCCTGATCGAGGCCCGCAGCGCCGCCTACGTCACCCCCCGCCAAGCCCGCCGCCGCCCCCGCCAGTTGCACGGCTACCGCGCGCTGGCCGAACGCTTCCGCCCCGTCCTCGCCTCCCTCGCCGACCCCGTCGTCGGCGGCGCGCCGATGGTCGGACCCGAACGCGACCGGGTACGCGAACTCCTGTCCGCCGCGGCCACCGTGCTGGACGCCACCGCCCGCGCCGTACGGCGCGGCGAACGCGTCCGCCTGCCCGACCAGGCACTCGACGTCCTGCGCGTACCCAAGAGCGGACCCGTCCTCTCCGGGCCCGCACGGCGCGCAGGACTCCGCCTGATCGCGCTCACCGACGACGCCGTCGAAGCCGCGCAGGAACCCGTCGAGGTCACCCGCGGCGGCGTACTGGCCCGCGTCACCTGGCACGTGGCCGACCGCGAGGGGCGCCGCCGCGGCTTCCCCGACCGCGCGCCCCTCGTCGACGCCAGCCTCGACGGACCCTACGGCCCCGACCCGGAGGACCTGGCAGCCGAGGAGGCCGAGGCGGCCCGCCTTGAGGAGACCAAGGCGGCAGGCGGCAAACACACCCCCGCCGCGGGGCACGCGCTCGCCCGCGAACGCCACCTGCACATGCCCACCCTCGCCGGACTCGTACCCGTCGCCGTGCGCTCGTTCCGCCGCGAACTCCACTGGCGCTCCCCGATCCTGCGCCACGCGATCCGCGTCAGCGTCGTCGCCTCCGTCGGCTACCTCCTGGGCAACGCGCTGCCTCCCGCACACGGCTACTGGGTCCCCCTCACCGCCGCCATGGTGCTGCGGCCCGACTTCTCCCGCACCTACGAACGCGGCGTGGGCCGCTTCGTCGGCACCCTGCTCGGCGTCGCCGTCGCCGGCACCGTCATGGCACTCGCGAGCCCGGGCCCCTACCTGAGCGCGGCCCTCGCCGTGGTCAGCGTCGGTTTCATGTACCTGCTGATGCGCACAGGCCAGGCCATCACCTCCATCTGCACCGGCGCCTACGTCGTCTTCCTCCTCGGCATCCTGGGCACCGACTGGTACCAGACCGCCTACGAACGCGCCGGACTCACCGCACTCGGCGGAGTACTGGCCATGCTCAGCTACGCCCTCTTCCCCGCCTGGGAAACCCCCCTGCTGCGCGACCGGCTCGCCGACTGGCTCGCCGCCACGGGCCGCTACGCCATCGCCGTCATGGACGCCTTCGCCCAACCCGCCGAACGCGCCCCCCGCCAGGTCCGCGAAGCCCTGCTCGACACCCGCGCGGCACGCCAGACCTGGGAACAGACCGTCAACCGCGCCGAAGCCGAACCCGTACGCCACCGGGGCACCCACTCCCCGCTCTCCCGCCGCTCCGCCAGCGACGCCCAGTCCGCGCTCGTCACCCTCGGCCGCGCCACGATGCTGCTGGAGGCGCACCTCCCCGACAGGGAAGCCCCCTCAGACCCCGGTGCCGTCGACTTCTCCGCCGCCCTCGCACCCGCGGTCGCCGCCGCCACCACCGCCATCCGATCGAGCGAACCGGTCGAGTGGGGCGACGTCCACGACGCGCTCACCCGCTGGTGGGAACAGGCCGACCACCCGCCCCCTGTCGCCCTGCGCACCGCCGAACTCCTCACCGACGCGTTGGACGACCTCGCCCACGCGGTGATCCCTCGCGACTCCTCGGGACGCGGACGGGAGCACCACGCAGCTGGTGCCCGTACCGATAAATCATGATCGGCGGCGCACCGTCATCGGCGGCCGCCTCCAGCATGACCCGGTAGATGAACGGCGCGGGCCCCGTCACCTGCACGACGGTCCCCGCCTTCCCCGTCTTCTCGTCACGCACCCGCTCGCCCTCGCCCCACACGGTCACACACTCCGCAGCGGGCGGCGACGCGCGGCCTCACCGCGCTCGCCGTCACTGTGCTCGCCGTCACCGTGCTTGCCGTCACCGTGCTCGCCGTCACCGTGCTTGTGCCGCAGGTGTGCTCCGAACAGCGCCTCCAGGTCGGCCCGCGGCTCCGGGTCCCCGGCCGCCCGATTGATCTGCGTCCGGTACCACTCGCAGTCCAGACACTGCTCGCGGCTCGCTCGTTCCCGTTCCATGGCTGCCTCTATGCCTCTTGAATGCTGGAGATTTCCCTTCCGGACCTCAAGAGTGCGTCACCGCGCGTAATCTCGACAGCACCGACAGCATGAGTGGTGACGAAGTAATGAGCCGACGTAAGCCCATGGCCAACGGCCGACCTGACCCGTCCACGAGCATGGCCGTCCTTTTCGGCACCCACCTCAAACGCCTGCGCGAGCTGCGGGGCTGGAGCCAACAGGAGCTCGCGGGGAAGGTGTTCGTCACCCAGTCCCGCATCGCCCAGATCGAACGCGCCTCCGGCGCGCGGCCGACGGCCGAACTGACCGCGGCGCTGGACCTGGCGCTCGGCGCGGGCGGATTGCTGAACGACCTGTGGCCGTACGTGTACCGGGAGAGCTTCCCGGATTGGTCACGGCGTTACATCGAGCTGGCCGCCCGGGCCGTCGTCATTCGCACGTATGCGGCACAAGCCGTGCCTGGGCTCCTTCAGACGGAGGCCTACGCCCGGGCAGTACTGAGCGTCGGACGGACGCTGGTGAGCAGGGAGATGCTCGAAGAACGTGTCGCGCTGCGTGTGGGACGGCAGGCTCGCCTTGCGGGCGCAGACGCTCCCGCACTGTCGGTGATTCTCGACGAGGCCGTCATCGCGCGTCCCGTAGGTGGCGACGAGACCATGCGGGAGCAACTGGAACGGCTACGCGAAGCATGCGACCAGCACACGGTGCAGGTGCTTCCGTTCAGCTCCGGGGCGCACCCCATGCTGGGAGGCTCCCTCACCCTCCTGACGATGCCCGATGGTACCGAAGTCGCCTACACAGAGGGCTCAGACCACGGGCAGTTGTTTGAAGAACCGTCCGACGTGGCTTCGTTCGGCCGGGCATACGATCAAGGGCGAGCGGATTCGCTCCCCGGACCGATGTCCGCACGAATGATCGCTGACGCAGCGGAGGGGTACAACGACCATGGTGGACCTGAGCGGCGCGTGCTGGCGCGCAAGCAGCTACAGCAACAAGGAGGGCGGGGACTGCGTCGAGGTGGCGGACGGATTCCCCGGCATCGTCCCGGTGCGTGACAGCAAGGCGCCCGCCCGCACGCCGCTCGTGTACTCGGCAGCGGCCTGGACCGTGTTCGTCAACGAGTGGGCGCGGCGCGTGCGCTGACAGCCCAGCCGATGGCGACCTCAATCCCGTCGCTCGCGAACACACTCTCTCGGGCGCTGCGGAGTACGGACACAATGCCTCGGAAGTCAGACGGGAGATGCGCGTCACGGTAGGGCAGGACTTGTACATCCGTGCTGCTCCGCGAGGTCCGACCCGAAGGCGTCGAGCAACTTTCGTTCGAAGGCGGCACTTACTACGAGTCGGTCTTCCTCGCCGGGCGGAGGGGTCAAGCTGGCAGCTGTGAAGAGGGCAGCCGACTCCGATCCGTGACACGGTGCTGTGGACCAGGCCCAGCCCGGCGTCTCCTCGTCTCGCCCCGCCTTTCCTGGCACCTTGTCAATGATTGCGGCGATGGAGTACCCCCGGGCAAGGGGACCGTAGAGGGCGGAAAGGCGATAGACCTTTTCTCCCCGTTCATCTACGAGTAGGCAATCCTGCGCGGGAACGTCAGCAACCGTTTCCGTGCCGATGGCCTTGGTGATTCCCCATTTTCGTGCCTCGCGGGCGATACTCCGAAGACTGCGACACGTTCCTGCGGCCTGTGAGAGAGGCTTTGGTGCGCTCATCACCATGTCGATAGGTGCCTGACGCACCTCTTTTCCCAACTCGGCGTGGCACTTCCATTTTTCATCCGCTTTCCTGGCGACGACTGTGGTGGCCTGTGCCAGCCTAAGCCGCTCCTCGGCGCTATCAGAGAAGTGGGTATCTGTTCCAGCCAAATCGTACTTGACATTGACAAGCAGGTTTTCCCGCTCCCCGGCACGGCATTTCATCACCACTGTCGCATGCGCGGCGGTGACCCCGTCGACCGTCAGCACCCCGGTCCAACCAGCGCCTAGAGGAGTGGAAGTTGCCTGATTTGACAAGGGTTTTTGGTTGGCTTGTACGACGACTCCGGGCGCCGTCGCCGCAGTGCCGATCGAGATCGTCGCGAGCCGCTTCTTGTCCTTGGCGGCTGCCTTACATTCGGCTAGGAGCCCCTGCGAACCTACTGCCCCACCGTATCTAGGACTCTGGCTGTTGACCTCGTCACTCGGGAACAGCTTTTGCGCAGCGTCTTCCTGGAAAACTCCTCTGCACATGGGCTTGAAGTCTGTCTCGCTCACTTTCTGCTGTACAAGCAGCGCTGCCGTCGCGCACGCGACGAGACCGACGGACGCAGCGACCATATGTTTAGGCTTTGGCATCAGTCGTCTCCGCGGCCGAGCCACCCGTCGGCCTGCCGACGGGACGCGTCCCGCCCACTCATCGCGAATGTCGATTTCAGCACAGTGAGCGCGGAATCCTGTCCTTTTATGCCGGAAGAATCTGCCCAGTCGTTGACCAGGTATCGTATCTGCGAATCCGATGAAAGCCATTGCCGGGTAAGCTCTTGTCGAGCCTCGGTATCTGCTGACTGTTTCACATTGTTGCTCTCCTCCCAGGTTCCCGTGTCAATCGACCGTTGAATCGAATCCCCCACAAATGGTATGGGAGTGAATACCCCGCCGACAATGTGGTACCTGAGCTTGGCGTTCCAGTCCGCCTCGCTCATTTCCTCATCTCGCAGATCGAGCACACGGTCCCGCCGTATCGCCTCGAAAGCTCCCATGGAAGCACCTGCGTGTGTCATGGTGTTTTGGACATCGCGGCTATTGGGTCCTGCCTGCGGCGGCAGTTCGGCAATGTCTTGCCGGATCTGTTCTCGCTCGGCTTGATGCATCATGGCAAAACCTTCCGGTGTATCCGAAACGCCCCGCATGACACGGACGAGTTTTTCCGGATTGGCAGACAGGTGCGCGTCGCTCTCGGGACCATATATGCCGATGTGATCCCGAATGTCTTCGCCGCGGTGCAGAGTCACGTGGGTATCCGGCGCATAGTCGGCCAAGGCGTTCGCTATCGGACGTTGCAGGTTCTCCGGCAGTGAGGAGCCACCCATACCAGGGTCGGTCTGGTTGATGACCTGGTTCATGATCCTCGCCTCTGGGATCGTGTGTGTGGCGTGAGGGCGCGCGGCCCCGTCGCCCACGATCGGCTGTTCGCCTGTCGCTCCGGCCTCGATGGCTCGAGCCAAGCCCTGGCGAGCGTCGCTGCTCTCCTTGTCCGGATCATGCATCTCCGCCGGGTCAGGGGAGCCGAGGTCGACGTGCTTCCAGTCGCGGCCTTGCAACAGGTACGTGAGGTTGTCTTGCTTCTCCTCCGAGTCCTGATCATCGTCCTGCTTATTCTCCGGCCCCGGGTCAAGATATTCGGTGGCAGCCTCGGGGTCGTGAGACATCACCTCGAGAATTCCGTCGAGAGGGTCGTGAGCGAAGTGGGCGTCCTGCTTGGTGCCGAAGTCCCCCCTCAGGTCCCAGATGTCAGGGTCGCCACCTTGGTCCTCGTCCTCGGCCTCTCGAATCGCGTCGGCTGTATCGAAGAGAAACTGTTTGCCGTAGCCGTCCCCGCGCTGCATGAGGGAAACCAGACTCTGGTAGCCGCGAACCTTTTGCCCGTGGTGTGTGCTGCCGCTCTCTTCCGGAATCTTCTCGCCGGCAACTTTCAAGTCGTATTCCTTGACGCCGGCCTTCTCCATGTTTCCCTGGAACCTCTTGTAGAAAGCCGAGTCCGGGTTCTTGGTGGCGCTGGCTAGGTTCGTGGCGAGCGCTTTGTCCAACGACACGTAGGACTTCTTGTGGTCCTTGTCGTCGTAGTAGGCGAGGTCGTCGAGGCGGTCGTGCGTCTTGATGAGACCTTCCGGCCCCCCTAGTGAGTCGATCAGGGTACGACTGAACTCGGGGTCGTCTCCGTGCGCGCGCGCCAAGATGGCCGCTTCGCGCAACTTTTCAGGAGAGGGCGTCCCACCGTCCTTGATACTTTCGTAGGTCTTTGCTGCGCGGGCCGCATTCTTTTTCACGACGTCGTCGCCGACAGCCCCGTTGAAACCGTTGGGCAGGCCCTTTTCCGGTTCTTTCGGATCGGTCATGAAGGTGGTGCAGAGACCGGCATCCGCGTCTTGTGTGGCTTTGACGGCCTGCTTGATCCTGTCTGTCCACTTCTCTTCGACCACCGCTTTGGCTTTCGGGTTCTCGCGGTATCCGTCGGCGACTTCCTCGCCCTTCTTCGCCGCGACCTTGTCGAAGTTCATCGTGCAGTGGCCGCGTGAGTTCACATCCATGCCGGCATCCTGCGCGTCGTCACGGGCACGTTCCACTGCCTTCTTGTGGGCGTCCAAAGTCGCATGAGCCAGCCGGAAGAGGGCGCCCACCCCGTGGGCCTCGCCCTTGGCTTGGTCGTATTCCTCGGCTGTTTTACGCCCCCACTGTCCGAACGTCTTCGCGGACTCCCCCTGCCAACTGTCGGCGTCGACAGTGGCCCGGACATGGGCCTTGTAATCGTGGCCGAGAGTCCCGAACTTCTTGGCCATTCTTTCCCAGGCCTTCGCGGCCTCCTCCAGACAGCCCAAGTCCGCATGCAAGATGTCGTCGTATGAAACCGCCATACCGTTGTGCCCCTCAGAGGTCGTCAAGCTGGCTCTTGGCCCGAGGCTTGGATACGTCCATGCTGGTCGACACCTGCACATCGATACCAGAGAGAATCTTGTTGACGTCCAGCAGGGCCTCGTACTCGTACGTAAGGCTCTGGGTCAAGTGCTTGTGATGCTCCCGCCAAGAAGTCAGTCGATGGCGGACCCCAGCCCACACTTCCCAACCGTGGAGTTTCCCGCGTGAGGTGGTCGGGCTTTGCGGGTTGCCCGATATGAGTTCCGTGTCGGCATCCGCGACGGAGCCGGCTGTGTTCGTTGCCGGGCCCAACGTGTCGTGGATGTACATCGCTGCCGATTGCTTCTTCGCCTCATTATGGGCAAGATCGGACCTTTTCGGAACATGCCCGCCGGGTTTCATGCCCGGCCTGCGTTTGAGATCCGATTCCTTGTCGTCCCCCATGTTGTATTCGCCCCCCTGGGTCTCTCGTTCACGTGAGACCGCCCCATGCCGATGAGTAGGCCCTCAGATCCGCTGGTCCACGGGAAGGGTCTGCTGAGCGGCCGCTTGGAAAATCGGTCCCCAAAGCTAACAGGCTATGTCACCGAACGCCACCGGGGGCAGCGGAGGGTGACGAGTACTGCGTGCGGGAGTTGCAGCAAACGGAGGGCGGCGACTGAGTCGAGGTGGTGGCGGAGGGTGCGGGGACGGGCCTGATGTCAGCCGCGCGCGATGAACCGGTTTCGGTCCTGCTCCCGTGGTGAAGTGAGCGACCGCAACGGGAGAGGCCATGACGCAACCACCGGGATACGAACCCGTATCCCCTTTGAGCCCAGGTGAACAGAACCAATTCGGGATCCCGGGTTCGCCTGTATCGCCGATCGAGTCCGGCACAACTGCCTGGCCCACGAAGGAGACCAAGTCCGCTGAGGTGACCCAGCGGCAAGGCCAGGGGACGGCGGGGGCAAGCGCTGCCGGTGCCAACGAGCCGTGGCTGGGCGGTGTCTCTCTGCCCGACTCGTACGCGTACCAGACAGCGGCCACGCTTCCCGACAGTCAGGCACGGGGAGTCAGCGCCAACGCTCCCTGGCTGCGTAACTCCCTCTACATGAGTGCGCCGGAAGCCGCACGCAGCGAAGACCTCTCCTCGGTACCCGGCAACCCCGTTCCCGGCGGCGCGGGCACGTACGCACCTCCCGGCGCACCGAGGGGCGGCGGCAGCAAGAACAACGAACAGTCGCAGGAGCCAGGTCGCCTCAAGCGGAGTAAGGCGGTACGCGAAAGCCCCCTGCTCAAACAGGACGGGCAGAAGAGGAGAGGCCGACGCTGACGGAGCGGAGCGGCGCGGCGCGGCGCGGTGCGGTGCGGTGCGGTGCGGCGAAGCGTCAGCGTTTCACGCGGCCCCGTACCGCGAGGACCGCCAGACCCAGCAGGATCGGTTCGGACACGCGGGAGCCCATCTCCACGTAGGTGCCGGCCGTGGTCAGGTCCTGGCCTGAGGAGCGGAAGACGACGGAGTTCAGGACCACACGCAGCGACTGGTCGAACCGGTCCGCGGTGAACCGGGCGTGAAGCGGCGAAGGCGGGCGGCCCGGATCGGGCGTGTCGATCACCAGCCGGGCCTCGTCGCCCTTCAGCCGGCCGGTCGCCTCCTGCGCGGGAGCGTGCTGGGGGATGCCCCAGGCCATCATCACCAACACCGTCGCCCCCATCGCCAGGCCCAGCCAGGCGAGGGCGCGCGTCGCTCGCAGGCCGTAGCCGGAGAGCACCCAGTAAGCGTGGAGGAGTGCGCGTTCGCCCCGCGGACGGGTGCGATCCGCGCGCCGCATCTCCATCTCTCCGTAGTAGAAATCGGCTCCCCCCGGCTCGTCCTTGGCGTCCTCGAACGACTTGCGCAACTGGCGGTAGAGAGAGGCCAACGCGGCCGGGGACAGCACCCGCGCGCCGTCGGGCCCCGCGTCCCAGCCCGGCAGGTTCCGTGCGGCCCGCCAGTGCTGTTCCTCGGCGAGGGTGATCCGGGACGTCCACCGGGTGGGGAAGCGGCCTCGGCGGTGCCATCCGGGCGGTACGCGGCCGAAACGGTACTCCCCTTCGAGTCTGATCTGGTCGAGGTGCACGGCACCGGCCATGCGGCAAGCGCTCAGATCGACGCTGTCCAGCATGAGCTGCGCCGCGTCCACGCCCCGGAGGGAGAGCACCCGCACGGGAGACGCGGCCTCTGCGTCTCCCGCACGTGCGTCGTGCGTGGTTCCGTCCGCCGACCGCATGGGGAACGGCTCGGCGTGTGCCACCAGGCTCATGGGCTGCTCGAAGACCGCATCCGACAGGTCGACGTCGGCGCGCCGTACGCGCAGCATGGCCGTCGCCGCCCACCGCGTCCGCCAGCAGGTGACACGATCCGCGTCCACTTCCAGGGTGACCGGGTCGGAGAACGTGACCTCTGACAGGTCGAGCGTTCCACGGCATACCAGGGGGCCGAAACGCGCCGTCCTGTCGAAGGTCACGCCGGTGAAATCCACGCCCGCCAGGAAGCGCACATCCGTCAACTCGGGGGAGTCGGAGAACGTGGCCCTGCTGAAGAAACACTGCCCCTCGAACACCGCGCCTCTCGTAGACACGTGGGAGGAGAAACGAGCACCGCCGAAATGCGCTTCCCTCCTGAACGCCGCCTGCCTGAAAGAGGCACGCTCGCCGAAGGCGGAAGAGCCGAACTGGCTGACGCCGTGGAACCGGGCGGCACGGAACGACGGCCGCGCGTCGAAACCGGCCTCGTGGAAGTTCACCGCACGGTGGAAGACGGTCTCGGCGAAGCTCGCCCTGTCACCGAACCGCGCCCTGTCGAACGAGGCGAGCCCCGCGAACGCGGCACGCTCCACGGTGGCCCTGTCGCCGAACTGCGTGTCCGCGAACGTGGCCCTGCCGGTGAAGGTGGTCTTGTTGAAGCTCAGCCGTGCCCCGAATCGCGCGGCCCCGAAAGACACGCCCTCCCCGAACCGCGCCTCCTCGAAGTGGGCGCGCTCACCGAAGACGGCGGAGTGGAAGTCGGCGCCCGCTCCGAAGACGGCTCCCCGGAATCGTGCACGGTCACCGAACCGCGTGGCGGGAAACAGCGTTCCGTCACCGAACTGCGCAAGGGTGAAACTGGTGTTCTCCCCGAACGAGGCTCCGCTGAACCAGACGGCCCCCTCGAACAACGCCTTCTTGAACGAGACGTCGTTCCCGAACTCCGCCCCGTCGAACCGGGTGCCCGCCCCGAAGTGCGCCCCGAAGAACGACGCGTGACTCGCGAACACCGCCTGCTCGAAAGCAGCCCATCCGAAACGGGCGATGTCGTCCGGGCCCCGCAACGCTGACAGCAGTTCTTGAAGGAGAGCGGGCGCGAACCGCGTACCGGAGTAGTCGACGCCCGCCCCGGGACGCAGCGCCCCCAGATGTTCGGCGCGCTCCTCCTCCCGGAGATGCGCCAGACACCGCGTGTACGGCGACACCCGGCGGCCCCGGCACCCCGTGCGGTTCTCCTCGTCGGCCCCCCACCCACAGTGCGGCCAGTGCGGCGGCTCCATCGGCATACCACCTTCCCCCTCCTGCATGAGCCCTGCGGGTTTTTGTCGGTGCGACGCCCGCAGACAGCGAGGCGTTAAGGCCTCATTTCGGCCGACCAGGCCAGCTTCAACAGATGGCTCTGCTGCCTCTACGAGCTGCTGTACCAGTCTTCTCGTAGCCGAGTGACATGGTTGCGCATCACTTCATTTCTTGGATCCACTGAGAGCGCGGCGATCCGCGTTCGCAGTGCGTCCAGTTCACCCAGGACGTGGACGTCTTCATCCTGCATCCGTTCGACATTCGACTCAGTGAAGAGAAGCAGGTAATCGCGCAGCGCAAGCGAAGACCCCTCCGCTACTGGGTGGGAGGGTGGCTGCTCCCAGGCGTGCACAAGGTAGTGGGCAGGGTTGCGGAAAAGCCAGCCCGTGTACATGCCGTCCACAAAGACGAAATCCAGGTCAGGGCCGACGTTCAAGCGGTGCAGACTCTTCTTCGGTGTGGGTGGATCTTCGGGTACGCACACGAGTGCGTCGCCGGTGTCACTAACCCACCGTTCCGCCATCGGAGGGCAATCGAAGTTATTCGGTGACAGGCGACGGATTCCGGTACTTGTGCGGGGTGCTTCGAACCACTCCCCGGGGGACCATCCGTGCGGAGTTGGCTTCTCGGGGACCGTCAGACCGCATCCGATGAGTTGGCGAGCGGTCGTTTCGAACCGAAGTTCATCATCGCCAGACCACAGCCAGTCGACGCTACCCGTCGTCTCGCTGAGCAGAGTTTCGTGGGAGGGGAGGTCATAAAAAGGTGAGACTGTCAGGTAACCGTCTGGGAGGGAGTATCGGGGAGTCTGCGAGAGAGGGGAGCCAGATGGGGTCACTCTGACATCAGGCCCCAGCTCAAGGTAGGTGTTGTTGCACATCGATCCTGCCTATCGGAGTGGGGTTGCCGGAGGGAGGGTTCCGCCTTTCGGAGTAGGGATCCCGCCCTCTATCAGTTGCTTGCGTGTTACTGGCGGCCCCGGGTCGGTTGCGGAACCTCCCCATGCTGCGGCACCACTTTCATTCTTTGGACCCGAGGGGCCGTAGCTTGTAATGACGTTTCCACCTTTGGCTCCAGAGCTCTCCATCACGACGATATCCTCACCTTTGTGGAAGATGAGTCGCTCTGCGCCACCCTGTGATATGTAGACACCGTCTGGTTGAGAGAGGATCTCCAGTTCCTTTTCTGGTGTGAGGTGGCCGTGATATTTGCCCGCAGTCCTGCGCCGCCCACCTGCGGCTCGTTCTACGGCCTTGTCGATTACCTTGTTGACCTTTTCGCAGTCGTAGAGGCCGAGAGGGTCGCATCCGGTGTGGGGATTGACCACGTAGGCCATCTGATTGGCTCCGGCTGCCAAGCCGAGTGGATCGGGCGAGAGATAGCGGGCCGTCTCGGGATCGTAGTAACGAATGCAGTTGTAGTGGAGGTCGGTCTCGTCGTCTGCGTATTGGCCGGGGAAGCGGAGGGGGCAGGTGTGGGTGTTCGGCGGGGTCGGGGTGGGGAGTGGGGTTCCCCAGAGGGTGGTGCGGTGGCGCCAGGTGACGTTGCCGTCCGGGTCGACCAGCTCCGTCGGTGTGCCTGTCACATCGGTGAGGACCGATTGGAAGCGGGGGAGGGGGGCGGTGAGTTTGGTGAGGAGTGAGGTGCCCGGTTCGGGGGTGAGGGGGGTGTGGTCCGTTTGAGTGAGCGGGCGGTGGGTGTCCGGGGCGTAGTCCCAGGTCGTCGTCCGGCCCTCGGCGGTGGTTTGTTCGGCCAGGCGGGTGCCGTCCCAGGTGAAGGTGACCTTCTCACCGGTCGGGCCCTGTTTGGCGATGCGGCGGCCCAGCGGGTCATAGACGTACGTCCACTCGTCACCGGTTGGAGTGGTGACGCCCGTGAGACGGTCCTCGGCACTCCACGCGTACGTCCAGGTGCGCTTCTGGCCGTTGAGGAGACGGGTCGTCTTGGAGGTGCGGCGGCCCGCGGCATCGTGCGTGTACGAGGTGCGTCCGGCGCGGTGGAGGAGGGTTCCCTCCACCGCGCGGTCGCCGGGGGCGGGGTGGTCGGGGGCGTGGGCCGTGGTGAGGTTGCCGGCCGCGTCGTAGGCGTAGGTCTCCCGCCAGCCGTGCGCCCGCACGGCTGTGACGCGGCCTACCGGGTCGAGGTCGTAGCGGCGCGTGCCGGAGGTGAGTTCGCGGATCTCCGTGACGTAGCCGTCGGGTCGGTAGGCGTAGTCGCGGTGGTGGAGCAGCGCGGTGGGGGTACGGGTGGTCTGGGTGGTGAGTCTGTCGGCGCGGTCCCAGTCCTGCCGCAGCACGAGGGAGCCGATGCGGCGTTCGGTCTCGCGTCCTGCCGCGTCGTGCGTGAAGGAGAGGGTGCCGTGGCCGGTGGCCAACTCCCGGGGACGGCTCTCCGCGTCGTAGGTCCAGGTGGAGGTGAGCCCTGACGGGGTGGTGCGCCGCACGCACCGGCCGAGCGCGTCGTAGGCGAAGGTCGTGGCGCGACCGTTGACCGTCTCGGACAGGACGCGTCCCAGTGCGTCCCGGGTGAGGGCGAGGTCGGCTGTGGGGCTCGTGGCGGCGGCCAGTTCGCCCGCGGCGTCGTAGGCGAAGGTGGTGGTCGCGTCCGCCGAGACGTCGTGTTGTTCGGTCACCTGGCCGAGGGCGTCGCGGGCGTAGTGGAGTGTCTGGCCTTCCGCGTTCGTGCGGGAGGCCAGACGGCCGAGGGCGTCCAGCTCGTAGGTGAGCGTCGCGCCGTTGAAGTCCGTCTCGGATATCAGACGTCCGGCGGCGTCGTACGCGTACGACCAGTGCAGGCCCTGCGGGTTGGTGACCCGTGTCAGGCGCATCTCCGTGTCGTAGGCGAAGGCGTAGGAGGCACCGTCGGCGTCGGTGCGGGTGGCCGGGGCGTCGAAGGGGCCCGGCGTGTGGCGGGTGGTGTGGCCGGCCGCGTCCGTGTGGCTGAGGAGGTTGCCCTCGCCGTCCCAGGTCCACTTCTCGCAGGCGCCTTCGGGGTCCTCGCGCCGGCTCGGTCTGCCCTCTGTCGTCCAGGCCATGCGGGTGCGGTGGCCGAGCGGGTCGGTGATCTCGACGATGCGGCCGAACGGGTCGCGGACGACGTGGGTGGTGTGGCCCAGGGCATCGGTCAGCGCGGTGGGGAGTCCGGCGGCGTCGCAGGTGAGGTGGCGGGTGTGGCCGAGCGCGTCGGTGACGGCGGTGAGGCGGCCGCGCTCGTCGTAGCCGTAGCGGGTGGTGGCCCCGGCCGGGTCGACGGTTTCGGTGAGGTTGCCCGCCTCGTCGTAGGTGTGCCGCCAGGCGGCGCCGCCGGGTTCGGTCACGTCGAGGGGCTGGCGCAGCGCGTTGTAGGTGGCGCGGGCGTGTGAGCCGTCGGGGAGGTGGACGGCGGTGAGGTTGTCGTCCTCGTCGTAGGTGTAGGTGGTGGTGTGGCCCAGCGGGTCGGTCACGGACAGGGGTGCGGTTCCGCGGTCGTTCCACTCGGTGCGCGTCGTGTTGCCGAGCGGGTCGGTCTCGGCGACGACCTGGCCGTCGGCGTTGTAGCGGCAGGTGGTGCGGTGGCCGAGGGAGTCGGTGTAGACGGTGGTGCCGGCCGCCTCGTCGTAGGCGAAGGCGCCGTCGTAGATGCCGTCGGGGCCGAGGGTGCGGACGACGCGTCCCGCCGCGTCGTACTCGTACCGGAAGGTGACACCGTTCCGGTCCGTCCACGAGAGCATGCGGCCCTCGTGGTCGTAGGTGAAGCGGAGCGGCCTTCCGCTGGAGTTGACGACCTCGGTGAGGTTGCCCGCCTCGTCGTAGGCGTAGCGCATGACCAGCGTGCTCGGAGGCGGGGTGCCGTCCCCGGGCCCGTAGGCGTCGGGGGCCTCGTGCAGCAGCCGCAGCGCCGTGACGCGCTGGTTCTCGGTCTCGACGCTCAGGTGGTAGCCGCCCGAGTGCCGCACCGCCAGCGGGGTGGAGTTCAGGTCGCGGTCGATCTCGATGCGCGCGCCGTTGCGGTCCCGGAGGGAGACCAGGGCGAGGTGGGCCGCCTCGGGATCGCCGCAGGGCAGCGGGTCGGCGAAGGTACGGACGACACCGGAGCCAGGGTCGGTGATGGTGAGGGATCCGTCGGGCTTGCCGTCCCACTCCATGGGCCAGCGCGGCCCCTTCGACGGGAGCAGCGGCTGGTGGGGCTCCGGCACGGGGTAGACGAGCCGCATCCCGTCCGCCGCGAGGAAGACCACGCCGTGCTGGTCGATCTGGACGCGTTCGTCCAGCGTGGAGGCCCAACTGGGGCCGAAGTGGACACCGACCCGGTGTGAGGAGAGGTGGGTGCGGGTGAGGACGAGGGGCAGGGAGGCGGGCAGTGTCAGGTCCGTCTGCTCCATGAGCATCGTTCCTGTCGCCACGTCCACCGGCTCGCCCTTGGTGGGGGTGCGGGAGGGCGAGCGGGAGAACATCCCCTCCTTGATGAGCTTCGGGCGGAGGGAGCGGACTCGCAAAGAGGGCGGTGCCTTCGGGGCGAAGGTGTGGCCACCACCGAGGACGCCGCCGAACAGCGTGCCGTACTTCGCGGCGTTGCTGACCTCTTCCAGACTGATCCCGTCCTGCTGCCCGGCCAGGATGCGCGCGGGCTGCGCCACGGCCAGGTCCATGGCGACGCTCGTCGCCCCGGTCAGGACGGCGGCCCGCGTGACGCGAGCGAAGAGCGCGCCCGCTCGGGCCGCCAGGGAGCCGGACTTCTCGGCGCTGAGGGTGACGATCCGGGTCGCTGCGGCACCGGCCGCCACGTCGGATATCCCGAACGTGGGGCCGGTGAAGACGATCCCGGCCGCGATCAGCGCCGCACTGCCGACGACCTCGCTTCTGATCTGGCTCTTGGTGTCGTCGATGTCGTCGGCGAGTGCGTCCAGTGCCTTCGCCATGTCCCCGGCCGCCTCGGGGAGATTGCGCAGCCAGCCCTTCTCGCCCTTGCCGACGTAGCGTGACCAGAACTTCTCGAACGCGTCGACGGCCTCGCCGCTGTTGACGTCCATGATTCCGCGCGCCGAGTGGTTCGTGTCCCCCAGCACCTCGTCGGCGTCCTTCGCGAACGCCCGCCACGCCTTGGCCGCGTCCCGCAGCTTCCCCTCGTCACCGTCGGGCCAGATCAGCCCCATGCCCTCGAGGATCTCCCACGCCTTCTCCAGTGCGCTCAAGAGCCGCCACCGCTCCCGTCGCCTCCACGACCGTGCGCGTCACGGCCACCGTGCGCGTCACGGTCACCGTGCTCACCGTGTCCGGGGTCGGCCTTGGTGAACATGCCCTCGATCAGGTGCTCGTTGTCGACGTGTCCGTCCTTCATGTCGTCGAGCGCCTCGTGGATGCTCACCAGCCCGAGCACCAGAATCCCCGCGGAGCCCTCGATGGAGCGCTGGTTGGCCTGGTAGTCCTTCGCGAAGTTCTTTCCCGGGGGGTCGTCGCCCCAGGGCTCGCCCAGCCCGTCCAACGTCGTGATCAACGTGGTGAGCGCCCGGCTCAGCTTCCTGCTCTGCTCGCCGAAGACGGGAGCCGCCAGTTTCAGTTCGGGCACCTGGATGCCCAGGACCTCGCCGCCCTTGGTCGCACCCGCCCCGTAGTCCGAGCTGGTGGTGTGGTTCACCCGTGTGTGGACGGGGCGGTCCGGAGCGGACATCAGCGCCTCCTACGACTCGGCGCGACGCGGCTCGACGCGATGTGGCGCGACGCGGCCGAGCCTCGAAACTGTGTACGGAGGCAGCTGAGTGTAGTCGGTTGGTAACTTCCCCATGCACGCATTGCTGCCGAGCGCGGCTCCGCGCACAGCGCCTACAGGAACGGCCCGTCTACTCTCTCGTGGGAGCATGTGAGCGATGCGCAACTCCCTCACAGTGCTGGGTACGTGTGGTGCATGGCCGGAGGCAGGGCGGGCCGCGAGCGGCTTCCTGCTGGAAGCCGACGGCTTCCGCCTGGTCATGGACCTCGGCTACGCGACGCTGCCCCGGCTGCTGGCCCGGTGCACGGCGAACGAGCTCGGCGCCGTCGTCCTCACCCACGAGCATCCGGACCACTGCGCGGATCTGAGCGCCCTGTGCCGAGTGCTGCTCTATGGCGGTCGCCAGGACCGCGTACCGCTGTACTGCCCTACGGGAGTGCTGGGACGGGTCCAGGCGATGGAGCCGACGGAGGACCTCCGCGAGGTCTTCGACCCGCATCCGCTGCCGGGCCGTTACCAGGTCGGTCCTTTCCTCCTGGACGGGCGACTCCTTCCCCATCACGTGCCACACGCGGGAGTCCGATTGACCGCCCCCAACCTGACCGTGGCCTACAGCGGCGACGCCGGCCCCGACCGCGTGCTCAGCGAACTGGCGGCTGGAGCGGATCCACTGATCGCCGGCGCGACACTGCAGGGTACGACTGCCGACCCGCACCTACTCAGCGCCGTTCAGGCCGGCCAGTGGGCCGCTCGCGCGGACGTGGCGCGCCTGGTGCTGACGCACTTCTGGCCCGGTGCCGACCGTATGCAGTCCCTCGCCGAGGCCGGCGTCGCCTACAGCGGGGAGATCCTGGCCGCGGACGAGGGAATGGTCCTTACTCTCTGACACGCACAGCAGCCCCAGCGCGGTGCGCACGGTCGTGGACGGGTCGAATCCGCGCGAGCGCGGGCCGCCTTCCGAACTCGTCACCAAGTGCTGTCCCTCTTCGTGGACACAGCGAGGCTCCGGTATCGGTCAGCGGTTCCGTCGCCTCGGGCGTCTTTCCGTACGTCTCCTGGACGTCTGCGACACGGCGGGAACGCTTCCGCCGGCCCCCTCGTTGTGTTCGAGCCGACCACGTCGCTGTCCCGAGGAGGATCGTGTCCGAGACCACACCCAGCACCTCCACCGCCACCACCCTTCCAACGCTTCCGGAACCGCGCGCACAAGCCGAGCGGTTGATCGAGGCGGGGGTGCACCGGATCGCCGGACTGTCCGCCGACGAGGTCCGTACCTTCGCGAGGGAGGCGCAGAACCCACCCGGCGAAGGCGGTGCCCTCCTCGCCGTTCACCCGGAGCGGGCCCCCGCCTCGGCCCTCGCGCCGCTGCTCCGCCGCGACGAAGTGCCGGACAAGCCGGGGTTCGTCGTCACCGACATGCCTGACGTGGATCTCTTCGCCCCGCTCGACACGGTCGCCCTGCCCGACACTCCGCTCTACCTCGTCACCGGACTCGACCGCGGTGACGCGATGGCGAACTGGAGCCCCGACGAGGCGCTGCCCGCCCTCACCGCGCAGGGACGCACCCCGCTGCTGCTCACGGAGGGCATCCACTGGGTCGTGCAGCAGCCCGCCGCCCTGGAGCGGAACCGCTGTTTCATGACCATCGGCTCCCGGCTGCGCAAGGCCGGTGGCGCGCTGGACGCCCGCACCCCGGCGCTCTGGATCAGCAACGGCACCGGACGGGACGGCCGCGAGCGCCGCAACGCGCCCAAGGTCGGCTGGTGCTGGGCCGGCAACCGGCACACCTGGCTGGGCTTCGCCTCAGCGGCCGACCGCCGGCCCCCGGTCTCGTAAGGCCCCGGCCTCATAGGGCCCCGGCCTCGTAAGGCCCCGGCCTCGTAAGGCCCCGGCCTCGTAGGGCCCCGGCTTCGTAGGGACGGCGCCCGCCCGGCGGCCACGTGGCCGCCGGGCGGGTGTCACCTGCGCCAGAACACGTGGTGCGTCACCCCGCTGGGGCTGGGCACGACGTCCAGGTGGAAGCGGTCGAGCAGCTCGTCGGGCGACTCCCACAGCCGCACCCCGGCCCCCAGCTTCACCGGGTGGACCGCCACGTGCAGGCTGTCGACGAGGCCGGCGTCGAGGAACTCCCTGACGACGGTCGGTCCGCCGCCGAGCCGCACGTCCTTGCCCCGCGCCGCCTCCCGCGCCTGCGCCAGGACCGAGGCCGGGTCGCCGCCGACGAAGTGGAAGGTGGTGTCGTACAGGGTGAACGACGGGCGCTTGTGGTGGGTCATGACGAACACCGGGGTGTGGAACGGAGGCTCGTCCCCCCACCAGCCCTGCCACGCGTGGTCGGGCCAGGGGCCGCGCTGGGGTCCGAACTTGTTGCGCCCCATGATCTCGGCGCCGATGTTGCGGCCGTAGTCCCGCGTGAAGTAGTCGTCCAGGCCCCGGCTTCCCGCGGCGTCCGCACGGTTCGGCCAGCTCGCCGTGGCGCCGGCCCAGGCGAACAGCTCCTCGGGCTCGGCGTGCCCGAACGGCCTCTCCCGGCTCTGGTGCTCACCGGTGCCGAAACCGTCACTCGAGACGGTGAAGTTCTGGACCCTCAGCAGTTGGCGCACGTCACTCTCCTTGGTGGTCGGTGACGGTTGGACCACCGGGGACGGCGAAACTCATCGCCGGGACGGAACCGGCCCTGCCCGGAGCCGGGGGGCCACGACATGCCGCCGCCCCCGGCTCCGGTGGAGTCCGAGCCGTCAGTTGGTGATGCGGCCGCCCGCCACGTCGATGGTGAGGCCCGTGAGGTAGCCCGCGGCGTCGGACGCGAGGAAGAGGGCGGTCGAGGCGATGTCGCCGGGCTCGCCCATGCGGCGCAGGGGGTGGCGGAGGGCCAGCTTGTGCTGGGTCTCCTTGGGCATGGTCGCGGCGGTCTTCTCGGTGCGCACAGCCGTGGGGGCGAGGCAGTTGACGCGGATGCCCTGGGGGCCCAGCTCCGTGGCGAGCTGGCGGGTCAGCATGGTGAGGCCCGCGTGGGCGACGCCGTAGGCGAGGTTGGCCTGTCCTGGCTGGCGGCCGGCGGACGACGACAGGGTCAGGATGCTGCCGCTGAACCGCTCGACCATGCCGGGCAGGAAGGCGTGGACGGTCAGGAACGCGGACGTCAGCTCCGCGTCGAGGACCTGGTGCCAGCGTTCCTCGGTCAGGTCGGGGGTGGGCGTGGGGGAGCCCTGGCCTCCCGCGAAGGCGGCGAGGACGTCGACGGGGCCGAGTTCGGCAGCCACCCGGTCGGCGACGCGGCGCAGGGCGCCCGCGTCCGTCACGTCCGCCACGGCACCGATCGCGGTGCCGCCCCGTTTGCCGATCTCCTCGGCCACCGCGAACAGCGCCGGACGGTCCCGGCCCACCAGGCAGACGGCGACGCCCTGCGCGGCCAGGGCCCGGCCCGTCTCGGCTCCGATCCCGCGCGAACCACCGGTCACCACGGCGACCTTGCCCGCCAGGTCGGGGTAGACGGGCACGCCGGAGGGGTGCGGCCGGCCCTCCGCCGGGGGCTCCGCCCCGGCACCGCGTCCGCTGTCGGTCGGCGGCATCAGCGTTCCCCCTCGCGTGCGGTGAGGCCCGGCCCGGTGAGGCCCAGCTCGGTGCGGCGGCGGTGGCCGTGGAGCGCGGCCCCGACGGCGCCGCCCACAAGCACGGTGCTCGCGGCGCCCCAGCCGACGAAGAAGCTCGCCAGGCTGCTGGGCGACGAACGGCGCGGGCCCGCCTCGCCCCGCGGGTCGGCGTAGACGCGGAAGGTGTCGCCGACCTCGGCGCCGTCGCAACCGATGCTCAAAGCGGTGTCCGCCGGGACCACCCGCGGCGACAGCGAGCGCAGCTCGCACGTCGGGCCGCCCTTGGCGTGGTGCTTTTCCGCCGTCACCTCGACGTCCACCCAGGCGCCCCGCTCCAGGAGGACGGAGGTGGAGTAGCCGACTCCGACGACGGGGAGGAGGGCGATCCCTGCGAAGAGGACGAGCAGCAGATAGGGGCGCCGCGGCCCGTAGTGGGTCAACTCCAGCAGCAGGGCGAACAGGTAGAGGCCGGTGAGCGAGAGCAGCACCCAGAACAGAGGTCTGCCGCCGCCCACGTACCGGGGCACCAGCATCGTCGCGCCCGCCAGCGCGCAGCCGAACAGCGCGGCGGACGTCCCCAGGGCCAGGGCGGCCGAGCGGGACAGCCGCTGGATGCGGGCGTCCAGACGGGGGCTGAGGCGGTGCGGCGCCGCGGGCTGCCCGCCGAGCCGCGCGTAGAGCGCGGCCCTGGGCGAGGGAGGAGTTGTGGTGCGGCCCGCACCGTCCGGCGTGCCCGCTCCGTACGCGCCGGTGCCCGTTCCGTACGTGCCCGCGCCCGCTCCGTACGTGCCCGCGCCCGCTTCGTACGTTCCCGTGACGACGCCCGGGCGCGCCCGGTACCTGCGGCTCCTGGCGATGCCCGCGCATCCGGCCGCCGTCAGGATCACGGCCCACGCCAGCATGGTGCCGTACACCGTGGGGTCGGGCTCCTCGTACGGGTCGGAGGAGAGGGCCTGGCCGAGTCCCGCGGCGAGGAAGACGAACGCGAAGGTGAGCGCCAGGACGGACATGGCCAGCCAGCCGGAGCGGCGCCCCCGCAACCCGCCTTCCGCCCTGCCCGCGCCGCTCGGCACGCCGTACAGCTCGATCAGCCTGCGCCGGTCACGGCTCCGGGCCCGCAGCGGAACCAGCAGGGCGAGCGTCGTCGGCACGAGTGCGGCGCCGACGGCGAGGGACAGGTTCGCCGCGAGCCCTTCGGGGCGGCTCGCGTGCGTGTAGTCGTAGAGGCCGGAGGCGAGGAAGCCGCAGCCCGCGCAGAGCGCGACGATCAGCGCCACCCGCGCCCACAACTCGCGCGGCGCCAGCTCGGAGCGGAGCAGCGCCTCGCCGCTGGACGTTCCGGCCACTGCGCCGCTCGCGGCCCCGCCGCGCCCGGCGCCGTCACCGCGCCCGGGATCCCCACCGCGCGCCGCGCCGCCGCCTTCTGGCTCCGGCCCCCGCCGCTGGGCGGCAGTACTCGCCATCGCTCTCGCCCCCGTGCTTCGCGTGTTCTCGCCCCTCGTGTGCGCAGCACTCTAGGCGGTGCCACCGACAGTGCCGGGTGCCGGGGCGCGTCGGGCATAAGGGCTCGCCCCGTGTGTCAAGTCACCGCGCTGAGCCGCGGACGGCTCGTTTCCGTGGGCCGCGTGCGGTACGGGGGACGGCCGCTGCTGCCTAGCCTGGACCCGATGCGGCGTCAGGGAAGGTTCACGAGCGGGAGAAACAGACCGGGCGGACCAGGCGGGCCGGGCGGACCGGGCAGGCGGCGGTGGCGCCTCGGGCTGGGGCTGGTGGCGGTCCTCATCCTGCTCGGTGTGGGGCTGTCCGTGCCAGGCGACGAGGCGCCACCTGACTGCTCGGGCGCGCGCGTCACCGGCTGGCGTCCAGACGGGCGGATGACGGCCGAGCTGGCGCGGTACGGGAACGACAACGTGCGGCACGACGACTGGACCGGCGGTGACGGTACCCGCTCGGTGCGGTTGCCCGACGGGCGCACGCTGTGGCTGTTCGCCGACACCTTCCTCGACCAGGTGTTTGACGCGGGCGGGCACCACAGCCGCAGGCCCGACCCGGTGTGGGTGCGCAACGCGGCGCTGGTCATGTCCGAGGACGGGCGCTTCGAGCGGACGCTTCTGGGGGGCACCGAGAGCCGTCCGGCCGCCCTGTTCGGCGGTACCGCCACCGCCGACGGGCGCGAGGTGTGGCGCTGGCCGGTGCAGGCGGTGGTGGAGCGGCGGCGGCCCGGAGCGCGGGAGAAGGTCGTCAGGGTCCTGTTGTGGCAGCGCGAGGCGGGCAGCGCGCCGTGGATCTTCGGTGTGCCCCGGGCGACCGAGGTGGCGACGTTCTCCCTGCCGGAACTGCGGCTGGAGGGCATCACCACGCTCTACCGGCCGCGCCACACCGACCCCGAACGCCGGGTGCTGTACGGCACCTCGGCGCTGACCCGCGGCCGGTGGACCTACGTCTTCGGCGCCGACGAGGGCAGCGTCGAGGGCAAGGCGTCCCGCGCGCACGTGGCCCGTGTGCCGCGCGGCGAGCTGGACGATCCGAAGGCCTGGCGGTACTGGAGCGGTTCCCCCGGAATGGATCCGTCCGGGGGCGGCTGGCGGTCGGATCCGGCCGGGTCCGAGCCGATACTGGTGGGCGGGACGGCTCAGCGCGGCGCCACGGGGACGTACACGGTGGTGCGGCACGGTGCGGGGTGGCTGCTGCTGACCATGGACGCCGGGGCCCCTGACGGGGGCGGCATCACGGACGTCGTCTCGTACTGGGCCTGCTCGCCGACCGGACCCTGGCGCGGCCCGCACCGGGTGGCGCAGCCCCCGCTGCCCGAGGGGGCGGACCGCGTGGGCGCGGTGCCGTACAACCCGCAGGCGCATCCGGAGTTCTCCCGCGCAGGGGAGGGCGGCGGTGGCAGCAGTGGCAACGGCCTGCTGCTGAGCTACGACGTGAACGTGCTGGGCACCGACACGGGCGCCATCCAGCGGAACGTGGCGCTGTACCGGCCGCGCTTCCTCCGGCTCGACATCGGGCCGGCGGAAACCCCGTAGGGGTCAGGAGCCGTGGTCGTCGCGCTCGCGCTGCCTTCGGGCGGCCTCCGTGGGGCGGCGCACCGGATCGACCTCCTGGTCGATGTCGGGGATCTGGTCCAGGTCCTCGTCGCGGGTCTCCTCCTCCCACAGCGCCCGGTACTTCGCGTCCCGCAGCTTCAGCAGGACGCACGCGACCAGCGCCGAGGCGAGGGAGCCGATGAGGACGGCGGCCTTGGTGTGTTCGGTGACGGCCGCGTCGGTGAAGGCCAGTTCGGAGACCAGCAGCGAGACGGTGAAGCCGATACCGGCCAGCATCGCGACCCCGGCGACGTCCGCCCACGCCAGGTCGGAGCTGAGCCGGGCGCGGGTGAAGCGGGCCGTCAGGTAGGTACCGGCGAACACGCCGACGAACTTGCCCGCGAACAGGCCGAGCATCACCCCGAGCGCCTCCGGTTGCCGGAAGGTTTCTCCCAGCGCGGATCCTGAGACGGCGACACCGGCGGAGAACAGGGCGAAGACGGGCACGGCGAACCCCGCGGACAGCGGGCGGACCCGGTGCTCGACGCGTTCGGCGGGGGAGGTGCTGCCGGGGTCCGCGGGATCGTCGGGGGCGACGCGCAGCAGCAGCCCCATCGCGACGCCGGCGATGGTGGCGTGTACGCCGCTGTTGTAGGCCAGCCCCCAGATGAGGACGCCGAGCGGCACGTACACGTACCAGCCGCGGACGCGGAGGTTGACGTGGAGAACACGGAAGAGCACCAGCCCCGCGACGGCACCCGCGAACGCCGCCCAGTTGAGGGTGGAGGTGTAGAAGACGGCGATGACCAGGATCGCGCCCAGGTCGTCGACGATGGCCAACGTCAGCAGGAAGGCGCGGATGCCGGAGGGCAGGTTGGTGCCGATGACGGCCAGGACGCCGAGGGCGAAGGCGATGTCGGTGGCCATCGGCACGGCCCAGCCGTCGAGGCTGCCGCCGCGTGCCCCGTTGACGGCGACGTAGAAGAGCGCGGGTACGGCCATGCCGCACACCGCGGCGGCCATGGGCAGCGCGGCGGCGGCCGGGCGGCGCAGTTCACCGACGGTCAGCTCGCGCTTGAGTTCGATGCCGGCGACGAAGAAGAAGATCGTGAGGATGCCGTCCGAGGCCCAGTGCTCGACGGACAGGTCCAGGCCGAGCGCGGGGATGCCGAAGTGGAACGCCCTTACGGTCTCGTACAGGTGGCCGAGCGGGGTGTTCGCCCAGACGAGCGCCACCACGGCGGCGGCCAGCAGCACCGTGCCGCCGACCGTCTCGGTGCGCAGCGCGTCGGTGAGCAGCCTCCGCTCCTTGGCGGAGGGCCGCGCGAAGAGCGCGGCCCGGGCGCCGGGCCGCGCGGAGTCGGAGTCACCGGGCTGTGGGGTGTCGGGGGCGTCACCGGGCTGCGCGGAGTCGGAGGTGCCGCCCGACCGTGCGGTGCCGGACGTGTCGGGCTCCGCGGCGTCGGGGGAGTTCTCGGGCTGTCGCGGTGCGCGGCCGTCGTCCGCGGGGGACGGGGGCGGGGTCATGGTGGCTCCGGAGGGTCGGTACGGGCGGGACGCGGGGATACGTCCCCGCATCGCCGACCAGACTTCCCGGCACACCTATGACAATTTCTGGCGCGATCCTGACGCCGCGCTGCCACCGTACTCGTGCGGACCCGTCCGTGCATACCAGGCCAGGAGCCTGGCGCCGGCAAACGGAGCACTTTCCTCCGGAACCGGGCGCGACCCGGTGCGAACTGCCCGCACGGTAGCGGCGCGTGGCGGCGCATGGCCCACGGAACCGCCTTGAGGGGGTGGGGGGCTGTTGATACTGTGCCTTGGATTTACATGGCGTGAGCGTCGGCCGGAACGTGGGGGAACGACCGGCTCGGCGGTGGGGGGCAGGTTCTCGTTGTGACACGTTCGACGTGCGGCGCACAAGCCCACGCACAAGCCACGGGGGTGGTGAGGTGAAGACCCAGGAGCGCGGCGCCGCCGGAGGTGGACGTACGGCCGCCCTCCCCGCTCCGGGCGGGGACCGGCTGCCCTCGGCACCCCGCGAACGCAAGCCGGCGCTCGCCGCGCTGGCCGTTCTCCTCGTCCTGCTCGGCGCGCTCGGTGCGACCGTCCTGGTGATGCGGGCCGGAGACCGGGTCGAGGCCGTTGCCCTGACCAAGCGGGTGCCCCGGGGCCAGCCCGTCCCCCAGTCGGCGATCAAGTCGGTGATGGTCGCCGAGGACAGCGACATCGAGTACGTGCGCTGGGATCAGCGCGGCCTGCTCACCAAGTACCGCACCGCGACCGACCTGGTCGGCGGCACCGTGCTGGTCGGCAGCATGCTCACCAAGGACAAGGGCCTCGAACCCGGCAAGGCGGTGGTCGGGCTCTCCCTCAAGAGCGGCCAGTACCCGCCACGGCTGGAGGAGGGCGACACCGTCTCCGCCTACCGGGTGGGCCGCAGCGCCTCCTCGGGCGGGGACGGCGGCTCGGACGACGAGTCACAGGGCGGCAGCGGCGGCCGCGGCAACAGCGGCAGCGCGGCGCTGGCCGAGGGCGTGCGGGTGCAGTCGATCAGCAAGGACGGCGGCGACTCGGTCGCCTCCAGTGGAAACCTGCCCGTCTCGGTCGTCGTGGACAAGAGCGACGTGGCGCAGCTGACCGCCGCCGCCTCCAACGGGGAGGTCTCCCTCGTGCTCGACTCCGGCAGCGGCGGCTGACGGGCCGGCAGGAGCCCGCCGTGATCCGCCCACCGGCTCCCGCCAGGACCGCACCCGCCGGTCCCGGGCCGCTGCGCCCGCCGTGCCACCCGTGGAACCGCCCCGCGCAGCGCTGTCGTCGTCCGCTACGGCACCACGGTGCCCGTACGGACACCGTGGTGCCGGCCACCAGGCCGCACAGACGTTTCGACGAAGAACCGGCAGGGCTGACAGGGCTGACAGAGCCGATAGATCCGATAGAGCCGATAGATCTGAACGAGTCGACAGAGTCGAGGAAAGGCGTAGCCGGATGGCGCTGATCGCACTCGCCGCCGACAAGGGGGCACCGGGGGTCACCACGGCCGCCGTCGCCCTCGCGGCGGTGTGGCCGCGCCGCGCCCTGCTGGCCGAGGCGGACACCGCCGGCGGCGACCTCGTCTACCGCAGCCCCGGCACGGACGGCCGGCCGCTCGACCCCAACACCGGCATGCTCTCGCTCGCCGCCGCCGCGCGCCGCGGCCTCGCCCCCGAACAGCTGTGGGACCACGCGCAGCGGCTCTCCGGGGGACTCGACGTGCTCGTGGGGCTCGGCACCGCCGAGCAGTCGGCCGGGCTGGCGGGCCAATGGGACACCGTAGGGCGCGCCTTCGCGACCCTCGCCGACACCCCGCACCCGCAACTGGCGGCCGACGTCATCGCCGACTGCGGGCGCATCGGACCCGAGGCGGCCTCGGTGGGGCTCTTCCCGCACGCCGCGCTGGTGCTGCTCGTCGCGCGGGGCGAGCCGGAGCAGATCGCGCGCGTACGGGATCGGGCGCTGGCTCTGGCCGCGCGGCTGCACGGGCCGCAGCGCGGCATGGCGCAGCTCGCGCAGCCGCTGATCGGGGTGCTGCTGGTCACCGAGGCGCAGGGTGCCTCGAAGGTCGCAGGCCAGGTCAACGACATGCTGGTCGCCTCCCGTGCCGGTGCCCGGGTCGTCGGCGTCCTCGCCCACGACCCGGCGGGCGCGGAGCAGCTGGCAGGGCGGCGCCGGGGCCGCGTGGACCGCTCCCTCCTCGTCCGCTCGGTCCGCAAGGTCGCCACCGACCTCCACCAGCAGTACGCCGCCTCCTGGACGACGGGCTCTCCCGCGCGCCGGCCGGCGCCCGGCATGCCACCGGGCGCCGGGGCCCCTTCGGCGGTCCCGGGCCCCGCGCCGGGCGCGGACACCGGCGCGACACCCGTGCCCCGCCCGCAGCCCCAAGGCCCGTACGGCGGACAGCCGGCGTGGCCGGAACCCACCCCGAACGCCCCCGGCCCCCCGCAGGCCGCACAGCCACCGCGGGCTGCCCAGCCCCCACACGCCACCCAGCCCCCACACACTCCACAACCTCCACACTCCGGGCACACCCCGCAGTCCGGGCACGCTCCAGAGGCCGGTCCGTCCGGCCAGGCCGGTCCGTCCGGCCAGGCCGGTCCGCCCGGTCACGCCGGTCCGCCCGGCCAGGGCGGCCCGCCCGGTCAGGGCGAGACCACGCAGCAGTTCCGGGCGATTGGCGGGCGGCCCAGGCCGCCCGCCCCCGCACCGACCGAGCCCGTACCCCTGCCGGGTGGCAGGCCGCCGCGGGACGGGGAGGCGGGGTCGTGAGTGTCCAGAGCGTCGTCGACCACCAGTTGGTGAAGCGGTTCCGGCAGGAGGCCGGGGACCGGATCGCCGAGCAGCGGCGGATCGACCAGGCGTCCGGTGTGGCCGCGATGACCACGGAGGACGAGCGGCAGTTCGCGCGCGCCGTGATCGCGCAGATCCTGGAGGAGTACGCGCGGGCGGAGATCAACGCAGGCCGCACCCCGCCGGACGCGCAGTCCGAGGAGGCGTACGCGGCGGCGGTGCACGCCGCGCTGTTCGGCGTCGGCAGGCTCCAGCCGCTGCTGGACGACCCCGAGGTCGAGAACATCGACGTCAACGGCTACGACCAGGTGTTCGTCGGCTACGCGGACGGCCGCGAGGTGCACGGCGAGCCGGTCGCCGAGTCGGACGAGGAGCTGGTCGAGCTGATCCAGGTGCTCGGCGCCTACTCGGGGCTGTCCTCGCGCCCGTTCGACACCGCCAATCCGCAGCTGGACCTGCGGCTGCCGGACGGCTCCCGGCTCTCGGCCGTGATGGACGTGACGCGGCGTCCCGCGCTGTCGATCCGGCGGGCGCGGATGGGCAAGGTGTTCATCTCGGACCTGGTCGGCAACGCCACGCTCACCCCGGAGCTGGGCAGCTTCCTGACCGCGGCGGTGCGGGCCAGGAAGAACATCATGATCGCGGGCGCCACCAACGCGGGGAAGACGACCCTGCTGCGCGCCCTCGCCAACGAGATACCCCGGCACGAGAGGCTGATCACCGTCGAGCGGGCGCTGGAGCTGGGCCTCGACCAGTTCCCCGAACTCCACCCGAACGTGGTGGCGTTCGAGGAGCGGCTGCCCAACTCGGAGGGCCAGGGCGCCATCACCATGGCCGAACTGGTGCGCCGCTCCCTGCGCATGAACCCCTCGCGGGTGATCGTCGGTGAGGTGCTCGGCGACGAGATCGTCACCATGCTCAACGCGATGACCCAGGGCAACGACGGCTCGCTCTCCACGATCCACGCCAACAGCTCCAGCGAGGTCTTCAACCGCGTCTCCACCTACGCGCTCCAGGCCCGCGAGCGGCTGCCCATCGAGGCCACCCAGATGCTGATCGCGGGCGCCATCAACTTCGTCGTCTTCGTCGAGCGGCGCAACGCCTACACCACCGGGGGCCGGCTGACGCGTGCGGTCACCTCGGTCCGCGAGGTCAACGGTGTGGACGGGCGGGTGCTCTCCAGCGAGGTGTTCGCCGAGGCGCCGGACGGACGGCTGCTGGCGCACGCGCCGGTCTCCTGCGCGCAGGAGCTGGCCGTCTTCGGATACCGGCCGACCGGGAACTGGGGGTGAGTGGCATGCCGTACGCGTACACGGCCTTCTCCGTCACCGCGGGCGGTCTCTTCTCGGTGGCCACCCTGTACGCGCTCGCCTGCGGCGTCGCGGTCGGCGGCGGCATCGCGCTGCTGATCGTCGCGCTGCGCGGCCTGCCGGCCAAGCCGGCGAGCGAGCGCGGGGAGGCGGGCAAGCGCGCCACCGAGCTGGCGCGGTTCATGAGCAAGCGCGGCTCGATCGCCGTGTGCGCGGGCCTGGTGGTGCTGCTGCTGACGCGCTGGCCCGTCGCGGCGGTGGCCACCGGCATCCTGGTCTTCCTGTGGGACCGCCTCTTCGGCGGTGCCCGCGAGGAGCGGGCCGCGATGAAGCGGGTGGAGGCGCTGGCGGCGTGGACGGAGTCGCTGCGCGACACCATCGCGGGCGCCGTCGGCCTGGAGCAGGCCATTCCGGCGTCGGCCCGTGCCGCGGCGCCCTCGCTGCGGCCGCACCTGGACGCCCTCATCGACCGGCTGCGGGCCCGCACTCCGCTGCCGGCCGCGCTCCAGCACCTGGCGGACGAGCTGGACGACCCGTCGGCGGACATCGTCGTCGCGGCGCTGATCCTCAACTCGCGGCTGCGCGGGCCCGGCCTGCGCGAGGTGCTGGGGGCGCTGGCGAAGTCGGCGCGTGAGGAGGTCGACATGCGGCAGCGGGTGATGGCGCAGCGCGCCTCGACGCGGCGCAGCGTGCAGATCGTCGTCGGCGTCAGTGTGGCGTTCGTGCTGGGCCTGGCCGTCTTCAACCGGGACTTCGTCGAGCCGTACGGCAGCCCGCTGGGCCAGACCGTCCTCGCCTGCGTGTGCGCCATGTTCGCCTGCGGCTTCTGGTGGCTGCGCAAGCTGTCCAGGATCGAGACGCCACAGCGGTTCCTGGTGCGGTCAGGCGAGGCGGCGCAGACGCCGCGCGCCGCGCAGCCGGGCGCAGCACAGGGCACACAGGGCGCACAGGGCGCCCAGGGCCTGCCGGGGACGCTGGGCGCGCCGGGCGCTCCGGACGGCAAGGAGGTGCTGGAGCGGTGAACCCGCTGACTCTCACCGCGCTCACCGGGGCCCTCGTCGGCCTCGGTCTGTTCCTGCTCGTCCGCGCGCTGGCGCCCGGCAAGAAGGGCGCCGTCGCCTCGGTCGCGGAGATCGACGCGCTGCGCGCCCGCGCCGCGACCCACCAGCCGGGGAGCACGGCGGCGCAGGACGCCAAGGGTTTCGCCGCCGTCCGCGTCCGGCTCGGTGCCCGCATCGGTGAGCTGTACCTGCGCCAGGGCTGGGAGTTGCGCAGCCTGCGCTCCGACCTGGACGTGCTGGAGCGCGGCTGGGAGAACTTCCTGGCCACGAAGGTGCTGTTGGGCGCGGCCGGACTGTTCTTCGGGCCGTTCCTCTTCTCCGTCGCCTGGCTGATCGGCTTCGGCCAGAGCCCGCTGATCCCGGTGTGGCTGGCACTGTTCTTCGCCGCGCTGTTCTTCATGCTGCCCGACCTGGAGGTGCGGCGCGACGCCGCGGCCAAGCGTCGGGACCTGCGGCGCGTGGTCGGTGCCTATCTCGACCTGGTGGCGATGAACCTGGCGGGCGGGCGCGGGCTGCCCGAGGCGCTGAAAGCGGCCAGCGAGGTCAGCGAAGGATGGGCGCTGCGCCGCATCCGCGACACTCTCGCCGACGCGCGGATCACCGGGCAGAGCCAGTGGGCGGCCCTCGGCGACCTCGGCGTACGGCTCGGCGTGGACGAACTGAAAGACCTGTCCGCGTCGCTGGCGCTGGTGGCGGACGACGGCGCGAAGGTACGCGCCTCGCTCTCCTCGCGCGCCGAGACCATGCGGCACAGGGAGCTGGCCGAGATCGAGGGCAGCGCCGGGGAGAAGTCCCAGTCGATGCTCGTGGCCCAGCTGATGCTCTGCGCCGGTTTCCTCGTCTTCCTCATCTACCCCGCGGCCATGCGCGTCTTCCAGATCTGACGCCCGGACGTGACATCCCGCAGCTGTGCCTCAGAAAGGACTGGGACGATGCCGAACACCTCGCGCAACCCCTTGCGCTCCGTCAGTCATCCCGCTCTCGACTTCCTCGTCACCTTCCTGCGCGGCCGCGTCCAGCGGGCCCGCTCGGGCGAGCTGGACCGCGGCGCTTCGGCCGTCGAGTGGGTGATCATCTCGGCGGTCGTGGTGGCGATCGTCGGCGTGGTCGCCGCCATCATCAACATGGCGCTCAAGAACGGTGCCGACAAGGTGAGCGACTGCATCGACGGTGCCGACCAGAACGGCACCTGCGAGTAGGGGGCAGGCAAGGTGTCAGGGGAGCGAGGGCTCGCCGCGTTCGTACGCCGCAGAAGGGTGGAGGCCACCCTCCGCGGCGAGAGCGGCATGAGCGCGATCGAGTTCGTGATCCTCACCCCCGTGCTGTTCTTCCTGATCTTCGCGACGGTGCAGTTCGCGCTGTACTTCTTCGCCGACCACGTGGCGCAGGCCGCCGCGCAGGCGGGAGCGCGCAAGGCCCGCCAGGAGGCCGACGCCGACCCGGGCGGCTGGCGGGCCAAGGCGCGGGAGACCTCCGGCTCCTACATCGAGCAGCTGGGGCCCGAGCTGATCCTCGACCCCGACGTGACGATGCTCCATCCCGAGCAGAACACCGTGGGTGTCGAGATCCGCGCCCGGGTGCCGTCCGTCTTCCCCGGCCTCGACCTGGACGTGTACGCGCTCTCCCAGGGGCCGGTGGAGCGGTTCGTACCGGACGGGGGCGCGTGAGCGTGACCAGGGTGGCGCGGGCACGAAGAGCAGCGGACCTGCCGGTCGGCGGGCGGAGCCGGTGGGGGGACGCGGGCCTGTCCACCATCGAGGTCGTCATCCTCGCGCCGGTGATGATCCTGTTCATCCTCGTCCTGGTCGCCTTCGGGCAACTGGTGGACGGGCGCGGCGCCGTGGACAGCGCGGCGCGCGACGCGGCGCGCGCCGGGTCGCTCCAGCACGGCAGTCACGCCGCGGCGATGACCGCCGCGCAGCAGGCGGCGACCGCCACGCTGAAAGGCACCTGCGCCGGAGGGGTGACCGTCAGGGACGCGGGCAGCGACTACCGCTCGGGCGGCCTGTTCACCGTCGAGGTCAGCTGCCGGGTGCGCGGTCTGGGGATGCTCGGCCTGGACATCGCCAAGGACATCTCGGGGCGCTCCAGTTCCCCCATCGACCCCTATCGGAGGACCGGATGAGCCGGGTCCTGGTCCGGGTCCGCGGCGCGGTGGCGTCGGCGCGGCGTGTCCGCGCGGCCTGCGACGACCGGGGCTCGGGCGCCGCGGCGGTCATCATGTTCGCGCTGCTGTTCATGGTGCTGGCCGCGTTCGTCGTGGACGGCGGCCTGTCCATCTCCCAGCGTGAACGCGCCGCCGACATCGCCGAACAGGCCGCCAGGTACGCGGCACAGGACATCGACGAGGAGGCGCTGCGCGCCAGCGAGGGCCGCAACGCCCCCATCAACTACGAGAACTGCGCCGCGCGCGTGGCCGAGTTCGCCGGCCGCTCAGGGCTCTCCTCCGCGGACGTGGCCGCCTCGGGCTGCGTGTCCGCCAGCGCGCAGCAGGTGGAGGTCCGCATCCGGCTCACCTACCGGCCCGTCCTGACCGGCCTGTTCTACAGCGCACCGCTGACCGTCCACGGCACGGCGACGGCGGAGTCCGTGACCGGCTGACCGCGCCGGCCCCCAGGGCCGGCCGCACCGCACCCGACCCCCCGTCTCCTTCCCGCATCCGCCCCGATCCCGACCGCACTTCTCACCCCAGGAGCACACGAGATGGCGCGCCGCAGTTCGACACCGGCACCGGACCCGCGCGGGTCCGGATCCCGCTCGCGCTCGCGCACGCCCGTGCCCGTGCGCACCCGCCGCACGGCCGGGGACGTGCTCAAGGCCTTCCTCGCGTTCGTCGCGCTCGCCGCGCTCGTCGTCGGCGTACCGCTGGCGCTCGCCTCCTTCCTCGGCTGGCCGCTGCCGCGCCGGATGCCGACCTTCGACATGCTGCGGGACGAGGTGAGCGTCGGTGTCTTCATCAACGTCCTCACCGTGGTGGTGTGGCTGGCGTGGGCGCAGTTCACCGCCTGTGTCCTGGTCGAGGCGAAGGCCGCGCTCTCGGGTGTCGGACTGCCCGCACGGGTGCCGGGCGCGGGCCCGAGCCAGCTGCTGGCCCGCCAACTGATTGCGGCGCTGCTGCTGCTGGGCTCCAGCACCGGCAGTTTCGCCCCCGGCCTCGCACAGCTCGGCGACACCATGCAGCCGCACCAACCGCAGCAGACCGTGGCCTCCGCCCAGCTGACGCCCGGCACACAGCAGGCGTCCCCGGGCGCGGCGCACGCGGACAGCGCCGGGCTCTCCACCCTGGGCGGACGCGGTTCCGGCACGGACGTCGTCCTGGCAGGCGCCGGTACGCAGTCGGGGGCGGCCCGGCCCGCCTCGACCCGGGAGCCGGCCCACGATGCCGGCAGCGCGAGCACGAAGTTCTACCGCATCCAGCCGCCCGAGGGGCGCCACCACGACTCCCTGTGGGAGATCGCCCAGCGCCACCTGGGCGACGGCCGCCGCTACAAGGAGATCTACCGCCTCAACAAGGACCGCCTCCAGCCGGACGGCTCCCGGCTCTCCGAGGCCAGCCTCATCCGGCCTGGCTGGATCATGGAGATGCCCGCAGACGCACACGGCGGCGAACTCGTCGAGATGCCGGACGACACGCAGGACCTGGGCGAGCGCGAACGCGCCCAGTACGAGCACTACCAGGCGGGTGGTGGCGACCGGGACAGGAACGGTGACGGCGGCCGGGGCGGCGGCAACAGCCACCAGGACGGCGGCGGCTCGCAGGACGGGGACGCCCAAGACGGGGACGCGCAGGACGGCGGCTCGCCGGACCGGAACGCTGAGCGCGACGGCGGCGGCCACGACGGCAGCCGGCGGGACGGGGGCGACGAGCGGGACGGGCACGTCGAGCGGGACGGGCAGGATCAGCCCTCCGACAGCACCGACCAGCCGGACCGGCCCACCACGCCCGACGACGCGGGCCCCGACGCGGACGCAGACGCCGATGCAGGCGCCGATGCCGATGCCGATGCCAACCCCGGCCGCGACGCGGACGGCACCGGCACGGGACCCGGCGTCGACGACGACGCGGGCACGGACGACGGCGCCGACCACCCCGACCAGCAGCCCAGCGTGCCCGACAGCAGCACCGACCGGCCGCCCATGCAGCCGGCCCCGGACGCCCAGGACGGCGGCGGCCACGCGGACGACGGCACCTCCGGGCAGGACGACGGCGCCGTCGGATCGGACGACGGCGGTGCCGGCCGTGGCGGCGGCCCGGACGAGACCGTGGACGTCGCACCGGACGAACACGACCCCGACCGCCAGGAGCAGTCCGTCCCCGAGGGGCCCGCCGACCGGCAGCCGACACACCCTGACCACCTTCGCGGCGGCACGGACGACGACGGCGGCCCGGGGTCCGGCGTCGATCAGCCGGACGACGTCCGGACGGGCACGCCCGAGAGCCCGCGCGACGACGCGCGCGGCCAGAACCCCTCGGCTGACGACTCGGACGGCCGCGGCGGCCAAGACGGCCACGGCGGCCACGGCGGCCACGGCGGTAACGGCGGTAACGGTGACGACACTCCCACGGACCTCGACCGCGCGGACGGCGCCGATGCCGACCGCGCCCACTCCGACTCCTCCTCCCCGCGGGACGAGCACGCCGACGGCACCGCGCTCGGCCCCGTCGGTCTGCCCGAAGCGCTGCTCGGCGCACCCCTGCTGGCGGCCGGCATCCTCGCCGCGCTGGGCCGCAGGCGCCGCACGGCACTGTGGCGTACCGTCACGGGCGGCACCCGGCGCGCGCCCGCTGACGACTTCGCGCCCCCGTCCGATCCGGCGGCCCGGGCGCGCGACGCGCTGCTCGTCGGCGCCGATCCCGGCGCCGTCCGCTTCCTCGACCTGGCACTGCGCGGGCTGGCGGAGGACCTGCGCGCGGCGGGCCGCCCGCTGCCCGTCGTCTACGCCGCCTGGCTGACCGAGCAGGAACTGCACCTCCAACTCGCCGCCTCGGCGGGCGAACCCCCCGCGCCCTGGCGGTACGGGCAGAGCGAAGCCTTCTGGACGATCCAGCGCGCCCACACCCGCTTCGACGTCGACACCGCGCAGGCCCCGCCCTACCCGGGGCTGGTCAGTCTCGGGCTGCGCGGCCAGGCACGGCTCCTGCTCAACGTGGAGTCCGTGCCGGGACTGGTCTCGGTCGCGGGCGATCCGGCGCTGCGCGAGGCCGTGCTGGCCTCCGTCGCCGCCGAACTCGCCACCGGCACCTGGTCGCGGAACCTCCACCTCACCCTCGTCGGCTTCGGCGAGGAGCTGACCGCGCTGGCCCCCGAGCGGATGCGCCACCTGCCCGACGTCCCCGCGCTGCTCGCCGCACAAGGGGAGCCCTCCGCACAGCCCGCGGTCTCCGTGCCGCGCGACGAGACGGGCGGGCGGCAGCGGGTGGTGCTCGTCGGGGCCGAACCGACCGGTGAGGAGGCACGCCGCCTCGCCGCACTCGCCACCGCAGGGGACTCGGGCGCGGGCGCACCCGCCGACGGTTTCGTCGTCGGCGTCTCCACCGGCCGACTGCCCATGCCCAGCGTCGTGTGGGAGTTCGAGATCGACGACGACGGCACCCTCGCCGCCCCCCGCATGGGACTCGACGTACGCGCCCAGCAGCTCCCCCGAGACCTGCGCGCCGCGGTCCTCGCACTCTTCGCCGACACCGAGGACGCGCAGACCCGGGGCAGCGAGGGCCCCGGCTTCCGCGTCGACCTCAGCGAGAGCGGACGCCCCGCCGTCTACGCACGTCTGATGGGCGGCTACGAGGTCACCGGTGTCGGGACACCCGAGGAGAACCGCGGCCCGCTCCTCCACGAAGCGCTCGCGCTGCTGCTGCTCAACCGCGACGGAGTGCACCCCCGCGTCCTGGCCTCGGCGCTGTGGCCCAGGGGCGTCACCGACGACGTCCGCGACGCCCTCGTCGAGCGGCTGCGCCACTGGCTCGGCCACGAGAGCGACGGCGCGCCCCGGCTCACCACGTCGCACGACGGACGCCTGGTCCTGCGGCGCTCCGTCGTCTCCGACTGGGACGTGCTGCGCACCCTCCACCACGGCTGCACCGGCGAACGCGGCGCCAAGCTGTCCGCCGTCGTGCGCCGGGCGCAGCTGACCGACGCGCTCGACCTCGCCCGCGGCCCGCTGCTCGCCGACCGGCCGGCGGGGCGGTACGGCTGGCTGACCCACCACGTCGCCGAGGCGCAGCACCCCGTGCTCGTCGCCGAGATCGGGCTGGCCCTGGCCACCGAACACCTGCGGGCCGGTGCGCCCGACGCCGCCGTGCGCGCCGTGCGCTCGGCGCTGCACACCGCCCCGGCGGACGAGCGGCTGGGGGAGCAGCTGGTGCGGGCCGCGCACGCCACGGGGGAGCGCGCCGCGCTGGACGAGGCCGTGCGGTGGGTGGTCGAGAGGGCGGACCCGGTGCGGGGCGTGCCGCCGCGTACGGCGGCGCTCCTCGACGAGCTGGCCCCGGGCTGGAGCCCGGCCCCGACCACCCTTCCGTAACCGGCCGCCGTCCCCGGCCCCCGGGTCGCCGCCCGCCCCCGCCCCGCAGCCGGCTCGTCGCCCCAACGCGAGGGAGCCGGCAGCGGGGTTGGTACGTCTCAGCCCGGATACGCACGGAGCGGCAGGCGCGCGGGAGGACAGCGGGGATGAAGCGGGGAGGGGCCGCGGCAGCGGCACTGGTGGCGGCGACGGTGTTCGCGGGCTGTACGCCGGACACCGAGAACCTGGCGGAGGCGTCCCGGGACAAAGGCGCCGCAGCGCCGCCCGGCGCGCCCGCTCCGCCCGGCTACCAGCAGGGCGGAGGGGGCACGGACCGACCCAGCGCCAGGCCCACCGGCCCGGCCGATTTCCGCTCCACGGTCGCCCTCGACGTCGACACGGCGTCCTACGGCTACGCCGCACGCACGCTGCGGGACGGCGCCCGCCCCGCTCCGCGGACGGTGCGCACCGAGGAGTTCGTCAACAGCTTCCCGCAGGGGTACGAGCGGCCCGCGGGCGACGGCTTCTCGGTCTCGGCGGACGGGGCGCGCACCGGGGAGGAGGGGTGGTCGCTGCTGCGCGTGGGGCTGGCGACGAAGAAGAGCGACCCGGACGCGCCGCGGCGCCCTGCCGCGCTCACCTTCGTCCTGGACGTGTCGGGTTCGATGGGCGGCCCGGGACGGCTCGACCTGGTCAAGGAGGCGCTGGAGGCGGCGGCCGGCGAGTTGCGCGCGAGCGACTCCGTCTCGCTGGTCACCTTCAGCGGACGGGCCGAGACGGTGCTGCCCATGACCCGGCTGGGCGACGGCGGCCGTGCCCGGTTCCAGGACGCCGTCGCCTCCCTGGAGGCCGGATCGAGCACCGACCTGGGCGCGGGGCTGCGCGAGGGCTACCGGCAGGCGGCCGAGCACCGGCGCGCGAAGGCCACCAACCGCGTCGTCCTGATGTCGGACGCGCTGGCCAACAGGGGGAAGACCGACGCGGACGCGATCCTCGCGAGCGTGGAGCGGTACCGCGAGGAGCAGGGCATCTCGCTGTTCGGCGTGGGCGTGGGCAGCCAGTACGGTGACGCGCTGATGGAACGCCTCACCAACAAGGGCGACGGGCACACCGTGTACGTCTCCACCCGGCGCCAGGCGCGCGACGTCTTCGTCAACCAGCTGCCGCGCAACGTCGAACTGCGGGCCCGGGAGGCGAAGGCGCAGGTCGTCTTCGACCGCGGGGCGGTCGAGGAGTTCCGGCTGCTCGGTTACGAGGACCGCGTGGTCGCGGACGAGGACTTCCGCGACGACACGGTCGACGGGGGCGAGATCGGCCCGGGTCACACGGTCACGGCGCTGTACGCGGTCAAGGTGAGGGAGGGCGCCGAGGGGCGGGCCGCCACGGCGACGGTGCGCTGGCTCGGCCCCGACGACCGCGAGTCGCACGAGACCTCGCGTGCGGTGAACACCGACGCGCTGACGGGCGGCCTCGTGTGGACGACGGGCAGCGCGGCGCGGTCGACGGGGGACGGCGGGAAGGTGTCCCCCTACCTGCGGCAAGCGGCCGTCGCGGCCGCCTTCGCGGGCGCGTTGCGCAGGGAGGGGAGGGGCCCGGCCGACGCCGCGCGGGAGTTCGGGGCGAAGCGCTCGCTCGCCGAGTTGCACACCGAGGCGGTCCGCCTGGAGAAGACGTCGGACCTGCGGTCGGCCGCCGGGCTGGCGGCGAACATCAGCAGGGCGCGGAAGGCCGGCTAGCGGACGGGGCGCGGCCCCGGGCGGCGGGGCGAGAAGAGGGAAGAGGCGGAAAAGGGGAGGAGGGGGGAGAGGCGGAAAAGGGCCGTGGCCCGTGCCCTCGGGGGAAGAGGCACGGGCCACGGCGGTCTCCACGGGGAAGCCCGGGTCTCAGCCGACCTGGAGCTTCTGGCCGGGGAAGATGAGGTCGGCGTCGTCGCCGACGGTGGACTTGTTGTCCTCGTACACCTTGTGCCAGGTGGTGTCGTGCGCCTCGGCGATCTCGCTGAGGGTGTCACCGGACTTGACGGTGTAGTTGCCGTGCCCCTTCTTGGGGGCCTGCTGCGGCTGCGCGGGCTTCGGCTCGGCCTGCTGCTGCGGGCGCTGCTGCTCCTGCTGCGGTGCCTGCTTCTGCTGCGGCTGCGCCTGCTGCTGGGAGCCGCTGTCGCTGCTGCCGCCGCCGGGGTTCACGTCGGCCGCGGGGCCACCGGAGGTGAGGCCGCCGGCGCCGGCGCAGGCCCAGGCGCCCGGGCCCTGCATGTCGAGCAGCTTCTCGGCGACGGCGATCTGCTGCTCCTTGGTGGCCTGGTCGGCGCGCGGCGCGTACTTCGTGCCGCCGGCCGCGGCCCAGCTGGAGTTGTTGAACTGGAGGCCACCGTAGTAGCCGTTGCCGGTGTTGGCCTGCCAGTTGCCGGAGGACTCGCACTGGGCGACCTTCTCCCAGGTGTCCACGGAGGCGGCGTTCGCACCCGTGGCCGACACCAGAGGAAGGGCGACGGCTGCGCCGGCGACGCCGGTCACGGTGGCGATGCGCACGGCCTTGGTGGGTCGACGGTGACGGCCCTTGCCGGAGAACAGCATGGTCTTTCGTTCCTTACGGTCGCGGCTGTTCGCCCAGGAGTTCGGACGAACGTGTCGAGCGGGAGCGACAGTAGGCACAGCTGTCCGGATGCTCCAATTAGTGACCGCAAAGATCCTTCCTGGCGCTTGACACGCAATGACGGCATCTGTGCTGGTGATGCGCCTACACGGAGATCGGTAAAACCGGGTGTGACGTAACCGTTGGAGACAAGCGTCACAGGAATGGGGCATTTGTGCGGTGTTGGGCGCGGGATCACCAGCCGGGGGGTTTGGCCGTGCCCATGGCGCGGTCGACGGCGATCTCGATGACGACCCGCTCGGGGTTCGGACGCGGCGGCTTGTAGCGGCGGGTGTAGCGGGCTTCGGCGTCGGCCACCGACGCGGCGTCCTCGCGCACCACGGCCGTCCCTTCGAGGGTGCACCAGCGCCGTCCCTCCGCCTGGCTGACCGCCGCCCGCACGCCCGAACCCGCGGCCAGCACGTTGCGCACCTTCTTGCTGGAGCGGCTGCTGATGACCCGTGCGAGGCGCGTCGCCGGGTCGTAGGTCACCCCGACCGGCACCAGGTGCGGGGTGCCGTCAGGGCGCGGGGTGGTGAGGAAGCAGGTGCGGCGCTCCTCCCAGAAGCCGAGGGAGCCGTCGCCGGGGTCCGGCTGTGCGGGCCCGTTGGGGGTCGGTGTGCTCATGCCGGGCACGCTACCGCCCGCGGCGGGCCGCTCCGCGGGAGAGCCGAGCGGCTCCGTGAGGGGGGCCGGGCCGCTCCCTGAGGGGACCGAGTCGCTGCTCAGGGGGAACGCAGTGGCGTGGTGGGCCAGTCGAGCAGGCGCGCGCCGATCACGGCGGTCTGCAGCATGTAGCGGTGGGAGGGGTCGGTGGGGCTGGCACCGGTCAGTTGTTCGATTCGCGCCAGCCGGTAGGTGAAGGCCCGCACGCTCAGCGAGAGCCGGCGAGCGGCCTCCGCGGCCACGCAGCCGGTGTCGAAATAGGCGGTCAGCGTCTCCAGCAGCGGCTGCGCGCCGCCGCGCGCCGTGGTCAGCGGCCCCAGGGTGGCCAGCACCAGATCGGCCATCGCCTGCCGGTCGCGCGTCAGCACGGGATAGACCAGCAGATCCGCCGCGTAGAGCACCGGCTCAGCCAGCTCCAGCCGCTCCGCGAGATCCAGCACGCTCAGCGCCTCCTCGTACGACTGCACCACGCCGCCGGGCCCCGGCTGCACGCGGCCGATCGCCACCTGGCCGCCGTCGGTGGCCGCATAGCTGTGCTTGGCGAAGTGGGTGAGCACGTCGGGCTGGTCGCCGGGCGCGACGCACAGGAGCCTGCCGTCCTTCGTGGTCAGCAGGGTGTTGCGGCTCTGGAAGCGGGCGATGAGCGCCCGCTCGACCTGCCGCGCCACCGGATCGCCCTCGTCGTAGGCGACGGGACCGTGGGCGACGGCCACCGCGTGGCTGTGCGAGAGCCGCAGCCCGAAGCGTTCGGCGCGCTCGGCGAGCCTGCCCAGGTCGCTGCGGCCGTGCAGCAGGTCGTCGATGAACTCACGGCGCGCGGCCTCCTCCTGGCGGACGGCCTGCCGCTGGGCGCGCTCGTACCCCTCGGCCACCGCGTCGACGGCCTGGTGCATCCCGGCCAGCAGGCTGTCGGGGTCACCGCGCAGAGAGGGCCACGCGGCGCGGGTCGCCTTCAGGTGCGCGCCGACGAGGTCGCGCAGTCCGTATCCCGCGTCGGCCGCCCGCTCGCCCAGCGCGCGCCGGGCCTCCAACTCGTCGCGGGTCAGCCGCCGTCCGCTCGCGCACACCTCCGACAGGATCTGCGCGTATCCGGCCAGGTACTCCTGCGGTATCTCCGCCGCATCGCTCATCCGCTGCCCCGTACTCCGTCGTCCTCGAGGTTTCCGCCGGACCGCGGGCCTCTTAACGGTTTCTTGACGCCGTCCGGCACGCAGACACTAGAGAACTCTGCCGGGTTCCGGCAATGCGGGGAGGGCTGCGGGTCCGCCAGTATGCGTGGTGAGGGGGAACGGGGAAGCGTCCCGGTGCCTCACACCGGCAGGGGGCGGTGTCGAGCACGGACCGGGGGACGGTGCCGGACACCGACCGGGTGCGGTACCGGGGCGACGGGGGACACGGGGGAAGCGGGGGCGGAGGAGGGAGGGGGAGCGCGGGGGAATCGGGGGAAAAGGGGGAAAGTGGGGGGAACGGGGGAAGCGGGGGCGAGGAGAGGGTGGCGGGGGTGGTCGGGCGGGAGCCGCGCGAGCGGCGCCGGTCTTCCCCGCCACCCTCTCCTCCGCGCCTCGGCGAGATGCTCCGGTGACAACTACTTGCCAACATGGAAAGTAGATGGCTACCGTGCAAGACGTAAGGGATCGTCAGCACGGGGAGGCATGTCATGGAGGCAGCGGAAGCGCGGGCCGCACTGGCGCGGCGGGACGCGGTGCAGGGTGTCGGGCGACGGGCCCACGCCGAGTGGTACGGGTGGTATCTGCTCGGCTTCCTCGTCTTCACGCTGCTGCTGCTCGGGGCCGCGGCGGCGGCACGGACGCAACCCGCGGTCGGTGTCACGCTCAACGCGGTGGGCGCGGTGCTCGGGATCGCCGCGATGGGGTACGCGGGCACGCGGCCCGTCGTCACCCGCGATTTCCGCCGCTTCCACGCCGTCTTCAGCCTCGGCTGGACGGTGCTGTACGTGGCGGCCGTCGTCGTCGGGTCCGTGTGGAGCGGGGGCGCCCCGGCCGCCTGGTGGTGGGCGTCGTTCGTGGTGCTCGGCGCCTGGAGCGGTGGTGCGGCGCTGCTGGCGCGACGGGCGCGTGGACGCCGATGAGTGCCACGCGCCACCCGAGACACCGGCTGGACCCGTTGCTCCAGTCGCCGGTGCGCTTCTCCGTGATGGCGGCGCTGGCCTCCGCCGAGCGGCTGGAGTTCCGCTTCGTGCGGGACGCGGTGGAGATCAACGACTCGGCCCTCTCCAAGCAGTCCGCGACGCTGGAGGAGGCGGGGCTCGTGGAGGTGGAGAAGGGGTATCTCGGCAAGCGCCCGCGCACCTGGCTGTCCGCCACCCCGAAGGGCAGGGAGGTCTTCCAGGAGCACTGCGCCTGCCTGCGGGAGATCGCCCGCGGTGTCGACGCGGACCGGCTTCCGGTGGACGGTTCCTAGCGGAAACGCGGGGGTGTGCCAGGCGGGGGCGCGGCGCACGCCGGCGGTGCGTACGCAGGCCCGTGTGCACCGAGCCGGGCGCGCTGGGTCATGCCCGGCGCGCGGCGGGGCCGCGAGCCGAAGGCGGGGAGCGATGCTTCGCCCATCGCTCCCCGCCTTCTCCTCTTCTTTTCGGAAGCGAATAGCCTTACCGGCTCGCGTCAATCCGCGCGTATTAAGCGGCCCCTGCTTTTCGCATCGGTTCGGGCCGCTGTCCCGCGTGCGCGCGATAGGTGTGCCGGGACTTCGGCTGTGTCCGGCACAGCAAGTCCATCCGGCACAGAATGTCGTGCGCGACCGGAACCATCCGCCTACCCGTTTCCGTCAGGCTCATGCCTCCCGGTGTCCGGCGGAACAGCGGCTGCTGGGTGTGGACTTCGAGCTGTCTTATCTGATCGCTGATGCTGGCCGCCGAGTAGCCCAATTCGGTGGCGGTCCTGGTGACGCTGCCTGTGCGTGCGCAGGTCACAAATGCGCGAAGCATCCGATCGTTCACTGAGTCTCCCCGTGTAGCAAATTACGCAAACTCGGTGTTTTACGGACACAAGGGCGTTGCGAGCGGTGCAGCCCGGGCGTGGGAGGTCATCCCGCGGTATCCGTATGTCGGATGCCACTATTCCGCCCAAGCCGCCTGCGACACAAGGAGCCTGACGGCCAGTGGGCTGGACGGGTACCTCGGTTGCACGCTCAACTGCCTCCCGCGGCAGTCCGGTTCCCGGGTTTCGGTCTTGCCGAACACCTCTTGCCGTGCCCGCCGCGAGCGGGCAAGCATTGGCCGCGTTCACCGCCGACCAGCCGACAGGACGCATAGCGCAGAACGTGCCGACGTAATGCGCGTGACGTGGGGATGCAGCGTCTATGTTCAGGATTGCAGAGCAAAGCGAACGCCCGAAATCGTCGATTTCCGAAGAAACCGAAGAAGGCGCCTCGCATGCGCTCGCCGTCGGCGGACTCACCGTTCGATACGGGGATTTCACGGCGGTAAAGGACGTGGAGTTCACCGTCGGACGCGGTGAGGTCTTCGGCCTGCTCGGCCGCAACGGGGCGGGCAAGACGAGCACCATCGCGGCGGTCACCGGGCTGTTGCGGCCCGCGCAGGGCCGGGTGAGCGTGCTCGGCAGGAACGTCGAGGACGGGCCGCGCGGCGGCACGTGGCTGGGCGGTGCCCTCTCCCTCCAGCCGCAGAAGACCAGCCTGTTCCCGCGTCTCACGGTCGAGGAGACGCTGGGGATGTGGGCGTCCCTGTATCCGGACCCCCGCCCCGTGCCCGCGCTGATCGATGAGCTGGGCCTGGCGGAGAAGGCCCGCACCCGCGCCGCGAAGCTCTCCGGCGGCCAACAGCAGCGGCTGCTGCTGGCCACCGCGCTGGTCGGCAACACCCCGCTCGTCGTCCTCGACGAGCCGACCACCGGGCTCGACCCGCACGCCCGCCGCGACGCCTGGGCGGTCATCAACCGGGCCAGGTCCCGCGGCACGACCTTCCTGCTGAGCACGCACGCCATGGAGGAGGCCGAGGAGATGTGCGACCGGCTGGCCATCCTCCACGAGGGGCGGCTGCTCACCTCGGGTTCCCCGGCGCGGATCGTGCGCGACCTCACCCAGGGCAGCACGGTCACCGTCAGGTCGGATCAGGAGGGCCTCGCCGAGACCGCGCGCGGACACTTCGGCGCCGACGCGGTCCACGAGCGGGCGGGTGGCGGCGGCACCCCCCGGTTCAGCGTGGCGACCGAGCGCCCCGAGCGGGCCGTCGCCTGGTTCGAGGAGCGGGCGCCCCAGGCCGACGTACGCGTGCACCGGCCGACGCTGGAGGACGCCTTCCTCGCGGCGACCGGCACCGAAGGACCCCGCGCGAGCGAGGGGAGCGAGCAGTGAGCACGGTGGAGACCGGCACGGCCAGGACGGACCGTCCGCACGACGCGTCCGGCGACGAGGCCGGCGCGCGCGAGACGGCCCGCGCGGCGCACCCGGGCGATGGGCCGGGCACGGGCGGCGGACCGCGAAAGAGCGGCAGCACGGGCACGCGGGGGCAGTTCGCGCCGCTGGCCAAGGGCATGACCAAGGAGCTGGTCCGCGATCCGATGGCGCTGTTCTTCAGCGTCGTCTTCCCGGTGCTGCTCGCCGGACTGTTCGTCGCGATCATGCAACTGACCTGGGCCGACGGCCCGTTCAAGATCGCCGTGGTGGGCAGCGGGAGCCAGGCCACCCAGCTGGCGGACGCGCTCGGTGACGGGTCGGAGGTCACCGCGCTCGACTCGCCGCGCGGCGCGCCCGAGGGCATGGACGCGGTCGTCGCGCCCACCGCCGACGGCGACACGCTGCGGGTCCTCACCGACCCGGAGAGCCCCTCGGTGGTCACCGCGCTGCGCGACGCGCTGCCGCAGACCGGCTGGGAGGGGCGCGGCATCGACGCGCTGGGCACCGACGGCACACCGCCGTTCGAGCCCATGCCGTTCGTGGTGCCGGGAGTTCTCGTCTTCGCCCTGATGTCGCTGGCCCTCAGCGCCACCGCGGGCACCCTCGTCTCGCTCCGCGCCAACGGCACACTGCGGCTGCTGCGCACCACCCCGGCCAGGCCGCAGGCCATCCTCACCTCGCTGCTGCCGGCGCGGGGCGCGCTCGGCCTGGCGCTGCTGGCCGTGGCGGGTGTCGCCGCCACGGCGCTGGGACTGCTCACGCCGCTGTCCGGGCTGACGATGCTGCTGACGACCGCGCTGGGCATGTGGCTTTTGATGTCGGTGGGCTTCCTCCTCGGCGGCACCCTGCGCTCACCGGAGCTGACCAACGCCATCTCGGGTCTGCTCACGCCCCTGCTGCTGATGGGCTCGGGCGTCCTCTTCCCCCTGGAGCTGATGCCCGACGGGTTCGCGGACGTCCTGTCCTGGAATCCGGTCGCGCTCCTGGGCGACGCGCTGCGGCACGACGTGACCGGCGGCGTCACCCGGCACGCGCAGTGGCTGGACTGGCTGCTGATCGCCGCCACCGCCGCCGTGCTGACCTTCGCGGCCGTCCGCGCCTTCCGCTGGGACACGGAGAAGAAGAACTGATGCATCCGACGACGACATCCGAGCGCCCCGACGCCGACGCCGTACCCGCACCTGACGCCGCACCCGGGACCACGCCCGCCGGGACGCCCACCGCACCGCCCGCCGCGCTCGGGACCGCGACCGAGGCAACCCCGCACAGCGGCGAGGGCGCGGGCGCGGGAGAGGGCGCGCCACGGTACGACGCCGCCACCGCCGAGCCGCCCGGTTCGCTGCGCAGGATGGGCGACCTCGTCTCGCCGTACGGACTGGTCAGCGGCGCCATCCGGCTGCCCGGCAGCCCGGGCGACCCCGACTTCCCCATCTTCACCGCCTCCCTCGGCGACCCCGGGCACGTGCTGACCGGGCACGAGGACTGGGACCTGGGCGCCGAGCATGGCAACTTCGACGGCGCGGGCGGTGACCTCTCCCCCGAGCGTGCCGCGCTGCTGGCGGTCGCCGAGTCGCTGGAGCGGTACTCCTCGTGCGCCCGCGACGCGGACCGCTACCGCTGGGCGACCGCCGAGGAACTCGGCGACGAGGCGGTGCCGCTGGCGTCCTGGCCCAGGCTGTCGGCTGCCGAACTCGCGGCCGGCGGACACGGCCTGGTCGGCCCCGACCCCCGGGCGCCGATGCGCTGGGTACGCGGCTGGTCCTTCACCCGGCGGCGGCCCGTGTGGGTGCCGGCGGTGCACGTGTGGCTGAAGAACCCGCCCGAGGCGCTGGGGGAGCGCGTCAGCCACCCCGTCTCCACCGGCTGCGCCGTGCACACGGACGTGACCTCCGCCGTCGTCAACGGCCTGCTGGAGGTCGTCGAACGCGACTCGATCGCGCTGACCTGGCTGCAACGGCTGCGGCTGCCCCGGCTGACCCTCGACGTCGGACGACTGACGCCCAAGCAGCGCCAGTTCGTCGAGCGGGCCGACAACCCGCACGTGCGCACCCAGCTGTTCGACGCCACCACCGACCTCGGCATCCCCGTGATCTACGGGGTGCAGTTGGCCGACTCCGACCCCGCGCTGGCCCAGGTCGTCGCCGCCACCTGCGACCCCGACCCCGGCGATGCCGTCGCCAAGCTCTACCGCGAGGCCGCCTCGCTGCGCATCGCGCTGCGCCACCACGTCACCACCAGCGCCACCGCTGGCCAGGCGGACGCGGACGGCGGGAACGAACAGCTCGTCAACGTCGTCGGGGGAGCGGCCGAGGCCGGCCCCCTGGCCGCCCGCGACCGCTTCTCGTTCCTGCTGGAGGGTGAGCGCGAGGAACGGCCGCTGTCCGCGCTGCCGCGCCCCACGGCCACCGACCCGCACACCGTGCTGTCCTGGCTGCTGCGGCGCCTGCACGCCCGGGGCTGCGAGGTCGTCGCCGTCGACCTGACGACTGACGAGGCGCGCCAGGTCGGTGCCACCGCGGTGCGGGTGGCCGTGCCGCAGCTGATGCCGCTCTCCTTCGTGCACCGGGCCCGCTACCTGGGCCACCCGAGGCTGTACGAGGCACCGCGGGCCATGGGGCATCCGGTGCTGTCCGAGGACGAGATCACCCCGCTCCCGCAGCCGTTCGCCTGACGCGCCCCGCGCCGCCACCCGCGCGTCCCCATCCACCACCCGGGCAGGAGAAGCGATGCACACCGGAACGACCGGTCCCCGCAGACCGCTGTTTCTCGCGGCGGGCGCCTTCGGACACGCCGTCACCGAGCGCCTGGCCAAGGCGTACACGGGCGCCGTCGTCATGGGCGCCGACGAGGGCAGCCACCCCAGTTTCTGGCCGGTCAGCGACCTGCTGGTGCTGGTCACCGACCATCCGCGCCCCGCGCTGGCCGAGGCGGTGGAGCGCTCCGCGTACGCCTGGGGCGTGCCCTGGTTCCCGATCGAGCTGGAGCCGGTCGAGCTGCGCTGCGGCCCCGCCGTCGCGCCCGGCGCCGGCGCCTGCCACCGCTGCTTCACCCGGCGCCGCGCCCAGCACGACCGCTCACCCCTGCCCGCCGAGGCACGCCGCCGCGAGACCAAGGACCCGGACGCGGAGCGCGTGACCGGCTACGCGCCCCACCACGTCGGCATGGCCGTCGCGTTGGCCCGCGCCGCCGTCCGCGACCTCTTCGACCCGGACGCCGGCGCCGAGGACGGCGGCGCAGCCGGCGGTCAGGGGCCGCGTGCCGCGGCCCACGTCCGCTCCGTGAACCTCGCCGACGGCAGAACCGCGCGCCACCGCGTCGTCGCCGTCGACCAGTGCCCGCGCTGCCGTCCGGCCCGGGGAGGCGAGGACCTCTCCTGGCGGATCTTCGAACCGCTGACCGACGCCGCGCCGGTGGGGAGCTGAACGACGATGGCCAACGGGGACGTACTCACCGCCGAACAGACCGGCGCCGCCGCGCTGCGCGACCCGCAGCTGTCGGTGCCCGCACTGCCCAGGCTGCGCAGGGGCGTGGCCTGCTACCAGGCCGGCGGCGGCCTGGTCGTCGAGGGGCTGCCCGCGCCGCAGGTCTTCCGCGGCAAGGCCGCCACCGCGCTGCTGCCCCGGCTGCTGCCGCTGCTGGACGGCGCCCGTGACCGCACCGCGCTCGCCGAGGAACTGGGCATCAGCCCGCATGCCGTCTTCAAGGCGCTGTCGCTGCTGTGGATGTGCGGCGTCATCGAGGACACCCCGCCGCGGGACGGGCCCGCGGCGACGGCGGGCGCGGCCTTGGCGGACGAACTCGCCGACTACCTCTCCCGGATGGGCGACTCCACCGGCGCCAACCCCTCGTGGGAGGCGGGGGCGCTGCGGTTGGCGTCCGCGCGGGTCGTGCTCTACGGCACGGGTCCTACGGCGATCGCGCTGGCCGACGAACTCGCCCCCTCTGTCGCCCTCACGCGCGTCTCGGGTCCCGACGCGGTGCCGCCCGAGGGGACCACGCTCGCCGTCGCCGCGGACGCGCCACCGGCCGAGCTGGCCGCTGCCGCCGCCGTCTGCCGGGAGCGGGAGATCCCCCTCGTGCGGATCGCTGCCGCGCACGGCACCGCCCACCTCGGCCCCTTCGTCCACCCCCGCTACACGCCCTGCCTGGACTGTTTGCTGGCGGAGGAGACGAGGCCGGACGGGGACGCGGCGGAGGAGACCGACGACGAGGCGGCGGCGCTGACCGCCGCGCTCGCCGCGCACGACCTGTTCGGTTTCCTGAGCCGGTCGGTGCCCTCCCCCTACCCCAACCAGTGGCGGACCGTCGCCCTCGACGACCTGGGGCAGCGCCGCCACAGCGGCGCCACCCGCCCCGGCTGCCCCACCTGTTCGGCGCTCCCGCCCGCACCGGAAGGCCCCGGCACGGCGCCGCTGGCCGCCCGCTACGAGGCCTTCATCGGCTTCCCGCCGCACGAGTACATGGACCTCAAGGGCCACCAGCAGCACTACAAGCCGTCCAACCTGGCGCTCCAACGCCAGGAGAAGACCTGGCCCGTCTGCCCCGAGGCCGCACTGCCGGCGCCCGACACCACCCGCCTCGCAGGCCTGCCCTACCAGCAGCGCGGCGCGGGCGAGGCCACCACCGACCTGGAGACCCTCTCGCTCGTCCTGGCCACCGTCGCCGGAATCCAGGAACCCGAGGGCGACTTCCTGCGCCGCTGGACCCCCAGCGGCGGGAACATCGGCTCCGTCCTCGCCCACCTCGCCGTCCGCGACGTGCCCGGACTGGCCCCGGGAATCTACGGGTACGTGCCCGGCGGCCACCGGCTGGCCCTGCTCGCGCCCGGCGCCGAGGCGACGGCGGGCATCCCGGGGCGAGCCCCGGTGACCCTGGCGCTGACCGGCAACCTGGGCAAGGTCGCCAAGAAGTACCACTCCTTCGCGCTGCGGGTCACCCTGCTCGACGCGGGCTGCGCCCAGGCGACACTGCGCCGCGTCTGCCACACCCTCGGCCTGCCGCGCACCCCGGTGCGGCGCTGGGACGAGCGGACCGTCACCACGGCGCTCGGCGCGGACCCGCGCGTCGAGCCCGTCACCGCCGTCACCGACCTCGGGAGGCCGCTGTGATCGCCCCTGACGACCTCGCCCTCCAGCTCGTCGAGTCCTTCCAGCACGCGCCCGCGCACCCGCGCGCCGACGTGCCACCCCAGCGCGCGGCCCACCCCCGGCCGCTGGGCCCCGACGCCCACATCGGCCCCGGCACGGCCGAAGCCGAACGGCTCGACCTGCTGGACACCCTCCGCACCCGGCGCGCGAGCCGGCTCTGGTCGCCCGAGCCGCTGCCCGCACCCCTGCTCGCGGACATCGTCGGCGAGGGCGTCACGGCCGACGCCGAGGAGTGGCCTGACGAACAGCCCTACACGCCGCTGGAGATCACCGTGGTGGCCTTCCGGGTGGCCGGTATGGAACCCGCCGTGCACCGCTTCGACGGGCCGGCCCGCACCACCCGCCCCGTCATGGAGCTGCCGCCGCCCGAACGGCGCCGCACCCTGACCCTCCAGGCCGAGTTCGGCGACGCGCCCGCCATCGTCTCCGTCGCCGTGGACCCGCACACCGCCGAACTGCGCGACGGCGGCCACGGCTACCGGACGCTGCTGACCCGCGCGGGCGCGGCGGTCCACACCATGTGGCTCGCCGGCGTCTCGCACGGGCTGACCGGCTCGGCGTTCGCCGGGTTCATCCCCGCCTCCGTCCGCACCCCGCTGCGCTCCGACGGCACCAGCAGGCAGCAGGTGTTCGCGCTCGCGCTCGGCCACCCGCCCGCGGCCCCGCCCGGCGGCGGCGCCGCGCCGCCCGCCGGAGCCCCGGCGGCCGGCCCCTGACCGTCCGGAGGCGCGCCCCGGGGTGACGGGTGTCCCCCGGCACGGGCCGACGGATGCACGACCGGCCGCCGTCCGCGGCGGCCGGGCACCGGCCCGGCACCACCCGGTGCCCGTGGCAGAACACCGAGAAGGAAAGGAGGGATGCGCGATGGAAGACGTCATCGACCTGTACGCGGTGGCCGAGGACGACCTGGCCCTGGAGGAGCTGCCCGAGGGCAACGCCCTGGCCAGCTTCTCCACCTCGACCAGCGCCAGCACCGCGTCGTGCCCGGCGTCCAGCGCGTCCAGCGCGTCCAGCGTCTCCAGCTACGGCTGACCAACCCGCCGGATCAGGCCTACTCAGGAAGAGGAGCACCCATGGAAGCCATGGACAACCTCGAGCTCGACCTCTACATCGAGGACCAGGAACTCGCCGTCGAGGAGCTGCCGGACGGCAACGCGCCCGGTGGCTGCTTCGCCTGCGCGGGCTCCGCGTCGACCGCGTCCTGCCCCGGCTCGTCCGCTGCCACCGTCGGCAGCGCGTCCTGCATCGGCTGACGCGCCAGAACCGGAACAGCGCCCTACCCGTCCGACACCCCTCCGCAGAAAGGAGATGAGAGATGCAGAACAGCGACGACCTCGACCTGTTCGTCGAGGCGTTCGACGACGACCTCGCCGTCGAGGAACTGAGCGAGGGCACCGCGCTGAGCACGTGGTCCAGCGCCACCACCGCGGGCTCCGCGTCCTGCCCCTGGAGCACCGCCTCCTCCTCGTCGTGCGCCTCCAGCTACGGCTGAGCGCACGGCGCCCCCGCAAGCCGGGGGAGCACCCCCGCACACCACGAGTCGCACACAGGAGGTGACACACATGGACAACAGCGTCGAGCTCGAACTGTGGGCCGAGGACCTGGAACTGGAGGCACTGCCCGAGTCGGACAGCCCCTTCACCACCTTCGGCTGCGCCGCCACCGCAGGCTGCGGCAGCTGCCCCGCCGCCTGTCTGGGCACGGCAGGCTGCTTCTCCTCCAACGGCAACTGACGCACGGGAGACCCCGTTCGTCCAGCGGCCCGGTGACACGCGAACACCGGACCGCGCGCTGAGGTGAACCCCGGTTCCGGAGCGGGCGAAGCGCCCCGGAACCGGGTGCTCGCGGACGCGACCCGCGAGCACGCTCAGGCTAGCCGCGGTCCGCCTGCCGAACCGCTACCGGGAGACGTGCCACCACAGGAGCTGTGCATGGAGACCCTCACCCGACCGAAACTCCGCGAGGGCCTGGAAGTCATCCGCGGGATGGACGACCACCCGCTGCTCTACGACGCGGACTCCGGCATCTACCACCGGCTCAGCCGGTCGGCCGCCGGGCTCGTCCAGCGGCTCGACGGCTCCCGGTCCCTGGAGGACATCGCCACGCTGATGACGCAGCGCGGCACCAAGACACCCGAGGCGGCCCGCACCGAGCTGGACCGCTTCGTGCAGAACCTCTACGACAGCGGGCTGCTCGACGGCTCGCCCACGCCGCAGCGGGCCCACCATGCCGGGCGGCGCGGCAAGCGCAGCCAGATGATGCCCCGCTTCGTCGTCAGCCGCACGATGATGCCCCGGCTGCTGGAGCCGGTGGCCGCCGTCCTGCGCAAGGTGTCCGGCAGCGCGCTGGCGGGCGTGCACCTCGTGGGCGGCGTCGTGGGCACCCTCGTCGCCGTGTGGGCCCTGTTCGCCGGCCCCTCGGCCGACCCCAGGCTCGCCCACTGGACGACGCTGATCGCGTTCGTGCTCTTCCTGATCCAGATCGTGCTGCACGAGACGGCGCACGCGATGGTCGCGCAGATCCTGAAAGTGCCCGTACGGGGCTTCGGGTTCGCGCTGCTCTTCTACTTCATGCCGCTCGCCTACGTCGACCGCACCGACGCCTACCGGCTGCGGGAACGGGGCAGCAGAGTCGTCCTGGCACTGGCCGGGCCCGTCAACGACGGCTGGGTCGCCGGGATCACCGCGCTGGTGGCCGTCACCGCCAACGGCACGGTGGCGACCGTGGCGGCCACGATGCTCGTCTTCCAGGTCTTCAGCGTCATCACCAACCTCAACCCGCTGCTGCCCAGCGACGGCTACGCCGCCCTGGAGGCCGGGATGGGCACCGTCGACGCACGCGGCCGCGCCTTCGGACTGCTCAAGCACGTGCTGCTGCGCCGCCCGCTGCCCTCCCACCTGGCGGCCATGACACCGGCCGCCCGGCGACTGCACCTGGCCTACGGGGCACTGTGCACGCTGTACGTGCTGGTGCTGGCCTACGCGGCGGTACGCGGCACGGCGTTCTCGTACAGCAGCATCCAGGGGATGTGGAACCAGTGACGACGACAGTGCGCAACCTCCAGACGCGGGACGGTGCCGGTGCGGGTACCGGTACCGGCACCGCGCACCCGACCGGCGAGGCCGGGACCGGAACCGCTCCGGCGCCCGGAACCGCTCCGGCGCCCGGGAGCGGGCCGGAGGCCGGGACCGACGCCGGGCCGGCCGTCGCGCAGCCCGCCGCGTCGGGCACCGCCTCGGCCGTTCCCGCGCTGGGCGGCGTGGCGGTGACCCGGGTCGCCGGGCTGCCCGCCGCGTTCTGCCCGCGCCCCGCGGAGCGCACCACCGCGCTCCTCGACGAGCGCGCCGCCGCGCAGGCCGCCCTCGAAGAGCTGCGTCCGCGGGTGGAGGACGCGCTCTACGCCCTCGTGCCCGTCCTGGACGCGGCCGGCGACGGCGCCACCTCGCTGCGCCGCAAGGTGCTCGCCGCCCGCCGCGCCGCCCACCGGCTGGCCCCCTTCGGCTGGGACGAGACGACCTGCGCAGGCGTCGCCGCGCACGCGGACGAGGAGACCCGCGAGGCGCTCGCCCGCTGGCAGGCGCTGACCTCCGCTCGGCAGGCGAGCGCCACCGCGCTCGACGCGGCGCTCGCCGACGACCGGGCCGCCGCCGAGAAGACCCTGACCACCGCCCTCGGAGCCCCCGGCTTCGCCGACTCCCTCGCCCTGGCCACCCCAGATTGGGTGCGCTACGGCAACGCCCGCCGCACCCGCAAGCGGCAGCGCGCGCTGCGCACCCTCTACTCGTACACCGTCCGCGCCGCGGCCAAGACCAGCCCCTTCGCGCGGCTGACGACCGTGGGCGTACCCGGCCGCGACCACGCGGGGCACGCCGTCCACCAGGTCTCGGCCACGGTCGCCCTCACCGCCCTGTACGCGCTGGCCCGCACCCCCGAGACGGCACCCCTGCTGCGCTACCGCCCCGCCCCCGTCCGCCCGGCGACCGCCCGCACCGGGCAGGGGGAGCCCGCGCGTTCCCTGATGCTGCACCCCGAGTACGTCGCCACGGGCGGTGTCACCTGGCGCAACGACCACGTGGTGGAGGCCGGCGCGGCCGCCGACTGGGCCCGCGCCCTGGCCCGCGCCGGCGAGGACGACGGCTCCCTCGGCCACGCGGCGGTGCTGCGCACACTCGGCGGCGCCGATCCCTTCCGCCGCTTCCGCCGCCTGCTGGATACCGGCGTACTGTCCCCCCTCGCGCCGTGGCAGCGCGGCGAGGACGCGGTGCGGGTCCTGCTGGACCTCACGAGCCACCTGGAGCTCCCGGAACCCTCCAGTGCCCCGGAGGACGCCTCGGGTCCGGGGCGCTCGGGGCTGGACGTCGTCAGGGAGTTGCGGGCCCTCGAGGACGAGCGCGAAGCGCTGACGGACGACCGGCGCTCCACGGCCGTCCAGGCCGGCACGGGCGCGGTCTCCAAGGCGGCCCCGGAGGCGGCCGCACCCCTCACCGACGGGCCGCGGCGGCGCGCCGCCGCGGTCGCGCGCGTGCGCGAGCTGGGCAGGGGCTGGGCGCGGGCAGCGGGCTGGGACCGGTTCGAGCCGACCGAGGTCTGGTACGAGGACGCCGCCTGCGACCTGCGGCTCCCGCCGGTGCTCGACGACGCCGCTACCGCCGCCGACCTGGGCCGGCTGGGCGAGGCACTCAGGCCCCGGCTGTTCCGCTCCCACCTCTACGACGAACTGGTGCGCCGTTTCGTCGCCGACCACGGCAGCGGCGGCACCTGCGAGGACGTGCTCGGCTTCGCCATGCGCTGCGGCGCCGAGACCGACCGCGACCCCGGCATGGAGCGCGCCGTACGCCTCGACCTCGCCGCCCGCGAGGACCCGGGCGAACGCGCGTGGCTGCCGGTCGGGCCCAGCAGCGCGTCCCCGTCGGCGGCCCTCCTGGTCCAGCACATCGCCACACGGCCGGATGGTCCGGGCGGTCCGGGCGGTCCGGGTGGTCCGGGCGGGACTGAGGGAGCGGACGGCCCGCGGCTCGTCGTCAACCAGTTCAACCCCGGCACCGGCGGGCTCCTCACCCGCTTCAAGGGGCTGCTGGGCGACGACTTCGCCGACGCGCTGCGCGGCCACGTGCGCCGCCTGTGGCCGCACGCCGCGCACCACCACGAACTCGTGCTGTGGACCGAGTGCGGCACCGCGCAGGCCCAGTCCGCCGGGCTGCTGCCACCGCTCACCCTGCCCGGCGAACTCGACGGACCCGGCGCCCTCGACCTGACCGAGGTCCGCCTCGTCCACGACCCGCGCCGCGACACCCTCACCCTGCTGGCCCCCGACGGGCTTCCGCTGGCCGCCGCGTACACCGGGCTGGTGCCCACCCACCTGTTCCCGAAGTTCGCCCGCTTCCTGGCGATCCTCTCCGACCCGTGGGTCAACGGCTCGCCCCTGTCCGACTACCGCATGCCCTTCCAACTGCCCCGCGAGCCCGACCGCGTGACTGCCCTGGAACGGCAGACACTGACCACGCTCCCCGACGGGGGCGAGGGCGACGGCGGCGCGGGTGGTGTGGTGACGCGGCGCGCCCAGTGGATCGTCCCCGTCGGCCACCTGCCGCTCCTCGGCGCCGACGCCACCGACGCGGACGCCGTCGCGGCGGCCGACGCGTTCCGCCGCCGGCACGGCATGCCGCGCGAACTGTTCGCCTACCTGCTCCCCGCGAGCGGCGGGATGTCCCCCGACCACGACCGCAAGCCCCTGTGGATCCGGCTGGACTCCGCCGTCTCGCTCGACGTACTGGCCCACTGGATCACCCCGGACACGGGGCACCTGCGGCTCGTCGAGGCACTGCCCGCACACCACCAGCACCCGCTGCGCGACGCGGACGGCGAACGGCGCGCCGCCGAACACGCCGTGCTGCTGCACTGGGCCGACGGGGAGGAGAACCGATGACCGGCACCGGCCCTGGGGGCGGGAGCGGCACCGGGACGGCGACCCGGCCGCCACGCGCGTACGCCGCGTCGTCCCGCGAGAACGCGTCGCCGGGGGACGTCCCCGGCGCACCGGCGGCGGACTGGTGGTACGTGCGCGCCTACCCCGGCGGCCCCGGCGCCATGGACGCCGCCGTCCGCGCCGCCCTCCCCTGGCTGGCGGCCCGCGCCGCCGAGGTGGACGCGCCCGCCTGGCACTTCCTGCGCTTCTGGGACGCGACGGGCCACCACCTGCGGCTGCGCCTGCGCTGCACGCCCGACCAGGCCGACGCCCTGCACGCCCGCACGGACGAGCTGCGCGCCCTGCTGACGGACCTGCCGCAGGGCACGGAAGGCCACGCGGGGGAGGCGGGCGGCGGACTGCTGCCGGCCGAACCGAGCATGGCCCCGCGCCGCCAGCCCGTCGGCGTGAGCCCCGCGCCGTACGCACCCGAGCTGGCCAAGTACGGCGGCGTCTGCGGCATCCGCCTCGCCGAGGACGTCTTCACCGACGGCTGTGCCCTGCTGGCCGAGACGGACCTGGTGGCCCTCCCCGCCGCGCACGCCCGCGCGGCCGCCGCCGTGGCCCTCACCCAGGCCCTCGTCACCGCCTGCCTGGCCCCGGGCGAGAGGGACGCCTTCTGGACGGCCCACCGCCGCCGCTGGCTGGCCCGCCTGCGGATAGCGCTCCCGGCCGACGAGACCCGGCAGCGGCTCAACTCCCTGGCGTCGTCGGTACGCGACGCACCGTGGCCCGAGGGCGCGGTGCGCGCCCGACTGGACGCGCACGTGCAGGAGACCTGCCGGATACTGGACCGCTGCGCCGCGGCCCGCGTCCCCGTCCCCCGCGCCGAGCTGCTGCTCCACCACGTCCACATGGCCCACAACCGGCTGGGCTTCCCGCCACCGGAGGAGGCGGCGCTGGTGCTGGTGGCGCGCGGTCTGATGGCCCACTGAGGGACCACGCCGCGCTGTCCCGGCCGGGACGTTCACACGCGACGAGCGGGTGGGAGGGCGTTCCTCCCACCCGCTCGGGGTGTCGCATGCGTGGTGCGTGTGCGCGTGTGCGCGTGGTGCGTGGTGTGTGTGTGTGGTGTCGGCTGCTGGGGGCCTTTTGCTCAGTAGGCGGAGTCGACGTTGTCCATGGTGCCGTAGCGGTCGGCCGCGTAGTTGCAGGCGGCGACGATGTTGGCGACGGGGTCGGTGAGCTTATCGGGGGTGCCCTTGACGTGGTACTGGTCGAAGGTGGGCTGGATCACCTGGAGCAGGCCCCTGGAGGGGGTGCCCTTCTGGGCGTTGACGTCCCAGTCGTTGACCGCGTTGGGGTCGCCGGCGGACTCGCGGATGATGTTGCGCTTGATGCCGTCGTAGGAGCCGGGGATGCCGTGCTTGTCCATGATGGCCTTGGCCTCACGGATCCAGCCGTCCAGGTTGTCCGGGTAGGACTTGCCGTCCTTCGCCTCGGGCTTGCCCTCGGCCTTGGTCTCCACCTTGCCCTTGCTCTCGGGGCTCGCGGACTTGGCCTCGTCCTTCGCGTCGGCCGTGGCGGGCTTCGTTCCGGGCCTGGGGGCGTGGGCGGCGGTGTCGGCCTTGGCGACCTCGTCCACCTTGACCGCGTAGGAGGCGGGCTTGGCCGGCTTCGCCTCGTCCTGGGTGGCGGCGTGGGCGGTGCCGGTCAGCGTGGCGGTGGCGATACCGGCGGCACCCAGGACGGTCAGGCCGGTGGACAGCTTGGTGTTGCGCAGAGCAGTACGCATGCGAGCGGATGCCTTTCGAAGGGGGACACATCCGGCCGCGCTCCCGGGCTCCGTGCCCGGTCTCGTCGCGACCTGGGCCCACCCTGCGGACCGGCTCCCCGCCCCGACAACTATGTGACGTACTATCCCGCTTCGTCCGATTCGCCGAGCGGCGAGGGGTTCGCCGCCATGACCCCCGGTCCGGGGCAAAACGGACATCCGAAGCCGCTTCGTATGTGACGTGGCCCCTATGGGTGCCCTCACACGCACCCCCCGCCACCCTCACCGACAGCTCAGAGACCCCTCACCCACCGTAGCCGGAACCCAGCCCCCAACGGGCCCTCCCGGCGGTGCGTGTGGCTCGCCCGTGCGCGGACAACAGCGCAAGGCGGCCCCAGGGCGTGCCCTCGGCTGTCACCGACCGCGTCGCACGTGCGTTTCGGCGGTGTGGGGTGCGGTCACGATGCTGCGGTCGGGCAAGGTGCGCCCGGCCAGGGTCACCCCACTCGCGATGCGGCAGCCACGGCCGACTGCCAGACCTGGGCCGAGGCTGATGTTGTTACCGGTCTGGACGCCGTCGCCGAGGAGCACGCCGAAGCGTGGCGTGCCGCAGCGGTAGATCCCTCCTGGTACCCGGAAGCGGATCTCGCGCTCGGGCCGGCTCAGGTGGGTGCTCCACAAGCTGATGGCTGCGGCCGTCACGTTCGCCGACAGGTGCGCTCCGGATCCAACAATGGTCCGGTTGAGGCCGATCCGGTGCCCGAGCACAGTTCCGTCGCCTACGAAAGCCCGTGTGACCTCGCAGTTGAAGCCGACGGTGACGCCCGCGCCGAGCACGGAACCGGCCCGGACCGTGGAGAACTCCCACACCCGCACTCCCGGCCCGATGATCACGTCATCTCCGATGAGCGCCGTGCGGTGGATCTCGGCTGTCGGATGGATGCGGTGCGGCAGCACCTCAAGGGCCAGGCGGTGCCACTCCTCCCACCCTGCCAGGAAGTCGGCAAGGTCGGTCTCTTCGAGGCCGGCGTACGGGGTGTCGGCGAGCAGTCCGGAGCTGGGCGTGGTGACGTAGTCGCCGATGCGAAGCCGCGACATGGACCCTCCTCGCATGCGGTCGGGCTCTGTTCCCGGGTCGTTAGCATCTGCGTCAGTCCCCAGGAACGGAGCGTTCATCCGTGAGTCACCACCCGCGCATCGGCGTCGCCATTCTGACGATGGGCAACCGGCCTACCGAGCTGACGGAACTGCTGGAGTCGGTCGCGATGCAGGAGACACCCGCGCAGCGCGTCGTGGTGGTCGGGAACGGGGCGTCGTTGCCGCCGCTGCCCGAAGGGGTGACGGGGGTGCAGCTTCCCGAGAACCTGGGCGTAGCCGGTGGCCGGAACGCCGCACTCACCCGTCTCGAGCAGTTCGGAGACGTCGATGTGATCGTGGATCTGGACGACGACGGCCTATTGATCAGCAAGGACGTCTTCACTTGTCTGGCTGACTCGTACGAACGGGATGAGCGGCTGGGCATCGTGAGCTTCCGCATCTGCGACGAGCACGGCCACACGCAGCGGCGCCACGTGCCGCGGCTGCGCGCCGCCGACCCGATGCACGGCGGACTGGTCACCACCTTCCTCGGTGGCGGCCACGCTCTCTCGGCCCGGATGCTGAAGGAGACCGGCGGCTGGCCGGACGCCTTCTTCTTCACCCACGAGGAAACCGACCTCGCCTGGCGGGCACTGGACGCGGGCTGGAAGGTGCTCTACGAACCCGGCCTGGTGCTCCAGCACCCGTGGACCTCACCGACCCGTCACGCGGTCTTCCACCGCATGGTTGCCCGCAACCGGGTCTGGCTGGCCAAACGCCACCTTCCAGCACTGCTCGTACCCGCCTACCTGGGCGCCTGGACGCTGCTCACGCTGGCCCGCACCCGCTCCTGGAGCGGACTCCGTGCCTGGTTCGGAGGGTTCGCCGAAGGCGTGCGCGTCGCGTGCCCGCCACGGCGGCCGATGCGTTGGGCCACGGTTTGGCGCATGACGCGTCTCGGCCGGCCGCCGGTGCTCTAAACGGACGCCGACCGCTCAGCTTGCAGCCATTCCGGCACGGCATCCGGGGTCTTGCCCAGCCACCGCACGTAGCGTTCCACACCGTCGGCGACGGTGATGGCAGGCTTCCATGCCAGCGTGGAGATCATCCGGTGGGGCGAGGCGTATCCGCCCACTGGATCGCCCGGGGGCATGGGGGTGTCCAGCACCCGTGTGCCAGGAAAGCGCTCGCGAACCAGGTCGGCCACGGTTCGCACACTGGTGGGCGTGCCCGTTCCCACGTTGAGCGTCTCGTTGTGGGCGCGCGGTGCGATCAGACTGCGCACCGTGGCCTCGGCCACATCATCGACGTGTACGAGATCGCGGATCTGGCGACCGCCTCCGTGGAGGTGAAGCGGCAGCCCGAGAGCGGCTCGGGCGGAGAACCAGGCGACCATCCATGAGTGGCTGCCCGGTTTCACCACCTGGGTTCTCCGTAGACGGAGAAGTAGCGCACCACCGTGTGAGAAACGCCGACCGCCCTCAGCGTCAGCCGCGTCTGGGTCTCCCCCCACGCTTTCGTACTCCCGTACACGGAAACCGGACGCAGCGGCGTCTCTTCATGAAAGCGCGACGGGGCCTGTCCATACACGGATTCCAGCAGCTGCCGCAGGGAGCGCAGTTCGAGGCATCGGGGTGTGTCGTCCGGCTCGCCGTTCCCGTAGACGCTCGCTGAGGAGACGAACACGAACCGGCGTAGGCGGCCGCTGCCGGCAGCGGCGTCCAGCACCGTCTGGGTGCCGATGATGTTGGCCGCGATGGCGTCGTGCGGGTGGCGGGTGCAGTCAGCCACGTCGGCCAGTGCCGCCGCGTGAATGACGTAGTCGGCCCCGTCGACAGCGCGCGCCACCGCAGCCGGGTCGGTGACGCTTCCCTGGATGACGTCAGGATTGTCGAGATCGACACCGAAGACGTCCCGGTAGGTGTGAACTGGATAAGCGTCCAGGGTGCACAGCACGCGAGGACGCGCTCCCAGTGCGCGCAAACGGGCGGTGATACGACTCCCGATCAGACCAGCTCCTCCGGTCACCAGAACGGTCCGCCCCATCAGCTCTGACAGATACGTATCCCTCACGCTGCCTCCCGGCCCGGTAGATGCAGCGCCCCGCCACGGGGGCGCACTCACCGATTGAGCCCCAAGCGGCCGCTGGACGGGAGAGACATCGTGTTGGCGCGCATCGCGTTTGCATGTCATGCAAAAGTGAGCATTATCAGGCTTGCGCCTACGATGGAGCCCTCGCCAGCACCCAGGGGGTTGGTTCCAATGCGATCGGCGACCGGCGCACGCTTACGCGCCCTCACGGCCGAACACGTAACACCGGGGGGACTGGTCCGGAGTGTCCGGCGAGAACGGGGGCTCACCCTGGAGCAGCTGGGTGAGAGAACCGGGTACTCAGCTTCTCAGCTCTCCCGTCTCGAACGGGAACTCGCGCCCATGACGGTCGATGCCCTCCGCCTCATCGCGGACGCCCTCGGGATTCCAGCGGAAACCATCAGCACCGCATTCAACGCGATCACCTTGGGCGGCCGGGGACACGATGGCCCAACCGGTCCCTATCCCAGCCTCCCCACTCCTACGCTGAGACGCAGGGAGGACGGTGACAACGTGAGGCGACGACGCTTTCTGGCAACCACCGCAGCCGCGGTCACGGCCGCCGCCGCACTCCCCGGCGGCCAAGCTCACGCCGACGATACTCAGCTGAGCGAACTGCTCGTCTCCCGGTTGAGAGACGCGATGCTGGGCCTTGGTACACCTGCACCGTGCGGCGACGGTGACCACCTAGCCGCAGAACTCGACCACGCTCACAGGGACTACCGCACCGGTGGATACGCCAGCCTGGCCGTCCGTCTGCCCCGCCTCCTCAGCACCGCCCACGCGGCGCCGTCGCCCGACCACACCCTGCTCGCCCGCAGCTATCTGCTCACCACGCGGCTCCTGATCAAGCTGGACGAACAGCAACTCGGGTGGATGGCTGCCGACCGGGCACGGCAACTGGCAGCCACATCAGGAGCCGCCGTCCTTGTCGCTGAGTCCTCGCGCCAACTCGCCGTCCTCGCCCGCAAAGCACAGTGGCACGATCAGGCGCTCACTCTCACTCTCGCTCTCACCGCAGCCGAAGCCCCCGAACTGCGTGAGGCCGGCATCCCGGGCGGAGCACTCCGCGGGCTGCTCATCCAGTCCGCCGCCTACACATCTGCCTGGAAGGGCGATGCCGCCGGGATGCGCGAGCTGACCACCGAAGCCGCCGCGGTCGCCGCAGATCTTGGTGGCGGCACGTATCACCTGGAAGTGGGTGGGTTCAGCCCCGCCACCGTCCAACTACACCTGGTATCCGCCGAGAACAGCGCCGGAGACCCCAGCCGGGCCCTCGCGGCGGCGGAGGCTGTCGACCCCGCGACTCTGCCCAGCGCCGAACGGCGCGCCCGTCTCCATACGGATATGGCTCACGCCCACCACAGGTGGGGGCACCGCGATGCCTGCGTCACCAGCATCCTGGCCGCCGAGCGTTGTGCTCCACAAGAGACGCATGCACGACCAGCCGTCCGGGCGCTCGTCTCCGGCCTGTTGCTCTCCGGCCGCACCACACCCGACCTCCGCGGCCTCGCTACCCGAGTAGGAGCCTCCCGCCCGTGAGCCGGCGCCACTGGCGGTGACCCTGACGACGAGAACCTGACGTCTGCCTGGGCTGAGCCGGGCTTGTCCTTCACGACGAAGCCTGACTGCCGACGACATCCGGTGCCCGGTGCATGCCGAAGACGTCGCGGCTGCGTCGAAGCGGAATAGGTACATCCATCGCCTCGCTCCCTCGCAACGAGCGGCCGGAAGGGGGTCGCCAGGGACGCCGCCTCGTTCACGCGGCGCATGCCACTGGTCGGCTGACGCCGGACGTTCGAGGAGTCTGTGTGCCTGTTCCGCGTCACCTTGAGGCCCTCCGGATGGCGGTGTGGGCCCGGGGCGAGGGCTGACCGGTCCGGTCCCCGGGTCCCGGTCAGGTGTGGAGGTCGCCGTGTTGGACGGCGATGATGGTGCCGGAGTCCCTGGCGTCGTTGGTCTGTGCGAAGAGGACGGTGCGGCGTTCCTGGGGGAGGGCGGCGCCGACCTCGGCGGCCAGTCTGGCCAGGTCCCGGCGGCAGGAGGGGGACCGCTCCAGGAGAGCCGTCAGTTCCAGGGTCCACAGGCCGAGGAGGGTCCGCCGGACGTCGTCGGGTGCCGTGGCCTCGTCGACGAGGGCGGCGTTGTGGTCGAGTTGCGCGGCGATCGCGGCCCGGCGGTCGGGGGTCTCGTCGCGGTGGAAGAGCCGCAGGACGGCCCCTCTCGTGTTCTGCCACAGGTCCGTCGCCATGGCCGCGACGACCGCCGCGGCGCCCGTCTCGGCGAGGGCCACCAACTCCTGGGTCACGTACGCTCCTTCACTGGCCGCGGGTGAGGTGGATGTTCTGCGTGCCGTTCTGTGTCGCGTAGACGACCCCGTTGCCCGACGCCCGGTTGATCATCTTTCCCGGGGCCCGAGCGGGCGGGGCCGGAGCGGCCGGGGAGTCGCCGGTCGGTGCGGTGGTGGCGTCGGGTTCGGGTACGCGTGGGGCGCTCGCGTACCCGGGCAGGTGCAGCCACGCGTCCGCGGCGTGCTCCTTCTCCACGAGGGCGACCTTGCTGAAGGTCTCGGGTTCGATGCCGGGGTAGCCGTGGCGCACGGTCTCGTCGTAGAAGTGCTGCGAGATCAGGAGCGAGGCGGTCACGGTGTCGGGGGCCGCGTCGAGGGCGGCCCGCGCCTGCCGGGCGTCGAGGAGTCTGGCGAGGACTTCGAGGGGACGCCCTGTGACCTGGCCGTCCGGGCCGAGGCAGACGTCTCCCGCGTGCAGCGCGACCCGGACCCTGATGCTGGTCAGGGGGCCCGCCATGCGGTTGTGGGCGCGCAGCCGGACCGCGAGTTCGGGCAGCAGCGGATGGATCAGCCGCCTCTTGCGGACGCCGGGCGGCGCGGTGATCCGGAACCCGTCGCCCAGGTCGTCCCGCAGGCAGGTGTCCCAGTCGATGCCGCTCTCTTCGAGGGCCTCGCGGAGCGACTCGCGCAGCACGTCGCGGATCCGGTGCAGCGCCACGTTGCCGCGCGCCGCCGAGTGCGCGATGTCGACGGCCAGCAGGGCCCGGTGTTCCAGTCTCGGTTCCATGCGTTCCTCCACGACGGCGGTGACTCCTGGCGACCTGTGTCCGCCGAGCGCCACGATGCCCGCTCGGCGGCGCCCGGATCCCGTCGCCGTACGGGATTCGGCCGAAATTCGCGGGGCCGGTTGTCGGTGAAGACCCCACCCGCGGCGCGTCGCGCGGCGCACACTGGTCGGGAAGCAGCGAGTCAGGGGGGACGTGTGGGGGACGCAGGCGCCTGTCGGAACGCCCGCGGTGGACGGTCGCGGGCCGGCCCCGGCTGGCCCGCCCCGAGCCTGCTGGGCGGCCTCGGCGGGGTGGCGCGCGATCAGTTGCTCGCCCTGGGTGTGCACACCAGGTACGAGGCCGGCCGCGTGCTCATCCGCGAGGCGGAGCCGACCGGTTTCGTCCTCGTCCTGCTCGGCGGCGTGGTGAAGGTGACCGCGCGTACCCACGACGGGCGGGACGCGCTGCTCGCGGTGCGCATGGGCGGCGACCTGGTCGGCGAGTTCGCCGCCGTGGACGGCGGCCCGCGCTCGGCGACGGTCACCACGTGCGGGGCCGTGGCCGCCAGGCTCGTCACCCGCGGCGACTTCCTCGACTGCCTGCGCAGGGAGCCGCGGATCGCGCACGCCGTCAACGCCTCCATCGTGACCAAGCTGCGCGCCGCCAACAGGCACCGTGTCGACTTCGCCGGATGCGACGCCGGTACCCGGCTGGCCCGGGTACTGCACCAGATCGCGATGACGTACGGGGAGCCGCTGGGCGCCGGGGCGGTCATCCGCTGGCCCCTCACCCAGCCGGAGCTGGCCACGTTGTCCGGTGCGGCGGAACCCACCGTGCACAAGGCGCTGCGCAGGCTCCGCGAGACGGGCGTGATCTCCACGGGGTACCGGTCCATCACGGTGGAGGATCTCGCCCTGCTGCGCGGCGTGGCGTTCGCCGCCCCGTGACGGTGGAGGAATCGAGCAGAAACCGTCGTGTGACGGGATCGCCGCACCGGACCGTTCCTAGTGTGGCGCGCGGAGACCGAGGGGCACGGAGACCGAGGGGCACGGAGACCGAGGGGCACGGAGACCGAGGGGCACGGAGACCGAGGGGCACGGAGACCGAGGGGCGAGGATACGGGCCGCGCGGACGCGCGGCCCGGGAAGGCGGTGGTGAGGCATGGAACAGCCGGAAGACCACAACGACGCGGCGACCACCGGCTCCGGACAGGGCGGCGTGCGGGAACCGGGCCGGGCGGCCGGATACCGGGTGGACATCGGCGGCGCCGCGAGCGGACCGGTGATCGCGGGCCACCACAACGTGGTGGTGGACGCCCAGCACGGGTCCGCCGTCACCCTGCTGATGGCGGGGCAGCGGCCCCGGCCCGTCCGCCGGGACCGTGTCCATCTGCTGCCCGGGCGGCGACACACCCCGCTGGGCCGCAACGCGGAACTGGCGGCCCTGGCCGACGCCGTCGGCTCCGGCGGCCCGGTGCTGCTGTGGGGGCCTCCCGGCGTCGGCAAGAGCACCCTGCTCCGCCACGCCGCGCGCAACCTCTCGCCCGGCCCCGACGGCGTGCTGCTCTTGTCCGCCGCCCACAGGGAACCCAGGGACCTGGCGCAGGACATCTTCGAAGCCTGTTACGACACCGACGGATACGCCCCTTCCGGCACCGAAATGCGCCGCCTGATGGCCGGTGTGGAGGTGACGGTCTACCTCGACGACGTCGACCTGACCGCCGAGCAGTTACAGGAACTCATGGACGCGGCGCCCGACGCCACGTTCGTCCTCACCAGCCGCGAGCGGGTGCTGCTCGGCGCGGGCACGGTGCTGGAGATCAAGGGGCTGGACCGTGCGGCGGGCCTGGAACTGCTGGCCCGCGAACTCGGCCGCCCCCGGCCCGAGGAAGCGCAGGCCGCCGCCGAGCTGTGGCAGGCGGCGGAGGGCGTGCCCCTGCTGCTTCTGCGCGCGGCGGCCCTCGCCCGGCGGGACGCCTCCGGCAGCGTGCTGCTGCCACGGCCCGGCGCGAGCGCGGAGCTGCTGCCGCTGCTCCTCGACCAGTTGGACCGCGACACCGCGCACGTGCTGCACCTCCTGGCGACCCTGGCCGACGCCGAACTCGCCGCCGCGCACATCGGCGCACTGACCGAGGTGCCCGACCCCGCCGCCGTGTGCGGACGCCTCGTGGACCTCGGTCTCGCCACGGTCACGGAGGTCGGGTACCGGTGCGCCGCCGACGCCGTACAGGTCGTGCGGGAACGCCACCCGGAACCGTTCCCCGCCGAGCGGCTGTGTCTTCACCTCGCGCGGTGGGCCGCGCAGCCGTCCACCCCGCCCGCCGACGTCGCCGGTCACGCGCGCGCCCTGGAGGCGGCCGCCGAACTGGCCGAGTACGCCGGACGCCCCGACCTCACCGTCGACCTCGCGCGCGCCGCCGCTCCCGCTCTGGCCCGCGCGCTGCGGACCGACGCGTGGGGGCGGATGCTCGACATCGGCCTCGAAGCGGCCCAGCGCACGGGCGACACCCGTGCGATCGCCTACTTCACCCACGAGAGCGGCGTGCGGAGTCTGGTCACCGGGCGGCGTGTCGTGGCCGGGGTCCTGCTGTCCGAAGCCGTGGTGCTCTGGCGCCAACTCGGTGACCATGTCGGCGCCGACGCCGCGGCGGGCGCGGGGCAGTACGCGCCCGCCCCGCCCTCCGTGGCACCCGACGGAGGCGCCGCGACGGCCCCGAACGCCGACCCGTCTTCCTCCGGCGTCAACGGTTCGCCCGGTGACGCGCCCCAGAGCGGTGACCCCGGCTCGTCCGTCGACCCCGGCTCGTCCCTCGACTCCGGCTCGGCCGGTGACCCCGGTTCGTCCGCCGGCTCGGGCTCGTACGGGGACTCCGGTTCGTACGGTGACGGCACCGCGGGGCAGACAGGACAGGGCGCCCCCGCGGACAGCGGTACGGCCCCGGACGCCACGGCGACCCCCGACCCCGGCCCCCATGCCACCCCGGACGCCACCCCTGACGGCGGCCTCACCGCCGATCCCGGCTTGACCGACCACCCGGCGGCTCACACGGGGGAGTTCGCCCAGGGCCCGGCAGGTCCAGGCCCCGCGCCGGACGTGTCCAGCGCTACGACGGCGCAGGTACCGTCCGGCGCGGGAGGAGCCGGCGGCACAGCGGGCACCACCCACGCGGGCTCCTCGGCCGCGACGGGGGCCGCCGCCACGGGCGGCGCTTCCGTGAGCACGGCGGTGCTGACCACGATCGCCGTCGTCGCCGCCGTCGCCATCGGCGGGATCGCCTACGAGAAGCATCAGGAGTCGGAAGAGCGGAAGGATCTGGCGACGCTGGAGACCCCCACACCGCTCCGGGACACTCCGACGCCGAGGCTGGACCTTCCCACGCGCGACGCGCCGGATCCGGCACCGCGCGAGGAGACCACCGAGCCGCCGGAGCCGACGTTCACGCGGGACCCGGTTCCGGAACCGACCCCGACCCCCACCGGACTCGCCGGGACGTGGCGAGACAGTCGGGGGGAGATCTTCTCGCTCTCCGAAAAGGCACCCGGCGTCTACACCATGAAGTTCGCTGCCTGCACCGGTGGTTTCACCACCGCGGAGTTCAGAGGCGGCAACGGCACCTATCGCGGAAATCCGTCGGTGTCCGCGAAGGTCAACGGCTCGTGCGGCCGACTGGACCTGAGTGCGACCATCACCCTCGCCGGTGGGGACGACAGCGACACCGGCCAGTACACGGAACAGCTGCGTCCGGGGTCCTCGCAGAGGATCCAGTGCACCACCTGTGGAACGCGAACGATCACCCGTCTGCGGTGACACCGACCGCCTTCTTCCGCCTGCGACGACGAGGAGACCCCATGGCACCCGCACCGGACAACAGCTACTCGGTCAGGGTCGGCGGTGACGCCTCCGGCCCCGTCGTGGCCGGTCACGACAACCGTGTCGAGACCCGACACGCCCCGGCCGGCGGCGCGTCGGGGGCCGGGGACGAGCCCGGGAACACCCCGGACACCCAGACCAACACGGCGAGCGACAACGCCAGCGTCTACACCGTCATGAACGGCGAGTTGCACATCCACCAGGCCGAAGGGACCGAGGGGGCCTAGCCGGTGCAGGCCAGGCCCGGTCGGTCCCTCCACCTCGCCGGGCGGCGGGCGGCAGCGGACGACTTCCGCCGCCTGCCCGCGGGGTGGGCCTCAGGCGGGCTGGAGCGCGCCGGTGAACTCCCGTACGACGGCGTTGCAGAAGGCGGGCAGGTCGTGCGGACCCCGGCTGGAGATGAGCCGGTCGTCCACGACGACCTCCTCGTCGACGACCTCGGCGCCCGCGTTGCGCAGGTCGGTGCGGATGCTGGGCCACGAGGTGAGGCGCCGCCCGCTGAGTGTGCCCGCCTCTGCCAGGGTCCAGGGGCCGTGGCAGATGGTGGCCACGGGTTTGCCGGCCTCCATGAACTCCCGCGCGAAGCGCACCGCGTCGGGGTCGGTGCGCAGCTGGTCGGGGTTCATGGTGCCGCCCGGCAGCAGCAGGGCGTCGTAGTCCCGTACGGCGGCGTCGGCCACCTGCTTGTCCACGGGGAAGGTGCCCGCCGGGTCGATGTCCATCTGGCGCGCGTTGATCTGACCGGTGTGGAGGGAGACCAGCTCTGTCTCCGCGCCGGCGCCGTGCAGCGCGCCGCGCGGCTCCTCCAGCTCGACGCGTTCGACCCCGTCGGTGGCGAGAATGGCGACCTTCTTGCCGTGCAGTTCCTCGGTCATGGTGCGGTGTCCCTCCGCTGTCGGTGCCGACTCCGTGTCCGGCGTCCGCTCACCACAACAGGCTCCCATCCGGCCGCCCAAAGGTGTCAAACGGGGAGGAAATGCCGCGCGGTCGGCCCGCGTCACCGCGAGTCGGCCCCGCGTCGCCGTGAGCCAGCCCCGTGTCACCGTGAGCCCGCATCCGTCACCGTGAGCCCGCATCCGTCACCGAGAGGCGGCCCGTGTCACCGTGAGTCAGCTGCCGAGGGTGCCGTGCAGCAGTCCCGCCAGGGTGTCGGGGGGTGGCGCCGCGGCGTGGGCGGCGGCCCGGGCGCGGCCCTCGGTGCGGGCCCAGTCCCACCAGTGCTGCAAGGTCTCCCCGTCCAGCCGCTCGGCGGGGATCACGGCGGGCCAGTCGAGCGCCCGCGCCTGGGCGCTGACCTTCGCGCCGCCCGCCACGGGGTCGACGGCGATGACGGGCACGCCCACGCGCAGCGCGAGCACCAGCCCGTGCAGGCGGTTGGTCACCACCAGGTCGGACCTGGTCAGGAGGGCGTCCACCTGCTCGGGCGTGGCGCACAGCCGCCAGTCGCGGGTGTCCAGCCGCGTCTCCAGCGGCAGCCGCGCGCAGTCGTGCGCCCCCAGCCACGCGGTGAGGCGCCGCACCGTCTCCTCGTGGCGGCGCTGCCCCGCGTACTCGTGCTGGCCCGAGGTCAGCACGGTGGCCACCACACAGGGCGGCTCCCGGGGAGGCCGGGTGCCCGCCGACAGGTCGGGCCTCGGGTCGGTGGACGGCAACCCGTCCCTGGCGATCACCTCCGCGAAACCGCGCACCGCGGGTGACCCGGGGTCGATGACGGAGACGCCCACGGCGATGCGGCGGCAGTGTGCGAACTCCTCGTGCAGTGCGGCGACCTGCGGGCCGTGCAGTGGCCCGCAGACGAAGACCAGCAGGTCGTAGCGTTCGGGGCGGACCGTGGCCAGCGACAGCTCGCCGGGCCGGAACGCCGGGCTCCACGCCACGTCGTAGGCCAGTCCCACCTCACGTGCCACGCCCTCGACGCGGCGCAGCGCCAGCACGTCCCCGGCGGTCGCCTCCCCGTCCTCGAAGCTGAACCACCCCGCCAGCAGCGCCCGTCGGAAACTCACGGTGTTCCGCCCTCCCGGCCCGCGGCGGGCGCGGCGGTCGCGGGCACCGTCCCGTCCGTCGCGCCGCGTGCGGCGACGTCGCCGGACCCGCCGTCTCCCCGCGCGCCGTGCGCCTTCGTCGCGCCGGTGCTCGCCTTTCTCGGGTCCGCGCCGCGCGGGTACGCCTCGCCGGACGGCCGCGGGGCCGGGTCCTCCAGGCGCGCGCAGGCGTCGAGCACGTCGGCCGGGTGCAGCCGCAGCAGGCGGGGGTCGGGGCGGGCGCCATGCGGGTCGCCGGGGCGCGGCCCCTCGCCGGGGGAGGGGCGCCACAGCGTCCGGTGCCGGGGGTGCGGTGGCGGTCCCCACAGCGCGGGGGAGACGGGGCCGAACAGGACGACGGACGGGGCGGCGAGGGCGGAGGCGAGGTGAGCCACGCCCGTGTCGCCGACCACCACGGCGCGGGCTCTGGCCACCAGCGCGGCCAGCAGCTCGAAGGGGAGGCCCGAGGCGCCGCCCGGCACCGCGCGCGCCGGAAGCCCGGCGCGCGCGGCCACCTCGTGCGCCAGGGCGAGTTCGCCGGGGCCGTGAGTGAGCACGACCTCGTCGCCGCGCGCCCGCAGGCCCCGCGCGACCTGGGCGAACCGTTCGGCCGGCCACCGCCGGGCGCCCGCGTCGGCTCCCGGGTGCACGAGGACGGCGCCCGGTGCGGGCGAGGACACCTCGGGGTCGCCGAGCAGCAGGTCGCCGGGGTCGGCGGGGATGCCGTACCACCGCAGCAGGCGGCACCAGCGCAGCCGTTCGTGCTCGTTCTCCCGCCAGGCGGGTGCCGAGCCTTCCGCGTAGGCCAGCAGGCGGGCCGGTGCGCTCGCCGCGAGCGCGGCGCGGCTGGTCGCGCCGTTGCCGTGGAGGTCCACGGCCAGCCGGGGCGGCGGCCACGGCCAGCCGAGTGCGGAGGGGACCTCGCGTGCCGCGCCGCCCGCGGGCAGCAGCACGTCGGCGACCTGGGCGGCGCGGGCAGCCGGTGCCAGCCACGCCGGTGCCGCCAGGACCAGTTCGTGCGTGGGGTGGGCCCGCCGCAGCGCCCGCAGCGCCGGTACGGCGGTCAGCAGGTCGCCCAGCCCCAGCGCCCGCAGCACCAGCGTCCTGGGCGTCCCCGCCCGGACCCCGGCACCCGCACGGAGCGCGACGGGCCGCGTCTCGTCTTCCTCGCCGCTGGCCGGACCGCCGGCGGGACCCGGCCCTCTCGCGCCGGGGCCGCTCCCGCTCACGACTCCACCCCGGACCGCCCGCCGGGCCCCGCCCGCCCGTCCGAACCCGCCGTTCCGCCACCCGGATCGGCGACCCCGGCAGTCCTGCCCGTATCAGCCGCCCCGCCCGCCGCTGTCGCCGTGCCCGTCCCACCCGCACCTGCCGTTCTGCCCCTTCCTGCCGTCCCGCCCGCCCCTGCCGTCCCGCCCGCCCCTGCCGAGCGTCCTGCGCGGCGGGCGAGTGCGGTGGTGGAGCGGCCGTCCAGGTACGGCAGGAGAAGGACACGGCCGCCCCACTCCTCCAACGTGGCGGCTTCGGGGAGGCGTTCGGTGCCGTAGTCGCCGCCCTTGACCCACACGTGCGGGCGCAGGTCGCGCAGCAGCAGTTCGGGGGTGTGCTCGTCGAAGACGGCGACCGCGTCGACGCAGTCGAGCCCCGCCAGCACGGAGATCCGGTCGGCCTCGGGGGTGAGGGGGCGGCCCTCGCCCTTCAACCGGCGCACGGACACGTCCGAGTTGAGGCAGACGATGAGGCAGTCCCCGGTGCGGCGGGCGTTTTGCAACATGCCGACGTGCCCGGCGTGCAGCAGGTCGAAGCAGCCGCCGGTGGCGACGACGGTGCCGCCGCGTGCCCGCACGGAGGCGGCCAGGGCGCGGGCGTCCGTCAGCGAGCGGTCGGCGGCGCGGACCGGCGGCGGCGCGGCGGACGCCGACGGGGCGCTGCCGGGCACGCCGCCCCACAGCCGGGGGTTGCGCACGCCCCCCGCGGCCACGAACGCGCCGGACTGCCGCACCGCCTCGTGGGTGGCCTCCTCGGGCAGGGCGCCCTCGGCCAGGGCGCGGGCCGCTGTCGCGGCGAAGCAGTCGCCGGCGCCGCACGGGTCGCCGTCGGCTTCCTGGAGCGGCGGGAAGTAGAGGGGGGCCTCGTCTCCCGGCCTGGCCAGTACGGCGCCGCGCCGCCCCAGCGTCACGGTCACGGCCGCGCTGCGCCACGCGGTGGCGAGGGCGGCGCCGCGCCGCCCGTGCCCGTGCAGCCCTTCGCCGTCCGCGTCGGGGTGCGGGTCGGCGCACAGGGCCGTGGCCTCGGCGGCGTTGGGGGTGACCAGGCGGGCGCCGGGCACGGGGGGTTCGCCGCGCGGATGCGGGTCCCACACGACCTGGGTGTGTCCGGCCAGTACGGCGAGTTCGGCGCGCAGCCGGGCGGCGACGCCGCGCCCGTAGTCGGCGACGAGCACGGTGTGCGCCCCGGCGAGCGCGGCCCGCACCTCGTCGGTGACGGGTCCCACGGTGCCGCCGCCCCGGTCCACCCGCAGCAGCGGGCGCCCCTCGGCGCACAGCCGGGTCTTGACGGGCACGCTGCCGCGCAGGGGCAGCTCCAGCACCTCGACGTGCGGGGCGAGCAGGTCGCGGACGAGCTGGTCGGAGCGGCTTTGGCCCAGCGCGGTGACCAGGACGACCCGGGGGCGGTCGGCGTCCGGATCGGGGAAGGCGGTGGCGAGGACGGCGGCGAGCCCGGCGCCGCCGGGCCTGCTGTGCTCCTCGGACACGTCCAGCACCGGAGCGGGCGCGTCCGGCGCCAGCCGGCTGGCCTGGCCCTCGACGTCGGTGTCCAGCAGGGTGTCGCCGACGACGACGAGCGGGCGGTTGCGCGGCATGCACGCCTCCTTCGGGGGCGGGGCTTCAGCGGGTGGCCCGGGCGACGGTGCGCCCCTCAGGTCACCTCTCGGGCGACATCTCGGGCGCAGACGTGTGCTCCGCCGCCGGCAGCCTCACCTGGCCGTCCACGGCCGGCGGCGGGGCCGTCGCGGCGAGCAGGCCGGCGGCCGGCCTGCCGGCCGCGTCGAACGCCTCGCACAGCAGGTGCACGGCGACCAGGTGCACTTCCTGCACGGTCGCCGTGGTGGCCGCGGTCACGCACAGCGCGTCGTCGGCGGCCGTGGCCAGCGGGTTGGGTCCCGGCCCTGTCAGTGCCCACACCCGCAGCCCGGCGCGGCGTCCGGCGGCCGCTGCGGTGAGCAGGTTCTCGCTCCGTCCCGAGGTGGACAGCAGCATCAGCACGTCGCCGCGGCGCCCGTGGGCCGCGACCTGGCGGGCGTACAGCTCGGCGAAGCCGTAGTCGTTGCCGATGGCCGTGACGGCGGAGGTGTCGGCGTGCAGGGCGATGGCCGAGTAGGGGGGACGCTCGCCCTGGTAGCGGCCGACGAGCTCGGCGGTCAGGTGCTGTGCCTGGGCGGCGCTGCCGCCGTTGCCCGCGGCCAGCAGCCGCCCGCCGTCGCGCAGTACCTCGGCCAGTTCCTCACCCCACGCGCTCACGTGGGCGGCGTGGGTCCGCCGGAAGGCGGCGACGGCCTGTTCGAGCGCCTGGCAGTGGGCGTGTGCGGGGTCGATGGGGAGCATGGTGGTGGCCGCGGGCCGGGTGGTGGGGCCGCGGCCTCCCTCCTTCGTGTGACGGGAGACGACTCGTGTGACGTGAGATGACTCGTGTGACGTGAGATGACAGGGGCGGTGCAAGAGGCGGGACGGACGGGACGGTGACGCCGCGGGGCGGCCGTCAGGGGTGACGCCGGGGGCGGCCGTCAGGGGAGGTCTGTCACGGGGCGGCCGTCACCGTGGCCGGTTCGGCGGCGGGCGCGGAGCGGGCCGCGAGCACGTCCCGGTAGACCTCCTCGGTCTGGCTCACCACCCGCTCCCAGCTGTAGCGGGAGAGCACCCGGCGCCGCCCGGAGGCACCGTAGGCCCGGCCTCGCGCGGGCATCGCCAGCAGTGTCCGTACGGCGCTCGCCAGCGCGGCGGGGTCGTGCGGCGGCACGAGAAGCCCCGTGCCGCGGTGCGCGACGGTGTCGCGCTGGCCGCCGACCTCGGTGGCCACCACGGGCGTGCCGCAGCTCATGGCCTCCAGCGGGACGATGCCGAACGGCTCGTAGTCGGCGGGGCACAGCACCGCGTCGGCGGCCCGCATCAGCCGCGGCACCTCCTCGCGGCCCAGTCCGCCCGTCAGGTGCACCCGGTCGGCGACGCCCAGCTCACGCGCCAGCGCGCGCAGCCGCCGCGCCTCCGGGTCCCGGTCCAGCGCTTCGCCGCCGGGACCGCCCGCGACGAGGAGTTCGGCGCCGGGTACGCGGGCGAGCGCGGCGATGGAGACGGCCGCGCCCTTGCGCGGCACCAGACGCCCCACCTGGACCAGCAGCGGACGCCGTGCCGGGCGCGGCCACAGCGGTCCCGTCGGCGTGAACACGTCCGGGTCGACTCCGCAGGGCACCACCGAGACCCGGTCGGCGCCCACGCCCATCGCGGCCAGTTCCTCGACCTCGTCGCGGCAGGTCGCGATGATCCGGTCGCAGGCGGTGCCGACCGCCGTCTCGCAGGGGATGCGCTCCCCCGGGCTGGTGTCGGCCTCCTTCTGGTGCCGCTTCTTGACGGTGCCCAGCGCGTGGTAGGTGTGCGCGAACGGCAGCGCCCGCTCCTGCGCGGCCTGGAGAGTGGCCAGCCCCGACATCCAGAAGTGCGAGTGGACCAGGTGGGGCCGCTCGGCGGCCCACTGCGCGGACAGGAAAGCGCCGAACATGCCCATGTAGGGCAGCAGTTCGTCCTTCGGCACGGGTTCGGGCGGTCCTGCGGGCACGTGGTGGACGTCGACACCGTGGCGCAGCGGCAGCCGCTCGGGCAGGTCGGGGGAGTCCCGCCGGGTGTAGACGGTCACCCGGTGCCCGCGGGCGGCCAGCGTCTCGGCGAGCCGCGCCACGTGGACGTTCTGGCCGCCCGCGTCGGCCCCGCCCAGGGCGGCCAGCGGACTGGCGTGCTCGGAGACCAGCGCGATCCGCAGCGGCGCCTGCTCCTTCTTTCCGCCCGTCATCAGCGGGTCACCTCCTCGAGAAGCCGCTCCCAGCTGTGCAGGAACGGTTTGAGCCCGTAGCGGCCCAGTGCGGCGCGCCGCGCACGGGCGCCGTCCTCGGCGGCCGCCTGGGGCTCGTGCAGATAGCGGCGGGCCGCGTCGGCCAGCACCTCGGGCCTGGTGGAGAGCACCCCGGCGCCCTCGGGCACCGCCTCGACGGCTTCGGTGGTGGCCAGCGCGACCACCGGCATGCCCAGGTGCATGGCCTCCAGCAGGGACAGGCCCAGCGACGTCCAGCGCACCGGGTGCAGGTAGCAGCGCCGCCGTGCCAGTTCGGTGTGCAGCCGCTCCTGCGGCAGATCCTCGGCCCGGCACCGCTCGGGGCCGAGACCCAGGTGTGCGGGGAGGCCTTCGGTGCGCATGCCGAACACGTCCAGCGGCGCGGCCTCGCTGAGCGCGGGCAGCAGGTCGGTGCCCACGTGGCGGCCGCGCCGCACGGGGTCGTTGACGACGACGGCGGCCCGCTCCAGCTCGCCGGTCCACTGGTGTCCCGGGTCGACGATGCCGTGTTCGATGACGGTGGTGGGTGTCGAGCCGTTGTCCCAGAAGAGCCGGTTGAAGTGGGTGACGTGCACCAGTGTCAGGCCTGGCCTGTCCGCGTACGGGTGGCGGGTGTCCGGCACGTTCCCGTCGGGCGCGTTGTGCTCCAGGTAGACGGCGGGGATGTCGCGCCCCGGGCGGCGCCCGCCCAGCCAGCGGGTGGCCAGCTCCTCCTCGTGGGGGCGTTGGAGCACGACGGCGTCCACGTCCGCCTCGGCGAGCTCCTCGGGGGTCACCTCGCGTACGGAGTCGGGCCAGGTGAACGTCTCGGCGCGGCCCAGCCCGTCGGGACCGCGGTCGGGCAGCACCGGTACCAGATAGGTGTGCGGTCCCTGCACGAACGCCGTCGTCCAGGAGCCGTGCACGTGCCAGATCAGGATGTTCATGCCCCGGCCTTTCGGTTCGTCGTCACAGGCGCGCGGACCGCGCCGCGCGCCGCGTCTGCGGTGCTGTGCGCTGGGGTGGTGCTGTCCGCACGGTTGGTGCGTGGCGTACGGGCGGAGCGCGAACGGGCGGCGGGCGGCAGCCGGTCGAGCGCGGCCAGCACCTCGGCGTCCTCGATCCCGTCCAGGCAGGGGTGGCCAGAGACGGGGCAGGACACCGCGCGGGTGCCGGCGCACGGCGCTCCCCGGTCGCCCAGCAGCACGTGCGGCACCCCGAAGGGCTCCCACCGTCCGGCCGGGACGACGGGCGCGAACAGGCACACGACCGGAGTGCCCACCGCCGCCGCCAGATGGGAGGGGCCCGTGTTGCCGACGAGCACCGCGCGGGCACCGGCCAGTACGCCCGCCAGCTCGTGCAACCCGGTGCGGCCGCCCAGGTCGAGGGCGTGCTCCCCGGCGACGGCGGCCGTCAGTTCCTTCTCCGAGGCGCCTCCCGTGACCACCACCCGGTGCCCGGCCCCGGCCAGCGCCGCCACCGCGCGCGCCGCCCGCCGCTCGCTCCAGGCGCGGGCGGGCGCGGTGGCCCCGGGGTGGACGACGACGTAGGGGTCAGTGCCGGTCAGCGGGCCCGTGTCGGGCGGGGGCTGGATGTCCAGTCCGCCGTGGTCGCCGGGCGGAAGGGCGAATCCGGCGGCGGCCGCCAGGTCCATCGCGGCCCGCGCCTCGTGCCGCCCGCGCCCCCTGCGGTGCCGCAGCTGGAGCAGCGAGCCGGGATAGTCCTCGCTGTCGGCGGCCACCCATGGCACCCCGGCCAGCTTCAGCAGCAGCGCGGCCGGCAGCGGGCTCTGGTGGTAGGAGGTGAGGATCAGCGCGCGGTCGAAACGCCGGGCGGCCAGGGCGGCGACGAGCGCGTCGGCGGCTTGCCCGTCCACCGCGGCCGGGTCGCGCCCCACCCACGGGGCGTCGAACGTGACGACCTCGTCGACCCCGGGCAGCAGCCGTGCCGCCGTCTGCCCCAGCGGTCCCGCCAGCAGCGTGACGCGTCGCGACCCGGCGGCCGCCATCCGCACGGCGGGCCCCGCCAGCAGGACGTCACCGACGCTGTCGAGCCGCACCACGAGCGTGTGGGGCCGGTCCGCGCCGCGAGGCGCGAGGCCGCCGGGCGCGGGGTGGCGGGGCGTGCGTTCCGGGCGCGTCATCCGAGGCCTCCGGGACGGGAGCGGGTGTGGGCGCGTGTGTCGTCCGGGCCGTGCGCGGGGCCGAGCAGGATGCGGACCGCCGAGGCCAGGTGGCCCGCGGTGCGCGGGGCCGCGTCGGTCTCCTCGGGCCGCGTGGCCTCGTTGGGGACGAGCAGGCCGGGCGCGCCCGCGTGGTGGGCGGCCAGCAGGTCGGTGCCGATGTCGCCGACGACGACTGTGCGGGCCGGGGGCAGGCCCAGTACCCGGCAGACCGCGTGCACCAGTCCCGGCGCCGGCTTGCGGCAGCCGCATCCCGCGCCGGGAATGTGCGGGCACACGGCCGTGACCTCGATGGGCCCCAGCAGTTCCGCCATGCGCGCGTGCAGCGCTTCGAGCTGGGCCAGGGTGAGCAGGCCGCGCCCGATGTCGGGCTGGTTGGTCACCACGGCGGCGCGTGTCCCCGCGGCCTCCAGCAGCCGCATGGCCTCCGCCGCGTGGGGCCGGGCCCGTACCCGGGCGGGGTCGGTGTTGTGCGGCACGTCCTCGATGAGGGTGCCGTCCCGGTCGAAGAGCACGGCCGCGGGCGCGCCTTCGGGCGGGGCGTCGGGCCTCGGCGCGCTGCCGGGCGCGAGCGCGCTGCCGGTGGGGATCCGCAGCAGCGGCGCGTCAGGCCCGTCCTGGTACCAGGTGGCGGCCGCGGTACGGAGCACCACGCCGACGCGCGCCGTGCCGTGCGGCGGCTGGGCCGCGGTGCGGATGCTCATGGCCACACCCCCGTGCCGTCGCACCACCGGGCGGGCCGGGCCTGGAGCTGGGCGCGGGCCCAGTGGAAGGTGGCCACCGGCGGGATCAGCAGGCTGCTGAGGGCCATGGTGACGCCCTCGTCGCGGGTGCGGGGGCCTGGGCGCAACCGGGCGGTCAGCAGCTCCGCGGTGCCCAGCAGCCACAGCCCGCCCAGCGCGGCCGCGACGCGGGGCCTTCCGGCGGCCAGCCCGCCGAGGGCGGCCCCTGCCGCCGCCGTGGTGACCAGGTGCCGGGGCAGCCGGCCGCGCGCCGCGCCGGCCCGCCGCCACCATCCGGGGCCGTGCAGCCGGTTCATCAGCACGTCGTCCGCGTTGCCGCGCTGTGCCCGCACCGACACCCAGCGGTCGGCGGCGCGTACCGGGTGAACGGTGTGCCGTTCGCCCTCCGCCAGCGACCACCCCGCCGCGTCCAGCCGCAGGGCGAGGTCGGCGTCCTCGCGGAACGCGCGGCGGAAGCGTTCGTCGAAGCCGCCGACCGCCTCCAGCGCGTCGCGCCGGTAGGCCATGTCGGCGGTGATCCACTGCGCGGTGGCCAGCCCGGCGGTGTTGCGTTCCCAGTCCGTGGGTGGCCGGTCCGCGGGCAGCGGGACGGTGATGCGCCCCTGGGTGCCCGCCGTGCGGAGGGGGGAGGCGTCCGCCGCCGCCAGGTCGGCGGCCAGCCGTGCCGTCCAGCGCTCACCGGGGACGACGTCGTCGTCGAGGAAGGCGATCCACTCCTCCTCGGCGGCGCGCCAGCCCACGTTCCGCGCGGCGGCGGGCCCGGCGGCCGCTCCGGGCACCACCGTGACCAGCTCGGCCAGGTCCGCGGGCACCTCGACGGGCAGCGGGTCGCACTGCTGGGCCGGGCGGTCGTCGACGAGCACGATCCGGCGGGGCAGCGGCGGCCCGGCCTCGGCCAGCGCCTGGAGCGTACGGTTCAGCGACGGCCTGCCCAGGGTCGGGATGACGACCGCGAACGCGGGCGCCCGGCGTCCGCCGCCCGCGCGGCTCACGCCGCCTCCCCGTGGACGGCCTCGGTCTCCCGGGGCGGCGCGTCGGCCTCCGGGGGCGGTGCCTCGGCCTCCCGGGGCGGCGAGCCGGCGGCGTGGGACGGCGCGTCGGCCGTGCGGTGGAAGAGGTCGGCTCTGCGGACCACGTACGGGCCGATGGCGAGGAGGTCGACGGGGGAGGAGCCGAAGCACTCCAGCGCGTCGCGTGGATCGTCCACCATGGGACGGCCGGCCGTGTTGAGGCTGGTGTTGACGACGACGGGCAGCCCCGTCAGCCGCTCGAACGCGGTCAGCATCCGCGCCACCAGTGGCTCCCTCTCGCTGCTGACGGTCTGGATGCGGGCCGTGCCGTCGGTGTGCACGACCGCCGGGATACGGTCCAGCCAGGCGGTCCGCACCTCGTGCACGAACAGCATGTACGGGCTGGGCAGCACCCCGTCGAAGATCTCCGGCGCCCGCTCCCGCAGGACCATGGGGGCCACGGGACGGAACTGTTCGCGGCCCTTGACGTCGTTGAGCCGCTCCAGGTTGGCGGCCCTGCCCGGGTGCGCCAGCAGCGAGCGGTGCCCCAGGGCGCGCGGCCCGTACTCGCTGCGGCCCTGGAACCAGGCGACGATCCCGTCGTCGGCCAGCGCGCGGGCCACCGTCTCGGCCACGTCGTCGGGCTCCTCGAACGGCACCCCCGCCACCGTCAGCCACTCGCGCAGCGCGCTGTCCTCCCAGCGCCGCCCCAGGTCGGCCCCGGCCATCGGTGCGGTGGCGTCACCGCCCTGGGCGGCCAGGGCCAGCGCCCCGCCCAGCGCGGTCCCCGCGTCCCCCGCCGCCGGCTGCACCCATACCTGCGAGAACGGGCCCTCGGCGGCGATCCGCGAGTTGGCCACACAGTTGAGCGCGACGCCGCCCGCCATGGTGAGCAGCTCGTCGTGGGTCTGCCCGTGCAGCCAGCGGACCATGTCCAGCAGCGTGTCCTCCAGACACCGCTGGGCACTGGCCGCCAGGTCGGCGTGCTCCTGGGTGAAGTCCTGCCCCGGCCTGGCGGGCGGCGCGAAACTCTCCCAGGGCACCTGTTCGGCCACGAACCCGCCGTCCCCGGTGGAGTGCACGTACCGGCTCAGCTCGGCGGCCATGCGCGGCTTCCCGTAGGAGGCCAGCGCCATCACCTTGTACTCGTCCGAGGAGCGCAGGAACCCCAGGTGCGCGGTCAGCTCCTCGTAGACCAGCCCCAGCGAGTGCGGCAGCTGCTGCCCGCGCAGCGGCTCGACGACACCGCCCCGGCGGCGCCCCGCCAGATGGGACGTCGACTCGCCGCGTCCGTCCACCACCAGCACGGAGGAGCGGTCCGCGTCCGGCGCGGCGAACGCCGAGGAGGCCGCGTGCGCCAGGTGGTGCGCCACGAAGTGCACCTTCTCCGGCTCCAGACCCGGCAGCGCCTCGCACAGGAAGGAAGGGGCCTCACGCGCGTAGGTGAGGCGCAGCGGGTCCCACGGGTCGTCGAGACCCATGTCCGCCGCGGGCTTGGCCAGGTCCGGGTCGAAGGAGTAGGCCACCGCGTCGAGGTCCTGCGGACGCAGCCCCGCCTCGGCCAGACACCAGGCGGCCGCCTGCTGGGGGAGCTCCCAGGCGGCGAACGGCACCGGGCGTTTGCCGTGCTTGCGGCGGGAGAACCGCTCCTCCTCCGCCGCGGCCACGGTGTGCCCGTCGATGACGAGCGCCGCCGCCGGGTCGTGGAAGAGAGCGTTGATTCCGAGAACGCGCATGGTCTGGTCCGCCTTTCGCCGGACGGGCGCCGACTGGAGAAGGGGGGGCGGTGGGGAGGGGGACGCGGGGGGTGTGGCGAGAGGGACGGGGAGGGGCGGCGTCATCCGGCGGCGTGCTGCCTGAACCAGTCGATGGTGCGCCGCAGTCCGTCCCTGGCGGTCACCGTCGGCTCCCACTGGAGCTTGCCGCGGGCCAGGGTGATGTCGGGACAGCGCACCGCCGGGTCGTCGCTGGGCCGTTCGATGAAGCGCAGCCCCGAGGCGGAGCCGGTCAGCTCGATGACGAGCCGGGCCAGTTCCTGCATGGTGATCTCGTCCGGGTTGCCGATGTTGACGGGCCCGGGCAGCTCGGATCCCGCCATCGCCAGGACGCCGCGCACGGTGTCGTCGACGTAGGCCAGCGACCGCGTCTGGCGCCCGTCCCCGGTCACCGTCAGCTCCTCGCCCGCCAGCGCCTGCCGTACGAAGGTGGGGACGGCGCGGCCGTCGTAGCCGCGCATCCGGGGCCCGTAGGTGTTGAAGAGGCGGACGATGCCCACGTCGGCGCCGCGGGCACGGGCCTCGGCCGCCGTCAGCGCCTCCCCGAACCGCTTGGCCTCGTCGTACACGCTGCGCGGCCCCACCGGGTTGACGTGACCCCAGTAGCGTTCGCTCTGCGGATGCTCCTGCGGATCGCCGTAGGCCTCCGAAGTGGAGGCGTGCAGGAAACGCGCACCGTGGCGCCGGGCCAGCGCCAGCGCGTTGCGGGTGCCGGAACTGCCCGTCTCCAGGGTGTGCAGGGGCATGCGCAGATAGTCGGCGGGGGAGGCGGGCGAGGCGAAGTTCAGCACCAGGTCGGGGGCAAGGCCGGCGCCTGCGCCCGCCACCTCGGCGTCGAACGGGTGGCAGATGTCGGCCTCGACGAGATGGAATCCCGGGCGGTCCGTCAAATGCGCCACATTCTCCCGCCTGCCGGTGCAGAAATCGTCGACACACGTCACCTCGCACCCGCCTTCGAGCAGCGCGGTGCACAAATGCGAGCCGACGAATCCGGCGCCGCCCGTGACGACGGCGTGCCGGAATCCCCGGAAACCGGGTATGGAGTCGGTGGGCTTGTTCATGAGCACTCCTGAGGCTTTCGCTCAGTTGTCCCGAAGAGCGCGCGCGACACCGTCAGGAACCGCGCGGGAAACCGCCGTGCCGAGCACCGGTGTGCTCGCCCTCACAAGCCTGCGGCGACCCGCACCGCGTCGCAACCGAGAGGCTGACGAGCGCTGCTCACCGTGGCGCTGCGCTGCGTGAACGAGCGCTGTGCAGCGGGGTCGGGCGCGAACGCCGCGTAAGGGGGCAGGTCGGGATTCCCGGCCTGTGAGCAAGGCAACCCGGCCCCTTTTCCCGCTGGTCATCCCGGGCACGGGGGAAGCGCCGGTGCGCCGGTCGGCACAACGGCGACCGGGTCGGCGCGAGCCGTCTGTGAATATGGCTGAGGGCCGGGGCGAGAGCACCGCGAAAGCCCTTTTCCGCCTGCTCCCGCCCGTTCCCGCGCCCTCCCTCATCCTCCCGTCCCCTGCCTTCCTGCGTGCATTCTCATGCCTTTTCACTCGACTGCCGACAGTCCTGCCGACAGCACTGCCGAAAGTCCCGCGGTAAGTCAGCCCCCCGCAGACCGGCGCCGCCCCGGCGCACGGTTCCGCGACCGCCTGCCCACGCGGGCCCTCGGTCTCCGCAAGAACCGGGCCGACAACACCTCGGACAGCTCCGGCGGCTCCGGCGGCTCCGGCGGCTCCGACCGCTCCGAACGCAACCCCTGGCGCTCGCTGCGGTACCCCAGCATGCGCTGGTGGTCCGCGGCCAACCTCGTCTCCAACGTCGGCACGTGGATGCAGCTGACGGTGCAGAACCTGCTCGTCCTGCAACTCACCGGGTCCGCCGCCACCACGGGGCTGTCCCTGGCCGTGCAGGCCGCGCCCGGGCTGCTGCTCAGCCTCGTCGGCGGCAGCCTCGTCGACTCCTGGCCGCGCAAGCTGACCGCCTCGGTCAGTCAGGCCCTGCTGGGTCTGGTCGGCTTCGCCACCGCCGCCTTCGTCGCCACCGGCATGCTCACCGTGCCGCTGCTGATGGTGCTCGCCGCCGTCACCGGATCCATCGCCACGGTCGACAACCCCGCCTGCTCCCTGCTGGGCAACGACCTGGTCAAGCGCAAGGACGTGCCCTCGGCCATCGCGCTCGGCTCCGTGGTGCACAGCGCCGGGCGGCTGATCGGTACGGCCGCGGCCGGTGCCGCCGTCGCCTGGTTCGGCATGGCCTCGGCCTACCTGGTCAACGGCGTCTCGTTCCTGGCGGTGGCCGCCGTCATCCCGTTCCTGAAGCTGGTGCCCAAGGAGGAGCGCGAACCCCAGACCGCGCACGAGCGGCCCGGCACGGCCGCCGCGAAGCCCGCGGGGCGGCGCGCCGGGCTCGGCGGCGACACCCGCGAGGGCCTGGTCTACTTCGCGCGCAACCCCCGGCTGGTCGCCCTGGCCGCCATCACCGGCATCTCCGCCATCTTCGGCCGCAACTACCAGCTGACGCTGGCCGTCCTGGTGACCGGGCCGCTGGCCGCCGGTGCCGGCGCCTTCAGCACCGTCTCGACCGTGCTGGCCGTCGGCGGCATGGCCGGCGCCGTGCTCGCGGGCTGCCTGCGCAAGCCCGCCGTGCGCCACGTGGCCACCCTCGCCGCGGCCGGGGCGCTGCTGCAGGTGGTGGCGGGCTTCTCCCCGTCGCTGGCCTTCCTGATCCTGCTGGTGGCCCCCATGGCCGTGGTCGAGGCCATCTCGGACACCGCCGGGACGACCGTGCTGCAGACCGAACCGCCCGCCCACATGCGCGGCCGCGTGCTCGGCGTGTGGCGCAGCGCCTCCACAGGGTGGGGCCTGGTCGGCCCGCCGCTGCTGGGCGCCCTGATGGAGTTCGCGGGCGCACGCGGCGGACTGATCGCGGGCGGGCTGGCCATCGTCGCCGTCACCGGCGCGGCCCAGCTCCTCCAGCAGCGGCCCGTGCGGCTGCCGCGCCCGCGGCGGCGTGCCTCCTCCGGCACCGCCGCGGCGCCGGCCGCCACGGTGGCCGAGGCGGAGCCCGCCACGGCCTGAGGCGGCCCTGCGGCAGCCTCAGCCCGCTCCGCCGTGGCCGTGGGCCAAGAGCCCGGCCACGGCCCGGGAACCGGGAGCCAGGGGACGCTCCCAGGGGCCCGCGCCCTGCCCGACCGGCAGGGCGCGGGCCCCGCGCCTTTGTGCCGCGCCTCCACGGGCGTCCTGTGTTGCGGGCCACACGGGTGGCTCCCACCATGGAGTGAGCAGGAAAGGGCATAAGGGACATCCGACTCACTCCCGTACGGCGCACCCGTGCCCGTGCGGCACACCCGTGGAGGAACGATGAGCGACGTGAACCCCATCGAGGTTCAGCGGGCCCTCAAGGGCGCCTCCTACCCGACCGACCGGCAGACCCTCACGGACCTCGCCAAGAAGAACAAGGCGAGCGACAACGTCGTCGACAAGATCTCCCACATGAAGACCGACCGCATCGAGGGACCCGACCAGGTCGAGAAGGAGATGTTCCGCGGCTGACGCGACACCATGGCAGCCACTCCGCGCAGCACGCCCGGCCCCCCGGACGGCCCACGCCCTCCGGAAGGGCCCGGCGGCGTCTTTGGCCACGCCCACGGGGGCGGACGTGCACACGGGCACCCGTACGGGCACGGGCATGGGCATGGGAGCGAGGAGCGGCCGGACGAGAGCTGTCCGCGTGACCTGCGCGGACAGCTCGGTGTCGTCATCGCGACGAGGGACAGGCGCGCGACCCTCGCCCGGACCCTGGAGCGGCTGCTGGCCCTCCCCGAGTCCCCCCGCATCCTGGTGGTGGACAACGCCTCGGCGGACGGGACGGCGGACATGGTCGCGCGGTCCTTCCCCGGAGTGGAGGTACTGCGGCTGACCGTCAACCGGGGAGCGCTGGCCCGCAACGAGGGCGTCCGCGCCCTGCACACCCCCTACGTGGCCTTCAGCGACGACGACTCCTGGTGGGAGCCGGGCGCCCTGGCCACAGCGGTCGACCTGCTCGCCGCCCGCCCCGCCACGGGACTGTTGGCGGCCGGTATCACCGTCGGCCCCGAGGGCGCCCCCGACCCGCTCAACACCGTGCTGGCCGCCTCCCCGCTGGGGGAGGGCTCTGCCCCGCGCAGCCGCAGAGTGCTCGGTTTCCTCGGCTGCGCCGCCGTCGTCCGCAGACAGGCCTACCTCGACGTGGGCGGCTACCACCCGCTGCTGTTCTTCGGCGCCGAGGAGACCCTGCTCGCCTACGACCTGGCCGCGGCGGGCTGGGAGGTCCTCCACTGCCCCGACGTGGTCGCCCGGCACTCTCCCGCCGACGCGCCCCGACCCGGCCGGCAGGCCCTGGTCCGCCGCAACGAACTCCTGATCGCCTGGATGCGCCGGCCGCTCCCCGTGGCGTTTTGCCGCACGGCGGCGCTGTGCGGCGAGGCCGTGCACGACGCCCAGGCGCGCCGCGTCGCCCGCGCCCTGCTGCCGCGCCTCCCGGCCGCCCTGCGGCTGCGCCGCCCCCTCCCGCGGGACGTGGAGGAGGCCGCGCGCCGCGTCGAGGCGGCGCACCCGGCGGAGGAGACCCGCGCGCCGGGCGCCGCCCCGTCCCCGGAGGGAGCGGGAGCATGACACCGGCCGACGGCGCGTCCCCAAGCCAGGACGGCCCCGGCGGGCCGCCCGGCCGGGGCCCGGTGCCGCGGGATCCGGTGCCGCGGGATGCGGCGCCGCGGGGCTCCGCGGCGCGGAGGCCGGACCGTGGGGCACCGGACCGGTTGGGGCCGGATCGGCGGGTGACGGTCGTCGTCATCACGCGGGACCGCCGCGACGAGCTCCTCCGCACGCTGGGCCTGCTGGCCGGCCTCCCCGAGCGGCCGGAGGTCGTCGTCGTGGACAACGCCTCCCGCGACGGCACCGCCGCCGCCGTGCGGGCCGCACATCCGCAGGTGAGGCTGTTGCAGCCGGGCCGGAACACCGGAGCTGTGGGCCGCAACCTGGCCGTACGCCACGTGACGACCCCCTACGTCGCGTTCTGCGACGACGACTCGTGGTGGGCGCCGGGATCGCTGTCCGCGGCGGCCGGCCACCTGGACGCCCACCCCGGGCTCGCGGGCGTCGTGGCACGCATCGTCGTCGAACCCGAAGGCACCGAGGACCCTGTCGTGGAGGAGCTGCGCACCTCACCGGTACGCGGCCCCGCGTGGCTCCCGGGCCCCGCGCTGGGCTCGTTCCTCGCGGCCGCGACCTGCCTGCGGGTCTCCGCGTTCCGCGAGGCGGGCGGCTTCGACCCCAGGCTGTGGCTGGGCGGCGAGGAGGAACTGCTGGCCACCGACCTGGCGGTCCGCGGCTGGTGGCTGGCGTTCGCCGAGGAACTGACCATCCACCACGCCCCCTCCAGGGCCCGCGACGCCACGGGCCGGCGCGTGGACGGGCTGCGCAACACCCTCTGGTACACCTGGCTGCGCCGCCCGCTTCCCGCCGCGCTGCGCCGCACCTGGTACCTGGCACGGTCGGTGCCCCGCGACGCGGCCAGCGCCCGCGCCTTCGCCCGCGCCCTGGCAGGTCTCGGCTGGGTCGTCGCAGAACGCCGCCCCGTCCCCGCCCACATCGAGCGCCGCCTGGCCACCCTGGAGCGCGCCCAACGGGAGTCGACGGCACGCCAGTACGTGGGCTGAATCCGGCGGGACCGCCCTCGCTGCCGTGGGCTGAGATCGCGTGGGCTGCTGACGTCGGCGGCGATCGCTCCCGCTGCCGTGGGTGAGGCGGTGCCGGGAGGCCCCCGGAGGGGCGGGGCCCGGGGTTCAGCGGGTGAGAGGCACGGCGTGGCCGCTGACGCGGACCCGGGTGCCGCCGGGGAGCGACTCGACGGTCAGGTCGCTGGGGCGCCCCATGTCCTCGCCCTGGCGGATGGTGACCGGGCCGGCCGTGGGAGCGGAGCCGAGCGTGCGCAGGTAGCCCCCGAACGCGGCGGCCGCCGCCCCGGTCGCCGGGTCCTCGACCACCCCGCCGACGGGGAACGGGTCACGTGCGTGGAAGTGGCTGTCGCTCTCGCGCCAGACCGCGTGCACCGTCGTCCAGCCGTGGTCCCGCATCACCTCGGCGAGGGTGTCGAAGTCGTAGTCGAGGGCGGCGAGTCGGGCGCGGGTGCCGACGCCGAGCACCAGGTGCTCGTTACCGGCGAAGGCGACGTGCGGCGGCAGCGCGGGGTCGAGGTCGCCCCTCTCCCAGCCCAGCGCGGCCAGCGTGGCGTCCACCTGGGCGGCCGAGGCCGGGGCGGAGCGGGTGGGGACGCTGGTGAGCGCCGCCCGTACGGCTCCGTCGGCGTCGGCCGCGGTCTCCACGTGGATCTCGCCCGCCGGGGTGTCGAAGGTCAGGTCGCCGGGGCCGGTGCGCTCGGCGAGAGCCACCGCTGTGGCGACGGTGGCGTGCCCGCAGAAGGCGACCTCGGCGAGCGGGCTGAAGTAGCGGAGCGTGAAGCGGCGGCGCGGCGCGTCGCCGGAGGTGACGAACGCGGTCTCGGAGTATCCGACTTCGGCGGCGAGGGCCGACATCTGCCGGTCGTCCAGTGAGGCCGCGTCGAGGACGACGCCGGCCGGGTTCCCTCCCCCGGGGTGGGAGGTGAAGGCCGCGTAGCGCAGAACGGTGACATCCGTGGTGTGAGGCATGCGCTCATGCTCCCGCTTCGGCGGTATTGAATCCAACGATGATGATCGATCGCCTCCATCGGTGTTCGTGATGGCTTGCTAGCATCCGGCCATGGAGACCCGACTGCTGGAGACCTTCGGCGCGCTCGCCAGGACGGGCAGCTTCACGGGCGCGGCAACCGAGTTGCGGCTCGCGCAGTCCACGGTCACCGCTCAGATCAAGGCGCTGGAGAAGGAACTGGGAACCCGGCTCTTCGACCGCCTCCCCCGCGGAGCGCTGCTCACCGAGGCCGGCCGGCGGCTGCTCACCCTGGCCGAAGAGGTGAGGGAGGCCGAGGTGCGTCTGCTCGCCGCCGCCCACGAGGACGGCCCCGTCGCGGGGACGGTGGTGGTGGGCGCGGCCGAGACCCTGTGCGCGGCCCACCTGCCCGCCGTGATCAGCACGCTGCGCAGCCGCCACCCGGACGTGGAGGTCCACCTGCAGCCGTGCGCGACGGCTGCCGCCGTGACAGGGCTGCGGGCGGGCCACCTCGACTGCGCTCTGCTGCTCGAGGAGCAGGCCGACTTCCCCGACGTCACGGCCGAACGCGTCGCGGACCAGCCGCTGGTGCTGCTGTGCGCGCCCGAGCATCCCCTGGCCGGTCTGAGAGAGCCGGCGACGTGGCAGGAACTGGCCCGGGAGAGCTTCTTCCTCCACGAGCAGGGCTGCTCCTACAGCGACTGGCTCGCTCAGCGCCTGCGGGCCGTCGCCGGCACCCGCCCCCGGATCACCCGTTTCGGCAGCATCGAAGCCGCTCGCTCCTGCGTCGCCGCCGGACTGGGCCTGACCGTGCTCCCCCGCGCCAACGTGACACGGTCACTGCACGAGGGCCGCCTCGCGGTGGTGCGCGGGCCCGTCCTTCCCGACATCTCCGTCCACCTGGCGCGCCACCGCCGCCGCCACCCCTCCCGAGCGGCACGCGCCGTCACGGCTCAGGTGGTGCGCCACTTCCGCACGGCACGGTAGGCCGCGTCTTCGGCGCGCCGTGGGCCCCGGGCCGGGGTCGGGATCGGCGCCCGGGTCGGGGCCGGGGTCTGCGCCGGGGTCGGGGCCGGGTCCGGCCGAAGCCGACGACACGCCGGTCGGTCAGGCTGACGTCCGGCCAGACCGGCGTCCGTCAGACCGGCGTCCGTCAGACCGGCGTCCGGCGTGACGGGCATCACCGTGCGTCTCGGCCGCGGGCGCTCGAAGCGCTTGGCCCGTGCGGGACGTGCTCACCGGCACGAGAAAGCCTCACCGGCGTTTCCGCTGGTGAGGCGTGTCGTGTGCCCCCGGCAGGACTCGAACCTGCGGCCAAGCGCTTAGAAGGCGCCTGCTCTATCCACTGAGCTACGGGGGCCGGTCTCCGTTGCGGCGGGCGGGCTCGCCGTCCCCCGGAGTGACCACGGCGGGGTCAAGGATAGGGGGCCGTGCGGCTCGTCCTGTGCGCTTCACGTCCGCGACGTCTTGTGGAGGTTCCGTGAAGCGGTCCCGATAATCGCAGGCTGGTGCGATTCACGCAGCGGTTTTGGCGGCGCGCGGTGCGGGTGTTGCGCAGTCGTTATGGGTGCGGCCGGGTTGCAGGTGGTACATCGGGCCTTAATGCGGCGAAAGAGGCCATTGAGCCCCTAAAGCACCTATTTTCCCCGCCTCGTGATGCGGATACGCTTCAAAACTGCCGCAAAATTGGGCATTCTGCGCATGTGGCGATCTTGGACGTACGGCTCGAACTGCTCGACGCGCTCACCGCACTGCGCGAACGCGTCGCCGCCGCGCGCTTTCCCCTCCCGTTGCCGGGTGCCGAACGCGCCCGACGCTCGCGGGACGAGCTGCTCGCGCAGCTCGACGACTATCTCCTCCCGCGCGTCCGCACCCCCGAGGCGCCGCTCCTCGCGGTGATCGGCGGGTCGACGGGTGCCGGCAAGTCGACGCTGGTCAACTCGCTGGTCGGGCGGAAGGTCAGCGAGGCGGGGGTGCTGCGGCCCACGACACGGACTCCGGTGCTGGTCTGCCACCCGGACGACCGGGCCTGGTTCATCGGCAGGCGCGTGCTGCCGGGACTGGAGAGGGCGTGGGTCCCCAGACAGGACGCCCCCGACCCCGCCGTCGGCTCCGGTTCCGGAGGTGTCGGCGGCGCCGGCGGGCCGAGGACCGGTACGAGAGCGGGAGCGGGGGCCAGAACCGGAACCCGACTCGGAGCCGGAGCCGGAGCCGGAGCCGGAGGCGCAGGCGGGCTTGGGCGGCGCGGCAGTGACGTCGCAAGCGGCGGCGGTCCCGGCGGCGGCGCCGGTGAGGGCGTCGGCTTCGTCGGCCTGCCCGCCGACGACGGCAGGAGCGGACACGGCGGCGGCTGGAGAGGCGGCAGCGACCGGAGCCGGGACGGCGAGCGGCCCGCGCACCTGGGCAGCGATCGCGACCCGGCCGCCTGGGGCCCCGATGGCGAGCCGACGGCGTGGGGCTCCGGCGACGAGCCGGCTGCCTGGGGCACCGACGGCGGGTCGCAGTGGCAGACCGGCGAGCCGCAGTGGCAGACCGGCGGGTCGCGGTGGCAGGACGGCGAGTCCCCGTGGCAGGCCCGCGGAACGCAGTGGGAGGCCGACAGGGGCGCCGCGTGGGAGGCCGACGGGGGAACCGGGTGGGAATCCGGACGCCGGCCGGCGTGGGAAGCCGGAGGGGAGCACGGCTGGGAACCCGGGTGGGACGGTGACGAGGCCGCCGAAGGCGAGGCGCCGCCGCCCACCCTGCGCATCGAGACCGACAGCGGCCTGCCGCCCGGCCTCGCGCTCCTCGACGCGCCCGACATCGACTCCCTCGTCGCCCACAACCGCGACCTGGCCGCCGAACTCATCTGCGCGGCCGACATCTGGGTCCTGGTGACCACCGCCGCCCGCTATGGCGACGCCGTCCCCTGGCACCTGCTGCGCAGCGCCAAGGAGTACGACGTCACCCTCGCCACCGTCCTGGATCGCGTGCCGCACCAGATGGCCAGCGAGGTGGCCGCACAGTACGGGCTGCTGCTCGACCGCGAGGGCCTGGGCGAGGTGCCCCGCTTCACCATCCCCGAGCTGCCCGAATCCGCCTCGGGTTCCGGGCTGCTGCCCGTCTCCGCCGTCAGCGGCCTGCGCGACTGGCTGGAAGGACGCGCCGCCGACCCCGCCGCACACCAGGCAGCCGCCGACCGCACCGCCGCGGGAGCGCTCGCCTCGCTGCGCCCACGGATCGCCGCCCTCGCGGGCGCCTCGGCGACCCAGTACGCGGCGGTCCACCGCCTCAGCCGGCACATCGAGACCGCCTACGAGCACGCAGGCACCCGGCTGCGCGCCCGGATCACCGAGGGCGAACTGCTGGCAGGTGACGCCGCCGAACACTGGCGCTGCTTCCCCGCGGACAGCGACGGCGACGAACTCCTCGACGCCCTCTGCGACGGGCTGGCGGCGTTGCTGTGCGGAGCGGTGGCTGCCGCCGACGAACGCGTGGCCGAACAGCGCCGGGCCACCCCCGCGCTCGACCACTGCGGCCCCTCGGGCACCGACGGCGAGGGGGAACGCGGCGAGGCGGCGGGCCGGATCGGCGTGATGGTCCGCCGCTGGCGCCGCTGCGTCGAAGAACTCGCCGAAGAGGAGACCCGCGCCGCCGGCCGCGCAGGCGCGCCGGACGGCGACACCGAACGCGTGGCGGGCCTCCTCGTCGCCGCCCTGCTCGGCGGCCGGCGCGCCGCTGGAGCCGACGACTCCCTCGCCGCCCTGCTCGGTGACGACAACGCCCACGAGCTGCGCGAACAGTGCGCGGAAATGCTGGACGAATGCGTCGAACGCGTCCTGAACGGCGAACGCGATCTGCGCCTTGCCCCGCTGGACGACGTCGACACAGGCCCCGCGCCGCAAATGGAACTAATCGCCGCGTTCTCCGCGGTGATCCGGCTCGAGAAGGCCCCGCACCGGCTGCGCGAACCGGTCGGAGCCGAGACGCCGACCCGTGACTTCCCGCCGACGCGTACCCCGCTCGGCCTGCACACCAGCACGCAGCGTGGCCCGCAGCGCGGCCTGCAGAGCGCGCACATGGAGAGGTGACCGCAGTGACGTCCACCGATGCTGCCGTCGGCGGAGCCGACGAGACCCCCGACCGCTGGTACGTCGGCACGCCCGGTCACGTCGAAGGGCAACTGGAACTGTCCCTCGACGAGGAGCCGGAGCCGGAGCCGGAGCCGGAGCCGGGCTCGGCGACTGGCTCAGCGGCCGGCCCGGCGGCCGTCCCGGTGGGGGAGGAGCCCGCGCCTGCGTCCACGCCTGTGTCCGGGGCGGACCGCGTGCCGGAGCCCGGGCCTACGCCCGGGCCTACGCCCGGACCTGACGCCGTGTCCGAGCCCGCGCGGGGCGCTGAGCCGGAGGGCGCCCGCACGGATGTTCCCTCGGATGCGGGGACCGCAGAACCACCTGTGGTGTCCTCGGCGGCGGCGAGTGAGGCCGCCATGGCGGCGAGCCTGGGGGACGATCCCGGAGTCGGTGCGGGCGGCGTACCGTCCCGGGTGGTACCGGTGCCCCACCAACAGGCCGAAACCCCGGTGGACGGGGCGTCGACCCCCACAGGACCCGGCGCCGGAGCCGAACCCGGAACGGAAACCAGCACCGGAACGGGAACCGGAACCGGAATCGGAACCGAGGTGAGGGCCGCCACCGACGAGGGGCGCGGCTCCGGGACTGGGTCCGGCTCCGGATACGAGCCCGGGGTGGAGGCGGACGGGGACGCGGGCTCGCGGGCTGCGGGCGGCCCGGAGGGCGCGCGGGCCGTCGCGAGCGAGACGGGGCTCGTCTGGGACGACGGTGTCATCGCCCGTCGTGTCCGCGCCCAGCGCACGCCCGAACCCACGGAGCACAGCCCCGAACCCCTCCAGGAGCCGGACGATCGGGCACCGCTGACGCACGCCCACGCTTTTGCGGGTGACGGCGCGAGGCGGGAGACGGACTCCCTCGCCCCCGGTCTGGCACCGCCCTGGCGCAGCGCGTCCTGGCCGGATGCCTATGCCACCGGCGCCGGCGGCGACACCGTCACGGAGACAAGCACGGGCACGGGCACGGGCACGGGCACCGTCACGAGCACCGGCGCCGCCGCCCCCGGCTCGGAGGCCGACCGCGGCACGGGCCGGGATGTCGCCACGGAAACCGGGGCCGCTCTCCCCACGGACGGGGCCGCCCCCGGCCCCGTCTCCGCTCCGGCTGCCGCCCGGATTCCCCGAGCGGCGGAGGGAGAGGCGCGATGTGACGACCCGGGGCCGGCCCCCGGCCCCGACGCGCCGGGGCCCACCGTCGACAGCACGCCCACCGACCACAGGCCCACCGACCACAGGCCCGTCCCCGACCACATGCCCGCCGCCGACAGCAGGCCGGTCTCCGACAGCAGCCGCGCCGCCGACACCGGGCGAGGCGGCGGCGCGGACAAGGACGCGGCCGACGGGTTCCCCTGGGACGAGTACGTGGCCGCACACCGGGACGCGCACCAGAACGCACGCCGTGCCGCCTGGGAAACGGGCGAAGGGGCGGAGGCGCTCGACGCCCGGGGTGCCGGAGAGCACATGCTGCGGCAGCGGCTCGGAGCCCTGCGCGAACTCGTCGGCCTGTCCCACACCCGGCTCGACGCCGACGTACTGGCCGAGGCCGGACGGGTGCTGGACGAGGCGGCGGCCCGGCGCGGCCTGCCCCGCTCGTACACCACCGTGGCGCTGGCGGGCGCCACAGGCAGCGGCAAGTCGTCGCTGTTCAACGCGTTGGCGGGGGCCCGCCTCTCCGAGGTCGGCATGCGCCGCCCCACCACCGCCGCCCCCGTCGCCTGCACCTGGGAGACGGCCGGCCGCGAGGGGGACGCCGGCCCCGACGGGCTGCTGGACAGGCTCGGCATCCCGCACCACGCCCGGCACCGTACGCGGGAGATCGGGCTGAGCGGTCTCGTTCTGATCGACCTGCCCGATCTCGACTCGGCCGCACCCGGGCACCGCGAGCAGGTGGACAGGCTGCTGCGACTGGTCGACGCGGTGGTGTGGGTCGTCGACCCGGAGAAGTACGCCGACGCCGTCCTGCACGAGAACTACCTGCGCCGCCTGGCCGGACACGCCGAGGTCACCTTCGTCGTCCTCAACCAGACCGACCGGCTCACCCGCGACGCCGTCGACGCGGTCCTCGACGACCTGCGGCGGCTGCTGGACGAGGACGGTATGGCGCTGGGCGAGCACGGCGAACCCGGTGCCGTCGTCCTGTCCGCGTCCGCGCTCACCCACGAGGGCATCGGCGTACTGCACGAGGAACTGGGCGAGTTCGTCGCACAGCAGCACGCCGCCGTCCTGCGGCTCAGCGCCGACCTCGACGGCACCATGGAACGTCTCCGACCCGTCTACGCGGATCCGGGTCCTGGTGCGGCGGGCGGTCCCGCCGGGCTCACCGAAGGCGCCCGCGGGGACTTCGAGGACCGTCTGGCCGTCGCCGTCGGCGCCGCCGCCGCGGGGCAGGCCGCCGAACGCGCCTGGCTGCGCCAGGCCGCACGCTCCTGCGGCACCCCCTGGGTACGGGCCCTGCGCTGGTACGCCTCCCGTCCCGGCCTCGCCGACCGCGCCGAACACTCCCGCGAACCGGCGACGGCCGCTACGGAAACGCAGCCAGGGCAGGAGCCCGAACCGGGGCAGCCGGGGCCGGAACCGGGGCGGGCGCCGGAGTCCCGTGCCGGAGCTGACGCAGCCGTCGAGCCCGCAGCCGGCGTCCACAGCGGCGAACGCGCCCGTGGCGGCGGACGCGAACGCGAGACGCTGCAGCAGCCGCGTGCCGCCCGGCCCGTGGTCGCGCAAGCCGTACGGGAGCTGGCCGACGCGGCTGCCGCCGGCCTGCCCGCCGCGTGGGCGCGCACCGTACGGGAGTCCGCGCGGCGCGGTGCGGCAGGTCTGCCGGAGCGCCTGGACGAGGTCATGACCACCTGCGCCGCCGAAACCCGCGTCGTTCCCGCCCCCGCGGACCACCGCCCGCACGGCGACGAGCAGACCCCCGGCGTCCCGCCGGCCCCCGGCGCGGAGGACGTGGACGCGGACGTGAGCACGTCCATGTCTGAGCTTGCGGGCGAGCAACTCCCGGGCAGCCAGCTCCCGGGCAGCCAGCTCCCGGGCAACCAGCTTTCGGGTAATCAGCTCCCGGGCAGCCAGCTCCCGGGCAACCAGCTTTCGGGTAATCAGCTCCCGGGCAGCCAGCTTGCGGGTGATCAGTTCTCGGGCGAGCAACTCCCGGGTGAGCAGCCCTCAAGTGAGCGGTCCGCGAACGGTCGGCCTTCCGGCGAGGCGGGCGACGTGCTGCCGGACGGTACGCGGCCGGAGGCCTCCCGTGCCTCGCGCGCACCGCGCCTTTCCCGCTTCCTCCGTCCCTCTCACCTCTCGCGCTCGGCCCGTTCGTCTCGTGCGGCTCGTTCGGCCGGCGTGGGGCGCGCGGGTCATGCGGGGCGGCGTCGGCCGGCACGGGCGTCGCGCCCGCCGTGGCACACCGCCGCACTGGGCGGCCAGTGGCTCCTCCTCGGGCTCCAGTTGGCCGCCGTCGTGTGGGCGCTGGCCACGGTCGTGATGGCGGGTGGCGTCACGCGCGCGGTCTCGTTGCCCTGCGCGGCCCTGGTGGCGGCCACGTTGGCCGGACCGCTGCTCGCTTGGGGCAGCCGCAGGGCGGCGCGAGGGCCCGCCCGCGCCTACGGGCTGGAGGCGGAACGCAGGCTGCGGCAGCTCGCTGCCTCCAGCGGCAGGGAGCGGGTGCTGGAGCCGGTGGCGGCCGAACTCGTCCGGTACCGCGAGGTACGGGAGCAGTTCGCCATCGCGGCGGGCTCGGTCGGAGCCGCGGGAGACCCCCTGGGCACGTGGCGGCAACCGCCGACCGCCGAGAGCCAGTGGCCGGACGCCGCGGACCGGCCGGGCCCCGCGGACCGGCCGGGCCCCGCGGACCGGCCGGGCCCCGCGGACCGGCCGGGTCTCGGGGACCGGCCCGAGGGGCCGGGCCGACCCGACCTTTCCGGTCGGCCCGAGGCCGCAGGCAGCGGGCCGTCACCCACATCGGTGACCGACTTGTGCACAACCGGCGAGTAATACACAGATCTGAGTCCATTTCCCCACGTCCCCGCTTCCTGTCCCACTCTGGAAACCGAAGCAGAAGACGGCAGAGAAACACGAGGCAGCGGCGGCCGGCCCGCCGCTGCACGGGGGTGGTTCGCATGTATGAGACGCACGTGACGGTGATGGGAAACGTGGCGACGAAGGTCGACCACTGGACCTCCTCGTCCGGGGTCCCGGTGGCCAGGTTCAGGCTCGCCAGCACGGTGCGGCGCTTCGACAAGCGCACCGAGCAGTGGACGGACGCCTCCACCAGCTTCTACACGGTGTGGGCCTGGCGTTCCCTCGCCACCAATGTCGCCTCGTCGGTGTCCCGTGGCGAACCCGTCGTCGTCCGGGGGCAGCTGCGGCTCGCGGAGGAGGAACGGGAGGGCAGGCGTTACCTGAACGCCGACCTGACGGCTGCCACGGTGGGGCACGACCTGTCGCGCGGCACGGCCGCCTTCGTACGGGTCTCCCGTGCGGCCCCGGAGCTGTCGCGGGGCCCGGCGCCCGCGTGGCCGCCGTTGGATGCGGCGGTGCCCGACCCGTTCGGGACCTCCGCGCCGCTCCGGGCCGGAGGGGGCGAACGAGTCGATTGGGGTACGGGGGGAGGAAAGGCCGAGAAAACCCTCGAGAAAACCGCCGGGGAGTCCGTCGCAGCGGAACCCGTCGTCGAGAAATCCGTAGTGGGGGAACCCGTTGGTCGACTCGTCCGGAATGCCCGGCCCGGGCGGTCCGCCAGCAAGGGGCGAGCACGCGCCGACGGAACGGGCAATTCCGGCGCGGATCCGGCTGAGGGAAGGGGGTCGCGTGGCGAGGCGTTGATGTCCGAAGCCGCAGCGGAAGGAAGCGTTCCAGGTCAGCGCGGTGCGCCGTGATCGTCCCGGTCCGCCGGATTCGCTGATAACGATTCCGAGTCGGAATGTGTGTCCGACGTGAATCCTGGGGATTCCGCGCTGTTGATCTTCCTACGATCCCACCCGTACCGACTGGGGGGTTCAGCTTTGCGGCAGACCGGCCGCACGGGGGCGAGACGGCTTCGTGCGCGCGCTGCCAAGAGGGGAAGACCATGACTTCTGTACGCGCGCGGACGGCCCACCGCCTCATGGCCGCCGCCGTGGCCACCGGGCTGTCCGCAGCCGGCGTAGCGGCGGGTGCGCCACCGGCGGCGGCACACCCGGCGGCGGGCCCAAACGCCGCTCAGGGTGTGCCCGCCGGAGGGCAGCCGGAGCAGCACAACGGGGCAACCGCCACGTTGAACGGCCTCACGACGGCCGATGACGCGGTCATCACGGTGGACGGCGAGCGGCAGGAGATCAAGGCCGGGCTCTTCGAGATGGCCGTCGACGGCGGCGGCACCCTGCAGACCTACGGCATCGATGCGCTCAATCCCGTACGGGAGCAGTCGCGTTACGCGGAGGGGGAGTGGAAGGCCTCTCCGCTGTGGGAGAACCGCAACGCGGGCCGGATCCGCTGGGTCGTCGCCCATTCCTACCCGCACAGGAACGACCTCCAGGCACTGGCGAGGGCGGCGGGAGCCAAGCGGCTCACCCCGCAGGCCGCCGCTGCCGGCACGCAGGTCGCCATCTGGCGGTTCGCCGAGAAGGGGGCACGGGGGGACGTGGGGGGAGGGGGGAGGGGGGCGGCCCCCCAAGAGCCCCCCTCCATCACCCCCACCGACCCCGCCGCCCGGAAGCTGGCCGGCTACCTCGTCAAGAGGGCCCGGAGCATGGCCGAGCCCGGCCCGTCCCTGGCCTTCGACCGGGCGGAGGTCTCCGGCAAGAGCGGTAGCCGCACCGGTCCTGTGACGGTCCGCACGTCCGCCTCGACCGTCAGCGTGGCGCCGAGTCCCCGTGCCGCCTCCGAAGGGGTGCGGGTCGTCGACGAGAAGGGCGAGCCGGTCGAGTCCGCCCGCAACGGCACGAAGGTGTACTTCGAGTTGCCGAAGTCGGCCGATCCCGGGGCCGCGTCGCTGACCGCGCAGGCGGCGGCCAAGGTTCCGGTGGGCAGGGTGCTGACCGGGGCCGGGGAGCGCGGCAGGAGCCAGGCGCAGATCCTGGCCGGTTCCAGTCAGGCGACGGTTTCGGCCACGGCTTCGGTCAACTGGGCGGAGCGCGGCCCGGTGCCGGCCACCACGTCCCGGGAGAACTGCGCGGGGCACGGTGTGGACATCAACGTCGACAACAGCGGGGACGCGACCTTCCCGTTGCGGGTCGGCAAGGAGCGGGAGGAGATCGCCGGTGGCGAGCGCGGCACGGTGACGGTGCCCGTCGAGGAGGACCAGCCCTACCGCATCCCGGTGCGCGGGCCGCACGGGTACGCGAAGACGTTCAGCGGTGTCCTCGACTGCACCACTTCCGCCGCGGTGGGCGGGGTGACCCGGCGCAGCGCCCCGGCGACGGCGGAGCGCCCGGCGACCGTCGGCGGTGGCGGCGCCGTCGTGGGCGAGGGCGACCTGGCCCGGACGGGCGGCGGCAACACCCGGCTGTTCGCGGCGGTGGCCATCGGCCTCCTCGCGGTCGGTTTCACCACCTTGCGGATCGTGCGCCGCGGCGGGAACTGAGCAGCGCTGCCCGACGCTCACCCGCGTCGGGCAGCCCTCACGTCCGTGCGGGCCCGCACACGACTCGCCTTGGTCCGCAGTTCCCGGTGGCCCGGACGTGCCCCACCGTGGCCCGTGCCTTTCGGGTGGCTCCGGCCCCGTCCCGCCCCTCGGGTGGGGCTCGTAGGCGTGACGCCACGCTGGGCGAGGATCTGCAACAGGCGAAGGGGATCTGGTCCGCGCGATACGGGCGGCCGAGACCAGCCCTCCCAGGAAGGCTGCCCTCCTCGGGCCTCTCGGCCGCGGCGGCTCAGACGGGGTGCCGCCCGTAGAGCACGGCGGCATCGGTGCGGGGGTGCCCCGTCAGGCCGCGGCCCAGTCTCATGGGAGGGCTGGGCGCTCGTGGCTCGGTCGCCGGCCAGGTTCCGGTGATGCGACATAGCGGATTGAAGGAACCCTTCGCTGCGCAGTAGGACGAAGAGACCCATGGCTGTCGGAGCGTAGGAGACGAGCCTGTCGTGCCTCAGTTCTCTTCCGCGGGGTGGGCGCCGCGCTCCGGTGAGGTGTGAGTCGTCCGCGTGGTCGGCCGGCAGGCGGGTGGGTCGGGCCCGTCGGCGGGCGCCGAGGCCGCGTGCCGCTCCTCGTCCGTCCGGCCTCCTTCCGGGTCATATCGGCGGCGCAGCGCACGGCACGTCGCCTCGTTGCGCCGCTGCTGACGGCGCGACATGGCGGGATTCGAGAAGCTGCACGCGGCGGCGAACAGGAGTAACGCGCCCAACCCGTAGGCGCGGTCTCCTCTCTGCATTGCGGCGGCGAGCACTTGGACAGCGCCCGTCCCATATGCGATCTGGCGGTTTCCCGTCTTCCATTGTTCCAGCGCACGGCTTTGGCGGGCCAGAATCGCTGCGGCCGCCTGCCGTTCGGCGGGGTGGTCGGGGATGACGCCGCGCCGGAGGCGCTGCGCGAGCCGTAGGTAGCGGCTGGTCGCCAGGCCGGCCTCGCGCGCTCTGCGGCGCTCGCGGTACCAGACCACGGACATCACCGTCACGGCGATGGTGAGGAGGAGGCCGGCACCGATGAGGGCGGCGGTCCTGCGGCCGCTGCTCACTGTCAGTGCGCCGGCTGCCATGCCCCACAGCACCGCCGCCACCGTCGTGCCCAAGAGCTGGAGAACCAGTGTGCGCCGGTCGGCGGACGCCTGTCTGTCCCCTGTCCTCACCTGCTGCCGCCCCCCTCGACATCGAACCGGCCCTGCCCGAACGGGCTTCACCGTGAGACCCGTTCGGGTACCCGCGGCCGAGGTGGCCATCCCCTTCGCGCTGTCCGCCCCCTCCGCACTGGTGTGGACGTTCCGTACTGGACGGCTTGGCGGGATGCACCCGAGCGATACTTTCCGTGTCTTGGGCTGCACAGAGGGTTTCACCGCGGGGCCGGGACGGCGTTTTCGAGCGGGTGCCCCGGGCCCCCGGGCGAGGGTGGACGCGGCGGGAGACGTCAGCTGGCCAGTGGCGGGCCGCGTGGTTGACGCTCGGTTGGTGTCCAGGTCGCGGCCCCGGCCCCTGCCAGGATCGGCGGGGGGACTCGGAGCCCGTTTCCGGGGTGGGGGGCGGGTGCGGCAAGATGGGGTGCGTATGCCTGACGTGGTACGGCCGCGGCTCACTCACCGGCGAGCGGCGCGGCGCGCTGCCGCATGATGAGACGACCCGCGCGGCCCGGCCGCGTACGACTACCTACAGAAGCTCGGACGGTTCCTCTTGGCTGAGTACATCTACACCCTGCGCAAGGCGCGCAAGGCGCACGGCGACAAGGTGATCCTCGACGACGTCACCTTGAGCTTCCTGCCCGGCGCCAAGATCGGTGTCGTGGGCCCCAACGGCGCGGGCAAGTCGACCGTGCTCAAGATCATGGCGGGGCTGGAGCAGCCCTCCAACGGTGACGCCATGCTCGCTCCCGGCTACAGCGTGGGCATCCTGTTGCAGGAGCCGCCGCTGGACGAGTCGAAGACGGTTCTGGAGAACGTCCAGGACGGTGTCGCGGAGACGAAGCAGCAGCTCGACAGGTTCAACGAGATCGCCGAGCAGATGGCGACCGAGTACACCGACGCGCTGATGGAGGAGATGGGCAAGCTCCAGGAGAAGCTGGACCACGCGAACGCCTGGGATCTGGACGCGCAGCTGGAGCAGGCCATGGACGCGCTGGGCTGCCCGCCCGGTGACTGGCCGGTCGTCAACCTCTCCGGTGGCGAGAAGCGCCGGGTGGCGCTGTGCAAGCTGCTGCTGGAGCAGCCCGATCTGCTGCTGCTGGACGAGCCCACCAACCACCTGGACGCCGAGTCGGTGCAGTGGCTTGAGCAGCACCTGGCGAAGTACCCGGGCACCGTCATCGCGATCACCCACGACCGGTACTTCCTGGACAACGTGGCCGAGTGGATCATGGAGCTGGACCGTGGCCGTGCCGTCGGCTACGAGGGCAACTACTCCACTTACCTGGACAAGAAGCAGGCCCGTCTGAAGGTGGAGGGCCAGAAGGACGCCAAGCGGGCCAAGCGTCTCAAGGACGAGCTGGAGTGGGTCCGCTCGAACGCCAAGGGGCGGCAGGCGAAGTCGAAGGCGCGTCTGACGCGGTACGAGGAGATGGCGGCCGAGGCGGAGAAGACCCGGAAGCTGGACTTCGAGGAGATCCAGATTCCGCCGGGGCCGCGCCTGGGCAACGTCGTCGTCGAGGTGGACAAGCTGAACAAGGCGTTCGGCGACAAGGTCCTCATCGAGGACCTGTCGTTCACTCTTCCGCGTAACGGCATCGTCGGCGTGATCGGTCCGAACGGTGCGGGCAAGACGACGCTGTTCAAGATGATCCAGGGGCTGGAGGAGCCGGACTCGGGCTCCATCAAGGTCGGCGACACGGTCAAGATCTCCTACGTGGACCAGAGCCGCGCCAACATCAACCCGGACAAGACGCTGTGGGCGGTCGTCTCGGACGAGCTGGACTACATCAACGTCGGCCAGGTCGAGATGCCGTCGCGCGCGTATGTGTCGGCGTTCGGTTTCAAGGGCCCGGACCAGCAGAAGCCGGCGGGTGTGCTCTCCGGCGGTGAGCGCAACCGGCTGAATCTGGCGCTGACGCTCAAGCAGGGCGGCAACCTGCTGCTGCTCGACGAGCCGACGAACGACCTGGACGTGGAGACGCTCTCCTCGCTGGAGAACGCGCTGCTGGACTTCCCCGGCTGTGCGGTGGTCGTCTCCCACGACCGCTGGTTCCTCGACCGAGTGGCCACGCACATCCTCGCCTACGAGGGTGACAGCAAGTGGTTCTGGTTCGAGGGCAACTTCGAGTCGTACGAGAAGAACAAGATCGAGCGACTGGGTCCGGACGCGGCGCGTCCGCACCGGGCGACGCACAAGAAGCTGACGCGGAGCTGAGCGCGTGCGGCACAGCTACGCGTGTCCGCTGCGCTGGTCGGACATGGACGCCTTCGGGCACGTCAACAACACCGTCTACCTCCGGTATCTGGAGGAGGCCAGGATCGACTTCCTGGCCCTGGCGGCGCGGGTGGCGGACCCGGAGGCGTTCACCGGCGGCACGGTCGTGGCGCGGCACGAGATCGACTATCTGCGGCAGCTGGTGCACCGTGCCGACCCGGTGACGGTGGAGCTGTGGGTGGTCAAGCTGACGGCCGCCTCGGTGACGTTCGCGTACGAGATCAAGGACGCGGCCGGTGGCGGCGGCCCGTATGTGCGGGCCAGGACGGTCGTGGCGCCGTACAACATCAAGGAGGGGTATCCGCGGCGGCTGTCGCCGGCCGAGCGGTCCTTCCTGGAGGGCTACTTCGATGACAGCCACAGGGGCTGACCGGCTGGTTTTCGCCGATCCCGGGGAGGCGGCGGGACTCGCCGCCTTCCTGGAGCGGCTGGTGCGCTGGGAGAAGAACGCCGCCGTGCGCATCCAGGCGGGCGATGGCGTGGCGGGGGTGTTCGCCAAGCCGGCCCGTTTCGAGGTGCTGGCGGTGCGCACGGGACGGCTCTTGGAGCCCGTCGAGCTCGATGTGACGGTGGCGGCGGGCGCGCTGCTCGAACTGGTCGAGGAGGAGCGCGAGTCCGTCGGCGTTCCGCAGGCCGTCACCGGTCCTTCGTGGGCGGGGGTGCTGCCGCCGCGTGGCGGGTGGCACGAGTTCGCGCGGGTGCCGGTCGACGCTGTCGGTTCGGTGGCGGCGGCGGCCGTGGGCGAGTTCCGGGAGCGTGCGGAGAAGTTGCCGGCGCAGCGGCGCGGCCGGGAGGCGCTGGACGCGCTCGCCGAGGAGATCTGGTCCCGCCCGCTGGGGCGCACTCAGCTGCCGCTGCGCGCCGCGCACGCGGCGCACGCGCTGGGCTTTCTGCGCGGCACCGATCCGGTGACGTTGCTGGAGGCCGGCGCGTGGCTGCGGCTGCGGACGCTCTACGGCTCCGTCGCGGTACGGCGCAGGGGCGGTGCGGGGGCCGGCGCGGGCGCCGGACTGAGCGTCACCCCGGTGTGAGCCGGTGAGCCGCGCCCGGCGCTCAGCCGGGCTCCTCTTCCCGGCGGCCGGGCGCGTCCTTCGCCCCGGCACCGCCGCCACCACCCCCCTCAGCCCCAGCCTCAGCCCCAGCCCCCGGCTCCGTCCCCGCCCCGGGCCCCGGCTCCGGCCCGGGCCCCGGCTCCGGCCCGGACTCCGTCGCGGCCCCGGGCGCCTTGGTCTCCTCCGGCCGGGTGCGCTCGCCCGGGCGGACCTGTATGTGGTCGGGGCGCAGTTCCAGCAGTACGCGGTCGCGGATGGCGAGCGGCGTGGTGAACTCGGGCGGCAGTTGGAGGCGGCCCGAGCGGTCGATGGTCGTGTACTCGCGCCCGACGGTGGCCGCGCCGCCCTCCTCGTCGGGGGCGACGGTGCGCAGCGTCTCGGTGCTGGTACGCCCGTCCCGGATGGAGACGGTGCGGTTGACCTGCGCGGACACGGCCGCGTCGTGGGTGACGACCAGGATGGTGGTGCCCAGTTCCCTGTTGGCGCGGCGCAGCGCGGCGAAGACCTCGGCGGCCGTGGCGGTGTCGAGTTCACCGGTGGGTTCGTCGGCGAGGACGACGGACGGGTCGTTGGCGAGCGCCACGGCGATGGCCACCCGCTGCTGTTGGCCGCCCGAGAGCTGTGCGGGGCGCTGCCCGGCGTGGTCGGCCATGCCGAGCAGGTCGAGGAGTTCGAGGGCCCGCCCGGCCCGCACCCTGCCCCGGCGCAAGCCGCCTGCGCCGGGGCGTCCGCCGCCTGTGCCGGGGCGTCCGCCGCCTGTTCCCGCGCGTCCGGCGCCTGCGCTCAGTTTCATGGGCAGCGCCACGTTCTGTGCGGCCGTCAGGTAGGGCAGCAGGTTGCGCGCGGTGCGTTGCCAGATGAAGCCGACGACCTTGCGGCGGTAGTGCAGCCGGGTGCGCGCGTCCATGGCCAGCAGGTCGTGTCCGGCGACGCTCGCGCTGCCCGCCGAGGGGGTGTCGAGTCCAGCGAGGATGTTCAGCAGCGTCGACTTGCCGCTGCCGGACGCTCCGACGAGGGCGGTGAGTTCGCCTTGGTGTACGAGGAGGTCGAGGCCCTGGAGGGCTTGGACTTCGACGCCGTCGCCGCTGAAGATGCGCACCAGGCGGTCGCAGGCGATCAGCGCGTCGGCGCCGTAGGCGCGCTCCTGCCGTCCGGCGGCGGCGCGCCGCTCCAGGTCGCCGAGTGTGGTGGTCCGCTCCTCGCCGCCTGCCGAGGCGGAGGCGGGGGTACCGGGCCGGGGGTGCCGGGGCTGGGGTGTCGGTGTCATGCGGGCTCCTGGTTCTCCGTGCGCAGGTCCGCCGCCCGGCCGCGGCGCCGGGCCTGTGCCAGCAGTCCGAGCGTGGCCAGGGCCAGCAGCGCCAGCGGCGGCGCGAGCAGGGGCAGGGCGTCGGCGGTCAGCCCCACGGGCAGGGTGTCGGGTGTGCCCGCAAGGGCGCCCAGGTCGATGCCGGGACCCAGCAGCGGCACCATGGCCAGCCCGGTGGCGGCCCCTGCCGCGGCGGTCAGTACGTACAGCGGCAGGCTCTCCAGCAGCAGTACGCCCCGGCCTTGGCGGCGGGCCAGTCCCAGGGTGCGCAGCCGGGCCAGGAGTGCCCGGCGGCCGGGCGCGGTCTGTGCCAGTGACAGCCCGACGGCGAGGGCGCTGTAGCCGGCGGCGGCCAGCACGGCGAGGGTGTAGAGGTGTTCGGCGCCGGACTGGAGCACGGTGCCGGCGTACTCGGCGCGTTCCTCGGCGCGCAGGGAGACCAGGGGGCCGGTGTCCGCGTCGGGGAAGGCAGCGGCAGCCAGCCGGCGCAGCGTGCGGGCGTGGGGGGCCTGGCCGCCCGCCAGCAGCGTGTTGGGGGCGAGGAGTGCGGTGCCGCGCGCGTCGGGGCGGGCGCGGGCGACGGCCTCGCGGGAGAGGACGACGAAGTCGCCCTGCTGGGCGGCGGGTGTGGCCTCGCGGATCACGGCGGGCCGCACGGGCAGTTGCAGTCCGGGCAGTACGAGGTCGGTGTACTCGGTGCCGTTGCCGAGTTTCCGGGCGAGGCCGGGGGACATCAGTGCGGGGAGGGGCTCGGTGGAGGCCTCGGAGGTTTCGGGTACCAGGGTGTCGGCGGAGAAGGAGGGCAGGCTGTCGTGTCCGGTGAGGCGGGCGTAGGCGGGCGCGTCGACCAGGGCGACGGTCACCGCGTCGGCGACGCCGGTCAGTTCGCCGTCGTCGTGCGCACGGTAGGCCGTAACCGTGTCCACCCCTGGCGCGTGGCGGACCTTTTTCGTCATCCCTTCGGGCAGGTTTTCCGCGCCGGGTGCCTCGATGCGGGCGTCCGCTCCGACGGCGCGCAGGGCGGCGGTGTCCCGGCCGTGTGCGATGCCCGTGAGGACGGTGCCGCCGAACGAGGCCACGGTGAGCGCGACGAGCAGGGCGAGCAGCGCGGGCCCCGACACGGCGGCTGAGGGCGCGCGGCCCGCGCGGGCCACTCCGAGGAACGCGACGGGGCCCGTGCTGCGCGCGGTGAGCCGTTCCAGCAGCCGCAGCGGCAGCGGATAGCAGCGCAGCAGGAGCAGCGCGGCCGCCAGTGCGACCAGCACGGGGGCGAGCGCCAGCAGCAGGTCCGTGTCGCCCGCTGTGCCGGCCGCGTCCCCGCCGCCGGTCGCGGCCGTCTCCTGCGCGCTGTCCGGGCCGCCGGTGCCGCGCTGCCGCAGTGCGACGACGGCGGCGACGGCGAGCACGAACGTGCTGACCTCCACCACCGTGCGGCGCCGCGAGGGGCGTCGCCGGGCCAGGTCGCCGCTCGGTGCGGCGGACCGGACGCGGCGGTGCGCCAGCGCCGCGCGCACCGGCAGGGCCAGCGCCGCCAGAGCGGTGACGGCCGCCGCCGCGGTCAGTGCGGCCGTGCTGCGGGTGCCGTCGGTGGCCGCGAGCGCGAGGCCGGTGCCCAGCGCTCCCGCCGGCACCGCCACGGTGGCGCTCTCAGCCAGCAGCCTGCCCGCCAGGCCGGCCAGTGAGGCGCCGCGGGCACGCAGCAGCGCCAGTTCGTCCGCGCGCCGTTCGGCGGTCAGTAGCGCGGCCAGGAGCAGCACCATCAGCGCTGTGGTGGCCAGCCCGAGTGCGGCGATCAGCAGGAGGGGGGTGACCGCGGAGTTCTCCCGCTGGAAGGCGGCGAGGGTTTCGGTCAGCCCCGTCTCGAAGGTCAGTTCGCCGACGCCGGCGCTTTCGCGCAGCCGTGCCGCGTCGGCGCCGGAGGCGAGCCGGGTGAGGTCCTGCGCGGCCTGCCGTGCCTGGTGCCCGGCGAGCGCGTCCGTGTCCAGCGGGTGGTGGAAGTACAGTTCGGCGCCGTCGCGCAGGGACAGCAGCGTGGGCGCGGCCTTCGGGTGGAGGAACGCGGTGAAGTGCCAGTAGCGCTTCGGTGTTCCGCCTCCGCCGGAGGGCGGGATCGACAGCAGGGAGGGGCGCGCCAGGCTCTGTTCGGCATTCCAGAAGGGGCTGTGGCCGACCTGCTCCGGGGAGCCGCGCGGTGCCACTACGCCGGTGATCCGGACCGTGACATCGCTTCCGCCCGTGCCCGTACGGTCCGGCAGGTGGAAGGTGTCGCCCGGGGCGAGGTGCATCCGGCGGGCGGTCGCCTCGGTGACCGCCGCCTGCACGGGGTGCCCCTTCCGTGCCCGCTCAGGGCCGGGCATCCGGCCCCTGGTGAGGGTCGTATGCCGCGCCAGACCCGCCTGCGCGGCCAACGTGGCTTTGGGGGCGACGTCCGGGGAGGGGCGGGGCAGCGCCGGATCGTCGGTGTCCGCGGGGCTGGTGTTGCGCACCCCGTACGCCCCCTGACCGGCCGCCAGGTGCAGCGGGGCGTGGACGGCGCGGCGGAGGGCCGTGTCAGCGCGGTCCACCGCCGCGGGCGCGACGCGTGCGCGCAGCTCGGCGGGGCTGCCGGCGTCGGGCGCCGCGGAGGCCGTGGCCCGGAGCGCGCGGTCTGCGGGGCGGGCCCGTTCGTAGGCGGCGCGCAGCGCGTCGTCCGCTGAGGCGTCGACGGCCCGCGGCAGCGCGGCCGCCAGGAAGGCCGTCGCCAGCACCAGCACGGCGAACGCCAGCGCCGCGCCGGGCGCCGTTCGCAGCCGCGCCCGCAGCCACCCGCCGCGGGGCGCGGCCTGTTTGTCGGGGCGCGCGAGGTCCGGCACCGGTCACTCTCCCCTCTCCGTGCGGGGAGCCGCCACGGGGCCCGTGCGGCGGAAGGCGGTGGCGGCGACGACTACCAGCGGCACCGCCAGCACCGCCGCCAGCAGGGCGGCCGTCCCGCCCGCCGGGAGCCGTACCAGCAGGTCGGGCACGGGCGCGCGGGCGTCTCCTGTGACGACGATCAGCGGCACCACCAGCCGCACCAGCAGCGCCCCCAGACCGAGTCCGAGCGCCGCCGAGAGCACGAGCACCAGCCCCTGTTCGGCCGCGAGGGCGTGCGCGAGCCGCCGCCTGGGCGCGCCCAGAGCACGCAGGACGGCGAATTCGCCCGCGCGTTCCCGCGCCGCCCCGGCGGCGCTGACGGCGAAGCCGGCCGCCGCCAGTACGGCGGCGGCAGCGGCCAGTGCGGTCAGCGCGCTGCGGGGCCCCGCGCCCAGTGGGTCGCCGCGCAGCTCGGCGGCGGCCTCGTCGCGTACCCGTACGGTGCCCACGGCCGGTTCGGCCCGCAGCTGGGCGGCGACCCGGTCGCCCGCGCCGTCGGCGACCGACAGCCACCACGTGCGCGGCTCCAGCAGGGTGGCGTCGCGCCCCGCCAGCGTCCGGTTCAGCGTCCCCAGGTCGAACAGCAGGGCTCCGGCGGCGGCTTCACCGTCGGCGGTCGGTACGGGCGAGACGGTGGGCAGGGCGCGGACGGCGCCGGTGATACGGACGTTCAGGTCGGTGCCCAGGGCGTCGACCCTGACCGTGTCACCCACCTCGGCGCCGCTCGCCCGCAGATAGGCGTCCGTGGCGACGGCGGCGAGTGGCCGGTGCGCGCCGGCCGACGAGGCGCCGGGAGACCACAGGACGGAGACGGTCACCGGGTCGGTTCCCTGCGAGGCCTGAGAGGGCGCGGAGCCCGTGGTGTGGCGGGCGGTCAGCACCGCACCGTCCGGACGGAGTTCGGCCGTGCGGGCGTCGGCGTCGGCGTACGGGCCGCGCCCCAGCCGGGCCTGCGCGTCGTCGGCGCTCACCCGTGGCGTCCAGTGCTCCTGCCGTGCGGGGTGCACCGTGCGGCTGCCGTGCGGTCCCGCGGCGCCGATCTCCTCGACGGTCAGCTTCCGTTGCCGGCTGTGCGCGGGTGCGCGGTAGGAGACGCCGATCCCGGTCAGCCGCACGGGCCCGGCCGGTGTGCCACCGTCCTGCGCGAGGGCGGCGCTCAGCGTGTGCGCCTCGCCGTCGTCCGGCAGGTCACCGAGCGGTATCCGGTAGGGCACGCCGGAACGGTCCTCGACGGTGAGCGAGAGGGTGTCCGTACCGGAGCTCTGTTCCCCGCCCGGGGCGGCGCGCTCGCTCTCCAGCCGTACGCGCAGCCGCAGCTCCCGTGTGTCCTTCGGCAGCCGCACACCGGTCTCCCTGCGGTCCTCGCCGGCCAGCGGCCGCAGCAGCCGGGACAGGGGCTCGTCGGCCAGGTCGTCCCGCAGCCGCAGGACCCCCTGGCCTGCCGCACGCGCGTCGGTGGCCAGCAGCTGCGCCGTACGGTCGCCCGCCGTGCTGAACGACGCCCGCGCCACCGGCGCCACCTGCTCGACCCCGTGGAGCCCTGTGAACAGCCCGCCTTGCGCGAGCGGGGGTGCGGTGGAGCCGCTGACGGAGAGGTCGGCCCCGGTGCGGAAGTCCGCCTGGTCGTCCTGCGAGCGGTCCCAGCTGGCGCCCTGGCCGACCGCGAACACCCCTGTCGCCACGGCCAGCACGAGCAGCAGCGCGGGCCCCGCGCCGCGCAGCGGGCGGCGGCTGAGCTGCCAGCCGGCCAGTGCCGCGGCCAGCCCCCGCCCCCGGGTGGCGAACCGCTCGCCCAGCCGCGCCGCGAGCGGCAGGACCCGCAGTACCAGCACGGTGCCCGCGAGCAGCGCCAGCGCGGGCGCCGCCACCAGCACCGGGTCGATGCCCAGCGCCCCGCTTGACCCGCCCCGCGCGCCGGAGCCCTCGCGTGCTGACAGGACGCCGGTGCCGCCCGAGCGCCGCTCCAGCTGCCAGTAGGCGACCGCTGCCAGCGCGACCAGCGCGAGGTCGGCGCCGCCGCGCAGCAGGGTCGCCGCCGTACGCCGCCTCCGTGCGGGCGTGCGGGGGCCGCCGCGGGTGGCTCCGCTCTCCGGGTCCTCCTCGCCCGCGCGGCCACGGGCCCGCAGCGTCGGCGCGGCGATCAGCAGCGCGCATCCGAGCGCTGTGGCGGCCGCCACCCACCAGCCTCCCGCGGGCACCCCGGCGCCCGGTTCGACCCCCGCGCGGGCGAGCACGCCGTGCGCTGCCTGCCACCGCACCGCGGGCCCGGCGAGCAGGGGTGCGGCGAGTGCGGCGGGCAGCGCCAGCAGCAGCGCCTCTGCTGCGGCCAGGGCGCACACCCGGGTCCTGGAGGCGCCGCGGGCCCGCAGGAGTGCCGTCTGGGAGGCCCGCTCGGTATGCAGCAGTTGCGCCACGAGCAGCAGCGTCAGCCCGGTCAGCAGCACGAGGGGGAGCGCGGCGATCAGCAGGGTGGAGCGCATGACGAGCAGCGACCGGGTGAGGGAGTCCAGCACCTCGGGGAGGTCCGTGGTGGCCACGGCGTGCCGGGTCGAGGGCGAGGTGCCGATCCGGTCGGCGGCCCTGGCCACGTCGGCGCCCAGCGCGTCGAGGCGGGAGGTGTCCAGGCCGGCGAAGTCGGCGTCCGCCTGCCACCGGGTCTCTGCGGGCCACAGCGCCCCGCCCGCGCCGTGGGCTTCTTCCGCCGCACCGTCCCCGTCGGCGAAGGCGCCGTCCGGGACGGCGAGCGGGCCGTAGGTGGTGAAGTCGCCCACCGCCATGCCCTGACCCGCCAGCGGGTCCAGCCACCTCCAGTAGGGGGAGCCGGGGGAGGCGGGCGCGTAGACGCCGGTGACCTCGACGCGGACGTCGGGCGGTCCTTCGAGCCTGCTCGTGACGCGGAAGGTGTCGCCCGGGCGCAACGACAGCCGTTCGGCCGCCCGCTGGGGCACCGCCGCGGCGACGGTGTGCTCGCCCGTGCGCAGGGTGTGCGGCCAGGAGCCGTCGACCATCCTCACGCGGGCGCGGTCGAAGGTGGCAAAGCGCGTCAGAGCGGGCTCGTCGTCCTCCGAGGCACCGGAGGAACCGGAGGAACCGGAGGAACCGGAAGAACCAGAAGCGCCTGAAGTGCCCGAGCCGGCTGAAGCGTCCGATGCGCCGGAAGTATTCGAGGTGCCCGAAGTGCGAGAGGTGTCGGCGGTCCGGTCGCGGGCGTCGGCGCCCGGGCGCAGCGAGGAGGGCAGCGCGTACGCGCCGGAGTGGGTGCTGGCGGCGGTCCGCACGGGCAGCCCGCCGAAGGCGTCACGCGCCGCCTCGCGGACGGCCGCGTCCGTGGCCTTCCGGTTTCCGGCGGTGACGTCCGAGCGGACGTCCAGCACGGTACGGGGGGCCGCCCTGTGCTCCAGCGCGCGCCGCGGCCCGGCGTCGCCGACCGCGGTGGCGAAGGCGGCGAGGGTGGTCAGTACGCAGGTGGCCAGCAGGACGCAGAGCAGCGCGGAGGCGAGGAGCAGCCGGTGTGCACGCATGCGTGCCACGACGAACCCGGTCAAGCCCTGCCGCCCCCTGTCCCCCTCCGCGTGTGGGGCCGCCGGGGCGCGTTGTCCCGCTACGTGCGCGGGATGGTGCGCTCTCGCTCTCGCTCCCGCGTGCGGGTCGGCACGCGCCGGGATCGCGGTCCGACGGTCCGCTCAGTCCGCGGAGTTGACCATAGACCCGGCGGCGTAAACGAGGTAGTCCCACAGCGGGGTTTCCAGATGCTCGGGCAGCTCCAGGCTGTCCACCGCGTCCCGCATGTGCCGCAGCCAGGCGTCGTGCGCGGCGCGGTCGACCTTGAACGGTGCGTGCCGCATGCGCAGCCTGGGGTGGCCCCGCGACTCGCTGTAGGTGCGCGGGCCGCCCCAGTACTGCATCAGGAAGAGCGCCAGCCGGTCCTCGGCGGGGCCCAGGTCCTCCTCGGGGTACATCGGCCGCAGCAGGGGGTCCTCGGCCACCCCCTGGTAGAAGCGGTGCACGAGCCGTCGAAAGGTCTCCTCGCCGCCGACCTGCTCGTAGTAGGTCTGCGTGGGAAGGCTGCCGCGCCGGATCTCCATCACCCGTCCATGGTGGCAGACGTCCCGACGGAGGACCCCGGACCTACGACCCCGCCCCTGCCCGGGCCTCCCCCGCCCTACTACGCCGCGCCCCCGCGGGCGGGCCCTACGCCGCGTCCCACCGGAAGAGCCGCGAGGCGAGCAGCGTCAGCACCGCGGCGAACAGCAGCAGCCCGCCCATCACGGGGAGCGCGTCGCCCCAGCCGCCGCCGCGGCTGAGGACGGCCTCCATCGCCGTGACGAGATGTTTGAGCGGCAGCACGTCGCTGATGGTGCGCACCCACTGCGGGGCGCCGTCCAGGGGGAAGAACGAGCCGGAGAGGAACGCCATGGGCAGAATGATGATCTGTGCCAGCCCGTTGGCGGCCTCCTCGGTCTTCGCGAAGGAGCCGACCAGCAGCCCGATCGACAAGAACGCCAGCGTCCCGCAGGCCACCAGCGGCAGGCTCAGCCACCACTGTCCGGTCAGTTGCAGGCCGTAGTAGGGCAGCGAGGCGATCAGCAGGAAGACGGCTGTCTGTGCGAAGGCCATGACCAGGTTGACGCCTACCCGGGCCCCGATGACGCTGCGCGCGGCGACGGGTGCCAGCCACAGGCGGCGCAGGATGCGCTTCCTCCGCCAGCTGACCAGGTTGAAGGCGGCGCCGAAGACGCCGCCCATGGCCACCGCCCAGCCGAGCAGCCCGGGGGTGAGGAACTGGATGGGCTTGACCGACTCGTCCTCCACGGCCGTGCTGCCCAGCGCGTAGGCGGGCGGCTGTCCCGTGGCGCGCTGGTTGGCCTGCTGGACGATGCTGTTGAGCAACCCCTGGACCGTGCCGGAGCGCACCTGGTCGGCGGCGGAGTAGCGGAGTTCGACCTTGCCGCCGTGCTGGAGGACGACCCCGTCGGCGTCACCCTCGCGGACCTTCTCCAGCGCCTGCCTGCGGGCCGCGGCCGACCCGTCGGTCTTCTCGATCGTCAGGACGTCGCGCAGTTGGGCGCGCGTCTCGTGCGGCATCGTGTCCAGCACCCGCACGTCGCCCACCTGCACGAGGGTGGACTGCTCGACGCCCTGGTCCTTGAACAGCGCCCCGAACAGCAGCAGGAACATCAGCGGGAAGATCAGGGTGAAGAACACGGCGGCCCGGTCCCGCAGCAGTCCGCGGGCCATCGCCAGTGACAGGCTGACAAACGCTCTCACTCCCGGTACTCCCGCCCCGTCAGCTGGAGGAAGAGGTCCTCCAGGGAGTCGACTCCGGCCTCTTCGGCCATCGCGCGCGGCGGTCCCACGCGCAGCACCCGGCCGTGGTCCATGACGGCCACCCGGTCGCACAGCGTCTCCGCCTCGTCCATGGAGTGGGTGGTGAGCACCACCGTGCGTCCTGCCGCGTTGCTGCTGCGCAGCAGGTCCCACAGGTTGCGCCGGGCCTGCGGGTCGAGGCCGGTGGTCGGCTCGTCCAGGAACACCAGTTCCGGGTCGTGGACGAGGGCGCAGGCGAGGGAGAGCCGCTGCGCCTGGCCGCCGGAGAGCTTGTCCTCGCGGGTGCCGGCCTTCTCCGTCAGCCCGACGGTCTCCAGCATCTCGTCGGCGCGGGTCTCGGGTATGCCGTAGAGGGCGGCGAAGGTGCGGAGCTGCTCGCGGGCGGTCAGCCGTTCGAAGAACGCGGAGGCCTGCAACTGGACGCCGATGCGGCGCAGCAGCGCCGGGTCGCGCGGCCAGGAGGCCGTCCCCAGCAGCCGGGCGTGGCCCTCGTCGGGCCGGCGCAGCCCCTCCAGCAGCTCCATGGTGGTGGTTTTCCCGGCGCCGTTGGGGCCGAGGATGCCGTAGAACTCGCCGTGCTCCACCTCCAGCGAGACGCCGTCGACGGCCTGTGTCTCCCCGTAGCGTTTGCGCAGGCCTTCGGCCGTGATCGCCGGGCCGGTGTGCCGGGGTGCCGTACCCGGGTCTGTGATCGTTCGCGGTGACATGGCGGGAGCGTAAGGGGGGAAGCACGCATTCCGGTCCCGTCCGGTCCCGTCCGGTCTCGTCCGGTCCCCGCATCCGGTCTCGCCTGGTCATCGCTTCGGACCCGCAGCGGACGCGCGGCTCGCGCCCGTCCCCGCGCGGGCTGCCCCGCGGGCGAGGGAACCGCGGTGGCACCGGGCGCGTGTGGACAGAACAGGAGGGAGCGCGAGCGGGACGCGGGCAGGACACGTCGGCGGGGCGGGTTCGGTGGCGCGTACGGGGCGTTTGGTCGCGATACGAACAAGATCCCGCCCCATCCGGTGTGGTCACCGGCCACTGCGGCCATACTGCTGCACCGAGGCACCACAGTCGGGCGCCCCGGCGCTCGCAGCCCAGGGCAGGGGAGCCGGGGGCTGCACGGAGGGGAGCGGGGGCGAGCGCAACCGGCAGGGTGTCCGTCAGCGACCGAGGGGGAGGGCTCAGCCGTGACACAGCCGCCGACCGCGCCACCGACACCGCCGCCCGTGCCAGCGGTACCGGAAGCCGGGCACGCCGCGGGCGGTGCCCCGGGTCCGGCACCGGGCGCGCGGCCGCCGGGCGCCCCGGGCTCGGCCGCGAGCGGCGCGGGACGCCGTAGCGGCTGGTCCGAGGGGAGGGCGCGGCTGCGGGCCGCGGTGACGACCGAGCCGGGACGGCTGCGCGCGATCGGCGCCGCTTTGGCCCTGCTGGTCGTGGTGTTCGGAGCGGTCTCGTCCTGGCAGGTCGCCGACCGGAAGGCCGCCGCCGACGCGGTGGCCGAACACAGTCAGCCGCTGAGCGCGGACGCGGCACGTGTCTACCGCTCGCTGGCGGACGCCGACACCTCCGCCTCCAGCGGGTTCCTGGCGGGCGGGGACGAGCCGGACGAGGTGCGCGAGCGGTACGAGGACGACATCCGCGAGGCGTCCGGGCTGCTGGCCGACGCGGCGGCCGACTCCTCGGGTTCGGGCACGGCGGAGCGGCAGATCACCGTGCTCAACCGCGGTCTGCCCGTCTACACGGGGCTGGTTGAGGCGGCGCGGGCCAACAACAGGCAGGGCCTGCCGCTGGGCGGCGCCTACCTGCGGTACGCCAACGAGAAGATGCGCGGCGAACTCCTGCCCGCCGCGCGCAAGCTGTACACGGCCGAGAGCGGGCGTCTCGAGGGCGACTACGAGGACGCCACGTCGTGGCCCCTGCTCGCCGTCGGTGCCGGTGTCGTCGCGCTGGGAGCGCTGGGCTGGGCGCAGCGCCGCACCTACCTGCGCACCAACCGGGTCTTCAACCAGGGACTGTTGGGCGCGAGCGCCGTCGTGCTGGTGGCGCTGGTGTGGCTGACGGGCGGCCACGCGCTGGCCCGCTCGGGGCTGCACGAGTCGGACACCAGGGGCGCCGCCTCCCTCCAGGCGCTCAACGAGGCGCGGATCGCCACCCTCCAGGCGCGCGGCGACGAGAACATGACGCTGGTCGCCCGGGGCGGCGGCGCCGCGTACGAGGACAGCTACCGCAAGCGGATGCGGGCCATCGCGGGCGGCGGGAAGGCCGGTGACCAGACGCACGGCGCGCCGGGGATGAGTCTCCTGGAGGAAGCCCGTCACCTCGCGGACGACCGTACGGGGCGGCAGGCCGTGCGGGACGCCGAGAAGGCCGTCGAGGCGTGGCAGCGGCGGCATCTGGCGGCCCGGGTCAAGGACAACGACGGCGACTACGAGGACGCCGTCGACCAGGTGATCGGCACCGTGGACAGCACGGGGCAGAGCTTCGACCAGGTCGACAAGAGCCTCGGCCGGGCGACCGCGCACGAGCAGGAGCAGTTCGAGCAGGCAGCGGACAGCGCGCGCGGCAGGTTCCGCGGGCTGACGGCCGGCGCCCTGGTGCTGGCCGTTCTCGGTGCGGCGGCGGCCGTACTGGGTATCGGGCGCAGGCTGGCGGAGTACCGGTGAGGCCGGTGAGGGGGGACGCGATGACGGGCACGGGCACAGGCACCGCGCACACACAGCCGGCGGGCACGCGCGGCGGGGGCATGCGCCCCCGTGGAATCGGCGCGCGGTGGGCCGCCGCCGCGGGCGGCCTGTCGGCCGCCGCGGCCCTCGTCGCGGCCGCGCTGCTCACTCCCGCGCCCGCCCCGCCTTCCCCGCCCTCTCCGCCCTCTCCGCCCGACGGCGCTGCGCACGGCGCGGGGGCGGCCGCGGGGCGTCCCGCCTCGGCCACCGACCCGGATGAGGAACCCGAGCCGGAGAAGTGCGAGGACGGCAGCAACCCCGCCGAGAGCCTCGAGGCTTCGGGGAAGGCGGGGGACGCGGTCAAGCGGATCAAGAAGGCGGGCAAGCTGGTCGTCGGCGTCGACCAGAACAGCTACCTGTGGGGCTACCGGGATCCGACGACGGGCAAGATCGAGGGCTTCGACATCGACCTGGTCAAGGCCATCGCCCGCGACCTGCTCGGCGGCGACGGGGACGACAGGATCACCTACAAGACCATCCCCACCGACCAGCGCATCCCCGCCATCGAGAAGGGCGAGGTGGACATGGTCGTGCGGACCATGACCATCGCCTGCGACCGCAAGGACAAGGTCGCCTTCTCCACGGCCTACTTCGAGGCGGGGCAGCAGCTGCTGGTTCCGCAGCAGGGAGCCCGCGTCAAGGGCTTCGACGCGAGTATGCGCGGCAAACGCGTGTGCTACGCCTCGGGTTCGACGGCGGAGACGATGATGGAGTCGGACGCGTACGCGAAACTGGGTGCCGAGCCCGTCGTCGTCCCCAACCAGCTCGACTGCCTGGTGCGCCTCCAGCTCGGCGAGGCCGACGCCACCGTCACCGACAGCGCCCTGGCCGCCGGACAGGCGGCGCAGGACCCGTCCGTGGAACTCATCGGCGAGCCGCAGACGATCGAGCCGTACGGCGTCGCGATGAACCTGGAGGACGAGGATCTGGTCCGCAGGGTCAACAAGGTGCTGGAGGACTACCGCGAGGACGGGTGGAAGTCCTCCTACGAGCGTTGGCTCGCCGACGACATCGTGGGTACGGAAGGGAAGAAGCCCGCACCGCCGAAACCGCTCTACCGTGACTGAACCGGTGCCGGGACGCGGATCGCCGCCAGCGCCGGTCCGTGAGTGCACGTACGCGTCGAACAGCGAGGTGATCGATGGGGACCGCCGGGCCCGCCAAAGAGGTGATGAGCCGGGAGGAGGCCGACCGCGCTCTGGAGCGTCTTGACGCCGAGCACGAGGCCGTCGAGTCCTCCCTGCTGGCACTCCAGGACCACGCCGGGCGCAGGCTGCTGGAGGGCGCGCGGCTCACCGGGACGACCGCGCACCGCTGGGCGCGCGCCGAGACCGCCATCACCTCGCTGTGGAACGGGTTCGAGGCCTACTCGCGCACGCTGGAGCGGGCGCGCGAGCTGCGGGCCCGCCGCCGCTGGCCCAGCCGCGACGACCTGGCCGAACTGACCCGCCTGCTGCGCGGCACGCTCACCGTCTCCGGGGGCGCGCTGGCGCTCTCGCCGGGCGCGAGCCCGACCCAGAGCCCGAAACTCGCCGAGGAGCTGACGCTGAGCCGGCTCGTCGAGCGGATGAACGAGTGGTACGCGCAGGCACTCGACGTGGTGGCCGCCGCCGACTCGGTGTGGTCCGCGCTGCCCGCCAGGATCGATCTGCTCGCCGCCGAACTGGGGCGCGTGCGCTCCCTGGCGCACTCGGTCGGCGTGCGCCCCGGCGAACACCCGGCCGCCGACGACCTGGAGCAAACCACCGCCGAACTCGCCGCGCTGCGCGAGGAGGTCGTCGCCGACCCGCTCGCCTTCTGGACACCCACCTCGGGCAGTGGCGCCCCCGGCGGCGGCCGCCCCGACACCACGCGCTACGACAACGCGGCCCGCACCCTGGAGGACGTACGGCGCGAGATCGACGCCGTGCTCGCCGTGCGGCAGGACGCCGAGACGCGGCTGATGAAACTCCGCGACGTGCTCAGCCGCGCGGACCGGACCCTCGCCGAGGCACGCGCCGCCCGCGGCGAGGTGCTCGCCAAGATCGCCGCCTGGGACGTGCCCGCCGTCAGCGGCCCGCCCACCGCACTCCAGGAACAGCTCGCCACCGCCGCCGAGCACCGCAGGCACGCGCGCTGGCACCGGCTCTCCCCGCTGCTGGAGAGCCTGGAGGAGCGCGCCGAGGAGGAGCTGGAGCGGGCCCGCGCCGAACTGTCCGCCGTCACCGCGCCGCTGGCCGTCCGCGCGGAACTGCGCGGGCGCCTGGACGCGTACAAGGCGAAGGTGGCACAGAACGGCCTGGCGGAGGACCGCATCCTCATCGAGCGCTACGACGCGGCACGCCGCATGCTGTGGAGCGCGCCCTGCGACCTGCGGGCCGCCGAGGAGGCCGTACTGCGCTACCAGCGGGCCGCACAGGAGGCGCTGGCCCAGCGGCAGCGAGAGGCCCGGCACACCGCGGGCGGAGCGATGAACATGGGGGCAGAGTGAGCGAGCAGGCGAGCGCGCCGCGGCGGCCGTGCCAACGGCCGCAGTGCGAGGGCGCCTACGAGGACATGGGCGGCGGGGAGCTGTACTGCGACACCTGCGGGCTCGCGCCCGTGGTGGCGCCCGGCGGGGTGCTGGGCTCGGCGCCGACGGGGATGACCAGCCCGGGGCGGGGCAGCCGCTCCACGGGGTCGGCCCGCACCGGCTCCGCGCGCGCCTCCGCGCGCTCCCGCTCCTCCCGCCGCTCGGTCTCCGGGCGGCTCACCGGTTCCCTCTCGGGCCGCTCGACCAGCCGTTCGGTGTCGGTGCGCAGCGGCCGCTCCTCCACCGCCTCCTCGTCCCGCGGCAGGCTGGGCGCCGGACTCGTCCAGGTCCCCGACGTGCCGCGGCCTGATCCGGCCACCGTGGTGCTGGCCGACCCCGAGGTCCCCGAGCGGAAGCGGTTTTGCAGCAACGGCGAGTGCGGGGCTCCCGTCGGCCGCTCCAGCGGCGCGCGCTCGGGACGCACCGAGGGGTTTTGCACCCAGTGCGGCCATCCCTACTCGTTCGTGCCCAAGCTGGGCCCGGGCGACATCGTGCACGGCCAGTACGAGGTCGCCGGATGTCTCGCGCACGGCGGGCTCGGCTGGGTCTACCTCGCCGTGGACCGCGCCGTCTCCGACCGCTGGGTCGTCCTCAAGGGCCTGCTCGACACCGGCGACGAGGACGCCATGGCCGCCGCGATCGCCGAGCGGCGCTTCCTGGCGGAGATCGAACACTCGGGCATCGTGCGCATCTACAACTTCGTCGAGCACCTCGACCAGCGCACCGGCAGCCTCGACGGCTACATCGTCATGGAGTACGTCGGCGGCAGCTCGCTCAAACAGATCGCCAACCAGCGCCGCACCCCGGAAGGGAAGCGCGACCCGCTGCCCGTCGAAGTGGCCTGCGCCTACGGCATCGAGGCGCTGGAGGCCCTCGGCCACCTGCACAGCCGCCACCTGCTCTACTGCGACTTCAAGGTCGACAACGCCATCCAGCAGGGCGACCAGCTCAAACTCATCGACATGGGCGCCGTGCGCCGCATGGACGACGACGACAGCGCCATCTACGGCACCGTCGGCTACCAGGCGCCCGAAGTCGCCGAAGAGGGCCCCTCGATCGCCTCCGACCTGTACACGGTGGCGCGCACCCTGGCCGTCCTCACCTTCGACTTCCAGGGCTACACCAACGTCTACGTCGACAGCCTGCCCGAGCCCGGCAACATCGACGTCTTCCACAGATACGAGTCCTTCTACCGCTTCCTGGTACGGGCCACGGACCCCGACCCGCAGCGCCGGTTCGCCTCGGCCGAGGAGATGTCGGAACAGCTGCTCGGCGTGCTCCGCGAGGTCGTCGCCGTCCAGTCGGGGCGGCCGCGGCCCGCCCTCTCCACCCTCTTCGGCCCGGAACTCCGCGTCGTGGACACCGACCTGGTCACCGCCCAGCAGGGCGACGTCTCGCTGCTGGGGGCCCGCACGGGCGCGCGCGGCAGCGGCCGGCGCGGCCGGGGGCCCGTGGCAGGCGGCGGGCCCGCGCAGGTGACGCTGCCCGCTCAGGCGGCCGCCCCCGCGACCGAGAACGCCGCGGCCCTCGCGGCGACTCCGGTCTCCGCCGGGGCCGCCCGCGCGGCTTCGGCCGTCCCGGCCGCCGTCCCGGGCACCGCGGCCACCGATTCAGGCACCGCCCAGACCGGCGCCGCCGCGCGCAGCGCGCCCGCGCCGCTCTCCTCCTTCCCCACGCCGGCGGCGGCCGCAGCGGCGGGCGCGGCCGGAATCGCGCTGCGCCCCCTGGAGGCGGGTGCGACGGCGCTCGCGCTGCCCGTACCGCGCGTCGACCCGTCCGATCCGAACGCGGGCTTCCTCGCGGGGCTGATGGCCTCGGCCCCCGCTGACCTGCTCACCGCGCTGCAAGCCGCCGCCACCGACTCGCCCGAACTGCGGCTGCGCACCCTGCGCGCCCACCTCGAACTCGGGCCGGGGCCGCAGGGGTCGGACGCCGCACTCGACGCGCTCGGCGCGCTCGAGGCCCGGCACGCCGACGACTGGCGGGTCGTGTGGTACCGCGGCGTGGCCTCCCTGGTGACCGGCGACCGGGAGACGGCGGCCCTCGCCTTCGACGCCGTCTACGACGCCTTCCCCGGCGAGCCGGCACCCAAGCTGGCGCTCGGCGTGTGCGCGGAGGTCCTCGGCCAGTGGGACAACGCCGCCGCGTACTACCACCTGGTGTGGACCACCGACCCGGCGTACGTGAGCGCCGCCTTCGGACTGGCGCGGGTCCGGCTGGCCACCGGCGACCGTGCCGGCGCCGTACGCGTGCTGGAGTCGGTCCCGGCCTCCTCCATCCACTTCACCGCGGCCCGCGTCGCGGCCGTCAGGGCGCGCCTGCGGCAGCGCTCGCCGCACGAGCCGCTGCTCGACGACCTGGCGGCGGCCGCACGGCAGGTCGCCGCTCTCGAGGACGTCGGACTGGACGCCGTCCGCCGTCACGAGCTGACCTGCGAGGTACTCGGCTGCGCGCTCGACTGGCTGTTGTGCCAGGCTGGTGCCGCCCGGGGGACGGTCTCCGGGCCCGCGCCTGCGGGTGCGCCGGGCTCACCTCCCGGCGCCGGGGTACGGCTGTTGGACAGTCCGCTCACCGAGGAGGGGCTGCGCTTCGGCCTGGAGCGCTCCTACCGGCTGCTCGCCCGGCACGCGCAGACCGGAACCGAGAGGATCGAACTGGTGGAACGGGCCAACCGCTTCCGCCCCCGGACGTGGGTGTGACCATGCCTCAGCTCGACCAACTGTCCGCCTGCCCGAGCTGCGCGGAGCCGCTCGAGGAGGGTGACCGTTTCTGCGGTGCCTGCGGCGCCGACCTGGAAGCCGCCGCCCGCGCCCTCGCCGCCGGCGCGCAGGACGCCACGCAGGGGCGCACCCCCACGCTCCCCGACGGCCTGCCGACGGTGCCCCCGCCGGGCCAGGGCGGCCACGCTCCCGCCCCGCCGCCCGCCCCGGGTCATGCGTCCGCGCCGCCGCCCGCTCAGGGCCAGGCGGCCGTCCCGCCGCCGTCTCCGCCGCCCGTCCCGGAGCACGCGTCCGCGCCTGCGCCGCCTGTTCGGCCTCACGCGTCCGTCCCGCCGCCTCCGCCCGCGCCGCCCGCCCAGCCGGGTGCCGCCGCCGGTGCGGTCCCGCAACAGCCGGCGGCCGGCGGCGGGGAGGCCCTTCCGCCCGCAGGCCCGCCGCCACCCGTGCCCCCTTCGGCGTCCCCGTCCGCCGAGCAGGACTTCACCCTGCCGCCCGCGGCCGGTGAGCCGGTGGCGCCGCCCCCACCACCGACCGACGCCGGTCCGGTCCCGCCCGCCGCTGAGGCGGGCGTTCCGCCGGCCGGTGCGGCGTCTGTCCCACCGGCCGGTGACGGGACCATCCCACCGACTGGTGACGGGTCCGTGCCACCGGTCGACGGGGCGGGTGCCGCACAGGCTGTCGGTGCGGGGGCCCCACCGGGCCAGGACGCGGACGCTCAGACGCCGCACGGGCAGGGCCCCGCACCGAGCGGGCCCGACCCGCGCGCCGTCTCCGACGACCCCGCGCGGCACACGGGCGAAGTCGCCGGACCGACCGGCGTATCCGACGGTGTCACGGGCGGCCCCGAACCGCTCGGCCCCACCTGCGTCGCCTGCGGCACCGGCACCATCGACGACGACGGCTACTGCGAACACTGCGGCCACAAGCAGCCCCGCGACCGCGACCACATGGAGTCGGCCCTGGCCACCGTGGCCGCCGCCAGCGACCGCGGCCTGCGCCACCACCGCAACGAGGACTTCTACGCCCTCGCCGAGACGACCACGGGCGAAGGCGCGCCCGTGACGATCGCCGTCGTCTGCGACGGCGTCTCCTCCGCCACCCGCCCCGACGAGGCGTCAGCCGCCGCGGCGGAGGCGGCCAGTGCGGTACTGCGCACGGCCCTGCCGCAGGGCCGCCACGCGCAGCAGGCCATGCACGACGCGCTCGTCGTCGCCGCCGAGGCGGTCAACGAACTGGCCGCCGACACCCCCGTCGACCCGGCCAAGAACGCGCCCGCCTGCACCGTCGTCGGCGCGCTCAACTGCGCGGGGATTCTGACCGTCGGCTGGATCGGTGACAGCCGCGCCTACTGGGTGCCCGACGACCGCGGCGCCGGCGCCGCGCGACTGACCGAGGACGACTCCTGGGCCGCGCAGATGGTCGCCGCCGGACTGATGAGCGAGGCCGAGGCCTACGCGGACCCGCGCGCGCACGCCATCACGGGGTGGCTGGGCGCCGACGCCTACGAACTCGACCCGCACACCGCCTCCTTCCAGCCCGAGGGCACAGGCGTCGTGGTGGTGTGCACGGACGGGCTGTGGAACTACGCCGAGTCCGCCGACGAGATGGCCGCCGCACTGCCTCCCGACGCCGGCACCCACCCGCTCCACACCGCCCGGCACCTGGTCGGCTACGCGCTGGACGGCGGGGGCCACGACAACGTGACGGTCGCGGTACTGCCCGTACCCGCGCCGCCGTCCGCACCGCCGGAAGGGACGAGGCCGGCCTGAGCCGCGCACACCGCGGGCCCCCGCGACGACCGGGGGCCCACCACAACAGGGGGCCCGCACAACCGGGGGACAGGGACGGTCGTGGGGACACCGTCCGGGGGGAAGCAGCACGCGCACCGGCACACTTCCGCCCGCCCCTTCGCCTACCCGTCGCCGTAGCACACACAGGAGCGGAAAACATGGCCAACTTCGCCAAGTCCAACGCGCCGCGCTTCTCCGTGGACGTCTACCAGAACGAGTTCCTGCCCGAGGGCGCCCGCGAGGTGAACGCGATCGTCACCGTCACCTCCACCGGCGGCGGCACCACGGGCGGCCTGCCCCTCCCGGCGACCGATGCGGGACACGGCGGCGCGGGAGCGGACGCGGCCGTCGTCATCATGGTCGACTGCTCCGGCTCGATGGACTACCCGCCGACCAAGATGCGCAACGCGCGCGAGGCCACCGCCGCCGCCATCGACACCCTGCGCGACGGCGTCAGGTTCGCCGTCGTCGCCGGAACCCACAAGGCCCGCGAGATCTACCCGGGCAACGGCTCGCTCGCCGTCGCGGGCGGAACCACGCGCTGGGAGGCCAAGGACGCGCTGCGCGCCCTGAGCGCCAACGGCGGAACCGCCATCGGCACCTGGCTCACCCTCGCCGACCGGCTGCTCGGCTCCGCCGACGTCGCCATCCGGCACGGCATCCTGCTCACCGACGGCCGCAACGAGCACGAGTCGCCCGCCGAGTTGAGGGCCGCGCTCGACGCCTGCGCGGGCCGCTTCACCTGCGACGCCCGCGGAGTCGGCACCGACTGGGAGGTCAAGGAGGTCACCGGCATCGCCTCCGCGCTGCTGGGCACCGCCGACATCGTGGCCGACCCCGGCGGCCTCGCGGGGGACTTCACACAGATGATGGAGAACGCCATGGGCAAGGAGGTCGCCGACGTGGCGCTCCGCCTGTGGACGCCGCAGGGCACCCGGATCAAGTACGTCAAGCAGGTGGCGCCCACCGTCGAGAACCTGACCGAGCGTCGTACGGAGGCGGGCCCGCGCGCCGGGGACTACCCGACGGGGTCATGGGGTGACGAGTCACGCGACTACCACGTCTGTGTGGAGGTGCCCGCCGCCGAGATCGGCCAGGAGATGCTCGCGGCCCGGGTCTCCCTCGTCCTGCCCGCGCCCGACGGCGGCACCCCGCAGACCCTCTCCCAGGGCCTGGTGCGGGCGGTGTGGACGGACGACATGGTGGCCACCACCTCCCTCAACCCGCAGGTCGCGCACTACACGGGACAGGCCGAACTCGCCCAGGCCATCCAGACGGGACTCGATCTGCGCAAGGCCGGTGACGAAGCGGGCGCAACGGCCAAACTGGGACGAGCCGTACAGTTGGCCAGCGCCTCGGGGAACACGGATACTGCGAAACTGCTTTCGAAGGTGGTCGACGTGGTGGATGCCGCGACGGGTACTGTTCGACTGAAAGCGAAGGTCGCCGAGGCCGATGAGATGACGCTGGAGACGCGGTCCACCAAGACGGTCCGCGTCAAGCGCTAGCCGCACCGGCCGCGGCGCGCATCCCTACCCGGCGAGGCGCCGGGTACGCACCCGAGCAGGAGCACGGAGGGGGAGGCACTCACCATGCCGACTTGCCCGAACGGCCACCAGTCGGCGGCCGACGACTGGTGCGAGGTCTGCGGTCACCGCATGACCGACGCGCCCGCGTCGCCCGCTGGGGCCGTACCGCCGCCCCCTCCGCCACCCGCACCGTCCGGCGGCTACGGCTATCCCGGCCCGCCCGGGCCCCCGCCCGCGCCCGGGCAGGGGTACGGCTACCCGGGCCCCGGCGCGCCCCCGCCCCCGGCCGCCCCCGCTGGCTACGGCTACCCCGGCCCCGGTGCTGGTTCCGGCAGGCCGGAGCTGTGTCCCCAGTGCGGGACGCCGCGCGAGTCGCAGGCTCCCTTCTGTGAGGAATGCCGCTACAACTTCCTCACCCACACGCCGACCACGTACGCGCCGCCGCCCGCGCCCCACGCCGCGCCCGGGGCCCCGGGTCCCGACGCCCACGGGCCTCCCGGCTTCCCGCGCCCGTCCGGCCCCGCCGACCCGGCTCCCGACCCGCTGCGCACCCCGGGCTACTCGGGGCCCGACTACCCGGCCCCCGGTGACGAGCCCGGCCCCGACCCCCTGCGGACCCCCGGCTACCCCGGCACCCCGCCAGGCCCCGACACCCCGCCGGCCCCGGGCACACCCCCCGGCTTCCCGCCTCCGGGCGGCCCCGGCCCCGCGTTCCCCGGACCGAACGGGCCCGGCTCCGGCGGCCAGGACGCTCCCGCGTTCCCCGGCCAGGCGGGCCCCGGCCCCGAGGGCGCGGGTCACCCCGGCTTCCCCGGCCCGGGCGCTCCCGGCCCCGAGGGCCAGCCAGGCCCCGGTTTCCCGGGCGGCCCCAGCGCGCCGGGCGGCCCCGGCGGCCCGGCGGGCCCTGGCGGACATGGCGGCCCGGGCGCTCCCGGCCCCGGAGGCCCGGGTTTCCCGGGCGGTCCGGAGAGTCCTGGCGGTCCCGGGCCCGAGGGCCCGAGCGGACCTGGTTTCCCAGGCGGCCCCGGTGGTCCGGCTGGTCCCGGCGGAGACGGCACTCCTGCGGGGCCCGGCGGCGCCGGTGGCCCGAGCGGTCCTGGTGGTCCGGGCGCTTCCGGCCCCGAGGGCCCGGGCGGTCCCGGTTTCCCCGGCGCCCCGGGTGGTCCTGGCGGGCCTGGCCCGGAGAGCCCGGCTGGTCCTGGTTTTCCGGGCGGCCCCGGCGCCCCGTCGGGTCCCGGCGGACAGGGCGCTCCTGCCGGCCCCGGCGGCCCTGGTGGTCCCGGGCCTGACGGGCCCGGCGCTCCTGCTTTCCCGGGCGGTCCCGGTGGTGCGGCTCGTCCTGACAGCCCTGGCGGGCCTGGTCCCGAGGGTCCGATGGGTCCTGGCTCCCAGGGCCCGGGTACCCCCGGTTTCCCGGGCGGTCCGGGGGGCACCGGTGCCCCGGCCGGCCCCGGCGGACATGGCGGTCCCGGTGGCCCGCCCGGCCCCGGGCCCGAAGGACCTGGTGGGCCTGGTGGCACTGGTGGGCCTGGTTTCCCCGGCGGGCCGGGTGAGCCCGGAAGGCCTGGCGGCCCGGGCCCTGAGGGGCCGCACGCGGGTCCTTACGGTTCCGACGCGGGGCGGCCCGGTGGTGCCCCGGGTGAGCGTGAGCCGGGGGCTCCCGGCTGGCCGGGCGGACCTGGTGGCTCAGGCCACCAGGAAGGGCCTGGGCAGTCCGCCTCGGCCGACGGTGGCCCCGGGTGGCGTCCCGGAGCCGAGGGCGTGGGCCAGGGCGGCCCCGGACCGCAGATGCCGGGGGCACCCGGCGGCGGGGAAGGCGTGCCGGGCCAGGGCCGGCCGTTCCCGGCGAACGAGGCCTACGGCGGGCAGCCCACCGGCGGGGACTGGGAGCTGTCCCCGCCAGGAGCCGCCGAGCAGCGCGTCGGCGCCCCGCAGGCACCTGCGGGCGTGCCGGAGGGCCACCCGGGGCAGCCGGGTCAGCCGGGGCAGCCGGGGCAGCCGGGTCAGCCGGTCCAGCCCCCCGGCGGACCGGCCCCGCAGGGGCCCGGCGCTCCGGGGGCGCCGGAGTTCGCGCCGCAGCAGGGCGGGGCTCCGGCCCCGCAGGGCGGCGGTGCGTGGACGGCGCTCATCGGCCCCGACCGCGAGTACTTCGCGGCGATGATGCAGCGCAGTGGCCCGGAGGCGGCGTCGCTGAACCTGCCCGCCTACTCCCCGGAGCAGCAGTTGCCGCTGACGGGTCCGCAGGTGACGATCGGTCGGCGCCGCGCGTCGACGGGTGAGGCGCCGGACATCGATCTGGGCCGTCCGCCGGAGGATCCGGGGGTCTCGCACCAGCACGCGGTGCTGGTGCAGCAGCCGGATGGTTCCTGGTCGGTGGTGGACCAGGACTCGACCAACGGCACCACGCTCAACGGTGCGGAGGATCCGATACAGCCGTACGTGCCTGTTCCGCTCAAGGAGGGGGACAGGGTGCACGTGGGCGCCTGGACGACGATCACGCTGACGCGGCGGTAGTGCAACCCAGGTTGGGCGCACCGGCAGGTGCGCCCAACCGTCGACACGGGAGGCCTGGAAGCCCGGTGGCTCCGAGGCTCGGGAGTCCGGCTCCACCGGGCGCTGAGCCCAACCGAGCGCCGGGAGCGCCGGGGGCGGAGCTACTTCTCCAGCGGCACGGGCGCCCGTGCCGCGTCGAGCGCGAGCGCCTGTTCGTCGACGAGGCGGATGCCCCGCGCGTCCAGCGCCTTCTTGACGCGCCACCGCAGCTCGCGCTCGACGCCGAGGCTCTTCTCCGGCATGGTCTTGACGGAGACGCGCAGCACCATGGAGTCGAGTGTCACCTCGTCCAGGCCGAGGACCTCGACGGGCTCCCACAGGACCTCGTCCCAGGGGCTCTCCTTGCTCAGCCCCTCGCCCGCGGCGAGGACGGCGGCGCGGACTTCGTCCAGGTCCTCGTCGGCGCGTACGCGCACGTCGAGGGCGGCCATGGCCCAGCCCTGGCTGAGGTTGCCGATGCGTTTGATCTCGCCGTTGCGGATGTACCAGATCTCGCCGCCGTCGCCGCGCAGCTGCGTCACGCGCAGGCCGATCTCCATGACGACGCCGGAGGCCTCGCCGGCGTCGATGCGGTCGCCGACGCCGTACTGGTCCTCCAGGAGCATGAACATGCCGGCGAGGACGTCCATGACCAGGTTGCGGGCGCCGAAGCCGAGTGCTACGCCCGCGACGCCCGCGCTGGCGAGGAGCGGCGCCGGGTTGATGCCCAGTCCTGACAGGACGGTCAGCGCTGCGGTGCCCAGGATGACGAAGGAGGCGACGCTGCGCAGGATGGAGCCGATGGCGGCGGACCGTTGCCGCCGGCGTTCTCCGCTGACCAGCAGTCCGCGCAGGGCGTTGCCGCTGTCGACGATCTCGGCGCGGCGGTTCATGCGGGTTATGAGCTGGGTGATGGCCCGGCGGATGAGGTAGCGCAGGATGATGGCGACGACGCAGATGAAGACGAGGCGCACGCCGGAGGCGAGCCAGTCCGTCCAGTTGTCCTGGATCCACCCCGCGGCCTCGCTCGCGCTGTCCTGGGCGTCCTCGAGGGACCGCGGCGGCTGGGGTCCTTCGGGCGGGGGAGAGGCGCTGAGCAGCCAGTACACAGGATCGACCTTCCGTGCGAGTCACATCCACAGGGCACACGAACGGATGCCTCGACCACACTAACGGCGCAGGGGCTTCACATTTGGTGCCACCGAGCAGTATGGGGCCAGGCGTTCGAGGGAGACGTTCGATCCCGCGTCGATGGTGTGAGGTGTGGTCCAAAACACGCTGAGCTCGTTGCCCGGTCGTGGTGGCGGAGTGACCAGGGCACGGGACACACTGAGGGGAGATCGTCACGGCGCGAGCCACGCGCCGCCGACGTACGAGGAGGCACCGTGCCGCATGTCCTGGTCCTCAACGCGTCGTACGAGCCGCTCGGCGTCGTACCGCTCCGCCGCGCGCTCGTTCTCGTCCTCAACGAAAAGGCTGTCAGCCTGGAGGACTCCGGCGCCCTGATGCACAGCGCGACCCGTGTGATACCCGCGCCCAGTGTCGTCCGTCTCAAGCGTTTTGTGAGGGTGCCCTTTCGCGGCAGTGTTCCTCTCACGCGCCGTGCGTTGTTCGCCCGGGACGGCGGCCGTTGCGCATACTGCGGTGGCGTCGCAACCAGCGTCGACCACGTCATTCCGCGCAGCAGGGGCGGGGTGCACGCCTGGGAGAACGTGGTGGCGGCCTGCCGCCGCTGCAACCACGTGAAGGCCGACCGCCATGTCGCCGAGCTGGGCTGGAGGTTGCGCCACCAGCCCGCGCCACCGTCCGGTCTCGCGTGGCGGATCATCGGCACGGGGCACCGGGATCCGCGCTGGCTGCCGTATCTGATGCCATACGGCGCGGACGATGATCTCGCCCGGATCGACGGCAGAGCCACTGCCTGAGTTCCGGGCTTTGTTGTGTCGGGTGGCGGGCGCGGTGGGGGACGGTCAGGAGCGGCCCCCACCGCGCCCCGCTTCCCGCCTTCCGTCCGGACCGCAACTGGCTTCCCCTCGCGCCGGATGCGGCGTGCAGCCCGCACCCGTGCGGCCTTCCGACCGCATCACATGTGGCCGTTGGCCCGCGGGGGCCGTCCCCATCCGCCCCACGGGTCCGCGCCGGCGCACCCAACGGAAACGGTGTGTCAGAAGGGTCGGCCATGATGGTCACCATGACATCTGCCTCTCTCGACGCCTGGCGTGACTTCGCCGTGCAGCACCTCCCCTTCGACGTCGCAAAGCAGTGGCTGGAACTCCTGCGCCCTGCCGTACGACTGGAGGTCGACGACGACTCGGATGGTGTCGTCGGGAGGATCGGCGGGCTTCCCCGGCTGCCGGACGGACAGGAGTGGCCGGTATGGGAGGGGCACGGACCGCTGTCGCTCATCGCCTCGATCGACTGCGCTGAGCTGCCGGCCGACTCCGTGGACATCCCCCTTCCGAGCGAAGGCACACTGCTGTTCTTCTTCTTCGACGGCCAGTTGGACGCCTACGCGTCCTGGGCGGAAGGGACGTCGGTCCGTGACAGCCGCTCGGGCGCCCGAGTCCTCTACGTGCCGGAGGGGCAGGACGCGCCGGTGCGTGACGCGCCCGCCGAGCTCACACCGTTCCCGTCTCTCCCGCTGACCGCGCGGACCGTGATGACGCCGCCCGATCCCTCGCATCCAAGGGCAGTGGCGGCGTTCGCGCCGGGCACGTCGTACCCGGACTCCTATGAGCACCCGATCCGCGAGGAGGAATTCGTCGACGCGTTGATCGATTTCGAGTGCGAGGACGACGCCGACAGCGTTCACCAGATCGGTGGCTACGCCGAATCGATCCAAGACCTCGTCGAACGCGAGGTCGCGGGCTCAGAGGCCGACGAGTGGGTGCTGTTGGCGCAGTTCGATGGTGTCGACGAGGCGGACATGGTCTGGGGCGACTCCGGGATTCTGTACTGGCTGATACGCCCCCATGACCTGAAAGAGCGTCGGTTCGACCGGGCGATGTTCACCTGGCAGATGGCCTGAGCGGTTCTCACGGGTCCCGGACGCCCTTCCGGCCCGCACGCACACCCGCGGCCGGGGACGCGCCCGCCCACACTCCGGGGCGCGGGCCACCCACACTCCGGGGCGCGTGCCACCCACACTCCGGGGCGCGGGCCCGCGCCCCGGGCCCGCGGCCGGGCGCGGACCCTACACCCCCGGTGCCCCGGACTCCATGGTTCCGGGGCACCACCGTGCCGGGGCCCGCAAAACCTGCCGTCGGGTGTCCGGTTCGTCCCTCGTTTCTCCGCTTGCCGCTCCGTCCCGTCGGCGATTCATCGCGGGAACCGACGTGAGCTGGGACACGTTCTCGGGGCGGACACGTCTGTACTCCGGTCGACTGGGTAGGGCGAGTCCTGTCCGCAATTCGTCAACGAACGGAGGCCCGTCGTGGCCGCGTCCGCTGAACTCCTGCTGTCCGCGCTCGCTCCGCTTCCGCAGCAGCGCACACTCTCCAAACGAGGGCACGAGCCGGTAGACCTGTCCGGTGTGTCCGACCCCGACTCCGGACTCGACGGCTCGTGCACGTGCGGGTGCGCCGACGCCCCCCTCACCAGCGAGCCCCCGCTCGCCGACGCCATCCCGCTGACCAGTGAGCCGCCCCTCGCCGAGGCGCCGCTGACCAGCGAGCCCACCGGGGTCGGTTACGGCACGGAGCCGGCGGACATCTGATGCCCCACCCCCAGGCACGGTCCGGGGGGAACCCCACCCGGCTCGCGCGGCTCGCCGAGGCCCACGGCGTCGCCCTCTCCCACGAGCCCGAACCCGGCCGGCGCGTCCAGGTGCCCGAGGGGACGGTCGTGGAGGTGCTGGCGGCGTTGGGTGTCGACGCCTCGACGCCGCGCGCTGTCCGTGCGGCGCTGGAGCGGTACGCGTGGGATGGCCGGCAGCTGCTGCCGCCCACCGTCGTGCTGCGCTCCGGCGCGCGGCCGGTGTCCGCGCCGGCTCCCGCCTCGTGCTTATCCCGGCTTCCCGGCGGGACGGTGCTGCGCGTCGTCACCGACAGCGGTACGACCCTGGACTGGGGCCCCGGCATCCGCCTGCCCCTGGGGGTGCACACCCTCTTCGGGCACGCGCCCGACGAGCGCGCGGCCCACAGCACGCTCATCGTGGCGCCCGAAGCTTTCCCCGCCCCTCGGACCCGCGCTTCGGGCGAGCGCGGCAGGGGGCTCCGCGTCCAGTTGCGGGCGCTGTTGTCGGCCCGTTCCCGGGGGATGGGGGACCTGGCCGATCTCGGTGAGCTGGCCGACTGGGCGGGGCGCTGCCTCGGCGCCGACTTCCTCCAGCTGGACCCCTCGCACAGCGCCGTGCCCGTCCCGGGCGGGCGAGCCGGGGAGGGTCCGGCGGGCCACGCCGGCCTCTCGTTCCGCCTGCCCTCCTCCCGCCGCTTTCCCGATCCGGTGCACCTGCGCGTCGAGGAGATCGCGGAGTTCGCGTCTCTGGGGGAGGAGCGGCGGCGCCGGGCCGAGACGCTCCTGGGGCGGGCGGCAGCCCTGCGCCAGGGCGTGCTCGGCGGTCACGCGCCCCTCGACCGGGGCGCGGTGTGGGAACTCAAGCGGGAGGCGCTGGAGCTGGTGCGCTCGGTTCCGCTCGGCCCCGGGCGCCGGGCGGCGTACGAGGACTTCGTGGCCGAACGCGGGCAGGCGCTGGTGGACCACGCCACCTGGTGCGCCCTCGCCGAGGCCTACGGCTCCGACTGGCGTTCCTGGCCCGCCGGTCTCGACGATCCCCGGTCCGCGCACACGGCCCGCGTACGCGCGCAGCGCCAGGACCGGGTCGACTTCCACGCCTGGGCCGCGTGGCTCACCGACTGCCAGCTCGCGGCGGCCCAGCACACCGCGCGGCAGGCCGGTATGGCCGTCGGTCTGGTGCTCGATCCGGCGGCGGGCGCGCATCCCGGCGGTTCGGACGCCTGGTCGCATCAGGGCAGCCTGGCGCGGGGCGTCACCGTCGGCGCGCCGCCGAGCGGGCGCGACGCCAGGGGCCGGGACTGGGGGCTGCCGCCCTGGCGGCCGGACGCGCTGGCCCGGGCGGGGTACGAGCCCTACCGCGAGGTGCTCGCCGGGCTCTTCAGGCACGCCGGGGCCCTGCGTCCTGGCCGCGCCATGGGCGGCTCCAGGCTGTGGTGGATCCCCGAGGGCCGCCCGCCCGCTGAGGGCACCTATGTGCGCTGCGACGCCGAGGCGATGGGCGGTGTTCTCGCCCTGGAGGCCCACCGGGCGGGTGCCGCCGTCCTCGGCGAGGACCCGGGCACCGCCGGGCCCGGGGCGCGGGAGCCGGTGGCGCCGGGGGAGCCGGTGGCGCTGGGGGAGCCGGTGGCGCTGGGAGAGTCGGCGGCGCTGGGAGAGCCGGCGGCGTCGGAGGAGCCTGCGGTGCGGCGGACGCGCGGCGCCTCGGTGTCGTGGCCGGAGTGTCCCGTCCTGCCCCTTCCCGTGGTGGATTTCCAGGGCCGTCCCGTGCCCTGGGAGGAGCTCGCCGCCTCGCCGCGGGGCAGGGAACTGCGCGCGGAGCGGGGCGCACCCCGCGGCTGAGAGCCGCACGTGCACCTCCCCAATAGATCGGACCTATCTCTTCACGTCGTCCCACACCTGCGGCACCATGCCCACGTACCCCCCAAGAGATCGGATCTCTCCGGGTGAGGAAGGTGGAGGACTCATGGTGAGACGCCGCCCCCGCGCACGGCTGCTGCTGTCCGCGCTGGCGCTGGCCCTGGCCGGCGCCGCCCTGTCGGCGCCCGCGCAGTCGGCTTCCGGGGCCGCACGCGGGTCGGAGGGTGCGGGCTGTCAACGGCCCGTGCGCCCCGCCTCGCAGATGCGGATCGAACCCTGCGACGGCCCGCAGCGCGTCATCGAGAAGGCCGCGAAGACCGTGCCCACGAAGGGGCAGTACGCCTGGCAGCAGCGGGAGGTGACGGCGTTCACGCACTTCGGCATGAACACCTTCACCGACCGCGAGTGGGGTTCGGGCGCGGAGGACCGTTCCCTCTTCGACCCCGGGCACATCGACTTCGACCAGTGGATGCGCGCCTACAAGGCGGCGGGCGCGGAGCAGGTGATGCTGACAGCGAAGCACCACGACGGGTTCGCGCTGTGGCCCAGCCGCTACACCGAACACTCGGTGGAGAACACCCCCTACGGGCGCGACATCGTCGGACAGTACGTGAAGGCGGCCCGCAAGGCAGGCCTCAAGGTCGGCATCTATCTCTCTCCCGCAGACGGCGCCGAACTGCCGCACGGCTGGCACGAGAAGTGGCTGGCGGACCTCCAGGCGAAGCAGGACGCGGGCGAGCGGCTGACCACGGTGGAGCGCACGGCGCTCGCCGACGGCGGTCCTCCGCGGGGCAAGGGCCGGTACGGCAACGGCAGCGAGCCGACCGAGCGCACCTTCCCCACCCTGGTGCCGGGCGACGACCGCGCGGAGAAGGTGGCCTCGGGGGAGCTGCCCGGCTTCACGGCGAAGGTCAACGACTACGACGCCTACTACCTCAACCAGGTCTACGAGATCGTCACCGAGTACGGCCCCCTGGACGAGCTGTGGCTGGACGGCGCGAACCCGTGGAGGGACGCGGGGATCACCCAGGAGTACAACTGGAGCGAGCTGTTCCGCGCCCTGCACGAGCTGGCGCCCGGCACGCCCGTCTTCGGCGGCCCGCAGGGCGTGCGCTGGGTGGGCAACGAGAACGGCGTGGCACGCGAGAGTGAGTGGAGCGTGACGCCGTCGGCCCTCGACCCGTGGACGGCGTACGCCGGTGGGCTGCCCAACGACTCCACCGATCCCGACATCGGCTCCCGTAAGAAGCTCCTCGACCCGTCGGTGAAGTATCTGCAGTGGTATCCGGCCGAGGCGGACGTCTCGCTCAGACCGGGCTGGTACCACCACGCCGACGAGCATCCCAAGAGCGCGGCGCAGCTGCTGGAGCTGTACGAGAAGAGCGTCGGGCGCAACGCCTCGCTGCTGCTCAACGTCCCGCCCGCGAAGAACGGCAGGATCGACGCGGCCGACGTACGGGAGCTGACGGCGTTCGGTGACGCCGTGCGCGACATCTACGGCACCGACCTGAGCGAGCGCGGCCCGGGTCCCCGCACGTTCGACCGCGTCGCCGTGGGGGAGGACATCCGCAAGGGGCAGCGGGTGGAGCGCTTCACGGTCGAGGCCAGGTCGCACGGTACGTGGCGGGAGATCGCCTCGGGTACGACGATCGGCCACCGCCGCATCCTGGCGCTGCCGCAGCCGGTGACCGCACGGCAGGTGCGGGTGAAGGTCGAACAGTCGCGCGGGAAGCCGCACCTGCGGCCCCTCACGCTGCACCTGGCCAAGCAGTCGGCCAAGCCGGCGCACCCGCGGGCCGCGGCGGTCGTCCGATAAGCCCACCCCGGCGCGCGGGGTGTTCACCCGTCCGATATCTTGGCGGGGTGAGCAACAAGGTCAACAAGAACGCCCTGCGCGCCGGAACGGTCACCGCCGGTGCGACGCTGATGATGCTCCTGTCGTCCCCCGCCTTCGCGCTCACCCGCGACGACGGCGACGACCCGGGCCCGGGTCTGAGCGTCGCCGAGACGCTGGGGCTCTACGTCGCCATCCCGATCGTGCTCTTCCTGGTGATCGCCGGGCTGGTCACGCTGGGCGACAAGCGCAAGAAGAGCCACTGACGGAGCGGCGGACCGTTATCGGCGCTCGAACGGCCGTGCTTTAGGGCAGAGTTGTCCGCGTTCCGCGACAGCTTCGTCACAAGCGGTGGCAGCCGCCGGGCGGCGGGGAAGTGGCCCCGACATGACGCACGAGGTACCACTCCCGCCCCGCACAGGACTGCCCACCAGCGAGCAGCGGCTGCACGCCGCGCTCCGGTACGCCGGCACCGACGCCGCCGCCCCGCCCGGGGCCGTCTCCAGAGCCCCGCACCGCGCGATGATCACGGGTCTGGCCGCGCTGGCGCTGCACTGCTTCTCCGCCGCGCCCTCCCTGCTGGACCTGGAGCGGATCGACGTGCTCGTCCCCGAGCTGGACGACAGCGCCCACCCGGGACCCCGCGCCCCGTCCCCCGCTGCCTGCGCCTACACCTCCGCGCACCTGGTGCGCACCCGCATCCTGCCCGAGCCCGAGGAGATCACCGGGCTGCCGGTGGCGCCCGCGCCCCGCGCCCTGGCCGACGCCGTGGCCGGTCTCACCGACGCCGAGGACGTGCGGCGGCTGCTGGTCGAGGCGGTGCGCGGCGGCCACTGCGACCCGCAGCCCGTCGTCCGCGAGCTGACCCGCGCCCGGCTGCTGGGGCTGCCGCACGTCGCCGACGCCGTGGACAGCCTGCTGGCCGAGGGGCGCGCGCTGACCGAGGGCTGCCTGTACGCCATGGTCTTCACCCACGGGCTCCCCGACCCCTGCTGGAACGTCGAGCTCCGCGTCCCCGGCGGCCCGCCCGTCGGCGCCGTGGACGCGTACTGGCCCGACCACGGTGTCGCGCTGGAGATCGACGCGCGCACGCCCCGGGCCGGTGCGGAGGCGGCCTGGGACGCGTACGCCCGCAAGCGCGAGACGCTGGAACAGCTCGGCGTCACCGTCGTGCACGTGACCGAGGCGAAGCTGCGGGACGCCCTCGCCCAGCAGGCGACGGTGGTCCGCACAGCGCTGATGACCTCGGGCGAGCGGGAGCCCGCCGCCTACCTGAACGTCCTGCCGCGCTGACGCGGCGGCCGCCAGGACAGGACGCGGAACGCCTCACTCGGGCCTCAACCGTGCCGCTCGGCCTCCACCGGGGCGCGCGGCGGGGGCGTACCGGATGACGAGGGCGCACCGCCCCGGCTGGTGTGCCACACGGTGAGGACGACCAGCGCGCACCCGGCGAACTGGGTCGCCGTGGGCCGCTCTCCCAGGAACAGGACGCCGAGCAGGACGGCCAGCACCGGCTGGAGCAGCAGGAGCGCGGCGCTGGTGACCGGGGCCAGCCGGGCCAGCGCGGGGCCCAGGAGGACGAGCGAGACCGCCTACCCCAGCAGCGCCATCAGGGCGAGCCAGCCCAGCGGTCCCCAGCCGGGTGCCGGATCGACGCCCGTCCACAGGGCGCCGAGGGTGCCGGAGGTCGCGGCGGCGGCCAGGGTGGAGACGCACACCGGGTGGACGGTGTGGCCGCTGCCGCCGCCCAGCCGGGTCAGGAAGAGGTAGAGCGCGAAGGCGACGCCGGCCGCGGCCCCGTAGAGCACGCCGGACACCGGGCTGCTCCCCGGCTCGGGGTGACCGATGGCGCCGCTGGCCAGGGCGACGCCGCCCAGCAGTACGGGCAGGGTGCGCCAGTACCGCGCGCCCGCGGGGGCGCGGGTGAGGACGAGCGCGAGCAGCGGGAAGACGGCGATCTGCACGTTCAGCAGCACGGTGGCGATGGAGGAGCCCACATCGTGGATCGACTGCGCCCAGAAGACGAAGTCGACGCCCAGCAGCGCGCCCGCCAGCGCGTCACAGGCCTGCGCGCGCGCCGGACGCGCGCCCAGCCTGCGCCGCTCGGCCAGCGCGAACGGCACCAGGGCCACCAGCGCCAGCAGGCAGCGCCACAGTGCGGCCGTCCCGGCGTTGACCCCGGACAGCTTCACGAACATCGCGGACGCCGAGACGCAGGCCGAGGCCGCGATACCCAGGTACACCGGGTCGCGCCCGGCCAGCCCGCCGCCCGCGCCGCCGGCGGGTGCCTGCCGTGTCCTTTCCTCCGCAGTGACCATGACAGCCACTGTGCCGGGCTCCACCCGCAAGCAAAAGCGACGATTCGTGTCCGGTACTCGTTAGCATCGCTGGGGTGTTGAACTCCGACCGGCTCCGCGCCCTCGACGCCGTGGCCCGGCACGGCTCCCTCGCCCGCGCGGCGCGCGCCCTGCACATCACGCCCTCCGGCGTCTCCCAGCAGCTGGCCAAGCTGGAACGCGAGGCCGGCCACACCCTGCTGGAGCCGCACGGCCGCAGCGTCCGCCTCACCCACGCGGGACGGGTGCTGGCCGAGCACGCGGCCCGCGTCCAGGCCTCACTCGCCGCGGCCGAAGCCGACCTCGCCGACCTCGGCGACGAGATCCTCGGCCCCCTGCGCCTCGGCGGCGTCGGCAGCACGGTGCGCACCCTGCTGCCCGACGTGCTCGCCGCGCTCACCGCCGCCCACCCCCGGCTGCGGGTGACCGTCGTCGACGGCGAGGCCGTGGACCTGCTGCCCCTGCTGCTCGGAGACGCACTCGACCTGCTGCTGATCGAGAGCTGGCACAGCCGCCCCATGCCGCTGCCCGGCGGTGTCCGGGTCAGGACGCTGACCGTGGAGGAGGTGCGGGTCGCGCTCCCGGCAGTGCACCCGCTCGCCGACCGCCCCGCACTGGACCTCGCCGAGCTGGCCGGCGCCGTCTGGTCGAGCTGCCCCGCGGGCACCGAGCCCTACGAGGCGCTGGTGCAGGCGCTGCGGGAGCGCGGTATGGAGCCCAGGATCCGCTACGCGGTGGCCGAGTACGCCACCCAGCTCGCCTTCGTGGCCCGGGGACTGACCGCGGCGCTCATCCCCGCGATGGGGCAGAGGCCCTGCCCGCCCGGGGTCGCCTTCGTGCCCGTGGACCCGCCGCTGACCCGCGAGGTGCGGGCCGCCTGGCGCGCGGGCGGCGACAGCCCCTCCGTACGGGCGTGCCTGGCGGCCCTCACCGCCGGCGAGCCGGAGGCGGGGGCGCGCTGAAACCGCCGGGCGCCCCGCCGCCCGCTCCAGGGGCCTCGGCCGCCCCGGCCACCCGCCGTTCCGCGCGGCGCCCGCGTGGAAGGATGGCCCCTGCACGACTGCGCCGTAAGCCGCGAGCGTTTCGCGAGAGTGGGGAGATCACCAAGTGCCTGGCACGAATCTGACGCGCGAAGAGGCCCAGGAGCGGGCTCGCCTGCTCGCCGTCGACTCCTACGAGATCGAGCTGGACCTCAGCAGCGCGCAGGGCGGAGGTACCGCAGCACCGGGCGGTCCCGACGACGGCGAGGGGATCTTCCGCTCGGTCACCACGATCCGGTTCACCGCCAGGGAAGCCGGCGACACCTTCGCCGACCTGATCGCGCCCGCCGTGCGCGAGGTCACCCTCAACGGCACCTCCCTCGACCCGGCGGAGGTCTTCGCCGACTCCCGCATCGCCCTGCGGGGGCTGGCCGCCGGGCCGCAGGAGCTGCGCGTCGTCGCGGACTGCGCCTACACCAACACCGGTGAGGGCCTGCACCGCTTCGTGGACCCGGTGGACGGCCAGGCCTACCTCTACACCCAGTTCGAGGTCCCCGACGCGCGCCGCGTCTTCGCCAACTTCGAGCAGCCCGACCTCAAGGCGACCTTCCAGTTCACCGTCCGCGCCCCCGAGGGCTGGACGGTGATCTCCAACTCGCCGACGCCGCAGCCCGAGGGGACGCTGTGGCGGTTCGCGCCCACACCGCGGATCTCCACCTACATCACGGCGCTGATCGCCGGCCCGTACCACGCGGTGCACAGCACCTGGGAGGGCGAGGGGCACAGCGTGCCGCTGGGCATCTACTGCCGTCCGTCGCTGGCCGAGTACCTGGACGCCGAGGCGCTCTTCGAGGTCACCCGGCAGGGCTTCGACTGGTTCCAGGACAAGTTCGACTACCCGTACCCGTTCGAGAAGTACGACCAGCTGTTCGTGCCCGAGTTCAACGCGGGCGCCATGGAGAACGCGGGCGCGGTCACCATCCGCGACCAGTACGTCTTCCGCTCCAAGGTCACCGACGCCGCCTACGAGGGCCGCGCCGAGACCATCCTGCACGAGCTGGCCCACATGTGGTTCGGCGACCTGGTCACCATGGAGTGGTGGAACGACCTGTGGCTGAACGAGTCGTTCGCCACCTACACCTCCATCGCCTGCCAGGCCCACGCCCCCTCCAGCCGCTGGCCGCACGCCTGGACGAGCTTCGCCAACCAGATGAAGACCTGGGCCTACCGCCAGGACCAGCTGCCCTCCACCCACCCGATCATGGCGCCGATCCGCGACCTGGACGACGTCCTGGTCAACTTCGACGGCATCACCTACGCCAAGGGCGCCTCCGTCCTCAAGCAGCTGGTCGCCTACGTCGGCATGGAGGAGTTCTTCCAGGGCGTCCGCGCCTACTTCAAGCGCCACGAGTGGGGCAACACCCGCCTGGCCGACCTGCTCGGCGCCCTGGAGGAGACCTCGGGGCGCGACCTGAAGACCTGGTCGAAGGCGTGGCTGGAGACCGCGGGCATCAACGTCCTGCGCCCCGAGCTGACGACGGACGCCGACGGCACCCTCACCGCGCTGGCCATCCGCCAGGAGGCGCCGGCACTGCCCGCGGGCGCCACCGGAGAGCCGACCCTGCGCCCGCACCGCCTCGGTGTCGGCTTCTACGACCTGCGCGACGGCAAGCTGGTGCGCACCGACAGCGTGGCGCTCGACGTCGACGGCGAGCTGACCGAGGTGCCGCTGCCGAAGGCACGCAAGCGCCCCGACGTGCTGCTGCTCAACGACGGGGACCACACCTACGCCAAGGTCCGCCTCGACGCCGACTCGCTGGCCGTCGTCACCCGCCACCTGGGCGACTTCGCCGACCCCCTGCCGCGCGCCCTGTGCTGGGCCTCGGCCTGGGACATGACCCGGGATGGCGAACTGGCCACCCGCGACTACCTCGACCTCGTCCTGACCGGCGTCGGCAAGGAGTCCGACATCGGCCTCGTCCAGTCCCTGCAACGCCAGGTCAAGCTCGCCCTCGACCTGTACGCGGCGCCCGACTGGCGCGACGCGGGGCTCACCCGCTGGGCCGAGGCCACCTGGGAGCAGCTGCGCGCCGCACGTCCCGGCAGCGACCACCAGCTGGCCTGGGCCCGTGCCTTCTGTGCCGCCGCCAGGACCGACGCCCAGCTCGATCTGCTCGCCGCGCTGCTGGAGGGCGACGCGTACTTCGAGGGGCTGACCGTCGACACCGAGCTGCGCTGGGCCTTCCTCCAGCGGCTCGCCGCCACCGGGCGGGCCGACGAGGCGCAGATCTCCGCCGAACTGACCCGGGACGCGACCTCGGCGGGCGAGCGGCACGCGGCGGCCGCCCGTGCCGCGCGGCCCACCCCGGAGGCGAAGGCCGAGGCGTGGCGCGCCGTCGTCGAGAGCGACACCCTGCCCAACGCGGTGCAGGAGGCCGTCATCTCCGGGTTCGTGCAGACCGACCAGCGCGCCCTGCTCGCGCCCTACACCGAGCGCTACTTCGCCGCCGTCAAGGGGGCCTGGGAGGAGCGCAGCCACGAGATGGCCAGCCAGATCGTGGTCGGCCTCTACCCGGCGCTGCACGTCGAACAGCAGACGCTGGAGGCCACCGACGCCTGGCTCGCCTCCGCCCAGCCCAGCGCGGCGCTGCGCCGCCTGGTGACCGAGTCCAGGGCCGGTGTCGAGCGGGCGCTGCGCGCCCAGGCGGCCGACGAGGCGGCGGGCGCCGCTCGCTGACCGTCCCCATACCGCGGACGTCGGCCCCCGGCTTCGAGCCGGGGGCCGACGTGCGGGGAGGCGGGGCTCCGGCCCGGCCCGTGGGGGAGAGGGCCGGTGGGGGGTGGCAGGAGAGCGGCCCTCTGAGCCGGTGGGCGGAGCCCCGGTGGAGCTGCCGGCGCCCGGCCGCCGTCCCGGCGCCGCGAAGGGGCCGGACGCCGGGAGACGGAACGGTGCCGGGAAGTGCGGGGCGTGCTGGGGAGGTCAGACGCCCGGAGGGATCACCTGAGCAGGGCCGCCTTCTCGAACATCACCTCGGCGACACCGTTGGCCCACAGCTGCTCGACCTGGGAGCGCTCGGTCGCGTTGGGCTGGTCGTTGGTGCAGGACGGGCCCGGGCCGCCACCGGACATCAGTTCGCTGCAGGGGCCCGAGTAGTTGTCCGGCAGGCCGAGCACGTGCCCGGTCTCGTGCGCGACGACGCGGTTGGAGTCGTACTGCTGGTTCTGCGCGTAGTCGAGGAAGACGTAGCCGCTGCCGTGCCCGTCGGTGTAGGCGTAGCTGCCGCGCGAGTCGTTGCCCTCGCGGTAGTCGAAGGTGGCGCCGCTGCCCTCGGCCAGCTGCACGTTCTGGACGGCGGAGTTCCACACGGCGGCGCTGTTGGCTATCTGGCTGCGGAAGCTGGGTGCCCCGCTCGCGTCGTACTTGACGGTGACCTGCTGGAAGCCGGGCTTCTCACCCTGCTGCTTGAGCGCTTCCTTGACGATGAACTTGAAGAACTCCTGGTTCTGGCGGTCGCTCTCCCCGGTGTAGCCCTGCGTGCTGCCCGCGTCGGTGTGCGAGGTGGCGGCGACGGGGGCGTGGGAGTCGGCGGTACCGGCGTCGGAGGCGGTGGCGGGGACGGCACCGAGACCGAGGGCGACGGTCGTGCCGAGGCCGATCGCCGCGGACAGAACAGAAGTGCGGTATCTCATGGGGGGTCTCCTCGAGTTCCGAGGGACCGGCGCCGCTGCGAAAAGGCGTGGGGGCGCCGCCGGTCCCTTGGGGCGGATTCCTTGGGACGGATGCTCGCTGCGGCAGAGTCTGTTCGAGCGGACGGCGTTCCGGAATGATGCCAGGTGGCGATAGGACGGGGTTATCACCCCGTGCTCCCCGTCCTCCCTGAGTGCACCCGGCCGGCGGGCGGCCCCGTTCACCGCGCCGTCGCCGCCGCTTCGCGGCCCCGTCGCCGTCTGGTACGACCACTGACACCGCCGCTATGCTCCCAGGCGTGGAGCTCGAAGTGAGGCATCTTCGTGCACTGTGCGCGATAGCCGACACCGGCAGCGTGCACAAGGCGGCCCGCCAACTCGGCATGACACAGCCGTCGCTGACGACTCAGCTGCGCCGCATCGAGCAGGCCGTCGGCGGCCAGCTCTTCACCCGGCAGCGCACCGGCAGCAAACCCACCCCGCTCGGCCGCACCGTCCTCACCCGCGCCCGGCCGATCGTCGCGCAGATGACCGAACTGGTCCGCGAGGCCAAGGACGCCGCGGGGCTCGGCCCCGGCGGCCCGGGCACGCGGCTGCGGCTCGGCAGCACCGGCAGCAGGGCCGTCCCCGGCTGGCTGCGGCGCCTCAACGGCAGGCTGCCCGAGCGCGACATCACCTTCCAGACCGACGTCTCCGCCAACACCCTGCTGCGCATGGTCGCGGGGAACCAGCTCGACGCCGCCTTCGTGCACGAGGTGGAGGGCTCGCCGCTGCGCGTGCCCGACGGCGTCGAACTCCGCGTCCTGGTGCGCCGCGAACCCCAGTTCGTGGCCGTCCCCGAGACCCACGCGGCCGCCCGCGCCGGACGGGCCGTCGCCCTCGCCGAACTGGCCGACCAGAAGTGGATGGTCGACCCGTCCGTCGACGGCGACTGGGACGGGCTGCGCCGCGTGTTCACGGACGCGGGCGTCGACCCGCGCATCGTCTACGGCGACTACCTGTCCGCCGGCGACCTGGTGGCGGCGGGCGAGGTCGTCACCCCCTGCCAGCCCACCGCCCAGCCGCGGCCCGGCATGTCCATCGTCCCCCTGGAGGGCGATCCGCTCGGGGTCCGGCTGGTGGTGGGCTTCCGCTGCGGTACCGGGCTCGGTGAGGAGGGCGACGCCGTCTTCGCCGACCTGCGGGCCTCCTACGAGGCGGTCGCCAGGTCGAGCCCCGCCTACGCCCGCTGGCTGACCACCCGGAACGATGCCCCGGCCCCACCCGTTCACCGTTTCCTGGGGCCGCCTCCCTCAGCCCCCCGGTCCTCAATCGCCGGACAGGCTGATTTCAGCCTGTCCGGCGACTGAGGACGAGCGAAGCGATTCCGGGGGGCGGAGCCCCCCCACGGAAACGGTGAACGGGCGGGGCAGGGCCTCCCTCACGCGCCCCCGGCCGAGGCGTCCGCCTGCTGGGCCCGCAGGGCGCGGGCCAGGTCGTCGCGGGACTCCGCGACGAGCCGCCTGAGGGCCGGCGCCGCCTCCGCGTGGGCGCCGAGCCAGGCGTCGGCGGCGTCCAGCGTCGCCTGGTCGCCCTGCGCCGCGGGGAACAGCCCCCGCACGATGGCCATCGCGATCTCGATGGAGCGCGAGGCCCACACGGACTCCAGCACCTCGAAGTACCGCTCGGCGTAGGGCGCGGTCAGCTCAGCCTGGCCGCTCTGGTCGAATCCGGCGATGGTCGCCTCGACGAGCGCGTTGGACAGCGTGTCGGACTCCACGACTTCGGCCCACGCCTGGGCCTTGACCGCGGCGGACGGCCGGGCCGCCAGGCACCGCACCTGGTGCCGCTTGCCCGACGCGGTGTCGTCCCGGGCCAGCTCCGCGCCGATCGCGGCCTCGTCGGCGATCCCCTCGGCGGCGAGCGTGCCCAGGAACGTCCAGCGCAGTTCCTGGTCCACCCCGAGCCCGTCGACGCGCGCCGTGCCGGCCAGCAGGCCCTGCAGCAGGCGCAGCTCCGTCTCCCCACTGGCGACGGCGGCCAGGAAGCGCGCCCAGGCCAGCTGGTGGCCGCTGCCGGGCTCGGCGTTGCGCAGCCCGGTGACGGCGCCCTCGGACAGCAGCCGTGCGCCCTCGGCGCGCCGGGCGGGCGCGGTGTAGCGGTCGAGGGCGAGTTTGGCCTGGCCGTGCAGCATCTGCAGGACGCCGATCTCACTCTCGTCGCCGGCGAACCTGAGCACCAGTGCCAGGAAGTCCCTGGCGGGCATCAGACCGTCGCGGGTGAGGTTCCACAGCGCCGACCAGCACAGGGCACGGGCGAGGGGGTCGGTGAGTTCGCCGAGGTGGTCGCGGAGGGTGGCCAGGGAGGCGTCGTCGAAGCGGACCTTGCAGTACGTGAGGTCGGCGTCGTTGACGAGGACCAGGTCGGGGCGGTCGGCGCCGGTCAGCTCGGGGACGGCGGTGCGCGCTCCGGTGACGTCCACCTCGGCGCGCGCGTACCGCTCCAGCGCGCCGGCGGCCGCGTCGCGGCGGTAGAGGCCCACGGCGACGCGGTGCGGGCGCAGCACCGGGTGCGCGTCGGGGGCCTCCTGGAGGACGGCGAGTTCGGTGACGCGCCCGTCCGCGTCGTAGGTGAGCTGCGGGGTGAGGGTGTTGACCCCGGCGGTCTGCAGCCACGCCTTGGACCACTCGCCCATGTCGCGCCCCGAGGTCTCCTCCAGCACGGCGAGCAGGTGCTCCAGGCGGGTGTTGCCCCACTGGTGGCGCTGGAAGTAGCGGCGGGCGCCCTCCAGGAAGGCGTCCTTGCCGACGTAGGCGACCAGCTGTTTGAGGACCGAGGCGCCCTTGGCGTAGGTGATGCCGTCGAAGTTGAGCTTGGCGTCCTGGAGGTCCCGGATGTCGGCGGTGACGGGGTGGGTGGAGGGGAGCTGGTCGGCGCGGTAGGCCCAGGACTTGCGGCGGTTGGCGAAGGTGATCCAGCCGCCGGTGAAACGGGTGGCCTCCACGAGGGAGAAGGCGCCCATGAAGTCGGCGAAGGACTCCTTGAGCCACAGGTCGTCCCACCACTCCATGGTGACCAGGTCGCCGAACCACATGTGCGCCATCTCGTGCAGGATGACGTTGGCGCGGCCCTCGTAGGAGGCCTCGGTGACCTTGCCGCGGAAGACGAACTCCTCGCGGAAGGTGACGCATCCGGGGTTCTCCATGGCGCCGATGTTGTACTCGGGCACGAACGCCTGGTCGTACTTCCCGAACGGGTACGGGTAGCCGAAGTGGTCGTGGAAGAAGTCCAGGCCCTGCTTGGTGACGGTGAAGATGTCCTCGGCGTCGAAGTGCGGGGCCAGCGCCTTGCGGCACAGCGCGCCGAGCGGGATCTCCAGCTCGCCGCCTGCCTGGGAGCCTTCGTTTTGCGAGGTGCCCTGGGCGAAGGTGCGCCGGTAGGTGTCGGTCACGTAGTGGTAGGGACCGGCGACGACGGCGGTGATGTAGGTGGAGATGGGCTGGGTGCGGGCGAAGCGCCACACCGCCGCGCTGCCGCCGTCGACCGGACGGGGCTCGCCCTCCTGGGCGCCGTTGCTCAGCACCGTCCAGCCGGCCGGCGCGGTGACGGAGAAGTCGAAGGGCGCCTTGAGGTCCGGCTGTTCGAAGTTCGCGAAGACGCGGCGCGCGTCGGCCGGCTCGTACTGGGTGTAGAGGTAGACCTCGCCGTCCTGCGGGTCGAGGAAGTGGTGCAGGCCCTCGCCGGTGCGGCTGTAGGCGCACCGCGCGTCGATCGTCACCACGTTCTCACCGTCGGCGCGCAGCCCCGGCAGGGTGACGCGGGTGCCGTCGAAGACCTCGTCGACGGGCAGCGAGGCGCCGTTGAGGGTGACGGAGTGGACGTGCGGTGCCACCAGGTCGGCGAAGGTGGTGGCGCCCTCCTCGGCGCACGTGAAGCGGATGGTCGTCGTCGACCTGAAGGTGCGCGGCCCCTCGGCCGGTGGTGCTTCGACGGCCGAGCGCAGATCCAGCGCCACGTCGTACCCGCTCACGCTCAGCAGTGCGGCGCGCTGCCGGGCCTCGGTGCGGGTCAGGTTCTCTCCGGGCACTGCCACGCTCCCTCTCGCTTCAGGGTCTGGGTCCGTCCACGTCTCGTATGGTGAACAACCCGCTCAGCATCGCACGTGCCGCTGAGCCTCCGTACCCGGGAATGCGGTCGGTGCCGCCGACGTTGTCGGCGTCCGAGACGATCCGCCCCACTGCCAAGGAGAGCGCATGTCCGAGACGCCCGAGGCGACACCCGCCGATTTCTGGTTCGACCCCCTGTGCCCCTGGGCGTGGATGACCTCCCGCTGGATGCTGGAGGTGGAGAAGGTGCGGCCGGTTTCGGTCCGCTGGCACGTGATGAGCCTGTCGGTCCTCAACGAGAAGCGGGTCGACGACCTGCCCGAGCGCTACCGCGAGCTGATGGCGCGCGGCTGGGGCCCGGTCCGCGTCTGCATCGCCGCCGAGCAGGAGCACGGCAGCGAGGTGCTCGGCCCGCTCTACACCGCGATCGGCACCCGGGTGCACCCGGGCGGACGTGAGCTGGGCCGCGAGGTGCTGATCGAGGCGCTGGAGGAGGTGGGGCTGCCCACCGCGCTGGCGGACGCCGCCGACACCGACACCTACGACGCCGCCCTGCGCGCCTCGCACGAGGAGGGCATCTCCCTGGTGGGTCAGGAGGTCGGCACGCCGGTCATCGCCGTCCCGGACGCGGCGGGCAAGCAGGTCGCCTTCTTCGGTCCTGTGGTCACTCCGGCGCCCAAGGGCGAGGCGGCGGCCAGGCTGTGGGACGGCACCCTGATGGTGGCCTCGACCCCCGGCTTCTTCGAGATCAAGCGCACCAGGGACGTGGAGCCGATCTTCGACTGAGCCGCTCTTCGACTCTGCCCGGGGGCGGCGAGCGGCCCCCTGTGCGTCACGTCCGCACAGGGGGCCGCTCCCTTTTCTTCTCCCGCCCGCCGCGAAGGTTGAGAAGACGATCACGAGGACGGAAGCCGGGCTGCCGCGCCGCCGGGTTACGGAGCCAGCAGGAGGTTGTTGGCGCGCTCCTTGGCGGCCGTGTAGCGGGCCGAGACGTCGCGCCAGTTGACGACGCGCCACATGGCCTCGACGAAGTCGACCTTCTGGTTGCGGTACTGCAGGTAGAAGGCGTGCTCCCAGGCGTCGAAGACCAGGATCGGCACGGAGCCCTGCCCGACGTTGCCCTGGTGGTCGTAGACCTGCTCGACGATCAGCCGGCCCGTGACCGGCTCGTAGGCCAGCACGCCCCATCCCGAGCCCTGGGTGGTGGCCGCGGCCTTGGACAGCTGGGCCTTGAACTTGGCGAAGCTGCCGAAGGACTCGGCGATGGCGTCCGCCAGCTCGCCGGTGCCGTCCTTCTCCAGGGGCTCGCCGCCGCCGTCACCGGTCATGTTGCGCCAGTAGATGGTGTGCAGGATGTGCCCGGACAGGTGGAAGGCGAGGTTCTTCTCCAGGCCGTTGATGGACCCCCACGCGTCCTTGTCGCGGGCCTCGGCGAGCTGTTCGAGGGTGTCGTTGGCCCCCTTCACGTACCCGGCGTGGTGCTTGTCGTGGTGCAGCTCGATGATCTCGCCGCTGATGACCGGCTCCAGCGCGGAGTAGTCGTACGGCAGCTCCGGCAAGGTGTATGTCGACATGCCCTCTCGCCCTTCGCTCGCTAATGCACATTACTTGCAACAAGAAGTTAGCAGCAAGAGCACGCGAAAGAGCGGAGCGCCCCTCGATCCGAGGGGCGCTCCGCTCCTGGCATGGGGACCGGAGACCTAGGCCCTACCGGCCCTCCCGGTCCTTTCTTTCGGCCCGTGCCGGGTTCGCGGCCGAGGCGCCGTCAGGCGTCCTCGGTCACCGCGGGGCGCGGGCGGGTGCGCTGCCGCACGTAGCCGACGGCGGCCAGTACCACCGTCAGGCCTGCCGTGAAGGCGAGCTGGGTGCGGGTGTCGCCCTCGCGCAGCATCAGCAGCAGGACGGCGAGGATCGCCAGCACCGCCACGATCGTCAGGCCAGGGAAGAGCCACATCCGCACCACCAGCTTCTCGGGCGCCTCCCGCTCCAGCCGGTAGCGGGTGACCAGCTGTGCGACGGCGATGAAGCCCCACACGACCAGCGTGGCCGCGCCGACCATGTTCAGCAGCCAGGTGAAGACCGTCTTCTCCCAGAAGATGTTCAACAGGACCGCGACGAAGCCGAAGAAGGACGAGGCGATCACCGCGTAGCGCGGCACGCCCTGCGGGCTCAGCCGGTTCAGGAAGGCCGGGCCCTCACCCCGCTCCACCAGCGAGTACGACATGCGCGAGGCGCCGTAGATGTTGGCGTTCATCGCCGAGAGCAGCGCGATGAGCACCACCACGTTCATCACCTGCGCGGCCGCGGGGATGCCGACGTAGTCCAGCACGGCGGCGTAGGGGCCCGACTTGACCGACTCGTCGCTCCACGGCATCAGGGTGACGATCACCAGCATGGAACCCACGTAGAACAGCGCGATCCGCCACACCGCGGTGCGCACCGCGGTGGCGACGCCGGAGACCGGCTTCTCCGACTCGGCCGCCGCGATCGTCACCGTCTCCAGGCCGCCGAACGCGAAGACGGAGGCGAGCAGGCCGACGATCAGCCCGTCGGTGCCGGTGGGGAAGAAGCCGCCGTCGCCGGTCAGATGGCTGCTGCCCGGCGCGTCGGTGCCGGGCAGCAGCCCGGCTATGGCCAGGATCCCCAGCACCAGGAACGCGCTGATCGCGAGCACCTTCAAGGTGGCGAACCAGAACTCGTACTCACCGAAGTTGCGGACCGCGGCCAGGTTGCTGGCGCAGAACAGGATCATGAACAGCGCGACCCACATCCACTGCTCGGTCCCCGGCAGCCAACCCGTCATGATCTTGGCGGCGGCCGTGGCCTCGGTCGCGATGGCGACGCACAGCAGCGTCCAGTAGATCCACCCGCTGGCGAAACCCGCCCAAGGTCCCAGGGCACGCTCGGCGTGGACGGAGAAGGAGCCGGAGGCCGGGCGGGCCGCCGACATCTCGCCGAGCATCCGCATCACCAGCATCACCAGCGCCCCGGAGGCGGCGTAGGCGAGGACGATCGAGGGGCCCGCCGCGGCGATGCCCGCGCCGGAGCCGACGAACAGGCCCGCGCCGATGACACCGCCGAGGGCGATCATCGACAGGTGGCGCTGCTTGAGACCGTGGGAGAGGGAGCGCCCGTCGGACGCGCCGCCGTCCGGCCCCGAGGGCTTGGCGGGCTCGCCGGGCGGGTGCGGCGCGTCGGACGTCTCGGTGCGCGTCATAGGGGGGCCGTTCCTGGGTGTGAGGGGTGAACGGGGACAGAGCGAAGCGTGGTGCGTGGTGCCCCCACAGTGTTCGGGAGGCAGCCCCGGCACATCAATAATCGTGCAGCCCATCCCGCGATACGGACAGGCCGCGTCGCGGGTGAATACGGGGTGAACCGCCCACCCGCGTCGGGCTGTCGCGCGGTTCACCCCGTCCACGCGCGCCCGGACACTGTCGCCAAGCTCACGGTCCGCACCCGGCCTGGGCACTGTCGCCGCCCCCGCCCCCGCCCCGGGCACTGTCGCCAAGCTCACGGTCCGTTCACGCACGGCCATCGGACGGTTTCGGCTAGCGTCATGGGGCCACGAGACCGACGAGACGGAGATGCCAGATGAGTGCCCTCACTTCCGCCGCAGCCACCCCGCGCCCCGGAGCCGTGCTCGCGGATCTGCTGCCCGCCTCCAGCGCCGCCCGCGCCCGCGTGCGGGACGCCGCGCTGGTCGTCGGCGGCGCCGCGCTGACCGGGATCGCCGCGCAGATAGCGCTGCCGGTCCCGGGCTCGCCCGTGCCGGTGACCGGACAGACCTTCGCCGCGCTGCTGGTCGGCGCCGGGCTGGGCGCCGGGCGCGGCTTCCTCGCGCTGGCGCTGTACGCGGTGGCGGGCGTGGCCGGGATGCCGTGGTTCGCCGAGGCCTCCTCCGGTGCGGGGCTGCCCACGCTGGGGTACGTCATGGGCATGCTGCTGGCCTCCGTCGCCGTGGGCACGCTGGCCCGCCGCGGCGGCGACCGGGGCGCGCTGCGTACGGCGGGCACGATGGCGGTCGGCATGGCGCTGATCTACGCCGTCGGCGTTCCCTACCTGGCGCTGTCGACCGGCATGTCGCTCGGCGAGGCGGTCGCCGCGGGCCTGGTGCCCTTCCTGGTCGGCGACGCCCTCAAGGCGGCGCTGGCGATGGGCGCCCTGCCCGCCGCCTGGAAGCTCGCGGGCCGCAAGGGCTGAGCCGACTCGCACGCCACGCGCCGCGCGCACGCGCACCGCGCACGCACGCGCACCGCGCGCCGGGCTCGCCGCGCACCGCGCTCGCCGCGCACCGGGCACCGCGCACCGGGCACCGCGCTTGCCGCGCACCGGGCTCGCCGCGCGCCGCGCCCGGGCACGCGCCGGGCACCGCGCACGCACGCGCACCGGGCACCGCGCACGCACGCGCACCGGGCACCGCGCACGCACGCGCACCGGGCACCGCGCACGCACGCGCACCGGGCACCGCGCTTGCCGCGCACCGCGCTTGCCGCGCGCAGCGCTCCGCGCATCGAGGGCCCGGCGCCGTACAGGCGCCGGGCCCTCCCGCGTCCCCGGAGGGGCGCACGCTGCTCAGCCCGCGTCGGCGGGGGAGCGCGGCGGCGCCTGGGCCGCCTCGCCCAGCGGTTCCCCGGCCCGCGCCTTCCCGCGCCCGAGGCGGTCCTTGACCAGCGAGGTGATCAGCACGCCCGCCGCCACGGCCAGCGAGAGGATCATCTGGGTGCGGCCGTCGTCGTCGGTGAACATGTAGCCGATCACGAAGACGATCAGGCCGATGGTCGCCCACGTCAGGTACGGGTACAGCCACATCCGCACCGTCAGCCGCTCGGGCGCCTCCCGTTCGATGCGGCGCCGCATCCGCAGCTGCGAGGCGCAGATGACCAGCCACACGAACAGCGCGACGGCGCCCGAGGAGTTGAGCAGGAACTCGAAGACGGTGTCCTTGGCGATGTAGTTGAAGAAGACCGCGACGAACCCGAAGGCCACCGACGCCAGGATCGCGGCGGTCGGCACGCCCCGCTTGTTGGTGCGGCCGAAGGAGGCCGGGGCGTCTCCGCGCTCACCCAGCGAGAACGCCATCCGCGAGGCGGTGTAGAGCCCGGAGTTGAGGCAGGAGAGGACGGCGGTCAGCACGACGACGTCCATGACGGTGCCCGCGTAGGGGATGTCCAGCGCGTCGAGCACGGCCACGTACGGGCCGTCGGCGGCGATGGCCTTGGAGTCCCACGGCAGCAGCGCCACGATCACGAACATCGAGCCGATGTAGAACAGGCCGATCCGCCAGATCACGCTGTTGACGGCCTTGCGCACGGCGGCGACCGGGTTGGGCGACTCGGCGGCGGCCAGCGTGACGATCTCGCTGCCCATGAAGGAGAAGACCACCAGCAGCATCCCGGAGAGGATGGCGCCGGGACCGTTGGGCAGGAACCCGCCCTGCCCGGTCAGGTGGGAGAGCCCGGCCGCGCTGTCGGCGGGCGGCAGGCCCACGAAGGCGACCATGCCGATGACGATGAAGGCGATGATCGCCACGACCTTGATGCCCGCGAACCAGAACTCGAACTCGCCGTAGGAGCCGACGGAGATCAGGTTGGTGCCCGTCAGCACCAGCATCACCAGCAGGGCCCACACCCACTGGTCGACGGCGGGTATCCAGCCCTCCAGGATGTCGGCGGCGGCCGTCGCCTCCACGGCGAGCACGACGGCCCAGAAGAACCAGTAGAGCCAGCCGATGGTGAACCCGGCCCAGCGGCCCAGCGCCCGGTCGGCGTAGGTGGAGAACGAGCCGGAGGCCGGGTCGGCGGCGGCCATCTCGCCCAGCATCCGCATCACCAGGACGACCAGCAGCCCGGCCAGCGCGTAGGAGAGCAGGATGCCGGGTCCGGCGTCGGCGATGCCGGCCTTGGAGCCGACGAACAGGCCGGCGCCGATGACGCCGCCGATGGCGATCATGGACAGATGGCGGTTCTTGAGGCCTGCCTGGAGGCCGTCGCCGTCCTGTGCGGCCGCGGGGGCCGCTGCGGACCGGGGCGGCGGCTTCTGCGGCGGCTCCCCCGGCGTACGCGGGGTCTGCTGGGAACTCATGGGGCAGCCGGCTCCTCGTGAGGTCGTCTTTAACGAGCGTTCACATGTAAGAGGTCGTGCTGCCCACAACGGAAGAGCCGAATCCGGATTGTTGCCCGCGCAACAGCGGACGGCGACGTACCGGGACGCGGCCACCGCGTACGGTCACCGGCGTGACATGCCGTGCCGCCTTCCCGGCCCTGCGCGGGGCCACGCGCCGCGGGGATGACACACTCTCGGTATGCGCGTGTACCTCGGCTCCGACCATGCCGGTTACGAACTGAAGAACCACCTCGTCGAGTGGCTGGAGTCCGCGGGCCACGAGCCCGTCGACTGCGGGCCCCACCTCTTCGACGCCGAAGACGACTACCCTCCGTTCTGCCTCCGCGCCGCCGAACGCACGGTCGCCGACAGCGGCTCCCTCGGCGTCGTCATCGGCGGCTCCGGCAACGGCGAGCAGATGGCCGCCAACAAGGTCCCCGGCGCGCGCTGCGCCCTGGCCTGGTCCGCCGAGACGGCCGCGCTCGCCCGCGAGCACAACGACGCCAACCTCGTCAGCGTCGGCGCCCGGATGCACACCACCGAGGAGGCCGTCTCCTTCGTCGAGACGTTCCTGAACACCTCCTTCTCGCAGGGCGAGCGCCACCGGCGCCGCATCGGCATGCTCGCCGACTACGAGCGCACCGGTGAGCTGCCGCCCGTCCCCGCCCACCACCCGCAGGCGCCCTCCAAGCCCTGAGCCCGTGCCCGAGGGACACACCATCCACCGGCTGGCCCGCGACGTCGCGGACCGGTTCGCCGGGCACGCGCTGGACGCGTCCAGCCCCCAGGGCAAGTTCGCCGACGGAGCCGCGCTGCTCGACGGCGCGGCGCTGACGGCGACCGAGGCGCACGGCAAACACCTCTTCCTCGGCTTCGGGCCCGTCGGCTGGGTGCACATACACCTGGGCCTGTACGGCACCTTCCGCTTCGGCGAAGGGGTACCCCCCGAGCCCGTCGGCCAGGTACGGCTGCGGCTCGCCACCCGGCCCGGCGAGAGCCCCGCAGGGCCCCTGCACTACGCGGACCTGCGCGGCCCCACCCGCTGCGAGCTGCTGGCCGCACCCGAGAAGAGCGCCGTCAGCGACCGGCTCGGGCCCGACCCGCTGCGCGCCGCCTCCGACCCCGAGGCCGCCTGGGCGCGGATCTCCCGCAGCCGCACGAGCATCGCCGCGCTGCTCATGGACCAGAAGATCGTCGCCGGTGTCGGCAACGTCTACCGCGCCGAGGTCCTCTTCCGGCACGGCATCGACCCCTACCGCGCCGGCCGCGACCTGACCCGCGCCGAGTGGGACGCCCTGTGGGAGGACCTGGTCGCCCTGATGACGGACGGGGTGCGCAAGAACCGCATCGACACCGTCAGACACGCGCACACCCCCGAGGCCATGGGACGCCCGCCACGCGTGGACGACCACGGCGGCGAGGTCTACGTCTACCGCCGCGCCGGGCAGCCCTGCCTGGTGTGCGGCAGCCCCGTCGCCACCGGCGAACTGGCCGCTCGCAACCTCTTCTGGTGCCCGCACTGCCAGCGGGAGCGCCCGCGGGATCCATGAGGCGCCGGGCCCGTGCCCGCGCCCGCGCAGGCCCCCGCGCCTGCGCAGGCCCCCGCGCCCGCGCAGGCCCGCGCGCCTCGTCAGAAGCCGTGCGGCAGCCAGGGGGCCGTCTCGCTGGTGAAGGCGGTGGCCGCCGCCCGCAGCGCGCCGGACCCGGGCCGCACCTCGCGCACCAGACCCGCGCTGCCCAGCGCGGCCAGGGAGACGCCGCCCAGATAAGCGCGGCCCAGCTCCCGCACGGACAGCGACAGATCGGCCGCGTCGCGGGTGGGCCGGCACACGGCGCCCTTCTCGTCGCCCGACAGCCGCCACCGTCCGCTGTTCCACGGGCAGAAGGTGTCCTCGACCTCCAGGACGACGTCCAGCGGAGCGCCGTAGGAACGGGCGGCCAGCGCGTCGCCCACCTCCACGAGGCGCGCGTACAGCGTGTCGTCGTTGAGGTGTTTCACGGACCTGCGCGGGTCGTCCACCAGGTACAGCCACGGGTCGTCCACCGGCCGGTTGTCCGTGACGATCGACGTCGTCAGGTCCAGGGACCACAGGAAACGCCACATCGCCGCGTGTCCGGCCGCGTCCACGGCCTCCAGGTTCTGCAGCCGCACCTCGCCCTCGGGCGCGCCCGAGGCGGAGGCGCCGAGCTTGACCGCGTAGCGGGCGAACGCCACGGGCGTGCCGTCGCGCAGAGCCACCACGCAGCGCAGCGGTGAGGCGCCGCCGCGCCGGCGCTCTGGGTCGAGCAGGGGCGCGTGCTCCCATCCCGGGCGCCTCTCCAGCATTCCCGGGCGCAGGGGCACGGCCCGCGCGTAGACCGCCTCGCACTCCGCGAGCAGTGCGGAGGCCGTGTCCGAGGCCCGCAGCTCAAGCCCGTCCGCCTCGGCGGCCAGGGGCGCGGGAAGGCTCAGCGTGCTCCTGCTGGTGTCGATCCTGGCCGCCATACGGCCCGCCGCCAGGCCGTACCCGAACCGCCCGTAGATGGCCGCCTCCGACGCCGTCAGCACGGCCAGCGGCTCCTCACCCGCCGCCCGGATGTCGTCCAACTGGCGGCGCATGAAGGACCGCAGGATGCCGCGCCTGCGGTGGGTGGGTGCCACGCTCACCATCGTCACCCCGGCGGTGGGCACCACCGCGCCTCCGGGAACGGCCATCCGGAAGGACAGCAGCCCCGCCGTGGCCACAGGACGCCCCTCGTCCCACACCCCCAGGCAGCGCTCGATCTCGGTCAGCGAGCGGTACAAAGCGTGCTCCTCGGGCGTCTCCTCGCCCGCGAACGCACTCAGCACCCTCTCGTACCAGGCACCCCATTCGGAGGGCTGGAGAACACGCGGCTCAGTCGTCATACAGCCCATCACAGCAGGCCATTCGAACACCGGCTAACGATTTTGACCGCGGGCGCGGCGCACGCCCCCACTGCCCACGCCGGGAATCGACGGGCAACCAGAGGGGTGGCTAGGCTCCGTGAGCATGGCGCAGCGCCGCGCGGGACCCTCCACAGCGACGACCCGGTCGCACCAGGCACTCAAGGCCTGGCACCGGGTCCGCACCCACCTGCGCAAGTCCGCCGTCGACTACTTCCGCGGCGGTGCCTCCGACTGGGTCGCGCTGGCCGGACTGCTGCTCACCGTCCCGGCGTTGACGTGCGCCACCGTCCTCACCCCGCTGTGGTGCGCGCCCGAGGCGCTGGTGCTGCCCCTCATCGCCGGCGGGCTGCTGCTGCGGCCCGCCAGCCTGCTGGCGCTCTACGCCGCGGCCGCGATCGCGCTGATGGCCGAGTCACTGCTGCTGGAGCCCTGGGAGTTCAGCGACGGCGCGGGACGCGTCACCCCCGGCACCATCCTGGTGGTCGCCGCCGCAGGACTCTCCGGCCTGCTCATCGCCCAGTTCCGCAGCCGCGTCGGCGTGCCCTGGAGACGCGGCGGCACCATGCTCTTCGACCTGCGTGAACGCATCCGCGTCCAGAGCGAGCTGCCCAAGCTGCCCGCCGGATGGCACCACGAGATGGCGCTGCGCCCCGCGGGCGGCCAGTCCTTCTCCGGGGACTTCGTCGTCGCCGCCAGGACCGGGCCGAAGCGGCGCACCCTGGAGCTCGTCCTCACCGACGTCTCGGGCAAGGGCATGGACGCCGCCTCCCGCGCCCTGCTGCTGTCCGGTGCCTTCGGCGGGCTGCTCGGCTCGCTGCCGCCGCACGCCTTCCTGCCCGCGGCCAACGGCTATCTGCTGCGCCAGTCCTGGGACGAGGGGTTCGCCACCTCCGTCCACCTCGTCCTCGACCTCGACAGCGGCGACTACGAGCTGCTCTCCGCGGGCCACGTTCCCGCCATGCAGCTCAACGCCGGCTGCGGCAAGTGGGAGGAGAAGGCCGCCGAGGGGCCGCTGCTGGGCGTCTACGACGGCGCCGAGTTCGACCCCGTCAAGGGCACGCTGCGCCGCGGCGACGTGCTGATGCTCTTCACCGACGGGCTGGTGGAGACCGCGGAACGCGACCTCACCGAGGGCATGGACCGCCTCGCGGGCGAGGCCGACCGCTACGTCTCCTCCAGCTTCCACGGCGCCGCCTGGCACCTGATCGAATCGGTGGCCCGCGACGTCAACGACGACCGCGCACTGCTGCTGATCTGCCGGGACTGAGGGCCGCACCCGGCCTGCCCCACGTCCCGTACTGGTGCTGTCCCCACCCCGGCTCTGGGGCAAGCGGGATGGCCAGGGCCCACCCGTAATCCATACGTTCGAGGTGGCCAACTCGCGGGATCACCAGGGACGGAGAGCGGCATGCGCGAGCACCCGAAGGGGGCGCCCCTCGCACCGGGAGGGGCGAGGGGCGCCGTGGAACTGCGCGGGGTCACCCGGCGCTACGGGCGCGGGGTGCGGGCCCTCGACGGCATCGACCTGACGCTCCCGTACGGCAGCTTCACGGCCGTCATGGGCCCCTCGGGCTCGGGGAAGTCCACCCTGCTGCAGTGCGCCGCCGGACTCGACCGGCCCACCTCGGGCACCGTCCGCCTCGGCGGCACCGACCTGGCCTCGCTCGGTGAGAACAAGCTCACCGCGCTGCGCCGCACCCGGCTCGGCTTCGTCTTCCAGGCGTTCAACCTGCTGCCGTCCCTGACCGTCGAACAGAACGTGCTGCTGCCGCTGCGGCTGGCCGGGCACCGCCCCGACCGACGGCGGTCGGCGCGTGTGCTGGCCCAGGTCGGACTCGGCGCGTACGCGCGCCGCCGTCCCGACCAGCTCTCCGGAGGGCAGCAGCAGAGAGTGGCGCTCGCCCGTGCGCTGGTCACCTCACCCGACGTGATCTTCGCCGACGAGCCGACCGGCGCCCTGGACACCGGTACGGCGGGCGAGATCCTCGCCCTGCTGCGCGCCGCGGTGGACGCCCCGCCCGAACCGGTCGGCCCCGCGGGCACCGGCGCGACGCTCGTCATGGTCACCCACGATCCGGCCGCCGCGGCCCACGCCGACCGCGTCCTCTTCCTGGCGGACGGCACCCTGGTGGACACCCTGGCCTGCCGCGCGGGCACGGACACCGCCCACACGGCCGGCCTGATCGCGGCGCGCATGAGCGCCCTCACCGCCCGCCAGGACCCGTGCGGGCCGCAGCCGCGCCCCGAGGCCGTCGCGTGAGCCCGCACGGCACCCTGCGCCCACGGGCGCCCTGGCCGGTCAGGATGCTGCCCAACGGGCTGGCGCGGTCCGCGGTCCGCGCCCATCCGGTCGCCTTCGCCGGCACGTTCGTCGCGCTCACCATGACCGCGATGATCATCTCGGCCTGCGCCTTCCTGGCGGACACGGGAGCGCGCGCCCGCGCGGTGCCGCACCGCTACGCCGACGTGCCCGCCGTGGTGACCGCCGACCAGCGCGCGCACCTGTTCACCGGCAGCGGCGAGGCCCGTGAGGACGTCGGCGAGACCGTACCCGAACGCGCCAGGATCGCCGTGGGGAAGGCCACGGCCACGGCGCGCGCCGTGGCGGGCGTGGCACGCGTCGTCCCCGACGTGACCGCCACCGTCGGCGCCCACCACCCCGCGGCAACCCTCACCGGCCACGGCTGGGGCTCCGCCGCCTTCACGGGAACCGAACTCACCGCAGGCGCTCCGCCCCGTACCGACCGCGACGCGGTCCTCGACGCGGACACCGCGGCGGCCCGCGGCCTGGCCCCCGGCGACACCCTCCGGCTCACCACCGCGGAAGGAGACCGCGCGTTCCGCGTGACCGGCGTCGCACGAGCGGGACGGGAGGACGAGGGGACGGCGGCCTGGTTCTCCGACGCCGGGGCACGGGCGCTCGCCGGCCACCCCTCTCGCGCCGACGCCCTCGCCGTCCTGACCGCGCCGGGAGCCGACACCGAGGCGGTGGCCTCCCGGCTGCGCCACGCCCTCGGCGAGGGGCCCGTCGTCCGCACCGGCCAGGCCAAAGGCGCCGCGGAGGGCGCGGACGTGGCGTACGGCAAGGAGGCGCTGGAGGCCCTCGGCGTCTCCTTCGGTGCCCTCGCCGCGCTGACCGCCGTCTTCACCGCCTCGGGCACCGTCGCGCTCTCCCTCACGCAGCGCCGCCGCGAGTTCGCCCTGTTGCGCGCCGTCGGCGCCACCCCACGCCAGATACGCCGCACGGTCGCCACCGAGGCGCTGTTGGTCGCGCCGCTCGCCGGGGTGCTGGGCTGTCTGCCCGGAGCGGCGCTGGCCCGCTGGTGGTTCGGCGCGCTGCGCGAGCGCGACGCCGTACCGAAGAGCGTCCACCTGCACCTCGGGGCGACCTCGGTGGCCGTCGCCGTCGGCGTCACCGTCGGCACCGCGCTGCTGGCAGGCCACCTCGCCGCACGCCGCCCCGCGCGGACGCGGCCGAAGGAGGCGCTCGGTGACGCGGCCCGCGAACGGTTCAGGCCCGGCGTCGTGCGCACCCTCCTGGGGCTCGGCGCGCTGGCGGGCGGCCTGGCCATGGTGCGGGTGGCGGGCCGGGAGGGCGGTGAGGACGCGGCGAACCTGGCGCTGGGCGTGGTGCTGCTGCTGATGACGGCGGTCGCCCTGCTCGGCCAGTACGTCGCCAAGGCCTGTTCCTGGCTGCTCGGGCTGCCGCTGCGCGCCGGCTCCGCCGCCTCCGCGCTGGCCGCCGCGGGCGCCTGGGCCAACGCCCGCAGGCTGGCCTCGGCGCTCACGCCCGTCGTCCTGGCCATGTCCTTCGGCTGCACGCTGCTCTTCCTCCAGACCAGCGAGGATTGGCAGACCGACCTCCAGCAGCGGGCGGGGCTGCGTGCCGATCACATCGTCACCGGCTCAGGTGGTGACGAGAGCGCGGGGCTGCCGCGCACCGCGGCGGAGCGCGCGGCCCGCACGCCCGGCGTGAGCGCCGCGGTGGGCGTGCTGCGCACGACGGTGCTGGTGGAGATCCGCTCCGGCGGCACCTTCCTGCAGACGGCGGACGCGCAGGGCGTCAGCGAGCACGGGGGCCGGCTGTCCGCGGTGGAGGACCTGGGCGTGAGCCACGGCTCGCTCGACGACCTGCGGGACGGCACCGTCGCCATCGACCGCCTCGTCGCCCGCGGCGCCCGCGTGGGCCTCGGTGAGCGGATCGGCCTGCGGCTGCCGGACGGCACCGAGGCGCGGCCCGAGGTGGTCGCCGTCCACACCCGGGGCACCGGACTCTCCCCGATCGTGCTGGACCGCGCGACGCTGGAGGGGCACCTGGCCTCGCCCTACGACGCGGAAGTACTGGTCCGCCAGGAGCCGGGCGCCGACACCGCGCGGGTCACCAAGGCCCTCAGCGCCCTGGGCGAGGTCCTCGACACCTCGGCCTGGACCAGGGCGGCGGACCGCGACCGTGCCGTTAACAGGTGGGGCAACCTCACCATGGCCCTCGTCCTGGGCTGCTTCGCCGCCGTGGCCGCGGCGAACACCCTGGTGATGACCGTCGCCGGCCGGCGCCGCGAGATGGCCGCGCTGCGGCTGCTGGGCGCGACCCGGGGCCAGGTGCTGCGGATGGTGCACTGGGAGGCGGCGCTGATCACCGTCTCGGCCCTCGCCCTGGGCACCGGGATCGCCCTGCTCACCCTCCGCCCGATGACCGAAGGGCTCTTCCAGGCGCCGCCGCACGTTCCCCCCGCCCTGTACGCGGCGATCGCGGCCACCGTGACGGTGCTCACCTTCGCCTCCACGACGGTGCCCGCGCGTGCGGTGCTGCCCGCGCCTGCCCCGGCCGCCCGGAACTGACGGGCCCGGGCCCCGCGCACACGAGCCGGCCCCCTGCTCCCGTGCAAGGGAGAGGGGGCCGAGCCGCGAGCGGGTGCGGGCTTACCGCTTCCGATGGGAGACCGGGCGCCGTGTGGCCTCACCGGATCCGGGGGCGGAGCCCGTGGCGGGGGAGGAGGACTCCCTCTTACGGGCCATGGCGCCCGGATCGCGCTTGAAGAACCAGCCCATCTTCGGCTCGATGGCGAACTTGAAGAGCCTCGTCACCCACGGCGTGCACAGCACCGTCATCATCACGGCGGCCAGCACGGTGATGGCGACCCGGCTCAGCGGGTGGTCGACCCAGTCCATCTCGTACCAGTCGAACTGGCGCGAGCCCTGGATGAAGAAGATGTGCAGCAGGTACGCGTAGAGCGTGCCCGCGCCCAGCACGGTGAACCACATGTGCCGCCTCGGCACCCAGGACAGGAAGCAGGCCGTCATCACCAGGCCGCAGCCGAACAGCGCGAGATACATCACCGCGCCCGCCCAGGAGGGCACGCCCATGTCAGCGGCAGCCTTGTCGTGCAGGAACCAGGCCTTGGACATCCTGGGAACCGCCCAGTAGGCGAAGACCATGGCGCACAGCGTGACCGGCACGGCGATGTACCGCGCCTCCTTGCGCTTGACCAGCTGGAAGTGGCGGGGCTGCAACTGCAGGCCGAGCACGAAGAAGGGCAGAAACTGCCCGATGCGCATCAGGTTCAGGTCGCCGCCGATCGACGGCGTCACACTGGCCGCGGCACCGATCACCAGCGCGACCGGCATCGGCCAGCGCAGGCTCTTCCACAGCGGGGTCGTCAGCCGCCAGACGAACAGTGCGCACAGGAACCACAGTGCGAATCCGGGCTCCTGGAAGTGGAACTCCCGGTCCGGGTCGTCGTTGGCCCAGCGCATGAAGAAGGTGTAGGCGAACTGAATCGCCAGGTAGGGCACCACGACCCCGGTGACCAGCCGCTGCACCTGCTTCGGCTTGCCCTCGAAACTCCTGGACAGATAGCCGGAGATGATGATGAAAGCGGGCATGTGGAACGTGTAGAGGACGAAGTACAGCGCTTCCGCCGTACGGCTGTCCTCGCGCAGCGGGTCCCAGGCGTGGCCGATCCCGACGAGAACGATCGTCAGGTACTTGGCGTTGTCGAAGAACGGGTCCCGCTGCTTGGCTGCTGGTTTCTTCTGCGCCTTGGGGGACTGCGGCTTCGCAGGCTCCTCCGGCGACGCCGGTGGCGTCTCGGAGGGTGACTCCTGGCGGACGGGGGGGAGCGGCGCCCGCTCATAACCAGCGTGCAACATCTGCCGCACCATAGCGCGCGAACCTGTGGACCGTAAATTCTCGTCGCGGCTCTTCTTCCCGCCTCCCCGCGTCCTATTCCCCCGGCACCGGAACGATGCTGACGGATCATGGCGCGAATGTTCGGTTTGGCGCCCGTTGCCCCCCTCGAGCCCGGGATCACGGGGCCGGCGCCCCGTGTTCGCGCCCCCGTCGGTGCCGCGCGAGGCCCTGTCGCGTCCCGCAGAGCCCTGTGAGCGAGCCCACAATTCACAGCCCTGCACCAGCAATTCACAGGCCGGCGACAAACGGCACCCGGTGCCGACCGCAATGCACCACGTGCACATATGCGACGCCGTGCATTGATCAGGCCGAAAGGCCGAAACCGGTGGCTGAATTACGGGCCCGGCTGCCCCTCCCCGGGCGCGCCCCGTCAACATCGGGGAGCACGTACCCCTGCCAACGGTGAGGATTTACCCGATGATGGGGCCGACGGACGGTCACCCGGTCCCTGCGTCACCGGAGTTGGTGGCACGATGGGTGGGCGCCGTGTGCGCGGGGGTGTGGCCACGGTGGCAGGCCCCCAGGCCGGGTGAGGTTCCGACCATGAGGGTGTGAGCAGTTGTGGCCATCTCGCTGTCCGTAGTCGTGCTGTTGGCGGTCATCCTGGTGGTAATGATCAGGAGCAAGTCCATCAAGCCGGGGCCGGCCATCGTCGCCATGCTCTTCGGCTTCTTCCTTGCCTCCACGGGCATGGCGCCGTCGATCAACAGGTTCCTGAACTCGATCGCCGACACGATCAACCAGATCAGTTTCTAGCCGTACCGCCGCCCGCGGAACCCCGGCCGCCCCTGGAACGCCACGGGCGGCCGCGGGGTGTCCGCGCGCGGACACAGGGCGCACACGCCCGGCGCGCCGACGGCGCCGCCGGGCGCGCCCACGGGGCGGCCGGGCGTACCCACAGCGCCGCCCAGCGCCGCTGAGCAGGCTCTTTCCGTGCCGAAGGCCCGGCCCCCACCGAGGGGGCCGGGCCTTCGTTGCGAGCGGGCGACGGGAATCGAACCCGCGTAGCTGGTTTGGAAGACCAGGGCTCTACCATTGAGCTACGCCCGCAGAGGCCGGATCGGCACAGCCGCATCCTACGACATGTACTCTACGTGTCGCATCGACGGGGTGTGGCGCAGCTTGGTAGCGCGTCCGCTTTGGGAGCGGAAGGTCGTCGGTTCGAATCCGGCCACCCCGACCACGTACTATGAAAGACGCGCGTGCCTGTGTCGTGTCTGCATGCATACGGGGCGCAGCCCAAGAATCAGCAAGACCCCCAATGCCAGCCCCAAGGAGACCGACCGTGAAGAGCGCCGTGGAGACCCTGAACCCGACCCGGGTTCGGCTCACTGTCGAGGTGCCCTTCGAGGAGCTCAAGGACAGCCTCGACGCGGCGTACAAGAAGATCAACCAGCAGGTCAGCGTTCCCGGCTTCCGCAAGGGCAAGATCCCCGCGCGCCTGATCGACCAGCGCTTCGGCCGCGGTGCCGTCCTCGAAGAGGCCGTCAACGACGCGCTCCCGAAGCTCTACCAGTCCGCCGTCGACGAGGGCGAGCTCAACGTGCTCGGCCAGCCCGAGGTGGACATCACCGAGCTGAAGGACAACGAGCTGCTGGCCTTCACCGCCGAGGTGGACGTCCGTCCTCAGATCGAGATTCCGGACTACAGCGGCATCGAGGCCGAGGTGGACGCCGTCGAGGTCTCCGACGAGGACGTGGACAAGGCCGTCGAGCAGCTGCGTGAGCGGTTCGCCTCCACCTCCGTCGTCGAGCGCGCCGCCGGCGACGGTGACGTGGTCAAGGTCGACCTCGAGGCGAAGATCGACGGCGAGGTCCTGGAGGACGGCGTCGCCCAGGGCGTGGACTACACGATCGGCTCCGGCGAGCTGCTGGACGGCATCGACGAGGCCGTCACGGGGCTGGAGGCCGGCGGTTCGGCCACCTTCGCCTCCGAGCTCAAGGGCGGCTCGGGCGCCGGCCGGGAGGCCGAGGTCTCCGTCACGGTCGAGTCCGTCTCCGCGCGGGAACTCCCCGAGCTGGACGACGAGTTCGCGCAGATGGCCAGCGAGTTCGACACGCTGGAGGAGCTGCGCGAGGACAGCCGCAAGCGGCTGGCCGACCAGAAGAAGTACGAGCAGGCCACCCAGGCCCAGGAGAAGGTGCTCGACGCCCTTCTGGAGCTGACCGAGGTGCCGGTCCCGGAGAAGCTGCTCGCCGACGAGATCGAGAGCCGCAAGCACAACCTGGTCAACCACCAGCTCGGCCAGCTCGGCCTCGACCTGGGCTCGTACCTGAAGATGCAGGACAAGTCCGAGGAGGAGTTCGACGCCGAGCTCAAGGAGCAGGCGGAGAAGGGCATCCGCACCCAGTTCGTCCTGGACGAGCTGGTCAGCAAGGAGAAGCTCAACGTCAGCCAGGAAGAGCTGACCGAGCACCTGATGCGCCGCGCCCAGTCCTCGGGCATGAGCCCGGACCAGTTCGCGCAGGCCGTCGTCGAGGGCGGCCAGGTGCCGGTCCTCGTCGGTGAGGTCGCCCGCGGCAAGGCCCTGGCGACCGTGGTCGAGGCCGTCACCGTCAAGGACACCAACGGCGAGGTCGTCGACCTGAGCGACGAGGACGGCGAGGACGGCGAGGACGGGACCGAGGCCGCCGCCGAGACGGCCGAGGCCGCCGCCGAGGGTGACGAGAAGTCCGGCGCGGAGAAGACCGAGGGCTGACCGGGCCCCCGAACGGACCCACGAACGGGGGGCGCCAGGGCGCGCGAGAGCACGCTCCTGGCGCCCCCCGTTCGGCTGTCGGCCCGGCCGGTCGGGGAACCTGCGCTCACAGCGAAATGCGCTCTGACCGGGATGGCTGCCGCCGGATGGCGCGTTAGGGTCCCCAGTAGACGAAGACCCCAGTGACGGCCAGCTTCGCGTGGCCGTCCGGACACGAGCAGGTGGACACGTGACGCTTCCGAAGCCTTCCGCCGCCGGTGAGCCCAACTACGGTGGCGGCCTCGGCGACCAGGTCTACAACCGGCTGCTCGACGAGCGCATCATTTTCCTCGGCCAGCCGGTGGACGACGACATCGCCAACAAGATCACCGCCCAGCTCCTTCTCCTCGCCGCCGATCCGGACAAGGACATCTTCCTGTACATCAACAGCCCGGGCGGTTCCGTCCAGGCGGGCATGGCGATCTACGACACCATGCAGTACATCAAGAACGATGTCGTCACCATCGCCATGGGACTCGCGGCGTCGATGGGCCAGTTCCTGCTGACCGCCGGCACGCCCGGCAAGCGGTTCGCGCTGCCCAACGCCGACATCCTCATCCACCAGCCCTCCGCGGGCCTGGCGGGCTCGGCCACCGACATCAAGATCCACGCCGAGCAGCTGCTGCGCACCAAGAAGCGGCTGGCGGAGCTGTCTGCGGCGCACAGCGGCCAGACCGTCGAGCAGTGGACCCGCGACGCGGACCGTGACCGCTGGTTCACCGCCGAGGAGGCCAAGCAGTACGGTCTCATCGACGAGGTCTACGGCAGCGCCGCGCAGCTCCCGGGCGGCGGCGGAACGGGCGCGTGAGGCCCGCCACAGCGCCGCACGGCACGCCTTCGTGCGGCCCCGCGCCGCACGGCTCCCGCCCCGACCGCAGCCACCCGTTCATCTCCAGGAGAACCTCCCGATGACCTCACTTCAGCCGGGCCCGCGGGCCGAGTTCACCGGCATCGCGCCCGAGTCCCGCTACATCGTCCCGCGCTTCGTCGAGCGCACCTCGCAGGGCGTGCGGGAGTACGACCCCTACGCGAAGCTCTTCGAGGAGCGCGTGATCTTCCTCGGGGTGCAGATCGACGACGCCTCGGCCAACGACGTCATGGCGCAGCTGCTGTGCCTGGAGTCGATGGACCCCGACCGCGACATCTCGATCTACATCAACTCCCCGGGCGGCAGCTTCACGGCGCTGACGGCGATCTACGACACGATGCAGTTCGTCAAGCCCGACGTCCAGACCGTCTGCATGGGCCAGGCGGCCTCCGCCGCCGCGGTGCTGCTCGCCGCCGGCACGCCCGGCAAGCGGATGGCGCTGCCGAACGCCCGCATCCTCATCCACCAGCCCTACAGCGAGACGGGCCGGGGCCAGGTCTCCGACCTGGAGATCGCGGCCAACGAGATCCAGCGGATGCGCGACCAGCTGGAGGACATGCTCACCAAGCACTCCACCAAGGAGCGCGAGGTCATCTCCTCGGACATCGAGCGGGACAAGATCCTCACCGCTGAGGAGACCCTGGAGTACGGGCTGATCGACCAGATCGTCACGACCCGCAAGTCCTCCGTGGGAGTCTGACGGACAGCCCGTTCAGGCGGCCCACAGCCCCTTGGAACGACACGGCGCGGCACGGGAAGTGTCGGCCAGGTCGTTCCAAGGGGGGCCCATTCCGGCGGCCGGGCAAGGTACCGTCGTCTCAGCACGTACCTCGGTCCGTATATCCCTGACGGATCCCAGGCGAAGGGGAAGCTCCTCGTGGCACGCATCGGTGATGGCGGCGATCTGCTCAAGTGCTCGTTCTGCGGCAAGAGCCAGAAGCAGGTGAAAAAGCTCATCGCGGGGCCAGGTGTGTACATCTGCGACGAGTGCATCGATCTCTGCAACGAGATCATCGAGGAGGAGCTCGCCGAGTCCTCCGAGGTGCGCTGGGACGAGTTGCCCAAGCCCCGGGAGATCTACGAGTTCCTCGAGGGCTACGTCGTCGGCCAGGAGGCCGCGAAGAAGGCGCTCTCGGTCGCGGTCTACAACCACTACAAGCGCGTCCAGGCGGGCGAGAACGGGAGCGGGCGGGACGACGGCATCGAGCTGTCCAAGTCCAACATCCTGCTGCTCGGGCCCACCGGCTCCGGCAAGACGCTGCTGGCGCAGACGCTGGCCAGGATGCTGAACGTGCCCTTCGCCATCGCCGACGCCACGGCGCTCACCGAGGCGGGCTACGTCGGTGAGGACGTCGAGAACATCCTGCTGAAGCTCATTCAGGCGGCGGACTACGACGTCAAGAAGGCCGAGACCGGGATCATCTACATCGACGAGATCGACAAGGTCGCCCGCAAGAGTGAGAACCCGTCGATCACCCGCGACGTCAGCGGCGAGGGCGTGCAGCAGGCGCTGCTGAAGATCCTGGAGGGCACCACGGCCTCCGTGCCGCCGCAGGGCGGCCGAAAGCACCCGCACCAGGAGTTCATCCAGATCGACACGACGAACGTGCTGTTCATCGTGGGCGGTGCCTTCGCGGGGCTGGAAAAGATCATCGAGTCCCGCGCCGGTGCCAAGGGCATCGGATTCGGCGCCGACATCCGCTCCAAGCGGGAGATCGAGGCCAGCAACCAGTTCGAGGAGGTCATGCCGGAGGACCTGGTGAAGTTCGGGATGATCCCCGAGTTCATCGGGCGGCTCCCGGTCATCACCTCGGTGCACAACCTCGACCGCGAGGCGCTCCTGCAGATCCTGATGGAGCCCCGCAACGCCCTGGTCAAGCAGTACCAGCGGCTGTTCGAACTCGACGGCGTCGAGCTGGACTTCGACCGGCCCGCGCTGGAGGCCATCGCCGACCAGGCCATCCTGCGCGGTACCGGGGCGCGCGGCCTGCGCGCCATCATGGAGGAGGTCCTCCAGTCGGTGATGTACGAGGTGCCCTCCCGCAAGGACGTGGAGCGCGTCGTGATCACCGAGGAGGTCGTGCACTCCAACGTCAACCCGACGCTGGTCCCGCGCGCCCGCGGCAACGGCGAGCAGCAGCGCCACGAGAAGAGCGCCTGAGCGCCCACGGCGCCGCCCCGCGTCCGCGAGCCCACTGGGCCCGGCCCCGCGCTCCGGACGGCAACGGTGAGGGCCCGCACCCCGGCCGGGGTGCGGGCCCTCACCGTTGCCGTCCGGCGGGCGCCTTACCTGGGCACCGTCACCTTGTCCTTGACGCGGACCGTGAGGCCGGCGAACTTCTCCAGGTCGATGGAGCCCGGACTCGTGTTGGCGATGTCGACCTCCAGCACGACGGCCATCGTGGACTCGTCCGCCCACGCGCAGGCGGGCGCGTAGACGCTGACGCCGCCCTGGGAGAGGTTCGTCAGCTGGCAGGAGATCTCCACGCCGCCGCGGGTGAACTCCTTGCGCTCCCCGACGACCCGCCCGTTCTGGCTCTGCCCCATCCCGTCCAGCATGTCGTCGCGCATCTCGGACGGCGAGGCGTCGATGTCCCCGTAGGCACCGGAGATGGCCAGCCCGCCCGCTGTCGGGCTGCCCGCGGAACCGGCGGAGTACGTGGCGACCTTGGCGACGCCGTCGGCCGGCAGCTCGTCCTGTAGCTGCCGCTCCTGCTCGCTCACCTGTGCGTTGTCGTCCACGCGACTGTAGGAGCCGCTCTCCAGGGTGGCGGGGAACCGGATCTTCTCGGTGCCGTGCGGCTTGCTCGCGGACACGAGCGCGCCGATGCCGAACAGCGCCCCGCCGACCGCCACCAGGCTGCCGAGCACGATGGCCGTGATGGCCCCGCCGCCCAGGCCGCGGCGGGGCGGCGGCACGGGAGGCGGCGGCCAGGCGCCGTAAGGGCCGGGAGCGCCGGGGGGCCCGCCGTAGGGCCCCGGCGCTCCGTGGGGGCCACCGGCCGGGGGCGGCGCTCCGTAAGGACCGGGGCCCTGCGGGGGCTGTCCGTAGGGGCCGGGGGCGCCGTAAGGGCCCGGAGGCTGCTGCCCGTGTCCGCCCGGTGGGTTCGGGCCGGGTGGCTGGGTCATGCGGTGGGCTCCCTCCCCTGGACGTGCATGGAAAACGTCCGGCCGGCTGCCGGCTCGGCTCAGGACTTGACGCGGGCCTTCGTGCGCAGCTCGGCGGCGAACTTGGCGACCTCGTCCTTGGAGACGCCGCCGGTTCCCTTCATGGCCGCGGCGACGTCGACACCGACGACGGTGCCCATCGTGCTGCGGTCCGCCCACACGCAGATCGGCATGGACAGGCTGCTGCTGCCCTCGGTGACCTTCGCGGTCCGGCACTTCATCAGCGCGCCGTCCAGCCCCGCGGGCTCGACGGACTCGGCCTCGCCGTCCCAGGCGACCTTCTCGGACTCGCCGACGTTGTCGCCGGTGTCCTGCGAGTTCTCGTTGGCCTTGGAGAAGGCGTCGTCGATGGTCTTCTCCGGGTCGTCGATCGTGCCGTAGACGCCGTTGAAGCTCATCGACTTGCTGCTGGTGCCGGTCCCGGTCGTGTAGCCGCCTGACACCTTCTTGGCGTCCTCGACGCCGAGTTCGGCGGCCTTGGCCGAGTCCGTCGCGCCGACGGGGCCGCCGCCGCTGCCGCCCGCCGACGAGCTGGTCTTGTACTCGCCGACCTGGTCGGGAACGGTCAGTTTGTGCGGCCCGTCGTCGGCGACGTCGCTGTTGCCGCTGCCGCCCAGGACGCCGAAGGCGAACAGTCCGCCGATGATGGCGCCCACGACCACCAGCGCGCCGATGACGATGCCGATGGTCTTGCCCTTGCCGCCGCCGCCCTGCGGCGGCATTGGCATCCCGGGCTGCCCCGGCTGTCCGTAGGGGCCCGGCTGGCCCGGCATGCCCGGAGGCTGCCCCGGCATCCCCGGCTGCCCCGGCTGGCCGTACGGTGCGCCGCCCTGCGGCTGGCCCTGCTGCGGGAAGCCGTAACCGGGCTGCTGCGGCTGGCCCTGCTGGGGGTAGCCGTAGCCGGGCTGCGGCTGGCCCGGAGCGCCGCCGTAGGGGCCTGGCCCTCCGGGCGGCGGCTGCTGACCGTAAGGGCCCGGCTGGCCGTAGGGGCCTGGCTGGTTGTGGCTCATGGCGGCGCTTCCCCTCCGTTGATGTGCTTATCGCGCCAGCTCATCTTGACGGATGCACGACGAGAACGCCGCACCGGGCGCCGAATCGGTGCCGGGCGGGGACGCAATCGTGAAACTCGCGCAGCGCATTGCCCCGCTCTGCGCGCAATATCCCGTGGTGCGCGGTGTGTGCGGGCCGAGGCGCGCGGTGTTGCGACCCGGGGCGCGGGGTGTGACAGGCGGTGTGACGCGCGGTGTGTGACACGCGGTGTGTGACGCGACGGCGCCCGGCGGAGACCGCCGGGCGCCGTCCTCACCTCTCGTCCCCCGTATCGCCTTCGTCGCCTTCGTCACCCTCGTCGCCCGAGGCGTGCGGGCTCACTTGAGCGGTACGCGCACGTCCTTGCGGACCTTCGCCGTCGTCTCGCCGGCCTCGGACACGGGGGTGTCCTTGCCGCTGAGCACGTCGGCCGAGGAGGCGGTCACCACGAAGCCGATGGTGCTGTGGTCGCCCCACATGCAGAACGGCATGGTGAAGCCGTCGATGCCCGAGGTGTCACCGGGAGGCGCGGTGAACTTCACCTTCTGGCACTTCATCACCGCGTCGTCGCCCAGACTCGACGGGTTGACCTCCTGCGGCTTGCCGTCCAGCTCGGCCTTGCCGCCACCGCCGGTGCTCGGGTCCTTCTCCGCCTCCTTGGCCACCATCAGCAGCGCGGCGTTGACGACCGCCTCCGGGTTCTCGATCTCGCCGTAGACCCCGCCGAAGTTGAGGGTCTTGGCGCTCATCCCCTCGCCGCTCTCGTAGGTCGCCGAGACGCTCTTGGGGTCCTTGACGCCGAACTGCTCGAACTTCTCCCGGTCGGACTCGCTGAACCCGCTGGAGGAGTTGTTCTCCGAGCCCGGCTTCTTGTCGTACTCGGACGCCACCGTCTCCGGCGTGATGAGCTTGTACTTCTTGCCGTCGTCGGCGACCGAGGAGCCGCCCCCTCCGCCGCTGCCGCCGCCCTTGTCGTCGTCCTTCCCGGTGAAGAGGACGACGCCGCCTATCACCGCGCCGACGACGACCAGGGCCGCGACGACGATGCCGATGGTCTTGCCCTTGCCGCCGCCGCTCGGCGGCGGTGTCGGCATCCCCGGCTGCCCTGGCATCCCCGGCTGCCCGTAGGGGCCGCCGGGCTGGCCCGGCATACCGGGCTGCTGCATACCGGGCTGCTGCTGCGGATAGCCGTACGGTGCTCCGCCCTGCTGGGGCGGAGGGCCGGGCGGCTGCTGCGGTGCGCCGGGCTGTTGCGGATAGCCGTAGCCGGGCTGCCCCGGGGCGCCGCCGTACGGGTTCGGGCCGCCGGGCTGCTGGGGCTGCTGCCCATACGGCCCCGGCTGCTGGCCGTAGGGTCCGGGCTGGCCTGGCTGGCCGCCGTACGGGCCGGGCTGGTTGTCACTCATGGCGGCGCTTCCCCTCCGTGAACATGTAGTCGAATGCGCTGACGCACATAGTGACGGATGCCGTCCCCGAGCGCTGCACCGGTCCTCAAACCGATTCGAGACCGGGACATCCGCGCCCGTACACTGGCGGTCGTGACCGACAACACTCAGCAGAGCCCGGACGCGCACGGGCCGCACAGCGCCATCCCCGCAGATCTGCCGACCCAGTACGCGCCGGCCGAGGTAGAGGGGAAGCTGTACGAGCGCTGGGTGGAGGCGGGCTGGTTCGAGGCGGACGCCAAGAGCGAGAAGCCGCCGTACACCATCGTCATCCCGCCCCCGAACGTCACAGGATCTCTCCACCTCGGGCACGCTTTCCAGCACACCCTCATGGACGCCCTCACCCGCCGCAAGCGGATGCAGGGCTACGAGGCGCTGTGGCTGCCGGGCATGGACCACGCGGGCATCGCCACCCAGAACAAGGTCGAGCAGCAGCTCGGCGAGGAGGGCAGGTCCCGTCAGGACCTGGGCCGCGAGGCGTTCGTCGACCGCGTCTGGCAGTGGAAGCAGGAGTACGGCGGCAGGATCCTCGGCCAGATGCGGCGCCTCGGTGACGGTGTCGACTGGTCCCGCGAGCGCTTCACCATGGACGAGGGTCTCTCGCGCGCCGTCCAGACCGTGTTCAAGAAGATGTACGACGACGGGCTGATCTACCGCGCCGAGCGGATCATCAACTGGTGCCCGCGCTGTCTGACGGCCATCTCCGACATCGAGGTGGAGTACCAGGACGACGACGGCGAGCTGGTCCGGCTCACGTACGGCGAGATCGACGACGACACGGAGACGGTGGTCGTCGCCACCACCCGGGCCGAGACGATGCTGGGGGACACGGCCATCGCCGTCCACCCGGACGACGAGCGCTACCGGCACCTGATCGGCAAGCAGATCAAGCTGCCGCTGACCGACCGCACCATCCCCGTCGTCGCCGACTCGCATGTCGACCCCGAGTTCGGCACGGGAGCGGTCAAGGTCACCCCGGCCCACGACCCGAACGACTTCGAGATCGGCCGCCGCCACGACCTGCCGATGCTCACGGTCATGGACGAGCGCGGCGTGATCACCGCGCACGGCCCCTTCCAGGGCCTGGACCGCTTCGAGGCGCGTTCGGCGATCGTCGCCGCGCTGCGCGAGCAGGGCCGTGTACTTCAGGAGAAGCGCCCCTACGTGCACAGCGTCGGCCACTGCTCGCGGTGCAAGACGACGATCGAGCCGCGGCTGTCGATGCAGTGGTGGGTCAAGGTCGCCCCGCTGGCGCAGAAGGCGGGCGACGCCGTCCGCGACGGCCGTACGACGATCCACCCGGCCGACATGGCGTCCCGCTACTTCGACTGGGTCGACAACATGCACGACTGGACGATCTCCCGCCAGCTGTGGTGGGGCCACCGCATCCCGGTCTGGTACGGCCCCGGGGGCGAGGTCGTCTGCGTCGGCCCGGACGAGGAGCCCCCGGCCGGCGAGGGGTGGCACCAGGATCCGGACGTCCTGGACACCTGGTTCTCCTCGGGCCTGTGGCCCTTCTCGACCCTGGGCTGGCCGGACGAGACGCCGGACCTGGCGAAGTTCTACGCCACCGACGTCCTGGTCACCGGCTACGACATCATCTTCTTCTGGGTCGCCCGGATGATGATGTTCGGCACGTACGTCATGGACGAGCCGCCGTTCCACACCATCGCGCTGACCGGCCTCGTGCGGGACGAGCACGGCAAGAAGATGTCCAAGTCCTTCGGCAACGTCGTCGACCCGCTGGACTGGATGGACGCCTACGGCTCCGACGCGCTGCGCTTCACCCTCGCCTCGGGCGCCAACCCCGGCACCGACGTGCCCATCGGCGAGGACTGGGTCAAGGCGTCCCGCAACTTCGCCAACAAGATCTGGAACGCCACCCGTTTCGCGCTGATGAACGGCGCCACGGTCGAGGGCGCGCTGCCGGACGCGAGCGAGATGGCGGCCACCGACCGCTGGATCCTCTCCCGGCTGAACACCGTCCTGGCCCAGGTCGACGGCTACTACGAGGACTACCAGTTCGCCAAGCTGGCCGACGCGCTGCGCCACTTCGCCTGGGACGAGGTCTTCGACTGGTACGTCGAGCTGTCCAAGACCACCTTCGCCCGTGGCGGGCGGGCCGCGGAGGTCTCCCGCCGCGTCCTGGGCGAGGTCCTGGACGTCACGCTGCGGCTGCTGCACCCGATCGTCCCGTTCGTCACCGAGGAGCTGTGGACGACGCTGACCGGCGGCGAGTCCATCGTCGTGGCCGCCTGGCCTGCGGACTCCCGCTTCCGCGACGCGGCCGCCGAGGCGGAGATCGCCACCGTGCAGCAGGCGGTGACCGAGGTCCGCCGCTTCCGCGCCGACCAGGGCCTCCAGCCAGGCCAGAAGGTCCCCGCCGACCTCGCGCTGGCGGGCACCCCGCTGGTGGCCCACGAGGAGGCCGTCCGGCAGCTGCTGCGGCTCCAGCCGGCGGGCGAGGGCTTCCAGGCCACGGCCTCGCTGCCGGTCGCGGGCGCCACCGTCAGCCTCGACCTGTCCGGCGTCATCGACGTGGAGGCCGAACGCAAGCGGCTGACGAAGGACCTGGCCGCAGCCGAGAAGGAGCTGGCGCAGACGGGGGCCAAGCTCACCAACGAGGCGTTCCTGGCGAAGGCGCCGAGCCATGTCGTGGAGAAGATCAAGGGGCGGCGAGCAGCGGCTGAGGCCGACATCGCCCGCCTGACGCAGCAGTTGGAGCGGCTCGCCTAGTTTCTCCCTCCCCCAGCCTCCGGCCGGGAGGTGCCCCAGCGGCGGGAACCATCTGCGACGTGAGCGGCGGTGCCGCACCGGCCTGAGCCGGGTTCGGCACCGCCGCTCACGTCGTTCTCGTGTTCCGCCGCGGCGGTGGGAGAACTACTGGCACACGGCCGGAGAACTACTGCCCCATCACGTACTTGACGGTCGGTCCCGTGGTCCAGCCGCCGTCGACGGCGAGTTCGGCGCCGGTGATGTACGACGCCGCGTCCGAGAGCAGGAAGCACACCGCCGAGGCGATCTCACCCGGCTCGCCGACGCGGGCCATCGGGGTGTTGGGGTAGTTGCCCTCGCCCTGCTGGATGCCGACCTCGGCGGTCATCGGGGTGTAGGTCATGCCGGGGTGCACGGAGTTGAGCCTGATGCGGTCGGTGCCCAGCTCGACGGCGCCGATCTTGGTGAGGCCGCGGACGCCCCACTTGGAGGCGCCGTAGCCGGCGGTCAGGGCCAGGCCCATCAGCCCCGCCGCCGAGGAGATGTTGACGATGGAGCCGCCGCCTGCCGCCCGCATCGCGGGGATCGCGGTCTTGATGCCGATGAAGACGCCCGTCAGGTTGATGTCGAGCACCTTGCGGAAGAACTCCGTGGAGACGGACTCCAGCGGGGCGCCGGTGGAGATGCCCGCGTTGTTGACGAGGCCGTCGAGGGCGCCGAACTCGGAGACGGCGTGGCCGGCGACGCGCTGCCAGTCCTCCTCGGAGGTGACGTCGTGCGCGGCGAAGCGGGCGTGGTCGCCCAGCGCGGCGGCGGTGGCCTTGCCCTCGTCCTCCAGGACGTCGGTGAGTACGACCTTGGCGCCCGCGGCGACGGCCTGCCGGGCCGTCTCGGCGCCGATGCCGCGCGCGGCGCCGGTGATCAGGAGGGTCTTGCCGGTCAGGTCGGTCATGTGGTGCTCCAGGGGGATTCGCTCAGGGATGTGATGCAGCGCGCGGCGAGCGCCGCGGGGCCCTCGGGTCCGTCGGCCGGTGCGTCACCGGCCGCCCAGGTCTCGACGGCCACCCGGACCGCCGTCGCCGCTGTGCCGGCCACCAGCCGCACGGGGAGTGCGGTGGCGCGCCGGGGGTCGCCCGCGCGCTCGGCGAGCGCGGCCGCCAGGTCGGTTTCGGACGCGTGGTAGGCGTCGTTCCACACCGAGCGCAGCGCGGGGTTCGCCGCGGCCAGCCGCAGCAGTGCGCGCACCCACTCCAGGGATGCGGCGTTGGCGGCGTCGTCGGTGGCGAGCGCTTCGCGGGTGCCGTGCACGAGGGCCTGGGCGAGGGTCAGGTCCGCGGGGGCGGCCCGGGTGGCGTCCACCCACTGCCTGGCCCCGGCCGCGAAGAGCGGGGCGACGGCCTCTTCCTTGGTGGGGAAGTAGCGGTAGAAGGTCCGCGGTGCGACGCCCGCTTCCCGTGCGATGTCCTCGGCCCGGGTGTCCCGCACGCCGCGTTCGACGAAGAGCGCGGCGGCGGTGCGTGCGAGCTCCGTGCGGGTCTCGGCCTTGCGGCGCTCGGTGAGTGAGCTCGACGGACTCTCGGCGAGCGGACTCGACGGGTTACTGGCGACCGGCATGTCAGCAGACTATGCCTGCATGGCACAATCTGCCACCGCGGCCGAAACCGGCCCGGGTGCGCCCGGTGCGGGCACGGGCGCGAGCGGGGGAGACGAGCGACCGTACGACCATGGGTGGCAAGACCAGTGCATCGACGCCAGTTCCTCCTCGGCGCCTCCTCTCTCGCGACCGCCACGGGCCTGGGGCTCACCGGGTGCTCAGGTGAGGGCGGGGAGCAGACGCTCACGGTGCTCGCCTCCAGCTACGAGAAGAGCGTCGGCTCGGGCATCACCGACCAGTGGAGCGACGTCATCAAGGCGTTCGAGAAGAAGCACCCGGACATCAAGGTCGATCTGCAGCTCGTCCCCTTCACCCGCATCGACAAGGAGCTGGCCAAGCGGGTCGAGGACGGCAACCCGCCCGACATCTCCCAGGGCAACGTCTTCGCCGGCTACGCGGAGGACGGCAGGCTCTTCCCCGCAAGCGACGTCTTCAAGATCCCGGTCCAGGCCGACTTCATCACCTCCTTCGCACAGGCGGGCGAGGTGAACTTCGCGCAGTACGGGATCCCGTTTCTGGCCAGCACCCCGCGCCTCTTCTACAACACCGCCCTCTTCGAGAAGGCCGGCATCAGCGGTCCGCCCCGCAGCTGGGAGGAGCTGCGCACCGCGGCGCAGGCGCTCAAGCGGGCGGGCGTGCCCACCCCGTACGGACTCGCGCTGGGCCCGGAGGCAGCCGAGGACGAGGCGCTCGCCTGGATGCTGGCCGCCGACGGCGGGTACTCCAGCACCGCGGGCTACGACTTCGGCAAGGCGGAGAACGTCCACGCGCTGACCTGGCTGCGCGAGCGCCTGGTCGCCGAAGGGCTGGCCGGCGCCCATCCGGACAGGCTGACCCGCACGAAGGCCTACGAGGGCTTCCTCAAGGGGCGGATAGGCATGCTCAACGCGCACCCGGTGCTGCTCGGCAGCGCGCAGAAGGCCAAGTTCCCTTACGCGCACGCCGCCTTCCCCAAGGAGGACGGCGGCGCGGCCCCGCCCGTCGGCCTCTCCGACTGGCTGATGGCGTTCAAGGCGGGCGGCCGCCGCGAGCAGTGCGCGGCGTTCCTCAACTTCCTCTACCAGGTCACCTCCGTGCGCCAGTACGGCAGCGGCCAGGGCACCCTCCCCGTCACCGTCTCCGGCTCGCGCGCCCTGCGCGCGGATCCCTCGGGCAAGCCGCTGCGCCGGTTCATCGACCAGATGCCGGACGCCGAGTTCCAGCCGGTGGGGCGTACCTCCTGGCCGACCGTGCGCACCCGCGTGCAGGGCTCCGTCGGCAAGGCCGTCGACCCGAAGGGGCCGTCCCCGCGGGCTGTTCTCGACGCTCTGCAGAGGGCGGCCGACGAGGCCGACCGCGCGGCCCGCCGCGACTGACGGGCGGGCCGCCCCGGTGTCACCCGGCGGCCTGCGCCCGCCGCGCCACCCTTACGTAGACTGGTCCGCGTGAGCGACGAGCCCCAGCCCCACGAACCCGACCCGTCCCTCTATGAGCCCGCGGAGTCCCTCGACCCCGACGAGTCGCCCGACGCGTTCGAGGAGATCGTCGGCGAGGAGACCGACCGCGACCCGGATCTCGCGGTGATCGAGGCGGGCAGCCGTACCCTGCGGGCCCAGGCGGGGCCCCCGCAGCCGGACGTCGTGCCCGGCAGGCCCGAGGACCCCGAGGTGGACCGGGCGCTGCGCGAGGTCGAGGAGGCGCTGGCCACCCGCTGGGGCGAGACGAAGCTGGACCCCTCGGTCCAGCGCATCGCCGCGCTGGTGGACGTGCTGGGGGACCCGCAGCGCTCCTACCCCTCCATCCACATCACCGGCACCAACGGCAAGACGACCACGGCCCGCATGGTCGAGGCGCTGCTGTCCGCCTTCGAACTGCGCACCGGACGCTACAGCTCCCCGCACGTGCAGTCGGTCACCGAGCGCATCAGCATCGACGGCGCCCCCGTCTCCGCGGAGCGCTTCATCGAGACCTACCGCGACATCGAGCCGTACGTCGAGATGGTCGACGCGCAGCAGGACTACCGGCTCTCCTTCTTCGAGGTGCTCACCGGCATGGCGTACGCGGCCTTCGCCGACGCGCCGGTGGACGTCGCCGTCGTCGAGGTGGGCATGGGCGGCAGGTGGGACGCCACCAACGTCATCGACGCGGGCGTCGCGGTGATCACCCCGATCTCGCTGGACCACACCGACCGGCTCGGCGACACGCCCGAGGCGATCGCGGTGGAGAAGTCCGGCATCGTCAAGCCCGACGCCACGGTGGTGCTGGCACAGCAGCCGGTGGAGGCGGCCTCCGTCGTGCTGAAGAAGGCCGTCGAGGTGGACGCCACCGTCGCGCGCGAGGGCATGGAGTTCGGCATCGTCGAGCGGCAGGTGGCGGTCGGCGGCCAGCAGCTGACCCTGCGCGGTCTCGGTGGCGAGTACCCGGACGTCTTCCTGCCGCTGCACGGCGCCCACATGGCGCACAACGCGAGTGTGGCCCTGGCCGCGGTCGAGGCCTTCTTCGGTATCGGCAGGCAGCAGGCCCGCGCCCTGGACATCGACGTGGTGCGCCAGGCCTTCGCCTCGGTCTCGTCGCCGGGCCGGCTTGAGGTGGTGCGCACCAGCCCCTCGGTGGTGCTGGACGCCGCGCACAACCCGGGCGGGGCGCAGGCCACCGCGGAAGCCGTCAGCGAGGCCTTCGACTTCAGCCGGCTGGTCGGCGTCGTCGCCCCGAGCGCGGGCAAGGACGTCCGCGGCGTGCTGGAGGCCTTCGAGCCGCTGTTCGCCGAGGTCGTCGTCACCCGCAACTCCAGCCACCGCGCGATGGACGTGGACGAGCTGGCCGCGATCGCCGTGGAGGTCTTCGGCGAGGAGCGGGTCCAGGTCGAGCCGCGGCTGGATCTGGCGCTGGAGGAGGCGGTGACCCTCGCCGAGGAGGAGGGCGAGTACGCGGGGGCCGGGGTGTTGGTCACCGGCTCCGTCATCACGGTCGGCGAGGCCCGGCTGCTGCTGCGAGGGAGGCGCTAGATGCGCATGCTGGGTGCGTCCACGCTGATCGCCGAATTCTTCATCATCGGTTTCGCCGGATTGGTCGCGATGCGAACGAGTGACCTTTCGGTCTCCACCGTCTGGACGGTCAGCGGTATCGCGATGGTGCTGTGCGTGCTGCTGTGCGGATTTCTCACCCGTCCGGGTGGCGTGCAGCTCGGCTGGGTGTTTCAGATCGCGTTGATCGCGAGCGGTTTCGTCGTTCCTGTGATGTTCTTCCTGGGTGCCTGCTTCGCCGCGCTGTGGTGGGCTTCGATGCACTTTGGCAAGAAGATCGACGAGGCGAAGGCGCGGTTCGCGGCCCAGGCCGCGCCCGAGCCGGACGCTGCGTGAGAGCGTCCTCCCTCACCCATGTAGCCTCTTTTGACCGCCGGGCTTCACATCGCGTCACCGCGCCCGGCCTGGCGGAGCCTGCCCTCCCCTTTGGGGGTACCTCCCGGCGGCAGCCGGGGGACTCCGGCCGGGAGGTGTGCCCAGCCGTCGCACGACCAGCCAAGGAGCACCGCACCATGCCCCAGCGCACCCTCGTCATCCTCAAGCCCGACGCCGTCCGACGTGGTTTGACGGGCGAGATCATCGGCCGTATCGAGCGCAAGGCGGACTGGTCCCTCGCGGCTCTCGAACTGCGCACCCTGGACCGCGCCACGCTGGAGCAGCACTATGCCGAGCACGAGGGGCGCCCGTTCTACGAGCCGCTGGTGGAGTTCATGGCCTCGGGCCCGTCCGTCGTCATGGTCGTCGAGGGCGAACGGGTGATCGAGGGGGTGCGTGCTCTGGCTGGGCCCACCGACCCGATCGCCGCCGCTCCCGGCTCCGTCCGCGGAGACTTCGGCACCATCGTGCGGGAGAACCTCATTCACGCCTCGGACTCCGAGGAGTCCGCGGAGCGGGAGATGAAGATTTTTTTCCCGAGTTTTGCCTGAGGCGGGCGGCTTACCGACACGGGGGCCGATTCAGGCGCGAGAGGCGCCCGGAGCGCTCCCGACACGACGTCACCATTACGGTCGCGGTTCCCACTTCCGCCGACAATGGCAAAGGAACCGTCTCCACGTGTTCGAGCAAGCGCGTCTACGATGGAACCCTCGCGCTTTGAGCACGCACCCGGCGCGTACCCACATCCTTCCGTAGCCGCACTCCACATCGCCCCACTTGGAAGGCCAGACGCATCCATGGGAACCAACATGTCGTTCATCGGCCGTGATATGGCTGTCGACCTCGGGACCGCCAACACGCTGGTGTACGTCAGGGGTCGCGGGATCGTCCTCAACGAGCCGTCCGTCGTCGCGATCAACACGAACACGGGCGGAATCCTCGCGGTCGGCGCCGAAGCGAAGAAGATGATCGGCCGCACCCCTGGCAACATCGTCGCGGTCCGGCCGCTGAAGGACGGCGTCATCGCCGACTTCGAGATCACCGAGCGGATGCTCCGCTACTTCATTCTGAAAATTCACAAGCGCCGTTATCTCGCCAGGCCCCGGGTGGTGGTGTGCGTGCCGTCCGGTATCACCGGTGTCGAGCGCCGTGCCGTCATCGAGGCGTCCACCCAGGCCGGCGCCCGCCAGGTGCACATCATCGAGGAGCCGATGGCCGCGGCGATCGGTTCGGGGCTGCCGGTGCACGAGGCCACCGGCAACATGGTGGTGGACATCGGCGGCGGCACCACCGAGGTGGCCGTCATCTCGCTCGGCGGCATCGTCACCGCGCAGTCCATCCGGGTGGCGGGTGACGAGCTGGACAACGCGATCATCCAGCACATCAAGAAGGAGTACAGCCTCCTGCTGGGCGAGCGCACCGCCGAGAGCATCAAGATCACCATCGGTTCGGCGCACGACCTGGAGAAGGACGAGCACACCGAGATCCGCGGCCGTGACCTGGTCAGCGGGTTGCCGAAGACGGTGGTGATCTCCGCGGGGGAGGTCCGCAAGGCCATCGAGGAGCCGGTCAACGCCATCGTCGACGCGGTCAAGACGACGCTCGACAAGTGCCCGCCCGAGCTGTCCGGTGACGTGATGGACCGCGGCATCGTGCTCACCGGCGGCGGCGCCCTGCTCCGCGGCCTGGACGAGCGGCTCCGCCGGGAGACGGGCATGCCCATCCACATCGCCGAGGACCCGCTGGACTCGGTGGCGCTGGGCTCGGGCAAGTGCGTCGAGGAGTTCGAGGCGCTCCAGCAGGTGCTCGACTCCCAGCCGCGCCGCTGACCGGCGAACACCGGCACACCTGTTCGCGACAACCGCAATAACCGACCGTTCAGCGGCGGGTCGTTAAGCCCAGTGGCGGCCGCCGTCACGCACCCCGCCCCGGCGGGGCTGCCTCACCAGAAAGGCACGGCCGCCGCACGTGAGGGACACACGAGAAAGCCGGCTGCTGCTCGTCCTGCTGATCGCCATCGCGTTCGCACTGATCACGGTGGACCTCAGAGGGGGCGAGCAGTCTCCGCTCGACGGCGTACGGCAGGGGGCCGCCTCCGCGCTCGGCCCGGTCGAGAACGGGGTGGCCTCCGCGGTCGATCCCGTCGGCAACGCCATCGCCGCCGTCCGCGACTCGGGTGACCGCCACGACAGAATCACCCGCCTGGAGCAGGAGAACGCGGCGCTCAAGCAGCAACTCGGCTCCAAGGACCGCAACCGCGCCCGCGCCAAGGAACTCGACAAGCTCCTCAAGACCGCGGGCGCGGGCGGCTACGGAGTCAAGGGCGCACAGGTCATCGCGATCGGCGCGGCGCAGGGCTTCTCGTGGACGGTCACCCTGGACGCCGGCCGCGAGGACGGCATCCGCCGCGACATGACCGTCCTCAACGGCGACGGACTGGTCGGCCGGGTCACCACCGTCGGCTCCTCCACCTCCACCGTGCTGCTCGCCAACGACCCGGACTTCACCGTCGGCACCCGCATGGAGAAGACCAACGAGCTGGGCTTCGCCACCGGGCGCGGCGGCAACGCGCTCAGCGTCCAGCTCCTCAACGGCAAGGCCAAGGTCGGCGAGGGCGACCGGATGGTCACCTTCGGCTCCAGCAACGACAAGCCGTTCGTGCCCGGCGTGCCCGTCGGCGAGGTCACCAAGGTCGAGCGGAACAAGGGCACCCTCACCCGCACGGTCCAGGTCAAGCCCTACGTCGGCTTCACCCGGCTGGACGTGGTCGGCATCGTCGTCGAACCGCCGCGCGAGGACCCCAGGGACGAGGTCCTCAGGTCCAAGAAGCCCGCCAAGCCCAAGCCCGCACCCACGGAGACCGTGACCGCCACCCCCGGCGGCGAACCCTCGCCCAGGAGCTGATCCGCAGTGCTGTACGTCAACCGGATGCTTCTCACGGCCGCTCTCGTGGTCGTCGCCCTCATCGTGCAGGTCACCGTGCTGGCCCGGCTCCAACTGCCCGGAGCCGTCCCCGACCTGCTGCTGCTGACCGTCCTGGGCCTCGCGCTCGTCTACGGCCACACCGCCGGCGCCCTCGTCGGCTTCGTCGCCGGACTGCTGGCCGACATCGCTCCGCCCGCCGACCACGCCGTGGGGCGCTACGCGCTGGTGCTCTGCCTCATCGGTTACGCCGCGGGCCTGACCAAGCCGGAGGCCGGACAGCACCGCTCGGCGACCGTCCCGATGCTCGTCGTCGCCTCCGCCGCGATCGGCTCCACCCTGTTGTACGCGGGTGTCGGCGCGCTGGTCGGCGACACCGCGGCCCGGCAGGTCGGCCTCACCGGACTGCTGGCCACCGCCACGATCTACGACCTGCTGCTCGCGCCGTTCGTCGTCCCGCTGGTCATGGCGCTGGCACGGCGCGGCGAAAAGGATCCGCTCGGCGCCGAACCCGGCGGCGGCAGCGCCGGCGGCGGCATGCGCGCCTACGGCTGGCTCGCCTCCGGCGCCAGCCTCAGCCCCTCGGGCAGCGGCCTGCTCGGCAAGGGCGGCAAGCCGGGCAAGGTCAAGGCAGGCAAGCGCACCTCGCGCAACAAGACGATGACTGCACGTACCCGCGGGAACCTGAGCGGCGGCGGCCGGTCCAAGACGGCGGGGCTCAAGGGGGTCAAGCGCCTGTGAGCGCCAGCCCTCCCCCAGCCTGCGGCCGGGAGGTGCCCCCACCCGACCACCACCCCTCAAGGAGGCGCATCGCGCCGTGAGCAATATTCCTGAGACCGGCCGCACCTCCCGTGTCACCATCCGGCTGATCGCCATTCAGGTTCTGGTGATGTCGTTGCTGCTCACGCTCGGCGGGCGGCTGTGGTATTTGCAGATCCGCAACGGCGACGAGTACCAGAAGGAAGCCAAGGGCAACCACGTCCAGCAGGTCGTCGAGCCCGCCGTGCGCGGCTCGATCCTGGACTCGCGCGGTGTGCCCATCGCCGACAACGAGACCCGGCTGGTCGTCTCCGCTTCCCGTACCGAACTGATGAAGCAGGACGACGAGGGCGAGGCCGTCCTCGAACGGCTCGCCAAGGTCCTCGGCATGGAGGCCAAGACCGTCAAGCAGAAGGTCCGCCTCTGCGACGCGGAGACCCCCCAGCCCTGCTGGAACGGTTCGCCCTACCAGCCGATCCCTGTCACCGACGACGCCAAGCCCAAGCAGGCCCTCCAGATCCGGGAACGCTCCGAGGACTTCCCCGGCATCACCGCCGAGCCGGAGGCGGTACGCCGCTACCCGGCGCCGTACGGGGCGAACACCGCGCAGGCGCTCGGCTACCTCTCGCCCGTCACCGACGAGGAGATCGAGAAGGCCAAGGACACCGACTCCCCCTTCCTGCCCTCCGACGAGATCGGCCGCTCGGGCCTGGAGCGCACCTACGACAGCAAGCTGCGGGGCAGCTCGGGCGTCACCCGCTACGAGGTCGACAACCTCGGCCGGGTGATGGGCGAGGCCGAGAGCGAGAAGGCCCGCCCCGGATCCAACCTGGTCACCTCCATCGACTCCCGCGTCCAGGCCGTCGCCGAGACCCAGCTCGACCAGGCGATGAAGAACGCGCGCAAGGAGTTCGACAAGAACACCGGCCGCAACTACAAGGCCGACGCCGGCGCCGTCGTCGTCATGGAGAACAAGACGGGCCGCGTCGTGGCCATGGCCTCCAACCCCGAGTACGACCCCAACGCCTGGGTCGGCGGCATCTCCGGCAAGGAGTACGCGAAGCTCACCGGCAAGGACTCCAACTACCCGCTGCTCAACCGCTCCATCCAGGGCCTGTCGGCGCCGGGATCGATCTTCAAGGTGATCTCCACGAGCGCCGCCGTCAAGGCGGGCTACCCCTTCGACGGCAACTACGAGTGTTCCTCGGACTACAAGGTGGGCGGCCAGGTCTTCAAGAACTACGAGTCCAAGGGCTACGGCGCCATCGGCCTCGGCCGCGCCCTGGAGGTCTCCTGCGACACCGTCTTCTACCGTCTCGCCCACAGGGAGTGGAAGAAGGACGGCGGGAACATGCCCAAGAAGGGCGCCCACGACTACTTCTACAAGACGGCCCACCAGTTCGGCCTCGGCAAGAAGACGGGCATCGACCTGCCCAACGAGGTCTCGGGCCGCGTCCCGGACCGCGAGTGGAAGAAGAACTACTGGGAAGCCAACAAGGACGCCTGGTGCAAGCAGGCCGAGGACGGCGGCGACAACCCCAGCTACGCCGAGAAGATCGCCAAGGAGAACTGCGTCTCCGGCATGAAGATGCGCGCCGGTGACAGCATCAACTACTCCATCGGCCAGGGCGACACCCTCGTCACCCCCATCCAGATGGCCACCATCTACGGCGCCCTCGGCAACGGCGGCACCCTCTACGACCCCACGCTCGGCAAGGCGGTCATCAGCCCCGACGGCAAGACCGTCAACGAGATCGAGCCCACCTCGCACGGCAAGCTGCCGCTGACCAAGAAGACGCTGGGGCAGATGGACAAGGCGCTCCAGGGCGTCGCCACGCGCGGCTCGGCGGCCTGGCGGTTCGGCGAGGCCGGCTGGCCCCAGGACAAGATCAAGATTCGCGCCAAGACCGGTACGGCCGAGGTCGCGGGCAAGCAGACGACTTCCTGGCTGGCCACCTACACCGACGACTTCACCGTCGTGATGACCATCTCCCAGGGCGGTACGGGATCCGGCGCCTCAGGACCCGCCGTGCGCAACATCTACGACGCGATGTACGGCGTCGGCGACGACGGCGGCATCGACAAGAAGAAGGCCCTGCTGCCCAAGCCGCAGTCCGCGCTGCCCAAGATCTCCAAGGACGGCACCATCGTCGCCGAGCGCGACAAGCGCCCCGCCGACGACGCCGCCAAGCACCGCGAGGCCGAACCCCCCGCCGAAACCCCCGACACCCGGGGCGAGGCCCAGGCCGCACGCCACGAGGGCGAGCGGCAGCAGCGACAACGCGACGGCGGCCGCCAGGCACACCAGACCCGCCAGCTCGCGGGAGGTGAACGACGGTGAGCACCCGCACGTTCGCGCTGGACGGCTACGGCCCCCGCAAGCGCTCCGCCTGGAACCGGCTGACCGCACGCGACTCGGTCGTGTGGCGCATGGACTGGGTCATGCTGCTGTCCGGCGCCGTCCTCGCCATCATCGGCTCGCTGCTCGTCTACTCGGCCACCCGCAACCGCACCGAGCTCAACCAGGGAGACCCCCACTACTTCCTGGTACGGCACATCATCAGCCTCATCATCGGCGTCGCCCTGATGGGCGCCACCGTGTGGCTCGGCCACCGCAGGCTGCGCAGCGCCGTACCGGTGCTCTACGGCATCACCGTGCTGCTCGCCCTCGCCGTCCTCACCCCGCTCGGCGCCACCATCAACGGCTCCAGGGCCTGGCTGAACCTGGGCGGCGGCTTCACCGTCCAGCCCGCCGAGTTCATCAAGATCACGGTGATCCTCGGGATGGCGATGCTGCTCGCGGCCAAGGTCGACGCCGGCGACCGGGAACACCCCGACCACCGCACCGTGCTGCACGCGCTGGGCATGGCGGCCCTGCCCATCGTGATCATTCTGGCGATGCCCGACCTCGGCTCCGTCATGGTGCTGGTCGTGATCGTGCTGGCCGTCCTGCTGGCCTCCGGCGCCTCCAACCGCTGGGTGATCGGCCTGTGCCTGGCCGGGGCCCTCGGCGCGGTGCTGGTGTGGGCGCTCGGGCTGCTCGACGAGTACCAGATCAACCGGTTCGCGGCCTTCGCCAACCCCGCGCTGGACCCCGCGGGCGTGGGCTACAACACCAACCAGGCCCGCATCGCCATCGGCTCAGGCGGCCTCACCGGCAAGGGCCTCTTCGACGGCACCCAGACCACGGGGCAGTTCGTCCCCGAGCAGCAGACCGACTTCGTCTTCACCGTCGCAGGCGAGGAACTCGGCTTCGTCGGCGGCGGACTCATCCTCGTCCTCCTCGGCGTGCTCATCTGGCGCGCCTGCCGGATCGCGCGGGAGTCGACGTCGCTCTACAGCACCATCGTCGCCTCCGGCGTGATCGCCTGGTTCGCCTTCCAGGCGTTCGAGAACATCGGCATGACGCTGGGCATCATGCCCGTCGCCGGACTGCCCCTGCCCTTCGTCTCCTACGGCGGCACGTCCATGTTCGCCGTCTGGATCGCGGTGGGCCTGTTGCAGTCCATCCGCACGCAGAAGCCGATAGCGGCGTAGGGGTCCCCTCCGTCCGGGGGCCATCTCACTGTCCCCGGGGGGCTCCGCGCCCAGCCCCCGAGTCGCTTCGCTCGGGGGACGCGCCCCGGAGGGGGCGTGGGGAACTGCGCGATCAGCCACCCCCTGCCCGCAGACCGGGCGCCACGGGCAGCGCACCCCCGTGCCGGAGCGAGAACGGCCACAAGAGCCGGACGGGAGTGGCAACGCGCCCGTCATGGGGCGCGGGCCGCACCCGTTACTCTGGACGACTGGCCCTGTCAGTTCGTACGAAAGCGCGCCGTGATGCCCGTCGAGTCGGTCTTCCCCCAGCTAGAGGCCCTCCTCCCGCACGTCCAGAAGCCGATCCAGTACGTGGGCGGCGAACTGAACTCCACGGTGAAACCGTGGGACGAGACGGACGTCCGCTGGGCGCTGATGTACCCGGACGCGTACGAGGTGGGTCTGCCCAACCAGGGCGTCATGATCCTCTACGAGGTGCTCAACGAGCGCGAGGGCGTCCTGGCGGAGCGCACCTACAGCGTCTGGCCTGACCTGGAGAAGCTGATGCGGGAGCACGACGTCCCGCAGTTCACCGTGGACGCGCACCGCCCCGTCGGCGCCTTCGACGTGTTCGGCGTCTCCTTCTCCACCGAGCTGGGCTACACCAACCTGCTGACGGCACTCGACCTGTCCGGCATCCCGCTGGAGGCGAAGGACCGCACCGAGGACCACCCGATCGTGATGGCGGGCGGGCACGCGGCGTTCAACCCCGAGCCCATCGCCGACTACATCGACGTCGCGGTGATCGGCGACGGCGAGCAGGCCGTGCTGGAGGTCACCGAGATCATCCGGGCCTGGAAGGCCGAGGGCCGCCCGGGCGGCCGGGACGAGGTGCTGCTGCGCCTGGCCAAGACCGGCGGCGTCTACGTGCCGCGCTTCTACGACGTGGAGTACCTGCCCGACGGCCGGATCTCCCGCGTCGTGCCGAACCGCTCCGGCGTCCCGTGGCGGGTGAGCAAGCACACCGTCATGGACCTGGACGAGTGGCCCTACCCCAAGCAGCCGCTGGTCCCGCTCGCCGAGACGGTGCACGAGCGGATGTCCGTGGAGATCTTCCGCGGCTGCACCCGGGGCTGCCGCTTCTGCCAGGCCGGCATGATCACCCGCCCGGTCCGGGAACGCTCCATCACCGGCATCGGCGACATGGTCGAGGCGGGCCTGAAGAACACCGGCTTCGAGGAGGTCGGCCTCCTCTCCCTCTCCTCGGCGGACCACAGCGAGATCGGCGACGTCGCCAAGGGGCTGGCCGACCGCTACGAGGAGGACAAGGTCGGCCTCTCGCTGCCCTCCACCCGGGTGGACGCCTTCAACATCGACCTGGCCAACGAGCTGACCCGCAACGGCCGCCGCTCCGGCCTCACCTTCGCCCCCGAGGGCGGCAGCGAGCGCATCCGCAAGGTCATCAACAAGATGGTCTCCGAGGACGACCTGATCCGCACCGTCGCGACGGCCTACGGCAACGGCTGGCGCCAGGTGAAGCTGTACTTCATGTGCGGACTGCCCACCGAGACCGACGAGGACGTCCTCCAGATCGGCGACATGGCCGTCAACGTCATCGCCAAGGGCCGCGAGGTCGCACAGTCCAACGACATCCGCTGCACCGTCTCCATCGGCGGGTTCGTCCCCAAGCCGCACACCCCCTTCCAGTGGGCGCCGCAGCTGTCGGCCGAGGAGACGGACGCACGCCTGGGCAAACTGCGCGACAAGATCCGCGGCGACAAGAAGTACGGCCGCTCGATCGGCTTCCGCTACCACGACGGCAAGCCGGGCATCGTCGAGGGCCTCCTCTCGCGCGGCGACCGCCGGATCGGTGCGGTGATCCGCGAGGTGTACGAGCGCGGCGGGCGCTTCGACGGCTGGCGCGAGTACTTCTCCTACGACCTGTGGATGGACTCGGCCGCCGAGGCGCTGGACGGCACCGGCGTGGACGTCGACTGGTACACCACCCGCGAGCGCTCCTACGAGGAGGTCCTGCCCTGGGACCACCTCGACTCCGGCCTCGACAAGGACTGGCTCTGGGAGGACTGGCAGGACGCCCTCGACGAGACCGAGGTCCCCGACTGCCGCTGGGACCCCTGCTTCGACTGTGGGGTGTGCCCGCAGATGGGCACCGATATCCAGATCGGGCCCACGGGCAAGAAGCTGTTGCCGCTCACCGTGGTCAAGTAGGCGCGCGAGGAGGCCGGATGCGCCGGCCCCCGCCGGCCTCCGGGGCCGCCGGCCAAGGGCGCTGGCACACTGGCGCGATGCCCCAGTTGAGTGAGCCCACGACCGCCGTGCACCACTCCTTCCTCGCCGCGATGGAGGAGTTCACCGCCGAGGGGCGCGGTGCGCCCGAGGACGGCTCGGCGATCGCCCGCGACCTGCGCAGGTTCGGGGACAGCTGGCAGAACGCCGACGTCTTCGCCGAGTACGTGGCCTTCGCCCGCAGCCAGGCCACGGAGGAGACGGCCGCCGCTCTGCGCTACGTGCCCACCTCCACCTACTGGTACGTGGAGGGCGGCACGTACTACGGCCGCATCGCCGTCCGCCACCGGCTCAACGCCATGCTGCTGGAGTACGGCGGCCACATCGGCTACGACGTGCGGCCGACCGCGCGGCGGCGCGGGTACGCGACCGCGATGCTGCGTGCCGCTCTGCCGCGCGCCGCGGCGCTCGGTCTGGAGCGGGCGCTGGTGACCTGCGACCACGACAACGTGGCGTCCCGCAAGGTGATCGAGGCGTGCGGCGGTGTGTTCGAGGACCGGCGCGGGGTCAAGCTCCGTTACTGGATCGCCACACCGGCGGCCGAACCGGCGGCGCCTTCGCCCCCGTCCTCTTCCGCGTGACCGCATATCAGCCACGGCACGGGCCGGTTCCGCGCGGCGAGGACCCCGGGGGCTGTCTCACCGCGGTCGTCCGGTGGCCGGTGCGGATCGTGATGTTCGTGCTGGTACTGCCCGTCCGCATGGCCTGGGACGGGCTGCGGCTGGCCTGGCGGGCGTTCGCCCGGGGTGTACTGGTGCCGTTGGGGCGCGGGCTGGCGTGGCTGGGCCGTACCTGTGTCGTGACGCCCGCGGGGTGGCTGTGGCGACATCTGCTCGCTCCTGTGTGCGGCGGCATCGCCCTCGTGCTGGCCTGGACGGCGAAGGCTCTCTTCGTCTGGCCCTGGGCCGGCCTGTGGCGCTACGTCCTGGTACCCGCCGGGCGCGGGCTGGCCGCCGCGGGGCGGGGCGTGGCCGCCGTCGGACGCGGCCTGGTGGTGGCCGGGCGCGCGCTCGCCGACGGGATCGCCTCGCTCGGAAGGGCCCTCGTCGTCGTTCCCGCCCGCCGGCTGTACGCCCACGTCCTCGCGCCGCTCACCCGGGGCACCGGGCGCGGTCTGGGCCTGCTGGGCCGGTATCTGCTGGTGCTGCCCGTGGTGCTGCTGTGGCGTCGGGTGCTGGCCCCCACGGGCAGGGGCGTCGGCGCGGTCGCGGCCTGGCTGTGGCGGTGGCTGGTCGTGGCACCCGCGGCGGGCCTCCACCGCCGCGTCCTCACCCCGCTGGGGCACGCCGTGGTGACCGTCGTCCGCGGCACCGGCGCGGCCCTGGCGTGGCTCGGCCGCCACCTGTGCGTCCTCCCGGCACTCGCCCTCTACCGCTGGGTCCTGGCACCGCTCGGACGGGCGCTCGCTCTGGTCGTGCGGGAGATCGCCGGCGCGGCCGTGGTGGCCTGGCAGGTGGCGGGCCGGGTGACGCTCGCGGTCTTCCACACTGTCGGCCGGGGCCTGTACGTGCTGCTGATCGTGCCGTGCGTCGCACTGTGGCGGTACGTGCTCGCTCCGGTGGGCCGCGCGCTGCGCGGGTGGGTGTGGCGGCCCACGGCCCGGGCCGCACGCGCCGCGGGCCGTGCGCTGCGGGATGCCGGGCGTGCGGTGGGTGGCTCCCTGCGGGATGCCGGGCGCGCGGTGGGTGGCTCCCTGCGGGATGCCGGGCGCGCGGTCGGCGAGGCCCTCGCCGCGGCCCGGTCCTCCTTCCGCGCGACCAGGAGCGAGCTGCGGCGCGCCCTTGTCGGAGCGCCCCGCTCCCGGGAGCGGGAGCCGCTGCCGTAGGACGGCCGCGTACCCTGGGCAGAAGGATCATCCGCACAAACGCACAACGCGTCCGGGTACCGGTCCCAGGGGACCCCGGGGACGGGCCCGCCGGGATGCGTGGCGTTCGGCCGCAGGCGAGGTGCTCCGCGCTCGCGCGGGGGCCGCCAGGGCGGCCGGTGCGGACCTCCGCCTTCGTATCGTCCTGTCAGACAGGGGCGGCCCGCCTGAGCGTGCCGCCCGGCACCGAGGAGAGAACCACTGGGCAAGCGACAGCCCGAAGGCCCGCCGCCCGCACCGGCCGTGCAGCGCGTCCGTCTGCGCTACACCAAGCGAGGCCGCCTTCGGTTCACCAGCCACCGCGACTTCCAGCGAGCCTTCGAGCGGGCCCTGCGCCGCGCCGAAGTGCCCATGGCGTACTCGGCGGGGTTCACCCCGCACCCCAAGGTCAGCTATGCCAACGCCGCTCCGACCGGAACGGGCAGCGAGGCGGAGTACCTGGAGATCGCCCTCGTCCAGCGGCGTGACCCCGAGCGGCTGCGCGCGCTGCTGGACGCCTCCATGCCGGACGGCCTCGACGTCGTCGACGCGGTCGAGGCGCACGGCTCCGATTTCAGCGACCGGCTCGAGGCCTCCGAGTGGGAGCTGCGGCTCGACCGCGTGGAGCCGGGGACGGCACGCGCCGCGGCCGAGGCGTTCCTGGCGGCCGAGACGGTCGAGGTCGAGCGCCGGACCAAGAAGGGCATCCGCACCTTCGACGCCCGCGCCGCCGTCCTCGCGCTCGGGGTCTCCTCTGCTTCGGGGGTACCTGCCGGCCGCATGCCGGGGGAGGAGCCGAGAGCCGGGGGAACCACCGCCTCCGGGCAGGACGCCGCCTCCTGGAAGGACGCCACCGATAGGCCGGGCGAGGGGGGCTGTGCGATACTGCGGCTGGTAGTACGACACGTGACACCTGCCGTACGACCCGACGACGTCCTGTCCGGTCTCCGCGCTACGGCCGACCTGGCGCCGCCGGTCCCCGCAGCGGTGACCAGGCTGGCGCAGGGGCCGCTCGACGAGGAGAGCGGCACGGTGACCGACCCGTTCGCACCCGACCGTGACGCGGTCCCGGAGCCCACAGGCGCCGGGGTTTCCAGCGCCGGGACGGTGCCGGGCGACACCGCGTAGGAGCGCCGCCGAAGCCGCGCGCCGCCGCTGAACGCACGCCAGGGAGCCACCCGGGCCGCTGTACGGCAGGCGAGCGCACAGACCAGCAGACTTTCGCCGTAGCCGGGCCGGACGAGGGCCGGAACCGGCGAGTGAGACAACAGCTCCCGTGCGGCGCCCGCGCCCCGGAGAGCGGCCCGCCCCCCCCCGGGTGGGCCGCCCCGGTACGAACGAGCGCGGCGCCCGGGAGCGTGACGGGAGAACCGCCCGCATGCTCGAACCAACTGAATCCAACGAGGCAGAGGCTTCCACGACAGGCGCCGCTTCCGCGGGGTCCGTCGTCTCCGGCGAGGCCACCGCAGGTGGCGGGAGCGCCCAGGCGCCACAGACCGCCGGGGGTGCGCAGAGCACGCCCAGCGACACGCTGCCGCCCCGCCGCCGTCGCGCCGCCAGCCGCCCAGCGGGCCCGCCCACGGGCGCTGACGCGTCCGCTTCCGGGCCCGAGGCCCTCACCGTGCGGGACAGCGCGGCCCAGGCGCCGCAGAACGCAGGCTCCGAAGGCACCGACGCCCCGCAGGCCGGTGACGCCGCCGACGCCCCGGCCCCCGCCGCGCGCACCCGCCGCCGCGCCACCCGCAAGGCGACGGCCCCCGCGGGGTCCCCGCCCCCGGCCACCCCCGCGCCCCAGCCCGCCGAGACCCAGCCCGCCGAGGCCCCGGCCACCGGTGCGCGGCAGCCCTCGGCCGACGGCGACCAGCGGAGCGGCGAGGTGCCGGCGGCCGCTTCTGAGGACGCCGCCGAGGAGCCGAAGCCGCGCACCCGGCGCCGTGCCACCCGCAAGGCGACCGCTCCCGCCGGCTCCCCGGCCGCGGCCGAGCAGCCCGAGCGGGGCCCCGCCGAGGGGGAGGCCTCCGGCGCGCCGGCCGAAGCCGGGCAGCCCGGGGAGCAGGCCCCCAAGGCCCGTACCCGACGCCGGGCCACCAGCCGCAAGGCCTCGTCCGCCACCCCGGAGCAGGAGACGGCCACCGCCGCCACCGCACAGACGACGCCCACCGGGTCCGCGGGCGAGGACGCCGCCGAGCAGCCCGCGCCGCGCACCCGTCGCCGCGCCACCCGCGCGTCGGGCGCGACCGAGGCGACCGGGCAGTCGGCCGCGCAGCCGGCGGGGGACGCCGAGGCGCCCGCCGCGCCCCAGAGCGCTGCCGAGGAGGAGACCGCGGCCGAGCCGTCCTCCGGCGCGCAGGGCCGCTCCCGGCGCCGCGCGACCCGCACGCCGGACGAGACGCAGCAGGCAGGGCAGCCGGCCAGGAGCGGCAAGGCGGGCAGGCGCCGGGTCACGGACGGGGCCGAGGAGCCGGCCGCCGGCGCCGGCGAGCAGGCCGGGGCCGAGGAGAGTGACCAGGGCCGTGCGGCCCCGCGGGTCGCCCGCGGCTTCGCGGCGCCGCCGACGCCGAAGAAGCGGCAGCGCGCCGAGCCCGCGGCCGAGGCCACCGAGGGGGAGGAGGCCGAGGAGAAGGCCGGTCGCCGCAAGCGCCCGACACCGCCCATGACGGTCTTCCAGGCCCCCGTCTTCACCGAGCCCGCCTTCCAGACCCCGCAGAGCGCCGCTGCCGCGGCCGAGGCCGAGCGCCGGGCCGGGAGCGAACCGGAGGAGGAGACCGAGCCGGAGCCGGAGGCGGCGGAGGAGGGCGCGGGCGCCACGCGCCGTCGCCGTCGCCGCCGTGCGGACGCGTCCGAGCAGGCACCCCGTGAGGAGCCCAGGGAAGAGCGCGAGGCCCGTACGTCCGAGCAGGAGGCCGACGCCGACGCCGGGACCGGAGCTGAGAGCGACGGCGAGCCGGAGGGCGAGGAGGACGAGGCCGCGCAGGGCGGCGAGCGTCCCACGCGCCGCCGCCGCCGGGGCGGTCGCCGCCGTCGCCGGGGCGAGAGCGCGGAGCTGGGCGAGGGCGCGGACTCCGACGAGGCGGAAGCCGGCCCCCGGGGCGCTGAGGCCGCCGGCGCTGAGGCTGCCGAAGGTGACGAGAGTGACGAGGAGGGCGACGCCGCGGGCGGCGGCTCCACGAGCAGCTCGCGCCGTCGCAGGCGCCGCCGTCGCCGTTCGGGGGACGCGGAGGAGCGTTCGGGCGGGCCCGCCACAGCGGACGACCCCGAGCGCACCGTCGTCAAGGTCCGCGAGCCCCGCAAGAAGAAGGACACCGAGCCGGCCGACGAGGTGCAGGCCATCAAGGGGTCCACGCGGCTGGAGGCCAAGAAGCAGCGCCGCCGCGAGGGGCGCGAGCAGGGCCGCCGCCGGGTGCCGATCATCACCGAGGCGGAGTTCCTCGCCCGCCGCGAGGCCGTCAAGCGGGAGATGATCGTCCGCCAGAGCGGCGAGCGCACCCAGATCGGCGTCCTGGAGGACGACGTGCTCGTCGAGCACTTCGTCAACAAGGAGCAGTCGACCAGCTACGTCGGCAACGTCTACCTCGGCAAGGTGCAGAACGTCCTGCCGTCGATGGAGGCCGCCTTCGTCGACATCGGCAAGGGCCGCAACGCCGTGCTGTACGCGGGCGAGGTCAACTTCGAGGCGCTGGGCATGTCGGGCGGGCCGCGCCGCATCGAGACCGCGCTCAAGTCGGGCCAGTCGGTGCTGGTGCAGGTCACCAAGGACCCGATCGGGCACAAGGGCGCCCGTCTGACCAGCCAGGTCTCGCTGCCGGGACGCTACCTCGTCTACGTGCCCGAGGGCTCGATGACGGGCATCAGCCGCAAGCTGCCGGACACCGAGCGCTCGCGGCTCAAGCAGATCCTCAAGCGGGTCGTCCCCGAGGACGCGGGCGTCATCGTGCGCACGGCGGCCGAGGGCGCCAGCGAGGACGAGCTGCGCCGCGACGTGGAGCGGCTGCAGGCCCAGTGGGAGGACATCCGCAAGAAGTCCCAGAAGGGCAACGCGCCCACGCTGCTGTACGGCGAGCCGGACATGACGGTCCGCGTGGTGCGGGACATCTTCAACGAGGACTTCTCCAAGGTCATCGTCAGCGGCGACGAGGCGTGGGAGACCATCCACGGCTACGTCGAGCACGTGGCGCCCGACCTGTCCGACCGGCTCCAGAAGTGGACCTCGGACGTGGACGTGTTCGCCACCTACCGCATCGACGAGCAGCTCGCCAAGGCTCTGGACCGCAAGGTGTGGCTGCCCAGCGGCGGCTCGCTGGTGATCGACAGGACCGAGGCGATGATCGTCGTCGACGTCAACACCGGGAAGTTCACGGGTCAGGGCGGCAACCTCGAGGAGACCGTCACCAGGAACAACCTGGAGGCGGCCGAGGAGATCGTCCGCCAGCTGCGGCTGCGCGACCTCGGCGGCATCATCGTCATCGACTTCATCGACATGGTCCTGGAGTCCAACCGCGACTTGGTGCTGCGCCGCCTGCTGGAGTGCCTGGGCAGGGACCGCACCAAGCACCAGGTGGCGGAGGTCACCTCGCTGGGCCTCGTCCAGATGACCCGAAAGCGGGTCGGTCAGGGGCTGCTGGAGTCGTTCTCCGAGCCGTGCGTCCACTGCAACGGGCGCGGCGTGATCGTGCACCTGGACCAGGTGACGGCCGCGTCGGGCGCCGGTGGCGGCGGCAAGAAGGGCAAGAAGGGCAAGGGCAAGGGCGAGACGAAGGCGGAAGCCAGGGCCGAGGCCAAGGCGGAGCCCAAGTCCGAGCCCAAGGACACAGCCAAGGACACAGCCGAGGCGGATGCCAGGTCGGAGGCGCCCGGGAAGGGCGAGACCTCCGGCAAGAGCGGCGGCCGCCATGGCGGCAGGTCGCAGCGGGCCGAGGAGCGGGCCGCTGCGGAGCCCTCGCCCGCGACCGCCCCGGCGGCCGCGGCCGTGGAGCCCGCCGACACGGCGCCCGAGGCGGCGCAGCTGTCGCCGGCGCCCGTCGAGTTCGTCCCGGACGAGGACCTGTTCAGCAGCGCGGCCGAGGCGGAGGCGGCGGCGTCCGGCTCGCGGGGCCGTGGCCGCCGCCGGGGCAGCCGGAAGGCGGGCGCGCCCGCCGGTTCGCCGCCGAAGGCCGCGAGCGAGGCCGCCGAGGTGGTCCGCCCCGCCGAGCCGGCCGCCACCGAGCCCACCGCCGAGGCCGCACCGGAGCCGGTGCCCGCCGCGGAGCCGGCGTCGGCGCCCGAGCCCGCTGCCGCGGCGCCTCGGGCCCGCCGGCGGGCGACGCGGAAGGCGAGCGCTCCGGCCGGATCGCCCCGTACGGGTGACGACACCGGCGCGGTGATGGTCGTCACCGCCGAGGAGTCGCCCGCGCCCGCCGCCGCTGCCGAGCCGGCCGAGGGTGGCGAAGTCGTCACCGACGTGGCTCCCGCCTGGCGCCGTCGCAGGGTGACGCGCACGGTGACCACCACGGCCACCGAAGGGGAGGCCGCGGCGGAAGCCCGCTCCGAGTCGCAGTCGGACGCGCAGCCGGAGTCGGAGTCCGCACCGGAGAAGAAGGCCGCCAAGAAGACGGCGAAGGCCGCCAAGACGGCCAAGACCGCCAAGAAGGCCGCGGCCAAGAAGACGACGACGGCGAAGAAGGCCACGGCCAAGAAGGCGGCGGCCAAGACCACGGCAGCCAAGACCACGGCCAAGACGGCGACCGCCAAGAAGACGACCGCCAAGAAGACCGCGAAGAAGAGCGCCGCCAAGAAGACGGCCGCGGCCGGTCAGGAGGGCACGTCGTCGGTGTCGGCGCCGACTTCCGAGGAGTGACCCCGGCATGAGCTGCCGTCCGGGGCGGGGTGCCGCACGTGTGGTGCGCCCCGCCCCCGGACGCCGGGCAGCGAGGTCGGGGGTGCCACGGGGCCGGACGGGAGGCCCGTTTGGATGGGGTATCCTTGACCGTCGGCGTGTCGTTTCTGCGGCGCGCCGCTCCTGAGCAACCACCTCCCCTTCCGGGGGAGAGGCCGTTCAATCCTTCCGGATCAGCTCCGCGCTCGGCGTGGGCGTCGGACGGCTGGCATCAGGGGCACCGTTTCGAGCGAAGGAGAGTTCCGCGTGTACGCGATCGTGCGCACCGGCGGGCGCCAGCAGAGGGTCTCTGTGGGCGACGTCATCGAGGTTGACCGTATTTCCACCAGCAAGGTCGGCGACACCGTCGAGCTCTCGACCCTGCTCGTCGTCGACGGTGACGCGGTCACCAGCGACCCCTGGGTGCTGGACGGTGTCAAGGTCACGGCCGAGGTGGTGGACCACCACAAGGGCGACAAGATCCGGATTCAGAAGTACAAGAACAAGACCGGATACAAGAAGCGCATCGGCCACCGCCAGCTGCACACCGCGCTGAAGGTCACCGACATCCCCGCCCCGGCCAAGAAGTAAGGACTGAGGAGAGATGGCACACAAGAAGGGCGCATCGTCCACCCGGAACGGTCGCGACTCCAACCCGCAGTTTCTCGGCGTGAAGCGCTTCGGCGGTCAGGTCGTCAGCGCGGGTGAGATCCTGGTCCGCCAGCGCGGCACCCACTTCCACCCGGGCACGGGCGTCGGCCGCGGCGGCGACGACACCCTGTTCGCGCTGGACGCGGGCGCGGTGCAGTTCGGCACCCACCGCGGCCGCAAGGTCGTGAACGTCGTCCCGGCCGCTCAGTAAGCAGCCGGACGGCACACTCACTCACTCCGAGGGCGGACCTCCTCTCCCCGCCGTACGCGCACGCGCCGTACGGCGGGGAAGCGGGTCCGCCCTCGGTGCGTTCCCCCCTCAGTACGTCAGCGGTCCCGCGATACCGCAGCACCGCGATACCCCGGTACCGCAGCACATCAGCACGCCAGCACGCCTTGGAGGCACACCCCTATGACCACCTTCGTGGACCGCGTCGAACTGCACGTCGCCGCGGGTAACGGTGGGCACGGCTGCGCCTCCGTGCACCGGGAGAAGTTCAAGCCGCTCGGCGGCCCGGACGGCGGCAACGGCGGGCGCGGCGGTGACGTCGTCTTCGTCGTCGACCCGGACGTGACGACGCTGCTGGACTACCACCACAGCCCGCACCGCAAGGCCACCAACGGCAGGCCGGGCGAGGGCGGCCACCGTTCGGGGCAGGACGGCAAGAGCCTGGTGCTCCCGGTGCCGGAGGGCACCGTCGTCCTCGACCGCCACGGCGAGGTGCTGGCCGACATGGTCGGCGCGGGCACCACCTTCGTCGCGGGGCAGGGCGGCCGGGGCGGGCTCGGCAACGCCGCGCTGGCCTCCGCGCGGCGCAAGGCGCCCGGCTTCGCCTTGCTGGGGGAGCCCGGCGAGGAGCGGGACGTGGTGCTGGAGCTGAAGACGGTCGCGGACGTCGCGCTCGTCGGCTACCCGAGCGCCGGCAAGTCGTCGCTGATCTCGGTGCTCTCCGCGGCGAAGCCCAAGATCGCGGACTACCCCTTCACCACCCTGGTGCCGAACCTGGGCGTCGTCACCGCGGGCGCGACGGTCTACACGATCGCGGACGTGCCGGGGCTGATCCCCGGCGCCAGCGAGGGCAAGGGCCTCGGGCTCGAATTCCTCCGGCACGTCGAGCGCTGCTCCGTGCTGGTGCACGTGCTGGACTGCGCGACGCTGGAGACCGACCGCGACCCGCTCAGCGACCTCGACGTGATCGAGTCGGAGCTGTCCCGCTACGGCGGTCTCGACGACCGCCCGCGCGTCGTCGTCCTCAACAAGACCGACATTCCCGAGGGCAAGGACCTGGCCGACCTCGTACGGGCCGAGATCGAGGCCCGCGGCCTGCCCGTCCTGGAGGTCTCGGCCGTCTCCCGGCAGGGCCTCAAGGACCTGTCGTACGCGCTCGCCCGCCTGGTCGACGAGGCCCGCGCGGCACGTCCTGCGCCGGAGGCCACCCGCATCGTGATCCGCCCCAAGGCGGTGGACGACGCGGGCTTCACGGTGACCCGCCTCGACGAGGGCATGTTCCGGGTGCGCGGCGAGAAGCCGGAGCGCTGGGTGCGGCAGACCGACTTCAACAACGACGAGGCCGTCGGCTACCTCGCCGACCGCCTCGCCCGCCTCGGTGTCGAGGAGGAGCTGTTCAAGGCCGGCGCCCGGGAGGGCGACGGGGTGGCCATCGGCGCCGAGGACGACGCGGTCGTCTTCGACTGGGAACCCACCATGATCAGCGGCGCCGAGATGCTCGGCCGCCGCGGCGAGGACCAGCGCTTCGACGCGCCGCGCCCCGCGGCGCAGCGCCGCCGCGACCGCGAGGCCGAGCGTGCCGACGAGGACGCGGCTCTGGGCGAGTACGAGGGCTTCGACCCGTTCGAGTGAGTGCCTGACAGCGCCTCCGGACCGCGTCTCCTCGCACGGCCCCCCCGGAGGCCCTCCCCACGTCCGTCCACGGGCGGAAGGCGACTGCCCGTGGACGGACGCTATTCTGCCCCCATGAGCGTCGAGCCGCTTCCGGACTGGGTGATCCCGCCACCAGGCGGCTTCACCGCCGAGGCCTTCCTGCGGCTGTCCGGCCTCCCTCCGCACACCGAGCTCATCGACGGGAGCCTGGTCTTCGTGAGCCCGCAGGAGAAGTGGCACAGCCGGGTGATCAACCTCCTGCTCGCCGCGCTGGACGGCCAGGCACCCGGGCACCTGCGCGCCGATCGCGAGATGGCTGTCCGCCTGGCCAAGCGGCAGGTCCCAGAACCGGACGTGGTGGTCGTCACCGCCGAGGCGTACGAGCGCGAGTCACCCTCCACCTACTACCTGCCCGAAGACGTGGTACTGGCACTGGAGGCGGTCTCACCCGACTCCGAGGACCGTGACCGCGACACCAAGCCACGCAAGTACGCCGCCGCCGGCATTCCCCATTACTGGCGGATCGAGAACAACGGCGGCGGCACGGCCGCGTACCTGTACGAGAGGGATCCGGCGAGCGGAGGGTATGCGCTGACGGGCATCCATCACGACCGGCTGAAGGTCTCCGTCCCGTTCGCGGTGGACGTCGACCTCGCCGCGACCGGGCGGCGGGCCCCCTCTCCCTGACGTCCCCGAGGCCCTCAGTCCTCCGGCTGGGGGCTGACGCCCTTGCAGCTGGGGGTGTTGTCCCTGGTACCGGGCAGGGCCGAGGCGCGCAGGGCGCGGTAGCGGTCGGCGTAGGCGTCGTGGACGCTGTCGCTGTCCACCTTCAACAGCGTCTCGTCGTTCTTGGTCAGGGCGGGGCCCGAGTAGTTGTGACTGCCTGTCCACACCAGCTTGTCGGTGGCCTTGGCGTAACGTCCCTCGATCATCAGGGTCTTGGAGTGGACGACCTCGCGGGAGGTGCCGGGGTCGCCGTCGTCGTCGTAGTGCAGGCACCGCACGGCAGGACCGCCCGGCGCGTGCAGGGCCTCCCAGGTGCCGGGGGAGCCGGTGCTGGCCTCGCTGTCGGTCTGGGCGTAGACGATGTCGACGGCGCAGCCCTGGCGCTGGAGGGAGGCGAGTTTCTCGGCGACGCCCTGGCGGGTGAGCTTGAACATCGCCAGCCGCACGCGGGTGCGGTGGCTGCCCGAGGCGTCCTTCCAGCGGCAGGTGACGTTGTCGAGAATGCCCGTCACGGTGTCGCCGCCGCGCGGGCGCGGGAAGAAGTAGCTGGTGTAGGGGGAGGCGGCGGCGCGGGTGTAGCGCCAGGAGCGCCAGTCGGATCCCGCGACCTTGTCGAAGTAGCGGCTGTAGGCGGCGTACGTGCCGCGCTGGGCGACGACCATCGCGTCGTTCCAGAACTTGGTGTAGCTGCCCGTCGACAAGTTCGACGACGTCTGCACCACGACGTCGCGTAAACCGCCGGTCCGCGAGAAGAGCCAGAACTTGTTGTGCGCGATGGAGTTGCCCGCCGAGGGGTCGCCCAGGCAGGACTTGTTCTCGGGGCAGAGTCCGACGAAGGACCGTTTCGCCCGGTCGGTGCCCAGCGCCTTGCGCAGGATGGAGTAGGACGTGCTGGAGGGCATGGAGCTGACGCTGGACTCGTCCAGCATCACCTGGACGTTGACGCGGCGTTCCGGCGCGGTGTGCGCGGTGGCGAGCGCGCGGGCCACCTCGGCGTCCCAGAAGTGGTAGAGCGCGACCTTGATGGTGGAGCGCGGGGCGGCGGCCTCGACGCGGTCCAGCAGGTCGCTGCGGATGGCGCGCTGCTGCGCGGCGGTGCCGTTCGGCTGGTTGAAGACCGGTCCCGTGCCCGGGGAGGCCGCCGCGGCGGACGGGGGAGTGGTGAGCGTGAGCCCGGCGCCGAGCAGCAGGGCGAGGGGTGGTGCGGCGGCTCGCAGACGTGACAAACGCGACAAACGCGACAAAGGGGCCCTCCTGGCGGCTGGCTGGTGCGGACCGTGCGGCCGTACCGGGAGGTACGGCCGGGTCGCAAGCGAGGGTAGGGACGCCAGAAGCTCCTGCTCAGCCCGTCTCGCCGGCCAGCCGCTACGCGTGGGGCTGGTGTGACGCACGAAGACGGAAGGGCCCCAGGAGGCGAATCCTCCTGGGGCCCTTCCACCGTCTCGCGCTCCCGTGCGCCGGTGTGCGCCGCACGCGCCGCCCGAACGGGTGACGGCTCCGCCGGGGCACTCGGACCGGGTGCGCGGCTACTGGATGCGCGGCTACGGGGTGACCGCGTCCTCCGGATCGGAGGCGCCGCCCGGCGCCTCCATCTCCGCCTCCTCGGCGGCCTCCTCCGCTTCCCGCTGTCCGGGGATCTCGGCCGTGCGCCGCGCGACGCGCACGTTGCGGGCCTCCGTCTCGTCGGCGAGCTTCAGCGCCGCGGCGTTGAAGCGCGCGAGGGACGGCGGTTCCGAGGGGCCCAGCAGGCGCGTCTTGAGCTCCTTGCGCGCCCCCACCAGCGTGTCCTTGCCCGCGTCGCGCACCGACTCCAGCAGGGCCGGGATCTGCTGGGCGTCGGGCGTGAGGACCGTTCCGGCCCGCACCGTCGGGAAGGCGTGCCGGAACTCCTCCTCGGTCATGCCGCTGGTGTTGGCCACCGCGTACGGCTTCTCGCTGCTGAGGTAGTCCGAGACGACGGAGGAGACGTCCGAGATCAGCAGGTCGGCCTGGTTGAAGCAGCTGAAGATCGCCGGGCGCGGCCCGGTGACGATCTGGTGCTCGGAGACCGGGAAGGACGCCCAGTAGGCGGCCTCCCACGCCTCGGTCGCCTCGCGCACCCGTTCGGCGTTGCCCTCCTGCGGGGTGCCCTGGCCCTTCATCCGCTCCATCTCGTCCGCGCTGGCGCGGAACGCCGTGGTGGTGGCCTCGTCCAGGACGGCCGTCCGCCGCTCCAGCTCGGCGGTGGCCTGCGGGTCGCGGCGCCCGGCGCCGCGCTCCACGTTGGCCTGCGTGATCATGGCGCGGATGCGCTGGTCGGCGGCGCCCGCGCGCGGGTCGACCGAGCCGGTCATCGGGTGCGGCTTGTACAGCAGCCGCACCTTCGGGTCGGCCAGCAGCGCGGCGACGATGTGCTCGCCCGCCAGCGGCACCGAGGTGTTGCCCGGGTTGCCGTCCCAGCCCTCCCAGGTCGGCGCGTACAGCACCGTGGTGTAGTCGCTCGCGGCGGCCGCGGCCCGCTCGTCGGCGTGCTGGATCGGGGTCAGCTGGGGGCGGCCGACCTCGACGACGTCCTTGTCGTCCACTCCCACCTCGGCGAGCGCGTAGCGCTCGCGGGCGGCCTCGCCGGCGACCCACACCTGGTCGTAGGCCTTGGCGTAGGGGTTGCAGGAGGAGAGCTTGTCGGACTCGCCGTGGTTGATGAAGGCGTGCTTGAGGGTGGGGATGCGCAGCACCTGCGAGGTCTTGCCGGAGTTCGCCGGGTGCAGCAGCACCTTCAGCGTCGAGTGCTCCAGGTGCATGAGGTGGGCGACCTTGGGGATGCAGACGATCGGGACGTCGGTGGCGTCGATCTTCTGCACCATGAACCGCTCACGCAGCACGATCAGCGGCCGCCCGTCCAGCTCGGCCAGCGTGCTCAGCCACATGTTCGCCTGGTACGCGCTGGTCGTCCCGCCGGAGAAGTACATGCCGACGGTCGGCTTGTAGGCCGCCAGCCACTTGTCCAGCCACGCCATGACCTCGTTCTCGCTGCGGGAGCGCTTCTTGGGCAGCAGCCAGGTGCCCAGGTAGACCGCGCTGCCCAGCGACAGCAGGAACGTGCAGCTGACCCCGACCAGACCCCATTCCTGCTGGGAGAGGCCGGCGGAGAGCATCAGCCCGACGGTGCCGGGGATCGAGAAGCGCAGCAGCCTGCGGCTGGGCTGCCGGGCCAGCAGCCGGGAGGGCGCGTCGGTCAGCCGCAGCGCCGAGGCGTCGATGTTGCGGGTGACGACCGGCAGCGTGCGGGTACGGCGCACCAGCTGGGCCACCGCCTGGCACAGGAAGTGCGCCGCGTAGGCGAGCAGCAGCAACAGGGTCAGCGGGCGCTCTATGTCCGGCGGCACGTCGGGGATCCGGACCAGCCCGATGACGATCAGCATGTCGCGCAGCAGCTGGCGGGTGGTGACGTCGAAACGGACCTTCCCGAGCAGCGCCAGCAGCCCCGGCTGCCGGTGCGTCAGGTACAGGTCGAGAGCGAGGCCCGCCAGGGAGGCGGTGAGGAAGACGGGCACGTTCGGCAACAGCGCACCCGCGAGCTGTGCGGTGTAGAACACCGCCAGCGCGAGCAGCGCCGCGAGCTGCACGGCGCGTCGTGGGGAGAGTCCGGCAGAGGGCACGGGCTGGGCTCCTGGCATGGAGATCGAGGGTCTGCAGAAAAAGGGGCGGCCGGTGGCGGTGGGGCCAGGGTCGACCCCTGACCGTATGTCGCCCGCGGGTCAAGTGACAATCTTCGACGGACCCGGATACGTGCTTACGTGGTCAAAGGTAACCATCCGCCCCCGTCCATTGCGCGGAACGGATGAGCGCCCCGGACCAGCGCTGACGTAGATTGCGGACGAGAACCCGCGGCGGGTCACCGGTCAGGGGCGCACACGGACACCCCGGGCGCGCCGCGGCGGCATGGGTACGAGGGGTACGTACGGGCGTGGCAGGCAGGACGAAAACCACCGGCGACGAACGGCGCGGCGACGGCGCGGCCGCGGGCGCGGCCGTGTCGCGTGGCGACGGCGGGGAGGCGACACCCGGCGACGGCGTGGTGCGCCCGCCCGACGGCGGTACGGCGGAGGCGCCGTCGGCCGGAGCGGCCGGGGCGGCCGTGGCGCCGGTGACAGGTGCGGCCGAGGGGCCGTCGGCCGATTCCGCCGAGATGCCGGTGACCGGTGTGGCGGAGGTGCCGTCAGCCGGTGCGGCGGAGGTGCCGTCGGCCGGTGTGGCGGAGGTGCCGTCGGCCGGTGTGGCCGAGGGGCCAGGGCACGGTGCGGCCGGGGCGCCAGGGGGCGGCGCGGCCGACGCGGTGCCGGGGGCGGGCAGCACGGACAGTGGTGCGGCGCGCCGCCGGCCGGGGCCCGAGGCGTCGTACCGCGCGGCCGTGCGGGACGCCCGCCGCGTGGTCGTCAAGGTCGGTTCCTCGTCGCTGACCACCGCGGCCGGCGGCCTGGACGCCGACCGGGTGGACGCCCTCGTCGACGTCCTCGCCCAGCACGCCGGGCGCCCCGACCGGGAGATCGTGCTCGTCTCCTCCGGCGCCATCGCCGCGGGACTCGCCCCGCTGGGCCTCACCAAGCGCCCCCGCGACCTGGCCCGCCAGCAGGCCGCGGCCAGCGTCGGCCAGGGGCTGCTGGTGGCCCGCTACACCGCGTCCTTCGCGCGCTACGGGCGCCGCGTCGGGCAGGTGCTGCTGACCTCGGACGACACCAGCCGCCGCGCCCACTACCGCAACGCCTACCGGACCCTCGGGCAGCTGCTGTCGATGGGCGCCGTGCCCGTCGTGAACGAGAACGACACGGTGGCCACGGACGAGATCCGCTTCGGCGACAACGACCGGCTCGCCGCGCTCGTCGCCCACCTGGTCCGCGCCGACCTGCTGGTCCTCCTCTCCGACGTGGACGGCCTCTACGACGGCAACCCGGCCACGCCCGGCACCCGCCGCATCGACCAGGTGCGCGGCCCGGCCGAACTGGAGGGCCTGGACATCGGCAGCGCGGGCCGCGCGGGTGTGGGCACCGGTGGCATGGTCACCAAGGTGGAGGCGGCGGGCATCGCGGCCGGTGCCGGAGTGCCCGTGGTGCTGACCTCCGCCGTGCACGCGGCGGACGCGCTGGCGGGTCGCGAGACGGGCACCTATTTCCACCCGACCGGGCGACGCGCTGCGGGGCGGCTGCTGTGGCTCGCGCACGCTTCGGCGCCCACCGGGGCGCTCACCCTGGACGAGGGTGCCGTGCGGGCCGTCGTGGAGCGCCGTACCTCGCTCCTGCCCGCGGGCATCGCCGGTCTGGAGGGCGACTTCTCGGCGGGCGATCCGGTGGAGCTGCGGGACGCCGCGGGGCGCGCGGTGGCGCGGGGGCTGGTGAACTTCGACGCGAAGGAGCTGCCGCGGCTGCTCGGCCGCTCCACCCGAGACCTGGCCAGGGAGCTGGGCCCGGCCTACGAGCGGGAGGTCGTCCACCGCGACGACCTGGTGTTGCTGCGCTCGTGAGGACTTCCGGGCGGTTGTGCGGCCCGTGCCGGTCGTACAGCTGAGCGGTGCCCTACCCGATGGGGACAGGGAAAAAGACCAGCCTTTCCACGGACACCTTCCGCAAAACGGCCCCACGGGCCCGCGTGGACTGGTCAACTTTGACTCGGGCGGTCCGCGCGGCACGTGCACCCGCACGTGCACGCACCCCTCCCCACGCCGCACTCACCAGCACCACTCCAGGAGGCCACCGGTGGGACGACTGGCCAGCGTCGACATGGCGCCTTCTCCCCAGTCCGAGGAACGCATCGGCTCCCGGCTCTGGCACATCACGCTCAGCGTCGCCGGGCGGGAGGCGCCGCTCGCCGAGGTGCGCAGCGCCCTCGAACAGCTCGCTCACGATCACCCCTTCCTGCTGACCAGCCGCTACGCCAACGATCACGCCGAGATCCGCTACTGGGAGGAGGCGGAGGACCTGCACGACGCCGCCGCCGTGGCGCTGCGGCTGTGGGGCGAGCACCGGTCCTCGGCCAAGCTGCCGCCCTGGGAGATCGTCGGCCTCGAGGTGATCGGCCGCGAGACCTTTCACCAGCGGGTGGCGGAGGGCTACGGACCGCCACCGGCCAGCCCGGTCGGCGTCCACCCCTTCTGACCCGCGCGGGGGGGCTGCTCCGACCCGTACGCGGACTGCCACCCGTACGCGGGCTGTGCCGTGCGCGGCCGGCCCGTGCGGCGCAGCCGTGAGACGCCGGGGCGCCTCCTCGCGGGTCCCGGCTACCATGCGCGCCATGAGCGCATCCCAGACCAGCGGCTCCCCGACGTCCCCGGCCGACGGGGCCCCGACGCCTCCGGCCGACGCCGCGCGGCCCGGCGCCGCCGCACCGGCGGCGGACAGCCCCGTGCACGCGGTGGCGCGGCGTGCGCGCACCGCCGCAGCGGCTCTCGCCCCGGCGCCCCGCACGCTCCGTGACGCCGCGCTGGCCGGTATCGCCGACGCACTCGTCGCGCGCACCGGCGAGATCGTCGCCGCCAACGCCGACGACGTGGCCGCGGCGCGCTCCGAGGGCACCCCCGAGTCCGTCGTCGACCGGCTCACCCTCACGCCCGAGCGGGTGGCGGCCATCGCCTCCGACGTGCGCGACGTGATCGCGCTGCCCGACCCCGTGGGCGAGGTCCAGCGCGGCTCGACCCTGCCCAACGGTCTGGAGCTGCGGCAGGTCAGCGTCCCGCTCGGCGTCGTCGGGATCGTCTACGAGGCGCGCCCCAACGTCACCGTCGACGCCGCCGCGCTCTGCCTCAAGTCCGGCAACGCCGTCCTGCTGCGCGGCTCCTCCTCCGCGCACGCCTCCAACACGGCTCTGGTGGCCGTGGTGCGGGACGCGGTGGCCGAGGCGGGGCTCCCCGCCGACGTCGTGCAGCTGGTGCCCGGACGCGGCCGTGAGAGCGTCACCGAGCTGATGCGCGCCCGCGGCCTGGTGGACGTGCTCATCCCGCGTGGCGGCGCCTCGCTGATCAAGACGGTGGTCGAGCAGTCGACGGTGCCCGTCATCGAGACCGGCACGGGCAACTGCCACGTCTACGTCGACGAGAGCGCCGATGTGGAGACCGCGCTGGCCATCCTCGTCAACTCCAAGGCGCAGCGTCCCAGCGTCTGCAACGCCGCCGAGACCGTACTGGTGCACGAGGGCATCGCCGACGTCTTCCTCCCGCGGGCCCTGCAAGCGCTGACCGAGGCGGGCGTGACGGTGCACGGCGACGCGGCCTGGCAGAAGGCGGGTGGCGCGGCGGACGGCCTCGCGGTGGTGCCGGCCACCGCGGCGGACTGGGCCGACGAGTACCTCTCCCACGACATCGCCGCGGCGGTCGTGCCCTCGCTGGACGCCGCCGTCGAGCACATCCGCACGTGGTCCTCGGGTCACACCGAGGCCATCGTCACCTCGGACACGGCGGCGGCCCGCCGCTTCACCGCGCTGGTGGACGCCGCGGCCGTCATGGTCAACGCCTCCACCCGGTTCACCGACGGCTCGCAGTTCGGATTCGGGGCCGAGATCGGCATCTCCACGCAGAAGCTGCACGCCCGCGGCCCGATGGGGCTGCCCGAACTGACCTCGACGAAGTACGTGGTCACCGGTGAGGGGCACATCCGCCGCTGAGCCGCTGAGCCCCCCCGTTCTGCCGCCCCCGTCCTGCTGAGCCGCCGTCCTGCTGAGCCGCCGTCCCGCGGAGCCGCTGGACCGGTACGGGCGGGCGGCGCCGGGTGCGTTTCCCGCCCTCTTCCCGCCGACTCTGGCCGGATTCCCGTTCGCCCTGCCCAAATTGACCGCATAGGTCTACGCTGGACCGCGTGCCGGACGAGGTGGGGGGCCAGCCGTTCCCGGACGGTGAGGAGCCCGAGTACCGCGACCACGGGGCGGCGGACGACGTGTTCGCCTCCGTGGTGCTCGACGAGAGTTTCGTACGGGCCGCGCAGGTCCATGAGCCGAGCGCGGCGGAGCGCGTGCGCGCGGCCGCTGCCCAGTCGCACGCGGAACGCGCAGAGCACGCAGAAAACCCAGAGCACACGGAGACCGACGCTCCGCGGGTGGCGGAGGACGGCCTGGTGCACGGCCGCGGCATGGCCGAATTCCCGGACTCCCCGTACGGCGAGCCGCCCGAGGAGGGCGTCTGGGACGAGGACCCGGACGGTGACGACGACAGGTTCGGCCGCCCCGGCCGCTACGGGGAGTACGGTCCCGGCGGGCTCCCGCCCGAGCTGGAGGCGTACGAACACGGCGCCGACTTCGGGTACGCGCGGGGCGCCCACGGCCCGTACGCGGCGCGCGGCAGCGCTCCGCGCCCCTACCGGGGCCACCGCAGCTGGCAGCGGCCGATCGCCTGGGTGCTCGCCGTCGTGATGGGGATCGGCATGGTCGCGCTCGCCTTCTCCGCCCTCTACCGGGGCACCTCCGACCAGCGCGACGAGCCCGTCCCGCCGCCCGCCTCCACCGGCGTGGAGCCGACCGATCCCGGCGCGCTGCCCACCGTCACCGCGCAGCCACCCGGCGGCTGACGCACGCAGCCCCCCGGCGGCTGACGCCGCCCGCCCACCGCCCCGCGCGCCCGGCGGACGGCGTAGGAGAACAGGACACCGGCGCTTCGGCAAGTTGTCCGGGACCGCGTCGTTTACCTCCCTGCGCGCGGTTCTACCCTGTGGGTATGGCAGGGCGAGTGGAACCTCCTGACGGGACGCCCGACGGGGCTCCCGGCGGCGACGACGAATACCGGTCCCTGGTGTTCGACGAGTCGTTCGTCAACGCTGCGCAGCTCCAGGAGTTCTCCGCCCAGGAGCGGCTGGACGACGAGGAGCACGCCGCCGTCCGCGCCCGCCCCGAGGGTGAACGCCACGGCCGGCTGGGCCTGGGCTTCTCCCGGCAGGGTCTGATCCTGGTCCTGCTCATCGCCCTGGCCTTCGGCACCGCGATCTACATGGGCATACGGAACCCCTACAGGTCGCCCGCCAAGCCGGAGGCGGAGCCCGTGCACAGCGAACTGATGCCGCTCGCCCCCCTCGACCCTGTCGCCGGCGCCACCCCCGACGACCTGTTCGAGCACAGCCCCGCCGCGAGCTTCGAGAAGGGGGCCGACGGGGTGACGCTGCCCTCACCCGTTCGCAGCAGCGACCACTTCACCCAAAACCAGGTTCAGGCCGCGCTACTGGGGGCCAAGGACTACATCGTCCAGAGCTCGCTCGACCCCAGGGTCCTCACCGGCAGCGCCGTGCGGCCCGTGCGCGAGCTGCTCGACCCGCGCCAGCACCGCCAGTTCGACCAGAGCGTGAACAACCCACGCAACGACGGACGGCATGCCGCCACCGCCTGGATGGTGCGCTTCGACCCGGCCAAGGCGGCGCTGGCCGGCGAGCAGGTACGCGTCCACGGCACCCTCACCGCCCAGGAGGTCTCCGCCAACGCGCTGGAGGTCACCGCCGACCACGTCTTCGTGTACGCCGTACGGCCCGCCGACGCCGGCGAGGGCGAGGACGCCGAGCGGGGCACCTCGCTCTTCTCCGTGCGCCGCGAGGTGCGCTTCCACTTCGAGCGCGGTGACCTGCGCGACCACCAGGTCACCCTGCGTCAGGTCTCGATGCGGGCGGGGCCGATGAACTGCGGCGAGGACCCCGCGGACAGCCTGGCGCCGCTGCTGGCGGGGGAGAGGGCCAAGGACGCGGGAAAGGCGGGGACCGACCCCTTCGCGCGGGGCCGGTCCACCGCCTCCATGTGCGGGCTGCTGTCGCCCAGTGCCCAGCCGAGCCCGGCCCATCCCGGCAGGGAGAAGGGCTGAGGCTCTTCTCCGAGAAGCCTCAGCCCTTCTCCCTGCCCTTCCGAGGGGCGTCGCGGGGTCGGTGACGGGGCCGGCGTCAGCTCGGTTCTGACCCGCCGGGGCGTCCGGTGCCGTCCGCGTCCGAGCCGGTGTCGCCGTTGTCGTTGCCGCCGTTGTCGTTGCCGCCGTTGGTGTTGCCGTTCGAGCCGCCCTGGCCGCCGCCGGAGCCCCGGCCCGTGAAGGTGTCGCGCAGCCGGCCGCCGACGTCCCCGACACCGCCCGCGATGTCGCGCACGATGCCCATGAGCGGGTCCTTGCTGTTGCGCATCGAGTCCGAGTAGTGGGTCGCGGACTCACGGAAGGAGTCCCGTATCGAGGCCTCCCTGTCCTCCTGGCGCCGGGGGTAGTGGCCGTCCATGATCCGCTGGTAATCGCGGCTCTCCGCCCACTTCTTCAGCTCGGCGGCGCGCACCGTGGTGAACGGGTGGCTGCGCGGCAGCACGTTCATGATCTTGAGCACGGAGTCGCGCACGTCGCCGCCCGCCTCGTACTCCTTGGCCTGCGCCAGGAAGGCGTCCACGTTCATCTCGTGCAGGTGGTTGCCGCCTGCCAGCTTCATCAGGCCCCGCATGGACGCCTGCAGGTCCTGGCCCACCAGCAACCCCGCGCGGTCCGCCGACAGTTCCGACTTGCGGAACCACTCGCGCAGGGCGATCACCAGCGCCCGCACCGCCACGCTGCCCAGCGGAATCCACGCGATCTTGATGGCGAGGTCCGACAGGAACAGCAGGATGGTGCGGTAGACGGCGTGACCGGAGAGCGCGTGCCCGACCTCGTGGCCGACCACGGCGCGCATCTCCTCCTCGTCGAGGAGTTCGACCAGGCCCGTGGTCAGCACGATCACCGGCTCGTCCATGCCCACGCACATCGCGTTGGGCTTCGGGTCCTGCGTGACGTACATCGGCGGGACCTTCTCCAGGTCCAGGATGTAACAGGCGTCCCGCAGCATCGCGTTGAGGTGCGCGAACTGCTGGTCGCTGACCCGGACCGAGTCGGAGAGGTACAGCAGCCGCATGCTGCGCTCGGGCAGCAGCCCGCTCAGCGCCTTGACGACCGTGTCGAAACCGCTCAGCTTGCGCAGCGACACCAGCGCCGAGCGGTCGGTCGGGTGTTCGTACGCCCGGGATGAGATACCCGGGAAGCGCCGCCTCTCGCGGCCCGGCAGGCGATCCGTACCGCCAGTGCCGTCTGTCATGGTCTTTCCCCCTCCTCGACTGGGCTGTCCACACTAGAGTGTGGGACGCGGAGCGCGGCCCTCCCGTTGCGTCCGGACGTCTCCCTTCTCACGCACCACCCCGCTCACCGCCCGCTCCCCACCTGTTTCGCGGGCCTCCCGACCCGTGTGGGCTGAGTCGGCGTGAGCCGGCGCGAGGCGGCCGCTTACGATGTGGCTGCGCACTTCGTGCCGCCCCCTGGTGTGCGGCCCGGAGAAGCGCCACCCAGTGTCCGCGCCTCACGGGATAGGTTCTGCCGACGATGATGCTGCCCAGCACCGCACACGACGCCCTGCTGACCCTCGCCTCCAGCGGCGAGCACGGCGAGAGCGCACGGCACGAGAGCCTCAGCCCGTATCTGACGGGTGGGGGCGCGCTCGTCGCGCTCTTCCTGCTGCTGTGGATCACCACCCGCTTCAACCGGGACCGCTGAGCGTCCCACCGGGCGCGGGCGTCCGTACACACGTCTCACGAAACGGCACAGGATAGGGTCGTCCCGCATGGGAGAGGACATAGTGCCCGGCACCGGTAAGCGGCGGCTCGGCGTGATGGGGGGCACCTTCGACCCCATCCACCACGGCCACCTGGTGGCCGCGAGCGAGGTGGCCGCACGCTTCCACCTCGACGAGGTCGTGTTCGTCCCCGCCGGGCAGCCGTGGCAGAAGAGCCACAAGCAGGTCTCGCCCGCCGAGGACCGCTACTTGATGACGGTCATCGCGACCGCGTCGAACCCGCAGTTCTCCGTCAGCCGCATCGACATCGACCGCGGCGGCAAGACCTACACCATCGACACGCTGCGCGAGCTGGCCGAGGCCAACCCGGACACGGACCTGTTCTTCATCACCGGCGCCGACGCGCTGTCGCAGATCCTCAGCTGGCGCAACACCGAAGAGCTGTTCTCGCTGGCCCACTTCATCGGCGTCACCCGTCCGGGGCACGCGCTGGCCGATCCCGGGCTGCCCCAGGGGGGTGTCTCCCTGGTGGAGGTCCCGGCGCTCGCCATCTCCTCGACGGACTGCCGCGCACGGGTGGAACGCGGCGATCCGGTCTGGTATCTCGTCCCTGACGGCGTGGTCCGGTACATCAGCAAACGCGCGCTGTACCGGAGCGGCCCAGGGGAGGAATCGCAAGCGTGAGCGACGGCTACGGATACGACCCGTACGCACCACAACCCGAGATCATCGGCTACGACGAGTACGGCAGGCCCGTCTACCGCCGGCAGGACGCGTACGACCAGCCCTACGGCGCCCAGAGCGGCTACGGCGCCCAGGGCGGCTACGAGGCCCAGAGCGGTTACGAGGCCCAGGGCGGCTACGACGCCGCGGCCGGCCAGGGTGGGTACGGCACCTACGACCCCTACGGCCAGGCCGGCGCCGCCGGGCAGCAGCCGGGTCACGACGCGTACTCCGGCCATCCGGACACCGCCCCGCAGCAGGGCGGCCACGCGGGCACGTACGGCTACGGCGCCCACGCCCCGTACGGGCAGCAGCCGGCCGCCCCGCAGCAGTCGCAGCACACCCGGCAGCAGGCCTGGTTCCCCGAGCAGGCCCCGGCGCCCGCGCAGGAGCAGTACGCACCGGAGCAGGCCGGGCAGGAGCAGTACGCACCGGAGCAGGCCGGGCAGGGGACCTACGGCCCCGGGGAGCCGTCGCGAGAGCGCCAGGCGCCGGAGCAGGCGCAGCAGGGCCAGCATCCGCCCGGGCGGCCGCCGCAGGCGCGTCAGCAGTCCGGTGGCGGGGAGGACGGCTACCAGACCGAGCAGTTCTCCTTCGTCGAGGAGGCCAGCGACGAGTCCGAGGACGTCATCGACTGGCTGAAGTTCAGCGAGTCCCGCACGGAGCGCCGCGAGGAGGCCAAGCGCCGGGGCCGCAACCGGATCGTCGCGCTCGTCGTCGTGCTGGCGCTCGTGGTGGCCGGCGGCGTCGGCTACCTCTGGTACGCGGGCATGCTGCCGGGCACGGGAGGCGACGAGCACAAGAGCGGGGCCGCGGCGGGCAAGCACCGGGACGTCATCGTCGTACACCTGCGCGAGGAGAACGGCGACAGTTCCACCGCGCTGCTGGTCGACAACGCAGGCACGGGCCAGGGCACGTCCCTGCTGCTGCCGAACGCACTGGCCGTCACCACGGAGGACGGGACGACCACGACGCTCGGCAAGTCGGTCGACGACCAGGGCGCGGGGCCCACCAGGGACGCGCTCAACACCCTGCTCGGCTCCGACATCAAGGGCACCTGGCGGCTGGACACGCCCTTCCTGGAGAAGCTCGTCGAACTCGTGGGCGGTATCTCCGTGGACACGGACACCGCCGTGCCCGGTGAGAAGAAGGGCTCGGGACCACTCGTCGAGCAGGGCTCGGCGCAGGAGATGGACGGCAGGGCCGCCGTCGCCTACGCCACCTACCGGGCCCAGGGCGAGCCGCAGGACAAGCAGCTCGCCCGCTTCGGCCGGGTGATGCGGGCGGTCCTCAAGAAGGTCTCCAGCGAGCCGCGCGGGGCCACCAGGACCGTCGAGTCGCTGGGCCAGATCCCCGACCCGTCGCTGTCCGAGCCGCAGCTCGGCGCCTCGCTCGCCAAGCTGGCCGCGCACGCCAAGAAGGGCGACTACCGCTCGCAGGTGGTTCCCGTGCGGGCGAACGGCACTCTCAGCGGGCAGGTCAGCGACCGGATCGTGGGCAAGGTCCTCGGCGGTACCGTCAAGAACTCCGACCCCGACGCGGCGCCCAGAGTGAGCCTGAAGAACGCCACGGGAAAGCGCGGCCTGGACGCCACCGCGTCCGTTGCCCTGGTCAACGGCGGCTACACCGTCGTCAAGGGCGGCACCGGCGCCACCCGCACCACCTCGCTGGTCACCTACGCGGAGGCGGCCCAGAAGTCCAGGGCCGAGCAGGTCGCCAAGACCCTGGGCCTGCCGGGCAGCGCCGTACGCAAGGGAGAGGACACCACCGCCAACGCGGACGTCACCGTCGAGCTGGGCGCCGACTACGAAGGCTGAGACCCTGCCCGCCTCCCCGGGCCCGTGCGCGCGTACCGTGCCGTGCCCGTGCGCCCCTGCCGTGCCCGTGTCTGCGCGCCGCCGCATGCGGCCCGCCGCACGCGTGCGCGTCACCTTCCGTGAGCGCGGCCTCGGTCTCTGTGAGCGAGGCCGCCAGGCGGCCCGGCCGCGGGGGCGAAGGACAGAGGCCGCCGGGCGGCCGTGAGACCCTGGAATACGACATGCTTCCGACTCGAAAGCCTTGCCTGTGACCGCCACCGACCGTTCCCTCGAGCTCATCGAAACCGCCGCGCAGGCGGCCGCCGACAAGCTCGCCCACGACATCGTCGCCTACGACGTCAGTGACGTGCTCGCCATCACCGATGCCTTCCTCCTCGCCTCGGCCCCCAACGACCGGCAGGTCAAGGGCATCGTCGACGAGATCGAGGAGCGCCTGCTCAAGGAGCTGGGCGCCAAGCCCGCCCGCCGCGAGGGCGAGCGGGACGGCCGCTGGGTGCTGCTGGACTACGTCGACATCGTCGTCCACGTGCAGCACAGCGAGGAGCGGGTCTTCTACGCCCTGGAGCGGCTGTGGAAGGACTGCCCCGAACTGAAACTCCCCGAGGACGCCGAGGCGACCCGCGGCAAGGGCGCCGAGCACGCCAACGCGGCAGGCGCCGAGGGGGAGGACGCCGCGGCGGACACGTCCGACGAGCTGGACGGAGAGCTGCGCTGAACGGCACCGCGGCGGTCCGCAACCGCAAGATCGTTCTGTGGCGGCACGGCCAGACGGCGTGGAACCTCGAACGCCGCTTCCAGGGCACGACCGACATCCCGCTGACCGACGCGGGGCTCGACCAGGCGCGGCGTGCCGCCCGGCTGCTGGCGGCGCTGCGCCCGGACGCGATCGTCTCCTCCGACCTGCGGCGCACCGTGGCCACCGCGACCGAGCTGGCCGCCCTCACCGGGATCGACGTCACCTACGACGAGGGCCTGCGGGAGACCTACGCGGGTGACTGGCAGGGGCTCACGCACGAAGAGATCGTCGCCCGCTACGGCGAGCAGTACGCGGCCTGGAAGCGGGGCGAGCCGGTGCGGCGCGGCGGCGGCGAGCTGGAGACGGAGGTCGCCGACCGCGCGGCACCCGTCGTGGAGCGCAGCGCCGACAAGCTCCCGGACGACGGCACCCTCGTCGTCGTCAGCCACGGCGGCACCATCCGGACCACCATCGGGCGGCTCATCGGCCTTCCCTCCCCGACCTGGGAGGCGCTGGGCGGCCTGTCCAACTGCAGCTGGTCATTGCTGGGTGAGACGGTGCGCGGCTGGCGGCTCATGGAGCACAACGCGGGCAGCCTGCCCGAGCCCGTGCTCGGGGACGACGACTGAGCCGGCGGCTCCTGCCGGGACCGGGTGGCGGGGTGGCCGAGGTCGGCGGCCCTCGGGCCGATTTCTCATTCGGCCTGGCCACCCGCTAGGATTCTTCTCGTTCGCGGCACTCAGGTGCCGGAGCGCGGGGCTATAGCTCAGTTGGTAGAGCGCTTGCATGGCATGCAAGAGGTCAGGAGTTCGATTCTCCTTAGCTCCACGGAAGTGAGAGGCGAGATGTGTCTGCGGGAAGCGCAGGCCATCTCGCTTCCTTCGTTTTGCGCGGCTTCGCCGCGCTTTGTGGGCTTCGCCACCCCCGCCCCCGACGCGGGCTCGGCGAGAGAGACGGTGCTCTCTTCGGACGGTGTCGCCCTTCCTCCGTGTTCTCTCTTCGTCCGTGTTCTCTCTTTCTGCGGTTCGGAAGTCCTTTGCGGGGAAGCGGCGTAGGAGGCGGGGCCCCGCAGCGGATCGCTGACCGGGCCTTAAGGCAGGGCTGCGGAACGTGGCAGAATCGTGACGGCTGGAGGGGGGAAGGCCCAGGGAGGGACGAGTGCGATGCCGGCGACGGTCCTCGGCGAGGACGCCACCGAGCCCGCATCCGCATGGTCCCCGCCCCGCCAGGAGCGCCCCAAGGGCGTCCCGGACAACCTGCAGTGCCCGTCCTGTGGTTCGGCGAACGTCGCCCAAGTGCTCGGCGACAATGGAGGAGTGTCCTACGTGTGCACGGCTTGCGGCCACATCTGGAGCTGAGTGAGCGATGGGTGCCCACAGCAGGAAGTGCGACTGGTGCGGCAGCGGCACCCCGATCGTGCGCGACATGGAGCCGGCCAACAGCGCGTACCAGTACTGGTGCGAGGACTGTGCGCGAGCGCTGATCATAAAGGGCGACCCGATCGAGACCTACCGTGAGCTCGACGGTGAGCCGATCTACGGACGCCTGCTGGACGCCCACTGCGCACTCAAGCGGTTCTACTCCTTCGCGACGGCCTGACTCCGCGCCGCCGTCCTGACACCTTCCGTCGTCCCGCGCCTCTGACGTCTGCCGCCGGCCCGCCCCGCTGAGATCTGCCGCTCTCCCGCACTCCGCCCGCGAAGGGCCCGCAGCGCCACGACCGCCGTCAGCACGAGGAACGCCGTCCCGGCGAGCGGGTAGCAGGCGGACAGCAGCATCTGTGCGCCGTTCTGGCCCAGTTCGGGGGCGCGGGCGGCGTCCGCGTCGCGGGGCACCCACCAGAGCGCGTAGGTGCAGAAGACCGCCATCGTCGCCGCGGCCGCGGCCACCCAGCGGCGGCCGGCACGGCGGTGCGCCTCGGTGCCGAGCAGCAGCACCAGCGGAACGCACCACACCCAGTGGTGGGACCAGGAGATGGGGCTGATCAGCAGCGCCGTCACCGCGCAGGCGACGGCCCCCCACGCGGAGGCGTGCGGCAGCCGCCGCTGTCCGGCCAGCGTGGCCGCCGTCGCGGCTCCCAGCCCCAGCACGGCCGCCGTCACCGCCGCCGCGACCCACAGCGCACCCGGATCGCCGGTGTGCAGCAGACGGGCGGCGACGCCGCTCAGCGACTGGTTGTCGGTGATCTCGGTGCGACCCACCCGTCCCGACTGGAAGAGGGCCTCTCCCCAGAAGTGCCGTGAGTCGCGCGGTAGCAGCACGGCGGACAGCAGCGCGGTGGCCGAAAAGGTCGCGGTGGCCACGGCAGCCTGCCGCATCCAGGGGTTCCACAGCTCGTTCGCGCGGCCCGTACGGCGCACCCTGCTCACGCCGTGGACGAGGCCGCACAGGGCGAGGAACACCGCGAACAGTGCGGGGGTGAGCTTGATGCCCGCCGCGACACCGATCCCCACCCCCGCCCAGCGGTGCCCCTCGCGCCGCGTCAGGTCCCACAGCACCAGCACGGCCAGCAGCAGGTTGATCTGCCCGTAGCGCAGCGTCGTCCACACCGGTTCGCACCACACGGCCACCGCGGCGATCACCAGCGTCGCGGCGGTACGGGGGACGCGCAGTGGGCGGTCCAGCAGCCGCAGCGTCAGATGGACGAGGGCCACCAGCAGGCCGAGATTGACGAAGGTCGCCACGCCCCGCATGTCCGTCACGTCCAGCAGCGTCAGCGGCATGAACAGCAGGGCGGCGAACGGCGGATACGTGGTCGGCAGGTCGGCGTGGGTGGCCCGCATCGCGTACAGGTCGTAGCCGCCGCGGACGGTCCATCCCTCCGCCCGGTAGACCATCAGGTCGATCATCGAGACGTCCGCCGTGCGCTGTGCCGCCCAGAAGGCGGCGAAGGACACCATGCACAGGGCCGCCGCCAGCGTGACCGGGCGGCGGAGCAGGTACCCCCTGAGCGTCGGTGTCCCTTTGCTCTCGACGGCCTGTTGCAACGTGCTCACGGGGCGACAGTACCGGCTGGTCAGTGGCGGGAACGGGTGGCCCGTGCCGCCCGTCCCCGGTGCGGCGGGAAACCGATTTGGCGAAACGCCGCCCACGCCGTGTAAGCTGGCGGAGCCGCCGCGGGGAAGACCCCGGCGGACCACCCCACGGGGCTATAGCTCAGTTGGTAGAGCGCTTGCATGGCATGCAAGAGGTCAGGAGTTCGATTCTCCTTAGCTCCACGGAAGCGAGAGGCGAGGTGTGCCTGCGGAGAGCGCAGGCCGTCTCGCTTCCTTTGTTTTTGCGGCTTCGCCGCGTTTGTGGGGGCTTCGCCACCCACACCCCCTTTGAGGGTTGCCGGCCGAATTGGGGTCAACCCCTCGCGAGCTCTGTTGTGTTGGTTGGGGGGGCTGTCTTCGTCTCTCCGGGTTTGGCTCTGTCGTGTCGTCGGGGTGGAATCGGAGGGATGATCTCTTCGTGCTGGGTCTCCCGGGCTCCGGTTGGGCTCCTTTTCCCGTGCGGTACCCTGAGCGCTATGCGTGCCGTACGCCTTCTGCTTAGCGAGCCGCGCTGAACCACTGCCGGTCCCTTCTCCGCGGACCGGAATCGGCGCGGCTCCCCCTCCTGTGCGAGGGGTTTTTTCGTTTCAGGAGCGCTGGGCAGAGACGACCGATGGAGCTTTGAGGACGATGAGCGAGACCACCACCGCCGCCGAGACCGCGGCCCCGTATCGCTACACGGCGGCGCTGGCTGCCGACATCGAGGCACGCTGGCAGGACTTCTGGGAGAAGCAGGGCACCTACGAGGCGCCCAACCCCGGCGAGGGCCCGCTGGGCGGGGAGCCCGCGACGGCCGCCAGGCCCAAGAAGTTCATCATGGACATGTTCCCCTACCCCTCGGGTGCGGGGCTGCACGTCGGGCACCCGCTGGGCTACATCGCCACCGATGTCTACGCCCGCTACCAGCGCATGACCGGGCACAACGTGCTGCACACCCTGGGCTTCGACGCCTTCGGGCTGCCCGCGGAGCAGTACGCCGTGCAGACGGGCACCCATCCGCGGACCTCGACCGAGGCCAACATGGTCCAGATGAAGGCGCAGCTGCGCCGCCTGGGCCTGGGCCACGACCAGCGCAGGTCGTTCGCGACGATCGACCCCGAGTACTACCGCTGGACCCAGTGGATCTTCCTGCAGATCTTCAACTCCTGGTACGACGCCGAGGCCCGCACGGCGCGCCCCATCGAGGAACTGGTCGAACAGTTCTCCTCCGGCGCCCGCCCGACCCCCGAGGGCTGGGGCGCGTGGAGCGAGCTGAGCGAGCGCGGGCGGGCCGACCTGCTGGGCGAGTACCGGCTGGCCTACGCCTCGGACGCGCCGGTCAACTGGAGCCCGGGCCTGGGCACCGTGCTGGCCAACGAGGAGGTGACCGCGGACGGGCGCTCCGAGCGCGGGAACTTCCCCGTCTTCAAGGCGAAGCTGCGCCAGTGGAACATGCGGATCACCGCCTACGCGGACCGGCTGCTGGACGATCTGGACGACCTGGACTGGCCCGAGGCCATCAAGCTGCAGCAGCGCAACTGGATCGGCCGCAGCGAGGGCGCCCGTATCGCCTTCCCCGTGGGAGACGCGACGATCGACGTCTTCACCACCCGCCAGGACACCCTCTTCGGCGCCACCTACATGGTGCTGGCGCCCGAGCACCCGCTGGTCGCCTCCATGGTCCCTCAGGCATGGCCCGAGGGCACGCACGAGGTGTGGACCGGCGGTTACGCGACCCCCGCCGAGGCCGTCGCGGCCTACCGCGCGCAGGCGGAGGCCAAGTCGGACGTGGAGCGCCAGGCGGAGGCCAAGGACAAGACCGGTGTCTTCACCGGCGTCTACGCCACCAACCCGGTCAGCCAGGAGCAGGTGCCCGTCTTCATCGCCGACTACGTGCTGATGGGCTACGGCACCGGCGCGATCATGGCGGTGCCCGCGCACGACCAGCGCGACTTCGAGTTCGCGCGCGCCTTCGAACTGCCGATGCGCTGCGTCGTGGAGCCGAACGACGGCCGCGGTCTGGACCCGTCGGCGTGGGCGGACGCCTTCAGCTCCTACGACGCCGCCCTGGTCAACTCCACGGGCGAGGGCATCAGCCTGGACGGCCTGGGCGTGGCCGAGGCCAAGGAGCGGATGCGGCGCTGGCTGGAGGAGCACGGGCTGGGTGAGGGCACGGTCAACTTCCGGCTGCGTGACTGGCTGTTCAGCCGGCAGCGCTACTGGGGCGAGCCGTTCCCCCTCGTCTACGACGAGGACGGCATCGCCCACCCGCTGCCCGAGTCGATGCTGCCGCTCCAGCTGCCCGAGGTCGAGGACTACTCCCCGCGCACCTTCGACCCGGACGACGCCGACACCTCTCCCGAGACGCCGCTGTCGCGGAACGAGGAGTGGGTCCACGTCACGCTGGACCTGGGCGACGGCAAGGGCCCGCGGCGCTTCCGCCGCGAAACCAACACCATGCCCAACTGGGCGGGCTCGTGCTGGTACGAGCTGCGCTACCTGGACCCGCGCAACGACGACAAGCTGGTCGACCCCGACGTCGAGCGCTACTGGATGGGCCCGCGCGAGGGGCAGCCGACCGGCGGTGTGGACCTGTACGTGGGGGGCGCCGAACACGCGGTGCTGCACCTGCTGTACGCGCGCTTCTGGTCCAAGGTGCTGCACGACCTGGGGCACATCTCCTCGGCCGAGCCGTTCCACAAGCTGTACAACCAGGGCATGATCCAGGCGTACGTCTACCGGGACGCGCGCGGTATCGCCGTGCCCGCCGCCGAGGTGGTCGAGCGCGACGGCGCGTACTACTACCAGGGCGAGAAGGTCAGCCGCCTGCTGGGCAAGATGGGCAAGTCCCTGAAGAACGCGGTCACCCCGGACGAGATCTGCGCGGAGTACGGCGCCGACACGCTGCGGCTGTACGAGATGGCCATGGGGCCGCTGGACGTCTCACGGCCCTGGGACACCCGTGCGGTCGTCGGCCAGTTCCGGCTGCTGCAGCGCCTGTGGCGCAACGCGGTGGACGAGGCGACCGGCGAGACGACCGTCGTCGACACGGAGCCGGACGAGGCGACGCTGCGCGCGGTGCACAAGGCGATCGACAGCGTCACCCAGGACATGGCCGGACTGCGCTTCAACACCGCCATCGCGAAGATCACGGAGCTGAACAACCACGTCACCAAGCTGGGCGAGGTTCCGCGTTCCGTCGTGGAGACGATGGTGCGGCTGATCGCCCCGCTGGCTCCCCACGTCGCGGAGGAGCTGTGGCGCAGGCTGGGCCACCAGGAGAGCGTCGTCTACCAGGACTTCCCGCTGGCCGACCCGGCCTACCTGGTGGACGAGACGGTCACCTGCGTCGTCCAGATCAAGGGCAAGGTCAAGGCCCGCCTGGAAGTCTCGCCCTCCGCCTCCGAGGCGGACCTGGAGGCGGCGGCCCTGGCCGAGCCCGTGGTCGTCAGGGCGCTGGGCGGCGCCGAGGTGCGCAAGGTGATCGTCCGCGCGCCGAAGCTGGTCAACATCGTCCCGGCCTGAGTCTCCCGGCCCCTGACTTCCGGCCTTGGGCCTCCCCGGCCTGGTCGCTGCGGTCTGAGTGTCCGGGCCGACCCCTACGGGGCTTCACGGGGGCTGCTCCGGGTTCTGCGGAACCCGCGGCGGCCCCCGTCCGTTTAGGCTGAACGGAGACGGTGGGACGGACCGACGACGGAGGAGCGACCTGTGGACGTGGCAGTCGTCATCGGGCTGGTGTTTGTGCTGGCCGTCCTCGCCCTGGTCACGGTCGCGACCGTGCGGGGCGTGCGAGCCGTCAAGACAGGCGTGGAGCGCACGGGCGCGCAGGTGCGCCGTACGGTCGAGGAGACGACGCTCAAGGCCCGCTCTGCCCAGCCGGGACCGGTCGGCGAAGCCGCCCGCATCCGCCTGGAGTTGCGCAACTCCATCGACGGAACGCGCGCCGCACTGGAGGCCGGCGCCCGCGACGACCCGGGGCTCTCCGACGCGGTCCACCTGCTGGACCGCCTGCACGAGCACGCCCGCCAGCTCGACGGCGAGCTGCGGCTCCTGATGGAGCACGAACCGGACAGAACGCGGGTCACCGGGAGGCTTCAGGACGCGCGCGAGCGGATGCACCGCATCAAGGAGTCCGCCGACTCGCTGCGCTTCGCGGCCCAGGACCGGGCACGCCAGTTCGACGCCGAGGGGCTGGACGCGCTGCGGGGCCAGATCGACATCGAGTCCGGCGCCCTGCGCCACTGGACCCCGAGCCCGGCCCGTGAGTCCGACCCGACCGCGAGCGCGCCCGCCGACGCGGAAGCGCAGCGGTCCACCAGCGGAAGGAAGCGCGAGACGCCCCCCGCAACGAACCGGCGAGGTACCGGAGAAGCCGCCGGGGGAACCGAGAGCCGGCCCGAGCTCGGCCCGTCGGGGCAGGGTCTCGACCCGTCGTGGACCGACCCGGCGGCCGACCGTGGGCGTACGCCGCACACGTTCGGGAAACGACCCCCGCGCAGCGCCTCCTGAGCCCGCCCCCTCACCCGCCCGATACGCTCCGTTCCATGCACGGCCGCCTCGCGATCATCACGGACTCCACCGCCTACCTGCCGCCCCAGGCCCTGCGGCGGCACGCGATCGAGGCCGTGCCGCTCACCGTCGTACTCGGTGACGAGGCGCTCGAAGAGGGCACGGAGATCTCGGCCCGCTCGCTGGAGGCCGCGCTGCGCGAACGGCGCCCCGTGACCACGTCCCGGCCCAGCCCCGACACCTTCGCCCGTGCCTACCGGGCCGCCGCACGAGCGGGGGCCGAGGGCATCGTTTCGCTGCACCTGTCCTCCGAGTTCTCCGGCACCTACGACGCGGCCCTGCTGGCGGCCAGGGAAGCCTCCGTCCCGGTGCGGGTCGTCGACACCGGCGTCGTGGCGATGGCCCTGGGTTTCTGCGCCCTGGCGGCCGCCGAGACCGCCGAGGCGGGCGGCACGCTGGACGAGGCCGTGGCCGCCGCACGGAAGCGTGCGGAGGCCACCTGCGCGGTCTTCTGCGTGGACACGCTCGACTACCTGCGCAGGGGCGGCCGGATCGGCGCGGCACAGGCCCTGCTGGGCTCGGCACTCGCCGTCAAGCCGCTGCTGGAGGTGGAGGACGGGCGCATCGGAATGCTGGAGAAGGTCCGTACCGCGTCGAAGGCCGTCGCCCGCCTCGAAGAGATCATCGTGGACCGCGCGGCGGACGCCCGGGTGGACATCGCCGTCCACCACCTGGCCGCGGCCGAACGCGCGGCCAAGCTCGCGGAACGCTTCCGCGAGCGAGTACCCGGACTGCGGGAACTGCACGTCAGCGAGGTGGGCGCCGTCATCGGCGCCCACACGGGGCCTGGGCTGCTGGGGGCCGTGCTGTCCGTCAGGTGAGGCTCGTTCAGCCAGGCTGCTCTCCCGGGCGCTTCACGGCTCCGCGCAGCTGCTCTCACCCTTCCCCCGGTGTCCCCCGGGTGGGTGAGCGAGTTATCCACAACTCGCGGGTTCTCCACCGGATTCGAGCAAGATCATCATGCGGTGACAGGGCTGCCTACCGTCCTGGACATGAGCGAACGAGTGGGAGAGCCCGGAGCGGAGCGCGGGGTACGGGGGCGCCCGCAGACGTGGGTGACCGACGCGGCCGACGCGGCCTCGGCGCGTGCGGCAGCGCGCGGAGCACCGAGCGGCCGGAGGCCGCCGCCGCGCTGGGCCGATGGCGACGACGACGCGGGGACGGCCGGCCCGCCCGGGGCCCGCGGAGGAGAAGCGCCGGCCCCGGCCGGTGGCCAGGGCGGGGTGGTGGGGGATCCGGGAGGTGCACAGGGCGGGACGGGGGGCCCGCGTGGGGAACGGGACGGCGTAGCCGTCGCGGGCGGCCGGGCCGACGTGCGCGCGGCCGGCGCGCTCAGCCGTCGTCCGGCCCGGCGCCGACCGCCCCGAGGTCCGCGGGGCAATCCGGGCACGGGCCCGGGCCGGCGGGACGGACACCGTCTCGTACGCCGCTCGCGGCGCACGGCACCCGATCCGGGAGGGCCGGCCACCCGAGCAAGGTCGCTGCTCGCCGATCCCCCACTCCGGGATGAGACGGCTCCGTTCCCTGAGACGGCGTCGCTTCGTGAGACGGCGCAGCTCCCGGGCGAGGCGCCCCCTCTCCACGAGGGGGCGCCGCCTCCCGGCGCACCTTTCGCTGAGCCACTTGGCGAGCCACTCGCTGAGCCGTTCGACGGGGCGGACGAGCTGCCCGAGCCACGCGCCAGGACCCGCCCTCTCGTTGAGCGGCCCGCGCCCGAGCACGAGGCGTGGGCCGCGCCCCGCGCCATGCCTCGGGCGGAGGCCATCGCCATGCCCCGGGCGGAGGCCATCGCCATGCCCCGGGCGGAGGCCATCGCGACGGCCCGCGAGGCCGTCCAGCGGAGCCGCAAGCGGTTGCACCCGGGCCCGGGGCGGGGGCGTGCAGAACCGGAGGAGGAGTGGAGCAGCGGCGCGGGCCGGTCGCCGGGCACCGGGCCCCACCGTGGCGAGCGGCCGGAGCCTCCCAGGAGCAGGCAGCAGGCGGGAGGACGCGCTGGAGGGAGTGCAGGAGGAGCGGAACACCTGCCGCCTGCCGCACGGCGGCACGGGGAGGAGCACACGGGGCAGCACGACGAGGACGAGGACCATGGGCCGGGCGACGGCTCCGAGCCGGGGCGGGTGGGAGGCGGGTTCTTCACCGAGCGCGACGGGGAGCGCGGAGTGCGGGCGGGGCTGCCCTGGCGGGAGCGCTGGGGGCTCGCACTGGAGGAACGGCTGCCGACGTGGCTGCGGCTGCGCTGCGGAATCGAGCCGAAGACACTGGTGGCGCTCGTGTTGGTGCTGCTGGTCGCGGTGGGGTTCGCGGTGCACCACTTCTGGACGGGCCGGCCCCAGGGCGTCGCCGTCCCGAGCGCGGAAGGCGCCCCGCAAGGAGGCCCGACAGCGCGCTCACCGGGCGGCGCTTCCCCCGGCCCGGGCTCTGGCGGTGAGCCCGCGGCCTCCACCAGCGCGTCGCCGGGCAAGCGGCTCGTGGTGGACGTATCGGGAAAGGTGCGCGATCCCGGAGTCCACCGCTTGCCTGCGGGATCGCGGGTGACCGACGCGCTGGAGGCGGCGGGCGGGCTCCGCAAGGGGGCCGACACCAGTGGGCTGAACCGGGCGCGGCTGCTGGTGGACGGGGAGCAGATCGTCGTGGGGAAGCCCGGCAAGGGCGGGGCCGCCGCGCCGCCCGGCGCCACCGCGGGCGGCGGTGCGTCCACCGGCGCGGCGAGCGGCGGGCCCGCGGCACCGGTCAGCCTGAGCGCGGCCACCCCGGAGCAGTTGGAAACCCTCCCGGGCGTCGGGCCCGTGCTGGCCCAGCACATCGTGGACTACCGCACGGAACACGGCGGCTTCACGTCGATCGACCAGCTCAAGGAAGTGAACGGCATCGGCGAGAAGCGGTTCGCGGACATCAAACCCAAGGTCACACCGTGAGCACGAGCCGCCGACGGGCGGCAGCCTCGGACCCGGCTCGTCCCGACGGCCGCCCGGGCGAAGCGGAAGCAGCACAGACACCGAAGGAGCCACGGGACTTACGGCTGGTCGGGCCCGCACTGGCGGCCTGGGCGGCGGCCGCCGGAGCACTGGGCGTCTCCGGGACGCGGGCGGCGGTCGGTGTCGCCCTGAGCGGCCTGGCCGGGCTCGTGCTGGTGGCCCTCGCACTGCTGGGCGGGAGCGCGAGGGCCGGCCCCTCCGCGCGAGCCACCACCCCGACCGGTGCTGCGGACCGGGCGGCCCCCGGGTCCCAGGCCCAGGCCGGCACCGGGATGCGCAGGCGCACCGTGCTCCTCGGCGCGGCGGTCTGCCTCCTGTGCGCGGCGGCCGCGGGCGGCAGCGCCGCGCTCCACGCGGCCGATCTGCACAGGGGGCCGTTGCCCGAGCTGGCCGAAAGGCAGGCGGAGGCGACCGTCGAGGTCACCGTCACGAAGGATCCCCGGGCGACCCGGCCCCGGGTGTGGGGATCACAGCAGTCGCCCGGAGTCGTGGTGGTCCAGGCGGAGGCGGTCGCCCTCGTGGCCGGGGACGACTCCAGGACCCGGCTGCGCACACCGGTACTGCTCCTGGTCAGGCTGGACGGGGAGGAGGGCGGAGCGGGGGAGGGGAGGGGCAAGGGAAGCACGGAGGAGGGGAGGGGCGAGGAAAGCGGCCGGGACAGCGGCCCGGAGGCGAGCGCCGCGCCGTCCCGCGCCGCCTGGCTGCGGTTGCTGCCCTCCACCCGCCTCCGGGTGCACGGCGACCTCGTGCCGCCCGACTCCGACGGGCGAGGAGGCGGGGACATCGCGGCGGTGCTGCGGGCCGACTCGGGTCCGCCCGAGGTCGTCGGGCGGCCGACAGCCGTGCAACGGGCCGCGGGCCGGCTCCGCGCCGGGTTGCGGAACGCCGTCACCGGTCTCGACGAGGACGCGCGGGGGCTGTTGCCGGGGCTGGTGGTCGGCGACACCTCCGGGCTGAGCCGGGAGCTCGAGGAGGCCTTCCGTGCCACGGACATGACGCATCTGCTCGCCGTGAGCGGAGCGAACCTGTCGATCCTGCTGGTCCTGCTCATCGGTCCGCCGGGGCTCGCGCACCGGGCGGAGCGGCGGGGGCTCGCTCCCCGACTCGGGCTTCCGCTGCGGACCACGGCGGTGGTCGCGGCCATGCTGACACTGGGCTTCGTCGTGGTGTGCAGACCGGAGCCGAGTGTGTTGCGGGCGGCGGCCTGCGGGCTGATCACGGTATGGGCGATCGGCACGGGGCGGCGGCGTTCGCTGTTGCCCGCCTTGGCCGCGGCGGTGCTGGTGCTGGTCTTCTACGACCCCTGGCTGGCGCGCGACTTCGGATTCCTGCTCTCCGTGCTGGCCACCGCGTCCCTGCTGACGGTGGCGCCCTGCTGGTCCGCGGCCCTGCGCAGACGAGGGTGTCCGGGCAGGCTGGCGGAAGCCCTGGCCGCGGCAGCCGCGGCGCAGGCCGGATGCGCGCCGGTGGTCGCGGTGCTGGCGGCGCACGTGAGCCTGGTGGCGGTGCCGTGCAACCTGCTGGCGGAGTTCGCGGTCGCGCCGGCCACCGTGCTCGGCTTCGCCGCGCTGGTGGCCGCGCCGCTCGCGATGCCGGTGGCGAAGGCACTGGCGTGGCTGGCGAGCTGGCCGGTGGAGGCCATCGCGGGCATCGCACGGACGGGCGCGGAGTTGCCCGGCGCGGAGATCGGCTGGCCGGGGTCCTGGTCGGGGGCGCTGGGGCTCGCGGCGCTGCTGGCGGGGCTGATCCTGGTGGCGGCCCGGCTGCGGCTGCCGTACCGGCCGTGGTGGTGTGCCGCGTGCGTGCTGGCACTGCTGGTGGCGGTGGTGCGGCCGGTGCCGCTGGTCCGGCCGTTCACGGGGTGGCCGCCGACGGGGTGGCGGATGGTCGCGTGCGACGTGGGCCAGGGCGACGCGCTGGTGCTGGCCGTGGACGCGGAGCGGGGTGGGGCGGGCGGAGCCGTGGTGGTGGACGCCGGGCCCGATCCCGCAGCGGTCGACCGGTGTCTGAGCCGGCTCGGCGTGACGTCGGTGCCGTTGGTCGTGCTGACGCACTTCCACGCCGATCACGTGGCGGGCCTGCCGGGGGTGTTGCGGGGCAGGAAGGTGGGAGCCGTCGAGACGACGGGGCTGGCGCGGCCCCCAGGGCAGGCGGAGTTCGTGCGCGAGGCGGCACGGCGGGCGGGGGTGCCGGTGCTCACCGCCCGCGCGGGCGAGCGGCGCCGCGTCGGAGACCTGCGATGGGAGGTGGTGTGGCCCCAGGCCACGGGAGGCGGTGTGCCGGAGGGAAGCGGCGGCAGTGGGGGAGGGAGCGGCGAGGCTGACGGGGAGAGTGGGGAGAGCGGGGAAGGCGCCAACGACGCGAGTGTCACACTGCTCGTCCGTACGGCGGGTCTCAGCCTGTTCCTGCCCGGCGATCTGGAGCCGGAAGCGCAGCAGGGACTGCTGGCACTGCGGCCTGATCTGCCGCGGGCGGACGTGCTGAAGGTGGCGCACCATGGTTCGCGCTTCCAGGATCCCGAGCTGCTGCGGCGGCTGCGCCCGCGGGTGGCCCTCGTCTCGGCGGGGCGCGACAACCCCTACGGGCATCCGGCCCCCGAGACGCTGGATGCGCTGGCCGCCGCGGGGGCGCTGGTCGCGCGGACGGACCGCAACGGGGCACTGGCACTGGTGCGGCGCCCGGACGGCACCCCTGCCGTGGTCACCCAGCGGGGCGACCCGGTCGCGGCGGGAGGGACCCCGGGCCACACAGCGGCGCCGGGCCACACAGCGGCGCCGGGCCACGCATCGGCGTCGGGTCACGCGGTGGCGCCGGACTACACGGCGGCGGGGCGTTCGGTGGCATCGGGGCACGCGGCGGCAGCGGGGTACGACGAGCGTGCCGGGCGGCTCAGTCGGTCTCCAGCCAGCCCTCGTGTTCCTCCGCGAGGGAGGCCAGGAGGGCGGTGTCGTAGGCGGCGTGCGGGTCTTCGAGGACGACCAGCCACTGTGCGTCCTCCGCGTCGTCCTCCCCGGCGAGGGCGTCGCGGACCAGTTCGGGCTCATCAGGGAGGCCGAGCCGCAGCTCCAGCTGGACGGCCACCTCCTCGGCCGCGTCCCTGTCGGGCAGTACCAGTACATGCCGCGTGTCGCTCACCGTCACCGGGGCATTCTCCCAGCGGAGGGCCCTGCCGGGGCGGCGGGGGGCTCGGTTGCTCCTGGCTCGGTTGCTCCTGAGGGCAGACCACCGCGAGTGGGACCGAGCCTGGCGTGGGGGCCGGTGCCGGGGCCGGGAGGTGCTCAGCTGTCGGTGCGGCGTGGGATCCTGGTCGGAATGGCTGCGCGTAAGAAGACCTCCGACGATCCGCTGGCCCCCGTGACCCTCGCGGTGGGCCAGGAGGAGCTGCTCATCGACCGGGCCGTGCGGTCTGTGATCGACGCGGCGCGGGCCGCCGACGCCGACACCGATGTGCGTGACCTCGCCTCGGGGGAGCTTCAGCCGGGCACGCTCGCCGAGCTGACCAGTCCCTCGCTGTTCGCCGAGCGGAAGGTCGTGGTCGTGCGCGCGGCCCAGGACCTGGCGGCGGAGACGGTCAAGGACGTGAAGGCGTACCTGTCCGCGCCGGTGGAGGAGATCACTCTTGTCCTCGTGCACCCGGGCGGCGCGAAGGGCAAGGGGCTGCTGGACGCGGCACGCAAGGCGGGCGCGCGCGAGGTCGAGTGCCCGAAGATGACCAAGCCGGCCGACCGGCTGGCCTTCGTGCGCGGGGAGTTCAGGACGCTGGGGCGTTCGGCGACGCCCGAGGCGTGCCAGGCGCTGGTCGACGCCATCGGCAGCGACCTGCGGGAGCTGGCTTCCGCCTGCACGCAGCTCACCGCCGACGTCGAGGGAACGATCGACGAGGCCGTGGTCGGCCGCTACTACACGGGCCGGGCGGAGGCCTCCAGCTTCACCGTCGCCGACCGGGCGGTCGAGGGCAGGGCGGCCGAGGCGCTGGAGACGCTGCGCTGGGCGGTGTCCACCGGTGTCGCGCCGGTGCTGATCACCAGCGCGCTGGCCCAGGGGGTGCGGGCGATCGGCAAGCTGGCCGGCGCCCCGCGCGGGGCGCGCCCCGGCGACCTGGCGCGGGAGCTGGGCATGCCGCCGTGGAAGATCGACCGCGTGCGCCAGCAGATGCGTGGGTGGACGCCGGACGGCGTGGCTGCCGCGCTGCGGGCCGTCGCGGAGGCGGACGCGGCGGTCAAGGGTGCCGGCAGCGATCCGGAGTACGCGCTGGAGAAGGCCGTCGTCACCATCGCGGGCGCCGCCCGCTCCCGCTGACCGAAGCCCGGCCCGGCCCTTTCCCGCAGGCCCCCACGTCTCGCCGACTCCTGCTGACCGACGAGCCCGCCCCTTCCCGCTGACCCGAGCCCTCCCCGCCCCTTCCGACATCCGGGCCCCGGCCCCGGCCCCGTGGGCGTAGGTGCCACTAGGCCCACGCCCCACAGACCCAGGCCTCCACCGGGGAGAGAGGGCCCCGGGCATGCGAAAGACCCCGCCGTTCCCTGGGGAAGAGGAAAGCAGCGGGGTCTTCCGTGGTGTGCTGTGTGTGCGCCGCACCCGCGTGGCGAACGCAGGCCGCGTGCGGAGCGCTGTCTCAAGCGGTGGTCCGGGCGTACGGCGGATGAGAGAGGGCCCGCCTCACGACGCCCGAGCCGGATGGGGCCGGTGCCCCGTCGAGCTGAGAGAGGATGAGAGAGGAGAGGTCAGCCGTTGACGGTGGAGACGTGCTTGGCCAGCGCCGCCTTCTTGTTGGCGGCGTTGTTCTTGTGCAGCACGCCCTTGCTGACGGCCTTGTCGAGCTTGCGGGCCGCCTCCTTCTGCGCCTCGGTCGCCTTGGCGGTGTCACCGGCGGCGACGGCCTCGCGGGTGCGACGGATCGCGGTCTTCAGCTCGGACTTGACGGCCTTGTTGCGCTGGCGCGCCTTCTCGTTCGTCTTGATCCGCTTGATCTGGGACTTGATGTTCGCCACGAAAGAGCCTTTGCGGTTCGGAGTTTCCAACGCCGGTGCCGTGGGGCACCGCATCAGTGCCATAAGGCACAGTCGCCCAGGCTACCAGTCGGGCACCTGCCCCTCCCAATCCCCTCGGTGTCCCGCACGCATGGGACCATGGTGTGCGACACACCCGCGCGAATCCCGCGAACCCAGCTCTATCCCAGCTCGACCCAGCCCCAGGACAGAACCAGCCCGACGACGAAGCCAGCTCGACGGCAGACCCTGCCCGACGACGAGACACCGTCCGACGACCAGACAGCGTCCGACGACGAGACACCGCCCGAAGATCCCGACAGGCCAGACCCGACAGGACACTGCGTGCCCGCGACCCCAACGAACGCGCCGGAGCCGAGCCGTACCGACCCGGCGCTGATCCGTAACTTCTGCATCATCGCGCACATCGACCACGGCAAGTCCACGCTTGCCGACCGGATGCTCCAGCTGACCGGCGTCGTGGACAAGAGGCAGATGCGCGCGCAGTACCTCGACCGCATGGACATCGAGCGCGAGCGGGGCATCACGATCAAGTCCCAGGCCGTGCGGATGCCCTGGGCGCCCTCGGACGATCCGGGCACCCCGCACGTGCTCAACATGATCGACACCCCGGGGCACGTCGACTTCACCTACGAGGTCTCCCGCTCCCTGGCGGCGTGCGAGGGGTGCATCCTGCTGGTGGACGCCGCGCAGGGCATCGAGGCGCAGACCCTCGCCAACCTGTATCTGGCGATGGAGCACGACCTCACGATCATCCCCGTGCTGAACAAGATCGACCTGCCGGCCGCGCAGCCCGAGAAGTTCGCGGCGGAGCTGGCGCACCTCATCGGCTGCGAGCCCGAGGACGTGCTGAAGGTCTCGGCGAAGACGGGCGAGGGCGTCGAGGAGCTGCTGGACGAGGTCGTCCGTCAGGTCACTCCGCCGACGGGGGCGGCGGACGCCCCGGCCCGCGCGATGATCTTCGACTCGGTCTACGACGCGTACCGCGGTGTGGTGACCTACATCAAGGTCGTCGACGGGCTGCTCAGCAAGCGTGAGCGCATCCGCATGATGTCGACGGGCGCCACGCACGAGCTGTTGGAGATCGGCGCGAACTCGCCGGAGATGAAGCCCGCAGACGGGCTGGGTGTGGGCGAGGTCGGCTATCTGATCACCGGCGTGAAGGACGTGCGCCAGTCGAAGGTGGGTGACACGGTCACCCAGCAGACCAAGGGCGCCGAGGAGCCGCTGCCGGGCTACAAGGACCCGAAGCCGATGGTGTTCTCGGGGCTGTATCCGCTGGACGGCTCCGACTACCCGCTGTTGCGGGACGCGCTGGACAAGCTGCTGCTCAACGACGCCGCGCTCACCTATGAGCCGGAGACCTCGGCGGCGCTGGGCTTCGGCTTCCGGGTGGGCTTCCTGGGGCTGCTGCATCTGGAGGTGATCCGGGAGCGGCTGGAGCGCGAGTTCGGGCTCGACCTGATCGCCACGGCGCCCAACGTGGTCTACCGGGTGGAGATGGAGGACGGCACCGAGCACGTGGTGACCAACCCCAGCGAGTTCCCCACCGGCAAGACCGCGACGGTGCACGAGCCGGTGGTGCGGGCGACGCTCATCGCGCCCAGCGAGTTCATCGGCGCGATCATGGAGCTGTGCCAGTCGCGGCGCGGCAGCCTGCAGGGCATGGACTACCTGTCGGAGGACCGGGTCGAGCTGCGCTACACGCTGCCGCTGGCGGAGATCGTCTTCGACTTCTTCGACGCGCTCAAGTCCCGCACCCGGGGTTACGCCTCCCTCGACTACGAGCCGACCGGCGAGCAGACGGCCGATCTGGTGAAGGTCGACATCCTGCTCCAGGGTGACAAGGTGGACGCGTTCTCCGCGATCGTCCACAAGGACAAGGCGTACTCCTACGGCACCCGGATGGCCAACAAGCTGCGCGAGCTGATCCCGCGGCAGCAGTACGAGGTGCCGATCCAGGCGGCGGTCGGTGCCCGCATCATCGCCCGCGAGACGATCCGCGCGATCCGCAAGGACGTGCTGGCCAAGTGCTACGGCGGGGACATCTCGCGGAAGCGGAAGCTGCTGGAGAAGCAGAAGGAGGGCAAGAAGCGGATGAAGGTCGTCGGCCGGGTGGAGGTGCCGCAGGAGGCGTTCATCGCGGCGCTGTCGACCGACGACAGCGGTGGTGGCGGCGAGGGCAAGTCCAAGAAGTAGCCCGCGTCCGACGCCGGGCCACAAGGCCTCCGAGCCCCGGGAAAGGGGCTCGGTGCCGTCACCCTCCGCTTCGGCGGCGTTCCGCGCAGCAGCCCCCTTACGTAAGGGGGCTGCTGCCTTTAGTCTGATCTCTGCTCAGTAGTTACTCGCCAGTCATAAAACTTGTCGGTCAGGCAGAGCCGGTGAGCGCGAGGCGACGCGGCGAGCCGACTCGAGCGAGCAGCCGACACACAGGACGCAAGGACGCGGGTCCCGGAGGATGGCGTGAGCGACACACAGTCCCTGATCGAGAACCGGCCGCCTTCCGTGGCGACGCTCTTTCTGGAGCGGGTCGAGGCCACCCCGGACGCGGAGGCCTACCGGTACCCCGTCATCCGTCCCGCGGGGCAGGGCGAGGGACCCGACGAGTGGCGCTCCTACAGCTGGCGCGAGTCGGCGGAGCGGGTCTTCTCCATCGCGGCTGGCCTCATGGACCTGGGGGTGCGCCCCGAGGAGCGGGTCGCCATCGCCTCCGGTACCCGGATCGAGTGGATCCTGACCGACCTGGGGATTCTGTGCGCGGGGGCGGCCACGACGACGGTCTACCCCAGCACGAACGCCGACGAGGTGGCCTACATTCTCGCCGACTCGGCCAGCCGTGTGCTGATCGCCGAGGACGCCACCCAGCTCGCGAAGGTCCGTGCGCACCGGGACGAGCTGCCAGAGCTGGCGCACGTGGTGCTGATGGACGGCGAGCCCGAGGCCGAGGACGCCGCGAGCGGCTGGGTGATCGGTTTCGCGGAGCTGGAGCGCCGCGGTGCCGCCTACCGCGAGGAACACCCGCGCGCCGTCACCGAGACGGTCGAGGGCCTGCGCGCCGACCAGCTGGCCACGCTGATCTACACCTCGGGCACGACGGGCAGGCCGAAGGGGGTAAGGCTGCCGCAGGACGCCTGGTCGTACATGGCCAGGGCGGTCCCGCAGGCGGGCCTGCTCACCCAGGACGACGTGCAGTACCTGTGGCTGCCGCTGGCGCACGTCTTCGGCAAGATGCTGATCTCGGTGCAGATCGACTCGGGCCACGTCGTCGCCGTGGACGGCCGGATCGACAAGATCATCGACAATCTGCCGGTCGTGCAGCCGACGAAGATGTGCGCGGTGCCGCGGATCTTCGAGAAGGTCTACAACGGCGTCGCCCAGAAGGCGCGGGCCGGCGGGCCGGCGAAGTACAAGATCTTCCTGTGGGCGGCCGAGGTCGCCCGCGAGTACGCGAAGGCGACGCAGGACAACCAGCGCCGCACCGGTGTGCCGGACGCGCCCGCCGGTCTCAGGGTCAAGCACGCCATCGCGGACCGGCTGGTCTACAGCAAGCTGCGGGAGGCGTTCGGCGGCCGCATGGTCGGCTGCGTGTCGGGATCCGCCGCGCTCGCCCCCGACCTGGGCTACTTCTTCGCGGGCGCCGGTATCCCGGTGCTGGAGGGCTACGGGCTCACCGAGTCGTCGGCCGCCAGCTTCTGCAACCGCAGCGACAACTTCCGTACGGGCACGGTCGGCAAGCCGATGCCGGGCACCGAGGTGCGGATCGCGGACGACGGCGAGGTCCTGCTGCGCGGCCCCGGCATCATGGAGGGCTACCACGGCCTGCCGGACAAGACCGCCGAGGTGCTGGAGGAGGACGGCTGGTTCCACACCGGCGACATCGGCGAGCTGTCCGAGGACGGCTACCTGCGGATCACCGACCGCAAGAAGGACCTGATCAAGACCTCGGGCGGCAAGTACATCGCGCCGGCGGAGGTGGAGGGCCAGTTCAAGGCCGTCTGCCCGTACGTGTCCAACATCCTGGTGCACGGTGCGGGACGGAACTTCTGCACGGCCCTGATCGCGCTGGACGAGCCCGCCGTCATGGCCTGGGCCGCGGACCAGGAGGACCTCAAGGGCAAGCCGTACGCGGAGGTCGTCGTCTCCGAGCAGGTGCGCGCCCTGGTGGACGGCTACGTCGAGGAGCTGAACAGCGGCCTGCAGCGCTGGCAGACGGTCAAGAAGTTCCGCATCCTCCCGCGTGACCTCGACATCGAGCACGGAGAGCTGACGCCCAGCCTGAAGATGAAGCGCCCGGTGGTGGAGAAGAAGTTCGGCGACCTGATCGACGAGATGTACGAGGGCGCCCGCGAGCGCTGAGCCCGCCGCAGCGCTCGCACACCGTTCGCGCGGCACCGTGCGGCTCGTTCAGATGCTGCGCAGCTCGCTCAGACGCCGCCCAGTTCGTTCAGACGCCGCGCAGCTCGTTCAGCGTGTCGGCCAGGTGGCTCACGTCGCGGGCGAGCCGCGCGGTGTCGGTGCCGCCGTCGGCCAGGTGGGTTTCGACCGCCTCGAGCCGGCGTGCGAAGTCGTCCAGCCGGTGCTGCTCCTCCGTCAGCAACTGGCACAGCCGGCGGCTCTTGCGGTCGAGGTCGAGGAAGACGCTCACTTTGGTGCGCAGCACCCAGGGGTCGAACGGCTTGGGCACGTAGTCCACGGTCCCGGTGGCGTAGCCCCGGAAGGAGGGGCCGGACTCGCGGGTGGCGTGCGGTCCGGTCAGGAAGATGACGGGGAGGTCCTTGGTCGGGTCGGAGCTCTTCAGGCACCGGGCTGTCTCGAAGCCGTCCATGCCCGGCATCGCGACGTCGAGCAGGACGAGCGCGATCTCCTCCCGTTCGAGGACGGTCACCGCCTCCGCGCCGGACGCCGCACGCGCCAGCGGGACGTGTAACGTCGAGAGCACGGCTTCCAGCGCGACGAGGTTGTCCTCCATGTCGTCGACGAGCAGGACGCCCGCGTCGTGTGGTGGGCGGCCGGTGCCCCTCGTGGATCCCCTGCTCATCGCTCCTCGTCGGTGTCGCCGGTGGTTGATTCTCGAACGGGTGGAAGGCGAGCACGGTACCCGGCCGTCGCGGTGTGTCAACCTTCGGGGGGCGCTTGGTGGTTAGGGGACGCTTTACTTCCCGGTGAGGGGATTTTCAGCCACCTTTTCCGTGACTCCACGCGTATGAGCGGGCCCCTTCTGTCACTCTTGCTTCACCGCGCTGAGCGGTGACGGAGCAGCTGGGCCAGGGGGAGAGGCACGATGCCGCACACGGAGGCGGAGGCGGAGACCGGCACGCGGGTCGCCGCCGGTCAGGGCGGCGGTTGGGCGGGTCAGGGTGCCCTCTCCTTTCTCGCGGAGGCCTCGGACCTGCTGGCCGGACACACCGACGAGGACAAGGTCGCCTCGCTCGCCGGGCAGTTGATGGTGCCCCGCTTCGCCGACTGGTGCGCGGTGTGGCTGCGGGACGAGGAGCGTCCCCGGCCGCCCCGGCTCGCCCGGGTGTGGCATGCGCAGGAGGGCCGCATCGCCGCGCTGCGCGCCGAACTCACCCTTCACCCGCCGCTGGGCACCCCCCGCGCCCTCCCGGGCCGGGCCGTCCCCTGGCACCGGCACCAGGAACCGGCCGGCGCCGCCGGGCTTGCCGGTGCCGAGGTCCGCTGCGACCTGGTGGTCGGTGGGCGCACCCTCGGTTCGCTGGTGCTCGGGCGGGAGGGGGTGCCGCGGTTTCCCGACGGAGTCCTCGGACTGGTCGAGGACTTCGCACGCCGGGTGGCTCTCGCCGTGCTCTCGGCGCGCCGCTACACCCTCCAGGCCACCATCAGCCAGGTCCTCCAGCGAGGGCTGCTGCCCAGTGAGGAGGTGCACGTCCCGGGCCTGGACACCGCGCTCGTCTACGAGCCGGCGGGCGAGGGGGCGTGGGCGGGCGGCGACTTCTACGATCTGCTGCGGCTGCCGTCGGGCCGCTGGCGCTTCGCGCTCGGCGACGTGTGCGGCAGCGGCCCCGAGGCCGCCGTCGTCACCGGTCTGGCCCGCCCCGTGCTGCGGCTGCTCGCCAAGGAGGGCTACTCGGTCACCGAGACGCTGAACCGGCTCAACCGCGAGGTGGGGGAGCAGGCACGGTTCCTGTCCGTCATCTACGGCGAACTGGCCTTCCGCGACGGGCTGGTGGACTGCACGCTCACCTGCGCGGGCCATCCGCTGCCGCTGGTGCGCGACGCCTCGGGCGCCGTCCGCACCGCCGCGCTCCCGCAGTTGCTGCTCGGTGTCGCACAGGAGGTGGACTACGACAGCCAGTCCTTCACCCTGCACCCCGGCGACACGCTGCTGTGCGTCACCGACGGTGTGACCGAACGCCGCAGCGGGCGGCACCTGTTCGACGACGGCGACGGGCTGGCCACCCTCTTCGCGGACTGCGCGGGCCTGGACGCGGGCGCCACCGCCGAGCGTCTGCGGCGCGCGGTCCACGCCTTCGCCCCTGACCTGCCCGCCGACGATCTGGCCATGCTGGTGCTCCAGGTGCCGAGCGGGCCACCGCGGCTCCCACACGACGTTCGAGCGCGCACGGACCTCCGTACCGCTTGAGCGCGGCCCGCACCCCGCACCCCGCCCGCCGGCCCGTCCGGGCGGCTGCTCAGTCGACCAGGTCCCGCACCACGGCGTCCGCCAGCAGACGGCCCCGCAGGGTGAGAACGGCGCGTCCCCGTGCGTAGGGTTCCGGCTCCAGCAGGCCGTCGTCGCATGCCCGCTGTGCGGCCTGCGCCCCGTCTTGGGCCAGCAGGTCCAGGGGACAGCCGTCCCGCAGCCGCAGCTCCAGCAGGATCCGTTCGACGCGCCGGTCCTCGGCGTCGAGGATCTCGCGGCCCGCGCCGGGCGAGCGGCCCTCGGCGAGGGCCTTCGCGTAGCCGGCGGGGTGCTTGACGTTCCACCAGCGCACTCCGCCGACGTGGCTGTGCGCGCCGGGCCCTGCGCCCCACCAGTCGGCCCCCGTCCAGTACAGCTCGTTGTGGCGGCACCGGGCGGCCGTCTTTCCGGCCGCGGCCCAGTTGGAGACCTCGTACCACTCCAGGCCCGCCGCGCTCAGCCGCTCCTCGGCGATCAGGTAGCGGTCCGCGTGCACGTCGTCGTCCGTCATCGGCACCTCGCCCCGCCGGATCCGCCGCGCCAGCCTGGTGCCCTCCTCGACGATCAGCGCGTAGGCGGAGACGTGGTCGGGTCCTGCGGCCAGCGCGGCGTCCAGCGAGGCCCGCCAGTCGTCGTCCGTCTCGCCCGGGGTGCCGTAGATCAGGTCGAGGTTGACGTGCGAGAACCCCGCCTTGCGGGCCTCCGCGACGCACTCCTCGGGGCGGCCGGGCGTATGGGTGCGGTCCAGCACCCGCAGCACGTGCGCGCGGGCGCTCTGCATGCCGAACGAGACCCGGTTGAAGCCCGCCCCGCGCAGCTGCGCCAGGTACGCCGGGTCGACGGACTCCGGGTTCGCCTCCGTGGTGACCTCGGCGTCCTCGGCCAGTCCGAACTCCTGGTCGATCGCCGTCAGCATCCGCCCCAGCTCGGCCGCAGGGAGCAGGGTGGGCGTGCCGCCGCCGACGAACACCGTCGAGACGGGGCGCGGGTCCTCGCCGAGCACCCGGCGGGCGAGGCGGATCTCCTCGACGACCTGCTCCGCGTACCGGTCCCGGCTGGTTCCGCCGAGTTCGGAGGCGGTGTAGGTGTTGAAGTCGCAGTAGCCGCAGCGGGTGGCGCAGTACGGCACGTGCAGATAGAAGCCGAGCGGGCGCGTGGCCGCGCCGTCGAGCGCGTGGCGGGGCAGCGAGCCGTCTGCGGGCATCGGCTCGCCGTCGGGAAGTGCGGAGGGCATCTGTCCATTGTCCCCGTTCCCGGACGAAGCCCTGCGTCCGGGAACGGGGACAATGGTCAGGAGCGGGGACGACGCCCGCGGGTCAGGCGGCCGTGCCCCCCGCCGTGGTGAGACGCCGGCCGCGCAGCGCCCGGTAGACGGCGCCGATCGCGGCGGCCTGCACCAGCGCGGAGAGGCCGATCAGCAGCGCCATGGCCCAGCCGCTGTCGGGGACGAGCGGCAGGAAGAGCACGGAGACGGGCGCTGTGGCGAAGAACATCCACACCCCGGCGAACGAGGCGTCGGGCCCGGAGTCGAACAGGCTGACGCCGATGGTGAAGAGCACGGCGGCCACGACCAGCGCGAGGTAGGCCAGCGACGCCGGGTTGAGCAGCAGTCCCCGAGCGGTGGTGAGGCGTTTCGTGTCCCCGGACTCTGCCATGACCAGACCCCCTGATCCCGGTCGCACGCGAGTGCGACGCTGTGGTGTGCGGTGTGCTCTGCCACGGTAGGCAGGCCCCGCGCGGCCCGGCATGAGTACGCGTACTCACCTGGTACGCGTACGCGAGCCGTGAGGGGGACAGGAGGCGGGGCGCGGGGGGCGCGAGGGCCGCCGCTCAGGCGTCCTCCGGGGCGGTCACGAAGTCGATCAGCTCCTCCACGCGGCCCAGCAGCGCGGGCTCCAGGTCCTTGTAGGAGCGCACGCTGCCCAGGATGCGCTGCCAGGCGGCGCCCGTGTTCGGTTCCCAGCCCAGCCCCGCGCACACGCCCAGCTTCCAGTCCGTCCCCCTGGGGACCTTCGGCCACGCGCCGATCCCCACACATGCGGGTTTCACGGCCTCCCAGACGTCGATGTAAGGGTGCCCGACGACCAGCACGTTTCCGCCGCTGCGCGCATCCACCTCCGCCGCGATCCGCGACTCCTTCGACCCCGGCACCAGGTGGTCCACGAGCACCCCGAGCCGTGCGTCGGGTGCGGGTGCGAAGGCCTCGACGACGGCGGGGAGATCGTCGACGCCCTCCAGGTACTCCACGACGACCCCCTCGATGCGCAGGTCGTCCCCCCACACCTTCTCCACCAGCTCCGCGTCGTGCCGTCCCTCGACGTAGAGGCGTCCGGCGCGCGCCACCCGGGCCCGTGCGCCGGGTACGGCGACCGAACCTGAGGCGGTCAGCCGCGGTCCCCTGGCGGCTGCCGCGGCGGGGGCGGCGCGGGGCCGTACGAGCGTGACGGTCCGCCCCTCCAGCAGAAAGCCGCGCGGCGCCATGGGGAAGACCCGGTGCTTGCCGAAGCGGTCCTCCAGGGTGACGGTCGGCCCCTCGGCGGTCTTCTCGCACCGTACGACCGCCCCGCAGAACCCCGTGGTGACCTCTTCGACCACCAGGTCGGGCTCGGCGGCCACCTCGGGCACGGGCTGCTTCCGCTTCCACGGGGGAGTCAGGTCGGGGTTGTCGTAACGGTCATGACGGCTGCGCATGGGCACATTCTGCTATGTGCCCGGCCCGGTCCCGCTACGCGTCGGGCGGCGTCCCGCTATGCGTCGGGCGAAGTCCCGCTACGCGTCGGGCGGTGTCCCGCTACGCATCGGGTCCGGCGAACCGCCGCGCCAGCTCCTCCCGTTGCGCCCGCACGAACGCCGCGTCGACGACGGCCCCGTGCCCGGGTACGTACAGCGCTTCCTCGCCGCCCAGTGCCAGCAGCCGGTCGAGCGCCGCGGGCCAGCGGGCGGGGTGGGCGTCGGCTCCCGCCTGGGGTTCGTCCGACTCCTCCACCAGGTCGCCGCAGAAGACGACGTCGGGGTCTCCGGGCACCAGCACGGCCAGATCGTGTTCGGTGTGCGCCGGACCCACGTTGACCAGGACGACCTCGCGTCCCCCCAGGTCGAGGGTCAGCTGCCCGCTGACGGGGTGGTGCGGGCGCGCCAGGACGTCGGCCGCCTCGGCGGCCTCGTCCTCCGGCAACCCGTGTGCGACGGCGTCGTCCCGCAGTGCCTCCCCGTGCCGGTCGAGGAACGCGGCGGCACCGACCGCCGCGTACACCTGCGCGCCGGAGAAGACGGCGGTGCCGAAGACGTGGTCGAAGTGCGGGTGCGTGAGCGCGGCCCACCGCACCCGGCGGCCCAGCAGCGCGGTCACGTCGGCCCGGATTCCGGCGCCCTCCCGCAGCGAGGAGCCGGTGTCGATCACCAGGGCCCCGTCGTCGCCGCTGACGGCGCCCACCGTCGCGTCCCACTCCGGCAGCCTGCGCCGCACCACCCCGTCCGCGAGCCGCTCCCAGGCCCGGCCGTCGCCACCCATGAGAACGCCGGCGTCTTCCGCGCCCGCGGCCCGCGGTGGGTGCGCCGTGTGCGGCATGTGTGGCGTGTGCGTACGACTGTCCCCTTGCGCCTGCATACGACGACGCTAACGGCAGTGCGCGGCCGGCGCCCCCTCCCGGCGCCCGGGGTACGGTTCGGGGCGGCGGATGAGGCGGCCCTTGCCCCGGCTGTGGTGACCGGCCGTACACTTGCTCAGGGGCTTGGCACTCCGGCCTGCAGAGTGCCAGGCGAAGTGCCAGGGATGACCGCCAGGGAACGAACCAGGACCAGCGGCCGGACGGGAGGTGTGCGCCATGCTCAGCGAGCGCCGGCTGGAAGTGCTCCGCGCCATCGTCCAGGACTACGTCGGCACCGAGGAGCCGGTGGGCTCGAAGGCCCTCACGGAACGGCACAACCTGAAGGTGTCGCCGGCCACGGTGCGCAACGACATGGCGGCCCTGGAGGACGAGGGCTACATCGCACAGCCGCACACCAGCGCGGGGCGCATCCCCACGGACAAGGGGTACCGGCTGTTCGTCGACAAGCTCGCCGGCGTCAAGCCGCTGTCGTCGCCGGAGCGGCGCGCGATCCAGAACTTCCTCGACGGCGCCGTCGACCTCGACGACGTGGTGGGGCGCACGGTGCGGCTGCTGGCGCAGCTCACCCGGCAGGTCGCCGTCGTGCAGTATCCCTCGCTGACGCGTTCGACGGTGCGCCACGTCGAGCTGCTGGGGCTCGCGCCCGCGCGGCTGATGCTGGTGCTGATCACCGACACCGGACGCGTCGAGCAGCGCCTGATCGACTGCCCGGCGCCGATCGGTGAGACGGTGCTGGCCGATCTGCGCGCCCGGCTCAACAGCCGCGTGGTCGGGCAGCGCTTCACCGAGGTGCCCTCCCTGGTGCAGGACCTGCCCGAGGCGTTCGACGCCGACGACCGCGCCACCATCTCCACGGTCCTGGCCACCCTCTTGGAGACCCTGGTCGAGGAGACCGAGGAGCGGCTGATGATCGGCGGCACCGCCAACCTCACCCGCTTCGGGCACGACTTCCCGCTCACGATCCGCCCGGTCCTGGAGGCGCTGGAGGAGCAGGTCGTCCTCCTCAAGCTGCTCGGTGAGGCGAAGGACTCGGGCATGACCGTACGAATCGGGCACGAGAACCAGCACGAGGGACTGAGTTCCACATCGGTCGTCTCCGTCGGCTACGGTTCGGGCGACGAAGCAGTCGCCAAACTCGGCGTGGTCGGACCGACCCGCATGGACTACCCCGGAACGATGGGAGCTGTACGCGCAGTGGCACGGTACGTCGGACAGATCCTGGCGGAGTCATAAGGTGGCGACGGACTACTACGCGGTCCTCGGCGTGCAGCGCGACGCCTCGCAGGACGAGATTAAGAAGGCCTTCCGCAGGCTCGCCCGCGAGCTGCACCCGGACGTCAACCCGGACCCGAAGACCCAGGAGCGGTTCAAGGAGATCAACACCGCCTACGAGGTGCTCTCCGACCCGCAGAAGAAGCAGGTCTACGACCTGGGCGGAGACCCGGCCTCCGGCGCGGCCGGCGGAGCGGGCGGCTTCGGCGGCGGCTTCGGCAACTTCAGCGACATCATGGACGCCTTCTTCGGCACCGCGGCGCAGCGCGGCCCGCGCTCGCGCACCCGCCGCGGCCAGGACGCCATGATCCGCCTCGACATCGATCTGGACGAGTCCGCTTTCGGCACGACCAAGGACATCCAGGTCGACACCGCCGTCGTCTGCAACACCTGCAGCGGCGAGGGCGCGGCCCCCGGCACCTCCGCGCAGACCTGCGACATGTGCCGAGGCCGCGGCGAGGTCTCCCAGGTCACCCGCTCCTTCCTGGGGCAGGTCATGACCTCGCGGCCCTGCCCGCAGTGCCAGGGCTTCGGCACCGTGGTGCCCACGCCCTGTCCCGAGTGCGCGGGTGACGGCCGCATCCGCTCGCGGCGCAGCCTGACGGTGAAGATCCCCGCCGGTGTCGACAACGGCACCCGCATCCAGCTCGCCGGTGAGGGCGAGGTCGGTCCGGGCGGCGGCCCCGCCGGCGACCTGTACGTGGAGATCCACGAGAACGCCCATCCGACCTTCCAGCGGCGCGGTGACGACCTGCACTGCACCGTCACCATCCCCATGACGGCCGCGGCCCTGGGCACCAAGGTGCCGCTGGAGACGCTGGACGGCATGGAGGAGATCGACATCCGTCCCGGCACCCAGTCGGGGCAGTCGGTCCCGCTCCACGAGCGCGGCGTCACCCACCTGCGCGGGGGCGGACGCGGCCAGCTCATCGTCCACGTCGAGGTCACCACGCCCTCGAAGCTGGAGCCGGAGCAGGAGGAGCTGCTCCGCCGCCTCGCCAAGCTGCGCGGTGAGGAGCGGCCCACGGGCCAGTTCCAGCCGGGCCAGCAGGGCCTGTTCTCCCGCCTCAAGGACGCTTTCAACGGGCGGTGACCCGGGCGGCGGCGCCCCTTCCTTCGCGGGCTTCGCGGGAAGGGGTGAGTTCCTCCGCGGGCTTCGCGGGAAGGGGCGAGCGGGGTGCGGCGACGGGCTGTGAGGCCGTCTTGCGGGGCGTGACAGGATGGCGTCATGCCCACCCCGTACCCCTCGTACGCCTCGACGTGTTCGCTGTCCGAGCTGGTTGAGCACCCCGTCATCCAGGCCCCGATGGCCGGCGGGGCCGCGGGCCCCGAGCTGGCCGCGGCCGTGAGCGAGGCGGGGGGTCTGGGCTTCCTCGCCGCCGGCTACAAGACGCCGGAGGCGATGTACGAGCAGATCAAACAGACGCGTCGGCTCACGGGCCGCCCCTTCGGCGTGAACCTGTTTCTGCCGCAGCCGCGCATCGCGGACCCCGCCGCTGTCGACGTCTACCGTGAACAGCTCGCCGGCGAGGCCACCTGGTACGAGACGGAACTGGGGGACACGGAAGGCACGACGGACGACGCCTACGAGGCGAAGCTGGCGGTCCTGCTGGAGGATCCGGTGCCCCTCGTCTCCTTCACCTTCGGCTGCCCCTCGGCCGCCGACCTGGAACGGCTGGCGAAGGCGGGCACCCGCACTCTCGTGACGGCGACCTCCGTCGCGGAGGCACAGGCGGCGCAGGAAGCGGGCGCGGACGCCGTGTGCGTCCAGGGGATCGAGGCGGGCGGCCACCTGGGCTCGCACCGCGATGATCCGCAGCGCGAGCCCGGCAGCGGCGGCGTCGGGCTGCTCTGTCTCGTCGCCCAGGCCAGGGAGGCGGTCAGGCTGCCGCTCGTCGCCTCAGGCGGGCTGATGCGCGGCGGGCAGATCGCCGCGGTGCTGGCGGCCGGCGCCACGGCCGCCCAGTTGGGCACGGCCTTCCTCGTCACCCCGGAGTCCGGCGCCGATCCGCTGCACAAGCAGGCCATGACCAACCCGACGTTCACCAGGACCGAGTTCACCCGCGCCTTCTCCGGGCGCGCGGCACGCGGGCTGGTCAACCGCTTCCTGCGCGAGCACGGCCCCTACGCGCCCGCCGCCTATCCGCAGGTCCACTACCTGACGGCCGGGCTGCGCAAGGCGGCGGCCCGGGCGGGCGACCCGCAGGCCATGGCGCTGTGGGCAGGGCAGGGACACAGGCTCGCGCGCGAGCTGCCCGCGGGGCAGCTCGTGGAGGTCCTCGTCGCCGAGATCGCCGCCGCGCGGGAGGCGCTGGCATGAGCGCTCCCGTCTTCCTCGCCGACACCGCTCTGCTGAGCCGCGGCACGGTCGTGCTCGACGGGCCCGAGGGGCGGCACGCCGTCTCGGTGCGCAGGCTGCGTCCTGGCGAAGAGGTCGTCCTGACCGACGGCGCGGGCACCGGTGCCTACGGCAGCGTCACCGCCGTGGAGGGCAAGGACCGGCTGGAGGTCACCGTCCGCGAGGTGCGTGTGGAGCCGGAGCCGCAGCCCGCGCTCACCGTTGTCCAGGCCCTGCCCAAGGGCGACCGGGGCGAGTTGGCCGTCGAGACGATGACGGAGACGGGTGTGGACGCTATCGTCCCGTGGGCCGCCTCGCGGGCCGTCACCCGGTGGAAGGGGGAGCGCGCCGCCAAGGCGCTCGGCAAGTGGCGCGGCACGGCGCGGGAAGCGGGCAAGCAGGCGCGGCGGCTGCGGTTCCCCGCGGTGGCCGAGCAGGTCTCCTCGTCCCAGGTGGCCGCGTTGCTCGCCGAAGCCGACTTCGCCGGGGTGCTGCACGAGGAGGGCGCGGTGCCGCTGGCGACGGCGCCGCTGCCGTCCTCGGGAAGGATCGTGCTGGTGGTCGGGCCCGAGGGCGGGGTCGCGCCGGAGGAGCTGGAGCTGTTCGCGCAGGCGGGTGCCGAGCCGTTCAGGCTGGGGCCGAGCGTGCTGCGGACGTCCACGGCGGGGACGGCCGCGGCGGCGGTGGTGCTGGCGCGGTCAGGACGCTGGGGCTGAGGGCGCGGCCGCCGGGGGAGAGGCCCGGCGCGTCCCGATCCGGCCCCGCCTCGGCGGTGGGTCACCCAGCGGAAACGGTGAAAGGGCCAGGCGGCGGCCTCGGGTAACATCCGGGCATGGCTTCCAACGGAGAACCGCAGCAGGACTGCCTGTTCTGCAAGATCGTCGCGGGTGAGGTCCCCGCGACGCTGGTGCGGGAGACGGAGACCACCGTCGCGTTCCGCGACATCAACCCGCAGGCCCCCACGCACGTGCTGGTCATCCCCAAGGCGCACTATCAGGACGCCGCCTCCCTGGCGGCCGCCGCACCGCAGCTGATGGCCGACGTGGTGCGCGAGGCGGGCGAGGTCGCGGCGCTGGAGAAGATCACCCCGGCCGAGGGCGGCGGGCCCCACACCGGCTACCGCGTGGTCTTCAACACCGGTTCGGGAGCCGGGCAGACGGTCTTCCACACGCACGCGCACGTGCTCGGCGGCCGGGGCCTCGAATGGCCGCCCGGCTGACCGGCCGGCGGTGAGCGGATGCGGACCGGATACCGGGTGACGCGCCTTGTCCGTGCGTGAACTGGTCGTTCTGGGCACCGCCAGCCAGGTGCCCACGCGGCAGCGTAACCACAACGGGTACGTACTCCTGTGGGACGGCGAAGGCATCCTCTTCGACCCCGGCGAGGGGACGCAGCGCCAGATGCTGCACACGTCGGTCGCCGCACACGACCTGACGCGGATCTGCCTCACCCACTTCCACGGCGACCACACACTCGGCCTGCCGGGCGTCATCCAGCACATGAGCCTCGACGGGGTGCCGCACGAGGTGAGTGCCCACTACCCGGCGAGCGGACAGACCTACTTCGCCCGCCTGCGCCACGCCACGCCGTTCCACGACACGGTGGCGCTGCGCCAGGCGCCCGTCACAGGGCCCGGCGTGATCGCGGGCGGTGCGGACGAGCCCGAGGTGCCGTTCACGCTGGAGGCGCGGGAACTCTCGCACCGTATCGACGCGTTCGGCTACCGGCTCACCGAACCCGACACCCGCCGCATGCTGCCGGAGAAACTCGCCGAGCGGGGCATCAGCGGCCCGGACGTGGGGCTGCTCCAGCGGCGCGGGGAGCTGCGCGGGGTGCGCCTGGAGGAGGTCAGCGAGCCCCGCGCCGGGCAGCGGTTCGCCTTCGTGATGGACACCCGGCTGTGCGAGGGGGTGTACGAGCTGGCGCAGGGCTGCGACATGCTCGTCATCGAGTCGACGTTCCTGCACGCCGACGCGGAACTCGCCGAGATCTCCGGACATCTGACGGCCTACCAGGCGGGCCGGGTGGCCGCCGGCGCCGGTGTACGCCACCTCGTGCTGACGCACTTCTCGCAGCGCTACCAGGACACCTCGCTGTTCGCCGCCGAGGCCCGTGCCGCCGGGTTCGAGGGGACGCTGACCGCGGCGGAGGACCTGACGCGGGTACCGGTGCCCAAGCGGCGCTGAGCCCCCGCCGTGGCCTCGCCGGTGCAGCCGGCCATGACGCCCCCGCCGGGGCGGCCGGCGCCGGTCCCGGGCTCCGTCCTGGCGAGCTCGCGCCGGCGGCCGCCGCCGGTTCCCCGCGGCTCCCGGCCCGCTGGTGGCGGCGTGAGCTCGCCGATCCCGAGCGTGGCATCCCTGCTGCGGCGGCCCTGCCGGGTGGGTGCATGATGAAGCAGGCGTGGGAGGGAAGGGGCGGGGGATGGCGCACTGGACGGTGGGCAGACAGGGAGCGGCTCCCGCGGGGGCGGAGCGGGTCGGCGGCGCGGGCTGGACGGCCGCGTGGCTGACGGGGGCCGTGACGCTGTCCGCGGAGGGCGCGCTCGCGCTGATCGTCTTCTTCCTCGCGGGCTTGCGCGAGGAGCACTACGTCGCCGCCGGGATCCCCGCCTACGTCGGGTATCTCCTCGCGGCCGTGGTCGCCGCGGCCGCGCTCGGCCTGGCGGGCTTGATCGGCTCGGCGGCGGCCGTCCTGCCGGTCGTGCGGCTGTCGCGCTGGTCGGCCCGCAGGATCGGGCGGGCGGAGACGATCGGCTGGTGCCTGACTGTCTGCGGGGCGATCGCCACGGCGGCCGCCGTGTGCACCGGGGTGCCGACCGGGCTTCGCGGCGGCAGTTGGACGGTGCTTCCGCTGGTGCTTCTCGCGGTCTTCCTGGGCTTGGTCCCCGCCGTTCTGTGCACGCGGGCCGTGACCGTCCTGCGCCGCACCGGTACGCGGTTCGGGCTGGCCGGGGTGGTGTTCGTCTGCGGTCTGACGCTCTCGGCTGTGATGCTCGTCGGTGGTCTGGCGGCCTACGGGACCGGCCTGCTCCAGAGGTACGAGCCGCCACGGCTCACCGCAGCGCAGCTCGTCGGCGCGTGGACCGACGGCCGGGGCGGCACCCTCACCCTCCGGGCTGATGGCACCGCGGTCGCCGACGGTCTGGACGTCCATACCGCGCAGGCGGCGCGCGACGGAGACGCACCCGAGCGGTGCAGCGGCTCCGGCACGTGGGCGCGGGGCCATGCGCCGTCCGCGACCCCGCGGCTCGACCTCAGTGTCAGCGGCTGCGTGGAGGACATCGGCTGGCAGTTCGGCGGCACCGCGGCACAGCCCACCCTCTACTACTGGATCGGCGACCCGGACTCCCTCGACCAGTACGCACTGCACCGTGGATCGCCGGTGCCGTAGTCGGCAGGGGGCGCGCCCCTACGCCTCTCGCCCGGCTCCTCGTGCTCGACGCGCCACAGGCGAGGTGCGCCACAGGCGTGGTGCGCCACAGGCGACGTCCGCCTGGCGGTGCCCGTCGGCCCTGGCGGGCTCCTCGGATGTTGGCCGCAGCCCGGGTCAGCCGGTCATGACGCTGGTGAGCCGCTCCAGGCCGATGTTGCCGCCCGAAAGGATGACGCCCACCCTTCTCGGGCCCGCGCCCTCCGTGTGCCCCGCGGGCGGGGGGTCGAGGCGGTCGGCGAGCAGGGCGGCCAGCGCGGAGGCGCCCGCCGGCTCGACCAGCATCTTGAGCCGTTCGAGCACGAACCGCATCGCCGTGCGCAGCTCGTCGTCGCTCACCAGCAGCACGCTCTCCAGGAGCCGCCGGTTGATCGGATACGTCAGGGCGCCGGGCGTGGTGGCGGTCAGGGCGTCGGCGATGGTGTGCGGCACCCGAACGCTCACCCGCTCGCCGGCCGCCAGGGAGCGGGCGGTGTCGTCGCCCGCCTCCGGCTCGACGCCGAGCACGCGCATGCCGGGATACAGCCCCTTGGCGGCGGTGGCGCATCCGGCGGCCAGCCCGCCACCGCCCACCGGGACGAGCAGCGCGTCCAACTCGCCCACCTCCTCCAGCAGCTCCAGGGCCGCGGTGCCCTGGCCCGCCATGGTGCGCGGGTGGTCGTAGGGCGGGATGAGGGTCAGCCCGCGGTCGGCGGCGAGCTGCTCGCCGATCGCTTCCCTGCTCTCGGTGTAGCGGTCGTAGGTGACGACCTCCGCTCCGTACCCCGCTGTCGCGTCCAGCTTGGCGGTGGGGGCGTCGGCGGGCATGACGATGACGGCGCCGGTGCCGAACTCGCGGGCGGCGAGCGCGACCGCCTGCGCATGGTTGCCCGACGAGTACGCCACCACGCCGTGCTCCAGCTGGCGCGGGGTGAGCTGCGTCATCCAGTTGTAGGCCCCGCGGAACTTGAAGGCGCCGGCCCGCTGGAGGTTCTCGCACTTGAGGAACACCTCGGCCCCGACCAGCCGGTCGAGTGTGCGGGAGCGCACGACGGGCGTCCGGTGCACCCCCGCCTCGATGCGGGCGGCCGCCTGCCGGATGTCGTCCAGCGTCAGGACGGGATCGGTGGTCTTGGTCACCTTGTGACCGTATCCCAGGGGTACGACACCCTCCGGGAGAGGGCCCGTGCCTGCCGCCGGGCGGCAGGCACGGGGCTCCTCACAAGCTAAGGCTCCTCAGAAGCCGAGCCGGCGCAGCTGCTTGGGGTCGCGTTGCCAGTCCTTGGCCACCTTGACGTGCAAGTCGAGGTAGACGGGCGTGCCCAGCAGCGCCTCGATGTGGCGGCGCGAGGTGGAGCCGACCTCCTTGAGCCGCTTGCCCTTGGGCCCGATGACGATGCCCTTCTGGCTGGGCCGCTCCAGGAAGATGTTGGCGTGCACGTCCAGCAGGGGACGGTCCGCCGGGCGGCCCTCGCGGGGCACCATCTCCTCCACCACCACGGCGATCGAGTGCGGCAGTTCGTCACGGACGCCTTCGAGCGCGGCCTCGCGGATCAGCTCGGCCACCATGACCTGCTCCGGCTCGTCCGTCAGGTCGCCGTCCGGGTACAGCGGCGGGCCCTCGGGCAGCAGCGGCACCAGCAGGTCGGCCAGCAGCTCCACCTGGGTGCCCGCGGTGCCGGAGACCGGGACGATCTCGGCCCACTCGATGCCCAGCTCCTTGCCGAGCTGGTCGACGGCCATCAGCTGCTCGGCGAGAGCCTCGTTCGTCACCAGGTCGGTCTTGGTGACGACGGCGACCTTCGGTGTCTTCTTCCGCACCTCGGCCAGCTCACCGGCGATGAACCGGTCACCCGGACCGATCTTCTGGTCGGCCGGGACGCAGAAGCCGATGACGTCGACCTCGGCCCAGGTGGTGCGCACCACGTCGTTGAGGCGCTCGCCCAGCAGCGTGCGCGGCTTGTGCAGCCCGGGGGTGTCCACCAGGACGAGCTGCGCGTCGGACCTGTGCACGATGCCGCGCACCGTGTGCCGGGTGGTCTGCGGCCTGGTGGAGGTGATCGCGACCTTCGTGCCCACCAGCGCGTTGGTCAGCGTCGACTTGCCCGCGTTCGGGCGGCCGACGAAGCAGGCGAAGCCCGAGCGGTACTCGGCCGCGTCCGGATCGTTGCCTGCGGCGGCACCGGGGGCGGTGGAGGAAGCGTTCATGCGCTCCATTGTCCCCGATGGCCGGTACGGGCCCGCACGCCGACTCCGGGCGTCAGGGCGCGGGGCTCAGCCCGCCGTCACGGTCGCCCGGAGCGTGCCGTCCGGACCGGCCAGGAGCACCGGTGTGGCGGGGCCGCCCAGGTCGCGTACGGTCGCCAGGTCCTCGTCCGGCACCCGCTCGGCGTCCGCGACGACGGCCGCCGCCTCCAGCGACTTCGCGCCCGAGGCCACGGCCATGGCCACGGCGGTGCGCAGCGCCGACAGCTGGAGCGAGGGCAGCGCGACGGAGCCCGCCACATAGGTGCGGCCGGTCTCGTCCCGTACGGCGGCACCCTCGGGGACGGCGTTGCGTGCGCGGGCGCTGCGTGCCAGCGTGAGGATCTTGCGGTCTTCCGGGTCGAGCCCGTCCGTGCTGCTCAGGTCACTCATGACGGCGAGCATATGCGGTGCGCGAGCGCCCGCGAGAGGGCGCCCCGCGACCCGGCGGCCGGCTCGTGCCCTGGGCGCCGACCCGGTGCCGGCCACGGGGTTGTGCGGGATCAGGTGCAGGTCGGGGCGGGCCGGCACCTGGAGCGTCGTCGTCTCGAAGTGCAGGGCGCCGAGCACCGGGTGGTCCAGCTCCTTGAGCCGCCGGCCCGGCCGGCACACGTCGCCCTGACGGTGGGCCGCCCCCGGATGGCCCCCGGCAGGGGGACAGGGGCCAGAGCACTGGGCCTGGGGATCAGTCGTCCTGCTCCGGCGGCACCGTCGGAGTGGGCGTCCGGCCCTTGGTGACCGCCTTGAGGCGCTTGGCCGCCTCCTTGGCCACCTCGGTGGTCATCCCGGTGTCGCCCTTGCCCGTGGTCAGCAGGGCGAGACCGGTGGTGGACCGCTCCGCGCGGGTGAGGACGAGGTCCAGCGTGAGCTGTTTCCCGTCCGCCGAACCGCCCTTGGCGCTGCCCCGCAGGCGGGCGCCCGCGCTGTCCGCGCCGGTCTTCGGCTTCAGTTCGGAGACCTTCCACTCGACGGTGGTCGCGTTGTTGCGGGTGGTGACCTTCTTGCAGCTGTCCCGCACGCTCTTGAAGGTGCTCAACGCCCGCTTCGCGTCGCGGGTGGCGTCGTAGGAGGCGATCTCGCTGGACAGGTAAGGGCCGCTCGCCGACTTGCTGTAGTCGCGCGACGCGTCGGTCCGTGCCTCGTGCTTGTCCAGATCGCCGCCGAGCGCGTCCATCAGCTTCTTGCAGTTGCGGTCCTTGGTGCTCAGATCGTCGGGCGCGTCACCCGCCGCCGTGGTGTCGTCCAGATCCGCGCTCTTCCACCCCGCCGGCAGGTTCTGCTCGACCACCAGCGCCGCGCGCGCCTGCTCTTCGCTGAGCGGGCCCTCCGCCTTCGAGGGCGAGCCCGTGGGAGTCGCGTCGGACTTCGAGGGCGAGGGCGAGTCCCCGCCGGAGTTGGACTCGCTGTCGCCACCGCATCCGGCGACGGACAACAGGACGGCGGCGGACACGACACCGACGAGCGGGGCACGGCGGCGGTGCCGGGCACCGCCGAGCGGGGCACGGCGGCACGAGGGGCGAGGACGCGGCATGGCGGGAGGCCTTTCGACGAGGGTTCCCCCCACCGCACCAGCTGCCCGCGCCGGCCACCACCCCACCTGCGCCGAACGGGCGACGGGCGGGCGGTCAGCTGCCGCCGAGCCGCAGCCGCTCCCAGCGGGGCAGCCCGGCGACCACCAGGTCCCAGGAGTCCTCGACCATCTCGCGTACCGCGCGGTCCGGCAGGCTGCCGTCGAGCGTGACCGTGTTCCAGTGCCGCTTGTTGAGGTGCCAGCCGGGCCGCACCGCCGGATACGTCTCGCGCAGCCGGAGCGCGATCTCAGGCTCGCACTTGAGGCTGACCCGCAGTGGCGCTTCGTCCAGCGAACTGAAGGCGAAGATCCGCCCCTTGACCTTGAACGTGGACAGCCCTGGGTTCGCGGGGAACGGGAAGTCCTCCCACGCGTCGTTCTGTCCCAGACAGCAGGCTCTGAGCTCCTCCGGCGTCATGGAACAAGCCTAGGGACGGGGTACGACAACGCGGCGGGAGCGGTCACAGCACCGGCGGGAGGCCGGCGGGAGAGGGCTCCCGCCGGCGCCTCAGCCCTCGCCGACGGCCGTGCTCTGCTCGCCGTCGGTCGTCACGGGCTCGCGCACCGCCTCGACCAGCACCGTCACGATCTTGTTGCGGCGCCCGGCCGGGGACTCGGCCGTCAGCCGCAGCCCCGTCAGTGTCGGATCCGAGTGGTCCTCGGTGACGTCCACGACGGTGGCGGCCCCGGCGATCGGGACCCGGCCCAGCGACTTGGCCAGCAGCCCACCGACCGTCTCCACGTCCTCGTCGTCCCAGCCGGTGAGCCCGTACAGCTCGCCCAGATCGGCGATGTCGAGACGCGCGGTGACGCGGTAGCGGCCCTCGCCCAGGTCCTCGACGGGCGGCAGCTCGCGGTCGTACTCGTCGGTGATCTCCCCGACGATCTCCTCCAGGATGTCCTCGATGGTCACGACGCCCGCCGTGCTGCCGTACTCGTCGATGACGACGGACACGTGGATCCGGTCCTGCTGCATCTCGCGCAGCAGGTCACCGGCGTTCTTGGTGTCGGGCACGAACGTGGCCGGGCGCATCGCGGTCGAGACCAGCTCGCTCTCCGCGTCGCGGCTGATGTGCACCTTCCGCGCCAGGTCCTTGAGGTAGACGATGCCCACGACGTCGTCCTCGTTCTCGCCCACCACGGGGATCCGCGAGAAGCCGGAGCGCAGCGCCAGCGTCAGCGCCTGGCGGATCGTCTTGAACCGCTCGATGGTGATCAGGTCGGTACGCGGCACCATCACCTCGCGCACCAGCCGGTCGCCGAGCTGGAAGACGGAGTGCACCATCTTCCGCTCCTCCGCCTCGATCAGCGACTCCTGCTCGGCGAGGTCGACCATCGCGCGCAGCTCCGCCTCGCTGGCGAACGGGCCCTTGCGGAACCCCTTGCCCGGCGTCAGCGCGTTGCCCAGCAGGATCAGCAACTGCGGCACGGGGCCCAGGATGCGGGCCAGCGGGAGCAGTACGAAGGCGGAGGCCGTCGCCGTGTTGAGAGGGTGCTGGCGGCCGATGGTGCGGGGCGAGACGCCGATCGCCACGTAGGAGGCGAAGACCATGACCCCTATCGCGACGGCCAGCGCCTGCCAGGTGCCGTCGATGGCCCGCAGGCACGCGTACGTGACCAGCGACCCGGCCGCCACCTCGCACGCCACCCGCAGCAGCAGGGCGAGGTTGAGGTAGCGGGTCGGGTCGGCGGCCACGGCCGCCAGCTTGTCGCTGCCGCGCCGCCCCTGGCGGACCGCCTCCTCGGCGCGGTAGCTGGTCGTACGGGCCAGGCCCGTCTCGGCGCACGCGGCGAGCCAGGCCACGATCACCAGCAGCACGACGGCTGCGATCAGCGGCGTGCTCACGAGGTGGTGGTGGGGGCGGGAGACGGTCCGGTCAGGCCCTGCTCGGCGCGCCAGCCGTCGACGATCGCGGACTGGAGGCCGAACATCTCGGCCCGCTCGGCGGGCTCCTCGTGGTCGTAGCCCAGCAGGTGCAGCACCCCGTGCACGGTGAGCAACTGGAGCTCCTCGTCCATGGAGTGCTTGGTCGGCGCGTCCGCGCCCTGCTTGGTCGCGACCTGGGGGCACAGCACGATGTCCCCGAGGAGTCCCTGCGGGGGCTCCTCCTCGTCCCTGGAGGGCGGGCGCAGCTCGTCCATCGGGAACGACATCACGTCCGTGGGCCCCGGCAGGTCCATCCACTGGAGGTGCAGCTGCTCGATCGTCTCGGGGTCGACGCAGATGACCGACAGCTCCGAGAGCGGATGGATGCGCATCCGGGCCAGCGCGTAACGGGCGATGTCGAGCAGTGCCTGCTCGTCGACCTGGTGCCCTGACTCGTTGTTGACGTCGATCGACATGGTGGGTGTCGACTACTTCCTCTTGCCGTTGTTCCGCCTGGGCGGGGCTTCGCCCTCACCCTGGACCTCGCGGGCGCTGTCGTAGCGCTCGTACGCGTCGACGATACGGCCCACCAGCTTGTGCCGGACCACGTCGGTGCTGGTCAGCTGCGAGAAGTGGACGTCTTCGACGCCCTCCAGGATCTCCCGCACCTGGCGCAGCCCGCTCTTCGTACCGCCGGGCAGATCCACCTGGGTCACATCACCGGTGATCACTATCTTGGAGTCGAAACCGAGCCGGGTGAGGAACATCTTCATCTGCTCGGGGTTCGTGTTCTGCGCCTCGTCCAGGATGATGAACGCGTCGTTGAGCGTCCTGCCCCGCATGTAGGCCAGCGGAGCCACCTCGATGGTGCCCGCCGCCATCAGCCGGGGGATCGAGTCCGGATCCAGCATGTCGTGCAGCGCGTCGTACAGCGGCCGCAGATACGGGTCGATCTTCTCGTAGAGCGTGCCCGGCAGGTAGCCGAGCCGCTCTCCCGCCTCCACGGCAGGGCGCGTCAGGATGATCCGGGTGACCTGCTTGGCTTGGAGCGCCTGCACCGCCTTGGCCATCGCCAGATACGTCTTGCCCGTGCCGGCCGGGCCGATGCCGAAGACGACCGTGTGCGTGTCGATCGCGTCCACGTACCGCTTCTGGTTGAGCGTCTTGGGGCGGATCGTGCGGCCGCGGTTGGAGAGGATGTTCTGGGTGAGCACCTCGGCGGGCGTCTCCTCGGCGCCCCCCGTGCCGTTCTCCTGTGCGCGGAGCATGGAGATGGAGCGCTCCACCGCGTCCTCCGTCATCGGCTGGCCGGTGCGCAGCACCAGCATCATCTCGTCGAAGAGGCGCTGGACGAGCGCCACCTCCGCCGGGTCGCCGGTCGCGCTGATCTCGTTCCCCCGGACGTGGATGTCCGTGTCGGGAAACGCGTCCTCGATGACGCGCAGCAGGGAGTCTCCGGAGCCCAGCACCGTGACCATCGGGTGCTTGGGAGGCACGGTGAAGCGGGCTGTTTCCTGCCCGGATCCGGCCTGGGATGGTGTTGTCTGCGTCATGGGCGGCCTCTGGGGCCTGCTCATCTCCCTCTCTGCGCCGTTGTTGCTACGGCTTCCAGGGTACGACGCCCCTCCCGTGGGGCTCACCGGTTTTGCCGAGGGCGAGAGCGGGCAGCGCCGGGTGCCGCCGGCGTGCCCGGTGCGTACGGGTGCGGCGGACCGGTCCGCCGCACCCGTACGTCGTCGCGCCCTGACCGCCGCTGTCCCCGCGGCTTCGGGGGCGCGTACGTCCTGGGCCGGGCGGGGCCGTGCGCCGGGCCGGGTCAGGACGGGGGCTGCTCCGGTGGCCGGAAACCCAGCGTGGGGACCGCCCGCCGTGGCGGAGCCGACGCCGCGCACCCCGCCAGGATCCGCTCGAGGAAGGCGTAGCGCGTGCGGTGCGGCCCGTGCGCGCCCACTCCGCGCCACCAGGCGGCGATCTCGGGCCAGCCGGGCGCCGACAGCGAACCGCCGAACTCCTGTACGGACAGCGCGGCGGTCAGCCCCGCGAAGGCGAGCCGCTCGGCGAGCGGCCAGCCCGCCAGGCTGCCGGTGACGAAACCGGCGACGAAGACGTCCCCCGCGCCGGTCGTGTCCAGCGCCTCCACGGCCACCCCGGGCACGTGGGCCGCCTCACCGGTACGGGCGTCGACGGCGTAGGCCCCCTCGGAGCCCAGCGTGACCACCGCGAGCGGCACGTACTCCGCGAGAGCGTGCGCGGCGGCGCGCGGACACTCGGTGCCCGTGTAGCGCATCGCCTCGACCGCGTTCGGCAGGAACGCCTCGCAGTGGGGCAGCTCGGCCAGCGCCGCGAGGTCCCAGCGGCCGGTCTCGTCCCAGCCGACGTCCGCGAAGATCCGGCTCCCGCGCCGCGCCGCCGCCGCGATCCACTCCTGGGCGCGGCCAGGGACCAGCGACGACACACACGCGGTGGAGGGCGGCGGGCACTCCGGCGCCTCCGGGTCGTACGCCCCGCCGTGCGCCCCCGCGCCCTCGAAGGACCCCGCCTTCCGCGGCGGCGCCTCGTGCCCGTGCGAGATCATCGTCCGCTCGCCCTCGTAGGCCATCGAGACGGTGACGGGCGAGTGCCAGCCGGGCACCGTGTGGGACAGCGACAGGTCGATGCCCTCCCCGGACTCCAGCTCCTCCCGGCAGTAGTCGCCGTACATGTCGTCGCCGAACGCCGCCGCGAGCGAGGTGCGCAGCCCCAGCCGGGCGAGCGCGGTGGCCATGTTGGCGATGCCGCCGGGCGAGGAACCCATGCCTCGCGCCCAGGACTCGGTGCCGCGCACCGGAGCCGAGTCGAGCCCGGTGAAGATGATGTCGAGGAAGACGGTCCCGGTCAGATACACGTCCCGGGAAGGCCCGTCCGGCGCGCGCACCGCGGCCAGCGGATCGAGCAACGGCCGCGAGAGCGCGGCCCGGGGCGCCTGCCACGGATGCGCGAGCCCGCCCCCGACCGCCCCCGCGCCGTGCGCCGGCGGCTGCTCACCGCACGGCGGCACCTGCCCATCGCCGGGCACCGGTTGCCCGCCGCCTTGCCCGCCGCCGGGCGCCGGTTGCCCGTCGCCGGGCGCCGGTTGCCCGCCGCCTTGCCCGTCACCGGGCACCGGTTGCCCGTCGCCGGGAGCCGGCTGCTCAGGCCGGGCCGCGTCCGCTCGCGTCGGGGCCGGGTGCGGGATGCCAGAGCCCGGCTGTCCGGGCAGCGGCGGCCGGTCGTGGCCGCCTGATGCCGACGGGCCGGACTCGGGGCTCCTGCGCGTGCTCACCGTGCTCACCGTGCCTTCTCCGTCAACTCACCGTGCGCGTTCCGCCATGGCGCGGAACGCCCGCCACGGGCCGGGCCGCCCGTCGTGGCGGGAAGCGCCCGCCACGAAGCAGAACGCCGCAAGGCGCCGAACGCCCGTCGCCGCGCGGTACGCCCGCCGCAGCGTGCCATCGACGATAGTGCCTGCGTACCCGCGCCGACGCCCCGGCGCGGGACGAATCCCCCAGAACACCGGTCCGCGCGCACCCTGGGCCACGCGCTGCTCCAGCCCAGTCGCTGGGGTGCCCGGCCACTCGGTACCGGCGGCGAGGCCGGGCATCCAGATCCGGTGCCCGGTGAGCTGGGCCACGGTCACGGACGGGGAGCCTGCCAGTGCGTGGGCGGGGCCGGTGAGGAGTTGGAGCGGCTCGTCGAGGACCCGGACGGAGGCGATGTCCTCGGGAAGAGGCCGGCCGGGCGCGGCGACGGCGCGGAAGGTCGCGTCGATCGCACCTGAGAGAATGGCGGTGACGGCCGTTTGGCTGTCGAACATTTTCATCACGTCGAGGTCGATCTCGGGGTGTGCGCGGTGGAAACCGCGCATCAGGTTCGACTGCGCGCTGCGCGAGGCGATCACGTCGACACGCAGCGGACGGTGGCCGGGGCGCGCGGACGCGCCCGCACGCTTGGCGACGCGCAGCAGCTCGCGTGCGTGGGGCAGGAACGCCTGACCATCGGTGGTGGGCTCAGCGCCGCGTGCGGCAAGGGTGAACCAACCGCGTGCCGAGGGTGCGCTCCAGCGCGGCGATGCGTCGGGAGACGGCCTGCTGGGTGAGCGACAGGTCGGCGGCGGCTTTCTGGAGCTGGCCCGCTTCCGCGACGGCGACGGCGACGAAGGTACGTAATTGCTCAGAGATCCACGCCGACCCACCGTGGTGAACAGCTGAGTGTTGTGCATTGCCGGCAGTTGGTTGTTTGACCTGCTGTTGTCCTGCCCGCTTATCTCTCATCGGTCAACGTCGGTTTGTTCGGGTGGGACCTCCAGGGGAGTGCGCTGAGCATGGTGGGCAGGAGACGGTTGGGCCGGAAGTTCGGCTGGCTGTGGGCGTCATATGCGGTGAGCGCGTATGGGTCCGGGCTGGGGTTCGGGGCGTTGCCGCTGATCGCCGTGCTGGTGCTGCACGCCGGACCCGCTGAGGTGTCCGCGCTGTCCGCGGTGGGGCCTGCGGTGGGTGCGCTGATCGCGGTGCCGCTCGCGCCGTGGGTGGAGTTCCGGCGCAAGCGCCCGGTCATGATCACGATGGACCTGGCCCGGTTTGCGGCCATGGCGACGATCCCCGTCGCCTACGCCTCCGGATGGCTCAGTTTCGCCCAACTGCTCGTAGTCTCGGCCGTGGTCGCCGCAGCCAAGATCGCCTTCAACGCGGCCAGCGGCGCCTACCTCAAGGCCTTCGTGCGGCCGGACGACCTGCTCGTCGCCAACGCGCGGTTCGAGTCCACGAACTGGAGCTCCATCGCGGTGGGGCCACCGCTGGGCGGGGCGGCGATCGGCCTGTTCGGGCCGGTGACCACCGTGGTGGCCGACGCGCTCAGCTACCTGCTCTCCGCGCTGGGCATCACCGCGATCCGCGGTCAGGAAGAAGCGCCGCGAACGACCGACAAGAGCCCGCTCCGGGCGGGCGCACTGCTCGACGGCTGGCGACACATCCTGGGCCACCCCGGTCTGCGGCCGCTCTACCTCAACCACATGCTCGTCGCCGGTCTGATCATGGCCACCGAGCCGCTGTTGGCCGTGCTCCTGCTCCGCCAGCTCGGGTTCCCACCCTGGCAGTACGCCCTTGCCTTCGCCGCCCCCTGCCTCGGAGGACTCATCGGCTCGCGATTGGCCCGCCGTGTCGTAGCCCGCTTCGGCCGGCACTGGGTCTTCCGGACAGTCGGCACCCTGCGCGCCATCTGGCTGATCGGTCTGGCCTTTGTCCGTCCCGGCGTGGTCGGCCTCGTTACCGTGATGGCCGTCGAGCTGGCGATCATCACCAGCATGAGCCTCTACAGCCCGGTGCTCGCCACCTACCGGCTCGAACACACTCCCAAGCATCTCGTCGCGCGCACCCTGTCGGCCTGGTCGATCGGGCAGCAGGCGGCCATCGCCGTCCTCACCGCACTCGCGGGGCTGCTCGCCGACATCACCAGTCCACGCACCGCTCTCACGGTCGCAGGACTACTCATCCTGACCACACCGCTCCTGCTTCCCCGACACGAGCAGACGTCGCAGCACGAGCCGGAACTGTCCCGCAGCCACTCATGAGACGCCGCAACTCACCACTGAAGCACGCAGCCCTCCGCCGGCCCACCGGTGCGCGTCCGCGTCGGCCAGGCACCCCACCGGCAAGGAGAACATCGCGTGAGCACTGCCCCCCTACTTGACCCCGCGCCCACAGCTCCTCTCGTCATGGACGAGCAGCCCGCGATCCCGGCCTCGAACCAATCCTTCGCCCCGCTGGCCCCAGCACCGCGTCATGCAGCACGAGGAACCTGCCGCTTGCCGTCCACGAGCGCCTGGCTTCCCAGGACGGCGACATCATCGTGCGCAGTTTCACCGCCGCCTACCCGCACCCGCCCGCCACTCGTCGCCGCCGCAGCCTCATCCGGCGTTACGTCTCCTGGCACCCTGAGATCCGGTGACCAGTGCACACGTCACCGCCGGGATAGCCCCGGCGTCCCGCCCGGCGATCCCGCCGTCGCCCGCGCGGCGCGGCGCGGCGGGGCGGGGCGGGCCCCGAGTCGGACCGCGAGTCGCCCGCAGTTCCGCCCCGCGGGGCTGCGGTTTTTGCCCACTGTTGAATCTCCGCGCGTAGATAACGACTTCGCGGCACTGCTACGTTCCCGGGGTTCCTCAAGCCCCCGCTTTCTCAGGAGCCGGTATGTCCCGTCGGTCCGTCCGCACCGTCCTGCCTCTCGTGGCCGTCGCAGCCCTCGCCGGTACGGCGTTCTTCGGGGTCGGCCAGGCCACCGCCGAGCACGCGGTGCCCAGGAGCGACAAGGAGATCCCCAACCTCGACCAGGTGAAGACGAAGATCGAGGCGTACTACGGCGACATCGAGACCGAGGACGGCGAGCACTACGCCTCCGGGCGCAGCAACTACGCCAAGCAGACGCGCGGTATCGCGGCGAAGGCCCGTAAGGACATCGAGCGGGACCTGGCCGGGCACGGCCACCACCGCCATGGCGGCGGTCACGGGAAGAACAAGCCGGCCATCGTCTTGGACGTGGACGACACCACGCTGCTGACCTACAACTTCGAGCGCCGCATCGGCTACAACTTCAGCACCGAGGCGCAGGACGACTACCTGCGCACCGAGGACATGGCGCCGGTGTTCGGCATGCGGAAGTTCGTCAACTGGGCCCACGGCAAGGGGGTCACGGTCTTCCTGGTGACGGGGCGCGCGGAATACCAGCGGGACTGGAGCGTGCGGAACCTGGAGAAGGCGGGGTATGACATGCCCGTCGACAAGGAGCACTTCTTCCTCAAGGACGAGAAGAACCCGCCCGCCTACCTGGAGTGCGGGAGCGACTGCGCGACGGTGGAGTACAAGTCGGGCACCCGCGCCCACATCGAGGACCAGGGGTACGACATCCTGGCCAACTTCGGGGACCAGTACAGCGACCTCGCGGGCGGGCACGCCGCCCGCGAGGTCAAGCTGCCGAACCCGATGTACTACCTCCCGTAGCGGAGCCCCCGTGGCCGGAGCCGCCGCGGCCCGCCCGCGGCGTCACGCTCCTTCCTTGAGGACCTTTCTCACCAGCGCGGACTGCGCCTCGGTGAGCTTGGGGTCGGCGAAGTGGGCGGTGCCGTGGGCGCCGCCCTCGACGTCGAGCTCGTAGTGGAACCCGTCGGGCACCCCCATGGGGGCCTCGCTGAGGCCCTCGCGCAGTGCCCGGTCGGCCAGGGACGCGACCTCGTCTGCGTCGGGCCGTCCGGTGGTCTCGAGGGTGGCCCGGCGGGTGAGTCCGCCGAAGCCACCCGTGCGGATGACGGTGATACGCATGCTTCCATCTTCCCGGCCATCCGGCCGCACGTTAAGGGCCGGGCGGCCGGCTTTACGCACTCGTGGTCACGCTGCTTCCACACCCACCTCGGACCAGCACTTGCGTACCGCCTCCACCTCGTCGCTGCCGTCGCCGTAGCGGGACTCGGCGGCCTCGGCGGTCGCCTTGGCGAAGGCGGCGAAGTCGGTGTCGGCCTGGAGGGTGCCGCCGGTGAGGGTGTCGTACCAGATCTGTCCGGCCCGCTCCCAGGCGTTGCCGCCCAGGTCGACGGCCAGCTTGTAGAAGGCGTGGTTGGGGATGCCGGAGTTGATGTGCACGCCGCCGTTGTCGGAGCTGGTGTTGACGTAGTCGTCCATGGTCGCCGGCTGCGGGTCCTTGCCGAGGACGTCGTCGTCGTAGGCGGTGCCGGGGGCCTTCATCGAGCGCAGCGCCTCGCCCTCGACCTGGTCGGTGAACAGCCCCGAGCCGATCAGCCAGTCGGCCTCCTGGGTGCTCTGGCCGAGGCTGTGCTGCTTGATGAGGGAGCCGAACACGTCGGAGACCGACTCGTTGAGCGCCCCGGACTGGCCGAAGTACTCCAGGTTGGCGGTGTACTGCGTCACTCCGTGGGTGAGCTCGTGGCCGATGACGTCGACGGGCAGCGTGAAGTCGCGGAAGACCTCGCCGTCGCCGTCGCCGAAGACCATCTGTTCGCCGTCCCAGAAGGCGTTGTTGTACTCCTCGCCGTAGTGGACGGTGGCGTTCAGCGGCAGGCCGGCGCCGTCGATGGACCAGCGCTCGTAGACGCTGAGGTAGAGCTCGAAGGTGGCGCCCAGCGCGGCGTAGGCCCGGTTGACGGAGGCGTCCTGGGAGGGCGCGCCGCCCTCCTCGCGGACCTTGGTGCCGGGGAGCTGCTCGGTGTGCTGTGCGTCGTAGATGGTGCGTTGCGGCTTCCGCTCGGCGGGGTCGACGTCGGCCGGGGCGGGCGCCGCGGCGAGCAGACCGTGACGCACGGTAGTGATCTGGCGTCGGGTGCGCTGGGTCGCGTCCCGCTCGAGAGTGCGCCGGGCGGGCCGGGAGAAGAGGTCGTCGCCATGCCTCGATACCTGGTCGAGGAGGTGAGGCGGCACGATCGTGCAGAAGACGGGGTGGGACTGCGGGGAGCGCGCGCGTTGTGACTTCATAGAAAGCAATGTGGCACTGAGTCACCATCCTGTCACCACTGGTGTCATGATTTCCCGCGAAACGGTGGTGAACGGGATGCTGAAACGTCCCTTTCGTGCCTGTCTCGCCGTCGCACTCCGGTATCCCGCATGGTGATACGCCGCTGTCGGCACGGCGGGCCTCCGTTATGCTGCTGACATCATGCGTTTCGGGCTGCTTCTTCTTAGCTGCCGCGGCGAGGGTCTGTAGCCACCGCAAGGCCGACCCCCTCCCCGCGGAGTTCGATGCTGTCGTCGGTCCTTACGAAACCTTCGCCTCTTGCCCGCGCATGCGTCCCCGGCCGAGCCTCATCACCTCGGCGGACCCGGCGGGCGGCGAGACATCCGCAGGAGCCTTCGCGTCATGACATCCCAGGCTGACCAGGACAATCAGGCGGAGCGCGCACCGCGTTCCCCCATCAGCCGCGCCACCCCGATCACCGCCGCCTCGGTACGCCAGCGCCCCTCCGGGATGCCGGTCCACAGGTACGGGCAGTACGAGGCCGTCGACATCCCCGACCGCACCTGGCCGGGCAACCGGATCACCAAGGCGCCCCGCTGGCTGTCGACCGACCTGCGCGACGGCAACCAGGCGCTGATCGACCCGATGTCCCCGGCCCGCAAGCGCGAGATGTTCGATCTGCTGGTGCGCATGGGCTACAAGGAGATCGAGGTCGGGTTCCCCTCCTCGGGCCAGACGGACTTCGACTTCGTGCGGTCCATCATCGAGGAGGACGCGATCCCCGAGGACGTGACGATCTCCGTCCTCACCCAGGCCCGCGAGGAGCTGATCGAGCGCACCGTCGAGTCGCTCAAGGGCGCCCACCACGCCACCGTGCACCTGTACAACGCGACGGCCCCCGTCTTCCGCGAGGTCGTCTTCCGCGGCAGCCGCGACCAGGTCAGGCAGATCGCCGTGGACGGCACCCGCCTGGTGCTGGAGTACGCCGAGAAGCTGCTGGACGACCGCACCGCGTTCGGCTACCAGTACAGCCCGGAGATCTTCACCGACACCGAGCTGGACTTCGCGCTGGAGGTCTGCGAGGGCGTGATGGACGTGTGGCAGCCGGAGGAGGGCCGCGAGATCATCCTCAACCTGCCCGCCACCGTCGAGCGCTCCACGCCCAGCACCCACGCCGACCGCTTCGAGTGGATGGGCCGCCACCTGTCGCGGCGCGAGCACGTCTGCCTGTCCGTGCACCCGCACAACGACCGCGGCACCGCCGTGGCCGCCGCCGAGCTGGCCGTGATGGCGGGCGCCGACCGCGTCGAGGGGTGCCTGTTCGGGCAGGGCGAGCGCACCGGCAACGTCGACCTGGTCACCCTGGGGATGAACCTGCTCAGCCAGGGCGTCGACCCGATGATCGACTTCTCGCAGATCGACGAGATCCGCCGCACCTACGAGTACTGCAACCAGATGGAGGTCCACCCGCGCCACCCGTACGTGGGCGACCTGGTCTACACGGCCTTCTCCGGCTCCCACCAGGACGCCATCAAGAAGGGCTTCGAGGCCATGGAGGCCCGCGCGGCGAAGGCGGGCAAGACGGTGGACGACATCGAGTGGGCCGTCCCCTACCTGCCCATCGACCCCAAGGACGTGGGCCGCTCCTACGAGGCCGTCATCCGGGTCAACTCGCAGTCGGGCAAGGGCGGCATCGCCTACGTGCTCAAGGGCGAGCACAGCCTGGACCTGCCGCGCCGCATGCAGGTGGAGTTCTCCCGGATCATCCAGGAGAAGACCGACGCGGACGGCGGCGAGGTGACCTCCGCCGACATCTGGGCGGCCTTCCAGGACGAGTACCTGCCCACGCCCGAGAAGAGCTGGGGCCGCATCGCGCTGCGCGGGGCGCAGACGTCGACGACGAGCGAGGGCGCCGACGCGCTCACCGTCGAAGCCGTCGTCGACGGTGAGCCCGTGACCCTCAGCGGTACGGGGAACGGGCCGCTGGCCGCCTTCTTCGACGCGCTGCACGCGCTGGACGTGGACGTGCGGCTGCTCGACTACGTGGAGCACACCATGAGCGAGGGCGTCGGCGCCCAGGCCGCCGCCTACATCGAGTGCGCCATCGACGGGCAGGTGCTGTGGGGCGTGGGCATCGACGCCAACATCGTGCGCGCATCGATCAAGGCAGCCGTCTCGGCGGTCAACCGCGCATACCGCTGAGGGTGAAGCGGCCGAAACCGCTGCTGGGAGCCGCCTGTCGGCCCCCGGCGGCGGGGCCGGCCGCCGCCTCGGCGGTGGCCGAAATGCGCGACGCGGAAGCGAATCGTCGGCCGTGGGGCTGACTCGGCCGCACGACTGTGGTTAACATCACGTCCATCCGGCGACGTTGCCGAATCGTGATGGAGGTGCGAGGCCATGCGCCAACGACCCTTCCGTGTACGTCTCGCAGGGGTCCGCACGAGCTGGCGCACCCTTGACGACGGCGACTTCTTCTGCCCCGGCTGCGGAGGTGACCGCCGCTACCGCAGACGCACGGGGAGGCGCCGCTTCGTACTCCTGGGCGTCCCGCTGATCCCCCGCGGCCCGGCCGGGCCCGTCGTCGAATGCGTCGCCTGCCGCGACCACTTCGCCGTCGGCGCGCTCGACCACCCCACCACGGACCGGCTCGCCACCATGCTCCGCGAGGCCGTGCACAGCGTGGCGCTCGCCGTGCTGGCCGCCGGCGGCGCCCAGGCGCGTGCGGTGCGCGAGACGGCTGTGGAGACGGTGCGCACGGCCGGCTTCCCCGGCTGCCGTGAGGAAGAGCTGATGACGCTGCTTACCGCGCTCACGCAGGAGAGCGGTCCAGGCGAGCGCGGCCCGGTGTCGCGGGAGATCGAGCTGCACGAGGTGCTGGCCCCGCTCGCCCCGCACCTGGCCGTGCCGGGCCGCGAGAGCCTGCTGCTCCAGGGGGCGCGGATCGCGCTCGCCGACGGGGTGTACTGCGCGGCCGAGCGCGAGGTGCTGACCACCGTCGGGCAGGCCCTGCGGATCGCCACGCAGGACGTGGACCGGCTGCTCGCCCAGGCGCACACCCCCTCCTGACCCGCCGCCACGGCGCGGTCCGCCCCGCCGAGCGGGACGCCAACGCCGTTGTTACGCACGAGTATTGACGGGTGCACGCCCGCGCTGATGAGTTGGCCGCATGACGAGCCATCAGCCGCTGCCTGCCTTCCCCGACGGGTTCCTGTGGGGGACGTCGACCTCCGCCTTCCAGATCGAGGGGGGCGTCGAGGCGGACGGGCGGGGCCCCTCCGTCTGGGACGCCTTCACGCGGCAGCCGGGCCGGATCAAGGACGGCGGCGACGCCGCCGTCGCCACCGACCACTACCACCGGTGGCGCGAGGACGTCGCACTCCTGCGCGAGCTGGGCGTGGGCGCCTACCGGTTCTCCGTCTCCTGGCCCCGCGTCCTGCCCACCGGCAGGGGAGAGGTCAACGCGCCCGGACTCGACTTCTACGACGCGCTCGTCGACGCGCTGTGCGAAGCGGGCATCGAGCCGGTGCCCACCCTCTTCCACTGGGACACCCCGCTGCCGCTGGAGGAGCGCGGAGGCTGGCTGGAGCGGGACACCGCACAGTGGTTCGCCGACTACGCCGACGCGGTCGCCGCCCGCCTCGCCGACCGCGTCACCCGCTGGATCACGCTCAACGAACCCGCCGAGGTCACCCTCCTCGGCTACGGCCTCGGCGACCACGCGCCCGGCAAGAGGCTGCTGTTCGACGCGCTGCCCGCCGCCCACCACCAACTGCTCGGCCACGGCCTCGCCGCCCGCGCGCTGCGCGCCCGCGGCGTGCGCTCGATCGGCGTCGCCAACTCGCACGGACCCGTCTGGCCGGTGTCCTCCAGCGAACAGGACACCGGCGCCGCCGCGCTCTACGACCTGCTCACCAACCTGCTGTTCGCCGAACCGCTGCTGCTGGGCCGCTACCCCGACGAAGGGCTGGCCGCCATGCTGCCGGGGCCCGTCGCCGACGACCTCGGCCTGATCGGCGGCTCCCTGGACTGGTACGGCGTCAACTACTACCAGCCCACCCTCGTGGGCGCCCCCGACCCGCACGCCCAGGCGGACGAGTTCGCCGGCATCGGCATGCCCGCCGAACTCCCCTTCGGCATCAGGGAGATACCCGGCAGGGAACGCACCGGATCCGGCTGGGCCGTCGTCCCCGAAGGGCTCCGCGAAACCCTGCGGACCCTGCGCGAGAGGTACGGCGAGCGGCTGCCTCCCGTCCTCGTCACCGAGAACGGCTGCGCCTACCCGGAACCGGTGGCCGACGCCGGCAGGATCGCCTTCCACGACGCACACCTGCGCGAGCTGCACGCCGCCCTCGAAGAGGGGGCCGACGTCCGCGGCTACTTCGTCTGGTCGCTGCTGGACAACTTCGAGTGGGCCGAAGGGTACGAGCAGCGCTTCGGGCTCGTCCACGTCGACTACGCGACAGGTGAGCGCACCCCCAAGGACTCCTTCCGCTGGCTGCGGGACGCGCTGCGCGCACAGCGCCCCGGGGCGTGAGACCGGCCGGTGAAGGTCCCCCTCCCTCCGGCGGGGTCGGCGGCCCCGCCGGCCCCGCCGCCGTCGGCCTCGCCGGCGCCCTCCTGGTACTGCGCATCCGCGGGGTCCGCTGGCCCCGGGCCCGCGGACGGCACCCCCCGGTTGCCTCAACCCGCCGCCGCCGGCGCAGGATTGGGCGTGTGCGGATGCCACGGGACCCGATGAACACCGTCATGGACCGCCTCCTGCGGCCCCGGAGCCCCTCGGTGCCCGTCGCCCGGAACGACCTGCTGCTCGCGCTGGGCATGTGCCTGGTCCAGACCGCCATGGCCGCCACCGCGCCGCCCTCCGACGGGCGCGCCCCCACGGTGCTGGGCTGGGCGCTGCTCACCTGCTCCGGCGCCGTGCTCGCGCTGAGACGCAGGGCTCCGTGGCTGACCGTCGTCGCGATCGTCGCGTGCGTCGGCCCTTACCACGCCCAGGACTTCTCCCACTACGCGGCGGTGCCCGCAGCCCTCGTCGCCCTGTACACGATGGCCGCGGCCGGACCCCCGTGGCGCACCTTCACCACGCTCGGCGTACTCGTCGGCATCATGGCGACGGTGATGGGCAGCCTCGGCGCCACCCGGCAACTGGGCGAGATGCTGCGCTCCTCCGGATGGCTGGTGGTGTGCGTCCTCGTCGGTGAAGCCATCCGCATCCACCGCAACTACGTCGCCGCCGTCGTCGAGCGCGCCGAGCGGGCCGAACGCACCCGCGAGGAGGAAGCCGCGCGCCGCGTCGTCCAGGAACGGCTGCGCATCGCCCGCGACCTGCACGACCTGCTCGCCCACAGCATCACCCTGATCGGCGTGCAGACCTCGGTGGCCGCACACGTGCTCGTCGCCGACCCCGGCCGGCTCGACCGCGAAGCCGTCGCCAAAGCGCTCGACGGCATCTCCGACACCTGCCGCGGCGCCCGCACCGAACTGCGGACCACGCTGGAGGTGCTGCGCGCCGGCGACGCCGACGGCAGGGAACCGCTGCCGGGCCTGTCCTCACTGCCCGACCTGGCGCGGGCGGCGTGCGACGCGGGCGCCCACGTCGAACTGTCCGTGGACCGCGCCGCGCACGACCTGGCGCCCGAGCCCGCCGTCGGAGCCGCCGCCTACCGCATCGTCCAGGAGGCACTGACCAACGCCGTACGTCACGCCGGGGCCTCGGTCGGCGTGCGGGCCGCGGTGGAGGGCGCCGGCACCGCGCTGCGGGTGAGCGTCGTCGACGACGGCGGCGCCGCAGGCGCCCGGGCAGCCGGCGCCGAGCAGGCGGGGGAGAGGGGAGGGTTCGGCATCGTCGGCATGCGGGAGCGGGCGCGCAGCGTCGGCGGCACCCTCGAAGCCGGGCCGCGCACCGGCGGCGCCGGATTCGCGGTGACCGCCCTGCTGCCGGCGCGGCGCACGCCCGTCCCGTCCCCCGCTCCGTCCACGGAAGACGCCCCTGGAAGGAAGGAACCTCGATGAGCGGCCAGACCCAGGGCCCGGCGAGCGAGCCGTCGAGCGAGTCGTCGGACGAGCCGTCGAACGATTCGGCGAGCGCGTCGACGAGTGATAGAACGCCGGGCGCACCGCGCGGCACCGACACCCCCCTGCGGATCGTCCTCGCCGACGACCAGACGCTCGTCCGCTCCGCCTTCGCCATGCTCATCGCCTCGGCGCCCGGCATGACCGTCGTCGGAGAGGCCGGCACGGGACGCGAAGCCGTCGCGCTGGCCAGGTCGGCACGCGCCGACCTGGTCGTCATGGACATCCGCATGCCCGACCTCGACGGCATCGAGGCCACCCGGCTGATCGCCGCCGCCGACGACCTCGACCAGGTGAAGATCCTCGTCCTGACGACGTACGACACCGACGAGCACGTCGTCGAGGCCCTGCGCGCCGGGGCGTCCGCCTTCCTCGTCAAGGACACCAGGCCCGCCGAGCTGCTCGACGCGATCCGCACCGTCGCCGCAGGCGACTCCCTCCTGTCCCCGGGACCCACGGCACGGCTGATCGCCCGCGTGCTGCGCACGCCGGAGCCCGGCGCCGGTGCGGAGCGCGCCGAGCCCGCCCCCGGCCTACTGGACGTGCTCTCCGCCCGGGAATGCGAAGTCCTCGCCCTGGTGGCGCGCGGCCACAACAACGCCGAGATCGCCCACGCCCTCGCCCTGTCGCCGCTGACGGCCAAGACCCATGTGAGCCGCATCATGGGCAAGCTCTCCGTACGCGACCGCGCACAACTGGTGATCGTCGCCTATGAATCGGGCCTCGTCACCCCCGGAGCCGCCCCGCAGCCACCCGACTGACACCCCGGTACGGGACAATGGCCCCATGTGCTCTTCCCCCCACGTGGCGGTGGCCGCGTGAGCTTGTTCCGCGATGACGGGATCGTTCTGCGCACGCAGAAACTCGGCGAAGCCGACCGCATCATCACGTTGCTCACTCGGGGGCACGGGCGGGTGCGCGCGGTGGCGCGCGGGGTGCGGCGGACGAAGTCGAAGTTCGGGGCGCGGCTGGAGCCGTTCAGCCATGTGGACGTGCAGTTCTTCGCGCGGGGCAGCGATCTGGTGGGGCGCGGTCTGCCGCTGTGCACCCAGACGGAGACGATCGCCCCGTACGGCCGGGGCATCGTGGCGGACTACGACCGCTACACCGCGGGGACGGCCATGCTGGAGACGGCCGAGCGGTTCACCGACCACGAGGGCGAGCCGAACGTGCAGCAGTACCTGCTGCTGGTCGGCGGGCTGCGCACCCTCGCCTCCGGCGAGCACGGCGCGGGCCTGGTGCTGGACGCCTTCCTGCTGCGCTCCCTGGCCATGGGCGGCTACGCGCCCAGCTTCGCGGACTGCGCCAAGTGCGGGATGCCCGGGCCCAACCGGTTCTTCTCGGTGGCCTCGGGCGGCGTGGTGTGCGGCGACTGCCGCGTCCCGGGCAGCGTCGTGCCGTCCCCGGAGGCGCTGCGGCTGCTGGGCGCGCTGCTGACGGGCGACTGGGAGACGGCGGACGCCGCCGAGCGGCGGCACTGCCGGGAGGGCTCGGGGCTGGTCTCGGCGTATCTGCACTGGCACCTGGAGCGGGGGCTGCGCTCCTTGCGGTACGTGCGGCAGGCGTCGAACGGTTAGGCTCGGGCGGGTCAGCTGTCCCTTGCCCCGCCCGCTGGAGATGAGTACCGAATGGCACGCCGCGGAATGCTGTCCTGGTCGCAGCAGCGCGAGTACCAGGCGCCCGAGCCGCATCCGTCGGGGGCCAGGCCGCCGAAGATCCCGGGTGAGCTCGTCCCGGGTCATGTGGCGGTCGTCATGGACGGCAACGGCCGGTGGGCCAAGCAGCGCGGTCTGCCGCGCACGGAGGGGCACAAGGTCGGTGAGGGCGTCGTGATGGACGTCCTCAAGGGCTGCCTGGAGATGGGCGTCAAGAACCTGTCGCTGTACGCGTTCTCGACGGAGAACTGGAAGCGTTCACCGGAAGAGGTGCGCTTCTTGATGAACTTCAACCGGGACGTGATCCGCCGGCGGCGCGACGAGATGGACGCCCTCGGCATCCGCATCCGCTGGGTGGGCCGGATGCCGAAGCTGTGGAAGTCGGTCGTCCAGGAGTTGCAGGTCGCCCAGGAGCAGACCAAGGACAACGACGCGATGACGCTGTACTTCTGCGTCAACTACGGCGGCCGCGCCGAGGTCGCGGACGCGGCGCGCGCCCTCGCCGAGGAGGTCGCCGCGGGCCGGCTCGACCCCTCGAAGGTCAACGAGAAGACGTTCGCGAAGTACCTGTACTACCGCGACATGCCGGACGTGGACCTCTTCCTGCGCCCCTCGGGGGAGCAGCGCACCTCCAACTACCTGATCTGGCAGAGCGCCTACGCGGAGATGGTCTACCAGGACGTGCTGTGGCCGGACTTCGACCGGCGCGACCTGTGGGCCGCCTGCCTGGAGTACGCCCAGCGCGACCGCCGCTTCGGCGGCGCCCTGCCGAACGAGGGCGGACGGGCCGCGTCGGGGAAGTCCTGAGCGGGCGGCGGGGAGCCGTGGGCGGGGACTAGCCCGCGAAGTTCCAGGAGACCGTGCCGCCCGTGGTCACCAGGGTGGCCAGCACGATCAGGTCGGCGGCGCCGAGGGCGAGGCCGAGCAGGGCGCGGCGGGGCCTGCTGGTGTGGCGGGCGAGCGCCAGTCCGCCGAGGACCAGAGCGCAGGGGCCCAGGACGATGTTGAAGACCAGCAGTCCGACCAGGCCCAGCACGAACGAGGCCACGGCCATGTCGTTCGCGTCGGCCCGGCGGGTGCGGCCCTTGGTCAGTGTGTGGGGGGTGGTGCTCGTCGTGCTCATGGTCGGCTCAGCTCCTTGGTCTCTCGGGGCTCGGGCCGAGGTGCGGTGGCCCGGTGTCTACTGGGCCCGGGGTTCCCGGGGCCTCAGCTGTGTCGCCTGTGGCGGCGGTGGCGCTCACGCACGGCGAAGACGAGCAGCCAGGCGGCGATGACCGCGGCCGCGGTCAGGCTCACGGCCGGCGGCAGGTGCGCGGGTGGGCCCACCAGGACGCCGAGCAGGAGGAACGCTGCGACGAGGAAGAGCATGGGTCCCTCTCTCCGAACGGATACGGAAGTTCCAGTGAACAAGTGTGGTGACAACTGTTCACTGAGTCTGAGAGTACCCCATTGCGGCGCCCGGCACACAACTGTTTACTGAGCCCATGAGCACCACCCCCTCGCAACGGGACCTCCAGAAGGCCAGGACGCGCCGTGCCCTGCTCGACGCGGGCCTCGCCCTGCTCAGGGAGCAGAGCCTCAGCAGCCTCGGTCTGCGGGAGATCACCCGGGCCGTGGGCATCTCACCCGCGGCGTTCTACCGGCACTTCCGCGACGTCTCCGATCTCGGCGTCGCCCTCGTCGAGGAGTCGCTCGGCAGCCTGCACGAGGTGATACGGAGCGGGCTGACCGAGCACACCGAGGACGCCGAGCGCATCGACCACCTCGTCGGCGCCATCGCCGCGTACGTGCGGGCGCATCCCGAGCACATCCGGTTCGTGGCCAGCGAGCGGCACGGCGGGGTGGCCGCCGTCCGCACCGCCATCGCCGCCGAACTCGACCGCTTCGCCGCGGAGGTGGCCGGGCTGCTGGCCGAGGACGAGGTCTCCCGCGGCTGGAGCGCCGAGGACCTGCGCATGCTGGGGGAGACGTACGTCGACAACATGGTGATGACGGCCTCCGCGTTCCTGGAGGCCGCCCAGGGCGAGGGCCCCGCGCCCGAGGCGGTCGCGCACACGGCCCGCCGCCAGCTCCATCTCATCAGCCTGGGCCGCCGCCACTGGACGGCGTCCGGGCAGACCTCCGGCGCGTGAACCCCCGCCCCCCGGGGCCCTGGCAAGCGCGGGCCGCCGCCCCCGTCAGGCGGTACGCCTGCGGTACAGCGCCGCGCACACCGGCAGGGCGACCGCGAGCAGCCCGCCGCACCACGCGAGGGCCAGCCAGGGGCTGTTGCCGGCCGGCTGGTCCAGCAGCAGCGCGCGCAGGGCTTCGATGACGGGGGTCACCGGCTGGTTCTCGGCGAAGCCGTGCAGCCACGCGGGCATCGTCTCGACCGGTACGAACGCGCTGCTGGGGTAGGGCAGGAAGAGCATCACGAACGTGAAGCCGCCCGCTGCCTCCGGGGTCTTGGCCAAGAGCCCCGCCGCCGCGCCGAGCCAGGAGAGGGTGGTGATGTAGGCGAGCAGGATGGAGACGGCGGCCAGCCACTGGCCGGTGTCCGCGTGCGGGCGGAAGCCGATGGCGAAGGCGACGCCCAGAACGGCGGCCGTGGCCGCCGCGTTGCGGGCCACGCTGGCGGCGACGTGTCCGGCCAGTACGGCGGTGCTGCTGGTGTCCATGGAGCGGAAGCGGTCGATGATGCCGCCTGTCATGTCGTTCGTGACGGTGGTCGCCGTCATGGACGCGCCATAGCCCGCGCACAGGATGAGCACGCCGGGGGCCACGTAGGTGACGTACGTGCCGGTGCTCGTCTCGATGGCGCCGCCGAAGAAGTAGACGAACACCAGCATCAGCAGCACCGGCAGCACCAGGGCCGTGATCACCGCGTCCGGGTTGCGGCGGGTCAGCCGGATGGACCGGCTCGCGAGGATGGCGTACTCACTCATGGGTCAGCTCCATGAAGACGTCGTCGAGCGTGGCGCTGTGCAGGGCGAAGCGCTCCACCTCGGCGCGCGCGGGGTCCAGTTCGTCGAGCAGGGACCGCACGTGCGCGGCGCTGCCGTCCGTCGCGACGCCCAGCAGCAGTTCCTCCGGCGCCTTGTGCAGCAGCCGCCCGGCCAGCCGCGCGGCCATCGCCTCGTACGCCTCGTGGCCCGCCATGGTCAGGTCGAGGCGCTGGGCCGCGACGGTCTTCTTCAGCTCTGCGGGGGTGCCCTCGGCGCTCACTCGGCCCCGGTCGAGTACGGCCACCCGGTCGGCCAGTTGGTCGGCCTCCTCCAGGTACTGCGTGGTCAACAGGACGGTGACGCCGGCCGCCGTGAGCGCTCCGACCGCTTTCCACATCGTGCGGCGGCTGCGCGGGTCGAGCCCCGTGGTCGGCTCGTCGAGGAAGACCACCTGCGGGTCGCCGACGAGGCCTGCCGCGATGTCCAGCCGCCGGCGCATGCCGCCCGAGTAGGTGGCGACCCGGCGGTCCTGCGCCTCGGTGAGGCCGAACCGCTCCAGGAGCTGGCCGGTGCGGTGGGCGGCGGCTCTGCGTGAGTGGCCGCGCAGCGCCGCCATCATGCGCAGGTTCTCCCGCCCTGTCTGTTCCTCGTCGAGCGCCGCGTACTGCCCGGTCAGGCTGATGGAGCGGCGCACCCGCGACCGCTCGGAGACCACGTCGTGGCCCGCGACGCGCGCCTGTCCCGCGTCGGCGCGGGTCAGCGTGGCGAGGATGCGCACGGTGGTGGTCTTGCCCGCCCCGTTCGGCCCGAGCAGCGCGTAGACGCTGCCGCGTGGGACCCGCAGGTCCAGGTTTTCCAGTACGGACACGGAGCCGTACGCCTTGCTCAGCCCCCGGGCCTCTATCGCCCAGTCGGCGTCAGGACGTGCATGCGTGGCAGTCACGACAGACCCCCCTCTTTGTGTATCCCATACGCGCTACTGCGTATGCCATATACGTTACAGCGTATGCTATACACGGTGCGGGGGTCGGGAAGCAAGCGGAAGGCGGAGAATGGCGAAGCAGCGGACCGCGCAGAACGGTCTCCCGGCCGGAGTGGCCGCCGCGTGGGGCCTGCGCGAGCGTCCTGGCAGAGGGCCCGCGCGCGGTCTGGACGTGGCGCGGATCGTGCGGGCGGCCATCGCGGTCGCCGACGCGGAGGGACTGGGCGCCGTGTCCATGAGCCGTGTCGCCACCGAGGTCGGCGTCTCCACGATGGCGCTCTACCGCTACGTCGAGGGCAAGAACGACCTGCTGATCCTCATGGAGGACGAAGCGGCAGGCACCCCGCCGCCGGGGCCCGCGCCCGAGGAGGGCTGGCGCGCCGGACTGGAGCACTGGGCCCGCGCGCACCGCGACGTGCTCGGCCGCCACCTGTGGATGGTCCGCATCCCGATCTCCACCCCTCCGCTGAGCCCCCACAGCGTCGAGTGGATGGAGCTGGCGCTGGGGTGCCTGCGCGGAACGGGGCTCGACGCGGAGGAGAAGCTGGGCGTGCTGATCACGCTCAACGGCTACGTCCGCAGCAGCGTCTCACTGCTCGCGGACATCGCCGAGTCGGCCGGCGGGGAGGGCGGTGCCGACTGGGAGAAGCTGGAGCCCCGCTACTGGAGGCTGCTCACGCAGCTGACCGCGACCGGTGACTTCCCCGCCATCAAGGAGATGCTCGCCTCGGGCGAGGTGGAGACGGCCTTCGAGGAGGAGGGCGAGGGCAGCGCCGACTTCGAGTTCGGCCTTGCCATGGTCCTGGACGGGACGCAGGCCCTCATCGAGCGCCGGGCCTGACGGCGCCACCGTCCGGTGGGGGACACCTCGCGCCACCGCCTTGTGGCGGGCCCCGCGCGCTACCGCCTTGTGGCGGGCCCCGCGCGCTAGCGTCCCGCGGCGCACTCCCCGCAGGTGCCGAAGATCTCGACCGTGTGGCCGACGTCGACGAAGCCGTGCTCGGCGGCCACGGCGGCGGCCCACTTCTCGACGGCGGGGCCCTCGACCTCGACGGCCTTGCCGCAGGCACGGCAGACCAGGTGATGGTGGTGGTCGTCGCTGTGGCAGCGGCGGTAGACGGCCTCGCCCTCGTCCGTGCGCAGCACGTCGACCTCGCCGGCGTCGGCGAGGGACTGGAGCGTGCGGTAGACCGTGGTGAGCCCCACCGAATCGCCCCGGTGCTTGAGCATGTCGTGCAGTTCCTGGGCGCTGCGGAACTCCTCGACCTCTGCGAGCGCGGCGGAGACGGCGGCGCGCTGCCGGGTCGACCGGCCGCGTACAGGGGGACCTGCGGTGGTCACGCTCTGGCTCCTTACGTTCGTCGGCTCCGGGGAGTCGCCGGGCGGGGACTCCGATGCTGCACGGCGTTCGCGACGACCCATTGTGCCAGGCGCACCCGGAGCGCGGGTATTACACCCTGGAGGGACGATCCGTGCCGGCCGCGCCGTCGGTGCGCACACCGCCACGGGTGCCGGCGGCGGCCTTACCGCCGTCCGCCTCCAGGGAATCCTCTCCCTCCCCCCTCAGGCCCTCTCGGGAGCCTTTCCCGCCGATGCCCCCGGAATGCGTGGTCCGGAAGCGTCGCCGGGCCAGTGGCGCGGCGAGCGCGGTGACGACGCCGAACAGGACGATGGCCAGGACGACGATGCTGGCCCCCGGCGGCACGTCGACGAAGTAGGAGGTCACCGTCCCCGAGAGGGTGACGACGACGCCGAAGCCGACCGACAGCCCCAGGGTGGCCGCGAAGCCGCGGGTGGCCTGCTGCGCGGCGGCCACCGGAATCACCATCAACGCGCTGACCAGCAGCAGCCCGACGACCCGCATCGCCACGGTGACCGTCACCGCGGCCGTCACGGCCAGCAGCAGGTTCAGCAGCCGCACGGGCAGCCCGGTGACCCGCGCGAACTCCTCGTCCTGGCAGATCGCGAACAGCTGCCGTCGCAGGCCGAGGGAGACGAGCAGCACGAAGACCGACAGGCCGACGATGGCGACGATGTCCTCGGCGGAGACGGTGGTGATGGAGCCGAACAAATACGTGGTCAGGTTGGCGTTGGACCCGTTCGGGGCCAGATTGATGATCATGACGCCGCCCGCCATGCCGCCGTAGAACAGCATGGCCAGCGCGATGTCCCCGCGCGCCTTGCCGTACCAGCGGATCAGCTCCATCGCGATCGCGCCCAGCGAGGAGACGAGCACGGCCATCCACACCGGATTGGCGCTCAGCAGGAAGCCCAGCGCCACGCCGGTCAGCGCGACGTGCCCGATGCCGTCGCCCATGATGGCCTGACGCCGCTGCACCAGATAGATGCCCACGGCGGGCGCGGCGATGCCCACGAGCAGCGCGGCGAGCAGCGCGCGCTGCATGAAGGCGAAGTTCAGCATCTCGATCATGTGAGCAGCCCCGTCTCGATCTTCGGTGCGGCCTCGGCGGGTTCGGCGCCGTGCGGGTGGCAGGCCAGGTCGTGCAGCCGGTCGGGGTTCTCCACCCGTTCGACCTGTCCGTCGCGCAGCACCACGGCCCGGTCGATGAGCGGCGCGAGCGGGCCCAGCTCGTGCAGCACCAGCAGCACGGAGGTGCCCGCCTCCACCTGCTTGCGCAGGGTGTCGGCCAGCGCCTCCTGGTTGCCGACGTCCACACCGGCCAACGGCTCGTCCATGATCAGCAGTTCGGGCTCGGCGGCCAGCGCGCGGGCGATCAGCACCCGCTGGTGCTGGCCGCCGGAGAGCGCGTCCACCGGGTCCTTGATCCGCTCGGCCATGCCCACCTGGTCGAGGGCGTGCCGCACGGCGGCCTTGTCCTCGCGGCCGAGCGGGCCGAAGCGGCGCCGGGCGAGCCGGCCGGCCGCCACCACCTCGCGGACGGTCGCGGGGACCCCGGCCGCCGCGGTGGAGCGCTGCGGTACGTAGCCGAGCCGCTGCCAGTGGCGGAAGCGGGCGAAGGGGGTGCCGAACAGCTCCAGCGTGCCGCCGGTGAGCGGCACCTGGCCGAGGACGGCGCGGATGGTGGTGGACTTGCCCGAGCCGTTGGCCCCCAGCAGCGCGACCGTCTCGCCGCGCGCCACCGTCAGGTCCACGCCGCGCAGCACGGGCCGCCCGCCCAGCGAGGCGGTCGCCCCGCGCAGTGCCACGGCGGGCGGGGCGTCGGCTATGGCGGGCCTGTCGCGGTCCGCCGTCGGCTTCGTCGTCATGCCTTCATGTCCTCACTGCGCGCCGAGCGCGGTCTTGAGCGCGGTCAGGTTCTGGTGCATCACGGAGAAGTAGTCCTGTGTCTTGGGGTTCTTGACGCTCTCCAGGGGGCTGAGCACCGCCGTCTTCAGGTTGAGGTCGCCCGCGAGGGTCTTGGCGGTCTTGTCGCTGGCGTTGTTCTCGAAGAAGACGGTGTCCACCTCGTCCTTCTTGGCGACGTCGTGCAGCTCCTTCATCCGGGCCGCGCTGGGCTCGGACTCGGGGTCGATGCCGGCCACGGCCTCCTCGTGCAGGCCGTACCGCTCGGCGAGGTAGCCGAAGGCGGCGTGGGTGGTGATGAAGGTGTCGGTCTCCTTGCCCTTGAGGCCGTCCTTGAACTCCTCGTCCAGCGTGCCCAGCTTCTTGACGAGCGCTTCGGTGTTCTTCTTGTACTCGTCCTTGTGGTCGGGGTCGGCCTTCTGCAGCTGCTTGCCGACGCCCTCGGCGACCTCCGCGTAGCGGACGGGGTCGAGCCACACGTGCGGGTCTCCGCCGGTCTCGTCACCGTGGTCGTGCCCCTCGTGGCCGTGGTCGTGGCCCTCGTGTCCTTCCTCGCCGCCGTGCTCGTGGCCCTCCTCCCCGTGCACGTTGGTGCCGTGCTTCTCCAGGGTGGTGAAGGAGGTGGCCTCGGCGATGTTCTCCACGCCCGACTGCTCGACGGCCTCGTCCACGGCGGGCTGGAGCCCCTTGAGGTAGACGATCAGGTCGGCTTCGCTGAGCTGCCCCGTCTGCTTCGGGCTCAGCTCCAGGTCGTGCGGCTCGGTGCCGGGCTGGGTGAGGTTCTCGACCTCGACGCGGTCCCCGCCGATCTGCTGCGCGAGGTACGCCATCGGATAGAAGGAGGCCGCCACGTGCACCTTGCCGTCGTCCCCCGCCCCGCTGCCGCACGCGGCCAGGGTGAGGGAGCCGGCGCCGAGGGCGGTGAGAGCGGCGCTGGTACGTATGAGGCGAGGGAGGCGGGGGAGACGAGGACCGGTGTTCATGACACTCATTTTCACGAGAAATGGAAACGATTGTCAACTAGAACTTAGCGCTACGTGACCGATACGGAGGGTCGCGACGGGTCGCGGGTAAGCGGCCCCACGCGCCCGGGATGAGCGGCGAACCGATTTGCTGAGCACCCCTCGCTCCCCAGTAATCTGAGGGTTCCGTCTCGCCGTCAATGAAGAGAGCACCGTGGCCGCCGACAAGATCGACACAATTGTCAGCCTCAGCAAGCGCCGTGGCTTCGTCTACCCGTGCAGTGAGATCTACGGCGGTCAGCGTGCCGCCTGGGACTACGGACCGCTGGGCGTGGAGCTCAAGGAGAACATCAAGCGCCAGTGGTGGCGCTCCATGGTCACCTCGCGCGACGACGTGGTGGGAATCGACTCGTCGGTGATCCTGGCCCCCGAGGTGTGGGAGGCATCGGGCCATGTCTCCACCTTCACCGATCCGCTCACCGAGTGCACCTCGTGCCACAAGCGCTTCCGTGCCGACCACCTGATCGAGGCGTACGAGGCCAAGCACGGCCGCGAGCCCGAGAACGGCCTGGCCGACCTCAACTGCCCGCACTGCGGCAACAAGGGCGGCTTCACCGAGCCCAAGCAGTTCTCCGGGCTGCTCTCCACCCACCTCGGCCCCACCCAGGACTCCGGCTCGGTCACCTACCTGCGCCCCGAGACCGCGCAGGGCATCTTCACCAACTTCGCCGCCGTCCAGCAGACCTCGCGCAAGAAGCCGCCGTTCGGCATCGCGCAGACGGGCAAGTCGTTCCGCAACGAGATCACGCCGGGCAACTTCATCTTCCGCACCCGCGAGTTCGAGCAGATGGAGATGGAGTTCTTCGTCAAGCCGGGCGAGGACGAGGAGTGGCAGCAGTACTGGATGGACCAGCGCTGGGCCTGGTACCGCGACCTCGGCATCCGCGAGGAGAACATCCGCTGGTACGAGCACCCGAAGGAGAAGCTGTCCCACTACTCCAAGCGGACGGCCGACATCGAGTACCGCTTCCAGTTCGGCGGCAGCGAGTTCGGTGAGCTGGAGGGCATCGCCAACCGCACCGACTACGACCTGACGGCGCACTCCAAGGCGTCCGGGCACGACCTGTCGTACTTCGACCAGGAGGCGGGCGAGCGCTGGACGCCGTACGTCATCGAGCCTGCGGCCGGTGTCAACCGCGCCATGCTCGCCTTCATGCTCGACGCCTACATCGAGGACGAGGCGCCCAACGCGAAGGGCAAGATGGAGAAGCGCACCGTCATGCGCCTCGACCCGCGGCTCGCCCCGGTCAAGGTCGCGGTGCTGCCGCTGTCCCGCAACGAGAAGCTCTCGCCGAAGGCGCGCGGCCTCTCCGAGACGCTGCGCAGGAACTGGAACATCGAGTTCGACGACGCGGGCGCCATCGGCCGCCGCTACCGCCGTCAGGACGAGATCGGCACGCCGTTCTGCGTCACCGTCGACTTCGACACCCTCGACGACAACGCCGTCACGGTGCGTGAGCGCGACACGATGAAGCAGGAGCGGGTCTCCCTCGACCAGATCGAGGGCTACCTCGCGGCCCGGCTTCTCGGCTGCTGAGCGCCCTCACCTCGCGCGCGCCAAGGGCCCGGCTCCCCACCAGGGGGCCGGGCCCTTCGCCGTCGCCGTGGCGTTCGCGCGTGCGCGTCAGTCCGCCGTGCGGCGCAGCAGCAGGCACAGGAAACCGAAGCTGTCCCGGTAGTCGCGCAGCCACGCGTCCCGGTGTTCGGCCGCCGCGCGCAGCGCCTCCGCGCTGTCGGGGTGGTCGGGGTGGTCCAGTGCCCAACGGGAGAGCGAACCCGTCCAGTTCCACTCGTAGTCGTCCAACTCGTGGCGGGTGGACAGGTGGGCGTACGTGGGCGTCCAGCCGTCCGCGGTCACCGCGTCCACCGTGCCCGCCAGGTCCTGGTACTCGCCCAGCAACTCCCGTGCCCGCGCGCTCGGTTCGCCCTCCCAGTAGGCGTCGCCCACCAGCACGGTCCCGCCGGGGGCCAGGTGGCGGGCGGCGGCGTCCAGAGTGGGCGGCAGGCCGCCGAACGCGTGCGTGGCGCCCACGCTGAGCACCACGTCGTAGGCGTGCGGCGCGGTGAACGCGTCGGCCTCGGCGCGGTGCAGCGTCAGCCGCTCGGCCACGCCCGCCTGCTCGGCCCGCTGCCGGGCCCGCTCCAGCGCCGGTTGAGAGATGTCCACGCCGGTGGCTGTCACTCCAGGGTGTTGCCGGAGGGCGCGCAGCAGCCAGGCGGCCTCACCGCAGCCGAGGTCGAGCACGCGCGCGTCTCCAGGGGTGAGGGCGCGCGCGAGCAGTCCGTCCACGGAGGAGTCGTCGAGCGGCGCCGCGACGGGGTGGCCGGCGTGGGCGAGGAGGGAGCGCGTTTGTCGGTCCATCCGGGCACTGTGGCAGACGGCCCCCTTTGCTCACTCCTGGTTTTCGGGGGTTTCGGGGTCTGCGGAGTTCGCTGCGTTCCCTTGGTTCTCTGGGTTCTCTGGGTGTTCCGGGACCGTACCGAACCCGGTGGTGTCCAGGTCGAAGGCGAAGGGCGGGGGCAGCCGCAGCTTCTCTCCGAACTTGGCCACGCTGCGCTTCGCGTATCCCTCCGGTGTCGGCTCCCAGAAGGCGGACGCTGTGTGTACCTGCATGTCGAGGACCAAGTACACGGGGACGCCCGCTCTGGCGTAGACGGGGAGCTTGTCCAGCCAGTCGGCGTTGCGGGTGGAACTGGAGGTCAATTCGGCGGCCAGAGTGAGGGCCTCGCCGTCGATGAAGCGCTCTGTGGTGCGGAACGCCTGGCGAGCGGCTACGTAGACGTCCGGGCCGTACGCGCGCTCTTGGCCGGGCAGGGCGAAGAGGAACGGGGCGTAGGAGACGCGCTCGCTCTCCGGTAGCCGCGGCATGAGCTGTTCGACGAGTGCGTCCATGACGTCGAGGTAGTACCCCCGCGACCACGGCGACATGACGATGTTTCCCCTGATGATCTCCGCCCGGTAGCCGTCGGGCACCTCCATGGTCATGAGTGTCCGGAACAGCGCCTGGAAGCTGTCCTCGGGTACCTCGGGGGTCTCTATGGCCGTCGGTCGATCGAGCATCACTGTCATGATGCGCCTTCCCGGTGCGGTGAGCCAGTCGCAACTCACCGTAGCGACGCGCTCTGACAATCGGAGCGCGTGCGGGGGGCAGGTCCCCCGAAAGGGTCACACGGGGGAGGCCGCCGCCCGCAGGACCGCGTCCAGCAGGTCGGGGAAGCGGGCGTCGAGGTCGGCGCGGCGCAGGCAGTTGATCTTCGCGGTGCCGCGGTAGCACTGGTTGATGACGCCCGCCTCGCGCAGGACGCGGAAGTGGTGGGTCGAGGTCGACGTGGCGACGGGAAGCTCGATCTGCGAGCAGGTGGCGCCCTGGCCCTCGCCCTCTCCGTAGCCGTTCAGCGCGGTGACGATGCGCAGCCGCATGGGGTCGGCGAGCGCGTGCAGCACGGCGTCGAGGCGGATCTCCTCGCGGGCGGGGTGCGGGAGTTCGCGTACGGCTGTAGTCGTCGGCACAGGGTCATAGTACGGCAGGCGTCGAAATTTGACAGCTCTCGTAATACGGTGGTTATCGTACTAGTGCCGAGTGGCCCCCTGACCGATTGGAGAGCGCCGTGAGCGCACTGTTCGAGCCCCTCACTCTGCGGTCGGTGACCGTGCCCAACCGCGTCTGGATGGCGCCGATGTGCCAGTACTCCGCCGTCCCCGAGGGTCCTGACCAGGGCGCGCCCACGGACTGGCACCTCGCCCACCTCGGCGCCCGCGCCTCCGGCGGTCTCGGCCTGGCGCTGGTCGAGGCCACGGGCATCACCCCCGAGGGCCGGATCAGCCCCTACGACCTGGGCCTGTGGAACGACCGCCAGCAGGAGGCCTTCGCCCGCGTCACCCGCTTCCTGACCGAGCAGGGCACCGTCCCCGGCATCCAGCTCGCGCACGCCGGCCGCAAGGCCTCCACCGAGCGCACCTGGGTGGAGCGCGGCGCGCCCCTCGCCCCGGGCGAGAACCACGGCTGGCAGCCCGTCGGCCCCAGCCCGCTCTCGTTCGACGAGCGGCACACCACGCCCACCGAGCTGTCACGGGACGAGATCGCGACGCTGGTGCGGCAGTTCGCCGACAGCGCCCGCCGCGCGCACGCGGCCGGCTTCCGGGTCGTCGAGATCCACGGCGCCCACGGCTACCTGATCAACGAGTTCCTCTCCCCGTTCACCAACCGCCGCACCGACGAGTACGGCGGTACCTTCGAGGGCCGTACCCGCTTCGCGCTGGAGGTCGTGGACGCCGTGCGCGCCGTGTGGCCCGAGGAGCTGCCGCTGTTCTTCCGCGTCTCCGCCACCGACTGGCTGAGCGAGAACGCCGAGGACGGCCGCGAGGGCTGGACAGGCGAGGACACCGTGCGGCTCGCCAAGGAGCTGCTGGCCCGCGGTGTGGACCTGCTCGACACCTCCACGGGCGGCAACGCGCCCGACGCCCGGATCGAGGCCGTGCCCGGCTACCAGGTGCCCTTCGCGGAGCGGGTCAGGAAGGAGACCGGCCTGCCGGTGGGCGCCGTCGGCCTGATCACCGAGCCGCGCCAGGCCGAGGAGATCGTCGCCTCGGGCCAGGCCGACGCGGTGCTGCTCGGCCGCGAGCTGCTGCGCCGCCCGTACTGGGCGAACGAGGCCGCCGTCGAACTGGGCGCCGAGCCGCGCCGCCCGGTGCAGTACCACCGGGCGTGAGCCCCCGGGGCACGGCCCCACCGGGACGCTCTCAGGCGGCGGCCGACTGCCGGGCCGCCGCCTGAACGGTCGGTGCGGTCTGGGGCCCGGGCTGGACCCGGCGCCGATGACGACCGCGCCCGGCTCGGTATCGCCGCCGTCGAGGGAACGAGGGCCGGCCGACGGTGGCGAGAAGACGTCGGCCGGCGCACGGCAGGCACGGCCACCGCTGTCGGGCCGCTCCCCGAGGGTGCTCCACCGCGACGCGCCGGTCACGGCCCGCGCCCGCCCTACCGGACGTCCCTTCGGAGGACGTCAGTTCAGCTGCCGTACGAAGGCGACGAGGAACAGCGCACCGGCCAGGCAGCTCAACCACACCGTCGGCAGTACCCAGCCGCCACGGCGCTCGCCCCGCAGGGGGGCCGTCATCCGGCGGTGCAGCCCCGCGAGGCCGTACAGCACGGCCGTCGCCGCGACGGCGACGGGGCAGCTCACCGCGAAGTGCGCGAGCCAGGCACCGGCCCTGCTGGGACCGCCCCAGGACGTGTCGTAGGGCCCGTCGTCGACGAACCCGTAGAGCACCCCGCGGGCGACGAACAGCACCAGCATCCCGACGGGTATCAGCGCGACGACACCGAGCAGCACGGTGAGGGCGGCGTGCGCCACCAGCCGTGCCGCCCCGGGGCGCGGGTCGCCCGGCTCCGCCCGCACCCGCAGCAGCCGCAGCGCGCTCGCTGCCCGCCCCGAGAGCGTGGCGACGAGCGCGAGCAGGCCCATGGGCAGCAGTACGGCCGCTTGTCCCACCCCCCGCCCCAACCGCCGTAGGAAGGACTCCCGTGCCGCCGGCACCGGCGAGGAAGGGAAGGAATTCTCCGCAACGTTCATGGGCGGGACGCTAGGGCGGCGCCCATGTCCCCCACGACACACCACGGAGCCATCCCGCCCCCGTACCCCGGTAGGGGGCGGGAGCGGCTCCCCGGGGTGGACGGGCCCGCGCGCGCCTCGCCCGAGCGCTGGACGGGGCACGCGTCGGCCGGGTAACACGTGACGGTGGCGCGCGCGTGCCCGCCGTACCCCGGCGGCCGTCGCCCCTTGCCTGTTGCCCGTCGCCGAAAGGAGCGCTCGCCGTGCCGGAACCGCTCGTGCTGGAGGTGCCGCAGTGGCAGGGGTCGTCGTCCGCGACGGCGCGGCGGCTGCCTGCCGGTGCCAAGGCGCTGGCGGACCTGCTGCCGTTCGGCCGCCGTCTCACCCCGCGCACGGACGCCTCCCAGGGGAGCGGACGGACGACGCGGGGCGTACGCGCACCCGACGCGCTCGCCGCGAACCTGGCGGCGGTCCGCGCGGCGCTGGACGAGGCGGACGCGCCCCTCGTCGTGACGGCCGGCGGGGACTGCGGCGTCGAGCTCGCCCCCGTCGAGCGGGCGCACCGGCTGCACGGCGAGCGGCTGGCCGTGGTGTGGTTCGACGCCCACGCCGACCTCAACACCGCCTCCTCCTCACCCTCCGAAGCCTTCCACGGCATGGTGCTCCGGGCCCTCCTGGGAGAGGGACCCGAGGCGCTGCGGTGCCGGTGGCCGCTGTCGCCCGGGCAGGTGGTCCTGGCCGGGGCGCGCGCGCTCGACCCGGCCGAACGCCGGTACATCGCCGCGCACGGCGTCCGGCACCTTCGCGTCGCGGAACTGGCCGATCCGCGCGGTCTCGTCGAAGCGGTCGCGGCGACGGGTGCCGAGGCGGTGTACGTCCACCTCGACCTCGACGTGCTCGATCCCGGTGCCTTCTCCTCCGTGGGCGTACCCGAGCCCGACGGCCTGACCCCGCACCGGCTCGCCGCCGCCGTGCGCGCGCTGGCCGCGAGGTTCCCGCTCGCCGGTCTCGGCGTCACCGAACACGAGCCCGCCGAGGACGGCGCCGCCCGCGCGGCCGACGCGGCGGTCCTCGACCAGCTCGTCCGGGCGCTGGCCGACACCGTCTCCGAGTGCGCCCGCGAGGACGTCCGCCGCATCGAACGGCACGCTCTGGAGGCCTGGCCCGCGCCGGTGCGCCGCACCTCGGGCGGCTGGCTGCTCCGGCACACCCCGGGCATGCGGCGGCTGCGCTCGGGCAACACGGCGCTGCCGCTGCCGCCCGCCACCGGCTCGGCCACCCGCGGGGCCGCCGCCCACGCGTCCACCCTGCACGAGGTCGAGGCGTTCTACGCGGCGCGCGGCCTGCCCGCGGCCGTGCAGGTCTCTCCCGCGGCCCGGCACATGGCGTTGGACGAACACCTGGCCGCTCTCGGCTACACGCTGGGCGAGCCCATCCACGTGCTCACCGCGCCGGCGGAAGCGGTCGCGGATGCCCCGCCCGGCAGCGCGGTCCACGCGTCGCCCGGCAGCCCGGTCCACGCCCCGCCCGGCAACGGGGGGCGTGCGCCAGCCCAGGACGCCGTGGAAGCCGTGCACGCCGTGGGCGCTCCGGGCGCCGCGGACGGCGGCAGCGGGTGGCGGTTGCGGGTCGACGAGGCGCTCAGCCCGCAGTGGTTGGAGGCCTTCACCGACCTGGACGGGCACGAGGACAGCCGCGACCTCGCCGAGCAGGTCGTCTCCCGGATCAGCTCCCCGGTGGCGTGCGTCAGCGCCCTGGGCGCTGACCGGCGACCCGTCGGGCTGGGCCTGTTCGTCGGCGGGGACGAGCGGTGGGCGGGCGTCTACTGCATGGTCACGCACCCACGGGCCAGGCGGCAGGGCGTGGCCGCCGCCGTTCTGCGCGCCGGCGCCCTGTGGGCGTCCCGCCGGCGCATCCGGGGTCTCTACCTCCAGGTGGCGCGGTCCAACCCGGCCGCGCGCGCCCTCTACGCCCGCGCGGGCTTCGGCTACGCCTACAGCTACCACTACCGCCTGCGCGGGGTCTCACATGGAGGGTCGGTGACCGAGATGCCAGGAGCGCGGGTTACCGTCCGCTGATGCACATCCTCAGCGTGAACGTCGGCCCGCCACGCGGGGTGGAGTACACCGACGCACCCTCGGGCGCCACCGGCATCGGCAAGAGCCCCGTGGACACGCCCGTCTGGGTGGCCGCGCCGTCGGAGTCCGGCGCGGGCGCCGGTGGCGTGGCCGGCGACGCGGTCTGCGACCTGCGCTACCACGGTGGCGACGACAGGGCCGTCTACGCGTTCGCCCGTGAGGACCTCGACGCCTGGCAGCAGGAGTTGGGCAGCGTCCTTCCGCACGGCGCGTTCGGGGAGAACCTCACCACCACCGGCGCCGACCTGCGCGAGACTCTGGTCGGCGAGCGCTGGCGGGTCGGCCCCGAACTCGTGCTGGAGGCGACCGGCAGCCGCATCCCGTGCCGCACGTTCGCGGGCTGGGTGGCCGAACAGGGCTGGACGACCGCCAAGGGCTGGCTGCGCCGCTTCACCCTGGCGGGCTCGCCCGGTGCCATGTTCCGCGTCGTCCACCCCGGCACTCTGCGGGCGGGCGACGAGGTGGAGGTCCTCCACCGGCCCGGCCACCACGTGACGGTCGGCGGCCTCTTCCGCGCCGTGACGACCGACCGCAAGCGGCTCCCTGACGTCCTGGCGGCCGCCGCGTGGATGGAACGGGAGCAGCGGGAGATCGCCGAGAAGTACGTCGCCAAGTACGGCACCGGCTGACCGCTCCGCCCGCGCGGGGGCCGACTCGGGCCGCCGTCCCTCCCGCCCCGCACCGCGCCTCCCCGGCCCCACTCGCCACCATTCGCCACCATTCGTCCCCTTTCTTCACCACTCGTTACCGCGCTCCGCGCGCTGCCCGCAGTCCGGTCGCCGCCAGGGCCACAAGTCCGCAGGAGTGGACCGTGAACACCGCGGCCAGTGCCCCGCGCATTCCCAGCTGCGGCACCAGTGCCAAAAACAGCGAGCCCAGCGTGGCCACGCCCACCGCCAGACCGGACTGTTGCGCCGTCGCGGCCAGGCCGCTGCCCGCTCCGGCGCGCGAGGCGGGGATGTCGCCGAGCAGGACGCGGTAGTAGGTCGGCAGTTGCAGGCCCTGGCCCACGCCGCACAGCACGAGGCCGGGAGCCAGGGCGAGGGGCGGCAGCCCGGGCCACCCGGCGGACAGGGTGAGCAGCAGGGTCCCCAGCCCGGTGCCCTGGACGACGGCGCTGAGCGCCAGCACGCGCCCGGCGCCCAGCCGTTCGGTCACCCGGGGCGCGGCGACCGACGCGGCGAACTGCGCCACCCCCATCGGCGCCAGGGCGAGCCCCGCGGCCAACGCTCCGTAGTGCAACCCCTGTTGCAGCACCAGCGCGCTGACGAACATGAAGCTGCTGAAGCCGAGGAAGATGGGCACCCCTGCCAGCAGCCCCCGGCGCACGCCCGCCTGTCCGAGCAGTGAGGGCGGCAGCAACGGGCTGCCGCCCTCGCGCTCCTTGCGGCGCTCGACGGCGAGGAAGGCGCAGCCGGTCGGCCCGGCAGCGACCAGCAGGGCGAGCGACCACCAGGGCCATCCGGCCGCGCGCCCCTCCGTCAGCGGCAGCAGCAGGGCGGCGAGTGAGCAGGCGAGCAGGACCGTCCCGGCGACATCGCCGCGCGCGGGCGCCTCCGCGCGGCTGTCGGGCACCAGACGCAGCCCGCAGGCCAGGGCGAGCACCACGACGGGCACGTTGACCCAGAAGACGGCCCGCCATCCGCTGCCCGCCAGGTCGGCGGCGACCAGGGCCCCGCCGAGCACCTGCCCCGCGACGACCGACACCCCGCCGACCGAGCCGAACAGGCCCACGGCACGGGCCCGCGCCCGACCCGAGGTCGTCGCGTGGATCGTGGCGAGGACCTGCGGGAACATCAGCGCGGAGGCGGCGCCCTGGGCCACGCGCGCGCCGATGAGCCACCCGACGCCCGGCGCGAAGCCGCAGGCGAGCGAGGTGAGGCCGAAGGCGGCGACGCCCCACAGGAAGAGCCGGCGCCGCCCGAAGGTGTCGCCGAGCCGCCCGCCGAGGACGAGGAACGCGGCGTAGGCGACGGCGTAACCGGCGACGACCATCTCCAGGGCGGCGGGGGAGGCGTCGAGGTCGCTTTGGATGCTGGGGAACGCGACGTTGACGACGAAGAAATCGATCATGGGTAGCGCGGCGCCCAGCAGCAGCGTGGCAAGGCCGAGGGGGCGCAGGGCCGCGGGTGCGGACGGGTGCGGCGCCGCCCGCGCCGCGGGCGGCTCCACCGGGGTGGGGTCGGGCTCTCGGGCGGCGAGATCGTGGCTCATGGGCACGAGCCTCGGCGAGCTATCAGCCTGGTACCAGACGCTCCTCATCCTGGTACCGGCGCTACCTGGCAACAGGCTGGGCGGCTGGAGCAGGATGGCCACCATGAGCGCCGAGACCGTCCGCAGGGGAGAGCTCGCCGCGTTCCTGCGCAGCAGACGCGAGCGGATCAGCCCCGAGCAGGCCGGGCTGCCCCGCGGCCCGCGCCGCCGCACACCCGGGCTGCGCCGCGAGGAGGTGGCGCATCTGTCGACCGTCGGTGTGACCTGGTACACGTGGCTGGAGCAGGCCCGTGACATCCAGGTGTCGGCGCAGGTGCTGGACGCGCTCTCGCGCGCCCTGATGCTGGACGCGAGCGAGCGGGCCCACCTGTTCGCCCTCGCGGGCACGGCCGATCCGACACCCGCCGACCAGACGACGGTGGTGCCCCCCGGTATCCGGCAGATGCTCGCGCAGCTGGAGCCGTTCCCGGCCTGTGTGCAGAACGCGCGGTACGACATCCTGGCCTACAACCGCACCTACGGCCGTCTGCTCAGCGACCTGGACGCGCTCCCGGCCGAGGACCGCAACTGCATGTGGCTGGCCTTCACCGACCCCGAGTGGTGCGCCGCCATGCCCGACCGGAAGGAAACGGTCCGGCTGATGACGGCCCGCTTCCGCTCCCGGATGGCCGGACACCTGGCGGAACCGGCGTGGAAGGCACTGCTCAAGCGGCTCGAGCACGCGTCGGGGGAGTTTCGCGAGCTGTGGCAGCGGCACGAGGTGGCCCGCGCGGTCGACAAGTCGAAACGCTTCTCCAACCCGCTGGTCGGCATGCTCTCGTTCACGTACCACGGGCTGTGGCTGAACCCGGCCGAGGGCGCCCGCCTGGGCACGTACGTGCCGTGCGACGAGCGCACCCGCGAGGGCGTGGAGCGCCTGCACGAGCTGATCATCGCGGGCGGGTAGGCGGCCGGGCGGGGCGGTAGCGGTCCAGGCGGAGCGGGGACGGGGAGCGGACCGGGTGCGGAGCGCGGGCTGGCGGGGGACGTCGGCGGATGGGGGACAATGGGGAGTCGCCCCGTTCACCCCGTCACCCGAAGGACCGCCGCCGCATGACCCAGCCCGCCGCGCAGCCGCTGCACATCGGACCGCACGCCGTCTGGCCGCCCGTCGTGCTGGCGCCGATGGCGGGGATCACCAACGCGCCGTTCCGTACCCTGTGCCGGGAGTTCTCCGGGGGCCGGGGCCTGTTCGTCAGCGAGATGATCACCACGCGGGCGCTGGTGGAGCGCAACGAGAAGACGATGCAGCTCGTGCACTTCGACGCGAGCGAGAAGCCGCGCTCCATCCAGCTCTACGGCGTGGATCCGGTGACCGTCGGCAAGGCGGTGCGGATGATCGCCGACGAGGATTTGGCCGATCACATCGACCTCAACTTCGGCTGCCCGGTGCCCAAGGTGACCCGCAAGGGCGGCGGCTCGGCGCTGCCGTACAAGCGGCCGCTGCTGCGCGCCATCCTGCACGAGGCCGTGGGCAACGCGGGCGGCCTCCCGGTGACCATGAAGATGCGCAAGGGCATCGACGAGGACCACCTCACCTGCCTGGACGCGGGCCGCATCGCCGTCGAGGAGGGCATCACCGCCATCGCGCTGCACGGCCGCACCGCGGCACAGCACTACGGCGGCACCGCCGACTGGGACGCCATCGCGCGCCTCAAGGAGACCGTCGGAGAGATCCCGGTGCTGGGCAACGGCGACATCTGGTCGGCCGACGACGCCGTGCGGATGATGCGGCAGACCGGCTGCGACGGTGTCGTCGTCGGCCGTGGCTGTCTGGGACGGCCGTGGCTGTTCGCCGACCTGGTGGCCGCGCTCACCGGAGAGGGCGGGACGGGGCTCGCCCGGCCCACCCTGCGCGAGGTCGCCGAGGTGATGGTGCGGCACGCGCGGCTGCTGGGAGAGTGGCTGGGGGACGAGGGGCGCGGCGTCATCGACTTCCGCAAGCACGTCGCCTGGTACACCAAGGGCTTCTCGGTGGGCTCCGAGCTGCGCCGGAGGCTCGCCGTCGCGGGCTCGCTGGACGAGCTGCGCGGCCTGCTCGACGAGCTGGACCTGTCCCAGGAGTGGCCGCAGGGCGCCGACGGGCCCCGTGGCCGCACTCACTCCCGCAACAAGGTCGTGCTGCCCGACGGCTGGCTGAACGACCCCTACGAGTACGGCACGGACGTCGGCGCGGACGCCGAACTGGACACCTCCGGGGGCTGACCGCGCCCTTCCCCGGTGCGCACCGTGCGGGGGCGCGGGGCGCACCGCCCGCGCTCACCGCCGCCCGGCCTGCGGGCGCGCGGCCGCCGCCTCCAGGCGCGCCGCGTACCCGTCGAGCCGTGTCCCAGCGAAGGTGTCGGCTTCCCAGTCGGCGGGGCGGACCTCGGGCGGGCTCGCCCACAGGTACGCCCAGGCCTGGTGCGGTGCCGCCCGACCTGGGCCGCCGGCGCTCTCCGGGCCGCCGGCCGGGTCGAGGTCGAGGGCGCGCAGCTCGTACGCGTCGTCCTCGAAGTCGTCCAGTATCCGCCAGGCGCGCGCGGTCAGCCCCGTCAGCAGCAGGCCGTGAGCGGTCCGTCCGGGGGCCGGGACGAGGCCGGGATAGGGCCGTTCCCGCAGCGCGGCGGTGCGCCAGCCGGAGGCCGTGGCGGGGGCGGCGGGCGGAACCTGGCCGAGAAGTGCCGTCAGTATCCGGCGGAAGCGCAGGGTGCCGTAGACGAAGAGGGCGTCGGCGCCGGTGTCGACGGGGTCGAGGCGGGGGCGCCGGGTGCTGTGCGGAAGGGGCATGCGGGGCACCGTACGGCGGCGCGGAGGCTGTCCGCATGGTGAGACGTTCACTCGAATGGCCGCGTGATTCGCGCCACCTTGATAAGGGGTCCGCTCACATGAGCGGGAAGACCGCGCTCAAATGAGTGCTGCATGTCTCCAAGGAGCGGGTGGCGGTTTTACCGGCCCTTGGTTCCGAGGTCGTACGCAGGCGTCGCGTTCCGTCCGCAAGGCGGCCCGCCGCGCTCCTCAGCGTCATAATCCGTTCGGCTTCTGAATGCAGCGGCCAATCAGCCTCAACCGGTCGGTACTTTCGATCTCTCGGCAGACGGGTGGTTACAGCCGTGTGACATGCCGCTGGACGTACTCGCAAGCCTTTGATCTGGGTACGCTCCCCGCCGTCAGGGCAACCGACCACGAGGAGCCGAGTCCGGTGCCGGTTCACGCGAAGAACACAAAGTCCGCGGTAGACGCGCAGCAGACCAAGTACGTCTACGACTTCAGTGAGGGCAACAAGGACCTCAAGGGCCTCCTCGGTGGCAAGGGAGCCAACCTCGCCGAGATGACCAACCTCGGCCTGCCCGTCCCTCCGGGCTTCACCATCACCACCGAGGCGTGCAAGGCCTACCTCGACTCCGGCGAGGCCCCCGCCCAGCTGCGGGACGAGGTGAGCGCTCACCTGAGCGCACTCGAGGAGCGCATGGGGAAGAAACTCGGCCAGGCCGACGACCCGCTGCTCGTCTCGGTGCGCTCCGGCGCCAAGTTCTCCATGCCCGGCATGATGGACACGGTCCTCAACATCGGCCTGTCCGACGAGTCCGTGCACGGGCTCGTCGCCCAGTCGGGCGACGAGCGCTTCGCCTGGGACTCCTACCGGCGCCTCATCCAGATGTTCGGCGACACCGTGCTCGGCATCCACGGCGAACGCTTCGCCGAGACGCTGGAGGAGGCCAAGACCGCGCGCGGCGCCACCACCGACGTGGACCTGAGCGCCGAGGCGCTGAAGGAACTGGTCACCAAGTTCAAGAACATCGTCTCCGAGGAGACGGGGCGCGACTTCCCGCAGGACCCGCGCGAACAGATGGACCTGGCCGTGCGCGCGGTCTTCGACTCGTGGAACGGCAGCCGCGCCCGCCTCTACCGCCGCCAGGAGCGCATCCCGCACGACCTGGGCACCGCCGTCAACATCTGCTCGATGGTCTTCGGCAACCTCGGCCCCGACTCGGGCACCGGCGTCGCCTTCACCCGCGACCCCGCCAGCGGCCAGCAGGGCGTCTACGGCGACTACCTGCAAAACGCCCAGGGCGAGGACGTCGTCGCCGGCATCCGCAACACCGTGCCGCTCGCCGACCTCGAAGCGCTCGACAAGGCGTCCTACGACCAGCTCATGCAGATCATGGAGACCCTGGAGAACCACTACAGGGACCTGTGCGACATCGAGTTCACCATCGAGCGCGGCAAGCTGTGGATGCTCCAGACGCGGGTGGGCAAGCGCACCGCGGCGGCCGCGTTCCGCATCGCCACCCAACTCGTCGACCAGGGGCTCATCGACGAGGCCGAGGCGCTGCGCCGCGTCAACGGCAGCCAGCTCGCCCAGCTGATGTTCCCCCGCTTCGACTCCAATGGGGGCGTCAAGAACGCCGACCAGATCGGCTGGGGCATCGCCGCCTCGCCGGGCGCGGCCGTCGGCAAGGCGGTCTTCGACTCCTACACCGCCATCAAGTGGTCCCGCTCCGGCGAGAAGGTCATCCTCATCCGCCGCGAGACCAACCCCGACGACCTCGACGGCATGCTCGCGGCCGAGGGCATCCTCACCTCGCGCGGCGGCAAGACCTCGCACGCCGCCGTCGTCGCCCGCGGCATGGGCAAGACCTGCGTGTGCGGTGCCGAGGAGCTGGAGGTCGACACCAAGCGGCGCTGCCTCAAGGCCCCGGGCGGGAAGGTCGTCGAGGAGGGCGACGTCGTCTCCATCGACGGCTCCACCGGCAAGGTCTACGCCGGCGAGGTGCCGGTCGTGCCCTCCCCGGTCGTGGAGTACTTCGAGGGCCGCATGCACGCCGGCGCCGACGACGCCGACGAGCTGGTCAAGGCCGTGCACCGGATCATGGCCTACGCGGACCGGGTGCGCCGTCTGCGGGTGCGGGCCAACGCCGACAACGCCGAGGACGCCGCACGCGCCCGCAGGTTCGGCGCCCAGGGCATCGGCCTGTGCCGCACCGAACACATGTTCCTCGGCGAGCGGCGCGAGCTGGTCGAGCGGCTCATCCTGGCCGACACCGAGGAGGAGCGGAAGCGGGCGCTGCACGCCCTCCTGCCGCTCCAGCAGGGCGACTTCGTCGAGCTGTTCGAGTCGATGGACGGGCTGCCCGTGACGGTGCGGCTGCTCGACCCGCCGCTGCACGAGTTCCTGCCGGACATCACCGAGCTGTCCGTACGGGTCGCCCTCGCGGAGTCCCGCAAGGACGCCAACGAGAACGACCTGCGGCTCCTCCAGGCCGTGCACCGGCTGCACGAGCAGAACCCCATGCTGGGCCTGCGCGGTGTCCGCCTCGGGCTGGTCATCCCCGGGCTGTTCACCATGCAGATCCGCGCCATCGCCGAGGCCGCGGCCGAGCGCAAGGCCGGCGGCGGCGACCCCCGCGCCGAGATCATGATTCCGCTGGTGGGCACCGTGCAGGAGCTCGAACTCGTCCGCGAGGAGGCGGAGGAGGTCATCAACGAGGTGGAGCGGGAGCGGGGCGTCGACCTGGGGCTGTCCCTCGGCACCATGATCGAGCTGCCGCGGGCCGCGCTCACGGCGGGCCAGATCGCCGAGTGCGCCGACTTCTTCTCCTTCGGCACCAACGACCTCACCCAGACGGTGTGGGCCTTCAGCCGTGACGACGTGGAGGCCAGCTTCTTCACGGCCTACCTGGAGAAGGGCATCTTCGGCGTCTCCCCGTTCGAGACCATCGACAAGGACGGCGTCGGCTCGCTGGTCCGCAGCGCCGCCGAGGCGGGCCGGGCCACCCGTCCCGACCTCAAGCTCGGCGTCTGCGGCGAGCACGGGGGTGACCCCGAGTCGGTGCACTTCTTCCACGAGGTCGGCCTCGACTACGTCTCCTGCTCGCCGTTCCGCATCCCGGTGGCACGGCTGGAGGCCGGTCGCGCGGCCGCCCGGCAGGAGACCTCCGCGTAGCGCCGGCCGGCACCCACCCCGGGCTCCCTTCCGCTCTCCACCCTCACCGCGGAAGGGTCCCGGTCCCCAAGGAGGCGGCACCCGTGCGGGGGTGCCGCCTCCTTCGTGTGCGCGGGCCGGCCTTCGTGCGTCCTGTGTCAGGGGAGCCGGGCGCGGGAGCCCGCGGGGCTCACCGCGTCTCCTCCAGGCCCAGCGCCTCCACCAGGCGGCGTTCGGGATGGGCGCCGACCACCGAGCGGGTGGGCTCGCCGTTCCGGAACAGGACGAGGGTCGGCATCGACAGGACGCTGTAGGCGGCCTGCGTGGCCGGGTTGCGGTCCACATCGAGGGAAACCACTTTCAGGGTGCCCTCGCGCTCGGCGGCGATGTGGGCGAGCACCGGGGCGACCATGCGGCACGGCGGGCACCAGTCGGCGGTGAAGTCCACCAGTACCGGCACCTCGGAGCGGAGCACCTCCGCGGCGAACGTCTCGTCGGTGACCTCGGGCAGGTGGGCGGTCCTCGTACTCATCATTCTCCCTCGACGTCGTGCGGGTGCGGCGGAGCCGGTGTGTGGGGCGGGGCCGGTGTGTGCGGCGGAGTCGCCGCGTGCGGCACGGCCGGTGGTTGCGGCGCGGCCGGTGGGTGCGGCGGCGGTGCCAGCTCGCAGCGCGGGTGCGGGCCGTGCGGCAACCCGGCCGCCGCCTCGACCTCGGCGCGCGCGAGCCGCGCGTCGACCTCGTCCCGCACCAGGCGCAGTTCGGCGATGCAGGCGTCCAGCTCGGCCAGTTTGCGGCGGTAGACCTCCAGCGAGTCGGGGCAGGAGTCGCCCGCCGGGTGCCCCGCGCGCAGACACTCCACGAAGGGCCGGGTCTCCTCCAGTTCGAAGCCGTGGTCCCGCAGCGTCCTGATCTGCCGCAGCACCGCGAGGTCGTCCTCGCCGAAGGTGCGGTGCCCGTGGGCGTCGCGGGCCACCTGCAACAGGCCCCGCGCCTCGTAGTAGCGCAGTGTCCTGGTGGTGGTACCCGCGCGCTTGGCCAGCTCCCCGATACGCATCAGGCCCGCGTCCCTCCGTTGTCCTTCGCCGTTACCGCTGTCGTGCGCGGTGCTCCGCACGCTCTGTGTGTGCGGTGCTGCGCACGCTATGCGTTGACGCCGACGTCAACGCAACGGTGTGCGGAGGGTATTGCCGCACACGACGCGAGTGGTATACACCACTGACCGCATGGTGTCCGATGTTCGTTCGTGTTCTCTCAAGGGAGCTGCGATGACAGAAGACGGGATTACCCGACCGACACGTCGGATGGTGACAGCCGCGGGCGTCACAGCCGTGGCCGCGGGAGGGCTCACAGGACCCTTCGCGTCCCGCGCCACCGCGGCCCCGTGCCAGGCGGCCGCGGGCGAAGCCCCCTTCGTCGTACCGGCCCTGCGCGCATGGCGTGCGGGAGCGGGCGAGTTCCGCCTCACCCCCGCCACCCGCGTCGTGGCCGAGGGCGGCGACCGCAGGCTGCTGCGGCTCGCACGCACCCTGCGCGAGGAGTTGGAGGAGACCACCGGGGTGCGCACCCGCGCCCCGGGCGGCGACCACGGCCGCCGCCCGCGGCACGGCGAGATCCGCCTCGTCCTCGACGGCTCCGCACACCACCCGCCCGCGGGCGAGCGCTATCGCGCGGAGGGCTACCGCCTCACCGCCACCCGCGATCACCTGCGCCTGGAAGCCCCCGCCTACGCCGGCGTGTACCACGCGACCCGCAGCCTCCTGCAGATCCTCACCGGATCCGGCGCCCGCACCGTCCCCGCGGGCGAGGCCGTCGACTGGCCCGACTACCCGCGCCGCGGCTTCATGCTGGACGTGGGGCGCCGCTACTTCACGCCGGCCTTCCTCCGCGATGTCATACGGCTGCTCGGCTGGTTCAAGTTCAACGACTTCCAGATCCACCTCAACGACAACGAGATCCAGCCGCCCGGCGGCGACTGGAGCAAGGCACAGTCCGCGTTCCGCCTCGCGAGCGACGCGCCCAGGTGGGCGGGGCTGACCGCCCGCGACGGCTCCTACGACCGCGCCACCTGGAACTCCTTCGAAGACCTCGCCGAAGGATGCGCCGTGCGGCTCACCCCCGAGTTCGACGCCCCCGCGCACTCCCGCGCCTTCGTCGCCCACCGCCCCGACATCGGCCTGGACGGCGGCGACTCCGACCACCTCGACCTGGGCAACCCGGCGGCCACGGCCTACATGAAGGACCTCTTCAGCCACTTCACCCCGTGGTTCCGCAGCCCCGTCGTGCACTTCGGCGCGGACGAGTACGGCGGCCCCGTCGAGCACTACCACGCCTACTTCGACGCCATGGCGGCCCACCTGAAACAGCTCGGCAAGCGGCCCGCGGCCTGGGGCAGCCTCAGCCGGCTCGGCGGCACCGCCGAGGGATACGACCGCGACGTGCGCGTCTACAGCTGGAACAACGGCTGGTACGGGCCGCAGGCCATCAAGAAGGACGGCTTCGAGTTCGTCAACATCAACGACGCCACCCTCTACATCGTGCCGTTCGCGGACTACTACCACGGGCAGGGCCTCGACGGGCGGTACCTGTACGAGCAGTGGGCCCCGCACGTCTTCCCCGACGGGCAGAGCGTGACACCTCTCGACCCGGCGCCGCGGGGCGCGATGTTCGCCGTCTGGAACGACCTCGTGCACGAGGACTACACCGAGAGGGACGTGTACGGCCTGGTCGACAAGACACTCGGTGTCCTGGCCCGGCGCATGTGGCACGCGGACGACAGCGGGCCCGACTACGACACCTTCCAGCGCGGCGTCGCCTCCCTGGGCCTGGGCCCAGGCCTGGAACTGCTGGGAGCACACGAGAGGCCCTAGCCATCAGGTGCCGTGCCGTGCCGTGCCGGCCGGACGGTCACACCGGGTGGTAGCGGCGCTCCGGGCGGCCCGTCGTGCCGTATCTGAGGGTGACCCGCGCGGTGCCGGTGGCCACGAAGTGCTCCAGGTAGCGGCGCGCGCTCACCCGGGACAGGCCGCTGTGCCGGGCGCACTCGGAGGCGGACAGGCCCGCCTGGGCGCAGCTCGCGTCGAGCGTCGCACGTACCAGGGCCGACGTCTGCTCGGTCAGCCCCTTGGGAAGCGGGCCCCGGCGGGTGGCGAGCGCCCCTCCCGCCAGGACCTCACCCTGCGGGGAGGGCACGGGCGCGCCCACGGACCCGGGCGCGGGCGTGGGCGTGGGCGGGCGCACGGGAGCGGGCGTGCGCTGCGGCGCGCCCGTACCGGCGCCCGTGAAGACCCGGTCCAGTTCGTCCTGCCCGGGCGAGGTCAGCTCCTCGAACTCCCGCCGGTCGCGCGCGTACCGTTCGAGACGCTCGACCAGCAGCCGTCCCTCGAACGGCTTGACGACGTACTGCACCGCACCCCCGTGCCGCGCGGCCCGCACACTGGCCGCGTCCCGCGCCGCCGTGATCACGAGCACGTCGGGGCCGCCGCCGGGCGCGCCGTCACCCCGCAGCCGCCGCAGCACCTCGAGACCGCTCACATCCGGCAGGTACAGATCGAGCAGCACCAGGTCGGGGGCCAGCTCCCGCACCAGGGACAGGGCCTGCGCGCCGCTGTGCGCCACCCCGCTCACCTCGAAGCCCGGCACCCTCGACACCAGCGTGCTGTGCAGGCGGGCCACCATGAAGTCGTCGTCGACGACCAGTACGCGGATCACGAGGGCACCCCGTAGGCGACCCCCGTCAGCTCCTCCGAGGCCGCCCACAGGCGCTGGGCCGCCGCGTCGTTGAGCGTCCAGGGTGCCCGCAGCGAGGGTGCGGGCGCGCCCCGCCAGCTCGCCAGCCGCGGCCCGGTGAAGGAGTCGGCGCCCACGCCGGGCGCCGTCGCGGCGTACAGCGTCGGCAGCGCGCCTACCTCGGCGGACTGCGCGACCACCCGGTTGCCCAGCCGCATGACGCGCTCGGCCGCCCTCCTGCCCTCCATGCGCGGGCTCGCGCTCTGCAGGTTCGTCGCCGCGTAGCCGGGGTGCGCCGCCGCGGCGATCAGCGGCGTGTCCGCCAGCCGCCCGGCCAGCTCGTGCGTGAAGAGCAGATTGGCCGTCTTGGACCGTCCGTAGGCGATCCAGCGCCGGTAGGAGCGCTCGCTGTTCAGGTCGGTGATGTCGATGTTGCCCAGCAGGTGCAGAGCGCTGGAGACGGTGACCACCCGGGGGGCGGAAGAGGCCAGGAGCCTGTCCAGCAGCAGCCCGGTGAGGGCGAAGTGCCCCAGGTGGTTGACGCCGAACTGCCTCTCGAAGCCGTCCGCCGTACGGCCGTACGGCAGCGCCATGACCCCCGCGTTGTTGACCAGCAGGTCCACCCGCTCGTCCGGCAGCTCCTTGGCGAACGCGCTCACCGAGGCCAGGTCGCCCAGGTCGAGCAGGCGCAGTTCGGCGCGCGGCCCCGCCTCCGGCAGCTCCCGCACGAGCCGGTCGCGGGCCAGGCGTCCACGCTCCTCGTCGCGGCAGGCGAGGACGACGCGCGCGCCGCGCCGCGCCAGCTCCCTGGCCGTGACGAAGCCCAGCCCGCTGTTGGCGCCGGTCACCACCGCGGTGCGGCCGCTCTGGTCGGGGATGTTCCGCGCTGTCCAGCCCATCGCTCGCCCTGCTCCTCGCCTCGCTCGCGCCCGTCCGTGCGGGGGCTCTCCTTCGGAGGCTAGCGGCACCTCCACCCCCGGTCGAGGTCGGCGGTACCCGCGGCGGGGCGCGCCGGGGGCCGCGAGCCCGGCCGGCTCTGCGCGAGACCCCGGCCCGGGGCGGGCTCTAGGCTGCCTCCATGAACGCGACTTCCTCCCCGTCCTCCGCCGATACGTCGGCTTTCGCGGCGCCCCACGTGCTGCTGCTGCACGGCCCCAACCTCAACCTGCTGGGCGAGCGCGACCGCGACACCTACGGCAGCACGACCCTGCGGGACGTCGAGGAACGCACCACGGCGCTCGGCAAGGAGCTCGGCGCCGAGGTGCGCTGCGCCCAGAGCAACAGCGAGGGCGCGCTCATCGACCTGATCCACGCCACCCGCGGCAGCGACGACGGCATCGTCTTCAACCCGGGCGCCTACGCGCACTACAGCTACGCGCTGCGCGACGCGCTGGAGGCCGTCGCCGGGCTCGGTATCCCCTGCGTGGAGGTGCACATCTCCAACGTCCACGCCCGCGAGCCGTTCCGGCACACCTCCGTGACGGCACCGGTGTGCCAGGGCATGGTCTCGGGCCACGGCGTCTTCGGGTACGAACTGGCGCTGCGCTCCGTCCTGCACCGGATCGGGGAGTGGGGCAGCCGGAAGGCGGTCTGAGCCGCCTCACCGCGCCCGCCTCACCCGCTCACCCGGCCCGCTGCCGGCGGGCCGCCCCGCTCACCCGGCGGGCCCTGCCGGCGGGCCGCCCCGCTCACCCGGTGGGCCTCACTCGGTGCCCGTCACCGTCGTGAGGATGAAGACCGAGTCCTCCAGCGCCAGCACTCCGTGCCGCAGGTGCGGAATCCGCTGGATCTGCCCGGCGGCGACGTCCTGGTCGGCGGTGCCCTCGGTGATCCTGACACTGCCCTGCAGGACGTGCAGGCTCGCCGCCGGGGGAGCATTGTGCTCCTCCAGGGCCGAACCCTCCGTCAGCGCGATGACGGACTGCCGCAGCGGCCCGTCGTGCAAGAAGAGGTACGCGCTGCGGCCGTGCGGGTCTTTCCTCGCCAGGGCCAGGTGTTCGGCTGCCAGTGCGGTCGTATCATCCATGCGTCCATCGTGCCTCGCACGCCACACGATGCAACCGGTCGACCCGCGCGGGAGCACGTGCGATTCCCTCCGCTCCCTCTGCCGTAAGCCGAAGGGACGCTGCCGGGCCCGCGCCCGTCGGCCCGGGTCAGCGGTTCCAGACGCCCTGCGCCGCCGCCCGCCGGGCGAGGCCGGCCACGCCGCGCGGGGGTCGGCCCAGCACCTGGCGTACCCCGTCGGTGACGTTGGCGTTCCGCCCGTCCAGCAGTTGGGCGGACATCTCGTCCAAGAACGCCGCCGGCTGCGGCGGCTCTCCCTGCTCATGTCCGCGCGTCTAAGCTGCCTTCCGTGACGGCGACCGGGGTGGGGAACGGGCGGACGAGCGGTGTGGGGATCGGTGCGGGGGCCGGGGAGGTTGTGCGGTCCGGCGGCGGGGACGGGCTGGCCGAGGCACTGACCGAGGTGCTGAGCGGGGCCCGGGCGTCCGGCGGGCTGCTGCACCGGGCGGTGCTCACGCCGCCCTGGGGCGTACGCGTCCAGGACGGTGCGCCGCTGGCGGTCGCCTCCCTGGTGCGCGGTGAGGGCTGGGTCCTCCCCTCCGCCGTCGCGGATCCGTGGCCGGTCCCCGGGCCCGGAGCCGAACCCGGGGACCGGCCCGGGCCGCTACCGCTCGCCCCCGGTGACGTGGCGGTACTGCGCGGGCCCGCCCCCTACGTGCTCGCCGACGACCCGGCGACCCCGCCCGACCTGCTGATCCAGCCCGGCGACTGCTGCACCAGCGTGGACGGCGTCGACCTGTGTGAGGAGATCGCCCTCGGCGTCCGCACCTACGGCCGCGACCCGGACGCCCCCACCGTCCTGCTGAGCGGCGGCTATCAGCTGCACGGCGACCTGAGCAGCCGGCTGCTGGACGCGCTGCCGCCGGTGCTGGTGCTGCGCGCCGCGGAGTGGGACGCGGGGCTGATGGCGCTCGTCGAGCAGGAGATCGTCAGGGACGCGCCCGGCCAGCAGCTGGTGCTCGACCGGGTGCTCGACTTGCTGCTGGTGTCGGTGCTGCGGGCGTGGTTCGCCCGCCCCGAGGCGGACGCGCCCGCCTGGTACCGCGCCCAGAGCGATCCCGTGGTCGGCGTCGCGCTGCGGCTGCTGCACGAACAGCCGGGGCACGCCTGGACGGTGGCCTCACTGGCCGCCAAGGCCGGGGTCTCCCGCGCGAACTTCGCCCGGCGGTTCACGGAACTGCTGGGCGAGCCGCCCATGGCCTACCTCGCGCAGCGGCGCATCGACCTGGCCGCACGGCTGCTGCGGGAGCCGGGGGCCACGCTGGGAGCCGTCGCCCGCCGGGTGGGCTACGCGGACGGCTTCGCGCTCAGCGCCGCCTTCAAACGCGTGCGGGGGGTCAGCCCCGCCGAGTACCGCGCGGGGTGGCCCGTCCGAGGCTGAGAGTTGGGGGCGGAGACGGTCGGGGCAGAGACGTCCGAGGCTGAGACCGCTCGCGCGCCCCTGGCGGGCCCGGATGTCGGTGCCGGCAGGCATGCTGGGCGGATGTACCAGGAGAGGGCTTCGCGGGTGCCGGGAGCCGTGGCGTGGTCCCGCGCCGCGGTCCCGCCCGGCACGAGCGGGCGGGTGCTGCCCGACGGCTGCATGGATCTGCTGCTGTGGAACGGCGAGCTGGTCGTCGCGGGCCCCGACACCCGCGCGCATGTGACCACGGAGCGCCGGGGACTGCCGGTGTTCGGGGCGCCAGCCGCAGCCCGCCGGGCCCGGCGGCCTCCACATGCGCTTCGGTGTCCGCGTCCGCGGGGATGTCGAGTCCCAGCCGCCGGTAGAAGGCCAGCGAGGCGGCCATGTCAGCGGTGACGAGGCCGATCAGGTCGAGTCGAGGTGTCATACGCGCACGCTAGGCGCGGGGCGTGCGCGGGCTCTTGAATGAATCGGACGCCTCCGGTCCGGCCGCTTGGGCGGACCCCTCGGCCGGCCCCTTGAGCCGGCCCTCGGTCCGGCCGCTCGGACCGGCCCCCGGGGGCTTACCGTGGCGGCATGGCTGAGGTTTTGAGCGTGTTGACGACCGTGGGGTCGCAGGAGGAGGCGCGGGTGCTCGCGGCGGGTGCCGTGGAGCGGAGGGTCGCGGCGTGCGCGCAGATCAGCGGCGCCGTCACCTCCGTGTACCGGTGGGAGGGCGCCGTGCAGACGGACCCGGAGTGGCAGGTGCTCTTCAAGACGGCCGCCGGCTCCTACGACGCGCTGGAGTCCTACCTGAACGAGGCCCACCCGTACGACGTCCCGGAGATCATCGCCACCCCGGTCGTGCGCGGCGGCGCCGCGTATCTGGAGTGGGTCCGCCAGGAGACCCAGGAGACCCAGGAGTCCCAGAAGTCCCGGGAGGCTTAGGAGCCCCAGGGGGCTTGGGAAGGCCCCTCCTCCGGTTACCGTCGGCGTATGCACGCCACGTACGGCACACCCGCAGCACAGGGCCCCGGCACCCGCCAGGGGCCGAGGTACGCGCCGTCGGACATCGCACGCTGGGTGCCGGAGCCGGACAAGCGCCCGGGGCGCACGGCCTTCCAGCGGGACCGCGCCCGGGTGCTGCACTCGGCGGCGCTGCGCCGTCTCGCGGGCAAGACGCAGGTCGTCGCGCCCGAGACCGCGGCACCCTCGTGGGACGCGTCGCCGCGCACCCGGCTGACGCACTCCCTCGAGTGCGCGCAGGTCGGCCGCGAGCTGGGCGCCTCGCTGGGCTGCGACCCGGATCTGGTGGAGACCGCGTGTCTGGCGCACGACCTCGGGCACCCCCCGTTCGGGCACAACGGCGAGGCCGTGCTCGACGAGATCGCCGCGCCTGCGGGCGGTTTCGAGGGGAACGCCCAGTCGTTGCGGCTGCTGACCCGGCTGGAGCCCAAGCGGTTCTCCGCCGAGCCCGACGGGCAGGCGCCCGTGGGGCTGAACCTGACGCGGGCCGCGCTGGACGCCGCGACGAAGTACCCGTGGCGCCGGGGCGCACATCCGGCGGACCCGGCCTCAGGCAAGTTCGGCGTCTACGACGACGACCTGCCGGTCTTCCGCTGGCTGCGCGAGGGCGCACCCAGGGGCCGCACCTGCTTCGAGGCGCAGGTCATGGACTGGTCGGACGATGTGGCCTACTCGGTGCACGACCTGGAGGACGGCATCAGGGCGGGGCACCTTCAGCCGCGGTCGCTGCGGTCGGGGCCCGAGCGCGGCGACGTCTTCGCCTGCGCCGCGGCCCGCTACGCGCCGGGCGCGGACGAGGCGGAGCTGGCCGCCGCGCTGGACCGGCTGCTCGCCCAGGAGTGGTGGCCGCACGAGCACGACGGCACGGCGCTGGCGCAGGCCGGGCTGAAGGACGCGACCAGCCAGCTGATCGGCCGCTTCGCCCTGGCCGCCGAGGCGGCGACCCGCGCCGCCTACGGCTCGGGGCCGCTGACCCGGTACGGGGCCGAGCTGATCGTGCCCGGGCCCGCCCGGCTGGAGTGCGCGGTCCTCAAGGCGGTCGTCGACTGCTACGTGATGCAGCGCCCGGAGCTGGAGCGGCTGCGGGTGGAGCAGCGCGCTGTCCTGCGCGAGCTGGCCGAGGCGCTGCTGGCCCGCGCGCCCGAGGGGCTGGACGCGCAGTACGCGGACCTGTACGAGGAGGCGTCCCGCGCCGAGGGGGTGGCCGCGGCGCGGCTGCGCGTGGTCGTCGACCAGATCTCCACACTCACCGACGCCGCGGCCCGCTCCCTCCATCAGGTGATGACGGCGGGCACGAGGACGTGAGGGTGAGCGAGCGGTGCGGAACCCGCCACGGTGCCCGCACGTCCCTTACGCACCCCTGCCTCTTCCCGCGCATGGTGCGATGAGGGACGCTCACGGTGAACGCGCACAGCTGGATGACGGGGGACGACAGCACGGCCCGTGGGGGCCGGCTCTTCAAGGGGATTCGAGGAGGAGCTTCAAGTGGTGGACGCACACCGTACGTTCGTCATCGTCGGCGGGGGGCTCACGGGGGCGAAAGCCGCCGAGGCCCTGCGCGCCGAGGGGTTCACGGGCCGCGTGATCCTGATCGGTGACGAACGTGAGCATCCCTACGAGCGTCCCCCGCTCTCCAAGGGCTTCCTCACCGGTTCGGCCGAACGCGGCAGCGTCTTCGTGCACGAGCCCGCCTGGTACGCGGCGGCCGACATCGAGCTGCACCTGGGCCAGCCCGCCGTCCAGCTCGACCTGGAGAGCAGGGCGGTCAGGATGGGCGACGGCACCCGTGTCCACTACGACAAGCTGCTGCTGGCCACCGGTGCCGAGCCGCGCCGGCTGGAGATCCCCGGCACCGACCTGGCGGGCGTGCACCACCTGCGCCGCCTCGCGCACGCCGAGCGGCTGCGCGGGGTGCTGACGGCGCTCGGCCAGGAGAACGGCCATCTGGTGATCGCGGGGGCGGGCTGGATCGGCCTGGAGGTGGCGGCAGCGGCGCGTACGTACGGGGCGGAGGTCACCGTCATCGAGGCGGAGCCCACCCCGCTGCACACGGTGCTCGGCCCCGAGCTGGGGGCGCTCTTCGCCGACCTGCACCGCGAGAAGGGCGTCAGGTTCCACTTCGGCGCCCGGCTCACCCGGATCGCGGGCGCTGACGGGATGGTGCAGACGGTGCACACCGACGACGGCGACGAGCACCCGGCGCACGACGTCGTCGCCGCCATCGGGGCCGCGCCGCGCACGGCGCTGGCCGAGGCGGCGGGCCTGGAGACGGCCCCGGGGCCCGGCGGCGGCATCGCGGTGGACGCCTCGCTGCGCACCAGCGACCCCGATGTCTTCGTGGCGGGTGACGCCGCCGCCGTGCAGCATCCGCTGCTGGGCACGCGGCTGCGGGTCGAGCACTGGGCCAACGCGCTGAACGGCGGCCCGGCCGCCGCCCGCGCGATGCTCGGCAAGGACGTGTCCTACGACCGGGTGCCCTATTTCTTCTCCGACCAGTACGAGCTGGGCATGGAGTACTCGGGTTACGCGCCGCCGGGCTCCTACGACCAGGTGGTGTGCCGGGGGGACGTGGGCAAGCGGGAGTTCGTCGCCTTCTGGCTGAGCGGGGGCCGGGTGCTGGCGGGGATGAACGTCAACGTCTGGGACGTCGCGGGAGCGATCCAGGACCTGGTCCGCTCGGGTGTCGTGGTGGACCCGGAGGCGCTGGCCGATCCGGGCGTGCCGCTGGAGTCGCTGGGCGCCACGGCGTGATGCCGGGCGCCATGGCGTGATGCTGGGGCGGCGCGGCGTGATGCTGGGCGCCATGGCGTGATGCCGGGCGCCGCGGCGTGATGCCGGAGCGGCGCGTGGGGGATATGTTGCGGAAAGGAACGGCGGGCCGTGCCGGTGCCGGACGGCGGACCCTCGGCGCCGCCCTGCCGCGGCGAGCGAAGGACGAGTGAGCGATGGCGAAGCAGACGGTGGCCGAGCAGTTCGTCGACACGCTGGTGCGATCCGGCGTCGAACGCCTGTATGGGGTGGTGGGGGACAGTCTCAACCCGGTCGTGGACGCCATCCGGCGCAACCCGGCCATCGACTGGATCCAGGTCAGGCACGAGGAGGCCGCCGCCTTCGCCGCCGGGGCCGAGGCGCAGCTGAGCGGGAAGCTCACCGCGTGCGCCGGCTCCTGCGGCCCGGGCAACCTGCACCTGATCAACGGACTCTTCGACGCGCACCGCTCCATGGCACCCGTGCTCGCGCTGGCCTCGCACATCCCCAGCAGTGAGATCGGCACCCGCTTCTTCCAGGAGACCCACCCCGACCGGCTCTTCGTGGAGTGCAGCCACTACAGCGAGCTGATCTCCAGCGAGCAGCAGATGCCGCGGGTCCTCCAGACGGCCGTCCAGCACGCGGTGGGACAGCAGGGCGTCAGCGTCGTCGCGCTCCCGGGCGACCTGGCCTCCCAGCCGGCGCCCGAGGCGCCGGTGGAGCACGCGCTGGTCACCTCCCGTCCCACGGTGCGTCCGGGGGACGTGGAGATCGACGCGCTGGTGCGCATGATCGACGAGTCGGAGAAGATCACCCTGTTCTGCGGCGCGGGCACCGCGGGCGCGCACGCGGAGGTCATGGAGTTCGCCGAGCGGATCAAGTCCCCGGTCGGGCACGCGCTGCGCGGCAAGGAGTGGATCCAGTACGACAACCCCTACGACGTCGGCATGAGCGGACTGCTCGGATACGGCGCCGCCTACGAGGCCACCCACGAGTGCGACCTGCTGATCCTGCTGGGCACCGACTTCCCGTACAACGCGTTCCTGCCCAAGGACTGCAAGATCGTCCAGGTGGACGTGCGGCCCGAGCACCTGGGCCGCCGCACCCAGCTCGACCTCGCCGTGTGGGGCGACGTGCGCGAGACGCTGCGCTGCCTCACCCCGCGGGTTCCCGTCAAGACGAACCGCAGGTTCCTCGACCGGATGCTCAAGAAGCACGCGGAGGCGCTGGAAGGCGTCGTCAGCGCCTACACCCGCAAGGTCGACAAGCACACCCCGATCCACCCCGAGTACGTCGCCTCGCTGCTGGACGAGGAGGCCGCCGACGACGCCGTCTTCACCGTCGACACGGGCATGTGCAACGTGTGGGCGGCCCGCTACATCACCCCGAACGGGCGGCGCCGGGTGATCGGCTCCTTCAGCCACGGGTCGATGGCCAACGCCGTTCCGCAGGCCGTCGGCGCCCAGCTCCTGGACCGGAACCGCCAGGTCATCTCCATGTCGGGCGACGGCGGCTTCGCCATGCTGATGGGCGAGTTCCTCACGCTGGTCCAGTACGACCTGCCGGTCAAGGTGGTGCTGTTCAACAACTCCTCGCTGGGCATGGTCGAGCTGGAGATGATGGTGGACGGCATGCCGGCGTACGGGACGAACAACCGCAATCCGGACTTCGCGGCGCTGGCGCAGGCCGCGGGCGCCTACGCGGTCCGCGTCGAGAAGCCCAAGCACCTGCGGGGCGCCCTCAAGGACGTCCTGGGGCACAAGGGTCCCGCGCTGATCGACGTGGTCACCGACCCGCACGCCCTCTCGCTCCCGCCGAAGATCACCCGGGAACAGGTGAGCGGCTTCGCCCTCTCGGCGGGGAAGACGGTGCTGGACGGCGGCGTGGGCCGGATGGTCCAGATGGCCAGGTCCAACCTGCGCAACGTCCCGCGGCCCTGACCACGGAGGACGCGGACCGGACCGCGGGGCGGGACTGTCACCGGCGCGCCGTAGACTTTCCGTGTGGCTGGAAGGATCAATGACGAGGACGTGAAGGCGGTACGGGACGCGGTCCCGATCGACTCCGTCGTCTCCGAGTACCTCCAGCTGCGCAACGCGGGCGGCGGCAACCTCAAGGGCCTGTGCCCCTTCCACGACGAGAAGTCCCCCTCCTTCCACGTCAGCCCGAGCAAGGGGTTCTATCACTGTTTCGGCTGCCAGGAGGGCGGGGACACCCTCGACTTCGTGATGAAGGTCGACCACCTGTCCTTCTCCGAGTCGGTCGAGCGGCTCGCGGCCCGCGCCGGCATCACCCTCCGCTACGAGGAGGGCGGCTACGGCCGCGCCTCGCAGCAGGGCGAGCGCACCCGGCTGGTCGAGGCCCACAAGAGCGCCGCCCGGTTCTACGCCGAGCAGCTGGACGGGCCCGAGGCCGAGATCGCCCGCCGCTTCCTCGCGGAGCGCGGTTTCGACCAGGAGGCGGCCCGGCACTTCGGCATCGGCTACTCCCCGGCGGGCTGGGACCACCTGGTGCGGTATCTGCGCGGGCAGGGCTTCACCGACAAGGAGCTGACGCTCTCGGGGCTCGCCCAGGAGGCGCGCAACGGCCGGCCCATCGACCGCTTCCGCGGCCGGCTGATGTGGCCCATCCGCGACATCACGGGTGACGTCGTCGGCTTCGGCGCCCGCAAGCTGCGCGAGGACGACCAGGGCCCGAAGTACCTGAACACGCCCGAGACGCCGATCTACCGCAAGTCCCAGGTGCTCTACGGCATCGACCTGGCCAAGCGGGAGATCGCCAAGGCCAACCGCGCCGTGGTCGTCGAGGGCTACACGGACGTGATGGCCTGCCACCTGGCGGGGGTCACCACGGCCATCGCCACCTGCGGCACCGCCTTCGGCGGGGAGCACGTGAAGATCCTGCGCCGGGTGCTGATGGACAACGCGCAGTCGGAGGTCGTCTTCACCTTCGACGGCGACGCGGCGGGCCAGAAGGCGGCCCTGCGCGCTTTCGAGGACGACCAGAAGTTCGCCGCGCGCACCTGGATCGCGATCACGCCCGGCGGGATGGACCCGTGCGACCTGCGGCTTGCCGAGGGCGACGAGGCGGTCGCCAAGGTGGTCGAGGGCCGCACCCCGCTCTTCGACTTCGCGATGCGCTCGATCGTGGACCGGCACAACCTGGACACCGCGGAGGGCAGGTCGGCCGCGCTGGAGGAGGTCGCCCCGGTCGTCGTCCAGATCAAGGACCCTTCCATCCGGCGGGGTTACGCGGTGCGCCTGGCGGGCCTGCTGGGCATCGTGGACGAGGAGTTCGTCGTCCGCCGCGTCGCCCAGCTCGCCCGCTGGGCGCGCGAGCGCGGCCAGACCTCCCCGCGCGCCCCCCAGGGCGCCCGGCGGCACGAGACCCCGGCCGTGCAGGCGCCGTTCGTGCCGCGCGGTCCGGCGCTGAACCTGCGCAGTCCGGCGCACCGGGTCGAGCGGGAGCTGCTCAAGCTGGCGCTTCAGCGCCCGGAGCTGGTCTCTCCCGCGTTCGACGCCTACGGGGCCGACGAGTTCACCGCGCCGCCCTACGCCGTGGTGCGGCAGGCGCTGGAGTCGGCGGGTGGCGCCGAGGCGGGGATCTCCGACACCGGCTTCCTGGGCCGGGTGCGGGACGCCGCCCCGGACGACACCGTGCGGTCGCTGGTGACCGAGCTGGCCGTCGAGCCGCTGCGCAGCTCGCGCAGCCGCGATGTCGACGAGGCGTACGCGGGGGAGCAGTTGGTCGCCGTGCGGCGCGCCGCCGTGCTGGCCCGGATCGCCGAGCTGGAGGGCGCGGCGCGCCGCCTGGAGGCCCGTGGGGAGTACGAGCAGTCGACGGGGATGCGGCAGCAGATCTGGACGCTCCAGCAGTACGGCACGGCGCTGCGCGAGCGGGGCGCGGCGGCACTCTGATCCGTCTGGCCCGCTGACGGCGTAGGGGCTGGGGCGGGAGCTGGTCCGCTGACCGCGTACGGGCTGCGGCGGGAGCGGAACCCCAGGTTCCGTCCCCTTGGTGCGCCCGCGCCTCACCCACCCCTTCCATGTGTAGCGGGCCGTGCGCTGAGGGTCACATTCGGTGGAAAAACTGCGCGCACGCCCCTCGTGGCCGGGCTGTGTCCTGCCCCACACTGGTGAGCGGTGCCTGAGTCCTCGGAGCGGGGCGGTGTCGGCCAGGACGGGTCGCGATCCCCCGCGGATGCGCACATATCGAACGGGATGGAGCGCGGCCCGGCCGCAGCCGTCCCCGTCTCGCACGCCGCCCCCGAACCGGCAGCGATCACCATGGAGGTCGCCCCCGTGCAGACCCGGACCCTGAACGCGGCGCCCGCCGCCGCCCCGGCAACGCCCCTCGCCCCGCACACCGTTCCCCTCGTCGCGCCGCCCCAGCCGGTGCCCGAGCCCCCGGTGCCCGAGCCCCTCCCCGACCAGGAGACCGCGCCGGCGGCCGGTCCTGAGCCGGCCGCGCGCCGGGAGCCGGCCACCACCGGGCCCTCGGCGGACCTCTTCCGCCAGTACCTGCGCGAGATCGGCCGCATACCCCTGCTGACGGCGGCCGAGGAGGTGGAGCTGGCCCGCCGCGTGGAGGCGGGACTGTTCGCCGAGGAGAAGCTCGGCAACACCCCCGAGTTGGCGGGCGCGCTCGCCCTCGATCTCGACCGGCTCGTGGTGCTCGGCAGGGTGGCCAAGCGCCGCCTGATAGAGGCGAACCTGCGGCTGGTCGTCTCCGTCGCCAAGCGCTACATCGGGCGGGGGCTGACGATGCTCGACCTCGTGCAGGAGGGCAACCTCGGGCTGATCCGCGCGGTGGAGAAGTTCGACTACGCGCGCGGCTACAAGTTCTCGACGTACGCGACCTGGTGGATCCGCCAGGCCATGTCCCGCGCCCTGGCCGACCAGGCCCGGACGATCCGCGTCCCGGTGCACGTCGTCGAGCTGATCAACCGGGTGGTGCGCATCCAGCGCCGGCTGCTCCAGGAGCGCGGTTACGAGCCGGCGCACGAGGAGGTCGCATCCCAGCTCGGGCTGACTCCTGAGCGGGTGAGCGAGGTGCTGCGGCTCGCTCAGGAACCGGTCTCCCTGCACGCGCCCGTGGGGGAGGAGGACGACGTCAACCTCGGCGACCTGATCGAGGACGGTGACGCGGCCTCACCCGTGGAGTCGGCCGCCTTCCTGCTGCTGCGCGAGCACCTGGAGGCCGTGCTCTCCACCCTCCAGGAGCGCGAACGCCGGGTTGTCCAACTGCGGTACGGGCTGATCGACGGCCGCCCGCGCACGCTGGAGGAGATCGGCAATCTCTTCGGTGTGACGCGGGAGCGCATCCGGCAGATCGAGTCGAAGACCCTCACCAAGCTGCGGGAGCACGCCTTCGCCGACCAGTTGCGGGGTTACCTGGACTGAGGAGACTGAGGGGGCGTGCGGCGGCCGAGGGGACCGAGGCGGCCGGTGCGCCCTTGTCAGCGTGTTCCCTTCCTCTCCATAATCACGGCATTCGCTTGGCATGCGCCCGTCACGCGGGTGCCGTGTGTGCGAGTAACCCCCCACGAGAGGAAGCACGTTGAAGAACCCCACGAAGAGCATGAAGAGACTCACCGCCGTCGGTGCCGTCGCGCTCGCCGCCTTCAGCCTCAGCCCCGCCGCCGCCTCCGCGCTGCCCTCGGGCAACCCGGCAGGCGACGGCGAACCCGGGACGACCATCGTCGGCGGCACCCCCGCCGAGCAGGGCGAGTTCCCCTTCATGGTGCGGCTGTCCATGGGCTGCGGCGGTGCGCTGCTGGAGAAGGACATCGTGCTGACCGCCGCCCACTGCGTGGACGGCAGCGGCTCCGACACCAGCATCACCGCGACCGGCGGCGTCGTGGACCTCGAGGACCCGGCGGCCGTCACCGCCACGTCCACCGAGGTTCTCCAGGCCCCCGGCTACGACGGGCAGGGCAAGGACTGGGCGCTGATCAAGCTCGACAAGGCGCTCGACCAGCCCACCCTCCCCATAGCCAAGGACGACGCCTACAACGAGGGCGACTTCACCATCGCGGGCTGGGGCGCCGACCAGGAAGGCGGCGACCAGCAGCGCTACCTGCTCAAGGCCGAGGTCCCCTTCGTGGACGACGCCACCTGCAAGAGCGCCTACCCCGACCTGGTCGAGGGCGAGGAGCTGTGCGCGGGCAAGCTCGACACCGGCGGCGTCGACAGCTGCCAGGGCGACTCCGGCGGCCCGATGTTCCGCAAGGACGACGCCGGCGAGTGGGTCCAGGTGGGCATCGTCAGCTGGGGCGAGGGCTGCGCGCGGCCGGGCAAGCCCGGCGTCTACACGGAGGTCAGCACCTTCGCCGCCGACATCGAGGACGCCGCAGCGCAGCTGGGCGGCTGATCCGGCTCCGCTAGCCCGGCTCCGCTGGGCCGGCTGACCCGGCTCCGGCCGGGCGGCTGCTCCCCTCCGCACGCGATCGGCCGTGGCCCGCTGGTGAGGCACCGCGGGCCACGACCGGTCGGGCACCCAGCCCGTACCGCGGCCGGCGCGCTGCGGGCGGGAAGACGCCGGCCCGGCTCGGCTGGTCCGGCCAGATCCGGACGAGAGGCCCTAGTCCACCTCGACCACGGCCTCCGCGAACTGGGATCTGTACAGCCGCGCGTACGCGCCGTCCGCGGCCAGCAGGGCCTCGTGGTCGCCCTGTTCCACGATGGAGCCGTTCTCCATCACCAGGATGACGTCGGCGTCCCTGATGGTGGAGAGGCGGTGGGCGATCACGAAGCTGGTCCGCTCGGAGGCGAGACGCTCCATCGCGCGCTGGATCAGCACCTCGGTGCGGGTGTCCACGGAACTGGTCGCCTCGTCCAGCACCAGGATGACCGGGTCCGAGAGGAAGGCACGGGCGATGGTGATGAGCTGCTTCTCGCCGGCGCTCACCGTCGCGCCCTCGTCGTCGAGCACCGTGTCGTAGCCGTCCGGGAGCGTGCGGATGAACCGGTCGGCGTGCGCGGCCCGCGCGGCCTCCTCCACCTGCTCGCGGCTCGCCCCCTGGGCGCCGTAGGCGATGTTCTCCGCGATGGTGCCGCCGAACAGCCAGGTGTCCTGGAGGACCATGCCGATGCCCGCGCGCAGTTCCTCGCGGGACATCGCCGCGATGTCGGTGCCGTCCAGCAGGATGCGGCCCGAGCGGACCTCGTAGAACCGCAGCAGCAGATTGACCAGCGTCGTCTTGCCCGCCCCCGTGGGGCCGACGATCGCCACCGTCTGCCCTGGGTCCACCGCCAGCGACAGGTCCTCGATCAGCGGCGTCTCCTCGGCGTAGCGGAACGAGACGCGCCGCAGCTCCACCTGGCCCCGCAGCTGTTCAGGGCGCTGGACGTGGGCCTCGTCCGGCTCTGCGGACTGCTCCTCGGCGTCGAGCAGTTCGAAGACCCGCTCGGCCGAGGCCACCCCCGACTGGATGAGGTTCGCCATCGAGGCGACCTGGTTGAGCGGCTGGCTGAACTGCCGCGAGTACTGCACGAACGCCTGCACGTCACCGATCGACAGCGCGCCGGACGCCACCCGCAGCCCGCCGACGACCGCCACGAGCACGTAGTTGAGGTTCCCGACGAACATCATCGCCGGCTGCATGATGCCGCTGATGAACTGCGCCATGAACCCGGCCTTGTACAGCTGTTCGTTCTGCTCGGCGAAGACGGCGGCCGACTCCCGCTGCCGCCCGTAGACCTTCACCAGCGAGTGGCCCGTGTACATCTCCTCGATGTGCGCGTTCAGCGTGCCCGTGGACTTCCACTGGTCGACGAACTGCGGCTGCGCGCGCTTGCCCACCCGCGTGGCGACCAGCGCCGAGAGCGGCACGGTCACCAGCGCGACCAGCGCCAGCAGCGGCGAGATCCAGAACATCACGCCGAGCACACCGACGATCGTCAACAGCGAGTTGACGATCTGGCCCATCGTCTGCTGAAGCGTCTGCCCCAGGTTGTCGATGTCGTTGGTGACCCGGGAGAGCACCTCACCGCGCGACTGCTTGTCCAGGTAGGACAGCGGCAGCCGGGACAGCTTCGCCTCCACCTGCTCACGCAGCCGGAAAACGGTGCGGCTGATGGCCCGCACCGATATCCGGGTGCCCCACAGCATCAGCAGCCCGGCGGCCACGTACACGGCGACCGCCGCCAGCAGCACGCCGCCCACGGCGCCGAAGTCGACGCCGTGGCCCGGGGTGAAGTCCATACCGGAGAGCATGTCGGCGGCCCCGCCGTCCCCGCGCTCGCGCATCCCCTCGAGCGCCTGCTCCTTGGTGATCCCCTCGGGCAGCTTGCCCCCGATGAAGCCGCCGAAGACCAGGTCGGTGGCGTGCCCGAGGATTTTCGGACCGATCACGTTCAGGGCGACACTGCAGACGACGAGAGCCAGCATCAGCAACAGCCTGCCGCGCTCCGGGCGGAACTGGCCCAGCAGCCGTTTGCCCGACCCCTTGAAGTCCAGCGACCGCCGCGGCGGCGCTCCGCCCATTCCCCCACCACTCATCAGGCGGCCTCGCTCTCGGTCAGCTGGGACAGCACGATCTCCCGGTAGGTCTCGTTGCTCTCCATCAGTGCGTCGTGCCGTCCGGTGCCCACCACGTGTCCCTCGTCCAGGACGAGGATGCGGTCCGCGTCCCGGATGGTCGCCACCCGCTGGGCGACGATCACCACCGTGGCCTCGGAGGTCTCCCTCTCCAGCGCGGACCGCAGCGCCGCGTCGGTCGCGTAGTCCAGCGCCGAGAAGGAGTCGTCGAACAGGTAGATCTCCGGGCGGTGCACCAGCACCCGCGCGATCGCCAGCCGCTGCCGCTGCCCGCCGGAGACGTTGCTGCCGCCCTGCGCGATCTCCGCCTCCAGGCCGCCCTCCATCCGCTCGACGAAGTCCCTGGCCTGTGCCACCTCAAGCGCGTGCCACAGCTCCTCGTCACTGGCGTCGGGGCGGCCGTAGCGCAGATTGGAGGCGACCGTGCCGGAGAACAGGTAAGGACGCTGCGGCACGAGCCCGACGGTCGAGGCCAGCAGGTCGGGGTCGAGGGTGCGCACGTCCTCCCCGTCGACGAGGACCTGGCCCTCAGTGGCGTCGAAGAGCCGAGGGATCAGCCCCAGCAGGGACGACTTGCCGCTGCCCGTGGAGCCGATCACGGCCGTCACCTCGCCGGGACGCGCCATCAGATCGACGCCCTGGAGCACGGGTGCCTCGGCGCCCGGGAAACCGAACCCGGCACCGCGCAGCTCCAGATGGCCGTGGCGGCGCAGCCGGCTGACGGGTGCCGAGGGCGGCACGACGCTGGAGTCGGTGTCGAGCACCTCCTGGATGCGCTCGGCGCACACCTCGGCGCGCGGCACCATCATGAACATGAAGGTGGCCATCATCACCGACATCACGATCTGCATCAGGTAGGAGAGGAACGCGGTCAGCGCGCCGATCTCCATGTCCCCGTTGTCGATGCGGTGGGCGCCGAACCAGACCACGACGACGCTGGAGACGTTCACGACCGTCATCACGACGGGGAACATCAGCGCCATCAGCTGTCCCGTGCGCACCTGCAGGTCGGTCAGGTCGGTGTTCGCCCCGTGGAAGCGGCGCCGCTCGAAGTCGTCCTTGACGAAGGCGCGGATGACGCGGACCCCGGAGATCTGCTCGCGCAGGATCCGGTTCACCTGGTCGAGACGCTCCTGCATGGTGCGGAACAGCGGCCGCATCCGGCGCACGATCAGCATGACGGCGATGCCCAGCACCGGGACCACGCCCAGCAGCACGGAGGAGAGCGGCACGTCCTGGCCGAGCGCCATGAAGATGCCGCCGAAACACATGATCGGCGCGGTGACCACCAGCGTGAACGCCATCAGCGTCACCATCTGGACCTGCAGCACGTCGTTGGTGGTACGGGTGATCAGCGACGGGGCGCCGAAATGACCGACCTCACGGGCCGAGAAGGACTGCACCCGGTCGAAGACACCCGCCCGGATGTCCCGGCCGAGCGCCGCGGCGGTGCGCGCCCCGAGGTAGACGGCACCGATGTTGCAGACGACCTGCACCACCGAGACCGCCAGCATCAGGCCGCCGTGGCGCAGGATGTAGCCGGTGTCGCCGAGGACGACACCGTTGTCGATGACGTCCGCGTTGAGGGTGGGCAGGTAGAGCGTGGCGCTCGTCTGTATGAGCTGGAGCAGGACGAGGAGCGCGATCGGCCGCTGGTAGCGGCGCAACCGGGCGCTCAGTAGGCGGATCAGCACACGGATGTCCTCGTGGTCAGTGAGGGTGGGAAGCAGAAGTGGAAGAGCGTAACTGCGTGCGGCACGCGGCCGCCTCTCCTTTTGAGTTTTTCCACCGCAACCCCGGTCAAGTCCTGGCAAAAGGAGGGGACTACGGGCGCGCTGTGCCGGGGTGCGGGCGGAGCCGCGCCGGATCGCGGTGGGGGCGTCGCGGCGGCGGACCGCTTGTGGCGAACTGCTCGCCGTGGCGGGCTGCTCGTCGTGTCGGGACCGTCGCTTCGGCGACTACACCGGCAGCGCGCCCGGATACGTCTCCTCGCGCACCGTGACGTACTGCTGCCGCACGGCCTGTCCGACGGCGCGCTCCTCGCCCGCCTCGAACACCTGGCAGGCAGCGGCGGGCCACTGCGGGGGGTAACCCGACCCTGACAGCGCCCACGCCGCCTGCCGCGCCGCACCGATCGCGGCGTAGTCGGCGGGCTCGGGTACCACCACCTGGGCGTCCAGCAGCGCGGGCGCCGCCGTCCGCACGGCCGGCAGGTTCGCGGCCTGCCCCAGCAGGAAGACCCGGCGCACCGAGACCCCGCGGCTGCGCAGCACCTCCAGCGCGTCGGCCAGCCCGCACAGCATGCCCTCGACGGCGGCCCGCGCCAGGAACTCGGGCTTCATGCTCTCGCGCCGCAGCCCGTGCAGTGAGCCCGCCGTGTGCGGCAGCTGCGGAGTGCGCTCACCCTCCAGATACGGCAGCAGGACCAGCCCCGAGGCACCGGGCGTCGACTCCGAGGCCAGGTCGGACAGGCCCTCCAGATCGGTGCTCAGCATCCCGGCGGCACCCCGCAGCACCCGGGTGGCGTTCAGCGTGCGCACCACGGGCAGGTACATTCCGGTCGCGTCCGCGTACGAGGTGATGGTGCCACTCGGATCGCCCAGCGCCTCGTGGTGGACGGCGCAGACCGAGCCCGTGGCGCCCAGCGAGATCACCGCGTCGCCCAGCCCGAGCCCCAGTCCGAAGGCGGCGGCCATCGTCTGCCCCGTACCGGCGGAGATCAGCAGCCCCTCGGGCGTGTGCCCGGCCGGCTGGGAGGGGCTGACGACCTCGGGGAGCCTCGCCGGACGGCCCAGCGCCAGCTCCACCAGGTCGGTCCTGTAGGACTCGGTCGCGGCCGACCAGTAGCCGGTGCCCGAGGCGTCGCCCCGGTCGGTCACCCGGCGCTCCGGGCGTCCCAGCAACTGCCAGACCAGCCAGTCGTGCGGCTGCATCACCTCGGCCACCCGACGGGCGGCCTCCTCCTGCTCGCGCGCCAGCCAGCGCAGCTTCGAGACCGGGTGGGAGGCCTGCGGGACCGTGCCGACGGCCTGCGCCCACGCCTCGCGTCCGCCCAGCGTGTCCACCAGGTCGGCGGCCGCGGTCTGCACCCGCTGGTCGTTGCCGAGCAGCGCGGGCCCGACAGGGGCCCCCGCTTCGTCGAGCGCCACGAGGCCCTGCTGCTGTCCGGAGACGCCGATGGCCTGCACGTCGGCGAGCTGCCCGCCGCCCGCCGCCTCACCGAGCGAGAGCAGCCAGGACTGCGGATCGTCGCGCTCCCCGGGATGTGCGGCGTGGCCGTGCCGCAGGATCGCGCCCGTCTCCGCGTCGCAGACGACGATGCTTGTGTACTCGGCTGAGCTGTCCAGTCCGGCGACTATCCCCATGGCCGGAATGATGCCTCATAGGGGCCCGTACCGGACCCGGCCCCCCGCACCCGTGACCCACGCCTCATCCCGCCCTGCTGCTTGCTTGCCTGTCTGCATGCCTTCCCTCACGCGCGCACTGTCGCGGATCGCGCCCGGCCGTCCTAGCGTGAGACCGGTCACCGTCGTGCGTCGCGTACCGCCTCCGCACCGGGAGACGCCCCGGAAGCCCGCACCGCGGACGCCGTGGCTGTTGCCGCTGCCGTCGCCCTTGCTGTTGCTCTTGCTGTTGCTCTTGCTGTTGCTCTTGCTGTTGCCGTGAAGGGAGCCCCTGTGACCCGTGCGACCGAGCCCGACCCGCTGCGGCGCCTGACCCTCGACCAACTGCGCCGCCGCACCAGCATGAAATGGCGCACCTACGCACCCGACGTGCTGCCCCTGTGGGTGGCCGAGATGGACGTGCCGCTGGCGGAACCGGTCGCCGAGGCGATCACCGAGGCGGTGCGCCTGGGCGACACCGGCTATCCGGCCGGCACGGTCTACGCACAGGCACTCGCCGGCTTCACCCGGCGCCGCTGGGGCTGGGAGGTGCCGCCGGAGCGCACGGCACTCGTCCCCGACGTGATGCTCGGCGCCGTCGAGGTGCTCAAGCTGATCACCGGCCCTGGGGACGCCGTGGTGGTCAACTCCCCCGTCTACACGCCCTTCTACCAGTTCGTGACGCATCTGGGCCGCCGGGTGGTCGAGGCCCCGCTGGACGGGGCGGGGCGGCTGGAGACCGCCGCCCTGGAGACCGCCTTCGCCCGGGCGGTCGAGGGCGGCCGCCGGGCCGCCTACCTGCTGTGCAGTCCGCACAATCCCACCGGCACCGTGCACACGGCCGGCGAACTCACCGGTGTGGCCGCTCGCGCACGGGCGCACGGCGTACGGGTGGTCGCCGACGAGATCCACGCGCCGGTGGTGCTGCCGGGCGCACACCACGTGCCCTACCTCTCGGTGCCCGGCGGTGAGCACGCCTTCAGCCTGATGTCCGCCTCCAAGGCGTGGAACCTGGCCGGGCTCAAGGCCGCGCTCGTCCTCGCGGGGAGCGAGGCGGCCGACGAGCTGGCCCGCATGCCCGAAGAGGTCGGCCACGGGCCCAGCCATCTGGGAGTCCTCGCCCACACCGCGGCGCTGCGGCACGCCACCGGCTGGCTCGACAGCCTGCTGGAGGGGCTCGATGACAACCGGCGGCTGCTCGCCGGCCTGCTGGAGCGCCACCTGCCCGACGTCGGCTACCGCCCCGGCGAGGGCACCTTCCTGGCGTGGCTCGACTGCCGCGCCCTGGGGCTGGGCGACGACCCGGCCGCCGTCTTCCTGGAGCGCGGGCGGGTGGCTCTCAACTCGGGGCCCGCCTTCGGCACCGGGGGAGCCGGGCATGTGCGGCTCAATCTGGCGACCTCGCCTGACATTCTCGACGAGGCCGTGCGCCGGATGGCGTCGGCGGTCTGAGCGCCGCGGTGCGGGTCGTGGAGCAGCGGGCCCGGGGCGGGTCCCGGGGCACGCGGCGGACCCGTGACCGGTCTGTACGGTCACGGGTCCGGGGTGCTGCGGGGTGGTGCGGGCGCGCGGTCGCGTCAGCAGCGCTTCGAGGAGTACGCGAAGTTCTGCTTGCTGTCGCCGGGGGCGCGCACGACGCCGCGGGCCGCCGTGCAGTGGCGCACCGTGTCCGCGGGGTACGACCAGAAGGACGCCGCCTTGGTGCGGTTCCAGCTGCGCAGACCCACCAGCTTGTGCGTCTTGAAGTCGTACACGGCGATGTTGGTCGACCAGTGCGGGTGCTTCTGCCGGAAGCTCTGCCACACGTACAGGTAGCCGTAGTTGCGGTTGCAGCGCGGCGAGTAGAACTGCTTCACCGACGCGATGACGTGGCCCTTGCGCTTGATGTGGCCGGTGGAGCCGATCTGGTAGGCGTCCGCGCACACGCGTGCCTGCTGGGCCGAGCCCTCGGCGGCGTCGGACTCGGGGGCGGCGTTCATGGCCGTCGCCCCGCGGTCGGCGCCAGGGGCGGGAGCCGGACCGGAACCGGCCTGGGCGGCACCGGCGGGCAGCAGGGCCAGTGCGCAGGCCGCGGCTACGAGGGCGCCCTTGACGGGCGGAAGGGTACGCATGGGGTCTCCTCCTCAGGGAGAGCGTGATCTTCCGGACAAAAAGGCCGGATCGGGCATCACAGTAAGATCCCACGGCGTCCACGGCCGGGATTCACCCGTCACGGCGGGTCGTACGAGCGGGGCCCGGCCCGCCAACGCGGTGCCGGACCCCGGTCATTGGCCCCCGGTCGCCCCCGAGCTCAGCAGCGCTTCTGCGAGAACGCCTGGTAGGCCTGCGGCGAGCCCGCCGGGCGCAGCGAGCCCACGGCGGACGTGCAGGCCTCGACCGTGTTCGCCCCCTCGGACCAGAACTCCTGCTGCTTGGTGGCCTTCCACGCCTTGGCGGCGTGCACCGAGTCGTCGTCGTAGCTGTAGACGCCCAGGGTCACGTCGTAGGGCGCGGCGGTCTTGCGGAAGCTCTCCCACACCCACAGGTAGGCGTAGTTCTCGTGGCACTTCTTCGAGTAGAACTGTTTGACGGAGGCAAGTGTTTCCGAGCCGCGCTTGATCAGCGCGCGCTCGCCGATCTGCACCGCGTCGTCGCAGACGCCCGAGGCCTGTGCCCGCTTGCTCGCCGGGTTCCCCTCCGGGGAGGGGGCCGAGGTGCGGGTCAGCTTCTGCGAAGGACCGGTGGCCGGGCCGCTGCCCGCGTACGCCGCGCCGGCCGGCAACAGCACCAGTGCCGTGGTGGCCGCGACAAGTGCGCCCTTGGAGAAACGAGTGGAACCCATGGAGATTTTTCCCCCTCTTTCCTGAACAACGGTCGGATACGAGACATCCGAGGCATGTGGTCGATGCGCCGGATACCCAGTAAGACACGTTGGCCCCGCCCGGGGTTGTACTCCTCGCGGGGAGCACACGGGGCGAGTTGACGTCACGTCAGCCACATCCGTCCCGTCTGCCCCCCGGCCCCCGGCGGTGTCAGGCGGCGGTCGCCCGCAGGTCGCTGAGCACCCGTTCTCTCAGGATCTCGGGCGCGACGCCGAGCCGGGCGAAGACGCCCAGAGAGAGGGCGTCGTCGGAGCGCGACAGGCCGAGCACGACGTGCTCCACGCCGATGCGCCGGTCCTTGCGCGCCAGCGCCTCGCCCAGCGCGTCCTTGAGCGCCTTCTTCGCCCGGGCGGCGAACGGAAGGTGCCGGGACAGCGCCCGGCCGCCGCGGGTCCGGTGCCGCCCGGCCGGTCCGTGGGCGCCGCTGTCCTCGGTGCCCGCCGGGCCGTCCAGTGCGCCCTGGCCGAACGAGTCCTCCGCGCGTCGGCGGACCTCCTCCAGGTCGATGCCGAACGCCCGCAGCGCGGCGGCGTCCTGCGGCCCGAGGTCGTCGCCCGTCCCGCTCACCACTTCCGCGACCGCCGCCCGGCACGAGGCGGGGGTGACGCCGAGTCGCGTGAGTGTCGCCGCACCCGGCTGCTCGGGGTGGCGCAGCGCCGCGAGCAGCAGGTGCTCGGTGCCGATCCACTCGTGCCCCAGTGCTTCGGCCTCCTCCTGTGTGCGGATCACGACCTCCCGCGCCTCCTTGCTGAACCGTTCGAACACCGGCCTCACCTTCCCTTCCGCTTCGCGTGCTTCTTGTGCACCGCCTGTCGGCTGACGCCCAGGGCCGCCCCGATCTCGTCCCAGGACCAGCCCTGGCGCCGGGCGCCGTCGACCTGGAGCGCCTCCAGTCGCTCGGCGAGCCGCCGCAGCGCGGCGATGGCCCGCAGGCCGACTGCCGGGTCGCTGTTCAGAGCGGCCTGAGCGGTATGCACCGCTTCCTGCGCTTCGGTACCTGCCATGACGTCAACGTAGGGTGACACGGAGGAACTGTCAACCATTGTTGACGCTCGCCTGCTGCCCGTCTCGATTCCGGGGGTCGGGCCGGGTCGGGCCGGACGAGCCGGGCTGGGTCGGCCGAGTCGGGCTGGGCGGGGCCGGTGGGGGCACCCGGTGTGCGGCCGTCACCGGTCTGGGAGGGTGACGACTTTTCACCATGGCCGGTCCCGGCGGGCGTTCGCCGCCCGGGGTGCGGAAGGGGGCGCCCAGCGGGTGCCCGAAGGAGTGATGCCGAGGTTCACTCGAAAGAGGGGCTGGTGGGGCGCTCCGGCTCGCCTTCTGTGCGCGCGAGTCACCCCTGACATACCTGAGCGCCCCACCAGGCCGGGGCCGGGTGGGGCGCTCAGGTGCAGGTGGCGCCGATTTTTCGGACACCTGCGCCCGTGGGGCGGGTGGGACTCGAACCCACGGCCGACGGATTATGAGTCCGCTGCTCTAACCGGCTGAGCTACCGCCCCGTAACGGCGCACCGCGCACATCTGTGCGCGCCGTCTGCCGCAGCATAACCGTTCATAGGATCTCCCGCCCGCGCCGGGGGAGATCTACGCAGGTGAGGACCCCGAACCAGGGGTGATCGGTTCCCGGTCGGCGTCACTTTCCCGGAAGTGGCCCGCGAGCGCCCGGACCAGGGGGCCGTGGGCGAGGAGCAAGGCGAAAGGAGGAGCGAAGGGGAGGGCGGCGACGGGCATGGGCCGGAAGAAGAGAAGGGGCCCCTCCGGGGCCCCTTCCACTGTTGCTCCCGCGACTGGACTCGAACCAGTAACCTGCCGGTTAACAGCCGGCTGCTCTGCCGATTGAGCTACACGGGAATGTCCCGCCGGTCGCGCTCCCGGTGGCCGGGGCGCTCCCTTGCGACGGGGAATACATTAGCGCATGCCAGGGGGTGCTCCGAAATCGGTATTGCCGCCGCGCATGCGCGGTACCCCTTGAGGCGTCCCGGCGGCCGACGCGGCCGGGACGCCGGGAGATGGACCTCAAGGCCGAGAGAAGGGGCAAAGCTATGCGCTACCGGCTCACGTTCGTGTCCGGACTGGCCGTCGGCTACCTGCTCGGTGCCCGCGCGGGACGCGAGCGCTACGAGCAGATCAGGAAGAGCGTGCGGAGGATCTCGGAGAACCCGGCGGTGCGCAACGCGGGAGAGGCGGCGGCCCTCAGCGGGCGGCAGGCCGCCTCCAAGGCGGCCGACCGTGTCCAGGACCGGCTCCCCTCCTCGCTCGGTGACCGTGTGCGCACGGTCCGGGACCACCGCGCCCGCTCCGGCGACGAGTGGGGCGCCGAGGGTCGCTAGACCCCCGGCGCACTGCGGCAGCCCCGGCCCCGGGCGGCCGGGGCTGCCGCAGTGCGTCCCGCTCCCCGGCGCTCCCGCGGCACGTTCCCCGGCGCTGCCGCCGCTACCGGGGAATCCGGCCGCGCGCGTTCTTTTTGCCGCTGCCCTTCTTCTCCTCCGCGAGCAGCGGCGCCAGCAGATCGCCGTGTTCCTCGACGCGGGCAGGGAGGTCGGAAGTGAGGAAGACGAGGTCCTCCGGCTTCCGGGCAGCGGCGAGCTCGTCCCAGGTCAGCGGCGTGGAGACGGTGGGCCGGTCCTTGGCGCGCAGGGTGTAGGGCGCGGCGGTCGTCTTGGCCTGGTTGTTCTGCGACCAGTCCACGAAGACCTTGCCGCCACGCAGGTTCTTGGCCATCTTGCTGACCGCCTGCTCCGGCATGTCCGCCTCGGCCTCCTGGGCGAGCTTCTTCGCGTACGCCGACACCTGGTCCGAGGGCGTGCGTTCGAGGGCGGCGATCAGGTGCAGGCCCTTCGAGCCGGAGGTCTTGGGCAGCAGGGTGATGTCGTCGTCGGCGGCGCGTGCGCGCAGCCAGTCGGCGAGGGTGCGGCAGTCCAGGATGTCGGCGCCTTCGCCGGGGTCGAGGTCGAAGACGAGGCGGTCGGCCTTGGCCTGGTGGTCGGAGCGCCACTGCGGGGTGTGCAGCTCCAGCGCGGCGAGGTTCGCGGCCCACACCAGCGTCGCCTCGTCCTGGATGAGGACCTGGTGCAGCGGCTCCTTGCTGACGACGTTGATCTTGCGGGTCGTCACCCAGCTGGGCGTGCCAGGGGGGACGTGCTTGGTGAAGAACTTCTCGCCCTCCACGCCGTCCGGGTAGCGCAGGAAGGAGAGCGGGCGTCCGTCGAGGTGAGGCAGGACGGCGTCGGCGATCGAGGCGTAGTAGTGGATCGCCTCTCCCTTGGTGAAACCCGTCGCCGGATAGAGCACCTTGTCGAGGTTGCTGAGGGCCAGCCGGTGGCCCCCGATCTCCGTGTGCGGCATAACCTGAGAGTCCCATAGAAGGGACAAAGTATGCGTTCAATCTGGAAAGGGACCGTCTCCTTCGGGCTGGTCTCGATCCCGATCAAGGTGGTGTCCGCCACCGAGAACCACAGCGTCTCCTTCCACCAGGTGCACACGGACGACGGGGGCCGCATCCGCTACCGCAAGGTGTGCGAGCTGGACGAGCAGGAGGTCCCGCGCGAGGAGATCGGCCGCGGTTTCGAGACGGAGGAGGGGCGCACGATCCTCCTCACCGACGACGACATGGCGGCGCTCCCCCTGCCCACCGCCAAGACGGTGGAGATCCTCGGCTTCGTCCCCGCCGAGGACATCGACCCCATCCAGCTCGACCGCTCGTACTTCCTGGCCGCGGACGGGCAGCGCGCCGACAAGCCGTACGTGCTGCTGCGCGAGGCCCTCAAGAGATCGGGCAAGGTCGCCGTCGCCAAGCTGGCGCTGCGTGCGCGGGAGAGCCTGGGGATGCTGCGCGTGTACGAGGACGCGCTCGCCCTGCACACCATGCTGTGGCCGGACGAGATCAGGTCGGCCAGTGGTGTGGCGCCCGAGGGGGAGGTCGCCGTGCGGGATCAGGAGCTGGATCTGGCGGACACCCTGATGGAGACGCTGGGCGAGCTCGACTGGAGCGACCTGCGCGACGAGTACCGGGAGGCGCTCGAGGAGCTCGTACGGGCCAAGGCCGAGGGCGTGGAGCCGCCGCCCGACGAGTTGCGCCGCAGGACGGAGGCCGGCGGCGGGAAGCTGGTGGACCTGATGGCCGTGCTGGAGCGCAGTGTGGAGGAGGCGCGCGGCGGGCGGGACGCGGGGGAGGACGGCGAGGCGACGGTGCACGAGCTGGCGGAGCGCCGTTCGGGCGAGCGCCCGGCCAAGAAGGCGGCGTCGAAGAAGGCGGCGTCGAAGAAGACGGCCACGAAGAAGTCCGCCACGAAGAAGTCCGCGGCGAAGGAGCCCGCCGCGAAGGGGTCTGCGGGCAAGGGCAAGAGCACGAAGCGGTCCGCGTCCACGAGCACGGACAAGGCCGCCTCCAAGAGCACGAAGAAGACGGCCGCCAAGAAGGCCGCCCGCCCCCGCAAGACCGCCTGAACCGCCTGAACCGCCTGAACCGTCTGAACGGCGGTGGGGCTCGGCAGGGGCGGCGGCTACCCGTGCCGCTGCGGTCTGCGGCCCTCGGGCAGGAACAGGGCCGAGTTCACGTAGCGGCGGTGCGGTGCGAGGGAGCGTCGCAGCAGCCCGTGGTCGGCGACGTGCACGGTGCGCCGCTGGTGTGCCGCCAGGTCGAAGTCGGCCAGCCGCACCCAGGTGTCCGCGGGCAGCACCCAGCCGCTGTAGCCGAGCGCGGCCAGCTGTGACAGCACCGGGGGGAGCGGCTGGATACGCGCTTCCAGTTCGATGAAGAGCGCGGGCCGCTCCCGGGCGAGGGTCGCCTCGGCGCCGTGCAGGACGGCTCGCTCACCGCCGTCCACGTCGATCTTGACGAGGGAGACGTCCGTCAGCCCCAACGCGTCCAGTGGGAGGCAGGGCACGTCCAGCGAGGCCGCGTGCACCTCGCGGCGCACCAGGGAGGACACGCCCCGGTCCCCGCGCCCGTCGGGCGGCAGCCACAGGGTCGCCCTGCCCGCGTGGTCGCTGGCCGCCGCCTGGAGGATCCGCGCGTTGGGCGGCGCCGTGGCCCGCAGGTGGCGGACCAGGTGCGGGACGGGTTCGAGGGTGACGACGCGGTCGGCGCGGAGTGCCAGCCGGCGCGTCCACGGCCCGTACCAGCCGCCGACGTCGACCGCCGTACCGCCGGGCGGACAGTAGTCGCACAGGCGGCCGAGTTCCGGTTCGAAGCGCGGGTAGAGCCAGTCGGTGCCCGCGGTCAGCAGGCGCCGGGGCAGGTGGGGGCCGAGGCGGGAGGCGAGCGTCATGGCGCCGGCTCTTCCGGGGCGGCCGTCGCCTCCATGAGCCGCTGATGCTCCTCGTCCGCGACCTGTTCGCCGGAGGACGGAAGAAGCTGCGGTATGCCGTCGAGAACGGGATAGCGGCGGCGCAGCCGGGGGTTGTAGAGCGTCTGGTCCGGCTCGATCCAGACGAGCGGCCCCTTGTCCAGGGGACAGGCGAGGATCCTCAGGAGGGGGTCGTCGGCGGAGAGGCTGGGCATGGTCACGGCCTTTCGGGTGCGTGGTGGGGGCTCTCGGGGCGGGCGGGCGGCAGCGTCGCCGACAGCGGGCGCCCGGCCGGTGGCAGCGCCCTGGGCCCGTGGCCGCCCGCGGGGAGCCCTTCTTCCGGCGCGCTGTTCGCCGCGGTGCCGGCGGCGGGGGCGTGGTCGGGGCGGGGGCCGGCGTCGTGACGGGGCAGGGCCACCAGGACGCAGATGGCGAGCAGGGCGCCGCCCAGTCGCAGGGCGAGCCGCAGCGGCTCGTCGGGCAGCGGCTCGGCGAACGCGACGGTGCCGCTGACCGACGCGTAGAGGAAGTTGACGGTGGTGCACACGGGCACCACCAGGGAGGCGCGGCAGCGCTGGAGCGCGGTCTGGGACAGGACGAGTCCCGTCGTGCCGGTGAAGGCCAGCAGGTACGGGTACGGGGAGGTGGCGAGTGAGACCACGGTGCCGCGCACGTCGCCGGGGTCGAGGAGCCCCGCGACGCCCTTGATGGCCAGTGAGCTGACCCCGTACAGGAAGCCGACCGCCACCCCGTAGGGCACGCCGGCGGTGGGCAGCCGGTGGCGCCGGCGTGAGCGGCGCTCGGCGGTCAGGAACAGCCCGAGGCCCACGGCCAGGGACGGCAGACTCAGGGCGAGCAGCAGGGGCGCGGGCGCCAGAGCGCTGATCGTCTCGGAGCTGTCCCGCAGCGACGCGACGCTCATCACGAGCGCCGCCAGGATCGCCGCCATCCCCATCCGTTCGCGCCGGCCGGGCTTCTCGCCCAGGAGAGCCGTGGACAGCAGGAGGAGCATCACGAGTCCGGTCACGAACAGGCCCTGCGCGGCGACGAGGGGCAGCGTGCGGTAGACGGCGAGCTGCGCGGCGAAGCCCAGCAGCAGCGAGGCGGCGCCGACCAGCCACAGCGGGCTGCGCAGCAGGTGCGAGACGAGCCGCGCCGGCCGCCCGGCGGACAGCGGCGGGAGGGCGGACAGCGCCCGCTTCTCGATGACGAAGCCCATGCTGAACAGCAGGTTGGCCAGCAGCGCCGCCGCGACGCCGACGGCCATCAGCCGCCCTCCCGCGGGGCGGGTTCGGCGTGTGGCCCGCGCTCGCGTCCCGGCACCGCGCGGGCGTGTACCAGCAGGATGGACGCCAGGGACGGCGTGTGGCAGGCGACGCGGTCCAGCGGGCGGAACGGGCGCGGTACGTCGTGGTAGGGCGCCCCGGTGATCCGTACGACGCGGAAACCGGCGGCCGGCAGCAGGGAGCGCAACGCCCGCGCCGTGTACAGCCGCAGGTGTCCGACGACCTGGGACCCGGGGCGGCCGTGTATGCCGCGCAGTGACACCTCGGAGAACACCGGCTGGGTGCCGCACAGCAGCAGCAGGCGGTTGTACCAGGCGGCGAGGTTAGGGGTGGACAGCAGCAGGTGCCCGCCGGGGCGCAGTACCCGGTGCAGCTCGTCCAGGGCGGCGTCCGGATCGACCAGGTGCTCGATCACCTCGGAGAAGAGCACGGCGTCCGCTGCGCCGGTCGCGAACGGGAGCCCGGGCGCGGACAGTTCGCCGCGTACGGCGCTCAGGTGTGCGGCGGCGCGGCGCAGCGCGTCCTGCGACCAGTCGACGCCGACGATCCGGTGCCGGGCCAGGGCGGTGGCCGCGGCGGCGGCCGCGGTGCCGTCGCCGCAGCCGATGTCCAGCACGGTGGAGGGGACGGACCCCAGCGCGCGGGAGAGGACGGCCGCCTGGCGGCGTGCGCGCTCTGGCCCCGAGGCGACCGGAGTGGCCGGATCCTCGTACAACTCCCGCAGACCGCCTTCCGCGTCGTACGTCCTCTCGTGCGTCCCGTCGTGCCGGTGCCCGGTGCGTACTGTGCCGCCGCTCATCGCGGTTCCTCCCTCAGCTCGGCTCGTCCGCCACGTGCGCCGTCTCCGCCAGCGCGTCGGTGAACAGGTCCCCGAGGCGCCGGCCCGCCTCGTCGTCCAGCCGGGCGTGCGACCAGCGCAGCGCCAACTGGAGCCGCCCGCCCGTGGAGACGGTGGTGACCGACAGGCCGCGCGGGCGCTTCGCCGGTGCGGAGAACCACACGGCGCGGGCACGCCCCGCGTCGCCGAAGTCCAGCGGGTAGGGCACGCGCCCGATGTTGGAGAGCAGCACGCTGGAGGCCCACGGGGCGGCCGCGCCGCGCAGGGCACGGGTGCCGGCCGCGCGCAGCCCGACGGGCAGCAGGGGAGTGGTCAGCAGGCCGGCGCTGAAGCCGAGTTGGGGGCGGTCGGCGGACTTCAGCGCGCGGGTGCGGACGGCGGTGGCCCGCAGCAGCTGTTCGACCGCGCTCCGGCCGGCCGCTCCCGGCGCCACCAGCGACGCGTGCAGCGCGCGTTCCTCGGGCCCGAAGCCGACCTCCACCAGCCGGGTGCCGTTGCCGATGGGCATGTCTGCCGTGCGGGGCCTGTCGTCCACGGGCATGGTGACGCGGACGGGACGCACCGGCGCCGCGTGCGCGCTGTTCCACCGGGCGACCATCAGCCAGGTGGCCACCAGCAGTTGGTCGTTGACCGTGTAGGGGCCGGCTTCCCCGGCGGCGCGGGGCGGCCGGGCCGGCACCGGCAGGTCGGCGATCAGCATGCCGTTGCCCGGGGCGTCGGGGTGGCGGGTGTGCGCCGCGACGCGCGCCGGCCGCGTCCAGGAGCGGGCGGGCGCTTCGGTGCCGGCTCTCGTGCGCCCAGGAGTGCGGGGCGCCCGTACGGGCGGTGGCGCGGGGGCGTTGTCCGCGCCGCCGTACAGGTGCGCCGCCGTGGCGATGACCCGCAGACAGGCCGGGCCGTCCAGCGCCGTGTGGTTGATCGTCACCAGCAGGACGCAGCCGCCTCCGTTCTCGGCGCCCTGGAGGTTCTCGATCACCTCGGCGCGGAACGGCGGGGAGGCGTCCAGCGGAGGGCACTGGGCGAGCGCGCGTCGCCGCGCTTCCTGGAGCGTCCCGCCGGGGAAGGCGACCGGGTCGCGGTCGGGCTCGCCCGTGAGCACCCACGTGTAGCGCGACCGCCACCAGCGCGACGGCGACTGGCGCATCAGGATGCGCGGATGCCGTCGCATCGCCTCACCGAACGCCTGCCGCAGCCGGTCGGGGTCGGGTACGGCGGGCAAGTGGATCTCCACGTGCACCGTTTCCGGCTCGTCGTCGTCCAGACAGTGCCGGGTGATCTCGTCGACGGTGGGGAAGGGGATGCGGCGCTCACCGGGTGCCGGCGGGTGGGGCAGCCCCGCGGACGGCGGGCCGGCACCGCCGCCGGAGACGATCGCCGAGCCAGGGCGCTCCCCGGCGGCCCTCGACTCCGGAGCGCTGACGCTGTCGCGCGCGTGCGCGCCCGCGCCGCTGTCAGCGCCCATGTGCGGTGCTGTCATGGGGCCGTCCCCTCCCCCTCGCGCGGCGCGCCGGTTCTGCGCGTCCCTCCCCGCGTATCGTGCGTCCCTCCGTGCGTCCCCTCGTCCGTATCGTGCGTCCCTTCGTACGGTGCGGACGGAGGCTGCTTCGGCCCCCACTGGGCGGACTGCACGGACTGCCCGGACTGCACGGACTGCACCGATTGCTCGGACTGCTCGAACGGCGGGTGCGGGGGCCCGAGCACCGGCGTGCCGGGCTCCGTCCCAGGGGCGGCTCCGCGCTCCCGTGCGGGCAGCGTCACCAGCGCGGCGGTCAGGGCGAGCAGCGCCAGTGCCTGTGCGGCGTGCCCGAAGGCGCCCCGGCCCTCGGCGACGGCCGACCCCGCGCCGAGGGCCGCGACCACCCCGGCGCCCGCCATGGCCACAAGCGCCACCGGCACGAGGATGCCGGGCCTGAGCCGGGCGAGCACCGCCAGTGCGGGCACGATCAGCGCGTACGGACCTGCCACGAGGGCGACCACACAGGTGAGCGCCACCGTGCCCAGGACCGGGCCGGGTGCGGGCACCGTGCCCTCGTCGTCCGCCCCCAGCGGCCTGCCGCGCCGGGGGGCGAGGAAGGCGAGGCCGAGCAGCGCGGCGATGCCCAGGCCGCCGGCCACGAGTCCTGCCGTGTACCAGGTGGCCGGCCGGTACTCCAGCTCGACGGTGCCCTCTTCGCCGGCCGGGACGAGGAAGCCCTGTTGCCAGCCGTCGAGCCGCAGCGGGCGCAGTTCCTTGCCGTCGAGGGTGGCTTTCCAGCCCTCGTTGGCGTTCTCGTGCAGGACGAGGTAGGAGGCCGGCCCGCCGGCGACCTCGACGGTGCGCTCGTCGCCCGTCCAGTCGCGCACGGTGCTCTCGCGCTCGTTGCCGGCGCGGGAGGCCTCGGAGTCCGGGGCGGCGGAACCGGAGGAGGCACGGGACGCGGCAGGTGTCTCGCCCTCGGCGCCCCGCGGCGCGGCGGCGGCGCCCTGCTCGCCGGTTCCCAGGGTCACCTGGGTGAGGGCCAGCGGCCCGCTGTCGCCGGCCTCCACCGTGTGCCGGCCCGCGTCCAGCCGCAGGCTGCCGTCCTCGGCTTCCCCCGCGCACAGTTCCACGTCGACGGGCCGCCGCAACGTCAGATCGCGCACGGTGCCGGACGCCTTGGTGGCGTGCAGCGTCCCGTCGACGGCGAGCATCGGGCCCTTGCCGCAGGGCAGGCCGAACGTCTGGTCCGCGCTGGGCGCGGTCACGCGGTACTCGTCGAGCGCGGGCAGGTACACCTCGTTGAGCCCGACGGGCAGGGGGAGTTCGCGGTCGGCGAGCGGATTGTGGACGGTCACCTTCCGCGTCTTGGTGACGGTGAGCGTCAGCTGGTCCGTCTCGATGGGTTCGAACCGGGCCTGGCCGTTCTTGTCGACGCCGGCGGTCGCCGCGCCGTCCGGTGAGCTGATGCGGATTTCCTCGGCCGCGGCGGAGATGCCGCCCGCAGGTGCCAGGACGATCTCGCCGATCTCCTTCTTCTCGGGCCACTTGAGCCGGATCGTCGGCTTGTCCCCGGCGATCCACGCGGTGGACAGGTTGCCGTCCACCAGGTTGCGCGCGCTCAGCGAGCGTCCTGTCCTGGCCGTCGAGTCGGCGGTGGCGGTGATCCGCTCGCGGGGTCCTGGGGCGGCCTCGTCCAGCAGCCGGTCGAGCGCGTCGCCCGCCACGGGCAGGGCGCGGGCGCGCACGTCGTAGTCGCCTTCGCGCTCCGTGGAGAACGTGCGGTGCAGCCCCGCCTCGGAGGCGGCAGGTGCCAGACCGCCGGGGTCGTCTCCGCGGTGGAGGGAGATCAGCTCGCTGTCCGCTCCGGCGTCTCCGGTATCCCCGCCGCTCCCGCTGCCCCCACTGTCGGTGGGGAGCTTGAGCAGCCGGGTCACCTGGACGCCGGGGATGCCGATGTCGGCGAATCCGGCGCCGGAGAGCCCGGGCCGTGGGGTCTGCGCGTCGGTGATGGTCAGCTTCAGCCACGACGTCGCGCCCCGCGGTGCCGTGACCTTCTGCGTCTTTCCTGTGGGGCGCAGGAAGCTGGACTCGCTGCCGTGCGCGGTCTCCACGGTGACGCGGGTGGGCGCGGCGCGCGTGGCGTCGCCGGGCAGCGGCGTCACCTCGATCGAGGCGGGGAGGTCGACACGGTCGTCGAACTCCGCCTTGATCCACTGCCCTTCGGGCTCTCCTGCCGTGCCCTCGGCCCAGGCGGTGTCCGGGTTGCCGTCGAAGGCGCCCACGGGGTCGAACTGGGGCAGGTGGAAGAGCCAGTTGCCGCTGCTGGAGGCCGTCACCGAGGCCGCGCCGCGCAGGACGGACGTGGTCTGATGCCGGACGCCGTCGGTCGGCAGGATCTGTTTGGGCTCCTCGCCGGGTTGCTGGAGGCTGTCGGGATGGTTCCGCTCGGTGGCCGTGTAGGTGTACGAGGTGTTGGTGTTGACCAGCCCGAACCGGGTGTCGGCACGGCGCAGCCCGTCGCCCCTGACCCGGAGCGCGGGCGCGCCGAGCCCCGGGTGGCTGTCGCCGCGCAGCACGGCGGGCCGCCCCTTGAGGCGCGGGTCGCCGGCGAGCGGCAGCAGTGACTCGGGGCCGCCGCTGACCTCGGCGGTGTCCGAGACGGGCTGCACGGTGGCCCGTTCGGGCCGCTCGACGCCGGTCGGCCGGTAGATCTCCACGGCCTGTCCGCGCGGATAGAAACCGGCCACCTGCACGGGCGTGCCCTCGGGGATGCGGCCCCCGGTCAGCTGCGGCCCGAACGCCTCGACCTTCTCGTAACCCGACTCCTCCAGCGTCCGTTTGACGGTCTGCGGTGGTACGTAGCCGAGCTGGTCGGGGTCCAGGTCCCCGCGTACGACGACGTAGTAGAGGCCCGCGCGCGCCAGGAAGTCGGCCAGCCCCGGGACCTCGCCGCCGCTCATGAGTGCCTGTTCGACCGCGTCGGTGGCCCTGCGGTTTCCCGGACTGCCGAAGGGGACGTAGTCGCGCTGGGCCCAGGGGGACGCGGCGAGTACGTCGAGGGGCTGGTCGATGGGAGAGCCCCAGGTGTAGAGGCCGTGCGCGGTCGCCGGGGTGACGTAGGCGCGGGTGTGCGGGGAGTGTTCCTCCAGCCACGCCGCGGTCTGCTGCCAGTGCGCGGGGAGCTTGTCGAACGCGCCGGGCTGGAGGACGTTCCCGCCCAGGTAGGGCAGGCACAGTCCCGGCAGTACCGCCAGTGCGGCCACCCACGGAAGCAGGGGGCGGCCCGGCAGTGCGCGGGTGCCGCGGGTGGAGACGGCCACGGCGCACAGGTGGGCGAGCCCGAAGGCCAGCGCCAGGGCGAGCCCCGGCTGGAACTTGTAGATGTTGCGGAACGGACGCAGCCAGCCGTCCAGCCAGTCCTGCACGGTGCCGGAGAACGGCGCGCCCAGTGCGCCCCCGTACCCCGCCAGGACGACGCCGGTGACGGTCAGCACGCACAGCAGCAGCCAGCGCCGCTCGGGCAGGTCGCGCCGTGCCAGGCCCGCCAGTCCGAGGGCGGCGGCGGCAGCGCCGCCCAGGATGGCGAGCCATCCGGCCGCCACCGTCCATCCCGCGGGCAGCCAGGGGTCGCCGAAGTGCAGATAGGCCGTCCAGTTGCCGGCGCCGCGCAGCATCTCGGTGGCCGACATGGTGCCGGTGGTGGTCTCGGCGTTCTCCACGTACGGCATGAAGTCCTCGCCGTACGCGCCGAGCAGCAGCAGCGGCACCCACCACCACAGGGTGGCCACCACGACGCCGGGCAGCCACCAGGCCAGCAGGGCGCGCCGCCTGCGGCCCGTACGGGTGGCGACGTACAGCAGGGCGGGCAGCAGCGCCGCCAGGGTGGAGGCCGCGTTGACGCCGCCCATGAACGGGATCGCCAGGGCGGAGCGGGCCGCCGCCACCCGTGGTGCGGACGTCGGCGAGGTGAGCGGCAGCAGCACCCACGGCAGCACGGCACCCGGCAGCGCGGCCGCGGAGGTGGAGCCGATCACGATGGTGAAGGTGGGCCACAGCGCGTACACCACGGCGCCCAGCAGCCGGGTGGGTGAGGTGCCCACGCCGAGCCGCTCGGCCAGCCGCAGTGCTCCCCAGAACGCCGCCGCGACGATCAGCGACATCCACAGCCGTTCCGCCAGCCAGGTCGGCAGGTGCGCGAGGTCGGTCAGCCCGTAGTAGGGCAGCGAGGGGAAGAGGTATCCGGCGTACTGGTCGGAGATGCCGCCGAAGCCGCCTCTGGAGTGCCACAACTGCCCCAGGTCGCCGAGGAACCTTCCCGGGTCGGCGGCCACGCCCAGCTTCGTCTCGAACGTCATCTTCCCCGGCGAGGGGGCGAGGAAGGCGACCAGCACGGCCGCCCAGAAGCCGAACAGCCAGCGCCGGCCCCTCGGTGCTCCGTGGGGCGGTCCCGTCCGTGGTGCGGGGGCCGGGGCCTGGGGTGGCGCCTGGACGGTCGTGGTCATGAGGGACACCGCCGGAGGATGAGGAGGAGGTTCCAGGTGGCCAGCTCGCGCAGCACGGGGACGCGGGTGACGGCGTGCGCGAGGAACGGCCAGTAGCGGGAGCGGGCCGCGACGATCCGCACGTCGTCCAGGGCGCGCACGTGTCTGAGAGTGGGGCCGACGTGGACGGCGAACAGGTTCTCGCCGAGCGCGTGCTTGGCGGCGTGTCCGGTGCGCCGCAGGTAGCGGGCGCGGGCGCGCTCGGCGCCGAACCAGTGCCAGGGGGAGGTCTCGTGGCCGCCCCAGGGCGAGTACCAGTTGGTGAACGAGACGTAGATCAGCCCGCCGGGACGGGTCACCCTGACCATCTCGGACAGGAACGTGACCGGGTCGGCCACGTGCTCCAGCACGTTGGAGGAGAAGCACACGTCGGCCGCGCCGTCGGCCAGCGGCAGCAGGTAGCCGTCGGCCAGTACCGCGCCGGCGGGGCTGCGCCCGCCCGCGTGCAGCTCACGCGGGTCGGGCTCGAACAAGAAGCAGTCGGCGCCCCGGCGGCGGAACTCCTCGGTGAAGTGCCCGCTGCCGCCGCCGACGTCCACCACGGTGCGGCCGCCGAGCGGGACGTAGCGCTCCACCTGCGCGACGGCGTCCCGTGCGAGCAGGCCGTAGCAGTGGGCCGGGTGCGACTGTTCGCGCAGGAAGGCGCGGAAGAGGACGAGGGAGCGTCTGAGGGAGGGGTCCCGCACGGCCGGTGTCACCGCCCCGTGGCGGCAGGGTGGGGGGCAGTGTGATCGGCGGGGTCGGCGTGGTCGGTGGGGTCGGCGAAGGCGGCGGGGGCGGCGGGGTTTGGCAGTGGCGCCGCCGCCGGAGCGCGGCCGGCTCCGGTGGCGCGCGCGTACGCTTCCGCCGCCACCGCCCGGAACCCGCTGACCGTGTGCGCCCAGCGGAACCCGTCGGCGCGGCGCCGCGCCGCCTCTCCCAGCGCCAGGCGGCGCCGCGCCGAGAGCGCCAGGGCGCACCAGTGGGCGGCGAAGGAGCTCTCGCCGCGTGCCAGCAGCCCGGTCACCCCGTCCTCGACCGAGTCGCGCAGCCCGGGGATGTCGAAACCGAGGGTGGGAGTGGACCGCGCGGCGGCCTCCATCACGACCAGGCCCCACCCCTCCACCAGCGAGGGGTGCAGCAGCAGCCACGCCTGGCACAGCAGCCGGTGCTTGTCGGCTTCGCTCACGTGTCCGGCGAAGGTGACGCCCTCGCCCGCTCTCGCCTCCAGCGCGGGCCGCTCCGGGCCTTCGCCCACGATGACGAGCCGGCCCCCCGTGACCGGACGCACCCGCTCCCACAGGCGCAGCAGCAGATCGACGCGCTTGTACTCGACGAGCCGGCCCATCGCCAGGAACAGCGGCTCGGGTGAGGCGGGATGCAGCGGTCCCGGATCCTCGACGCCGTTGTGCACGATCCTGATCTCGCCGGGGGGTACGCCGATGCGGGCCAGCGCCGTCGCGGTCGACCCCGAGACGGCGACCTTGAGGTTGTGCCGGTGGTTGCGGGCCAGCGCCCAGTGTTCGAGCCGCCGGCCGAGGCGTGCGGCGGGCGCGGGGTAGCGCATGCCCCACAAGTCGGTGTGCACGTGGTTGACGAGGCACAGTGTCGGACCGCTGTGCCACAGCGGAGCCAGGTACGGCATGCCGTTGCAGACCTCGACCAGCAGGTCGCAGTCGCCCACCTGTTGCGCGAAGGCGCGCCGGGCCCGCAGGAAGTGGGCCGCGTCGCCGCCCGCCGAGACGACGCGGTAGTCGCGGTAGGCGGCAGGGCCGCCGCACAACAGGGTGACCTGGTGGCCGTGGTGGGTGAGCCCCTCGGCGATCCGGTCGACCAGCAGTTCGGAGCCGCCCGCGGCCGGGTTGTCCAGGTCGCGCCGTGCCAGGAAGACGATGCGGCGGGGTGACCCCGCGGCGACCTGCCGCGCTCTGCGGGGGCCGGCCTCCCGTCCGCCCGCCGGGACGGACGGGAGGCCGGTGTGCGGGCCGTGCGGGGAAACCAGTGATGCGCGTACGTGCTGGGGCATGGGTGCTCCAACTCGTCTCGGAGGTGCGGGGGATACCCGACCGTGCGAGACGTTGCGAGTGAGCCTGCGGGACCTTACGGGTGCGCTTGCGGGCAGTGCGGAACCTTGCGGAACTCATGCGAAGGAGGTGCGGAGGTTGTGCGCAGGGGAGGTGCCGGAGGCGTGCGGGGCGGTGCACGTCGGAGGCTCAGTGTTCGCCGCAGCGTTCGCGGGTGGCTACTCACCGAAGTGACAATTTTCGCCCGGAGCCGGGCCGAAGCTTCATCACTTCGCGCTCCGTCGCGTGTTCAACCATGGGTGGCGGGCCCGGTCCGGGCCGCCGGCGACCGGCGGCCCCTGACCACCAGCACCGCACCGACCGCCGCGCACACCGCGCCGGCAGCGGCCGCGCCGACCGGCGCCACGCTGCCCACCAGCCGCAGCCGCGCGTTGTCGTCCTCGGCCAGCTCGACGGCCTCTCGCTGCGTCTTGTCGGTGAACTCCAGCTTGTCACTCTGCAGCAGCGTCACCTTGTCGGTCCTGCCGCCGGGTGCGCGCAGCGCGAGTTTCGGCCCTGTCGCCGCGTACAGGATGCGCCCCGTGCGCTGGTCGACGACGAACTCCAGGCCGGTGTTGGAGTACCACTGCTCGGCGTTGACCTGGCCGCGTTCCGGCTCGTCCACGAGCAGCCCCGGCACCTGCCGGGTGCCGGCCCGGGTGGGCTCGACCGTTCCCGCGAAACGCAGCCCCTTGTGACCGTGCACCGTCGCCTCGCCCTTGTAGCGCAGCGGCACGGTGCCGCCCAGGCTGCTGTCCCACCAGGCGTAGTCGCGCTTCTCCACGTCGAACGGCCACTTCAGATACGCCTCCCCGGCGATGTCGTCGGGCTTGGAGCCGCAGCAGTCCACAGGGCGGTTGGTCTCGCGGTCGGTCACCAGCCGTTCCGTCGTCCACTGGAACGACTTGCGCGGGTCGTCCAGCTTGCGCGTCCTGGGGTTGTCGATGGTCTGCGAGACGTCCCACACGGCGCGGCCGCTCTTCTCGCCGGCCGCGACGTCGCCCAGCACGCGCCGCGTGACGGTGAGCTTCTGGCCGCTTCTGGTCTTGAGTTCCTGCTGGTCGAAGTACCTGCCCTGGCCCGTGAAGACGGAGGTGACGTCCACGTCGGTGGGGGTGCGTTTGGCCCGCGGCTCGACGTACCAGGCCAGCATCGGCGCGAGGACGAGCAGGAAGACACCGAGGCCCAGCAGGACCAGGGCGAGGGGTGAGGCGGAACGGCGCATGACGGGGCACTCCGAGGGTGTGTTGACCCGCGCCCCGAGGGCGGTGTCCCAGGGGGAGCGGGTACGGCGCTGAGGCGGGGAAGTGCGCGTGCGGGAACCGGGCCGTCCGTCCAGGGCCGTGCGAGACGGCCCGTGCGAAGACGGGTCGAGCGAAAGCCGTGCGGAGAGAAGGCGAACGGGACGGAGAGAACGAGGAGTTCGTGTGGACGGTCCGTATGGGCCGGAAACCGTAGGCCGCACCTTGACACGGAGTCAATGCCCACCGACACTCAGCAACTCACAAGGGGTTGGCTCCTGGGGCGGAGCCGTCGCACCGGGCCGGCGTGTGCGCGCGTGACACACACGGCCGTCACGGCACCGACGAAGAGAGGTTCGCCTCCGCCATGCACAGACTCCTCGCCGCCGCGCTCACCTGCGTACTCGCCGCCGGCCTCGCCGTCGGCGCCGGCCTCGGCATCGTCGCCGCGCTCAACGCCACCCCCGAGCAGCCCAACGTGCCGCTCGTGCACTTCCACTCGTCCCCCGACGAGATCCCCGGCCTCGGCGAGTCCGCGCTCCCGTCGCCCTCCCCGGAGGGCTCCGAAGACACCGGGCCCGCTGGCGACACCGAACCCTCCGCCGACACCGAACCCTCCGGAGGCACCGAACCCTCCGACGACGACACCGAACGCACCGGCGACCCCGCGCCGGTCTCCGCCGCGCCGGGGAACTGACACCGTGCCGACCGCACCCGCCCGCTCGGCGTGGCAGGACGTACCACCGCTGCGCGTACGGCAGTTCGCGAGGCGTGCCATGGGCGAGGTGCCGGTGCTCGCCCAGGACATCCTCTCCGCCATCCGCCGCGAGTACCCCGCGCTGCCCCTGATACTGGACGAGACGGGCGAGCCCATGGCCCTCGTCGGCATCCGGCGGGCCCTGGAGCACTTCGTGGAGAACCTGGCCACGGGGCTTGAGGCGCCGCACGTGCCGCCGCAGGTCTTCCAGGAGTTCGGCCGCGGCGAGGTGCTCCAGGGGCGCAGCCTCGACTCCCTCCAGGCCGTCTACCGGCTGGGCATCCGGCTGGCCTGGCGCCGGCTCGCCGAGATCGGCACCCAGATGGAGATTCCGCCGCCCGCGATGTACGAGCTGGCCGAATCCGGGTTCCAGTACCTCGACGGGCTGGTCGCCGAGTCGGTACGCGGCTACGCCGAGGCAGCGGCCCGGCAGGCGGGGGAGCGGCTGCGTCTCCAGCGCAGACTGCTCGACCTGCTGCTGTCCGAGCACCCGCCGCGCGGCGGTGCCGACCGCGCAGACCTGCTCGCCGACCGCGCCGCCCGCATCGGCTGGCGGGTGCCGGGCACCGTCGCCGTCGCCGTCCTGCTGCGCCCTGCCCGCTCCGCCGTGCCACCCGCCGTGGGCGACGAGGTGCTGCTTGACATGGAGTGCGAGCAGCCCCGCATGGTGGTACCTGATCCCGAGGCACCCGGCAGACCGGAGCTGTTGCGCCGCTCGACCGCGGGCTGGTCGGGCGCCGTGGGGCCTCCGGTGCCGCTGGCCGAGGCCGCCAAGTCGCTGCGCTGGGCCGTCACCGCCGTCGCCCTCATCGAGCGCGGACTGCTGCCGGGCGGGGCGCTGCTGCACTGCACCGAGCACACGGAGGCCCTGGTGCTGCTGCCGCCCGAGGAACTGATCGCGGGGCTGGGCCGGCGCCGGCTCGCTCCGCTGGAGACCTGCGGTCCCGCCCACAGCCGCAGGCTGGCCGAGACACTGCTGGCCTGGCTGGAGACCCGCGGCGGCGCCCCGGAGGTCGCAGCGCGCCTCGGGGTGCACCCGCAGACCGTCCGCTACCGGCTGCGGCAGATCCGCGAACTGTGGGGTGACGACATCGACGATCCCGACAGCCGCTTCGAGCTCGAACTGGTGCTCCGTTCCATGCGGTTGCGCGGCGAGCTGGAAGCGCCCTGACCGAGGGCCGGTCCGCTCGGTCCGGTCGGTCCGCGGGAGCCAGGGCAGCAGGCCCGCGGGAGGCGAGCTAGCGGTCGGCCTCGGGCATCCCGTCGTGCGGCTGCTCCCCGCCGCCTTCCTCTGCCAGCATGCGTCTGAGCAGGTCACGCAGGAGGGTCCGCTCGACCGGGGTGAGCCCCTTGAGCGGCTTCCCGGCGAAGCCGAGCTCGCCGCGCAGCCGGGCGGCCGTGGCGAGCCCCTCGTCGGTGGCGGCGGCGAGCTTGACCCGGCGGTCGGCCGGATCCGGCCTGCGCTCGACCAGCCCGCGCGTCTCCAGGCGGTCGACTATGCCGGTGACGTTGGACGGCTCGCACTTCAGCTGCCGGGCGAGCCGTCGCATCGGGGTGGCCCCGCGGGCCAGCAGGGTGAGCACCCGGGCCTGCGCGCCGGTCAACGCGTGCGCGGAGGCGGCCAGCTCGTACTCCTCGTGGTAGCGCGTGACGACCGTGCCGATCAGCCCGGCCACCTCGACATCGAGCGCGTCCCCGGCCTGTTCGGTGCTCCGTACGTCCCCAACAGGAGTGTCCGCTGCCATACGACCAGCCTAACGCATTGCTTGACAACCTGAAATATTCAGGCGCAAGGTTGTTTCAGCACCTGAAACAACGAGGAAGGGCGCCACCGTGACCCCACCCGCTTCCGCCCACTCCGGCACCGGCCGCCTCCCGGAGACCGGCCGTGCCTGGCACCTGACGGCGCGCCCGCAGGGCTGGCCCACTCCGGACGACTTCGCCCTGCGGGAGGAGCCGGTCGCCGAGCCCGCCGACGGCCAGATCCTGGTGCGCAACATCCACCTGTCCGTCGACCCGTACATGCGCGGTCGGATGAGCGAGGCCAAGTCCTATGTCGCGCCCTACAAGCTGAACGAGCCGATGTACGGCGGCGCGGTCGGTGTCGTCCTCGCCTCCCGCGCGGACGGCTTCGCGCCGGGCGATCACGTGCTGCACGACCTGGGCTGGCGCGAGTACGCGACGCTCGCCGCCAAGCGCGCCACCAAGGTCGACCCCGAGGCCGCGCCGCTCACGACGTACCTGGGCGTGCTGGGGATGCCGGGCCTGACGGCGTACGCGGGTCTGGTCCGGGTGGCCGGCTTCCAGCCGGGCGACGCGGTCTTCGTCTCCGGCGCCGCCGGCGCGGTCGGCAGCGAGGTGGGCCAGATCGCCAAACTCAAGGGCGCCTCCCGGGTCATCGGCTCCGCCGGCTCGGACGAGAAGGTCGAGGTGCTGACGGGGGAGTACGGCTTCGACGCGGCGATCAACTACAAGAAGGCCCCGGTCGCCGAGCAGTTGAGGGAGGCGGCGCCCGAGGGTATCGACGTCTACTTCGACAACGTCGGCGGTGAACACCTGGAGGCCGCCATCGGTGCCCTCAACCTCCACGGCCGGATCGCCGTGTGCGGCATGATCTCGCAGTACAACGCCACCGAGCCGACTCCGGCGCCGCGCAACCTGTCCCAGATCATCGCCAAGCGGTTCCGGATGGAGGGTCTGCTGGTCATGGACCACCAGGACCTCCAGCCGCAGTTCGTGCAGGAGGTCTCCGCCTGGGTGCGCTCGGGCGAGCTGGCGTACCGCGAGACGGTGGTCGAGGGCGTGGAGAACACCCTGGACGCCTTCCTGGGCCTGCTGCGCGGGGAGAACATCGGCAAGATGATCGTCACCCTCGGCGACTGAGCCACCGGGGACGCGGGCGGCTGCGGGGAACGCACGGGCCGCCCGGGACACACGGGAAGCACGGGGCCGCTGAGGAGGCACGGGGCTGGCTGCCGCGCCGGTGGACACAGCGCATACGCTGGTCATCGCACCGGCGGGGACAGGGGCGCGAGTTCCCCCGGCTGTGCCACCAACAGGAGGACATTCATGGCAATCCAGCCCATCGACGTCAAGTACACCGCCGTCGCCACCGCGGAGAACGGCCGTGACGGCCGCGTCGCCAGCGACGACGGTCAGCTCGACGTCGTCGTCAACCCGCCCAAGTCGATGGGTGGCAGCGGCGCGGGCACCAACCCCGAGCAGCTCTTCGCGGCGGGCTACAGCGCCTGCTTCCAGGGCGCGCTCGGTGTCGTGGCCCGCAAGGAGGGTGCCGACATCACCGGCTCGACCGTCACGGCCGAGGTCGGTATCGGCAACCTTCCCGAGGGCGGCTTCGGCCTCACCGTCGCGCTCAAGGCCACCATCCCGAACGTGGACGAGGCCACGGCCAAGGACCTGCTGGACAAGGCCCACCAGGTCTGCCCGTACTCCAACGCGACCCGCGGCAACATCGAGGTCACGCTCCACGTCGGCTGAGCCCCGGCTCGCCCGGCTCCGGAACGCCCGTCGGGCGCCGGGGCGGGGACGCCGCAGCGTGGGTGGCGTCCCCCGCCCGCACGGCGGACTGTCCGAGCAGCGCCCCACCGGTGTCATCCGGTGGGGCGCACCGCGTCTCAGCCCGTGGGGCGCTTCTCGGTGATCTCCTCGTAGGCGAGCTCGGCGAGGCTGCGCTGGCCCTCCTTGCTGGGGTGGAACCAGTCCCAGTCGCTCAGCTCGGCGGGGGTGAAGCGGTAGTCGAAGACGGCGCCGTTGTCGTAGCGGCAGCGCAGGTCCTTCGCGCACTCCTGCTCGAGGACGGTGTTGTAGGCGACGACCCGGTCGTGGACCCGCTGCCGCCGCTGCTTGTCCGCCGCCTCCATCGACTGCGGATCCTTGAGCATCGACTGGCAGATGCCCAGCCCCCACACCCGCTGGCCTATGGGGTTGGTGCGGCCCTGCTGCCACAGCCGCTTGAGGTCGGGGACGCTGGAGACGTAGACCTGCGTGGAGGGTGAGGCCGAGCGCAGGACGTGCAGGGACTCCCGGAAGTCGGCGCGGAAGTCGGCCACGCCGGTCATCTGCTCGACGGTGGGGCGGCAGGCGTCGTTGGCGCCGCTCATCACCGTCACCATGTCGGGTTCCTTCGCGGCGGCCTTGCGCATCTGCTGCGGGAGGTCGGCGACGACGGCGCCGCTGACGGCGTAGTTCCAGCTCTTGCCCTTCGGGTCGCTCAGCAGCCGCCGGGCGAGGCTGTCGACGTCGTCGGCCTCTCCGGTGGCCCAGGAGACCCGCGTGCAGTCGGAGAGCAGCGAGCAGGCGTCGAAGCCGCGGGTGATGGAGTCCCCCACGGCGGCCAGCGAGGCGGGCGAGCGGTCCCAGACGCGGCGCGGGCTGGGCTTGGCAGGGGGGCGCGTGGAGCCGTCGGCGCGCTGTGCGCCGTCCCGGTCGCCTCCGTCCGGGGTGCCGCCGCAGGCCACGGCCAGCACGAGACCGGCGACGGTGACGAGGACGAAAGCGCAGATGGCAGCGGTGCGGGAGCGCCGTGGGCGGGGAGGTTCGGGCCGGCTGGGACGCGTGTTCGCCGCCTCGTGACTGTCCGGCATGCGACCCCCTGTTTCGCTGGTGCCCTACCGACGGTACGTCACCTACCGTGCGCCGCCGCGCGGTAGCTTGTTCCGCAGCCGGTGAAGCCGGAGCGACCGCGGGCACAGCGACGGAACACATATTACCTCGCGTCATAACCTGTCCCTTTCGGGGAGAATTGGGCGCAGTGGTGTTTACTATTCGTAACCTCGGGAGCTGGTAGGGAAGTGACCGGTGGTGCAAAATGTCAGGCGCTCTTCCGGCGCGTGACCGAGAGATGATCGAGGCCGCCCGGTGGCGACCTTCGCAGCGCACTGGAGGTCCCGGTGACGACACGTGGAGTCCTGTACGTCCACTCGGCGCCCCGCGCCCTGTGCCCGCACGTCGAGTGGGCCGTCGCGGGCGTCCTGGGCGCCCGCGTCAATCTCGACTGGATCAGACAGCCGGCCTCGCCCGGCACCTGGCGCGCGGAGTTCTCCTGGCAGGGCGATCCCGGCACCGCCTCCAAGCTGGCCTCCGCGCTGCGCGGCTGGCACCTGCTGCGCTTCGAGGTGACCTCCGAGCCCTGCCCCACGGCGGAGGGCGAGCGCTACAGCTCCACGCCGGGACTCGGCATCTTCCACGCCGTCACCGGCATGCACGGTGACATCCTCATCCCCGAGGACCGGCTGCGCGCCGCCGTCGCCCGCGCCGGACGCGGCGAGAGCGACCTGGCGGCCGAGATCGCCAAGCTGCTGGGCAAGCCCTGGGACGACGAACTGGAGCCGTTCCGCTACGCCGGCGAAGGCGCCCCGGTCCGCTGGCTGCACCAGGTCGTCTGACCCCGCACTCCCCCGAGCGCCCTCACCCCTTCGGGTGGCTGTGCCGGTGACCGCACGCGTTGTGTGACGCTCGCCTGCCGGCCTGACCGTCGTGGGGTGCGTGCCGCCGGGGCGGGCGCGCGGCGCAGCCTCTACGGTTCCCGCATGGCTGACGAAACTTCTCCACTGTCCTCGGTCGCCGTGCTCGGCACCGGCATCATGGGCGCCGCCATGGCCCGCAACCTGGCCGCCGCCGGGCTTCAGGTCCGCGCCTGGAACCGTACGAGGGGGCGGGCCGAGCCGCTGGCCGGCGACGGGGTCACCGTCGCGCATGAGGCGGCCGAGGCGGTACGGGGTGCCGACGCCGTCCTGACCGTCCTGACCGACGGACCCGCCGCGCTGGAGGTCATGCGCGCCGCCGCGCCAGGCGCCGCCGAGGGAACGCCGTGGATCCAGGCGGGCACGGTCGGCCCGGAGGGGCTGGTGCCGCTGGCCGAGTTCGCCCAGGAGCACGGGCTGCGGCTGCTGGACGCGCCGGTGCTCGGCACCAGGGAGCCCGCCGAGGCGGGGGAGCTGACCGTGCTGGTCTCCGGCCCTTCGGCTCTTGAGGCCAGGGTCGCGCCGGTCCTCGACGCGATCGGTGCCCGTACCCGGTGGCTGGGGGAGGAGCCGGGGGCGGCGAGCCGGCTGAAGCTCGTGCTCAACAACTGGGTCCTCACCCTCATCAACGGCACGGCCGAGACGCTGGCGCTCGCCGAGGGGCTGGGCGTGGACCCGCGCGACGTACTCGGCGCGGTGGCGGGCGGCCCGCTGGACGTCCCGTACCTGCATGCGAAGGCCCGGCTGATCCTGGAGGGCGCCTACGAGGCGAGTTTCCCGCTCTCGGGGGCCCGCAAGGACGCCGACCTCATCTCCCGTGCCGCCGAGAAGGCGGGCGTGCGGCTGGACGCGACCCCGGCGCTCGCCGAGCGGCTGCGCAGGGCGGAGGCGCAGGGGCACGGCGCGGACGACGCGGCCGCCTCGTTCTTCGCGTCCTTCACCTCCTCCGACCACGGCAGGGGCGACGCCCGCGGCGCGTCGTGAACGCGGAACGGGTGTCGTGAACGCGGAACGGGTGTCGTGAACGCGGAACGGGTGTCGTGAACGTGGAACGGGTGGGGGCGGTCTCACCGGAGACCGCCCCCACCCGTCGCAGGAGGTGTGCGTCAGACCGTGCGGAAGGCCAGCACCACGTTGTGGCCGCCGAAGCCGAAGGAGTTGTTCAGCGCGGCGATCCTGCCGCTGTCTGGCAGCTCGCGCGCGGTGTCACGCACGATGTCGCCGTCGGCCTCCGGGTCCAGGTTCTTGATGTTGATCGTGGGCGGGGCCGTGCGGTGGTGCAGCGCCAGCAGCGTGGCCACCGTCTCGACACCGCCCGCGCCGCCCAGCAGGTGGCCGGTCATCGACTTGGTCGCGGAGATGCCCATGTGGTCCATGTCGTCTCCGAACACCTTGCGCAGCGCCTTGAGCTCCGCCAGGTCGCCCGCCGGGGTGGAGGTCGCGTGCGCGTTGATGTGCACGATCTCGGCCGGGTCGATGTCGTTCCTGGAGATCAGGTTCTCCAGTGCGTGCGCGATGCCGTTGCCCGAGGGCTCCGGCTGCACGATGTCGTGGCTGTCGGCGGAGATGCCCTGGCCCACGGCCTCGACGTAGACCCTCGCGCCCCGGCGCCGCGCGTGCTCGGCCGACTCCAGGACGATCACGCCCGCGCCCTCGCCCAGCACGAAACCGTTGCGGTCCGTGTCGAAGGGGCGGGAGGCGCCCTGCGGGTCGTCGTTGCTCTTGGACATCGCCATCATGTTGGCGAACGCGGCGACCGGCAGCGGGTGTATGGCCGCCTCGGTGCCGCCCGCGACCACGATGTCGGCCCGGCCGCTGCGGATCATCTCGATCGCGTAGCCGACGGCCTCGGACCCCGAGGCGCAGGCGCTGACCGGTGTGTGGACACCGGCGCGCGCGTTGACCTCCAGGCCCACGTTGGCCGAGGGGCCGTTGGGCATCAGCATCGGCACGGTGTGCGGGGAGACGCGGCGGACGCCCTTCTCCCTGAGCACGTCGTACTGGTCGAGCAGGGTGGTGACCCCGCCGATGCCGGACGCCACGACGGCTCCGAGCCGGTCGGGGTCCACACTCGTCTCCTCGCCGGCCCGGGCGGTGAAGCCGGCGTCGGCCCACGCCTGACGGGCGGCGATCAGCGCGAACTGCGCCGAGCGGTCCAGCCTCCGCGCCTGGGGGCGGGGAATGCTTTCGCCCGGCTCGACAGCGGCCCTGGCGGCGATCTGCACGGGCAGGTCGGCGGCCCACTCCTCCTGGAGGCGTGCGACACCGGACCGTCCGGCGACGAGTCCTTCCCAGGTCGATGCGCTGTCGCCACCCAGCGGTGTGGTTGCGCCGATACCGGTGACGACCACGGAAGTCTTGGTCGCGTTCACTGGATTTCTCTCCACGGTAGGGGTGACTCGTTTGAGCCACCCGGAGCCGGGTGGCGACAAACGCGTCAACGGTCTTGCCAGTTCTGCCGCGTCGGGCAGCGCCGCCGTACGGGCGGGCGCTGCCGCGTCGGTCAGTCCTGGTGCTTGAGGATGTAGTCGGTCGCGTCGCCGACGGTCTTGAGGTTCTTGACGTCGTCGTCCGGGATCTTCACGCCGAACTTCTCCTCGGCGGCCACGACCACCTCGACCATGGACAGCGAGTCCACGTCCAGGTCGTCGGTGAAGGACTTCTCCAGCTTGACGTCCTCGGCGGGGATACCGGCGATCTCGTTCACGATCTCGGCGAGGCCCGAGACGATCTCTTCCTGAGTGGCCATTGCGGCGCTCCTTCGTGTCTGCGGTGAGTCCGCAGCGCCCGACCCTGTCGTGCGGGGCTGCTCGGATGGTGACTAGGGGAGAGTAACGACCGTGGCTGCGTAGACGAGACCCGCCCCGAAGCCGATGACCAGTGCGGTGTCGCCGCTCTTGGCCTTCCCCGTCGCCAGGAGCCGCTCCATCGCCAGCGGGATGGAGGCGGCCGAGGTGTTGCCCGTGGTCTCCACGTCGCGGGCGACCGTGACGTGCTCGGGCAGCTTGAGAGTCTTGACCATCGAGTCGATGATCCGCATGTTCGCCTGGTGCGGAATGAAGACGTCGAGGTCTTCGGCCGCTATCCCGGCGGCGTCCAGTGCCTGCTGGGCGACCTTGGCCATCTCGAAGACCGCCCAGCGGAAGACCGTCTGGCCCTCCTGGCGCAGCGCGGGGAACCTCAGCTCGCCGGTCTTCTCGTCGACGGGCAACTGGGAGACGTCACCCACCCGGTAGTCGTCCCACGGCACGGTCTGCGAGATGACGTCCCGTTTGTCGCCCTCCGAGCCCCATACCGAGGGGCCGATGGCGGGCTCGTCGGAGGGGCCGACGATGACCGCGCCGGCGCCGTCCCCGAACAGGAAGGCCGTGGAGCGGTCCGTCAGGTCCGTCAGGTCGGAGAGCCGCTCGGCACCGACCACCAGCACGTACTCGGCACTGCCCTCGACGACCAGGCCCTTGGCGAGGGTGAGGCCGTAGCCGAAGCCCGCGCAGCCCGCGTTGATGTCGAAGGCGGCGGCCTTGCCCGCGCCCATCCGGTCGGCGATCTCGGTGGCGATGGCGGGGGTCTGCTTGAAGTGGGAGACGGTCGAGATGATGACCGCGCCCACCTGCGCGGCCGTGATCCCCGCGTCCGCGACGGCCTTGCCCGCGGCCTCCAGGGTCATCTCGGCGACCGTCTCGTCGGGGCCTGCCCAGTGCCGGGTGGCGATGCCCGAGCGGGAGCGGATCCACTCGTCTGAGGAGTCGATGTGCTTGAGGATCTCCTCGTTCTCCACGACGCGGGTCGGACGGTATCCGCCGACACCGAGGATGCGCGCGTAGGGGGAGCCCTGCGCGGGCTTGATCTTCGCGGTCATGCTCTCGGGACTCCTTGGTCTCGGACTCAGGTGTGGGCGGCGAGCAGGTCCCGCGCCGCGGCGAGGTCGTCGGGCGACTTGAGCGCCAGCCTCTCCACGTCCGGCAGGGCGCGCTTGGCCAGTCCGGTGAGGGTGCCGCCGGGGCACAGCTCGATCAGCGCCGTGGCGCCCAGCTCCTGGAAGGTGTCCATGCACAGGTCCCAGCGCACCGGCGCGGAGACCTGGCGCACGAGCCGGCGCACGACCTCGGGCCCGCTGGTGACGACGGAGCCGTCGAAGTTGGAGACGTAGCGGCTCAGCGGGGTGCCGGGCGTGACGTCCGCGACGGCCGCCTCCACGGCGGGCAGGGCGCCCGCCATGTGGTCGGTGTGGAAGGCGCCGGCGACCTGCAGCGGCCGCACTCGCGTCGCCTCCGGGCGGTCCTCGGCCAGCGCGGCGAGCTGCTCGACGGTGCCGGCGGCGACGATCTGTCCCGCGCCGTTCCTGTTGGCGGGGGTCAGCCCGAGCTTGTCCAGGTGTGCGGTGACCGCCTCCGGGTCGCCGCCCAGTACGGCCGACATGCCGGTCTCGCTCACGGCGGCGGCCTCGGCCATCGCCGTGCCGCGGGCCCGCACGACGCGCAGCGCCTCGACGGGGGTGAGAACCCCGGCCAGCGCCGCGGCGGCCAGTTCACCCACGCTGTGCCCCGCGAACGCGCCGACGCCTGCGGCCTTGCCCGGCGCCTGCGCGGTGGGCTCGCCTTCCAGCAGTTCGTAGGCCGACAACAGGGCGGTGGCGACCAACAGCGGCTGGGCGACGGCCGTGTCGCGGATCGCGTCGGCGTCGGCCTCGGTGCCGTAGTGCACCAGGTCGAGATCGATGGCGGCGGACCACTGGGCGAGCCGGTCGGCGGCGCCGGGCAGTTCCAGCCAGGGGGTCAGCAGGCCGGGCTTCTGGGCACCTTGGCCGGGAGCGACGAGTACGAGCACTCTTTCACTCTCTCCTGTGAACAGGCGTCTCGACCGGTGGGGACCGAGACGAAGAACGGTGAGGGGTTTTGTGGGCCTTCCACAAAACGTGCCCGCAAGCCTACGGCTGGCCGCCGGAGTCGGCGAGACGCCCCAGGATCAACGCGATACGCAGCGTGAAGGCGGAACGCACATCAGACGGCGACCAGCCGGTGACGTCCGTCACACGTCGCAGCCGGTAGCGGACGGTGTTGGGGTGCACGAACAACATCCGCGCGGCACCCTCCAGACTACTCGCCTGCTCCAGATAGACGCTCAGCGTCTCCAGCAGCGCCGATCCCGCCTCCTCCAGCGGCCTGTAGATCTCCTCCACCAGCAGCTGCCGCGCCACCGGGTCACCGGCCATCGCGCGCTCCGGCAGCAGATCGTCCGCCAGCACGGGCCGGGGGGCGTCAGGCCAGGCCGCACACGCTTTCAGCCCGGCCATCGCGGCCTGCGCGGAACGGGGAGCCGCCAGCAGATCGCCCACCACGGGCCCTGCCACCACAGGCCCCGCCGCGAACGGGCCGATCAGCGACTTGGCGGCCTTGAGCGGATCGTCGCAACCGCCCGCGATCACCACCAGGCGGCTGCCGAGCACCCCCGTGAGCACCTGGAGCTTGGCGTGCCGGGACGCCCGCCGGATCGCCTCGACGGTCAGCTCGTTGTCCCCGTCGGGCGCCGTTCCCAGCACGACGGCCACGTGCTCGGGCGAGTTCCAGCCCAGCGCCGCAGCCCGCGACACGGCGCCCTCGTCGGCCTCCCCGGAGAGCACCGCGTTGACCACCAGCGACTCCAGGCGCGCGTCCCAGGCGCCGCGCGCCTCCGCCGCCTGCGCGTACACCTGCGCCGTGGCGAAGGCGATCTCCCTGGCGTACACCAGCAGCGCCTCGCGCAGCACCGCCTCGTCACCGGGCGCGGCCACCTCGTCGATGGCCGCCTCGACGACCTCGATGGTGGTGCGCACCATCTCCACGGTCTGCCGCAGCGTGATCGCCCGCGTCAGCTCGCGCGGCGCCGTCCCGAAGACGTCGGTGCTGATGGCCTGCGGGGTCTCCGGATGCCGGAACCACTCGGTGAAGGCCGCGATGCCCGCCTGCGCCACCAGGCCGATCCAGGAGCGGTTCTCCGGCGGCATCGCGCGGTACCAGGGCAACTGCTCGTCCATGCGCGCGATGGCGGCGGCGGCGAGCTTCCCGGAGGACTGCTCCAGCCTGCGCAGGGTCGCCAGATGCGGGTGCTGGGGTGGATCTGTGGCTTCGGGCACGGGACAAGCCTGCCTTACCGGGCGCGCCGCGCGGCTGCGGGGGGCGGACGGCAGCCGCACCCTCCCCGCGTCCGGGACTACGGTGGGGCGCATGGCACAGGTGGTGTGGCGGGCCGCTGACCGGTACCGCGGCGGCGAGGCGGAGGCCGGGATCGAAACCCGGCACGCCTTCTCCTTCTCCGGGTTCTACGACCCCGGCAACGTCGGCTTCGGACTGCTCGTGGCCTGCAACGAGGAACGCCTCGCGCCGGGCGCGGGATTCGCGCAGCACCCGCACCGGGACATCGAGATCGTCACCTGGGTCCTCCAAGGCGAGCTCGAACACCGCGACTCGGCCGGGCGCGACGCGGTCGTGCGCCCCGGGGACGTGCAACGGCTCGGCGCGGGCAGCGGCGTGAGGCACACCGAACGCAACGCCGGGAGCGGACCCCTGCGGTTCGTACAGATGTGGCTGGTGCCCGGCGCCTTCGGCACCGAACCCGAGTACGAGGTCGTGCGCGGCATCGCGGACAACACCCCCTTCGCGCTGCCCCGCACCGAAGCGGTGCTGCACGTGCGGCGGCTGGCCGACGGGGAGCGCACGGCAGTGCCGGACGCGGCCTTCGGCTACGTGCACGTGGCCCGCGGCCAGGCGCTGCTCGACGGTGGCGACACGGTGCTGCACGAGGGCGACGCGGCGCGGCTGACCGACCCGCGGGAGCGGGAGCTGTGCGCCCGCGGCGGAGCCGAACTGCTGCTGTGGGAGATGCACGCGGAGCCCCGTTACGGCTGAACTCCGCGCGAGGTTTGTGCCAGACCGGGCGCAGACGCTAGCCGCGCAGTTCGGCGAGGACGGCGTCCGTGAAGGGCGTCCACGCCTCGACCGCCCACGGGCCGAAGGCCCGGTCGGTGAGCGCCACACAGGCGGCGCCCGCCTCCGGGTCCACCCACAGGAACGTTCCGGACTGCCCGAAGTGCCCGAACGTGCGCGGCGAGGACGTCTCACCCGTCCAGTGCGGCGACTTGGCGGAACGGATCTCGAATCCGAGCCCCCAGTCGTTCGGCTTCTGGTTGCCGTACCCGGGCAGCACACCGTTCAGACCGGGGAAGACCACCGAGGTCGCCTCCCGCACCGTCGAAGGGTCCAGCAGCGTGGGGGACTGGAGTTCGGCGGCGAACCGCGTCAGGTCGGCGCAGCTGGAGACGGCGTCCTTGGCTGCCGACCCGTCCAGCTCGGTGGAGGCCATGCCCAGCGGCTCCAGCACCCCCTCCCGCAGGTACGCGGAAAAAGGGATCCCGGTGGCCTCGGCCACGTGCGCGGCCAGCGCCTCGAAACCCGCGTTGGAGTAGATCCGCCGGGTGCCGGGATCGGCCTGCGTGCGGTGCTCGTCGAAGGCGAGCCCCGAGGTGTGGGCCAGCAGGTGCCGCACCGTCGCCCCCTCGGGCCCCGCCGGCTCCTCCAGCTCGACGGCGCCCTCCTCCAGCGCCATCAGCACGGCGTAAGCGGACAGCAGCTTGGTGACGGAGGCCAGAGCGAAACGCTGCGCGGCGGGCCCTTGGCTCCCGGCCACGCTGCCGTCCGCCCGTACGACGGCCGCCGCCGCGCTCGGCACCGGCCAGGTCTCGATCATCCGCAGGCTCTCCATGCTCACGAGCCTAACGGCAGCACTCCGCCGCCGATTTTGGCCTCCCTTTGCTCTTGCCTGGAGTGCACTCCAACTTCGTACCGTTCACTGGTGAGTGTGACCGAGACGCAGAGACGGACGAGTCCGGAAGCGGCACCGCCCGCGCAGTGTGCCGCCCGGCACGAGGGCCGCCCGCGGCCGGACGGCAGCGACAGGTACACCATCAGCGAGGTCGCGGCGTTCACCGGACTGAGCGCGCACACCCTGCGCTGGTACGAGCGGATCGGCCTGATGCCGCACGTCGACAGATCCCACACGGGGCAGCGCCGCTTCTCCGACCGCGACCTGGACTGGCTGGACCTGGTCGGCAAACTGCGGCTGACCGGCATGACGGTCGCGGACATGGTGCGCTACGCGGAGCTGGTGCGCCAGGGCGAGCGGACCGTAGCGGAACGCCAGTCCCTCCTGGAGGACACGCGCGAGGGCGTACTGGCCAGGATCGCGGAACTGCGCGACACCCTCGACGTGCTCGACTACAAGATCGACCACTACTCCCGGAAGACCGGCCGCCTGCCCGCGGCCCGCACGGTGTCGGCGCAACCGTCCCCCCGCGAGACCTCCGAGCGCGGGACCGCGACGCCGCCCGCCACGAGCGCGGGCCACGCCTCTTCGGGTGCGGGCCACGCCTCCACGGGCCAGGTGTCGGCCGGTCGGACGAGCGAGGTGCCGGCGGGCAGGACCACCGTGCCCGGGTAGGACCGCAGCCCGGCGGACAGCCGGCCGGGCGACCGAAGCCGGGGCGGGAGTCCGCGCCCGGCGCGAGAAGGGCTAACGGGCGTCGGCGCACTGGCGCGAGGACGGCGCGCAGCGCACCGCGTCATACGCCCCCACGGCGATGGCGGCGAAGTTGGCGCGCGAGTCGGTGCCGGGACGCAGATAGTCGCTGTGCCCTTCCGCCTCGTCGGCTGTCACGACACGGGCGCCGAAAGCGGCGCCCGTCGGGTCGGCACCGTGCCCCAGGCCCAGGAACCGCACGTGGGGCACGCGCGCGATCCAGTCCCCCGGAGCGCGCGCGGCCCACACCGGCACACGGGTGCGCAGCGCGGAGACCGATCCCGCGCGCATCCCCGGCGACCCGAAGACGAGCAGACCCGTGGCGTCCTCGCTGCCCAGCCCGGGCGCGGCCCGCCCGCAGACCACGGAGCCGTAGCTGTGGCACAGCACGGCGGGCGGGGTCACCCCGGTGCGGGTCAGGCCGTGCAGGAAACGGGTCAGGCGCGGCGCGCCCGCCTCGGCCAGCCGCCCGGTCGCCGCGTCCGTACCGAGTCCGACCGGGGTCGTGTAACCGACCCAGGCGACCACCGCGACGCGGGCGCCGGGCGCGCGCCGCGCCATCCCCGCCCGCAGGGACGCGGCCATTCCTGCGGGTCTGCCGTAGCGGTTGGCGCCGCCGTCGTCGAAGTTGTGCAGGTCGATGTCGGATCCCGGCACCACGACCGCGGTCCTCCCGGCGTGCGCGAGATCTCCGTAGACCTCGGCGACCTGCCCGCGCCCGCGCGGGTCGAAGGCGAGGATCTGCCGCCCCGGCGCGAGGAGTTCGCCGTACCGTTCGGCCTTCTCGCGCGCCTGGCTGTGGTCGCCTCGCGTCCCCGAGGGAGCATCGGCCAGCACCCGTGCCCGCGCCCGCTCCCTCTTGAGCGCCACCCGGTTCGCCTGGTACCGGATGCCCAGGGGGACCCCGTCCAGGTTCCCCACCGTCAACGGATGCCGCCGCACCAGCGCCCCGCGCTCCTCCTCGTCCAGCCCGGCGAAGAACGTGGCGACCCGTTCGGGTCCCGCGGTAGCGGGGTCGGGCAGCGTGCGCCCCAGCGAATGGTCCGCGCGCCAGGCGGCGGCTCCGGGGGGCGGCCCGGTGACCGGGGTCTGCTCCGTACCGCTCGTGACGCCCGTCGTTCCCGCGAAGACCGCCGCGACCAGCGGGGCGGCGAGCAGGGCACGCTTGCGGCGGCGCTTCATGACAGGTCCCTCTCCTCCTGTCTCCCGCCCGTCTCGTCGGCGGGAGACGCGTCGGCGGGAGAGAGGAAGAGGGTGCGGGCCCGCTCGCGCCCGGGGCGTCACGCCGGAGAGCCAACTCCGCGCGTGCTACGGGGGTAGGGGGAGGTACGAGAGTAGGGGACACCCGAGCCGCGCCCGGTGCCCTGTGTTCCCTCCGGGGGCCGGCGTCCCGAGTTCCTTCCGGGGCCCGGGGCCGGCGTTCCGTGTCCCCCTCAGGCAGCCGGCACTCGGAGTCGGCGCCGGAGCCCGGAGCGTGGTGCCCGGAGCGTGGTGCCCGGGGCCCGTGCCGGGCGGCGGCCCGGCTACTGCTCGCCGGGCGCCACGAGACCGGACTCGTACGCGAAGATGACCGCCTGGGCGCGGTCGCGCAGGGCCAGCTTGGCGAAGATGCGGCTCACGTGAGTTTTCACCGTCTGTTCCGCCAGGACGAGCGAGGCGGCGATCTCCTGGTTGGACTGTCCGCGCGCCAGCAGCCCCAGTACCTCGGTCTCCCGCTCGGTGAGGTCCCCTAGCCGCAGCTGTGGCGCCGGGGAACGGCCCTTGCGGGTGACGGAGGGCGGCCGCTGCCGGGCGAACTCCGCGATCAGCCGCCGGGTCACCGACGGCGCCAGCAGGGCCTCACCCTCGGCCACCACCCGTACGGCGGCGATCAGGTCGGCGGGCGGCGCGTCCTTGAGGAGGAAGCCGCTCGCGCCCAGCCGCAGCGCCTCGTAGACGTAGTCGTCCACGTCGAACGTGGTCAGCATCAGAACCCTGGGCCTGTGGACGACGCCGCGGGGAGGTTCGAGGAGCGCTCGCGCCGCCTCCAGGCCGTTCAGCCGCGGCATCCGCACGTCCATCAGGACCACATCCGGATGGACGGTACGGCACACCTCCACGCCCGCTGTGCCGTCCGCCGCCTCGCCCACGACGTCGATGTCGCTCTGCGCGGCCAGCAGCGCGGCGAATCCCGCCCTCACCATGGCCTGGTCGTCGACGATGACCACGCGGGTCACCGTGTCCGTCGGGGAGGATCCTGGCGTGCCGGTGCCGTTCATGCCGGGGGAGTGTCCTTCGTGTGCGGTGCGGATGAGAGTGCGGCGCGTTTCTGGGCGTCCTTCGCGCCGTGGTGCCGCTCGTCGCCGAGGACGCCGGACGGCTCCATCGGCGTTCCGGCGGGCGGATGCAGCGGCAGCCGGGCCGCGACACGGAAACCTCCGTCCGGGAGCGGGCCGACCTCCAGCGCCCCGCCCACCAGCCGCACCCGTTCGCGCATGCCCACGAGGCCGTGCCCGGTGCCGGACGTCTCCAGCGGCGGCCCCTCGGGTGCGGGGGAGGGCCCGTTGACGACGAGGACGAAGAGCGAGGCCTCCCGGCCGCCGTTCTCGTCCTCCGGCCCGCGGTTTTCGTCGTCCCGCTCGCCGTTCCGGTCCTCCGGCTCGCCGTTCCGGTCCTCCGGCCCGCTGCTTTCGTCCTCCCTTGCGCCCTTCGCGTCCGGACGCTCGCCGTTTCCGCTCTCCCTTGCGCCGCTTCTGTTCTCCCTTGCGCCGCTCTTGTCGTCCCCGCCGTCCCCGCCGTTCCCTTCTCGTCCGCTCCTCCCGCTTTCCCGGACGGTCACCGAGATGCGGGTGGCTGCCCCGGGCGCGTGCCGCACGACGTTCGCGAGCGCCTCCTGGACGATGCGGTACGCCGACAGCGTGACGGTCTGCGCGGGGCCGGGGCCGCCACCGGGCGCACCGTCCTGTCCGTCGGCCAGGTCGAGGTGCAGTTCGGCGGGGACGCCTGCTCGCACCGTGGCCTCCACGAGCTGTTCCAGCCGTTCCAGGCCGGGCTGGGGTGCGCGCTCCGAGTGTGCGTTCTCGCTGCGCAGCACACCCAGCAGGCGCCGCATCTCGGTCAGCGACTCGCGCGCCGCCGCGGCGATGGCTCCGAACTCCTCGCTCGCCTCCCGCGGCAGGCCCGCGATCCGGTAGGGGGCGCTGTCCGCCTGGACGGTGATGACCGACATGTGGTGGGCGACGACGTCGTGCAGTTCGCGGGCGATGCGGGTGCGTTCCTCCAGGAGCGTGCGCTGGGCGCGCTCGGTCTCGCTGATGGTCTCCTGCTCGGCGAGCCGCCGCTGGGCCTCGGCCCGCTCCCGCAGGGTGGCGCCGAGCAGCAGTGTCGCGCCGCTGAGCACGATCAGCAGCACGTTCGATCCCTCGCTGCGCTCGGGGGCGACGATTCCGAGCGCGAGGGAGGCGACGACGGTGACCAGCCAGACGGCCAGCAGGGTGCGCCGGCTCTCCCGCAGCGCCAGTGCCAGGCACAGCAGCAGGTAGCCCACGAGGACCATCGGCGTCCATGGCCAGGGGCGGCCCGCGGTGTGGTCCGTGACCAGCAGCAGCAGTGCGCCGAGGACGTCGGCGGTGAAGATGAGCCACCAGGCGGGCAGCGGCCGGGTCACGGCGAGCAGCAGCGGCACCACCTGGGCCACCCCGAGCGCGCCCGCCCAGCTGCCGTGCAGCCCGTAGTCGGTGGACAGCAGCTGCGCGGTGGAGGGGAGCAGGGCGGCGCCGAAGCCGAACGCCAGCGCGTAGGGCAGCGACCTGACCCACCGCGACGACGCGTGGCGCAGCAGCGGTTCCCGGGAGGCCGCCGGGGTGGCCAGCGCTGAGCCCAGGCCGCGCAGCCCTTCGGTGAGGGAGGACGCGAGGTTGCGCCCGCTCACAGCTCCGCCAGGAGCTGAGCCTTCTTGGCCGTGAACTCCTCGTCGGTCAGCAGCCCGGCGTCGTGCAGTTCTCCGAGGTGGCGGATGCGTGTCGCCACGTCTGCGGGGTCGGAGCGCTGGCGTGTGACCGTCGGCGTGCTCGTGCAGACGCTCTCCGGTGCGGGATCGGCGGCGCGTACCGCCTCCAGGACGGAGGCGGCGAACGGCAGCGATTCGTAGACGGGCCCGTAGCCGAGCCCGAACACCACGGAGGCCGGGTCGTGGTCGGCGTCCACGAGGACCTCGGCGCCGCGCGCACGCAGCCGCAGGTGGCCGCCGGCGCCCTCGGGGGAGCGCCACTCGATGCCCTCCAGCTCTTCTACGGGGAAGAACTGGTCACCCGCCTTCCACTTGGCGGTGGAGGCGCCTGTCCAAAACCAGCGGAAGGCGACGACGCTGCCGTCGAATGAGGCCTTCCCGTCGTAGGCCTTGAAGCTCTGCGGCGCGGACGGTGCGGCGACCAGATACTGCTCGGCCGGTTTGGCGGCCTCCTCGGGCAGCACGGCGCGCAGCTCGGTCGCGTAGTAGTCGGCCAGGGTCTCGCGCTCGGCGGGCAGCACCAGGCGGTAGGGGTCGCTGCCCTCCTTGAGCTGCCCGGCGGCCGCCTCCAGCAGAGGATCGGCGCCCTGGCGGGGCACGGCGCGCAGCACGACGGTGCCGCGCTTGCTGCCCGGGGACAGCTCGACGGCGCTCAGCGCCTCGTACGGAACACGCCGCTCCGACAGCACCTGGAAGAGCTTGGGCGTGCGAATCCCCCGTTCGAAGCGGATGAGCACGGAGTCCGCTGCGAACTCCCAGGTGGAGTGAATTCCAGCCAGTACGTCACCCATGTGGGTCATCGTATGCGGCGGTCGCCCGCGCGTCCCCCTTCCGCTGGTCTCGGCCTGCTCCGCGCCCCCGTCGCGGTGGTGACACGTCCCGGGGCGGCGCCGGGTCCGCCCGCTCGGACGGGGCCGCCGCATCCGTGGACACCTCAGTGTGGCTCAGGCACGAAGGAGCACTCCGGGTCGGACGGGGCGCACGTCACGTCCTCGTACGAGCCGGTACCGACCGCGGCGAGGTTGTGCAGGCTGCGGGTGTGCGGCACGAAGTACCCGGTGTGCCCGACGGCGCCCGCGGCCGACAGACGGCGCGCGCCGAAACCGTCCGCGACCGGGTCGGCGCCGTGCCCCAGGCCGCCCACATCCATGTGCGGCACGTCCGCGATCCAGTCGTCGCGATCCCGCATCGCCCACACGTGCGCGCCGGTGCCGAGTTCCGAGGCACTGTCCGCGCGCATGCCGGGACTGCCCGCGACGGCGATGTCGGTGACGCTGTGCGGCAGCCGGTCCGCGGCCAGGCCGCAGACCACGGAGCCGTAGCTGTGGCACAGGAGCGAGACCTTCGGGGAGGCCTCGTCCGAGGCGACGGGCAGAGTGCGCACCAGGCGGTTGAGCCGTACGGCACCGTCCTGGGCCAGCTCGCCGGACGCCGCGTCGACACCGAGCCCGACGGGCGCGGTGTAGTCGGCCCACGCGATGGTCGCGGTGCGCACCCCTGGCGCCTCGTCCCGCTGCTGGTTGTGCAGCGCGCGTGCCATCCCCGCGGGTGCCGAGTACTCGCGCGCGGACTTCTCGAAGGTCAGCAGCTCGGTGTCGACCCCGGGAACGACGACGGACACGCGCTGGGCGTGCGCCAGGTCCCCGAAGACCTCGGCGGCACGACCGCGTCCCGTCGGGTCGAAGGCGAGGATCTGCCGCCCGTCGTCCAGCATCGAGGTGAAGCGGTGCATCCGGCGCCCCGCGTCCTGGCGGCCCTCGTCGGTCAGCCGCTCGTCCGTCATCCGCCTGGTCTCGACGGCGCGTGCCTGCCTGAGCGCGGTGTGGTTGGCCCGGTAGCGCAGCTTCACGGGGGCGCCCGCGAGGTTGCCGACGACCAGGGGATAGCGCTCGGCGAGTGTGCGCCGCTGCGCCGCGTCGAGGCGCGCGAAGTAGCGGGAGATGCGGCCTGCGGACGCGTCGGGGTCGGGCAGCGGACGCCCGGCGAGGCTGCCCTTCTCCCAGGCGAGCAGGGCCGCCGCGCGGGGCCCCGCGTCCGCGTGGTGCTTGCGCACAGCGGTCCAGCCGGTCGTCGCCAGCAGCACGAGGACGACGGCCAGGGCGAGCAGCGCGCGCCAGGCGGTGGAGCCCGGGGCTCCCGACGGGGGGAGGCCTGATCCGGACAGCGGGTTGCCTAGAGCGGAGAAGTAAGTCACTGGGGCGACACCCTAGGAGATGCGCGATGTCCGACCCGGCACGGACGAGGCCCGCGTGAGTCATCTCACGTTTCCTACAAGGCGTTCGGGTCAGGGTGGCGCATCCGTACGGGGAAGTGCTCACCCTGTGCAATCGGGACCCTGGTCCGGGCGGTTTACGGGCGGCGTTCCCGGCCCCAGTCGCCTGTCAGCGCGGGGCCCAGTTGCGCCACGTAGTCGCGGGTGACCTCGCGGGCGGTCTCCAGCGAGGCGCCCTCCCGCGTGCCCCACTGCCGTGCCGCGGTGCGCATCACTCCGGAGAACGCCGCCACCAGAACGCGCGGACGGGGGTCCACCTCGGCGTCCACCCCGGTGCGCCGGGCGATCTCCTGGACGAGTTTCTCCTCCATCAGCAGCGAGTGCCGCAGGTGTGCGGCCAGCAGCGAGGGAGTGGTCTCAACGACCTGACACATCTTCAGGTGCAGGTCGAGCGGGACGATCTCCTCGACGGCGCGGCCGGCCTCGTCCCAGACGTCGTTGAGGGTGCGGCGCAGGCACTCCAGGGGCGGAGTGCCGGGCGGTTCCGTGCACACGGCTTCGTAGAAGCAGGCCTCTACCATGTCCTGCACGAACAGCGCGACTTCTTCCTTGTTCGTGAAGTAGCGGAAGAAGGTGCGCTGGGAGACGTCGACGGCCTCCGCGATCTGGTCCACGGTGGTGGTGTCGTATCCCTGCGTGACGAACAGCTCGTGGGCCGCCACGACCAGAGCGTCCCTTGTGCGCTGTTTCTTCCGTTCACGCAGGCCCGTCAATGTCACTTCCTTCCCGTACCGGACTTCCTCTCCCGTGCCGGACGCCAACGGTCCGCTCACGATACGTGAGCGCTGACTGACATTTACCGGCGAATAATTCCGTTTGTCAATTGTCAGCGACTGTCATTACGCTCGCGCTCATGAGCACCCAGACCAGCACCGTCGCGCCCGACGCGCCGGACCCAGCCGGCCTCGAAGGCGGAGAAGGGGGCACCCGGAAGGGGATGCGCGGGCACCCGTGGCTGACCCTCGTCACCGTCGCCTTCGGCGTCACCATGGTCGCCCTCGACGGGACCATCGTCGCCATCGCCAACCCCGCCATCCAAAAGGACCTCGGCGCCTCGCTCTCCGACGTCCAGTGGATCACCAACGGATACCTGCTCGCACTCGCCGTCGCGCTGATCACCGCAGGCAAGCTCGGTGACCGCTTCGGCCACCGCCAGACGTTCCTCGTCGGTGTCGTCGGCTTCGCCGCCGCCTCCGCCGCCATCGGGGTCTCGGGCAGCGTCGCGCTCGTGGTCACCTTCCGTGTGCTGCAGGGCATATTCGGGGCGCTGCTGATGCCCGCGGCCCTGGGACTGCTGCGCGCCTCCTTCCCCGCCGAGCGGCTGAACGCGGCCATCGGCATCTGGGGCGCGGTCATCGGTGCCTCCACCGCCGCCGGACCCATCGTCGGCGGCCTCCTGGTCGAGCACGTCAACTGGGAATCCGTCTTCTTCATCAACGTCCCCGTCGGCGCCCTCGCCCTCGTGATGGGCCTCGTGCTGCTGCTCGACCGGCGCTCGGAGAACGCCCCACGCTCCTTCGACCTGCTGGGCGTCGTGCTGCTCTCCGTGGCGATGTTCTGCCTCGTGTGGGCCATCATCAAGGCCCCCGAATGGCACTGGGGCGACCCCAAGACGATCGGCTTCCTGGCCGTCTCCGTGCTGGCCTTCGCCGCCTTCGGCTTCTGGGAGACCCGGGCCAAGGAACCGCTGCTGCCCATGAGCATGTTCCGCTCGATCCCGCTGACCGCCGGCACGGTCCTGATGGTGCTCATGGCCTTCGGCTTCATGGGCGGCCTCTTCTTCGTCACGTTCTACCTGCAGAACGTCAACGGCCTCTCCCCGGTGGACAGCGGGCTGCGGCTGCTGCCGCTGACGGCCATGATGATCGTCGCCTCGCCCCTGGCCGGAACGGTCATCACCAAAGTGGGGCCGCGCATCCCGCTGGTCGCCGCCATGGTGCTCACGGCCATCGCCATGTTCGGCCTCTCCTCGCTGAACGCCGACAGCGGCATGGGCATCACCGCCGTCTGGTTCGCGCTCCTGGGCCTGGGGCTCGCCCCCGTCATGGTCGGCGCCACCGAGGTGATCGTGGGGAACGCGCCGCTGCAGCACGCGGGTGTCGCCGGCGGTCTCCAGCAGGCCGCCATGCAGGTCGGCGGCAGCCTGGGTACGGCCGTGCTCGGCGCCGTGATGGCCTCCCGTGTCGGCAGCGAACTGCCGCAGAAGTGGGCCGAGGCCAAGCTGCCGCCGCTGCCCGAGCAGAAGGAGGCGGCGCTCAAGAAGGCCGCCGAGGTGGGCATGGCCCCGCCCGCGCCCAAGGGCACCCCGGCGCAGGTGGCCGACGCGATCGAGCGCGTGGTGCACGACTCGTTCATCTCCGGCATGGGCCTGGCCTTCGTCTGCGCCGGCATCGTCGCGGTGCTCGCCGCGGGCGTCGCCGTCTTCACCAGCCGGGGCACGAACGACGCGGGGCCTTCGGTCCACATCTGACGCGGTACGGGGCGGCGGCGCGGTACGGCGCCGCCGCATGGACCCGGCGCGGTGGCGCGCGTCCGAGGTCATGACGCGCGTCCGAGGTCATGGCGCGCATGCGACGTCATGGTGCGCACCCGAGGTCATGGCGCGCACCCGACATCGCGGTGCGCGCCCTGGTCAGGGCGGCCCGGTGGCACCGGGACGGTGGATAACTCGCAAGTTGTGGATAACTCCGCCACCTGTCCCGGTGAACCGGGCCGTTTGCTCTTGGCGGGCTCCTCCCGGCACGGAGATGCTGGTCAGGCGCCGGGCGATCGAGTGCCCGGCCCTGAGCGGGGGGAGTGATCAGCATGCGAGGCATGCGCAGTACGCGAGGCGTGAGTGACCTGCGAGCCCAGGGTGGCCCGCGGAGCCCGCGCGGAGGGGGCCGCAGCGCCAGGGTCGGGGCGGGAGCCGCGGCGGTGGCCGCGCTCGCCACGGCCGCGCTCGCGGTCGCGGCACAGCCGGTCGGTGCCGAGACGGCCGCCGCTGAGCAGGCCGGGGCGCGGCAGGCCGCGGCACCGGCCCGGGCGGGCGCGGGGCCCGAGCTGGGCAAGTGCGGGACGGGAGAGCTGTGCCTGTGGAAGCAGGCCCGGTTCAAGGGCAAGCCGCGGACCTACGAGCTGCGCGGGATCGACATCGAGAGCTGCACGCCGGTGCCGGACGGGGCCGCCGTCGAGTCGGCGGCCAACCGCACAGGCCGCCCCGTCACGCTTTACCAGAGCGAGGAGTGCGCGGAGACGGCGGAGTTCGACACCTACCCGTCCGGCTCCTGGACGCCCGAGCTGCCCTACAAGGCTCGCGCGTTCAAGGTGTGGGAGCACTGAGATGCGCACCGCGCGCAGGGCTGCCGCCGTGGCACTCGGCGCGGCGCCTGGCCGAGCGGCCGGGTGTGATCCAGCACGGGAGCGCGCCCGGCCGCCAGGCCGGTGCGGGAAGCCGGCCGGCTTCCCGCACCGCGCGGCGGACTCAGGCGTCGCCGCCCGCGGTGCCCGGGTCGGCCGACGCCACCTCGAGCAGGTCGTAGCGGTCGATCGCCTGCTTGAGGGCGGAGCGGTCCACCTTTCCCTCCCTGGCCAGTTCGGTCAGCACGCCGAGCACGATCGACTGAGCGTCGATGTGGAAGAAGCGCCGGGCGGCGCCACGGGTGTCGGCGAAGCCGAAGCCGTCCGCTCCCAGCGACTGGTAGGTGCCCGGCACCCAGCGGGCGATCTGGTCGGGCACGGCCCGCATCCAGTCGGAGACCGCCACCTTGGGGCCTTCCGCCCCCTGGAGCTTGCGCGTGACGTAGGGGACGCGCTGCTCCTCCTCCGGGTTCAGCAGGTTGTGCTCCTCGACCGCCACGGCCTCGCGCCGCAGCTCGTTCCAGGAGGTCGCCGACCACACGTCGGCCTTCACGTCCCACTCGTCGGCGAGGAGGCGCTGCGCCTCCAGCGCCCAGGGCAGCGCCACCCCGGAGGCGAGGATCTGCGCGGAGTGGGTCCCCCGCTCGCCCGCCCGGTAGCGGTAGAGGCCCTTGAGGATGCCCTCGGCGTCCACGTTCTCGGGCTCGGCCGGCTGCCGGATGGGCTCGTTGTAGACGGTGAGGTAGTAGAAGACGTCCTCACCCTGCGGGTGCTCCTCGCTGGAGCCGTACATCCGCCGGAGCCCGTCCTGGACGATGTGGGAGATCTCGAAACCGAACGCCGGATCGTAGGCGACGACGGCCGGGTTCGTGGAGGCGAGCAGCTGCGAGTGGCCGTCGGCGTGCTGCAGACCCTCGCCGGTCAGCGTGGTGCGCCCGGCGGTGGCACCCAGCACGAAACCGCGTGCCAGCTGGTCGCCCATCTGCCAGAACTGGTCGCCGGTCCGCTGGAAACCGAACATCGAGTAGAAGACGTAGATCGGAATCAGCGGCTCGCCGTGGGTGGCATAGGCCGACCCGGCGGCGATGGCCGCGGCGATGCAGCCCGCCTCGGAGATGCCGTCGTGCAGCATCTGCCCGGTGGGCGACTCCTTGTAGGCGAGCAGCAGCTCGCGGTCCACGGACTCGTACAGCTGCCCGAGCGGGTTGTAGATCTTCGCCGAGGGGAAGAAGGAGTCCATCCCGAAGGTGCGGTACTCGTCGGGCGCGATCGGCACGAAGCGCCTGCCGACCTCCTTGTCCCGCATGAGGTCCTTCAACAGCCGTACGAACGCCATGGTCGTGGCGATCTCCTGCTGCCCGGATCCCTTCTTCAGCGCGGCGTAGGCCTTCTCGTCCGGAAGCTGGAGCGGCTTGGCCCTGTTGATCCGTGTCGGCACGTAGCCGCCGCACTCCTGGCGGCGGTCGTGCATGTACTGGATCTCCTCCGAGTCCCGGCCCGGGTGGTAGTAGGGCGGCGCCCCCGACTCCAGCTCCTTGTCCGGGATCGGCAGGTGCAGCCGGTCGCGGAAGTGCTTGAGGTCGTCGGCCGTCAGCTTCTTCATCTGGTGCGTGGCGTTGCGGCCCTCGAAGTTGGGGCCCAGCGTCCAGCCCTTGATCGTCTGCGCCAGGATGACGGTCGGCTGCCCCTTGTGCTCGGCCGCGGCCTTGTAGGCGGCATAGACCTTGCGGTGGTCGTGTCCGCCGCGGCCGAGATGCAGCAGCTGGTCGTCGGTCATGTTCTCCGCCATCGAGCGCAGCCGCTGGTCACCGCCGAAGAAGTGCTCGCGGATGTAGGCGCCGCTCTCGGTCGCGTAGGTCTGGAACTGCCCGTCCGGCGTGGTGTTCAGCTTGTTGACCAGCACACCGTCCCGGTCCTGCGCCAGCAGCGGGTCCCAGGAGCGGTCCCACACCAGCTTGATCACGTTCCAGCCGGCGCCCCGGAAGTAGGACTCCAGCTCCTGGATCACCTTGCCGTTGCCGCGCACCGGCCCGTCGAGGCGCTGGAGATTGCAGTTGATGACGAAGGTGAGGTTGTCCAGTCCCTCGCGAGCCGCCAGGGACAGCTGTCCGAGGGACTCGGGCTCGTCCATCTCGCCGTCCCCGAGGAAGGCCCACACCCGCGACGTGGAGGTGTCGGCGATTCCCCGAGCCTCCATGTAGCGGTTCATCCGCGCCTGGTGGATCGCCCCGATCGGGCCGAGGCCCATGGAGACGGTGGGGAACTCCCAGAAGTCCGGCATCAACCGCGGGTGCGGATAGCTGGAGAGGCCGTGGGGCGCCTTGCTCTTCTCCTGCCGGAACCCGTCGAGCTGCGCCTCGGAGAGCCGGTCGAGCAGATAGGCGCGGGCGTAGATGCCGGGGGAGGCGTGCCCCTGGAAGAAGACCTGGTCGCCGCCGTCGCCCTCGTCCTTGCCCCGGAAGAAGTGGTTGAAGCCCACGTCGTACAGGGAGGCGGAAGAGGCGAAGGTGGCGATGTGCCCGCCCACCCCGATACCGGGGCGCTGGGCGCGGGAGACCATCACGGCCGCGTTCCAGCGGGTCGCGTTCAGGACCTTCCGCTCGATCTCCTCGTTGCCGGGGAAGAACGGCTCGTCCTTGGTCGCGATGGTGTTGACGTAGTCCGTGCTGCGCATCTCCGGAACGGCCACGCGCTTCTCGCGGGCGCGTTCGATGAGCCGGAGCATGAGGTAGCGGGCGCGTTCCCGGCCTCGCTCGTCGACGGCGGCGTCGAGCGAGTCGAGCCATTCCTGGGTTTCTTCGGGATCGAAATCCGGGACCTGGCTGGGAAGGCCGCCAATGATGATCGGGTTGCGATCGGATCCGGAAGCCACGCTGTTCCTTCGCTGTATCGGTCGTGTGGTGCTCTGCGAGCCGGGCGGCGGCGCACGCCGTGCCTTCCTGCCGGAGGGGGCCTCGCGCCGCCTCCATCGTGTACCGCTGGTGCTGTGACGTCATCTGTACCGAGAGGTAACCCGGCGGATCCTGAGACGGGCCGGCAGCCGGGTCGCGCTCGGGCGACGAGGCGGTCAAACCGCCACCTTAAGCCCATCGGGGATGCGGGCCCGCTCTCCGCTCCGACCACCCCAAACGTCCGTTCGGCCCCGGGTGCACCCCTACGGCTCCCCCGGCACAGCCGGGGCAAACCTGGCGGATCGCGGCGATCGCAATGTGGCCCGAACCACTCTCGATCAGGCATTGTGGGATGACACGTCAACGTTTGTGCGGGATCGACGGCCGGGTACTTGCGTGATCCGGCCCGCCCGTGTGGACTACGGCCCATGCTTCGCGTACGCGCGAGGCTCAACCCCATATTCGCAAGACATGACTGGAGGCAATCCGTGAGCGCGACCGCGGACCACGCGGAGGAGCGGACCAACCCCGCCGCAAGGCTGGGTTTCCAGCCCGGACAGGTGGTCCAGGAGATCGGCTACGACGACGACGTCGACCAGGAGCTCCGCGAGTCCATCGAGGAGAGCACCGGCACGGAGCTGGTCGACGAGGAGTACGACGATGTGGCCGACGCCGTGGTGCTGTGGTTCCGCGACGAGGACGGTGATCTGACGGACGCGCTGGTGGACGCGATCACGATGATCGACGAAGGCGCACCCGTCTGGCTGCTGACCCCGAAGACGGGGCGCGAGGGCTACGTCGAGCCCAGTGAGATCGGCGAGGCGTCCAAGACCGCGGGCCTGTCCCAGACCAAGAGCTTCAACGCGGCGAAGGACTGGACGGGCAGCCGCCTGGTCACCCCGAAGGGCGCTCCGAACAAGCGCTGAGCGACGGCGCGACAGCGCCCCCGTCGCCGCGGGCACCCCGCCCTGTGCATGTCCGTGCATGCGAGCCGGCCCCGGTGCGACTCGGATCCCTCCGCGCCGCACCGGGGCCCGACGTGTGCCCCGAGCGCCACGGACCTCGGCGCCTTGGGGCGGGCCCTCCGCGCCCGTCGGCCCCGGTAGCCCGGGCCACCGGGCGTCCACGTCCGGACAGCACGTGGTGATCGAGACGTCGCGGTGCTTCGCTCCCGGAGCCCCTGTCCCTGAGAGGCCCGGCACTGGATCTTGAGCCGATCCGGCCCGAGTCGCCGCCCGGCGGCTGCGGTGACGCCTCCGGAAGGCTGAGGCGGCGGCCTCGCGCCGGCCGTCCGCGTCGTGGTTGAGCGCGCCCCTGCGAGCGGGCGCCCCGTGACTCGAACGAGGCACGGACCGACCCGGCAGCGCCCGTGCCCCCGCACGAGTGCCCCGGACGCCTGGCCGCGCCGACCGGGGCGGTGCTGACCAGCCCCGGACCCCACTTCGCGAGCGCGCTCGGCGCGGGCACCTGCTCGGTGTGAGCACCGGCTCGGGCCGGAGCGCTGGCTCAGAGCTGTCTCCTCACCGAGGCTCCGCCGTCGAGCACCCGACCGCCCCGAGGCTGCGACTTCCCGCCCCGACTGCGAACCTGCGGCGTGTGGCTCCGGCACCGATCTCTCTGTTCCCTGTGGTGCGCGGTCTCCCCCCGCTAGCCCGGTGCTTGCTCCGCAGCGCCTGATTCCCGACATCGACCCTGACCGCGCCCGGACGGCAACCGGGCCGCGTCCCGGACGACAAGCCAGGCCCCGCCCCGGGCGCAGCCAGACCACGCCCCGGGTGGCAGCCGGGTCCACCTCGCGCGGCAGCCAGGCCCGTGCCCCGGGTGGCAGCCAGCTGACGTCCCGGGCGGCCACCGGGCCGCGCCGCGCCTCGGGTGGCAGCCGGGTCCAGCCTCGGGCGGCCACCTGGCCGCGCCCCGGGCGGCCACCTGGCCGCGCTTCGGGTGGGCCGGCGAGTCAGGCCCCGTCCCGGGTGGTAAGTCATGCCGCGCCCCAGGTGGTAGCGGGTCCTCGGGCGGCGACCAGGTCTCGCCCCGGATGGCAGCTGGGCGGCCACCGGGCCGCGCTTCGGGTGGGCCGGCGAGTCAGGTCCCGTCCCGGGTGGCGAGCCATGCCGCGCCCCAGGTGGCAATGGGCCCCCGGGCGGCGACCAGGTCTCGCCCCGGATGGCAGTCGGGCGGCCACCTGGCCACGTCCCGGGCGGCCACCTGGCGGCAAGCCACAGGCCCTGCCCCAGGCGGCGGCGGGCCCCTGGCCGCGAGCCAGGGGGCCCGCCGCGGCAGCTAGGCCGCACCCGGGGTGGCAGCCGGGGGGGGGACCGGGGCTGCCGCCCCTCCGTCCCCCCTGACCGCCGCCCGGCGGTCAGGGGCTGGTGCATAGGGTGGGGGCAACTTTGTCCCGTCCACCGAAGGGAATGTGCCAATGGCGATCGAGGCCGGCACCAAGGCCCCCGACATCGAGCTCAAGGACCAGCACGGCCAGGCCGTGCGGCTCTCGGACTTCCAGGGCAAGAAGAACGTCGTCCTGCTCTTCTACCCCTTCGCCTTCACCGGGGTGTGCACTGGTGAGCTGTGCGCCCTGCGGGACGAGCTGCCGCAGTTCGTCAACGACGAGGTGCAGCTGCTCGCGGTCTCCAACGACTCGCCCTTCGCGCTGCGTGTCTTCGCGGAGCAGGAGGGTCTGGAGTACCCGCTGCTGTCCGACTTCTGGCCGCACGGTGAGGCCTCGCGCGCCTATGGCGTCTTCGACGAGGAGAAGGGCTGCGCGGTGCGTGGCACTTTCGTCATCGACAAGGAGGGCGTCGTCCGCTGGACCGTGGTGAACGGTCTGCCCGACGCGCGGGACCTCAACGACTACGTCAAGGCTCTCGAGAGCCTCTGAGTACGTGCGTCACCGCACGCCACCGCCGTCTCGCCGCGCCGGGACGGCGCTTCCGGGCGCCCCCGGTGACGCCCGGTGCAACCCGGATCAGCTCGGTAAGAGGGCTGTGTCCCGGGGAACCGCTCACTAGGATCGAATCGTTGATCTGACGGCATCCGAAAACGGGGGCACGCAGTGCTCCTCACGAACAACTGACCAGGAGGACTCGTGGGAGTCAGCCTCAGCAAGGGCGGCAACGTCTCGCTGACCAAGGAGGCCCCGAACCTGACGGCGGTCATCGTCGGTCTGGGATGGGACGCGCGCACGACCACCGGCGCCGATTTCGACCTCGACGCGAGCGCCCTGCTGACGAATCCGGAGGGCAAGGTCGGCAACGACCAGAACTTCGTGTTCTTCAACAACCTCAAGAGCCCCGACGGCTCGGTCGAGCACACCGGTGACAACCTCACCGGTGAGGGCGAAGGCGACGACGAGGTCATCAAGGTGAACCTCGCGGGAGTGCCTGCCGACGTCGACAAGATCGTCTTTCCCGTCTCGATCTACGAGGCGGAGAGCCGTCAGCAGAGCTTCGGCCAGGTGCGCAACGCCTACATCCGCGTCGTCAACCAGGCGGACAACAACGAGCTGGCGCGCTACGACCTCAGCGAGGACGCGTCGACCGAGACGGCCATGGTCTTCGGGGAGCTCTACCGGCACGGTGCCGAGTGGAAGTTCCGCGCTATCGGCCAGGGCTACGCCTCGGGCCTGCGCGGTATCGCGCAGGACTTCGGCGTGAACGTCTGAGGAACCCAGGGCGGGTACCTCGCGCCCCGCCGGCCCGAGTGTCGGGCCGGCGGGGCGCGCTGCCAGGGACCGGCAGCCACGGGCGCCGCAGGCTTCCGTAACCGGGAGGTGTGCGGCGCCCGCTGGTACGGACACACTGAGGGCACCGCGGGGCATCGCGGGGCACCACGGGGCACCGCTCCGGCCGCACGCGGACCGGAGTGGACCGAAGTGGCCGCCAGACGCAAAGCGCCGCAACGAGTGTGGGCCCACAGACGCGCACGCCGCTCGGGCTGTGGGTCGGGAGGCGGAGAAGGCCGGCCGTCGGGCCGGGAGACGGAAGAGCCGGCCGTGGGCCGGAAACGAGAAAGCCGGCCGTGGGCCGGGAACGAGAAAGCCGGCCGTGGGCCGGGAACGGGAGAGCCGGGGCTAGCCGGAAGAGCCGGGGAGAGGAACATCGAACATGAGCGTGACGCTCGCCAAGGGGGGAAACGTCTCCCTCTCGAAGGCCGCACCGAATCTGACCCAGGTCCAGATCGGTCTCGGCTGGAAGGCCCGTTCCACGACGGGTGCTGATTTCGACCTCGACGCCAGTGCGCTGTTGTGCTCGGGCGGCCGGGTCATGGGTGACGAGTACTTCATCTTCTACAACAACCTCAAGAGCCCCGAGGGCTCTGTGGAGCACACCGGCGACGAGCTGGTCGGTGGCACGGGCGGTGGGGACGACGAGACGGTCCTGGTGGACCTGTCGCTGGTCCCCGCCCAGGTCGACAAGGTGGTCTTCCCCGTCTCGATCTATGACGCGGAGAACCGCCACCAGACCTTCGGGCAGGTCACCGACGCCTACATCCGGGTCGTCAATCAGGCTGACGGTGTGGAGCTGGCCCGTTACGACCTGACGGAGGACGCGTCCTCGGAGACGGCGATGATCTTCGGGGAGCTCTATCGCTATAACGGGGAGTGGAAATTCCGTGCAGTCGGCCAGGGTTACGCCTCAGGGCTGCGGGGCATCGCTCTAGACTTCGGCGTCAATGTCGCCTGAGGGCCACTGATGTCTTCGACGCCTTGGTCGTCTTCGATGCCTTGGTCGTTTTCGACATCTCTGTCGTCTTCGGGCGCTTTTGTCGTCACGGCCGGCTCGGCCGTCATGGCGTTTTGTGAACACACGTAGACCGGATACCGGATTGGGAAGCCAGTGCTCCTGAAAACCTTTGGCTGGTCCTTCGGCGTGACAGCCGTCGGACTTGCCGCAGCGGCGTTCTTCTGGGGGTGGGAGGCGTTCGCCCTCGTGGCGATCCTGTCCATCCTGGAGATCTCGCTGTCGTTCGACAACGCGGTCGTCAACGCCGGCGTGCTGAAGAAGATGAACGCCTTCTGGCAGAAGATCTTCCTCACGATCGGCATTCTTATCGCGGTATTCGGCATGCGGCTGGTCTTTCCGGTCATTATCGTCGCGATCACCGCCCAGGTAGGCCCGATCGAGGCCGTGCAGGTCGCGCTCGACAATCCGGACCGCTATGAGCAGCTGGTCACGGACGCGCATCCGGCCATCGCCGCGTTCGGCGGGATGTTCCTGCTGATGATCTTCCTGGACTTCATCTTCGACGAGCGGGAACACACGTGGATCAGCTGGCTGGAGCGTCCGCTCTCGCGGCTCGGTAAGGTCAACGGCCTCTCCGTCTGCATCGCGCTGATCGCGCTGCTGGTGGCCGCCACCACTCTGGCCACCGCAGCCCACCAGCACGCCGGCGCGCACGCCGACAAGTCCGGCACGGTGCTGCTCGCCGGTATCGCGGGCTTGATCACGTATCTGATCGTCGGCGGCCTCTCCGGGCACTTCGAGGACAAGCTGGAGGAGGAAGAGGAGCGCGAGCAGGAAGAGGAGGAAGCGGCCAAGCGCGCGGGGAAGAAGCCGACGGCCGTCGGGCTGGCGGGCAAGGCCGCCTTCTTCATGTTCCTCTACCTGGAGGTGCTGGACGCCTCGTTCTCCTTCGACGGGGTCATCGGCGCCTTCGCGATCACCAACCACATCTTCTGGATGGCGCTCGGTCTGGGCATCGGCGCGATGTACGTCAGGTCGCTCACGGTCTATCTGGTGCGCCAGGGGACGTTGGACGACTACGTCTACCTGGAGCACGGCGCGCACTACGCCATCGGTGCCCTGTCCGTCATCCTGCTCGTCACGATCAAGTTCCAGATCAACGAGGTGGTCACCGGTCTGGTCGGTGTCGTACTGATCGCCCTGTCGTTCTGGTCCTCGGTGCGGCGCAACCGTGCCATCGAGGCTGCTGGGGGAGAAGGCGGCGACGGGGACGAGAGCGAGCAATCCGAGGCGGCCTCGCGCGTGTGACCGGCTGAAGAACGAGGAACGCTCCCAGCGGGGCGGCTTCGCGGTGGTGCGGACCCTGTCGGGTCCGCGGCGCCCCGGAGCCGCCCCGTGGCGTGAGTGGGCGTTCCGAGCAGGAGTTGGGGGTGCGGGATGGTCTCCCTGTGGGAGAACTGGCGGCGCGGTGTGGGCATGTCCCGGCGCGGACCGAAGTTCGACACGGTCGGCGGTCCTTCGACGTACGCGGTGGAGCTGACCAAACGGCACTCCGAGCTGTCGCTGACCAAGCAGGGTGCGGACAGCGGCAGCATGCGGGTCAATCTGTCGTGGCGGATGCGCAGTTCGGATCTGGACGGGCGCTCACGGAGCAGCGGCTCGCTGCGGCATCCCCTGCGGGCGCTGAGGCCGCACGCCGTGCAGGGGCACACGCAGGGGGTCGTCAACGTCGACCTCGACCTGGCGTGCATGTACGAGTTGGTGGACGGCAGCAAGGGCGTCGTCCAGCCGCTCGGCAACTTCCTGGGGGACTGGAACGCGCCGCCCTACGTCAAGCTCACCGGTGACGACCGGTTCGGCTCGCCGTCGGGCGAGACCATCTACATCAACCTCGACCACAAGGACGAGATCAGGCGGCTGCTGTTCTTCGTCTACATCTACGACGGCACCCCGGCGTTCGACCGTACGCACGCCATCGTCTCGATCTTCCCGAGCAATGGCCCCCGTGTGGAGGTCGGGCTGGACGAGCGGGCGCCGCAGGCGCGTTCGTGTGCCGTGCTGCTGATGGAGAACGTCAAGGGAGAGCTGCGGGTACGGCGCGAGGTGCGCTACGTCTACGGTTTCCAGGCCGAGCTGGACCGGCTCTACGGCTGGGGTCTCCAGTGGGGCCGGGGCTACAAGACGCAGAAGGTCTGAGGCACGGGCGGTACGGAACACGCGTGAGGGCCCCGGCCGGTACTGGCCGGGGCCCTGGTGCTGGTACGGGCGGGCTGGGGGCGCACTCACGCGCTGGTGACACGGGTAAGACCGAGACCTCGGCCCTTCATGCTCGGGTCCCTGCGAGGACGCGCACCCGCGTGTGGGGAGCCCTCAGCGCTGGGTGAGGAACTGCGGCCCCTGGGGCGGCAGCGCGAACGCCGGGTCGGGCTGCGGGTAACCGTAGGTGGGCTGCGGGTAACCGTACGCAGGCTGGGTCGTCGGAGGCTGCTGGGGCGGCTGGGGGTAGCCGTAGGCGGGCTGGTGGGCAGGCGGGGCCGGGATGGACTGGGCACCCTGCGGACCGAACGGCGGGGCTCCCTGCGGCGGCAGGGACGCCGTGGCGACGCCCGCCGCCACCCCCGCCGGGTCCGGCTGCGGGGTGGGCTGCGGCGGTTCGGGGGAGGGCGGCTGCGGCGGCGGGCCAGGATCGGGCGCGGGACCGGGGCCCGGGGTGGGCCCCGGCGGCGGTCCCGGCGGCACCGGCTCGGGCCGGGGCCCGGGTCCCGGAGGTCCGGGCGGTGGCCCGGGCTCGGGCCGGGGCGACGGCTCGGGCTGCGGCTCGGGCGGCACCGGGTGCGGTGAGGGCTCGGGGTGCGGTTCCGGCGGCGGCTGGGGGACGGTGCCGACGGGCGGCCGCAGGGCGAAGTCGTCGGCGCCGACGGTGTCGGGGCCCGGTACGTGGGCGACCGTGGCGTCGGGGTCCCGCTCGGGGCGCCGGGCCTGTCCCGGCGCGTTCCCCTCGGCGCCGTCCGTCTCGTCCACGGAGATGCCGAACTGAGTGGCGAGGCCGATCAGCCCCGTGTCGTACCCCTGTCCGAGGGCCCGGAACTTCCATCCGTCGCCGCGCCGGTACAGCTCGCCGCAGACCATGGCCGTCTCCGCGCCGGTCTCCGGTTCGATGTCGAAGCGTGCCAGCAGCTGTGCCCCTGCCGTGCCGTTCATGTGCGCGCTCCCTCCCGTGCCGCTGGCGGTGTCCGCCGTGCCGTTCCGCGCTCCCGCGTCGTGCAGCAGCAGCCGCAGCTCGCGGACGGCGGCGAAGGTGCCGCCGTCCGCCGAGGCGGCCAGCAGTACGCGGTCCACGGTCTCGTCCAGGGCCGCCAGGTCCGCCTCGACGGTGTCCCGCAGCCCCTCCGGCTCGCGCTTCTTGGCGAGGTGCCGTACCAGCCCCGAGGGGTGCCGGGGCTGGTTGTAGAAGACGAAGTCGTCGTCGGTTCTGACCCGGCCGTCCGCGCCCAGCAGCAGCGCTGAGGCATCGACGTCGGGCACGCCGGTACCGGGCGCCCAGCAGAGCACGGCACGCACGGCCGTGGTCTCCAGCTGGATGTTCGAACCCTTCGTCATCGCGTGCGTCATGTCTTCATCCTGCCCCCGCGGACACGGCCGCGACAACGCGGGACGGGCACCGGGCGGGGCGGCCACCCGTACGTGTCCGCGGTGTGAAGGGCGGAGCGGGGAACTCCGCCGCGGTCCTCGTACGTACGATGAGCAGCCGTACGGCCACCGCGGCACCCCGCGGGAGGAGCGCACGGAGCCGGCTGCGGACGGCCGCGCGGCACGCGAGATCGGCGAGACGGGGACTTCATGCGGCACTTCCGGCACCTGACGCCCGAGCGTCTTGGGGCGCTCTTCCACCGCCCACCGGCGGAGTTCACGGCGGACGCGCCCGTGAGCACCCTGGCGGTGGCGCTCGGCGCGACGCTCTACAGCCCGGCCACCCGCGAGGAGCTGGCCGACGACGTGCGCAAACAGGCAGCCCGGGGCGTGGTCTCGATGGTGCTGTGCCTGGAGGACTCGATAGCCGACGCCGACGTGCCGTGGGCCGAGGAGAATCTGGTGCGCCAGCTGGGGGCGCTGGCCGAGGCACCGGGCGGCGAGGAGCTTCCGCTGCTGTTCGTGCGGGTGCGGGCGGCGGAGCAGATCACCGGGCTGGTGCGCAGGCTGGGCCCCGCGGTGCGGCTGCTGTCGGGTTTCGTGCTGCCCAAGTTCACCGAGGAACACTCGATGGTGTTCCTCGAGGCGCTCACCGAGGCCGAGGCGTCGTGCGGGCGGCGGCTGTTCGCGATGCCCGTCCTGGAGTCGCCGCAGCTGCTGCACAGGGAGACCCGTCCGGCGACCCTGGCGGGTATCGCGCGCATGCTGGAGAAGTACCGCGAGCGGATCCTGGCACTGCGGCTGGGCGTCACCGACTTCTGCTCCGCCTACGGGCTGCGCCGCACCCCCGACATGACCGCTTACGACGTGCAGATCGTCGCCTCGGTCATCGGGGACGTGGTGAACGTGCTGGGCCGAGCCGACGGCACCGGGTTCACCGTCACCGGGCCCGTGTGGGAGTATTTCCGGCCACAGGAGAGAATGTTCAAGCCGCAGCTGCGGCAGAGTCCGTTCCGGAGCGGTCGCGCCGAGGAGATCCGCACGGCGTTGATCGAGCACGACATGGACGGGCTGCTGCGCGAGATCGCCCTCGACCGCGCCAACGGCCTGCTCGGCAAGACCTGCATCCACCCCTCGCACGTGGCTCCCGTGCACGCGCTGTCGGTCGTCAGCCACGAGGAGTTCTGCGACGCGACCGACGTGCTGCGCCCCGAGCGCGGCGGAGGCGGAGTGCTGCGCTCCGCGTACACGAACAAGATGAACGAGGTGAAGCCGCACCGCGCCTGGGCCGAGCGCACGCTGCTGCGCGGCGAGGTCTTCGGCGTGGCGCGCGAGGGCGTGAGCTTCGTCGAACTGCTGGCGGCGGGAGTCAAGTGAACGGAAACGCACCGGGTGACGCGGACGTGCGCGGACGGAGCGAGAGGGCCGCGGGCGGCGCGGAAGCCGCTGCCTGGCCGGGCGAGTGGGTGTCAGAACGGCTGGGCGTGCGCCTGGACGAGGGGCTGCGGGGACTGCTGGGCCTCGCCCTGCGCCGCAACCCCAAGCGGGCGCACCTGCTGGTCTCCACCGTCCTGGGCAAGCACGTGCCGCAGAGTCCGGCGGCGGTCCTGGGAGCGGGACGCCGCCTGGGCGCACAGGTGCGCGCGCTGCTCGGTGCCGACGAGGCCGCACGCTCCGCCGTGCTGGGCTTCGCGGAGACGGCCACCGGGCTCGGACTGACCGTCGCGCACGCCATGGGCAGCCGCGTGGGCGCCCTGCACTCCACCCGGCGCGCTGTCGAGGGGGTGGAGCGGTTCGGCGGCTTCGAGGAGGAGCACAGCCACGCCACCTCCCACCTGCTGCTTCCCGAGGATCCCGAGCAGCTGCGCACGGGCGGCCCGCTGGTCCTGGTCGACGACGAGCTGTCCACCGGCAGGACGGTGCGCAACACCATCGCGGCGCTGCACGCCGCGGCACCGCGCGCCCGGTACGTCGTCGCCGCCCTGGTCGACACCCGTGCCGAGGCGGACGTGGCCGCGCTGGACAAGTGCGCCGCCGACCTGGGGGCCCGCGTCGACGTGGTGGCCCTCGCCTCGGGCCGGGTCGAACTCCCCGACGACGTGCTGGCGCGTGGCCGCGCACTGGTCGAGGCCCACGGCGCAGCGCCCGCGGCGCCGACGGCGCCGGCCAGGGGCACGCCCCAGCGGGTGGAGCTCGGCTGGCCCGCTCAGCTGCCGGACGGCGGACGCCACGGCTTCGGCCCGCGCGCACAGACACGGCTCGAGGCGGCGCTGCCCGCCATGGCGGAGCGGATACGCTCCGCGCTCGCCCTCCCGGAGGCGGCCGGAAAACCGGCCCGGGTCCTCTTCCTCGGCAACGAGGAGCTGATGTACACGCCGCTGCTCCTCGCCCGCGCGGTGGAGGAACGCACCGAGGGGCGCGCCGAGATCCGCTTCTCGACCACGACCCGCTCGCCCGTCCTGCCCGTGGACGACCCCGGCTACGCGATCCGTACGGCGCTGCGCTTCCCGGCGCACGACACGCCCCCACACGCGGGACCACAGGAGCGGTACGCCTACAACGTGGCGGGAGGGGGCTTCGACGCCGTCGTCGCCGTCGTCGACAGCGAGGGCGACACACCCGCGCTGCACGCGCCCGGCGGACTGCTGGACCAGCTCACCGGATGCGCGTCCACCGTGCTGCTGGCCGTCGTCCCCGCCCACGCCCCCTCCCCGCAGCCGCAGCGCCCGCCCGCTCCGCTGTACGGGCCCGCCTTCTCCTCGTACGCAGCCGAAGACGTCGCCTGGCTGCTGCGCGACCTCTCGGACGTCGATCTCGAGGCGCCCACCGAGGAGCGCGAGGAGGCCATCCAGGCGGGCGGCGCCCACTACGCCGAGTCGCTCCCCGTCGAGTACCAGCCCTCCGCCGCCTACCAGCGCCTCTTCCACAGCGCGCTGGAGACCTCGGCCGAGCGGCTGGCCCGCGCGGTCGGCACGGTGACCGAGACGGTGCTCGCCGAGCGCGGGCCCCGCCCCGTTCTGGTGTCGCTGGCCCGCGCCGGCACGCCCGTCGGCGTGCTGATGCGCCGCTGGGCACAGCGCGCACACGGCCTGGACCTGCCGCACTACGCCGTCTCGATCGTGCGCGGGCGCGGCATCGACGTCGGCGCGCTGGCCCACCTGGCGGCCCACCACGACCCGGCCGACGTCGTCTTCGTGGACGGCTGGACCGGCAAGGGCGCCATCACCAGGGAGCTGGCCCAGGCGCTCGCCGCGCACCCCCGCTTCAACCCGGAGCCCGCCGTCCTCGCCGACCCCGGCTCCTGTGTGCGCACCTACGGCACCCGCGAGGACTTCCTGATCCCCTCGGCGTGCCTCAACTCGACCGTCTCGGGGCTGATATCCCGCACCGTGCTCCGCGCCGACCTGGTGGGCCCGCACGACTTCCACGGCGCCAAGTTCTACCGTGAGCTGGCTGCGAGCGACCTCTCACAGCTGTTCGTGGACACCGTCGCCGAGCGCTTCCCCGACGTCCGGGAGGGCGTGCTGCGGGACGTGGCGGCCCTCGCCGCCGCCGACCGCACCCCCACCTGGGACGGCTGGCGCGCCGTCGAGCACATCAGCGAGGACTACGGCATCGGCGACGTGAACCTGATCAAACCGGGCGTCGGAGAGACCACACGCGTACTGCTGCGCCGCGTCCCCTGGCGCGTACTGGCCCGCCGCGGCGCCGGCGCCGACCTCGACCACGTACGGCTCCTGGCCCAGCAGCGCGGTGTCCCCGTCGAGGAGACCGACGACCTGCCCTACACCTGCGTCGGGATCATCCACCCCCGCTACACGCGCGGTGCCACCGGCGCCGACGGAAAGGCCGCCAGGTGACGCCAGGCCGGGTGCTCCTCGCCAGCGACCTCGACCGCACCCTGATCTACTCCGCCCCCGCGCTGGAGTTGACCATGCCCGACCCCCGAGCGCCCCGCCTGCTGTGCGTCGAGACGTACGAGCACAAGCCGCTCTCCTACATGACCGAGGAAGCGGCCGCACTGCTGGAGGACCTCACCTCCCGCACCGTCTTCGTGCCCGCCACCACGCGTACGCCCGAGCAGTACCGCCGCATCCGGCTGCCAGGACCGCCGCCCCGCTTCGCCGTCTGCTCCAACGGAGGCCGGCTCCTGATCGACGGCCACAGCGACCCCGACTGGCGCGCCCACGTGCACGCACAGCTGGCCGCCTGCGCGCCGCTAGCGCAGGTCCGCGCGCACATGCTGCGGCAGGCACGGCCCGAATGGCTGCTCAGGGAGAGGGTCGCCGACGACCTGTTCGCCTACCTCGTGGTCGAGCGCGCCCTGCTGCCCGACACCTGGGTCAAGGAGCTGGCCGACTGGGCGGGCCCGCACGGCTGGGGCATCTCCCTCCAGGGCCGCAAGATCTACGCGGTGCCCCACCCACTGACCAAGAGCGCCGCCGTGGCGGAGGTGGCCCGCAGGGCCGGTACGGAACGCGTCCACGCGGCCGGCGACTCACTGCTGGACGCCGACCTCCTCCAGGCCGCCGACCTGGCCTGGCGCCCGGCCCACGGCGAACTCGCCGACAGCGGCTGGCAGCTGCCGCACCTGCGGGTGCTGCCGCAGCGCGGCGTGCTCGCGGGCGAACAGATCCTGCGCGAGATGAAGGACACGGCGACGGCGGATACGGAACCGAACGCCCCGCCTCACTGAGGCGAGGGCCGCAGGGCAGGCGGCCCCGAGATCACTCGTGCGTGCCGCGACCGTAGCCCCGCTCGTCGACCGCCGCCTCCTGCGCGGCGGACGCCGCCTTCGCCTCGGCCTCCGCGCCGGGGGCGTGCGGCTCCGCCTCGCCGCCGTACAGCGAGGCCCGGCGCCGCAGCTCCTCACCGCGTGCCCGCGCCCGCACCTGCCGTGCGCGCACGTCCCGGGCGCGCCGGGCGCGTTCGCTCTGCTCCGGATGGCGCTGCTGCCAGTACGGGTTGTCGTGCGGCAGGGCGCTCCCCACGCGCCCGTACATCCCGAAGACGAGCAGCAGCAGGCCGACGACGAAGCTGAACAGCACGTTCTGCAGCTCGAACGCCAGGAGGTTGAAACCCGTCTCCAGCAGCGCCAGGTTGACGAAGCCGCTGAGGACGAACAGACCACCGACAACGATGTTGAGGCTGGAGGCGAAGTTGCCCCCGCGCACCGTGCCGGAGAACAGCAGCAGCCCGACGAGGATCGACAGCACGCTGAGCGCGCCGTTCGTGTTGAGCCCGCCGACCTGCGCGCCGCCGGTGTCGAAAAAGCCGATGCTGTCGGTGAGGCCGAGGACGCCGAAGGCGGTCAGCGCCAGCCCCACCAGCCCGGCGCCCGCCCGGTAGATCCGGCTGAGCCTGTGGTGCGCGGGCATGTGCTCGTCGAGGATGCGCCGCCCGAGCGACGGCCGGGGCGACCGGGACAGCCGGGGCAGCAGGCCCCGGGGCTGCTGACGGCCGGAACGGGCGGGAGAAGCGGCCACGGGGGCCTCCTCGAAGCGATCGGAGGCGCTCGGTACTCACCCTCCAGCATCCTCCCGTGGCGACGCGGACTCAACACGGCGCCGGGTGACCGGACGACTCCGCACGGCCACCGACGGGTCAGCCGCCCGAGGCCCGCTCGTGGCGGATCCGCTCCACCACCTGCTGGACCGTCTCGCGCACCGCGTCCAGCTCCGTGAGCAGGTGCCAGTAGTCCGGGTGGCGGCCGCTCAGCGAGGCGACCGCGCGGTCCACCCGCTCCACCGCGTTGTCCAGCGGCTGCGCGTGCCGCGGATCGGGCGTGCTGCGTCCGGCCATCGCGAGGCGCTGCGCGTCACGGATCGCGAAGCGGGTGCGCTCGACCTCCTCGCTGTGGTCGAACGACACCTCGTTCAGCCGCCGCAGCCGTTCCCCCGCGGCCTTGACCGCCTCGTCGGTGGTGTTCAGCAGCGCCCGCACCGTCGAGAGCAGCGACGTGGCATCCGGCCAGCGCTGCTCGGCCCGCGCGGTGCGGGCCTCGCCCAGCTTCTCGTTCGCCTGCCGCGCCGAGTGCTCGGCCTGCTGCGGCACGTTTTGCAGGTCCTGCCAGCAGGCGACGCTGAAGCGGCGGCGCAGCTCGCTGAGGACCGGCTCCACCTGCCCCGCGCGGGTCTGGAGCGCCTCCGTACGGGTGCGCAGGGACGCCAGCCGCTTGTCGATGTCCGCCGCCTTCTGCGGCAGCCCCTCCGCCTCGGCGCGGACCGCCTCCGCTTCCCGTACGACCCGGTCGGCGCGCTGCAGGGTCTCCTGCACCCCGTGGGTGCCGGCGCCCTCGTTGAGCTTGGTCAGCTCGGGCGAGAGCGCAGCCAGCCGGGCCGCCAGAGCGTCCGCCTTCAGGCCCTGGGCCCGCACCGCGTCCAGCGCGTTGCTCGCGGCCAGCAGCCCCTGGCGGGCCCGCTCCACGGCGGGGGCCAGGCGGGCGAGCTGGTTCTCGGCCCGCGTCAGCAGGGAACCGAGGCCCTGTGCGAACCGGTCGAGCTCTCCCTTGACCCGCTCCAGCTCCTGCCGGGCCCGGTCCAGCTCGGCGCGGGCCCGGGAGGCCGCGGCGGCGTCGAGGTCGTCCCCGTCCAGGTCGTGCGCGTCGACGGTGGTGATGTACGCGTGGCTGACACTGTCGATGCGTCTGCCGAAGTCGGCGAAGTCCGCCGCGGCCTTGCGTCCCGCGGGGGAGGCGTCGACCGCGGTGATCGTCTCGATGGAGATGCGCAGGTCACGCTGGGCGGTGTCCAGCTCGTAGAAAGCGGCGGCCGCGGCGTCCTTCGCCGCCTGCGCTTCGGTCCGCGACTGCTCGGCACGGCCACTGCCCCAGCCCCAGCGACGGGTACCGCCGCCGTTCATCGCCGCCACGCAACCTCTCCCCGTGTGTGCCGCTCACTCATCGACCGATTGTCATTCTCCCACCCGAGGTCAACGAACACACGCGTCGATTCGTTCACGGCCCGCCCTCCCCGCCCCACCCCGTGTTTGCGCCGCCCACCGCCCGGCAGGGTACGCTGTCGTCCCACCACTCCGGGCGCATAGCTCAGCGGTAGAGCGCCTGCCTTACAAGCAGGATGTCACTGGTTCGATCCCAGTTGTGCCCACCGATCCGAGAACAGGCCGCAGCAGGACAGTAGCCCCTGTCGGGAGTACCGACGGGGGCGTTGTCATGAGCAGAGTCCACTCCCCACCGATGCCCGCTGTCGTCCGGGGACGCGACGGCTCCGGTGGCGGATCAGCGGGACCGGAGTGGGTATACGGAGCGCATGATCTGGTTGAAGCGGATCGGGTTAGCCCTCGCCTGGGCGCTGTTCGTAGCCGCCGTGTCCCGCCTTTGGTACGACTCCTGGCAGGACTCCATCAGTATGGCCGTCTCGATAGGCGTGGTGCTGCTGGGCATGTGGTGGGTCCAGCAGCGGATCAGCCAGTCAGGGAAGTAGATGGCCGCCGCCTGCACGCCGCCCCGGTGCGGTGGCGGCGGCCGTGCTCGTCGCGTCGGGGGCGGTGGGGAGCCGCGGCGTTCCCTCAGGGATAGCTCGTCTGGACGCTGCGGCTGAGGAAGACGGCGGCTTGCCGGCCGGGGAACGACAGGCGTCCTGTGCCGTCGTCGAGTGCCAGCTCATGTACGCGGCTATTCCCCCGGTGTAGAACGACGAAACCCCCGGTGAGTAGGCCGGGGGGCTGGGTGGTGTGTGGGCGCGCTGGTGGCGCTGAGGCTGTTGATGGTGGCTGCGATGCGGAACGGTGATCAGAGGGTCAAGTCGGCCACTGCCGAGGCTGACCTGCTGGTGGGGGCATCGGCGTCAAGGGCGGCAGGCGCGCGGGAGTGGACTGTTGGGCGGTAGTGCTGTGTACGGAGCCCGTTCGGTCTGGTCAGGGTGCGGTTGACAGCAGGGTGCGAGCTGCACAGATGCCTGGGCAGCTCGCACGCGTATTGCGGAGGGGACTCGGGGTCCTCGTCAGTAGAGCTTGACGGAGGACGCCGAGTCGTTGAACCACGTCGGGACGTCCGTGCACTGCCCGGACGCTACTGGGACGCTCGGGCCTTCGTAGTTGCTGTCCCTGAAGACGGCCGCGAACCGTCCGGAGAAGTTGCAGACGGAACTGGTCGTGTCGTTGAAGTTGTAGTCGCCGAACCAGGGGACGTCTTCGTTGGCCTTGAGGATCGGTGCGGGGCCGCTGCGGTTGAGGCCGTAGTCGCGGTACAGGCAGATTTGCCCCCAGTCGCAGGCACTGGGCCCTTGACCGGTCGTCACGTTCACCGACCGCGGTGCCGCATTGGCCGCATAAGCGGGCGCGGCGGCGGCACCGGCGAGCATGACCGTGACGGCCAGAAGGGCGAGACGAGCTTTCATACGATCTCCCGTGGTCGTATAGCTGCTGGCGATACGCATGGTGGGCTCGCGACGCACCGAATTCCAGGGAAAGTCGGGCAAACCACCCGTGAGTGCGGCGATATGATCGATAGGTTGAACTACAGGCCGTCCGTGGATTGCAATCTGACAGCATGAGGCCGATCGTCAACGCTGAAAATGCCTAGGCCAGGGCTTCGCCCGCCCCAGCGTGACGCCCCTCTTCCGCCTCATGTCGCCCCCGAACGCGAAGTAGGTGGCGAACGCGGCGACAGGGACGTGTACCTCGACCGGCGCGGCCCGCGGCGGCAGGTGGTGCCAGCCCTCCGGCGGCAGGAGGGGCGGGCTCGCGGGCGGTTCCGGCTCACGGGCCCGGGGCGGCCGGTCTGCGAGGCCGTTCTTCTCTCGGCCCAGTGTCAGTGGGGCCTGCCAGACTCGGCCGTTCGCGACCAGGAAGGCAGATGATGACCGGAACCCCAGCCCCCGCGCACCGTTCGCCCCGGTGGGCCGACGACACACGGCCGACCCCGCCCGCCGTCGGTGGCGAAGCCGAGACCTTGAGCGCCGTCCTGGACTGGCACCGGGCGACCTTCGAGCTCAAGTGCGCCGGTCTGCCCGCGCAGCGGCTGTCCGAACGGGCGGTGCCCCCGTCCGCTCTGTCCCTGCACGGCATCGTGCGGCACCTGGCCGGTGTCGAGCGGTGGTGGTTCCGTATCCAGTTCGCCGGCGAGGACGTTCCGCTGCTCCACTACTCCGACGACGACCCCGACCAGGACTTCGACGACCTGGGCGGTGACGTCGACGAAGCCTTCGCCGTCTGGCGGACGGAGTGCGAGTATTCGAGGCAGATCATCGCCGCTGCCGCGTCGTTGGACGAAACGGGGATCCGTAAGGGGACCGGCGAGCCGATCTCGCTGCGGAGGATCCTGGTGGACATGATCGCTGAGTATGCGCGGCACAACGGCCATGCCGATCTGCTCCGCGAGCGCATCGACGGCACTACCGGAATGTGACCAGGTAGCGAGCCTGCGTGTCCTGAGACGGGGGAAGAGGGCGGAGAGGGGGGGGCACGGTTCGCCCGGCTGCGGTCATCAGATGGTATGAACGCTCCCTTGTCGGGCGGGAGGCGGTGCGCCTCAGGGACAGGGATGGCCGGTATGACCGTCATCGGATCGTGCCGCCGGAGCGAGCGGCGCCGTCGGGGACGTGCCGCGCGTGCCGTGACGGTTCCCTTGCTGGGGCTCGCCGCGCTGGGGCTGAACCTTCCCGGCGGTGCCACCGCGCCCGTCCCCCGGCCAGCCGCGCCCGGCCCCGAAGTGGCGCCGTACCTCTCCCTGGGCTGGGGCGACCCGCCTGCGCCCGGCCGGCTGCTGCGGTCCACCGGCGTGGACGGGTTCACGTTCGCTTTCGTGCTGAGTGCCTCGGGCTGCGCACCGCGTTGGGACGGGGTGCGGCCGCTCACCGGAGGAGCCGACGAGCGCGCGGTGCGGGCCGTGCGTGCGGCGGGCGGTGAGCCCATCGTGTCGTTCGGCGGCGGCGCGGGCCGCACGCTGGAGCAGGACTGTCCCGACGCCGCCGCGCTCGCCGGGGCGTACCGCAAGGTGATCCGCGCCTACGGGCTGCGCACGATCGATGTCGACATCGAGACGCGCGCGTACGCGAGCGCCGCGGCGCGCCGTAAGACCGTCGAGGCGTTGAAGCAGGTCAAGGCCGCCGTACCGGGGCTCTCGCTGTACGTGACGCTGCCCAGCGCCCGCACAGGACCCGACGCGCGGCTGATCGACGCGGCGGCCCGTGCCGGGCTGGAACCGGACGCGTGGACGATCATGCCGTTCGCTTTCGGGAAGCCGCCCCGGGACGAGGCCGCCGCGCAGCAGGCCCGTCGGGTGGACATGGCCCGTGCCACCGTGAGCGCGACCGAGGGGCTGGTCGCACGGCTGCGGTCGGCGTACGGCTACGACAGAGCGGACGCCTACGCGCACAGCGGCATCTCCACCATGAACGGGATCACGGGCCATCAGGAGGTCGTCTCGGTGGAGGACTTCCGTACCATCGCCCGGTACGCCCGCGGCCACGGGCTGGCCCGACTCGCCTTCTGGTCCGTCAACCGTGACCGGCCGTGCGGGAAGCTGCCCTACCCGGCCGAGGACCGCTGTTCGGGCGTGCCGCAGCGGCCGTGGGAGTTCACGCGGGCGCTGACGTCACCGGAGCGGCGTTCGTGACGCCCTCGCCGCTCGCCACCGCCTCGCCCGCGGCCACGTCGTGTGCCCTGTGTGCCCTCCCCACGTCGTGCGTCATCGCTTCGGGCGTCCTGACTTCGTGTGTCGCCACGTCGCTCGTCGCTGCCTCGTTCGCGACGCCGGAGAAGCTCGGCTCCGCGCCGGAGAAGCTCGGCTCCGCGCCGGAGAAGCTCGGCTCCGCGCCGGAGAAGCTCGGCTCGACGCCGGAGAAGCCGGGTGCGGCGTCGGGGACGCCGACCACGCGCATGGCGGGCAGGAACAGCGGCAGTACGGGGAACGTCGCGGGTCCCGGGAGCGTCGCGCCCGCTGCCGTGAGGGTCTCCTGGTCGGCCGGTTCAGGACCGGCGGCCTGCGCGGCGTCCGGTTCGCGCCGTATCAGGTAGGCGGCGAAGCCTCCGGCGAGGAACAGCGCGAGCACCGAGACGGCGGTGCCGAGCCAACTGGTGCCGAGCCACTGGCCGCCCAGGTAGCCGAGCCCCACGCTGTAGGCGGCCCAGGCCACGCCGGCGAGCGCCGACCACGGCACGAAGTCGCGGGCCCTGCGGTGCGCGGCGCCCGCGGACAGGCTGACGACGGAACGTCCGGCGGGGGCGAAGCGGGCGAGGATGACGAGGGTGCCGCCGCCCTTGGACAGCGCGCGGCCGAGCTGTTCCTGGGCCGAGGCGAGTTTGGGGGAGCGGGCGAGGGCGCGGTCGAAGCGGTCGCCGCCCCGCCAGGCGAGCCGCCAGGCGGCCAGGTCGCCGAGGACGGAGGCGCCTGCCGCGCACAGCACCAGCGAGAGCACTTCCAGCAGGTGGCCGCTCTGGGCGGCGTGCCGTGCGGCGGCGCTGGGCAGGTCGGCGGCGTCGGCCGCCGTGGTGCCCGCGGCTGCCGTGGCCGCCGTGATGACGAGGACGCCGCTGGGCAGGACGGGTACGAAGACGTCGAGCAGCACGGAGACGGCGATGACCGCGTAGATCCATGGGGATCCGGTCACCGACCCCAGGATGTCCGGCACTGTTGTCCCCGTTTCTCCCCTGCCCGGCTGTCGTCGGCTGGCGCGTTACCGCCGTACAGCGTACGCCCGGGTCCCCCGCTCAGGGCCGCTGGGTGGCCGTGGCGACGCTCTCGCACCGTGGCTGGTTACAGATGCACTGAATCAGACCATAGGACAACGTGAATCGGTGGAGGCCAGCACGATGAGGGCACGTATGCGCGCGGCGGGGGTGGGGGGAGTGACCGCCGTCACCATGGTGACGGCGTTGTTCGCGGGGAGCGAGCCGAGTTCGGCGAGCGAGGTACCCGCTGCCAGGGATCTTCAGGGGCTCAAGGTCCTGCCGAACCTGTGGGAACCGGCGAACCGGGGACCGGAAAACCCCGTGGATCTGGACGGCCTGGCGGCCCTGGCGGACCTGGCGGACCTGGGAGATCTCGGGGACAACGAGGGGGCGCGGATTCTGCGGTCGTTCCAGCGGGGCAAGGGGGTCGACCTGCGGGACCTCAGCCTGCGCGTGGGCTCCGGCACGGTGGAGATCGTCAGCAGCGAGGACCCTGGCGAAGACCGCGCGGAGAAGCGCGGTGACGACGGCGGTGAGGGGGACGGTGGAGAGGGCCGGCTGACCCGGGAGTTGAGGGTGACCGACGGGGAGGGCGCGCACCGTGTCTTCCGGCTCGGCGGCACGGGGGCCGGCGCCGCCGACGTGAGCAACCGGTCGATTCTGGTGCGCTACGACCAGTTCTCCCCGGCCAACGCGTTCGTGCGCCCCGACGCGGTCACCTACGACCGCGCCAAGGTGCCTGCCGGGGCGAGCATCGGGGTCACCCGTACGGTCACCGACGGGGCGACCAGCGTGCAGCTGGAGGTCGGCGGTCTGCCGAAGAACCGCACCTACGGGGCGCACGTGCACACCGAGCCGTGCGGGGCCAAGCCGGAGGAGGCGGGCTCGCACTACCAGGACAAGAAGGATCCGGTGCGGCCCTCGACCGACCCGCGCTACGCCAACCCGCGCAACGAGGTGTGGCTGGACTTCACCACGAACGCGAAGGGCGAGGGGAAGGCCGTCTCGCGCCACGACTGGACGTTCCGCAAGGGGGAGGCCAGGTCGGTGGTGCTGCACGAGTCGGGCACGCGCACGGAAGCCGGCCACGCGGGGGAGGCGGGTGCCCGGCTCGCCTGCTTCACGGTGCCCCTGGCCGGGCGGTGACGCGTCGCCTGAGCCCATCCCGCGTCGCCTGAGCCCATCCCGCGCCGCGCCGCGCCCCCACGCCCCGCGTCGACCGTCGGCGCGAGGCGTGGGGACGTCAGTGCCTCAACCGTCGTTCCTGGCGGCCGGTCCTGTCCCGCTGAGTCGGCCGCTGAAGACCCGCTCGAGGCCGGAGCGGGGTGTGCCGTCCGGCGCCGAGGTCGCGGCGCTCGCCCGGTCGAGCACGTAGGTGGCTTCCCTGCCGTGCATGGTGAGCGTCATCAGCATGTTGCCGAACCAGGGGCCGCCCGTGCGGCGCCAGCGGAAGGGGAGTTCCTCGACGCGTGCGTGCCGGATCAGTGCCCGTCCGAGCCCGCGGCCGATCCGGCTCCAGCCGAAGCGGAAGCCCGTCCGCATGGCGGCGGGGATGCTGTTGTGTATGGGTGAGCAGGTCAGCTGCGTCACCCGCGCGGGCCGGCCGCCCCCCGACACCTTGAGGTCGTCGAACTGGGGCTGGGTCACATAGGCGTGGTGCACGTCGCCCGACAGGACGCTGACGGAGGCGGGCGCTTCCTGGTCGGCGGCCACGCGCTGGATGAGTTCTGTCAGCGCCTGGAACGAGCGGGGGAAGGCCGCCCAGTGCTCCAGGTCGGCGCGTTGCCGCAGCTTCTCGCTGAACCCGAGCCAGCGCGCGCCCCGGGCGCCGGAGCACAGCGCGGTGTTCCAGGTCTCCAGGCCGTGCACGGCGGGCGGCAGAAGCCAGGGCAGCGAACTGCCGAGCAGCAGGTGGTCGACGGCTCCGGGGCCGCCGTCCAGTACCTGCTCGTGCAGCCAGTCCATCTCCTCGTCATCGACCATCCGGCGTTCGGCCTCGGGCAGGACGCGGCCCGCGCGGGTGTCGACCATCAGCAGCCGGATGCGGCCGAAGTCGCGGCGGTAGCTCCAGCGGGCCGCGGCCGGGTCGGCGTCGGCGCGCTCGGCGAACGCGCGCAGCGCCGGCGTGCCGTCCTCCGCGTGCCGTACGGCGGCGAAGACCGGGTTCTCGGCGAGCTCCGCCGGGGAGAGGTTGCCCAGGTGCTGGTAGACCCAGTAGGAGGTCAGCCCGCCCAGGATGCGCTCGCGCCACCAGTCGGTGGCGCGCATCTCGCGCTGCCACGCCTCGCTGGTGTTCCAGTCGTCGATCACGTCGTGATCGTCGAAGATCATGCAGCTGGGAACGGTGGACAGCAGCCAGCGCACCTCCGGGTCCAGCCAGGACTCGTAGTAGAGCTCGGTGTACTCCTCGTAGTCGGCCACCTGGTCCCACGGGGGCTTGGCCACGTCGCGCCGCTCGGCGAGCTTGGCGCGCACGCGCTCGGAGGTCTCGTCCGCGTAGACCTGGTCGCCCAGCAGGAGCAGGACATCCGGCAGCGGGCCGCCCGCGATGGCCTGCTGCGCCAGTGCGTCCAGCGCGTCGGGGCCCACCGGGTCGTGCCGGGAGCCGGCGGGGCGGGCCGCCCAGCGGCAGGAGCCGAACGCTATCCGGAACGGCTCGGTTCCGCTGGGCGAGGCCTCGGGCGGCGGAAGCGTGCGGATGGTGCTGGTCGGGTAGGCGGAGTCGGCCAGTGGCCACACCTGTTCGCCGTCCAGCGTGACGCGGTAGGGCGTCTGGCTGCCCGGCTCCAGGCCGACGACGGTGACCAGCGCGTAGTGGTGCCCGGCGACCTGCCAGGTACGCGCCGCGCCCCCCGCGGTGGAGCCCTCGCAGTGCACCTCGGCCTCGCAGGGGCCCTCCGTCTCCAGCCAGACCGTGGCGGTGTCCTGATCGACGTAGCGCAGCAGTGGGCCCAGTCGGAGGCCGGTCATGCCCTTCTCCCTTGCGTCCCTCGTGCCCGTCGCGCCCCACGGCGCGTCCCTGTGGGCGGTGCCGTAGCGCGCGCCGCACCGGCGTCGTCGGACCGGCGGCGCCGTACGGTGCGGGCTTACGACCCGCACCGTACGGAACGAGGGAGCACTCCGACCAGTTTCCTGGCCGGATCCCGTCCTGCCCGCGAGCGGGCAGGACGGTCAGCAGGTCGCCAGGGCCTTCTTCAGGGCCGCCTTCTCCGGAGCGTCGGCCGTCATGTCGTAGGTGTGCTTGACCCACACCCACATGCGCGCGTACTCGCAGTGGTAGCCGGAGGAGGGCGGCATCCACTCGGCGGGGTCCTGGTCGCTCTTCTCCTGGTTCACGTTGTCGGTGACGGCGAGGAGCTGGGCGATCTCGAGATTGTTGGCCAGTTCCTGACGCTTGTCCTGGGTCCAGTTGGAGGCCCCGGAGCGCCACGCCTCGGCGAGCGGGACGACGTGGTCGATGTCCAGGTCGGAGGGCTCGGTCCACTTCTCGCCGTCGTACGGGCTGGTCCACGAGCCCTTCGTCGGGTAGCAGTCGTTGCCCGTCTCGACGCCCTCGCCGTCCCGCTTGAGGACGGCCTCCCGGGTGTTGCAGTTGTCACCCTGGTCGATCCAGTGGGGGAATTTCTCGCGCGAGTAGCCGTCCATGGAGCCCTCGTCCGCCTCGGTGAGGTCCCCGAGCATGGTGGTGGCTTCCTCGGCGCTCGGCGGGGTGGGGGGCTCGGCGGAGGCGGGGGAGGCGCCCAGTGTGAGGCCGACCAGCAGGGCGGAGACGAGAGCCGCGAGGGCGGCGAGGAGGGCCGACCAGCGTCGACGCGCGTAGAGGCGGCGGCCCGTGCGGTGTTCGTGCGGCATGCGAACTCCCTGTGTGTGGGGGGAAGTTGTGCGATGGTGCCGAATCGTGGTGCGGATGGTGTCGGTGGTGCGGTTCACAGCGTGACGGTCGTGTGCACGTCACTTCAAGAGCCTGCCCGGGAAAGCCCTCCCGGCCACACGCGATACACCCACACGACGGACGCGGGAGGGGAGTTGGTCATCCGGCCGGCTCCGAGGGGTCCCGTCGGGCCCGGCGGTGCGGCCGGCTCCACGCGTTTTCTTGGGACCGTTGGCGCGGCAGGGCCCGGTGGTCTCGTCGGCCCCGGCGACCGGGGGCGGGCGCATGGCGTGGCCTACCCCACCCCGGGAGTCGATCGCGTCGCGGCGGAGGCATCACGTACCCTCATACGCGTCTGAAGGGGAGTAGCTCTTCGCCGGACCGTCGACACACTGGCCCGCCGCGCGCGGGCCCGGCGCCCGGAGCGGGGTGCCCGCCACTGCGTGGCGGCGCCGCGCCAGCGAGACCTTCGGCCGCAGTGTCCGCGTCCGTGCGCCGTGCACGGGCAGCCAGCGACGCTGCCGTGCCGAAGTGAGCTCGCGCCGGTGCGGCAGCCCGACCACTTGGGAGTCCCCGTGCTCAGCCTCACCGTCGTCGCCGTCGTCTTCGGCGTCGTCTTCCTCGCCGAGCTGCCCGACAAGACAGCCCTGGCCGGGCTGATGCTCGGTACCCGCTACCGCGCGTCGTACGTCTTCGCGGGGGTCGCCGCCGCGTTCGCGCTCCACGTCGTGATCGCCGTCGCGGCGGGCAGCGTGCTCACCCTGCTCCCGCACCGGCTCGTGCAGGCGATCGTGGGCGTGCTGTTCCTCATCGGTGCGGCCGTGCTGCTGCTCAAGAAGGACGACGAGGAGGAGGAGCAGGCACGCAAGCCCGCCGACCAGTCCTTCTGGAAGGTCGCGGGCAGCGGCTTCATGCTGATCCTGGTCGCCGAGTTCGGCGACCTGACGCAGATCATGACGGCGAACCTCGCCGCCCGCTACGACGACCCCCTCTCGGTGGGCCTGGGAGCCGTCCTCGCCCTGTGGGCGGTGGCCGCGCTGGGCATTCTCGGCGGCCGCACCCTCATGAAGTACGTGCCGCTGCGGCTGATCACCCGCGTCGCCGCCCTGCTCATGCTGGCCCTGGCGGCCTTCAGCCTGTACGAGGCCATCGCCTGACTCCGCCAGGCCGCCTGACCCCTCCAGGCCGCCTGGCCCCTCCGAGCCGCCTGGCCCCTCCGAGCCGCCTGGCCCCTCCAGGGCCCCGGCCGGACCGGTCGGAGCCGGCCGGGACCGGCCGTCACTCGATGGGGTGATGGCGAAGGGCGGCGCTCCGCGGGGCGCCGCCCGCCGCTCCCCCGGACGGACCCGGCCGCCGCGCCCCGGAGCGCGCGGCGGGGCACCGTGGACCCATGAGCGGGGAAGAAGCGGCGGCACCGGCAGACACCGGCACGCGCGGGGTCCTGTTGCCGATCGGTGCGCTCCTGCTGGGCCTGCTGCTGGCCGCGCTCGACCAGACCATCGTCGCCACCGCGCTGCCCACCATCGTCAGCGACCTGGGCGGCATGGAGCACCTGTCCTGGGTGGTCACCGCCTACCTGCTGGCCGTCACGGCGGTCACCCCGCTGTGGGGCAAGCTCGGCGACCAGTACGGGCGGAAAAGGCTCTTCCAGACGGCGATCGTCATCTTCCTGGTGGGCTCGGCGCTGTGCGGCATCGCCCAGAACATGCCGCAGCTCATCGGCTACCGCGCCGTGCAGGGCGTCGGCGGCGGCGGGCTGATCACTCTGTCGATGGCGATCGTCGGCGATCTGGTGCCGCCCCGCGAGCGCGGCCGCTACCAGGGCCTGTTCGGAGCCGTGTTCGGGACGACGAGCGTGCTGGGGCCGCTGCTGGGCGGATTCTTCACCGAACACCTCAACTGGCGCTGGGTCTTCTACATCAACCTGCCGATCGGCGTGATCGCGCTCGTGGTGATCGCCCTCGCGCTGCACCTCCCGGTCAGCCGCCACCCGCACACCATCGACTACCTGGGCACGTTCCTCATCGCGGCCGTCGCGACCTGTGTCGTGCTGGTCACCTCGCTGGGCGGCACCTCGTGGCCGTGGAACTCCGCGCAGGTCTACGGCCTGGCCGTGCTGGCCGCCGTCCTGCTGGCCTGTTTCGTCGCCGTCGAGCGGAGGGCGGCCGAACCCGTGCTGCCGCCGAGCATCTTCGCCGTACGCAACTTCACGCTTTGCGCGGCCATCAGCTTCGTCATCGGCTTCGCGATGTTCGGCTGCATGACCTACCTGCCCACCTTCCTGCAGGTCGTGCACGGCATCACCCCGACCATGTCGGGCGTCCACATGCTGCCGATGGTTTTGGGTGTGCTCGTCTCCTCCACCCTGTCGGGTCAGCTGATCACCCACACGGGGCACTGGAAGGTCTTCCCCGTGCTGGGTACGGCGATCACCACGGTCGGCATGGTGCTGCTGCACCGGATGACGCCCGACAGCTCGCAGTGGGAGATGGGCGCCTACTTCGCCGTCTTCGGCCTCGGGCTCGGTCTGGTGCTCCAGGTGCTCGTGCTGGTCGCCCAGAACGCCGTCCGCTACGCCGATCTGGGCGTGGCCACCTCGGGCGTCACCTTCTTCCGCTCGGTCGGCGCCTCGGTCGGCGTGGCCGTCTTCGGTGCGATCTTCGCCTCCCGGCTCGGCGGCAAACTCGCCGACGCGCTGCGCGGCAGCCGCCTCCCCTCGGGCGTGACGCCGCAGAGCCTCAAGCACGACCCGCAGTCCATCGGACGGCTCCCTCCCCAGGCCCGGCGCGGGGTGCTGGACGCCTACTCCTCCTCCATCACGGACGTCTTCCTCTACGCCTCACCGCTCGCCGCCCTCGCCTTCGTGCTGACGTGGCTGCTGCACGAGCAGAAGCTCCGCCGCAGCGTGCAGGTGCCGGACGAGAGCGAGACGCTGGGTCCCTGCCCCGTCGAGCGCAGCTCCGCCGACGAGGTCACCCGCGCCCTGTCCCGGCTGTGCACCATCGAGGGGCGCCGGGACCTGTACGTGCGCATCGCCGCGACGGCCGGGATCGAGCTGGCGCCTGCCGCCACGTGGCTGCTGCTGCGCGTCCACCACGACGGGCCCGTCGAGCCCGCGCTGCTGGAGGACGCCGGGGTCGTCCCGCGCCGCGTGGTCGTGGACGGCTCCAGGGAGCTGGAGGAGCGCGGTCTGGCGACCAGGGCGGGCCTGGAGCTGGTGGCCACCCCGCGCGGCGAGCAGGCCGCGCGGGAGCTCACCGACGCCCGCCAGCAGCTCCTCTCCGACCTGCTGGGCGACTGGTGGACCCCGGACCGCCCCTCGGACCTGTCCGAACTGGTGCGGCAACTGAACGCCGAGACGGGCCGCGCGGAGCCGCCCAGGGCGGCCTAGCGTCACGGCGTGACGAGCACGGCGGCACGGCGTCACGGCGGCACGGGCGCACAGCATCACGAGCGGCACGGCGGGACGAGCCACCCAGACCGGCCGAGGTCCGTCCGGGTGCGACGTCCCCCTCTGCCCCTTTCTGTGCCCGTCTATGGATGTATCGACTTTTCACGGGTGCTTGACCCTGACCGACCCGGACCGCGTAGGGTCCACCACTGGACAGTTGCAGGCGATTCGGGCACGGCGGCTGCCGTGATCCGGACAGTACGGCCCTCGCGGGGGACGCGGCCGTACCAGGGGAGGGGATCGGGATGAGGGGGGACGAACGCTGCCCCGAGTGCGGGGGGAGCGCGCTGTGCTGCGCGCACGGGCAGAGACCCGGCGCACGGGAGGGCGGACCCGAAGAGCGTGCGGAGGGACGGCCGGAGCACCAGCAGGCGGACCCTTTGCACATACGTCCTTACGTGCGGCTGCACGAGGCGGGACCGGCCGGGTCGGCAGGGGAGTGCGGAACGTCGGGGCCGACGCCCGAGGGGCCCGTGCCCGGCTCGCCCGAGGACGAGCCGCCCCGGGTGACCAGGCCGGGAGCGGGCGACGAAGTCCCCGCGCCGCTGCCCGATCTGACGCCCTTCGCCGCGCGGGGCACCGAGGAGACGGCCGAACTGCCCGCCGCCACCGACGGTGGACGGCGGCACGGCCGTAAGCGAACCGGTGGACTGCCGGTGCCGTGGGGAAGGGCGGGGCGCGGGGCCGCGGGATCCGCCGACCTGACCACCGGGCGTCAGGTGGCCGGCACTGAGCGCCGCCGGCCCAGCACCGCGGTCTTCGCCGGTGTCGGTGTGGCGGCCGTGCTGGGGGCGGGCCTGCTGACCACCCAGATCCTCACCGACGACGGCCGCAGCGCGGACGACGGCCGCGCGATGCGCCCCCTGCCGACCGACGCCCCCACCCACGCGCTGCCGACCGCCTCGCCCTCGACGTCGCAGGCCCCGAGCCGGAGCGAGCGGCCGCGCCTGGCACCGTCCCGTACGGGCGAACCGGGCACGCCCCGCGCCGACCGTGGCGGCGACGAGCACACCACGCGGTCCTCGCCCTCTCCGTCCCGTGAGGGAGGCGGGAAGAAGAGGCGTCAGGACGGGTCAGCGGAGGGCGGTCACCGGCACGGCCGTGCGGATCAGGTGCGGCCGGACACGTCGTCCGGCGAGACGCTGCGCCCCGGCGACTCGGGGCCCGAGGTCGCCGAGTTGCAGCGGCGGCTGAAGCAGGCCGGGTACTACGACAGGGGCGCGGAGGAGGACGGCGTCTACTCCTCCGGCGTGCAGGAGGGCGTCTTCCGCTACCAAGCGCACTACCGCCTCTGGGACGACCCGCCCGGCGACTACGGCCCCGCCACCCGCCGCCACCTGGAGTCCCGTACGTCGGGGTGAACGGGCTGGCGGGGCGCGGCGCTCAGTTTGTATGATGGAGGAACAAATGGTCCCGCCCGTGCCCCCCGCATCTGGAAGGGGCGTCCCTGACCGGCGGGCGGGCCATCTGTCCTCGTTCGCCGACCCGGCCGTACGCGCCGGACGGCTCGGCAGAGCCGTCCGCGACCGCCCGCGCCCCAGGGAGCTCCGCATGACGACCCCCTCCATCACCGTTCGCGGGCTGCTGCTCGACATGGACGGCACGCTCGTCAACTCCGACGCCGTGGTCGCACGGATCTGGCGGGGGTGGGCCACCGAGAAGGGCCTCGACCCCGATGAGGTCCTGCGCGTCGCCCACGGCCGCCAGGGTCACCTGACGATGGCCACCGTGCTCCCTGACAGGCCCATGGAGGTCAACTACGCGGAGAACCGCGCCCTGCTCGTCAAGGAGACCGCCGACACCGACGGCATCGTGCCCGTGCCCGGCGCCCCGGCCTTCCTCGCGGCGCTCCGGGACCTCCCCCACGCGCTCGTCACCTCCGCGTCCCCCGGTCTCGCGACGGCCCGCATGGCGGCCGCCGGACTGCGGATGCCCCAGCTGCGCGTCACCTCCGAGGACGTCAGCGCCAGCAAGCCGGACCCGGAAGGCTTCCTCAAGGGCGCGGCCGAGCTGGGCTTCCCCGCGACCGAGTGTGCCGTCTTCGAGGACTCGGCCGCGGGCATCGCCGCCGGTCTGGCCGCCGGCATGCCGGTCATCGGCGTCGGTCCCCGCGCCCCCGAGCACCGGCCCACCCTCCACGTGCCGGACCTGGAACACCTCCGCCTCGAACCGCTCGCCGACGGCCGCATCCGGCTCACCGCCACCGCGGCCGCCGCCTGATCCGCCGCCCTCACCGGCCCGTCCGCCCGGCGCCCCTCTGACCGACCCTCGGACGCCTCGTGTGACCGCCTCCGCCGGACGGTCACCTCACCGTCCTGCCGGTCGCCCCTCCCACCGTCCTGCCGGACGCCCCTCTGACCGTCCATCCGGACGCCCACTCCACCGTCCTGCCGGACGCTCGGCGGAGCCGTCCCGGGGCGTCCCGGGCCGGCTCACTTCTTCGGCGGGGCCTGCTGCACGACCTCGAAGGACCAGGTCTCGGAACCGGTCGCGGCCGGCTTCGGGCGCTCCGCGCTCTCGGCGCCGCTGTCGCCGTTCTCGCTGTCGTCGCCCTTCGCGCGCTGGTGCGCTTCCTTCATGGGGCCGTTCATCCACGCCTGGAACGCCTCCTCGTCCCGCCAGCGGGTGTAGACGAGGTAGCGGTCCGAACCCTCCAGGGGGCGCAGCAGTTCGAACCACTCGAAGCCGTCGGCGCTCTCCACGAACCCCTTACGGGCGGCGAAGCGCTGCTCCAGCACCTCCCGCTGCTCAGCCGGCACGGTCAGCGCGTTGATCTTGACGATGCTCATGTCCCCATCCTGCCTCACCTGCCGCGGGTACCGGCGGCCCGGCACCCGTGCCCCGGCCGCTGCCTCTCCGTGCGCGGAAAGGCTTGTCCCGTTCTGGTCAACCGACCGGGCGCGGCTGTCAGGTAGCGAGTAGGTTTCTCGCGTCTGACGTGAGGAGGTCGCGGGCGCACATCCGTGCGGTGCGGCCCGGACACAGTGGTACAGCGCGGGGGGCCGGCGGTGAGCTGACCGGCGGACAGGACGGAGACGGCGGGGCGTGGCGGCGGAATCGGTGGCGGAGGGGTCCAAGGGCCCCGACCGCGGCGGGAAGTGGTCCGGGGGCGGGAACGGCCCAGGACAGGGTGCCACACGGCCGTGGAGCCGCGCGGGCTTCCGTCCTGGCGTGCTCCTGGCGGGCCTGTGGGTCCTCACACTCGGCCTGGCGGTGCGGCAGGCCACCGCCGTGCTGCGGCTCCCGCAGGAGGAACGGCTGGTCGACCTGTTCGCCTGGCTCGGCGACAACGGCGTACTGCGCCTGCACGATTCGCTCTACGACGGTGACCAGCCCTTCACCGGTACGCCGTTCGCCGGGCTGGTACTCAAACCGCTCACCCGCGCCGCCGAGCAGACGCTCGGCGTCGCCTGGACGTTCGGCACGATGCTGCTGGTCGCCGCCGTCGGCGTCCTGGCGGCCAGGGCGCTGCCGGGGCCCGTCTCGCGGCGTGCCGCGCTGTGCGCCGTACCGGCCGCGCTGAGCCTGCTGGCGCTCTCCATACCCGTACGCAACACCTTCCACCTGGGCCAGACCAGCGTGCTGCCCGTGCTGCTGGTGCTGGCCGGCTGGCTGCTGGGCGGCGCGCGAGGAGAGCCGGAAACGTCCCACCGGGCGGACAAGGCATCCGTCGAGCGGCCCGTCGCGCTGTCGGGCACGGGCCGCGCCCTCCTGGGCGCGGGGACGGGGGGTGCCCTGATCGGTGTGGCGTGCGCGCTGCAGCCGGCCACCGTGCTGTTCCTGCCGCTGCTGTGGTTCACCGGCCGCCGTCAGGCGGCGGTCACCGGCACAGGCACCTTCCTGCTGTGCACGCTCGCCACCTGGGTCGTGATGCCCGGCGACTCCACGGCGTACTGGATCCACCACCTCGCGGGCGCGGGGCTGGGCGGGCCCGCCGACGCGAGCGCCAACCAGTCGCTGCACGGCGCCCTGTTGCGCGCGGGACTGCACGGACCTGCCGAGATCGTGCTGTTCGCGCTGGCGGCGGCCGCGGTGGGCTGGCTGGCGCTGCGCCGCGCGGTCCGCTACGCGCGGGACGGGCAGCCGCTGCTGGCCGCGGCGATCGTCGGCAGCGCCGCCGTGGTGGCCTCCCCGGTCGCCTGGCAGCACCAGCAGCTGTGGGTGCTGCTGGCCGTGGTCGGCCGGGTGGGCCGACGCACAGGGGACCGGCTGGTGTGGCCGGTTTTCGTCGCCATGGTGATGACGTTGGACGGCAGCGCGCTGGTCCCGAAGGTCGCCGTCTTCGGGGTGTTCGGCGAGAACGCGGTGCTGCTCGCGGCACTGCTCGCCTCCTGTGTCGTCCCCTTCATGCGCCGCGACGCGGCCGTGTGGGACGCGCCCGAACCCATGGGCGCTCTCAGCCGGCCCAACCTGATGCTGGAGCTGCTGCTGATCCGCGTCTGGTACTGGGCCTACTCCTGGGTGCGCGGGCACGCGCCCGACTCCCGCTCCCTCGCGGAGGGCCACGGACACCAGATCCTCGGCGCGGAGTCCTTCCTGCACCTGGATGTCGAACACGGCCTCAACAGGCTGGCGGTGCGCACCCAGTGGCTGCGCGACGCCTGCGACTTCTACTACTCGACGTTCCACTTCCTGGTGCCGATCGCCCTGCTGGCCTGGCTGTACGCCCGCCGGGTGCCCCGCTACCGCGGCGCGCGCACGGCGCTGGGCTGCGCGACCCTGCTGGGTCTTGTGGGCTTCTGGCTCTACCCGCTCGCGCCGCCGCGCCTGATGCCGGGCCTCGGCTACGTCGATACGGCGCACGGGCCGCAGGACCTGTCCGACCCCGACTTCGGCGCGCTCACCTCGCTGTCCAACCAGTACGCCGCGATGCCCTCGCTGCACGTGGGCTGGTCGCTGTGGTGCGCCGTGGTCGTCTTCATGATGACGCGGAACCTCTGGCTGCGGGCGCTGGGCGTCCTCTACCCGCTGATGACCACGTTCGTGGTGATGGCCACCGCCAACCACTACCTGCTCGACGCGGTGGGCGGCGTCCTGGCCGTGGTGGCGGGCTTCGCCGGCGCGCGGTGGCTGGCCCGGCTGCGGGAACGCGGGGCGCCCGCCGCGGGACCGCCACCGGGCGGAACGGACGGCCGGCCGCGGCCGCCGGAAACCGGTTCCGCTGCGGGTCCTTCGGACGGAAGCGCCGCTGGTGTTCCGCCGGGCGAGAGGAGCGCTGCCGGTCCGTCGGCGGGGAGCGACGACGGTGTTCCGCCGGGCGGAAGGGACGCTGCCGGTCCTTCGGCCGAGAACGCCCCTTCCGGTTCGCCGCCCGGCGGGACAACCGTCGGCTGACTGCCGATGGCCGAGGCGGCCGTCGGGGGCTCGCCGGTGGACGAGACTGCCGGCGGAGGCCCGTCGGAGGGGCGAGGCGGTCGGAGGGCGGGACAGTCGTCGACTGACCGTTGGTGGACGGGGTTGCCGCCGGTGGGCGGGGCGGCGGCCGCCGGCGCACCGCGCCGCGCGTGACGCGGCGGCCGGCCCGCCGCGTCACCCGTGCAGCTTCAGACCCTTGACCGCACGGTCCACCGCGTTCCGCGGGCCGTAGAGCCCCAGCCCCGCGAGGGTGAGCTTGTCGGCCTCGACCGCCCGGACGGCGGCGCGGTTGTCCGCGTCGTTGCCCGTGGCGAACATCTCGTCCGTGTAGACGGCGGTGGCCAGACCGCGGGAGAGCGCACGCCGGTGCGTCGTCGCGAGCCCGTCCGCGTCCGCCGCGAAACAGAGCACAGGCTCGCGGGCCAGTGCCAGGTACAGGTTGCCTGAGCCGTCCTCGTAGGGCTCGCCCATCACCTCGTCAGAGGCGTGCGCGATCCCGCTGGCCAAGAACGCGGTCACGTTGAGCTTCTGCCAGTCCGCGAGGTCGGCGCGGACGACGACGGCGATCTTCGTATCGAAACGCATGAGCCCAGGTTGCGGGCGCCGCGGACGGCCGTATTGAACGCTCGTGCGCGAGCTGTGCCCACCTCGTGGACGGCTCCGCGGCGCGGCGGGTGGCCCTGGCAGACTGACGCCATGGGTGAGTGCGCGCGCCGGGAGGTCTCAGACGGCACCGCGGCGGGCGACTGGGTCCGCTACTGGCGGGCGCCCGGCCAGCCGGTGGAGGCCATGCGCGCACACTTCACCGGGCACGTCTTCCACCGGCACAGCCACGATGCCTACTCCTTCGCCGTGACCGAGACGGGTGCGCAGCGCTTCCACTGCCGTGGCGGGCGGCACACCAGCGGCGCGGGCATGGTGATGGCCTTCAACCCGGACGATCCGCACGACGGCGAGTCGGCCGTCGAGCAGGGCTTCACCTACCGCATCGTCCACCTGGGCCCCGGCCTCGTCCGCTCCGTCCTCACCGACGCGGCGGGCCGCGACGCCCCCATGCCGCTGTTCCCGCAGCCGGTGCGCGAGGATCCGGTGCTGCGGCGCGCGCTGCTGCGGCTGAACGCCGCCGTCTCGGCCGGCGCCGCAGCGGGTGCGCTGGCGCGGGACGAGCGGCTGACGGACGCCGTTCTCGCCATGGTGCGCCGGGGCGCGCACAGCCCCGCGCGCGTCACCGAAGCGCGCGCCGGAACCGCTGCCGTACGCCGCGCCCGCCGGCTGCTGGAGGACGACTGGGCGGGGGAGGTCCCGGCCGAGCGGCTGGCGCGGGCGGCCGGGTGCAGTCGTTTCGCCCTCTACCGCGCGTTCCGCGCCGAGATGGGCATGCCGCCCAGCGACTACCAGCGGCAGCTGCGGCTGCGCGCGGCCCGGCGAATGCTGGCGGGCGGCGCCACGGCGGCCGAGGCGGCGGCGGGCTGCGGCTTCGCCGACCAGGCCCATCTGCACCGCTGGTTCGTCCGCTGTTACGGCATCACGCCGGGCGCGTACACGCGCGCCGCGTGAGGCTGCGCGTGGCCGTCATCCGTAGTGGACCCGCAGCTCCTTGATGCCGTTGATCCAGGCCGAGCGGAGCCTGCGGGGTTCGGCGCCGGCCAGGGAGATGCCGGGTACCAGGTCGGCTATGGCGTGGAAGATCAGGTTGATCTCCAGCACGGCGAGGCTCTTGCCCAGGCAGAAGTGCGGCCCTCCGCCGCCGAACCCGAGGTGCGGGTTGGGGTCGCGGGTGATGTCGAAGACGTGCGGATCGGCGAAGACCTCCGGGTCGTTGTTGGCCGACGAGTAGAAGAGGCCGACGCGCTGCCCGGCGGAGATCTTCCGCCCGCCCAGTTCGGTGTCCTGGGTGGCGGTGCGCTGGAAGGAGACCACGGGCGTGGCCCAGCGCACGATCTCCTCGGCCGCGGTGGCGGGCCGCTCGCGGGTGAACAGCTCCCACTGCTCGGGGTGCGTGAGGAAGGCGTGCATACCGTGGCTGATGGCGTTGCGTGTGGTCTCGTTCCCCGCCACCGCCAGCAGGATCACGAAGAAGCCGAACTCGTCCGCGTTCAGATTGCCCTCGCCCTCGGCGGCCACGAGTTTGCTGACGATGTCGTTCGCGTAGTGCGCGGGGCACTCCTTGCGTGCCTGCGCCATCGTCATCGCGTACGAGACGAGTTCGGCCGCCGACTGGGTGCCCACCTCCTGCGTGATGGCGTACTCGGGGTCGTCGTAAGCGACCATCTTGTTGGACCACTCGAAGATGCGGGAGCGGTCCTCCTGTGGGACGCCGATGAGCTCGGCGATGGCCTGGAGGGGCAGTTCGACGGCGATGTCCGTGACGAAGTCGCCGCTTCCCGCCTCCCTCGCGCCGCTCACGATGCGCCGCGCGCGCTCGCGCAGTGCGTCCTCCAGCGCGCGGATGGCCCGGGGGGTGAAGCCCCGCTGCACGATCTGGCGCACCCGGGTGTGCTCGGGCGGGTCCATGTTCAGCATGATGAGCTTCTGGATGTCGATCTGGTCGCGCGTCATGTGGTCGGCGAAGCGGATGACGGCGGTGTTCAGGTTCGAGGAGAACAGCTCCGGGCGGGTGGAGACCTCCTTGACGTCGGCGTGCCGCGTCACCACCCAGTAGCCGTCGTCCGCGAATCCGGCCACGTTGTGCGGCTGCGGGTTCCACCACACCGGGGCCGTCTCGCGCAGCAGGGTGAACTCGGGCAGGGGGACACGCTCTTGGTAGACGTCCGGATCGGTGAAGTCGAACCCGTCGGGCAGCGCGGGGCAGGAGGACATCGGCGGCTCCACTCCCTCTGTCGGGTCTCGGGCCCTCATGGCACAGGCGGCACCCCAAGCAGCCCCGGCACCACGGGCACCGGGGGAGCCGTCGAGGCGGGAGGCGCCCAGGGCGCCACCGCGTGGTGCTGACGGGCCATCAGAATCGCCCCGAAGGTAGTAACGGGTTCTACAAGTGGCAAGGGCCACGGCGGCGGAACTTGCGTACGGGGCGCACGCCGGACTCGTGCACGCCCCTTGCGCGGCGGGGAGCCGCCTCCTCACACTGTCCGAAGAACTAGAACGCGTACTAGTTGTGTTCGTCGTGCTGGTGGGGAGCCAGCCGGGCTGGAGAGGACGACTCATGGCCGCCGAACCCGTCATCGTCGAAGCAGTACGCACCCCCATCGGCAAGCGCTCCGGCGCCCTCGCCACCCTGCACCCCGCCTACCTGCTGGGTGAGACCTACCGCGAACTCCTCGGCCGCACGGGCATCCACGCCGACTGCGTCGAACAGGTCGTCGGCGGCACCGTCACGCACGCGGGCGAGCAGTCCATGAACCCGGCGCGCAACGCCTGGCTCGCCGCGGGGCTGCCCTACGAGACCGCCGCCACCACCGTCGACTGCCAGTGCGGCTCCTCCCAGCAGGCCAACCACATGGTCGCCAACATGGTGGCCGCCGGCGTCATCGACATCGGCATCGGCTGCGGCGTCGAGGCGATGACCCGCGTGCCCCTGGGCAGCGGCTCCAAGCACGGCCCCGGCAAACCCTGGCCCGAGGAGTGGCACGTCGACCTGCCCAACCAGTTCGAGGCCGCCGAGCGCATCGCCCGCCACCGCGGACTGACCCGCGCACGCGTCGACGCCCTCGGCCTGCTCTCCCAGCAGCGCGCCGCCGCCGCCTGGGCGGAGGAGCGCTACAAGCGCGAGACGTTCGCCGTCCAGGTGCCCACCACCGAGGAGGAACAGGCGGCGGGCGAGGGCATGTGGCGCTCCGTCGAGCGGGACGAGGGGCTTCGCGACACCTCCCTGGAGGCGCTCGCCCGGCTCAAGCCCGTCCTGCCCACCGCCGTGCACACCGCCGGCTCCTCCTCGCAGATATCCGACGGGGCCGCCGCCGTGATGTGGGCCTCCAAGCGCATGGCACGGGCGCTGAAACTCCGGCCGCGGGCACGGATCGTCGCCCAGGCCCTGGTCGGCGCCGACCCGCACTTCCACCTCGACGGCCCCGTCGACGCCACTCGCGCCGTCCTGGGCAAGGCGGGCATGTCCCTCAAGGACATCGACCTGGTCGAGATCAACGAGGCCTTCGCCTCCGTCGTCCTGTCCTGGGCCCAAGTCTTCGACCAGGACCTGGCCAAGGTCAACGTCAACGGCGGAGCCATCGCACTCGGACACCCCGTCGGCGCCACGGGCGCCCGGCTGCTGACCACCGCCCTGCACGAACTGGAACGGAGCGACAAGGAGTTCGCCCTCATCACCATGTGCGCGGGCGGCGCGCTGTCCACGGCGACGATCCTGCAGCGGTTGTGAGGACGCGCGGGGCGCACGGACCCCGGGGGCTCCCGGGTGCGTCCTGCGCCTGCTCCGGGCCCGGCCGGAAAGCCCTGCTGCGGGAACAGGCTAAGGCTTGTTCAGGTAGGTGAGGATGGCGCGGACACGGCGGTTGGTGTCGTCGTCATCACAGATGCCGAGCTTGCCGAACATGGAGGTGGTGTACTTGCTGATGGCGCTCTCGCTGAGAAAGAGGCGGCGGCCGATGGCCTGGTTGGACAGTCCCTCGGCCATGAGGGCCAGCACGGAGTACTCGCGTTCGGTGAGCCGTTCGAGCCCCCGGCTCGGGGATCTGCCGGACAGCAGTTTCGCGATGACGGCCGGGTCCATGGCGGTCCCGCCGCCCGCGACGCGTTCAAGGGCGCCGAGGAACTGGTCGGCGTCGAACACGCTCTCCTTGAGGAGGTAGCCCACACCGCCGGAGCCGTCGACCAGGAGCTCGCGGGCGTACAGCTGCTCGACGTGCTGGGAGAGGATGAGAACCGGCAGTCCGGGCACCTCGCTGCGGGCGGCGAGGGCTGCCCGCAGGCCCTCGTCCGACTGGTCCGGCGGCATGCGGACGTCGATGACGGACACATCCGGGCGCCACGCCCGCAGCGCGTCGAGCGTTTCAGGTCCGGTGGTCGCGGTCGCCACCACCTGGTGCCCGTACGCCTCGATCAGGCGGACCATCCCGTCGCGCAGGAGGTAGAGGTCTTCGGCTACAACGATTCGCATGGCAGCGCCATCCTGACACGGGTCGGTCCGCCCGGTGGGCTGGTGATCTCCAGGGTGCCGTCGAAGACCGCGAGGCGGCGTCGCATGCCTGCGAGCCCGCCGCCGGCTCGCTCGTCGGCCCCGCCCCGGCCGTCGTCCTCGACCTCGACAACGAGGTCGGCCTCGTTTCTGGCGAGGCTGACGCGCGCCCGCGAGGCGTGGGCGTGCCGCACCGCGTTGGTCAGCAGTTCGGCGACGCCGAAGTAGAGGGCCGACTCGATCGGCGGGTCCAGGGTCAGCCGGCCGTCAGCGCTGACGGTCACGTCGAGCGGGATGTCCAGGGCGAGGGCGCGCACTGCGTCGACGAGGCCGCGCTCGTTCAGCACGGGGGGACTGATCCCCCGGATCAGCTCGCGGAGTTCGGCCAGCGAGGCGGTGGCGCCGACCCGCGCGTCCCGCATCAGTTCCTTGGCCCGCTCCGGGTCGGTCTCCATCAGCTTCTCCGCGGTGGCCAGGGAGAGTCCGAGCGCAACCAGGCGCGCCTGCGCTCCGTCGTGCAGATCCCTCTCGATCCGGCGGATCTCGGCGGCCTGCGCGACCGTCGAGTCCGCGCGCTGGGCGGTCAGCTCCTCCACCCGGCCCGCCAGCACCATCGCAGGCGAGAGACGCAGGAAGCGGACGGCCACCGGCTCGACGAGCCGCCAAGCGTACGGGGCGGAGGCGACGGCCAGGGCCAGGCCGAGTGCCCCGACGAGACGCGCGACGAGCCCGGGCCGGCTGAGCCCGAGGACCGCCGCGGCCACCCCGGCGGGCGGGACGGCGGCGACCACGCCCGCGGTGAGCGGCACGATCCCCGTGAAGCGCAGGTCGCGCCAGGTGGCGGGGTCCTTCCACCGGAGCCGCCCCTTCTGATCCAGAAGGGCGTCCCGGCGGGTGCGCTCGTAGGAGAAGCCGTTCCACCAGTACCCGGTGGACATCCGTGTCACCGGTGCGGCCTGCCGGTATCCGGCGGGGACGACGGTGGCGGTCCACCGTGCGACGAGGAAGCGGACCATCCGGCAGACCGGGCGGGACAACGCGAGCGTCCCCCCGCACACCAGCACGAGCGGCGCCACCCACGACCAGGGGTTCGCCGCACCCCACCAGATCCCCAGCGCCACGGCGGCGGCCCACACGGCCGGGACCAGCATGCTGACGACCGTCACGACGCATGCCCGCGTGAACCCCACGCCGACACGTGCCACCCACGAACCCACCTGTCTCATGACGCATCCTTCGCTCACCGTTCGGTGCTCCCACTGTGCACCGCGCTGAGCCCGCTCCTTCCCTGTTCAGGAAAGGAGTGGGGCTACCCCCACCTGCCTGTGCGTCCAGACGGATACCGCGTCGGTCAAGCACTTCATAGCGTCGTGAGCATGGAAACCAACGCGCACACCGCGGCCGATGCGGCACTCCTCAACACCCCCCGCGCCCAAGGGGCGTTCGACACGGCGAGGAGCTGCGTCAAGGTGTACGGCGCGCTGAGCGCCGTCGCCGTCCTGGCGGTCGTCGCGGTGTCGATCAGCGGCCACACGGTGAACACGTTCATGTGGGTCCGGGCAGTGCTGCTGCCCGTGGTCGCCGTCCTGATCCACCGGATGACCGTCTCCGCTTCCCGGGGATCCCGACCGGCCTTCGAGCGAGTAAGGGCTCTCGCCGTCATCATGCCGACAGCGATCATCGGCGTCGACCTGATCCCGGGTGTCTGTCCGCCGTGGTACGCCGCGATGCAGGTCGTCTGCGTGCTGCCCGTCATCCGAGTCGCGTTCACCACCCGCGGCTCCGCACTGCGCGCCGCCTTCCCCGAGGGGCACTGACCGGGCGTCGGGCGCCGCTCCGCGCGCCTGACCGGGGGACCCGCGTCTGCCCCTGATCTTCCGGCCGGCCGTCGACCGTGAGCGGTCGGTCGCCGGTCGTGAGCCGTCAGCTGCCCGACGCCGCGCTCGCGGTGCTCGCCGGCTCCCGCGGGCCCGTTGCCGGCTCCTCGTGCCCCGCCGCCTCCGCCGGCGCGTCTCCCGCCGTGGCCGCACCGTGCAGCAGCGTCCTCGCCGCGGAGCGCGCGTGCCGCGCCGGGGTGGGGGAGTCGCTGATGGACGCGTTGCTCATCGCCCCGTCGAGCAGCACGGACAGCTGGGAGGCCAGCCAGTCGGGGTCGGTCGCGCCCGTCTCGAACGCCAGACCGCGCAGGAAGGTGCGGACCGCCGACTTGTGCTCGCGGACCGCCTCGACGACCCCCTGGGAGCCCGCCCCCAGTTCGCCGAAGGCGTTGATGAACGCGCAGCCGTGGAAGTCGGGCCCGTCCACCCAGTCGTAGAGCCAGTCGAAGACCGCCAGGACCCGGGACTCCGGGTCGGTGTGGTCGGCCACGCGCTCCTCCAGCGCGGTGCGCGCCCACCGGTCGCGGCGGCGGAGATAGGCCTCCACGAGCGCCCCCTTCGAGGGGAAGCACTGGTAGATCTTCTTGAGCGAGACGCCGGAAGCGTCACGGATCCTGTCCATCCCCACGGACTGCACGCCGTACTCGTAGAAGAGGGCGTCCGCAGCGCTGAGGATGCGGGTCTCGATGGTGTTGTCGACGTTCATGCTTCCGTTCTCCCCAGGTCTTGAGAACCGCCGTTCTCTACGATACGGTCTTACCGGAATCGAGAACGAGCGTTCTCGTGTCCGTAACGGGGAGTGAACGGGGGGCCGAAGCATGGCCGAGCGCACGACGTCGCGAGGGACACGCTTAGGTGAGCTGGCGGGGGCCGGGCTGAGTGCAGCCCCGGCCGTCGTCGGTGCGCACATCCCGCGCGCCTCTGCCGAGAGGCCGGGTGCCGCCGTGCGACCTGTCGACAGACCTGTCGGCATCTCCTGCCAGGGCGCGAGACATCTCCGCCTCAGAGACCTCCGCGCGAGACGCCGCCACGCAAGACGCCTGAACGCAAGACGCCTGCACCCGAGACGGGTCGGCGCGTCCGGTCGGCCGCTCGCCGAGCGCGGCTGAGGCAGCGGCCCTCCGCGCGCCGCTGCCGCGGCTCGGGAAACGGAGCCCTCCTCCGTGCCCTCCCTCCGGCGAGGGCGTCGCCTCGAACGGAGAAGAGCGGCGAGTCCGCGTCGCCGCACGCGCTGAGAGGTCCCGTCGGCGGGACCTCATCCGAGACCCCGCGTTCCTGCCCGTCGGGGTCGGGCAGGAACGCGGTAACTCCGTCAGGCGGCCCGAGCCCACGCCCGCCAGGACCGCCTCACGCCCGGGGCCGCGCCCGGTCGTCGCCGGTTCCGTCTCTCTCCGGCGGCGCCGCGAACGCGCCTGACGCGTCGAAGGCGGCACGCCGGGTGGCCCGGCGCAGTGCCCGCAGCACCGTGCCTCCCAACGTGGCAGTCAGCACGACGGTGAGAAGAGCCCGCGGAACGTCCCACCCCAGGGAGGTGGCCACCACGTAGGCCCCGTACCTTGCCAGGTTCTCGTGCACCGGATCGCCGGGCACGAAGGAGAGACCGGAACCGAGCCCGGCGATGTACGGCCAGCCCTGCATATTCATGACCAACCCGTAGAGCAGCGCGGAGACCGCCCCGTACGCGGCGAGAAGCAGTAGCTCCCTGCGGCCTCGCAGCGTGGCCGCGCCAGGCAGCAGCCCCGCCCCCATGGAAACCCAGCCCATGGACAGCATCTGGAACGGCATCCACGGCCCGACCCCGCCGGTGAGCAGGGCCCCGGCGAACATCGAGACGGCACCGAGCACGAAACCGAAACCGGGCCCGAGGACCCGGCCCGACAACACCATCAGAAAGAACATCGGCTCCAGCCCGGCGGTGCCCGCGCCCAGCGGCCGCAGCGCGGCACCGGCCGCGGCCAGTACGCCGAGCATGGCCACGGCTTTGGCGTCCAGCCCGGTGTCGGACACGGTCGCGACGGCGACCGCGAGCAGAAGGGGAAGCAGCGCGGCGAACAGCCATGGCGCGTCCTGCGAGTGCGCCAGCCCGGAGCCCCGCCCGGCCAACAGCGGCCAGGCGAAGGCGGCCAGGCCGGTGGCGCTGGTGAGAGCGAGCGCGGCGATCGACCGCGGCCCGAGCCGAATCGCCCTGACCTTCGCCCCGGGCCCGGACGCAGGTGCGGGCGTGGGTGCGGGCCCGGCCCCGGACGCATGCGCGGGTGCCGGTGCGGATGTCCGGGCCGGAGGTGCGGGTGCCGTGGACGGGGTGGAGCGCTCCGGTGTCGGGGCCGCGGTCGCAGGTGTGTCGGTGGGCCCCGGCTCCGCCGCCGGGTCCGAGCGTCGTCTCACAGCGCCTCCCTGACCTGGGCGACCGTCAGCCACGGCTGCGGGGCGAGGATCTTGGAGACCTGCGGGGCGTAGGCGGGAGAGGAGGTGACGACCTCGTGGGTGGGCCCGTCGGCCACGGTCTCGCCCTGCGCGAGGATGACGACCCGGTGGGCGATCTCGGCCACCAACTCGACGTCGTGGGTGGCCAGAACCAGTGCGTGCCCCTCATCCGCGAGCTCGCGCAGCAGCGCCACCAGCCGGGCCTTCGCGGCGTAGTCCAGACCGCGCGTGGGCTCGTCCAGCAGCAGCAACGGTGGCCTGGCCGTGAGGATGAGGGACAGGGCGAGGGCGAGCCGTTGGCCCTCCGACAGATCGCGGGGGTGTGCGGTGTCGGGGATGTCGGGCAGCAGCCGGGAGACGAGGGCGCGGCAGGTGCCGGGGTCCGCGCCCGCGTCCGCGTCGGCTGTCCGGCACTCCCGGGCGACGGTGTCGGCGTACAGCAGATCGCGTGGCTCCTGCGGCACGAGTCCGGCGTGGCGCAGCAGCTCCGCGGGGCGCGTCCGGTGCGGCACTCGGCCCTCCACCGTGACCCGGCCCGAGGTGGGGCGGTGCATGCCGACGAGGGTGTTGAGGAGGGTGGACTTTCCGGCGCCGTTGCGTCCCATCAGCGCGACGGTCTCTCCCGCGCGTATGCGGAGGCTGACGTCGTGCAGGGCCGTCACCCGACCGCGGACGAGCCCGAGCCGCGAGGTCTCGGCGAGCGGCGGAGCGGAGTCGTCGGGTGGGACGGCGGAGTCCGGTGGGACGGAGGCCGATGGGATGGGGGCCGCCTGGGCCGCGCCTCCCCCAGGTATCCGGGTCGCCAATCGTTCCCGGAGGTCGTGCGCCCTGCGACGGGCGTCGCGTACGGAGAGGGGGAGGGGGTCCCAGCCCGCGAGGGCGCCGAGTTCGGTGACGGGTGGCCGCACGGGTGAGACGGCGAGCATCGCGGCCGGGTCACCGAGGCGCGCGGTGGAGTCGGGGGACAGCAGCAGCACCTGGTCGGCGTACTGCACCACGCGCTCGAGACGGTGTTCCGCCATGAGCACGGTGGTGCCCAGGTCGTGGACCAGGCGCTGGATGACGGCGAGCACCTCCTCGGCGGCGGGCGGGTCGAGAGCCGAGGTGGGCTCGTCGAGTACCAGGACCTCGGGGTGCGGGGTGAGGACCGAGCCGATGGCCACGCGCTGTTGCTGGCCGCCGGAGAGGGAGGCGATGGGGCGGTCGCGGAGGTCGTTGAGGCCGAGCAGGTCGAGGGTCTCCTCGACGCGGCGGCGCATGGTGGCCGCGGGCAGCCCCAGCGACTCCATGCCGTAGGCCAGCTCGTCCTCGACGGTGTCGGTGACGAAGTGGGCGAGCGGATCCTGGCCCACCGTTCCCACGAGGTCGGCGAGTTCGCGGGGTTTGTGGGTGCGGGTGTCGCGGCCCCCCACCGTCACTCGGCCGTGCAGGGTGCCGCCGGTGAAGTGCGGGACGAGGCCCGAGACGGTGCCCAGCAGCGTGGACTTGCCCGATCCGCTCGCGCCGATCAGCAGGCACAGTTCCCCTTCGGGGAGGTGGGCGTCGACGGTGGGGAGGGCGGGCTGCCGCGCGTCCTCGTAGACGACCGAGACGTGGTCGAAGTGGATCACTCTGTGCGCTCCTCGTCGTCGTTCCGGCCCCACAGTGCTCGCGCGGTCCGGCGGGGGCCACCGTCTTCGCTGCCCGGATGGGGCGAGGGGGCGTCGCCCTGGGGGCGCCCCGCCTTTCTCCTGCGGCTCCCGGTATCCGCGGCGGTCGCCACGTAGGACCCGGAACCGGAACTGGAGTCGGGGCTGCCTCCGGTCGCTGGGGCGGGTGCGGGGGCGACGGCGGCGGGGAGCAGGCCGAGGAGAACGGCCGCGGCGGGCCACAGGGGCAGTGCGGGGGCCTGGAGCGGGACGGCGGGAGGCGCGAGCGCCGCGGGGAGCGCGTCGGCGGCGCTGATCATCAGTCCGGCGACGGCGGCCCCCGACGCGGCGACGAGCCAGGCGCGCGGGCCCCACCGGTCGGGGCGGTAGCGGGTGCGGACCGTTCGCCTGCCGCCGAGCCACAGCCCGGCCAGCGCGAGTGCCAGCCCGGCCAGCAGCACCGGCAGCCCGAAACCGGCGCCCTGCGCGGCCAGCAGGCCGTAGGTGCCGGCGCACACGCCCAGGAGTCCGCCGAGGGTGAGCGCGGTGGTGGTGCGCCGTACCGCGACCGGTACGCGTGCCGTGCGGCCGTATCCGCGCGCGTCCATCGCCGCCGCGAGCGCCACCGAGCGCTCCAACGCGCCCTCCAGCACCGGGAGCCCGACCTGGACCACGCCGCGCAGCCCGCGCGCGCCGCGCCCCCGCAGCCGGCGCGCCGCCCGCAGCCGTCGCACGTCGGCGACGAGGTGGGGCGCGAACGTCATCGCGACCACCACCGCGACCCCGGCCTCGTAGAGGGCGCCCGGCAGCGATTTGAGCAGCCTGGCGGGGTTGGCGAGGGCGTTCGCAGCGCCGACGCAGACGAGCAGGGTCGCCAGTTTGAGCCCGTCGTACAGGGCGAAGACCATGCCCTCCACCGTCACTCTTCCCCCGATCCGCACGCCCTGCGCCCACTCGGGGAGCGGCACCTCGGGCAGTTCGACGAGCAGGTGGGTGCCGGGTACGGGCGAGCCGAGGAAGAAGGCGAAGACGAGCCGGATGGCGAGCACCAGGATGCCCAGCCTGAGGAAGGCGGCGTACGAGCGGGCCCAGGGGGCGTCGGTGCGGCGCACGGCGACGACGTACCCCGCCACGGCGATCACCAGCGCGAGGAGGAGCGGATTGGTGGTGCGGGAGGCGGCGGTTGCCAGCCCCAGCGCCCACAGCCACCAGGCGCCGGGGTGGAGAGCGGTGCTGCGGGTGGTGAGCGGCGCTCTGACCAGGGGGCGGGCGGCGAACCGACGCCCTGGGGTGTGCGGTGTTTCCGGCAGGGAGCGGCGCATCGGTCAGCGCCTTCGGCGGCGCGCCTGCCAGAACGCCGCAAGGCCCAGGATCGCGACGGCGGCGACGCCCGCGGTCAGTCCCAGGCCGGAGGACATGCCCTCGCCGCCGGCGTGGCTGCCGCTGCCCTCGTCGCTCCGGGTGCCGCGGTCACCGCCCTGTCCGTCGCCGCCGTTCTCGCCGTTGTCACCGTTCTCGGAGCTTGCGTCGCCGCCCGCCTGCTCGCCGCACCCTTTGGCGGGGTAGTGGTCGATGGCGCACAGCAGGGATCCCGAGCCGTAACGGAGCGGGGAGGCGACCTCGGCCAGGACTTCGGCGGCGGACGCCTTCTCGGGTACGAGGGCGCACCGGGTCCTGGGCGCGGGCGGCGCCCCTGACTCGCTCGCGGGGGCGTCGGCGCGGGTGCCGAAGTCGATGCGGACGGCGACGCGCTTGCTGCCGTCCTCGGGCTCGGTCTTCTCGCAGGCGGCCGCGAACGTCGGGGTGCCGCGCGGCTTCGCGGCCTGCTGGGAGTCCTCGCTCAGGGCGAAGCGGAAGCCGAGGGTGTCACCGTCGTCGGGGCGCTGGGTGGCCGGGCCCTCGGTGGCGTAGGCCCAGGAGCCGGAGTCGGAGTCGTCCCGCTGCCAGAAGGACCAGTAGCGGTAGCCCGTCCCGGCCGCGGGGCGCACGGAGTCGGCGGCGTGCGCCTGCGGGACGGGCAGCGCGAAGACCGCGACGGCGAAGGCGGCGATGGTGGCGAAGGCGGTGGCCAGGAGCGCCGCCCCCGCGCGCCGGGCGCCGGCAAGGGCCCCGGCGCCCGGCGAGCAGGGTGGCCCGGCCTTCGTCCGTATGGCGGCGCGCACCGTGCGGCCCCTCACAGCTGCTGCCTCTTGCGGCGGCCGCTGAGCAGGATGCCGAAGCCGGCACCGACGGCCAGGCCGACGAGGACGAAGGCCCAGACGGGGATGGTGCCGCCGTCGTCCTTCTTCTCGGACTTCGAGGAGCCGTCGTCCGCGTCGGGCAGCTGGGCGGGCCGGGGCCCCGTGTCGGTCAGGCGGGCGAGGAGGTCGGTGCCGCCGAGCTTCGCCGGGTCGCCGCCGGTGGCGCGGGAGGCGAGCATGAGGGAACCGAGGGCGGCGGGATCGTTCTTGGACTTGTCCCACTTGTCGAGGTTGTCCGCCAGCCACGTGAGGGAGGACTTCGCCTCGTCGCGGTGGCCGCCCGCGGCCAGGGCGATCACGGCGTCCGCGGTGTTGGCGTAGTCGGGCTGTTCCTTGTCGTCGCCCGGCATGACCGTGGTGAAGTGGCCGCCGTTCTTCTTCAGGACCGAGGCCAGGTAGGCCGCGCCCGCGCCCGCGGCCTCCTCGCGCCCGCCGGGTACACCTCCGCTGTCACCGTCGCCGTCGCCGTCGCCGTCCCCGGTGCCGGTCGCGCACTTCAGCGGCGTCACCGGCTTGCTCTTGGCGCCCTTGTCCTTCGGGCCGGCGTGCTGCGGGTCGACCAGGACGCCCTGGCCCAGGGCCGCGAGCGAGGCGGCGGCCGTGGCGTCGTTGTTCGGGGTGAGCTTGCCCTTCTTGTCCGGCCGGTAGGCGAAGGCGCCCTGTTGGCCCGGGGCGTCCTCGATGCCCTTGGAGGAGCAGGTGAGCTGGAGGGACAGCAGCGCGTCGTACGGCGACTCACCGCCCGGCGCGGTTGTCTTCGCCGGGTTCTTGCCCGCGGCGTGCAGGGCGCCGATGGCCAGCGAGGTGGAGTTGGCGTCTGAGGGTTCGCCGTCCGCCGAGCCCCAGCCGCCGTCCTTGTTCTGCACGGACACCAGCCACTCCACCCCCTCGCGGACCTCTTCGCCGCGCCCGCCGATCGCCGCGAGGGCCTGCACGGCGAGGGTGGTGGCGTTGACGTCGGAGGGGGCGGTGTCCGGATCGCACTTCTTGGCCGTATCCGCCCGGTAGGCCGTGAACGAACCATCGGCGCACTGCTGGCCCGTGAGCCAGTCCACGGCCTTCTTCGCGGGCACGGCCCCGGCACCGTCCAGGGCGAGCAGCGCCATCGACTGCCGCCACACCCCGTCGTACTGGGGGTCGGCGTCGCCGTAGAGCCCGTCCGGCAGGTCCGACGGCTTCGCGTGCTGTGCCGGGCCGGAGGCCGCGACGGCGCGGGAGGGGGCCGCGGGTGCGGTGGCGGATGCCACGGGTGCGGCGCTCGCGCACAGCACGGTGGCGGCGGCGAGGACCGTGGCGCGGCGGCGACGCGGTGACATTGCGGGTGCCTTTCGGTGACGGGAGCGGACCGCAGCCGGGCACGGCCGCCCCGCCGTACGGGTCCGCACGACCGCGCGGTCCGCACCACGGTGCACCGGGCTCGGCTCCGTATACCTCGACGGTGCCGGTGGCCTGTCCGGCCACGAGAGCCCACCTTCGACCGGGTGCCCCGGCTCGCGTCCGCCCGTCGGCCGTCGCACGTGCGTACGCCGTGCGGCTGCGGCGACGGCTGCTGCTGCGGCGCACGGCGGTACGGACGACGACGCTGCGGTGGTCCGCTCACGGTTGCGGGTCAGCGCCGGATTCGCACCGGCTTCCCCCGGTCGGAGGCGTTGTTCGTCTGTCGGCCACTGTAGCGGGACCGGGCACCCGGCGACCCCCTCGGCCCTGAGCGGCCCGCGCCTGCACCGCGCAGGGCCGGTTTCGGGGCCGGTCCCGGTGGGGTTTCGGTGCCGGTGTCAGCAGGTGTCAGTCGGCGTCATCCGGCGTCATCCGGTGTCAGCCGGTGTCAGTCGGCGTCAGCCGGTGGCGCGGTAGGTGACGGGGGCGCTGCCGGGGACGGCTTCCGCGTGGCCGAGTGTGACCAGGCGCCGCAGGTGGGCCTCGGCTTCCGCCACGGCGATGTTGCGGGAGCCGAAGGGGATCTGCTCCCACGGCCGGTTCCAGCGCATGGACTCGGCGAGCTGCCAGGGGGTGAGCTCCCGTTCGGCGAGCAGCGCGCGCAGGTCGGCGAGGCGCTCCGCGTGGTGGGAGGTCAGCTCGTCCACGCGGGCCCCGGCCCCGGTGAACGCGTACTGGTGGGCGGGCAGCACCTCGGCGGGGGAGAGCTTGGCGATCCGTTCCAGGGAGTCGAGGTAGTCGCCGAGCGGGTCGGTGATCTCGTCGCTGTCGGGGTCCTCGTACAGGCCGATGTGGGGGCTGATGCCCGGCAGCAGGTGGTCGCCGGAGAAGAGCCGGCCGCCGCCGTGGTCCGTGGCGGCTGCGCCCGGCTGCGGTCGCTGCTGAGGATGCCGCTCCTCCAGGTGCAGGCACACGTGCCCGGGGGTGTGACCCGGGGTCCAGAGCGCCCGCAGGCGGCGCCCGGGCAGGGCGAGCAGCGCGTTCGGCTCGATCTCGCGGTCGGGCAGTGCGGCCCGTGCGCCCGGCAGCGGCCCGCCCGAGCCGTCGGCCAGGGCGGCGCGCAGCGGCGCGGTGTGCTCCTCGGGGGCGCCGGCCGCGGCGAGTTTTCCGACGAGGTAGCCGAGCCACTGCCGCTTGTCGGAGGTGCGGGAGCGGCGCACCACGGCGGCGTCCGCGGCGTGCATCGCGATCCACGCGCCGGACTCCTCGCGTACGCGCGCCGACAGCCCGTGGTGGTCGGGGTGGTGGTGGGTGACCAGGACGCCGTGCAGGGAGCCCACCGAGGTGCCGCAGGCGGCCAGTCCGTCGACGAGGGTCTGCCAGGAGGCCGGGTCGTCCCAGCCGGTGTCGACCAGGACGGGTCCGGCGTCGGTGTCGATCACGTACACGAGGGTGTGGCCGAGCGGGTTGTCCGGAATGGGGACGGGGATGCTCCAGATCCCGCCCCTGTGATCGGTGACTCGTGGCGGCTGGGCGGACCCCTCCGGGGCCCGTTGCGGCTCGGCGGCCCGCTCGGCGGATCGCCGGGGCTCGGCGGTCGCTTGCGGCTCGGTGGCCCGCCGCGGGCCGACGCCCGGCTGGGGCCCGGTGGTCCGCGGCGCGTGCGGCGCGTCCGTCATGGCGGTGGCTCCCGGAGGATTGCGTACGCGAGTCCGGCCGCCGGGAGGTCCGGCCGGCCTGGAGACGAGGGCTGGCACAGGCATTGTTCCCTAGAACTAGAACTGGTACTAGTTCTGATGCGTTGTCAGCGGGGTGTCGGGCGTCACACGGCACCGCGCGGCGCGTGGCCGCGCGGGTGGGAGAGGGAGGCCGAGGAGGGCATGGGCATGTACGTCGAACACCAGCAGCTCTACATCGGGGGCGCGTTCACCGACCCCGCCGGCGACGGGACGATCGAGGTGGTCTCCCCGCACACCGAGCAGCCCATCGGGCGCGTACCGCACGCCTCACGCGCCGACGTCGACCGCGCGGTGCGGGCCGCGCGCGAGTCCTTCGACTCGGGCGTGTGGTCGGGGCGTTCGCAGGCCGAGCGCATCGAGACCGTCACGCGTGTCAAGGACGCCTTCGCGGCGCGCAGCGAGGAGATCGCCCACCTCATCAGCGCGCAGAACGGCACCCCCTACACCTCGGGCGTGATGGTGCAGTCGCTCGCCGCGATGATGGTGTGGGACGCGGCGCTCAGAGTCGCCGCCGACTACCCCTACGAGGAGCGCAGGGCGGGCGCGCTCGGCCCGCTGCTGGTGCGGCGGGAGCCGGTGGGCGTGGTGGCGGGCGTGGTGCCCTGGAACGTGCCGCAGTTCACGGCCGCGGCCAAGCTGGCCCCCGCGCTGCTGGCCGGCTGCTCCGTGGTGCTCAAGGTCTCGCCCGAGACCCCGCTGGACGCCTACGTGCTGGCCGAGATCGCGCAGGAGGCCGGGCTGCCGCCCGGCGTGCTGTCGATCCTCCCCGCCGACCGGGAGGTGAGCGAGTACCTGGTGGGCCACCCGGGGGTCGACAAGGTCTCCTTCACAGGATCGGTCGCGGCGGGCAAGCGCGTGATGGAGGTGGCCTCCCGCAACCTGACCCGCGTCACGCTGGAGTTGGGCGGCAAGTCGGCGGCCGTCATCCTGCCCGACGCCGACCTGGACGCGGCGGTGGCGGGCATCACCCCGTTCGCCTGGATGATCAACGGCCAGGCCTGCGTGGCCCAGACGCGCATCCTGGCACCGCGCGAGCGCTACGACGAGATCGCCGCACGCTTCCGGGCCGCCGCCGAGGCGCTGACCGTGGGCGACCCGCTCGACCCCGCGACCGAGCTCGGCCCCCTGGTCGCGGCGCGCCAACGGCAGCGCTCCCTCGACTACATCGCCCTCGGCCGCAAGGAGGGCGCACAGGTCCTGACGGGCGGGGGGACGCCCGAGGCGATGCCGACCGGCTGGTACGTCGAACCGACCCTCTTCGGCAATGTCGACAACTCCATGCGGATCGCCCGCGAGGAGATCTTCGGCCCCGTCATCTGCCTGCTGCCGTACGACGACGAGGACGAGGCGGTCCGCATCGCCAACGACTCCGACTACGGGCTCTCCGGCAGCGTGTGGACGGCCGACACCGAACGCGGCGTCGACGTCGCCCGCCGCGTGCGCACCGGCACCTACTCCGTGAACACCTTCAGCCTCGACATGCTCGGACCCTTCGGCGGCTTCAAGAACTCCGGCATCGGACGCGAGTTCGGCCCCGAGGGATACGCGGAGTACCTGGAGCACAAGATGATCCACCTGCCGGCCGAGGCGTGAGCACCGGCCCGCAGGCCCCCTGCGTACGGGGCTGCGGGGCTAAGGGGCTGCGGGGCTAAGGGACTGCGGGGCTAAGGGACTGCGGGGTTGCGGCGCTGCGGGGCGCAGGCACGCGACCGCCGGAATCCGGGACACGAGTAGCGAAGGGGGAGCGCCCATGGCCACGGCGGACCGCTGGCACATCGAGGTGGACAGGGACCTGTGCATCGGTTCGGGAATGTGCACCGCAGGCGCACCGGAGGCGTTCCGGCTGGACGCCGCCCGCCAGTCCCGGCCCGTGGCCCCGGAGCGTGCCCCCTCGGAGGAGGTGCTGTCCGCCGCCGAGGGGTGCCCCGTCGAGGCCATCACCGTGACCCTGGCCGACACGGGCGAAGCGGTCTTCCCACCGGAGGAGTGACCCGGCTCCCACCGCCGGCCCCGGTCCCCGCACCTTCTCGCACCGGGCGCCCGGCCTCGTCGCGGACCTTCGCGCCACGGCGCCCGGCCTCGTCGCGGACCTCGCGCCACAGCGCCCGGCCTCGTCGCGGACCTCGCGCCACAGCGCCCGGACGGTCGCCGCCCACGGCGCTGTGGGGCTGCTGGGCGGTTACCGGTCGGACAGCTGCAACCAAAGAGACGCCCGCCCGTCTCGATCGAGGGATGTGCTCGCGCTGCCCGGCGCCCAGGCTGGCGGCCATGTCCAGACACCACACGCCCGTCTTGGCGGACGGCACACGGCCAACCCCCGCTCATGTCCACCGCGACGCCTGGTTCCCCGGGAGGCGCATCGGAGGAGCAGCGCTCGTCCTCGGCCCACTCGTGTGGTTCGCCGGTCTGCTCCTGCGCCATCTGGCCACCCGGGCGGCAGGTTTCTCACCGGAGCAGCAGACGTGGTTCGACCAGCAGCCGTTCGCCGCTCCCGCCCAACTGGCGGCGTACCAGGCGCACCCCGCACTGGTCACGGCAGGCTACGCGTGCTTCGCCGGCGGAGCCGTTGTGCTGTGCCCGGCCTTCATCACACTCGCCAGGATCGTCGCCCCACGGTGCCCGGGACTCGCTCGCGTCGGCGGCACACTCGTCGTCGTGGGTCTCTTCTCCCGCCTGTACTGGGCCGGGACCGACCACACCGCCTTCCAGCTGGTCGAGGAGCTGGGCCTCGACCAGGCCACCAGCACGGTGCTGGACATGTACGGGGACATCTCCTACGGGCCATGGCGGGTCCCCGTCACGGCCGCCTTCGGCCTCTACATCGGAACGCTGGTACTCGCCGTGGGGGCCTACCGAGCGGGAACGTTCGGTACGGCGCGGCTGCTGCTGTTCCTCCTTTCGGGGACGCTGTGGACCGGCGTGCTCAAGGAGAGCGGCCTCTTCGACGGCGTCGTCTCGGCCGCCGCCCTGTGCCCGGTGCTGGTGCCCCTTGGCATCCGGGTGCTGCGTGGCGGTGTGCCAGAGCTGCCCACCCAGGGGCCGCCCGCGACCGACCGGGGCCCCTTGAGGATCCTGAGCTGGTGACATATCGTGCTTGCGACCGTGGTCCGGCATCGGTACCGACCAGGCTGTCGCGTCTGCTGCCGGCCCCGTGGCTGCCTGCTGCTGTCGCCTTCTGCGGCGCCTTCTTCCCTGCGGCCCTCCCCGGAGCGCCCCTGTACGGGCCCGGGCTGTCAGGGCCGGCCGCCGTGCCCGGCCACGCCGTGAGCGCCGTGGTCGGGGTCCTGGCGGCGGTGGCGATGGTGAGGGTGCCGAAGCGGAGGTGGCCGCTGTTTCTGGTCACGGGCGTCGACGCGGTGGTCAGGGCGCCGGGACTGCTGGTCGCGGTCGCCTCCTATGTGGCGGCGACGACGTGCCGACGCCCCCGCGACGTGGTGCTCTTCACCTCGGTCGCGAGCGTGCTGGTGGCGGTACCGCGGCCCGGTGTCGAGTTCGCCTCCGCGCTCGGCGGCGTGGCGCTGTTCGTCTGGCTTCCCGTCACGGCCGGGCTGTGGCGGGCCGCCCGCGGGCAAGTGGTCGCCGGACTGCGTGAGCGGGCCGAGCGGCTGGAGAGGGAGCAGGCCACACGCGCCGAGCAGGCCCGGGCACAGGAACGCGCCCGTATCGCCCGGGACATGCACGACGTGGTGGCCCACCGGGTCTCGCTGATGGTGCTCCGCGCCGGAGCGATGGAGATCAACGCCACCGAGGAGAAGACCGCGGCGGAAGCGGAACTCATCCGGACCACGGGCAAAGAAGCGCTCACCCAACTCAGAGCCGTACTGGGGATACTGAGCGAGCCGGACGGGGAGTCCTTCCGGCCGCGACCGACGCTCGCCGATCTCGATCGCCTGCTCGACCAGTCCAGGTCGGCAGGTGTTCCCGTCGAACGGCGTGACGAGGGCGCGGCGGGCGGCGGCGTCCCCGCCATGGTGGAACACACCGCTTACCGGGTCGTGCAGGAAGCACTGACCAACATCCACAAACACGCCGGCCGGGCCGCCACCCGGGTCGTGGTGCGGCACCTGCCCTCGGCGCTGGAGGTCACGATCACGAACGACGCCGCGAGCGGCCAGACCCGGACCATGCCGGGCAGCGGACTGGGGCTCCTCGGCCTGCAAGAGCGGGTCGAGCTGCTCGGCGGCCACTTCACCGCCGCCTCAAAACCCGGTGGGGGATTCGTCGTCACCGCGAGGCTGCCGGCATGATCCGGGTACTGATCGTCGACGACGAGGCCCTCGTCAGGACGGGGCTGCGGATGATTCTGCAAGCCGCTGAGGACATCGAGGTGGTCGCCGACGCGGACACGGGGGCGGCGGCCGTCACCGCGGTCGTCGGTCACCGGCCGCACGTCGTCCTGATGGACGTACGGATGCCAGGCATCGACGGCGTGGCCGCGCTGAGGGAGATCAACCGGCTGCCTGACCCACCGGCCGTGGTCATGCTCACCACCTTCGACCGTGACGAGTACGTCCACAGCGCCCTCCGCGCCAGGGCCGCCGGGTTCCTGCTGAAGGACACCGCCCCGCGCGACCTGATCGCTGCCGTCCGCACGGTGGCCGACGGCAGCGCCATGCTCTCGCCGACGGTCACCAGGCGGCTGATCGACGCTTTCGCCGAGCAACGGCCCGCGGACCCCCAGGCGGACCCCCAGGCGGCCAGGGCGCGGCTGTCCGTCCTCACCGACCGCGAACGCACCGTCGTGGGGGCGGTCGCCCGCGGACTCGCCAACGCCGAGATCGGCCGGGAGCTCGGAATGACCGAAACCACCGTCAAGGTTCATGTGAGCCGTTCGCTCACCAAGCTGGGGTTGTCCAACCGGGTGCAGATAGCGCTTCTTGTCCGCGACTCCGGCTGGTGGAGTACCGACATGCCCGCGCCGTGAGTGGCACGCCCGTGCTGTTCGTGTCCGGGCGGGCCGGTATTCCGTTGCCGGAGAGGCGCCACGCGGGATAGGAACAGCGGCATGACGTCTCTCGGTGCTGTCTTCCGTCCCCAACTCCCCCCGGAACACCTGCGGAAGGTCGCCCAGGCCGCGGACGAGGCCGGACTGGACCAACTGTGGCTGTGGGAGGACTGCTTCCTCGAGAGCGGTGTCGCGACCGCCGCCGCCGCGCTCGCCTGGACGCAGCGGCTGCGGGTGGGTGTCGGCCTGCTCCCCGTCCCGCTGCGCAACGTCGCGCTGACCGCCATGGAGACGGCCACCCTGCGCCGGCTTTTCCCCGGCCGCTTCGCCGTCGGGCTCGGCCACGGGGTGCAGGAGTGGATGGGGCAGGTCGGCGCCCGTGCCGACTCGCCCGTCACGCTGCTGCGGGAGCACCTCGACGCCATGCGGGCGCTGCTGCGCGGGGAGCGGGTCACGGCCGAGGGCCGGTACGTGCGGCTCGACGAGGTCGCCCTGGACTGGCCCCCGGCCGACGACCCCGCGGACTGGGCTGTGTTCGCGGGCGCGCGCGGGCCGCGTTCGCTGCGGCTGAGCGGCGAGGCCGCGGACGGCACGGTGCTGGACGCCAACACCGCACCGGACGGCATCCGGCACGCGCGGCACCTCGTCGAGGAGGGCCGCGCGGCGGCCTCCCGCACGGGACACCACGAGATCGTCCACTACCTCAGCACCGCCACCGGACCCGACGCGGCGGCCAGGCTGCGCGCCGAGCGGCTGCGCGAGGGCCACGACCCGGAGACGGGGCCGGGGATCGCGGGTGACGCCGCCGCGGTCGCCGAGGCGGTCGGGCAAGCGGTCGCGGCCGGTGCGGACACCGTCGTCCTCCAGCCCACCGCGGACGAGCCCGACCCCGAGGCGTTCGTCCGCTTCGCCGCCCGGGAGGTGCGGCCGCTCCTGGACTGACCGCGAGCGGCTCGCCCTCAGTCCGGGATGCCGCTGCCCAGGGCGAGGGCGGCGAACGTCGCCAGCCAGTGGTCCGTGGTGAAGTCTCCCGAGGTGGTGGCGGGGAGAGCGGCACCGAGGTTGGCGTCGGCGGAGGCGTGCAGCGCGGCGATACGCGGATCGTCGCAGGGCAGCGCGCCGGCGATGCCGCGCAGGGCCGCCGAGCGGCTGAGGCAGAGGCCGAGGAGGTGGCCGATCTGGGGGTCAGCGGTGTCCGAGATGCGCGGTGGCGGGAGGAGACCCGCCCCGCTCGCGTCGTCCAGCTCCGGCAGAAACCGGCCCAGCCACGCGGCGAACTCCTCCGCCGGCAGCACGCGGCGCACGGTGTCGGCCTCGCACAGCAGCGGGGAGAGGAAGTCCTGCCCCGACGGCTCCCAACGGGTGGCGGCGCCGTGGTCGGGCACGTACCACTCGCGGACCTTCGCGGCCACCGGCGCCACGAGGTGCGGCTGGCCGGCCCGTTCGGCGCTGTCCAGCACGAGGCCGAGGGCGAACGCGCTGTTGGCGTGGGTGCCGTGCCGCACGGGGTAGGTGGCCTTGGGCAGCCAGCCGAGGATCAGCTCGGCGGCGGTTCCGGCGGCCGGAACGAGGGCCGCCCGCCACGTCGCCGCCCCCACGTGCGGCTCCGTCCCGGCGTGCTGCTCCGCCCGGGGGCGCTGCTCCGTCCCGGCGTGCCGCTCCGCCCCGGCGCGTGACTCCGCCGTGAGGCCGGTGCCCGTCTCCGCGTACGCGGCGCTCTCACTGGCGAGTGCCAGCAGCCAGGCCCAGCCGTAGGGCCGCTCGAACGAGGGATGGGCCCGCAGGTAGGCGCTCTCGGCCGTCAGCGCTTCGGGTGTCAGGTGCCGGCCGAGGGTGCGCACCACCGCGTCCCGCACGGCGGGCTCGGCACCGTTCCACGGCAGCCGCAGCGACCGCAGGAGCAGCCAGTGCATGTGGACGGACGAGTGCCAGTCGTAGGCGCCGTAGAAGGCGGGGTGGAACCGGCGCGGCTCCACCAGTTCCTCGCGCCCCGCGAGCAGGTGTGCCGGGGCGTTCGGATACTCCCGGGTGACGTTGGCGAGGGCGACCTCGGCGAAGTGGGGCAGCCGCTCCACCAGCGCCTCCCACCGCTCGCGCCGGCTCCGCACGCCCTCGGCGCTGCTCCCGGAGCCCTGGATGCCGCTCTTCGGCCCGGTCGTGCCGCTCAATGGGTCGCTCCGCCCGTCACGCGCAGGTCCACCGTCGTGTGTGCCGCCGTGGCCACCATGGCGGCCAGCCCGTGCGCGGCGTCGCGTACGGACAGCGAGGGCGGGGTCGGGGTGTGGGCCGCGGCCTGCCGGGGTGTGTAGGGGACGTGCACGAACCCGCCGCGCACCGAGGAGTGCTCGGTGGCCAGCAGGTGCGCGAGTCCGTAGAAGAGGTGGTTGCACACGAAGGTGCCCGCCGTCTGGGAGACGGAGGCGGGGACGCCCGCGTCCCGCGCCGCGGCGACGCAGGCCTTGAGGGGCAGGGTGCTGAAGTAGGCGGCGGGGCCGCCCGCCACCACGGGCTCGTCCACGGGCCGGCGGCCCGCGTTGTCGGGTATGCGGGCGTCGTCGACGTTGAGGGCGACGCGTTCGACGGTCAGGTCGGTGCGGCCGCCCGCCTGGCCCAGGCACACCACCAGGTCGAGGTCGGCCCCTGCGTCCTCGACGGCGGCGCGCAGCTCCTCCAGGGCCGTGCCGAAGACGCAGCTGATCCGCACGGCCCGGACCCGGACCCCGGGTGGCGGGTCGGCGGCGAGCAGTTCGGCGGCCTGCCAGGAGGGGTTGACCTCTTCGCCGTCGAACGGGGCGAAGCCGGTGACCAGCACGTTCACGGGGGAGGAGGGGGCGGGTGCGGCGGGTGGGGGCGCAGTCACGGGGGCCGCTCCTAGAAGGCGAAGAGGTAGACGATGGCGATGTTGCAGGCCAGCAGCGCCACCGCGGTGGGCGCCTGGGCCTTGATCGGCCCGTACTGGTCCTTGAGTTCGAGCAGGGCGGCCGGGACGAGGTTGAAGTTGGCCGCCATGGGCGTGCACAGGGTGCCGCAGAATCCGGCGAGCATGCCGACCGCGAGGACGGCGGCCGGGTCGCCGTTCATCTGCTCGATCAGGACGGGCCAGCCGACGGCCGCGGTCATCACGGGGAAGGCGGCGAAGGCGTTGCCCATGATGACGGTGAAGACGAACATGCCCGCGCAGTACAGCGCGACGGCGGCCAGCTTCTGGCCGTCGGGGAGGATGGATTCGGTGATCTTGCGTACCTGGGTGCCGACGCCCGCGGCCTCGAATATCGCTCCCAGTACGGCCAGCAGCTGGGGCAGCAGCAGGGCCCAGCCCATGGACTCCAGCAGTCCGCGCCCGGCGTGCAGGGGCACGCTGACGCGCCGCTCGCGCAGCACCCACATGCCGACGGCCAGCGCGACGATGGCGCCGAGGCCGAGCCCGAGGATGGTCTCGCTGCCCTCTTCGAGTACGGGGCTGCCGCCGATCCTCACCTTGGCGACCAGGACGGCGCACACCATGGCGACCAGCGGGATGGTCAGCGCGGGGATGAACAGCTTGGCGCCGAAGCGGGCGGCAAGCGAGGCGCGTTCGGACTCGCTGGTGGTCTGCGGGACGCCCTTGCCGGTCAGGTTGAAGCCGCCGATGCAGATGAGGCCGAGGACGGCCACGCCCAGGGGCTCGGCGGGCAGGGACTTCTCGTTGACCCAGGTGCTGTAGAAGAAGCAGACGCCCAGCAGGCCCCAGAAGGCGGCCGTGCCGTGGCGTTTGGGGTTGGTGCGGTCGCGCAGCATCTGGGCCGCCATGATGACGAAGACGGCGCCGACCAGCCAGAAGAACCACTCGGACTTGATCACTTGACGGCCCCGCCTTCTGTGCTGTCCGCGTCGCGCCCCTGCGCGTCCTCACGCGCCACGGCCATCTCGGCGTTCGCGGTCACCAGGTCGCGCTCCAGTTTCCGGTCGAGGCGCAGCAGCCTGCCGCCGTGGATGAAGAAGGCGCACACGGCGCTGGGGATGGCCCACAGCGCGAGGTGCAGCGGCTCCAGGTGGGTGTGGTAGGTGCTGTTGACCAGGCCGGTGATCAGCAGGATGGAGCCGATGGCGAGGAAGCAGTCCTCGCCGAAGAAGAGGCCGACCGTGTCGGTGCCCGCGGCGTGGGAGCGCACCTTCTCGCGGATCTTCCCCGGCAGCGGGCGCCCCTCGTTCATGCGCTCGGTGGCGGCCTCGGCCATCGGCGCGATCATCGGGCGGACGCTCTGTGCGGGCCCGCCGATGGTCTGCAGGCCGACGGCCGCGGTGAGCTGCCGCAGCAGCAGGTAGAGGGTCAGGAAGCGGCCTGTGGTCAGCTTGGTGCCGAGCTTGCCGATGAGGGTGCGGGCCTGCTGCTGGAGACCGTTGCGCTCCAGGAGGCCGATGACGGGGAGCGTGATCGCGAAGATCGTCACCGAGCGGCTGGACGCGAAGCTCTCGCCGAAGGTCCGCAGGATCTCGACGGGGGAGAGCTTGCCGAGCAGTCCCGTGACGATCCCCGCCACTCCGACGACGAGCAGCGGGTTGCGGCGTGTCGTGAATCCGAGGACCACCACGAGGACGCCGAGGAGAACGATCATGTCGCCTCCGCCTTCCATGAAGCGACTTCCGCCAAGCGGATTCCAGTGAAGCGAATTCCACGGGAGGCTAGAGGATTGTTGAACGATCCGACAAGAGTGAGCCATGTCACGTGGAGCTCGTCACGGCGCGGCCGGCGGAACCCGCGCCTGCGGAGGCGCGCCTTACGGGTACGCCTCCAGCAGCTGCCGCAGCGAGTCGTCCAGATAGGCCGCCAGCAGCGCTTCCGCCACGCCCTTGCGCCCCGTCTCCAGCGCCTGGACCAGCTCCTGGTTGCGCGTGAGGTACGGGTCGTGGAAGCGGCGCAGGTCGCCCATGATGTGGAAGGCCAGTCTCAACTCGGCCAGCACGCCGCGCATCATCTCGTCGGTGCGCGCGCTGCCGGCGAGCCCGGCCAGCGCCTGGTGGAAGCGGATGTTGGCGGTCGAGCACTCCTGCCAGTCGCCGTCGGCCGCCGCCTTCTCGCCCGCCGTGACGGCCGCCCGCACCTCGGCCACGTCGTACGGCGGCTCACCGAGCCCGCGCAGCGCCGCGCACTCGACGAGGCGGCGGACCCGGTAGATGTCCACGATGTCGGTGTCGGTCAGTACGCGCACGAACGTGCCCCGGTTGAGCCGGTGGACGAGCAGCCTCTCGTGTGTCAGCAGCCGGAACGCCTCTCGCAGCGTGTTGCGCGAGACGCCGAGGGCGCCGCAGATGCGCTCCTCCGAGAGCCGGGTGCCGGGCGGGAAGGAGCCCTGCGCTATCCGCTCGCGCAGGATGGCCGCCACGCGTTCGGCCGTGCTGGTGCGTCCCAGCAGCGCGCGGTCGGCGGCCAGGTCCGACAGCGCGGCGGACAGGCCTGCGGGCGGGTCGGCGGTCATGGGTCTCCCTCGGGTGGGTGCGCGCGCCGGCGCGGAGCCGGGGGCGCGGTGGGACGGTCGGGTGGCGGCATCCGGGCGAACCGGACGCCGGGCCCCCTTGCCGGATTGTTCAACAATCGCTTACGTTGCTGGCGATGGACCGGATGATCGACCTTAACGCCGACCTCGGCGAGGGCTTCGGGCGCTGGCACCTGACCGACGACGAAGCCCTGCTCGCCTCGGTCACCAGTGCCAACGTCGCCTGCGGCTACCACGCCGGCGACCCCGCCACCATGCGCCGCGTCTGCGAACTGGCCGCCGAGCGCGGCGTCCGCATCGGCGCGCAGGTCTCCTACCGCGACCTGGCCGGCTTCGGCCGCCGCGCCATGGACGTGCCCGCCGCCGAGCTGGCCGCCGAAGTGGCCTACCAGATCGGGGCGCTGGAGGTCTTCGCCCGCGCGGCCGGCTCCGCCGTCGCCTACGTCAAACCGCACGGCGCGCTCTACAACCGCGCCGTCCGCGACGGCGAGCAGGCCGCCGCCGTCGTCGAGGGCGTGCGGCTGGCCCGGGCGGCGCGCGGGTCCGGCCCCCCGCTGCCGGTGCTCGGCCTGCCGGGCTCCCGGCTGCTGGCCGCGGCCGCCGAGGCCGGACTGCCCACCGTCGAGGAGGCGTTCGCCGACCGCGCCTACCGCCCCGACGGCACGCTCGTACCCCGCACCGAGCCTGACGCCGTGCTCCACGACCCGGACCAGGTGGTCGAGCGGTCGCTGCGCCTGGCCAGGGACGGCGAGCTGGTCGCCGCCGACGGCGGACTGCTGCGCAGCACCGCCCGCTCGCTGTGCGTGCACGGCGACACCCCGGCCGCCGCGCGACTGGCCCGGCGCGTCCGCGAGGAGCTGGCAGCGGCCGGCGTCACCGTCCGGGCCTTCGCGTGAACCGGAGGGCACACGAGGTGCGCGAGGCGAGCGGGGAACGCGGCACGGGGCGGGAAGGCGGCGCGGGCCGTGGTCAGGGCCGTGCCGCCGTGCTGCCGGTGGGCCGTGACGGGCTGCTGGTCGAACTCGGCACCGCAAAGGAGACCGAGGCCCTGCACGCCGAACTCCTGCGCCGCCGCTCCCTGGGCACCCTGCCGCCCGTCGCCGAGATCGTCCCGGGGGCCACGACCGTGCTGCTGGACGGCTTCCCGAGCGCCGACGCGGCCCGCGCACTGGCCGCCGAGCTGCCCGGCTGGGACGTGCCGCCGCCGGCCGGCTCTGCCGAGAGCGCCCTGGAGATCCCCGTCCGCTACGACGGCCCCGACCTCGCCGACGTGGCGGCGCTGTGGGGCGTGGCCGAGGACGAGGTGCCGCGCATCCACGCGGCTGCCACCTTCCGCGTCGCCTTCTGCGGATTCGCCCCCGGCTTCGGCTACCTGACCGGGCTCGACGAGCGCTACCACGTGCCGCGCCGCGCCGATCCGCGTACCCGCGTCCCGGCCGGTGCCGTCGGGCTCGCGGGCCCGTACACGGGTGTCTATCCGCGCTCCTCACCCGGCGGATGGCAGCTGATCGGCACGGCACCCGAGACCGTGCTGTGGGACGCGGACCGCACCCCCGCCGCCCTCCTCGCGCCCGGAACGCGCGTCCGGTTCGTCCCGCTGGACCCGGACGGGCCCGGCACGGAAAGCGACGGGCCGGACCGGCCCCCGGGAGGCGGCCGTGATGGCTGACGGACTGCAGACGGCACGGGCCGGGGTGCTGACCACCGTCCAGGACCTGGGCCGCGCCGGATACGCGCACCTGGGCGTACCGCGCTCCGGTGCCCTCGACGCGGGCGCTCACCGTCTCGCCAACCGGCTGCTCGGCAACCCGGAGACGGCCGCGACGTTGGAGACCACGCTGACGGGATGCGCCGTGCGGGCCCTGCGCCCCACCGTCGCCGCCGTCACCGGCGCACCCTGCCCGGTGACGGTCGACGGGCGGCCCGCCGCCTGGGGGCAGCCCGTCCACGTCCCCGCGGGCGCCGTCCTGGACGTCGGTGCCGCCACCCACGGCGTCCGCTCGTACGTGGCGTTCGACGGCGGCGTGGACGCGGACCCGGTGCTGGGCAGCCGCGCCACCGACCTGCTCTCCGGGCTCGGGCCCGCGCCCCTGTGCGAGGGCGCGGTGCTCGGACTCGGCGCACCGCCCGCGCACCGGCCCCCGGTCTGCTGCGACGCCGCCGCCTGGGCGGGGCCGCCACGCGAGTTGCTGCTGCCCGTGGTCCTGGGGCCGCGGCACGACTGGTTCACCCCCGGCGGGCTGCGCACCCTGCTGTCGTGCGGCTACCGGGTCTCCGCGGCCAGCAACCGGATCGGGCTGCGCCTTGAGGGCCCCGCGCTGGAGCGGGCCAGGGAGGGCGAACTGGCCAGCGAGGGCATGCCGCTGGGGGCGGTGCAGGTGCCGCCCGAGGGCCGTCCGGTGATCTTCCTGGCGGATCATCCGACGACCGGTGGCTACCCCGTCGTCGGCGTCGTTCCCCGCGAGGCGCTCGACGCGGCCGCCCAGGCCCCGCCGGGGACCCCGGTCCGCTTCGCCCCCGCGGGGGTGTGAGGGGCCGCGCCTCAGCCCTGTTCGCCGGCCTCTACGCCTTCTTCCCCTTCCGGCGCGGGCGCCGTCACCGCGATCAGCCGGCAGACCGTCTCGATGTCGATCTTGACCTGGGCGATCGAGGCGCGCCCCGACAGCCAGGTGATCAGCGCCGAGTGCCAGGTGTGTTCGATGACGCGGACCGCGGAGAGCTGCTCGGGGGTGGCGGGGCCCTCCAGGCCCATGGCGTCCAGGATGATCGCCGTCGTCAGCCGGGAGACGGTGTCCACCTCGGGACTGACGGAGCGGTCGGCGAAGTTGAGGGCGCGGACCATCGCGTCGGCCAGCTGGGGCTCGCGCTGGAGGGCGCGGAAGGCGCGCATCAACGTCTTGGCGACGCGGGCCGCCGCCTCCATCTCCTCCGGGGGCCGCTTGTGCAGGGTCTCGTGCATGTGCTGCAACTGGTCCTGCATGGTGGCCACCAGCAGGTGCACCTTGGAGGGGAAGTAGCGGTAGAGCGTACCGAGGGCGACGTGCGAGGAGTCGGCCACCTCGCGCATCTGCACCGCGTCGAACCCGCCCCGCCTGGCCAGCTGGGCACTGGCGTGCAGGATGCGGCTGCGCCTCGCCTCCTGGCGCTCGGTCAGCGGCGGAGACTGCGTCAGCGGGTGCGTGAGCGGCTGCGGGCGCGACGGCCGCTTGGCGCGGGCCGTGTGCGGGGGCTTGGGCTGCGGCGGTGTCGGCATCGCGTTGTTCGTCCCGTTTCCGTGGCGTCGTGAAGCCCTGGGGTGAGCCGTGCATTGTTGCAGGCCTCGCAGGGGTGGCGCGAATCACCTGCTCCGGTGGTTCGTCCGAAGTGACTGGCCGGTAAATTTCTCAGTCCGGGACGCGTCCCGGGTGGTGTCACCGCCCGGTGCCGTCCTCCCGAACAGCAACCTGAAACTTGTTCTAGGTTAGCGCGAGCGGCTACGCTCCGGCGGAAAGCAGTGACGAAGGGGGCCGCGAGTGACCGGTCAGGCCGTAACGGACCGCCCGCTGCGCATCGCGCTGCTGACGTACAAGGGCAACCCCTTCTGCGGCGGCCAGGGCGTCTACGTACGCCACCTCTCCCGCGAACTCGCCCGGCTCGGCCACACCGTCGAGGTCATCGGCGCCCAGCCCTACCCGGTGCTCGACGACGTCCCCGACGCCTCAGGGCGCCTCACCCTCACCGAGCTGCCCAGCCTCGACCTCTACCGCCAGCCCGACCCCTTCCGCACCCCGAAGCGCGGCGAGTACCGCGACTGGGTGGACCTGCTGGAGGTCGGCACCATGTGGACAGGCGGCTTCCCCGAGCCGCTCACCTTCTCGCTGCGCGCACGCCGCCACCTGGCCGCGCGGCGCGGCGCCTTCGACGTCGTCCACGACAACCAGACCCTCGGCTACGGCCTGTTGGGCGGCCCCGGGGCGCTCGGCGCGCCCCTCGTGACCACCATCCACCACCCCATCACCGTCGACCGCAGGCTGGAGCTGGAGGCGGCGGCCGGCTGGCGGCAGCAGGCCTCCGTGCGCCGCTGGTACGGCTTCACCCGCATGCAGCGCCGGGTCGCCCGCCGGCTGCCCTCGGTGGTCACCGTCTCGGGCTCCTCCCGCCAGGAGATCGCCGACGACCTCGGTGTGCGCCGCGACCGCGTCCACGTCGTGCCCATCGGCGCCGACACCCGCCTCTTCTCGCCCGACCCGTCCGTGCCCGAGACGCCGGGCCGGATCGTGACGACCTCCAGCGCCGACGTGCCGCTCAAGGGGCTCGTCTTCCTCATCGAGGCACTGGCCAAGGCGCGCACCGAGCAGCCCGAGGCCCACCTGGTCGTCGTCGGCAAACGCCCCGCCCACGGTCCGGTCGCCGACGCGCTCACCGCCCACGGCCTGGACGGAGCCGTCGAGTTCGTCAAGGGCATCAGCGACGCCGAGCTGGCCGCGCTGGTGCGCTCGGCCCAGGTCGCCTGCGTCCCCTCCCTGTACGAGGGCTTCTCCCTGCCCGCCGCCGAGGCCATGGCCACCGGCACCCCCCTGCTCGCCACCACGGGCGGCGCCATCCCCGAGGTCGCCGGGCGGGACGGCGACACCTGCCTGGCCGTGCCGCCGGGCGACGCCGGGGCGCTCGCCGCCGGGCTCGTACGGCTGCTGTCCGACAGCGCGCTGCGGGCCAGGATCGGGGCCGCCGGACGGGAGCGGGTGCTGGGGAAGTTCACCTGGGAGAAGGCGGCGCTCGGCACCGTCGAGCGCTACCGCGCCGCCATGGGCGCGCCCGCGCGCGAGACCTCGCCGCCCGTGGCGCGGCCGCCCGTCGAGCCGGCGCACGCCGCCGCCGGAAGCCGCCGAAAGCCGACACAGGTCGCTGAAAGCCGCTGAACCCCGCCGACCCGCCGACCCGCCGCCCCGTCGGCCCACTCCCGCCCCGCATGACCTTCTGGAAGGCTGATCGCCCGTGCTGACCGTGGACTTCGCCCGTTTCCCGCTCGCCCCCGGCGACCGCGTGCTCGACCTGGGATGCGGGGCGGGACGGCACGCCTTCGAGTGCTACCGGCGCGGCGCACGCGTGGTCGCGCTCGACCGGAACGCCGAGGAGATCCGCGAGGTCGCCACCTGGTTCGCCGCCATGGCCGAGGAGGGGGAGGCCCCCGAGGGCGCCACCGCCACCGCCATGGAGGGTGACGCGCTCGCCCTGCCGTTCCCCGACGACAGCTTCGACGTCGTCATCATCTCCGAGGTCATGGAGCACATCCACGACGACAAGGGCGTCCTCGCCGAGATGGTGCGCGTCCTGCGGCCCGGCGGCCGGATAGCGGTCACCGTGCCCAGGTACGGCCCTGAGAAGGTCTGCTGGGCGCTCAGTGACGCCTACCACGAGGTGGAGGGCGGCCACATCCGCATCTACCGCGCCACCGAACTCCTGGCCAAGATGCGCGGGGCCGGGCTGCGCCCCTACGGCAGCCACCACGCCCACGGCCTGCACGCGCCGTACTGGTGGCTGAAGTGCGCGTTCGGGGTGGACCGCGACGGCGACGAGGCGGCGCTCCCGGTGCGCGCCTACCACAAGCTGCTGGTGTGGGACATCATGAAGCGCCCGCTGGCCACGCGGCTCGCCGAGCGCGCCCTCGACCCCGTCATCGGCAAGAGCTTCGTCGCCTACGCGACCAAGCCGCACCTTCCGCACCTCACCGCGGCCGACGACCTCAGGGACCGCGCCAGCGAGAGCGCGGCGGCGGCCAAGTGACCAGCCCCGAGCGCACCGAGCGGCTCGTACTGCCCGGCGTCCTGACCGCGGAGCAGGCCCGGCAGACCGTCGCCGGCATCGCGGCCCAGCAGCGCGACGACGGCGCCATACCGTGGTTCCGCGGCCACCACCTCGACCCGTGGGACCACGTCGAGGCGGCCATGGCCCTGGACGCGGCGGGCGAACACGACCGCGCCGAGGCCGCCTACCGCTGGCTCGCCGCGCACCAGCAGCCCGACGGCTCCTGGTACGCCGCCTACGCCGACGGCGACGCGGCGGCCCCCACCGACCGGGCACGGGAGACCAACTTCTGCGCCTACCCGGCCGTCGGCATCTGGCACCACTACCTGGCCACAGGGGACGACGCCTTCCTCGACCGCATGTGGCCCGTCGTCACCGCGGCCGTCGCGTTCGTGCTCGAACTCCAGCAGCCGGGCGGCCAGATCGGCTGGAAGCGCGAGGCCGACGGCACCGCCCACACCGACGCGCTGCTGACCGGGTCCTCCTCCATCCACCACGCGCTGCGCTGCGCGCTGGCGATGGCCGAGCACCGCGAGGAACCGCAGCCCGACTGGGAACTGGCCGCGGGCTGGCTCGGCCACGCCATCCGCCGCCACCCCGAGCGGTTCCTCGACAAGAGCCGCTACTCCATGGACTGGTACTACCCCGTCCTCGGCGGCGCCCTGCGCGGCACCGCGGCCAAGGAGCGCGTCGAGGAGGGCTGGGACCGCTTCGTGGTGCCCGGCTTCGGCTGCCGCTGCGTCGTCCCCAACCCGTGGGTGACCGGCGGGGAGAGCGCGGAACTCGCCCTCGCCCTGTGGGCGATGGGCGAGTCGGACCGGGCCTTGGACGTGCTCCAGTGGATGGGCCACCTGCGCGCCGACGACGGCATGTACTGGACGGGGTACGTCTTCGAGAACGAGGCCGTCTGGCCCGTCGAGCGCACCACCTGGACGGCGGGGGCGCTGCTGCTGGCCGTCGCGGCGCTGGGCGGTGACGACGCGACGGTCCAGGTCTTCCGCGGCGACGCCCTGCCGGCGGGCCTGGACCCCGACTGCTGCTGAGGGTTCTCCCCGGAGCGCGAGAGGGGCCGGGAACTACCCGGCCAGCTCGGCCAGCACCCGCAGCGTGTGCGGGTCGGGCGCCAGCACCAGCAGGTCGGTCACCGGACCCGCGCGCCACAGCTCCAGCCGTTCCGCGACCCTCGCGCGCGGGCCCACCAGCGAGATCTCGTCGGCGAACGCGTCGGGTACGGCGCGCACCGCCTCCTCGCGCCGCCCCTGGGCGAACAGCGCCTGGACGCGCTCGGCGTCTGATGCGTACCCCATCCGCGCCATCAGCTCCGCGTGGAAGTTGCGGCGGGCGTGGCCCATGCCGCCGACGTAGAAGCCGAGCATGGCCTTGACGGGCAGCAGGCCCTCGGCGACGTCGTCGCAGATCCTGGCCTGGGCCAGGGGCGCGACGAGGAACCCGGGCGGCGCCTTGGCGAGCGCGGCCTCGTACATCGAGGCGCGCGTCGGCGACCAGTACAGCGGCAGCCAGCCGTCGGCGATGCGCGCGGTCTGGGCGACGTTCTTGGGGCCCTCAGCGCCGAGCAGGACGGGCAGGTCGCCGCGGAGCGGGTGGGTGAGGGACCGCAGGGGTTTGCCCATGCCGGTGGAGCCGGGGCCCGCGTACGGATGCGTGTGGTAGCGCCCCTCCAGCCTCACCGGGGCCTCGCGGCGCAGCACCTGGCGCACGACGTCCACGTACTCGCGGGTCAGGGTCAGCGGCGAGGAGGGGAAGGGCCGCCCGTACCAGCCCTCGACCACCTGCGGTCCCGACAGGCCCAGCCCGAGGTGCACGCGGCCGCCGCTGAGGTGGTCGAGGGTGAGGGCGTGCATGGCGGTGGCCGTGGGGGTGCGGGCCGCCATCTGTGCGACGGCGGTGCCCAGGCGGATGCGGGTGGTGTGGGCGGCGATCCAGGTCAGGGCCGTGAACGCGTCCGAGCCCCAGGACTCGGCGGTCCACACCGAGTGGTAGCCCAGGTCCTCCGCCGCGCGGGCGAGTTCCAGGTGGCGGGGGTCGGGGCCGCGGCCCCAGTACCCGAGCGCCAGTCCGAGCCGCATCGCCCGCCCCTCTCGTCCGCCCACCCCGGCAACTGACAAGCCGTCAGGTCGCCGGGGCAGCGTACGTCAGCGGCCCCCCGCCCGGAAGGGCGAGGGGCCGCTGACCCGTGCGGGAGACCCGGAGGCTCAGCCGCGCTGGATGTTGGAGGTGTCCTGCAGGATGCCGCGGCGGCCGTCCTGCGTCTGGGCGATGAGCGCCTGGCCGCGCTGCTCGACCGCCAGGTACCAGGTACCGGGGGCCAGTTCGGCGATCGGCTGCGGCGAGCCGTCCTCCGGGAAGAGGGGACGCGCCATCGGGACGGCGAACCAGAACGGCTGGAACCCGGCGTCCTGGGGAGCGCCCGGGGCGCCCTGCGCGCCCCCGTGCGGCTGGCCAGGGCCCGGCTGACCCGGCTGACCCGGCTGCGCACCCGGCTGGCCGTACTGCGGCTGGCCCGGCTGACCGCCCTGCGCGCCGTACGGGCCCGGCTGGCCGGCCTGCGGGCCGCCCGGGTAGCCGTAGCCGCCGCCCTGCTGCGGGTAGCCGTAGGGCGCCGCACCCGCGCCGGGACCGCCCGCACCGCCGGCGGGCACCAGCGGAGCCGCCAGCGCCGGGACGACCGGGGTGATGAGCGCCGCGGCGGCACCGATCAGCACCGCGATGAGCCCGAGGATGGCCCCGGCACCCATGTCCGCGCCGTCAGGGGCGACGATGAACTCCCAGATCATGGACCACAGCGAGACCACGATCAGGCTCGCACCGAACTGCGGCAGGGTGACGGCGCCGAACTTGCGGCCCTCCGGCAGGAAACGGCCACCGACCAGCGCCGCGGCACCGAGGATCCCGGTCAGGAAGATCGAGGGCAGGATCAGCTGGAGCTTCTCCGTGTCCCAGGCGTTCGGTACCTCGTCGCACAGCGAACCGGAGCATTCGATGGAGAAGAAGTCGAGGAACGAAGCGATGAACAGCAGCACCGCTGCTCCTATCACCGCACCGTCGCCTCGCGTGAGCGAGCGGATGTTCACGTGGGGTCCTTAATCGGTCTGGTCATGGTTGAAGTCTGCCGGGGGTGAGCACCCCATCGTACGGATGAGACTACGGGCGGGCCGTGGGGGTTCGCTCCCCGGTTTCACGGTTTCCCCTTCCCGGCTGCGAGGAAAGCGGTGATCCCGTCCGTGACCCCGCGTGCCGCCTTTTCGCGCCACTTCGCCGACGTGAGGTGGGCGACGTCGCGCGGATCACGCATGTTGCCGCATTCGAGGAAGACCTTGGGCACCTTACTCAGGTTGAGGCCCCCCAAGTCCCCTCTGGTGTCCAGGCCGTTGCCGTCACCAAGATAGTTGGCGGGCTGTTCGCCGGTGGCCGCGCGGAAAGCGTCGCGCAGATCGGTACCGAACCGTCGAGAAGGCGTGACGATGTCGCGGGTGTCAGCGGCCCCCTCGTGGACGGATGCGGGAAGAATCACATGGAAACCGCGGCTTCCCGCGGGTGCGCCGTCCGCATGGAGCGAAATGGCCGCGTCCGCTTGCGCCTGATTTCCCTTTTCCGCGCGTTCATCCACGCATGGGCCGTACGGCTCGTCGCCGTCGTGGGTGAACCTGACGGTGGCCCCGCGCTCCCGAAGCCGCGTACGGACCCGGTGCGCCAGATCGAGAGTGAAGTCGGCCTCCGCGTAACCGGAATTGGTCGCGGTGCCCGTGGTGTCGCATTCCTTCTTCCCCGTGCCGATATCGACGCGCCGGGAAATCTTGCCTGGCTGGTCGCGGTTGCGCGGATTGTGGCCGGGGTCGACGACGATCACCTTGCCGCGCAGCGGCTCGTCCGCCGGCTTCTCCCCTCCCCGCGCGTCGTCGCCCTGCTCACCCCGTGTGCTGGGGGAGGCCGGGGAGGACCCGGCGGAGTGGTCCCCGTCCTTCGCGCGCGGCTTGCCGTCCTCGTCACCGTCGCCGCCGAACGCGCCGCATCCGGCGGTGCCCAGGCACACGAGCGCGGCAGTCACCGCCGCCGCCATCCGCTGACCCGTCCGCCGCCGTCGCCTCACGTAGCCTCCATTCGACACGGGCGTAGATGGTAGGCCCTCGCCCCCGCGCCGCCTCCGGCGCGGGGGCCGCGGGGGCGCGGAGGGGGGCCGCGCTCAGCGCCGCCGCAGGACCCGCAGGGAACCCGTCGCGGAAACCGCGTCGTAGGCGCCCGAGGCCAGGGCGCGTTCGTGGATGTGGTGCGGCGCCTGTCCGCCGTCCGCCGGGTCGGGGAAGACGTCGTGGATCACCAGCAGTCCGCCGGGTGCCAGGTGCGGGGTCCAGCCCTCGTAGTCGGCGCTCGCGTGCTCCTCCGTGTGGCCGCCGTCGATGAAGACGAGACCCAGCTTCGTCCCCCACAGCGCGGCCACCCGCGGCGAGTGTCCGACCAGCGCGATCACGTGCTCCTCCAGGCCGGCCGCGTGCAGCGTGCGCCGGAAGGTGGGCAGGGTGTCCATCGCGCCCACGACCGGGTCGACGACCTCGGGATCGTGGTACTCCCAGCCGGGCTGCTGCTCCTCGCTCCCGCGGTGGTGGTCGAGCGTGAGCGCCGCCACCCCGGCCGCCCGCGCCGCGTCCGCCAGCAGCAGCGTGGAGCGCCCGCAGTAGGTGCCCACCTCCAGCAGGGGCAGCCCCAGCGCCCCCGCCTCCGCTGCCGCCGCGTACAGCGCCAGGCCCTCGTCCCGCGGCATGAAGCCCTTCGCCGCCTCGAACGCGGCGAGCGTACGCGGCTGCGGGGCGGCGACGCCGCCACCGGGGGTGGGGGAGGGCTGGTTCATCGGTGTTCCTTACCTGTCGTGGACGCGCGCCCGCGCTGCGCGGCCCTTGCCCGGCCGGAGCGCTACCGGGTCATGCTGCCCTACCGCCGCTGTCCTGCCGGGGGGAGGTGCCGTGGGGTCCTCGGCGGGCGGCTTCCGGCGTCCGTCCCGCCGTCGGCGCACACCTTCCCTCTTGGTGGAACGTGTTCTACTGTGCCCCGCATGACCGACGGGTCCACCGTGAGCAGCGCAAGCACCGGAATCGCAGGCGGCATCGGAACGACCCAGGAGCACCGGGACCTGGCCGCGTCCGTACGGGGCTGGCTGGCGCGCGCCGTCCCGGGTGCGGAGCGGCGCGCGGCGCTGGAGGCGCCGCCGGGCCGGGAGCGTCCCGACTGGTGGAAGGGGCTCGCGGCGCAGGGCCTGTGCGGCATCCACCTGCCCGAGGACGCGGGCGGCGCGGGCGGTTCCCTGCTCGACCTGGCCGTCGTCGTGGAGGAGACCGGCAGGGCCGCGCTTCCGGGTCCTTACCTGCCGCACGTGCTCGCCTCCGAACTCCTGCGTGCGGCGGGCGGCGTGGACACCGCACTGCTCGGGGCGCTGGCCACCGGCGCGCGCGTCGCCGCCCTCGCCCTCACCCCCGGCTCCCTCACCGCGGCGCCCGGGGACGGCGACGGCCCCTCCTACGTGCTCGACGGCACCGCCCCACCCGTTCTCGGCGGAGCCCAGGCCGACGTGCTGCTTCTCGCCGCGCGCACCCCGTCCGGCACCGTGTGGCTCACCGTCGACGCCGAAGCGCTCGACATCCGCGCGCAGGAGAGCGCCGACCCGCTGCGCCCCACCGCCGAGGTCACCGCCCGCGGCCTTGAGGTGCCGGCGGCCCGCGCGCTGCCTCTCGACGACGACCGCGTACGCGAGGTCGCCGCCGTCCTCTTCTCCGCCGAGGCGTGCGGCCTCGCCGCCTGGGCGCTGGCGACCGCGACCGAGTACGCCAGGACCCGCGAGCAGTTCGGGCGGCCCATCGGCCAGTTCCAGGCCGTCAAGCACCTGTGCGCCGACATGCTCGTCCGCCTCGAACAGGCCAGGGCCCTCACCTGGGACGCGGCCCGCGCCTCCCGCACGCCGGACGAGGAGGCGGCGCGGGCGGCGGAGGCGGCCGGCGGGCAGCACGGCGAGGAGGACCCCGCGGCGGTCCGCGCTCTGACGGCGGCGCTCGCCGCCTCGGCCGCGCTGGAGGCGGCCCACACGTGCGCCAAGGACTGTGTGCAGATCCTCGGCGGTGTCGGCTTCACCTGGGAGCACGACGCGCACCTGTACCTGCGCCGCGCCGTGGTGGCCCGGCAGCTGCTGGGCACCGGCGCGACGCACCGGCTGCGCGCCGCCCGGCTCGCGGGCGCGGGCGCCCGCCGCAGACTGCGGATGCGGCTGCCGTCCGAGGCGGAGGGCTACCGCGCGCAGGCGCGCGAGGTGATCGCGCCGCTGCGGGGGCAGGACCCGGCGGCGGTCCGCCGCGCACTGGCGCCGACCGGCTACGCGGCCCCGCACCTGCCGCACCCGTACGGCCTGGGCGCGGGGCCCGTGCGCCAGTTGGCGGTGCAGCGCGAGCTGGACGAGCACGGCGTCAAGGTCGCCGACCTGGGGATCGCCACCTGGGTCGTGCCCTCCCTGCTCACCTACGGCACCGAGGAGCAGCGCGAGCGCCACCTGATGCCGACGCTGAGCGGCGAGGTGCTGTGGTGCCAGCTCTTCTCCGAGCCGGAGGCGGGCTCCGACCTGGCCTCGCTGCGCACCCGCGCGGAGCGGACCGGGGACGGCGGCTGGCGGATCAACGGGCAGAAGGTGTGGACGTCGGCGGCGCAGTGGGCGCAGTGGGGCATTCTGCTGGCGCGCACGGAAGCGGAGGCGCCCAAGCACGAGGGGCTGACGTTCTTCCTCGTCGACATGGCCCACACCCCCGGGCTCACGGTGCGCCCGCTGAAGGAGATCACGGGCGACGCGCTGTTCAACGAGGTGTGGTTCGACGACGTCGTGCTGCCGGCCGACGCGGTGGTCGGTGAGGTGAACGACGGCTGGCGGGTGGCCCGGCACACCCTCGGCAACGAACGCGTCCACATGGCCGATCAGCTCACCTTCGGTACGGGGCTCGAAGCGCTCCTCGCCCGGCTGGATCCGGGCGGCGGCGCACAGGAGGGCATCGACGACACGGTGCGCGAGCGGATCGGCGCGCTGGCGGCCGAGGCGCACGCGCTGGCCTGCATCGGGCTGCGCACCACGCTCCAGCAAGTCGAGGGCCTGGATCCGGGCGCCGGCGCCAGTGTCCGCAAGCTCATCCAGACCCCGCACCAGCAGCGGATCGCCGAACTGGCCCTCGAACTGCTGGGCGCGGGCGGCGCGGTGTGCGAGGGCGCGGGTGAGCGGGCCGTGCACGAGTTCCTGATGTCGCGCTGTCTGACCATCGCGGGCGGTACCACCCAGGTGCAGCTCAACGTGGTGGCCGAACGCCTCCTCGGCCTGCCCCGCGACCCGGAGCCGCGCCCCCTCCTCTGACCTCGTACCCGGGCTCGTTCGCTCATCCGTACGCGTCCGGCGCACTCGTCCGAACGCTCTCCCGAGACGCAAGGAGCAGCCATGACAGGCAAGGCGTTCGTCATCGGCGTGGGGATGACCCCCTTCGTCAAGCCCGAAACCCGCGAGTGGCAGTACTGGGACATGGCCCAGGAGGCGGGCAGCGCGGCGCTGAGCGACGCGGGACTCGCCTACGACGCCGTCGAACAGGCCGCCGTCGGCCACTGCCACCAGCCCTCGACCGCGGCGCAGCGCGCCGTCTACGCACTCGGCCTCACCGGCATCCCCGTCTACAACGTCAACAACAACTGCGCCACGGGCTCCACCGCGCTGATGCTGGCCCGCCAGTTCGTGTCCTGGGGCGTCAACGACTGCGTCCTCGCGCTCGGCTTCGAGAAGATGACGAGGGGCGCGCTGGGCGCGGGCGCGGACGCGGGCGACTTCGCCACCTCGCCCGTCGCCCGGCACTACGGCGTCATGGCGGCCGGGCACGGCTTCGAGGCGAGCCCGCCCACCGCGCAGATCTTCGGCAACGCGGCCCGCGAGCACAGGGAGCGGTACGGCACCACGCGCGGGCAGCTCGCCGCGGTGGGCGAGAAGAACCACCGCCACTCGGCGGGCAACCCGCGCGCACAGTTCCGCGACGTCTACGAGCGGGACGAGATCCTCGCCGCCAAGGTGATCCACGACCCGCTGACCCGGCTCCAGTGCTCACCCACCTCCGACGGCGCGGCGGCCGCGCTGGTCGCCTCCGAACGCTTCGTGCGCGAGAGGGGCCTGACGGAGCACGCCGTGGAGATCGTCGGGCAGGCCATGACGACCGACACCGAGGACTCCTTCGCCACCGGCTCGTGCATCGACGTCGTCGGCCGCCCCATGGCGCGGGCCGCCGCGCGCCAGGCGTACGAGGAGAGCGGCCTGGGCATCGAGGACGTCGACGTGGTCGAGCTGCACGACTGCTTCTCGGTCAACGAACTGCTCACCTACGAGGCGTTGGGCATGTGCGCGGAGGGCGACTCGGGACCGCTGGTGGAGTCGGGGGCGACGACCTACGGCGGCCGGTGGGTGGTCAACCCCTCGGGCGGGCTGATCTCCAAGGGGCACCCCCTCGGGGCGACGGGCCTCGCCCAGTGCGCCGAGCTCGTCTGGCAGTTGCGCGGCACCGCGGGGCCCCGCCAGGTGGCGGGCGCGCGTGTGGGCCTGGCCCACAACATCGGCCTGGGCGGCGCCGCGGTGGTGACGCTGCTGCGGCGCTGAGCCCCTCCGGCCCCTGCCTGTCCGCACCGTCGCCGGGGCGGAAAACCGCGGGGGAGGGGCCGGTGAAAATGACACACTTGCGCGCATGCCCCTCTCCGCGCCCCGCCTCTGGGCGGTCGTACTGGCCGCCTGCGCGGGCCAGTTCCTCGTTGTGCTGGACGTGTCCGTCGTCAACGTCGCCCTGCCCTCGATGCGTGACACCCTCGCGCTGTCCGAGACGGGCCTGCAGTGGGTCGTGAACGCCTACACCCTCACCTTCTCCGGGCTGATGCTGCTCGGCGGCCGGGCCGCCGACCTGTTCGGGCGCAAGAAGGTCTTCCTCGCGGGCCTCGCCCTGTTCACGGCGGCGAGCCTGGCGGGCGGCCTCGCGCAGGAGCCGTGGCACCTGCTGGCGGCCCGCGGCATCCAGGGCATGGGGGCCGCCATTCTGGCCCCCGCCACGCTGACGCTGCTGACGACGTCCGTCCCCGAGGGCCCGGCCAGGACGAAGGCGATCGCCACGTGGTCGGCGGTGGGCGCGGGCGGCGGCGCCGCGGGCGGGCTGGTGGGCGGGGTGCTCACCGACGCGCTCTCCTGGCGCTGGGTGCTGCTGATCAACGTGCCCATCGGCGCGCTGGTCGTCGCGGCGGCCGCCGTCTGGCTCACCGAGAGCCGCGAGGAGACGGTGCGCAGGCTCGACGTGCCCGGCGCGCTGCTGGTCACGGTGGGCCTGGGCGCGGTGGCCTACGGCATCGTGCGGACCGACAGCGCGGGCTGGGCGGCGCTCAGCGCGCTGGGCCCGCTGGTGGCGGGGCTGGTGCTGCTGGGGCTGTTCGTCCTGGTCGAGGCGCGGTCGCCCGAGCCGCTGGTGCCGTTGCGGCTCTTCCGCAACCGCGCCGTCTCCGCCGCGAACGCCGCCATCTTCATCAACGGCCTGGCCATGTTCGCCATGTGGTACTTCCTGTCGCTCTACACCCAGAACGTGCTCGGCTACACGCCGCTCCAGGCGGGCTTCGCGCTGGTCCCGCACTCGCTGACGATCGTGCTGGGCTCCCAGGTGGCGCCGTTGCTGATGGCGCGGGTGGGCGAGCGGTATCTGGCGGTGGCCGGCGCGGCGATGGCCGGGCTCGGCTACCTGTGGCAGGGCACCATGGACGCGCAGGGCGGATACGTGACGGCGATCCTGGCGCCCGGTGTGGTGATGGCGCTCGGCGCGGGGCTGGCCGCGACGCCGCTGGCCACCATCGCGACGGCGACGGAAAAGCCGGGCGAGGCGGGCCTGTTGTCCGGGCTGTTCGGCACGGGACGCACGATGGGCGGGGCGCTGGGACTGGCCGTGCTGTCCACGGCCGCCGCGGCCCGCACCGGCGGACGGCACGACGCCGCCTCGCTGGCCGCGGGCTACGGCATGGCCTTCTTTGTCGGGGCGGTCCTGCTGGGCGCGTGCACGCTGTTCATGCTGGCGGCACTGCCCAGGACGCTGAAGAAGGCCCTCGTGGTGCCGGAGCGGGAGCCGGCTCCGGCGCCCGAACTTCCCTGAGGGCGCGGGCACCCGCTGCTGCGGGGCGCCGTCACAGCCAGCCGTTCTGGCGGGCCGCGCGGACGGCCTCCATACGGTTGCGGGTGGAGGTCTTGCCGATGGCGGCGGACAGGTAGTTGCGCACCGTCGCCCCCGACAGGTGCAGCCGTGCGGCGATGTCGGCGACGGTCGACCCGTCGGCCGCGGCCGAGAGCACCTCGCACTCGCGCCGGGTCAGCGGGTTGGGCCCGGCGCTGAGCGCGGCGGCCGCCAGCGTCGGGTCGATCACGCGCTCGCCGGCCAGGGCGCTGCGGATGGCTGAGGCCAGCTCCTCGACGGGGCCGTCCTTGACGAGGAAGCCGCCCGCACCCGCCTCCATGGCGCGGCGCAGATAGCCGGGCCGGCCGAACGTGGTCAGGATGAGCACCGTGCACGAGGGCAGCCTCTCGTGGAGTTCGGCGGCCGCGTCAAGACCGCTGCGCCCCGGCAGCTCGATGTCGAGCAGCGCGACGTCGGGCCCCGCCTCCAGCGCGGTGGGGACGATCTCGTCGCCGGAGGCGACCTGGGCGACGACCTCCATGTCCTCCTCCAGGTCGAGCAGCAGGGCGAGCGCGCCGCGCATCATGCCCTGGTCCTCCGCCAGCAGGACCCTGGTCACCGGCCCGTCCTCTCCTCGGTCGTGGCCTCGGCCGTCTCGACGTCCACGGGCAGTTCGGCCACCACCCGGAAGCCGCGCCGCCCGTCGGCGCCGCCGTCGAGGGTGCCGCCCGCCGCCGCCAGCCGCTCGGCCAGCCCCCTCAGCCCGGTACCGGCTCTCGGGCCGGCGGCGGTCCGCGGGCCAAAGGCGCCGCGCTGTGCGTCACCGGAGCGTACGCCGGAGACCGGCGTACCCGGCCCGCGGCCCTCCGCGCCGGCCCCGCACCCGTCCTGTGCGGGGCCGCGTCCGTCGTCGGTGACCGTCACGCGCACCAGGTCCGCCGTCGTCCGCACCTCGATCTCGCAGCGTCCTGCACGGCTGTGCCGCACCGTGTTGGTGACGCTCTCCCGGATCACCCAGCCCAGCAGCGCCTCGGTCTGCGGTGGCAGCGGTGGGCCCGACCAGCGCACCTCGGGGGTGATGGCGGCCGCCTCCAGCACGGAGCGGGCCCGCTCCAGTTCGGTGGCCAGGCTGCCCTCGCGGTAGCCGCTGACCGCCTCGCGGATCTCGGTGAGCGCCTGCCTGCCGACGGCCTCGATGTCGAAGGCCTGCGCGAGCGCGGCGTCCAGGTCGCGGGCGCTCAGCCTGCGGACGGCCTCCGCCTTGACGACGATCACCGACAGGGTGTGGCCGAGCAGGTCGTGCAGGTCGCGGGAGAAGCGCAGCCGCTCGCGCTCCACGGCGGTCCGTGCCAGCTCCTGCCGGGTGTCCTCCAGCTGCCGCACGGTGTCGAAGAGCCCCAGCACCGCCGCGGTCACCATGCCGGAGACGAACGTGCCGTAGCCGACGCCCACGGCGCTGGAGATGTCGCCGTGGCCGTGGTCCCAGCCGGTGACGAATCCGGCGGTGCCGCTCAGCGCGATCAGCCACCCGCCCAGGTGCCTGCCGCGCAGCTGCCGTACGGCGCCGGAGGCGAGCGAGAGCAGCGGGAAGAACAGCGTCCACGCCCCGCCGTAGCCGACGGCCACCGCGAGGGTGAGCGCGGTCAGCCCGGCGAGCCCGTACAGCGGGGTGCGCCGGTCGCGGTGGCGGGGGTCGAAGGCGGTGAAGACGACGAGGATGTAGAGGCTGTTGAAGGCGAGCAGCGCGGCCCCGCCGATCCAGGGGTTGCCGGACTTTCCCTGGATCACGTGGGAGAGGGCGCCCAGCCCCATGAGGAGCCAGGGCAGGAAGGTGTACTTGCCGGGTCCCCTGCCCCGGGCGGCCCGCTCCCGGTGCCGCTCGGCCACGGGATCGGCCGGTGTCCCCGGCCGCGCTGTGGGTGTGCCTGCGACTGTCGTCATGGCGACGACGGTACGGCGCCGGGCGGCCGGCGGTGCAGATCCGGATGTGGGCGGCCGAGCAGGACGAATGTCACGGGCCTGGCCCGGATCCCGGCTTGGCTGACGGGGCATCAGGTCTTCCCATGTGCGGGACGCTGCGTTATACAGGTAGCCCCCGGATTGGTTAGAACGTGTTCTCATTCCGACCGGCCCGAAGCGGTCCTGGCCCGGCCGACGGTGCGGACGACCGGGCCAGGGCCCCGCCGAGAGCAGCCCGTAGGACGCAAGGAGCCCGCCACCCCATGCCCATCGACGCACGCCAGGCCCTCGCGGCCGAACCCCGCAGCACCGAGATCTCCTGGGATCACAAGGACGTCCAGCTCTACCACCTCGGCCTCGGCTCCGGAGTACCCGCCACGGACCCGGCCGAGCTGCGCTACACGCTGGAGAGCAGGCTGCACGTCCTGCCCTCGTTCGCCACCGTCGCGGGCGCCGGCATGGGCGTCGTCGGCGGCCTGTCCGCGCCCGGCATCGAGGTCGACCTGGCGGCGGTGCTGCACGGCACCCAGTCCGTCGTCACCCACAGGCCGCTGCCCGTGGGCGGCCGCGCCACCTCCACCTCGCGCCTCGCCGACCTCTACGACAAGGGCAAGGCCGCCGTCCTCGTCCTGCGCACCGACGTCACCGACGCGGAGGGGCCGCTGTGGACCAGCGAGGCCCAGCTCTTCGTCCGCGGTGAGGGCGGCTTCGGCGGCAAGCGCGGCCCCTCGGCCCGCATGGAGCTTCCCGAGCGGGACCCCGACCACGTCGCCGACCGCCCCATCCGCGAGGAGCAGGCGCTGCTCTACCGCCTCTCCGGGGACTGGAACCCGCTGCACGCCGACCCCGACTTCGCCCGGCTGGCCGGGTTCGAGCGGCCCATCCTGCACGGCCTGTGCTCGTACGGGATGGCGCTGAAGGCCGTGGTCGACGAGGTGCTCGGCGGGGACGTCACCCGCGTCTCCTCCTACGCCGTCAGGTTCGCCGGGGTCGTCTACCCGGGGGAGACCCTGCGGGTGCGCGTCTGGCGCCTGGACGAGGCACGCCTCCAGCTGACGGCCACGGCTCTCGAGCGGGACGACGCCGCCGTGCTGGGGGACGCCGTGGTCACGCACACCTGAGCCGGTACCCCTACCCCTGAGAAGGAGTCCGAGATGCGCGCAGCGGTACTGCACGAGACCGGTCAGGACAAGCTGGAGGTCGTCGACGACGTCGAGCCCGCCGGGTTCGGCCCCGGCAAGGTACGCGTCCGCATCCGGGCCACCGGACTGTGCCACTCCGACCTGTCCGCGATGAACGGGACACTCCCGCAGCTCGCCCCGTTCGTGCCGGGCCACGAGGGAGCGGGCGAGGTGCTGGAGGTGGGGGACGGCGTCACACACGTACGGGCGGGCGACCGGGTCCTGGTGTGCTGGCTGCCCGCCTGCAACAGCTGCCCCTCGTGCCGGCGCGGCCAGCGGCACCTGTGCCTGACCGGGTTCATGAACGCGGGCACCGCCAACTTCCGCCGCACCACCGGCGGCACGGACGTCTTCGGCTTCGCCGGCACCGGCACCTTCGCCGAGGAGGCCGTCTTCGACGCGCCGTGCGCGGTGCCGATCCCCGACGACGTGCCCTTCGAGATCGCCGCCCTGATCGGCTGCGGGGTCACCACGGGGCTCGGCGCGGCGTTCAACACGGCGCGGGTCGAGGCGGGCTCGTCGGTGGCCGTCCTCGGCTGCGGCGGTGTCGGCGTCAGCGCGATCCAGGGGGCCAGGGCGTGCGGCGCCGCGCGGATCGTCGCCGTCGACCCCGTCGCCTCCCGTCGCGAGGCGGCGCTGCGGTTCGGCGCGACCGAGGCCGTCGCCCCCGATGAACTGGCCGCGGCGAAGCAGCGCCTGACGGGCGACGAGGGCTTCGACTACGTCTTCGAGGTGGTCGGCAGGTCGGCGACGGCCCGTACCGCCTACGAGACCACCCGGCGCGGCGGCACCCTGTGCGTGGTGGGCGCGGGCGCCATGGACGACCAGCTCCAGTTCAACATGTTCGAGCTGTTCTTCGACGAGAAGCGCATCCTGCCCTCCCTCTACGGCGGCGGCGACGTGCTGCGCTCCTACGACCGCGCGGTGGAGCTGTGGCGGGCCGGCCGCATCGATTTGGAGTCGCTGATCACCCACCGGGTCAGCCTCGGCGAGATCAACGACGCGCTCGACCAGATGCGCACCGGCGAGGCGCTGCGCACCAGCATCTCTCTCTGACGGCCACCGCAGCGACTTCGAGAGGACGGACATGTCAGTGGCGGGTTGTTTGCAGGGCAGGACCGCGATCGTCACCGGTGCCGGGCGCGGACTGGGCCGCGCCGAGGCGCTTGAGCTGGCCCGCCTCGGGGCCCGCGTCGTCGTCAACGACTTCGGGCGGCCCGGCAGGGACGGGAGCGGCGAGGCGTCGGCCGGTCCCGCGGAGCAGGTCGCCGCCGAGATCCGCGCGGCGGGCGGCGAGGCCGTCGCCCACCAGGGCGACGTGGCCGACTTCCGGCAGGCCGAGGAGCTGGTGCGGCTGGCCCTGGACACCTACGGTTCGCTGGAGATCCTGGTCAACAACGCCGGCATCCTGCGGGACCGGATGGTCTTCTCGATGAGCGAGGAGGAGTGGGACTCGGTCGTCCGCGTCCACCTCAAGGGGCACTTCAACACCACGCGCTTCGCCGCCGCGCACTGGCGCGAGAGGTCCAAGGCCGCCGGCGGCCCGGTCTACGGGCGGATCGTCAACACCTCCTCCGAGGCGTTCGTCGCGGGCTCGGCCGGCCAGCCCAACTACGCGGCGGCCAAGGGCGGCATCGTCGGCCTCACCACCTCGACGGCGGGCGCGCTGGCCAAGTACGGCGTGACGGCGAACGCCATCTGCCCCCGGGCGCGCACCCGGATGACCGAGGACGTCTTCGCCGGCTTCGCGGTGCCCGACGAGGGGCTCGACCCGCTGGCGCCCGAACACGTCTCCCCGCTGGTGGGCTACCTGGCCTCGCCCGCCGCCTCCCGCGTCAACGGGCAGCTCCTGGTGGCGCACGGCGGCATGGTGGCGCTGCTGGAGAGGCCGAAGGTGGCGGCGAAGTTCGACACGGACAAGGAGGTCTTCACCGTCGAGGAACTGGACGAGAAGCTGACCCCGTTCTTCGGCGCGCGCTCCCCGCGGGAGACGTTCGCGGCGGGCGAGGTGCTCGGCCTCACGAAGGGCTGAGCGCGCGGGAAGGGCCGTACGGCGAAGCCCCGGCCGCCGCGGGTCGGGCGGGCGGCCGGGGCTTCGCCGTGCCGCGCGGCGGACCTCGCCGCGCGGCACGGGGCACTACGCGGGTTCGGGACGGCGGTGGCGTCCCTGCGCGGGTACGGTCTGTTCCTCTCGTGCGGCGGCTTCCCCCCTGTGCTTCCCCCGGTGAGCCCCCTCGCCGGCCGTCTGCGTGTCGCTCGGCGTCTCGGTCTGGGTGTCGGACATCGTGATGTCACTCCGTCAATCGCTTGCTGCCGTCGTACCCGGCGGAGTTTAACGACCGGGAGCAGCCGACTTCAGGCCGTTTCAGCCGCTGGTCACGCCGTGCCGCTGGGCAGCGGAGCCTGCTGGAGCGGCACCGGTTTGCGCGCCGTCTCCCCCAGGGCCCCGAACGAGCCCGTGCCGCCTGCGGAAACGGCCCGGCGGACCAGGGAACCCAGCAGCCCGGAGGGCGACCCTCCGTGACCTCGATGTTGTAGACCCGTGACGTCACCGCCCGCGTCGGAAGCCGGCGGTCCGGCCTGCGGCTGGGGCTCGGCCTGGCGCGGTGGCTCGCCGGCCCCCGGGGAGGGCGGAGCAGGAGCCGGATGCGCGGACGGGGGCGTCGCATGCGCGGACGGGTGCTGTGCATGCGACGGGGGCTGCGACTCCGACGAGGGCGGCGACGGTGGCGGTGACGGTGGTGGGGAGGACGGTGGGGACGAGACGGGCGAGGGGGGCGGGGAGGGCCGCGAGGCCGGGGAGGGGGCCGCTGCCCGCGTCGGGGTCCGGGGCGCCGGCGGGGCCCCGAGCGGTGGGGTGTCCGCACCCGGTGCGGGCGTGCCGGCCCCCTTGGTGGGGTCCTCGGGCCGCCGCTCGCTCCCGGCCGCCGACTCCTGACCGTCCGGCAGCGGCGCGCGCATGCGGGCCAGCCCGCACGGGTTGTGTGCGGTGGAGTAGGGGACCCGCAGCTCGCCGTCGGCCGTCCACAGACCCTTGCCCGTCAGCCACCCCGGCGGGCTCGCCACATGCCGCAACTCCTTGAGCCCCGGGCGCCACACGGCCGGCCAGGTGCCCTGCGCCGCGTCGACGCGCAGCGCCACCCCGCACCGCTCGGGCAGCAGCGTCTGTCCCGGCTGCACGGCGATCGGGGTGAGCCGGGTCCCGGCCGGGTGCAGCACCTCGGGGAAGCGGACCGGGCGGTGGCTGCCCAGCACGCCCCAGCCCAGCCGTTCCTCGCCGGGCGCGTCGGAGCTCACGAGCAGCAGCCCGCTGTCCGGGTCGGCCAGCAGCAGGCGGTCGTTGCTCTTCTCGGTGATCTGCAGGAGCGGGGAGACCGCGCCGCCCGCGGCGAGATCGACGGCGACCGTCTTGGCCGGCCCCTCGCCCCCGGGCCCCCGGGCCTCGACCGCGAGCAGCCGCCCCTCCGGGTCCAGCCAGGCGCCGCCCGAGCAGCGGGCCTCGATCCGCGCGACGCGTTCGAGCGCACGCGGGGCGCCGGGTGCCACCCGCCACACGTCGGTGGCGCGGCCGCCCGCTGCCGTGGCGAGCGCGTAGGCGCGGATGCCGCAGGGGGCGGGGGGCAGCAGCCGCAGCTCGTCCGTCTCCACGGTGCCCAGGCGCAGTTCGCCGGTGTCGGGCCCTGAGGGGTAGAGCAGGGCCAGGGAGTGGTGCCCCGGCGCCGGGCGGGCGATGAGCACCCGCCCGTCCGCGAGCGGCAGCACGCCGCTGCCGGGGTCTTCGGGCTGCTTCACGGGCAGCGGCACCGCGTACGGTTCGGGACCGCCGAGCGTCCAGCGCTCGGGGTACCACAGCTCCGTGCCGGCGCGCGTGGTGAGACGGGCGGCATACGAGCCGTCCGCCGCGACCGTGAAGCTCTCGTTCATGACCTTCGCGACACTCGCCGTCATGCCTCGATCACCTCCGGTGACCGAAACTAGGGGGCGCCGTCGCGGACGCAGGCGGGGACCGAGGCGCTTCACGCGTAAGGGTGACCGAAGGCGGAGTTCGCCTGCGACGGCGCCCCGCGGTGTGCTGGGACCCGCGGCCCACGCCGGCGACGGCGGTCCGCGCCGTGCCGGGAACGGCCGCGTCCGCGCGCGGAGGGCGCCCACCCGCACGCGACCGCCGGCCCCGGGGCGCCCGGACAACCTCCGGGCCCGGCGCCAGGAAAGAAGGGGCCGCAGGGGCTGGGGGAGACCTCAGGCGGGACAGGTAGCCTTGCCCCCGTGCCAGCACAGCCCGCCCTCTTCGAAGTCATCGCAGCGCTCGACGCCCTGTGGCCGCGCGAGCGCGCCGAGCAGTGGGACGCCGTCGGCACCGTGTGCGGCGACGTCACCGATCCCGAGGCCCGCGTCAGCCGCGTCCTGTTCGCCGTCGACCCCGTGCAGCGGATCGCCGACGAGGCCGTCGCCACGGGCGCCCAACTCCTGGTCACGCACCACCCCCTCTATCTGCGCGGGACGACCACCGTCGCCGCCGACACCTTCAAGGGCCGCGTCGTGCACACCCTGATCCGCGGCGGAGTGGCCATGCACGTCGCCCACACCAACGCCGACACCGCGGACCCGGGCGTCTCCGACGCGCTCGCCTCCGCGCTCGGACTGCGCGTGCTGCGCCCCCTCGTACCCGACCCCACGGACCCCGAGGGGCGCCGCGGGCTGGGCAGGATCTGCGCGCTCGACCGGCCGCTCGCCCTCGGCGACCTGCTCGAGGCGGCCGCCGCCGCGCTGCCGGTCACCGCGCAGGGCATCCGCGTCGCCGGCGATCCGACCGCGACCGTGCGGACCGTCGCGGTGTGCGGCGGCTCGGGCGACGGCCTCTTCGACGCCGTACGCGCCGCGGGGGTCGACGCCTACCTCACCGCCGACCTGCGCCACCACCCCGCCTCCGAGGCCCGCGAACACGCGCCGCTCGCCCTGCTGGACGCCGCCCACTTCGCCACCGAGTGGCCCTGGTGCGAGCAGGCCGCAGCCCAGCTCGACGCGATCGCCGAACGGGAGGGCTGGGACCTGCGCACCCGGGTCTCCCGCACCGTGACCGACCCGTGGACCGCGCACGCGCCGTCGCTGCCGCAGGCGTCCCCGCTCACGTCGCCCGCCGCGCCCAGCCCCACCGCACCGACCGCCCACGACCTCACCCCGGGAGCCCCCAACTGAACGCCGCGCCCGCCGATCAGATCCGCCTGCTCGACGTCCAGGCACTCGACATCCGCCTGTCGCAGCTCGCGCACAAGCGCAAGACCCTGCCCGAGCACGAGGAGATCCAGCGGCTGGAGGCCGACCACGCCCAGCTGCGCGACCTGCTCGTGGCCGCGCAGACCGAGGAGAGCGACACGGCGCGCGAGCAGACCAAGGCCGAGCAGGACGTCGACCAGGTCCGCCAGCGCGCCACCCGCGACCAGCAGCGCCTCGACTCCGGCGCCGTCACCAACCCCAGGGACCTGGAGAACCTCCAGAGCGAGATCGCCTCGCTGGCCAAGCGTCAGAGCGACCTGGAGGACGTCGTGCTGGAGGTGATGGAGCGCCGCGAGTCCGCCACAGGGCGCGCGGCCGAACTCGGCGAGCGCGTCGAGTCCGTCGGTACGAAGGTCCAGGAGACCACCGCCCGCCGGGACGCGGCGCTCGCCGAGATCGACGCGGAGGCGGAGAGCGTCCGCAAGGAGCGCGAGACCATCGCCGCCGCCGTCCCCGACGACCTCATCAAGCTCTACGACAAGATCCGTGAGCGCGAGGGCGGCGTCGGCGCCGCCAAGCTCTTCCAGCGCCGCTGCGAGGGCTGCCGCCTGGAGCTGAACATCACCGAGCTCAACGAGGTGCGCGAGGCGCCCGCCGACACCGTGGTCCGCTGCGAGAACTGCCGCCGCATCCTGGTGCGGACCCCGGAGTCCGGCCTGTGAGCTGGGGGCACCCCCGGCCGGAGACCGGCGGTGCCCCGGTCCGCCGGACGTTCGTCGTCGAGGCCGACGGCGGCTCCCGGGGCAACCCGGGTCCGGCGGGTTACGGCGCCGTCGTCCGGGACGCCGCCTCGGGGCAGACCCTGCGCGAGACCGCCGAGTTCCTCGGCCATGCCACCAACAACGTCGCCGAGTACCGCGGTCTGCTGGCCGGGCTGCGTGCCGCCCACGAGCTGGACCCCCACGCCGCCGTGCTGGTGCGGATGGACTCCAAGCTCGTCGTCGAGCAGATGTCGGGGCGCTGGAAGATCAAACACCCGGACATGCGGCCCCTCGCGCTGGAGGCCGGCTCCGTCTTCCCACCTCAGGCCGTCACCTACGAGTGGATCCCCCGCGCGGAGAACAAGCACGCCGACCGGCTCGCCAACGAGGCGATGGACGCGGGCAAGCGCGGCGTCAGCTGGCAGCCCGGCGCCTCCACCGCCGAACTCGACACGGCCGGCGCGGCACCGGCCACCGCCGGTGCGGGCTCCGCGGGCGCGGAGTCAGCCGACACGGACTCCGCCGACGCCGGCTCCGCCGACCCGGGGCCGACGACCTCCGCCGACCCGGGGCCGACCGCTCCCGCCGTCCGCGTCGGCTGGGGCCCGGACATGGGCACGCCCACCACGTTCGTGCTGCTGCGGCACGGCGAGACGGTGCTCACCCCCGAGAAACGGTTCTCCGGCAGCGGTGGCAGCGATCCCGAACTCTCCGCGGTCGGGCGGCGGCAGGCCGCCGCCGTCGCCGACACGCTGGCCGCGCGGGGCACCATCGAGGCCGTCGTCGCCTCACCCCTGCGCCGCTGCCAGGAGACGGCCGCGGCGGTCGCCGGGCGCCTCGGGCTGAGCGTCCGCACGGAGGACGGGCTGCGCGAGACGGACTTCGGCGCCTGGGAGGGGCTGACCTTCGCCCAGGTCCGCGAACGCCACCCCGAGGACCTGCAGGCCTGGCTGGGCTCGGCCGATGTCTCGCCCACCGGAGGAGGCGAGTCGTTCGACGCCGTGGCCCGGCGGGTGGCGCGCTCCCGCGACCAGCTCCTGGCCCGCTACGCGGGCCGCACCGTGCTCGTCGTCAGCCACGTCACCCCGGTCAAGACTCTCGTCAGGCTGGCGCTCGGCGCGCCCGTGCAGTCCCTCTTCCGCATGGAACTCGCCGCCGCCTCCCTTACGGCCGTCGCCTACTACGCCGACGGCAACGCCTCGCTGCGCCTCCTCAACGACACGGCCCACCTGCGGTAACCCCCGCCGGAAGGAGGCACGGAAGGCCGTACGGAGGGCGGCGGGTCAGCGGCCCGCCGTCGCGGCCTGCGCCGCCAGCGCCTCGACGCGGTCCCAGTCCTTGGCGGCGAGAGCGTCCCCCGGGAGCATCCAGGTGCCGCCCACGCAGGCGACGTTGGGCAGGGCGAGGTACGAGCCCGCGTTGGCGGCCGAGACGCCGCCCGTGGGGCAGAAGCGGGCCTGGGGGAGGGGCGAGGCCAGCGACTTGAGGTAGGCGGTGCCGCCCGCCGCCTCGGCGGGGAAGAACTTCATCTCCCGCACGCCGCGCTCCAGGAGGGCGACGACCTCGGAGGTCGTCGAGACGCCCGGCAGGAACGGCACCCCGGAGGCGCGCATGGCCTCCAGCAGCGTGTCCGTCCACCCGGGGCTGACCAGGAAGCGGGCGCCCGCCTCCACCGCCTCGCGCACGTTGTCCGGTCCGAGCACGGTCCCCGCGCCGACGACGGCTTCGGGGACGGCCTCGGCGATCGCCCGGATCGCCGCGGGCGCCGCCGGGGTGCGCAGCGTCACCTCGATCGCGGGCAGCCCGCCCGCCACGAGCGCCCGGGCGAGGGGCACGGCGTCCTCGACGTCGTCCAGCACGACGACGGGGATGACGGGGGCGAGATCGAGGACGGAGGACGTGGCGGGGCTGCTCATACGCGTATGCTGCCCCTCCTCGCGCACGCCGCGCAACAGGCGTTGCGCCCCCTGCAACGGGAGCCTTCCACTACAGCTCCGTCACCACCACGTCGAGCGCGCTCGAAGCCCCCGGCCTGGGTTCGCCCTGCGGGCCCTCCACCACATAGCCGAGGTCGCGCAGCGCGTCGGCCAGCTCCTGCGGGGTCCGCGGCTCTGCGCCCTCCTCCAGCAGCGCCCGCACCAGGCGGCCCTTCGTCGCCTTGTTGAAGTGGCTGACGACCGACCGCTTCTCCACACCGTCCACGGTCTTCGACTGCAACACCCGCACGGTGGCCGTCCGCCGCGCCGTGTCGCCCTTGGGCTTCCACATCGCGGCGTACGCCGACGAGCGCAGGTCGAGCACCAGGCCCTCACCGGCGGCCTGCGGCAGCGCCGACTCCAACGGCCCGCGCCAGTAGCGGCCCAGCGGCCCCGTGCCGGGCAGCTTCACGCCGCCCGAGAGCCGGTAGGAGGGGATGCGGTCCCCGGTGCCCACCGCGCCCCACAGCGCGGAGAAGACCAGCAGCGACCGTGCGGCACGGCGGGCGGCCGCGGCGCTGAGACCGCCAAGGTCCAGCGCGTCGTAGAGCACCCCGGTGTACAGCTCGCCCGCCGGCCTGGTGGGCGCCGTGAACAGCCCCGCGTTCTTGGCGATCTCGCCGCGCAGTCCCTCGCTGAGCCCGAGCACCTCCCGGGCCTTCTCCTCGTCCGCCCGGCAGAGCGCCACCAGCTCCTCCAGCACCGTCTCGCGGGCCGGCGTCAGCGCGGGAAGGGAGAGCGAGGCCAACTCCAGCGGGCCCTCCTGCCCGCCCTCGGCCTTCCCTTCTGACGGCGGCAACAGCACGAGCACGGCACTTCTCCTTGTCCGGGGCGCTCCCGGGCCAAGGTCCGGAAGCGGGGTGACGGTGTGAGAGCCAGCGTACGGAACCGTGCGCCGCCGGGCGTGCGAGGCTCACGCTGCTCGCGGTAAGGAGAGGCGTGGGGCTCACAGCGCCTGCGGTAAGGAGAAGAGCCGGTCGGGGTCGTGCATGGCCTTGATCTTGGCCAGCCGCTCGGCGTTGCTGCCGTAGTAGGCGTGCCGCCAGTCGCGCAGCGCCGGGTCCGGATGGTTCTGGTAGGCGAAGCCGCTGGCCCATGGCCGCATCGCCGCGTGCGTGGCGTCCAGCCAGCCGCGGAGACCCGCCACCGTCTCGGCGCCCGCGGTCTCCTGCCAGCCGGCCGCGTACTGCGCCAGAAACCGCGCGTCGCGGTGCACGAACGCGGTGGCGTCAGGGCGCGGCCGCTCCACCGCGCCGCCCAGCGCGTGCAGCGTGACGCTGCCCGACCCGTCGCCGCGCAGCCGGACCAGCTGCTCGACGCGTGCGACGAGCGCGCGGATGCCCTCGGGCGGCAGGGGGCGGGTGCAGAAGTCCGAGCGCACCGCGTACGACTGGCGGGGCACCCTGCCGCGCTTCCTGCGGCCGGGCAGCGTGCCCCGCTGGTGTGCCTGCGCCAGGGTCCACCCCGAGACGCCGCCCAGCACCTTGACGGCGTCCAGGAACGAGTGCCGCCGCAGCGAGAGGTCCGCCGGCATCCCCTGCGTCCGCGGACCGCGACGCGGGCTGCGGGCGCGGCCCACCAGCCGGTCGAGGTGGTTCTCCAGCTCGCGGCGGGCCCCGAGCGACAGGCCCGAGACCCGCACGCTGCCGGGGCGGCCGCCGGCCGGAGCCGACAGGTGCAGGTTCGCCCAGATCTCCTCCGGCGCCACGGGCGCCCACCGCTGCCACTCGCGCACCACGTCGGCCGCGTGCTCCCAAGGCCATGTCAGGAAGAACGTGAGGCAGGAGGGCGCCACATGGGTGCGGAACTCCAGCGAGGTGACGACGCCGAACTGGCCGTTCCCCGCGCCGCGCAGCGCCCAGAACAGCTCGGCGTCCCCGTCCTCGGCCACCCGGCGCTCCTGCCCGTCGGCCGTGACGAGCGTCGCCCCGGTGAGGCTGTCGCACGTCAGCCCGTAGGCGCGCGCCACGACCCCGATCCCGCCGCCCAGCGCCAGCCCCGAGATCCCCACCGTCGGCGCGGCGGCGGCCGGTATGGTCCGCTTGTGCGAGGCCAACTCGGCGTGCACGTCCAGCAGTTTCGCCCCGGCGCCGACCGTGGCGCTGCGCCCCGACGCGCTGACCTCCGCCATCTTCTGCACGTCGACGACGAGCCTGCCCGAGCCCGTGGACCAGCCCGCGGACGAGTGCCCGCCGCTGCGGACGGCCACCGGCACCCCGAACCTGCGGGCGAACGCCAGGCACTCGGCGACGTCCCCGGGGCCCGCGCAGTAGGCCACGGCGGCCGGACGGACCGCGTCGAAGCGCGGGTTGGCCAGCTTGCGCGCGGCGGTGAAGTCCCGGTCCCCAGGGCGCAGCAACGTGCCGTCCATGCCCGCGCCGAGCGCCGCCCACGTCGCCTCGCCGAGCCGCTCCGGGCCGACGGACCCGCGTGTGCCGCCCCCGCGCGCGCCGTGCCCCCGTGCCACACCCGCGCCCCCGACTCCCCCCGGTGGCCGCCCCGCCTCACCACTCGTGCCGGCCACGGGAAGGGGCGGGTGCGGGGGAGTCATCACCGTAGCCAACCAGCAGGCGGGGGCGCCCGCCAGCCAATTGTGGTTACAGTCGGGCGCATGACTGATGTGACCGGGTTTTCCGCGCGTGGAGATGTAGGGCCGCCCCAGGCGGAGGGCGGCGAGAGGGAGACGCTGACGGCCTTCCTCGGATATATGCGGGAGGCGGTGATCGCGAAGGCCGCCGGGCTCACCGACGAGGTCGGCCTCGCGCCGGGCGTGCCGTCGGGCACCAGCCTGCTGGGCCTCGTCAAGCACCTGACCCGGGTCGAGCACAACTGGTTCGTGTGGGGCTACGCGGGCGACGGCGGTGAACAGCCCCTGGACGACGACGCGCCGCCGGAGGCGGGGGAGACCGGCGAGGCGCTGATCGCCGCCTACCAGGAGGCGATCCGCGCCTCGGACGAGGTCATCGCCTCCTGCGACGACCTCGGCCGCCGCGGCGCGCGCTCGCTGCGCGCGGGGGCGGAAGGCCCGACGATGCGCTGGCTCCTCGTCCACATGATCGAGGAGACCGGCCGCCACGCGGGCCACGCCGACATCCTCCGCGAGCAGACCGACGGAGCGACGGGGCGCTAGACGCTAGGCGCTGGGCCTTTCGGGCTTGCTCCGGCAGGGAGTGACACCGCTCGCAGTGTGCGGGCTGCCGGGTGGGGTGTGGCTTGTCGCGCCGTTCCCCGCGCCCCTCCGGGGCGCGGGGAACGCCTTACGCTACGGGCGCGCCCTCCTCCGCCGGGAGCGTGTCCATGAACGAGCTGACGGAGAAGACCGCACGGCCCGCGCCCGCGGGACCGTATCCGGGCGGCGAGGACAGCCCGTGCCGCTGCATCGCGCTGCGGTAGGCGTCCAGCAGCCTGATGTGGTACTCCAGCGGCGCACCCATCGGGTTCGTCTTGCCCAGCGGCGTGGTCGGCTCCGGGCACCAGGTGGTGAAGCGCGGGGTGATGCCGTTGGACATGAAGAAGTCCAGGCCCTCGGTCGTGGAGGCGATCGCCTCGTCCACCGAGCCGAAGCCGTACGGAGCCGCCATCTCGACCCCCGCGACGAAGTTCGGGATCACGTTGCGCGGGCCGAAGACGTCCGCCGAGTCGAGGATGCGGCGGTGCCACTCCTCACGGCCGACGTAGCGCTCCTTGCCGGGGCAGTACAGCTCGAACAGCCGCTTGTCCCACACCTCGAAGTTGGGGTGGTAGATGCTGATGCCGTAGTCGTGGAAGCGCTGCACGTCCTCCTTGGGCAGCGCCTGGGCCACCACCTTGCCCGTCCAGCGCCCCGGGAAGCGCTCCTCGATGGCCTTGGCGTACCGGCCGTAGAAGTCCGCCTCGTCCATGCCCTGCACCTTGGAGGTGATCGAGCCGCCGGTGAGGGTGTAAGCCCGCGAGGCGCCGAGGGAGTCGTGGTCTGAGATGATCTGGAGCGCCTCCAGCACCTCCTCGACCGGCTTGACGCCCGTGTAGGGGCGCCCGGCCGCCTTGTGCTGCCGCCAGTTGTGGTTGATGTCGCAGTACTGGCACTCCTCCTTGGCGCCGAAGTACTGGCACACCCGGAAGACGGTCAGGTAGATCAGGTAGCCCCACTGGATGGTCGGCGCCACCTCCATCACGGACTTCCCGTTCGCCAGCGCGTGCCGGTAGTAGTCCGGCATCGGCGGCAGCCCGACATCCGCGATCCGCTTCCCGTCCAGGTACAGCCCGAGAGCGCCGTCCTCGCCCGCCTTCACGCGGTACGGCGAGTCCGGGTTCACCCGTACGGAGACGACGGTGCGGCGCAGATCGTAGGGACCGCCCGTCAGCACGACCTCCTCCGGCGGGCGGCGCAGCGCGGCCTCACCCAGCTCGGGCAGGGTGCGGTGGTCGAAGGAGAAGATGAAGTACGACTTCGGCTTCACCTCGCCGGTGGCCTCGTCGGTGGTGTCGCTGAGCGCCGAGTCGTCGAAGGCCATCCCGCCGCGGAGCAGGTCCTCCTTGAGCACGGCCTCCCGCGGGATGTGCTCGAAGCGCTGCATCAGGTCCTCGATCAGGGCGGTCCTGTTGCCTTGCTCCTGCTCGTGCGGGGGCCTGCCCGAGGGCAGGCGGGACGGCATCGGCAGGGGAGTGGGCGTTGGCGGCATGTGCGATCGGCTCCTCACTTCGCGGCCCGGGGGCGTACCCGACGGTACTCCCGCGTCCGAATGAGCCGCACACCTGCCCTCTTGGTTCGGTTTCGGGCGCCCACTCCCACACGTGCTCGGGCCGCCGTCCCGCTCACTCCCACACGTCGGGGCCGCCGCCGCGCCACTCGATCAGGTTCGGGTCGTCGAGCTGGATGTCGGCGGGGTCGAGCCCCGCGCGGCGCAGGAACTCGACCACGTCTTCGGAACGGTGCGCGAACCCGAGGCTCTCCGCGTGGGCGGTCACCTTCCGTCCCCCGGTGGCGGACGGAGGGTGTACGACGATCGGTGGAGTCATACCCCCAGCGTGCAGCCCAGGCCAACGCCCCGCACCTCTTCCGGCTCCCCGCGCCCTCGGCTCCCGGGCCCGGGGGCGTCAGCACGCCTCACCTCGGCGCCGGTATATCGAGTGAAGTGCGCATACATCCCGAATGGCCCGACCACACCCCGGGCAGCCCGCACGTGTCCGGATCCGCCCGTCCGGGTGGACGCCACGCCCCGTCACCGGGTCTGGCCGCCGCGCACACGAGAAAGGCACCCCATGCTCAAGCGCACCGCGCTCGCCACCGCCGCACTGACCGCCACCGTGCTGCTCGCCGCAGCGGGAACGGCCGCAGCCTGCCCCGCGCACGAGGGCGGCCGCGACCACGGCCGCGGCGCCCCCCACTCCCACGGGCTGCGGCCGCACGAGCAGAGTGGGCCGCGGCAGGAGATGCGCCCCTCGCAGGAGACGGGGCCTCAGCACCAGGGTGCGCCCCAGCAGGAGCTGCGGCCCCAGCAGCCGGGCGGGCCCCAGCAGCAGATGGAGCCCCAGCGGCCGATGGGGCCTGAGCAGCAGAGCGCTCGGGAACAGGCCGGACCCCAGCAGCCGGGCGGGCCGGACCAGGCCCGGCCCGAGCAGGCCGGGCCCCAGCAGGTCGAGCAGACCAGGCCGCAGCAGGCCGGGCCGCAGCAGCAGGGACGGGTGGACGGCGAAGGGCAGGGGCGGCCGCAGGACATGCGCGAGACCGTGCGCCCCGTCGACGGCACCGAGACGGGAAGCCTCCTGAGCCCGCAGAGCATGGGCCGCATGTTCGCCATGTGAGCACGCTCGGCCCGTGCGGGCCAGGCTGCGCCGCGAGGGCAGCCACCACGGACGAAGGGCGCGGCCAACGTGGGAGCCGCGCCCTTCCCGTGTGCCCCGGTCGGGCACGGCAACGTACCGACCCGGTACGGCACGGTCAGCCCCCGTCCGGCCCGGCCGGGCGGTCAGCCCCCGCCCGGTCCGGCCGGGTAATGCGGTTGGCGCTCCCGAGCGCGCCGCCTAGAGTGCGCGCCATGAGTGCCTGCTCCTGCGCCTTCGCGGCCTGCGCCTGCGCCGCGTGCGCCGCCATGACGCGCCCCCGCCGCCCGTAGCGGCGGCCGTCTCTCCCAGCGAGAAGCTCCGCCGCTCCAGCGCGTCAGCGCCGGGCGGCTCTTCGTGCTGCCCGGCTTCCCTTCCGAAGCCGCGGAGTTCCCGTGCCCAGGCACAGCACACGACACACGACCTTCCACGACGGCCGCCACGAACTCGGCCAGAACTTCCTCACCGACCCCGCGACGATCCGGCGGATCGTCTCCCTCGTCGCCCGCACCCGAGGCCCTGTCGTCGAGATCGGCGGCGGCGACGGCGCGCTGACGGTGCCGCTGGAGCGGCTCGGCCGGCCGCTGACCGTCCTGGAGGTGGACGGCCGCACGGCCACCCGGCTCCGCCGGCGAGTGACGGACGCCACCGCCGTGCGCCAGGCCGACTTCCTGCGCTGGAAGGCACCCCGCACCCCGCACGTCCTGGTCGGCAACCTCCCCTTCCACCGGACCACCGCCATGTTCCGCCACATCCTGCACGCACCCGGCTGGACGGACGCCGTCCTCCTCGTCCAGTGGGAGGTCGCGCGGCGGCGCGCCGGCGTGGGCGGGGCGACGATGATGACGGCCCAGTGGTGGCCCTGGTACGACTTCCGGCTGGCCGAGCGCGTTCCCGCGGGGGCCTTCAGGCCCAGGCCGGGGGTCGACGGCGGCCTGATGACCGTCACCCGCCGCCCCGAGCCGCTGCTGGCGGCCGGCGCGCGCCTGCGTTACCAGGACTTCGTCCACCGGGTCTTCACCGGCCGGGGCCGCGGCCTGGCCGAGATCCTGCCGCTCGCCACACGCGGCCTGCCCCGGCGGCGGACCGTCCCGTGGCTGCGCCGCCAGGGCCTGTCCCCCTCGGCCCTCCCCAAGTCGCTGACGGCCCCGCAGTGGGCGGAACTCTTCCGGCTGGCTCAGGAGTGCTCCTGAGGCGCCACGCAGGGGTGCCCGGAGCAACGCGGCCCGGAGGCCGGACCACGGCCGGACCACAGCTTTCCGCCGCGGACCATGAGGGCGCCCTGGCTTCTCCGGACCGTTGTCAGTGCCCGGTGCGAGACTCGTCTTCTCCGTATCCATCATGCTGGCTGCGTGTGGACGGAAGGCCCCGCCGGCAGCGCGGCGGGGCCGCTCACCTCAGGACGTACGGCGACGGAAGGGCGGGCAGGGGCAGCATGGCGAACGCGCAAGGCCGCGGCGGCGGACGGAAGTTCCGCGCCGTCACGGCGCTCCAAAGGTATGTCGTCAACCCGCTCACCACGCGGCTGCCGGGGCAGGTGCTCCTGGAGACCACAGGCCGCGTCTCCGGCCGCCCGCGCCGTACGCCGCTCGGCGGGCGCCGCATGGGTGACCGGTTCTGGCTGGTGGCAGAGCACGGCGAGGCGGCGCAGTACGTCCGCAACATCCGGGCCGATCCGCGCGTCCGGGTCAGGGTGCGGGGCCGCTGGTATGCGGGTACGGCCCACCCCCTCCCGGACGACGACGCGCGCGCCCGGCTCCGATCCCTGCCGCTGCTCAACAGCGCCGTGGTCCGCGCAGTGGGCACGCAGCTGCTGACGGTCAGGGTGGACCTCGACGGCGACTGAGCGCGGAGCACGGCGCATCGGCACACACGGAGGAAGACCGCACGGCAGACGGAAGCGCACGCGTGGTGCGGCTTCGGCAGGAGGAGGAACCGGATGGCGCACGAGCCGACGCGGGTGCCCGACAACACCGCGGTGCGGACCGCGCTCTGGCGGGCGCTGCACCTGCGGGTCGACGCGCCCCCGCACGTGGTCGAGGACGAGATCGGCCTGCGGTTGGCCGCTCCCGGAGACGACTGGCAATCCCGTCCTGACATGGATCCGCAGGCCACCAGCGGGTTCAGGGCATCCATCGTGGCGCGCGCCCGCTTCGTCGAGGACCTGGTCGCCGAGCAGGCCGACCGGGGCGTGAGCCAGTACGTCGTCCTGGGAGCGGGCCTCGACACCTTCGCGCAGCGCAGGCCGGAACTCGCCGCCCGCCTGCGGATCTTCGAGATCGACCAGCCCGGCACCCAGGCGTGGAAGCGCCGCCGCCTGGCCGAACTGGGCTACGGCGTCCCCGACCGGCTGCACCTGGTGCCGGTCGACTTCGAGGCGGGCGAGGGCTGGCTGGAGAAACTGGTCGCGGCCGGCTTCGACGCCTCCAGCCCGGCGGTCGTCGTCTCCACCGGCGTCACCGTCTACCTCACCAAGGACACGACCTCGGCCACCCTGCGCCGGGTCGCCGATCTCGCGCCGGGCTCGACGCTCGCCATGACCTTCATGCTGCCGGCCGACCTGCTCGACGGCGAAGACCGCCCGGGTCTCCGGACGAGCAAAGAGGGGGCTCAGGCGTCGGGGACGCCGTTCGTCAGCTTCTACACCCCGCCCGAGATGCTCGCACTGGCCCGCGAGGCGGGCCTCGCCCAGGCACGGCACCTGCCGGGAGCCGCGCTCGCCGAGCGCTACTTCACCGGGCGCACCGACGGCCTCCGCCCCTCCAGTGGGGAGGACTGGCTGCTGGCCACCACCTGACGTGAGCGACCGCTGCCGCCGATGGCAGCGGTTGACAGTCCAATGTGTGAGTGGTTTATTACTCACATGCCCACTCCCGCGCCTCAGCGACAGCTTTCGACCGCCGACGAACGACGGAGGACCGTCCTCCGGACGGCGGTCAGCGCCTTCGCAGACCGGGGATACTTCGGCACCACGACCACGGACGTGGCGAAGCGCGCCGGCATCTCGCAGGCCTACGTCTACCGGCTCTTCCCCGACAAGGAGGCCCTGTTCGTCGCGGTCGTCGAGCACTGCTTCGCCCATATCCGCGAGAGCCTCGGCGACGGGGCCGCCGCCGCGCGGGGGAGCGGGCCACGGGAAGTTCTGGACGCGATGGGTGACGCGTACGCCCAGCTCATCGCGGACCGTGACCTGCTGCTGCTCCAGCTGCACGCCCAGTGCGCGGCCGCGGCTGAGCCGGCCATTCGCGAGGTGGTGCGCACCGGCTACGCGCGGCTGGTCGAGTACGTGCGAGGTGTGTCCGGCGCACCGGAAGCCGACGTCCAGCGCTTCTTCGCCGTGGGCATGCTCTGTCATCTCGTCGTCGCCACGGACGCGCACGAGGTCGACGCGCCGTGGGCGCGCACACTGTCCGACGGGCTCCGCCACTACTGAGGTTCCGCTCGCAGGGGGCCGACCGCGGCGTCGCGGCCGGCCGACCGGCCCTGGCTGGTTCCGCCGGCCTCCCGGCCGTCCCTGATGCCATGGCCCGCCGCGCTCCGCGGCTCTTTTTTCGGTCACAGGAGTGAGTGGTCAACCACACACAACACGAATCGAGAGGACGAAGACGAACGCGGAAGACGGAACACGGAAGACGGACACGGAATCCACAGACGACGGCGGAACCACACCCACCGGAACAACCGGCCGATGTACACACCCGGAAGGAAACAACCCTAATGATCCACCACTGCGTCCGCTTCACCATCAAGCCCGGCACCGCGCCGCACCAGCTCGAAGAGGCCCTGGCCAGTCTGCGCCACCAGGGCGAGGTCATCCCCTCCGTACGGTCGTTCCTCGTCGGCCGTGACCACGGCGGTGCGTACGAGTGGGGTGCCACCTTCCAGCTGGACGATCTCGACGGCTACCGGGAGTACTTGATGCACCCCGCCCACCGTCGCACGGACGAGATCGGTCTGCCGCTGGTGGACAAGTTCGTGTCGTTCGACCTCACGGACGACACGGACCCGGAGGTCGGCCGGCAGATCGCCGCCCTGCACCAGCGCCGCTTCGACGCCGACCCTGATCTGACCCGGCTCGTCTCGGAACTCAGCGCGTACACGGGCAGCGCGGCACCCGGCCCCCACGGCGCCTGACCCCACCCCGCCCGGCCCACACCCGGCCCGCGTCGGGGCGAGCAGACGGGACACCGTCCTCCGCCCCGGTGGGCCTGGGTGCGGGCTGGGAGGCCAAGAAGCTCAAGGAGGTCTCACGGGGCTCCTCTGATTCTCAGTTGCCGAGCGGGAACGACTCGGACGACGACGCCACGACCGGTAACGCCGCTTGCGACGCCGCGCTGTTCCCTTCCGGGGTGAGACCATCCAATCCGTCACCTCCATGGCGGTGCGGCATCGTCCCGACCTCGGGACCGCGCCGTCAGCGCTTCGCCGGGTGTCAGCCGCCCGCTCCCAGTCGGTGGCGCAGCGTCGCGGCGAAGTCCTGGGCCATCTCCAGCCGGGCCCGCAGGGTCTCGCACCGGGCGTCGGCCACCTTGCGGTAGGCGTCGAGGCGCTCCCTGAGCCGCTCCCGCTCCTCGTCCGAGGGCGGATCCTGCGTGGCGGCGATCCGGTCGGTGATCTGGAGCAGGTCGCGCATCTCCTCCAGGGAGAAGTCCAGCGGTTTCATCCGCCGAATGACCATCAGGCGCTCCACGTCGGCCTCCGTGTAGAGCCGGAAGCCGCCCTTGCTCCGGGCGGAGGGGACGACGAGGTCGACTTCCTCGTAGTGGCGGATGGTGCGCAGCGACAAGCCGGTCCGCTCGGCGACCTCGCCGATCTGCATCTGCCGCTCACCCATCGGCCTGCCTTCTCCTTCTGTCGTCCGCTCTGTCGTCCGCCTGGTTCGAACGTGTCATGAGGCCCTGATGCCGTGAGGCGTATCACCGGATGTCGGGCCGATTTCGCCTCTCATTCCTGGATCACCAGTCGCACTCTTCCCTTACGTCAGGGTAGAGTTTCGACGTTGCGCCTCCGCTGTCCAGCACGGGGCGGAGGCGATCCCGCCGCAGCGAGGGCCTTGTACCTGGTCCCGGCGGCACCAGGTCTTCCGGGCAATGATGCCCGATCGGCAACCGCCCGGTTGCCGGCCCGGCCCGGCAGGCCCCGCGGGGCGGCCGGGGGGCCGCCGAGGCGGTCCCACTCCTCACGGAGCCAGTACGACGCGTGTGCGTCCGCGGCATGGACGTCACGCCCGAGCAGAAACGGTTGCATGTCCTCACCGCTGTCCGCGGCCTCCCAGCTGCGCCTGTCCAAGCCCGAATGGCTCGCCTCTCCCCGGGTGTTGCGCACCGAGGTGCTGGGCGGTCTGGTGGTCGCCCTCGCGCTGATCCCCGAGGCGATCTCCTTCTCGATCATCGCCGGGGTCGATCCGAAGGTCGGCCTGTACGCGGCCTGCACCATGGCCGTGGTGATCTCCTTCGTGGGTGGCCGCAAGGCCATGATCTCGGCGGCGACGGGGGCGGTCGCTCTGGTCGTGGCGCCGCTCAACCACGAGTACGGGCTGGGCTATCTGATCGCCACCGTCCTCCTCGGCGGCGCCTTCCAGATGATCCTCGGCTCGCTCGGCGTCGCCAAGCTGATGCGTTTCGTTCCGCGCAGCGTCATGGTGGGGTTCGTCAACGCGCTGGCCATCATGATCTTCATGGCGCAGGTGCCGGAGATGAGCGACGTGCCGTGGCCCGTCTACCCGCTGATCGCCGCGGGCCTGGTGCTGATGATCCTCTTCCCGAAGGTCACCAAGGTCGTTCCGGCGCCCCTGGTCTCGATCGTCGTCCTCACCGTCGTCACCCTCGCCGCGGGTATCGCCGTGCCGACCGTGGGCGACAAGGGCAAGCTCCCCGGCTCCCTGCCGGTCCCCGGCGTCCCGGACGTGCCGTTCACCTGGCACACGCTGACCGTCATCGCGCCTTACGCGCTCGCCTTCGCGCTGGTCGGGCTCATGGAGTCGCTGATGACGGCCAAGCTGGTCGACGACATCACCGACACGCACTCCAACAAGACCCGCGAGTCGATCGGGCAGGGCGTCGCCAACATCGTCACCGGCTTCTTCGGCGGCATGGGCGGCTGCGCCATGATCGGCCAGACCATGATCAACGTGAAGACGTCCGGCGCGCGCACCCGCCTGTCCACCTTCCTGGCCGGCGCCTTCCTCCTCGTCCTGTGCATCGCCTTCGGCCCCGTCGTCTCCGACATCCCCATGGCCGCCCTCGTCGCCGTCATGATCCTGGTCTCCGTCGGCACGTTCGACTGGCACTCCATCCAGCCGAAGACGCTCAGGCGGATGCCGGTGGGTGAGATCGCGGTCATGGTGATCACGGTCATCGTCGTGGTCGCGACCCACAACCTCGCCATCGGTGTCGTCGTCGGCTCGGTCACCGCCATGGTGATCTTCGCCAGGCGTGTCGCCCACCTCGCCGAGGTCTCCGGTGTCGTCGACCCGGAGGGCAAGCAGGTCGTCTACGCCGTCACCGGCGAACTGTTCTTCGCCTCCTCCAACGACCTCGTCTACCAGTTCGACTACAAGGGCGACCCGGACGACGTCGTCATCGACCTCTCCGACGCGCACATCTGGGACGCCTCCTCCGTTGCCGCGCTGGACGCGGTGGAGACCAAGTACGCGGAGCGCGGCAAGAAGGTCACCCTCGTCGGCCTGAACGAGCCCAGCGCCGACATGCGCCGCCGCCTGGCAGGACAACTGACCGGCAGCCACTGAGGGCCCGGGACGGCGCGAAGGCGATCACAACCCGGAGGAAACAGCTCGGAGGGAACAGCCCGCAGGGCGCTGCGTGGTGTCCTCTCCCGTCGGCAGCCCGGGGCCTGTCCGGCGCCGCCGACGGCCTGGGCCGCGCCCTGTACGCCGGCCTCTTCGACACGGCCCAGCAGCCACCGGACTTCGCCAGGGCATACACGTCGGGTGCATGCCCGCGTTGTTAAGCTCTCCGCCGTGATCGAGACGGGGGAAATCGGGGAAGAGGTACGGACGGCGCCGGAGAACCGGGCCGCCGGGGTCAGCGTGGGGGCTGCCCTCGCGGCAGTCATCGTGGCGAGCGGCAGCCTGTGGGCCTCGGGCGTGAGCTTCTACATTCCGGCGACGATCGGCTGGTTCGCCTTCGTGACGCTGTCCGCGCTGACGGCGGTCGTCTCGGGGCACGTGGCGCGTCGGCGTGCCAAGCGGCAGAGCCTGCCCGGCCGTTGGTGGGCACTCGCCGCGATCGTGACAGGCTGGGTGTGCCTGCTGTACGCGGTCCTTGTGGCGCTGGTGGTCGTCGGTGTGCTTGCCGGATTCGCCGTGCTGTCCGGGGCCCTGAGCTGAGCGTTCCGCCCTCGGGGCGCGAGGCGCGGGGAGGAGACCGGAGTGTTCGGCAGGAAGAAGGAGGACCCGCCGGTCCTCCCGGTGCGGTGGGACACCGAAGGCGGCTTCACGGTCGGCGAGGTGGTGCGCCCGTCCGCGCCCCGGCGGAAGAAACTGATCGGGCGCCGTGCGGTGCGTATGCCGGTGACGCTCGACGGGGCGCGGTACTTCGCCGCCGCCGCGTTCATCGAACAGCGGGACCCGGAGGTCCGGTCGTACGAGCTGTACGACGCGACGGAGACCGGAGAGCTGTTGTGCACCGTCGCGTCCGCGAGCGGCGGCAGGAACGGTGAGCGGTATCAGGTACGGGACCAGGCCGGCCGGGAACTCGGCCTGGTCTGCCGCACCCCGGCCGCCAAGCGGGCGGTGCAGCACGGCTGGTGGCTGCGGCAGCCGGGGCACCCCGACGTCGTGGCCCGCTACCACTGGGCCAAAGGCAGCGCCAGACAGATCGCGGCCCGCGGCCGGGACGCCGCGGTGCGAGGTGCGAGCGGCCTGGCCACCAGCGTCGTCGACTCCGTGCTCTACGGAGACGCGGCAGACGACACCAGCACCGCACGCCCGAGGAAGCCCGTCACCTGGCATGCCGACGAGGAGGCCGTGTTGACGGCCGGGGACACCCAGGGCAGCACGTTGTACGTGCCGCAGGCGAGGTGGCTGGAGCGCCGCCTCGCGTTCGCACTGGCGGTCCTGCAACAGGGATGACACCGACGTCCTCGGCGTCTACCGCGTGTTGTCGCCTGTCTGCGAAAGAGCCTCCGACGCAGGCCAGAATCCCTTGCAGGGTGAAGCATGCGGTATCGACGGGGAGGCGGGCTGCCGACCGACGCTAACTTGCGGGTGTATAGGGAATTCCGCGTCGATTCGCCGTTGCATCCGCAGGATGTCATGTGCCCGGCCGCCGGCGCCCTGTGCCCGCTGCGCGACCCGGAGGCGCCGAAGCTGGACGAGGACGACGCCAGCGAGGAATGACCGTGCGGGGCCCCGCGGTGAGGGAGCGGACCTACGCTTGAGCCCTCACGGGCGGACCGTGAGGCCGTCCAGGGTGAGGGCGAGCAGGCGCTCCGCTTGCTGTCGGTGTTCGGCACCCGCCGAGGTGAGGGCGATGCCTTCCAGGGCAGCGCCGATGTCGGTGGGCTGGATATCAGTGCGGATCGCCCCGGCGGCCGTGCAAGCGTCCATGAGTGAGGTAATGGCGGCCTGGATCATTCCCCTGCTGTGACCATAAGGATTGCTTCCCGCCGCGGCGATGGCGCGCAGTGCGTCGACCATGCCGTACTTGGCGGTGACGTAGTCCAGGAACAGTAGTGTCCACGCGTGCAGGGCCTCTGCCGGCGGCTTCTGCGCAAGCAGAGTGGGGGCGGCATCGCACAAGTGGGCCACCTCGTTGCGGTAGACCGCCTCGATCAGGGCCTCCCGGGTGGGGAAGTTGCGGTACAGGGTCGCACTGCCCACGCCTGCCTCCTTGGCGATGCGTTCCAGGTGCGCATCCAGCCCTTCTGCCGTGAAGACGCGTACGGCCGCTGTAAGGATCTTCTCCCTGTTCCGCCGTGCGTCAGCCCGCAGCGGCCGCAGCGTTCCGTCGGTCATCGGCGCTCGCCATCCTCTCTTCGAAGTCCTCCGAACTTGCTAACCGGGTACGCCCCCACTTAATGTGCCCTAACTGGGGAACCCTCCGGTTTCACTGTAGGTCACTGCGCCGACCTGCGCGCACCCCGAGAAGGGAAGCCGATCATGACGGGCATCCAGGGCAAAGTCATCGCGATCACAGGTGCCAGCAGCGGCATCGGTGAGGCAACCGCGGCCTACCTCGCCGGAAAGGGCGCCCAGCTCGTGCTCGGAGCCCGGCGCGAGGACCGACTGGATGCCGTCGTGGACGGCATCACGGCGAAGGGCGGCACCGCCACCGGCGTCATCGCCGACGTCACACGCCGCGGAGACCTCCAGCGCCTGACTGAGACAGCCCTCCATCAGTACGGTCGACTCGACGTCCTCGTCTCCAACGCAGGCACGATGGCCGTCTCGCCGTTTGACGACCTGCGCCAGGATGACTGGGACGCCATGGTCTCCACCCATATCACGGGCCTACTCAACGGCATCGGGGCTGCTCTGCCTGTCTTCCGGCGGCAGCGCTTCGGCCAGTTCGTCAATGTCGGCTCCACTGCGGCCTATGTCGTCAAACCCCCTCAGACGGTCTACGCGGCCACCAAAACGGCGGTGAAGGTGCTTACCGAGGGCCTACGTCAGGAGTCGGGACCCGACCTGCGTGTCACCCTCGTCTCACCCGGCTTCACCAACACCGAAGGCATCGGCAAGGGAGCCGGTCTTGAAGCCGCGGCCCCGATGATCCGGCAGCGGGACGAGATCGCCATGCCGCCCTCGGCGATTGCCTCTGCCATCGGCTACGCCATCGAACAACCCGACGGCGTCGATGTCAGCGAGATCGTCGTCCGCCCCACCGTGCAAGCCTCATAGTGGCGAGCCGGGCTGCGGGCCCGGTGTGCGTAGTGCCGGATGGCGTTGGTGGGGGATGTGGTCCGGCTGATGCGCGGCGAGGGGATCGGCGTGCTCCGAGGCCGCGGACCAGCGGACGAAGCCCCTAAGATCACGGTTTCCTCGCCGGCCCTCCGTAGAAGCTGACGTCTCTGCCGGCGGGTGGGCCGCAAGGCGAGGTCTCCGGATGGCAGTCGGTGATGAGGACCAGACCGGGCTCGGCGTACGCTTTGCCGTATCGGCAAGGCGTACGAGATACGGCTGACGGTCATCGAGGAAAGCATGTTCCCGGTCCGCATCGACGCCCACAGCGCCCGCGCACGCGAGGGCTTGCGCGCCGACTACGAGTCGCTGTCGTACTCGGCTGTCTCCCAACCGGCCGAGGCGAGGCAAGTGAAGAAGGTGCAAGGGTTACGTACCGCCTCTGATGGGGATACGGGCGCGGACAGAGAAGCCCCCGTCGGCGCGCGGGCCCGCGGCGAACTCACCGCCGAGCATGTCGACACGTGCCCGGAGCCCGCCCAGACCCCGGCCTCCGGACACGTGCCCCGGCCTGGGTGCCGCGGGTGAGTCGTCACAGGGGGCGTCCCCGCGATCGGGGCCCTCGTTGGCGACCTCGACCTCGACGTGGTCGCCGCTGTAGCCGACCGTGATGCGGGTGGGCCGCCCGGGTGCGTACTTCACGGCGTTGGTGAGCGATTCCTGTACGAGCCGGTACACGGACAGGTCGGCGCCGGCCGGCAGTGGTACTCGTTCGCCTTTTTCCACCAGTTCAGCGGGCTGCCCGCTCATGCAGGTCTGGTTGACCAGGTCGCGCAGATCCCCACCGGCAGGTGCGCGTCTGCCCGACGCGGACTCGTCCGACGCGGACTCGCCCGTGGCCTCCAGCACACCGAGCAGGTACCGGAGTTCGGCCAGCGCGCGCCGCCCGGTCCCGCTGATGGCGGCGAGCGCCTCGGTCACCCGTTCCGGGGAGGTGACGAGGAACGGTGCCGCGTCGGACTGCACCACCATCGCCGTCACATGGTGGGTGACCACGTCGTGCAACTCCTGTGCCAAGCGGCTCCGTTCCGCCGCTGTGGCGGCCAACGCTGCGAGGCGCCGCCGCTCGGCCTCGGTCGCCCGGCGGCCCCGGACGACGCTGCCTGCGGCCCAGACGGTGGCCAGCACGAGCCCGATGACGACGTAGTCCGGCAGTTGCTGCGGCGATCCGAGCGCGTGCAGGACAACGCAGAAAACGCCGTACCCCACCACGGTGGGCGCTACGAGCAACCGCCGCCCGCGCTCCGCGTGCGCGCCCACCGAGTACAACGCGAGGTAGAGCCCCGTACTGCCGAACGTCTGCGGCAACCCCAGCGACTGGTGCACTCCGAAGCAGAGGCTCACGAGCAGGAGGCAGAGCGCGGGGCGGCTGGTGCGCAAGGCCAGCGGCAGTGTCTGTCCGAGCGTCAGCAGGATCGCGAGCGCGGGTGCGTGCCGGGGTGACAGGTCGCCGAACCGCGCGCCGACGCCCGCCAGCGGTTCGACGAAGGAGAGCACGGCGATCACGAGCGCCAGTTCCCGGTCCCGCGCGTCACGCGGGCGCCCGCCCCACCACGCGGTCACGGCCCGCCACGACCCGGTGCATGCCGCCGTCGCGCGCGAAAGAAAGGCGAGGCCGCGGGGCGCGGTCGGACCGGGTGAGCCGGCTGTGGCGTCCGGTTCCGGAGACGGCGTGCTGTCGGTGTTCTCGGATTTCACGGCTCTCACTGGTGTTCCTACGGGTTGGGCCGTGACGCGGTACAGGCGGCCACGGTGGAAGAGGACACGGACAGGTGCCCGTCGAAGGTATGCGCGTACGGTGCCGTCGGCATCCCCCGTGAGTGGACAGTTCCGGTACCGCGCGTGGGGTGTCGTCCCCGGAAAGTGCCCACTGTGCGGTGACGATCCGTGCCGGTTCGGCCGCGTGGCTTTCGTGTCGCGCCGATCCGAGGCGCCTCCGTACCGGGGCCATGGAGAGGACGAGGACAGTGACGACTCCCTGCGGCAGGCTGCCCGGGCGACCCCGGAGTTCGTCCACGTCCACGAAGGTCAGGGGCTGCTTCCGCTGGTAATGGAGGAGAGCATGAGGGAGAGTGGTGGCCTATGGCTCGGCGGTGGAATTGACTGCATTCAGGCTGGTGTGGAGGACGCTGATCAACGTGTGCGACCACGCTCCGGTACATCGGACGCCTGTCCGTCGGCACGTCAGTCACCAGAAGACGGAGGCCGGCGTGACCATGGAAGACGCCCCCGCCGCGGCGACTTCCACCCGGTTCGCACCTACTGGCCCTGGAGTCGGGCGTGCTGTGGTCGGGATGCCCGATCGGGCGAGGGCGTTCTTCGGTGCCGGGCTGTCGGCCGACAGTCCGCGGAACGGCGGCTTCGGTGCCGGTGCTGGTGCCGGTGCCTCGATGGCTTCTGGGGAGCAGGCGTGACCGAGCTCAGACCCGAATCCGGTGCGGGAGCGCCGACCCGGGTTCTGGTTTGTGAGGACCAGGAGCTCGTGCGTGCCGGCTACGTCACCATCTTCTCGGCACAACCGGATCTCGAGGTGGTGGGAGAAGCAGGAGACGGCAGGTCGGCGGTGGAGACCGCCAGGTGGCTGTGTCCCGATGTGGTGGTGATGGACATCCGGATGCCCGGCCTGGACGGGATCGAGGCGACGCGGCTGCTGGCCGGTCCTGACGTCGCGGCGCCGGTGAAGGTCCTGGTGGTCACGACGTTCAATGTGGACGAATACGTGTACGAGGCCCTGCGGGCCGGTGCGAGCGGGTTCCTGCTCAAGGATTCATCGCCGTCCGCCTTGGTGCACGGGGTCCGGACGATCGCCGCGGGTGAGTCCCTCCTGGCTCCCGCTGTCACCCGGCAACTCGTCGGCAGGTTCGCGGACCGGATCAGTCAACCCCGTAAGCCTGCCGCGACAGAGGCGCTGTCCGCTTTGACACCTCGCGAGACCGAAGTCCTGAAACTCGTCGCCGAAGGTCTGTCGAACGCCGAGATCGCCGAACAGATGGTCATCAGCCGCGAGACGGTCAAGACCTACGTGTCCCGCATCCTGACCAAGCTCGATCTCCGTGACCGTGTCCAGGCGGTGGTGTTGGCCCACCGAATCGGCCTGGTCACCGTCCCTGGCTGACCGGCTCGGCAGGCGTCCGGCCCGGCGTGGCATCCCCCATGAGAGCTATCCCGGATGTCCCCCACAGGGCGACGATGCGCGGCAGCCCGCGCCCATAGCGTTCCTGTCAACGCGGCGGCGACCGGCCGCCGGCGCCGGCAGAAGAGGATGGGCATGTCGTTCAGGAACGCGCAGTCGCTGAGGTCGTTGAAGAACCTGTTCTCCCAGGCACCGTTCACCGGGGCGTCGCGCCGGGTGCGGTCCGCTTGGGTGAGGCTGGCGGTGATGGCCGCTCTGTTTCTGGTGGTGATCGCCCTCGCTGCCGGGATACGGGCAATGGCGGGGGACAGCGCGGTCCTGGCCGTGCCCGGCGGCGCGGTTGTCGTCTTGGGCGCGCTCGTGCTCTACGCGAAGAGCGTACGGCTGCTGGAGCAGCGGCCGGTGTCGGAACTGGATCCTGCCGTGGCCGGCGCGACATTGCGTGACGGTACTCTCGTCGGTGTCGTCCTCTTCGCCTTCACCCTCGTGGTGATTGCCCTGTTCGGGAGCTACGGCACCGAGGGCGGGGTGTCCGTCAGTGGTGCTCTGGCCGTCTTCGCGACGATGGCGGGAGTCGCGCTCACCGAAGAACTCCTCTTCCGCGGCGTCGTCTTCCGCCTCTTGGAGGAACTCACCGGCACGTGGGGCGCGTTGATCACTTCGGGTCTGCTGTTCGGGACGATTCACCTGCTCAACGCCCACACCACGGTGTGGGGTGCTCTGGCCATCGCCATCGAGGCGGGCCTGATGCTCGGTGCCGCTTATGCGGCTACCCGAACCCTGTGGCTGCCCATCGGCCTGCACCTGGGCTGGAACTTCGCCGAGGGCGGCATCTTCGGTGTGAGTGTTTCGGGCAACGCGAACGGCCAGACCGGCCTGCTCCACGGAGTGCTGTCCGGCTCCGATGCGCTCACCGGCGGCGGCGTCGGCCCCGAGGCCAGTGTGGTTGCCATCTTCGTGTGCTCCATCCCCACCATCGTGTTCCTGCGCCTGGCGAAGCGGCGTGGACACCTCCACACCCGGCGCCGGATCCGCTCCGCCGCCACCTCCGGGACGGCTGCCTGATCACGGAACATGCTCAGCTGACGGACGAGGGTGACTCCCCAGGTCCACGACCTGGGAAGTCACCCTCGTCCGTTCTGGACGACCATCACGAGCGTGCCTGAGGACTCCTGACGACGACCCCTGGGCGGGACTGAACCGGCCGTGCCGTAGACGGTGTCGCATCGGTGGCAGGTGTAGGTGTAGGTGTAGGTGTGGAGGAAGTCCGTCAGGACCTTTGTGGGCGGCGAGTCAGGCCGGGGCCGTCTGCGCGCCCCACTGGATCTATTCGGCCCAGGCATGCTCCAGCTGGGTGCGGAAGGTGGCGGGCTCGTGCCCGATCAGCTCGGCCAGCGTCGAGTCGACGGCGGTGAACTCGCCGTTCCGCGCCGCGGCGAAGATGCTCAGCATCAGGTCGACGATCGGGGCCGGGGCGCCGTGCGCCAGGACCTGCTCGCGGAAGGCGTCGTCGGGGACGACGGTGCGGGTGAAGGGCCGTCCGGTGGCCTGGGACGCGATCTCGGCGACGGCGTCGAAGTCGAGCGCCGCCGGGCCGGTGAGTGGCGGGGTGGGCCCCTCGAAGCGCGCCTCCTCGGCGAGAATCACCGCGGTGGCCTCGGCGAGGTCGTCGTGGCCGGTCCAGGCGACGGGGCCGTCGGCGGGGAGGGCGATGTCGCCGGTGTGGCGGGCGGACTCCAGGAACTGCAGGGCGCTGGAGGCGTAGAAGCCGTTGCGCAGTGCGGTCCAGCGCAGCCCGGTGGCGCGCAGCAGGTCCTCGGTCTGGGCGTGGTCGCGGCATGCCTGGAACCGAGCGTCGTGGGCGGCGCCCATCTGGCTGGTGTAGAGGATGCGTCCGACGCCGGCCTGCACAGCGGCGTCGATGGCGGCGCGGTGGCCTGCGACGCACTCTGGGCCCGTGCGGTCGAGGGAGACCAGGAGCAGTTGCTCGGCGCCTTCGAAGGAGTGCGCGAGCGAGGCGGGGTCGTCGAAGCTGCCCTGCCGGACGCGGACGCCGCGGTCGGCGAGGTCCTGGGCCTTGCGGGGGTCGCGGACGCTGACGCCGACGCGGTCGGCGGGGACGCGCTCCAGGAGGCGCTCGACGGTGCGGCGGCCGAGCTTTCCGGTGGCTCCGGTCACGATGATCATGGGGTTCTCCCGACGCTAGTTCCAGCGGAATCATTTCAACGGTAACACTGGAAATGCCGGTGGAATCAATTCTCGGTATCATCGGTTCATGGCTACGCGCGACTCCACCGACAGCCCTCAGCGCCGCATCGTCGAGGCGGCCGTCGAGCTGCTGGAGAACGGCGGCCCTGACGCGGTGAGCACCCGCGCGGTCGCCGCCGCGGCCGGAATGCAGCCGCCGGCGATCTACCGCCTCTTCGGCGACAAGGAGGGACTCCTTGCGGCCGTCGCCGAGCACGGCTACGCGCAGTTCCTGGAGAGAAAGCGCGCGCAACTCGACCCCGCCCCGCAGGACCCGGTGGAGGAGCTGCGCCGCGGCTGGGACATGGTGGTCGAGTTCGGGGTCTCCCGTCCCGAGTTGTTCGCGGTGATGAACCAGGCCACCGGCCGGGGATCGGACGTGGCACACCGCGCGGGTCTGGAGATCCTCCATGGGCGGGTGCGTCGGCTGGCGGCCGGAGGATGGCTGCGGGTCGACGAGGAACTGGCCGCCCAAATCATTCAGGCAACCGGCCAGGGCGCGGTCACCACCTGGCACTCCGTCCCCGCGGACCGCCGCAATCCGGCGCTGTTGACCGTCTTGCGTGAGTCGATGGTCGCGGCCGTCACCCGCGCCGAGCCGGCGGTCCCCGCCGCGGAGTCCGGTCCCGCCGCAGCGGCCCGCGCGCTGCGTGCCGCCCTCCCCGACGACGCCGATGTCCTGAGCGACGCCGAGCAGCGCCTGCTGCGTGAGTGGCTCACGCGCCTGGCGGTGGACGGTGGCACGCCGCAGGCCTGATCACGCTCCGCCGCCCACTGTTGACAACGCTCGTGGTCAATACACCTGGGGCATGATCCGAGGGACTTGTGAGGGACTTCGGGCCGCGTGAAGCAGCAAGGGGCGAGGGGAGACGTCATGATCATGTCTGGATCGTGTGCTCGTTCGGGCGTCTACGTGCGGCTCGGCCGATCTCTTCTTCTGTCGGGCTCGGGTGGTGGGCTGGAATTGGTCAGTGGGCCCGGGCGAGGAGGAGCCAGAAGAGTGCTACGGGGAGGACGAGGGTCGCTGCGGCGAGGTTGAGTCCGGCGAAGCCGATGCTGTGCATGAGGGGTCCGGCGAGGCCGGCGCCGAGGGCGGCGACGACGTTCATGGCGGTGTCCGTGGTGCCTTGGAGGCCGGGCCGCAGGGCGGTGGGTGTGGCTTCGGTGAGCATCGCGGAGCCGGCGACCAGGCTGAAGGACCAGCCGAGGCCGAGCAGGAACAGTCCGGTCATCATCAAGGGGACCGAGCCGTGGCTCAGGCCTGACAGCAGCGCCGAGACGAGGAAGACCGCTTGCCCCGCCACTGCGGTCGGCAGGTGTCCGAACCGGTCGGCGAGCCAGCCGACGAGGGGCGAGAGTGCGTACATTCCCAGCAGGTGGCCGCTGATGGTGATTCCGACGATGGAGAGGCCGGCCCCGTTCTCGGACATGCTGACGGGGGTCATCGTCATGATCACCCCCATCGTCGTGTGGGCCACGACGATGCTCACGAACGCGAAGGCGGCATGCGGCGAGCGGCGGAGGTGGCGCAGGGCCCTGCCCACGGTTGCGGTCTGTTCTTCCCGTGCCGGAGTGGGTGCGCCGGAGGTGGCGTGGGCGTGGGTGCCGGCTCCCTGCTGTTGATCGGTGTCCGCCTGCTGCCGGGCGAGCCGCAGCGGGTCGGGGCGGAGGCCGGCCCACAGCAGGAGAGCTGCCAGCGCCATGCAGAGGGTGGCCAGGACGAACGCCCCGGTCAGTGAGGGCAGGTGCAGTACGGAGGCGATCGCAGCGCCTGGGTCGGCGAGGTTCGGGCCGATGACGGAGCCGATCGTCGTCGCCCATACCACGGTGGACAGTGCCCGGGCGCGGCGGTGCGGGGCGGCCAGGTCGGCGGCGGCGTAGCGGCTCTGTTGGTTCGTGGCGCTGCCGACGCCGAAGAGCAGCATCCCCATGACGAGCAGCGGTACCGACGTGATCACCGCGGAGGCGATGAGGACGACTCCGCCGACAGCGGCCGTGAGCCATCCGGTGGACAGAGCGGTCCGCCGTCCTCGCCGCTGGGCGAGGAGTGCCAGGGGTATGCCGATCGCGGCGGCGCCCGCTGTCATGGCGGTGCGGGCCAGCCCTGCGTAGGTCTCGCTGTGGGCCACGGACTCGGCCAACAGGGCACCGACGGACACGGACACCCCGATGCCGATCCCGCCGACGACCTGGGCCGCTGCCAGGAGCCGGACGGTGCGCTTCTGCACGCCGGCCACTCGCGCCTCTGCCTGCCAGGGCACGGCACGTATCTCTTGCGACGCGGTCACGTACCGGTACTCCTTCCGGATGTCCGCCCGGTGGTGCAAGGAACCCCTGGCCCCGGCGGCCGAGCGGGGCATCTCGTGCATTGCCTTTGGTTATGTTGAATAGACGGTGGCCCACCGTAAGGACAGGACAGGACGCCCGGTAGGGCAGAACGGTGAATGTGGGGATAGGCGATGTCTATGGCCGAACGGCTGAATCTCGAAGGGCTGCGGTACGCGCAGGCGGTGGGTGAGACCAAGTCGTTCAGCGCCGCCGCCCGGGCGTACGGGGTGACGCAGCCCGCGCTCTCGAACGGGATCGCCAAGCTGGAGCAACGACTGGGGGACAAGCTGTTCGACCGCTCCCCTCGCGGGGTGACCCTGACCGCCTTCGGCGTGCGGATGCTGCCGTTGATCTCCTCTGCCGTGGCGGCCCTGGACGCCGTGGTGGCGGAGGCGAAGCGGCTGACCGACCCCGGCGAGCGGAGGATCCGGATGGGGGTCTCCCCGCTGATCGCCGCCGACCTGGTGGCGCGATCCTTCGGAATGGTCCGGGACCTGCCCGTGGCCCGTGACCTTGTGCTGCGCGAGGCGGACATGGAGACCCTGCGGGCCGAGCTGCGCGCCGGAGAGCTTGACATCATCCTGATCCCGGCCGTGGCCGCGATGCCGCGCTACGAGCATCGGGTCATCGATGTCGAACCCATTGTCGTCGTCAGCCCCCGAACCGCGGAGCCGGAAACCGTCGAGCTCGAAGAGGCCGGCAAGGAGCAGTTCATCCTCGTTCCGGACACCTGCGGCCTGACCACGTTCACCACCCAGCTCTTCCAAGCCCACGAGATGCCCCTGCGCACCTATCCGGGAGAAGCGGCCAGCTACCGAGTCCTGGAGGACTGGGCGAAGCTCGGCCTCGGCTCAGCCATGGTCCCCCGCTCGAAGCTCGCCTCACCCGATGTGCCCCACCGCTCCCTGATGGACGGGGGCCGGGAGGTGCAAATCTCTTTCGAAGCCGTCTGGAGTTCCGGCTCCCCGCTCGCGGAAGATCTGCTGAGCCTGGCCGACAGCCTCGCGGCCGCCCCTCGCTAGCCATGCGTATTGCTTATGCCGGGATTCACTGAGCTCCTCTACCTGATGCCCCTCGGGGTGCCTAACGTGACAGGTGGAGCGCGGTAGACGCCGCTCTGACCCCCGGCCCCCACAGGAGTGAGGCATAACCATGGCATATCTTGAGGTCACCCTCCAGGTGGCTGCGGACAACCGCGCCGCTGCCGCCGGTGTGTATGAGAAGTACAAGCAGCCGTTCCTGGGCACCATCACCGGCGCCGTCAGCAAGGAACTCCTCGTCCGGGACGAGGACGTGCAGGTGCTCCACGGCTTCTAGTCCGTCGCGGACGCCAACGCGTACCTGGACAGCGAGCTGTTCACCCAGGACGTGGTCCGCGAACTCGCGCCGCTGCTGGAGTCGGACCCGGAGGTCCGCGTCTACGGCACCGCCTGAACTTTCACCCGGCACGCGGGCCGGGCCTCCCGCCATACCGTCCGTGCAGGCGCGGGCCCGGCCGTGGCGTGCGGATACCGTCCGCCGGACGCCGTGTGCGGCACCCTTTCTCGCGGGGACCAGCCAGGAATACCTATGTCCCCGCCGCAAGCCCGCGCCTGTGAGTGGGCACTGTCGTCAGCCCTGCAGCTGAGTCTCACGGGCAGAAGAATTCCACCATCGAACCGGGTCCGATCTCGTGCGGACCCCCCCCACCCTGGGAGTGCAAAATGAGCGATGTGCGCGTCACCCCGTGGCAGGACGACACCCTTCCCGCTCCCCCGCCCGAGCTGCTCGCGGGCATGCGGGGGCGTCGACCAAACGGCGAGCTGATCGGGATCGACCGTGTCCTTCTCCGGAGCTTCCCGCTCGCCACAGGCTGGAACGAGTTGCTGGGACGGGTTCGCGCCGAATTCGACCTCGCGCTGGAGTACCGCGAACTCGTCATGCTGCGGGTGGCCGCCCTGAACGGCGCGGACTTCGAATGGGGAGTGCACCACCCGGCGTATCTGCAGGCGGGCGGCACGGAAGAAAAGGCAGAAGCGCTGGGGAGGCAGAGCGTGCCGGACGACCTCTTCAACGAAGAGGAGCGTGCACTGCTCGCGCTCACCGACCAGTCCACACAACGGGTTGAGGTGGAAGCCGCGGTCATCGACGAGCTGAAGCGTCTGTTCGGCGAAAAGCAGACAGTCGAGGCGGTCGCTACCGTGTCGGCCTACAACATGGTTTCCCGCTTTCTCGTGGCGCTGGCCATCTGACTTCGCGGGACGGAAGGCCGTCACCTCCGGCGTCCGGCCCTGGGGAGAGACCTTCCCGCTCCAGGACGCGCAGCAGGCCCTCGATACGGTCCCCGAAGGCCGCGCCCGCTCCCCGCCCCGCCCCTCGTTCCCTCGAACCGCGATGAGACCACGCCGCAGCATGGGCGCTGACGTGCGCGTAATGCGTAGGTCTGAGGTTCTGCGTGCGGCAGAGACACGGCACGCCCTGGGGCCACCGAGCCGCGTGAAGCGGCAAGGGCGTGAAAGCCCGGGAAGGGCCTGGCCTTCGACGCACGCAGGTCAGAGGCCCGTGCCAGGGGGAAGCCCCAGGGTGAAGCCCCAGGTGGGGGCGGACGAGTCGGCCTGTACGCCGGGTTCTGTTCCTTCGGGGCCTTGCGGCGCCCGGAGGCGACGGTCATCCATCTAGGGCCGGTGTTGCCACCGGCCTCGTGCGGTCTACCCGCGGACTCGGGCGGGCAGCCCTCGGTCGTCCGCGCAGAGCCGCGAGTGCGGCCCCTCTTGACCTTGCTCCGGATGGGGTTTACCGAGCCGCCCAGGTCGCCCTGGGCGCTGGTGGTCTCTTACACCACCGTTTCACCCTTACCGGCAGCCGTACGGATACGGCACCGGCGGTCTGCTTTCTGTGGCACTGTCCCGCGGGTCACCCCGGGTGGGCGTTACCCACCATCCTGCCCTGTGGAGCCCGGACGTTCCTCGGCGAGAAAGCGGTTCGCTTCCTCGACGCGACCGTCCGGCCGGCTCGTCCGCCGTGCCGCCCATGCTACCCGGCGACCGGCCGGGCACCGCACGCCCGGCGCCCGCCGCGGCCGGCCTCCCGGGGGCCTCAGCGCAGGTGGAGGTCGTCGGGGGTGAGCTCGTCCGGTGTGCGGTGGCCCGTCAGGCCCAGCGTGAGGTCGAGATCGGCCAGCAGTGAGCGCAGCACGTGGCGTACGCCCTCCTCGCCGCCGTGCGCGAGACCGTAGGCGAACGGCCGGCCGACCAGCACGGCGCGGGCGCCCAGCGCGAGCGCCTTGAGCACGTCGGCGCCGGTGCGGATCCCCGAGTCGAACAGCACCTCCACGCCCGTGCCTTCGAGCGCCCGTACGGCTGCGGGCAGCGCGTCCAGTGACGCCATCGCGCCGTCGACCTGGCGGCCCCCGTGGTTGGAGACGACGATGCCGTCCATGCCCGCGTCGGCGGCGCGGCGGGCGTCGTCCGGGTGCTGGATGCCCTTGAGGACGATCGGCCCGTCCCAGTGCTCCCGCAGGAACGACAGCCTGTCCCACGATCTGTCCGTCCCGGTGAACATCGGCACCCAGCGCAGCACCGCCGCGGCCAGGTCCTCCTCGGGAGGCTTGGCCAGGCCGGCGCGGAAGGCCGGGTCGGAGAACGGGATCGCCGTGCCGACGCCCCGGATGAACGGCAGGTAGGCCCGGTCCAGGTCCTGTGGACGCCAGGCCAGCGTCCAGGTGTCGAGGGTGACGACGAGCGTGGTGTACCCCGCACGGCGCGCCCGTCCGAGGATGCTGGCGCACACCTCGTCGTCGTTCGGCCAGTAGAGCTGGAACCAGCGCGACGCCCCCGCGCCGTCTGCGCCGCTGTCGTCGCCGGCTTCCGCGACGTCTTCGAGGGTGTGGGACGAGGCGGTGGACAGCGTCATCGTCAGTCCGAGCGAGGCCGCGGCGCGCGCGGTGGCCGGCTCGGCGTCCGGGTGCACGATCGACTGCACCCCGAGCGGCGCGAGCAGCACGGGCGCGGGCATCGGGGTGCCCAGCACGGTGGTGCGCAGGTCGCGGTGGGTCGCGTCGGTGAGCATGCGCGGGACGAGCCGGTGACGGTCGAACGCCTCCCGGTTGGCGCGGTGGGTGGCGCCGGAGCCGGCGGAGCCCGCGAGGTAGCCGAAGGCGCCGGCGTCGAGGTGGGCGCGGGCCGAGGCGCCGAGGGCCGTGCCGTCAGTGGTGAACGGGGGTACGCGGTCCTCGAGGCCGTGCAGGTAGATCTCGTTCTGGTAGTTCGCGAAGTGCGCGGGGGCCGGGGCCGGGGTGGGAGTGGGGCCGGGGGAGGACGTGGGTGCGGGGTCGGTCACGGTGGGGCTCCTTCACGGGTCGCTGCGCGCCGAGTCTGCTGCGCCGCGGCCCGCTCAGGCCACAGCAGGGACGGCCTGGGGAACGTGATCTCGGCCTCAGGTCCGACGGCGGCGTGCGCGGCTCGTATCCGGTTCAGCCGCGCCCGACGTAGGGCATCTTCGTGGCCATCACCGTCGCGAACTGGACGTTGGCCTCCCTGGGCAGGCAGGCCATGTGGCGCACGGTGCGGGCGACGTCGGAGGCGTCCATGGTGGGTTCCGCCGCGACGGTGCCGTCGGCCTGGGGCACGCCCCGGGTCATGGCGGCGGTCATCTCGGTGGCGGCGTTGCCGATGTCGATCTGGCCGCAGGCGATGTCGTACGGACGGCCGTCCAGGGACAGGGACTTGGTCAGGCCGGTGACGGCGTGCTTGGTGGCGGTGTAGGCGACGGAGCCGGGGCGCGGGGTGTGCGCGGACAGGGAGCCGTTGTTGATGATGCGGCCTCCTTTGGGGTGCTGATCCCGCATCAGCCGGAAGGCGCCCTGGGCGCACAGGAAGGCGCCGTGCAGGTTGACGTCGACGACGGTGCGCCACTGCTCGAAGGTGAGGTCCTCCAGCGGCACGCCGGGCCCGAAGGTGCCCGCGTTGTTGAAGAGCAGGTCGAGCCGCCCCCAGGTGTCGCGCACCGTCTCGAAGAGGGCGGCGACCGCCGCCGGTTCCGTGACGTCGGTGGCCACGCACAGGGTGGTCGCGTTGCCGCCTGCGAGTGCAGCGGTCTCCTCCAGCGCCGCGTGCCTGCGGCCGGCCAGCGCCACCGACCAGCCGGCATCGGCCAGCTCCAGAGCGACGGCCCGCCCGATGCCGGAGCCCGCGCCGGTGACCACCGCGGTGCTGTGCCGGGGGGCCGGGGCGGGCGCGTCGTGGTTGTCGTGCTGCTGCTGGTGCTCCTGCGTCATGGGCGCAGCGTACGCGGGGTCCTGCGCGCCGCCGTCCGGTGTGGGGTTCGTCACCGGGCCCGTTTCCGGGTCCGTTTCCGGCCAGGTGGGGGAGGGGCGGGCGAACAAAGATATGGGCCGTTGCCGGAAAGCCTGGGAGAATGTTCGCGCCCGTGACAATCTCCTGGAGAGGTGCATGACCAGCCCCGGCCCCCAGCAACCGGCCGCAATACCCGCCGAGACCTCGCAGCCCCCGCACCACGAACCCCCGCTCCACCCGCAGTCCGCACCCGCGTCCCCGTCTCCCGCCTCCTCCCCCCGCCCACCGGCCTCCGCCGGAGCAGTCCCCTCCGTGCCGGGCCTGACGCGCCGCCGCCGCGCGGGGCTGCTGATCACCCTCATCCTCGGCGGGCTCACCGCGCTTCCGCCCCTGTCCATCGACATGTACCTCCCGGCGCTGCCGGAGGTCGGCGGCGCGCTCCACGTGCCCGCCGCCACCGCGCAGCTCACCCTCACGGCCTGCCTGATCGGGCTCGCCGTCGGCCAGCTGATCGTCGGCCCGATGAGCGACAGGTTCGGGCGCCGCCGCCCGCTGCTGATCGGCATGGGCGCCTACGTCGTCGCGGGTGTCGCGTGCGCGCTGGCACCGACCGCCGCGACGCTCACCGTCTGCCGGCTCGTCCAGGGGCTCGCCGGTGCGGCCGGGGTGGTGATCGCGCGGGCCGTGGTCCGCGACCTGTACGACGGGCTGGCGATGGCCCGCTTCTTCTCCACCCTCATGCTGATCTCCGGTGTCGCGCCGATCCTCGCGCCCGTCCTGGGCGGACAGGTGCTGCGCTTCACCGACTGGCGGGGCGTCTTCGTCATCCTCTCCGCCATCGGGCTGCTGCTCGTCCTGGTCGTTGCGCGCAAGCTGCCGGAGACGCTGCCGGCCGAGCAGCGGCACAAGGGCGGGCTGGCCGACGCGCTGCGCAGCATGCGCGCACTGCTGGCCGACCGGGTCTTCGCCGGCTACCTGCTGACCGGCAGCCTGGCCTTCGCCGCCCTGTTCTCCTACGTGTCGGCGTCGCCGTTCGTCATGCAGGAGATCTACGGTGCGTCGCCGCAGACCTTCAGCCTGCTGTTCATGGTCAACTCGATCGGCATCGTCGCCTTCGGACAGCTCAACGGCAAGGTGCTGGTCGGCCGGGTCTCCCTGGACCGGGTGCTGGCCTTCGGGCTGTGCATGGTGGGCGCCGCCACGGTGGCGCTGCTGGTGATGACGACCGGCGTGTTCGGCGAGGTCGGACTCGCCCCGCTGGCGACGGGCCTGTGCGTGCTGATGTCGGGGATGGGTCTGATCATGCCCAACGCCAACTCGCAGGCCCTGATGCGCACCCCGCACTCCGCCGGGTCCGCCTCGGCGCTGCTGGGCACCTCGCAGTTCCTCGTCGGCGCTCTCGCCTCGCCGCTCGTGGGCGTCGCGGGGGAGCAGACGGCCGTGCCCATGGCGCTCGTCCAGTTCAGCGCGGTGGCACTCGCCGCGCTCGCCTTCGTGGGACTCTGCCGCCCATGGCGCGTACGCGACTGAAGAGCGCGGCCTCGCTGGAGGGCGCCGAGCGGCGCCGCTTCCAGCGCAAGGCCGGGCTCGCCACCGAACACCTGGCCGACCTGACCGGCGACATCGACCGGCTGCCCGCCACCGGATGGTGCGCGGGCGCCGTCGTGCTGGCCGGCCGCGGCCCGTACGTCGCCGTCGAGCACGCGGCGGGATGGGCGCTGCGGTACGCCGCCTGGGATCCCGAGGCCGGGCGGCCCGTCGAACTGCCGCGGGAGAAGTGGCTGCCGATGCGGCCCGGCACCGTCTTCGACGTGGCCTCTGTGACCAAGCTGTTCACCGCCGTCGCCGCCCTCCAGCAGGTCGAGCGCGGCGCCCTCGACCTGGACGCGCTCGTCGTCGAGTACGCCGACCCGCGTGCCGGGCTGGTCACCGACCACGGCATCACCGTGCGTCACCTGCTCACCCACACCTCGGGGCTACGGGCCGAGCTGCCCTTCTACGAGCACAACACCGCCGAGCACGCCGCGCTGCTGTGGTCGGAGAAGCCCCTCACCGAGCCCGGCGGCCGGCACCTGTACTCCGACCTCAACCTGCTCTTGCTCGAACGGGTGCTCTACCAGGTCACGGGCCGGACCCTGGACGCCCTGGTACGCGACGGCATCACCAAGCCGCTCGGCATGACCAGGACCCGCTTCAGCCCGCCCCGCTCCTGGCGCCCCCGCATCGCCGCCACGGAGGACCAGCGCAAACCCTGGGCCAAGCTCAACCGGGGCCTGGTGCACGGACGCGTCCACGACGAGAACGCCTACGCCATGGGCGGCGTCGCCGGGCACGCCGGGCTCTTCTCCACCGCCCACGACCTGGCCGTCCTGTGCCGCACGCTGCTGACCGGCGGCGCCTACGGCCCGGCCCGCATCCTGGCCCCCTCCTCGGTGTCCGCCCTGCTCGACCCGCCGGGCCTCGGCTTCCAGACCGGCGCCGCCTGGTTCATGGGCGAACTCGCGACACCGCCCCCCGGGCCCGCGTCCGGCCCGGCGTCGGAGAACGAGGCCGAGCCAGGTACCGGGGGCGGGCCAGGGGCCGGGGCCGCCTCGGCCCCCGTCTCCCGGGCCGCCGGGCACACCGGCTTCACCGGCACCAGCCTCGTCCTCGACCCCGTGACCGACACCTTCCTGGTACTGCTGGCCAACACGGTGCACCCGGTGCGCAGGCCCGCCGACAACCGCCCCCGCGCGGCGGCGGCCACCAGGCTGGCCCGAGCGGTGCGCTGAGCGCGTACCGCCGGGGCGAGGTACCGGGCTGCCCGGGGGAGGCGGCGGGATCCCGGAGCGGGGTACCGGGCCGCCGGGGCGAGGCGGCGGGCGACACGCCGCGACTTCCTACACTGGCGTCGTGATGGAGCAAGAACTGCGCGGCGCGCTCGCCGCCCTCGTGGACGGGCTGCCCGCGCGGCAGGCGTCGGCCGCCGTGGAGCGGCTGATCGGCCACTACCGGGGCGAGACGCCCACCGGCGCGCCCGTACTGCGCCGGCGCGCGGACGCGGTGGCGTACGCCGCCTACCGCATGCCCGCCACCTTCGCCGCCGCCTCCGCCGCGCTGGACGCCCTCGCCGCCCGGGCCCCGGACTGGGCACCCGCCTCCCACCTGGACATCGGCGGCGGTACCGGCGCGGCGGTATGGGCCGCGGCGCACGTGTGGGAGACCTCGCGGACGGCACCGCGGGCGACGACGGTCCTCGACTGGGCGGAGCCCGCACTCGCTCTCGGCCGCGAGCTGGCCTCGTCCGCCGACGCCGTACGGGAGACCGCCTGGCGGGCCGGGTCGCTGCGCGGTGCGGTGCCGGCCATGGAGCCTGCCGACCTGGTGACGGCCTCGTACGTGCTGGGTGAGCTGGACGCCGAGGACCGGCGCGCGGTCGTGGACGCGGCGGCCCGTGCGGCGCGGGGCGCGGTCGTCCTCGTGGAGCCCGGCACCCCGGACGGCTACCTGCGCATCCGCGAGGCCCGCGACGCGCTGCTGGCGGCGGGGCTGCGCGTGCTGGCGCCCTGCCCGCACGGTGCCGCCTGCCCGCTCGTGGCCGGCCAGGACTGGTGCCACTTCGCCGTGCGGGTCGCCCGCTCCTCCCTCCACCGGCGGGTGAAGGGAGGCGAACTCGCCTACGAGGACGAGAAGTACAGCTACGTGGCAGCCGTCCGGGACGGCCTCGGCCAGGCCGCGGGCGCCGGTGGCCCCGCGCGCGTGGTCCGCAAGCCGCTGCTGCGCAAGGGCCAGGTGCTCCTGGACCTGTGCGCGCCCGAGGGCGGCCTCACCCGCCGCACCGTCACCAAGCGCGACGGCGCCGACACCTACCGCGCCGCCCGCAAGACCGACTGGGGCGGCACCTGGTGAACCGGTCGCGCCCCCCGGGCCCCGAAGGTCACCACCGCGAGCGGTCGACATCGGTAACCGCGACCCCGAACCGGACCACACCCTCGCCGCCAACCCCGACGCCCTCGCCGTCCCCGTCGTCCCACCGGCTGAAGCCGGCCTTCTCCAGTACGCGGACCGAGGGGGAGTTGGCCCCTTCCACCCGGGCGCACACGGTGTGGACCTCGGGCGCGGTAAAGGCGAACCCGGCCAGGGCCCGGACGGCTTCGGGCGCGTAGCCCCGGCCGCGGCGGGAGGCCACGATGCCGTACCCGATCTCGACGGCGCCCTCGCTGGGCGGCCAGAACAAGCCGATCGAGCCCACCACCAGGCCGCTTTCGCGCTCGACGACCAAGCGATGGCCGTGCGCGCCGCGCCAGGCGGGGTGCTCACCGAGGAACCCCGCGATCACGCGGTCGCCGTCGGCGGGAAAGTCGTGCGCCCAGTGCGCGAGCCGGGTGCCGTCGAGGACCGCGGCGGTCTCGGCCGTGGTCCAGGGGCGCAGTGCCAGGCGCTCGGTGAGCACGTCGGCGTGGGCGGGCGGGGTGGGTTGAGCGGGTGAGGCGGAGGAAGACACGCGTTACTCCTGGTCGTTGAGCGACCCGGGCCGCGCTGCGTCAGCGTGCGGTCCGGACGGGGGCATGCCGATGAGGGCCGACGGCGGCCATATTCATCAACCTCCCCTCCCCATGAGCACGCGTCCTTCGCGTCGGCGCGACCGTAGTGACCGCGTCGCGTCCTCGGCAAGGGCTTTTCCTCTGCTCACCCCCGTCCGTCCACCAGTCCTGATTCCCAGGCCCAGGCGGCGATCTCCACGCGGTTGCGGGCGCTCAGTTTGGTCTGCACGTTGGTCAGGTGGGTCTTCACCGTGCCCACCGAGATGGTCAGTTCGGTGGCGATCTCGGCGTTGGTGAGTCCTCTGGCCACCAGCCGCACCAGGGCCTCCTCCCGTGGGGAGAGCGCCGTGTGGGGCGCGCGCGGGGACGGCCCCGCGCTGTTGAGGCGCTCCAGCAGCCGGACCGTGATGGCCGGGCTCACCAGGGCCTTGCCCGAGGCCGCCGCTCTGACGGCCTCGACGAGGAGAGCGGGCCCCGAGTCCTTGAGCAGGAAGCCGGAGGCGCCCTCGCTCAGGGCGCGTTGCACGTACGCGTCGTCGTCGAACGTCGTGACCACGACGACCTTCGGTGGGTTCACGGTGCCGGGCCGCGTCAGTCTGCGCAGCGCCTCCAGCCCGTCCATGCGGGGCATACGGATGTCCATGAGCGCCACGTCGGGCTTGTGGCGCTCGGCGAGTTCCACGGCGTGCACCCCGTCCTCGGCCTCCGCGACGACGTCGATGTCGTCCTCCGCGGCCAGGACCATCGCGAACCCGGCACGGACCATGGCCTGGTCGTCGGCGATCAGCACCCGGATCGTCACGAGGCCGCCACCCGCTTCGAGAACGCCGTGGCCGCCGTGGAGGCCGGTGCCACAGGAAGCGTCGCCTCGACGCACCAGCCGCCCGCGGTCACCGGGCCCGCCTGGACGGCCCCGCCGATCAGTCCCACCCGCTCGGCCAGGCCCCGCAGCCCGAAGCCGCTGTCGGACACGTGGCGCGCCCGTCCGTCGTCGCTGACCCGTACGGCGACCCGGTCCGCGGAGCGGACCACGCGCACCCGCACCTCGGTGCAGCCCTGTGCGTGCTTGCGCACGTTGGTGAGGGCTTCCATCACCACCCGGTGGGCGGTGGTGGTCACCTCCACCGGCAGGTCGTCGAAGGTGCCCTCCGACTCCAGCCGGGCTCGGGCGCCACCGATCGTCGAGAACTCCTCGACGAGCGTGCGCACCTCGTCGATGCCCGCCAGCGGGGTCAGCGCCACGTCCGACTCGGCGTCGCGCAGCATCCCGACCATGCGCCGCATGGAGGTCAGCGCCTCCGTTCCGGCCTGCTCGATGCGTTCCAGTGCGGGTGGCAGGAGTTCGGGCCGCCGGTCCGCCACCACCTGGGCCCCCTGCGCCTGGACGACGATGCCGGTCACGTGGTGGGCGACGAAGTCGTGCAGGTCTCTGGCGAACTCGGTCCGCTGCTCCAGTCTGAGGGCCGCCGCCTGCCTGCGCCGGTCCGCCAGCAGCAGGCGCATCCCGAGGCCGATGCCCAGCGCCGTGACCGCTGCCAGCGCGAAGAGCAGCGCCATGATGAGGGTGGACTGCCGGAAGGTGACCGACACGGGCCGCAGCACGATCGCCAGCCACAGCGCGGGGGCGGCGGCCGTCGCCCACGACGGCTGCCCGCGGCGGGCGACGAGCAGCAGCAGCCACACCAGCGCCGCCGGCTCGGCGAACCCCATCGTCTGCGATCCGGTCGGCATCTCCAGGCGCAGCCACACCGAGAGACACAGCGACACGGCAGCGAGTGCGCAGGCGGCCACCGGCAGTGTCCGGTTGCCGAGCCGGGGCGAGGCCACGACGAGGCCGACCGCCAGGAGCGCGCCGACGAGCTTGGCGGGGCCGTGGTCCACGATCCAGTAGAAACCGGCCGCCCAGTCCAGCGCCACGAGGCCGGCCAGGCCCACGATCAGCAGCGTCCATACCGGAACGGGCAGTACCCGCGCTCGAACCTGGCCACGCGCGGCCGTGGGTGCGGCCGCTCCGTCCGCCGCCTCCGCCATCGTCTTCACCTGCTCCCCGCCGACCGGCCGAAAGTCGGAGCCGGTCGCGCAAGATCTGTCTTTCGCCCGATCCGCCGCGGGGCGCGGCGGAGAAGAGTGGTGCTCACCGGGCGGCGTTCGCCTTCCCTCACCCGAGGAGCATGTCATGGTCACGGCCCACCTTGGTTCGGCGGGACGCCGCACGCCGCGTCCCGCCGCCGGGCCCTCGGCTTCGACGGCGGCCGCGCGGACCTCAGGCAGTCGGCTGCGCAGACCTCAGGCAGTCCCTGCTGCGCCCCACCCGCACGCATGTACGTTCAGGAGCCCCACGTGAACCACTCAGCCACCCACCACCCGGGCCCGGCGGGGTACGCGCACCCCGCCGGCACGTCGGCGATCGAGGCCCACGGGCTCGGCAAGAAGTACCGGCGCGGCTGGGCGTTGCGCGAGGTGTCCTTCCGGCTGCCCGCGGGGCGGGTGTGCGGCCTCGTCGGCCCCAACGGGGCGGGCAAGTCGACCCTGATGAGCCTGGTCACCCACATGATCCAGCCGACGACCGGCGCCCTGCGGGTGTTCGGCGAGGCACCGGGTTCGCAGGGGGCGGTCCGGCGCACCGCGTTCCTGTCCCAGGAGAAGCCGCTGTTCCGGCGCTTCACCGTGGCCGAGACCCTGCGGCTCGGCCGCGAGCTCAACCCCCGCTGGGACCAGGGTGTCGCGGAAGGGATCGTCAGCGCGGGCCAGGTGCCGCTGACGGCGCGGATCGGGACTCTCTCCGGCGGGCAGCGCACCCGCGTCGCCTTCGCGCTGGCCTTCGGGAAACGCCCCGACCTGCTCATCCTCGACGAGCCGATGTCCGATCTCGACCCGCTGGTCCGCCGTGAACTCATGGAGACGCTGACGGCGGAGGCCGCGCAGCACGGCACGACGGTACTGGTGTCCTCGCACATGCTCGCCGAGCTCCAGTACATCTGCGACTACCTCCTCGTCGTCGCGAACGGCGGACTGCGGCTCGCGGGCGAGGTCGACGAACTGCGCGCCGCGCACGCCCTGCTCGCCGCCCCGGACGGCGGCCCGTCGCCCCACCTCGCACCGCACCGGGTCATCGAGTCCCGCGGCGCCGTCGGGGCCCGGGGCGCCGTCGGGGCCCGGGGCGAGGAGGGCAGGACCGGCGTCCTGGTGCGCCTCGGCGGGCCGGTCGAGTACGGCGCGCCGGCCGCGCCACCCACCCTGGAGGAGCTTCTCCTCGGCTATCTGCGGTCGCCCGACGTGCCTGCGCTGATCGCCCCCAGCGCCCAGCCCGGCGACATCCACGACATCCTCACCCGCGACCAGCCCGAGACGGTGACAGCATGACGACCCCCACCCTTGATCCGACCCCCTCGGCACCCGCGGTGCCGCCCCGCGAAGGACGCGCCTCCCGGCGGTCCGTACCCCGGCTCTCCGGTACGGCCTGGCTCGTCTGGCGCCAGCACCGGGCCGCGTACTGGACCCTCATCGGCCTCACCCTCGTGGGCGTGGTCGCCATGGTCTGGCTGCGCGGGCAGCTGATGGACCAGCTGAACGCCCTGGACGCGTCCGGGCGGAAGTCGGAAGGACTGCCGCCCGACTTCGAGAAGTACACCAACCGCCTGTTCACCTTCGGAAGTTTCCTGGGCTACGTCCCCGTCCTGCTCGGTGTCTTCCTCGGCGCCCCGCTGATCGCCGGTGACCTGGAGTCCGGCACCGCCAAGCTGGTGACCTCCCAGTCCGTCAGCCGACTGCGGTGGCTCACCACGAAGCTCGTCATGACCGCCGGGCTGATCGCGCTGTGCACCGCTGTTCTCGGCGCGGTCTTCACCTGGTGGTGGGGCCCGCTCAGGGGGCGCGCCGACACCCTGGAGTGGACCAGCAACGTCTTCTTCGACGGCACGGGGCCCGTGCCCGTGGCCTACGCGCTGCTCACGTTCTCGGTGGGCGTGGCGGTCGGCATGGTGCTGCGCCGCACGCTGGTCTCGATGGTGGTCACGCTCGGCGTCGTCGGGGCGCTCAGCGTGGTGTGGGACCGGTTCCGCCTGGACCTGGGCCACGTCATGACGGCCACCACGCACAACGGCGGCGACGGCGGGCTTCCGACCCTGCCCGACCAGGCGGTGCAGCAGGGCCAGGGCGCGTACTTCCTCACCAGCTCGGGCCAGAAGCTGGACTGGACGACGTGCCTGGCTCAGCAGGAGCACACCAAGGCGCACACCGCGTGCCTGGAGTCCAAGGACGTCATCGGCCGGGCCGTCGACTACCTGCCCGTCTCCCAGATGCACACGATGCAGTGGCTCGGAGCCGGCCTCATGCTCGCCGTCACCGCCGCCGTCGTCGCCTTCGTCCTGACCTGGGGCCGCGGGCGACTGCTGTGACACATGCCAGGGCACCGAGGGGCCGGCTCGGCGACGAGCCGGCCCCTCGGCGCGTCCTGGCCCGCGCCCCGCACCGGCCGCGTCCCGCCGCGTCCCGCCGCTGCCCGGCCCGGCCCGGGCCGGCACCGGCACCGGCGTCCGGCCGTCCGCTCAGGCCCGCTGCGAGCCGCCAGGCGCCGGCGCCGGCCTCATCTCGAGCGGGACGCCCAGCCGGTTGAAGGCGTTGATCAGGGCGACCTGGGCGACGAGGTGGCCGCGCTCCGCCTCGTCGGGGAAGTGCTCGCACACCTCCTGCCACAGCGCGTCGGCCACCCGTACCTGCCGGGTGACCGCCTCGGTGTAGGCGAGGGCGGCCCGCTCCCGCGCGGTGAACAGCTCCGACTCCTCCCACACCGGCAGGTGGTCGAGCCGGCTTTGGCTCTCGCCCGCCCCGCGCGCCTGGCGGGTGTGCAGGTCCACGCAGAAGACGCAGCCGTTGAGCTGGGAGGCGCGGATCTTGGCGAGTTCGCGCACCGTCGCGTCCAGCGGCCCGGCGTCGAGCGCGCCCTGGGCCTGGCCGAGCGCCTTGTAGGGCTCGGGAGCCGCCCTCCCCATGTCGAGACGTGCCATCGTTACTCCTCGCTCGTGCGCCACGGCGCGGCGCCCCCTCCGTTGCCCGGGGCGCCGCGCCCTCTCGTCAGGGAGACGAGCCGACGGGCCCCCGGGTAACGGCGCCGGTACCCCGCACATTCCGGCACGGCGCCGGCACGGCGGCTCTTCACGGCCGCAGTTCGGCCGTCACGCACTTGACGCTGCCGCCGCCCTTGAGCAGTTCGGTGAGCGCGACGGGCACGGGTTCGTAACCCCGGGCGCGCAGCGGTGCGAAGAGGCCTGTGGCCGCTTCGGGCAGGAAGACGTGGTGGCCGTCGCTGACGGCGTTGAGGCCGAGCGCGAGCGCGTCGGACTCGTCGGCGAGCAGCGCGTCGGGGAACAGCCGCGCGAGCACGGCCCGGCTGCCGGAGGAGAACGCGGCCGGGTGGTAGAGCACGTCCTCGGTGTCCGGGTCGAGGACGCACAGCGCCGTGTCGAGGTGGTAGTAGCGGGGGTCGACCAGGTCGAGGCCGATGACGGGCCGTCCGAAGAACTCCTGTGCCTCCCCGTGGGAGAGCGGGCTGCTGCGGAAGCCGCGCCCGGCCAGCAGCCAGGAGGCGGTGACGGCGAAGTCGCCCTCGCCCTCGTTGATATGGGCGGGTTCGGTGACGTCGCCGAAGCCGTGCGCGCGGTACCAGGCGCGGTGGGCCCGGGCTTCGGCGGCGCGTTCGGGGTGGGCGAACCGTGCGCCCAGTACCCGGCCCTCGATGACGGTGGCGCCGTTGGCGGCGTACACCATGTCGGGCAGCCCTGGCACCGGGTCGAGGAGCTCGACGGTGTGTCCGAGCGTGCGGTAGCGGTCGCGCAGCGCCTCCCACTGGGCGAGCGCGAGGGGGAGGTCCACGGGCTTGGCGGGGTCCATCCAGGGGTTGATGGAGTACGTGACGCGGAAGTGGACCGGAGGGCACATCAGATAGCGACGGGTTGCGTACATCTCGGGCTCCTCAGGGGCGGTGCACACGATGCGGTATGCCGATGATTCCCCCTGAGGAGCCCTTTTGCGCGGGTAGTCGGACAACTGAGCGCCGGGGCGGCCCTGTTGTGCGGGCTCGCTCGCGGGTGTCCCGTCTCAGTCGCGCGACTCGCGCAGTCTGCGGAGCAGTTCGCGCTTCTGGGTGAGCGGATCGGCGGTGCCGCCGGGGCCGTGGCCGCCGTGCCCGCCGTCGCCGCGCAGTTGCGTGCGGGACAGGTGGGAGCGGGTCCCGCCGACGCCCAGCATCTTTCCGCCGCGTCCCTTGCTCATGAGGGTCTCCTCTCGTCGTGTCCACGGGTGGTCCGTCAGGCAACGGGGGGCCGAGACGTATCGTCTCGCCCTGTCACCCTCCGAGGATGCGGCGAGACGTCTCGTCTTGTCAAGACGGTTCGTCTCGTCTCTGTCCGCTGCTAGATTCGAGCCATGTCACCCACGACCGCGAAGACCCCCGACGTCTCCCGCCGCAGCGAACGCTCCCGCACGGCGATCCTGCGGGCCAGCATGGAGCTCGTCGGGGACGTCGGGTACCCGAAGCTGACCATCGAGGCCATCGCCGCCCGGGCGGGCGTCGGCAAGCAGACGATCTACCGCTGGTGGCCGTCGAAGGCGGCCGTGCTGCTCGACGCGTTCACCGAGGTCGTCCACGACGACGACTACCAGGGCGGTCTGCCCGACACCGGCGACATCGAGGCCGATCTCAAGACCGTGCTGCGTGCCACCGCCGACGAGTTCTCCGACGCCGCGTTCGAGGCGCCCTACCGCGCACTGGCGGTCGCCTCCGCCGCCGACGCCGCCCTCGCCGAACAGTTCGTGGCCCGGCTCCAGGAACCCGGCCTGGAGGTCTACGTCAGGCGGCTGCGCGCCGGGCAGGAGGCCGGCCAGATCGACCCCGGCCTGGATCTCGGCCTCGCCGTCGAGATGCTGCTCGGCCCGTTCCAGCAGCGCTGGCTCACCCGCTCGGGTCCGCTCACCCACGAGTTCACCGACCGGCTGGTCGAGCTGGCGCTGCGGTCCTTCGCGCCCCGCGGATGACGCCGCCCCCGCCGTCGCCCGCCTACGGACGGGCGGCCGCCGGTGCCAGGCTGCCCGGCTTGTCCGTGACGATGCCCTCGCAGCCCAGCTTCAGCATCCGGTCGCGGTCGGCGCGGCTGTTGACCGTGTGCGACCACACGTACGGGATGCCCGAGCGCACCGCCTTGCGCACGTGCCGGTCGGCCGTCTCGTGGTCGACGCTGAGCATGGTCACGTACGACTTCCAGCGCTCCGGTCTGTCCTCGGCCATCTGCCGCGCCGAGCGCCACACGGCCGTCAGCAGACCCCGTGCGTGCGCCCGCTCGGCGACCTGGGGATCGTTGGACTCCACCAGCACGGAGTGGGACAGGTGCCGCTCCCGGATGAGCCGCGCCAGCCGCGGCAGCCCGGCCGGGTCCTTCAGCTCCAGCATCAGCAGGCCCTTCCCGCCGAACCGCTCCAGGATCTCGCGCACCGACGGCGGCCGCTCGGGGCGCCAGTGTCCCGGCAGCCCGCGCTGGGGGGTGATCCTGACGTCCTGCCAGTCGTTCCAGTCCAGCGCGCTCACCTTGCCTCTCTTGTCGGTGGTGCGGTCGAGCGTCGCGTCGTGCATGGCCACGAGCGTGCCGTCGCGCAGCTGCCGGATGTCGGTGTCCAGCACCCGCGCATAGCCGCGCCGGAACGTCGCGGCGAGCCCCTGCATGCTGTTCTCCGGCACCTCCTTGGCGCCGCCCCGGTGCGCCGTGACGGTCGTGCCGGTCAGCTGGGGGGTGCCCGGCAGCCGCGCGCCGGCCCCGCCGTCGCTGTCCGCGCCGGCCTCCTCGGGCCCCGGCCGGTCCCGGCCGGCCTCCGCAGGCACGGCCGCCCCGGAGGCTTCCGCCGTAGCCGTAGCCGTAGCCGTAGCCGTAGCCGTAGCCGTAGCCATAGCCGCCGTCGCCTCGTCGGCCCCCACCGCCGGCGCCGCCAGCGCGACCGCGAGCGCCACGGGGACCAACCGCACCATAGGGACGAAAACCGCCTTTGTGACCATGGACCCAAGCTAGAGGGGACCCGGACGATTCGCCGGGCAGGGCGCCCGCCCGGGTGGTCCTCACGAGTGACGCGGCCGACCCCGCGTGCCCGATCGCGCGACGGACAGCGCAGGATAGGGGGAGTCATCCGTGATCCGCGGATTCCCCCTCAGCGCGCCGACGCGCTGCGTACCCTCGGAATGCACGATGCGCCCTGGCACCACAGTCGCGGAGTGAGGCGGTAGATGGAACGCGAGAGCAGGATCGCCCAGTGGCTGCGCCGCCGGGCCACCCGGGCGGAAGCCGCGCGCGGCGGCGACGGTTCCCCCGCGTCTCCCGCGCAGTCGGCCGACGGGCGCGCGCCCCGGTCACGCCGCTGGTCACCACGCGGCGGCCGAGCGGCCGCGGGCGCCGGCGAGGCCGCCGAAGAGCGCGCGGACCTCCTGCTCACAGCCGCCGAGGCGGGCTTCCCCCTCGCCCCCGCGGCCCACCCCTCCGGATACGGCTGCTCCTGCGTACGGATCGGCTGCCCCACCCCCGGACGGCACCCCGTCTCCTTCGCCTGGCAGACCCAGGCCACCACCGACCGCGCCCAGATCGAACGCTGGCTGCGCGCCGAGCCCCAGGCCAACTTCGTCACCGCCACGGGCCGTGCCCACGACGTCCTGGACGTGCCCGCCGAAGCCGGGTACGCGGCGCTGGCCCGGCTGGAGGAGCGGGAGCGCGACGCGGCCGCGGACGGCGCCCCGGGCGGCGAGGCCCACTCCGGCGACCCCGCGGGCGCCGGCTCGGGCCCCGAAGGCGACACCGGATCCGGCGCCGCCGCCGAGCCCGTGCTCGGACCCGTCGCGCTGCTGGGCGAGGACCGGATGCTCTTCTTCACCAGGACCCGGGGCAGGCCGGAGGACGAGGACGAGTGGTGGCCCTGCGAGCTGGACAGCCACCCCGAGACGATGGAGGAGCACCCCGGGCTGCGCTGGCACTGCCGGGGCAGCTACGTGCTGCTGCCGCCCTCCCGGCTGCCCGACCAGGACGAGGGGGTGCGCTGGCTGCGGCCCCCCGCCGCCGGTGCGCAGCTTCCCGAACCCCTCACGCTCCTGGAGACCCTCACCGACGCCTGCGCGGAGTACGCCATCACCGTGGACGGCCTGGAGGAGCGGGCGCCCTGGCCGGCACGCTGAGCGCCGCGCTCCGCCCGGGACCGCGGGGCCGGACCGGTGGCGCGGGGACGGGTGCGGAGGGCTCAGCTGCCGTGCGCTGAGGTCAGGCCCTCGACGCGGCTGAGGAAGGTCACCTTGCCGTTGGACTTCTTGGTCGGCACGGTAACGGCCTGCTCCGACATCCGCACATAGGTGACCGACTGCTTCGGTTTCCCCTTCATCAACGCCTTGACCAGCGGGTTCTTGATGTCGGGGTGGTAGCCGCGCGGCAGCGTCTGCTTGTGGTGGTGGCGGGTGGCGAAGAAGACCAGGGCGCCGCCGTCCTCGGTGCGGAGCCCGAAGGGCGCGTACCGCGGCGGCTTCGCCGCCTGGTCGGCGAACTCGTTGCGCACGTTCTTGCGCTTCGCCTCCTCGACGCGCTCCTCCCGCTGCTCGCTGGTGTGCGGCCCCGCGGCGAAGTCGTCGCCCGCGCCCTCCTGGAGGTAGCGGGCGTACCGCTGGCTCAGCTCGTCGGGCGGCACGGTCAGGCCGGCGTCGCCGCCGGCGACCGGGACGGTTCTCACGTGGCCGTGCTCGTCCCTGGCGAACTCGGGTACCGCGTCGGGGTCGATCACGGACAGGTAGGAGGCCTTCCACGGCCCGTCGGCCCGGTCGCGCTGGAAGACGAACAGCCAGCGCCCCTGCCCTTCGCGGTTGCTGCGGGAGTCGGTGACGAAGAACTTGGGCCAGCCCGCCTGTTCGGGGATCAGATAGCGGGTGTCGGTCAGCTTCAGCCGGTTGTAGTCGGGGTTGCCCTTGGGCCTGACCTTCTTGCGCGAGGTGAGCCCCGCCTGGTCGATGGCGCCGAGCGCGCCGGTCTCGATCGTGGCGTTGAGTTCGACGTCGTAGGCGGTGTTGGCGCGGTTGTTCTTCTTCACGAACGCGGCGAGGACGTCGGCCGCCTCGGTCTTGCTCAGCGCGGGGACCACGGCGCTCGCACCGTGCACGGTGACGCAGCCGGTCAGCGAGGCGAGCAGCGCCCCGGCCGTCACGGTCGCCGCCAACGGTATGCGCGCCGGCCCCCGAGTCCTCGTCCCCTTCACCTGTTCAACCCCTCCCGGTGCTGTTGGCGAACGTGACCCTACCTTGCGGGGTGTGGCACCTCGCGCGGTGCCTGGCACAGTAAGCGCGGCACACCGAGCGAGGGGGACACATGCCGTCGACCACACGAGCGGGCGCGTTCTCGGGGGGATTCCGTGCCGCTCTTTCGGCGTTACGGGCCGCGCAGAAGACGTCGAAAGGGGTTTCCCTCTACTCGCGGTACGTCAACCGGCCCCTCGGCCGCGTCCTGGCCGCCGCGGCGCACCGGGTGGGGCTGACGCCGAACCTGGTCACGCTGGCGAGCGCCGTGTGCAGCTTCGCGGGGATCGCGGCCGTGGCGCTGGTGCGGCCTTCGTGGGGGCTGGGGGTGGCGGTCTGGGGCGCGCTCGTCGCCGGGTTCGCGCTGGACTCGGCGGACGGGCAGCTGGCCAGGTTGCGCGGCGGTGGCAGCCCGGCGGGTGAGTGGCTGGACCACGTCGTGGACTGCGCGAAGATCGTGGCGGTGCACGCCGCCGTGCTGATCTCCTTCCACCGCTTCGGTGAACTCCCCGGCGAAGGCTGGCTGGTGCTGCCGCTGGCCTTCCAGCTGGTGGCGGTGCTGGTGTTCTTCGGCGGGCTGCTCACCGACAAGCTGCGGCCCCGCGGCGGGCCGGCGCGTGCGGCGCGGCCCCCTTCGAGGTGGCGCGCGGTGGCGCTGCTGCCGGTCGACTACGGCGTCTTCTGCCTGCTGTTCCTGCTGCTGGGCGGCCCGGAGCTGTTCCGGGCCGCCTACGCCGCGCTGTTCGGGTGCTACGCGCTCTTCCTCGTCGCGTTCGGCGGCAAGTGGTTCAGGGAGCTGTCCGCGCCGACTCGGGCGTGACGGGCTCGGGTCCGGCCAGCGCGTCGAGGGCGCGGCGGAGCTGAGTGGAGGAGGTATGCATGGTGTACGGGAAGTAGACGATCTCGACACCGACCGTACGGAAGTCCGCCTCCAGCCTGTCGCCCTTGGGCGTACCCCGCCAGTCGTCCCCCTTGAACAGGACGTCGAACCGGATCTGCTGCCAGGTGACCAGTTTGTCCGGCACCGTCTCCACGAACGCGGCGTCCACGAAGCGGATGCTGCGCACGATCTGGAGGCGTTCGACGAGCGGGATGACGCAGGGTCTGCCCTTGGCGTGCTCGGCCATCTCGTCCGAGACCACGCCCGCGACCAGGTAGTCGCAGCGTGCGCGGGCGTGCCGCAGCAGGTTGAGGTGGCCGACGTGGAAGAGGTCGTAGGCGCCGGGCGCGTAGCCCACGGTGTGCGTCATGGCTGGTCCCCCCAGGACGTGTGCCTTGCCCGGCGACGGCCGGGCGGTGCCCGCCGCCCTGCACGGCCGCGGGTCGCATCGCCGCATGCGACCACGCCGCATGCGAGCACGCTGCATGCAACCACAACCCACAGGAAACGGGGACATGTTGGGGAAACCGCGCACCGCAGGCGCTACCCTGCCGGAGGGGGACGCGGGGGGAGCTCTCAGGGGAACGAGAGGCGGACGTATGGGGGGATTTCCATGGTGAACGGCTTCGCCGCGCCCGCACGCCGGGTGCTGCTGGTGTCGACCAACTACGCACCCGAGCAGGCGGGCATCGGGCCCTACGCGGCGCAACTCGCCGAGCACTGGGCGGCACGGGACGGCTGGGAGGTGCACGTCATGGCGGGGATGCCGCACTACCCCGCCTGGCGTACCGATCCCGCCTGGCGGGGCGTGTGGCGGGCGACGGAAGTGCGTGGCGGGGTACACGTCCACCGCCGCAGGCACACCGTCCCGGCGCGGCAGACCGCGGCGCGGCGGGCGCTGTACGAGACGTCCATCCTCGCCCACGGGCTGCTCGCCCCGCCCCGCCTCGCGGGCCGCCCCGACGTGGTCGTCGCGCAGCTGCCGAGCCTCGCCGGGGGCGTGCTGGCCGCCCGGCTGGCCCGCGCCGCCGGGGTGCCGTTCGTCCCCGTCGTGCAGGACCTGATGGGGGCCGCCGCCGCCCAGAGCGGCATCCGCGGCGGTGACCGCGCCGCCTCGCTCGCGGCGGGGATCGAACGCCGGGTCCTCGCCTCCGCGGCGCTCGTCGGCGTCATCCACGACAGCTTCACCGCCCGTGTCACCGCACTGGGCGTGCAGGAGGCCCGGGTACGCACCGTCCCCAACTGGACGCACATCGCCTCGCCCGCACGCGCGCGTGCCGCCACCCGGGCCCGGCTCGGCTGGCGCGAGGAGGAGACGGTGGTGCTGCACTCCGGGAACATGGGGCTCAAGCAGGGCCTGGAGGTTCTGATCGAGGCGGCCCGCCTGGCCCCCGGGTTACGGGTCGTCCTGATGGGCGAGGGCAACCAGCGCGCCCGCCTCGCCGAACTGGCGGCCCCGCTGTCCAACGTGGACCTGCTGCCGCCCGCGGCCGAGGCCGACTTCCCCGACGTCCTGGCGGCCGCCGACGCACTCGCCGTCACCCAGCGGGCCTCCGTCCTGGACATGAGCGTGCCCTCCAAGCTCACTTCCTATTTCGCCGCAGGACGCCCCGTCCTCGCCTCCGTCGCCGCCGAGGGCGGCACCGCGCACGAGGTGCGCCGCTCCGCCGCCGGAGTCCTCGTGCCGCCCGAGGACCCGGCCGCGCTCGCCGATGCCGCCCGCGCCCTGGCCGCCGACCCGGCCCGCGCCGCCGCGCTCGGCAGCGCCGGCCGCGCCTACGCCGCAGGGCACCTCGGCCGCGAGGCGGGCCTGGCCCGCCTCACCGACCTGCTGGAGGAGGCGCTCAGGATGCGAAGGGCACGGCCGTCGCGCGCCAGACGGTCCGCGAGACCCAGGCCGCCGGCCGCGCACGGTGCGGCACGCGGGGAAGGCGCCGCGGCATGACCGCCCGTGACGGGCACCCGGGCGACGAGGCGGCGGGCTCGCCCGCGTACGACGAACCCGACCTGCTGCGCGACCAGTTCCGCCAACTCCTGCGCTACCGCTGGCTCATCGCGCTCGGCGTCGTCCTCGGGCTGCTCGGCGGCGGCTGGCTCGGCCTGCGCGGCGCCGACTCCTACGCCGCCACCACCGAGATCACCGTCCGCCCGCTGCCCACCGACAGCAGCGGCGAGAGCACCTCGGCCGGCGAGATCAGCATGGGCTCCGAGCGGCGCACGGCCTCCAGCAGCGTCGTCGCCGAGCGCGCGGCCCGCGCCCTGGACACCCGCGCCGAGCCCGCTCGGCTGCTCGACGACCTCCAGGTCACCAACCCGCCAGAGACCCGCATGCTGCGCTTCGCCTACACCGCGCACAGCCCGGGCGCCGCCGCACGCGGCGCCGACGCCTTCGCGCACGCCTACCTCGACAACCGCGAGAAGGACGCGGCCGACCGCGTCGCCGACATGGTCGACCGCTACGAGAAGCAGCGGGCACCGCTGACCAAGGAACGCGACCGGCTGGCCGAGGAGATCGCCTCATCCGGCAAGGAGGGAGCGCTCGACGGCACCCTGTCCGCGCACTCCTCCGTCGTCAGCCGCATCGCCGAGATCAACGGCCGGATCAGCGACCTGCGCGCCGAGGACACCACACCGGGCCGCGTCGTCACCGAGGCCGCCCCGCCCACCGCACCCTCGGGCCCCGGGCTGCCGCTGATGCTCGGGCTCGGTGCCGCCGTCGGCGTCGGCCTTGGCCTGCTCGCCGCCTGGGTACGGCTCGTCTTCGACCCGGCCGTCCGCACCCCGGGCGACGTCGTGCGCGCCCTGCACGCCCCCGTCCTGGGCACCCTGCCGCGCCGCAGACGCCGCGGCCGCCGCCAGGAGCGGCGCTCCCTGCTGGCCGACGGCCGGCTCGCGGAGGAGTACCGTTCGGTCGCCTTCCGGCTGGCCTACGACGAGACGTTCGCGCGCCGCCGCCGCGTCCTCGTCGTCTCGCCGCGCGGCGGCATCGCCACCGCACTGGCCGCCTCCGTGAACCTGTCCGCCTCCTTCGCCGAAATGGGCAGGGAGGTGCTGCTCCTGGAGGCCGACCTGCGCACTCCCTCGCTGACCGAACGGCTGCGGCAGGCCGACGGCATCCAGCCGGGGTGGGCCCGCGCCCCCGGGCACGGCACCATCGGCTGGCCCGCGGGGCACCGCATCCCCATCGACGCGGGCGAGTCCGGCGTCTTCGACCTCGTCCCCGGCTACCGCGTCAGCAAGGTCTCCCGCGCACTGACCTCCTCCGCCGTCACCCAGCTGATAGGGCACGCCGACGAGCGCGACGGGGTGCTGCTCGTCCTCGCCCCCGCCGTGCTCTCGTACGCCGACGCCATCGCGCTCATCGACCGGGTCGACTGCGTGCTCATCGTGTGCGACCCGCGCGAGGTGCGGCGGGACGACCTCGCGCGCGTGCGGGAACTCGTCGCGGGGGCGGGCGGCTCCGTGCTGGGCGCGCTGCTGCACGGGGAGGGCGCGGGGCCCGCCGCCCCGCGCGGCGGTGCGGCGCCGCCGCCCTCGTCGCCCGCGCGCAGGGCCCACGCGGGCCCGCGCGAGGCCGAGTTGACCCGGCAGGGTGTCGCCCTGCGCGTGACGGGCCGGTGACGCGGCCCGGGGAAGCACCGCGCCCCGAGCGACGGCCAGGGCACGCGCGCGAAGCCCCGGGGGGCCGGGGCGGAACGGGAGGGCGGGCGGGAGCGGGGACACCGCGGCGAGGGCGGCCCACCCGCACGGCCGCCCTCGCGTGCAGCGTCGCCGACCAGGGCGTGGCGGCTCTGACCAACATCGCGGTGCTCGTCGTCGCCGCCCGCCAGTCGACGGTGCACGCCTTCGCCACGTTCTCCCTCGTCTACACCGTCTTCACCGTCGTGCTCGGCCTCACCGTCGCGTACGTGGGCCAGGCCCTCGTCCTGGAGAAGGGCGACCCGACCGGCGTGGCCGGAGCGTGCCGCTCGGCGGTGGCGTTCACCGCACCGGCCTCGGCCGCGCTCGGCCTGCCCACGGCAGCGGTGCTGTGGGCCGCGGGCGGCGGCGGAACGGCCACGGCGCTGGCCGCACTCGCGCTCGTGCTGCCGCTCGTCCTCACCCACGAGACCACCCGCTACGCCTTCGCCGCCCTGCACCGTCCCCACCACGCGCTCGGCGCCGACCTGCTCCGCCTGGCGGTGGCGGTGCCCGCGCTGGCCGTCCAGCCGCACGGCGCGAGCGCGCACCGGCTGCTGCTGGTCTGGGGACTGGCCACGCTGCCGGCACTGGCCGCGGCCTCGCTGCTGCTGCGCCGGCACACCCGGGGCGCGGGCCAGGACCCGGCCCGCTATCTGCGCGCCGGGCATTTGGGACGCAGGTTCGCCGTGGAGTTCGGCGTCGGCAACGCGGGCACGCAGCTCGCGATCATCGGCCTGGGACTGGTGGCCAATCCGCTCGCGGTGGGCGCGCTGCGCGGCGCGGCCACGCTCTACGGCCCGTTGAACGTGCTGTTCAACGCGGCCACCGGGTTCGGCCCGCCGCTCCTGCACCGCGCCGGCGGCGACCGGCGGGCCGCCCGCACCGCGTGCGCCGCCGGGGGAGTGCTGGCCGTGGCGGCGGCCGCGTGGACGGCGGTGCTGGTACTGCTGCCCGGCGCGTACGGGCGGGCGCTGCTGGGGGACACGTGGTCGGCCGCCGCCCGGCTGCTGCCCGCGACGGGCAGCCAGTACGCGGCGATGGCGCTGGGCACGTGTGGGCTGCTGGCCCTGCGGGTGCTGCGTCCGCGCACCACGCTGCCCATCCAACTCGTCTTCTCCCTCGCGTCCGTCGGCTGCATGCTCGGCGGGTACGCGCTCGGCGGGGTGCTCGGCGCCGCCTGGGGACTGTGCGCGGGCTCGGCGGCGAAGTGCGCGGCGAGCTGGTCGCGGGCCGTGCGGGTGCTGCGCGCGGGGGAGCGGGCCGAGGCCGGGGCCCTCACCTCGGCGAGCGCCGCGCCCGGCGGTCCTCGCGGAGCGTCGTGACGAACAGGACGCACAGCGCGGCGATGGCCACCCGGCCCATGCCCTGGAGCAGCGAGCCGCGCAGCAGGATGAAGCTGTACCCGGCGACGAGGGGCACGACGACGGCCGTGATGCTGCCGGGACCGGCCCGGCTCCCGGGCGCACCCGGGTGGGACGTCGCGGCGGCGCCGTCCTCGGCCGTGCGCCGCGCGTAGCGCCGGTCCGCGCGTGCGGCACCGTAGCCGACGGCGGCGAAGCCCAGCGCCATGCCGTAAGGGCCGAAGTCGAGCCAGAGCTCCGCCCACAGCGGGGAGGAGAGGTTCGGGTAGGGCATGCCCATCCACGTGCCGACGCGGGTGCCCGGGTCGTGGGGCTTGTCCTTCCACACCGAGCGGGGCACGAAGAACAGCGCGGTGCCGCTCAGTTGACGCCCCAAGCTGTGCCCCTCACCCGAGCCGACGAAGGTGACGGTGTTGGCGACCATGCCCACCTGGTCGTAGTCCTTCATGGTGAGCGGCTCCAGCAGCGAGTCCGTCGAGCGGCTGGGCCGGTCTGTGCCCTCCTCGTAGCGGAACCGGTCGGCGAAGGGGAAGACGACCAGCGCGATCGCCACCCCGGTGGCCAGCGCGGCCCGGTACATCACGGGGCTGCGCGGGAACGCGGTGAACAGCAGCGAGAACAGCACCGTCAAAAACCAGTAACGCGGGTTGGACACCGGGTTGTTGACGACGACGTTGAGCGCCAGCATCGCCAGCCACAGCACGGGCACCAGCGGGCGGCGGCGCGCCGCCCGGGAGACGACCAGCCAGCGCGTGAGGAACAGCAGCGCCAGCAGCGCCGGCACGGTGCCGAAGCCGCGCAGGAACGCCGAGCCCGCCTGCGAGGCGGCCTCCGCGTTCGCCGCGCCCAGACTCTCCCTGAGCTCCTCGCGGTTGGAGAAGAAGACCGCGGGCCCGCCCAGCGTGCCGATCAGCAGGCCGCTGCACGCCAGCGCCAGTGCGCACAGCGCGTACAGGCGCCGGGTGTGGACCCGCGCGTGCGGCCTGCGGCGCTCCTGCATGCGGCCGCGCAGCGGTGGCCGGTGCCGCGCCACCAGCGCGCCCACGTCGAAGGCCACCATCCCGGCCAGGACGAGCGCCGAGGCGAGCACCGTGTCCGCGCGCGGGCCCACCACCGGTGTGGGGGTGCGGTCCAGCACCGTCTGCGCCAGGGGTGCGATGCCCATCGCGATGTAGCCGAACAGCCAGAACGCGCCCTGGATCAGGCGCCGGTGCGCGGTCAGCACCATGGCCGCCAGGCGGGTGCCCGCGTACGCGCAGGTGGCCGTCTGCAACCAGTAGACCGCGTCGTGGGGTCCAGGGCCCGGCTGGGTGGCGACCGCCGCGGGGAGCACCGCCACGAGCGCCGCGACCAGCGGAATGGCGAGGGCGCGGGAGAGGACGGCGCGCGGGGCGGTGGGGGAGGGGAGGTGGTCGGGTGGCGCGGCGGTGCCGGCAGGCGCGCTCATGCTTCCCGCCCCCGCCGTACCCCCGAGGAGGAACGGGACCGTGCCCCCGAGGAGGAACGGGACCGTGCCCCCGAGGAGAAACGGGAAAGCTCGGAGCAATTGCGGGCAAAGCCGGTAATATGCCTGCCAGTGGCGAGGGAGGGGACACCGATGAAAGCGCTGCACGTCGTGACGCTGCACACGCCCACGCACGACTTCGGAGGGCCCACGCGCGTGGCCCTCAACCTGTGCCGGGGCTTACGGGAGGCGGGCGAGGGCGCGGCCCTGGTCGCCCTCGGGGACGGCTTCCCACCGGGTGCGCTGCCCCGCACGGTGGACGGCGTACCCGCCAGGCTCTTCCCGGCCCGGCACGTGCTGCCCCGGTTCGAGGTCAGCGGCATCACGTCCCCCGCTCTGCTCGCGGCGGCCCCCCGCCTGCTCCGCTCGGCGGACGTGGTGCACGTCCACCTGATGCGCGATCTGGTCACGCTTCCCGTGGCGATGATGGCAGCCCGCATGGGCCGCCCGCTGGTGTTGCAGACACACGGCATGATCGACCCGACCGAGAAACGCGTGGCGAAGGCCGTGGACGTGCTGGGCCTGCGCTGGGTGCTCGGACAGGCCGACGCGGTGCTCCACCTGACCGGAACCGAGCGGGAGTTGACCGAGGCCGTGGCGGCGCCCGGCCCGATGGGGCCCGCGTACCGGCTGGTCAACGGGGTGGCGCCGCAGCCACCGCGCCCCCGGCCGCGAGCCGGGCGGCCGCCCACGGTGCTGTACTGCGCGCGGGTCCAGGAGGGCAAGCGGCCGCAGGACTTCGTCGGGGCGATGCCCACGGTGCTGGCCGCGTGCCCCGAGGCCCGGTTCGTCCTCGCGGGCCCCGACACGGGGGCGCTGGCCGGCGCCTTGCTGGCGCTGGCCGACTCGCTGGGCGTGGGCCACGCGCTGGAGTACGTCGGCGCGCTGGACCACGCGGGCGTCATGGAACGGCTCCGCTCCAGCGACGTGTTCGTGCTGCCCTCCGTCAAGGACGCGTTCTCCGTCTCGGTGCTGGAGGCGCTGTCGGTGGGGCTGCCCGTCGTGGTGACCCGCACCAGCGGTCTGGCGCCCGACGTGGCGGCGGCCGGGGCGGGCCGGCTGGTGGACAGCGCACCGGAAGGACCCGGCGCCGCGGAGAACGGGGCCAGGGTGGGCCGGGCCGTACTGGAGCTGCTGGACCCGGCGGCGGGCGAGGCCGCCTCCCGCGCGGCGTGGCGGCTGGCGCGCGACAGCTTCACCCTGGACGCGGTCGTGGAGACGCTGCGCGGGGTGTACGCGGCGGCGTGTGAGCGGGTCAGTGCCGCCCCCTCGTCCCGGGCCCCGCACCGGCGTCCTGCGGATCGGCGGCCTCGCGTGCCTTGAGCCCGATCTGCCACCGGTAGAAGCTCATCGCGAGCGCGTAGTCGAGCCCGGCGCGTCCGTCGAGGAAGCCGCGCCGGTAGACGTAGGCGTAGGCGAAGGACACCAGCGGCTTGAGCGGGGCCCGGTGGAAGAGGCGGCCCTGGCGGGTCTTGGCCTGCCGGATCTGCTCCCGCACCCGCGGATGCCCCTCCAGCCAGGCCTCCCAGTCCGAGTAGCGGTTGTGCCGCTCGAACCAGGTACGGACCGGATCGAGGTCCCGGTGTTCGAGGGGCGCGGTCAGACGGGCGGTCGTCGGGGCGAGCGGCTGGTAGTGGCCCTCCTGTTCGCCCATGCCGGGTGCGGCGAGGTCGTCGGGTTCGGGGAAGCGGCAGCGGGTGCGGTCCAGCAGCACGCGCTTGACGATCGTGTACCCGTGCCGCAGCCGGCGCCCGGCGAACCAGTAGCCCAGCGGGATGTCGAACGCGGCGGGGCGTACGGCGCGGCCCGGCGGCGGGGTGAAGACGCGCCGGATCTCGCGCAGCAGCTCCTCGCTGGGCGTCTCGTCACCGTCGAGGAAGAGGACCCAGTCGACCTCGGGGTGGACGTGGTCCAGACACCACTGCTTCTTCTTCGGGTACCGGCCGTCCCAGGTGTAGGGCACCACTTCGGCGCCCTCGGCCTTGGCGAGGGCACGGGTGTCGTCGGTGCTGTCGGAGTCGACCACCACGACGTGCGCGAAGTGGTCGATCACGGACCGTACGGTGCCCGCGATGTTGTGAGCCTCGTTCCTGGTCGGTATCGCGACGACGACGGGCAGCTTGTCCACGGCGGCTCTCTCCATGGCGTTCGGTCTCCTGGGGGCGCGGGGCGGGGTCACTTGCCCGCTGCCTCCAGCAGCGGGGCGAACTTCGGGCACAGGTGCCGGATCGCGGGTTCGGCCTGGTCGATCTCGCCCGCCTTCAGGGCGCTGATCGCGTCCTTCTCGCTGCTGTCGGCCGTCGTGGCGATCCGTTCGCAGGCGGTGCGTCCCGCCTCCAGCACGGCGGCGGGCTCCAGCCCCCGCGGCACCCGGTCGACCAGGTAGTCCTTTTCCTTCTTGGTGAAGGACCCGGTGGCGGGCGTCAGCCGGGAGCGGGGCACCTTCGCTGTGGCCTCGCCGCCGGGTGCGCCCCCGTCGTCCTCCGCGTGCGGGGCCGCGCTCGCGCCGGGCGAGGCCGTCGCGGTGGCGCCGGGGCGGCCCGCGTGGCCGGATCCCGCGCCCTCGCCGTGCTGCCGGTCGTCGTCCCCGCCGCATCCGGCCGTCAGCGCCAGGGCGGCCGCCACCAGGGCGGCCGCCGCGGCACGTGCGGCCTTGACGGTGCTCACGGCTTCCTGTAGGTCAGCGTGAGCTTGGGACCCGTGCCGCCCGACTCGCGGGCCCACAGCCACAGGCTGTCGCTGCCGGAGGAGGTCAGGGCCAGGTCGAGGGTGTCGCCCGCCGCGTCCTGGACCGCGCCCGCACGCAGCGGTACGTCGTAGTCCGTACGGGCGTCGGCCGCGCCGTCGAGGCTGCCCAGCGGCGTCTCGCCCACGGCGGGACGCTTCGCCCAGGTCACCTCCTTCTCCGACCAGGCGCCGGTCACCGGTACGACGTCCACGGTGTCGCCGCTCGCCGCGCTCGGCTCACTGCTGGTCGTGACGGTCAGCGTGGCCTCCTCCAGCGCCATCCCGCTGGGCGGCGACGGCACGTCGAAGCGCACGTAACTGGCGTACGGCGACGAGCCGCGCACCGCGAGCTGCTGGTGCGTGCCGTAGGTGGCGTTCACGGCCGCGCCGTTCACGTACGCGTCGGCCGTCGCCTCCCGCTCCAGCGTCGTCTCCGTCGGGGTACCGGGCGTCTTCACCTTCGCCGCTTCGGAGCGGGCGCTGGTGTTGGTGTCGTCGGCGTCGCTCGCCGTGATCCGGTAGGAGTAGTCGGTGCCCGGCTTGGCGGAGGTGTCGGTGAAGGTGACCGTGGGCCTCTCCCAGAACGTGGAGTCGGCCGTGACCGTGCCGACAGGCTCCTCGTCCCCGTTGCGGTAGACGCGGTAGGTCAGCTTCCGGTCGTCCAGGTCGGTGCTCGCCGGCCAGCTGACCCGCACACCCTTGGTGGTGTTGGCGGCCTTCACGCCGTCGGGCACGGAGGGCGCCCCGGTGTCCGGGCCGTTCGCGAAGCGCACCAGCCCCTGCTGGAGCCTGTTGCCGTCGCTGGTGATGCGGGTGAACGCCCCGCCCACCCACATGTAGTCCTTTCCGCCGCCGGAGGAGACGACCATGGCGCGCGGCCCGACCTGCTCGACGTTCAGCGGCCCGTCGTCGGTGTCGGGGAACCACGACAGCAGCGGTGTCGGATCGTCGACCGACTCCGCCAACAGGTGCTGGCGCTCGTGCAGTTCGGGGAACTGGCCCATGCTCTCGCAGTTGTGCGCGTGCGAGCTGCTGTAGAGCACGCCCTTGTAGACGGTCAGGTCCTGGGTGGCGCCCAGGCAGGTGTCGCGCCAGCGCTGCTCGAAGTCGTCCAGGTCGAGCGCGATCCGGCCGTCGAACACGCCGCCGCCCGTGCCCTCGTTGCCGGTGTAGATCCCGGTCTCGTCCACGTAGAGGCCCTTGACCACGCTGTTGCGGGGCACGAACCGGTTCGGGTAGCTCTTCCGCAGCGCGCCCGACGAGGCGTCCACGACCGCAAGCGCGTGCGAGTCGGCTCCGCGCACCCGTTCGAAGTCGCCGCCCAGCACCACGCTCTTCCCGTCCGGGGTGACCTCCACCGCGCGGCCCGTCTTGTCCGCGTCCGCCTTCCAGGACTTCAGCTGCCCCTCGGTGCCGACCGCCGCGAACTTGGCCCGCTTCTCCCCCTCCACCGTGGTGAAGTCACCGCCGAGGTAGACGGTGTCGTTTGTGGCGGCCAGCGCGTGCACCGGCGCCGAGACCGTCAGCTGGAAGCCGGATTTGACCTTGCAGGAGGGCAGGTCGATGGCGGCCACCCGGCTGGCGTTCGTCCCGTTGACGGCGGCGAAGTTCCCGCCCGCGTACAGCGTCTTCCCGTCCGGCGAGACCGTCAGCGCCCGCACGGTGGCCGTGCCGCTGCCCACCGTGAAGTTCAGGCGGCAGTCCGTCGGCTCGCCGGTCGCCGCGTCGAACGCCGCGAAGTTGACGGCCTCGCGCTCCTTCGCGCCCGGCGCCGCGCCCGGCGGACGGATCGCGGAGAAGGTGCCGCCCGCGAAGACCGTGCCGTTCGACTGGGCCATCGCCCACACGACGCCGTTCGTCTGCCACGTCGGTAAGGTGTCCGCGGTCATCGCCACCGGCGGTGTGAGGGCCGCCGCCTGGTGGGCGCCCCGCTCGGTGAGCGCGGGCACCGCCGTCGTGGCCGCCGCCACGGCCAGCACGGTCGCGGCCACGGCCGCCTTGCGAGCCCCCGCCGTGCGAAGGGTCCTCGTTCGTCTCACTGTGCTCCCCAATTGCTGTGGTTGATGCGTGTCCCCGGCCGGGGACACCCGGTGTCACCGGTGCTGCGTGCCCCCGGTCCGGGGGCACCCCGCGTCACCGGCGGTCGACGCGCACCGACTCACCCGACAACTCCGCCTCCAGCGCGGCGATGTCGGCCTCGACCATGACCCGCGCCAGCTCCGCCCACGTGACGCGCGGCTTCCACCCGAGCAGGTCGTGCGCCTTCGCCGCGTCACCGATGAGCGCGTCCACCTCGCTGGGCCGCTCGTAGGCGGGGTCGAACCGCACGTGCGCGCGCCAGTCGAGCCCGCCGGCGAGGAAGGCCTCCTCCAGGAAGGCCCGCACGGTCGTGGCGGACCCCGTGGCCACCACGTAGTCGTCCGGCCGCTCCGCCTGCAGCATCAGCCACATGGCCTCGACGTACTCGGGCGCGTAGCCCCAGTCCCGCACCGCGTCGAGGTTGCCGAGGTAGAGGTGGTGCTGCAGCCCGGCCCTGATGCGGGCGACGGCCCGGGTGATCTTGCGGGTCACGAACGTCTCGCCGCGGCGCGGGGACTCGTGGTTGAAGAGGATGCCGTTGGCCGCGAACAGGCCGTACGCCTCCCGGTAGTTGACCGTGGCCCAGTACCCGAAGACCTTCGCGCAGCCGTACGGGCTGCGCGGGTGGAAGGGCGTCGCCTCGTTCTGCGGGGGAGGGGCGGCGCCGAACATCTCGGAGGAGGAGGCCTGGTAGATGCGGGTGTCGATGCCGCTGGCCCGGATCGCCTCCAGCAGCCGCAGGGTTCCCATGGCGGTGACGTCGCCGGTGTAGAGCGGCGAGTCGAACGAGACGCGCACGTGGGACTGGGCGCCGAGGTTGTAGACCTCGTCGGGGCGCAGGTCGCGCAGGAGGTTGACGAGGGCGACGCCGTCGGCGAGGTCGGCGTGGTGGAGGACGAGGGAGCGGCCCTCGTCGTGCGGGTCCTCGTACAGGTGGTCGATGCGGCCGGTGTTGAAGGAGGAGGAACGGCGGAGCAGGCCGTGCACCGTGTAGCCCTTCTCCAGCAGCAGCTCGGTCAGGTACGAGCCGTCCTGGCCTGTGATGCCGGTGATCAGCGCGCTCTTGCCCGTGCTGTCGCCCAGGCTCTCGCCCGTGCTGTCGTCCGCGCTCGGGCCCACGCTGTTGCCCACGCTCTTGCCCATGTGGCGCCGCCCTCAGTGGTGTGTGTCCGTGGTGGTGGGGAGACCTGCCGTGCTCGCGGCCGGCCCCTGGATGACGGTCTCACCTGGTACGCGAGTTTCGTACTCTTTGCCGTTTATCTGTCTGTACAAGGCTGTTGGGTGGCACAATGCGACGCCATGACGCCGACGCCACGCACGACGCCCGCGCACACCACCCCGAGATCCGCCCCCGTTCCCGGCGCTGTCCCCGCCCCCGGCGCCGTCCCCGCCCCCGGGACGCTGCTGCCGGACCACGCCCGTGTGGTCGTCGCCGGCCACCGCGGACTGGTCGGCTCCGCCGTGGCCCGCCGGCTGGCGGCCGACGGCTACGAGGTGCTGACCCGCGACCGCGCCACCCTCGACCTGCGCGACGCGGCCGCCACCGCGCGCTGGCTGCGCGAGGCGCGTCCCCACGCGGTCGTCCTGGCGGCCGCCAAGGTCGGCGGCATCATGGCCAACAAGACGCATCCTGTGCCGTTCCTGGAGGACAACCTGCGCATCCAGCTCAGCGTCATCGCGGGCGCCCACGCCGCGGGCGTCCCCCGGCTGCTCTTCTTGGGCTCGTCCTGCATCTACCCCAAGCACGCCCCGCAACCGATCACCGAGGACGCCCTGCTCACCGGCGCCTTGGAGCCGACGAACGAGCCGTACGCGCTCGCCAAGATCGCGGGCATCACCCACGTCCGCGCCTACCGTGAGCAGTACGGCGCCGCCTACATCAGCGCGATGCCGACCAACCTGTACGGCCCCCGCGACAACTTCGACCTGGAGACCTCGCACGTGCTGCCCGCTCTCCTGCGCCGTTTCCACGAGGCGAAGCGGGACGGGGCGCCCGAGGTGGTGCTGTGGGGCAGCGGCACGCCGCGCCGCGAGTTCCTGCACGTCGACGACCTGGCACGGGCCTGCGTCCTGCTGCTGCGGGACTACGACGATCCCGCGCCGGTCAACGTCGGCTGCGGGCAGGATCTGACCATCGCCGCGCTCGCCGAGACCGTGCGCGACGTGGTCGGCTACCGGGGGCGCGTCACCTGGGACACGGACCGCCCTGACGGCACCCCGCGCAAACTTCTCGACGTCAGCCGCCTGTTCGCGCTCGGTTTCCGGCCGAAGGTGCCGCTGCGGGAGGGCATCCGCGCGACGTACCAGTGGTGGCAGGAGGCGGAGGTGTCCACCCTGCGGAAAGGGCACGGCGGGCAGGGAGGGCGGGGAGAGCCGGGACGGCCCGGTCGGCCCGGTCGGCCGGGTCGGCCGGGTCGGCCGGGTCGGCCGGGGGCTGCGGCGGGTGCGTAACGCTTCGGGGGTGCGCGACCCTTCCCGGGTGCGTAACGCTTCGGGGGTTCGGGGGTCCATTCAGTATGCGCCTCTTCCGTCCACCACGGCCCGCACGGTGCGGGCCAGCAGGTCCAGGTCCGTCGTCAGCGACCAGTTGTCCGCGTAGCGCAGGTCAAGCGCCAGGCTCTCGTCCCACGAGAGGTCCGAGCGGCCGCTCACCTGCCACGGCCCGGTCAGCCCTGGCCGCACCGCCAGCCTCCGCAGCGCCGTCGTCCCGTAGTCCGCCACCTCCTCAGGCAGCGGAGGCCGCGGGCCCACGAGCGACATCTCCCCGCGCACCACGTTCACCAGCTGCGGCAGTTCGTCCAGCGAGGTGCGCCGCAGCACCCGGCCCACGCGGGTGACGCGCGGGTCGGCCCGCATCTTGAACAGCGGCCCGTCCACCTCGTTGGCGGCGGCCAGCTGCGGCCGCAGCCGATCGGCGCCCACGGACATGGAGCGGAACTTCCACATGGTGAACGGCGTGCCGCGGTGGCCGACGCGGGTCTGCCGGTAGAGCGCTGGCCCGGGGGAGTCGAGCCGTACGGCCAGCGCCACGAGCGCGAACAGCGGTGCCAGCAGCGCCAGTCCGAGCGCCGCACCCACCCGGTCCAGCACGGACTTGAGCGCGAGCTGCGGGCCGCGCCGCACCGGGGGGTCGACGTGCAGCAGATGGAGCCCCGCAGCGGTGGAGGGTCGCACCCGGCGCAGCGCCACATCCGCCAGCCCGGAGGCGATGACCAGCGGCAGCCCCGCGTCCTGCACCGCCCACGTCAGCGTGCGCAACCGCTCGCCGCACAGCAGCGCCCCGGGCACCACCAGCACCGTCTCGGCCCGGTGCAGCCGGATGGCCGCCAGGACGGCCGCACCGTCGAGCGCGCCGTTGTCCTCGCCGTTCCCGGGCGGTGCGGCTTCCAGTTGCCCGGCCTCGGGAACGCCGCTGCGGGGTGCCGCTCCGCCGACCGGCACGGCACCGATGACGACGTAGGGGTGGTCCGTGCGGCTGGCCAACTGCTCCACCACCCGGTCCACGGCGCCGCCCTCGCCGACCACCAGCGCCCGCCGCACGGCGTGCGCCTGGCGGCGCTGTGCCGTCAGGTGCCGGTGCGTCATCGAACGGCATGCCGCGGTGAGGAGCGGCGCGGGTGTCAGCGCCGCCAGGGCGACAGCGGGCGGGGAGGTCTCGCCGGTCACCACGCGGACGACGGCGAGCACCCCGACGAGCGTGAGCCAGTCGTGCACCGTCGCCAGCAGCCCCCTGGTCTCACCCAGCCAGCGGCGGCCGTAGCGCTGATGGGCGGCCAGTACGCCCAGCCAGCACATGCCAACCGTCATCGAGGCGGCGGCCGTGTGCGGCTGCCCCGCGTGGTGGAAGAGCAGCGCCACGGGCAGCGCGCTCCCCAGGGCGTCGGCGGCCAGCGCCGCGGGCCGGTACCAACCGGACTTCTCCCGGCTGGCGGTGACGTCTCCGGCCGGCAGGTCACCGCTGTGTCCGCCACCGGTGCGGAGGGTCTCGGCCGGTGCGCCGCCGGTGCGGATGCTGCCTGCCCGTGCGCTGCGCAGCGGTGCCGGTACGGCTCCGGCCCCTCTGCCGGGCTCCGGCTCGGCCGGCTCCCCCACCTCGGACACAAACGCGAAGTCGCGCCGCATGAACCCCCCCAGGTACGCGGAACCCCCACACAGCGCACAGAACCGCCACGTTTGTGGTGAGGCGCCGACATCCACCAGACCTTAAGGCATATGAGTACGCTGCGTGGCCATCTGCTCACTTCCTCGCTAGAAGTGCGGAGAGTGCGGTGGGGGTTGTAGCACAGTGCGCGTATATTCCGGGTGATTCGTCGTAGAAGATCGCCGCCGGGGCTCACCGCCGTGCTGAGCGCTGAACCTCGACGCGGCGCTTGGCCTCGACGCGGCGCTTGACCTCGACGCGGTGCTTGACCCTGATTCAGCGCTTGACCTTGACGCCAGCGGCAGGGTTCGAGGATGCGGACATGACCGAGAACACCTCAGCCTCCAGCTCTGCCCTCCGTCCCGGCGAAGGCCCGCGCACCGTCGTCGTCACCGGCGCCGGCACCGGTATCGGCCGGGCCACCGCCCGCATGTTCGCCGCCCTCGGCTCCCACGTCATCGCCATGGGGCGCAGGGAAGAGCCGTTGCACGAGACGGCCACCGAACCGGGCTCCGGCACGATCACGCCCGTTCCCGCCGACATCACCGCCGCGCACGCCCCGGACCGCATCGTCGAGGCGGCGCTCCAGGCGACGGGCCGGCTCGACGTGCTGGTCAACAACGCCGCCGTGGTCAGCGACGAGAGCCTGGGCACCTACACCCCCACAGGAATGGAGCGGCAGCTCGCCACCAATCTCACCGCCCCCGTCCTGCTGACGCAGGCGGCGCTGCCCGCGCTGCGGACCGCGCCGGCGGGCGGTGTGATCCTCAACGTCAGCACCGCCCTCGGGCAGCGCGCCTGGCCGGGCAACTCCCTCTATGCCGCGACCAAGGGCGCCCTCGAAGTGCTCACCCGCGGCTGGGCGGTGGACCTGGCGGCGGACGGCATCCGGGTCGCCGCCGTCGCGCCGGGCGCCATCGACACCCCCATCGGCGAACACCGCGGCCTCGATGCCCAGCGGCGGGAGGCCCTCAGGAAGTGGCAGATCGACCACACCCCGCTCGGCCGCGTCGGCAGGCCCGAGGAGGTCGCCTCCGTGCTCGTCCAACTGGCCTCGGACAAGGCCTCGTTCCTGACCGGTGTCGTGCTGCCCGTGGACGGCGGCGCGGTGGTGGCGTGAGGCCCGTGGTATCACTGTCCTCCGTACGTTCCACTGGGCCCGGAGGGGGAGTCACGGTGCGCATCGGTGAACTGGCACGGCGGACGGGGACCTCGGCGCGGGCCCTGCGCCACTACGAGCAGGCGGGTCTCCTCGCCTCGGAGCGTGCCGCCAACGGCTACCGCGTCTACCACGCGTCCGCCGAAGTGCGTGTCCGCAACATCCGCTACCTCATCGAGGCCGGGCTGACGCTTCAGGACGTCGGCTTCTTCGCCGCCTGCCTGGACGGCGACATCGCCGCCGGTGAGCCCTCCCCGGAGGGGTTGCGCGTCGTCGAGGAACGGCTCGCCGTCCTGGAGGCCCGCATCGCCGCCCACACCGAAGCCCGCGACCGGCTGCGCGACGCACTGAGCCGGGCGGCCGCCGTGACGCGGGCAGCCGCCTGAGGGGCACGGCCCACCCCCCCGGCGGGCCGCCCCCTTCTTCTGCGGTGTGCACTCTTTCGCGGGGTGCACCCCTTCGCGGGATGCACCCCTTCGCGGGCGGCACCCTTTTGCGGGTGACGCACTCGCAGCGCCCCCTCCTCGCAGCGCCCCCTCGCCGGGTGCCTTCTCCGAGGCGTCACCTCCCGAGGGGGTGACGCCTCGGAGAAGGGCGCGGCCCTCTCACGCCGGGCGGCCCCGCGTCACCCCTTCACACACACGATCTGCTTCAGCTTGGTGACGACCTCCACCAGGTCGCGCTGCTGGTCGATGACGCGCTCGATCGGCTTGTACGCGCCGGGGATCTCGTCCACCACCCCCGCGTCCTTGCGGCACTCGACCCCCCGGGTCTGCTCCGCCAGATCCTGCTCGGAGAAGCGGCGCTTGGCCGCGTTCCTGCTCATGCGCCGCCCTGCACCGTGCGAGGCCGAGTTGAACGACGCCGCGTTCCCCAGACCCTTGACGATGTAGGAGCCGGTGCCCATGGAACCGGGGATGATCCCGTACTCGCCGCCGCCCGCACGGATGGCGCCCTTACGGGTGACGAGGAGATCCATACCGTCGTAGCGCTCCTCCGCCACGTAGTTGTGGTGGCAGGAGAGCGTCTCGTCGAAGACCGGCTTCGCCTTCTTGAACTCCTTGCGCACGACGTCCTTGAGCAGACCCATCATCAGCGCACGGTTGTGCTTGGCGTACTCCTGCGCCCAGAACAGGTCGTGCCGGTAGGCCCCCATCTGCGGGGTGTCGGCGACGAAGACCGCCAGGTCGCGGTCGACCAGACCCTGGTTGTGCGGCAGCTTCTGCGCCACACCGATGTGGAAGTCCGCGAGCTCTTTGCCGATGTTGCGCGAACCGGAGTGCAGCATCAGCCACACCTGGTCCTCGGTGTCGAGACACACCTCGATGAAGTGGTTGCCCCCGCCGAGCGTGCCCATCTGCTTGGTGGCGCGCTCCTGCCGGAACCGTACGGACTCGGCCACGCCGCCGAAGCGCGCCCAGAAGTCCTCCCACCCGGTGGTCGGCAGCCCGTGGACGCGGCCAGGATCCACAGGATCGTCGTGCATCCCGCGGCCGACCGGAATGGCCTGCTCGACCCGCGAGCGCAGCCGCGAGAGGTCACCGGGCAGGTCGTTGGCCGTCAGCGACGTCCGCACGGCGGACATGCCGCACCCGATGTCGACACCCACCGCCGCCGGGCAGACCGCCCCGTGCATCGCGATGACGGACCCGACCGTGGCGCCCTTCCCGTAGTGCACGTCCGGCATCACCGCGAGCCCCTTGATCCAGGGCAGGGTCGCGACGTTCTGCAACTGCCGCAGGGCCGCGTCCTCCACGGACGCCGGGTCCGCCCACATCCGGATCGGCACCCGCGCCCCGGGCATCTCGACGTGACTCATGACCGACCAACTCCCCCGAAACCGCTCGAAGACTTCCCGCGCGACGTCCGCGCAAACGAGCAAACACACGCGTGCACCACGCGTGAACTGCCAGGCGCCCCCGCACTCCTGCGGCTCGGCGCTCACCCATTGTGCGCTCCGGTGCACCCGCGACGGCAAAGGATTTTCGTCCCGGGGCGGCGGTGGGCGGCACGGATACCGGCGGACCGGAACCGTTGCCTTGTGCAGGGGTGTCTCTCTAGGTTGAAACGGATCTTCTAGGTAATGGCAGAGTGACGGGGGAGGCAACAGTGGCTTTCGAGGAGTGGGAGCAGGCCAAGGCGAACGCCGCCGCCGCGGGGGACGGCACCCGCATGCAGCTCGCCGGACGCCCGGCCCCGGGCGGCCCGGGCGGGAACGGCGGCGCGTCGGACCTCGTCGTCCACGACGACGAACTGGGCAAGCTCGGCAACATGGCGTACGACCTGCGGCACCAACTCGGCGTCGACGGCAAGCACGCGCGTACCGCCAGCTACGAGGCCGCCGGCTCACTGGCCGACGACGGCTTCGACATGGGCACGGCGTTGAGCGAGGCGTGCGACTCCTGGGACACCAAGCTCAAGACACTCGGCGACGCCTGCGGCCAGATCTCCAACCACCTCGACTACTCGCGAGGCGCCCACGCCAAGGACGAGGACCGCATCACCTCGCAGATGTCCTCGATCGCGAAACTCGACGAGTACCTCAAGTACGACAAGTAGGGGGCGACGGGCGCCATGGACATACCCACAGTGGGGCAGCTGCGTGATCTGCGGCTGGGCAAGCTCAACACCGCGATCACCGACTGGACGGAGACGGTCGAACGGCTGCGCACCCTCGCCACCGGCGAGGGAGGCAAGGGCGGTGGCGCGGGCTCGAAAGGCGCCGGGGTGACCGCCATCGGGCTCAACTCCGCCGCGGCCAAGGCCACCTGGACCGGCAAGAACGCCACCGTCACCAGGGGGTTCGTCACCAAGACGGCCACCCAGTTCTCCGAACTGGTCGATGAGGCCGAAGACGTCCTCGGGATCCTCAAGAGCGCCCGCAAAGCCTTCAAACAGCACAAGGAAGACCTGGAGACCGTCGTCACCGACGTCGCCAAGGACAACGTCTACGTCCACGACAACAACACGGTGAAGGGCGCGGTGCCCTCCGGAGCCGCCGCGGGCGACGCGGACATCAAACCCCCCACCCAGGCACAGCTCGACGCGGCCGAGAAGAGAGTCAAGAGAGTGCTGTGGGAGGCCGGCGAGAGCAACCGCATCGCGGCCCGCGAACTGCGCGCCATGGCCAAACGCAAGCACGACTTCTCCGGGTCCGCGGCCAACTCCCTCAAGAAGGCCGACCGCAGACAGGGCGAGGTGGACGCCCAGTACTGGACGAAGCGCCTCAAGGACGGCGACGTCAAGGTGTGGGAGCTGGACGAGAAGGAACTCGAGAAGTTCAACGAGACCCTCCGCGACCAGCGCGACAACCCCGCCTTCACCGAGAACTTCGCCACCGGCATGGGCGCCGAGGGCACCCTCCAGTTCTGGCGCGACCTGGCCGACCCCGGCCACGGCGACACCCCCACGGGCGACCGCGCCAAGCTGCTCGACCACATCCAGGGCAACCTGAGCATGACCCTGGCCAACGCCACCCGCGTCGACAGCCCCGCGATGGCCAAGTGGGAGAACGACATCATCAACGCCGGCACCAAGCAGTTCGGCCACGAGGGCATCATGGCCAAGCCCTACGGCTTCCAGATCATGAGCAGTCTCATGGGCAAGGGCAAGTTCGACGACGGCTTCCTCGACAAGTACGGCGACGCCGTCTACAAGTTCGAACGCAGCAAGCCGGACGCTCCCTCCGCGTGGGGGCTGGTCGGCATGGGTACCGACCTCGACCCCGGCGACAAGTCCACCGGGGCCGATCCGATGACCGGCTACCTCAAGGCGCTCAGCCACAACCCCGACGCGGCGACCCACGTCTTCAACGACCCCGACAAGGCCGACTACTTCCTCAAGGACCAGGACCACGGCGGCCGCGTCTGGTTCGACGAGGACCAGCCCGACAGCACGGGCCCCGACGACGGCGTCAAGCTGCCCTCCCGCGAGGCCCTCGGCGACGCGCTGTTCGCCGCGGGCAGCGGCATGAACCCCGACGACCCGGCCGCCGAGTACGTCAAACACACCACCGCGCACGACGACGTGTTCGACAAGGCCCTGGAGCGGCTGGCCGGCCAGAAGGACGAGATGCCGGCCGAACTCCGCGACGACATGGCCAAACTCATCGGCAACCACGGCACGGACGCGCACCTGACGATGGGCGGTTCGAACGAGGAGCAGACGCTCGATCGGAGCGACCTTCTGGAGGTCTCCAAGCAGGTCTCCCGGGACCCGCAGAGCTACCAGATCCTCAACGACGGTATGAACGCCGCGATGGTCCGGGACATCCACGCGGAGACGAAGGACCCCGAGGACAGCCTCGACCGTTCGGGCCGCACCGTCGGATTCCTGGAAGAGGCCCGCTACCAGGCGATCGGCGACAAGAAGGCCGCCGATCTCAAGGACGCCGGCTGGGGCCCCACGGGCACCGGCGGCTACCTGGTGTTCGCCGAGGCGGCATCGTTCCTCCCCGGCGGCGGGCACGCCGCCAACGCGGCGTTCGGCCTCAGCAAGATGCTCGTCGAGGACGAGACCGCCCGCATCGAGGCGGGCGTCTCGGGCGACAACAAGGACGTCGCCGAGCTCCAGCAGCAGCGGTTGCAGGGGCTCAAGGACGAGTGGTACCGCACGAACTCCGACTGGGCGCGCCAGAACGACGGATACTCCGAGGACCACGGATCCTGGTCCAAGATCGACGCTGCGGCGAACGACGGCAAGGCCAACGCCCGGGAGGATTCGGGAGACCAGTGAACACGCCCACCCCACGAAAGACCGCAGCGCTGGCACTCGCCGCCGCGGGCCTTCTCTCCCTCGTCGGCTGCTCCGGCGGGGGACGCGAGTACGCCGTCCCCGACCGGATCTGCGACGTGCCGATGCCCAGCAGCGCGGTCGAGCCGCTGCTCCCGGACGGGGAGAAGCTGCACCAGTCCCGGCGCCTGATCGACGACGACGGAACCGTGACCGGCTGCCAGACAGCCGTCGTCGACGGTCCGCTCGCCGTGAGCGTCGACATCACCGAGCTGGACAAACCGCTCACCGAGGACGACCGGCACAGCTCCCTGGAATCACTGGAGCACGCCCGGAACATCCACATGAGCGGAACCCACTGGGCCGTACAGGGAGACAGCCGTCTCCATCTGTCCACCCCGTGCGGCACGAAAGCGGCCGACTCCCTCTCCTTCCGCTTCTCCTTCGCCAAGGAAGCAGAAGGCACGAAGGCCACTCGCGACACCACCCTCCGGTTCGCGAAGGAATTCGTCCAGGGAGAAAAGAAGAAGGAGGGCTGCACCGCGTCGTAGCGCGTGGTGCTCGCGGAAATGACCGTCACCCATCTGGCTCGCCGGCCGACAGCGTGCGCCACCGCTGTCGCCGCCGCGCTGCTCGCTCTCTCCGGCTGTGCCGGTGGGAGGGACTACGCCGTGCCGGAGGAGATCTGCGGGGTGCGGATGTCCGAGGACGTGGTGGAGCCACTGCTGCCGGACGGGGACAAGGTGGAGCAGGAGCGGGAGAGGCGTCCTTTCCGGGACCGCCATTTCGTGAACTGTGACGTCGACGTGGACGGCAAGGGCGCGCTGTACGTGAAGGTGTCCGAGTCGCACCATCTGCCGAAGCTCCGGCGGGGCAAGGACAATCCCGAGCACAATGACGACGTGGAGGAGATCGAGGACCTGCCCTTCTCCGGTTGGGCGACGGTCAGCGACGACACGGTCTCGGCGGCCGCGGAGTGCGGGGGAGAGGCCGAGGCGCTCGTCTTCCATTTCCCGTTCCAGACGGACAACCCCGAGGACGTGAAGGAGCGCCGCGCGGCCGGGGCCCGGTTCATCAAGGAATTCGTTCCGGGAGAGCAGAAGAAGGAGGGCTGCACCGCGCGGTGAGCGGGCAGCCCTCCCGTGAGGGCGGGGTCCAGGCGGAGGACGGGATTCAGGCGGACAGGGGGAAGCGGGTGCTCAGCTCGCGGAAGACGGCCACGTTGAGGGTGAAGGCGTGCTTGCACTCGTCGACGATGCGGTGCTGTTCCAGTTCGTCGCAGGGGAGCGCGTCCAGCAGCGCGCGGTACGCGCGTTTGAACGCGGCGGGGTTGTCGAGGGCGTCGAAGACGTAGAAGCGGACGCCGTCGCCCTTGTGTGCGAACCCCCAGGTTTTCTCGGCGGTGGCGCGGACGACCTGGCCGCCGGAGAGGTCGCCGAGGTAGCGGGTGTAGTGGTGGGCGACGTAGCCGCCGGGCCACTCGCGGGCGACCTCGGCGATGCGGTCGGCGTAGGCGGCGGTGGCCGGGAGGGGCGAGAGGGTCCGGCGCCAGGCCGTGTCGCCTCCGTGCAGGTGTGACAGGTCGCGTTCCAGCGCGGGCAGCCGGCGGAGTTCGTCGCGGAGGAAGGGTCCGGCCACCGGGTCGTCGGCCAGCGCAGGGGCGGCGTTTTCCAGTGCGCTGTAGATGAACCAGAGCTGTTCGGTGTAGCGGGTGTACGCGGCCACGCCCAGCCCGCCGCCGAGCATGTCGCTCATGAAGGTCGAGGTGTTGGCCTCGGTGTGCAGTTCCTGCGAGGCGGTGCGGATGAGGGTGGAGAAGTCCGTCGCGGGCGAGGGGGCGGAGGACACAGCTGGCTCCCGTGGGTGGACGGCGTCGGGCATGGGTGCGCCGACAGGGAGCGATCCTGCTACTTAGGCTTACCTAAGTCAAGCAGTTGCCGACACCCTGTCGGGAAACCCGTACCCCGCTGTCCGAGCGGGAATGCGCCGGAGCGCGCCCTGCGGGAGCGCGCCGGAGCGCGCCGGAGTGCGCCGGGGCGCGCTCTACGGAAGCGTCAGAATGTCCGCGCCCGTCTCCGTGACGACCAGCGTGTGTTCGAACTGCGCGGTGCGCCTGCGGTCCTTGGTGACGACCGTCCAGCCGTCCTCCCACATGTCCCACTCGTGGGTGCCCAGCGTGAGCATCGGCTCGATGGTGAAGGTCATGCCGGGGCGGATGACCGTCGTCGCGCGGGGGTCGTCGTAGTGCGGGACGATCAGCCCGGAGTGGAAGGAGCTGTTGATGCCGTGCCCGGTGAAGTCGCGGACGACGCCGTAGCCGAAGCGCTTGGCGTAGGACTCGATGACGCGGCCGATGATGTTGAGCTGGCGGCCCGGTTTGACGGCCTTGATCGCGCGGTTCAGCGACTCCCGCGTCCGCTCGACCAGGGCGCGGGACTCCTCGTCGACCTCGCCGCACAGGTAGGTGGCGTTGTTGTCGCCGTGGACGCCGTCCAGGTAGGCGGTCACGTCGAGGTTCACGATGTCGCCGTCGCGCAGCACCGTGGAGTCGGGGATGCCGTGGCAGATCACCTCGTTGACCGAGGTGCACAGCGACTTGGGGAAGGAGCGGTAGCCCAGCGTGGAGGGGTAGGCGCCGTGGTCGACCATGTACGCGTGCGCCACCTCGTCCAGTTTGTCGGTGGTGACGCCGGGTGCGATGTGCTTGGCGGCCTCTTCCATGGCGCGCGCCGCGATCCGTCCGGCGACGCGCATCTTCTCGACCGTCTCGGCGTCCTGCACGTGGGGCCCGTCGTACGGGGTGGGCGCGGGTTTGCCGACGTACTCGGGGCGCGGGATCGAGGTGGGTACGCCCCGGGGCGGGGAGAGCGTGCCGGGGACGAGGAGTGACTGGCCAGACATGTCCGCGAGTCTAATCGGGCCTGTCCACTGAGATCAGGCCCTCCCGTGCGCGACGATGGACCCATGGCTTTGTTCAAGCGCAAGACGGTCGGCAGGCCCGGTGAGTGGTTCTTCAACGTCGACAACGGCACGGTGGAGGAGGGGCCGCAGTCCCCGGGCAAGAACCGGATGGGCCCCTACGCCAGCCGCGAGGAGGCGGAACGCGCGTTGGAGACGGCGCGGGAGCGCACCTCCGAGTGGGAGCAGGACCCGCGCTGGCACGACCGCGGCCGGGGCTCCGACGAGGACGCGGGGTAGGCGACGGCCGATCCCGCCGGCCCCCTCACGTGCGCCTTGGCTCACGTGAGGGGGCTCTGTTGTGCGGGCTCCGCGGAGGAGCCCGCCGCTTTCCCCCGCGCTGTCCGCGTCGCCTGCGCCACCGCCGGGTAATCCCTCAACTTATGGTCACAAGGCCCGCCATGGCCTACTAGGGGCGTTTTGCCCGGTTTCTGTGGTCTTCGTGTCGCGAATCACACCGCTACGTCCCCGAGTGGCGCCACGAAGTGCCTCAGGGCGTCAAGAACCTTACGTGCAGGGCCATTTCGAAGAAATCGGCGCACGACCCCATTTCACGCTGAGAAAATGATCGACAGCGCAGCGTGGAGAAATTCGTTGATCAATTACTAGGCTTTTTAGTAATTCCCACTGATCGTCTTGTTCAAAACGAATTCGCTGTGTTTCCGTGTCCTCGCTTCCGACAACCACGCCCGTCGGGAGATCCACTACCGGGGCGCCGAATCCTGCCGCCCGGCCGGTGGAATGCTCACCAGACCCTTTTCGGCAGGAGCGGGGGACCCAGGTAAGTGCCGTGCCGCACACCGCGGCCCGGCTTGGGGTGAAGTCAGCTCCGCGTACTCGGTGCGCGGAAATGGCCGGGCAACTCCAGCCCGAATCCGACAGCTCACCTCGCAGGCGCCAGGAGAGGACACCCCCATGTTCCGTGACCTTCATGGCCGCGTGCGTCACACCTTCCACACCCGTCGCCTTTCCCGGATTTCTCTCGTGCTCGCCGCGAGCGGTGCGGGAATTGCGGCTCCGCTGCTGACCGCGGGCAGCGCCAGCGCCGCGCCGGCTCCGGCCGCCGCGCACGCCCAGGCGCCTTCCGCCGCGACCCAGCAGGTGCAGAGCGAGCAGAAGTCCGAGGCCTCGCAGGAGTACACCGTCGCGGGCGGCGACACCCTGTACCGCATCGCCACCACCCACGACGTCGAGGGCGGCTGGAAGGCCGTCTACGAGGCCAACCGGCAGACCATCGGCGACGACCCGAACCTGATCCGCCCCGGTCAGGAGCTGAGCCTGTCCGCGTCCGCCGACGCGAAGCAGGACGAGAGCGGGGGCGAGGAGACCCAGGGCGCCGGCCAGACCCCCGCCCAGCCCTCCGGTGAGGTCCACACGACCCAGTCGGACAACCTGGACGGCTGGATCAACGAGGCGCTGGGTGTCATGAAGCAGCACGGCATCCCGGGCACCTACGAGGGCATTCACCGCAACATCATGCGGGAGTCCGGCGGCAACCCGGACATCGCCAACAACTGGGACATCAACGCCCAGAACGGCACGCCGTCGATCGGCCTGCTCCAGGTCATCCAGCCCACGTTCGACGCCTACCACGTCGAGGGCACCGCGAACGACCTGCGCGACCCGGTCGCCAACATCGTCGCCGCGTGCAACTACGCGGCCGACCAGTACGGTTCGATCGACAACGTCAACGGCCCGTACTGAGCCGCACCGACCGTACCGAGCCGTACCGGCCGTACTGATCCCCGCTGATCCCCGCTGATCCGTACGGGTCCGTACGGGTCCGTACGGCCCGTGCGGACCCGTACCCCGACTGCCCGCCACCTTCCCCCGGGGTGGCGGGCAGTCGGCATGCGGGCTGCGGGCCGGTCATCCGGCCCCGGCAGCCGTCTGAGCGGCCTCGGCCGCCGGTGGGTCGAATCCGATCCTGATCCTCGTCGGGACGGACCTGTCTGTCCCGGGCCCCCACCTGAGCGTCACCGTGGTGTCCGCGACCGAGACGTCGGGCGCCGGGGTCCGGGCGGTGCCCACGCCCAGCGACACCAGCGCCACACACACCCCAGCGCCCGTCACCTCGCCCTCCAGCGCCGGGACCCGCAGCCACCGCGCGTACGCCGTGCCGTGCGGAGCGGGCAGCGGCTCCACCGTCTCCAGCCCGTGCGCGGGCAGCAGCGCCGAGGCGACCTCGTCACCGGCCGCCCAGCCCGTCAGCCGCAGGCGGGTACCGGCGGGGGCGCCCAGGACGCGGTGTGCCCGCACCTCCCAGCTGCCGCGTACGACCGTCACGCTCTCCACCCGCAGCCCCGGCACCCGGGGTACGTCCGCGGGGAAGGCGGGGCGGTGCCAGGACGCCGCCCAGCCCCAGCCGCCGTCCGCCGCCGAGCCCGCCCCCAGCGGATGGATGCGTCTGCGGGCGCTCCACCGCCCGGGCCTGGAGGGGAGGGCGAGCGCCAGGTGGTTGTCGGGCGGGTTGTCGCGCGCGGTCGGCCCGGTCCTGGTCGAGTACGCGAACCGCGCGTAGAGCGGATCCTCCCGCTCGTGCGCCTCCCCCTCGTCCGGGTGCACGTTGTCGCTGCCGTGGTTGTGCAGCCGCACGAGCCCGTCCCCGCCGGTCGACTGGATGAGGAAGCCCGGCGCCGCCACCGCCAGCGCGCGGTCGGGACCCTCGCTCGGCGCGGCCTCCTCGACGGCCGTCCACAGCGGGTCCTCGGGGGGCACCAGCAGCGCGACGAAGCACTTCGACGCCCAGTAGGGGGAGGCCGGGCCCGAGTAGTGCTGCACGGTGGGGGCGTGCGCGCCGTGCCAGCCGAGCGACAGCAGCCCGTCCGCGTCGAGCGCCCCCCGGTCCAGGAAGTAGCGCAGTGTTCCGCTCAGCAGGCGGCGCGAGACACCGGGCGCCAGTGGCGTGTGCCCGGTCAGCGCGCCGAGGCCGACGGCGGTCCCCGCCGCGAACCGGTAGGTGAGGGAGCGGCCGAAGTGGACAGGGGCGCCGTCGCCGCCGAACAGCAGCGCGAAGCTCGCCAGGTGCGCGCGCAGCCGTGCCCCGTACCGCGCCGCAAGGTCCTCCTCGCCGGCCAGGTGTGCGTGCAGCAGGGGGTACAGGTGCAGGGCCCAGCCGTTGTAGTGGTCGAAGGCGCGCCCGTCGCCGTCGGCGTACCACCCCTCGCCCCGCCACCAGCCCTCCAGCAGGTCCAGCCCCCGCTCGATCGCCGTCTGCGTCTCGGCGTCCCCGCGCCCGGCCGCGTCGAGGAACCCGGCCACCGAGAGCGGGAAGAGGTACCAGTTGTTCGGCGCGGGAGAGCGCCGCAGCGCGCCCCGCAGCCAGGCCTCGGCGCTGTCCCGTGCGGGTTCCTCCAGCCGGTCCCACAGCCACGGCTTGGTCAGCCGCAGCGCCAGTGCCACCGACGCCGCCTCCACCATCGGCTGTCCGGCGACCGTGTGGTCCAGCACCTCGGGCCACGACTCGGCGTCCCCGTGCCCCGGGGTGCGGGTCCCGGCGCGCAGCCCGTCGGCGTACCGCTCCAGCAGGTTCGCCGGGTCGCGGCCGCCCGCGCCCGCGACACGGAACGCGGCGGCCAGGAACGTGCGCGCGTACCCTTCGAGACCGTCCGAACGCGTTCCCGACACGGAGGCGCGCCCCGGCAGGTGGAGCAGCGCGCCGCGGGGTGTGGCCCACCGCCGGGCGGCCCGCAGCAGGCCGTCGGCCACCGCTTCCCAGTGGGCGCGGGTGTAGCCGGTGTACGGGCTCAGCGCACGGTCGTGTGCCGGCAGGGTCAGCGGTGGCGAGCCGCCCGCCCCGCTCACACCGCCCGCCCCGCTCCCGCCGCCCACCCCGCTCACGCCGCTCACGCCGCCCGCCCCGTTCACGCCGCTCACGCCAGCAACTCCCGCTGCTCGGGCGGCACCGCGTGGGCGAACCCCTCGCCCGCCGCCCAGCGGTGCACCTCCCGGACGGCCGACTCGGCCAGCCGGTCGAGTTCGTTGCCCTGCGAGCCGGCCAGGTGCGGGGTGAGCAGCACGTTCTCGCACTCCCACAGCGGATGTCCCGCGGGCAGCACCTCGGGTTCCGTGACGTCCAGCACCGCGTGCAGGCGGCCCGCCAGCACCTCGTCGGTCAGCGCCTCCTGGTCGAGCACCGCGCCACGCGCCGTGTTGACGAGCGTCCCGCCGTCCCTGAGGAGGGCCAGCAGTTCACGGCTCACCAGGCCGCGGGTCGCCGGCAGGAGCGGGGTGTGGACGCTGACCGTGTCGGCGGCGGCGAACAGTTCTGGCAGCTCTGTCTTGGCCGCGCCCAGCGCCGCCGCCTCCGCCTCGGTGACGTACGGGTCGTGGAGCAGCACCCGCAGGTCGTGCGCGCGCAGCAGCGCGAGCACCCGGCGGCCGACGAGGGACGCGCTCACGATGCCCACGGTGCGCCGGTAGTTGCCCAGCGTCGGGTCGGCCGAGAGCCACTCCTGGCGGCCTCGCCGCGCGGCGTACGCGCGGGCCGTGTGCAGGACGCGCTTGTTCGCCAGCAGGATCATGGCCAGCGTGTACTCGGCGACGGGTGCGGCGTTCGCCGCGGCCGCAGAGGAGACCTCGATGCCCCGGTCCCAGCACTCCTGTGTGACGTGACCCTTGACGCTGCCCGCCGTGTGCGCCACGGCACGCAGCCGTGGTGCGTGGGCGAGGGCGGTCGCGTCCAGGGGCGGGCAGCCCCAGCCGGTGACCAGCAGTTCGGTGGTGGCGAGGGTTTCCCTGGCCGTCGCCGTGGTGAAGTCCGTGAGGAGGGCGGGGGCCAGGTCGACGGCCTCGGCGAGGCGGCGCCTGGCCGCGGGCTTGAGTACCGCGTCCGCGGCCTCGTGGCCCATGGCGAGGGCCGCGGCGGGCCGGGTGGCACGGCCGGGCCCCGCGGTGGGGGCGGGGCCGGTGGCGGGTCCGGGACCGGTGGCGTGGGTGGGGGCGGTGCCGGGGTCGGGCATGGGGCTCCTGGCGTCGGGTGGGTGGTCGCTTCGGTGGGCCGGGGGTGGTCTCACTTCACGCTGCCCGCCGTCAGCCCGGACCTCCAGTGGCGCTGGAGGAGGACGAAGGCGGCGATCAGCGGCAGGACCGCCAGGAGCGAGCCGGAGATGACGACGGGGTAGTAGTCGGGCGTCACCACGGCGGCACTGTTCCATACGTACAGCCCGAGGCTGACCGGGAACAGCTTCTGGTCGGACAACATCACCATCGGCAGGAAGAAGTTGTTCCAGATGGCCGTGAGCTGGAACAGGAAGACCGTCACCAGTCCGGGCCCCAGCATCCGCAGGGCCACCCGGAAGTAGGAGGCCAACTCGCCCGCGCCGTCCACCCGCGCGGCCTCCAGCACCTCGTCGGGCACGTACCCCTGGCTGAAAACCCGTCCCAGGTACACGCCGAAGGGGTTGAAGAGGACGGGGATGAACACCGACCAGAAGGTGTTGACCAACCCCACCTCGGACGCCATCAGGTACAGCGGGAGGGCCAGCACCGTGGGCGGCACCATCACGCCCGCCAGGACGAGTCCGAACAGCTTCTCCTTGCCGCGGAAGCGGTACTTGTCGAAGGCGTACCCGCAGGCGACGCTGATCATCGTGGAGACGGCCGCGCCGACCACCGCGTACAGCAGGCTGTTGAGGTACCAGCGGCCGTAGATGCCGTCCTCCATGGCGAAGAGGGCCGCGAGGTTGTCGGCGAAGGAGAAGTCGCCCAGGGAGAGCAGGTCGCTGCGGAAGAGCGCGCCGCGGTTCTTGGCGGAGGCGAGCAGCAGCCACAGGACGGGCAGCAGCGTGTAGAGGACGGAGAGTCCGACGACCGCGTTGACGGCGACCCGGCCCAGCAGCCTGGGCCTGGCCGACGCCGCCGAGTGCGGGGCGCCCGCGGCGCGGCGCGTACGCCGGGCGCGGGGCCCGCGCGGGGCGCCGGGCGCCGGCGGCGTGCGCGGGGTGGTGGGGGCGCTCATCCAAGACCCTCCTCGCCGGGGCCGCCCGTGCGGCTGTCGCGGTTGCTCCACCGGCTCAGCCCGTAGGACAGGGCGACGGTGACGGCGAGCAGGACCACCGAGGCCGCCGCCGCGAGGCCGTAGTTGTTGCGGGTGAAGGCGGCGTCGTAGATGTACATGTTCGGCGTGTAGCGGCCACCGACCACCGGCGTGGCCTGGCTGAGCAGCATCGGCTCGGTGAACAGCTGGAGGGACCAGATGAGCGTGAACATCACGACCATCACGCCGGAGCTGCGCACCAGCGGTACCTTGACGCGCAGCGCGGTGCGCACGGGCCCGGCGCCGTCCACGAGCGCCGCCTCCGTCAACTCGCGCGGCACGGCCTGGAGCGCGGCGTAGAAGATGACGACGTTGTAGCCGAGGTTGCTCCACATCGCGATGTTGACGAGGGACGGCAGCACGGTGTCCACGCCGAGCAGGTCGAGAGAGATGCCGCCCTTGCCGAGCAGTTCGACGACCGGGCTGAGCCCCGGCGTGTACAGGTACAGCCAGATGACGGCGGCGATGATGCCCGGCACGGCGTGCGGCAGGAACAGCGACAGCTGCGCGGTGCGCCGCAGCCTGGCCGCTCCCGAGTCGAGCAGCAGGGCCAACAGGAGCGCCAGCGCCACCATGGTTGGAACGTAGATGAGGCAGTAGAGCGCCGTGGTGCCCAGTCCCGCCAGGAAGGTGGGGTCGGTCAGGACCGCCTCGTAGCTGCGCAGCCCCGCGAAGACGGTGCGTTCGGGGCCGAAGCCGAGCCCGGGCTGGTCGTCGCTGAAGAAGCTCAGATAGACGGCGCCGCCCACGGGGACGAGGAAGACGAGGACCAGCAGCACGAAGAACGGCGCCATCAGCGCGGCGCACGCTCCTCTCGCGCGCCGCCGCGCCGTTCCGCGTGTCCGCGCGGTACGGCCCTGGGACGTCGCCGCGGGCGCGAGGGTGCCCGCGGGGGCGGCGGGCGCCGGTGCGGTACTCATCGCGCTCCCTCCCGCGCGTCGAGCCCCAGGGACTTCAGGTCCGGCATCGTCGAGCGCTGTCCTTCTCGCAGGGCGGCGAGGACGGTGCCCTTGCCGTCGCCCGCGCGGGCCAGCCCGGTCTGCACGGTCTTGAGGGTGGCCGTCATGCGCGGGCCCCAACTCCAGCGCCGCGAGATGTGCGCCGCCTCGCGCTGGAAGAGCGCGTAGATGTCCTGCCCGCCGAAGTAGCTGGTGTCCATCGCCTCGCGGGCGACGGGCACGAGGCCGCCGACGGCCGGGTACTGGGTGCTGATCCCGCTGGAGAGCCGGGCCCTGAGCGAGTCGGGGCTGGAGACCTGCCACGCGATGAAGTCCATGGCCGCCTTCGGGTGGGCGCTGTCCTTGGTGACGGCGAAGGTGGAGCCGCCCATCACGCCCAGGCGCGGGTGGCGGGGGTCCCACTGGGGGAGCGGGGCCACGCCCCACTTGCCCTTCTGGCCCGGCTGGGCCGACATCATCCCGCCCGCGTCCCAGGCCGCGGTCACCTTGCCGAAGACCTCACCGCGGCCGACCTGCGCGGTGCCGGCCTGCGTGTCGACGGGGTTGAGGAAGACCAGGTCCCGGTCGATGAGCCGCTGCCAGTAGGCGGCCACGTGGCGGGTCGGCCCGTCGGTCATGGACACGGTCCAGGTGGCGCCGCGGGTGTCGAACCAGCGGCCGCCGGCCTGCCAGGCGAGTCCGGCCAGGTGGTGGCCGCCGTCGGTGGGGAAGGTGGCGATCCGCGATCCCGGCGCCGCCCGCTTGACCTCGCGGGCGGCTTCCTCGAACTCGGCCCAGGTGCGGGGCACCTCGATGCCGTGCTTGTCGAACAGGTCGCGGCGGTAGAGGAAGACCATCGGTTCGACGTCCAGCGGCACGCTGAAGGTGCGGCCCTCGAACGTGGTCAGGTCGAGCGCCTGGGGCAGCAGCTTCTCGCGCAGCCCGTCGTCGACCAGGTCGGTGAGGTCGCGGGCCACGCCGTCGATGGCGAAGCCGGGCACCTGGGGGTACTCGATCGTCGCGACGTCGGGTGCGTTGCCCGCGCGGGCGGCGTTGCTCAGTTTCGCGTAGCCGCCCTGCTGTCCGGAGGGAACCTGCTCGAAGTCGACGTGGACGCGGTCCTGGCTGCTGTTGTAGGCGTCCACGACCTCCTGGCTGCCGCGCAGGGCCGACCAGAAGGTCAGGTGGACGGGCGCGTCGGCGCGCTCCGTCACCGCGCCGGCGCCGCCGCCCGAGCAGGCGGCGGTCAGCAGCAGCGGCAGCGCGGCGAGCGCCGTCAGGAGGGAACGGGCGGTGCGGGGGGTGCGGGTAGTGCGGGGGTGCCGTGGAGAACGTCGGCCGTGCACGGTGGGTGCCTCCTTCGGGAGAGGAGGGGAACACCGGCATCCTGATCGCTCGAACGAATGAGGTCAATGGAACGATCAGAGGAAAGGAAAGCGGTCAAACGATCGGGTGACGGCGGGTGTTGACCGGAGGGCGGCCCGCGCGGGGCCGTTCCCGCTCAGCCCGCCGGGGCCCGCACGGCCGAACCGCGCACCTTCAGCTCGGGCAGCAGCTCCACCCGGCGCACCGCCTCGGGCGCCGCGCCCGTCGGCCGCCCCACCCGGTGCAGCAGCAGCTCGGCCGCCGCCCGCCCGATCGCCTCCGTCGGCGGGGCCACCGCCGTCAGGGGCGGACTGCCCAGCGCCGCCACCACGTCGTCGTAGGCCACCACCGAACAGTCCTCGGGCACCCGCACGCCGCCCTCGCGCAACTGCTGCACCAGCATCAGCGCGTCCACGTCCGCGTGCAGCACCGCGGCGGTCGCGCCGTACTCGCGCAGCACGGCGCGCAGGTCCACCAGCGACGCCTCGTGCTCGTCCGTCCCCGGCCTGCGCGTCGGGTCGGGCGCCGAGGCGGCCGCGGAGCCCGCCGTGAGCACCACGGCCCACTCCTCGATTTCCGGGCACTGTGCGGCGATCTGCGCGAAGGCGGCGCGCAGCGTGCGGGCGGTCGGGCTGTCGTCCCGCGCCGCCAGCACGATCCGCCGGTGCCCCAGCGAGACCAGGTGGTCGAGCGCCAGGTGCGCGCCGTACCAGTGGTCGCTGCACACCGAGTCGTGCGCGTGCAAGGGGGAGCCCGGCGCGGGCCTGCGCTCCATCAGCACGGCGGGTACGGGAAGTCCGGCCAGCCACTGGGCGTCGAGCGCGGCCGCTTCGGCGCCGCGCCAGCGCGGCGAGACCAGCAGGCCGCGAGCGCCCTGCTCCAACGCCTGGCGGGCCATGGCCTCTTCGGCGCCGGGATGGTGCCGGGCGATGTGCAGGGCCATCCGCACCCCGGCCTCCTCCAGGGCGGCACGGGCGCCGCGTACCGCCTCGAAGAGGTAGGAGTGGTGCTCGGGCACGATCAGCCCGACCGCCGGAGCCGAGGCGTCCACCGGCGGGGCCCCGCGCTGCTCGGGTACGGCGGACAGCGACCGCGCCACCCCGTGCCCCCGCTGCACCTCGCCCCGGCGCGCCAGCTCCTCCACGTCGCGCCGCAGGGTGACGACGGAGACGCCGAGTTCCTCAGCCAGCGCGGTGACCCGCACCTGACCCCGTGCCCGTACCGCTTCCAGCACCCTCTCCCGCCTGGCGGCGGCCCCCTCGCGCACGGCGGTATCCCTTTCGTTTGACCGTTTCTCCCTACGATACGGTCGCCCCGCGCCGGCGTCCCGGAAACCGGCGCTCCGGAAACCGGCGCTCCGGAAACCGGCGTCCCGGGAACCGGCCTCGCGCACCAGGAGCAGCCGGGCGCCCGCCCCTGGGGGTGTGTGACCGTCACCAACCCCCCCGAGGGGGTGGAAGACTCGGCGACGTGTCAGTACCTCTGGCGCCGCACCAGGTCGTGGAAGGGACCCGCGGTGTCGGCGAGCAGGGCGGCAGGGGCGCCCTCCTGCACCACGCGCCCCTCGGACATGACCAGGACGCGGTCGGCGTCCATGACGGTGGACAGCCGGTGGGCGATCACCACCCGGGTGGCCCGCAGGGCACGCGTGGACTCGGCCACCACCCGCTGGGTCTCGTTGTCCAGCGCGCTGGTCGCCTCGTCGAAGAAGAGGACGCGGGGGCGGCGCACCAGGGCCTGGGCGATCATCAAACGCTGCCGCTGGCCGCCTGAGACGGTGCCGCCGCCGTCGGACAGCACGGTGTGCAGGCCCATCGGCATGGCCTTGATGTCGTCGGCCACCCCCGCCATCCGTGCCGCCTCCCACACCTCCTCCAGCTCGAACGTCTCGGCGCCGCAGATGCACTCCAGGATGGAGCCCGCGTGCGGCTGCGCGTTCTGCAGCACCACCCCGCACTGGCGCCGCACCGCCGCCTGGTCGAGGGCGGCGAGGTCCTGCCCGTCGAAGCGGACCTCGCCCGAGGTGGGCCTCTCGAAGCCGATCAGCATGCGCAGCAGCGTCGACTTGCCGCAGCCGCTGGGCCCGACGACGGCGACGAACTCGCCGGGCCGCACCCGCAGGGTGACCCCGTCCAGCACCAACGGCCCGTCCTCGGTGTAGCGGAAGGTCACCTCGTGGGCCTCGATCAACCCGCTCAGCTCCCCTGGCCGCACGCTGCCGCCGCCTACCTCGGGCGCCTCCCGGAGCACGGGCTTGAGCTGTTCGTACATCGGCAGCGTGGCGGCGGCCGAGATCAGCGAGTTGGTCAGCTGCGTGACGGAGGTGAGCATCATCGTCATGGCCGTGGTGAAGGTGAGGAACCCGCTGGGGCTCAGGGCGCCCCGCGCGGGGCCCGCCAGCAGCACGAACAGCAGCAGCATCGCCAGCGGCAGGTAGACCGCGTTGACGACCGTGCTGAGGTTGCGGATGCGGCCCACCCGCCGCTGGAGCTCGCGGCTGCGCGCGAAGTCGGTGGCCCAGGCCGCGTACGCGAACGACTCGGCCGCCGCGACGCGCAGCTTCGGCAGCCCGCGCAGCGTCTGGAAGGCCCGGTTGTTGAGCTTGTTGTTCAGCGCCACCAACTGCCGCTGCCAGCGCAGCTGCCACAGGCCGAGCCCTGCGAACACCGCCGCGATGACGGCCAGTACGCCCAGCGCCATCAGCGCCAGCGACACGCTGTGGACCAGCAGCAGCACCAGGTTGACCGCGGCCACCGTGCCCGACTGCACCACGACGGAGCTGATGCCCGACAGCACCCGCCTGATCGAGCTGACGCCCAGCGCCGCGCTGGCCAGCTCGCCGGTGGAGCGCTCCGCGAAGAACCGGGTCGGCAGCCGCAGCAGCCGGTCCCACACGGCCGGCTGCAAGGAGGCCTCGATCCGCCCTTCGAGGCGCAGCAGCGCCGTGTTCTGCACCAGCATGAACGCCGCGGCCATCACCGTCGTCCCCACGAGCGCCGCCGCGGCCTGCGCGATGAGCCCCTTCTCCGCGTTCGGCACGTACACGCCGAGCACCTGCCCGGTGGCCACCGGCACCAGCGCGCCCAGGCCGACGGCCACCAGACCGCACGCCACCAGGGTCAGCAGGTCGCCGCGGGCGCCGTGCAGCGCGAACCGCAGCAGCCGCCGCGCGGGCAGCGGCTCCTCCGGCAGCGGGCGGTAGAACATCTGCGCCCGGGGCGCGAGCGTGGCCGCGTTCCGGCTGCCGATCCGCCACCGGCTGCCGCTGCCCGGCTGCACCGCCTCATACCGGCCGCGCCGCCACAGCAGCGCGACCGGGGCGCCGCTGGCCGCCCGCCTGCCCACCAGCGGCCCCGCGTTCTGCTTCCACCAGGTGCCCGTGAGCCGCACGGGACGGGTGCGCAGCCGCGAGTGGTGCGCCAGCCGTTCGACGGGATCCGTACGCTCCTCGGAAGGCAGGCCGTCGTCGGGGACGTGCAGCGTGACCCCCGCGGCCTCGGCGACGGCCCGGCAGACGGCCACCACGGCGTCGTCCCCACCGCCGCCGCCCGCACCGCCCTGGTGACGGCCCGCGCCGCCGAGCGAGGCGAGCAGCGCCTGGTCGGCCTCCTCGCGCACGGCCTCGCCGGCCTCGATGCCGGCGGCCGCACGGTCCTCGTGGGCGCGCTCCAGCCGCTCGATCCAGCGGTCCAGGGTCAGCAGCAGCCTCGTCAACTGGTCGACCATGTGCTGCCAGGTCGGCCCGTCGATCAACAACGCGGCGGCGTCGGTGCCGTACCGCACGCAGCCGGGGGCCAGCGGCATCCACAGGATGTCCTCATCGCCGCCGACGCCCCCGGCGCCGCCGTACGGCGCTTCGTGGGGAGACCCCTGCTGGGGCTGCCCGTCCAACGGCGCCTCGAACAGCACCCGCAGGCTCCGCCCGACGCCTCGCGCGAACGCGTCCTCCAGCGGCCCGAGCACCTGCTGCGCCCACGGATCCGCGTACCCGTCCCAGGCCAGCTCCCGCAGCGGTATCCGGCGCAGCACCCCGCCGCGCACCGGCCGCCCCACCAGGGTGTGGCGCGGGCCCTGGACCGGGCCGAGCAGCAGCGTGCCCGCCTCCAGCCTGCCCAGAAAGTGCCAGTGCCCGTCCCTGCCCGCGTCCACCGCGAAGACGTCCATCGCGCCCTCGGCCACCAGCCACAGCACGTGCGGCCCCTCCAGCGACATGCCGCTGCCGGGCGTGTGCCACACCGCCGTGCCGAGCCCCGCGAAGTGCGCGAGCACCACGTCGGCCGCGGGGGAGACCTGCTGCGGCTGCGGCTGCGGCTGCGGCTGCGGCTGCGGCGGCTGCGGCTGCGGGTGGGCCGGCTGTGCGTACGTCACCTGGTACCTCGGTTCCTGGGTCGGACTCAGTGCTCCCGCACGAGCCGCGCGTACGGCCCCTGGGCGGCCAGCAGTTCCTCGTGACGGCCCCGCTCGACGACGCTGCCCCGCTCGAGCACCACGATCTCGTCGCTGTCGCGCACGGTGCTCAGCCGGTGGGCGATCACCACGCAGGCGCAGCCGCGGCGGCGCAGGTTGTCGATGATGACGGCCTCCGTCTCGGCGTCCAGCGCACTGGTCACCTCGTCCAGCACCAGGACGCTGGGGTCGCGCACCAGGGCGCGGGCGATCTCCAGCCGCTGCCGCTGCCCGCCGGAGAAGTTGCGGCCGTCCTGCTCGACGCGGCTGCGGATGCCGCCGGGCCGCCGCGCGACGTCCTCGTGCAGTGCGGCGTCCCGCAGCGCGGCCGAAACCGCCTCGTCGGTCAGGGACGGGTCCCACAGCGCCACGTTGTCGCGCACGGTGCCCTCGAAGAGGAAGACGTCCTGGTCGACGAAGGAGACGGAGGCGGCAAGCGAGCCGCGCGGCAGGTCCTCCAGACGCTGCCCGTCGATGCGGATGGCGCCCTCCCACGGCGTGTAGAGCCCGGCCAGCAGGCGCGAGACGGTGGACTTGCCGCTGCCGGAACCGCCGACGAGCGCGAGCTGCCTGCCGGGGCCGACCGCCAGCGACAGCCCGGTCAGCAGCGGCTTGTCGAGCGGGTTGTAGCCGAAGGTGACGTTCTCCAGCGTCACGTGCCCGGCCAGCCGGCGGGTGCCGGCGGGTGGTTCGCGGCGCGTGTAGAGGGGGTCGGCGGGGAACGTCTCGACGTCCTTGAGGCGGGTGACGTCGGCGGCGAAGTCCTGGATGCGGCCCGCCACCGCGTTCAGCCGGGTCAGCGGCGCGGTGAAGCTGGTGACCAGCGCCTGGAAGGCCACCAGCAGGCCCGCCGTGATGGCACCGTCCACGGCGCGCTCTCCGCCGATCAGCAGGATCGCGGCGCTGTTGAGCGCGGCCAGCGTCGGTGCCACGACGGCGAGCGCCGCGCTGGGCACCCCCAGCCGCTGCTGCACGTCGAGGGTGGTGGCGTGCTGTCCGGCCCAGCGACGGAAGTGACCCGCCTCGCCGCCGGTCGCCTTCATCGTCTCGATGAGCTGGAGACCGCTGTAGGAGGTGTTGGTGAGCTGCGCACGGTCGGCGCGCAGCTTCTGCGTCCCCGTGGCGCGCAGTCTGATCACGATCCGCATGGCGACGACGTTCAGCAGCGCGATCCCGACGCCGATCAGCGTCAGTTGCGGGTCGTAGGTCCACAGCAGCACCGCGTACGCGACGACGACCACCGCGTCCACGCCCGCCGCCGCCAGGTCCCTGGCCAGCGTCTCGGCCACCGTGTCGTTGGACTGCAGGCGCTGTACCAGGTCGGCCGGGTTGCGCTGCGCGAAGAACGTCACGGGCAGCCGCAGCAGGTGCCGCAGGAAGCGCGCGCTGGTCAGCGTCGAGGAGATGAGCCGGGCCCGCAGCAGGTTGCCCTGCTGGATCCCGGTGAGCACCGCCGTCAGTACGAGAGCCGCGCCCATCACCGCGAACAGCACACCCAGCAGCGAGTCCTGCCCGGCGAAGACGAACGTGTCGATGTACGTACGGCTCAGCGCCGGCACCGCCGCGCCGACGACCACCAGCAGGAAACTGGCCACCACCGCGGCCAGCATCGCCCCCGACGTGCCGCGCAGCCGCGCGGGCACGGCACCCAGGACGCCCGGCTTCCGGCCGCCCTTGCGGAACGACTCGCCCGGCGCGAAGGTGAGCACCACCCCGGTGAACGCGGTGTCGAACTCCTCCATCGGCACGAAGCGGCGCCCGCGCGCCGGATCGTTGATGTGCACCCCGCGGCGCCCGAAGCGGCGGCCCATCCCGTCGAAGACGACGTAGTGGTTGAACTCCCAGAACAGCACGGCGGGCGCCCGCACCTCGGCCAGCGCCGCGGGCTCCATCTGCATGCCCTTGGCCGTCAGCCCGTAGCCGCGCGCCGCCTTCAGCAGGCTACTCGCCCGCGACCCGTCCCGGGAGACGCCGCAGGCGATCCGCAGCTCCTCCAGCGGCACATGGCGCCCGTGGTGGCCGAGCACCATGGCCAGCGCCGCGGCGCCGCACTCGACGGCCTCCATCTGGAGCACCGTGGGCGTACGGACACTCCCGCGTGCGCTGGACCTGGGCGCCTTGGCCGCGGGGCGGGCCCGGTGCTCGCTGCGGTGCCGGCTGCGCCGCGGGTCGCGGGCACGGTCGCGGTCCCGCTCTCCGGTGCGGGGCCCGGGCGGCCGGGGTGCGCCGGTCACGGCAGCAGCCAGTCGACGGGCCGCTGCGCGGCGAGGTGGACGGCGCCGCTGACCGGTGTCGCCGTCTCGAGCGTGAAGGGCGGTCCGTCCTCGCGTGACCACGCGTAGCCCGACCGGGTCGCCGACGAGCGTTCCAGGGAGACCAGCACGGCGCGGGGCTTGCCGCCGCGGGTGAACCGCTCGGCGAGCTCGCGGTCGCCCAAGAAGCCGCTGATCTGCTGTGCGGTACGCGGCACGCGCCCGACGGCCTCGACGGTGCCGCGCAGGTGCCCGAACCGGTCGGCGGGCGCCGAGCCGACACTCAGGTCGACGGTGGCTCCCACCGGGAGAGCCGCCCCCTTGTCGGCGGGGACGTAGAGCATCGCGACGAGAGGGTCGTCCGCGCTCCTGACCCGCTCGACGGTGGCCACGTCCGCACCTGTGGTGACGACCGAACCGATCTCGGCGGCCAGCGAGGTGACACGGCCACGCGCCACCGTGCGCACCGCCCGCACGCCGCGGTCGGTCCGCACGCTCACCACGGCCGCGTCGTCCGCGACCGTCTCGCCCTCCTTCACGTGCACGGCGGTCACCTGGCCCGCGACCGGGCTCTGCAGCACGTAGCTGCCCTCCGCGTGGGTGAGTACGCCGGGCGCGGTCAGCTTGGAGGAGACCGTGCCGGTGACCGCCCACACGCAGCCGGCCGCCATCACGAGCAGGGTGACCAGGAGGACGAGCAGGCCCTGCGGCCGTGCGAACCGCACCGGAACGTCGAGTTCTTCCGGCGACTGCAGTTTTGCCAGCGCCTTTTTCCGGAACTCCACGTCACCTTTCCTTCACTGTTTCACCGAAGTCGGCCACAGGGCGGGCGACAACGGCGCATGACCGTAACACATAAGCCCCGGAACGAGTCCGGGGCTTATGGTTCGGGCCCGCGTCACCGGAATGACGAGCGGTTCCGGTACGGCGCGGTGAAGGTGCCGGTCAGTGACACGCTGATGTCAGCCGATGACACCTTTATTTCGCCGGGCGGCCGGCTCAGGACTGGGCGCCCAGGGTGACGCCGACGCTGGGCAGGCCGTCGGTGCTGACGCCGTTGACGGTGTTGCCGACCAGGCCTTCCACGCCGCCGACGGTCGCGCCGGCCTCACTCACGGCCTCGTTGAGGATGCCGCCGGAAACGGCGTCCAGCTCGGCGTCGGCAAGCTCGGCGGTCTCGATGTGGTGACGCATGAATGCGTTTCCCTTCATTGCTTCCGGTTTTATGAGGGGGAATCACCCCAGGCGGCATGAATAACCGCTCGGGGCGCTCATCAGCCGGGCCAGGACAGGCCTGGAAAAACGGGCACATCCGAAACCGGTAGCAGCGGTTCCGCCCGACTGTGCGAAGAGCAGAACACGTCAGTCAGGCCGCTCGCCACTTGAGGGACCAGCCGTCTCAAGATCTCCACATGGTGCACCCGACGTTTATGGACCGGCACACCCTCTTCTTGACGGCTCCCCGCCGTGTCCCTACCTTCACTCAGGACAAGGGACGTCCTACCTCTGGCAGTTGGGGTCACTCGATGCCGCACGAGAGTTCCGTACCGTTCCGCGCCGGAAGCGAGGGCTACGCCGCCTTCCGGATCCCCGCACTCGTGAAGGCGCCCGACGGCGCCCTCCTCGCCTTCGCCGAAGGACGTGCCGACTCCGCCGACGACAGCGGCGACATCGACATCGTCCTCAAACGCTCCACGGACGGCGGCCGCACCTGGGGCCCGCTCCTCGCCGCCGCCACCAACGGCGACGGCACCGCGGGCAACCCCGCCCCGGTCGCCCTCGACGACGGCCGCGTCCTCCTCGTCCACGTCCGCGCCGCGGCCGACGCCACGGAAGAACGCATCCGCCGCGGCGAGGTCGCAGACCAGGACGGCCGCCGCGTCTGGCTCCAGCACAGTGAGGACGGCGGGCACGCCTGGAGCGCGCCCCGCGAGATCACCGGCGCCGCCAAGGACCCCGCATGGCGCTGGTACGCCACCACACCTGGGCACGCACTCCAACTGGCGACCGGACCCGCGACCGGCAGGATCGTCGTCCCCGCCAACCACTCCACCCCTCCCACCGCGCCCGGCGACGACGGCACCGAAGGCCGCTACAACGGCGGCCACGACCTGCTCAGCGACGACGGCGGCGCCACCTGGCGGATCGGCTACCGCGACGACGACCCCGACGGCCGCATCAACGTCAACGAGACCACCGCGGCCGAACTGCCCGACGGCACGGTCTACTTCAACACCCGCAACGACTCCAGCCTCCCCGCCCACCGCGCCGACGCCCGCTCCACCGACGGCGGCGCGACACTGACCGCGCCCTTCGCCCCCCAGGACGGCCTCACCACCCCCGTCGTCCAAGCCGGCGTCCTGCACCTGGGCGACCCCGACCTCCTCCTCTTCTCCGCACCGTCGAACCCCCGCACCCGCCACCGCATGGCAGTACGCGCCAGCACCGACGGCGGCGCCACTTGGCGCGAGGCCCACACCGTGGACAAGCGCCCGGCCGCCTACAGCGACCTCGTACGGGCGGACGACCACACCGTCGGCCTCCTCTACGAGACGGGCGAGGACAGTGCCTACGAGACACTCACCTTCCGCCGCATCCCGATCGAAGCCCTCGCCACACCGACCTGACCACCCCCTCCCGACCTGTCCCACACACCTGCCTGTGCGCCCCCACATGAGCGGTCGTGGGCACGTGTGGCCGACCCGCCGCGGGCCGACTGAGCCCGCTGGCCGCGGGGCGGCCCATGGGCGGCCGCCTCCGCCCGCCAGCCGCGCCGGGCCACCGGCCGCCAGCCGCGCACGTTCGCATGGTCGGGTCGCCGGTCGACGGCCATGCGCGTCTGTGTGGTCGGGCTGCCGCTGGGCGGCTGTGCTCGCTGGCTGCGGGGTGGGCCAGGGGCGGACGGCTCCGCCCGCCCGCCTCGGCGGGCCACCGGCCAACGGCCGCGCCCGCCGGCCTGCTCGGGCCACCTGCCGCCAGTCGCGCACGTTCGCGTGGTCGGGTCGCCGGCCGCCAGCCGCGCACGCCCGCGTGGTCGGGTCGCTGGCCGACGGCCATGCGCGTCTGTGTGGTCGGGCTGCCGCCGGGTGGCTGTGCCCGCTGGTTGCGGGCGGGCCGGGGGCGGTCGGCTCCGCCCGCCCGCCTCGGCGGGCCGCCGGCCGCCGGCCGCGCACGCCCGCGTGGTCGGGCTGCCGCCGGGCGGTTGTGCTCGCTGGTTGCGGGTGGGCCAGGGGCGGTCGGCTCCGCCTGCCCACCCGCCTTGGCGGGCCACCGGCCAACGGCCGCGCACGTCGGCCTGCTCGGGCCGCCGTCCGCTGGCCACGCACGCCCGTCTGCTCGGGCCATCGGCCGCTGGCCGCGCATGCGCTCGGGGCGCCGACTGCACACGCCCCCGTGATCGGACCGCCGGCCGACGGCCACGCCCGTCTGTGTGATCGGGCCGCCGCTGGGCGGCTGTGCCCGCTGGCCGCGGGGCGGGCCATGGGCGGTCGGCTCCGCCCGCCCACCCGCTCCGGCGGGCCGCGGACCGTGGACCGCCGGCCGCGCAGGCCCGCCCGCTCGGGCCGCCGGCCGACGGCTACGCTCCCCGGATGCACACCGTGCGGATCACGACCCGTAACGCCCGTTTCCAGCAGTGGCACGCCCTCCTGGCCAACCGCACCAAGCGGCAACGCGGCCGGGAGTTCCTCGTCCAGGGCGTACGCCCCCTCACGCTGGCCGTCGAACACGGCTGGCCGCTCACCGCCCTCCTCCACCCGGCGGGCCGCCGCCTCACCGACTGGGCGCGCTCTCTCCTGGAGGCGCCCGACGTGCCCGGCGACCGCGTCGCCATGGCCCCCGAGCTCCTCGCCGAACTGAGCGAACGCGAGGAGGGCGACGCCGAACTGGTCGGCGTGGCCCGTATGCCCGACGACGACCTGGCCCGCATCCCCGTCGGCCCCTCCTTCCTCGGCGTCCTCTTCGACCGCCCCACCAGCCCCGGCAACATCGGCACACTCATCCGCTCAGCAGACGCTTTCGGTGCCGACGGACTCGTCGTCACCGGCCACGCCGCCGACGTCTACGACCCCAAGTCCGTCCGCGCCTCCACCGGATCCCTCTTCTCCCTCCCCGCCGTCCGCGTCCCCTCGCCCCGCGACCTCGACGCCTGGCTGGCGGACCACGACATCACCCTCGTCGGCACCGACGAAGCCGGCGACGACCTCCTCCACGACACCGACCTGACAGGACCGACCCTCCTCCTGATCGGCAACGAGACGACCGGCCTCAGCAACGCCTGGCGCGACCGCTGCCACCGCACCGCCCGCATCCCCATGCACGGCGCCGCCAGTTCCCTCAACGCCGCCAACGCCGCCACGGCCGTCCTCTACGAGGCAGCCCGCCAACGCCACATGGCCGGCCGCACCGGAGCCCCGTAGTCCGTAAGGCACCGGCCGGCAACGGTTGACGCCGGGTGTCCGGGGGACTGTATGGTCACCCTTCGTTACGGTACGCACCGACGTGGACACACCCCGCGGTGCGCGAACACGGGGGATCGAGTTCGCCGACGACTGGGGGGAAGGCATGTCCTTCGAACAGGAATGGTCCCGCGCGAGTGAGACCGCCATGCGACTCAACGGGGCCGAGAGGGCACCGACCGGGGGCGGAGGCAGGGCGGACCTGGTCGTCACGCCCTCAGACAAGGCAGCCGCTGCCAAGTTCATCAGGGAAGACCTCGGCCCGGCGGCCACCTACGAGGGCGGCAAGGCGACACTCGCCTCGACCAGCGTCTTCGGCAGCAGCAACACGACCCACGGCGTCCTGCGCGGCTGGGACACCCGCAAAGGCCTGGACTTCTGCCTGGAACGCTGGGGCGAGGCGTGGCAGAAGATCTCCCACCGCCTACGTGGCGAGATGAACGCCCTGTACGGCACCAAGACCGCGTTCGAAGTCTCGGAGGCCGACCGGGTCCGCAGCCTCAACGAGGCTCTCGAGCCGGTGCACGGCAGCCGTCTCAACGACCTGTGAGGCGGACGACGTGGAACTGACCTACCACGACATCATGAACGCCGACTTCTCCTCCCTCTCCGAAACAGCCAAGAACTGGCGCATCCTCAGGGACCGCTGCGACATCTTCCACGACGCCTACCACGGCAACGTCCGCAAGAAGCTCAAAGGCTGGTCGGGAGAGTCGGCGGACGCCTTCTGGAAGTCGTCGAAGATCACCGCGCACGAGTTCGCCGCGGCCAAGAAGCAGGCGGGAAAGATCGCGGACCTGCTGGACGACTGCCACCACCGGCTCACCGCCGCCCGCGAACACCTCAAGAAGGTCCGCGACCAAGCCGTCCACGAGGGCGGCATGAAGGTCGACGCGTACGGCAAGTGCAACCTCGACACCAGCGGCATGACGAGCGGCGAGGCGCAGAGCGCGCTGCGCGACCCCGGCCGCGCCGACGAGGAAACCAAGTGGAACGGCCGCATCAGGGACGCGGTCAAACACGTCGACGACGTGGACTACGAGAACATGCTCACCCTCAAGGCCGCCGCCACGGACAAGGACGGCAAGGGCGAGGACGGCGGGTTCAACAGCGCGGCCGCCGGGGATGTCGAGAAGTACGCCGGCAAGCGCGCCGCCGACCTGATCGAACGCCTCGACTCGCGCGAAGGGGACGGCGGACTGAGCCCCGCGGAACGGCACGAACTGCAGGTACTTCTCCGCACGGATCCCGAGGACAAGCAGTTCAGCCGCACCCTGCTCAACTCGCTGCAGCCCGACGGGCTCATCGATGCGACGAACCAGCTGAACGCGTTGGCCTACCGCGTCGACAAGGACAACCAGGGCGTCTACCTGGGCATGGAGAAATCGCTGGCCACGTCGCTCGCCTCGGCGACGAGAGTCCCGGTGTTCCGCGACGGGGAGGGCAAGAAGGTCAAGCTGAGTTCACCGGAGTACGGCAAGAAGTACACAGCCTGGCTCGCCAGTCGGGACGGTGCCTTCTACGACAAGTGGCGCGAGGGCATGCGAAAAGCGGGCGCCGACGAGTGGTCCTACGAGTTGCGGGACGTCGGTGGTGTCGGCGGCAGTTCCTACCATGGCCGCGGCTATCAGAGCCTGATCACCCTCATGAAGCACGGCGACGGCTACTCCCCGCAGATGCTCTACGACCTGGGCGACGACATCCGTGCCGCAGAGGAAAAGGATTCCGACATCTGGGACCACGGAGGATTCGACAAGGGAGTCTCCGAAGGAAGTCTTCTTCCGGAGATGAGGAACAGCACCTTCGAGAACGATCCCTATGACGGTCTTCTGAAGATCATGTCGAAGGACCCGGAGACCGCCGCGGGTTACCTGGATCCCGCCTCCGACGCAGACCTGAGTGACGACGAGGTCGACAAGAACGACCGTATGGAGTACCTCGTCCACGACCGGGACTGGAAGATCGTCGATACCGGTCGCTACGACGATCACGGCAAACTCGACAAGGACGCTCGGGAAGGTTTCGAGGCCGCGCTGAAGGCCGGCGCCACGGGACGCCTCCCGGATGCCGTGGTGACCAAGGACGCTCCGCTGCACTCGGCTGAGAACGCCGGTGTCATGGAAGAAGCCGTGCGGGTTTTCGGCGGTCCTGCCGGGGACGGCGAAGTCTCACCGCTCGCCAAGGGAGAGGACTTCACCGGATTCCGCGGAACGCTCGGCGAGATGATCGCCGACTACCCCGGCGACGTGCAGCGAGAGATGTACGGTGACGATGACCTCCCCGTAAGAGGTCACGCGGCGAACTTCGACGTGGGCGCACTTCACGAGTACCTGAACCAGGTGGGACGCGACCCGTACGGGTACGGGGTGGTTCAGGCATCCCAGCAGATGTACACAGTGGAGCACTTGCAGGCAGTGATGCGCGACCTCCCTCATGGAGCCGATGCCAGCGATGTCCGCGACTATGTCGGCGACGCCGTAGCGGGCGGGGCATATGTCAACGGAGTTCTCAGTGAGGCTAGAGCGGACGCGCTGTTTGACGACAAGGTCGCGGAGGCCAGGGACTTCAACGAGAAGGCGGAAGAAGCGAGCGAGTGGGTGAACAGATTTGTAGGTCTCGGGACCGGAAACCTGGGAGGCGACGGAGGGGGCGGGGCCCTTGTGTCAACTCCGGTTGGTTGGGCTCAGGAGGAACTGTCTTCCGCGATTGTGGAGCATATCAAGAGGGACCTGCCCCAAGAGGCGGCGAAGGGCGAGGCGGAAAGTAAATATAATTTCACGAGCACTCAGGAGAGTGTGAGGGATTTTTACCGGGGCTGGGCTGAAGACTTTGGCAGGGACTCGGGCCTGAGAGCGGAAATCCTTGAAGGGGCGATTGCCGGTGCGCGAAGGGAGTCCATTGCCGGGTTCCAGGACGGCGCAGGAACGTCTCGCGGCCACGCGACTGTCGAGCCCACAGAGTAGGCTGACAATGAATCGGTTTTCGCACGGTGGACGATGTATCCGAGTGTTCGCCCTTCTGGCCTGCTGCGTCGTGCTTGTTTCCGCGTGCGCTCACCAGCCGGAGCGGGAATACGCTGTTCCTGACACCTTCTGCGGGCTGAATCTACCGAAAAAGAGTTACTCTGCTCTTTTTGGTCCGGGTGAAAGACTGTCGCGACAGGACAAGCAGAACGACTTGGGGAGTTTGCGGGTGGCTGCCCAAGGGTGCACGTACCTGGTCGATGGATTGCCTGTCGTTTCGCTGTCCGGAAACTGGGTAAAAAAGGGAGACGAGGTAGAGCCCTCGACTCCTTTTGAGGTGATCGAGTCCTACGGTGCTCGGAACACGTCACGTGAATACGCAGGCCGCTACGATGTGGCCACCTGGTCTGGCGGCGCCGTCGCTGCTGTGGATTGTTCACGCCCCGAAGGTGGCCTGCACGCTGATTTCACCAGGTTCATCCTCGATGTCCACGCTAATGACACCCCGCTCACTGACGATCCCGACCGTTCCCGAAAAGTGTTTGGTGATCTGGCCCAATCTGCCATGACCGAGGTGGCAAGCGAGTTCCACTGCGAGGGGCAGTGACCATGCGCTGCCTTGTGGACCTGTCTGTCCTTTCCGGCTGTGCGGTTCGGGGATGCCGAAGAGGAATTACGCTCCGCTGTTCGGGTCCGCCTAGACGGCCACCCGTGACGATCACTACGTGAACCTGGGAAGCAAAATGGCACCCTCGCAGGGGTGTTACTAGAGGTCGACGGCATACGCACGGCATACGTCTCGGGAGAATAAGGGGTTCTCGGCAACCCGACAGGGGCGGTCTCTGACGGGTGCGGGTCCGATTGTGGCCTAGTTCTGCGGTGCCAGCGTGCGAAGGACGTCGAACTCGTTGCCCTCGGGATCTGCCATGACCACCCAGTTCCGGTCTGGGCCCTGGCCCACGTCCGTCCTGGTGGCGCCGAGGCCGAGCAGTCTGGTCACCTCGTCCTCGGTGCTGCCGTCGATCGGGCTGACATCGAGGTGAAGCCGGTTCTTCACGGTCTTGCCCTCGGGCACCTGAATGAACAGCAGGGTGGGCGGCATCTGGCGGGCCAGGACGTCCTCGACGGTCGGTCCCCAGGAGCCGATCTCGACCTTGCCCTCGCTCCGGTCGATCACCTTGAAGTCCAGGACTTCGCACCAGAAGGCCGCGAGCCTCTCCGGATCCTGGCAGTCAACGGCCAACTCGGTGAACCTACTTGTCATGACTCTCCCAGGCAGTGCGGACGAGGCTCAGAGTATGCCGCCCGTCCGACCGATCCGAGATCTGCCTGTCTGGGGACAAGAAGCCGTCATGGACACGAGCCCGCCGACGGACCCGGGAAGTTACCGCGCACAGTCGACCCCCACGACGGCCCCCTTCCCCACGCGGCGACCTCGTATCGTCCGGGGCCGTGACGGAGCTGTCGTGCGCGGACGGGTGAGGGGCAGGTGGGGGCGTGATCACCTTCACGGTGGCTGTCGGCCGCGCGCGGCGCGGAAGGTGGCAGTATGCGGCGTATGAATGCAGCTGCCTCTGACGCCGCCGGCAACACCGCACCGAAGAAGGACCCGTGGGACCTGCCTGATGTGTCCGGGATGACCGTCGGGGTGCTCGGCGGGACCGGGGACCAGGGGCGGGGGCTGGCGTACCGGCTGGCCCGGGGCGGCATGGCCGTCACCGTCGGCTCGCGGGCCGCGGAGCGGGCCCGGCAGGCGGCCGGGGAGATCGGGCACGGCGTCGAGGGTGCCGACAACGCCGAGTGCGCGCGCCGCTCCGACATCGTCATCGTCGCCGTCCCGTGGGAGGGCCACGCCAAGACCATCGAGTCGCTGCGCGAGGAGCTGCGCGGCAAGCTGGTCGTGGACTGCGTGAACCCCCTCGGCTTCGACAAGAAGGGCGCCTACGCGCTGGTCCCGGAGGAGGGCAGTGCGGCCGAGCAGGCCGCGGCGCTGCTGCCGGAGTCGCGGGTCACCGCGGCCTTCCACCACCTGTCCGCGGTGCTGCTCTCCGATCCGGAGGTCGAGGAGATCGCCACGGACGTGATGGTGCTGGGCGAGAAGCGCGCGGACTGCGAGATCGTGCAGGCGCTCGCCGCCCGTATCCCCGGGATGCGGGGCGTCTTCGCGGGCCGGCTTCGCAACGCTCACCAGGTCGAGTCGCTGGTGGCCAACCTCATCTCCGTCAACCGCCGCTACAAGGCGCACGCGGGCGTCCGTCTCACCGACATCTGAGCCGCCGCGCACGCAACGACGGCGGGGAGTACGGACACAGATACGAATACGGGCGCGGGCATGGGTGCGGGTGCGGGTGGGGTGGGGAAGCGCAGAATCCCCGGCGGCGGTCTGACGGTCGCCGCCGTGGTGGCGGCCGTCCTCGCGGCGTGCTCGGGTTACGGCGGTGCGAAGGACGAGCATGGGGGCGGCGAGGAGAGGAAGCCGGCCCGGTCGCCGCTGAGCGTCGGCGCCCTGCGGAAGCTGGCGGCCGAGCCCGGTACCAGCTGTCCCGTGCCCTACGACGTGCCTGCCGCGCTGCGTGCCGCCGGCGTGGAGGCCGATCGCGTCGAGTCGGGGTCCGTGGACGGCGAGTTGCCCGACGACCTCGATACCCCGCTGGCGCGGGCGGACGGCGCACTCGTCGGCTGCGGCTACCGCGTCGGCGCCGAGCGGGCCCGCCTGTTCACGGTGGGCGTGGCCCGGGGGTACGCGGTCGACGTCATGTTGCCGCAGATCCAGCACGACGCCCGGATGGGGCGGGACGTGCTGCGCCGGTACGCGGAGGAGGTCCACGAGGCCGAGCCCGGCGACGCTCCGCTTGTCGTGCCCGGCGGCAACGTCGCCGCTGTCCGGCTTCCGGTGGCCGGCGGCGGGGACATGGCCCTGGTGGTCACGGTCGGCGACGACGGCAGGACCCGGTTGTCCCGCCACCGGGTCGGCGCCCTGACGCGGAACCTGGCCCACCAGGCCCGCCTGACCCACCAGGCTCACCAGACACACAGCTGAGGCCCCTCGTCCGGATCGCCCTCGTGGGGATCGCCTCCGGCGGAGGCAGGACCCGGGCTCCCGCACGGCCCCGCCCCGCACGGGCCCGCACGGGCCCGCACGGCAGCACGTATCAGCCGCGGGGGTGCGGGAACCCGCTGTCGTCGGACATGCGGGTCACGCGTGCCCCGCCCATGATGGGGTGAGCGGTGAACCGGCCACAGGGGCGTGCGCGCCCGCCAGGAGGCACGGATGGGACAGGAGCCGGCGCCCGCCACCGGGCGGACCGGGGCGAGCGGGACGACGGCGAACGGTGACGGCGCGAACGGGGCAGGCGGCGCACGCGGCGCTCACGGTGCGGGTGACGAGGCGTACACGCCTGACCCACGGCGCTGGAAGGCGCTGTCGGTGTGCCTGCTGGTCGGCTTCATGTCGCTGCTGGACGTCTCGATCGTGAACGTCGCGCTTCCCGCGATCGAGCAGGGGCTCGGGGCTTCCGAGTCCGCCCTCTCGTGGGTGGTGTCGGGGTACGCGCTGACCTTCGGTCTCGTGCTGGTGCCCTCGGGGCGGATCGGTGACGCGCTGGGCCGCCGTACGGCCTTCCTCGGCGGGCTCGTCCTGTTCACCGCCGCGTCGATGGCCTGCGGTTTCGCGCAGGGGCCCACGTGGCTGGTGATCGCGCGGCTGAGCCAGGGCGTCGGGGGCGGCCTGATCATGCCGCAGATCTCCGGCATGATCCAGCAGCTCTTCCGGGGGGCCGAGCGCGGCAGGGCGTTCGGGCTGCTGGGCTCCACGATCGGTCTGTCGACGGCTGTCGGGCCGCTGCTGGGCGGGCTGCTGATCCAGGCTTTCGGCGCGTCCGAGGGCTGGCGGTGGGTCTTCTTCGTCAATCTGCCCATCGGGGTGGTGGCCTTTCTCCTGGCCCTGCGCCTGGTGCCGCCCGCGTGCGCGGAGCGCGACATGGCGCACCGGCAGTCGCTCGATCCGGTCGGCGTCCTGCTGCTGGGGGCCGGGGTGATCGCCGTGATGCTGCCGCTGGTGCAGGAGCGGCAGTGGCACGGTCAGAGCAAGTGGCTGCTCGTCCCGCTGGGCATCCTGCTCGCCGTGGCGTTCCTGTGGTGGGAGCGCAGGTATCCGCGGCGCGGCAAGGCGCCTCTGGTGGACCTGCGGCTGTTCAGCGAGCGGTCGTACTCGCTGGGCGCGCTGCTGGGGCTGCTCTACTTCGCCGGCTTCACGACGATCTTCTTCATCTTCACGCTCTTCCTGCAGAACGGGATGCGCTACAGCGCCCTCCAGGCGGGGCTGACGCTGACGCCGTTCGCTGTCGGCTCCGCGGTTTCGGCCGCTGTCGGGGGTCGTTTCATCACCCGTGTCGGGCGTCCTTTGATCGCCGCCGGTCTCGTCCTGGTGCTGCTGGGGCTCGGGGGCGCGAGCCTCGCCGTGCACGAGGTGCAGAACAGCGCCGTCGGCTGGGCTCTGGTGGGGCCGATGCTGTGTGCCGGGTTCGGCTCGGGGCTGGTGATCTCCCCGAACCAGACGCTCGCCCTGCAGTCGGTGCCCGTCGCGCAGGGGGGTGCCGCGGGAGGCGTCATCCAGACCGGTCAGCGGATCGGCTCCGCCGCCGGGATCGCCGCTGTCGGTGCGGTCTTCTTCGCCTGGCTCGCCAGCAGCCGCAACTGGGCGACGGCGCTGGACTACGGGCTGCTCACGGCGCTGTGCTTCGTCGCGGCCGCGCTGGTGGTGGCCCTGGTGGACGTGGTGTACGGGCGGCGGCTGGCCCGCCGTGAGGGGTGAGGGAGAATGGCGGGCGCACACCCGTCTCGCATTGGAGCCCGCGCCATGTCAGCCCCAGCCCGCCGTGCCCCCAGGGGCCTCGCCCTCTACGCGACCGTTCTGTGCCTGCTGGCCGTCGTCGCCGCCGTGGTCTCGTTCGCGAACGGCAAGTGGTTCGGCGTGCTGTGGGTGCTGGTGGCCGGTCTGACCTCCAACATGGCCTGGTACTACCACCGCCGCCGGCCGTCGTCCGCGCCGACAAAGAGCGCCGGCTGAGGACGGGCCGGCGGAAGGCCCAGGGTGCCTGAGGCCCAGGGGACCCAGGGGACCCGGGGGACCTAGGGGAGCAGTACGTTCTGGGGTTCGCCCTGCCAGAAGCGGAAGTACTCCAGGCCGAGGTAGGTCTCCAGCTCGGAGACGCCCATGCCGCGCAGGATGGTGTCGACGACGTCCCAGAAGACCTCGTTGACCTGGGGAATCCACAGGCATCCGAAGACGATGAGGAGCCCGAAGGGCGCGAAGGGCTCGGCCTGCCTGCGGGCGGCGGGGGAGAGCCAGGGTTCGATGACCCCGTAGCCGTCCAGCCCCGGCACGGGCAGCAGGTTCAGCAGCGCGGCCGTCACCTGGAGCAGGGCGAGGAACGCGAGGGCGCTGCGGAACGCGACGGGCACGTCGTGCACGCCGTGCAGCCAGAACGGCGCGGTGAGCACCCCGGCGAACAGGGCGTTGGCGGCCGGGCCCGAGGCGGAGATGAGGCTGTGCTTCCAGCGTCCGGTGATGCGGCCGCGTTCGATGTAGACCGCCCCGCCGGGGAGCCCGATGCCGCCGAGGATCACGAAAATCACGGGCAGCACGATGCTGAGCAGCGCGTGGGTGTAGCGCAGCGGGTTGAGGGTCAGGTAGCCCTTCGCGCCGACCGACACGTCTCCCGCGCCGAGTGCGGAGCGCGCGTGCGCGTACTCGTGGAGGCACAGGGAGACGATCCATCCGGCGACGACGAAGAAGAAGACGGAGACACCCGTCACGTCCGCCCAGCCGTACCAGACGGCCCAGCCGGAGACCGCCATGATCGCGACGAGCCCGAGGAAGACCGGGCTGATCCGGTGGTGTTCCGGATGGGAAGCTGCGCTGGTCATGGGCCCTGACCGTACCGGCAGGACGCGGGCCCCGCGAACCCCGCGCGCGGCGCCTTCCGCGCGACGCCGGGGCCCGGAGCCCGCGAGTGCCTCTCCCCGCGTCGCTCCGCGTGCCGCTCCTACGCGCGGACCGGGCCGTTCTCGCCGTGCGGGTGGGCCGCGCCCGTCGTGTCCGTGCCGCGTTCGCCCGTGGCGTCCGTGCCGCGCTCGTCCGGGAGGTGCGTGTGCCGCTCGCCCGGGGTGAGGGAGACCAGGACGACGCCGCCGATCAGGAGGGCCGCCGCTGCGGTGTCGGCGAGGGAGATGCCCTCGTGCAGCAGCAGGGCGGCGGAGGTCATGCCGAACACGGGGACCAGGAGGGAGAAGGGGGCGACCGCGGAGGCGTCGTAGCGGCGCAGCAGGTGGCCCCAGGCGCCGAAGCCGAACAGGGTGGCGGCCCAGGCGACGAAGCCGAGGGCGGCCAGCCCTGACGCATCCAGCGAGCGCAGGGCGGCCAGATCGGCCCAGGGCCCCTCGAACAGCAGCGAGAGCGCGATCAGCGGCAGCGGCGGCACGAGGCTGACCCACACCATCCAGGAGAGCGCGTCCTCGGGGGCGGCCTTGCGGGTCAGCACGTTGGCCACGCCCCAGGCGAACGCGGCGGCGACCACGAGCGCGAAGGCGCCGAGCGGTCCCGCGGTGCCCTGGCCGACGGCGGCGACGACGATGCCCGCGAGCGAGACGGCCATGCCGAGCAGCCGGATGCGGCCCAGTCGTTCGCCCAGCGTGGCGGCGGCGAGAACGGCTGTGAAGACGGCCTGGGACTGGAGGACGAGGGAGGACAGCCCGGCGGGCATGCCGCCTTCCATGCCGATGAAGAGCAGGCCGAACTTCGCCACTCCGAGCGACAGCCCGACGCCGATCACCCACCGCAGGGCGACGCGGGGGCGGCGGACGAAGAAGACGGCGGGCAGGGCGGCGAGGAGGAAGCGCAGCGCGGAGAACAGCAGCGGCGGGAAGTGCCGCAGGCCGACTTCGATGACGACGAAGTTGACGCCCCACAGGGCGGCGACCAGGACGGCGAGGGCGAGGTGGAGGGGAGACAGGCGCATGATCCGATCGTCACCGCACCGACCGTTCAGCACCAGCACGGCTTCCTGCATGGTTGGATTCAGCAATGCTGAACGGTCCGCGTGTACTGAACGGTCCGCGGTGGCGGGGGCGCTCAGCGGTACTGAAACAGCCAGCGGTACTCAACAGGCCGGTCGACAGGCCGGTCGACAGGCCGGTCGGAGCCCGGGAGGGTGCGTCATGCTCGATCTGTCCCGGCTGCGTGCGCTGCACGCCGTGCGGACACACGGCTCGGTCGGCGGCGCGGCGCAGGCCCTCGGGTACACCCCGTCGGCCGTCTCGCAGCAGATCGCCAAGCTGGAGCGGGAGACGGGCACGCGGCTGCTGGAGAGGCAGGGCCGCGGTATCGCCCTGACCGACGACGCGCTGATGCTCGTCCGCACGGCGGGCGAGATGCTCGCTCTCGCCGAGCGGGCCGAGGTGGCGCTGGAAGAGCGCAGGGGCCGCCCGGCGGGCCGGCTGCGGCTGGCGGCCTTCCCCAGCGGGGCGCGCGGCCTGATGCCCGGCGTCCTGGCCCGACTGTGTGCCGACCATCCCGCTCTCGATGTGCGGATGTCGGAGGTCGATCCGCATCTGTCGGTCGGCCTGGTGGCCCGCGGCGAGATCGATCTCGCGCTCGCCCACGACTGGGACGTGGCGCCCGCCTCGGCGCCCGAGGGGGTGCGCAGGACACCGCTGGGCGACGACCACTGCGACGTCCTCCTCCCGGCCGGGCACGAACTGGCCGGGCACGAGGTGACCGGGTACGAACCAGCGGCCTCCGAGCCGGCCGGGCGCGGGGCGCTGGTCACCGCCGACCTGGCGGGCCTGCGCTGGGTGTGCCAACCTCCCGGCACGGTCTGCCACGACTGGCTCCACACGACGCTGCGCGCCGCCGGACAGGAGCCTGACGTCGCCTACCAGGTCGCCGAGTTCGAGACCCAGGTCGCTCTCGTGGCGGCGGGCCTGGGGATCGCGCTCCTGCCGCGCCTGGGGCGCGGCCCGCTGCCGGAGGGCGTGGTGGTCCGCCGGCTGGAGCCGACGCCCACCCGCCACCTGTTCGCGCTCACCCGCGCCGGTGTGTCCCACCGCCCGGCGATCCGGGCCGCACTGGCCGCGCTGCGGCGGGCGGCCGCGGGCGGCGGCGCGGACGCTGCCGTGAGCCGCCGTGCGGCCGCCTCGGTGGGCCGTGAGGGTGGTGTCGGCTCGCCGGGTGGGTGACCCGTGGGAGGAGGCGTCCCGGCGGGGGAATGTCGCAGCCCTCTCACATGTGCGCCCCGCGCGGCAGCGCGCGGGGACGCGCATGCCCCGAAGCGCGCCAGGGTGGCGCAGCGGGCAGGGCAGGCCGAAAGGACAGTTCCATGACGAAGTGGAAGGCGGCGCGCCGCGCGCGGGCGCTGACGGTGGTCGCGGCGGCGGTGACCTCTCTGGTGGGCGTACTGCCGGCGGCGGCGTCGTCGGCGGCCGACGACGGGCCCGGCGCTGACAGCCGCCTGCCGCACCGCGGCTACGTGTGTGACCGGGTGGAGCACGACCGGGGTGCGGGCGTGGGCAGCGGCGACTGCCGCGCGGTGCGTACGCCTCGCCACGGCCACGTCCGCGACGCTTTCGTCATCGAGAGCCGCCGCACGCACTACCGGGTGGTCTGCACGAGCAAGCGGGGGCACGTCTCCGGTTACGCGAATCTGCCCAAGTGGGTGCGCGGAGCCAGCTGCCACCGCGCCTGAGACGGCGCCTCGACGGTAAGCCGCCTGCCGCAGACCGCCTGAACAGACCGCCTGCCGCAACCCGGTCGACGTGCACCGGTCGACGCGGCCCGGTCGCCCCAGGCCGGACGCCCCAGGCCGCTTGCCGCACCCGCGGGCGCCACGCCCGCGGGCCGCGGCAAGCGGCCCGCGCCGCTGTGGCGACGGCAGCCGTCGCGGTGCTGGCACCGCTGCCGCGCTCAGCCCGACCGGGCCTGCCGTGTCCTGGACCGGTTGGCCTTGCGGATGGCCTCTTCCAGCTCCGGCTTCGTCATCCGCGACCGGCCCTCCACGCCAAGCCGCTTGGCCACGTCGTACAAGTGCTGTTTCGGTGCGCCCTCGTCCACGCCCTGTCCGCTGCGTCCGCCCCGGCCGCGCGGGAGTGCGGACTGCGGGTCGGACGGCCCCTTGCGGGCGCCCTTCTTGCGCTCCCAGTGGTCGCCGACCTTCTCGTGCGTGTGTTTCAGCGCGCCGTACGCCGTCTGGTGGGCGCGCCGCCCCTCGCCGTACTCCTTGACGGCCGAGTCGTGCGCCTTCGACCAGGTGCGCCGGGCGCTGTCGGGAGAACGGCGGAGCGTCGAGGGCAGCTCCTCGCGAGCGGGCATCCGGGGTACCTCCGCTGACGGTGCGCGTGCCTGTGCCGACCGCCGAGTGCCCTGCCGCACACCAGGCAAAACCGCCCGTACGACCTCGCCGGGCCGCCGCGGTGGCACAGGCTCCCGGGGCGAGGCGCGTCCCTCGGGAAGGGGCCGAGAGGAGCCCGGTGTGCCAGGCACACGGCTGCCGCCGGAGCCCCGCCCGCCCGGTGGCAGTATGTGGGGGTGCGCTACCGCTACCGCGTTCTGGGTACCACGCAGGTTCTCCGCGAGGACGGCACGGCCGTGCCGGTCGGCGGGGCGCGGCTGCGTGCGCTGCTGACCGCGCTGGCCCTGGGTGGAGGACGCGCCGTACGGACCGGGCAACTGGCCGCCGCCGTGTGGGCTCAGGACGAGGACGCGCCCGCGGACGAGACGGCCGCCGTACAGGCGCTGGTGGGCAGGGCGCGCAGGGCGTTGGGCCGGGACGCCCTCGCCTCGGTGGAGGGCGGCTACCGGCTGGCGGTGGCGCGCGACGACATCGATCTCTTCCGGTTCGAACGGCTGGCCGACGAGGGCGCGAAGGCGCTCGCGGACGGTGATCCGGTCAAGGCCACGGCGTTGCTCGACGACGCCCTCGCGCTGTGCCGGGGCCCCGCGCTGGCCGACCTGCCCGACGGGGGCGGGCCCGCCGCGGTGCGGGCGGCGGACCGCGAACTGACCGCGCGCCGCGACGGGATGCGGGCCGCGCTCGCCCTCGGCCGTGCCGAGGCGGTGCTGCCCGGTGCGCGCGAGCTGGCCGCCGCGCACCCCCTCGACGAGTCCCTCCAGGCCGTGTTGGTGCGCGCCTTGCACGGAGCGGGCCGCACCGCCGAGGCGCTGGCCGCGTACGAGACCGTCCGCGCCAGGATCGCCGACCGTCTGGGCGCCGACCCCGGCGCCGAACTCCGCGCGCTGCACGCGAGGTTGCTGGCCGCCGACGACCCCGTGCCGCAGTCGCCCTCCCCGCTCTCCCCTCCCCGCCCGCCGTCCCCGTCTTCCGCGCCGTCTCCGTCCTCCGCGCGCGCCGGCGCCGTCCGGCCCGTCGGCAACCTGCGGGCCGGGCTGACCTCCTTCGTCGGGCGGGAGGAGGAGATCGGCGCGCTCGGCAAGGAGCTCGGCGGCGCGCGGCTGGTGACGCTCACCGGGCCCGGCGGCGCCGGGAAGACCCGTCTGTCGCTGGAGACGGCGGCGCGCACCGGTGCGGAGCATGGCGGCCCCGCTTGCCAGGACGGCGCGTGGAAGGACGGCGTGTGGGTGGCCGAACTGGCGTCCGTACGGGGGCGGACCGGGCCCGCCGAGGTCGCCGAGGCCGTCCTGACCGCGCTCGGCGGCCGGGAGACCCTGCTGATCGGCTCCACCGCGGAGAGCCTGCACGCGGCGAGTGACCCCACGGCCGGCGACCCGGTGGCCCAGCTCGTCGAGCACTGCGCGGCGCGCCGCATGCTGCTGGTGCTGGACAACTGCGAGCACGTCATCGACGCGGCCGCGCGAGTCGTCGAGACGCTGCTCGTGGAGTGCCCAGGGGTGACCGTCCTCGCCACCAGCCGCGAACCGCTGGGCGTACCAGGGGAGTCGGTGCGGCCCGTGGGTCCGCTGCCCGAGCCCGTCGCGCTGCGGCTGCTGGCCGACCGGGGCGCCCGCGCACGTGCGGGGTTCCGCACGGACGAGGACCCCGAGGCGTGCGCGGAGATCTGCCACCGCCTCGACGGGCTGCCGCTGGCGATCGAGCTGGCAGCGGCCAGGCTGCGCTCGCTCACCCCCGGGCAGCTCGCCCGGCGCCTCGATGACCGGTTCCGGCTGCTGACCAGCGGCAGCCGTACCGTACGTGCACGGCAGCAGACCCTGCGGGCGGTCGTCGACTGGTCGTGGGAGCTGCTGGAGGAGCCGGAGCGCACGGTGCTGCTGCGGCTGTCGGTCTTCGCAGGCGGCTGCGGGCTGGAGCAGGTCGAGGAGGTGTGCGCGGCAGCGGGGGAGGGCGACGCGGGCGCCGGCTTTGTCGACACCACCGCGCTCCTGAGTTCCCTTGTCGACAAGTCGTTGGTGGTGGCCGAGCCCGGCGACGGCCGCACGGCCGGGATGCGCTACCGGCTGCTGGAGACCGTCGCGGAGTACGCCGCCGAGAAGCTCGACGCGCTGCCCGGCGAGCGGGAGCGTGCCGAGGCCCGCCACCTGGTCGCCTACCGCGAGCTGGCCCGCACCGCGGACCCGCTGCTGCGCGGGCCCCGGCAGGCCGTCTGGCTGGACCGGCTGGAGCGCGAGCACGACAACATCCGCACCGCGCTGCGCCGTGCCGTCGCCGCGGGCGAGGAGCAGGAGGCGCTGTGCCTGGTCCTGTCCATGGGCTGGTTCTGGCAGCTGCGCGGGCACCGCGCCGACGCCCTCGTCTGGGGTGAGGCGGCCCTGCGTCTGGGACCCGCGCCCTTCGCGGAGCAGCGCCCGGTGCCGCCGCTGTACGAGTCGGCCACCCACCACCCGCCGCCCATGAGCGAGGAACAGTTGTGGGAGGCCAGACGCGGGGTGCGGCTGATGGTCCTGGCCGACGCCGAGGAGGACGTCGAGCGGTTGCGGAGCCCCGAGCGGCAGGCCGAACTGGCCACCGTCATGCGCTCCTACACCCCCGGGATGCCCCAGGTCTGCCGTATCCCCGGCTGCATGTGGATGTTCGCCTGGCTCCACAGCGGCAACTACGACGCCCTCCACGACCTGACCGACGCACAGGTCCAGGGCTGCCGCGACCTGGGCTACGAGTGGGAGCTGGGCTTCGCGCTCCAGTTGCGCTCCAAGATCGGAGCGGACGTCCCCGACGCGTGGGACCAGACCGGCGTCGACGCGGACGAGAGCCTGGAGATCTTCCGCAGGCTCGGGGACGCCTGGGGAGAAGCCGAAGCGCTCGCGGGCCGGTGTGAAGCGCTCAGCGCGCGCGGCGAGTTCGCGCGCGCGGCGGCCGACTGCAGACTGGCCATCGCCCGCGCCCAGGAGCTGGGCGCGCACAGCCAGGTGCCGCGGCTGAAGTCCCGGCTCGGCTCCGTGCTCGTGGAGCTGGCGGACCCGGAGTCGGTCGCCGAGGGCAACCATCTGATGCGGGAGGCGACCGAGGAGGCCGAGCGCGCCGGAGGGGACGGTCCCAACTTCGCGTCGATCCAGCTGGCGGCCCACCTGATCCGCACGGGAGAGCCGGACGCGGGCCGAGCGCTGCTGGAGCCGCTGGAGCGGGAGTTCGCCGACAGGGTGCCGCAGCTCTTCGCGGGGATGGTGCAGGGCATGCTCGCCTGGTCGCACGTCGTGGCGGGGAGGCCAGGCGAGGCGCTGGCCAAGCTCCGGGTGTCCATCGGCAGGACCCGCGAGGCGATGGCGGACGTGGTCAGTCCGCAGCTGACCCAAAGTCAGCTCGTCACGGCCGTACGGGCGCTGGCCGCGCTCGGGCGGGGAGCCGAGGCGGGGCGGCTGCTGGGTGCCGCCGACACGCTGACCACCCGGCCGAGCGGGCCCTTTCTTCCGCCGGTCGAGCGCGAGGCGCGCCAGGCCGCCGAGGAGGCGGTGCGCGCCGTGCTGTCGCCTCGTGCGTACGCCGAGGCCCACAGCGAGGGCGGCGGCCTCACCATCGAGGAGGCCGTCGCCCTGGTCCAGGGGGCCTGAGCACGGGCGGGTGCCTGACGGAGGGCGCCGCCAGGCACCGCCTCAGACCTTCTTCCGGAACTTCGCGATGGCGAACGGTGCCGTGACGACGGTGAGCCCCACCGCCCAGATCACCGTCCACATCACGGGGCCGGCCACCGCGCCCTGGCCCAGCATCAGCCCGCGGGCGGAGTCGGCGACGTGTGTCAGCGGGTTGACCTTGGTGAACGCCTCAAGCCAGCCGGGCATCGTGTCCGTCGAGACGAACACCGAGGAGCCGAACTGCAACGGCATCAGCACCAGGAACGAGATGCCCTGGACGGCCTGCGCCGTCTCCATCGACAGCCCGACCAGAATGAAGATCCACAGCAGGGACGCGCCGAACAGCGCCGTCAGGCCGACGGCCCCCAGCATCCCCAGCCAGTGGCCGTTCAGGTCGAACCCGCACAGCAGGCCCACGGCCAGCAGCACGACGATGGCCACCAGCATGCGGCCGACCTCGACCAGCGACTTGGCTATCAGCACGGAGGAGCGGGCGATCGGCATGGACCGGAAGCGGTCCATCACGCCCTTGCGGAAGTCCTCGTTGATGCCCGTGCCCACCGCCATCGCGATGGACATGCTCATCATGCCCATCATCCCGGGGATCAGATACTGCACGTACTGGTCCCTGCTGGCGCCGCCGCCTCCGCCGCCGATCGCGCCGCCGAAGACGTAGACGAACAGCAGTGTGAAGACGATGGGCATCAGCAGGGCGTCCATCATCGACTCCGGGTCCTGCTTGATCTGCAGGGCGCACCGGCGCACGAGCGCGCCGATGTGCCGCAGATTGGCGCGCAGCCCGATCCGTCCGTCGTCCGCTCCCGGCTTCATTGGCGCCTGACCCTCGCCCGGCGCCGGCGGGGTCTTCCCCGACGCGGGGGCCTTGATGGTGGCGGTACTCACGCCGCGACCTCCTCGAGTGCGTTCTCGTCGTCCTTGTGGGTGGCCTTCTGGCCGGTGAGCGCCAGGAACACCTCGTCCAGGCTGGGCAGGTGGGTGGCGATGTCGGCGAGCGCGAAACCGCGCGCCCCCAGCAGCCCCACCACGGCGGTCAGCTGTTCGTCGCTGACGATCGGGACGCTCACCACGCCCTGGGCCTCGTCGGCCGTGGCACCCGCCACCCCGTCCAGACCCGCCTGCGCGAGGGCGCCGACCATCCGCGTCAGCTCGCCCGGGTCGCCGGGACGGATCTCCAGCGTGCGGCCGCCCACCTTCGCCTTCAGCTCGGGCACCCGGCCCTCGGCGATGACCCGGCCGCGGTCGACCACCGTCAGCTCGCTGGCGAGCTGCTCGGCCTCCTCCATGTACTGCGTCGTGAGCAGCACCGTGTTGCCCTCGGCCACGATGTTCTGCACCTCTTCCCACACCTCGTTACGGGTGCGCGGGTCCAGCCCGGTGGTGGGCTCGTCGAGGTAGAGCACCTTCGGGCGGCCGATCATGGAAGCGGCCAGGTCGAGCCTGCGGCGCATGCCGCCGCTGTACTTGCTCGCCGGGCGCCGGGCCGCCTCGGTGAGGGAGAACCGCTCCAGCAGCTCGTCGGCGCGCTTACGCGCCTCGGAGCGGGGCAGATCGAGCAGGCGCCCGATCATGTAGAGGTTCTCCCAACCCGACAGCTTCTCGTCCACCGAGGCGTACTGCCCGGTGAGGCCGATCGTGCGGCGCAGTTGGCGGGGCTGGCGCACCACGTCGTACCCCGCGACCACCGCCGTGCCGGCGTCCGGCGGCAACAGCGTGGACAGCATCCGCACCAGCGTCGTCTTGCCCGCCCCGTTCGGGCCGAGGACACCCATGACCGTGCCCTCGCGCACGTCGAGGTTGATCCCGTCGACGGCCTTCGTCTCCCCGAAGTGCTTGACCAGTCCGCGGACCTCGACCGCGTTCGTCGTCTTCTCGCTCGTCATGCCTGTCAAGATGCCAGGTGCCACCGACAAACCACCGACACGCCGCCGACAGCCCGGCCCGGGGCGCTGTCGGTTGCCGCCCGCCCGCCACCGGGAGGCGGCGGACGGGCGGGAGACGGCGGGGTTGAAGGGTCACTCGTAGGAGTGCTCGGCTGCCGGGAACGCCCCGGAGACGACGTCCTCGGCGTAGGCGCGCGCGGCGTCGCTGAGCGCGCCCCGCACGTCGGCGTACCGCTTCACGAAGCGGGGCAGCTTGCCGGGCGTGAGACCTGCCATGTCGGTCCACACCAGGACCTGCGCGTCGCAGTCGGCCCCCGCGCCGATGCCGACGGTGGGCACCTGCAACGCCCGGGTGACCTGTGCGGCGACGGACGCGGGCACCATCTCCAGGACGACGGCGAAGGCCCCGGCGTCCTGGACGGCCTTGGCGTCCCGCATCAGCTGGTCCGCCGCCTCCTCGCCGCGGCCCTGTACCCGGTAGCCCATGGCGTGCACGGACTGGGGGGTCAGTCCGATGTGCGCCATCACGGGGATGCCGGAGCGCACGAGGAGCCCGATCTGGTCGGCGGAGCGCTCGCCGCCCTCCAGCTTCACGGCGCCTGCCCCGGCTTCCTTGACCAGCCGGGTGGCGCTGCGCAGGGCTTGGACCTCGCCCTCCTGGTACGAGCCGAACGGCAGGTCGGCGACGACGAGGGCCCGGCTGGTGCCGCGGACGACGGCGGCGGTCAGCAGGGTCATCTGGTCGAGGGTGACGGGGACGGTCGTCTCGTAGCCGAGGTGGCAGTTGCCGGCCGAGTCGCCGACGAGCAGCACGGGGATGCCGGCCTCGTCGAGGACCGAGGCGGTCATCGCGTCGTACGCGGTGAGCATCGGCCACCTCTCGCCCCGCTCCTTGGCGAGTGCGAGGTCGCGCACGGTCACACGGCGATTCCGGGTTCCCCCGTAGAGCGTTTGTGGCATGGCTCTGTCTCCAAAATGTCGTCTCGAAGCGCCCTGACGGCGTCTCCGGATCAGGGCCCATGCTGGCACGCACCCGGCGGCCCCGGTAGGGGTGCGCCACCTCGGCGGACCGGGGGCTCAGGCCGTCTGCCCCTGCGCGCGCAGCCGCGTACGCTCTGCGTGTGCGGCCGGATGCGCTCTGCGTGTGCGGCCGCGTACGCTCTGCGTGCGGAGCCGGGTGCGCTCCGCGTGCGCAGCCGTGTACCTTTCTGCATGCGCAGTCGGTGGGACGGGCGTTGTGTCACAGCCGCGAAACCGCCTCGACCAGCCGGAACCCGGCAGGCCCCTCCCCTCGTCCTCCCAGCAGACTCTCCACCCAACCCACCGGGTTCCGGGCGACCCCACCGGTTTCTGGGCGAAAACAGCAGTTGGACCGAAGCGTTTAACTGGTCGAGAACCGGCATCACCTATCGTTCATCGGGCACCAGCACAGGCAAGTGAGGACGGCGGATGGCGCGCGCGTACACGTCGGAGGCCACGCACAGCGAGGAAGGCGACCGGCGGGCGGGACTGTTCTCCCGGCTCGCACGGCGGCCGGACGGCCGCCAGGGCCGGGGCTTTCCCGGCTGGTCGGGACCGGGCAAGTGGCGGCGCGGCTGGGTGCCGGCGGCGCTCGCGGTCGTCCTCGCCCTGGTGTTCCTCCTGCACGCGGAGATCCCCAACTCCATCGGCAACATCGGTTCGCTGTGGGAGACGTTCCTGCCCTGGGGCGGCCTGGGAATCGCCGTGCTGCTCATCGTGGGGGTGCTGCGCCGATCGGCCACCGCGCTGCTCGCCCTGGTGCTGCCCTCGCTCGTGTGGCTGAACCTGTTCGGCGGCGTCTTCGGTGACAAGTCGACCAGCGCGGCGGGTGATCTGACGGTCGTCACCCACAACGTCAACGCGGACAACCCCGATCCCCGGGGCACGGCCAGGAAGCTGGCCGCCTCCGGCGCGGACGTCATCGCGCTGGAGGAGGTCTCCCGCACGCAGGCCGCCTCGTACGAGGAGGGCCTGGACAAGTCCCACCCGTACCACAAGCTCACCGGCACGGTCGGGATCTGGAGCAAGTACCCGCTGACCGACACCCGGCCCATCGACCTCAAGATGGGCTGGCCCCGTGCCATGCGCGCCACCGTCAAGACGCCCAAGGGGGACGTGGCCGTCTACGCGGCGCATCTGCCGTCCGTGCGCGTGCAGTTCCGCGCGGGCTTCACGGCCGGGCAGCGGGACGGCAGCGCCAACGCGCTCGGTGACGCGCTCTCCGACGACCCGGCGGACAACGTGGTCCTCCTCGGCGACCTGAACGGCACCATGAACGACCGTGCGCTCGCCCCCATCACCTCGCAGCTGCGCTCCGCGCAGGGCGCGGCGGGCGACGGGTTCGGCTTCAGCTGGCCCGCCTCGTTCCCGATGGCGCGGATCGACCAGATCATGGTCAAGGGCCCGGATCCGGTCTCCGCGTGGACCCTGCCGTCCACCGGCAGCGATCACCTGCCGATCGGGGCGAAGCTGAACCTCGCCGGGTGAGCACGGGCGCCCACCCCGCGTGCACGCGTTCGCGACAGCGCGCTCGCGACAGTGCGCTCGCGACAGGAGGGCGCCGGGCAGGGGCCGCGGCCGGTTTCGCCTGCCCTTAACGCCGTGTTTTGCGCCGCGGAACATCTGGCTGCGAGACTTTGTTCTTCGGCAAAACATTCAGTGCCGGCACACCCCGCAGGGCGCCCAGCGCCGCGCCGCCCTGCCTGGCTCGCGCGTGCCCGCGCACCCCCTGATCGTTCCGTCTAGCTCGACATAGCTCGAAATTCTCCCGAAAGGTTCTTACCGCATGCCTCTGGCTCTGCTCGCACTCGCTGTGGGCGCCTTCGGGATCGGCACCACCGAGTTCGTGATGATGGGCCTGCTGCCGAACGTCGCCGACGATCTCGGCACGTCCGTACCGACCGCCGGTTACCTGGTCTCCGCCTACGCGCTCGGCGTCGTCCTCGGCGCCCCGCTGCTCACCGCCGTCGGCGCGCGCGTCCCGCGCAAGCTGATGCTGCTGCTGTTGATGGCCCTGTTCACGCTCGGCAACCTCGCCTCGGCCCTCGCGCCCGGCTTCGGCACCCTGCTGGCGGGGCGGGTGCTGGCCGGGCTGCCGCACGGCGCCTTCTTCGGTGTCGGCGCCGTGGTCGCCGCGCGCCTGGTGCGCGAGGGCCGGGCCGCCCGCGCCGTGGCCACGATGTTCCTCGGGCTGACCGTCGCGAACATCGTCGGCGTCCCCGGCGGTACCGCGCTGGGCCAGCAGCTGGGCTGGCGCGCCACCTTCGTGGTCGTCACCCTCATCGGCCTGGTCGCGATGGTCTCCCTCGCCCTGCTGGTGCCGCGCCTGCCTCTGGAGCACCAGGGCGGGGTCCGGCACGAGCTGCGTGCCCTGGGCAACCGCCAGGTCGTCCTCGGGCTGCTGACCGCCGTCTTCGGCTTCGGCGGCGTCTTCGCCGTCTACAGCTACCTCGCCTCGATGATGACGGAGGTCACCGGGCTGGCCGAGTCGTCCGTGACGTGGGTGCTCGCCCTCTTCGGCATCGGCATGACGCTCGGCACGCTCGTCGCGGGGCCGCTGACCGACCGGGCACCGCGCCGCACCCTGTACGCGGCGCTGGGGCTGATGGCCGTCATCATGGTGGTCTTCCACTTCGCGGCGCCGGTGAAGTGGGCGGCCCTGTTGCTGGTGGGGCTGCTGGGCGCCGTCGGCTTCCTGATCACCACGCCCGTCCAGATGCTGGTGATGCGCGCCGCCTCGAACGCGCCCACGCTGGCCTCGGCGTCGAACCACTCGGCGTTCAACCTCGCCAACGCGGGCGGTGCCTGGCTCGGCGGTGTCGTCATCGCGGCGGGCTGGGGCTGGATGTCGCCGACCCTCGTCGGCGCGGTCCTCGCCCTGGCGGGTCTGGCGATCGCGCTCATGGCGGGCGCCGCGGCCCGCGGCGAGTCGCGGGTGGTGGCCCGCGCGGGCGAGCACCCTGTGGAGGTCCACTCGGGCAGCTGAGGCGTGCACCCCGTGAACGCCCCGCCGTGCGCGCTGCGCCGCGGGGCGTTCGCGTGCGCTCCGCCAACTCCGCCATGGGACGTCCGCGCGTACTCGGCCGTGCGGCTGCGTACCGCGCCGTCTGTGTACGCGGCCGTGCGGCTGTGTACTCCGCCGTGGGGTTGCGTACCACCCGTGGGGCGTTCGGGTATCCGGTGACGGATGTGAAGCATGTGTGACCTGAGTCACGGGTTATGCCGCTGGCAGGCACCCCCGTCGCTGCATACGCTCTTCGACAGCACCACGGGGGTCGCCAACTACACCGCGCGAACAGCGAGTTGAGGCGTCGCGTCGGGTTCGTCGGACAGACGTGCCCGCCGCCGTTTCGGCGCGTCCTCCCGTGGGGTCCGTCCGTGTTTCCAGGGAGGAACCCGCATGAGATCCCGTTCGGTCCGTCTCGCCGTCACCGCCTCAGCCGTCGCACTGCTCGGCGGCCTCGCCGCCGCGGCCCCGGCCGCCGCCGCGCCGCAGCACACCACGGCCGGCACGTCCTCCGTCGGGCAGGCCGCCGCCTGGGAGTTCGTGGCCTGGTACCCCAACAAGACGCAGTGCCAGACCGGTGGCGCCTACTACCAGCGCCACGGCTACAGCAACTACATCTGCCAGCTGGACCCGATGCGCGGCTGGGCGCTGATGGTCCAGGAGTGACCTCCCGGTAGCCGGAAGGCCGGGCCCGTCCGCCGCACGGCGGGCGGGCCCCACTTCTCAGCCCTCCCGCCAGCCGTTCGTGATCGGCAGACGGCGGTCCTTGCCGAAGCCCTTGGGGGAGATCTTGGTGCCCGGCGGGTACTGGCGGCGCTTGTACTCCGCGCGGTCGGTCATCCGCAGCACGCGGCGCACCGTCTCCGCGTCGAAGCCCGCCGCGACGATGTCGGCGGCGCCCTGGTCCCCGTCGACGTACCGCTTCAGGATGCCGTCGAGCACGTCGTAGTCGGGCAGCGAGTCCGTGTCGACCTGGCCGGGCGCCAGCTCGGCGCTGGGCGGCTTGGTGATCGAGCGCTCCGGGATGGGCGGGGTCTCGCCGCGCTCCCGGGCCGCGCGGTTGCGCCAGGTGGCCAGGCGGAAGATGTTCGTCTTGTAGACGTCCTTGATCGGGCCGTAGGCGCCGACCGAGTCGCCGTAGAGCGTCGAGTAGCCCACCGCGAGCTCCGACTTGTTGCCCGGGGCCAGCACGATGTGGCCCTCCTGGTTGGAGAGCGCCATCAGCAGGGTGCCGCGCAGCCGGGACTGGAGGTTCTCCTCGGCGACGCCCGTCAGTTCGAGGGAGCCCATGTACGCGGCGAACATCGGCTCGATCTCGACGGTGCGGAAGTTGCAGCCCGTGCGCTCGGCCAGCTCGGCGGCGTCCTCCTTGGAGTGCTCGGATGAGTAGCGGGAGGGCATGGCGACGCCGTGGACGTTCTCGGCGCCCACCGCGTCGCAGGCCACAGCGGCGGTCAGCGCGGAGTCGATGCCGCCGGACAGCCCGATCAGCACCGAACGGAAGCCGTTCTTGGCGGCGTAGGCGCGCAGGCCGACGACGAGCGCCGTGTAGATCTCCTCGTCGTCCTCCATGCGCGGCGCCTCGCTGCCGGTGGCCTCCGGCTCGTACGCCGCGAGCGGCTCGGCGGTCAGCACCCGGTGCTCGACGCGCAGCCCGTCGTCCACGGTCCCCGAGGGCGGCGTGGCGGCGGCAGCGGGCAGCTCCAGGTCCAGGACGACGCAACCGGGCTCGAACTGGGGAGCCCGGGCGAGGACCCGGCCTTCCGCGTCGACCACGATCGAGTCGCCGTCGAAGACCAGCTCGTCCTGGCCGCCGGTCTTCGCCAGGTAGGCGGTGGTGCAGCCCGCTTCCCGCGCGCGCGTGCGGACCAGCTCCAGACGGGTGTCGTCCTTGTCCCGCTCGTACGGCGAGGCGTTGACGGACAGCAGCAGCCCGGCGCCCGCGCTGCGCGCGGCCGGCACCCGGCCACCCTCCTGCCACAGGTCCTCGCAGATGGCGAGGGCCACGTCGACGCCGTGGACGCGGATGACGGGCATCGTGTCGCCCGGCACGAAGTAGCGGAATTCGTCGAAGACGCCGTAGTTCGGCAGGTGATGCTTGGCGAACGTCAAGACGATCTCGCCGCGGTGCAGCACCGCGGCCGCGTTCTGCGGCGCCCCGGCGGGCTGCCCGTAGCGGGACTGCCCCTGTGCGCAGCGGTCGAGGTAGCCGACGACGACCGGCACCTCGCCCAGCCCCTCGTCGGCCAGCCGCCGCGCGAGGTCGCGCACCGCGGTGCGTGACGCGTCGACGAACGACCGGCGCAGCGCCAGGTCCTCGACCGGGTAGCCGGTCAGCATCATCTCCGGGAAGGCCACCAGGTGGGCGCCCTGTTCGACGGAGTGCCGGGTCCAGCGGAGGACGGCCGCGGCATTGCCCTCCAGGTCGCCGACGGTGGAGTCGATCTGATTCAGCGCGAGACGTAGTTGAGCCACGGGCCCGAGTGTAATCGTCGGGCTGACGTTTAGGGGCGGGCCCCCGACCGGCCGTCCGGCGCCCGCCCCAGGTGCTCACTTACGGTAGCCGAGTACCGTCATCATGCCCGCCTCACCGTGGTAGACGTTGTGGCAGTGGACCATCCACAGGCCCGGGTTGTCGGCGTCGAAGTCCACCTCCAGCGTCCTGCCGGGAAGCACGATGGAGGTGTCCTTGCGCGGACCTCCGTCCGGCAGGGCGAACGTGTGGCCGTGCAGGTGCATGGGGTGCCACATGTCCGTGGTGTTCACGAACCGCAGCCGCACCCGCTCGCCCGCCGTGACGGGATGGCGCTGCTTCGGGTCGTACCTCTCGCCGTTGATGCCCCAGTCGTACTGCGCCATGGAGCCCGTCAGCTTGAAGGTGACCGTACGGTCGGGCCTGCCCGCCTCCAGGCGGACCGGGCCTGCGGCCCTGAGCTTGTCGGCGGTCAGCAGCGTGCCGTCCAGCTCCCCGGGGCGGGCCTTCGGTGACGGCGTGGCGCCGCCGCCGGTGCGCAGCAGCGCACGGCCCTGCGCCTTCTTGCCCTCGGCCAGCGCCGTGAGCGGGAAGACGCCGTCCTCGACGGTGACGAGCACGTCGTAGCGCTCGCCCATGCCCAGCAGCAGCGCGTCCGTGGTGGCGTGCTCGACCGGGTAGCCGTCGGTGTGGGTGACGGTCATGCGGTGGCCGCCGAGCGCGACGCGGAAGGCCGTGTCGCCGCCCGCGTTGACCAGCCGGATCCGCACCCGGTCGCCCGGCCGCGCCCGGAAGCTCTCCGGATCGTGCGGGGTGCGGCCGTTCACCAGGTAGTACGGGTACTTCACGTCGCCCGCGTCGCCGCCCAGCAGCTCACTCGTGGCCCCCATCATCATCCGCGAGGGCCCCTTGTCCCCACTGTCCCCCTTCCCCGCCGGACGGGAGCCACCGCCCGTCCCGTGCATGCCGTGACCACCGGACGAGCTCGAACCGTCCTTGCCGCCGTCGCCCTTGTCCGTACCGCCCTTGTCCATGCCGCCGTGGTCCGTGCCGCTGTCGCCGTGGTCCATGCCCTTGCTCAGCTCGGCCAGGACGCCGTCCGGAGTGGAGCCCTCGACGCCGTCCACCCAGTCGTCGAGGACGACCACCCACTCCTTGTCGTACTCCAGCGGTTCCTTGGGGTCCTCCACGATCAGCGGCGCGTACAGCCCCCGGTCCTGCTGGACACCCGAGTGCGGATGGAACCAGTACGTGCCCGGGTGGGCGACGGCGAAGCGGTAGGTGAACTCGGCGCCCGGCTTGATCTCCCGCTGGGTGAGCGCGGGCACCCCGTCCATGTCGTTGCGCAGCGCCAGCCCGTGCCAGTGCAGGGACGTCGCCTCCGGCAGGTGGTTGGCGAGTGTCAGCGCGAGCGTGCTGCCCGCGGTGATCCGCACCTCCTTGCCGGGTGCTTGGTCGCCGTACGCCCAGGTGGGAACGGTCGTGCCGGTGCCCAGCTCCAGACGGGTGGGGGTGGCGGTGAGCCGCACCTTCTCGGTACGGCCCTTCGGGCGGTCGGCCTCGGCGGCGCGTACCTCGGCTCCGTCGGGCTCGACGTAGCGGTGTCCGCCGCCCGCGCTGTCGGCGCTCCGGGGCTCGGAACAGGCCGCCAGCAGACCGCCGGCGGTGAGGGCCGCACCGGTGCCGAGCACGGTGCGACGGGTGGGAAGGGAACGCATGGGGATACCTCGCGTGGTCGTCTCCTGATGTCGTACCTGGACACACGCACGCCCGCGCGCGCCCGCGGCGCGCATCGTTCGGGCCCCGCGGGCAGCCGGTGGCTTGCCTCGGGGTGAGTGGGCGGCGTGCGGGCCCTGTCAGGTCCGCAGGATCGACAACCGTGCGAGACGGACGGCGGTTCTGGGCGGCGGCAGCGGCCACAGGGTGCGCAGCAGCCGGGTGCGGTACGCGGCGGCGAGATCCGCCACTCGGCGCCGCCGCAGCACCAGCAGGACGAGCAGGCCCAGCAGCGCGACGGCCGACCACACGCCCAGGACGGCGAGGCACACGGAGGTGGGGTCCATCCCGGTGCCGTGGCCGTCGCCGTGCCCGGCGCCGTGCCCTCCCGGTTGGGGCGGCGCGGCGGCGTGCGCGGCGTGCGCCGCCTGGTCGATGGACGCGTTCTGGCCGGCGGGCGCGCTGTCCGCGCCGGGCACGGCCTGGGCGACGGGCATGGCGTATCCGGGCGGCCCGGCGGCCTCGGCCGGTGCCGTCGGGGTCACGTCGCCGCCCCGTGCCGTCGAGGCCGCTACTGCGGCCGTCGGTGCGGCCGTCGGTGCGGCCGACGCCGGCTCGGGTGAGGGGTGGCCGAGGGTGTGCATGGTGACCAGGCCCAGGAGCAGGGCGGCGAGCAGCAGCGCGCGGGCGCACCAGGGGGTGCGGGGGTGGCGCGTGAACTGCTCCGTCGGCATAGCGCCCACCCTAACCAGATGCCCTGGCGGGGTATGCGTGGACTCCCCGGGGCCGGTTTCCGAAGGGTTCCTCTCTATTTGGCGCGGTGCTGGCGGGGTTCGGTCATTGACGTGAACTCGCCACCGAGCTGAGGATGCCCAGCATGTTGGAGGCTCTGGATCTCGACCCGGTCGAGCAGCAGGTCTACGAGGCGCTGGTGGACGGCGCCGTGACCGTCGGCGAGCTGCGCACCGCCGCGGGGCTGAGCGCCGCCCGCGTCCGTGCGGCGCTCACCGCGCTGGAGAAGCTCAACCTGGTCGGGCGGTTCGCCGCCGACCGGGGCCAGGGCGAGGCGCGCTACCTTCCGGTGGCGCCCGAGATCGCCTTCGAGTCGCTGCTGCTCGCCCGGGAGGAGGAGATCCACAGGACCCGCCGCCACATCCAGCATCTGGCGGCGCGGTTCCGCGCCAACGCGCCGGGCCGCGACCCGCTGGACCTGGTGGAGATCGTCACCGGGCGGGCGGCCGTCATCCGCCAGGTGGACCAGCTCCAGCGCAGCGCACGCGCCCAGATACGGGGCATCGACCGGCCGCCGTACGCCAACAGCGATCCGGACCGCCTCGATCCGAAGACCGGCATGATGCCGGTCCAGGCGCAGATGCTGCGCCGTGGCGTCGGCTACCGCGTCATCTACGACACCGACGGGCTGGCCGCCTCCCACCGGTTCGAGGGGGACATCGGTGCGGCGGCCCGGCTGGGGGAGGACGCCCGCGTGATGGCCGACACCCCGACGAAGATGCTGATCGCGGACGATCACATCGCGTTGATCCCGCTGCGGGCCGCGCCCCACGAACTGGCCAGCAGCGTCGTCGTCCACCCCTCCGGGCTGCTGGAGGTGCTGTGCGAGTTCTTCGAGGTGCTGTGGGGCAGAGCACTGCCGATCTCGGAGTACCTGGCGGGGCGGCGTCCCGGCGCGCCCGACGGGCCGAGCCACGAGGAGGCCAGGCTGCTGGCGCTGCTGACGACGGGCATGACCGACCAGGTGATGGCGCGGCAACTCGGCATCAGCTACCGCACCTTCCAGCGGCGGCTGCACGGCTTGATGGAACGCCTGGGTGCCACGACCCGCTTCCAGCTCGGCATGCGCGCGGCGAGCCTCGGCTGGGTGCCGCAGACGCCGAGCGCGGCGGGGCGCGGCGAGGCGGGCACCGCCCACGAGCCGGCCAACTGAGCGGTCCCGCGGGGGCGGTGCGGAGTGGCGAGGGCGAACGCCGTAAACGTGCGGTCCGGCCGGGGGCGTGCGCCGGCTGACCGAGCCGCGAAGAATGACCGCCGGTACGGCAATTGACCCTTCGTCGGTCCGGGCAAGCCACCTCTTGTCCCGCCAATGACAATGCGCCTAGCGTGCCGAACGCGCACCCCACAGGCGCACCCCCCCACACGAGGAGGAACCCTCCCCATGGCAGTGACGCGCAAGAAGGTTGCTCTCGGCATATCCGCGGCGGTCGCGGCCGCCGCCATCGGTACCGTCACGGCGCTTCCCGCCAGCGCGGCCCCGGAGGCACCGGCCACCGGAACGGTCGTGGGCGCCAAGTCGGCACACGCCGTCAAGGGCAGCTACATCGTCACGATGAAGAAGTCGGCGGTCAGCACCAAGTCCGCCGCCGCCAAGGGCAAGACGGTCATCGCCGACCACGGCGGCAAGGTCCGCAGAACCTTCACCAAGGCCCTCAACGGCTACTCGGCGAAGATGTCCGCGAGCGAGGCCAAGGAGCTGGCCGCCGACCCGGCGGTCGACAAGGTCTTCGCCAACCAGAAGCACACCGTCAGTGCCGAGCAGGCCAACCCGCCCAACTGGGGCCTGGACCGCATCGACACGCCCGAGCTGAACCTCGACGACAAGTACGTCTACCCGGACAGCGCCGGCGAGGGCGTGACCGCCTACATCATCGACACCGGTGTCCGCACCACGCACAAGGACTTCGGCGGCCGCGCCACCAGCGGCTTCGACGCGGTCGACGGTGACGACGACGCCTCCGACGGCAACGGACACGGCACGCACGTCGCCAGCACGGTGGCGGGCGAGGCGCACGGCGTCGCCAAGAAGGCCGACGTGGTGGCCGTCCGCGTCCTGGACGACAACGGCTCGGGCACCACCGAGCAGGTCGTCTCCGGTATCGACTGGGTGACCAAGAACGCCAAGTCCCCCTCGGTCGCCAACATGTCGCTGGGCGGCGGCGCCGACGAGGCGCTCGACACGGCGGTGCAGAACTCCATCAAGGCGGGCGTCACCTTCGCGGTGGCCGCCGGCAACGAGTCCTCGGACGCGGGCAACAACTCGCCCGCCCGCGTGCCGGAAGCCATCACCGTCGGTGCCACCGACGACACCGACGCGCAGGCCGACTTCTCCAACTACGGCAAGGTCGTCGACCTGTACGCGCCCGGCGTGGACATCACCGCCGCCTGGAACACCGGTGACGACGCCACCGACACCATCTCCGGTACCTCCATGGCCTCCCCGCACGTCGCGGGCGCCGCGGCGGTCTACCTGTCCGGACACTCGGACGCCACCCCGGAGGCCGTCTCCAAGGCGCTGACGGACGGCGCCGCCAAGGACGTCGTCGGCAACCCGGGCGAGGGCTCGCCCAACCTGCTCCTCAACGTCGTCGAGTGACACCCGGGGTGCCACGCGAGTGACACCCGCCACCCAGTTCGCTGGGTAACCCCCCACCTTCCGCGGCCCGGTGTGCCCCACACACACCGGGCCGCGGTCGTTTCTCATCCGGGCGGAAGGCCGCTTCCGCCGGCGGCGGAAGCGTGTGCGTCGAGGCGGCGGGCCAGGGCGCGCACCAGGTCGCGCAGGGCGGCGGGGCGTTCGATGACGAACGGGCGGTCCACGGCGGCGAGCACGGCCGGAACCCACTCCAGCCGCTCGGCGCTCAGCCGCACCCGCACCCATCCGGTGTCTCCGTCGGCCTCGTCGGCCTCGTCGGCCTCGTCGGCCCCGTTGGCCCCGTCGGCTCCGGTCGCCATCGGGGTCACCGTGGCGATCGCGGCCGGCAGGTGGCGGCGGAGGTGCGGGACGTCGGCGCGGACGCGCACCACCACCTCGTGGGCCCAGGGCGTGCGCGCGATGCCGTCGAGCACGGTGGCCACCGGGTCGAAACCCGCAGGGACGTCGAACGAACCTGACCGCACGGACAGCGCGACGATCCGGTCCAGCCGGAAGGTACGCACCTCGCCGTCCCCGGCGGTCTGGTCGGCGGCCCCCTGGTCGGCGGCCGTCAGGTACCAGCGCCCGGAATGCGCCACGAGACCGTACGGCAGCACCGTGCGGTCGCTTGCGCGCCCCTTCCGGTCGCTGTAGGTGAGCGCCACGGGACGCTGGTGGCGCGCGGCCTCGGCGAGTTCGAGCAGCACCTCCGCCTCCGGCGCTGCGGCGGGGCGGGGCCGTTCCGTGAAGCCGACGGTCTGAAGCAGTGCCTCCAGACGCTGCCCCAGACGCCGGGGCAGCACCCGTCGCAGCTTCGCCGCCGCGCTCTCGCTCGCCGCCACGTCACTGGCGAACAGTCCGGCCCTGCGGCCCGCCAACAGGCCCAGCGCCACGGCCAGAGCCTCCTCCTCGGTGAACATCAGCGGCGGCATCCGGTAACCGGGCGCGAGCCGGTAGCCACCGTGGCGGCCGCGCACCGCGTCGACGGGCACGCCGAGGTCCAGCAGGTGGCCGACGTAGCGGCGGACGGTGCGCTCGTCCACGCCGAGGCGGGCGGCCAGATCGGGAACGGTGCGCAGGCCGCCGCCCTGGAGGATCTCCAGCAGGGCGAGCACCCGGGCGGTCGAGGTCGGCATGCGGAAAGTGTCTCGCGGATACCGGGCGGATTCTGCCCGGTATCGCCCGTAGCGTGCGAGACGCCCCGCCTCCCCGGGGTCCTCAGCCCGTACGAAAGGCCACCCTCATGAACTGCGTCTCCCTCCGGATGATCACCGACGACGTCGCGCGCCTCGTCGCCTTCTACGAGCAGGTCACCGCCCTGGCGGCGAGGTGGGCGACGCCCGACTTCGCCGAGCTGGTCACACCGTCCTGCACGCTCGCCCTCGCGAGCACCCGCACCCTGGCGCTGTTCGGCGAGGACGTCGCCCGCCCCGCCGCCAACCACTCGGTGATCATCGAGTTCCGCGTCGACGACGTCGACGCGGAGTACCGGCGCGTGTCCTCGCTGGACTGCGCGATCGTCCAGGAGCCGACGACGATGCCGTGGGGCAACCGCTCCCTGCTCTTCCGCGACCCGGACGGCAACCTCGTCAACTTCTTCACCCCCGTCACCGAGGACGCGCTGCGCAGGCAGGAGCGCTGAGGCGGCGGGAGCTCACGCGGGGTGCGCGAGGGGGCTCACTCGAACGTGAGCTCCGCCGACCGGCTCGGGACCGCGTCCAGCGTGGCGAGCGTCGCGTCATCGAGGGCGAGCGTGCCCGCGGCGACGTTCGCCTCCAGGTGCGCGGCGTCGGCCGTCCCCGGGATGAGCAGCGTGTGCGGCGCGTGGTGCAGCAGCCAGGCCAGCCCGACCTGCGACGGGGTGGCGCCCAGTGCCTGAGCCGCGGCGAGGACGGCGGGCTCGTCGGTCACCTTCGGCATGCCGGGGAACGCGCTGCCGAGCGGGAAGTACGGCACCCAGGCGATGCCCTCGGCCAGACAGGTCCTGAGCATGTCCTCATCGCCGCGCGAGACGAGGCTGTAGCTGTTCTGTACGCACACCAGGCCCACCGGGAGCGCCCGGCGCAACTCCTCGGGGCCGACGTTGCTGATCCCGAGCCCGCCGATCTTGCCCTCGTCGCGCAGGGCCGTCAGCACGGCGAGCTGATCGTCGATGTCGACGATCTGCTCGCCCTCGGCGCGCAGCCCCGGACCGGTCTCCGCGCGGCGCAGGTTGACCACGGGAAGCTGCTCCAGGCCGAGCGCGTCGAGGTTGGCCTCGACCTCGGCCCGCAGCTCCTCGGGCCGCTGTGCCAGCCGCAGCGGGAAGCGGCCGCCGGGGTTGGCGGTGGCACCGACCTTGCTGACGACGAGCACGCCGTCCTCGGGACGGAGCGCCTCGCGGAGGAGGCCGTTGACGAAGCCGTTCCCGTAGAACTGGGCGGTGTCGACGTGGTCCATACCCAGCTCGACCGCGCGGCGCAGGATCGCCAGAGCCGAGGCGCGGTCGCCGTGCAGGCGTTCGAGCTGCATGGCGCCGTAGCCGACGCGGGAGACGGTACGGCCGGCGAGCCGGCCGGGGCCTCCGGCGCGGGGGACGCCGGCGGCCGTGGTGGGGTCGGACGAGGGGGTCGAGGGCGTCGAGGGTGTCGAGGAGGTCGTCATGAGGTGCGGCTCCCGTGAGACGATGGACTAAGCGGAGGGTGCTCCGCTTATGACCGTAGCACTACCGGAGGGTCCTCCGTTTTGAATCCGCCCGAGCCGCCGCCCGACCCCGCGCCCGGCCGCCCCGCCCGCGCCGACGCACGGCGCAACCGCGAAAAACTCCTCGCCGCGGCGCGCACCGTGTTCGCCACCGCGGAGGGCGCCGTCCCGCTCGACGCCGTCGCCCGCGAGGCGGGCGTCGGCATCGGCACGCTCTACCGCCACTTCCCGACCCGCGAAGCGCTCGTGGAGGCGGTCTACGCCGTCGAGTTGGACGAAGTCGTCGCCGCCGCCCCCGCGCTGCTCGCCGATCTGCCCCCCGACGCCGCGCTACGCGCCTGGCTGGACCGCTACGCCGCGTTCGTCGCCGCCAAACGCGGCCTGCTCGACACCCTCCGCGCCGGCTGGGCCTCCGGCAGCATCGCCACCCCCGACACACGGGGGCGCCTCACCGCGGCGGTCGCGACCGTCCTGGAGGCCGGAGCGCGGGAGGGCTCACTCCGTGGTGACGTCGACCCGGACGACGTCCTCACCCTGCTGCTCGGCCTCTTCCTCGCCACCCCCGCGGGCGATGCTCCGCACCGGGTCGGACCCCGGCTCGACCTCATCGTCGACGCCCTCCGCCCTCGTCCCGGCGACTGACGTCGCCGGCACGCGGCGCAGTTGGTCTCCGTACCGGTACACGACGATGGGCGGGGCGCCCTCGTGCAGCAGCAGCCGGTAGATGAACGGGGCCGGTCCCGTCACCTGGATCACCCGCCCCGTCTTCCCGGACTTCCGGTCCTGGGCCCGCTCGCCCACGGCCCACACCTCACACACTCCGCAGGCGGCGGTGCCCCTCGGCGGGTGCCTCCGGCGCGTGGTTGCGGTGCAAGTGCGCCCCGAAGAGCGCTTCGAGGTCGGCCCTGGGCCGCGGGTCGCCCGCCGCGCGGCTGATCATCGTGCGATACCACGCGCAGTCCTCGCAGGGGCGTGCCTCGCCCCCGACTTCCGATTGCTCCATCGTTCCCACCTGGCGGTCGAGTTGGTGACTCACTGTGGTGAGCACAACACGTGGAGGGCTACGATGACGCGGTATAAGTGCCATTCTTTATGGCACCTGTACCGATGAGTCCCGCTTTGCGGGCAGTGAGGGCTGGTCAGCATGGGGACGTCTCGCAAGCGCTTAGACCCTATTAATAACTCGCTGGGGCTCGGTGCAGACATCCAACGGGTCCGGAAAGCACGGAAGATCTCGCAGACGGCGTTCGCGACGGTCACCGGCTACACGCAGAGCTACGTGAGCCAGGTGGAGTCGGGCAAGATCCTGCCGTCCGTGAAGTTTGCCGAGGCATGCGACCGCACGTTCGGAACGGGCGACCTGTTCGTCCGCCAGCTCCGCCGTGTGGTCGACGGTGAGTATCCGGATTGGTTTGCGCCCTACGTTGAAGCCGAGCGAGAGGCGACCAGCATCCGGGACTTTTCCACAACGCTCATGATGGGTATGTTCCAAACGCGGGAGTATGCCCAAGCGGTGCTGGAAAGCGGTCGGTACTGGGCTCCGGAACTCGACCGGGAAGCCCTGCTTGTCACTCGCCTGAGACGTCGGGAGCTTCTGGGCCGCGCAAATCCGCTTCGACTATGGGTGGTGCTGCATGAAGCGAGCCTCTGGACGCAGGTCGGTTCGCCGCGCATCACGGCGGAGCAACTGCAACACGTGTTGAATGAGACAAGGCGACACCCGACCGTCACTGTGCAGGTGCTGCCCTTCGACGCGCGGGATGTCGCATTGACGGCACCATTCGCCATCCTGGACTACGCGGGCAACAAGACGGTTGTGCACGTTGAGGGCCCTCAAGGTGGGCGGTCTTACGAGGCGTCGGACGTCGTTTCCAGGGCGTCAGCCTTCTTCGACCAATTGCGAGCCTCAGCGTTGGAGCCGCAGGCTTCAGCGGCACTGATCAGCACAGTAAGGAGCGCACATGAGCGCGACATGGATCAGGTCCAGCTACAGCGATCAACAAGGCGGGTACTGCGTCGAGTGGGCCCCGGGTCTCGTGTCCGGCGGCGGCGTCGTCCCGGTGCGGGACAGTAAGGACGTCAACCGCGTGCCGTTGGCATTCCCACCGTCTGCCTGGACAGCCTTCATCGAGGACGTGAAGCGCGACCAGCGCTGACCCCTGCCCTCCGGGCGACGAGGAGCTCACCATGACGACGGGGTGGACCAAGTCCAGCTACAGCGACGGCCAAGGGGGCAACTGCGTCGAGTGGGCTCCGGGTCTCGTGTTCGGCGGGGCGGCGTCCCCGTGCGGGACAGCAAGGACACCGCCCGCACGCCGTTGGCGTTCTCTCCGTCCGCGTGGACCGCGTTCGTCAACGGGGTGAAGCGGACCGGCCGCTGAGCCACGGTGGCCCCGGAGGCGACGCCTCCGGGGCCACCGCACGGGGAGTAGCGCGCTATTTCTCGACCCGTACCGTCCCCTGCATCATCCAGTGGTCGCTCAGGCGGTGCTGGTTGTACTGGTCCGAGCCGCCGGTGAGGATCGGGTTGCCGTTGAGAAGGTCCCACCCGTAGTCCGAGAAGAACATGTAGTCGATCTTTCCCGTCTTCTGGGTGTCCCCGTGCTGCGGGTCCGCCTCGAAGTTGTCCTCGTACATGGGCTTGATTTCGGAGTCGTCGGGCTTGAGGTTGAAGTCCCCGCCCACGATGGTGCGGTAGCCCTTCTCCTGGTATGCCAGCAGTTGGTCGTGCAGGCTTTGCACGGTGGCCGCGCGCTGGCGTCCGTCGGGGTCGGCGCCGCCGGCGGGCAGATGCACCGTGCAGGCCAGGAACTTGTTCGGACCGTCCTTGAAGCAGGCGGCCCGTTGCGTTCCTTCCGGGCGCCCGTTGGTGCTGGGGAAGGTGAGGGTGAGGGGCTTCGGGTCTCCGCCGGGGAACTGCTTGACGGCGATGGTCACCCCGGCGTCCTTGGGCTGGTTGATGTCGGGGTCGCAGGTGAACGGCGTCTTCTTCTCGAGGTCGAGCCCGTTGACGTGGTTGACGCGCCAGTTGCCGGTGCCCGTGGCGTTGAGCTGCTTCTTGAGGTAGTTGCCGTAGTACGCCTTGCAGCTCTCGTTCATCATGACGACGGAGACTCGCGGGTCCCGCTGCACCCAGCCGGCCAGTTCGCCGACTTTCCCGTAGCGGTCGCCGAAGGACCAGTCCCAGCACGCGGTCTTGGAGGCACCGCAGATGTTCCAGGTGATGGCGCGCACGTCTGTCGGGATTGACTGCACCCGCGACGACGTGTGGTTTCTCGAGGCGTCGTTGGTGCCCGTCTCGCCGGCTACGGCCGGCGTGGCGGCCGCAGCCAGCGCCAGGGCCGCGAACGCCCCGCCTAACGCTTTGCCCCGTTTGGTGAATGTGTTCATGATCCCCCCGTTTCGTCGTGTGCTGTGCGAAGCGCCCCGATGTAATCAGTGGCATGTACACGAAGCAAGGTTCGTAGAAGTGTGAACGAAGAGTTTCGGACGCCGACCCACCTGGGTCCCTCTCGCTGAGCGCGCCCGGCGGCGAGGCGAGACGGCGAAAACGCGTCCGAAAGGGAACTGTGACGTCTCCCCCGGGCGTAGACGGACGAGGGGCCGGAGGCATCAGCCTCCGGCCCCTCGCACGGTCACCGCCCAGGGCTCAGAAAAGGCCGGGCCGGGCCCGAGGCGCCTCGGGCCCGGCCTTCGTTCAGTCTTCCTCCACCCGCAGGGCGGCGAGCTGTTGCTCGAAGGGGATGACCTCTTCTTGCTGTGGCCGGGGTCCGTCAGAGGTGCGGGGTGCGACCAGTCCCGCCAGCTCGCCGCCCGCGCGGGCGACCCGCCGGGGGAGTGACGGCGTGATGCCGTCGTCCGCCGCGGCCCAGTCGTCCGTCGCCGCGTAGACGGCCGTCGGTGCCGTCACCGTTCGCAGGTAGGAGAAGAGCGGGCGCATGGCGTGCTCCAGTACCAGGGAGTGGCGCGGGGTGCCGCCCGTGGCACCGAGAAGCACCGGCTTGCCGGTCAGCGCGTCGTTGTCGAGCACGTCGAAGAACGATTTGAACAGGCCGCTGTAGGACGCGGAGAAGACGGGCGTGACGGCGATCAGGCCGTCCGCCTCCGTCACCCGCTCGATCGCCTCGCGCAACGCCCCGCCGGCGAACCCCGTGGTGAAGTTGTGGGCGATCTCGGTGGCGACGTCCCGCAGCTCGACCGTCGTGATCTCCGCCTCGGCGTCCTGGTCGGCCAGGGCGACGCGGGTCGCCTCGGCCAGCCGGTCGGCCAGCAGCCGGGTGGAGGACGGTTCGCTCAGTCCGGCCGAGACGACGGCCAGTTTCACGGGCCTCATACGGCGGCTCCCTTCTGCTCGTCGTGGCGCGCGCCCGTGCGCGCCACGTGCGCCGCGTGCGCGGCCACCCGCGCCGCGTGCGTGGGGGCGTCCGCCGTACCGGCGGGGCGCCCGGCGGCCATCTCCTTGCGCAGCACCGGCACGACCTCCTCGCCCAGCAGGTCGAGCTGCTCCAGTACGGTCTTGAGGGGGAGCCCCGCGTGGTCCATCAGGAACAGCTGGCGCTGGTAGTCGCCGAAGGACTCGCGGAAGGTCAGGGTCTTGTCGATGACCTCCTGCGGGCTGCCGACGGTCAGCGGCGTCTGGTCGGTGAACTCCTCCAGGCTCGGCCCGTGCCCGTAGACGGGTGCGTTGTCGAAGTAGGGCCGGAACTCGTTCACCGCGTCCTGCGAGCGCCGGCGCATGAAGACCTGGCCGCCGAGACCGACGTACGCCTGCTGTCGCGTTCCGTGTCCGTAGTGCTCGAAGCGGTCGCGGTAGAGGTTGATCAGGCGCGTGAAGTGGTCCTTGGGCCAGAAGATGTTGTTGGCGAAGAAGCCGTCGCCGTAGTAGGCGGCCTGCTCGGCGATCTCGGGGCTGCGGATGGAGCCGTGCCACACGAAGGGCGGGACGCCGTCCAGGGGGCGCGGGGTGGAGGTGAAGCCCTGGAGGGGGGTGCGGAAGCGGCCCTGCCAGTCGACGACGTCCTCGGTCCACAGCCGGCGCAGCAGCGCGTAGTTCTCGATCGCGAGCGGGATGCCCTGGCGGATGTCCTGTCCGAACCAGGGGTAGACGGGTCCGGTGTTGCCGCGGCCCATCATCACGTCGACGCGGCCTTCGGCGATGTGCTGGAGCATCGCGAAGTCCTCGGCGATCTTGACCGGGTCGTTGGTGGTGATCAGCGTGGTGGAGGTGGACAGGATCAGCCGCTCGGTGCGGGCGGCGATCCAGCCGAGCATGGTCGTCGGCGAGGACGGCACGAACGGGGGGTTGTGGTGCTCGCCGGTGGCGAAGACGTCGAGTCCGACCTCCTCGGCCTTGCGGGCGATGGTCAGCATCGCCGTGATCCGCTCGTGCTCGGTCGGCGTCCGGCCCGTGGTGGGGTCGGGTGTCACGTCGCCGACGGTGAAGATCCCGAACTGCGTGGGGGTGGTGGCCGTGGCCGTCATGGTGCTCGCCGTCCTCGTGCGCTCGTCGATGAAGTAGTTGATTGTTGAACTACATCCTCGTCAATGCTCTCGGACCAGTGTGCATTCCCCGTGCCGGAGAGGCCCTGCCGACCAGTGAGAACGCCCTCCGAGGCCCTGCTGACCAGGGGGCCCCGACCCCGCGGTGACCGTGTGCGGTCAGCCGGCCGCCCCGGGGGCCAGCATGCGGGCGGGATTGCCGTGGGTCAGGCGGGTGATCAAGGCCCGGTCCAGCCCCCGGCCGGCCAGCATCTCCCCGAAGACGGTGGGCACGAAGGTGAACCCGTTGCCACCGTGCTGGGTCCACATCTGCTTCAGGAACAGATCGTGGCTGAGCAGGAGCTGCCCCGCATGCCCGCGCCGGACGAGCCGGGCGACCGCCTCGGCCGTCTGCGGAGCCGACGGGGCGGCCCCCTCCCCGGGGAAGGCGACCTCCATGCCGATCATGTCGAACTCCAGCCACACCCCGCGTGCCGCCACCGACTCCTGGTAGGCGGCGTCGTGTCCTGAGGGGTCCATGTGGGCCAGCACGACCCGCCCTGGCGCCACCCCGACCTCGTCGAGCACCAGGTCGAGCACCTCGTGCGCCCGGCGCTGCCAGCCCGGCAGGTGCAGCATCAGCGGGACGTGCGGCCGATCCAGCTGCGCCAGCGCGGCCGCCCGCACCGAGGCGCGCTCCGCCTCGGTGAACGCGGGGGAGACCCCGATCTCCCCGATGATGCCGGGCCGTACCGCGTGCGGGCCGACGCCGTGGTCCAGCTCCGCGACGATCCGCGCCGCCTGCTCCTCGGCCGCGGCGGCGATCCGCCCGCCCTCGAACCGCTCCAGATACGCGCCGCACCCCATCACGACATGGACGCCGCCGCGCTCGGCCGCCTGCCGCAACAGCTCCGGGTTCCGCCCGATCGCCGCGGAGCAGGTGACATCGACCAGGGTCCCGCCGCCGCAGTCGCGGAACGCGTCGATCTCCCGCACCACGTCGGCCAGGGGCTTGGGGGCGACGTTGTCGCGGTTGCAGTACGGGTCGTGCCGCAGCGCCCAGGCCACCGAGGCGCTCACCGGCCGCTCGGGCAGCTTCTCGGTGAAGCCGTAGGAGGGCGGGTTCCGCACTCCGGACAGGTCGTTGAACAGGTGCTCGTGCGGCAGGACGAGTCCGAGCCGGTCGGCGGGGACGGGGCCCGAGACCGTTTGGACGACCGGCCCGTACGGGGGCTGCGGGGCTGTGCTCGCGGGGGTGGTCATGACTGCTCCGCGACGTGCGTGCCGCGCGGGGCGCGGGAGGGGATCATCGCGATCCCCGCGGCGACGAGCGCCAGCACCGTACCGCCGATGGTCGCCAGGTGGATCTCTTCCCCCAGGGACGGGCTGATGGCACCGAGGATCAGGGAGCCCAGCAGCTGGCCCGCCACCGAGGAGAGCCCGAGGAGGAGCAGCCCCAGGCCGCGTACGAGCAGCGCCATGAAGGCGATCGACAGCAGCCCGAGGGCGCCGCCGGTGTACATCCACCAGGTGTCCGGCAGCGCGAAGTGCCCGGACCCGGTGCCCAGCCGGATCAGGTAGCCGATCAGCAGCACCGTGAAGCCGACCAGGAAGTTGAAGCCGATCGAGACCAGCACGGAGCCGCTGGAGCGGGCGACGGCCGCGTTGCCCGCGGGCTGCCAGCCGGCCAGCAGCCCGGCGGCGAACGGCAGCACGGCCATCACGACCGCGCCTGGCACGTGCAGGGCGGGGGAGATGGCGAGGGTGGTGGCGCCGACGGCGAGCACGGCGCCCAGCAGCCGGGGCGCCGAGACGGGCTGCTTGACCTCGGAGGTGACCCCGAACCGGTCGCAGATCACGCCGGAGATGACCATGCCGCAGATCAGGGCGATCTGGAAGACGGCGACCCCGAGAGCGCCGACGGCGATCCCCTCGGACAGGACCACGGCGCCGCCGCACAGGCCCGCCAGGTAGTTCCACCAGCCGACCTCGCCGCCGCGGATCAGCCGGGGCAGCGCCAGGGCCTGGCGGCGGGTGGCGGGCCGGGCGAAGACGAGGACGGCCATCAGGATCAGACCGCTGCCGAAGGAGATGACGGCGGCACCGTTGCCGTCGTCGATCTCCTTGCCGAGGGCACCGTTGACGGTGGACTGGAGCGGGCTGAGGGTGCCGGCCAGCACGGTCGCGACCACGAGGAGGGCGGTGGTCGCGCCGCGGGGCGTGCGCTGCCGGGGTTCGGGGGCCACGGCGGGGGCCGGGGCCGGGGGAGTCAGGTGGGTCATCGTGTCGCCGCCCTTTCGCGCTGCGTTCTGGAAGGGGACCCGGGGATGTCCGAGGGGGCCGGCGGGGAGCTCGCGGCGCCCTGCCGGAGGGGGTGACCGCGACCACGGCGCTCGCCCAGGGGGCCCCGCGTCGGGCGGGGCGGCGCTGTCGGGCGGCGCGTCCGCCGGCGCGGTGCCGAAGCTGTTACTGGCCGTGGCGGTGGCCCCGGCCGGGCCGGTGCGGGCAGGGGCGCCGGTACGGGCTGCGCCGTGGACGGTCCGCTCGGCGCCGCGCGGCAGTACCGCGCAGCCGTCGGCTTCCAGGGCGACGAGATCCCCTTCCGGGGACAGCGTACGGGTCCGCCGCGCGGTGTCCGCCGGCACCGCGACCGCCTCTGTGCCGCGCGGTGTGCGCGCCTTCCAGCGGCGGGGCCGTCTCTGGGCCGCCGGGTGCGCTCGCCTCCCCGTTACGGAGCGTGCTCGTTCCTCCGGTACGGGGTGGCCGCGCGGTACGGGGTAGCCAGGCGGTACGGGGTGGCCAGGCGGTACGGGGTGGCCGCGCGGTGTTCGGCCGCACGGCCACCCCGGGGAGGCCCGCCACCGTGCCCCGCGTGGGCGCCATGGGGGGTCACTCCGTGCTTCCGGCGAGCCAGCTCACGGCCTGGTGGAACAGCCGCCGGTAGCCCGCCCACTCGATGAACTCGGTGGGGGCCCAGTGCGGGGAGATGTCGGAGGCGAAGGCGAGCGTGCGTCCCGCGCCCTCGTCCCGTACGGCCAGCAGCGGGCGGGACTCGACGGTGGCCAGCACCCGCGCGTCCGGCTTGGCGGTCAGCTTCTGGTAGCCGAGCAGGAGGGGCCAGGTGGCGTCGAGCCCGGCGGTGACGGGGTGCTCCTCGCCGGACAGTTCGCCGGTGACCCCTTCGGGGCACTCCACGCGGTCGTCGTAGGGGAGGATCGAGACGGGCAGCACGGCCTCGACGGGGGTGTCGTGGTAGTTGGCCTTGGCCTGGAAGCCCTGGAAGCTCAGGTAGCCGCCGGCCATCGCCAGCCCGCCGCCCCGGCGCACCCACTCCGCGAGCAGCTTGAGGCGGTTGGGGAAGGGCCGCCCCTGCGCGAAGACCTGCGGAGGCAGCAGCAGGGAGTTGGCGCCGATGTCGGAGAGGATCACGACGTCGTAGGCACCGAGCTTCTCCAGCGTCTCGGGGAAGTCGGTCGCCACCGCGTGCGAGGGCAGGTGCGTGACCTGGTGCCCCTCGGCCTCCAGCGCCTCGATGAGCGGGGTGGCGCCGATTTCGAGCTGGGCGTGGGGGAAGGCGTCGTAGCCCTTGAAGTCGGTCGAGGCGTTGATCCAGGACTCGCCTGCGAGCAGGACGCGGGCCATGCTTGTCTCCTAGGTGTTGCGCAAAATTTGTGCCGTCTTGCTTGTTGTTGCGCAACGTTAGGACTGCCGTTGTGCGCAGTCAATGGGTGGAGGAAGAAAGACAGTCGGTACACTCTGGAGCCACATGCGCACACCGGCGAAGAGGAGGAGAGCGTGACCCTGGCCCGTGTTGCGCAACACGCACACGTCTCGGCGTCCACGGTGTCCCGGTACCTGCGCGGGCAGCTGAAGGTGAACCCCGAGACCGCCGGACGCATCGACGCCGCGGTCCGCGACCTGGGATACGAGGCGCCGCCCGCCGCGGCCCCGGAGCCCGCACAGGCCCCCGCCCCCGCCGCGAGCCCCGTCATCGCGCTGATCGTGCCCGACCTCGTCAACCCGTTCTTCGCCGAGCTGGCCGAGGAGATCGCCGCCACGGCCGCCGCCGGCGGGATCTCGCTCGTCGTCGGGGTCACCGGCCGGCAGTCCCGCCGCGAGGCCGGTCTGAGCGAACTCGTCGCGCGCACCGACGCGGTGGACGGCATGATCTACGTCGGCATCCACCGCCGTAACCCGCGGCTCGTCAAGGCCATCAGCGGCGGACTGCCCGTCGTCGTCCTGGACGAGGAGATCGCCGACACCTCGCAGGCCGACGCCATCTCCGTGGACAACTACGGCGGCGCCTACCAGGCCACCGCCTACCTCGCCCAGCTCGGACACCGCCGCATCGCGCACGTCGCGGGCCCGCCGGAGCTGTCCACCAGCCGCGACCGGCTGCGCGGCTTCCGCGACGCGATGCGGCACGCGGACCTGCCGGTGGACGACTCCCTCGTCCTGCACGGCCCCTACACCGAACAGTTCGGCGCCAGCACCTTCCCCTACCTGACCGGAGCCGCCGAACCGCCCACCGCCGTCTTCGCGGGCAGCGACATCGTCGCCGTCGGCATGCTCTCGGCCGCCGAACTGCACGGGTTGCGCATCCCCGAGGACCTGTCCGTCGTCGGCTGCGACGGCATCCGCGTCGGCGAGTGGCTGCGGCCCAAGCTCACCACCCTCCAGCAGCCCGTCGCCGACCTCGCCCGCTCCGCGCTCGACCTCGTCCAGGCCAGGGTCGAGAACCGGGCGGGAGAGCGCGTCACCCGCGTCTTCCCGCTGCACCTGGTCATCCGCGGCTCGGCCACGGCGCCCGGCGCCTGACGGCCGGCCCGCCGCGGCACCCGTCCCCCTCGGTACCGACAAGGGAGCCCCGCATGCCCGACACCCGGCCGCCCCACCCGTCCCAGTCCATAGCCGCGCTCTCCGCCGACCCGCCCCGCGAGCCGCTCGCGCTCGCCCGGCGCCTGATCACCCTGGACACCCGGGGCGGCAACGAGAAGCCCGCCGCGACCCTGCTCGCCACGCTGCTGGACGACGCGGGCTTCGCCGTGCGCCTCGACGAACCGGAGCCCGGCCGGGCCAACCTCGTCGCCCGGTACGGAACGGGCACCCCGCTCACCCTGACCGGACACCTGGACACGGTGCCCGCCGACCCCGCCGGCTGGTCCTTCGACCCGCTCAGCGGCCAGGTGCACGGCGACCGGCTGCGGGGCCGGGGCAGCAGCGACATGAAGGCCGGGGTCGCCGCCCTCGTCTGCGCCGCGCTCGATCACGTGGCCGGGGCCGGGGCCCCGGAGGGGGCCGGGCACGCCGGGGCGCGGGCCGCCGCGCTCCAGCTCGTCTTCACCTTCGGTGAGGAGACCGGCTGCGACGGGGCGCGGCACCTGACGGACCTGGCGCCCAGCCCCGCGCTGCTGGTGGCCGAACCCACCGGCAACCGGCTCGTCCTCGGGCACAAAGGCGCCCTGTGGCTGCGGCTCACCGCGCACGGGCGCAGCGCCCACGGCTCCCGCCCCGAGCTGGGCGAGAACGCGCTGGTGGCGCTCGCCGCCACCGCGACCCGTCTGCACACGCACGACGCCTGGCCCGTCAGCCCCACGCACGGCCCGGTCACCGTCAACCCCGGCGCCTTCCGCGCCGGAGTGCAGCCCAATCTGGTGCCCGACCACGCGGAACTCGACCTCGACATCCGCACCGTTCCCGGCTTCGGCACCGAGGACGCGCTCGCGAAGGTCGGCGCACTCGCCGCACCCGGCACCCGCATCGAGCGTCTCCTCGACCTGCCCAGTATCGCCACCGACCCGTCCGGCCCACTCGTCGCACGGCTCGCCACCGCGCTGCACGGCACGGCGCTGCACGGCACGGCGGCGGGTGCGGGCGGCGCAGGTGGCGCCGAGGGCGCCGGTGACGCAGGTGGCCGTGACGGGCGTGACGGGCGGGTGCCGGTGGCGGACTACGCCACCTACTTCACCGACGCGTCCGTGCTCGCCGGGAAGCTCGGCTCACCTGCGGTACTCCTGCACGGTCCCGGCGACCCCGAACAGGCCCACACCACCGACGAGACCTGCTCGGTGGACAAGCTCCACGCGGCGACCGACGCCTACCGCCGGCTGCTCGCCGCGTGGCGCGAGCAGCCCGCCGCCTGAGCGTCTCCGGCGCGTAGAGCACCCGGGACGCGACGCGGCGGCGGCCCGGAACGCCGGTGTCTGGTGCAATGGGCGTGGGGCACCGTCAACACGTGTGCAACCTGCGGGAAACTGTGCGGCGGGACGCTAGGAGGTGTCACCGACGCAACCTCGGCCATACGGACCGGGGAGGCTGACCGGACCAGCGAGGATGGGTGATTGCCGATGGACAAGCAGCAGGAGTTCGTGCTCCGCACGCTGGAGGAGCGGGACATCCGGTTCGTCCGGCTCTGGTTCACCGACGTCCTCGGCTTCCTGAAATCGGTGGCGGTCGCGCCCGCCGAGCTGGAGCAGGCGTTCGACGAGGGGATGGGCTTCGACGGCTCCGCCATCGAAGGCTTCGCCCGCGTCTACGAATCCGACATGATCGCCAAGCCCGACCCCGGCACCTTCCAGATACTGCCGTGGCGCGCCGAGGCCCCCGGGACCGCCCGGATGTTCTGCGACATCCTCATGCCCGACGGTTCACCCTCCTACGCCGACCCCCGCTACGTCCTCAAACGCGCCCTCGCCAAGGCCTCCGACCTTGGCTTCACCTTCTACACCCACCCCGAGATCGAGTTCTACCTGCTCAAGGAGAAGCCCGTCGACGGCACCCGGCCCGTCCCCGCCGACTCCTCCGGATACTTCGACCACACCCCGCAGAACGTCGGCATGGACTTCCGCCGCCAGGCCATCACCATGCTGGAGTCCATGGGCATCTCCGTCGAGTTCTCCCACCACGAGGGGGCACCGGGCCAGCAGGAGATCGACCTGCGCTACGCCGACGCGCTCTCGACCGCCGACAACATCATGACCTTCCGCCTCGTCATGAAGCAGGTCGCGCTGGAACAGGGCGTCCAGGCCACCTTCATGCCCAAGCCGTTCTCCGAATACCCCGGCTCCGGCATGCACACCCACCTCTCCCTCTTCGAGGGCGACCGCAACGCCTTCTACGAGTCAGGTGCCGAATACCAGCTCTCCAAGGTCGGCCGCTCCTTCATCGCCGGCCTCCTCAAGCACGCCGGCGAGATCTCCGCCGTCACCAACCAGTGGGTCAACTCCTACAAGCGCATCTGGGGCGGGGCGAACCGGACGGCGGGCGAGGGCGGGGAGTCGCCCTCCTACATCTGCTGGGGCCACAACAACCGCTCCGCGCTGGTGCGCGTGCCCATGTACAAGCCCGGCAAGACGGGCTCGACCCGCGTCGAGATGCGGTCGCTGGACTCCGGAGCCAACCCCTACCTCGCCTACGCGGTGCTGCTCGCCGCCGGGCTCAAGGGCATCGAGGAGGACTACGAGCTGCCCGCCGGGGCCGACGACGACGTGTGGGCGCTGTCCGACGCGGAGCGGCGCGCCATGGGGATCGAGCCGCTGCCGCAGAATCTGGGCGAGGCCATCAGTGCCATGGAGCGGAGTGAGCTGGTCGCTCAGACGTTGGGGGAGCACGTGTTTGATTTCTTTTTGCGGAACAAGAAGCAGGAGTGGGAGGAGTATCGGTCTGAGGTCACTGCGTTCGAGCTCCGCAAGTCGCTCCCCGTGTTGTGAGTTTGCCCTTTTCGGGGCTGCGCCCCTGGCCCCATGGTCTTCCCCTTCTTTCGTGAGGGTGCCCTCGGCCGTGGTTGGGGCGCTCCGCCCCCAAACCCCCGGGGCCTCGCCGGCCGGGCGTTGGGGCGGCTCCGCCCCCCAACTGCCCCCCGCTACGGGGGGCTCCGCCCCCCCTAGGAGCCCCCTGGGGGAGAGCCGGCTCCCTCTTGAGTGAGGTGGGGCGGTGGTTGTGGGCGGGTGGTGGGCTCTTGGGGAGGGGGAAACAATAGGTCACCCAGGGTGAGAGGTGTCGAGGAGTGAGCGTGGCACAAGGTGGGCGGAGGCCCACGGCTTATGGGCGGCTGTTGCGGCGTGGGTTCACGGATCCCGCCGCGGCCACGCGGCTGTTGGACAGTCCGTCGTTGGCGTCCGTGCGCGACGACGCTCTTTTTCTGGACGCGCTGGGGGCCACGGCCGATCCGGATCTGGCGCTGCTGGGGCTGCTCCGGCTCGTCGAGGCGCTGGAGGCGGAGGAGGACCCGCAGGTTCTTCTGGGTACGCTTCTGACCGCGAAACCGTTGCGTGACCGGCTCCTCGGTGTGCTCGGGGCCTCGGACGCGCTGGCCGATCACCTGGCGCGTCACCCGCACGACTGGCAGGCGCTGGCGACGTACGAGTCCGCCGATCTGCACCCGGGCATCGAGGAGTTCGAGGCGGCGCTGCGTCAGGCCGGTGACCGCGACACGCTGCGCGTCGCGTACCGCAGGGCGCTGCTGGGCATCGCGGCCCGCGACGTGTGCGGCACCAACGATCTGGCGCACACCGCCGCGCAACTCGCCGACCTGGCCACGGCCACGTTGCGCAGGGCGCTGGCGCTGGCGCGGGGGGCGGCGCCCGAGGACGCGGCGGCCTGCCGGCTGGCCGTCGTCGGCATGGGCAAGGCGGGCGGCAACGAGCTGAACTACGTCTCGGACGTGGACGTCATCTTCGTGGCGGAGCCGTGCGGTACGGGCGGTGTCCGAGACGAGGCGGAGGCGCTCAGGGCGGCTACGCGGGTCGCGGCGAACATGATGCGGATCTGTTCGGACACGACCGGTGAGGGCACGATCTGGCCGGTGGACGCGAACCTGCGTCCCGAGGGCAGGAACGGGCCTCTCGTGCGGACCCTCAGCAGCCACCTGGCCTACTACCAGCGCTGGGCGAAGACGTGGGAGTTCCAGGCGCTGCTCAAGGCCCGGCCGATGGCGGGCGACGCGCAGCTGGGCTACGAGTACGTGGACGCGGTGACGCCGCTGGTGTGGCAGGCGGCCGAGCGGGAGAACTTCGTCACCGACGTACAGCAGATGCGCCGCCGTGTCGTCGCCAGCATCCCCGCCGCGCAGGTGGAGCGGGAGCTGAAGCTGGGGCCCGGCGGCCTGCGGGACGTGGAGTTCGCCGTGCAGCTGCTGCAGTTGGTGCACGGCCGCAGCGACACGACGCTGCGCAGCCCCAACACGCTCGACGCGCTCGACGCGCTGGCCGCCGGGGGCTACGTGGGGCGGCAGGACGCGGCGGCGCTCGACGCGGCCTACCGCTTCCTGCGCACCATGGAGCACCGCATCCAGCTCTACCAGCTGCGCCGTACCCACCTGATGCCCGACTCCGAGGCGGACCAGCGGCGGCTGGGCCGCTCCCTCGGCTACCGCAGCGAGCCCGTCACCGAGCTTCACAAGGCGTGGCGGCGGCACGCCTCGGCGGTGCGGCGGCTGCACGAGAAGCTGTTCTACCGGCCGCTGCTGGACGCGGTCGCCCAGCTGGAGGCCGGTGAGGAGCGGCTGTCGGCCCGGGCGGCCCGCCAGCGCATGGAGGCCCTCGGATACGCGGACCCGGCCTCGGCGCTGCGCCACCTGGAGGCGCTGGCCTCGGGCGTCAGCCGCAAGGCCGCCATCCAGCGCACCCTGCTGCCGGTGCTGCTGGGCTGGTTCGCCGACTCCGCCGACCCGGACGCGGGTCTGCTCGGCTTCCGCAAGGTCTCCGACGCGCTCGGCAAGTCGCCGTGGTACCTGCGGCTGCTGCGCGACGAGGGGGCCGCCGCCGAGAACCTGGCGCGCGTGCTGTCCGCCGGGCGTTTCGCCCCCGACCTGCTGTTGCGCGCCCCCGAGGCCGTCGCTCTGCTGGGGGACGAGAACGGGCTGCGGCCCCGCTCCCGGGACGCGCTCTTCCAGGAGACGCTGGCCGCGGTGGGCCGTGCGGAAGGGGCGGAGGCGGCCGTCGCGGCGGCGCGCGGTGTCCGCCGCAGGGAGCTGTTCCGTACGGCCGCCGGCGACCTGATCGGCGCCTACGGCACGGAGGGTGTGGCCCAGCAGGAGCCGGGCGCCGCTTTGGACCGGGTCGGCGACGCGCTCACCGACCTCAACGCGGCCACGCTCGCCGGCGCCTTGCGCGCGGCCGTACGCGCGCAGTGGGGTGACGAGCTGCCCGCCCGGTTCGCCGTCATCGGCGTCGGCCGCTTCGGCGGCCACGAGATGGGCTACGGCTCCGACGCCGACGTCCTGTTCGTGCACGAGCCGCGCGAGGGCGTGAGCGAGCACGAGGCGGGCAAGGCGGCGTTCGCGGTCGCCACCGAGATGCGGCGGCTCCTCCAGCTGCCCAGCACCGATCCGCCGCTGGTGATCGACGCCGATCTGCGCCCCGAGGGCAAGTCCGGAGCCCTGGCCAGGTCGCTGAGTTCGTACGCCGCCTACTACGAGCGCTGGTCGGTGGTGTGGGAGAGCCAGGCGCTGCTGCGGGCCGAGTTCGTGGCGGGCGACGCCGGGCTCGGGGAGCGGTTCGTGGAGCTGATCGACCCGCTCCGCTACCCGGCGGGCGGGCTCGGCGACGACTCCGTACGGGAGATCCGCCGCCTCAAGGCCCGGATGGAGAGCGAGCGGCTGCCGCGCGGCGCCGACCCGACGACCCACGCCAAGCTGGGGCGCGGCGGGCTCACCGACGTGGAGTGGACGGTGCAGCTGACGCAGTTGCGGCACGGGGCCGAGGTGCCCGGGCTGCGGACCCCCCGGACGCGGGAGGCGCTGGCCGCGGCCCGGGAGGCCGGGCTGATCGGGGCGGACGATGCCGAGGTGCTCGACGAGGCGTGGGTGCTGGCCTCCCGGGTGCGCAACGCGGTGATGCTCGTGCGCGGGAGGCCGGGTGACACCTTCCCCTCCGAGTCGCGGGAGCTGGCCGCCGTCGGCCGTTACCTCGGCTACGAGCCCGGCCACGTGGGAGAGATGCTCGACGACTACCGCCGCGTCACGCGCCGCGCCCGCGCGGTGGTCGACCGCCTCTTCTACGACGCGGAGTGACCACGCCGGGGCAGGCTCACGCGGGGGCGGCGGCCCACCTCGGCAGGCGGTAGGAGACGCGGCCGTACCACGCGAAGGAGAGGGCGAAGCCGAGGGCGAGGCAGAGGAGGCCGCCGACCGCGTCGAGCCAGAAGTGGTTGGCGGTGCTCACGATGACCAGCAGGGTCGTCGCCGGATACAGGGCGCCCAGCACCTTGACCCAGACGGGCCGCGCCAGCATGGCGATGGTGATGCCGCACCAGACGGACCACCCTATGTGCATGGAGGGCATGGCCGCGTACTGGTTCGACATCTGCGCCAGGTTCCCCGAGGCCATGGAGCCCCACGTCTCGTGGACGTTCACCGTGTCGATGAAGTGCCCGCCGCCCATCAGCCGCGGCGGCGCCAGCGGGAAGAGGTAGTAGCCGAGCAGCGCCGACCCCGTCGTGGCGAAGAGGACCAGCCGGGTCGCGGCGTACCGCCCGGGGTGGGCGCGGTAGAGCCACACCAGCACGCCGATGGTCACCACGAAGTGCAACGTGGCGTAGTAGTAGTTCATCGAGACGATCAGCCACGTCACCCCGCCTATGGCGTGGTTGACGGAGGCCTCGACGGCGATGCCGAGGGTGTGTTCGGTGCGCCAGATCCAGTCGGCGTTCCGCAGCGCTTCGGCACGCTGCTCCGGGACGGCGTTGCGGATCAGGGAGTACGTCCAGTAGCTGATCGCGATGAGGGCGATCTCGAACCACAGGCGAGGGTGCCGGGGGGAGCGCCACCTGGCCAGGGCGCTTCTGCGGGGGCGGGCGTCCTCGCTCGTCCCCGAGCGCGCAGGGGTGTGCTGCGCCGCGGCTTCGTCTGTCTCGTGCCGGGTGTCTTCTTCGGTCCTCGTGGTCGGTACCCCCATAGAGCGACAGTCTGCCAGACGGGGTGAACCGGCCGATCATCCTGCGGTCGGGTCTTGGCCCACGCGCCTCCACCCCGCGGTGGAGGCGCGCGTGGAAGGGTTCTCAGGGATGCCTGCGGGACGCGGTGGATCCGCGTACCACCAGCTCAGGCAGGAAGACGAACTCGGTGTGCGGTGCGGGGGTGCCGCCGATCTCCTCCAGCAGGGTGCGGACGGCGGCCTGCCCCATCGCGGTCACCGGCTGCCGGATCGTCGTCAGGGGCGGGTCGGTGAAGGCGATGAGGGGGGAGTCGTCGAACCCGATGACGGAGACGTCGTCGGGAACGGCGAGCCCGCGCTGCCGGGCGGCGCGGATCGCGCCGAGCGCCATCATGTCGCTGGCGCACACGACGGCGGTGCACCCGCGCGCCAGCAGCTCGCCCGTGGCGGCCTGGCCGCCCTCCAGCGTGTAGAGGGAGTGCTGGATCAGTGGCGCGCAGTCCGTCGCGAAGCGCTCGCGCATGGTCCGGGTGAAGCCCTCGATCTTCCGCTGGACGGGGACGAAGCGCTCGGGGCCGAGCGCGAGGCCGATGCGCTCGTGGCCGAGGGAGGCCAGGTGGGTGACGGCCAGCCGCATGGCGGCCCGGTCGTCGGGGGAGACGAAGGGGGCGCGCACGCCCGCGGAGTAGCCGTTGACCAGGACGAAGGGGACGCCCTGGCCGTGCAGCCTCTCGTACCGTCCGGTGTCGGCCGTGGTGTCGGCGTGCAGCCCCGAGACGAAGATGATCCCGGCCACGCCCCGGTCGACCAGCATCTCCGTCAGCTCGTCCTCGGTGGAGCCGCCGGGCGTCTGGGTGGCGAGCACGGGCGTGTAGCCCTGCCTGGTGAGGCCCTGCGCGATCACCTGCGCGAAGGCCGGGAATATCGGGTTCTCCAGCTCGGGCGTGATCAGTCCCACCAGGCCCTCGCTGCGGCGGCGCAGCTTGACGGGGCGCTCGTAGCCCAGGACGTCGAGCGCGGCCAGGACGGATTCGCGGGTGGCCGCGGCGACGCCGGGCTTGCCGTTGAGGACCCGGCTGACCGTGGCTTCGCTGACCCCCGCCTGCGCTGCGATGTCAGCTAGCCGTGCGGTCACAGGACTGGACCTTACCGGCAGCGCCTCACGCTGCCCACCAGGTGCAGGAATTCGCCGGGATCCGCAGCCGCCCCGCACCCGCCCCGGCCTCCATGGACTCCCGCGACTCCCCGGGCGCCGAGCACAGCAGCAGCTCGCCGGGCGCGGCCGCCTCCACCGCCTCGTCGCGGGTGTTCAGGACGCACACCAGTCCGGGACGGGAGAGGGCGAGCACACCCTCCGGTGCGGTCAGCCACTCCATCGCGCTGTCACCGAGCCCCGGCCGCAGCCGCCGCAGCCGCAGCGCCGTGCGGTACAGCTCCAGCGTGGAGAGCGGGTCGCCGGTCTGCGCCTCGACGGACAGCGACCGCCACTCCTCCGGCTGGGGCAGCCAGCCGCCGTCCGGGCCGAAGCCCAGCGAGGGGCCTTCGGCCGTCCACGGCATGGGGACCCGGCAGCCGTCCCGCATCCCCTCCTGCCCGTCGGTGACGGCGCCCTCGGCGCCGCGGGAGAAGGCGGGGTCCCTGCGCGCCTCGTCGGGCAGGTCCCGCACCTCGGGCAAGCCCAGCTCCTCCCCCTGGTAGAGGTAGGCGGATCCGGGCAGCGCGAGCATCAGCAGCGCGGCGGCGCGCGCCCTGGCGAGCGAGCCCAGGCGGGTGCGGTGGCGCACCACGTCGTGGTTGGACAGGACCCAGGTCGTGGGGGCGCCGACGGTGGTGGCCGCGGCCATGGACTCCTCGATGACGCGGCGCACCTCCTCCGCGTCCCAGCCGGCTTGCAGAAAGTGTAAGTTGAACGCCTGATGGCACTCGTCGGGGCGCACGTACCGTGCCAGGCGTTCCGCCGTGGGCGCCCACGCCTCGGCGACGCAGATCCGGTCGGGCCCGTAGGACTCCAGCAGCCTGCGCCAGGCCCGGTGGATGGCGTGGACGCCGTCCTGGTCGAAGAACGGCAGCACCCGGGTGCCGATCATGCGGGCCTGCTCGCCCGCGCCGACGTCGGGCAGTCCCTCGGCCTTGACCATGCCGTGCGCCACGTCGATGCGGAACCCGTCCACCCCCGTGTCCAGCCAGAACCGCAGCACCGAGTCGAACTCCTCGTGGACGCGCGGTGCGCGCCAGTCGAGGTCGGGCTGGTGGGCGGAGAACAGATGCAGGTACCACAGCCCCTCCTCGCCCGGCACCCGGCTCCACGCGGGGCCGCCGAACAGGGACTCCCAGTCGTTCGGGGGCTCCTGGCCCGCCGTGCCCCTGCCGCGCACGAAGTGGTAGCAGGCCCGCGCCCCGGCGTCGCCCGCGAGCGCCCGCCTGAACCACGGGTGCGCGTCGGAGGTGTGGTTGGGCACGAGATCCAGCAGGACGCGCAGCCCGAGCGTGTGGGCCTCGGAGACCAGTTGCCTGGCGTCGTCCAGGGAGCCGGAGCGCGGGTCGACGGCGCGGTAGTCGGACACGTCGTAGCCGCCGTCGATCTGCGGCGAGGCGTAGAACGGTGTCAGCCACAGCGCGTCCACGCCGAGCCCGGCCAGGTGCGGCAACCGCTGCCGTACGCCCGGCAGGTCGCCGACCCCGTCGCCGTCGCTGTCGGCGAACGAGCGGACGTAGACCTGGTAGATGACGGCGTCGCGCCACCAGCCGCGCGGGCGCGTGTGGGCGTGGTCCGCGTGCGCGGGACCCGCGTCGACGGCGTGCTGGGAGTCGGTGCGTTGGGAGTCGGCGTGCTGGGAGCCGGTGTGCTGCGGGTCGGTGTGCCGGTTGGTGGCGTGCTGGGGCACGGGTGTTCCCCTTCGGGTGCGACCGGGGCCGAGGCGGGGGGCGAAGTGTGGCAAGCCGGTGTCAAGGGTCACAACGCGGACAGGTGCCCGGAGTTACGTGGTCCGCGTGCACGCGCGGCAGCCCACCCGTTCCCTTGCAGAAATTTGCCGCAAGCTCTTTCAATCGCGGGGCGCCGCTGTTACGTTCCTCCGCAGCCGAGCGCCGCTCACGGCGCGCGCTCTCACCTGGCGGAGGGATCGGACATGCGGCGTGGCATAGGCGCCACCGCGCTGATAGCGGGACTGGCTCTTGCGGCAACGGCTTGCGGCGGCGACGCGGACGGCGGCAACGCCTCCAGCGGCGCGATCGAAGGGACCGTCACCTTCTGGGACACCTCGAACGAGGGCGAGAAGGACACCTACAAGAAGATCGCCGAGGACTTCGAGAAGAAACACCCGAAGGTGGACGTGAAGTACGTGCACGTCAACTTCGGTGACGCCAACCAGAAGTTCAAGAACGCCGCAGGCGGCAACTCCGGCGCCCCCGACGTGATGCGCACCGAGGTCGCCTGGGTCGCCGACTTCGCCAACCTCGGCTACCTCGCCCCCCTCGACGGCACCCCGGCCCTGCACGACGAGGACGACTACCTCAAGACGGCGGCGGGCTCCACGAAGTTCGAGGGCAAGACGTACGCCGTCCCGCAGGTCACCGACACCCTCGGGCTCTTCTACAACAAGCGGCTGCTGAAAGAGGCGGGCGTGAAGGTGCCCACCTCCTTCGCGCAGCTGAAGAAGAACGCCGAGAAGATCAAGGACGAGACCGGCGCCACCGCGCTCTACCTGCGCGGCGACGACCCCTACTGGTTCCTGCCCTACCTCTACGGCGAGGGCGGCGACCTCCTCGATCCCCGGCACAAGAAGGTCACCGTCGACGACGAACCCGGTGTGCGCGCCTTCGCCACCATGAAGGACCTCGTCGACTCCGGTGCGGCGGTCACCGACACCAGCGACGGCCAGGAGAACGGCATGAAGGCCTTCCAGGACGGCAAGGTCGCCATGATCATCGACGGCCCTTGGGACCTCGCCCTCGCCCGCCAGGGCAAGGAGTTCAAGGGCGGCAAGAAGGACAACCTCGGGGTGGCGGCCGTCCCGGCCGGCAGCAAGGCGCAGGGTGCGCCGCAGGGCGGCTGGAACCTGTCCGTCTACGCCGGCACCGAGAACATGCGGGCCTCGCAGGAGTTCGTCAAGTACATGAGCAGCGCCGAGGTGCAGGCCCGCACCACGAAGGAGCTGTCACTCCTGCCCACGCGCAAGTCCGTGTACGCCAAGCCCGCGGTGCGCGGCAACGAGATGGTCGAGTTCTTCCGGCCCGCGGTCGACAAGGCGGTGCAGCGGCCGTGGATCGCCCAGGGCAACGCGCTGTTCGAGCCCATCAGGGTCGGCGTCGACGGGGTCCTCGCCGGCGGCAGGTCGCCCCACAAGGCCGCGCGGGACGTCGGGGACGAGTTCCGCAAGCTCCTGAAGGACTACAAGTAAGGGGCCACTCCCGGGGGCCGGAAACGGGCCGCCCCGCGGAGAAGGGAAGCGAAGGAACATGAAGCGGATCATCGCCCTGTCGGCGAGACACTGGTACGCGTGGGCCATGGTGGCCCCGGTGATCCTGGTCATCGGACTGATCATCGGCTACCCCCTCACCCGCGGTGTCTACCTCTCCCTCACCGACGCCGACGAGGCCAACGTCGAGCGCCACATCGGCGTGAACGACATCCCGGCCACCTACGACTTCATCGGCCTGGAGAACTACCGCACGATCCTGTCCGACAGCGTCTTCTGGGACCGGCTCGGCTGGACGGCGGTGTGGACGGCGGCGTGCGTCGGCGTCACCTTCGCGCTGGGGCTGACGCTCGCGAACATGCTGAACCGGCGCGTGAAGGGCCGCACCTTCTACCGGGTGGCGATGATCGTGCCGTGGGGCATTCCCGCGTTCGTCTCCGTCTTCGCCTGGAAGATGCTGTTCAACGAGAAGAACGGGCTGCTGAACAAGGTGCTGGAGGGCGGCGGGATCGACGCGGTCCCGTGGCTGGGCGACCCGACCTGGGCGAAGCTGTCGGTGGTCGCGGTCAACGTGTGGCTGGGCGTGCCGTTCATGATCGTGGCGATGCTGGGGGCGCTCCAGGCGATACCCGGCGAGCTGTACGAGGCGGCCCAGATGGACGGCGCCGGGCCCTGGCAGCGGTTCCGCACCATCACGCTGCCGGGGGTACGCGCGGTCAGCAGCACGGTGGTCCTGCTCAGCACCATCTGGACGTTCAACATGTTCCCGGTGATCTACCTGCTCACCAAGGGCGGCCCCGGGGACTCGACGGAGATCCTGGTGACCTACGCCTTCCGGCTGTCCTTCGTGAACAGCCCCCGCGACTTCGCCACCTCGGCCGCCTGGGGCGTGCTCATCCTGCTGCTGCTCTCGCTGTTCACGGTCGTCTATCGGCGGGCGCTGCGCCGCCAGGGGGAGGCGTGGTGACGATGACGACGTCGCGAACCGCCAAGGCACGCACCCGGGAGCCGGAGGGCGGCAGCCCGCGCGAGGCGAGCCCGCGCGGCGGGAGACCGCACAGTGGAGGGCCGCGTCGCCGGACGAGGACACCGGCGGCCTCCGTAGGGCTGCATGCCGGGCTGCTGACCGGCACGGTCTGCGCGCTGTTCCCCCCGCTGTGGCTGCTGGTCACCTCGTTCAAGCCGAAGAGCGAGTCGTTCACCACCGCGCTGGTCAAGGACTTCACCCTCGGCAACTACCGGCACGTCGTCGCCGACACCCACTTCCTGTCGTGGTTCGGCAACTCACTGATCGTGGTCGTCGGCACCACCGTCATCGGGGTATTCATCGCGGCGACCACGGGCTACGCCCTCAGCCGGTTCCGCTTTCCCGGCATGCGCCCGCTGATGTGGATCCTGCTCATCACACAGATGTTCCCGATGGCGGTCCTCATCGTGCCCCTGTACAACACCATGGCCAACCTGGGCCTGCTCAACCAGCCCGCCGGCCTGATCATCACGTATTTGACGGTGGCCGTGCCCTTCTGCGCGTGGATGATGAAGGGGTTCTTCGACACGATCCCCGTCGACATCGACGAGTCGGGGCGGGTGGACGGGCTCAACCCGTTCGGCACCTTCTGGCGGCTGATCCTGCCGCTGGCCAAGCCGGGCATCGCCGTCACCGGGTTCTACTCCTTCGTCACGGCCTGGGCCGAGGTCGCCTACGCGACGGCGTTCATGACGGGCGAGGAGAACCAGACGCTCGCGGGCGGTCTGCAGAACTTCGTCAACCGCTACGGCACGGACTGGGGCTCCATGACGGCGGCAGCCGTGATCGTCGCCGTCCCGGCCGGCCTCGTCTTCGGCTTCGCACAGCGCCACCTGGTCTCCGGACTGACCGCCGGAGCGACGAAGGCCTAGTCCGCGCCGCGCCTACCCGCTCTCCGTGACCCGGCCGGGACGCCGGTGCCCACCCGGCGCCCGCCCGCTCCGGTTACCTCCTCCTCCCCGCGGTGGCGGGGCAACGATTGGGAACTGATGGACCAGCACAGCAACGCGCCCGCGCTCCAGACGGCAGCACGGGCCGAAAGGGCGCCCGCCGCCTCCCGGTGGTGGCGGGACGCGGTGATCTACCAGATCTATCCGCGCTCCTTCGCCGACGGCGACGGCGACGGCATGGGCGACCTGGTGGGCGCCCGCGAGCGCCTGCCCCACCTGGCGAGGCTGGGCGTCGACGCCGTGTGGCTGAGCCCCTTCTACGCGTCCCCGCAGGCCGACGCGGGCTACGACGTGGCCGACTACCGCTCCATCGACCCGATGTTCGGCACGCTGCGCGACGCCGAGGCCCTCATCGAGGAGGCCCACGCGCTCGGGCTGCGCGTCATCATCGACGTCGTCCCCAACCACTCCTCCGACCGGCACGAGTGGTTCAGGCGGGCGCTCGCCGGAGACCCGGCAGCCCGCCGCCGCTACCACTTCGCACCCGGCAAGGGCCCCGGAGGCCAGCAGCCGCCGAACGACTGGGAGTCCGTCTTCGGCGGGCCCGCCTGGAGCCCGGTGCCGGGCGAGCCGGGCCAGTGGTACCTGCACCTGTTCGCACCCGAACAGCCCGACTTCAACTGGGAGAACCCGGCCGTCCACGACGAGTTCCGCTCCGTACTGCGCTTCTGGCTGGACAAGGGCGTCGACGGGTTCCGCATCGACGTGGCGCACGGACTCGTCAAGGCCGCCGGACTGCCCGACATGGGCAGCAGCGGACAACTGCGGCTCCTGGGCACCGCCGAGCTGCCGTTCTTCGACCAGGACGGGGTCCACGAGATCTACCGCTCCTGGCGGACCGTGCTCGACGAGTACCCGGGAGAGCGCGTCGGAGTGGCCGAGGCGTGGACGCCCACCGCCGAGCGCACCGCGCTGTACGTACGCGAGGACGAACTCCACCAGGCGTTCAACTTCCACTACCTGAACACGGCATGGGACGCCGAGGCGCTGCGCACCGTCATCGACGCCTCCCTCACCTCGCTCGGCGCGGTCGGCGCACCCGCGACCTGGGTCCTGTCCAACCACGACGTCGTACGCCACCGCACCCGGCTGGGCGGCGGACACGCACGCGGCCGCGCCGCCTCGCTGCTGATGCTCGCGCTGCCCGGCTCCGCCTACGTCTACCAGGGTGAGGAACTCGGGCTGCCCGAGGTCACAGAACTGCCCGACGACGCACGCCAGGACCCCTCCTTCTTCCGCGCCAACGGACAGGACGGGCTGCGCGACGGATGCCGCGTGCCGCTGCCCTGGGACGAGGAGGAGAACGCGGCGGCGGGCAGCTCCTACGGGTTCGGCGGCGGCGGAAGCTGGCTGCCCCAGCCGGCCGGCTGGGGCGCGCTGTCGGTCGCCGCGCAGACCGGCGACCCCGACTCCACCCTGGAGCTCTACCGCACCGCGCTGCGGCTGCGGCGCGAGCGGCCCGAACTGGGCGACGGCCGCCCCCTGGAGTGGCTGCCCGCGCCCGAGGGGGTACTGGCGTTCCGGCGCGGCGCGTTCGTGTGCGCGGCCAACACCACCCCCGACCCCGTACGGCTCGACCTGGCGACCGGCGAGCTGCTGCTGGCCAGCGGCGGCCTGGACACCGGTGCTGCGCCGGGCGAGACCGTGCTGCCCGGGGACACCACCGCCTGGTGGGTCCGCGGGTGAGCACGGCCCTGACCGCGCGCCTCGCCGACATCGCAGCCCAGGCCGAGGTCAGCGAGGCGACGGCCAGCCGCGTGCTCAACGGCAGACCGGGCGTGGCGGCCGCCACCCGGCAGCGGGTGCTGGCCGCGGTAGACCTCCTCGGCTACGAGCGCCCCGCCCGGGTGCGGCAGCGCAGCGCGGGCCTGGTCGGGCTGGTCATCCCGGAGCTGACCAACCCGATCTTCCCCGCGTTCGCCCAGGTCATCGAGCAGTGCCTGTCGGGCTACGGGTACACGCCCGTGCTGGGGACCCGGATGCTGGGCGGCGCGACCGAGGACGAACTGGTCGGCCAGCTCGTCGAACGCGACGTGTCCGGCATCATCTTCCTCTCAGGACTGCACGCCGACCTGACCGCTGACCCCGCACGCTACACACGACTGGCCGCACGGGGCGTGCCGTTCGTCCTGATCAACGGCTACAACACCGACATCAGCGCGCCCTTCGTCTCCCCCGACGACCGCGCGGCCGCCGCCCTGGCCGTCAGCCACCTGCGCCAGTTGGGGCACCGGCGCATCGGGCTCGCCGTCGGCCCCGACAGGTTCGTGCCCACCCGCCGCAAGGTGGAGGGCTTCCGGCAGGCGGTGGCCGAGGCCCCCGGGGAGATCACCCCGGCGATCCGGCACAGCCTCTTCACGGTCGAGGGCGGACACGCCGCCGCCGGGGCGCTGCTGGAAGAGGGGTGTACGGGGTTGGTGTGCGGCAGCGACCTGATGGCACTCGGCGCGGTACGGGCAGCGCGGGAGAGGGGCGCGGCCGTGCCGGACGAGGTGTCGGTGGTCGGCTACGACGACTCGGAGCTGAACGCGTTCACCGACCCGCCACTGACCACCGTCCGCCAGCCGGTCCGCGCGATGGCCGACGCCGCCGTGGGTGCCCTGCTGGAGCCGATGGGCGGAAGCCCGATGGCCGACACGGAGTTCGTCTTCCAGCCGGAACTCGTCGTCCGCGGCTCCACGGCGCAGGCGCCGCCCCCCTGACGAGCGGCTCTCAGGCTCGGTCCCCGGCGTTCCCCGCGTGCCCGGCGTTCCCCGCGTTCCCGGGCGCGGGGACCAGGCCCGCCTCGTGGGCGAGGATCGCCGCCTGGACGCGGTTGCGCATGCCCAGCCGGGCGAGGATCTGGCTCACATAGGTCTTCACCGTGCCCTCGACCACGTGCAGCCGGGCGGCGATGTCGGCGTTCGAGAGGCCCGCACCGACCAGACCCAGCACCTCGCGCTCCCGCGGCGTCAGCTCCGCCGTGCGCGCCCGCGCGTCCGTACGGCGGCTCAGCGCGCCCGTGTCCAGGTGCGCGATGACGCGCTGGGCGACCGTGGGGGAGAGGTAGGCGCCGCCCCCGTGGACGGCACGCACACCGGCCAGCAACTCCTGCGGGTCACCCGACTTGAGGACGAAACCGGCGACGCCGGAACCGAGCGCCGTGGCGATGTACTCGTCCTCGCTGAACGTCGTCAGCATCATCAGGGCACTCTGCGGGCACGTGCGGCGCAACTCGGCGGCGGCGCGCAGCCCGTCGAGACGCGGCATCCGGATGTCGAGCAGGCACACGTCCGGGCGGTGCCGCTGCGCCAGGTCGACGGCCTCGTGGCCGTCACCCGCCTCGGCGACCACCTCCAGATCCCCGGCCGAGGCCAGGATCGCCCGCACCCCGGCCCTGATCATGGCCTCGTCGTCCGCCAGCAGTACCCGGATCATCGTCCCCGTCTCCCCGCTCCCGCCCCGTGCACGAGGCCGTGTAGGCCGTGTCGGCAGTGTCAGCCACGTATCCCGGTCACGCTAACCCAACCGTGCCTGGTGTGCTCCGTGGAGCCGTCCGCGCGCTCACCCGACAGCCGGACCGAGGCGTCGCCGCCCCCGACGCGGGCGGCCAGCGTGTGCCCCGCCACCGCGACGGGCCCCTCCGCCAGCCCGTGACCGCGCGCCCGCAGGCGCGTCACCCCCGCGTCGGCCGCGGCCAGCACGTACCAGTCGCCCTTCCGCGACTTCCACAGCACGCCGGCGAGGACCTCGTGGGAGCGCGGGCCGCACGCGTGGGTGTCCCGTGCCCGCGAGGAGAGGGCTCCTCGGCGTCCCGGAGCCGCCGCGAGCGGCTGGAGCCCGGTCAGCACCCGCGCGCCCGTGCCCCGCCACGTCTCCGCCCTCGTGCACACCCACGCCGCCTCACCCGCGCCGTCCGGCAGCCGCTGCCGGGCGAACTCCCAGGTGTTGACGGTCTCGACGCCGCCGTCGAGCACCGCCGGCAGTCGGCACACCACGTGCGCCAGCCGGCGCCGGGCCGCCGCGCCGGTCGCCGGATCCCGGCGTTTCCCGTCTGTCAGCCGCGCCGGCAGCGGCTCGCCCAAGTCCGTGTAGAGCTGGACGTCCTCCGCCACGCCGCGGCTGCCGACCAGCGTCAGCCCCGGCCAGCTCTCGCAGTGGCCCGGCTGGGTGACCGGCAGCGGCACCCGTGCGGTGACCCCCGCCTCGTCCCTGGACAGCACACGGCCCTCCCGGTCGGCCGGATCGAGAAGATCCACCCGGGCCACGTCGGCGACCCACGGCGCCGTCAGATAGCGGACCTCGCCCTCCGTACGGGAGACGGCCAACGCCCCGGACGCCGCGGCGCCCGCGCCCGCGCCCGCCGTCCGCGCCAGCTCCAGCGAGACGCCGTCGCGCGCCGCCCGCGAGCCGTCCCGGGCGTCCCACGGCTCGGTGTACCGCGCCACCCGCAGCCCGTCGTACAGCACCACCACCGCCGTACCGTCCAGCCGGCCCGCGTACAGCAGGTGGGGCGGCCCCGGAGGCGGACCCGTCGCGGTACCGGGCGTGGCGCTGACCCGCACGTCCGCGCGTGGCCGTGCCCAGGTGACCAGGGCACGGCGCAGCAACGATTCGTCGCCCGTCAGGGCGCCGCGCGCGGGCCACGTGCCCAGATCCACACGGGAGGCCAGCCGCCAGGTGTCCGCCCCGACGCGGACCAACGCGCCCGGATCGAGCGCCCGCTGCGCGTCGGTGCCCCGCACGAGGGGGGCCCGCGTCGCCGCGTCGGGCCCCCAGGTGTCCCCCGGCACCCCCAGCAGACCACAGCACGCCAACGCCGCCCCCACCGCGGCCGCCGCCGCCCGCGCCCGCCGCCGCCGCCGAACGACGACAACGGGCTCCGGCGCCCCGACAGCACACAGAGCACACCCGGACCCGCGCCCGGGCGCCTGCCCGCCTCCGGCTACCTGCCCGGCCCCGGACGCCTGCCCGCCCCCGGGTGCGTGTCCGGCCCGGGACGTCCGCCCTTCCCCGGGCGCCTGCCCGGCCCCGGGCGCTGGGCCAGGGGCCGGTACGAACCGGCGGTCGGCCGCGCCGCGTTCGCCCCCGGATGGCGCCGGCGCGGAGCCTTCCGGACGCGTGGCGGCACCACATCCGCTCGGCCGCGCCGATCCGCCGGAGCCGTACCGCCCCGCCGCACCGGCCTCGGCCGCCGCGCCCCCCGCTCCGACGCGGGCCGCCGCTTCGGGGTGGCTTTCCGCTTCGGTGCGGCTCGCCGTCGCGGGCCGGCCTTCCGCTTCTGGGTGGGCCCTCGCTTCGGGGTGGCTCCCCGCCGTGAGGTGACCTTCCGCTTCGGCGTGGGCTCCCGGTTCGGGGCGGCCCCCCGCCAGGGGAGGCCCCGCCAGGGGAGGCCCCGCCGATTCGGCGCATGCCGGGGCTCCGGTGTGCGCCCCCGATTCGGCGTGTGCCAGTGCCGTGTCCGGGTCGCGTACCCGGGCGGCGGCCAGGAGTTGGCGGATGGCGGGGTCGGTCAGGCCCTCCAGGTGGCGGAGCGCGTGCGCAACGCGGGCGGGGGCCTCGGCGCGGGGAAGGCCGCGCGGCCACCACGGCCGCTCCAGCACCGCGCGCACCACACGCAACCTCAGCCACACGTACACCGGGTCCTCGCCCCCCGCCCCGGTCAACGGCAGCCTCGCCGTGGACGTGCACCGCCGCGGCAGTGCGTTCCGCGTCACCTCGTGCGCCGTGACCGCTCGCCGCGGCGCCCCGCCCAGCATCCCGTAGGCGAGCCGGACCAGCCGAGGGTAGTGCCGCAGGAGGGCAGCCTCGGCCTGCTCGACATCCAGCGTCGCGGGCCGCTCACTCACACTCCGTGAACGAGGCACCCGTCGAAGGAGTCACCACTGTCCACCGCGTGGGTGGCGGCCCACCCGTCCGTGCTACCGGGGGTGTCAGGCCGGCTGCGCGGGGACTTCCAGTGTCACCATCGTCGGTCCGTCGGCCGGGCTGCTGAGTGCCAGTACGCCGTCGAACTGGGCCAGCCGCCGCTGTACGCCCCGCAGTCCGGAGCCGGTGTCGAGGGAGGCGCCGCCCTTGCCGTCGTCGGTCACGGTGACGCGCACGGCGCCCGAGTCGGGGGTGTCCTGGGTGTAGAGCACGTCGAGCCACACCCGGGAGGCGTCGGCGTGCTTGGCGGCGTTGGTCAGCACCTCGCTCACCGCGAAGTAGACGGCCGTCTCGACGGGCTCGTCGAAGCGTCCCGGCAGGTCGATGTCGGCCTCCACCGGGATCTGCATGCGCAGGGCCAGTGCGCGCAGGGCGTCGGGGAGGCCGCGTTCGGCCAGGACTGGCGGGTGGATGCCGCGCACCAGGTCGCGCAGTTCCGTCAGCGCCTCGGCGCTGTTCTCCCGCGCCTGGGCGATCAGCGCCTTGGCCTTGGCGGGGTCGCGCTCGACGAGGGCTTCGATGGTGCCCAGGCTCATGCCCATGGCGACCAGCCGGGCCTGCGCGCCGTCGTGCAGGTCGCGTTCGATGCGGCGCAGCTCGGCCGCGGAGGAGTCCACCGCGTCGTGCCGGGTCTCGTACAGCTCCGCGACGCGGCGGGAGAGCAGCATCTCGCGGGTGGGCTCCAGCATCCGCGCGGTCAGCTGGTGGTTGAGCGGCAGCATCGGAGGCAGCAGCGCCGTGGTGAAGCCGGCCGTCATGTCGGCGGGCAGCCAGGAGATGTCCCGCCAGGTCGCGGGGTCCTTCAGCAGCCACACGCACTGCTCCACCCAGCCGACGACGCCGCCGCCGCGTCGACGCGGCCGGGGCCGGTACGGTTCGGGCACCTCGATGCCGCCCCACCGGCGGACGAGCCTCCGCCGCTGGTTGGCGTAGCGGCGGAGGGCGTGCTGGACGGGTGGGAAGGTGACGACGCCCACCCCGATGGGCAGCAGCGCGAGCGAGACGAGGGACAGCACGAACAGCAGGATGGAGAGCGGGAGCGTGACGACGGCGAGCGCGGGCCCCCTCACGAGCGCCAGCATCAGCTCGTGCGTCTGTACCGCGGCCCGCGGTCGCTCGTCCGTCACGTCCCGTTCCCTCCCCGTACTGCCCCTCGCCCGCGCCGCGGGCCCACCGCCCGCGGCCGCGCGGCTAGCGCTTGCCCGTCTTCCAGCCGGCGAACTCGGCGAGTCCGCGGGCCGTGCCGCCGCCGTTGGTCGCCGTCATGAACGCGCCGGCGTCCTGACTGCCTGACGCACCGGGCACCTCGACGGTTGAGACGGTACGCCAGCTCTTTCCGTCGTCGGTGGACAGCTCCCCGGTGAAGGAGCCCCCCGAGCGGGAGAGCCGCAGGGTGACGGGGGCCGTGACGCCGGTGATCCGCCGGTAGGTGTCGAGGGTGCCGTCGCCGTTGCTGTCCCAGGAGAGCACGACGCCGCTCGCGGGGGTGGCCGCCAGGTTCACGAAGCCGCCGGAGGCCGCGTCGGCCAGCCGGTTGCGCACGACGATGCCGGCGCGTGCCCACGGGCCGCTGTTCTCCTGGGAGACGACCTTCAACGTCACCGTGGAGCCGTCCGCCAGCGCCCCTGGCCGGTAGAGGGCGCCGAACTCGGCGGTCGCCTTCCACAGGTCGGCGCCCGCGCCGTCGATGGCCCACCGGCCGTCGAGGTGCCCGAAGACGGCGTCGTTGGTCGTCACCGTCCGCACGTCGTCGGGCAGCGGGCCGGCCCGGTAGAAGCGGTCGGATCTGCTGGTGGCCACCCTGTCCTGGCCCGAGGGCCCCGAGAGGACCTCCACCGTGTACTCCAGCGCGTCGAGCGGGTCGCGCAGCGCCCGCTTCGCCCCCGGGGGGACCCGCCAGCGGACGGTGGCTCTGCCGCCTGGCTCGATGGCGCGGTGGGAGGTCGGGTCCTGGGCCTCGGCGCCGTCGAGGCCGCGCAGCGTCACCTCGACGTTCCCGGTGGCGCTCAGCCCGTTCTCGTTGCGGTACTCGGCCCGTACGGTGCACGGCTCGCCCGGCGGGACGGCGCGGGGCTCGGCGATGACCTTCAGCGACGCCTGGTACGGGGCCTTGGCCAGCACGTCACGCACGCGGGTCGCGGTGGCGTACGGGTCATTCGCCGCCCGCGTCGGATAGTCGTTCGTCTTCCGCGTCCAGGGCTCCTCTCGCGCGTACCAGTCGAACTTCTTGGGCGCGCGGTCCTGTTCGAGGGCGTCGGTGAGGTCGTCGAGGAACGCCTTCCACTGCGGGAGGTGGAAGTCGCGGATGAGGCCGTGCCAGTCGCGGTTGGCGTAGTTGGCCAGGTGGCCGCCGTCGGCCGTGGGGCGGTCGGCCCAGGTGGTGACCAGGGCGCGGGCCGTGTGCTCCAGCTGCGCGTCCTCCTTCGTCGAGCTTCCCGCACCGCGGGCGGCCTGGAGCCAGGGGCCCAGCAGGAAGGCCCGGTGGCCGCCCGACATGTCGTCGGACAGCTCCAGCAGCTTCAGCCACAGCGCGGCCAGCTTCTTGAAGGTGGCCGCGTCCTTGTTGTTGTAGGCGTCCTCCAGCTGCGGGATCAGCGTCCAGGAGCGGTTGGCGAGGACCTGGCGGCCGATGTCGGTCAGGTCGTACCGGTAGGCGTCGCTGGAGCGCAGCCCCTCGCCGACGCCGAGCAGCGCCGAGAAGGCGCCGTCGAAGGCGGGCAGGTCGAAGGCGGGCGTGTGGGTGGCGTAGTAGGCGCCGGAGCGCGCCGAGAGGCTGGGCCGGGCGGCGAAGACGCTGTCGTGCGGGCGCCCGTCCTTGCTGCTGATCCGGTACGCGGTCTCCCGCAGCGCCCGCATCGCCTCCTCCGCCTTGGCGTCCTGGCCGCCGTAGCGCAGCTTCGCGTACCCGATGAACCAGCCGCCCCGGTCCACGGCCTTCTCGCGCCACGCCAGCTCGCTGAACAGCTCCAGTGCCGCCGCGTCGCGGTGCGTGGCCTCCGGCATGTAGCAGGTGCCCACCAGCTTGGAGCCCGACTTGTCCCGCCAGGCCGTGAAGCGCTCGGCCCACATGTGGGTCTTGGCGCCGATGGTGGTGCGGCCGCCGAAGTTGGGGATGCAGCCGAACGCGTAGGGCACCCCGCCCCAGTCCTTCTCCCGGTCGGTGACCTTGTCCAGGTCGGAGAGGCCGTCGACGACGAGCATCTTGTCCTTGGCGGTGAGCCCGTCCAGCAGCTCCTTGCGGGGGTTCTCCTGCCAGCCGAGAATCACCCAGGTGGCGCCGGGCCGCGCGGTGTGCAGGGCCTTCTCCACGGCCCGCGACGCCTCCGGTACCGGCACGTCGCCGGGGTCGCCGCCCTCGTGCAGCAGGTCCATCTTGAAGTGGCCGACGTCGCCGAAGAGTTTCCGCTGGTGCTGGTAGAAGGAGGCGGCCACCTTGCGGAAGGCGTCCGTGCGCGGGTCCAGCCACGGCGGCCTGTCCAGCCCGTTCCACTTGCCCTGCGGCACGGTGCGGGCGCCCTTGTTGCGCTTGGCGAAGTCGGCGGGGACGGTGCCGAAGTAGCCGGGCAGCACGGGCTTCATGCCCAGCTCGCGCATCCGGGCGAGGATGCGCTTGCCCAGGTCGGTCCGGGTCTTCAGCAGCGCGGTGCTGATCGGCCCGCCGTACTCGGCCATGTTCTGCAGCAGCCACCAGGGCTGGTGCGTGGGCGCCGGGATCCAGGCGCGCGCCTGGGCCTCGCTGTACCCGAAGTCCTGGAGCACCCGGTGGTAGACGGCCTCCTGACCCGCGGTGACCAGCACCTCGTTGAAGCCGTGCAGGGCCAGCACGTCGAGGAAGCGCTCCCAGTGCTCCCAGTCGGCGTAGGGGGCCGTGTAGCCGTCGTGGGTGTCGTTGAGGGCGAACCTGTGGGCGACGGTGGCCTTCTGCGCGTGCTGCGCCCGGGGCGCGGGCAGCGTCGCGGGGAGGTCGAGCTGGCTGCCCGACCAGGAGACGTGGGCGTCGCAGCTGTACTTGAGGTACCAGTGCAGGCCCATGAGCATGGCCACGGGGCCCGTGCCCGCCACCCGCACGCCGCCCGCCTTGCCGGTGACCTTGAACCGCTCGGGTCCGCCGATCTGCTGGAAGGTGACCTGCCCTGCGTGCTGCGGCAGCAGCCGCTGGAGCGCCTGCTGCGCCGCGTCGATGCCCGGCGCCTTGGCCCGTGCCGTGCCGGTGCGCTGCCCGTCCGTCCGCTGAGCCGCCATGGCGGGGACGTACCCGCCACAGAGCGCGAGACCCGCGCCGAGCGCGCCCGTCGTGCCCAGCACGGCCCGCCTGTCGAGGGGTGCGCGGGCCGACGGCACCGCGGATTCACCGGACTGCTCGTATTCGTCGTATCTTCTGCGCTCGTCGATCGGCTCGTGCATGGGGGGCGCCTCCACCTGAGGGGTGTTCTGCCGTATGTGACCAAAGACACGTACGGTGAGGCACGGTAACGAAGCGGTCAGCCTCGGTCGAGGTAGGCGAGCACGGCGAGTACGCGCCGGTTGTCGTCGTCGGAGGGCGGCAGGTCCAGCTTTCCGAAGATGTTCGAGGTGTGCTTGGCGACGGCCCGCTCGGTGACGACCAGCTGCGCCGCGATGGCCGCGTTCGACCTGCCCTGCGCCATCAGCTCCATCACCTCCTTCTCCCGTGCCGTCAGGTTCCCCATCGGCGCGTCCTGCGAGCGCCGCGTCAGCAGCTGCTGGATCACCTGCGGGTCCATCGCCGTACCGCCCGCGGAGACCCGCCGTACGGCGTCCACGAACTGGTCGGCGTCGAAGACCCGGTCCTTGAGCAGGTAGCCCACGCCGCCGTTCCCGTCCGCCAGCAGCTCGCGCGCGTACAGCTGCTCGACGTGCTGGGAGAGGACCAGCACCGGCAGCCCAGGACGCTTGCGGCGCGCCTCCAGCGCGCACTGCAACCCCTCGTCGGTGAACGAGGGCGGCAGCCGTACGTCCACCACGGCCACGTCGGGCTCCAGCCGGGCGAGCGCCCGGCTCAGTTCGGGGCCGTTGTCGACCGCCGCCGCGATCTCGAAGTCGAACGCCTCCAGCATGCGGACGAGCCCGTCCCTGAGCAGGAAGAGGTCCTCAGCGATGACGACACGCACGGGAATCTCCAAACACGGTGGCCGGCTGGGCCGTATGGCGGTGGAGCCATGAATCTACCCGTACGGGCCCGTCGGGGCCCCAGGTCCGGTCGGAGCGGGGGCCCCTCGCGCGGCGCGGTGCGGCGCACCACCAGCTGCCGAGTCGCGGCTCAGCGGCCTCAGAGGCTCAGCGGCCTCAGAAGCCTCAGCGGCCTCAGTGGCCCGCCTCAGCGGCCCAAGCGGCTCAGCAGCCGGTGCGGTGGGCTCGGCGGCGGGATCAGCCGGTGACCTCGCGTATCCAGTCGGCGTGCTCGGCGACGCTCGGGTAGATGTCGGGCGTCGAGGCGCAGTCACCGACCGACCGGCTCGTCACACCGGCCAGCTGCCAGCGGCCCGCCGCCCTGGTGAGCGCCGGCGCGCCGGAGTCGCCTCCGCACGTCCCGGCCTCGCCGTCCGGATTGTCGGTGCAGAAGTCACCCTCGCGGATGCCCCAGGCGTCCCCGTCCGTCTCGTTGGAGGCGCACTTGGGCGTGTCGGGGGAGAGCACAGGAAGGTCGATCTCGCGGTGCTTGACGGGCAGCTGCGAGGGGTCGTTCCCCGTCGCCTTGGTGTAACCCCATCCGGTGGCCCTGACGGTGTCACCGGCCGCCGGGGTCTGCGAGGCCAGCGGGGCGGGCTCCTTGGAGACCTCGGAGGAGAGCTGGACCAGCGCGAGGTCGTGCGCGCTGCCCTCCTCGTCCGCGTAGCGGTAGTCCGGGTGCACCACGAACTTCTTCACCTGGGCGACCTCGCCGCCCTTGGTGCGGTCCAGGGAGCCGATCCGCACGTGGTAGGCGCTCGGGTCCTGGGGCGTGTCGGTGGTGACGCAGTGCGCGGCCGTCAGGACCCAGTCGGCGGCGATCAGGGTGCCGCCGCAGTAGTGGCCGTCCGGATCGTCGCCGCGCTGCTTTTGGAGGGAGGCGATGAACGAGTACGCCTCGGTCGACTCGTGGCCACCGATGATCTTCGTCTGGTCTCCCGGGTCCCCGGGCGTGTCCGAGACCTGGGCCGCGTAGGCGGACGTGCCCGCCGCTGCGAGCCCCAGGGAGAGAGCCGGCACCAGCACCGTGCGCGCGAGGCGGCTCGTGAAGGCGTGCTTGCTGTACCTGATGAGCTTGTCCCTTCTGCTTCCTCTTCGGCCCGCCGCCGTCTGGGGGCAGCCGCCGCTGCTCCGACTCCGGCGGGGGCTGGGGATGGGCGCGGGGCCGCCCGGGGACGACAAGGGCGCGCGCGGCGCCCGGCCCCCTCGAGCACCTTCGATGCCGTTCGCCTCACCAGATGACACAAGCATCTCCCCGTCAGATGTGGCGCTCCCATCTCACCGCCCTCAACTTGTCTGTGTCCGGAGCTTTTTGACCTGCTGACGGCCTCTCGGCGACGCATCGGCGACGCATCGGCGGCCCCTCGGCGGCGCATCGGCGGCTCATCGTTCGCGCACCGGCGCGGCGGTCCGGGCGCCGGTGTCGTCCTGCCCCGGCTCCGGGCTCCGCCGACCGGCGCGAGAGCCCGGGTTCACGCCGTGCGCGGGGCCGCCGTCGGGTAGGCTTGCCGACCAGTACCGAACGTCCGAGCGACGCGGAGAGAGGGAGGTGAGAAGCATTTCCGCTGTGACAGGCAAGGTGCTCTCGCCCCGTACCGGGCGGCCCGCGACGCGCTGAGCGGACGCCGGGGACAGCGGGAGCGCTGAGAACCGGAAAGGCTCCCATGCACGCTCGATCCGACGACTTCCCCCTCGCCGACCCCTCCCGCGCGGAGGCCGACCTCGTCGTACGGCTCCGCACCGCGGGCTGCGTCTTCGCCGAGGACGAGGCCCGCCTGCTGAGGGAGACCGCACGTGACGCGGCCGAACTCGACGCCATGGCCGCCCGGCGCATCGCCGGGCACCCCCTCGAACACGTACTGGGCTGGGCCGAGTTCGCCGGCCTGCGCGTCGCCGTCGAACTCGGCGTCTTCGTCCCCCGGCGCCGTACGGAGTTCCTCGTACGGTGCGCGGCACGGTGCGCGGCCGACGCCGTCCCCACCGGGACGCCGCCCCTCGTCGTGGACCTGTGCTGCGGCACGGGCGCGGTGGGCGCGGCGGTCTACGCGGCGCTGCCGGACCGCGGCGAACTGCACGCAGCCGACATCGATCCGGCGGCCGTGCGCTGCGCCCGCCGCAACCTCGCGGGGGCCGGCGGACACGTCCACCAGGGCGACCTGTTCGCCGCGCTGCCGACCGCGCTGCGCGGCCGGGTGCACGTGCTGACGGCCAACGTGCCCTACGTGCCGACCGACGAGATACCACTCCTCCCGCCCGAGGCCCGCGACCACGAGCCCCGCCCCGCCCTCGACGGCGGCCCCGACGGGCTGGCCCTGCTGCGCCGCGTCGCCGCCGAGGCCGCCGCATGGCTCGCCCCGGGCGGAGCGCTGCTGACCGAGACCAGCACCCGGCAGGCCGAGCCGGCCGCCCACCTGCTGACGGCGGCAGGGCTGACGCCGACCGTCGCCGAGGACCCCGACCTGTACGCGACGGTCCTCACGGCCCGGCGCCGCGAGTGAGCCCGGCCCAACCCCGGGCGACCCTTCTCCTCCCACCGGCGGTACGCCGCCTCCGGCCGCCCGCAGGGCACGGGAACAGGCGGTCAGGACACCGGACGCTCACCCGCCCGTCAGCTGCTCCTGGGCCCGGTACAGGACCGAGGTGACCGCCTCCGCGAAGCGCGCCCCGCACGGGTGGTCGCGGTCGCCGCCCGCGCGGGCCGTCTCCAGCAGCGCGTCGAGGGCGCGGCCGAAGGAGACGGCAGGGTCCTCCTCGCGGAGCGGGAGTTCGGCGATCCCCGCTCCGCCCCGCACCTCGGCGGTGACCCCGGCCGCCGCAGGGGTCACCGAGTGGCTGAGCGTGCACGTGCTGGAGGCGCCGGAGGCGTGCCGCAGCACCAGGTGCACGGTGTCGCCGATCCCGCCGCGGGCAGCGGTCACGCTCTCGGCCTCGCCGAGCAGCGGCAGCAGTACGGACAGCGCGTGGGGGCCGACGTCCCACAGCGCGCCCTTCTCGCGGCGCCAGGGCGAGGCCGTGTAGGGGGAGTCGGCGCCGCCGAAGACGGGGGAGAGCCAGTCGGCGCGCCCCACCTGCCAGTCTCCCGTGGACTGTGCGCGGGAGGCCTCTCCGCGCCGGGCCGTCTCGCGCAGCCAGTCGCCGGTCGTGTCGGAGAAGTGCAGGGTGAAGAAGACGACGCAGCCGACACCGCCCCGCTCCACCGCCTCGGTCACCGCGCGCGCCGCCTCGGGTGTCGTGGCGACGGGTTTGTCGAGCAGCAGGTGGCAGCCGGCCTCGGCGGCGCGTACGGCGAGGGGCGCCTGCACGTCGGGTGGCAGGGCGACGGCCACCGCGTCGCAGTCCGTGAACAGCGCGTCGATGTCGGCGTAGGCCCGGGTGCCGAGCTGCTGGGCGAGGGCGCCGGTGGGCTCCGCGCGGCGTCCCCAGACGCCGACGAGGTCCACGTCCTGGTGAGCGGCGAGGGCGGGCCCGTGGGTGCGCTGTGCCCATGGCCCGGTGCCGAGGAGTCCGAACTTCATGCCCGCAGCGTAGGAGAGGCCGGCCGCGTGGGGGAGAGGGCGTCGGCGGCGGGGCCCTCGCACGCGGTGGGGCCGCGTCCGTACGGGGGATCACCGCATTGCCCCATCAGAGCCGACTATCGCCTCTCCCGTGTGCACGTCCGGTGCGTCCCGTGGCCGTCGGCGCCGCCCCGCGTCATGGTGACGCCCGGCCGGGACCGGTCCCCTCCCCGGTCGGGAACGGAAGCCGGGGCCGACACCCGGCCGGGAACGGCCGGGGACGTACGACGCCCGGCCGGTAGCGGCCGGGTCCGAGCGAGGGAGACGGACGTCATGGCGGAGCTGTTCATCGACGGGGAGTGGCGGCAGGCCGCGGCGGGCGGGCGGCGGGAGGTGGTCAACCCGTTCGACGCCTCCGTGATCACGACGGTCGACGAGGCGGACGAGACCGACGTCGACATGGCGGTACGGGCCGCCAAGCGGGCCTTCGAGCGGGAGGAGTGGGCCGGCGCCCCCACCCGGCGCCGCGCCGACGTGCTCCACCGCGTCCACGATCTCCTCCTGCGCGACCAGGAGGAGATCGCCCGCACCGAGACCCTCGACACGGGCAAGACGCTGGCCGAGGCCCGCATCGACATCGAGGACGTGGCCAACGCCTTCCGCTACTTCGCGGAGCTCGCGGGCAAGGACGGCGGCCGGGTGGTGGACGTCGGGCCCGACGTGCTCAGCCGCGTCGTCTACCACCCGGTCGGGGTGTGCGCGCTGATCGCGCCGTGGAACTACCCGCTGCTCCAGGCGTCCTGGAAGGTCGCCCCCGCGCTGGCCGCGGGCAACACCTTCGTCCTCAAGCCGAGCGAGACGACGCCGCTGTCCACGCTCGCCATGGTCCGCCTCATCGCGGAGGCGGGCGCCCCGCCCGGGGTCGCCAACCTGGTGCTGGGCTCGGGCGCGAGCGTGGGCGCGGCGATGACCGCGCACCCCGAGGTGGACCTGGTCTCCTTCACCGGCGGGCTGTCCACCGGGCGGCGGATCATGGAGAGCGTGGCGCCCGACGTGAAGAACCTGGCGCTGGAGCTGGGCGGCAAGAACCCGAACGTGGTCTTCGAGGACGCCGACTTCGACGCGGCGCTCGACTACGCGCTGGACGCCGCGTTCCTGCACTCCGGCCAGGTCTGCTCGGCCGGCTCCCGGCTGATCGTGCAGGAAGGCCTGCACGACAGGTTCGTGGAGGAGCTGGGCGCCAGGGCCGCCGCCATCCGGCTGGGCAACGGCCTTGAGCCGATGACCGAGTCGGGGCCGCTGTCCTCGGCCGAGCACCGGGCCAAGGTGGAGGGCTATCTGGAGATCGCCCGCGAGGAGGGGGCCAGGCTGGTCACGGGGGGCCGCCGCCCCGACGACCCCGAACTCGCCGACGGCTTCTTCCTGCTGCCGACCGTCTTCGCCGACTGCGACCGCTCGATGCGCGTCGTCCAGGAGGAGGTGTTCGGGCCCGTCGTCACCGTCGAGCGGTTCCGCACCGAGGACGAGGCCGTCGAGCTGGCCAACGACACCCGCTACGGCCTGGCGGGCGGGGTGTGGACCAGCGACGCGAGCCGCGCCCAGCGCGTCGCGAACCGGCTGCGGCACGGCACGGTGTGGATCAACGACTTCCACCCGTACGTGCCGCAGGCCGAGTGGGGCGGCTTCGGCCGCTCGGGCATCGGCCGCGAGCTGGGCCCCACGGGGCTGCGCGAGTACCAGGAGGCCAAGCACATCTACCAGAACCTCAGGCCGGTCCCCTCCGGCTGGTTCAAGGGCTGAGGGGCGCCGGGTGGACGAGGAGCACCTGATGAGCGAGAGCGCGTACGACTACGTCATCGTCGGCGGCGGCACCGCGGGCTGCGTGCTGGCGGCGCGGCTGACCGAGGACCCCGACTGCCGGGTCTGCGTCATCGAGGGCGGCCCCAGCGACGTCGGCGACGAGAACGTGCTGCGGCTGCGCAACTGGATCAACCTGCTGGAGACCGACTACGACTACGGCTACACCACCACCGAGCAGCCGCGCGGCAACTCGCACATCGTCCACTCGCGCGCCCGGGTGCTGGGCGGCTGCTCCTCGCACAACACCCTCATCAGCTTCCTGCCCTTCCCCCAGGACCTGGACGAGTGGGTGGCCAAGGGGTGCGCGGGCTGGGACCCGGTGACGATCCTGCCCTACCGGCACCGGCTCAAGAACACCATCGTGCCCGTCGGCGAGGAGGACCGTAACCCGATCGCCCGGGACTTCGTGACGGCCGCCGCCGAGGCGCTGCACGTGCCCGTCATCGAGGACTTCAACCGCGCGCCCTTCCCCGAGGGCGCCGGATTCTTCTCCCTCGCCTACGACCCGGCCACGAACAAGCGTTCCTCGGCCTCGGTGGCCTACCTGCACCCCGTCATGGACCGGCCCAACCTGACGCTGAAGCTGTGCACGTGGGCGTACAAGCTGGAGCCCGACGCGGCCGGACGGCTCACCCGCGTCGCCGTCCGGTACGAGGACGGCTCCACCGGCACCGTGCACGCCGCGCGCGAACTGCTGCTGTGCGCGGGCGCCATCGACACGCCCAGGCTGCTGCTCCTGTCCGGGATCGGACCCGCCGACGAACTGCGCGCCCTCGGCATCGACGTCCGCGCCGACCTGCCGGGGGTGGGCGAGAACCTGCTCGACCACCCCGAGTCGGTGATCGTGTGGGAGACCAGAGAGCCGCTGCCGCCGAACTCCGCGATGGACTCCGACGCCGGGCTGTTCGTCCGCCGGGACACCGGCCGGCCCAGACCCGACCTGATGTGGCACTTCTACCAGGTGCCGTTCACCGTCAACACCGAACGCCTCGGCTACCCCGCCGTCCCGCACGGCGTGTGCATGACGCCGAACGTGCCGCGCGCCCGCTCCAGAGGGCGGATGTGGCTGCGCAGCGCCGACCCGGCCGCGCACCCGGCCCTGGACTTCCGCTACTTCACCGACCCTGAGGGCCACGACGAGCGCACCCTCGTCGACGGGCTGCGCATGGCCCGCGAGGTGGCGGCCACCGCGCCGTTGCGCGACTGGCTGTTCCGGGAGGTCGCGCCGGGCCTGGGCCTGGTCACCGACGAGGAGCTGTCGGAGTACGGGCGGCGCGCCGCGCACACCGTCTACCACCCGGCGGGCACCTGCCGGATGGGCGCGGCAGACGACCCGTGGGCCGTCGTCGACCCCGAACTGCGGCTGCGCGGCCAGGAGGGCGTCCGCGTCGTCGACGCGTCCGTCTTCCCGACCATGCCCTCCGTCAACCCGATGGTGACCGTGCTGCTCGCCGCCGAGCGCGCCGCCGACCTGCTCACCGGGCGCCCGGGGCCCGAACCGGACGGGAGCGAACGCTGATGGCCGGCGCCGCCGCCGCGCCCGCCTCCGGCGGCGACGCGGGAAGCGGGGGCCACGGCGAGCACGGCACGGAGTTCCGCAAGGAGATGGGGCCTTGGGCCAACTTCGCCCTCGGCTTCACCTACCTCTCGCCCGTCGTGAGCACCTACACCCTCTTCGGCTCCGCGCTGGCCGAGGGCGGGCCGCCGATGATCTGGGCGTTCCTGCTGGCGGGCTGCGGGCAGTTCCTGGTCTCCCTCGTGTTCGGGGAGATCGTGGCCCAGTACCCCATCGCGGGCGGCGTCTATCCGTGGGCGCGGCGCCTGTGGGGCATGCGGTACGCGTGGATGACGGGCTGGGTCTACATGTGGGCGCTGCTGGTGACCATCACCAGCGTGGCGTACGGCGCGGGCCCCTACGTCGCCATCCTGTTCGGCTTCGACGCCAGCGTGCACACCACGGTGATCTGCACCGTCATCCTCATCGTCGTCGCCGCGCTCATCAACTACGCCGGGACCAGGGCGCTGTCCTGGGCCGCCCTCATCGGCTTCGGCGCCGAGCTGGTCGGCGCCCTCATCGTCGGCGTCTACCTGCTGTCCACGCACCGCATGCACGGGCTCGGCGTCATCTTCGACACCTACGACACCCAGGGCAGCGGCTCCTACGCGCCGGTCTTCCTGGCCGCGGCCATCATCGGCTTCTACCAGTACTACGGCTTCGAGGCGTGCGGCGACACCGCCGAGGAGGTCGCCCACCCCGGCCGCGTCATCCCCAAGGCCATGCGCCGCACGATCTACGTGGGCGGCGCCGCCGCCACCTTCACCTGCGGTTCGCTGCTGCTGTCGGTCACCGACTACGGCGCGGTGATCTCCGGTGAGAACTCCGACCCCGTGGTCAACCTCCTCTTCGACGCGCTGGGCACCGTGGGCGCGCGCCTGGTGATGGCCGTCGTCCTCATCTCCTTCCTTTCCTGCACCATCAGCCTCCAGGCCGCCGCCGGACGCCTCATCTACTCCTACGCCCGCGACCGCATGGTCGTCGGACACCGGCTGCTGCGCCGCTTCTCCCACAAGCGGGCCGTGCCCGAGGTGGCGCTCCTGGTGGCCGCCGTCATCCCCGGACTCATCGCCTTCGGCTCGCTGATCTCCGCCGACGCCCTCACCAAGATCGTGTCCTTCGCGATCCTGGGCATCTACGGCGCCTTCCAGATGGTCGTCCTCGCCGCGCTGCGCGCCCGCGTCAAAGGCTGGCGCGCCACCGGCGAGTTCACGCTCGGCCGCTGGGGCCTGCTGGTCAACAGCGCGGCCCTGGCCTACGGCATCTTCGCCATCGTCAACATCTGCTGGGCCCGCACGCCCGAAGAGCCCTGGTACTCCAACTACATCGTGCTGCTGTGCGGCGGCATCGTCGTGGGCACAGGCCTGCTGTACATGTTCACCACCCACCACTACGGGCGCGGCGACGCCCCCTCGGGCGACGCGATCCCGCAGCCGCACGGCGCCCGCTGACACCACGCCACGACGGTGGTGCCCGCCGCACCCGGCGGGCACCACCGTCGCGCTCACCCGACGCGCCGCCGGTCGTGCCTCACCCCACGTGCTGCCGGTCGCGGCCGCCGCCGGGGGTCTCGTCCTCGACGGCCGGCGCCACCACCACGGACCCCGTCGCCCCCTCCACGTGCTCTCCCTGCGCGGAGTCCGCCTCCCCGTGCTCCACGCGGGGCAGCCACCGCAGCCACGAGGGCAGGTACCAGTTGCGCTCGCCCAGCAGCATCATCACCGCGGGCAGCAGCACCATCCGTACCAGCGTGGCGTCCAGCAGGACGGCGACGGCCAGGCCCACGCCCATCTGCTTCATGTCCTGCATCGACAGCGTCGCGAACACCGCGAAGACAGCGATCATGATGACGGCCGCCCCCGTCACCGCCGGGGCCGTGGCCCGCACGCCCTCACGGATGGCCTCCCGCGTGGCCGCGCCCCGGTCCTTGGCCTCGCGGATCCGGGAGACCACGAAGACGTGGTAGTCCATCGACAGTCCGAACAGCACCACCAGCACGAACAGCGGCATCCACGACTCGATGGCGCCCACCGCCTGCGTGCTGAAGAGGCTGTCGCCCCAGCCGTGCTGGAAGACCGCCGTCATCACCCCGTACGCCGCGCCGACCGACAAGAGGTTCAGCACGACCGAGGCGAGCGCGATGGGCAGCGAGCGGAAGCAGACGAGCATCAGCAGGAAGGTGACGGCCGTGATGAACGCGAACACCGGCACGATGCCGTCCCGCAACTGGTCGTTGAAGTCCGTCGAGCTCGCCAGCTCGCCCGTGACGTACGCCTGGCCGTCGGCTGCGGCCGGCTCCAGGACGTCGGGGACGAGCCGGTCGCGCAGGGTGTCCAGCGCGGCGAGCGAGGTCTCGTCCGTCCCGTTCCCCGCCAGCGGCACGTCGATCACGGCGACGCCGGAGTCGGCGTACACCCGCGTCTCGACGCCCTTGCCGAACCGGGCGCCCTCCTCACGCAGGGCGCTGCGGAAGTCCGCCAGCGCGGTGCGGGTCTTCGCGGAGCGCACATCGTCGGCCTTGAGCACGACACGCGCCGGGGAAGGACCACCGGGGAAGGTCTCGCTGATCTTCTCGGCGCTGACCCGCAGCTCGGCGTCCTCGGACATCTGCTGCTCCAGGGAGAGCTGTTCGGTCTTCATGCCGAGCGCGGGCGCGGCCAGCGCGAGCATCGCCACGGCGGCGAGGACGGCGAACAGCCCGGGCGCCGCCAGCACCGGCCGCAGCAGCGCGCCGGAGATCCGCCCACCGGGCGCGCGCCGCCCCGTGGACCCGGCCTGTCCGGCCACTCCTGGCTGCCCGGCCCCTCCGGCTGCCCGCATGCGCGCGCGGCCGCCGCCGCGCCTGCCGAACAGGCGCGGCCTGCCCTTCTCCACCCGGTCACCCAGCCAGGAGAGCGCGGCGGGCAGGATCGTGACCGAGCCGAGCATCGCGATGAAGACGACCAGGATCGTGGCCACCGCGAACCCCTGGAACAGCAGCAGCCCCGACAGGAACATGCCCGCCATCGCCACCATCACCGTCAGGCCCGAGACGAGGACCGCGCGCCCGCTGGTGGCGGCGGCGATCCGCAGGGCCGTCTGCGCGTCCCGGCCCGCTGCCCGCTCGTCGCGCTCCCTGCGCAGATAGAACAGGCAGTAGTCGACGCCGACCGCGAGCCCCATCAGCAGCATCACGGAGTTGGTCTGCTCGTCGATGTGCAACCGGCTGGAGACCAGCGCGAGGATGCCGTTCGCGGCCAGGAACGCGGTGATCGCCAGCGCGACCGGCAGCAGCGCCGCCACCAGCGCACCGAACGCCACCAGCAGGATGCCCAGGGCCAGCGGCACGGCCGTCCACTCCGCCTTGGCGAAGTCGTCACCGAGGATCTCGTTCAGCCACTTGCCCGCGCTGGCCTCGCCGTACTGGTGGATCTCGACGCCCTCGCCGCGGTGCCCCTCGCGGACCTTCTCGACCGCGTCCAGGACCTCGGTGATCGGCTTCTCGTCCGTCGAGTCCCCCGCGCCCCGCATCCGGAACCCGACCAGGGCCGCCCTGCCGTCCGCGGACGGCAGCGGCTCGCGCACGTCCTTGACCCGGCCGGTGTCCTCGACGGCACGTACGACATCCGCCGCGGCCGCCCGCCAGCCGCCCTCGGTCCGGCTCGCCACCATCACCGACTCGGCGGGCGGCTCCTCAATACCCGCCTCCTCCAGGATCGCGGTCGCGCGGGCCGAGTCCCGCACGGACTGCTCCGCGCCGGTGGGCTCCGTCAGCCCGGCCATCCCGCCGAGCGTCGCGGTCAGCACCACGAACAGCAGCCAGCCGAACACCGCCGTCTTCCGGTGCCGGGTGCTCCACCCGCCGAGCCGCGCGGCCAGCCCCGGGCGGGCCCCGCCCGCTGGACGGGGCGGGCGTGTCGAGCGGGGCGGGCGGGGCGGGCGGGGAGTGGTGCCCGAGGCCGGCGGTCCGGCCGGTCCGCCGGTCTCGGGCGCGGTGGGCGGTCTGGTCGGTGAGCCGGTCGGTGGTCTGGTCACGGGATCCCCGCTTCTGATCTCGGAGGTGTCGGTCGGACGTACCTGGATCGAGCGGAAACGACGCTAGAAGCGCGCGACCGCGCGCCCCAGCCGCCGAAACCCCCAGCAGGAGGGGACGAAACGAGACCCGGGAGGTGGTGCTAGGTGCACCCCGCAGACGGGCGCGGAGACGAGTGTGCGGAAGGGCCGCCGCGCGCAGACTGGTCACCGTGCCCGGAAAGTGGGCATCCAGCACCGCCCGGGCACGGGGCCGGGCGGGCGGTGGCCGAGAAGAGGGGAACGGGCATGACACCGCAGGACGGCATGGAGCGGGCGGGGGCGCCGGGGCCCGCCCGAGCACGGAGGGGCCGCGCGGCGAGCGCACTGCTCGCCGCCGTACGCGGCATCCCGCTGATGCTGCTCTCCCTCGGCTTCTCCCTCGCCCTGTTCATCGTGACGGTGCTGTCGGTCGTCTTCCTGCTGCTGGGCATCGGCTTCTTCACCACCCCCTGGGTCGTGCACGCCGTACGCATCCACGCCAACCAGCGCCGCGCACTCGCCGGCCACTGGGCGGGCCTGCGCATCCTGGACCCCTACAGGCCGCTGCCACCCGGCCCCTCGGGGATCACCGGGCACGTCGAACGCACGGTGCTGATGCTCAAGGACCCGGCCACCTGGCGGGACCTCGCCTGGCTGCTCTGCGACGCCGTGGCGGGCTTCCTCCTCGCCCTCCTGCCGGCGGCGCTGATCGCCTGGAGCCTGGAAGGGTGGGTACTGCTCGCGGGCCTGTGGCACGCCGTCGCCGGTGACTACTGGTACGGCTTCATCCACATCGACACCTTCGGCGACGCGCTGGCGGCCGCCGCGCTCGGCACCTTCGTCCTGCTGATCGGCCTCCACGCCAACCCGTACCTGATCGACGGCCACTTCCAGCTCGCCCGCGCCCTGCTCTCCCCCACCAGGGGCGCCCAGCTCGCCCAGCGCGTCGAGCGGCTGTACGAGACCCGGCACGACGCCGTCGACACCTCGGCCGCTCAGCTGCGCCGCATCGAACGGGACCTGCACGACGGCGCACAGGCCAGGCTGGTCTCCATGGGCATGAGCCTCGGCGCCGTCGAAGCCCTCGTCGAACACGACCCCGCACAGGCCAAGAAACTCCTCGCCCACGCCAGGGAGACCTCCGCCGAGGCCCTGACCGAACTGCGCGACCTGGTGCGCGGTATCCACCCGCCGGTACTGGCCGAACGCGGTCTCGGGGACGCCGCCAAGGCCCTCGCCCTGCGGATGGGGATGCCCGTCGACGTCGACATCGACCTGCCGGGGCGCTTCCCCGAGCCCGTCGAGTCCGCGGCCTACTTCTCCCTCAGCGAGATCCTCACCAACGCGGCCAAGCACGCGGACGCCGACCACATCTGGGTCGACATCCACCACACAGAACTCGACGGCGGCATGCTGCGGATCGCCGTCACCGACGACGGGCAGGGCGGCGCCGACGTCTCCCGCGGCTCCGGCATCGCGGGCATCGAACGCCGCCTCGGCCAGTTCGACGGCGTCCTCGCCCTCACCAGCCCCCCTGGCGGGCCCACCATGGTCACCATGGAAATCCCCTGCCGACCACTGACCCGGCGCCCGTGACACGAGCGCCGGGCACACGCCCCTCGCCGGGGCCGGGGCGGCAGCGCCCGCCGGGCGCGGGCGGCGGCGGTGCGGGCTCCGTTCCGTTGTCAGGCGCGGTGCGCCTCGGGATCACACCAGGGCCGAGACCTTTTCCCGGTACTGCCGGACCGGCGCCGCGTCCCGGTACGGTTCCAGGCGGCGTTCGAAGTCCCGTACGTACTCGTGGGCCCGTACCGAGCGCATCTCCGCCGCCTGGTGGGCCGCCTCGGCGGCGAGCTGGCAGGCCTGCTCGATCTCGCCGAGCCCCAGCCGGGCCGTGGCCAGCACCACCCGGCAGAAGAGCCTGCTGCGCGCGAACCCGGCCCCGCGCAGCTGGAGGGAGCGCTCGGCGTGCTGCGCGGCGGCCCGGTACTGCTGGAGGTCCCGGTGGCAGTGGCCGAACTCGTCGGCGAGCTGCGCGTCGTCGAAGAAGCGCGCCCAGACGGGTACGTCCTCGCTGGGGCGCGCTGCCTCCAGGGCGCGCTCCGCGCGGGCCAGTGACGCCGCGCAGGCCCGCACCTCACCCAGCACACCGTGCCCGCGCGCCTCCGCCGCGTGCAGCAGCGCCTGCACGACGGGCGGCACCGAGGTGCCCACGCCCTGCTGGGCGACCCGCGCGAGCTGCACCGCCTCCCTGCCGTGCCCCAGGTAGACGGCCTGCCTGCTCATCGTCACCAGCACGTAGGCGCCGAAGGCGCGGTCGCCCGCGGCCTGCGTCAGCCGCAGCGCCTGCACGAAGTAGCGCTGGGCCAGGCCGTGCGCGGCGATGTCGTAGGAGGTCCAGCCCGCCAGCCTGGTCAGGTCCGCGGCCGCGCCGAAGAGGCGTCTGCCGAGCTGCTCGCTGTAGACACCGCGGAGCATCGGCTCGGCCTCGTGTTCCAGATACCGCACCAGAGCCTGCCGGGCGTGGCCGCCGCCGTAGGCGTGGTCGAGAGCGCGGAAGAGCTCGCACACCGAGCGCAGCGCCGCCACGTCGCCGCCCGAGACCCGCTGGCCCGGGCCCCGCTCGACCCGGTCGAGGCGCGCGGCGGCCAGCGACGGCGGCCTGGTGGCGACGCCTGTCCCGCCGCCGATCCGGGACTGCGCCGGGACCCGCAGGCCGCCGCCGGGGGACGCGCCGCCCACGGACCCGCCCACGGCTCCGCGCCCGGCGGCCGGCCCCGGAGGGGCACCGCGCCCCGGCCCGGCGCCGGGCCCGCGGGCCGGTCCTGTGCCGGCCCCGAGCCCCGCGGCGAGCGGCCCTGTGCCGGCGAGGGCGCCGGGGCCCGCGCCGCCGGGCGGAGGGCTCAGCGGCCCGTCGGGCTCGGGGCCGCGCGCCACCCGTTCGTCGGCCCTGCCGATCAGCCAGTCCCGGCTCGGCACCACGAGCCCCGCCGGGGTGAAGGCGATCTTCCGCAGCTCGGCGTGGCTGCCCGAGTCCTTGCGCCACAGACCGCTGACGATGTCGACCGCCTCGGCGGGCGTCGCCGCGAACTCCAGACCCGCGTAGACGGGCGCACACGCGTCCAGCCCCAGGTCCTGCGCCGTCAGCCGCCGCCCGAGGCGCCGGGTGAAGACCTCGGCGATCAGCGCGGGTGTGGTGCCCCGCGGCTGCTGACCGCGCAGCCAGCGCGTCACCGACGTCTTGTCGTAACGCAGGTCGAGACCGTGTTCGAGGCCGAGCTGGTCGACGCGCCTGGCCAGACCGGCGTTGGAGAAGCCCGCCTCGGCGATCAGCGCGGCGAGCTGACGGTTGGGGATGCGCTGCTGGGATGGCTGGGTCGTGTCGTTCACCGACTCCCCAGATCGTTCCATCGTCATCGGCTTCACGGTCTCCTGCCCTCACGGCTTGTGTCAGACGCCGGGGCGCCCTGCTGGAACGGCGCGAATGTAACGGTCCGCCGTACCTCGTTCGCCCCCTTCGTCGTGTATTCATCCGTACGTGTGAGTAGGTGACCACCTGCGACGACACTGGGTGACCGCCGTAGAGTGGCGGCGGGCGCGAGCGCGGAGCAGCCCGCCACCGCGGGCGTGACGAAGGAGACATGAGGCATGGGAGAACCCCGGCTGGACGGTCCGGTGGAGGGCGAGCTGCGCTTCGTCCACCTGGGCTTCGGCGACAACGCGGTCGACTACCTCGACGCCTGGCAGGAACAGAAGCGGGTGCACGCCGCGCGGTTCGCCGACGAGATCCCCGACACCTGCCTGATGCTGGAGCACCCCCCGGTCTACACCGCCGGGCGGCGCACCGAGGACAGCGAGCGCCCGCTTGACGGCACCCCCGTCGTGGACGTCGACCGCGGCGGCAAGATCACCTGGCACGGCCCAGGGCAGCTCGTCGGCTACCCGATCCTGAAGCTCCCCCGCCCCGTGGACGTGGTCGCGCACGTGCGCCGCCTCGAGGAGGCCATGATCCGGGTGTGCACCGAGCTGGGCGTCGAGACCACCCGCGTCGAGGGCCGCAGCGGAGTGTGGGTACTCGGCGACGACCTCGGCAGGGCGTCCGGGCCCGCCGCCACCGGGCTCGCGCTCGACCTCGACCCCCGGCTCAACCAGGACGAGTACGACCCGCGCCTGATGGGCCCCGAGTACGCGCCCTCCAACGCGGGCCAGCGCGGGGTGGACCGCAAGATGGCGCAGATCGGCATCCGGGTCGCCAAGGGCGTGACCATGCACGGCTTCTCGTTCAACTGCGACCCGGACACGACCGGTTTCGACCAGATCATCCCCTGTGGCATCCGGGACGCGGGCGTCACCTCGCTCTCCCAGGAGCTGGGCAGGAATGTTCCCGTCTCCGAGGTGCTTCCCCTCATGGAGAAGCACCTGCGCGAGGTGCTGGAGTCCTCGACGCCCCTGCCCCGCGCGGTCTGACCCCTTCCGCCACGGGCCGGAGCTCTTCGACAGGTTCCGGCCGGTTCGGAAGCTCACAACCGCAGGCGTAGCCTGATACCCGCCGCTGAATCGAAAGTACGTAGGGAGCCGGACGTGTCCGCTGTCGCACCCGACGGTCGCAAGATGCTCCGCCTGGAGGTCCGCAACAGCCAGACCCCCATCGAGCGCAAGCCCGAATGGATCAAGACCCGGGCGAAAATGGGCCCCGAGTACAACGCCCTCCAGAACCTGGTCAAGAGCGAGGGCCTGCACACGGTCTGCCAGGAGGCCGGCTGCCCCAACATCTTCGAATGCTGGGAGGACCGCGAGGCGACCTTCCTCATCGGCGGTGAGCAGTGCACCCGTCGCTGCGACTTCTGCCAGATCGACACCGGCAAGCCCGCCGAGCTCGACCGCGACGAGCCCCGCCGCGTCGCCGAGTCCGTGCGCACGATGGAGCTGCGCTACGCGACGATCACCGGGGTCGCCCGCGACGACCTCGACGACGGCGGCGCCTGGCTCTACGCCGAGACGGTGCGCCAGATCCACGACCTGATGCCCGACACCGGCGTCGAACTGCTGATCCCCGACTTCAACGCCGAGCCCGACCAGCTCGCCGAGGTCTTCTCCTCCCGCCCCGAGGTGCTGGCCCACAACGTCGAGACGGTGCCCCGCATCTTCAAGCGCATCCGCCCCGGCTTCCGCTACGAGCGCTCGCTGGAGGTCCTCACCCGCGCCCGCGAGGACGGCCTCGTCGTCAAGTCCAACCTCATCCTCGGCCTCGGCGAGACCCGCGAGGAGATCAGCGAGGCCCTGCGCGACCTGCACGAGGCCGGCTGCGAGCTGATCACCATCACCCAGTACCTGCGGCCCACCCCCCGCCACCATCCCGTGGAGCGCTGGGTCAAGCCCCAGGAGTTCGTCGAGCTCAAGGACGAGGCCGACGAGATCGGCTACGCCGGCGTCATGTCCGGCCCGCTGGTGCGCTCCTCGTACCGCGCCGGACGCCTCTACAAGCAGGCGATCGAGGCCCGCAGGACGGGGAACACCTCCGCGGCCTAGCGCCTGGCGCCTTGGCGCCTGACGCCTGGCGCCTTAGCGCCTGACGCCTGGCGGCGTCCGCGGGAGCGCTCGGCGGGCGTCCTCCGGGCGGGCTGAGAGCGCTGTGCGGCGAAGCGGTCAGTGAGCTTCGCCGCACATGCTTCTTCCGGCTTTGACCCCCCGGCCACCGCCTGGTAACACCGTTGCGTGACGCTGTCACCGCGCACCGCGCACGGTTCGAACGAGGCGAGGACTGACGGAGGGGCACAGTGCGGACCACCCTGTGGGCACTGGAAGGTCTGGAGCACATCCTGTTCGGCAGCGGCCGGCGGGTCGCGTGCCGCAACGCGTGGACGGCGGTCCTGGAGGACCGCGACAGGGCGAGGTCCCGGCTGGAAGCGGAGTCGGTACGGAACGCGGCGGCGGCCGCCCTGGAAGCGGAGGCGGTGGTGCACGCGGCGGCCGACCGCCCGGCGCCCGCGGCCTCCCGGGGCTGAGCCGCGGCCTCCCGGGGCTGACCCCGGAACTCCGGCCCCGGTGCCGACCCCGCCACCGGCGCCCGTACCTGCACGGAGGGGTACGGCGGCCCCCGTACCCCCGGCCGCGCGGCACACCACCCGCGGCCCCACGTAAACTTCACCGCATGGCGAGGAAGGACAACACCGAGAACCCTGGGCGGCTCAAGCAGATCGCCCAGACGTACAAGATGACCCGGCGCGTGGACCGGAAGATCGGTTGGATCCTGGCCGGCGTGGGGCTTGTCACCTTCGGTGTACTCCTCGCGATCGGCTTCCTGATCGGTCACCCGGTCTACCTGGGCATCGTGGGCGTGCTCCTCGGCCTGCTGGCGTGCGCGATCGTCTTCGGACGCCGTGCCGAGCGGGCCGCTTTCGGACAGATGGAGGGCCAGCCGGGGGCCGCGGCCGCCGTGCTGGAGAACATCGGCAGGGGCTGGCAGGTCACCCCGGCCGTGGCGATGAACCGCAGCCAGGACATCGTCCACCGGGCCGTCGGCAAGGCCGGCATCGTCCTGGTGGGCGAGGGCAACCCGAACCGGCTGCGCGGTCTGCTGGCGTCCGAGAAGAAGAAGATGAACCGCGTGGTCGGCGACGTGCCGGTGCACACGATGGTCGTCGGCGACGGTGAGGACCAGGTCGAGCTCAAGAAGCTCCGCGTGAAGATGATGAAGCTGCCCCGCACGCTCCAGGGCCAGCAGGTCACCCAGATCAACGACCGGCTTCGCGCGCTCGGCGACCTCATGAGCAACATGCCCATCCCGAAGGGGCCGATGCCCAAGGGCATGAAGCTCCCGAAGGGCCCGCAGGGCCGCTGACGGGGCCCCACCCGACGGTGGGCTTCCCCAGCGAGTTCCACGACGGAGCCCTACGGCGAGTCCGACGACCGAGTCCTACGGCGACTGCCACGACGGGGGGCGGGGACCGCGCACCGCGCGGTCCCCGCCCCCCGTCGTGCCTGCCCGGACGCTGTCGTGCCTGCCCGGACGCTGTCGTGCCTGCCGGATACTGGTACACGGGCTCGTACACGGGCACGCGCCGGGTGGGCCGGACCGCGAGCGTGCGCGACTGCGCTGTCAGCCGCGTACCTGCACGGACCCCGAGAGCCGGTCGTGGAGGCCCCGGTTGTCGCGGTCCCAGATGAGCGCGGGGATGGCGATGCCGAGCAGCACCGTCCGCACCACCGTGCGCCACACCGGCAGCTTGCCGAGCCCGTCGAGAGCCACGACGCGCAACCCCAGCAGCCGCTTGCCCGGGGTGCTGCCGACCGTACCGACCGTCAGCACGCTCATGACGACGAAGACCACCAGCGCCCAGTCGCTGGTGCCCTCCAGCTTCCGGCCGGCCAGCAGAGCGAAGGCGATGAGTGCGCAGAGTGCCCAGTCGATGAAGAGGGCACCGATCCGGCGGCCGACCGGAGCGAGGGAACCGGGCCCCTCCTCGGGCAGGCCGAGCCGCTTGCCGCGGTAGCCGAAGTCGGCCCCCATGTCCGCTGCCGCCGCCCGCGGTCCTGACAGCCACGACCCGATTGCTTCCCTGTTGTCCACCCGTCAACGGTATCGCGCCGATTTCCGGCCGCCGTTTCCGGCCGACGCCGGGTTGCTCGGCGTCGGGCCGCATGGCGTCGGGCTGCACGGTGTCGGGCTGCACGGTGTCGGGCCGCATGGTGTCGGGCCGCACGGTGTCGGGCCGCACTGCTGATCGTGAGCGCGGAACTCCGCATGGTGAGGGTCGGAGAGGTCGCCCGGCGATTAACATCGGCGAAACAAATGAGTCATGCTGGAGAAATGGCCCCTGCCTAGGGTCGGTGCCAGGCGAGCGGCCCCGTGCCGCAGCCGGAGCCGGAGCAAGCCCGTCCCGACGCGGCGGGACTAGGAGGATGGATGTTCCAGAACGCCGACGAGGCCAAGAAGTACATCGCGGACAACGACATCAAGTTCATCGATGTCCGGTTCTGCGACCTGCCCGGCGTCATGCAGCACTTCGCCGTACCGGCGGATACCTTCGACCCGACCGAGAGCCTGATGTTCGACGGCTCGTCGATCCGCGGCTTCCAGGCGATCCACGAGTCCGACATGGCCCTCGTCCCCGACCTGTCCACCGCGCGCCTGGACCCGTTCCGCTCCGAGAAGCACCTCAACATCAACTTCTTCATCCACGACCCGATCACCGGCGAGCAGTACAGCCGTGACCCGCGGAACGTGGCGAAGAAGGCCGAGGCCTACCTCGCCTCCTCCGGCATCGCCGACACCGCCTTCTTCGGCCCGGAGGCCGAGTTCTACGTCTTCGACGACGTCCGCTTCGAGACGAAGGCGAACGCCGGCTACTACCACATCGACTCCGAGGCGGGCGCCTGGAACACCGGCGCCATCGAGTCCGGCGGCAACCGCGGCTACAAGGTCCGCTACAAGGGCGGCTACTTCCCGGCCCCGCCGGTCGACCACTTCGCCGACCTCCGCGCCGAGATCTCCCTGGAGCTGACCAAGGCGGGCCTGGAGGTCGAGCGCCAACACCACGAGGTCGGCACCGCGGGCCAGGCGGAGATCAACTACAAGTTCAACACGCTGCTGGCCGCCGCCGACGACCTGATGCTCTTCAAGTACATCGTCAAGAACACCGCCTGGCGCAACGGCAAGACCGCCACCTTCATGCCCAAGCCGATCTTCGGCGACAACGGCTCCGGCATGCACGTCCACCAGTCGCTGTGGACCGGCGGCGAGCCCCTCTTCCACGACGAGCAGGGCTACGCGGGCCTCTCCGACACCGCCCGCTACTACATCGGCGGCATCCTGCGCCACGCCCCCTCGCTGCTCGCCTTCACCAACCCGACGGTGAACTCCTACCACCGCCTGGTCCCCGGCTTCGAGGCCCCGGTCAACCTGGTCTACTCGCAGCGCAACCGCTCCGCCGCGATGCGGATCCCGATCACGGGCTCCAACCCGAAGGCCAAGCGCGTCGAGTTCCGCGCCCCCGACCCGTCCTCCAACCCGTACCTCGCCTTCTCGGCGCTGCTGCTCGCGGGCTTGGACGGCATCAAGAACAAGATCGAACCGGCCGAGCCCATCGACAAGGACCTCTACGAGCTCGCCCCCGAGGAGCACGCCGGCGTCCCCCAGGTCCCCACCTCCCTCCCGGCCGTCCTCGACGCCCTCGAGGCCGACAACGAGTACCTCCAGGCCGGCGGCGTCTTCACCTCCGACCTCATCGAGACCTGGATCGACTACAAGCGCACCAACGAAATCGCCCCCATGCAGCTGCGCCCCCACCCGCACGAGTTCGAGCTGTACTTCGATCTTTAAAAAGCGCACGGCGTCATGTGGCGCTGTGACGGTAGACGTTCCGTGGGCCGTGTTCTCCTTCGTCGGGAGGCACAGCCCACGGCTGTTGGACCGACCCCTGGCCGACGGATTCGTGTCGGTGCGAGGTGTGGCATCTGTCCCGGGCGGTCGGCTGCCCGGTGGTCACCGCCACGTCCCCGGGCACCGGGTTCCCTGCCCGCTCCTCCTGAGTGGGCGCTCCGTGCTCCGGTGAAGGGAACGGGGTGGCCCGTGCGGGGTCGTCACCCTTTGAGCTGGTGACGACTGCACACAGGTACCCGGAGTGTGGCCGTGAGGTGGCCGGGGTTACTGGAGGTCGGTGAGGAGGTTGTCGAGGGCCTTGTGGAGGGCTGCGGAGTTGGGGGAGTCGAACCAGGTGGTGCGGATGCGCTCGTTGTTGCCGTTGGGGGTTTCGTGGTCGGCGGCGAGTTGGTGCAGGGAGCGGGTTTCGTCGCTCAACGCGCGGCCGACGCCCTGGAAGAGGCCGCGGACGTAGCGGTCGGCGTCTTCGGGGGCGGTGCCCTGAGCGGTGGCCCACGACGTGAGCGTGGCGAGATACGCGTAGTGGGTGGTCAACGTGCCCGTCAGTGCGGAGAAGACGTTGAAGGCCGCCTCGTCCGCGACCGGCAGCACCCCGCCCAGGCGTGCGAAGAGCGCGTCGGCGTCCGGGTGCGACGGGAACGTCACCGTGACGGAGCGGCGTTCGCGTACGGAAGGCAGCGGGATGGCCCGTACCAGCGGGGCGTCGGTGCCGAGTGTCCGGCGCAGGTCGTCGTTGGCGACGCCGGCCATCACGTTGACCACCAGTTTGTCGTCGTCCACCCGCAGGCCCCTCAGTGCCTCGTGGCGGTCCTGGCGGCGTACGGCGATGAGCACCGCCTCGGAGCGGTCCACCACCTCCTGGTTGGTGGCGCAGACCTGTACGCCCTCGTAGCGCGAGGACAGTTCAGCGGCCGTGCGGGCTCCGCGGGGAGAGAGGAACACCTGCGGTGACTCGTCGCCTCCGTGGTACAGCCCCAGCACGAGGGCCCGCCCGATCTCGCCCACTCCGATGATGCCGATGCGCTCCACTGTGCGTTCCTCCATGTCCGCGGTGCGGGGTGGTCGCGCTGCTCCATGGTGCTGGTCCGGGCCGGTGAGTCAGTGACGAGGGTGCCGTGACTCCGTCGGCAACCGCCGGAGGAGCACTTCCTTCGCCACGACAGGGCGGTGGCCCGGTTGGTGAGAGGGACTGACGTCCCCTCGCACCGTCGGCGTCGGCGGCGCCGGCCGTCGTGAGACGGCGGTGACCGCCCGTGAGCTGTTGGCGCTCCGGGTGGTCACCGCGCCGCGTGCACGGCGGCAGCCGTCACTCTCCCGCGTACACCGCCTCGATGGGGCGGCTGCGGAGCGCCGAGCGGGTCGGCAGGCTGATGGAGAGCCAGCCCAGCAGGGTCACGAAGGCGATGATGCCGATCCAGGCCAGCGGCTGGATGTGGGGGATCGGCTGGCCTGTCAGGCCCAGGGCGCAGCCCACGGCGGGCGGGATGGCGATGGCCACGCCGATGAGGACGGCGGTGACGATCACGACCCAGGATTCCAGGAACATCATCCGCCGTGTCTGCCGCTTGCTCGTGCCGATCAGTCGCAGCATGGCGAACTCGCGGCTGCGGCCCGTCGTTGCCATGACCAGGGTGTTCACCACGGCGATGAGGACGTAGAGCATCAGCAGCCCGTTGGCGATCAGGTTCGTCCAGGACTGCTGGGCGAACTGGCCCTGCTGGACGGCGCTGAACTCCTGCGGGCTCTGCACCGCGAGGCCGGGCGTGTGCTCGGCCAGTTTCTCCAGACCGGCCTCCACCTGCGGGGACGCGCCGCCGCTGCCGGCGCTGACGAGCAGTGCCGTGTCCTGCTGGTTGGCGGTGTGTTCGGTCAGCATCCGGTGCGGGAGGGTGATGTCGCCGAAGCCGAGGCCGTTGCCGTAGACGGCGACGACCTTCAGCTTCTTGTGCACTCCGTCGCCGAGGTTGATGTCGGCGGTGTCACCGACGTCCACCCGCGCCGTGTCGGCGGCCATCCAGCTGAGCGCCACCGTGTCGCCGGTCAGCTTGTCCATGCTGCCTTCGCGCACGTCCAGGTCGAGCGTGCTCTCCAGGTCGCGCCCGTCCAGGCCCTGGGCGCTGAAGGGGTTGGAGGCGGGCTTGTCGATCTCGATGTAGTTGAGCAGTACCTGCGAGCGGGTCACCGGGGTGACGGTCTCGACGCCGTCGAGGGCGCGGACCTTCCCGGCCAGGCCGGTGGACAGCCCCGTGGTGTCGCTGGTGATCACGTAGTCGGAGACGACACCGGTCGCCGCCTGTTCCTGGGCCGTCGCCTCGACGGTGTTGAGCATGGACAGCTGCATCAGCGCCATCGCGGTGCCCAGCGCCAGGGGCACGACCGCGCTGCTGAGGCGGCGGGCGTTGGCACTGCTGTTGGCACTGGCCAAGAAGCCACTCACGCGGGAGCGTTTGAACAGTGGCGTCAGCATCCGGGTCGCCGCCTGCACCAGGATGGGGGAGATCAGCGCGCTGCCCACCATGAGTACCACCAGCGCTCCGCCGGCCCCGGCGATCGCCACCTGGCCCGGGATGACCAGCGGCGCCACGATCGACGCCACCAGGCCGAGCAGCAGCAGGCTCACACCGACGGTCTTGCGGGTGCTGCCCAACTCCTCCTGCTCCGCCTCGGACTCGCTCAGCGCTTCCACCGGCTGGATCCGCGCGATGCGGAACGCGGCGATGAACCCCGCCAGCCGGGCACCCAGCACGGTCAGCAGCACGGCGGCGACGGCAGGCAGCGGGTTGAACGACAGCTCGAAGTCCTGCGGCAACACGCCGGCGTGCGCGAACGCGTCCCGCAGCAGCCCGGCGGCCAGGAAGCCGGGCGCCGCGCCCAGCACCGCCCCGGCGACCCCCACCAGCAGCACCTCGCTGCCGATCAGCTTGTGCACCTGGCGCGGTGTCGCCGCGATGGCGCGCAGCATCGCCAGTTCCCGGCGGCGCTGGTGGACGACCAGGCCGAGGGTGGAGGAGACGACGAAGATGACGACGCCGAGCGCCGTGCCGCCGAACGAGGCGGACAGCGGGACGAGGAAGCCGCGGGAGGCGCCGACGTCCAGGAACTCCAGGTCGCCGATCCCGTCACCGGTGTAGGTGACGATGTGCGCCCCCGGGTCGGCATGCGCCCCGGTGGCGGCGTCCGCGCCGCTGAGGGCGTCCTCGATCTTCCCGGCGAGGTCGTCCGCGTCGGCCCCGTCCTCGCCCAGGACGCCGATCGCCGTCAGCCGGTCGGGGCGCGGGGAGAGAGCGGTGGCCTGCGCGTCGGTGAAGAACGCGGCCGACTGCCGGTCCAGGCCGTTCGCGGGCGCGTCGACCAGGCCGACGATCCGGTAGACGTGCGGTGTCGTGCCGATTGAGAGCCGCGCGGTGTCGCCGACCTTGAGTCCGGCGCTGCGGGCGAGGCCGGCGTCCAGCACGGTCTCCCGGGCGCTGCTGGGCCTGCTGCCCTCGGTCAGTTCGAAGGGGCCGAGCGCGGTGGAGGACCAGCCGTGGCCGTACAGCGGCTGGTCGAGCCGCACGGGCTCACCCCGTGCGCTGCCGTTGTCCTTGTGCAGGTTCATCTCGACCGTGCGGTCGCGCACGACCTTCTCGACGCCGTCGACGCGGGAGACCTGCTCGGCCGTCGACGCGGGGACGGTGACGCGATCGGGGAAGTGCGGGTCGAAGTTCTCCTTGACGTCCTTGGTCTGCTTCCCGCCGACCATCACGGTCGCGCCGGCGTACCGCTCGGGGGCGACGCCCGAGAGCAGTCCTGACATGAGCAGTACGCCGCAGGCGGTGATGACGGCCGAGCCGCAGATCACGGCGATGAACGCCGCGATGAAGCCGCCCTTGCGGTTCTTGATGGTGCTCCAGGCTATGTCGAACACGAGCTCTGCCTCACCAGTCGCCGAGGTGCGTCATGTGCTCGGCGACCTGGGCCGGCGAGGGCCGGTTCAGGTGGCCCGCGAGCTGCCCGTCGGCGAGGAAGAGCACCGTGTCGGCGTAGGAGGCGGCGACCGGGTCGTGGGTCACCATCAGCACCGTCTGGCCTATCTCGTCCACGATCTGCCGGAACAGCTTGAGGACCTCCTGGCTGGTGCGGGTGTCCAGCGCGCCGGTCGGCTCGTCGGCCAACAGCGCGTCGGGCCGGGTCACCAGCGCGCGGGCGATCGCGACGCGCTGCTGCTGGCCGCCGGAGAGCTGGTTGGGCCGGCGGTCGACGTGCTGGTTCATCCCCACCCTGGTCAGCACCTCCTGCAGCCAGGCCTCGTCCACGGCCATGTCCGCCAGCCGCGCGACGAGCGTGACGTTCTGTCTCACCGTCAGCGCCGACATCAGGTTGTAGGCCTGGAAGACGTAGCCGATCCGCTCGCGGCGGATGGCCGTCAGCGCCGCCTCCTTGAGGCCGGACAGCTGCGTGTCACCGAGGTAGACGTGGCCGGTGGTCGGCTGGTCGAGTCCCGCGACGCAGTGCAGGAAGGTGCTCTTGCCGGAACCCGAGGGGCCCATGACAGCGGTGAAGGTGCCGCGCGGCACATCCAGGGAGATTCCCCGCAGCGCGGTCACGGCATTCTCCCCTGTGCCGTACGTTTTCGTGACGGAGTCCAGCCTCATGGCCGCTGCCCGCGTCGCCACCGCGGCTGCGGACGCTCCCCATTCCGATGTCATTTTCCTTGCCCTTTCCGGTTGTCGGCAGCTTCACCGTATGAGACCGCCGACGGGGCCACGAACGCCCTGGATCCCGTATCGATGGTGGTGCCTGCTACACCATCACGGTGCTGCGCACTCCACGGCGCGGGGTCCGTACCGGTTCACCTCCCGCTGTGCGTCAGGGGTGTGAGGGGGCGTGCGCGCGTGAGGCCGAGGTGTCGGGCAGAGGCCCAGTGCCCAGTTCGGTGGCGGCCCTCTCGACCATGGCGCGCGCGTGGTGCAGCCCGATGCGGGCGAACGTGTCGCGCAGTCCGGCCAGCTCCGCGCTGGTCGCGGACCGGGGCCTGCCCAGGCGGGCCAGGGACTTGGCGAGGCCGAGCCGGGACAGCGCCGTCCCCCGCTGCTCGTCCATCGCGGCGAACTGCCCCAGCGCCTGCCGGTAGATGTCGCGGGCTTCCGTGTACCGGCCGGCGCGGTAGAGAACGTTGCCGCGCATCTTGTGGTTGTAGGCCAGAGCGCTCGACAGGTGCATCCCGCGGCAGTCGGCCTCGGCTTCGGAAAGCAGCGCGAGGGCGCGCTCGGTGTCCTCGTCGCGTACGGACACCACGTCCGCGATGCCCCTCAGCGCCCAGGCCCGCCCCCTGCGGTCGTCACCCGCCGCGGCGGTGCGGGCGGCCTCCTCGAACAGCTCCAGCGCCCTGTCGTAGGAGCCGGTGTTGCGGTGCATCTGCGCTATGCCCTCCAGCGCCCACACCGTGTGCCGCACCTCGCCGCGGCTGCGGGCCTCGGTCAGGAGCTGGTCGTGGATCGCGCCGACGGCCTCGTAGTCGCCCTGGATCCGGCCGGTCTCCGCCAGCCCGGCCAGCGAGTAGCCGCGGGCCAGCACGTCGTCGCCGCGTTCGCCCAGGTCGGCCGCGCGCCGCAGCAGCCGGTAGGCGAGCGGGAGTGCGCCGCGCTGGCGGGCGAGGGTGCCGCCGCTCCACAGGGCCCATGCCATGGCCCCGACGTCCCTCGCCGAGCGGGCCGCCCGGTAACTCGCCTTCCACGCCCGGTCGGCTTCGGTGACGTTTCCGAGGCGCCGGTGGGCCTCCGCGACGGCGAGCCCGCAGTGCGCCATCTCCTTCTCCTCCCCGGCCTGCTCGGCTGCCCGCAGCTGGGTCGCCCCCTGGACCAGTACGTCGGACAGGGACGAGTTGACGGACAGTGCGCCCAGGGCGCCCAGGGCGCCCTGGTACTCGGGGGCGAACGCCTTGGCCCCCGCCGGGTGGGTCCGCGTCGGGTCCTGCCGCGTCGTCCGTGTCATGTGCCGCACCGCCACGCTCCATCGCTCGTCCGTCCTTCGTCCTTGCCGGTTCGACGCTATGAGCGTGGCGGGGGCCGCCGAATCCGTCTCCGCGCTGGTCAACGGGTCATACCTGAGTGCTACGCGCGGGCGCCCACTCCCGAGCGAGACGTACGGGACGAGCGCCGCCCGCTGCCTGCCGGTGGCCGTGGCGCCCGCTGCCTGCCCGCGGCGCCCGAAGCCCGCTATCCGCCGGTGGCCGGCAGGGGGCGCACGGTCAGGAGTTGCTGGGCCTGGCCGACCGGGCCGCTCAGGTCGTGCAGGACGGTGCTGGTGAGCCCCTGGCCCGTGGGCCCGAAGACGACGGTGGTGTCCAGGCCTGTCCAGGGGCCTTCGGGCTGACGGTGGAGGTGGAGGGTGAGGTCGACGTTGGGGAACATCCAGTCCGTGGGCGACTGGCGTACGGCGATGCCGTTGGCGGTGTCGACCAGGGCGACGAAGGAAGCCAGCGGGCTGCTGGGCCGGCCCGCCACGAGGTCGACCCCGGTGGAGATCCAGGCGGTGGTGCGGCCGGGCTGCGGCGGCGCGAGCGGCCGGATGTCCAGTGAGGCGATGTAGCCGCCGGGCCACACGGAGTCGAGCGGCCAGGGCGCGAGCTCTTCGGGCGGGGTGAGCGTGGCGGCGCCGCCGCCGGCGACGGCCGTGGTGTCGGCCGCGGCCAGAAGCCAGGCGCGGGCGCGTACCACCGGGCGGTCGGCGATGAGGACGACGGCCTCGAGCAGTTCGATGGTGCGGCCCGGGCGGATGCTCTCCACCCGGATCTCACACTCGTCGAGGGCCAGGCGGCCCAGGATGTCGAAGCTGATCCGTGCGGGGAGCAGTCCGGTGCCGGGGCGGGCCGCCAGGTGGCGGTCCATGGCGTGGACGATCAGGCCGCCGAGCGGGCTGAAGTGCTGCTCCTCGGTGTTCCACGCTCCGCTCGCGTGCGCGGTGGGCTTGTAGCGGTGCTCGTCGACGGGTTCGTAGTAGCTGTCGGGGGTCGGCGTGCCGGACTGCAACGGGGTGTCTCCTCGGGGACGGGCCGATCACATGATCGGGATGGCGGGGGTTAGCATATGAGCACCGCCTAGCTCGAAAGATAAGAACTGTGACTGTCAACGAGGACGCGTTCACCAACTGGAAGCACCGCGAGGAGATCGCGGAGTCGATGATCCCGATCATCGGGAAGCTGCACCGCGAGCGGGACGTCACCGTTCTGCTGCACAGCCGCTCACTGGTGAACAAGTCGGTGATCAGCATCCTCAAGACCCACAGGTTCGCCCGGCAGATCGCCGGCGCGGAGCTGTCGGTCACCGAGACGCTGCCGTTCCTGCAGGCCCTGACCGCGCTCGACCTGGGCCCTGCGCAGATCGACATCGGCATGCTCGCCGCCACCCACAGGGCCGACGACCGCGGCCTGTCGGTGGCCGAGTTCACCGCCGAGGCCGTGGCGGGGGCGACGGGCGCCAACAAGATCGACCGCCGCCAGGCGCGGGACGTGGTCCTCTACGGGTTCGGGCGTATCGGCCGCCTCCTGGCCCGTCTGCTGATCGAGAAGGCGGGCTCAGGCAACGGCCTGCGGCTGCGGGCCATCGTCGTACGCGAGGCCGCGGGCCGGCCGGCGCAGGACCTGGTCAAGCGGGCCTCGCTGCTGCGCCGTGACTCCATCCACGGCCAGTTCCAGGGCACCATCACCGTCGACGAGGCCAACAGCACCCTCGTCGCCAACGGCAACGAGATCAAGGTGATCTACTCCGACGACCCGGCGTCGGTGGACTACACGGGCTACGGCATCAACGACGCCGTCCTCATCGACAACACCGGCAGGTGGCGGGACCGCGAGGGGCTCTCCCAGCACCTGCGCCCCGGCATCGACAAGGTCGTGCTGACCGCACCGGGCAAGGGCGACGTCCCCAACGTCGTGCACGGCGTCAACCACGACATGATCAAGCCGGACGAGCAGATCATCTCGTGCGCCTCCTGCACCACCAACGCGATCGTGCCGCCGCTGAAGGCGATGGCGGACGAGTTCGGAGTGGTGCGCGGCCACGTGGAGACGGTCCACTCCTTCACCAACGACCAGAACCTGCTGGACAACTACCACAAGTCGGACCGCCGCGGGCGCTCGGCGCCGCTCAACATGGTCCTCACCGAGACGGGCGCGGCCTCCGCCGTCGCCAAGGCGCTGCCCGACCTGGACGCGAAGATCACCGGCAGCTCGATCCGGGTGCCCGTGCCCGACGTCTCCCTCGCCATCCTCAACCTCCAACTCGCCCGCGAGACCGACCGCAGGGAGGTCCTCGACCACCTCCGCGACGTCTCGCTCACCTCGCCGCTCAAGCGTCAGATCGACTTCACCAGCGCGCCCGACGCCGTCTCCAACGACTTCATCGGCTCGCGCCACGCCTCGATCGTCGACGCGGGCGCCACCAAGGTCGACGGCGACAACGCCATCCTCTACCTGTGGTACGACAACGAGTTCGGCTACTCCTGCCAGGTCGTCCGCGTCGTCCAGTACGTCTCCGGCACCGAGTACCCGACGTACCCGGCTCCGGTGGCCTGACGACGCGCACGCCACGTCCGGGAACCTGACGGCGGTCACGTGCCCGGAGGGCGGGGTGGCCGACCCGCTGACGGGACCTGCCGCGCCCGCCCGTCAGCCCGTCAGGCGGGCAGATCCCGGTGCTGCTCCACGGAGTCCGTCACGTGGCGGCGGGAGCGGCACGGGGAGTCAGCCGGGGTGACACGCGGTGGCCGCGTGTCTCGGCCCACGGGCGGGCAGCCCGCGCCACGGGCGGACGCCGTGTGAGGGGACGGCCTCCGACCAGGGGTTTTCCGGGGTCGGGTAGAGGGAAGAGCCGTTGCCGCGGCCACACGCGGGCCGCTGTGCCCCCGCGCGGCCGGACGGGATATCTTGATATCGAGACGATGTAAACGCGAGACGCGCAGACGCGAAGCGGAGTAGCGGTGACTGACTCGACCATCATTTATACGCACACTGACGAGGCCCCGGCCCTGGCGACCTATTCCTTCCTGCCCGTCGTCGAGGCCTACGCCTCGACGGCCGGTGTCGCTGTCGAGACCCGCGACATCTCCCTGGCCGGACGGATCATCGCCGGCTTCCCCGAGCGCCTGGCTCAGAACCAGCGCGTCGAGGACGCCCTGGCACAGCTCGGCGAGCTGGCCAAGACCCCCGAGGCCAACATCATCAAGCTGCCGAACATCTCGGCGTCCATCCCGCAGCTCAAGGCGGCCATCGCCGAGCTCCAGGAGCAGGGCTACGCGCTGCCGGACTACCCGGACGACCCGCAGACCGACGAGGAGCGCGAGGTCCGCGCCCGCTACGACAAGGTCAAGGGCAGCGCCGTGAACCCGGTACTGCGCGAGGGCAACTCGGACCGCCGCGCGCCTGCCTCGGTCAAGAACTACGCCAAGGCCAACCCGCACCGCATGGGCGAGTGGAAGGCCACCTCGAAGACCAACGTCGCCCACATGGACGACGACGACTTCCGCTCCACGGAGAAGTCCGTCGTGCTGGCCGAGGACGGCGCCCTGCGCATCGAGCTGCACGGCGACGACGGCTCCAAGACGGTGCTGCGCGAGTCGGTGCCGGTCAAGGCCGGTGAGGTCGTGGACGCCTCGGTGATGCGCGTCGCCGTCCTGCGCGAGTTCCTCACGGCGCAGGTCGAGCGGGCCAAGTCCGAGGGCGTGCTGTTCTCGGTGCACCTGAAGGCGACGATGATGAAGGTCTCCGACCCGATCATCTTCGGGCACGTCGTGCGGGCCTTCTTCCCGCGGACCTTCGCCGCCTACGGCGACAAGCTCGCCGCCGCGGGCCTGACCCCGAACGACGGTCTCGGCGGCATCTTCAAGGGCCTGGAGTCGCTGCCGGAGGGCGAGCAGATCAAGGCCTCGTTCGACGCCGAGCTCGCCCAGGGCCCCGACCTGGCGATGGTCGACTCGCACCGCGGCATCACCAACCTGCACGTGCCCAGCGACGTCATCGTGGACGCCTCCATGCCCGCGATGATCCGCACCTCCGGCCACATGTGGAACAAGGACGACCAGGAGCAGGACACCCTCGCGGTCATCCCCGACAGCAGCTACGCGGGCATCTACCAGGCCGTCATCGACGACTGCAAGGCCAACGGCGCCTTCGACCCGGCCACCATGGGTTCCGTTCCCAACGTCGGTCTGATGGCGCAGAAGGCCGAGGAGTACGGCAGCCACGACAAGACGTTCGAAATCCCGGCGACCGGCACCGTCCGCGTGCTGGACGGCGAGGGCACCCTGGTACTGGAGCAGGCCGTCGGCGAGGGCGACATCTTCCGGATGTGCCAGACCAAGGACGTGCCGATCCAGGACTGGGTCAAGCTCGCCGTCACCCGCGCCCGCGCCACCGGCGACCCGGCGGTCTTCTGGCTGGACGAGACCCGCGCCCACGACAGGAACCTCATCGCCAAGGTGCGCGAGTACCTGCCGCTGCACGACACCGAGGGCCTGCGCATCGAGATCATGTCCCCGGCCGAGGCGATGACCTTCTCCCTGGAGCGCATCCGCCGCGGTGAGAACACCATCTCCGTCACCGGCAACGTGCTGCGCGACTACCTGACCGACCTCTTCCCGATCCTGGAGCTGGGCACCAGCGCCAAGATGCTGTCGGTCGTGCCGCTGATCAACGGCGGCGGGCTGTTCGAGACGGGGGCCGGCGGTTCGGCGCCCAAGCACGTGCAGCAGCTCGTCAAGGAGAACTACCTGCGCTGGGACAGCCTGGGCGAGTTCCTCGCGCTGGCCGTCAGCTTCGAACACCTGGCGCTCAAGACGGACAACGCGCGCGCCCGGATCCTGGCGGACACCCTCGACCGCGCCACCGGCACGTTCCTGACCGAGAACAAGTCCCCGACCCGCCGGATCGGTGGCCTCGACAACCGCGGCAGCCACTTCTACCTCGCCCTGTACTGGGCACAGGAGCTGGCCGGGCAGACCGAGGACACCCAGCTCGCCGAGGCGTTCGCCGGCCTGGCCAAGACGCTGACCGAGCAGGAGCAGACGATCGTCGACGAACTGGCGGCCGTCCAGGGCTCGCCCGCCGACATCGGCGGCTACTACCAGCCGGCCCCGCAGAAGGCGTCGGCCGTCATGCGGCCGTCGAAGACCCTCAACGAGGCGCTGGCGACGCTGAGCTGAGGCGCCCGACCGCCCGGCGCTTCGGAGGGCCCCGGGGGTGCGGCACCACGCCGCCCCCGGGGCCCTCGCCCGCTCCGACCGGTGGGCTCAGGTCCTGCGCCAGCGTGCGACGCCGAAGGAGTAGAGGCCGAAGAGTCCCAGCCCCACCGCGACGGCGACCAGCAGCCAGGGCCCCGCCGGAGTCTCGGTGAACGAGCGCAGGGTGTCGTCCATGCCCCTGGCCTTCTCCGGCTCGTACGCGTAGGCGGCCCGCAGGAGGAAGACGCCCGCGGCGGCGAACACCAGACCGCGCGCCACCCCGCCCGCGATACCCGTCACGTCGACGAACCTGCGCTCGCGGCGCGGCATCCGCCCCGTCCGCAGCTGGTCGTGGTAGGTGCGCAGTGCCGCGCGCCCGGCCATCACCACCCCGGCGACGACCACGCCGGCGCCCACCGCGCCCATCAGCCACTGCCCGGCGGGCAGCCCCAGCACCTCGGCCGTCACGTCCCTCGACTGTTTGTCGGAGGCGCCGCTGCCGCTGCCGCGGTCGCCGACGGCGAACGCCAGCACCGAGTAGGCCACGAACCCGTAGAAGACCCCGCGCGCCGCCGACAGCAGCCGCTTGTGCACCCTGTGCCCCTCGGGTTCGCTGACACCCCAGGCGGCTTCCGCCAGCCGCCACAGCGCCATGCCCGCCAGCGCCAGCCCCAACGCCCACAGTACGAACGCCCCGAACGGCCTGCCGGCCACCTCCTGCAGCGCCCCGCCGCGGTCCGCCTGCCCGCCGCCCTTCTTCCCGTCGGCGAACGCCACCTGCAGCGCCAGCACGCCGACCAGCAGATAGATGAACCCGCGCCCCACGAACCCGGCCCGCGCCGCCCAGCCCAACACGGGCCGCGCCCGCGCCTTCGCCCGCACGGTCGCCTTCCGCGCGCCGCCGCGTCCTCGGACACCGGATACGGACATGTCCATCGGACCCTCCCTGTTCGCTCCTGCCGAGCGGGTGCCCCGTTTCCCGGCGAACGGAACGAGGCGGCGTGTGAGGGCTGGGCGATTCGGGCGTCACCGGCTCAGGGGGGGACGGGAGTCAGAGGCCGCAGTCGCAGCAGCTGCAGCACTCACAGCATTCGCAGCACTCGCACTTCTCGCAGCAGCCCGCGCGCTTCTTGCGGGACCAGGGGCCCTCGTACTCGTCGGCGCAGCACAGCTTGCAGGTGCAGCACAGGCCGATGAAGGCGGCGCAGCCGGCCCAGAAGCCACGCGGGGGCTTGCGGCCCTGGTGCCCGCCGGGGGTGCCCGAGCCGTCGGGGCCGTCCGGGCCGCCGCCGCCCCAACCGCCCCAGCCGTCGCCTCCGCCGCCGGGCGGCACCTCGCCGCCGCCCCGGTGCGGGTGCTGCCGCCCGCCCGGACCCTGCGGCGTCTGACCGTACGGTGCCTGGCCGTAAGGGTTGGCCCCGTACGGGTTCTGCGCGTACGGGTTCTGGCTGTACGGGCCGTGGGGGCCGGGGCCGGGGCCGTACGGGTTCTGGTGGTACGGGTTGCCGCTGCCGTCGTACGGGCCCGGTGCCTGGCCCGGGCCCGGGTGGGCGCACCGGGTGGTGCCGAACGCGCGGTCGACCGCGCGCGGCAGTTCGTGCACCAGCAGCACGTGGGCCAGCTTGGCCTCGGCGAAGTCCACGTCGCGCAGGGCCAGTCGGATGCCGTGCAGGGCGTCGTCGCACAGGCGCCGCGCCTCGGCCACCGTCGCGCCGGTCGCCGTCAGGGGGTTCCAGGCGCCTTCGGCCGCGTCCTGGTAGCGGTCCTCAACGGCGTCCAGGAGGTGGGCCAGGCGTCCGAAGAGGCGGCCCGCCTCGGCCAGCGGCGCGGCGTTGCCCGGCTTGCCCGCGAGGATCGCGGTGTGCGCGAACGCCGCCGCGGTCGCGGTCTCGGTCGGCTCGGTCACCGTCGTCAGCGGCGTGCCGGGGCCCGAGGCGTGCTCGATACCGGTCTGCCGGTCAACGGCGTCCACCAGGACCGCGGTGTCGAAGCCGAGGGTCCCGCCCGCGCGGGCGCCGGCCCTGTCCCAGCCCGCCGCTATCCGACGGGCGGCGGCGGCCACGGGACGGCGGCGCAGCATCCCGTTCCGGTCGGCTATGTGGTCCCGCACCTTCGCCGAGGCCAGCACCAGGGAGACGGAGGCGGCCAGCCGCGCGCCCTCGCCCTGCGCGACGGACGCCGTGCGCATGCCGCGCAGGGGGCAGGGCCCCGCGGTGCGGCGGGCCGCGTCGGCGCGGCCGGTCTGCGCGTCGGTGAGGACGGAGACGAGGAGGCCGTCGTAGTTGGTCACCACCCGTGCGAACTGCCCGTGGTCACCCCGCAGTGCCAGGCACAGCCCGCACAGGTGCGCCATCCACTCGGCCCGCAGCCCCTCGGACAGCCGGTGCTGACACGGCCTGACGATTCCGAACACGAGATCCCCCGTACATGTGACTCCTGCCGTGGTGCTCGGGCAGTGCGCCGATCGTACCCAGCCGCCCGGCACGGCCGTCCATCCTGTCCCGCACCTGTGCACGAAACCCGGCCCCGGCCCTCACACCGCTGGTGCACCATGGTGCGCATGTCCAGTGTGCTCATTCTCGGATTCGATCCGCACGCGGTACCCGGTACGGACGGTGCGCCACTCCGGGTGGCGCTCGATGGGGAGTTGGCCCGGTTCGCCGACCACGCACTCGACGCGTCGGTGACGCTGCTGCCCGCCGACGCGTCGGCCGTCTCGGTGGCGGTGGCCGCGCTGACCGAGCGGGAGTGGGACGTGGTCGTCATCGGGGGCGGCATCCGCAAGCCGGAAGGCGCGCTGCTCTTCTTCGAGCAGGTCGTCAACCTGGTCCGCGAACACGCTCCCGGTGCGGCCCTGGCCTTCAACTCCGGTGTCGGCGACACCTTCGAGGCGGCCCGGCGCCGGCTTCCGGCCGCACCCTGACGGTGCGGCCGGAAACCGGGTGCGCGCCGCCCGCCCCGCTGTTACGTTCGACGGCATGAACCGCGCCCCGCGCAGTGCCGACGCACGCATTGCCCTGACGACGACGCCGGAGCAGGCCCCGGCGCGCTGAGTGACGTACTGAACGACGAAGCCCCGGGCCGAGCGCCCGGGGCTTCGTCGTGGTGGCGGCCCACGTGGCGGCCCGGCCCCGAAGAACCAGGGAGCCCGGATGAACACCGCACAGCACGATCACCGCCGCCTGGGCCGCGAGTTGGCCCTCTTCGACACCGACCCGCTCATCGGCGCGGGACTGCCGTACTGGCTGCCGGACGGTGCGGCCGTCCGGCACGCCGTGGAGGAGTACATCACGGAGGCCGAACGCCGCGCCGGATACCGCCACGTGTACTCACCGGTGCTGGGCAAACGCGAACTCTACGAGACCTCCGGGCACTGGTCGCACTACGCCGACGCCATGTTCCCGCCCATGGAGCTGGGCGACGGCGAACAGGTGGTGCTGCGGCCCAGCCTGTGCCCGCACCACGCCGTTCTCTACCGCTCCCGCGCTCACAGCTACCGTGAGCTGCCGTTGCGGTTCGCCGAACTCGGCGGCATGTACCGCTCCGAGCTGTCCGGGGTGCTGGGCGGGCTCACCCGCGTACGGGCGATCCAGCTCAACGACGCGCACATCTTCTGCACTCTCGACCAGGTCGCCGACGAGGCGCATGCCGCGCTGGAGATGATCCGCGACGCCTACCGTGCGCTGGGCATCTCCGCCGCCCGCTACCGCCTCTCACTGCCGGGGCCCGGCGGCAAGTACGTGGCGGCGCCCGAGGGGTGGCGGCGGTCCACCGCTGTGCTGGCCGACGTGCTGGAGCGGACGGGGCTGCCGTACGAGGCGGTCGAGGGCGAGGCCGCCTTCTACGGGCCGAAGATCGACGTGCAGGTCGCCGACGCGGCGGGCCGTGAGGCGACCCTCTCCACCGTCCAGGTCGACTTCCACCAGCCCGAACGCTTCGACCTGCGCTACGTCGGCGCCGACGGCGCCCGGCACCGGCCCGTCATGGTGCACCGCGCCGTCATCGGCAGCATCGAGCGCGCCGTCGCCCAGCTGATCGAGGTGCACGGGGGAGCGTTCCCCGCGTGGCTGGCCCCCGTGCAGGTGGTCGCTCTGCCGGTCGCCGACGGGCAGCTCGGCGAGGCCGAGGACGTCGTACGCCGCTGTGACGACGCGGGGTTGCGGGCCAGGGTCGCAGGACCTGAGGCGGGGAGTCTCTCGGCCAGGATCCGCGCGGACCGGCTCGTTCCGTACCAGGCGGTCATCGGGGAGCGCGAGGCCGCTGCCCACGCCGTCGCCCTGCGCCTGCGCGACGGTCGGCGCCTGGCCCCGATGCCGGCCGACGAGGCGGTCGCGCGGCTGTCAGGGCGCGTCGGGGCCCGCAGCACCGGGCTGTGGGACCAGCCCTAGGCTGGCCGTGAGCCACGGGAGGGGAACACATGCCGACATGGGGCCTCATGAGGGAGGCGAGCAGGGGGGCGGGGCAGCACAAGTACCTGATGCCGGAGCTGCTCGGACACTTCGACGGGACCCGCGAGGAGGCGCTGGCCGAGTTGCGGAGCCGCGCGCGGCGCTACGAGCCGTCGCGCCCGTGGAACCCCAAGCGCCGTCGGCTGTTCAGGGAGCGGGACGGCTACCTGCTGGTGGTGACGGGGTCCTGGGAGTCCTTCTGCACGCGGTACTCGATCGCGGAACTGGTCGAGGACTCCGACGCACCACAGGAGACGGCGGCCCCGGACCGGAGCGCACCGGAGCCCGAACCGACGCCCGCCCCCTCGCCGGAGCGGTACACCGACGGGGTGCCGGTGAAACCGGCCTGGCTGGGGCGCACCGACCTGCCCTGAGCAGCTTCCGGGCGCCGCAGACCGCCCGGGGGCGGGCGAGCCCCCCCGGGCGGTCTGCGGCGCCCGGGGGTCACCGGGCCGCGTACGCCCGTAGGCGTTCCGCACGCGGGGTGAGGCAGCAGCTGGCGCAGCGGACCGCCTCGGCGCTGGTGTAGTAGAGGCAGCAGGTGTTGCGCAGGTAGTGGAGGCGGCGGCTGCCGTCGCGGTGGGTGACCTCGGCGAGGTCACCGAGCCGGGCGAGCCCGGGGAGGGGCCGGACGAACTTCGCCCAGAGCGCGGCCAGTTCCGCGCTCGGCCGGGGAGCCGCCGCGCTCAGCGCCGTCGCACAGCCGTGTGCGACGCCGCCGTACAGCTGCCGCAGCCCCGCTCTGGTGGCGCCGTGCAGCGCGCGGGCGAGCGGCAGCAGGTGGGTGTTCAGCACCGCCTCGTGGAGCGCGGGCAAAGTGGCGGCCCGCTCCCGGGCAGGGGCGGCGAGCAGCCGCGGCTCACGCAGCCGCACCCCCGTGATGCCGTGGCTGCCGGGACGCACCAGCACGTTGTGCGGCCGTACGTCCCACACGCCGCCGTGCAGCACCCAGCCCAGCATCGCCGCCGCCGTCACCCGCCCCGCGTAGACGGCGACGAGGGTGAGGGCCGCCGCGTGCGCGGTGCGGTGGCCGCTGCCCCGCCACTCGGCGCCGAGCAGCCGCGACAGCTCCCCGCCGCCGCCCACCCCGGCACCGCACCCCCGAGCGCCCCCGTCGGCGCGCCCCCGGGCGCCACCGCCGCCGCACCCCCGAGCGCCCCCGTCGGCGTAAGGGGCCAGCAGCCGGTCGGCGGGCAGCCAGGTCTCCGACCGGGCCTCGGGCCCGGTCGGTTCGCCCGGCAGCATGTGGTAGCGCGGGCCGTACGTGGACGCCAGGTCGGTCAGGGCGGACAGCGCGGTCAACTCGTCCACGAGCACGGGCTCGTACGGGGCGCTCATCGGCGTACGTCCTCCAGGTCCGGCGGCAGGTAGACCACGGTCGGCGCGCCGGTACGGGGGTGCACGCGCACTTCGGCACGCACCCCGTACACCCGGGCCAGCAGCTCCTCGGTCAGCACCTCGCCGGGCGGCCCCGACGCCACCGTCCGCCCGGCGTCCAGCACGTACAGCCGGTCGCAGAAGTAGGCGGCGAGGTTGAGGTCGTGCAGGGCGAGGAGCCCCGTGGCGGGCAGGTCCCGTACGAGCGTCAGCAGCTCCCACTGGTAGCGCACGTCCAGGTGGTTGGTCGGTTCGTCCAGGGCGAGCAGCCCCGGGCCCTGGACCAGCGCGCGGGCCACCAGGACGCGTTGCCGCTCGCCGCCGGACAGCGATTCGAACGGGCGGGCGGCCAGCGCGGCGGCGCCCGCGTGCTCCAGCGCCTCGGCCACCTGGGCGGCGTCCCGCGCGGTGTCGCCCTCCCAGAACCGCTTGTGCGGGGAGCGGCCCATCGCCACGACCTGCCGCGCGGTCAGCCCGAATCCGCCGCCACCGTCCTGCGGTACGACCGCCACCTTGCGGGCCCGTGCCTTGGCGCTCAGTGCCGCGCCGTCGTCGCCGTCGAGCAGGATCCTGCCCCGTGTGGGGCGCAGGGTGCCGTAGACGCACCGCAGCAGGGTGGTCTTGCCGCTGCCGTTGGGGCCCACGATCCCGACGGTCTCGCCGGGCCGCGCCTGGAGCGTCACCTCCTGGAGGAGGGCGCGCCCCTGCTCCACCTCGTAGGTGACCTCCTCGGCGCGCAGCGCGCAGGCGCGCGTCATGCCCACGCCCCCTCGCCGCGCTGGGAGCGGCGCAGCAGCCACAGGAAGAACGGGCCGCCGGTCAGCGCCGTCAGCACGCCGACGGGAATCTCCTGCGGGGCCGCGACCGTGCGGGCGGCCAGGTCGGCCAGCACCAGGAAGGCGGCTCCGCCCAGCGCGGCGACGGGCAGCAGGGCGCGGTGCGCGGCGCCGACGACCATCCGGGCCGCGTGCGGCACCATCAGGCCGACGAACCCGATGGAGCCGCTCGCCGTCACCAGCACCGCGGTGACCAGGGACGCCAGGACGAACGCGGCGGCGCGGAAGCGGCCCACCTCCAGGCCGAGCGTGGTGGCGCCCTCCTCGCCGGCCAGCAGCAGGTCCAGCGGCCTGGCCAGCGCCAGCAGCAGTGCCAGCCCTGCCAGCAGCACCAGCGCGGGCAGCGCCAGGGTGTCCCAGCGGGCCTGGCCGAGCCCGCCGAGAGTCCAGAAGAGGAGGGCGCGCAGGTGTTCCTTCTCGGAGGAGGTCACCAGCACCAGGCTCGTCAGCGCGGAGAGCACGTACTGCACCGCGACCCCGGCCAGCACCAGCCGTCCCGTCGTCATCGTGCCGCCGCGCCGCGCCATGGCGTACACGACGAGCAGCGCCACCATCGCCCCGGCGAACGCGCCCGCGGACATCGAGACGGCGCCGATCCCGAACACGACGACGAGCGCGGCGCCCGTCGAGGCGCCGGAGGAGATGCCCAGCAGGTAGGGATCGGCCACCGGGTTGCGCACCAGTGCCTGCAACACCGCGCCCACCAGGGCGAGTCCGGCGCCGACGACGGCGGCCAGCAGCACCCGGGGCAGCCGCACGTCCAGCACGATCGTGGTGAAGGGCGAAGGACCTGAGCGGCCCGTCAACGCGGCCAGCACCTCGCTGACGGGGATGCGCGCCGAGCCGAGGGCCAGTCCGGCGACGGCGCCGGCGAGCAGCACGGCGGCCAGCGCGGCGCACACCAGGGTGCGCCGCAGCGGTGAGGTGCGGGGCACGGGCTCAGGCACCGTTGTGTCGCGGGTGGAGTTGGCGTGCCAGGTCGTCCACCGCTTCGGGGACGCGCGGGCCCAGCACAGCGGAGGAGAGCGGCAGTACCGCGAACCGCCGGTGCTTGATGGCGGGCACGTCGGCCAGCGCCGGATCCTGAAGCAGCCGCTTCTTCTTCTGGGCGAGAGTCGTCCCGCCGTAGTCGTAGAGCACCACGACGTCCGGCGCGCGCTGCACGACCTTCTCCCAGGAGACGTCGGCGAAGGGCTTGTCGACGTCGGCGAAGACGTTGCGGGCACCGGCTCTGCGCAGGATCTCGTTGCCGATGCCGGTGCCGCCCGCGGTGAACGCCGAGCCCTCGCCGCTGTCGTAGACGAAGACCCGCGTCTTCCCGGTGTCCTCGAGCCGCTTCGCGGTGGCGGCCAACTGCTTGTCCTGCGCCGCGATGAGGGCCTCGCCGCGCTCGGGCACTCCGAAGACGCGGGCCACCTGGCGGATCTCCTTGTGGAGGGTGGCGATGTCCGTGTGGTCGGTGCACGCCTCCAGGTTCAGGCGCGTGGAGACGCCGCCGTCTTCGAGCGCGGCCCGGTCGCGGCCCTCCGTCTTGTCGAAGGCGCTGGCGTATCCGCCGTAGACGAAGTCGGGGTTGGCGGCCAGCAGCACCTCCTTGGAGGGGTACTTGCCGGCCAGCACCTTCACGCCCTCGTACGCCTTGCGGTAGCGGGGGAGGATCGCGTCGTCCAGGTAGGCGGTGCCGGCCATCCTGTCCTGCAGGCCGAGGGCGAGCAGGACCTCGGTGACGTGCTGGTTCATGGTCACGGCCCGCTCGGGCGGCGCCGTGAAGGTCGTCTTCACACCGCAGTTGGTGACCGTGTAAGGGAACCCTTCGGGCGCGCCCTCGCCCGTGGCGCCGTCGGCACGGGTGCCGCTCCCGCACGCGGCCAGCGGTATCAGCAGCAGCGCGGTGAGCAGCCCGCGCACGGCGCGTCCCGCACCGGCCCGCCTGGTCGCGGCGCGTGCCGTATCCGCCCGTCTGGTCCGGATCATGAGGCCTCCTCCGCAGTGTTCCCCGGTTCCGTCTCCTCCTCGGGCAGGAACCGCACCGAGGGCCGCCCGCCCGGGCCTTCGGCGGTCACCACCGAGCGCACCCCGTACACCTGGGCGATCAGCTCCCGGGTCAGCACCTCGCCCGGCGGGCCCGCCGCCTCCACCCGGCCCCGGCGCAGCACCACCAGGTGGTCGCAGAACATCGCCGCCAGGTTCAGATCGTGCAGCGCGACCACACTGGTGACCGGGCTGCGGGCGACGAGGGCCAGCAGCTCCAACTGGTGGCGCACGTCCAGGTGGTTGGTGGGCTCGTCCAGCAGCAGCTCGCTCGGCCGCTGAGCCAGCGCGCGGGCGATCTGCACCCGCTGCCGCTCGCCGCCCGAGAGGCTGTGCCAGGGCTGGTCGAGCCGGTCGGCCAGCCGGGTGCGCTCCACCGCTTCCCGTACGGCCGCCTCGTCCTCGGCCCGTGGCCCCGTCCAGGCGCCGGGGTGCGGGATGCGGCCCAGTCGCACCACGTCCCCGACGGTCAGCTCGACACCCGTCTCGGCGTGCTGCTCGACCACCGCGACCCGCCGCGCCACGGCCTTGCGGCCGACCTCGCGCAGCGGCCTGCCGTCGAGGGCGACCACTCCGGAGGCGGTGGCCCTGATGCCGGCCAGCAGCCGCAGCAGCGTCGACTTGCCCGACCCGTTGGGGCCCAGCAGCCCCACGGTCTGCCCGGGGCACGGGTCCAGGCTCACCCCGTCGACGACGAGCCGTCCGCCGGCCCGCCACGAGACGTTCTGTGCGCTCAGGCTCACAGGCCCGCCCCCGCCGCGTCGTGGGTGCTGCGGCCGCGCCGCCCCCGGTGCAGGATCAGCACGAAAGCCGGCACGCCGAGCAGCGAGGTCGCCACTCCGACGGGCAGCTCGCGCGGGGCCAGCAGGGTGCGCGCCGCGGTGTCCACCCAGACCAGGAACACGGCGCCCAGCAGCGCGGTGACCGGCAGCAGCCGCCGGTGTGCGGGCCCGGTCAGTGCGCGCGCCGCGTGCGGCAGCACCAGCCCGACGAAGCCGATGGCGCCCGCCGAACTGACCAGGACGGCCGTCAGCAGTGCTGTCACCAGCAGCAGCGTCAGCCGCAGCCGCCGCACCCGCACACCCAGCGCGGCCGCCGCCTCGGGCCCGAAGGCGAAGGCGTCCAGCGCGTGGGCCCGCGCCAGGCACACCACCAGGGCGAGCGCCAGCGCCCCGCAGCCCACGGCCACCTCGCCCCAGCCCGCGGAACCGAGCGAGCCCAGCAGCCAGAACAGCACCCCGCGGGTCTGCTCGGCGTCGGCGGAGAGGAAGACGATCAGCGAGGTCAGCGCCGAGAAGAGCTGCATGGCGGCGATACCCGACAGCAGTACGCGGTCCGTCGTACCGCCCGAGGTGTGCGCGAGCAGCAGCACCAGCGCGAAGGAGAGGGCGGCGCCGGCGAAGGCGCCGGCCGACAGGGAGAGCGCCCCGCCGCCGACGCCGAGGACGACCACGCTCACCGCGCCCGTCGAGGCGCCGGAGGAGACGCCCAGCACGAACGGGTCGGCGAGCGGGTTGCGCAGCAAGGACTGGAGCACCGCACCGCACAGCCCGAGACCGGCACCGCACACGGCGGCCAGCAGCGCGCGCGGCAGCCGCAGTTCCCACACGATGCCCTCGCGGATCGGGGTGAGCCCGGCGTCCGCTCCGCCCAGCCGCGCGACGACGACGCGCCACACGTCGGCCACGCCGATCCCCGCCTGCCCGACGGTGATGACCAGCGCGACCGACACCGCGCAGGCCGCCACCCCGAGCACGCACACGACGGCGGTGCCCCGCCCGCTGCGCAGCGCGAGCGTCCACCGCCGGGAGCGCCCCGCACCTGGCGCGGCCGACCGCAGGATGGGCCCTGCGGTCACTTCGCGTGCTCCGTGAGGTGGAGGTCCCGCAGACCGCGTGCGACCTTCTCCACCCCCTCGACGGTGCGGATCGAGGGGTTCATCGCCGCCCCTGGCAGCAGCACGTACCGCTTGTGGCGCACCGCCGTCATGTGGCGGGTGACCGGGTCGGACTCCAGCTTCTCGATCTTGGCCTTCGCCGTCTCGGCGGTCTGGTTCTCGCGGGTCAGGTCGCCCAGCACGATGACGTCGGGGTCGCGGTCTGCCACGGCCTCCCAGCCGACCTGCGGCCACTCGTCGTGCGTGCCGGCGAAGGCGTTCTCGGCGCCGACCGCCCGCGTGATGACGCCCGGCGCCCCGCAGCAGCCGGCCACGTAGGGGGACTCGGAGTTGGCGAACCAGTACATGACGGAGGTGCCGTGCGCGTCCACGCCCTCCGTAGCCTTCCGCATCCTGGCCCGGAGGTCCGCGACGAGCCTTTCACCGCGCTCCTGGACACCGAACGCCTTCGCCAGGTCGCGGACCTCGCCGTAGACGGTGTCCATGGTCAGCGGCGCGCGGCGCGCTCCGTCGCCGTTCGACCCGGACTTCTTGGCGCAGTCGGCGGGGGAGAGGTAGGTGGGCACGCCCAGGCCGGCGAACTTCTCCCGCGGGGCGACCCCGCCCTTGTCGAGGGTGGCGGAGAACGAGGCGGTCACCAGGTCGGGTTCTTCGGAGAGCACCTTCTCCATGGCCGGGTAGCCGTCGGCCAGCCGCTCCACCTTCGCGTTCTCCTTCTCCAGCCCCTTCATCACCGGGTCGGTCCAGGTGCCGGTGCCCGCCATGCGGTCGGCGAGGCCGAGGGCCAGCAGGATCTCCGTCGAGCCCTGGTCGAGCGAGACGGCGCGCTGGGGGCGGTGCTTGAGGGCGACCTCGTGCCCGCAGTTGTGCAGGGTGCGCGGAGAGCCCGCTTGCCCGGCCTTGTCCGCGGCGGTTCCCGGCGGGGGCGCCGTTCCGCAGCCCGCGACGGCCGGCAGGAGGGTGAGGGCGAGGGCGGGAACCGCGGCCCGCAGGGCCCCACGGCGCGTTCGGCGCATGGCCAGCTGTGTCCTTCTCCGTCGTAAGGCTCAGTCGCGGAGCCCGGCGTGCCACCGCCTCCGAGGTCCCGGAGTGCGGGTGCCAGCAGGTTTTCGGACTCGGGACTCTCGGAGTGTGCGCCTTCCCAGGGACCGCGCCCCAGTGGCCTCGTGCACACCCCAGTCCCACACCGCTGCGCGTCAGCTCCGGATTCGCACCGGATTCCCTGACCCGTTCAAGGGTTTGACTGGCGGCTGCAACGTACCACGCGGTCAGCGGACCGGAGTCAGGGGGAGCTAGGGGGAGCTAGGGGGTGCTAGGGGGTGCTAGGGGGCGCTAGGGGGAGGAAGGGGGGAGAAGTGACAGAAGGGACCCCGGGGCTTTGCCCGGCCCCGGGGTCCTGGGTGCCGTTCGTTCGCACGTCCCCAGCGGTTGATGGGCGGATCGTTCGGCGATGTCCTCGCGTGGAGCCACTCCACCACGGCCGCACGAAGAACGGCCGGCCGGGTTCGAACCGGCGTCTCGAGGTCGTCACCGCCCCGGTTGCCGGACGATGAACGGCGATGCTGAGCGTGGAGCGAGAGGTTGAGACTGACCGGGGCCTGACTGTGGCAGTGCCGCCGGGGGTTCACACATCAGCTTCAGTTTCAGCTTTGCGCTCCTGGCGCACCCCGGGCGGCAAGAGTCTGAATCTTTGCCCGGGGAGTCTGAGGGTGTCGGTGCGCGCTCGGCACACCTGAGCGGTCAGGAGAAGTGCTCAGGAGAAGAGGTAGCCGAAGACGGCGTCTCCGACGCGCTGGTCGGTCACCTCCGTGGCGTTGGCCTCCTCGCGGGCGAACTTCACCGCGGCGGAGAGCTTCTCCAGCCGCTCCAGCAGCTCGTTGACGCGCCGCGCGGGAAGGGCGCCGGAGTACTTGACCGTCGTCCAGTACCCGACGGGGATGTCCTCGTAGTAGACCTCGACCTGGGCCGGGTGCTTCTCGGTGGCCTCCGCCTTCACGTGGTTGCGCGGCACCTTCTTGGTACGGACCGTACGGACCTGCTCGGTCTTCCACCAGTCCGTGGACGGGTCCCGCTCCCAGGCCTCCGCGCCGTCCAGCACGGGCAGCCTGCGCAGGAAGGTGCCCAGTTCGCCGAGCTGCTTCTCCAGGAAGAGCAGGTAGGAGACCGGCACCTCGGCGAGCACGGTGCGCCCGTCGACGGCGATGTCCGCGCGGGCCGTGAGGTTCGACCAGTCCTTCGTCGCCGTCACGTCGAACAGCCGCGTGAGGATCTTCGCCGTTTCCTTCAGCACATCCTCGGCCTTGACCTGCACCCGCGTCGACTCCGGCGGAAGCTGCTCGCCCTCTTCGTCCTTGGGCTGGTACGTACGCGAGATACCGGCGAGCATCTGCGGCTTCCCCAGCCCGTGCTGCGCCTGCGCCAGGTCCTGGGCCACCTTGGACTTGACGCCCTTCTCGACTGCGATGATCTGATTCAGCTTCGCCACGTTCGCGAACCTAGCAGCCCAACCTCCCCGCCCACCACGGGATTTGTTCGACAGCCTCGTCACGGCACTGTCCGCGCCGTGTCCCACGTCCGGGTGAAAAAGGATGTCGATCGCTTCGCCCCGGGTAGGCCAAGTCCGCCAGCCAATCGAGCGACTGGGGGACCGGACGTTGTCGCAACCCTTCGAACTGCCCGACTTCTACGTGCCGTACCCGGCCCGCCTCAACCCGCACCTGGAAGCGGCACGGGCCCACTCCCGCGAGTGGGCGGCGCGGCAGGGGATGCTGGAGGGCTCCGGGGTATGGGACACCGCGGACCTGGACGCGCACGACTACGCGCTGCTGTGCGCCTACACGCACCCGGACGCGAGCGAGGACGACCTGGCGCTGGTCACCGACTGGTACGTGTGGGTCTTCTTCTTCGACGACCACTTCCTGGAGATGTTCAAGCGCACCCAGGACCGCGCGGGCGGCAAGGCGTACCTGGACCGGCTCCCGCTGTTCATGCCGCTGGAGGACACCGCGGCGGTGCCCGAGGCCACCAACCCGGTCGAGGCCGGGCTGGCCGACCTGTGGGCGCGCACCGTGCCGTCGATGTCCCGTGACTGGCGCGCCCGGTTCGCCGTGAGCACCGAGAACCTGCTCAACGAGTCGCTGTGGGAGCTGTCCAACATCAACATCGGCCGGGTGCCGAACCCGGTCGAGTACATCGAGATGCGCCGCAAGGTCGGCGGCGCCCCCTGGTCGGCGGGGCTCGTGGAGTTCGCCGCGCACGCCGAGGTGCCCGCCGCCGTCGCGGGATCCCGCCCGCTGTGCGTGCTGCGCGACACCTTCTCCGACGCCGTCCACCTGCGCAACGACCTGTTCTCCTACGAGCGCGAGATCGGGGACGAGGGCGAGCTGTCCAACGGCGTCCTCGTCCTGGAGACGTTCCTGGACTGCACCACCCAGGAGTCGGCCGAGGCGGTCAACGACCTGCTGACCTCCCGCCTCCAGCAGTTCGAGCACACCGCACTGACCGAACTGCCCGCGCTCTGCGCCGACAAGGGCCTCGACCCGGCGGAGCAGGCCGCCGTCGCCGCGTACGTCAAGGGGCTCCAGGACTGGCAGTCCGGCGGCCACGAGTGGCACATGCGCTCCAGCCGCTACATGAACGGCGGCGCGGCCGCCGCCGGGGACACGGGCCCGGCAGCCGCCCGCCTGCCGTTCGTCCCCGAGGGTCTGGGCACCTCCGCGACGGACATCCTCGCCAGCATCGCGCGCACCGCCCCGCAGCGCGTCCGCTCCTTCACCCACGTACCGCACGAGCGCACGGGCCCCTCGGTGCTGCCCGCCTTCGAGATGCCCTTCACGCCTCAGCTCAGCCCCCACCTGGACGGCGCGCGCGAACGGGTCGTCACCTGGGCCCGCGCGATGGGGCTGCTGGACTGGCAGCCTGACGTGCCGGGCGGCCGGGTGTGGGACGAGGAGCTGATCCGCGACAACGACCTGCCGCTGTGCGCCGCCGGCATTCACCCCGACGCCACCCGGGACCAACTCGACCTCTCCTCCGCCTGGCTGGCCTGGGGCACGTGGGGCGACGACTACTATCCGGTCCGCTTCGGCCGCACCCGCGACCTGGCGGGCGCCAAGGAGTGCACCGAGCGCCTGTCGCTGTTCATGCCCGTCGAGGGCGAGCCCGCTCCGCCACCCGCCGGCCCGCTGGAGCGTTCGCTGGCCGACCTGTGGGCGCGCACGGCGGGCCCGATGTCCGTGGCCAAGCGCCGCCGCTTCCGCGCGGCCATCGAGACCATGGCGGAGAGCTGGCTGTGGGAGCTGGGCAACCAGGCGGCCAACCGCATCCCCGACCCCGTCGACTACGTCGAGATGCGGCGCAGGACCTTCGGCTCCGACCTGACGATGAGCCTGTGCCGGCTGGCCCATCCGGACAGCATCCCCGCGGAGATCTACCGCAGCGGCCCCATGAAGTCGCTGGAGAACGCGGCGGCCGACTACGCCTGCCTGCTCAACGACGTCTTCTCGTACCAGAAGGAGATCGAGTACGAGGGGGAGATCCACAACGGGCTGCTCGTCGTCCGCGACTTCTTCGACTGCGACTACCCGACGGCGCTGCGCATCGTCGACGACCTGATGACCTCCCGCATCAGGCAGTTCCAGCACGTGGCGGCGCACGAGTTCCCCGTGCTCTACGACGACTTCGCCCTGGACGAGGACGGCCGGGCCGCGCTGGACGGGTACGTGCGCGAGCTGGAGAACTGGATGTCGGGCATCCTCGTGTGGCACCGCGACTGCCGCCGCTACACCGAGAGCGACCTGCGGCGGCACTACGCGCCGGGCTGGCCGTTCGACGGCCCCGCGGGGCTGGGCACGTCGGCGGCCAGGCCCGCGCTCGGCGCTTCTTCCGGGGGGCCTGTTCCGGCACGGGGGTGAGACCGTTCGCCGTGTGCGGTCCGCGGGCCGGTTGTGGCTTCTCGCGCCGTTCCCCGCGCCCCTTCGGGGCGCCGGGCGGTGGGGGAGGTGCGGCCCGAGCGGGAGACCGCCACTCCGGCCAGGCACAGTAGGCCGCCCGCGAGCGTGATCAGGGCGGGCACCTCGTCCAGGGCGAGCCACGACATCAGCACGACGAGGACGGGGACCACGTAGGTCGTGGAGCCCATGCGGCCCGCGGTGGTGCGGGAGAGCGCGAAGGCCCAGGTGGAGAAGGCCAGTGCGGTCGGGAAGAGGCCCAGATAGACGACGTTGAGCGTCGCCGGCAGCGGCGCGTCGCCGGCCTGCGTGAGGAGTTGGCCGCTGAAGGGCAGGCAGGCGACGAACCCGATGAGGCAGCCGAACGCGGTGACCTGGAGTGGTGAGGCGTGCCGCAGGGCCGGCTTCTGGCTGACGACACCGATGGCGTAGGCGATGGCGGCCAGCAGGCACAGCACCACTCCCAGCGGGGAGGAGTCGCCGCCCTGCGACACGGACAGGCCCACGGTCACGGCGCCCGCGAACGAGACCGCGATGCCGGCCATCAGCCGGGGCGGGAACCCCTCCTTGAGGAACCGGCCGGCCAGCAGCGCCATCAGGATGGGGCCGACGTTGACGACCATCGCGGCCGTCCCCGCGTCGACCAGGCGTTCGCCCCAGTTGAGAGCGACCATGTAGCCGCCGAACCACAGCACGCCCGAGGTGGCGATGCCGGGCCACGCGGCCCGCGGCGGTAGCCCCTCGCGCCGCAGCAGCAGCGCCGCGCACAGCACGAGGGCTCCGGCGCCGAGCCGGCCCAGGGCCATGGCGCCGGGGGAGTAGTGCTCGCCCGCGCTCCGTATGGAGACGAACGCGGAGGCCCACAGCACGACCGTGACCGCTGCCGCCGCCAGCGCCGCGGCCTCGCATCTCGTCTTCCCCGCCACCGTCCCTGCCCCCATTCCAGGCTCCCTCCGTGGCTCACGGGCCCTGCCCGCTCGTCCGTGTCAGGACCGTAAGTCATGGATGGTAGTGACGCCAGCGGTTTTGCGACGGCGTCCTGCGGGCCCGCCCCGGGGGCTCTCCGGGGCGGGCAGCGGTGTTCAGGGCAGCAACGAGCGGACCAGGCGGCAGGTGACGGGCGACGGCGGGTGCACGCCGATGCGCTGCGCCGTCGCGTGGATGGTGTGGTCGCAGGCTTGCTCGGCGGTGTAGACGCCGGTGTCGAGCAGGGCTATGGCGATGCGCATGGCCTTCAGTTGGCGGTTGTGCGCCACGTACCACGCGCGCGGCCGCCCTGCCGGCAGCGGCTTCTTCGGCAGAGTCGGCAGCGTGGACATGGCCGGCAGCTGCGGCTGCTGGTGCCGCGGGCGGCCGGTGGGGCGGGTGTGGGAACGGGAGGTACGGGTACGGACAGCAGTCATCGACGGCTCCTTCGATGCGTCGGTGCGCTCCCTGGCAACTCCTTGAATTCTACCCGCCCCCACTGACAAAACCCGCTGGTCACCCCGGAGTTCGGGACGCCTGTTCGATTAGGCTGCGGTCTCTTCCTGCGCCGCTCCCGGCGGCGGCGCCGGCAGCCGGAAGTCGCGCAGGATCTGCTCCGTCGCGCGCTGCGCCGAACCGACCGCGCCACGCGGCGTACTGGTGTCCCGGTGCTCTCCGCACACGTAGAGGCCCGACAGCACCCGCACGGGACGCCGGGGATCGTGCGGGGCCGGCATCGCCACGACCGCCTCCGGGTCGTGGTACGCCGCCAGCAGCTCCCACCGGTCCGTGGACGTGCCGTAGACGCCCGCCAGTTGCGCGCGTGCCGCCTTGTCCAGCGCCGCGGCGGGGGAGGCCGACCGCTCGCCCAGCACCACCGACGTGACGAGCGTGCGCCCGTGACCGGCGCGCGAGGGGTCCACGGCCGACGCCACCCAGGTGTGGCTCACCGGATCGGTCTCGGCCCCGGCTTCCCCCGCGCCCGACCCCGCACCGCCCCGCCGCTGCGCGCACACCGTGAAGGAGGCGCCCGCCGCGCCGGTCGGCAGCCGTTCCTCCACGGCGTGGTGCAACACCGTCACCGGGTGGAAGTCCGGCACCCTGAGCCCCGGCAGCAGGCCGGCGGCCGACCGGGCACCGGTGGCCACCAGCGCCGCCTCGCACGGATACGTGCCGTGCCGCTCGGTCCCGACGGCGTGCGTGCTCACCGAGGTCACCCGGACACCTGTGCGTACCGTGCCCGGTGGCAGCGCCGCGGCCAGCAGTGCGCAGACCTGGGCCTGACCGCCCGCGGGGACGCCCAGGCCGCCGCGGACGAAGCCGTGCAGTGTCAGGTCGGCGACCCGGCTGGAGGTCGTCAGCTCCGGGTCGGACAGCAGCGCCGTCAGCAGCGGACGCATCAGCGTCCGCGCCGCCCGGGACGGCAGCCCGCGCGCGGACAGCGCCTGGGCTGCCGTCAGTTCGGGGCGCAGCAGCAGCCCCTGCGCGGGGGCCGAAGCGAAGCGGCCCAGCGCCCCGCGCAGCCGTGCCAGCCCGAACGCGTCGGACATGTCGGCGCGGCTGCGCGCGCCGCCAAGTGCGCGGGCGGTCGACAGCGCGCCTCGCGCACTCTGTGCGCCCCTCGTGCGCCGGTCGAGGCGCGCGGTACGGGGCGCGCAGTCCTGACCCTCGCCCCCTCGCGGGCCCTGCGGAGGATACGGGCCCTCGCCGTCCGGTGCGCGCCCTGCGCCGCGCGGCCAGGGCCGTGCCGCGACCCGGTGCGTACGGTCCTGGCAGTGCAGCAGCGCGCCCGGCGCGAACGGGCGCAGGTCGAGCGCGTCCAGCGCGGGCAGCCCAGCGAACGCCGCACCGTCCTGGGCCAGGTCCAGCACCCCGGGCGTGCGGTCGAGGCGGTAGCCGTCCACCACGTCGGTCGCGAGCCGTCCCCCGGCCCGGGGCGCCGCCTCCAGGACGACGACGCGCAGGCCCGCGCGGGTCAGCCGGTAGGCGGCCGTCAGCCCGGCCAGGCCGGCACCCACGACGACCACGTCCGCGGTCTGCTCCCGGCCGACTTCGTCCGCCCGAGGCCCACCACCCGTGCCTGCGCGGTTCGTCTGTGCGCTGCTGATCGGCACTGTCCCTCCCGACGTCGACGGCGTGCGGGTCCGGTTGCTCATTGCCTGATGCCCCGGTGCGCGTGGCTCATACCCGTGTTCGAGGGTTGGTGTGGGAACAGCGTGCGCGGTACGTCGCGCGGGGGGCGCCCGGATGCATGGCCGCGGGCGCCCGGGAGGACGGGAGGGTCACAGCGCTGCCCTGATGGCCGCGGTCACGTCGGGGAAGGCGAACCGGAAACCGGCGTCGAGCAGCCTGCGGGGCAGCACCCGCTGGCTGCCGAGCACGTCCCCGGCGAACTCGCCGAGCGCGAACCGCAGGGCGGGCGCGGGCACCGCGAAGGGAGTGGGGCGGTGCAGTACGCGACCCATGGCGGCGGTGACCTCCCGGTTGGTGGCGGGGTGGGGGGCCGTCAGGTTGACGGGACCGGAGAGGTCGGCGTGGTTGAGCAGGAAGCGGAGGGCCGCCACGTGGTCGTGCAGGGCGATGTGGCTCCAGTACTGGCGGCCCGTGCCGAGGCGCCCGCCGAGCCCGGCGCGGAAGAGCGGGAAGAGCCGTCCCCACGCGCCGCCGCCGCGGGCGACGACCAGGCCGGTGCGTGCCGACACGGTGCGGATGCCCGCGTCCGTCGCCGGCCTGGCCGCGGCCTCCCAGTCCTGGCACAGGTCGGCGAGGAAGCCGTCGCCGGGCCCTGCCGACTCGTCGACGGCGCGGTTCCCGGTGTCGCCGTAGTACCCGATCGCCGTACCGAGCAGCAGGGTGTGCGGCGGGTTCTCCAGCGTGGCGAGGGCGGTGGCCAGCGTGCGGGTGCCCCGCACCCGGCTGTCGCGGAGTTCGCGCTTGTACGCCTCCGTCCAGCGGCGGTCGCCGACGCCGGCGCCCGCGAGGTGGACGACGGCTTCGCAGCCGACGAGTCCCGCGGTCTCGACGTGGCCCTCCTGTGGATGCCAGGTGACCTCGTCGGCGGCGGAGGCGGGGCGCCGCACGAGCCGGAGGACGTCGTGTCCCTCGGCGCGCAGCGACCGGGTGAGCGCAGTGCCGATGAGTCCGGTGGAACCGGTGACCGCGATTCGCATGGGCCCATCCTGGCGCATGCCCCCGCGCGGGCCCGGGCGCCGGGCCCCTCGCGGCCCGTCAGTCGTTCCGGAAGCGGTCCCACAGCTTCGGCAGACGCTCGGCCAGCGCGGTGGGGTTCTCCAGGTCGAGGGGGACGCCCGCGGGGTCGGCCGGCGCCTCGGGAAGGCCCAGTTCGGGCAGGACGGTGCCGGTCAGCTGCTCGTACGCCTCGTCGGCGGCGAAGCCCAGTTCCTCGCCGTCCCCGTCCAACTCCTCGTCGAAGTCGGCCAGCAGCCCGGCGAGGGCGTCCGCGTCGTGCGCCGCGCCCTCGAAGACCTCTCTGCCCTGGCCGATCAGCCAGCAGCGGAACCCGTCGAAGACGTCGTCGCTCGCCCCGTCGAGCAGGATCCATGCGGCGGCCCACAGGTCCCACTGGTAGGCGCGGCTGTAGCGGGACTCGAAGTGGCGGGCGAAGTAGGTCACGGCGTCGGGGTCGAGCTGGGTGAGCCGCTCGACGAGCAGGTCGGCCTGTTCCTCGGGGTCGCCGTCCGCCTCCCGGCGTGTGGAGTCGATCAGCGCCCAGAACTCCGTCTCGTCCATCACGCCCCCAGCATCGGGCCTGCGCGGCCGCAGCGCACGCGGAGTACGCCAGATGCGGCTGTGTCGTTATGCGCGCTCGTTCTCGGCGCTCGCCGTGCGCGCTCGCCGTGCGCGCTCGTTGTGTGTGCCGCTCCTCGGCGCGCTGTCGGCATATCCGACAGGGGATGTCAGGTATCGCTGTCAGCGTGGTCGCCGTATCCCTCGCACGTGCCGATCGCGCGTGCGTCCGTGACGCGAGGAGGAACAGGTGCCGGAGACGAACAGCGCCCGCGGCCGGCTGGCCGGCAAGGTCGCCCTGGTGGCGGGGGCGACCAGGGGAGCGGGGCGGGCCATGGCCGTGGAGCTGTGCCGCGCGGGGGCCACCGTCTACGCGACCGGGAGGACGACCAGGAAGCGGACCAGCGAGGTCGGCCGGGCGAGCGAGACGATCGAGGAGACGGCCGAACTGGCGACCGAGGCGGGCCGCGAGGAAGGAGGGGGCACGGGCATCGCCGTCGCCGTCGACCACCTCGAAGCCGAACAGGTGCGCGACCTGATCGCCCGTATCGACCGTGAGCAGGGCAGGCTCGACATCCTCGTCAACGACCTGTGGGGCGGCGACCACCTCGTCGGCTTCGGCAAGAAGCTGTGGGAGCACGATCTGGCCGATACGCTCCGCGTCCTGCGGCTGGGCATCGACAGCCATCTGATCACCAGCGCCTGCGCGCTTCCCCTGCTGACCCGACGCCCCGGCGGGCTGCTGATCGAGGTCACCGACGGCACCGAGGAGTCCAACCGGAACTACCGCGAGCCCCTCTCCTACGACCTGGCCAAGGCCGCGCCCCTGAGGATGGCCCGCGCGCTCGCCCAGGAGACGGCCGAGTACGGCACCACCGCGGTGTGCCTGACCCCGGGCTGGCTGCGCTCGGAGGCGATGCTCGACACCTACTTCCACGTGACGGAGGAGAACTGGCGCGACGGCTGCGCCACCGACCCGCACTTCGCCATCTCCGAGACCCCGGCCTTCGTCGGCCGCGCCGTGGCAGCCCTCGCCGCCGACCCTGACGTGGCGCGCTGGAACGGGCAGTCCCTCTCCAGCGGCGGACTCGCCCAGGTCTACGGCTTCACCGACGCGGACGGCTCCGCGCCGGACGCCTGGCGCTACCTGGCCGAGGTGCAGTTCGCGGGGAAACCGGCCGACGTGACCGGTTACCGCTGACCGTCAAGCCGGCGGCAGATCCCGGCCTCGCGGCAGGTCCCCGGCCGCCGGCAGGTCCCCGTACAGCGCCGCAGCGCGGCGCGCCGCCGCGGCGAACCTGGCGCGCAGCGACGGCGGCGCCAGCACCTCGCACTCCGGGCCGAGGCCGGAGAGCTGGCCGAAGGCGACCTCCTGGCTCTCCACCCGCAGCGCCACCGTCGTACGCCCGTCCGCCTCGCTTGTGCCGGCCGCCAGCGCCTCGTCGGCCGCGGCCCTGTCGGTGACGTGCCGCAGCTGCCGGGTGCCCGCCGCGGTGAGCCGCAGCGTCACCTGGGAGCGCAGCAGGGAGCGCGCGAACGACGCCGCGCGCTCCGCCCAGAACGCCGCCAGGTCGAAGGCGGGCTCGCGGACGAAGTGCGCGTCCCGCACGGCGACCTCGGTGAACCGGTCGACGCGGTACACCCGCCAGGCCTCGCGGCCCGGGTGCGCCGCGTCGGCCGGCACCCGGGCCGCCAGATACCACCGCCCCGCCTTCAGCACCACCCCGTAGGGCTCCAGCTCCCGCTCCACCTCGCCGCCGCCGCGCTCGTCCTTGCGCCGGTAGCGCACCGCGGCCCGCCGGTCCGACCACACGGCGTCGGCCAGCGCGGGCAGCAGCGGCAGTGCCCCGGGCGCCTGCCACCAGCCGGGCGCGTCCAGGTGAAAGCGCTGCGCAGACCCCTCGTGCACGTCCCGCAGCGCGGGATCGAGCGCGGCGGAGACCTTCAGCCGCGCCGCCGAGGCCGCGTCCTCCAGACCCAGGTCACGCAGCGCCGAGGGCACCCCGGACAGGAACAGCGCCTCCGCCTCGCTGCGGCCCATCCCCGTCAGCCGCGTGCGGTAGCCGCCGACCAGCCGGTAGCCCCCCGCGCGCCCCCGGTCCGCGTACACCGGCACGCCTGCCTCGGACAGGGCGAGGACATCCCGCGCGACCGTGCGTTCGGAGACCTCCAGCTCGGCGGCCAGCTCGCCGCCGGTCATCTCCCTGCGCGCCTGCAGCAGCAGCACCATTTTGATCAGCCGCGCTGCCCGCATGGTGAATACCCCTCCCGCGGTCTTTGTCCCGCTGTTAACGTTCCGCCAGTTATACAGCGAACAAGGAATCGGTCATGTCTCAGCAAACTCGCGAACAGTGGGGCTCGCGAACCGGATTTCTGATGGCCGCCATCGGCTCCGCCATCGGACTGGGCAACATCTGGCGCTTCCCCGCGGAGGCGTACAAGAACGGTGGCGGGGCCTTCCTCCTGCCGTATCTCGTCGCGTTGCTCACCGCGGGCCTGCCCCTGCTCATCCTCGAGTACTCGGTGGGCAGGAAGTACCGGAAGTCACCGCCCGTCGCCTTCCGGCAGATATCCAAGCCCGCCTCCGTCATCGGCTGGTGGCAGGTCGCCATCTGCTTCGTCATCGCCAGCTACTACGCCGTGATCGTCGCCTGGGCCCTACGGTATGCGGGCTTCTCCTTCGGCAAGGACTGGGGCAAGGACCCCGAGACGTTCTTCTCCGCGGACTTCCTGCACGCGGGATCCGAGCCGGGGCTGCCCACCAGCTGGGTCGGCGGCGTCTTCTGGCCGCTGCTGGCCGTGTGGCTCGTCGTCCTGCTCATCCTGGCCCTGGGCGTACGCCGCGGCATCGAGCGCTCCAACCAGGTCTTCATCCCTCTGCTGGTGGTCTTCTTCGTCGTCCTGGTGATCCGCGCCGTCACCCTCGACGGCGCGGCCGAGGGCCTCGACGCGCTCTTCTCACCCGACTGGGGAGCGCTCACCGACGGAAGCGTCTGGGTCGCCGCCTACGGGCAGATCTTCTTCTCCCTGTCCATCGGCTTCGGCATCATGGTCACCTACGCCTCCTACCTGGGGCGCCGCTCTGACCTGACGGGCTCCGCGCTGGTGGCCGGCTTCGCCAACAGCTCCTTCGAAATCCTGGCGGGCATCGGGGTGTTCGCCACCCTCGGCTTCATGGCGCAGGCCAACGGCGTCGCCGTCGGCGAGGTCGTCACCGACGGGGTCGGCCTCGCCTTCATCGCCTTCCCCGCCGTGATCTCCCAGATGCCGATGGGCGGCCTCTTCGGCTTCCTCTTCTTCGCCTCCCTGGCCATCGCGGGCATCACCTCACTGGTCAGCATCGTGCAGGTGATCATCTCCGCGGTGCAGGACCGCACCGGCATGCGGCGGCTGCCCGCCGTGTGGGGCGTCGGCGGCCTGGTCGCCGTCGTCTCGCTGCTGCTGTTCCCGACGGACGCGGGTCTGGCCCTGCTCGACTCGGCCGACCACTTCATCAACCAGTACGGCATCGCGCTGGCCGCGCTCGTCTTCCTCGTCGTCATGGGCTGGGTACTGCGGCGGCTGCCGGCCTTCCAGGCCCACGCGGACGAGACCTCCGCGATCCGGCTGGGCCTGTGGTGGCGCGTCTGCCTCGGAGTGGTCACCCCGCTGGTACTCGGCTGGATGATGGTCGACAGCCTGCGCGCCGAGTTCGACGAGAACTACGGCGGATACCCGACCTCGTTCCTGGCCTGGGCGGGATGGGGGATCGCCGGCGGTGCGCTGGTGGTCGGCGTCCTGATCGCCCTCGTCCCCTGGCGCACCGCGCCGCGAGCCGAGCGGGAGGAGGTGCGCTGATGTCGGCAGGAGCCGTGGTGATGATGGCCGCCGCCATCCTCATCGTGTGGGGAGGCCTGATCGCCGCCGTGCTGCGTCTGCGGCGGCACCCGGACCCGGAGTAGCACGGCCGGAACCAAGTGCAGCGCAGGGCTCGCCGCGTCGTCCGCGGCGGGCCCTGCGCCGTGTTCCGGGGCGCCCCGGCAGCCGAGCTGCTCCAGGACCCGGGCGTGCGGCGCCGCAACCCGCGGCAGGGCCGACGGGGACGGTGGCCGGCGTCAGGGCCGACGGGGACGGCGGCCGGCGGCTGGGGCGCTGCGGACCTGAAACATCCGGCCCCCGGGGCACCCCACGCGGAAAGGGGCCTCCGCCGCGTGGCGGAGGCCCCTTGTCTGCCCGTCGGGCGCGGACGGATGTCCTTACGCCAGGCCGTACTTCTCGGCAGCCTTGCGGACGTCCTCCGACTTGACCTCGCCGCGCCGTGCCAGACGCGAGAGCGCGGCGACGACCACGGACTCCGGGTCGACACCGAAGTGGCGGCGGGCGCCCTCGCGGGTGTCGGAGAGGCCGAACCCGTCGGTGCCGAGCGAGGACCAGTCCTGCTCGACCCACTGGCTGATCTGGTCGGGCACGGCCCGCATCCAGTCGCTGACGGCCAGCACGGGTCCTGGCGCACCCTCCAGCGCGCGGGTCACGTACGGCACGCGCTCCTCACCGCGCAGCGCCGCCGCGTCGCACTCCATGGCCTCACGCCGCAGCTCGGTCCAGGACGGCGCCGACCACACGTCGGCGGCCACACCCCACTGATCGGCGAGGATCTTCTGCGCGTCGAGGGCCCAGTGGATGGCGGTGCCGGAGGCGAGCAGCTGGAGGCGCGGGGCGTCCTTGGGGGCGCTGTCCGCCTCGCGGAAGCGGTAGAGCCCCTTGAGGATGCCCTCCTCCACGCCGTCGCCTTCCGGCATGGGCGGCTGGACCTTGGTCTCGTTGTAGACCGTGAGGTAGTAGAAGACGTCCTCCTGCTGGTCCGCTTCCGGACCGTACATCCGGCGCAGGCCCTCCTTGACGATGACGCCGACCTCATAGGCGAACGCCGGGTCGTAGGAGAGCGCCGCGGGGTTGGTGGAGGCCAGCAGGTGGGAGTGGCCGTCGGCGTGCTGGAGGCCTTCGCCGGTCATCGTCGTACGGCCGGCGGTGGCGCCGATGACGAAGCCGCGGCCGAGCTGGTCGGCGAGCGCCCAGAACTGGTCGGCGGTCCGCTGGAACCCGAACATCGAGTAGAAGATGTAGAACGGGATCATCGGCTCGCTGTGCGTCGCGTACGACGTGGCGGCCGCGGTGAAGTCCGCCAGCGAACCCGCCTCGGTGATCCCCTCGTTGAGGATCTGGCCGTTCTCGGCCTCCTTGTAGTACAGGAGCTGGTCGCGGTCGACCGGGTCGTAGTTCTGGCCCAGCGGCGAGTAGATGCCGGCGGAGGGGAAGAGCGACTCCATGCCGAAGGTGCGGGCCTCGTCGGGGACGATCGGCACCCAGCGCTTGCCGGTCTCCTTCTCCCGCATCAGGTCCTTGACCAGGCGGACGAACGCCATGGTGGTGGCGATCTCCTGCGAGCCCGAGCCCTTCTTGAGCGCCTCGAACGGCTTGTCGGCGGGTGCCGGCAGGCCGACCGCGTGGACGCGGCGGGCCGGCGCGGGGCCGCCCAGCTCGGCGCGGCGCTCCTGGAGGTAGCGCACCTCGGGCGAGTCGGCGCCCGGGTGCACGTAGGGCACCAGCTCGTCGTCCAGCTTGCTGTCCGGAATCGGCAGCTCCAGCAGGTCCCGCATGGCGCGGAACTCCTTGCCGGTGAGCTTCTTCATCTGGTGGTTGGCGTTGCGGGACTCGAAGCCCGGGCCCAGGGTCCAGCCCTTGACCGTCTGCGCCAGGATCACCGTCGGCGCGCCCTTGTGCTCGACGGCCGCCTTGTACGCCGCGTACACCTTGCGCGGCTCGTGCCCCGCGCGCGAGGTCTTGAACAGCTCGGTGATCTTGTCGTCACCCAGCAGCTTGCCGATCTCGGCCAGCGCCGGGGAGGCGCCGAAGAAGTGCTCGCGGATGTAGGCCGCGTCCCGGGTGGCGTACGTCTGGAACTGGGCGTCCGGCACCTCGCGCAGCCTGCGGGTGAGCGCTCCTGTGGTGTCCAGCGCGAAGACCTCGTCCCACGCGGAGCCCCACAGGGACTTGATGACGTTCCATCCAGCGGCGCGGAACTGGGCCTCCAGCTCCTGCACGATCTTGAAGTTCGCGCGGACGGGGCCGTCGAGGCGCTGGAGGTTGCAGTTGATGACGAAGGTGAGGTTGTCCAGCTGCTCGCGTCCGGCCAGGGCGAGGGCTGCGGTCGACTCGGGCTCGTCCATCTCGCCGTCGCCGAGGAAGGCCCACACGTGCGAGGCGGAGGTGTCCTTGATGCCCCGGTTCGTCAGGTAGTTGTTGAAGCGTGCCTGGTAGATCGCGGAGATCGGGCCCAGGCCCATGGAGACCGTGGGGAACTCCCACAGCCACGGCAGGCGGCGCGGGTGCGGGTAGGACGGCAGCCCGTCACCGCCGGACTCCTGGCGGAAGCGGTCGAGGTGGTCCTCGGTGAGCCGCCCGTCGAGGAACGCGCGGGCGTAGACGCCGGGGGAGGCGTGGCCCTGGACGTAGAGCTGGTCGCCCGAGCCCCCGTCCGCACCCTCCTTGCCCTTGAAGAAGTGCTCGAAGCCGGTCTCGTAGAGCCACGCCGCCGACGCGAACGTCGCGATGTGGCCGCCGAGGCCGTAGCGGCTGCCGCGGGTGACCATGGCGGCGGCGTTCCAGCGGTTCCACGCGGTGATGCGGGACTCCATCGCCTCGTCGCCGGGGAAGGCCGGCTCGGCCGAGGTGGGGATGGTGTTGACGTACTCCGTCTCCAGCAGCCCTGGCACGGCCAGGCCGCTGTGCTGGGCGTGCTCGACGGTGCGACGCACCAGGTACGCGGCTCGTTCGCCGCCCGCGTGCGAGGAGACGGCGTCGAGCGACTCACGCCATTCGCCGGTCTCCTGCGGATCGCGGTCCGGGAGCTGGTCGAGCTCGCTCGGATGCGGCGGGCGTACGGGGTCGGGCATGGTGGCCACCTTCCGGACGTGTAGGCCCCTCCAAACGGGTCGGGAGGGCGGTTGTGCGAGTGGGCTTTGCAACCCTGAACGGGCAGGACAGGGGGCACCCAACACAAGGACTCTACGCCCGTGATCGATGATCGATCAAAGGATCGGAAGGTAAAAACCGCCCACGACCCGAAATTGGCATTCCGTGCCTCGAAACAAGGCACGGAATGCCAGGCGCAGGGGTCGGCCCGAAGGGGCGCGGGGAACTGCGCGACCAGCCACAACGGACCCGCACACGGCCGCTTCCGCCGCCGCAACGGTGGGCTGCCGCCCAGCAGCGGGTGCTATCGGGGCGCCGGCGCGCACCCCAACACGTGCTCCTTCACCAACGGACCGATCTCCGGATCACACCGCTCGATCGCGGCGAGCACCGCGTCATGCTCCTCCGCATACGACTGCTGCACCGTGCCCAGCCAGCGGATCGACAGCGCCGTCCACACCTCGATGCCCAGCCCCTCCCAGGTGTGCAGCAGCACGCTGTTGCCGGCGGCGCGCACCAGCTCCCTGTGGAAGGCCACCGTATGCCGCACCTGCGCTTCTCCGTCCCCCAGCCGGTCCGCCTCATACAGCGCCTCCACGTGCGGTCGCAGCGCGGAGACGTCCCCCGCCAACCGGGCCACCGCCAGCTCCGCGGCGATCTGCTCCAGGCCGGCCCGCACGGGATAGATCTCCTCGAGGTCGGCGGGCGACAGCTCCCGCACCCGCGCGCCCTTGTTCTGCGCCGACTCGATCAGCCGCAGCGCCTCCAGCTCGCGCAGCGCCTCCCGCACGGGCGTCTGGCTCACCTCCAGCTCCACCGCGATCCGCCGCTCCACGATCCGCTCGCCCGGCTTCCAGCGCCCGCTGACGATCCCCTCGACGATGTGCTCCCGGATCTGCTCGCGCAGCGACTGGACGACGGGCGGCGTCATGAGAATGCTCCTCGCAACGAGGGGGTGGGGCCCCTAGACGATACGGCGTGGGCAGGCACGCGGTGCCACTGCGGTCCGTGAGGGATCCGTCACCGCCCCGGAGGGCACGTGCCGCGACGCGACGGTGCCCCCGCCACACCCGTGGCGGGGGCACCGTTTCCGGACCAGGTGGCCGAGGGGTTACAGCCCCAGCTCGCCCTCGAACTCGCCGGCTTCCAGGCGGGCCTTGACGTCGGCCAGGTAGCGGGCGGCGTCGGCGCCGTCCACGAGCTGGTGGTCGTAGGAGAGGGTCAGGTAGACCATGTCGCGGATCGCGATCGTCTCGCCCAGCTCCGGGTGGTCGATGACCATCGGACGACGGACCGTCGCACCGATGCCCAGCTCCGCGACCTGCGGGTAGTTCACGATGATGGTGTCGAAGAGCGCGCCCCGCGACCCGGTGTTGCTGATCGTGAACGTGCCGCCGGACATGTCGTCGGGACCCAGGCCGCCCTCGCGGACCTTCTTGGCCAGCTCGGCGGTCTTGCGGGCGATGCCCGCCAGGTTGAGGTTTCCGGCCTCCTTGATGACCGGGACCATCAGCCCCTTCTCGGAGTCCACCGCGATGCCGATGTTCTCGACGTCGTGGTAGGTGATGGTGCCGTCGTCGTTCAGGCGGGCGTTGACGGCCGGGTGGGCCTTCAGCGCCTCGGCTGCCGCCTGCACGAAGAACGGCATCGGGGAGAGCTTGACGCCCTCCCGCGCGGCGAAGGAGCTCTTCGCCGCCGCCCGCAGCTTCATGATGCGGGTGACGTCCACCTCGACGACCGTGGACAGCTGCGCCTGGTTGTGCAGCGCCTTCATCATGTTCTCGGCGATGACCTTGCGGATGCGCGGCATCTTCACCGTCTGGCCGCGCAGCGGCGAGGCCTCCAGCTTCGGCGACTTCGGCGCCGCCGAGGCGGCGGCGCCCGAGGCGGCCGGAGCCTGCTGGGCCTGCTGGGCCTTTCGCGCTTCGGCCGCCTCGATGACGTCCTGCTTGCGGATGCGGCCGCCCACACCGGTGCCGCGCACCGAGGTGAGGTCCACGCCCTGCTCGGCCGCCAGCTTGCGCACCAGCGGCGTCACGTAGGCGCCGTCGCTCTCCGGCGCGGCAGCCGGAGCAGCCGGAGCCTGCGCCGCGGGGGCGGGCTGCGCCGGAGCAGGCTGGGCCGGAGCGGCGGGCTGTGCGGGCGCGGGCTGGGCCTGCGAGGGCTCCGGAGGCGTCTGCGGTGCCGCCGGCTGCGCCGGGGCAGCCGGGGCCTGCGGGGCTTCCTGAGCGGGCTGGGCGGGCGCCGACTCGGCGGGCTTGCCCGGGGCCGACGGCGCCGGAGTGGCGGCGGCGGGAGCGGCACCGGCCGCACCGATGACGGCCAGCTTGGCGCCGACCTCAGCGGTCTCGTCCTCGCCCACGGCGATCTCCAGCAGCGTGCCGGAGGTCGGTGCGGGGATCTCGGTGTCGACCTTGTCGGTGGAGACCTCCAGCAGCGGCTCGTCGGCCTCCACCTCGTCGCCGACCTGCTTGAGCCAGCGGGTGACGGTGCCCTCGGTGACGGACTCGCCCAGCGCGGGCAGCGTCACGTCGGTGCCCTCGGCGGAGCCGCCGCCGGACGGGGCCGCGGCGGGCTCGGGCTGCGCCTCGGCCTGGGCGGGCTCTTCCTGCGCCGGGGCCTGCGCGGGCTCGGGCTGCGCGGGCTCGGGCTGGGCGGCGGCCGGCTCGGCCGCAGCGGGGGCGCCGGAGCCGTCGTCGATGACGGCCAGCTCGGCGCCGACCTCCACCGTCTCGTCCTCGGCGACCTTGATGGAGGACAGCGTCCCGGAGGCCGGTGCGGGGATCTCGGTGTCGACCTTGTCGGTGGAGACCTCGAGCAGCGGCTCGTCGGCCTCGATCTGTTCACCCTCGGCCTTCAGCCAGCGGGTGACGGTGCCCTCGGTCACGCTCTCGCCGAGCGCCGGCAGGGTTACGGAAACCGCCATGGTTCCTGTTGCTCCTTAACGAACTGTGCGGATGGGTCGCGCCCTTGAGTGACTGCTCGGCGGTCAGTCGTGGGAGTGCAGCGGCTTGCCGGCCAGCGCCAGGTGCGCCTCGCCGAGCGCCTCCGTCTGCGTCGGGTGGGCGTGGATGAGCTGGGCCACCTCGGCGGGCAGCGCCTCCCAGTTGTAGATGAGCTGGGCCTCGGCCACCTGCTCACCCATGCGGTCACCGACCATGTGGACGCCGACCACGGCACCGTCGCGGACCTGGACGAGCTTGACCTCGCCCGACGTCTTGAGAATCTTGCTCTTGCCGTTGCCCGCGAGGTTGTACTTCAGGGTGACGACCTTGTCCGCGCCGTACCGCTCCTTGGCCTGCTCCTCGGTGAGGCCGACGGAGGCCACCTCCGGGTTGCAGTAGGTCACGCGGGGGACACCGGCGTAGTCGACCGGCACCGGGTTCAGCCCGGCCAGCCGCTCCGCGACCATGATGCCCTCGGCGAAGCCGACGTGCGCGAGCTGGAGCGTGGGAATCAGGTCGCCGACGGCGGAGATGGTGGGCACGCTGGTGCGGCAGTACTCGTCCACCGTGACGAAGCCGCGGTCCATGGCGACCCCGGCCTCCTCGTAGCCCAGGTTCTGCGAGACCGGGCCGCGGCCGATGGCGACCAGCAGCACCTCGGCCTCGTACTCCTTGCCGTCGGCGAGGGTGACCTTGACGCCGTCGTTCGTGTACTCGGCCTTGTCGAAGAAGGTGCCCAGGTTGAACTTGATGCCGCGCTTGCGGAAGGCGCGCTCCAGCAGCTTGGAGCTGTTCTCGTCCTCGACCGGCACCAGGTGCTTGAGACCCTCGATCACGGTGACGTCCGCGCCGAAGGACTTCCACGCGGAGGCGAACTCGACGCCGATGACGCCGCCGCCCAGGATGATCGCGGACTTCGGCACCCGGTCCATGACCAGGGCGTCGTCCGAGCTGATGATCCGGTCGTTGTCGATGGTCAGGCCCGGCAGCGTCTTGGGCACCGAACCGGTCGCCAGCAGGATGTGGCGGCCCTCGTAGCGCTGGCCGTTCACCTCCACGGAGGTCGGCGAGGAGAGGTAGCCGGAGCCCTCCACGTAGGTGACCTTGCGGGAGGCGACCAGCCCCTGCAGGCCCTTGTAGAGGCCGGAGATCACGCCGTCCTTGTACTTGTGGACGCCGGCCATGTCGATGCCCTCGAACGAGGTCTTGACACCGAACTCGGCGCTCTCACGCGACTGGTCGGCCACCTCGCCGGCGTGCAGCAGCGCCTTGGTCGGGATGCAGCCGCGGTGCAGGCAGGTACCGCCCAGCTTGTCCTTCTCGATGAGAGCGACATCCAGACCGAGCTGTGCGGCGCGAAGGGCAGCGGCATAACCGCCGCTACCGCCTCCGAGAATCACTAGGTCGAAAACGGTGCTGGCGTCGTTCGCCACGTCACGTCCTCCATGCATGGGTACGCCGTAGCCGGTCTCCTGTGACCGGGCGGCTTCAGGTTCGGCCGCTTGTGTCTGCTCGGCCCTTTGTCAGTCGGCTTCTGTCAAGCCGTGCGGGGCCCTGTCCTGCCAGTGACCCATCTTCGCACTTGTTGACGGAAACCGGGACGCGGGGCCGGTTACCTGAAGGTACGGCCGCGAGCCGCGGGCCCCGCTCGCCGCGGCGAGCGGGGCCCACACGCCCGTCGGCGATGTGGCGGACGTCTCAGCCCAGGTCGCCGTCCGCCGTGCGCTCCACGAGTCGGACCAGCGTACGGACCGCCGAGCCCGTGCCGCCCTTGGGCGTGTAGCCGAACGGCGCCGCCTCGTTGAAGGCCGGACCGGCGATGTCCAGGTGCGCCCAGGGGATGTCCTCGGGCACGAACTCCTTCAGGAACACCCCGGCCAGCAGGCCGCCGCCCATCCGGTCGCCCACGTTGGCGATGTCGGCGACCGGCGAGTCGATGCCCTTGCGCAGGTGGGCGGGCATCGGCATCGGCCAGGCGTCCTCGCCCGCCTCACCGGCCGCCTCGTGCACGGCGGTGCGGAAGGCGTCGTCGTTCGCCATGATCCCGAACGTCCGGGCACCCAGTGCCACCATCATGGCGCCGGTCAGCGTCGCCACGTCCACCAGCGCGTCCGGCTGCTCCTCACCGGCCCTGGCCAGCGCGTCCGCCATCACCAGACGGCCCTCGGCGTCGGTGTTGAGCACCTCCACGGTCTTGCCGCTGTACATGGTCAGCACATCACCCGGACGGGTGGCCGAGCCCGACGGCATGTTCTCGGCCAGCGCCAGCCAGCCGGTCACGTTGGCGCGCAGCCCCATCCTGGCCGCCGCCACGACGGTCGAGAAGACGGCGGCGGCGCCGCTCATGTCGCACTTCATCGTCTCGTTGTGACCGGCGGGCTTGAGCGAGATGCCGCCCGAGTCGTAGGTGATGCCCTTGCCGATCAGCGCCAGGGACTTCTTCGCCTTCGGGTGCGACCAGCCGACCCGCACCAGGCGCGGCGGCTGCGTCGACCCGTTGCCGACGCCCAGGATGCCGCCGTAGCCGCCCTTGGTCAGCGCCTTCTCGTCCAGCACCTCGATGGTGAGGCCGTACTCCTTGGCCGCGGCACGGACCTCGGCGGCGAACCCCTTCGGGTCCAGACCGTTCGCCGGGGTGTTGATCAGGTCCCGGGCGCGGTGCACCTCCTCGGCGACCACCACGGCACGCTCGGCGGCCGCCTTGTGCGCCTTGTCCCGCGCCTTCGCGCCGACCAGCGCGATCTCCGCCAGCGGCGCACTCTTGGCGTCCTTCTTCGCGCTGCTGTCCTTGCCCTTGTACGAGGTGAAGGAGTAGGCGCCCAGCAGCGCGCCCTCGGCGACCGCGGCGACGGCCTCCGGGTCCTGGACCGGCAGCGCGAAGGCCGCCTTCTTGGTGCCCGCCAGCGCCCGGGCCGCCGCACCCGCCGCGCGCCGCAGCACCTCCGGCTCGACGGGCTCCTTGCGGTCCGTCGCCTCGCCGAGACCGACGGCCACCACGACCGGAGCCTTCACCCCGGCAGCCGGCGCCGGGAGCTTGGTGACCTCTCCCTCGCCGCCGCTCGCGCCGAGCGTCTCCAGCGTCGCGGCGAGCTTGCCGTCGTACGCCTTGTCGACGGCCTCCGCGCCGGGCGCGAGGACGAGCGAGGCCTTCTTGCCCGCCTTGCCGGCGGAGCCGCTTGTGGCGACGCCGACGACGACAGCGTCCGCGCGCAGGGTCGCCGCGGACGAGGAGCTGAGAGTCAGTGCAGACACGTGGGAGAGACCTTCTTCCTTGACAGGGCGCGGAGTGCGAAGCCGCCTCCGGCTCAGGACGCTCCGGGCATGGTATGCCCGCCCCCTCCGCCGGACCGGGGACGGTTGGCACTTGCACCCAACCCGTCACACACCGGCCTCCGGACCCGTCGCACACTGTGAGCCCGTCACACAGCACGCCTCAGAGCGCGGCCACCACCAGCGCGCACGTCGCCGCCGCCTCGGCCAGCGCGCCGAACACGTCACCCGTCACCCCGCCGAACCGCCGCACGCAGTGCCGCAGCAGCAACTCGGCGGCGCACAGCCCCGCTACGGCGCCCACCGCGAACACCGCGAGGGGCCCGGCGAGCCCGGCCACCACGGCCGCGGCCACCACCAGGACGGCGACACCCCACGCGGTGCCCCGCGGCACCGTGCCGGCGACCGCGGCGCCCAGGCCCTCGGGCCGCGCGGCGGCGACGCCCTCGCGCGAGGCGAGCGTGAGCGCGCCGCGCGCCACCAGCGCGGACATCACCACGGCGGCGGCCCCCACGGTCCAGCTCACGCCGAACAACCGCGCCACGGAGGCGATCTGGGCCAGCAGCACGAACACGAGGGTGACGACGCCGAACGGGCCGATGTCCGACCGCTTCATGATCCGCAGGGCTTCGTCCGCCGGCTTCGCGCTGCCCAGTCCGTCGGCGACGTCGGCGAGGCCGTCCAGGTGGAGACCGCGGGTCAGCACGGCGCCGGTCGCCACGGTGGCGACGGCCGCGAGAAGCGCGGACGCGCCGCACGCCAGGAGTACGCCGCCCACCGCGGCGGCCGCCAGACCGACCACCGCGCCGGCCAGCGGCGCGCAGGCCATGCCCGCACGGGCCGCTGCCCGGTCCCAGCGGGTGACCCGCACGGGCAGCACCGTCAAGGTGCCGAGAGCGAACCGTATGCCGTCGCCGGGTGTGGGGGAACGATCCATGGCCGAGCACGTTACCGGGCCCGCCACACAGGGGCGGGTCCACCAGTCCCGCACACGCGTGAGGGCCGGTGCCCGTACGGCAGGGCTCAGGTGGCGTCGAGAGCGCTCTGCTCGGTGGGGGAGGCCGCAGGCTCGCTCTCGTCTACGGGCAGCTCGGCTGCCAGCGCGGCGGCGGCCCGAACCAGCGGCAGGGCCAGCAGCGCCCCGGTGCCGCCGCCGACGGCGACGCCCTGTTCCAGGAGCGGGTCGGCGGCGAGCCGGTCGAGCGCCTTGGCGTGGGCCGGCTCGCCGCCCAGCTGCCCGGCGAGCCACCAGTCGGGCGCGCGGAAGGCCACCCGCTGGCCGACCAGCGCGCAGGCCGCGGAGACGACGCCGTCGAGGATGACGGGGGTGTGGCGCACCGCGCACTGGAGGAGGAAGCCGGTCATGGCGGTCAGGTCGGCGCCGCCGACGGTGGCCAGCAGCTGGAGCTGGTCGCCCAGCACGGGGCGGGCCCTGCGCAGCCCGTCCCGGATGGCGGCGCACTTGCGCATCCACGTCAGATCGTCGATGCGGCCGCCGCCGCGCCCCGTCACGACGGAGGCGTCGGTGCCGCACAGGGCGGCGACCAGGGCGCCGGCTGCGGTGGTCCCGCCGACGCTGAGGTCGCCGAGGACGACGAGGTCGCATCCCGCGTCGGCTTCCTCGTCCGCGACGGCCATTCCGGCGCGGAAGGCCTCCTCCGCTTCCGGGAGCGTGAGGGTGTCCTCGGCATCGAGCCGCCCCGAGGAGCGGCGGACCCGGTGCCGGGTGACCTCGGCGGGCAGCTCGGCCGGGTCGCAGTCCAGCGCCATGTCGACGACGCGCACCGGCACCTCGAAGCGCCGCGCCAGTACGGCGGCGGGGGAGGCGCCGTCGAGCAGCGCGCGCACGAGGTGGCCTGCGGTGCCCGCCTCGCGCGTGGAGACGCCGAGCTCGGCGACGCCGTGGTCGCCGGCGAACACGACGAGCCGGGGGTTGGCGACGGGCCGTACCGGAACCTGGGCCTGCGCGGAGCTGAGCCATTCGCCCAGGTCATCGAGGCGGCCGAGCGCCTGCGGGGGCAGCCCGGTCCGGGTCCGCCGCTCCTCGGCCTGCCGCCGCAGGGCGCCGTGCGGCCGCTCGATGAGGTCGGAGAAGTCGTCAAGGTCCAGGCTGCGCTCGCTCATGATCTGGGAGCGTACGTGAGTCCCTCGCACGCTTCATCCCTCGGCCGGCGCGGGGATCCGGGCGGGGTCAGGCGCCGTTCCCCGGGCCGCCGGCGGGCTCACCGCAGGGGCACGGGCACGCCGGCGACGGTCAGCAGGACGTGCTCGCACTCGTCGGCGAACCGGGCGTTGAGGCGGCCGAGTTCGTCGCGGAAGCGGCGCCCCGCTGGGGTGGCGGGCACCACCCCGGAGCCGACCTCGTTGCTGACCGCGACCAGCCGCCGCGGGGTCGCTCTGACCGCCGCCACCAGCGCCGCCACCCGCTCGGCCAGCGCGGTGGCGCCGCCGCGCGCCCACAGGGTGTCGTCCCAGGCCTCGATCTCGTCCATCGTGCGGGTCAGCCACAGCGACAGGCAGTCGATCAGCAGCGGCGGTCCCGGATCGGCGAGCAGGGGCACCAGGTCGCAGGTCTCCTCGGTGCGCCACGAGGTGGGGCGGCGCTCGCGGTGTTCGGCCACCCGCGCGCCCCATTCGGGGTCGCCGTCGCGGCTGCCGCCGGTGGCCACGTAGACCACGCCGGGGTAGGAGGCCAGCCGCCGTTCGGCCTCCACGGACTTGCCCGAGCGGGCTCCCCCCAGTACGAGGGTGCGCCGGGGGACCTGGGGCAGGTCCAGGGCGCTGTCGTACTCGCCGACGGCGAGCGTCGTACCGTCGGGCACGGTGTGGGCGCCCGCCGCCGCCAGCCGCCGGTGCAGTTCGTCCCCGGGCGGCACGTCGTGCCCGAGGTGGACGGCCAGCACGTCCGTGGCGGGGCCGACGGCTCCGGCGTCCCGCAGCGCGGCCAGCGCGTCGGGCCGGCCCAGGACGTCCAGCAGCACCAGGTCGCAGGGTGCGCCGTACACGTGCGGGGTGCCCGCGCCCGCGGGCGCGGCGCCCGGCGGCAGATACAGCAGCCTGCGGGCGTCGGGGCCCGTGACCAGGTAGCCGGTGCCGGGCGTGTCCAGGGCGAGCGCCTGGACGCGGTGTCCGCTGATCAGCGCCAGTTCCTGCCGTTCGGGCACCCGTACGGGCGAGGGCAGCCCCGCGGGCACCTCCAGCGCGGGCCCGTCGTGCGGGTGCGTCAGCAGCACCTGGCGTACGCCGCTGAGCGACGCTCCGGCGCGGGCGGCGGCGAAGGCGGGCCCGGGGGTGAGGTCGAGCAGCAGCGTGCCGTCCACCAGCAGCGCGGTCGCGGCGCGCGCCCGGTCGCCGCTCGCGGCGGCGCAGCGCGCGCAGGGGCAGCCGGGTACGGGGAGTCCTGCGGGTGAGCCGGTGCCGAGCAGAGTGAGTTCCACCCCCCGATCGTCTCCTGACCTGCCGCCGGACGCGCACAGGGGACTACGCTTCCGGGAGCAACTGCCGATCTGACGGAGGCATCGATGGCGTGGACGTGGCGGTTCGAGAAGGCCGACGGTTCGCAGACGGAACCCGCGGTCGAGCCCGAGGAGTTCCCCACCCAGTCGGACGCCGAGTCGTGGATCGGCGAGGTCTGGCGGGAGCTGCTGGAGGGCGGCACCGATCAGGTGACCCTCCAAGAGGACGGCTCCACGGTCTACGGTCCGATGAGCCTGCACGACGCCTCCGGCGCGGACGGCCAGGACGGCCAGGACGGCGAGGACGGCGAGGACGGGGACGCCGCCGAGGAGTGAGCCACGCCGGGCGGCGCCACGCGCGCGCCGCCCGGTGCGCAGGGCCGCGGCCCTGCGCTGCGTGACCGCGGCCCGGTGCTGCGGACCGCCGCCCGGTGCTGTGGGGCGCGGCGCCGTGCTGGGGGCAGCGGCGCCGTGCGCCCGTCAACTTCCGTGCGCCCGCGACGCGTTGCGCGGAAACCCGCACCGAGCCGCTACCCTCGGTGCGCATGAACGTACGTGGCGCTGTTTACGTGGTCCTGCGGGGCCCGGCCGACAAACGCGAGAAGGCTCTGACGACGCTGAAGAAGGCGGGGATCTTCGCCGAGCGGTCCGTGCGCGGGCCCGAGCATATCGAGGCATTCTTCTACGGCGGCGACGAGCGTCCCAGCCCCCGCTTCATGGACGTCTGCGCGTCCCATGTCGGCAAGGCGCTCATCGGCACGGACTTCGCGGTGGAGGAGACCGGCACCATCAGCAGCGCGGCCGCGTCCCGCCGCCTCGCCTACAACCGGCGGACGGGGGAGTGGCTGGGGGCCTTCATCGACACGGAGGCTCCCGAGGAGGCCCGGGCCGAGACGCTGGCGCACCTGGCACGCGAGCAGGGCATCGACGTCGCCGACATAGAGCTCCGCGAGCCGCCGGAGAGCCGGCTCCCGGCGGTCTGAGCCCGGAGCGGCCCGCCCCGCCCGGTTGTCCGCTCGCCTGCGGCAGGAGAGCGGACACGGGCTCCTGACGCGCGCCGCCGGGGGGCACACCCGGCCGGGGGTACCCCCACTGCCTGTCTCGGCCCGCGTGCCCGGACAGGCTGTCCCCGCCGGCTGTCCGGGCCGCGTACGCCGGAGGCCGTCTCAGCCGCGTACGCCGAACATATGCAGTGACGGGGCGACGCCCCGGTAGGGGTCCATCCGGCAGGCGAGCTCCTCCACGGCGGCAGCCGCCTCGGCAGCGGCCTCGTCGGCCCCGTCGGCGGCCTGCTCGCGCCCGGCCGCCGGTCCGGCGCCCCCGTGGGAGCCGTCCGCCGCGAAGACGCCCACGCCGTACCAGCACTCCATCGGCACCCCGATCCGCGCCAGGAACGAGGTCAGGGCCTCCAGCCGCAGGAAGCGGTCGCTCTCCTCGGGCTGGGCCACGAGCGCCGCCCGAGCCGCCCGCCAGTCCCCGGCGAGCCCGGGGCGCATCGCGCGGGCCGCCGTGTTCGGGATCACCAGCGACAGCAGCCCCCCGGTGTCCAGCACCCGGGCGAGCCCGGCCAGTGTGCTGTCCGGGTCCTTCGCCCGGTCGAGCACGCCGTGGCAGAGCACCACGTCGAACGTGCCGGGCAGGAAGTGCGCCCCGGTGTCCTGGCCGCTGCCCGCCAGCGCGCGGAAGCGCGCCCGTATGCCCTCGGGCTCCGCCTCCAGCGCGGAGGCGAACGCGGCCAGCCGCCCCGGATCGGATTCGAGACCCGTCACCTGGTGTCCGCCGCGGGCCAGCCGCAGCGCCTGCGCGCCGTCGCCGAGAGCGACGTCCAGCACCCGCAGCCGGCGCCCCACCTCGAAGTGCGTCGCGATCCGCTCCTCGAGCTGCCGGGCGACCAGCTCGTGCCTGATCAGGGCTTCTCGCCGCGTTTGACCTGCGGCTTGGGCAGGCGCATGCGGCGCATCTGGAGGGTCCGCATCAGCGCGTAGGCGACGGCGCCCCTGCGGTTCTCCTGCGGGTGACGCTCGGCGATCTTCTTCTTCAGCCGGACGGCGATGCCGATCGAGTCGAGGACGATCAGGATGATCACCACGAGCCACAGCAGCAGCGAGATGCTCCGCAGCTGCGGCGAGGGCAGCATGCTCAGCACCAGGATGAGCACGGCCAGGGGCAGGAAGAACTCGGCCACGCTGTAGCGCGAGTCGACGAAGTCGCGCGCCAGCCGCCGCACCGGGCCCTTGTCCCTGGCGGGCAGATAGCGCTCGTCACCCCCCGCCAGCGCCTCACGCTGCTTGACCGCGTCGGCCCTGCGGGCCTCCCGCTGCCGCTTGGCGGCGTCCTTGCGGGTCATCGGGCCACTGGACATGGGGCGGCGCGGCCCGCGCGCCTCGTTGCGCTTGGGGGTCGGCCGGCCCTTGGGGGCCTGCGGGTCGCGGGGCTGTCTGGGCTCGGCCCGGTCCTCGGGGGACTTCACGGCCTGCCCTTCTTTCGAACGGCTACGGAACACACCTCAAGAGTACGGTGTGCGGGTGAGTGTCCCCCAGCCCCTGGGGGGAGACCGGAGGAGACCGGTCCCCGCCGCTGGGAGACATCTACTCCCTGCGCCGGAGAGGACACGCAACTGATCGTCCTCCAGGAGGAGCGCATCAGTGCCCGAACGGTGCGGTAATGGAAGAGGGCCCCGTACTCTGGGGACCAGTAGATCTGCCGAGGGTTTGAGTCCGTTACGAAGGGGGCGCGCGAGGCCCATGAGCGGTGTCATGAAGCGTATGGGGATGATCTTCCGCGCGAAGGCCAACAAGGCCCTGGACCGGGCTGAGGACCCGCGCGAGACGCTCGACTACTCGTACCAGAAACAGCTGGAGCTGTTGCAGAAGGTGCGCAGGGGCGTCGCCGACGTCGCGACCTCCCGCAAGCGCCTCGAGCTGCAGATGACCCAGTTGCAGGGGCAGTCCTCGAAGCTGGAGGAGCAGGGCAAGAAGGCCCTGGCTCTGGGGCGTGAGGATCTGGCCAGGGAGGCGCTGTCCCGCAAGTCGGCGCTCCAGCAGCAGGTCACGGATCTGGAGGGGCAGCACCAGACCCTCCAGGGCGAGGAGGAGAAGCTGACGCTGGCGGCGCAGCGGCTCCAGGCCAAGGTCGACGCGTTCCGCACCAAGAAGGAGACGATCAAGGCCACCTACACGGCCGCCCAGGCCCAGACCCGGATCGGCGAGGCCTTCTCGGGCATCTCCGAGGAGATGGGCGACGTCGGCATGGCCATCCAGCGTGCCGAGGACAAGACGGCACAGCTCCAGGCCCGCTCCGGTGCCATCGACGAGCTGCTGGCCTCCGGCGCTCTGGACGACCAGTCGGGGACGGCCAAGGACGACATCACCGCCGAGCTCGACCGCCTCTCCGGCGGCAGCGACGTGGAGCTGGAGCTCCAGCGGATGAAGGCCGAGCTGGCCGGCGGCAGCAGCGAAGGCGGCCGGCAGGCCCTCGAAGGCGGCCAGGGCGAGGGGGGCCAGGCGAGCAGCGCCCAGCAGCAGGACACGCCCCGGTTCAACAAGGACTGAGCCGGGCGTGAGCGGCATCCCCCGCAGCCCGAGGAGGAGAGCGACATGATCGTGCGGATCATGGGCGAAGGCCAGGTGCAGCTGGACGACAGGCACTTCGTCGAGCTGAACAAGCTGGACGACGAGCTCCTGGAGGAGATGGAGAACGGCGACGAGGCGGGCTTCCGCCGCACTCTCGGCGCGCTGCTGGACGCGGTACGCAGGCTGGGCAGCCCGCTGCCCGACGACGCGCTGGAGCCCTCCGAGCTGATCCTGCCGGCCCCGGACGCCACTCTCGAAGAGGTGCGGGAGATGCTGGGCGACGACGGACTCATCCCCGGCTGACCAGCGCCCCCGCGCACAAGAAGAGACCAGGAGAGCCGGGCCTGACGGTGCCTGCCGTGACACTGCGCGAGATCCGCGAGCGCCTGCGGGCGCACCCCTACGCGGTCGACGCCCTCATCGCCGCGGGGGCGCTGGTCTGCATCCTCCTCGGCGCCGCCACCGAGCCGCACGGGCCCGACGGCCAGCCCCGCTTCGCGGAGCGTGACGTCACGGCGCAGACCGCGCTGTCGGCCGCGCTCTCCTGCGGGGTGCTGGCGCTGCGCCGCCGCGCCCCGATGCCGGTGCTGCTGCTGACCAGCCTGGTCTCGGTCGTCGCCCTGATCGCCGGCAGCCCGGGATCCGCCTCCAGCTCGGACCGCCAGGCCTCGCTGGTGGTGGCCCCGGTCATCGCGCTCTACACCGTCAGCAACACCACCGACCGGCGCACCAGCTGGCAGGTCGGCGCGGTCACGGTCGGCGCGCTCACCGCCGTGGCCATGATCTTCGGCGCCCGGCCCTGGTACGCGCAGGAGAACCTCGGCGTCCTGGCCTGGACGGCGCTGGCCGCCGCCGTCGGCGAGGCGGTCCGCAACCGGCGCGCCTTCGTCGACGCGATCCGGGAGCGCGCCGAGCGGGCCGAGCGCACCCGCGAGGAGGAGGCGCGGCGCCGCGTGGCGGAGGAGCGCATGCGCATCGCCCGGGAGCTGCACGACGTGGTCGCGCACCACATCGCGCTGGTCAACGTGCAGGCCGGTGTGGCCTCGCACGTCATGGACAAACGGCCCGACCAGGCCAAGCAGGCCCTCGCCCACGTCAGGGACGCCAGCCGGCACGCGCTGGCCGAGCTCCAGACCACCGTCGGGCTGCTGCGCCAGTCGGGGGAGAGCATCGCCCCCACCGAGCCGGCGCCGGGTCTGGAGGTGCTGGAGGAGCTGGTGGAAGGCTTCCGGCGCGCGGGGCTCTCCGTCTCGGTGGCCGCGCCCGCGCTCGCCCCCGGGACCGCCCCGCTGTCCTCCGCGGTGGATCTGACGGCCTACCGGGTCGTCCAGGAGGCGCTCACCAACGTGCAGAAGCACGCGGGCACCGGCGCCTTCGCCCAGGTGCGCATCCGGCGCGACGCGGAGGTGCTGGACATCAGCGTCGTCGACGACGGCGCGGGCGGCGGCGCGGTGGAGCGGGAGCCGGACGCGTCCGACGCCCCAGCGCCCACCGGCGGCGGCGAGGCCGGCGGCGGGCACGGTCTGGTCGGCATGCGGGAGCGGGCGGCGGCGCTGCACGGCGCGTGCGAGACGGGGCCGCTGTCCGGTGGCGGCTTCCGCGTCCACGTACGGTTGCCGCTTCGCACGACGGCGCCACGCAAGGAGACCCCCGCATGATCCGTGTCGTACTCGCCGACGACCAGGCGCTGTTGCGCAGCGCGTTCCGGGTGCTGGTCGACTCCGAGGCCGACATGGAGGTCGTGGGCGAGGCGGCCGACGGCGACGAGGCCGTGGCGCTGGTGCGCGAACACGGCGCCGACGTGGTGCTGATGGACATCAGGATGCCCGGCACCGACGGCCTGGCCGCCACGCGCGCCCTCAGCACCGACCCGGAACTGACCGACGTCCACGTCGTCATCCTCACCACGTTCGAGGCGGACGAGTACGTCGTCGGTGCGCTGCGCGCGGGCGCCTCCGGGTTCCTGGGCAAGGGCGCGGAGCCGGGCGAACTGCTCTCGGCGATACGGACGGCGGCGCAGGGCGAGGCGCTGCTGTCGCCCGCGGCGACCAAGGGACTGATAGCCAGGTTCCTCGCCCAGGGCGACGGCGGGTCCGGCGGCGACCTGCCGGGAGCCGGCGCCGAGTCGTCCCGGCTCGCGGCGCTGACCGCACGCGAACGCGAGGTGCTGACCCAGGTCGCGGCCGGCCTGTCCAACGACGAGATCGCCGACCGGCTCGACGTCAGCCCGCTCACCATCAAGACCCACGTCAACCGCACGATGGCCAAGCTGGGGGCCCGCGACCGGGCGCAGTTGGTGGTGGCCGCCTACGAGAGCGGCCTGGTGCGGCCCTACGGCTCAGAGCCGGGAGCGTGAGGGCGCCGCTCGGCGGCGGACCCGGAGGGGACGGCGTATCCCCTCGGTGGAGAGCGGGGGCGGCGGCGTACTACGGCCGGAGTACGCGGCCTTCGGCAGAAGGGGACCTGCGGGGGACAAACCGGCGCCGATCCTGGGCGAAGGTATAGACGGCACCGGTGTCTGCCCGCACGAAGGCGGCGCCCGCTCCATCCTTTCCCGAGAGAGAGACCCGGCAACCATGTCCTGGCTGTCCCGCCTCAGCCTCGTTCAGCGTGGGCTGATAGGTCTGATGGCGCTCGTCGCCGTCGTCTTCGGCGCCATCGCCGTCCCGCAGCTCAAACAGCAGCTGCTGCCCTCCATCGACCTGCCCATGGTCTCGGTCATCGCGCCGTACCAGGGCGCTTCTCCCGACGTGGTCGAGAAGCAGGTCGTCGAGCCCCTGGAGGAGAACATCCAGGGCGTCGACGGCGTCACCGGCGTCAACTCCACCGCCAGCGAGGGCTCCGCCGTCGTCATGGCCCAGTTCGACTACGGCGACGGCTCCGAGCAGACCATCGCCGACGTCCAGCAGGCCGTCAACCGGGCCCGCGCCGAACTGCCCGACGGGGTGGACCCGCAGGTCGTCTCCGGCGGCACCGACGACATTCCCACGGTCGTGCTCGCCGCCTCCGCGAAGAACAAGGACCAGCAGGCGCTCGCCGACGCGCTGGATACCTCGGTGGTGCCCGTCCTGAAGGACATCGACGGCGTCAGCCAGGTCACCGTCGACGGCGTGCAGGACCTCCAGGTCGCCGTCACACCCGACGCCAAGAAGCTGGCCGCGGCCAAGCTGACCCCCGCCGACCTGTCCAAGGCGCTGGAGGCGGGCGGCGCCTCGGTGCCCGCCGGATCCTTCGACGAGGGCGGCGAGAGCAAAACCGTCCAGGTCGGCGACGGCTTCACCTCCCTCAAGGAGATCGAGGAGCTGGCCATCCCCGGCAAGGGCGGAGCCGGGAAACCCGTCACTCTCGGCGATGTCGCCACCGTCGAGGAGCGCCCCGAGAAGGCCACCTCGCTGACCCGCACCAACGGCGAGCGCAGCCTCTCCGTCGCCGTCACCATGGACAACGACGGCAGCGCCGTGGACATCTCCGACGCCGTCAAGGACGAACTGCCCCAGCTCCGCGCCGACCTCGGCAAGGACGCCGAGCTGACCGTCGTCGCCGACCAGGGCCCCCAGGTCTCCGACTCGATCAGCTCGCTGACCACCGAGGGCCTGCTCGGCCTGATCTTCGCCGTCGTCGTCATCCTGCTCTTCCTGCTGTCGCTGCGCTCCACCCTGGTCACCGCGGTCTCCATCCCGCTGTCCGTCGTGCTGACGCTGATCGTGCTGTGGACCCAGGACCTGTCGCTCAACATGCTCACGCTGGGCGCCCTGACCATCGCCATCGGCCGGGTGGTGGACGACTCCATCGTCGTCCTGGAGAACATCAAGCGACACCTGGCCTACGGCAAGGAGCGCACCACCGCCATCCTCGACGCCGTCAAGGAGGTCTCAGGCGCGATCACCTCCTCCACACTGACGACCGTCGCCGTCTTCCTGCCGATGGCGTTCGTCGGCGGCATGGTCGGCGCCCTCTTCGGCGGCTTCTCCCTCACCATCACCGTCGCGCTGCTCGCCTCGCTGCTGGTGTCCCTGACGGTGGTGCCGGTGCTCTCCTACTGGTTCCTGCGCGCGCCCAAGTCCCTGCGCGGGCTCGACCCCGCCGAACAGCGCCGCAGGTCCGAGGAGAAAGAGGCCGGCAGCCCGCTGCAGAAGCTGTACGTGCCCATCCTCCGCTTCGCCACCCGCCGCCGCCTCACCAGCCTGCTGATCGCGGTCGTCGTGCTCGTCGCCACCTTCGGCATGGCGCCGCTGCTCAAGACCAACTTCTTCGACCAGGGCGACGCCCAGCAGCTGGCCATCAAGCAGGAACTCCCGCCGGGCAGCAGCCTCGGCGCCGCCGACGAGCAGGCCAAGAAGGTCGAGAAGATGCTCTCCGGCGTCGACGGCATCGAGGACTACCAGGTCACCGTCGGCTCCGCGGGCCTCATGGCGGCCTTCGGCGGCGGCACCGACGCCAACCAGGCCTCCTACCAGATCAAACTGGAGGAGTCCGCCGACAGCTCCGCGGTCGAGAACGCCGTCAACGACGGACTCGACAAGCTCGGCTCCGGCATCGGCGACACCACCGTCAGCGCCGGCGACAGCTTCGGCGGCCAGGACCTCAGCGTCGTCGTCAAGGCCGGCGACCAGGACGTCCTCAAGAAGGCCTCCGAACAGGTGCGGGCCAAGGTCGCCAAGCTCGACGACGTCACCGACGTCCAGTCCGACCTCTCCCAGTCCGTGCCCCGCGTCTCCGTCCGGGCCAAGCCCGAGGCGGCCGCGTACGGTCTCTCGGACGCCGCCCTCGGCCAGGCCGTCGCGCAGGCCGTCAGCGGCACCAAGTCCGGCACCGCGGTGCTCGACGACACCGAGCGCGACGTCGTCGTGCGCTCGCCGCGGCCCGCCGAGACCGTCGCCGAACTGAAGAAGCTGCCGGTCGGCAAGGCGACGCTCGGCGAGGTCGCCGACGTCGCGACCGTCGACGGACCCGTCCAGATGACCCGCATCGACGGCGCCCGCGCCGCGACGATCACGGCCAAGCCGACGGGGGACAACACCGGAGCGGTCAGCACCGCGCTGCAGACCGAGATCGATGCCCTCGACCTGCCCGAGGGCGCCACCGCCGAGATCGGCGGCCTCTCCCAGGACCAGGACGAGGCCTTCGCCTCGCTCGGCCTCGCCATGCTGGCGGCCATCGCGGTCGTCTTCCTGCTCCTGGTGGCGACCTTCAGGTCGCTGATCCAGCCGCTGATCCTGCTGGTCTCCATCCCCTTCGCCGCCACAGGTGCGCTGGGGCTGCTCGTGGCGACCGGCACCCCCATGGGCGTCCCCGCCATGATCGGCATGCTGATGCTCATCGGAATCGTCGTCACCAACGCCATCGTGCTGATCGACCTGATCAACCAGTACCGGCGGCAGGGGTACGGCGTCATCGACGCCGTCATCGAGGGCGGTAGGCACCGGCTGCGGCCCATCCTCATGACGGCACTGGCCACCATCTGCGCGCTGACACCGATGGCACTCGCCGTCACCGGCGACGGCGGGTTCATCTCACAGCCGCTGGCGGTCGTCGTGATCGGCGGGCTGATCACCTCCACGCTGCTGACGCTGCTGTTGGTGCCCACGCTGTACGCCATGGTCGAGCTCCGTAAGGAGCGGCGCGCCGCGAAGCGGCGCGGTGGCGCGCCGGTGGATGGGGGCTCCGTCGATGTGCGGGAGCGCGAGATGGCGGAGAGCTCCGCCTCCTCTTGAGCGGCTGGGGCCCGGGTGACCCGTGGGGGGTCACGCCGGGCCCCGGCCCCCCTCCTCGGGGCTGCGCCCCTGGCCCCCCATGGTCTTCCCCTTCTTGCTCTGAGGTGCCCTCGGCCGTGGTGGGGGCTCCGCCCCCATACCCCCGTGGCCTCGCCGGCCGGGCGTTGGGGCGGCTCCGCCCCCCAACGGCCCCCCGCTACGGGGGACTCCGTCCCCCCTAGGAGCCCCCTGGAGGAGCGTCGGTCCCTCTCTTGCGTGAGTCGGCCCAGCACTGAGGTTCTGTGGTGCTCTCTGGCGTGGGGGTCCAGGGGGCGGAGCCCCTTGGCGGGGGTTCCTAGGGGGCGGAGCCCCCGTAGCGGGGGGCCTTTGGGGTGGGGGTCCCCCCGGACGGAGTCTGGGGGAGGAGCCGCCCCAAAGCCTCCCCGGCGAGGGGCCGGGGGTCTGGGGGCGGAGCCCCTCAGGGAGAGAGCAGCCCTTCGGGGGTGGGCTGGCCCCACAGGAAGAGGGGGAGGTCTGGGGGCCCGCCCCAGGTGCTGGGGCCTAGAGGAAGGCCCCGGAAGGGATGTAGGGGGTGGGGGGCCGCATGCCCCGGAAGCAGACGAAGCCCTCGGAGTGAAGCTCCAACCCCGCCGCAAGGCCCACGTCGACAGCCCACTGCTGCTCCGCGGTGACATCGTGCACCTCCACCACCCCGCCCTCCTCGCCGCCGAGGAGGGCGGCGCGCAGGACGCGGGATGCCAGCCGGCGTGACGTCGCTGCCAGCAGGGCGACCTTGCCGTCCGCGCCGATGTAGCAGTAGCCGCTTCCGGCGAGATCGTCCGCGACGACGAGCCGGTTGTGGCGCATCAGGTAGGCGTGGTCGGGGCCGTGGGCGCCGCCCCGCAGGCGGCGGTCGACGGAGTCGAGGAGGTCCTGGTCGCGCGGGGTGCCCTCGACCGCGGGGCCGTCGACGGGGCCGAGCCGGTCGCGGTCGACGATGCCGCGCATCCGGATGGTCGGGTGCAGCGCGAACCCGGCCTGCCGGTACACGCGTGCGGCGGCCGGGTGCCGCGAGCAGCAGATGATGCCGCGCAGGCAGCCGCGCCCGTACTCCAGCGTGCGCTGGAGCAGGGCGCGCCCGACGCCCTTTCCCTGGGCGCCGGGCGCGACGACGAGGAGGCCGAGCCCCCAGGTGCCTTCGCGGAGGGAGGACTGGGCGGCGCCGACGGCCTGCCCGCTGCCGTCCTCGGCGATCCAGCTGCCTGCGGGGTCGTGCCGGGTCAGGTGCCGGATCTTCTCGCGGCTGCGGGCCGCGCGCGCGGCGGGGACCGGCCCGCCGGGCGCCTCGCCCTTGAGCGCGTGCGACTCCCCGAAGGCCGCTTCGGCGAGTCTCCGTACGGTTTCGGCGTCCTCTTCGGTGTCCCTGACCGGTCGCAGCAGCATTCGCCGCAGATTACGGCAGGGCGAGCATCCGCTCCAGGGCGAGTTGGGCGTACTTCTGGGTCTCGGTGTCGACCTCGATGCGGTTGACGACGGTGCCGCCGGCCAGCGATTCGAGGGCCCAGACGAGGTGGGGGAGGTCGATGCGGTTCATGGTGGAGCAGAAGCAGACGGTGCGGTCGAGGAAGACGATCTCCTTGCCGCCCTCGGACTCGGCGGCGAAGCGGTGGGCCAGCCGGCGGACGAGGTTGAGCTCCGTACCGATGGCCCACTTGGAGCCGGGGGGCGCGTCCTGAAGGGCCCGGATGATGTGCTCGGTTGAGCCCACCTGGTCGGCCGCGGCGACGACCTCGTGCTTGCACTCGGGGTGGACCAGGACGTTGACGCCGGGTATGCGCGCGCGGACCTCGTTGACGGAGTCGAGCGAGAAGCGGCCGTGTACGGAGCAGTGGCCGCGCCACAGGATCATCGTGGCGGCGCGGAGCTGTTCGGGGGTCAGACCGCCGCCTGGCTTGTGCGGGTTGTAGACGACGCAGTCGTCGAGGGACAGGCCCAGGTCGCGGACGGCGGTGTTGCGGCCCAGGTGCTGGTCGGGGAGGAAGAGGACCTTCTCGCCCTTCTCCAGGGCCCACTCCAGGGCGCGCTTGGCGTTGGAGGAGGTGCAGATGGTGCCGCCGTGTGCGCCGGTGAAGGCTTTGATGTCGGCGGAGGAGTTCATGTAGGAGACGGGCACGGTCGTCTCGGCGACGCCGGCGTCGGTCAGTACGTCCCAGCACTCGGCGACCTGTTCGGCCCCGGCCATGTCGGCCATGGAGCAGCCCGCGGCCAGGTCGGGCAGGACGACCTGCTGGGCGGCGTGGGTGAGGATGTCGGCGGACTCGGCCATGAAGTGCACGCCGCAGAAGACGATGTACTCGGCCTCGGGGCGGGCCGCCGCTTCCCTGGCGAGCTTGAAGGAGTCGCCGGTCACGTCGGCGAACGCGATGACCTCGTCGCGCTGGTAGTGGTGGCCGAGGACGAAGACGCGGTCGCCGAGCTTCTCCTTGGCGGCGCGGGCGCGTGCGACGAGGCCGGGGTCCGACGGGGCGGGGAGGTCGCCGGGGCACTCGACTCCGCGCTCGCTCGTCGGGTCGGCCTCGCGGCCGAGCAGCAGCAGCGCGAGCGGGGTCGGCTGTACGTCCAGCGGCTGGGCGGCACTCACAGGACCTGCCCTTTCTGTTGTCGAGCGTCGTTGGGTGCCACGGGGAAGCCGGGACGGACAGGCTTCTCGTCTATGTGACGTTATCTATCATAGCCGCTTCACGTCACTTTGACGATGCCGATCGCGTCGATGTGACGCATTCCCGATCGCTTCGGCGGTGTGCGAGCATGAAGTGACCACTCCTGGAATGAATCCGGGATGCCGTCGGTTGAGCCGACGGTAAGAGAGCAGTCCGTACAACCCGGGAGAGAAGCAGATGTCCGTTTCGGACGAGACCGCTGTAAGCGAGGGCATCATCCTGTCCGACGCCGCCGCCGCGAAGGTCAAGAGCCTGCTGGAGCAGGAGGGCCGCGACGATCTGGCGTTGCGCGTCGCCGTCCAGCCGGGTGGCTGCTCGGGCCTGCGGTACCAGCTCTTCTTCGACGAGCGCTCGCTCGACGGCGACGTGGTCAAGGACTTCGACGGCGTCAAGGTCGTCACCGACCGGATGAGCGCCCCCTACCTCGGCGGCGCCTCCATCGACTTCGTCGACACCATCGAGAAGCAGGGCTTCACCATCGACAACCCGAACGCCACGGGCTCCTGCGCCTGCGGCGACTCCTTCAACTGATCCCGTCGGCCGTATCGCTCGTGCGGCCGCACCGGGCATGACAAGGGCGGCGGACTCCCCCCACCAGGAGTCCGCCGCCCTTGTCGGTTCACGGGCGGCAGCCGCCGCTCACTCCTTGCGGGGCAGCTTCTCGCCGTCCCGCGCGTCGAGGACCTTGCGGTCGCCCAGCTTCTTGTCGAGCTCCACCTCGACCGTCTGCCGCTTGGCGATCTTCACGCAGACCTGGTCCTTCTTCTTCGGCTTCGCGTCGATCTTGACCTTCACCGAGGACGCGGACTCGTCGGCCGTCGCCTTGTAGGTGTCGCACACCCCGCCCCAGAAGCGCAGCTTCAGGGTGCGCCCGTCGGCCGAGTACGACTCCACCGCCTGCGCCGGCCCCTTGCCCGCGCCCGTGCCGACGTCGCCCTTGCCCTCTTCCCTGCCCGGCTTCGAGGGTGCCTCGCCCGGCTTCGAGGGGTCCTTGCCCGGCTGCGAGGGCTGGTGCCCCGAGGTCTTGGCCGGCTTGAGGTACTTGGGGTCCAGCGCCGGGTGGGTGACCTCCATGTCGCCGCCGCCGGGCCGCTTCACCTCGTAGATCCACGCCGGGACGAGTAGCGGCTCGCCGTGCGAGCGCTCCAGCGACAGGCCGAAGGTGGCGTCCCCCACGGCGGTCGGCTCGTCCTTCTTCCCGGCCCCGGCGCCGTGGCCGCCCCGCGACTGGCTCGCCTTGTTCAGCTGGTCGAGCGTCGCGGTGGCGCTCATGACGGGGTAGGTCTCGCCCTTGCGGGTCGCCTTCCAGCTGCCCTGGGCGCGGGTGACGGCGCCGTCGTCGTCCACCACGAAGGTGCTGTCCCAGCCGTGCGTCGGCAGGCCGTCCACCTTCGGGGAGGCGGTCACCGTGCGGGTGCCGCCGACGGACGAGCCGGCCTTGAGTCCGGAGTCCTGGAGCCCGAGGGCGCGCAGCGCCGGCTTCACGGCCTCCTCGGCCTCCTTCGGCGAGAGCGGCTTCCCGTCGGGCGCGGGGTCGGCTTCGGGGGAGGCGTCGGCGTCCAGCGGCACGGTGTCGCCGTTCTGGTACGTCCAGGCGCCGCCGTCCTCGCCGCGGTCGACGGTCAGCCTGGGGCCCTTGCCCTGCTGGTCTCCGCCCGCCCGCCAGCGGCCGTCTTCGGCCTTGACGCCGCCCTTGATCTCCAGCGCCTCGGCCAGCTTCGCCACCTGGTCCCTGTGCACCTCGTGGCCCGTCCGGCGGACGGCGGCGGAGTCGGGGCCGCCGGGCAGCTCGCCCTCGGCGCGGTAGCCGCGCGGGCCCATCGGCTCGCCGGGGGCGATGCCCTCGTCGTCGTGCGCGGAGGCGGCGGTGCCGTCCAGCGCCAGTTTCGGGGGGCTCCCGGCGGGCGCGGCGCTGTCCGAGCCGTCCGCGTTGTCGGAAGAGGCGGTGGAGGCCCAGTACGCGCCGCCGCCGCCGGCCACCAGGACAGCGGCTGCCACGGAGACGACCGCCAGCTGCCGTCGCCTGCTCCGGGGTGCCGGCCGGTCCTCTTTCTGGGGGGACTGGTCTGTACTCACCGAAAACTCCTTTGGCTCCGCGTTCTTGAGCGTCCTGCCAGGCGGTCCCCTCATGCGGGGGACATGAGTGGGACGGGATGGATGAGTGGACGGTTCCACCGCCGTGCCGCACTGCCGATGATCGCGCCTGTCCGACGGCGCCGCGCGGCCGGCGGCGGGGCGCTCGCGGCGGTGCCGGGAGCGCCATCGCTTCGGCGGTCTGCCGGGAAAGCCGTGCTATGAGGTGATTGTGTCCTGTTCGACTCGGCGACCCCAGCGGGTAGCGTTACTGGCGCCTTTCCCTCGTGCGCTGGGCGTACGGGGGTACCCGATGTCTCTCAGGAGCAGAATTCGTCGTGCGTATCGCAGTCTGCGGCTCCATCGCAAACGACCACCTGATGACCTTCCCGGGGCGCTTCTCCGACCAACTGGTCGCCGACCAGTTGCACACGGTCTCGCTCTCCTTCCTCGTCGACCGCCTGGAGATCCGCCGCGGCGGTGTCGGTGCCAACATCGCGTTCGGCATGGGCCAGCTGGGGGCCCGCCCAGTCCTTGTCGGCGCGGCGGGGGAGGACTTCGACGAGTACCGCGTCTGGCTCGAACGCCACGGCGTGGACACCGACTCCGTCCGCATCTCCGAGGTCGCGCACACGGCACGCTTCGTCTGCACCACGGACGCGGACAATAACCAGATCGGCTCGTTCTACACCGGTGCCATGAGCGAGGCCCGGCACATCGAGCTCCAGCACGTCGCCGACCGTGCGGGCCGCCTCGACCTCGTCCTCATCGGGGCCGACGACCCCGAGGGCATGATCCGCCACACCGAGGAGTGCCGTACCCGCGGCATCCCCTTCGCCGCCGACTACTCCCAGCAGATCGCCCGCATGGACGGCGAGGGCATCAGGCAGCTGACCGAGGGCGCCACCTACCTGTTCTCGAACGAGTACGAGAAGGAACTCATCGAGACCAAGACCGGATGGAGCGACGAGGAGGTCCTCCAGAAGGTCGGCACGCGCGTCACCACGCTCGGCAAGCGCGGCGCGCGCATCGACCGTGCGGGCGAGGAGCCCATCGTCGTCGGCGTCGCCGAGGAGCGTACGAAGGCCGACCCCACGGGCGTCGGCGACGCCTTCCGCGCGGGCTTCCTGTCCGGGCTGAGCTGGGGCGTGGGGCTGGAGCGCGCGGCGCAGGTCGGCTGCATGCTGGCCACGCTCGTCGTCGAGACGGTCGGCACCCAGGAGTACGAGCTGCGGCGCGTCCACTTCATGGAGCGGTTCACCAAGGCCTACGGCCACGACGCCGCCACCGAGGTGGAAGCCCACCTGAGCTGACCCTTTCTCGGGGAGTGCCCCGCATCCCGCTGCGTCGCTCCGCTCGACCTCAAACGCCGGACGGGCTGAAATCAGCCCGTCCGGCATTTGAGGACCGGGGGTCCGGGGGCACCGCCCGGCCGAAGGCTGGGGGAGGAGTCCGGAAGAGCGGCAAGGGCGCATGCCGCTCGCGTCAGCCCCCGGCCCGCCGCACCCGGAAAACGACCCCCGCGGCCCCCTCGAACGTGTGGCCCGTCATCTCGCACCAGGCCGGGATGTCGAGCCGCGCGGCCTCGTCGTCGGCGAGCACCCGCACGACGCCGCCCGCGGGCACCTCGCCGATGGCCTTCGCGAGCTCGATCACGGGGACCGGGCAGAGCTTGCCCCGCGCGTCGACGGTGACCTCGTCAGCGGTCTCCGCGACGGACGTGGCGGCAGTGGCGGCAGCGGCGGGCGGAGCCTCCACCTGAGCCCGTACGCCCTCCACGACGCCGGGCAGTGCGTCGAGGAACCGTTCGACCTCCTCATCCCCCGTCCCCGCGGGCAGCGAGATGCGCACGTTGCCCTCGGACAGCACGCCCATGGCCCGCAGGACGTGGCTCGGAGTCAGGGTGCCGGAGGTGCAGGAGGAGCCGGAGGAGACGGAGAACCCGGCGGTGTCGAGCGCGTGCAGCAGCGCCTCGCCGTCCACGTACAGGCAGGAGAAGGTCACCAGGTGCGGCAGCCGCCGCAGCGGATCGCCGACCATCTCCGTGTCGGGCACCAGTGCGGGCACGCGCGCCCTGATCCGGTCCACGAGCGCCCGCAGCCTGGCGGCCTCGGCGTCCGCTTCGGCGCGTACGGCGCGCAGTGAGGCGGCGGCGGCGACGACGGCGGGAATGTTCTCGAAGCCGGGCGCGCGGCCGGCTTCGCGCTCGTCGGCAGGACCGGCCGGCGCGAACCGCACACCCTTGCGAACGACCAGCAGACCGACGCCGGGAGGCCCGCCCCACTTGTGCGCGCTCCCCGTCAGCAGCGACCAGTCGCCCGGCACCGGTTCCCAGGGCAGTGACTGCGCGGCGTCCACCAGCAGCGGAACCCCCGTCCGCGCACACAGAGAGGCCGCCTCGGCCACCGGCTGGACGGTCCCCACCTCGTGGTTGGCGGACTGGAGGCAGGCCAGCGCGCAGTCCGCACCGAGCGCCTCTCCCCACTCCTGTACGTCGACCCGGCCCGTGCGGTCGACATCGACGCGGTGGACGGTGCCCCCGTCTCTCTCGTGTGCCTCGGCCGCATGGAGGACGGCGGAGTGTTCGACCGCGGAGACGACCAGCCGCCGGCCCGTCCGCCGCCGCCCGGTGAGCGCGCCCGCGATCCCCGCGTGCAGCGCGTGCGTACCCGAAGGGGTGAAGTGGAGCTCGTCGGGACGGCATCCGACGGCCTCGGCGGCGCTCTGCCGCGCCGCGTCCAGCAGCATCCGGGCCCGGCGCCCCTCACGGTGCAGCCGCGCGGGATCGGCCCAGCCCTCGTCCAGCGACGCCAGCAGCGCCTGCCGCGCGACGGGGTGGAGCGGGAGCGAGGAAGCGGCATCGAAATAGGACACCCGCGTACGCTACCGCCGAGGCCCCGGGGAGCCCGGGCGGCGAGCGAACGGCCCCCGGCACCGGGCGCCGTTCCGCCTGTCGCGGCGGATCGTGGGGCGCCTTCCGCCGCACCGCGCGGCCTTTGACCCCGCAGGCGTCGGTGCGTCAGTTCCGGCGCGCTCAGGCGCTCTCCCACCCCATCGGGGGGGTGAGCGGCGCGTTACGCCCCCTCCCCGCGCGACCCCAAATGGCGTCGGCTAGGGTTTGGTCCGCATAAACATCCAAACCCTGCCCGCGCTGGGCCGGCGCCCGACCACGTAAGAGGGCCGCGCCCGACCGCGACGCGGGCGAGACTCTCGGGAAGGCGCTACGTGAGTCCCAACGGCTCCGACCTCCCCCACGGCCGCAGGACGGCCGCGGGTGGTACCCCCACATCGCGGCGCCCGATGCGGCGGACGCTACCGCAGGCGCTGGCCGCTGGCCTGGTCCTGGCGACCGCGACCGGTTGCACGTCAAAGGATTTCCCCCGCCTCGGAATGCCCACTCCCGTCACGGACGAGGCGCCGCGCGTCCTCTCCCTGTGGCAGGGCTCCTGGGCGGCCGCGCTCGCCGTGGGCGTGCTGGTGTGGGGTCTGATCATCTGGAGCGTCATCTTCCACAGGCGCTCCAGGACCAAGGTCGAAATCCCCGCCCAGACCCGGTACAACATGCCCATCGAGGCGCTGTACACCGTGGTCCCCATCATCATCGTCGCGGTGCTGTTCTACTTCACCGCCCGGGATGAGACCAAGCTCATGGCGACCTCGAAGAAGCCCACCCACGTCGTCAACGTCGTGGGGTACCAGTGGAGCTGGGGCTTCAACTACGTCGAGGACGTGGACGGCGATCCGAAGACCGACGTCAACACCAAGGACAGCCTCCACAAGGAGCTCAGCGCCATCCCGGACCGGATGACCAAGGGCTTCCCCAAGGGCGCCGAGGGTGTGTACGAGGCGGGCACGCCGGGCGAGCGGAATCCGCAGAACGGCAACCCGGGTCCGACTCTGTGGCTGCCCAAGGGTGAGAAGGTCCAGTTCATCCTGACCTCCCGCGACGTCATCCACGACTTCTGGGTGCTGCCGTTCCTGATGAAGCAGGACGTCATCCCGGGCCATGTCAACCGCTTCGAGGTGACCCCCAGCAAGGAGGGCACCTACCGGGGCAAGTGCGCCGAGCTGTGCGGCGTCGACCACTCCCGGATGCTCTTCAACGTGAAGATCGTCTCCCCGGAGCGCTACCAGAAGCACCTGGAGGACCTGGCGAAGAAGGGCCAGACCGGCTACATCCCGGCGGGCACCGCCACCACGGGCGGCGCCAAGAATGCGGAGACGAATAACCCGTGAGCATCCTCAACGAACCCCAGGGTGCCGCCGCCGCGACGGCCGAGGCGGCATCGCCGACACGCCGTAAGCGACCCGGCAACGTCGTGGTCTCGTGGCTGACGACCACGGACCACAAGACGATCGGCAGCCTCTACCTGATCACGTCGTTCGTCTTCTTCATCATCGGCGGCGTCATGGCGCTGTTCATGCGTGCCGAACTCGCCCGTCCGGGCACGCAGATCATGTCGAACGAGCAGTTCAACCAGGCGTTCACCATGCATGGCACCGTCATGCTGCTGATGTTCGCCACCCCGCTGTTCAGCGGCTTCGCGAACTGGATCATGCCGCTCCAGATCGGCTCGCCCGATGTGGCCTTCCCGCGGCTGAACATGTTCGCCTACTGGCTCTACCTCTTCGGCTCGCTCATCGCCGTGGGCGGTTTCCTCACCCCGCAGGGTGCCGCCGACTTCGGGTGGTTCGCCTACTCGCCGCTCTCGGACGCGGTCCGCTCGCCGGGCGTCGGCGCCGACATGTGGATCATGGGCCTGGCGCTGTCCGGCTTCGGTACGATCCTCGGCTCGGTCAACTTCATCACCACGATCATCTGCATGCGCGCACCCGGCATGACGATGTTCCGCATGCCGATCTTCACCTGGAACGTGCTGCTCACCGGTGTGCTGGTGCTGCTCGCCTTCCCGGTGCTGGCCGCCGCGCTGTTCGCCCTGGAGGCGGACCGCAAATTCGGGGCGCACGTCTTCGACGCGGCCAACGGCGGAGCCTTGTTGTGGCAACACCTGTTCTGGTTCTTCGGCCATCCCGAGGTGTACATCATCGCGCTGCCGTTCTTCGGCATCGTCTCCGAGGTCATCCCGGTCTTCAGCCGCAAGCCCATGTTCGGCTACGTCGGCCTGATCGGCGCCACCATCGCCATCGCGGGCCTGTCCGTGACGGTCTGGGCCCACCACATGTACGTCACGGGCGGCGTGTTGTTGCCGTTCTTCTCGTTCATGACGTTCCTGATCGCCGTACCAACGGGCGTGAAGTTCTTCAACTGGGTCGGCACGATGTGGAAGGGCTCACTGTCCTTCGAGACACCGATGCTGTGGACGATCGGCTTCCTGATCACCTTCCTCTTCGGCGGCCTCACCGGCGTCATCCTCGCCTCGCCGCCGATGGACTTCCACGTCTCGGACTCGTACTTCGTCGTCGCGCACTTCCACTACGTCGTCTTCGGCACCGTGGTCTTCGCGATGTTCGCCGGCTTCCACTTCTGGTGGCCCAAGTTCACCGGCAAGATGCTGGACGAGCGGCTCGGCAAGATCACGTTCTGGACGCTGTTCGTCGGCTTCCACGGCACCTTCCTCGTGCAGCACTGGCTGGGCGCCGAGGGCATGCCGCGCCGGTACGCCGACTACCTGGCGGCCGACGGCTTCACCGCGCTGAACACCATCTCCACGATCAGCTCGTTCCTGCTGGGCATGTCGATGCTGCCGTTCTTCTACAACGTGTGGAAGACGCACAAGTACGGCAAGAAGATCGAGGTCGACGACCCGTGGGGCTACGGCCGTTCGCTCGAATGGGCGACCAGCTGCCCGCCCCCGCGGCACAACTTCCTCACCCTGCCGCGCATCCGCTCCGAGGCCCCGGCGTTCGACCTGCACCACCCGGAGATCGCCGCGCTCGATGAGCTGGAGAACGTGGACCGGGACGAGAAGGCGCTCGCCGGCAGCAAGGAGGCCGGGAAGTGAAGATCCAGGGCAAGATGTTCCTGTGGCTGTCGGTCTTCCTGCTGGCGGTCGCCATCACCTACGGCGTCTGGTCGAAGGAGCCGGTCGGCACGGTCGGCCTCTTCCTGGCCTTCGGCCTGTCGATCATGATCGGTTACTACCTGGCGTTCACCGCGCGCCGGGTGGACACCGGGGCGCAGGACCGGCAGGACGCCGATGTCGCGGATGACGCCGGTGAGCTGGGCTTCTTCTCCCCGTGGAGCTGGCAGCCGCTCGCGCTCGGCCTCGGCGGAGCCTTCGCCTTCCTGGGCGTGGCCGTCGGCTGGTGGCTGGTGTACTTCTCGGCACCGCTGCTGCTGATCGGCCTGTTCGGCTGGGTGTTCGAGTACTACCACGGGCAGAACCGCACCCAGTAGGTAGCGCGGCCGCCCAGCACGGCGACAGACGAAGAACAAGGATCGGCCCCCCGACACGCCGGGGGGCCGACCCGTTTGTACGCACTCCGCGCGCCCGAAGTGACGATTATTCATATTTTGGGCCTATGAGTCACAGGCCGCACACCGCGATATCCCGAGGGGCGCTCGCCCCCAGAACCCTGACCCGCAAGCACAAGCGCCGCATGGTGCGCAGCTGCGCCCTGCTGCTGGCGCCCCTGACCGTCGGGCTCGCCGCCTGCGGCACCGGGGACAGCAGCGACGGCTCGCTCGCCTCGGCCCCCTACGACGCCACCGACGCCGTGTCCGTCAGCGCCGCGGCCGACAGCACCGACGTCGACCCCGACAAGCCGCTGAAGGTCACCGCCGAGCACGGCGACACCCTCACCGACGTCTTCGCCACCGACGCCTCGGGGCGCGTGGTGCCCGGCGAACTGTCCGCCGACGGGAAGAGCTGGCACAGCACCGGCCCGCTGGCCGCCGGCGCCCGCTACACCCTCCAGGTCAGCACGGAGAACCAGGACGGCGCCCCGGGACGGCGCTCCCTGCGCTTCGGGACCAAGGCCGCCGAGGCCAAGCACCTCGACGTCAAGCTCGGCCCTTCCAACGGCACCTACGGCGTCGGCATGCCCCTCACGGCCGAGCTCAGCCACCCCGTCAAGAAGCCCGCGCAGCGCGAGATGGTCGAGCGGGCCCTCAGAGTGGACTCCAAGCCCCACGTGGAGGGCTCATGGCACTGGGTGAACAGCAAGGAGCTCCACTACCGGCCGCGCTCCTACTGGCCCGCGCACGCCAGCATCACGCTGCGCTCCTCACTCAAAGGGCTGAAGGTGCGTGAGGGGCTCTACGGCGGTAAGTCGAAACCCGTCCGGATGAAGACCGGGGACCGAATAGTCGCGGTCGCGGACGCCTCCTCGCTGGAGATGACGGTCAAGAAGAACGGCAAAACCATCCGTTCGGTGCCCATCACCACCGGAAAATCGGGCTACGAGACCCGCAACGGCATCAAGGTGATCCTCACCAAGGAGCCGTACGTGCGGATGACCAGCGCCAGCATCGGCGCCGGCGACTTCTACGACCTCGGCGTCCACTGGGCCACACGGCTGACCAACAGCGGCGAGTACGTGCACGGGGCCCCCTGGTCGGTGGGGTCCCAGGGCGTCTCCAACACCAGCCACGGCTGCACGGGCATGAGCAGCTCGAACGCCAAGTGGTTCTTCGACCTCGTCAACGAGGGCGACATCGTCCAGCACGTCAACACCTCGGGCGAGACCATGGCCCCCTTCGGCAACGGCTTCGGGGACTGGAACATGGACTGGAAGAAGTGGCGCGCCGGCAGCGCCGTCAACAGCGACAAGCACGTCGGCAGCGGCCCCGCGGACGCCGCCCGGCTGCGCCCGCAGGTGTGAAACCCCACATCCGCCGCCGGACGACGCCGCGCCCGCCCCTCCCCCCGAACGGGGGACGGGCGGGCGCGGCGGTGGGGTGAGGTCTCAGGCGCGGGCGAGGCTGCCCTCGGCCGCCTGCTCGCGCAGCAGACCGGCCAGCGACTCGGCCAGCGCAACCGGATCCACCGGATGCGAGACGGTGGCCTCGGCCCTGCTCCAGGTCGCCAGCCAGGCGTCCTGCGGCCGCCCGATCAGCAGCAGCACGGGCGGGCAGTCGTAGATCTCGTCCTTGATCTGGCGGCACACGCCCATGCCGCCCGCGGGGGCCGTCTCCCCGTCCAGCACGCACACGTCCACGTGGCGCTCCTCCAGCGCCTCCAGGACGGCGGGCAGCGTGGCGCACTCCACGTAGCGGACCTCCGGCACGTCGGAGGCCGGCCTGCGGCCCCCAGCGAGCCGCACCTGCTCGCGGGTGGTGGCGTCGTCGCTGTAGACCAGCACCGTGGCGGTCGGCTGCATCGTTCCTCCGCGTCCGTGTTCGTCCTTATCGGGTGAACCGCTGGGCTCGGATGCTACTCCCTCCGACGCACCGTCAACACCGGTCGGCGCACGCGGATACCGGTCCTCGCGGGGCGCACGGGCCTTCGTCACCGCTGGGCACGGCGGGCGCGAGCCGCGCCGACACCCCGAACGGGACCCCCGAAGTGAGGCCGGGATAAGCGACCGACATAATGTCGGTCGTGGCGACAGCAACAGCAGTAGAAACCGGGCACGCGCACCCGTCGGTCAACCGGCCGAACCTCACCAGCGTCGGAACGATCATTTGGCTGAGTTCCGAGCTGATGTTCTTCGCGGCCCTCTTCGCGATGTACTTCACCCTCCGATCGGTGACCGGCGCCGACTACTGGAAGGAACACGCCTCAGAGCTGAACCTTCCGTTCTCGGCGACGAACACCACGATCCTGGTGCTCTCCTCACTCACCTGTCAGCTCGGCGTCTTCGCCGCCGAGCGGGGTGACGTCAAGAAGCTCCGCGCGTGGTTCATCGTCACCTTCGTCATGGGTGCGATCTTTATCGGCGGCCAGGTCTTCGAATACACGGAGCTGGTCAAGGAGGGCACCTCGCTCTCCTCGAGTCCGTACGGATCGGTGTTCTACCTGACTACCGGCTTCCACGGGATGCACGTGACGGGCGGCCTCATCGCCTTCCTGTTCGTCCTGGGACGCACATACGCGGCCAGGCGGTTCACACACCACCAGGCCACGGCCGCCATCGTCGTGTCCTACTACTGGCACTTCGTCGATGTCGTCTGGATCGGCCTCTTCGCCACGATCTACCTGATCCGGTGACCGTGCGGGCGCGGCGACGCCGCGCGCCGTACCGCCCAGGCGGACCACGGCCATAACGGACCAGACGCAGTACGGACAGACACCGCATCGACGAGAAGATCCTGACACCGGGGTAATCCGTGAAAAAGCTCTCCGCACGACGGCGCCATCCGCTGGCGGCGCTTGTCGTTCTACTCTTCGCGCTGGCGGCCACCGGGGGGCTGTACACCGCGTTCGCTCCCGCGGGTGAGGCCAAGGCCGAGAAGCAGGAGTCGAGTAAGTCCCTCGCCATCGAGGAGGGCAAGAAGCTCTACGCCACCGGGTGCTCCAGCTGCCACGGAACCGGCGGCCAGGGGACCAGCGACGGTCCCAGCCTGGTCGGTGTCGGGGCCGCGGCGGTGGACTTCCAGGTCGGCACGGGGCGCATGCCGGCTCAGCAGCCCGGCGCTCAGGTGCCCAAGAAGAAGACGATCTACAGCCAGGACGAGATCAACCAGCTCGCCGCGTATGTCGCCTCGCTGGGCTCGGGCCCGAGCCAGCCCAACAAGAAGGCGTACGACCCGGCTGGTGCCGATGTCGCCAACGGTGGCGAACTCTTCCGCACCAACTGCTCGCAGTGCCACAACTTCACCGGTGAGGGCGGCGCCCTCACCCACGGCAAGTTCGCGCCCGACCTCGAGGATGTCGACCCCAAGCACATCTACGAGGCCATGCAGACCGGGCCGCAGAACATGCCGTCCTTCACCGACGGCGCGCTTCCCGAGAAGGACAAGCGGGACATCGTCGCCTACGTGAAGCAGGTCAACAGCGACAAGTCCGAGAGCCCCGGTGGGTTCAAGCTCGGCGGCTTCGGCCCCGTGAGCGAGGGCTTGTTCGCCTGGATCTTCGGCCTCGGCGCGATGGTGGCCGTCGCCACCTGGGTCGCCGCTCGGACTGCAAAGGCCAAGAAGTCATGAGTAGCGAGACTGGACCAGACGAGAACGTGTCAGACGAGAACCTGCCGAAAGAGCAGGGACCGGCACACGGCGAGGTAGCCCGCAAGGACGACCCGTTCGCCGACCCGGGGCTGCCGCCCCATGAGCACCGCATCCAGGACATCGACGAGCAGGCGGCCAAGCGCTCCGAGCGCACCGTCGCCTTCATCTTCACGCTCTCGATGCTGGCCACGATCGGCTTCATCGCCTCCTTCGTGGCCTTCCCGATCGACAAGATCATCTATGTCTGGCCGCTCGGCCACATCAGCGCGCTCAACCTCGCGCTGGGCCTGACGCTCGGCGTGGCCCTCTTCTGCATCGGCGCGGGCGCGGTCCACTGGGCCCGCACGCTGATGTCGGATGAGGAGATGGTCGACGAGCGGCACGCCATCGCGGCGGAGCCCGAGGTCCGCGAGAAGGTCATCTCGGACTTCAAACAGGGTGCCAAGGAGTCCGCGCTCGGCCGCCGCAAGCTGATCCGCAACACGATGTTCGGCGCGGTCGCCCTGGTGCCGCTCTCCGGCGTCGTCCTGCTGCGCGACCTGGGCCCGCTGCCCGAGGACAAGCTGCGGCACACGGCCTGGAAGAAGGGCAAGCTGCTCGTCAACGAGAACACGAACGAGCCGCTGCGCCCCGAGGACATCGCCGTCGGTTCGCTCACCTTCGCCCGCCCCGAGGGCCTGGAGCACCACGACGAGGACTTCCAGACCGAGATCGCCAAGGCCGCCCTGATGATCGTCCGCCTCGAGCCGGGCGACATCAAGGACAAGCGCGAGCTGGACTGGTCGCACGAGGGCATCGTCGCGTTCTCGAAGATCTGCACGCACGTCGGCTGCCCCGTCAGCCTCTACGAGCAGCAGACCCACCACGTCCTGTGCCCGTGCCACCAGTCGACGTTCGATCTGGCCGACGGTGCGCGCGTGCTCTTCGGGCCCGCCGGCCACCCGCTGCCGCAGCTGAACATCAGCGTCAACAAGGACGGCTACCTCGAAGCGCAGGGCGACTTCGATGAGCCCGTCGGTCCGGCCTTCTGGGAGCGCGGATGAGTACTGCAACCGAGGCCCGGGGCAGCGCCGCTGCCGAGGGCAAGAAAAAGGCACCCGCGGGGGAGCGGGTCGCCGACTGGGCCGATGGGCGGCTGGGGATCTACAGCCTCGCCAAGGCCAACATGCGCAAGATCTTCCCGGACCACTGGTCGTTCATGCTGGGTGAGGTCGCGCTCTACAGCTTCATCATCATCATCCTGACGGGTGTGTATCTGACGCTGTTCTTCCACCCGTCGATGAACGAGGTGGAGTACCACGGTGCCTACACGCCGATGCACGGTATCCAGATGTCGGAGGCGTACGCCTCGACGCTGGACATCAGCTTCGACGTGCGCGGTGGTCTGCTGGTGCGGCAGATCCACCACTGGGGTGCGCTGATCTTCCTCGCGGCGATGTTCGTGCACATGATGCGGGTCTTCTTCACGGGGGCGTTCCGCAAGCCGCGCGAGGTCAACTGGATCTTCGGGTTCCTGCTGTTCGTGCTGGGCATGTTCACCGGGTTCACGGGTTACTCGCTGCCGGATGACCTGCTGTCGGGTACGGGCGTGCGCTTCATGGAAGGCGCGATCCTGTCGGTGCCGATCGTGGGCACGTACCTGTCGATGTTCCTGTTCGGTGGGGAGTTCCCGGGGGACGACTTCGTCGGGCGGTTCTACTCGATCCACATTCTGCTGTTGCCGGGCATCATGCTCGGTCTGCTGGTGGCGCACCTGATTCTGGTCTTCTACCACAAGCACACGCAGTTCGCGGGTGCCGGGCGGAAGAACACCAACGTGGTCGGTATGCCGCTGCTGCCGGTGTACATGGCCAAGGCGGGTGGCTTCTTCTTCCTGGTCTTCGGCGTGATCGCGGCCATCTCGGCGCTGTTCACGATCAACCCGATCTGGGCGCTGGGCCCCTACCGGCCCGACCAGGTGTCCACCAACGCGCAACCCGACTGGTACATGGGCTTCTCCGAGGGCCTGATCCGGGTGATGCCTGGCTGGGAGATCAACCTGTGGGGTCACACGCTGGTCCTGGGCGTGTTCATCCCGCTGGTCATCTTCCCGCTGGTGCTGGTCGCGATCGCCCTCTACCCGTTCATCGAGTCGTGGGTGACCAAGGACAAGCGGGAGCACCACATCGCGGACCGGCCGCGGAACGCGCCGACGCGTACGGGCTTCGGTGCGGCGTGGATCACGTGGTACTTCGTGCTGCTGGTCGGTGGTGGCAACGACCTGTGGGCGACGCACTTCAACCTGTCGATCAACGCGATCACGTGGTTCGTGCGGGTGGCATTCTTCGTCGCGCCAGTCGTGGTGTTCGTGATCACGCGGCGGGTGTGTATGGGTCTGCAGCGCAAGGACCGGGAGAAGGTGCTGCACGGGCGGGAGACCGGCACGATCAAGCGGTTGCCGCACGGTGAGTTCGTGGAGGTCCACGAGCCGCTGTCCCAGGAGCAGCTGCACACGCTGACGGCGCACGACCAGTACCAGCCGGTCGAGGTGGGCGCGGCCACCGACGAGAACGGTGTGCGGCGCAAGGTCGGCCGTGGTCAGAAGCTGCGGTCGCACCTGTCGAAGGGCTACTACGGCGAGTCCGGGCAGATTCCCAAGCCCACGCAGGAGGAGTACCGCGAGATCGAGAGCAGCCACGGTCACCACTGACCGCGCGCGGCACAGCTGAATCCGCCACACCGGGAGGGGTTCACGGGTACGTCCCGTGGGCCCCTCCCGGCTGTGTCGGGTCGCACCGCCCCTTTGGAGGCGACGCCTTCCATCCCGCTGCCCACGGGGTGAACGGGCGACCACGCCGCCGGTCGGGCTCGATAGGGTGGCGGCACCATTGCGTCGGTCTATAGCCAGGATGTGGTTCCCATGAGCGCTGCTCCCCCCGCCGGAGGCGACACCGTGGCGGCGCGTACCTGGCCCGACGTGCTCAGCGCACTGCTCGCGGGCGAGGACCTGAGCGAGGACGCCACCGCGTGGGCGATGGACCGGATCATGCGGGGCGAGGCCACCGACGCGCAGATCGCGGGGTTCGCCGTCGCGCTGAGGGCCAAGGGGGAGACGGTCGAGGAGATCTCCGGGCTGGTGCGCGCCATGTACGCGCACGCGCGCACGATCGAGGTGCCGGGCCCTGCCGTGGACATCGTCGGCACCGGAGGCGACCGGGCCAAGACGGTCAACATCTCGACCATGTCCTCGATCGTCGTCGCCGGAGCGGGCGTGAAGGTCGTCAAGCACGGCAACCGGGCCTCCTCCAGCGCCAGTGGCGCCTCCGACGTCCTGGAGAAGCTCGGGGTGGACCTGGAGCTGAGCCCCGACCGGGTCGCCGAGGTGGCGGCCGAGGCCGGCATCACCTTCTGCTTCGCCGTGCGGTTCCACCCCTCGCTGCGGCACGTCGGCACGGCCCGCAAGGAACTGGGCGTCGCGACCCCGTTCAACCTCCTGGGGCCGCTCACCAACCCGGCCCGGGTCCGTGCCCAGGCCACCGGCGTCGCCGACGCGCGGATGGCGCCGATCATCGCGGGCGTGCTGGCGGCCCGCGGCTCCTCCGCGCTGGTCTTCCGCGGGGACGACGGGCTGGACGAGCTGACCACCACGGCGACGTCCACCGTGTGGATCGTCCGCGACGGTGCGGTGCGCGAGGAGAGCTTCGACCCGCGCGACGTCGGCCTCGAACTGGTGCCCGTCGAGGCGCTGAGGGGGGCCGACGCCGCCTACAACGCGGACGTGGCACGGCGGCTGCTGGACGGCGAGCGGGGGCCCGTGCGGGACGCCGTCCTGCTGAACTCGGCCGCCGCTTTCGCGGCGCTCACGCCCACCGACGCGCCGCTGAGCGAGCAGATCGCCGCCGGGATGCGGCGCGCCGCCGAGTCCCTCGACTCCGGCGCTGCCCGTGCCGCGCTCGACCGGTGGGTGGAGGCCAGCCACCGGCGGTGACGCGCCCCGCAGGGGCGCGGGGAACTGCGCGACAAGCTCACCACCAGCCCGCGGACCGCAGGTCGCGGGCAGGGGCACTCCCTGACCGGAACACGAGCCGCAGGGAACCCCGCCCCGCCCCGGGGATGTCCCGAAACGGAGGCGGCGTCACCTCCGTGCCGCCGCCTCCAGCGTGGCCACGTCCAGCTTCACCATGCCGAGCATGGCCGCGGTGACCGCTTCGGCCTGCGCGCTGTCCGCCGCCTCCAGCAGCTCGAAGAGGCGACGCGGCACGATCTGCCACGACAGGCCGTACCTGTCCTTGAGCCAGCCACACTGGACCTCCTGGCCGCCGCCCGCCGTCAGCTTCTCCCACAGGGTGTCCACCTCCTCCTGCGAGTCGCAGTCCACCTGGAGCGAGATCGCCTCGGTGAAGGAGAACTCGGGACCGCCGTTGAGCGCCACGTACTCCCGTCCTGCCAGCTCGAAGTCCACCGTCATCACGGACCCCGGCTTCCCCGGGCCCGTCTCGCCGTAGTGGGTGACGCCCAGGATGCGGGAGTCGTCGAAGAGGGAGACGTAGAACGCGGCCGCCTCCTCGGCCTGGGTGTCGAACCAGAGGAACGTCTTGATCTTCTGGGACTGCCGCATGATCGTCATCTCCTGGTCGTTCGGTTCACGCCGTCTGCCAGTACAGACCGTCCGGGCACCGGAAACTCATCGCTCGGCCCGGATGTCGCCCCCCGCGGCCCCACCGGAGCAGTGGCCGGCGACCGCTCCGGCCGACGCCAGCGTGATGTTGCAGCCAGGCGCGGAGGGTGCCGGGAGAGTGCACGCCCGACCCGGCGGGGGAGTTCTCGCAGGTGCCGGTGGGGGAGTGAGCGGATGCTTTCGGAGCAGCCACGGCCGGCAGCGGCAGCCGCGCGGCGGGACGTAGCCTCGTGGACCGGAGAGCGCACCGGGACGAGCCCCTCGTCCCGGTCCGTCCCCGTACGCTTCGTCCACACCTGAGGGAGACGCTGTGCCGGAACCCCGACCCCCGCACGGGCCCACGGGCACCGGAGCGGTCCCGCCCCTGACCGGTTACACCGTCGCCGTGACGGCAGCGCGCCGGGCCGAGGAACTCGGCGCGCTGCTCCAACGGCGCGGAGCCCACGTCCGCTACGCCCCCGCGCTGCGTATCGTCCCCCTCGCCGACGACGCGGAACTGCGCGCCGCCACCCGGCAGCTGGTCGCCGACCCGCCGCACCTCACCGTCGTCACCACGGGTATCGGCTTCCGCGGCTGGATGGAGGCGGCGGACGACTGGGATACGGGCGGGGCGCTGCGGGACGCGCTCGCCGGGGGTGAAGTCCTCGCCCGAGGCCCCAAGGCGTGCGGGGCCATCCGCGCCGCCGGGCTCCGCGAAGCGTGGTCGCCCGCCTCCGAGTCCACCGCCGAAGTACGCGAACACCTGCTCGCCCGCGGGGATCTGACGGGGCTGCGGGTGGCCGTTCAGCTCCACGGAGAACCCCTCGGCGCGTTCCTCGACGCGCTGCGCGCCGCGGGGGCCGACGTCGTCCCCGTACCCGTCTACCGCTCGACACGGCCGCTCGACCCCGCTCCCCTCGACCGGCTGATCGAGGCCCTGATCGCCGGTGAGGTCGATGCCGTCACCTTCACCAGCGCCCCCGCCGTGGCGGGCCTGTTCGCCCGCGCCGAGGAGAGCGGCTCTGTGGACGCGCTGACGCGGGCCCTGCGCGGGCCTGTCCAGGTGGCCTGCGTCGGTCCGGTCACCGCCGCGCCGCTGCTTGAGCGGGACGTGCCCGCGTACTGGCCCGACCGCTTCCGTACGGGCGCGCTCGTGCGGAAGCTGTGTGAGCGGCTGCCGCGGTGACGCACCCCGGCGGCCCCCCGGCGGCGGGGCCCGTCCGGATCGTGGACGTACGGGTGTGCCCCGGACACGCCGTGTGGCATACTTCAGCCCAGGTCACGAGCGACAGCGATCAAGGCCCCGGCCCGCTGTCCGGCAACCCTCCGTCCGTGGCGGGGTGCCCCGGGTGATGACCAGGCCGTAGGACAGCAAGGTCTGCGGCAAGCGCGGATCCCTCTCCGCCAGGGGTCCTGGTCTGCGAGGGAGTCTTTCGTGAGCAAGCGAATGCGCTAGGGCCGGCTCGGCCCCTTTCCCGTCTGCCGTCAGGCGCGCCGCGATGCCGTCTGCCGCCGGGCACAAGGCGCTGTCGTCTGCCGTCCGACAGCGAGGCGATGTCGCCGTCGTCGCCGTTCGTCGTTCCCCCCTGCCCATGGAGCTTCCCCATGCCGTTCAATGCCACTTTTGCCCCGATTGATCCGTCCTGTGCGCGGGAGGCGGCGGCCTCCGCGCCGCAGACGTCGCCGGCCCCCGCCCAGGAGGCGGGAGGGCCCCTTCCCGTTCTCGGCCGCGACGTCCGCGTGCCCCTGGTCACCGGCGGGGAGGTGACCTACGCGGCGCTCGACTACGCGGCGAGCGCCCCCGCGCTCCAGCGGGTGTGGGACGACGTCGCCGCGTACGCGCCGTACTACGGCAGCGTGCACCGCGGAGCCGGCCACCTCTCGCAGCTGTCGACCGAGCTGTTCGAGCGCAGCAGGCGAACCGTCGCGGAGTTCCTCGGATGCCGCGAGGGCGACCAGGTGGTCTTCACCCGGGCGACCACCGATTCCCTCAACCTCCTGTCGGCGGCGCTGCCGCAGGGCACGCGGGTCTTCGTGTTCGAGACGGAGCACCACGCCTCTCTGCTGCCGTGGCGCACGCACGACGTCACGTATCTGGACGCGCCCCGTTCGCCCGAGGCCGCCGTCGCCACCCTTGAGGCGGCGCTGCACGGCGCCCCCGCCGGGCCGAAGCTGGTATGCGTGACGGGGGCCTCCAACGTCACCGGAGAGGTGTGGCCGGTCCGTGAGCTGGCGCGGGCCGCGCACCGGCACGGGGCGCGGCTCGTGCTGGACGCGGCGCAGCTCGCCCCGCACCGCCCCGTCAGCCTCGCCGACTTGGAGGCCGACTGGGTGGCGCTGTCGGGGCACAAGCTGTACGCGCCCTTCGGCGCGGGTGTCCTGGCGGGCCGCGCGGACTGGCTCGTGCGGGCGGAGCCGTATCTGGCCGGTGGCGGTGCCAGCCGCCGGGTGGCGCGGGGCGCGGACGGCGGCGTGGACGTGGAGTGGCACACCACCGCCGCCCGGCACGAGGCGGGTTCGCCGAACGTCATCGGCGCCTACGCCCTCGCCTCCGCCTGCCGGGCTCTCACGGAGGCGGGGTTCGACGGCCTGGTCGCCCGCGAGGAGGAGCTGCTGGCCCGGCTGCGTGCCGGTCTCGCCGGCGTCCCCGAGGTGCGTGTCCTCTCCCTCTTCGGCGAGGGCGCCGACCAGGTGGGCGTCGTCTCCTTCGTCGTCGAGGGCTGGAACAGCTCGCACTTCGCCGCCGCCCTGTCGGCCGAGTACGGCATCGGCGTCCGCGACGGCCTGTTCTGCGCGCACCCGCTGCTGCGCACCCTCCTCGGCCAGCAGAGCGACGCTCCCGGCGAGTGCGGGGCGCCCGAGACCGCGCCGGACTCCCAGCCCTCGCCGGGAGAGGCCCCCGCGCTCAACGCCGTCCGGGTCAGCTTCGGCGCCGGGACGCCCGACGAGCACGTGGACCGGTTCGTCGCCGCCGTACGGGAGCTGGTGCGCAAGGGAGCGCGCTGGAACTACCGCACCGAGGAGGGACGTTGCGTCCCCGAGGCCCCGGACCCCGCCGCGAACTGAACGACGTACCGCCCGCCCGCTCCCTCGCCTTTCCGCCGCCGGGCGGACCCTGGCTCAGGAGGCCACCGTAAAGCGGGCCCGATGGTGCTTCGGCCGCTCAGCCTCATCCATCAGGGCGATGGCGAAGTCCTCCATGGAGAGGGCGGAGCGGCCCGCCTCGTCGACCAGCAACTCGTCGGCGCCCAGCCGGTAGTGCCCGGTGCGGACGCCGGGAGCCAGCAGCGCGGGCGGGCTCACGTACGCCCAGTCCAGCCGCGCGGGTGCCTGCCGCAGGAGCAGCGCGTACTGCTCGTCGCAGGCCAGGGCGATGGGCCGCCACTCCTCGGGGACGTACCTGGGATCGTCGCTCACCCGGACGCGCCCGTCGGTGCCCGGAACCGTCAGGCTTCCCGCGCCGCCGACCAGCAGCAGCCGCACGCCGGTGCGGGCCAGCCCCGCCAGCAGCCCGCGCGCCGCCAGTACCAGGCCCTCCTCGTTGCCGGGCGCGGGGCGGGTGGCGCTGACGACCAGGTCGTGTCCCGTGCTGAGAGCGGCGACGTCGCCGGCGTCGGCCGCGTCGCCCACCCGGTGCGTGGCGCCCGGGTGCAGGGCGGGGAAGCGGGCCGGGTCGCGGACCACGGCGCTGACCTCGTGGCCGCGCGCGAGGGCCTCGGTGACGACCCGGCTGCCGACGTTGCCCGCCGCGCCGAAGACTGCGATGCGCATGGTGTCCAACTCCTGGGTGACGATGCGGATGTGTCGATGAGTAGAGCTGTCGATTTGACGTCAGTGTGAGCTCAAGTGCGCGGTGCTGAGCCGCTCCAGGCCCCACACCGCCAGCGCGGCCGCCGCGAGCCCCGCGCCCAGCAGGCACACCCCGCTCCAGCCGGCGCGCGCCCACACCAGGGCGGTCAGCGCCGAACCCGTGGCGCCGCCGATGAAGAAGCTGGTCATGAAGACGGAGTTGAGGCGGTTGCGGGCCTCGGGGCGCAGCGCGTAGAGCACCGTCTGACTGCTGTTGAGGACGGCCTGCTGTCCGACGTTCAGCGCGACGATGCCCACCGCCAGCCACAGCAGCGACCGTCCGCCGGCCAGGAGCAGCAGCCAGCCGCCGCCCAGCGTCGCGATGCCGCACCCGGTCACGTACTGCACGAGTCCCCGGTCGTTGAGCCGCCCCGCGAAGGTCATCGTCACCACCCCGACCACACCGAGGAGCCCGAACAGCCCGATCCGCGACTCCGACCAGCCGAAGGGCGGCCCGGCCAGCAGAAACGTCAGCGCGGTCAGCTGCACGCTGTAGGCCGCCAGGGACAGGGCGCCGATCGCCGACCGCCAGCGCAGCAGCGGCTCCGCGCGCAGCAGGGAGAGCGAGGAGCGCAGCAGCGCCGGATACGACAGCCGGGCGGTGGACGGTACGCGCGGCAGGTGACGGTGCAGGAGGAACGCCATCACGGCCACTGGTATCGCGCTGACCCAGTAGACGGTGCGCCAGCCGCCCAGTCCGGCCAGCACCCCCGAGACGGTGCGGGCCAGCAGCCCGCCCAGCAGCACGCCGGACATCACGGTGGCCACCGCACGCCCGCGCGCCTCGTCCGGCACGAGGGCGGCCGCGTACCCGACGACGACCTGGGCGCCCACCGCCGTCAGCGCGACGGCGACGGTGCCCGCGAGCAGCAGCGCTCCCGTGGGAGCCGCGGACGTGCACGCGAGGAAGACCGCGGTCGCCGCCAGCAGTCCGACGGCGAGGCGGCGCCGGTCGAGCACGTCGCCGAGCGGGACGATCAGCAGCAGGCCGAGCGCGTAGCCGGCCTGCGAGGCGGTCACCACGAACCCCGCCAGGGTGGCGCTGACGTGCAGGTCGCGGGTGATGAGGTCGAGGAGCGGCTGGGCGAAGTAGTTGCCCGCGCAGGAGAGTCCGGTGGCGACGGCCATCAGGAGCAGCAGGGCGCGGCGGGGCGTCGGCGGGGTGTGCTCGCGGGGGTCCTCTCGTGAGGTCGCGGGCGCCGTGCCGGCCCAGGGCCGGGGTGCGGTGTCGGTCATGTGCCCAGGCTGCGGCCGCCGTTGTCGATGAGTCCAACACATCCTCGTCATGCCAACGATCGCGAAACGAGATGGATGTTCCTAGGCTTGCCCGCATGGAACTCCAGCAGCTGCGCTACGTCGCCGCCGTCGCCGACACCGGCGGCTTCACCCGGGCCGCCGAGCGCTGCCACGTCGTCCAGTCCGCGCTCAGCCACCAGATCGCCAAGCTGGAGAAGGAATTGGGCGCGCGGCTGTTCGAGCGCACGAGCAGGAGCGTGCGGCTCACCCCCGCAGGTGAGGCGTTCCTGCCCGCGGCGCGGCAGTCACTGGAGGCGGCCGAACGCGCCGCCGCCGAGGTCGCCGCGGCCACCGGCGAGATCCGCGGCACCCTCGCGCTCGGCGCCATCAGCACCATCGCCTCCGTCGACCTGCCCCGGCTGCTGCGCGACTACCACCAGCGCTATCCGCAGGTGCGCATCAGCCTGACGTCGAGCCGCAGCGAACTGCTGGCGGAACAGGTCAGGCGCGGCACCCTCGACCTCGCCTTCCTCGGAGTGACCCCGTCCTTCCAGGCGAAGGGCGTACGGTCGCGCACCCTGGTGCGCGACCGGCACGTCGTCATGGTCGCCCCGGGGCATCCGCTGGAGGAGGAGGGCGCGGCCGGACCTTTGGAGCTGGCCCGCCTCGCCGAGGAGACCTTCGTCGACTTCGCCGCCGGCAGCCACGCCCGTGCCCAGACCGAGGAGGCCTTCGCCGCCGCGGGACTCCACCGCGACGTGGCCTTCGAGGCCTCCCACTGGGAGTTCCTCGCCGCCCTCGTCCGCAACGGCATGGCCGTCGCCATGCTCCCCTCGGCCTTCGTCTCCCAGCTGGCCGGGCTGCGCGTTCTGCCGGTCCGCGAGGGACCCCGCCGCGAGGAGCGCCTGGTGTGGAGCGCCACCCGGCTCACCCCGGCGGGCGCGGCGTTCCTGCGGGACATGGGGGACCCGGGCGAGGGCGACGCGGCCGGCCGGGACCTCCGAGACCCGCAGGGTTCCGGCGGAAGGCCCTAACCGCCCAGCGCCCGGCGCAGGTAGCCGTCCAGCCCTGCCGCCGTCCACGTGCGCGAGTCGGTCTCGTGTTCCCAGACGAACACGTCCTCCTCCCGCCTCGGCACCCGCACGAAAGCGAACTGGTCGCCGCCCCCGTCGTCACCGAAGAACAGCAGCGGCTCGAACGGCATGTAGAGCCCGGCGAACTCGGGCGAGGAGCGGAACGCGGCGTTGTCGGCCGCGATCCGCGCGGCGCTCCACACCACGTCCGTGCCGTCCTCGCCGCGTACGCCGTCACACTCCCGCAACAGCGCGGCGAGCGCCTCGGGCAGCGGCTGCCCGAGGGCCCGCGGGATCTCGGCGAGCGCCCGTTCGGTCGCGGGAGCCGCAGGCACGGCTCCGGCGTCGAGGGCCAGTATCCTCTCGCGCCACATGAGCCGAGGATTCCAGGCCCGTCAGCGGAACTCGTGCACGAGCTCGATCGGCCCCACGAGGTGCGCGTTGAACTCCTCCAGCTCCTCGGCGGGCACCCACAGTTCGAGGATCGTCTCGCCACCCGCCTGCCGCACGGGATACCGGGCGAGGAAAGCCGACTCGACGGCGAAGCGCGTCACATAGCCCGCCCCGTCGTGCTTGACGTTCCAGTCGCGGGCGATGCGGATCGCGTAGTCCTCGTTCAGTACGGGGTAGAAGAACGGCTGCTGGGGCAGCCGCGCGGGCCACGCACGCCAGCCCGACCCCCGTACCAGCTCCAGCTCCTTCGGGCCCGTGGGCCGCCACAGCGTGGTCGTCGCCTTCTCCGCCGTCCCCTGCCTACTCATTCCGGCACGCTACCGACGCCCGCACGCACGCGGCCACCCGATTCCACCGCCCCCGCCAAGGGTGCGCACGTCACCAGCACGAACACCCCGAACAGCGTGATCGGCAGCAGCCCCACGGGCCGCAGCGCCCAGCCCGGGTCCTCGCGTACCCACTGCCAGTCCACCACCCAGTTCGCCACCACGTCCGCGGTCATCACCGCCCCCGCCAGCCACACCCCGGCAGCGCGCGCCCCCGCGACGAGGACGACCACGAGCGGGTCCAGCACCACGAGTCCCACGAAGAACACCTGCCACGGCACGGCCGCGATCGGGGCGTACACGTGGATACCGCCCCGCAGCAGGTCGAACAGGTGGGCGCAGCCCCCTTCCGAGAACCCCGCCAGATAACCCGCCGCCACCCACCGCCCCCACCGCGGCACCGACCGCCACCGCACCCGCAGCCCCTCCGACGTCACGGGAGAAGTCTTTCACCACCACCCGCGCACGCCGGCGTGCGGCACTGCCGGGACCCGGTTGCCTTCGAGCGTCCGGCTCAGGAGTCCAGGCCGATGGCGAAGGCCGTCTCCAGGTCGTGCTGGGAGTAGGTGCGGAAGGCGATGTGGGTCTCGGTGGACTGGACGCCGGGGACCTTGCTGATGCGGCCGGGGATGATGTCGGCGAGGTCGTCGTGCTCGGCGACGCGGACCATGGCGATCAGGTCGTGGGCACCGGTCACGGAGTAGACCTCGCTGACGCCGTCGATGGCGGCGATCTGCTCGGCGATCTCGGGGATGCGCTCGGTGCTCGTCCGGATGAGGACGATCGATGTGATCACGGCTTGGTCTCTCCCTCGCACGCCGGGGTTGGCCCGGTCACTGTAGCCCGGCGGTAGCTCAGCCAGACGAGGAGGAAGCCCAGCGTGAAACCGACCACATGCACGAGGTAGGCGACGCCCGGGCCGCCCTCGTCCTGGCACGTGGCCAGCCACTGGAGGGTGAGCCAGAAGAGGAGCACCACCCAGGCGGGGAAGCGCAGCGGGAGGAAGAAGAGGAAGGGGAAGACGCTGGTGACCCTGGTGCGCGGATACAGGTACAAGAAGGCGCCCAGCACGGCGGAGACCGCTCCCGAGGCGCCGACCAGCGACTGGCCCGAGTCCGGGTGCGCCGCCGCGTAGCAGAGCATGGCCACGTAGCCGGCGCTCAGATAGAGGAGGGCGAAGCGCACCGGGCCCATGCGCTGCTCGACCGCCTTGCCGAAGACGCGGAGGAACAGCAGGTTCCCGAGCAGGTGGAGCCAGTTGCCGTGCAGGAACAGCGCGGTCACAGGGGTCAGCAGCGGGCGTGCGGCGCCGCTCAGCAGCGCGCGGGGCACCACGCCCCACCGGTCGAAGTAGCCGGACTGCGCCTGCGCGAGTGCCCGCCCCGTGCCGTAGGCCGGGACGAGCCCGGAGGCAGGGCCGATCAGGAAGAGCAGGCCGCAGCAGCAGATCAGGGCGTACGTCACGAGGGGGCGCGGCCCTGCGCCGCGGCCCCGGGGCGCGGCGGCGGCGCGTTCGGTGCCGTCGGTGCCGTCCATGACGGGATCATGACGGCTCGCTCGCTGGGCATGCTCCTCGACACACGCACGGGCACGCGGACGGCCCCAGGCCGTAGGGTTGACGGCACGTGACGCCCTCCCGCATGTCCGTGACGTGTCCACGAGAGCGCACGGAAGGCGGAAACGCGCACACCGACCGGCCCGACCCCAAGGAACACCGACCTCAAGAATCGAGGACTCACGACGATGGCGGTCCCCACGCCCACGGACGAGACCCGCTGGCGCTGCACCCTGTGCGGCAATCTGACCCGGTTCGATGTGACCCGGTCCAGCAAGGTGGTGGAGTACGTCCATCTGGACCTGGCCGGAGCGCCGAAGGTGGAGGAGCGCGAGGTGCTCAGTGAGACCATCGAGTCCGTGCGCTGCCGATGGTGCAACGCCGTGGACCAGATCGAACTGGTGGACCGGCCCAGCGCTCAGGTGTAGGGCTCGGACAGGACAGGGCTCGAGGAATCAGGGCTTGAGACGGCAGGTGTGACCGGTGGAGGAACGGACGGGCGGCGAGCCTCGGCGGCCGACGAAGGCTGCCGACGCGCCCCCGGGGCCGACCGGTCCTGACGCGGGCCCTCAGCACACGGGCCCTCAACCGCACAGCGGCCCCGACGGACGTGACGCGGACTCCGAGGGGCTGGAGCGGCCACTGCCGGAGAAGGTGCGCCGGCGCGTCGTCGCGTTCACCGGCGACGCGCTGGGCGGACTGACCGTCGCACAACTGCCGCCCCCGCTGCGGCAGTACGCGCGCTTCACCCCGCAGCGCCGCGTCAAGTTCGGCGGCAACGCCATGGCGGCGGCCCTGGAGTCGGACGCCGTCTTCCGGCAGCGGATCGCCTCCCGGCTGCGCGAGCAGCTGCCCGAGCTGGCGGGCGCGCTGGACGAGGGCGCCCCGCCCCCGGCCGCCGACCCGGTCGACGTGGCCGCCGTCGGCTACGTCCTGCGGCCCGCCGGATGGGCGAAGCTGGTCGCCGCCGCGGGCGAGGAGGCCCAGCGGGCGCAGGCGGAGCGGGCGGGCGAGGAGGTGCAGCGGGAGCTGACCAGGCTGCGCGAGGAGCTCTCCCACGCCAGGAGCGCCGCGCGCGACGACGCGGAGCGGGCGCGGCGTGACGTGGAGGCGCTGCGTAAGGAGCTCGACGGTACCCAGCGCAGGCTCCGCAGCGCCCAGGCGGACGTGCGCCGCGGCGAGGCCGCGCTGCGCAGGGCGCAGTCCGAGCTGGAGGCGGCGCGGTCGGCCGCGGGCGCCGACAAGGCGGCCTCCGACAGTGAGGTGCGGCGCCTGAAGTCCCGGCTGGCGGAGAGCGAGTCGGCGCTGGAGGCGCAGCGCCGTGCGGCGCGTGAGGGCCGCAGCGTCGAGGACATGCGGGTGCGGCTGCTGCTGGACACGGTGCTGGACGCGGCCCAGGGGCTGCGCAGGGAGTTGGCGCTGCCGCCGTCCGAGTCGCGTCCGGCCGACACCGTCGAGGCGGTGGAGCCGGGCCGGATGTCACCCAAGGACGTCGCGGCCAGGGCGCTGTCGGCGACGGATCCCGCCCTGCTCGACCAGTTGCTGGCGCTGCCTCAGGCGCATCTGGTGGTGGACGGCTACAACGTCACCAAGACCGGCTATCCCGCGATGCCGCTGGAGAAGCAGCGGCTGCGGCTGCTGGGCGGCCTGGCCGGGCTGGCGGCCCAGTCGAACGCGGAGGTCACCTGCGTGTTCGACGGCGCTGAGCTCGCGGCGCCTGTGCTGCTGGCACCGCCGCGCGGGGTGCGGGTGCTCTTCTCCAAGCCGGGCCAGACGGCGGACGAGCTGATCCGCCGGCTGGTGCGCGCCGAGCCGCCTGGCCGCCCTGTCGTGGTGGTCTCCAGCGACCGCGAGGTGGCGGACGGTTGTGCGGCCGCCGGCGCCAGGCCCGTGGCGGCGACTCTGCTCCTCAAGCGCCTCGCGCGCACGTAGGGCACTCACGCGTACGTAGGGCACTCAGGCGCACGTAGGGCACTCACGCGTACGTAGAGCGTTCACGCGCACGTGAAGCACTCACGCACACGTAGAGCGCTCGCGCGCGCCTCGGGAGTCCGTCCGTGCGTCTCAAGCGCCTCGCCGCGCACGCAGGCATCGCTCCGCGCTCCTCACGCGCCTCGCGTGCCTGCCGAACCGCCAACCGCCCGCGAACGGACACGGTCCGGGCCTTTGTGTGTGGCCTCCACCACGGCCCCTCGCTCTGTCACGTGTGCGAAGCGTGAGGCCGTGCTCGCCCTGAGTGGGATCCGGGTAAAGAATGCGGCCGCGAGTCATCTTTTTTCTGGAGGGATTTGATCCGATCACTACGCGTGGCTAATCTCTGGCCTCGAACCTCCGCTCGGGTGATCACCTATCCGGGGTGACGGCGGAGGACCGCCTCGTTCCGTCGAGTTGAGACCGCCGCCCCTCTCAGGTGGCGCGGTCCGGCGACGCGGAGCCGGAACTGACCGACCGGCAGGCGGCTGAGAGGAAGAAGGAGCTCGCCCCAGTGGCGTCCCACCGTCGTCCCAAGCAGCCGAACCGCGCTCGCGTCAGTGTCCTCACCATGACCGCCGCCGCGGCCGTCGCCCTCACCTCCCAGGCGGCACACGCCGACCCGCAGACCTCCAAGAAGAGCGTCAAGGAGAAGGTCGACAAGCTCTACGAGGACGCCGAGGCCGCCACCGAGAAGTACAACGGCGCCAAGGAGAAGCAGTCCAAGCTCTCCACGGAGGTCGAGAACCTCCAGGACAGCGTCGCGCGCGGCCAGGGCCAGCTCAACAAGATGCGCAACCAGCTCGGTTCCGTCGCCACCGCGCAGTACCGCACGGGCGGTATCGACCCGTCGCTGCAGCTCTTCCTCTCGTCCGACCCGGACAACTACCTGGACAAGGCCTCGGCCATGGACCAGTTGAGCACCAAGCAGACCACCGCGCTGAAGAAGATCCAGGGCAAGCAGCGGAGCCTCGCGCAGCAGCGCAAGGAGGCCTCCGGGAAGCTGAAGGACCTCTCCAGCACGCGCACGGCGCTCGGCAAGAAGAAGAAGGAGATCCAGGGCAAGCTCTCCGAGGCCCAGACGCTCCTCAACTCGCTGACCGCCAAGGAGAAGGCGAAGCTCGCCGCGAAGCAGAAGCGCGCGGACCGCGCCTCCAGCGACCGTGCCGACCTCGGCGACGTGAAGCCCGGTTCGGGCCGCGCCGCCGCCGCGCTGGCCGCCGCCAAGACGAAGATAGGCAGCCCCTACGTGTGGGGCGCCACCGGGCCGAGCTCGTTCGACTGCTCGGGGCTGACGTCCTGGGCGTACCAGCAGGCGGGCGTCTCGCTGCCGCGGACCTCCCAGGCGCAGGCGAGCGCCGGCACCCGGATCGCCAGCCAGAGCGCCCTCAAGCCGGGCGACTTGGTCCTCTTCTACGGCGACCTGCACCACATCGGTCTCTACGCCGGCAACGGGCAGGTGCTGCACGCGCCGAAGCCGGGCGCCTCGGTGCGCTTCGAGGCGATGGGCAACATGCCCTTCCAGTACGGCGTCCGGGTGGGCTGAGGTCTCCGGCTCGCTCGCGGGTGACGGGCCCGGCCCGTACGCGGGTGGCGCGAGCGGCGGGACGGCACCGGCCGCCCCACGATCAACAGCCAGTGTGATGACCGCTAAACGTCCTTCGTACGGGTGAAAGCCTCCGGTTGCGGATGACCCGGGGGCCACCCCGGTGACCTGCGTGATCGCCGAACGCCGCACCGCGCGCCAGGACTTACCGGCCGTGAGCGGTCCTTTGCCGTCCGTGAGGGCACGGCTACATTCTGCGGGCGCACGTCGCCTAGCGGAAGGAACGCGTCCTCCAGTGGCATCCCACCGGTCCCCTCGACGTACCTCGCCGCCCGCGCAGGGCTGGACCGCGCGGGTCACCGTGCTGTCGGCCGCTGCCGCGGGTGCGGCGGCCGCGCTCACGCCCGCGCCCGCGGGCGCTGACCCCGGCGCCGACAAACCGTCCGCCAAGAGCGTCAACGCCCGTATCGACGGCCTCTACGAGCAGGCGGAGGTCGCCACCGAGAAGTACAACGGGGTGGCGGAGCGCGCCGGCAAGCTGCGCGAACAGGTCTCCGAGGCGCAGGACGCCATCGCGCGCGGCCAGTCGAAGGTCAACCGGCTGCGCGACACGCTCGGCGGCCTCGCGGGCGCCCAGTACCGCTCGGGAGGCATCGACCCGGCGCTGACGCTGATGCTCACCTCCGACCCCGAGGGCTATCTCGACAAGGCCGCCACCCTCGACCGGATCGGCAGCCGCCAGATGCTCAAGCTGCGCCAGTTGCAGACGGCCCAGCGGAATCTCGGACAGCAGCGCACCGAGGCCGCGGGGAAGGTCGAGCAGCTCGACGGGTTGCAGGACGCGCTCAGCCGGCAGAAGAAGAGCGTCCGCAAGAAGCTCTCGGCCGCCAAGCGGCTCCTGGGCCGGCTCACCGCGCAGGAGCGCGCCGAGCGCGAGCGCGCCTCCAGGGGCGGGCGCGGCGACGACGGCGGCCCGAAGGTGGGTTCCGGCGGGGCCAAGGCCTCCTCGGGCCGTGCCGCCGCCGCGGCCGCCGCCGCGAGGTCCGCCGTCGGCCGCCCGTACGTGTGGGGTGCGGCCGGGCCGAGCTCGTTCGACTGCTCGGGGCTGACGCAGTGGGCGTACGCGCAGGCGGGAACCTCGATCCCGCGCACGTCGCAGGCGCAGCGTTCGGCGGGCCGCCAGGTTCCGCTGGGCGAGGCCCGCCCCGGCGACCTGATCGTCTACCGGGACGACGCCAGCCATGTGGCGATGTACATGGGCAACGGACAGGTCGTGCACGCCCCGCACCCCGGGGCCCCGGTGCGCTACGACCCGGTGGGCATGATGCCGATCTCCTCCGTCACCAGACCCTGACCGCCCCACGGACCGCACCGGCCCAGCAGCCGACCGGCCCACCGGCACCCGCTGCGCCGGCCTGGCGGCACCTGCTGCGCCGGCCTGGCGGCACCTGCTGCGTCGGCCTGGCGGCCGACTGGCTCACCGGCCCATCGGCACCCGCTCTGCTGGCCGACCGGCTGACCGACCCGTCGGCACCCGCTACGCCAACCGACCGGCCCACCGGCCCGTCGGCCGACCGGTCTGTCGGTACCCGCTGTCGGCCCACCGTCCGCTTCGCCCCACCGCCCCGCCGGTCCAGCGGCCGACCGGCTCACCGACCGCTCGACCACCGGCGGCTCACCGGTCCAGCGACCGACTGGCCCACCGCTCCACCGGTCCATCGGCCGACTGGCTCGCCGGCCCGTCGCCTACCCGCTCCGCCGACCGGCCCATCGCCCCACCGGCCCGCTGACCCACCGGCGGCCCCCTCGACCGCCGGGGCCCCGCGGCCCACCGGCCGCGGGGCCCTGGCGCCCGTACCCTCGGTGGGGTGAACAGGCGACACGGTGCCCCCGGCGGGCGCGCAGCCCGCCGGGGGCTCGTGCCGGTACTGGTGTGCGTGCTCGGCGCCTGCGCCCCGGCCGTCGGCGACGCGGGAGGCGACGGTGGCGATGCCCGCCCCTTCCAGGCCGTCCTGGACGGGCAGGCCGCCGCCGTGCGCGAGGGCGACAGGGCCGGCTATCTGGCCGCGCTCGACCCGCACGCCGACCGCTACCGCGCCGAGCAGCGGCGGGTCTACGCCAACCTGCGCAGGCTCCCGCTGGGGGAGTGGGGCTACCGGGTGGCGGACGTCAGGCGCGACGGCGACGAGGCCACCGTCCGGGCCCGGCTGCGCTACCGCCTGGCCGGGTACGACCGGGTCGCCACCACCGACACCGAGCGGCTGCGCTTCGTGCGGCGGGACGGCGGCTGGCGCCTGGCCCGGGAGGCGTCCGGCAGCACCACCCAGCTGTGGGAGCAGGGCACGGTGACCGTCGTGCGCGGCGAGCACTCTCTCGTGCTGGGCGTGGGACGTAAGCGGTCGGCGCTGCGCGCCCTCGCGGACGCCGCCGACCGCGCGGTGCCCGCGGTCGCGGGGACGTGGCCGCGCGGCTGGACCCGCAGGACGGTGCTCCAGGCGCCGTCCTCCACCGAGGCGATGGGCCGCCTGCTGAGGTCGCCCGCCTCCTCCTATGAGGGGATCGCGGCCGTCACCACGGGTGAGGCGCAGGACGGGACCGGGGAGGGGGACGCGCCCGCCGACCGCATCGTCGTCAACCCGCGGGCGTTCGCCGAGCTCAGTGAGCAGGGCAGGCAGGTGGTCCTGACGCACGAGACCACCCATGTGGCGACCCGGCGGCAGACCACCGGCGCGACGCCGATGTGGCTCTCCGAGGGCATCGCCGACTGGGCGGGCTACCGCAGCGCGAAGCTCACGCCGCGCCGGGCGGCGCCCGAACTCGCCCGTGCGGTGGACGATCTGGACGCGGGCCGTGGCGGGTCCTCGCCGCTGCGGGCGCTGCCCACCGAGGAGGACTTCCGCTTCGACAACGACCCCACCCGCCTGGCCCGCGCCTACGAGGGCGGCTGGCTGGCCTGCCGGATGGTCGCCGAGGAGTGGGGCGCGGACGCGCTCGTCGCGCTCTACGACCGGGCGGGCCGCGAGGACGGCGGCGAGAGCGCGGGACGGGACGCGGCGCTGCGCTCGGTGCTGGGGGTGAGCCGGGAGCAGTTCACCGACCGGTGGCGGGCGTATGTGACGGCGCAGCTGGGCCGGGGCCCGTCCCGGGGCTGAGCGGCGGCACCCCGTCGGGGCCGCGCATCCCCGGCAGGGCGCCGCCCCTGGCACCGTCCGTGCCGTCCCGGTCCGCGCCGCCGTCGTCCTGGCCCTCCCCGTCGTCCCGGCCGCCGTGCCGGTCCTTCCGCGGTCCGGTCACCGTCGTACGCCACAGCCGCGCGCAGGCGAGTACGGCGGCGGCCACCAGCAGCGCGTTGCGGACCGCCAGCACCAGCAGGCCGGGGCCCTCGCTGGTGACCACGTCGGTGAACCAGACGGGGAACTCCAGCTGGGTCAGCCCCGTCGCCGCCAGCACCAGCCAGGCGGGCAGCGCCTGGCGGCCGGTGCGCAGGGTGAGGCAGACGGCGGCCAGTCCGACCAGCCAGATCAGGTACTGCGGAGAGAGCACCCTGCTGGTGACGACGAAGACCAGCACGGCGGCCAGCGACGCCTGTGCCAGGGTGTCCGGCGCCCAGGTGCGCGCCCGCAGCCGCCACAGCAGCAGCCAGCCGAAGCACGCCCCGGTCACGACCATGGCCGCGTCGGTCACCAGCCACACCCCGGATCCGACGAACTCCATCGAGCCGTACCGCAGCAGTACCTGGCCGTCCCAGTCGGAGAAGTACCGGGCCGCGTGCAGCGCCAGGGAGCCGACCGACTCCACCTCGGTGCCACGGCCGCGCTGTCCGGCCAGGAAGTCCAGGGAGCCGGGCATGGTGGCCGCGAACCCGGCGGCCAGCACCACTGCGGTCGCCAGCGCGGTGAGCCAGACGGTGCGGGTGGTGCGGCCGCGCCGGGTGCCGAGCAGCAGCAGCACCGGCCACACCTTCACCATCGCGCCGAGACCGGCCAGCATCCCGCACATCCGGGGGTGGCGGGCGGCGGCCAGCAGCGCGGCCACGGCGAGGGCGGTCACCATCAGGTCGTAGCGGGCGTACGCGGTCGGGCCCAGCAGCGGCACTCCGGCCACCCACGCCCACACGCCGGCCCGGTGGCGGGGTGAGGCGGGGTCGGCGCGGGCGTCGCGCGGGTTGCGGTGCCGGACGGTGTACAGGAGCAGTGCGAGGACCGCGGCGTCGGCGGCGCAGGCCAGTACGAAGAAGGCGGAGGCGTAGTCCAGCAGGCCGGCCAGCAGCCCGGGGGAGAGGATGACGAGCGCTGCGGCCGGCGGGTACTGCCAGGTCACGTCCTGGGAGGGGAACGCGCCGGTGCTCAGCTGCTCGAACCAGCCGTGATAGATCACCGAGACGTCTGAGGTGATGTCCATGCCGCCGGGCACCGTGAAGACCTTGCACACGAAGGCCAGCAGCACCGCCCGGGTGGCCACCCAGACCACCGAGGGCGCCACCACGCCACGCCGCTGTGTCCCCGGCGTCCCCGGCATCCCCGGCACCCGCTGCGCCCTCGGTGGTTTCGGTGTTCCCGGCGTCGTCGTCCCGCCGCGCATCCTGCCCATTCCCTCGCTGTGCCCGCCCGCGCCCGCGCCAACGGCCCGCGCGCCCGCGCGCGGTACTGTCGGCGGCGATGCACAAGACCCTCATCGTCACCAACGACTTCCCGCCCCGTCCCGGCGGCATCCAGGCCTTCCTGCACAGCATGGCGCTGCGCCTGGACCCGTCCCAGGTCGTGGTCTACGCCTCGACGTGGAAGCGGGGCCGGGAAGGTGCGGAGGCCACCGCGGCGTTCGACGCGGAGCAGCCGTTCACGGTCGTGCGCGACCGCACGACGATGCTGCTGCCCACTCCGCGCGTCACCAAGCGTGCCGTCTCGCTGCTGCAAGAGCACGGATGCCGCTCCGTGTGGTTCGGTGCCGCCGCGCCCCTCGGCCTGATGGCGCCCGCGCTGCGCAGGGCGGGGGCTGAACGCATCGTGGCGACCACGCACGGGCACGAGGCCGGCTGGGCCCAGCTCCCCGCGGCCCGCACCCTGCTGCGGCGGATCGGCGAGGGCACCGACACCCTCACCTACCTGGGCGAGTACACCCGCAGCCGGATCGCGTCCGCCCTCACGCGCCAGGCGGCCGCCCGGATGGTGCAGCTGCCGCCGGGCGTCGATGAGAAGACCTTCCATCCCGACTCCGGGGGCGGCGCGGTCCGCGCCCGGCTGGGGCTGACCGACCGGCCCGTCGTCGTGTGCGTCTCGCGGCTGGTGCCGCGCAAGGGCCAGGACACGCTGATCGACGCCATGCCGCGGGTGCTGGCCGCCGTGCCGGGGGCCGTGCTGCTCATCGTCGGCGGTGGCCCCCACCGCGCCGACCTGGAGAAGCGCGCCGCCTCCCACGGCCTGACCGACGCGGTGCGCTTCACCGGGCCCGTCGCGTGGGAGGAGCTGCCCGCGCACTACGGGGCGGGTGACGTCTTCGCCATGCCCTGCCGCACCCGGCGCGGCGGACTCGACGTCGAGGGCCTCGGCATCGTCTACCTGGAGGCCTCCGCCACCGGCCTGCCCGTCGTCGCGGGGGACTCGGGCGGGGCGCCCGACGCGGTGCTCGACGGCGAGACGGGCTGGGTGGTGCGCGGCGGCGCGCCCGAGGAGACCGCCGACCGCCTCGTCGCACTGCTGCGCGACCCCGAGCTGCGGGCCCGCATGGGTGCCCGCGGCCGCCGGTGGGTGGAGGAGCGCTGGCGCTGGGACCTGCTGGCGGACAAGCTACGCGCCCTGCTGTGAGCCCGCGCCCGCGACGGGCACCACGGGTCCTGGCACGGCCAGCTCCAGGCCCGCCAGCCGCGCCGGGTCCGCGAGCACGTCGTACGCCGCGATCCGGCCGTCGTCCGCGAAGTCGAAGGTGAGGACGAGCAGCAGCGTGCCGCCGGGGGCCACGACGGCCCCCACGGCCCCGTCCACCAGCGCCGCCTGCGCGTACCGCGCCCGCCGGCCCAGCAGCACCGTTCCCCGCGCGACGGCGTCCGCGCCCCGCACCAGCGCCGCGGCCCCCGGCGGCAGCGCGGCCTCGTCGGCACGCCGCACCACGTCAGGGGCGAGTACCGCCAGCAGCCCGCCGAGGTCGCCGCCGCGTGCGGCGGACAAGAACGCCTCCACCACCGCCCGCTGCTCGCCCAGGTGTGCGGCGGGCACGGCGGGCGTGCCCCGCACCCGCTGCCGGGCACGGCTGGCGAGCTTCTTCGTGGCGACGGGGGAGCGCTCGACCAGCGGCGCGATCTGCGCGAAGGGCACGGCGAACAGGTCGTGCAGCACGAACGCGACCCGCTCCTCGGGCCCGAGCGCGTCCAGCACCACGAGCAGCGCACTGCCGACGGAGTCGGCCAGCAGCACCTCCTCGTCGGACCCGGCCGCCTCGGCGCTGTCCGGCGCGCTGAAACCCACGGGGTCCTCGGGGCGTGCGCGGCGGGCCCGCAGCATGTCGAGACAGACGCGGGAGACGACCGTCCGCAGCCAGGCGGTCAGGTTCTGCACGGCGCCCACGTCGGCGCCGCTCAGCCTCAGCCACGTCTCCTGCACGGCGTCCTCGGCCTCGCCGGGCGAGCCCAGCATCCGGTAGGCGACGGCGCGCAGCAGGCCGCGGCGCTCCTCGAAGCGTGCGGCCAGCTCGGTCAGCTCGTCCATCGGTCACCTTTCTCCCACGCGGTCCGTCACCTGTCTCGACGTAGCGCACCAGGACAACGTGACGAGGAGAGAGGTCCCATGACGAGTGAGCGCGCGGCGCGCGGATCTCTGCTGCATCTGGACGCGAGCGCGGCCGCGGCCGACGTCTCCGTCAGCAGAGGGCTCACCGCACTGTTCGCCGCGGGATGGCGCGAGCGGCATCCGGACGCGCACTACCGCTACCGCGACCTGGCGGCCGACCCCGTGCCGCACCTGACGGCCGCGTACGCCCGGCTCGGGTACCGGGCGGAGCGCGGCGGCACCGTCCCCGTGGAGCGGGTCGCGTCGCTGGCCCGGGACGCCGACGAGCAGGCCGAGTGGCGCCTGACGCTGCCCCTCCTGCGCGAGGTGCTGGCGGCGGACACCCTGCTGCTCGGCGTGCCCATGTACAACCTGACGGCGCCCGCGACGCTGAAGGCGTGGATCGACCGGGTCAACTTCCCTGGGGCCTTCACCGATCCGCGCACGGGCGGCAGCGCGCTGCGGCACACCCGGGTCGTGCTGGTCACCGCGCACGGCGGCGGCTACGGTCCCGGGGCACCGAAGGAGGGGCTGGACTTCCTCACGCCGTATCTGCGGGGCTACTTCACCGACCGCGGCGTGGCCGCGGAGCACCTGCACGTCGTCACGGCCGAGATGACCAGGGCGTGGGACATTCCCGGCCTCGCCCCGCTGCGGCCCGCGGCCGCCGAGTCGATGGCCGCCGCGCGGGCGGCGGTCACCGCGCTGGTGAACCTGTTGGACGCGGACGCGGCGGATGCCGCGGACGGGGCGGGGGCCTCGCACGGGGCGGGCGGCCGGTCGGCGCCCTATCCGGCGTAGATGGCCTCTATCTCGTCGGCGAAGTCCTTGGCCACCACGCCCCGCTTGAGCTTGAGGGAGGGGGTGACGTGGCCGGACTCCTCGGTGAACTGCTCGCGCAGCACGCGGAACTTGCGGACCGACTCGGCCTTGGAGACGGCGCTGTTGCCCTCGTCGATGGCGGTCTGCAGCGCGGCGAGGAGATCGGCGTCGACGAGCAGCTCCTCGTGGCTGAGCTGCTGCTTGCCGTGCTCGGCGGCCCAGCGGGGCAAGAACTCCTCGTCCACGGTCAGCAGCGCGCCGACGAAGGGGCGCCCGTCGCCGACGACCATGCACTCGGCGACGAGCGCGTGGCCGCGGATGCGGTCCTCGATGACGGCGGGGGCGACGTTCTTGCCGCCCGCCGTCACCAGGATCTCCTTCTTGCGCCCGGTGATCGCCAGATAGCCGTCGGGGTCGAGGGTGCCGAGGTCGCCGGTGTGGAACCAGCCTTCGGCCAGCGACTCCTCACTGGCCTGCGGATTGTTCCAATATCCTGTGAACAGGTGCTCGCCGTGCAGCAGGACCTCGCCGTCGTCGGCGATCCGGATGACCGAGCCGGGCAGCGGCTGGCCCACGGTGCCGATCTTGGGCCGGTCGTAGGGGTTGAAGGCCGTCGCGGCGCAGGACTCGGTCAGCCCGTAGCCCTCCAGCACGGTGAAGCCGACGCCGCGGAAGAAGTGGCCGAGCCGCTCGCCCAGCGGGGCGCCGCCGGAGATGGCGTGGGTGGCCCGGCCGCCGAGGACGGCGCGCAGCTTGCTGTAGACCAGCTTGTCGAAGACCCGGTGCTGGAATTTGAGCTTGAGGGAGGGCCCCTCCGGGTCGTCCAGGGCGCGGCTGTAGGCGCCGGCGACCTCGGCGGCCTTGTCGAAGATCTTGCCCTTGCCGCCGGCGACCGCCTGGGCGCGGGCGGAGTTGAAGACCTTCTCGAAGACGCGGGGCACCCCCAGCACCATCGTGGGCCGGAAGGCGCCGAGTTCGTCGGTGAGGGTCTTCAGGTCGGACACGTGGCCGAGTTTGATGGGCGCCATCACGGCGGCGACCTGGACCAGACGGCCGAAGACGTGGGCGACGGGCAGGAACAGCAGCACCGAGCCCTCGCCCGGCTGGAACATCGGGCGCAGCCGTTCGACGACGTTGCCGCACTCGGCGAAGAAGCTGCGGTGGGTGAGCACACAGCCCTTGGGGCGGCCCGTGGTGCCGGAGGTGTAGACGAGGGTGGCCGGCGAGTCGGCGTCGGCGACGGAGCTGCGCTCCTCCACCGTCTCGTCGGTGATCTGGGCGCCGAGGGCGGCGAGCCTCTCGACGGCGGCCTCGTCCCCCGAGGCGGCGGGCTCGATCTGCCACACCTCGCGCAGCGCGGGCAGCCGGTCGCGGACGGACTCGACGGCGGCCGTGTGCGCGTCGGTCTCCACGAGGCAGGCGACGGCGCCGGAGTCGCCGAGGATCCAGGAGATCTGCTCGGGGGAGCTGGTCTCGTACACGGGGACGGTGACGCCGCCCGCGCTCCAGATGGCGAAGTCCAGCAGGGTCCACTCGTAGCGGGTGCGCGACATCAGACCGACGCGGTCGCCCGGCTCGATGCCCGCGGCGATCAGTCCCTTGGCGGCCTCGTGGACCTCGGCGAGGAAGCCGGCGGCGCTCAGGTCCTCCCAGCGGCCGTCGCGCTTGCGTCCGATGACGGGCAGGTCGGGGTGGCGAGCCGCGTTCCGGCGGATGAGGTCCGTCAGGTTTCCCTCTGCGGGGACTTCGTAGAGGGCCGGAAGGCTGTACTCGCGCAAGACTGCTGCTCCTCGTCGGCGCGCCAAGAGGGGAGGGCCGCGGGGTCGGCCTCCATTGGCTCGGCTCCCGGTCCGCGGGACGGTCCTGCGATCCCGGAAGAATGACGGCCCGGACGTTACCCATCGGTACGGGCATGGGGGTAGAGGGTGACGCGTAGATGTCTTGTGCGTCACAGGTGGAGTTGGCCGATATGCAGCCTAGTCGAGGCGTTCGGGGACAGGGAAGCCGCGAGGGAAGAGAGCGGTAAGAGCGGGCGTACGGTGCTTTTCGGCCAGCTCCGGGCCGGACCCCGGCCGGATCCCGGTCCGCGGGGGTGCGCGCCGACGCTCCGGTCGCCCCCTCCCCGCCCCACCGGCGGCGCTCTAGGGTGGGGCGCATGCGAGTCCACGTAGTCAGCGACGTACACGGCAACAGCGAGGACCTCGCGAAGGCGGGCGAGGGCGCGGACGCGCTGGTCTGCCTGGGAGACCTGATCCTCTTCCTCGACTACGCCGACCACTCGCGGGGCATCTTCCCCGACCTGTTCGGCGTCGAGAGCGCGGACCGCATCGTCGCCCTGCGCACCGCCCGCCGCTTCGACGAGGCCCGCGCCTACTCCCGCCGGCTGTGGGACGGACTGGACCGCGAGGCGGCCACGGAGGCGGCCGTACGCAAGCAGTACGCCGAACTGTTCGCGGCCTTCCCCACCCCCACGTACGCGACCTACGGCAACGTCGACATGCCGCCCCTGTGGCCGGAGTACGCGCGGGCGGGCGTCAACGTCCTCGACGGGGAGACCGCCGTCATCGGCGGGTGGCGCTTCGGCTTCGTCGGCGGTGGGCTGCGCACGCCCATGAACACGCCCTACGAGATCGACGACGAGACCTACGCGGCGAAGATCGCCGCGCTGGGCGAGGTGGACGTGCTGTGCACCCACATCCCGCCCGAGGTGCCCGACCTGTGCTACGACACCGTCGCGCGCCGTTTCGAGCGCGGCAGCGCGCAGCTGCTGGAGGCCCTGCACACGCTGCGGCCGCGCTACCACCTGTTCGGACACGTCCACCAGCCGCTGGTCCAGCGCATGCGCGTCGGCGCGACCGAGTGCGTCAACGTGGGCCACTTCAACGCGACCGGCACCCCGTGGGTGCTGGAGTGGTGAGCGGCCGGCACGCGTGGGCGCCCAAGCGGTGGCAGTCGTGACGGGTGTGGCAGGCGTGGCGGAGGCGGCGGTGAGGAGGACCACGCCCCGCCCGGCGTCGGGGCCGCCGGACGCGCGGTAGCCTTCCCCCGCAGAGACTCCCCGCGCCACGACGGGCATTCGCGCGGTCTTTCCGCGCCACGGCGGGCATTTCGGACACGGGTACATCGGAGGGCCATGGCGATGGCGGAACACACCAGCTCGAGCATCACCGTCGACGCGGCACCCGAGGCCGTGATGGACGTGATCTCCGACTTCCCCCGCTATCCGGAGTGGACCGGCGAGGTGAAGGAGGCCGAGGTCCTCGGCCGGGACGAGCGGGGCCGCGCCGAACAGGTCCGCCTGCTGCTGGACGCCGGAGCCATCAAGGACGAGCACACCCTCGCCTACGAGTGGATCGGCGAGCACGAGGTGCGCTGGTCCCTGGTGAAGTCCCAGATGCTCCGCTCCCTCGACGGCGTCTACCGCCTCGCCCCGCTGGCCGGCGGCGCGCGGACCGAGGTGACCTACCAGCTCACCGTCGACGTCAAGATCCCCATGCTCGGGATGATCAAGCGCAAGGCCGAGAAGGTCATCATCGACCGCGCCCTCGACGGCCTCAAGAAGCGCGTCGAGTCGGGCGGCGCCCAGGGGTCCGCCACGTCCGGCACGGACAAGGACGGCAACTGACCGGCGGGCGCCCGCAGACCCTCCTGGTCACCGGCGCGGGCGGAACGGGACGCACCACGGTCGCCGCCGCCACCGCCTGCGCGGCCGCGGCCCAAGGGCACCGCACCCTGCTGCTGAGCCCCGAGCCCGCCCGCCGCCTCGCCGCGCTGCTGAGCCCCGGCGACGGCGCCGACGGCCCTGGCGGCGAACCCGCCGCCCACGCGCCGGGCCCCGACGCCTTCGAGGCCGTCGCCGGGGTGCCGGGACTGTGGCTGGGGCGGATCGACTCCGGCGAGGAGTTCCGCAGGCAGGCCGTCGACCTCCAGCAGCGCGGCAAGACCGTGCTCGACCTGCTCGGCGCCGTCCCCCTCGACGAGGACGAGCTGACCGAACTCCCCGGCGCCGGCGCCTTCGCGCTGCTGCGCGCCCTGCACGCGGCGCACCGCACCGACGCCCTTCCCGCCGCGGCCGCGGACGGCTGGGACATCGTCGTCGCCGACCTGCCGCCCACCCCCGAAGGCCTCAACCTCCTCGCGCTGCCCGAGCAGCTCCGCCGCTACCTGCGCCGCCTCGTCCCCGCCGAACGCCAGACGGCCCGCGCGCTGCGGCCGATACTCGCGCAGCTGGCCGGCGCCCCCATGCCCGCGCAGTGGCTGTACGAGACCGCCACCCGCTGGTCGGAGCAGCTCGCCGCGCTCCAGGAGATCGTCGACGCGCCCACGACGGTCGTCCGGCTGGTCACCGAGCCGGGGCCGCTGGCGGCCGAGTCGCTGCGCACCGCGGGCGCCGGGCTGCGGCTGCACGGGCTCGCGCTGGAATCCGTCGTCGCCAACCGGCTGCTGCCCACGGGCTCTTCCGACACGTGGCTGGCCGCACTGGCCGGACAGCAGCAGGCCGCGCTGCGAGAGCTGCGCGGCACGTGCGCGGCCGACTCCGTCCCGCTGTGCGAGCTGCCCCACCTGGGCCGCGACCCGCGCGGGGTCGAGGACCTGACGGCGCTGGCCGACGCGGCCCGTACCGCCGTCGCGCCCGAGGCGGGCGGCGGGGGCGAGGGCCTGCGACCGCCGGCCGGAGCGGACACCGCGCCGGACACCGACGTCGCCTACGGCTGGGTCGAGGACAGGATCGCCGAGGACGGCACGCTGGTGTGGCGGCTCCCGCTGCCGGGAGCGGGCCGCGACGAGCTCGAACTGGTGCGGCGCGGCGACGAGTTGACCGTCGGAGTCGGCCCCTACCGCCGCGTCCTCGCCCTCCCCTCCGCGCTGCGGCGCTGCCGGGTGACCGGCGCGGGCCTCAAGGGCGGCGCACTCGGGGTCCGCTTCACCCCGGACCCGCAGCTGTGGCCCCAGGGCCCCGACGCGGACCCCCGGCCCTGAACCTCTCCCCGGCCCCGCTCAGGGCCTCGGATCGGTCCCCCGTTCGGGTACCGTCGAACCTGCACCAGCCCAGCGACCCCCTTCGCCCGTAGGAGCCCGCCATGAGCGATGACGCCGAGCGCCGCGACGCCCCGGATCCCGACGCCTGGGCGGCCGCGTGCGAGGAGGACCTGACCGCGGAGAAGGCCCGCCGCCGTGCCCGGTACGGCCCGCCGCCCACCAGCGCCGCCGAGGAGCTGCGCCGGCTCGCCGACGCGGTGACCGAGAAGGTCGCCGAGATCGGCAAGCCCTTCGTCGGCGCCGCCGGGTCCGCCGCGGCACAGGGCGTGGCGCGGCAGCTGTTCGCGCAGGCCAAATCGACCCTGGAGCCGGTCGTCGAACGCAATCCGCAGTTCTTCGACCACCTGACCGCGGCGGGTGGTGAACTGCTGGCCGCCTACCGCTCCGTCGTCGAGGAGTCGGAGCGCCGCTGGTCCACGCCCAGGGACGCGAACGCGGCCGATTCGGCGGCGGGTGCCGAGCGCGTCGACCGGATCGACGTGGAGGAGGCGGCCGACCTCTCGCACGCCGCCGACCTGGACGCGCGCGTCGTCGACGAGCAGCGCGTCCCCCTCGACAAGGACGGCGCCCTTGGCGACGACGGCCGCGAGGGCGCAGGCGAAGTCACCGGTGACCGCCCCGAGGAGAGCCGGGGCCGGCACGAGGAGCGGGGCCGGGACGAGGCGGACGGCACACAGCCCGGAGGCCCGGAGCGGCCCGGCGACGACGGCTGAATCCGCCACAGCCCTGAGGGCGTGACGGTGCCCTGCGTGTCGGGGCCCTCCGGTACGGTTTACGGCGGCGGGGATCAGACCGGACGACCGAGGGACACATGGGACTCACAATCGGGGTCGACATCGGCGGCACGAAGATCGCGGCCGGCGTTGTCGACGAGGAAGGCACGATCCTCGAAACCAGCAAGGTGCCCACGCCCGACACCCCGGAAGCCGTGATCGACGCCATCGCGGACGCCGTACGCCAGGCCAGCGCCGAGTATCAGGTGGAGGCCGTCGGTATCGGCGCCCCCGGATACGTGGACGACAAGCGCGCCACCGTGCTGTTCACCCCCAACCTCAGCTGGCGGCACGAACCGCTCAAGGACAAGGTCGAACAGCGCATCGACCTGCCCGTCGTGATCGAGAACGACGCCAACGCGGCGGCCTGGGGGGAGTACAAGTTCGGCGTCGGCACGGGCCACGAGGACGTCGTCTGCATCACCATCGGTACGGGCCTGGGCGGCGGCACCATCATCGGCGGCAGGCTGCACCGCGGCCGGTACGGCGTGGCCAGCGAGTTCGGCCACATCAGGATGGTCCCCGACGGGCTGCTGTGCGGCTGCGGCAACCAGGGCTGCTGGGAGCAGTACGCCTCGGGGCGTGCACTGTTGCGCTACGCCCAGCAGCGCGCCACCGCGACCCCCGAGCGCGCCGAAACCCTGCTGAGCCTCGGCGACGGCACCACGGAGGGCATCCAGGGCCGCCACATCAGCGAAGCGGCCCGGCAGGGCGACCCGGTATCCGTCGACTCCTTCCGTGAACTCGCCCGTTGGGCGGGCGCGGGCCTCGCCGACCTCGCCTCCCTCTTCGACCCCGGCGCCTTCATCGTCGGCGGCGGCGTCTCCGACGAGGGCGAGTTGGTCCTCGACCCGATCCGCAAGTCCTACCGCCGCTGGCTGGTCGGCAGCCGCTGGCGCCCGCACGCCGAGGTGCTGGCCGCCCAACTGGGCAACAAGGCGGGCCTCGTCGGCGTCGCGGACCTGGCCCGCCAGGGCTGAGCGGAGCGGGGACGCGAATGGAGGCGGAGAGACGCGGCGCGCCCGTACCGGTGCGCCCGGGAGAGCTGCCGGCGTCGCGGACCGAGCCGGACGGCACGACGGTCGTCCGGCTGCTCAGCTACAACGTCCGCTCCCTGCGGGACGACACCGAGGCGCTCGTCCGCATCGTGCGGGCCTGCGCGCCCGACATCGTCTGCGTGCAGGAAGCCCCGCGCTTCTTCCGCTGGCGCAAGCACGCCGCCCGGCTGGCACGTCGCACCGACCTGACGTACGTCACGGGCGGTGCGACGGCCGCGGGGCCCATGATCCTGGCCTCGCTGCGGGCCCACGTCGAACACACCGAGGACGTGCTGCTGCCCCGCACCCCGGGGCTGCACCAGCGGGGCCTGGCCCTCGCGCGGCTCCGCTTCGGGCCCGCGTCCGGCGGCCTTTCCCCGGTCAGGATCGGCGTCGTCAGCTTCCACCTCAGCCTCCAGGCCGCCGAGCGGCGCCGGCAGGCCCTCGCGCTGCGGGAGCGGGCCGCCGCACTCGCCGCGGGGACGAGCGGAGTCCTCGCAGCGGGCGACGTCAACGAGCGGGCGGGCGGCCGTACCTTCCGGCTGCTCGGCCAGGCACCCGAGGGGCAGCCGGGCGCGGGGCTGCGGGACGCGTGGGCGTCGGCGCCGTGGGGAGCCGAGCACACCTCCACGCCCCGCGAGCCGGTCCAGCGCATCGACGCCGTGTTCGCCACCGAGGGCGTCGAGGTCCTCGGCGCGGGCGTGCCCCGCGGGCTCCCCGGGGTGACCGAGGGTGATCTGGTGGCCGCCACCGACCACCTGCCGGTGCTGGCGGCACTGCGGGTACGCCCCGGAGACTGACCGGTCGGCCTCGCCCCGGCACGCCAGGGCGCGGCCCGCCGGCCAGGTCACACGACGGCGCCGCGGCCCGGGTCGTCCCAGTCGTCGTCATCGCGGCCGTCGCGCAGCCGGGTGAGCAAGGTGGCGAAACCGCCGAGGAAGCCGCCGACGCCGAGCGTCACGATCCACCACGTGAGGTCGGCCTGGAGCAGGATCGCGCCGAGCAGCAGCAGCGGCCCGCCGATGGCGGCCAGCCACGCGAACTTCGTCGCCACGTCCGTCTCGGGCAGCGGCGGCGGCTCGGGCGGCTCGAAGTGGCCCTCGCCCTCCTCCTCGGCCGTCTCCCAGTCGCGGGGACCGGCCGGCCCCGTCCCCGCGGCGTAGACGGTGAAGCTGCGCACCCGCGGTCCCGGCGGCGCCTCCGGCCCGCTCGGATCCGGCGGCTCCTTGTCCGACGCCGGCCGCGACGCGGTGAGGGTGTCGCTCTCCTCGTCGCCCGAGCCGCCGGGCGGTTCCGACTCCGGGGCCGCTCGCGGACCGGGTTCCGGATCCTTGGGTTCCTCCCCGTACGCGGCGACGATGGCCGCCCACGCGGCCTCTTCCTCGGGAGGGAGGGGCGAGCCGTCCTTGCGGGGCTCGCCCTCCTCCGGGTCACGCCCCGTCACGTGCCCCCGCCCCTCGCATAGCGGCCGGTGCCCCCGCGGTGAGCCGGTCGATGAATCCGCGCGTGTCGGCGAAGATCTGTTCGGCGTCGTGGTCGAGCGTGGCGACGTGGAAGCTGTGCTCCAGCACCGTCTCGGTCACATCGGTGGAGGAGACGCGGCCGAGGACGAGCGCCGAGTCCGAGGGCGGCACCACGTGGTCGGTGCGGCTGTGCGCGAGCAGCAGTGGCTGCGTCACCCTGGGCAGGTCCCGGCGCACGACGCGGTGGTAGGCGCGCAGGGCGTACGCGGCCCGCGTCGGCACCCGGTCGTAGCCCAGTTCGTGACGGCCGCCCTTGGCGATGTCGTCGGTGATGCCGCGCACGGACCTGAGAAGGAACCGCCCTGCCGGCACGGCGTAGCCCTGCACCCTGGGGAAGGTCACCGAAGGGTTGACGACGGCGACGCCGCGCACCGCGTCCCCGTGCAGCGCGGCCAGCCGCAGCGCGAGGGCGCCGCCCATGGACAGACCGCAGACGAACACCGCCTCGCAGCGCTCGCGCAGCAGCCGCAGCTCGCGGTCGACGGTGGCGTACCAGTCCTCCCAGCTGGTCATCGCCAGATCCTCCCAGCGGGTGCCGTGCCCCGGCAGCAGCGGCAGCGAGACGGTCAGGCCGTGCCGCGCCAGGTCCTCGGCCCAGGGGCGCAGGGACTGCGGCGACCCGGTGAAGCCGTGACAGAGCAGTACGCCGGTCGCTGATCCGTCGCGGCGGTACGGCTCGGCTCCGGGGAGGATGGGCGGCACGGTGGGCCTCCAGGGGCTCAGCGGGAAGGCGTGCTGCCACCCTAATTCGTCGCCGGGGACTGCGGCAGTGTCCGAGGCTCCCCGCGCCCCGGCCCGTGCCGGTGGACGGCTGCGGACGCGCGCGGGCGGGGCGGGGGCGACGAGAGGGGCGACGAGAGGGGCGACGAAGTGAGCGCGCGTGCGGGAACGGCGGCGGGATAGGGTCGGCAGGGTCCCACGAAGGAGGTCGCGGTGTTCTACGGGGCGATGAAGCTGTCGGTGGGCAGCGCGCTGAAGCTCACGTTCCGGCCGTGGGTCGAGGGCCTGGAGAACGTGCCGGACGAGGGGCCCGCCATCCTGGCGAGCAACCACCTGTCCTTCTCCGACTCCTTCTTCCTGCCCGCCGTCCTCGACCGCAAGGTCACCTTCATCGCGAAGGCCGAGTACTTCACCTCGCCGGGGCTCAAGGGCAAGCTGACCGCCGCCTTCTTCAAGGGCGTCGGCCAGCTGCCGGTCGACCGCTCCGGGGTGCGCGGCGCGGGAGAGGCCGCCATCAGAAGCGGGCTCGAAGTGCTGGAACGCGGCGAGCTGTTCGGCATCTACCCCGAGGGCACCCGCTCGCCCGACGGCCGCCTCTACCGCGGCAAGCCCGGCGGCCTGGCGCGGGTCGCGCTGCGCTCGGGCGCGCCCGTGATCCCCGTCGCGATGATCGACACCGAGAAGATCCAGCCGCCCGGCCAGTCCCTGCCCAAACTCATGCGCCCCGGCATCCGGATCGGGGCCCCGCTGGACTTCGGCCGCTACCAGGGCATGGACAACGACCGGTTCATCCAGCGCGCCGTCACGGACGAGGTCATGTACGCCATCCTGAAGCTGTCGGGCCAGGAGTACGTGGACATCTACGCCACGGCGGCCAAGCGGCAGCTCGCCGAGGCCGCGAAGGCCGCGAAGGAGGCGGAGAAGACCGCGCAGAAGGAGGCCGCGGGACACGGCGGCGACGCGGAGAGCGACGGCGGCGCAGGCGACCGCGCGCGGGGCGACGGGGGCGTGGGGGGAAGCAAGGGCGAGGGGCCCCAGGGGAGCAACGGCCGGGCCGCCTAGGGACTTTCCTCGTCCGGTCCGGTATCCGCGAGTCCGGGCAGGAACACGGCAGGCCCCGAGAGCGGACGCCCGGGGTCCGGAACAGTGGAGGGGGAGACGTGGCCGTGAAGATGATGTCCGTGGAGCAGCCGCTGTGGCGCGCGCTGAGCGGATACCGCATCCTGGCCGTCCTCTACGCCGTCGGCGTCTTCGTCTCCAGCTACCGCGAATACAGCGCGCCCGTGCCGGGGATCGTGTTCCTGCTCGTCCTGGCCTGCTGGACCTTCGCGACGCTGCGCAACGTCGGCTCGGCCGAGCGGTGCACCCTGCCGTTCCTGGTCACGGACATCCTGCTGGGCGTCGCCGGCATCCTGCTGTCCCCGGTCGTCGACGGGCACGGCCACGTCGGCCCGACGCTCCCCTCCATCTGGGTCGCGGGGCCCGTCCTCGCCTTCGCGCTCAAGGGCGGCTGGCGCTGGGCCGCGGGCGTGTCGGTGCTGGTGGGGGCGGCCAACATCATCGAGCGCGGCACGATGACGCGCACCACCTTCCACAACGTCCTGCTCGTCTGCGTGGCGAGCGTGGCCATCGGCTACGTCATCGAGGTGGCCCGCGCGAGTGAGCGCACCCTGGCGCGTGCCCTGCAGATCGAGGCGGCCACGCGCGAGCGCGAGCGGCTGGCCCGCGACATCCACGACGGCGTGCTCCAGGTACTGGCCATGGTCCAGCGCCGCGGCACGGCGCTCGGCGGCGAGGCGGCGGAGCTCGGCCGGATGGCGGGCGAACAGGAGGTCGCCCTGCGGGCGCTGGTCTCCAGCGGCGTGGCACCGCGGGCCCCGCGCCCGGATCCGGACGCGGGCCCGGGGCCCGATGGTGCGAGCCCCGGCTCCGGCGAGAAGGGCGCGCCCGTGGCGGCGGGCGGCGACACTGCCGGCGCCGTGACCACGGCCGCCACTGCATCCCCCACCACCGCGGGCGGCTCCGCTCCCGGCGACACCGCCCCCGAAGACACCGCCCCCGACGGTGCCGTGCGCGGCGAAGTCGCCGCCGGCGCCGCCGTATCCGGTGCGGGGGCTGCCCGGGGGCGTCGCGCGTGGGGCGGTGGGCGCCGCGCACGGGGCGCGGGGCGTCGGCGGGAGCGCGCGGGGAGCGCCGCCTTGGACGACGCCGAGGCGGCGAGCGAACCCTGCGACGTGCGAGCGCTGCTCGCCGCGTACGCGGCCTCGCGTGTCACCTTCGCCGAGCCGGGCGCTCCGGTGCTGCTACCGGCCCGGGCGGCGGCCGAACTCGCGGCGGCCGTCGGCGCGGCGTTGGACAATGTGCGCCGGCACGCGGGGGGCGGGCCGGGGCGCCCGGCGCAGGCGTGGATTCTGTTGGAGGACGAGCCGGACGCGGTCATCGTGACCGTGCGGGACGACGGCCCCGGCATCCCGGCCGGGCGGCTGGCGGACGCGGAGGCCGAGGGCCGGATGGGTGTCGCGCTCTCCATCCGCGGCAGGCTGCGCGAGCTGGGCGGCGTGGCCGAGCTGGTGTCGGTGCCGGGACAGGGCACGGAAGTGGAGATGAGGGTTCCCAAGCATGACAACTGAGGGCCTGTCAGGGGGCGTGCCCGGTGGCGCGCGGGCGGCGGATCCGGTGCGGGTGATGGTCGTCGACGACCATCCGATGTGGCGGGACGCGGTGGCGCGGGACCTGGGCGAGGCGGGGTTCGAGATCGTCGCCACGGCCGGCGACGCCGAGCAGGCGATCCGGCGCGCCCGGGCCGCCTGCCCCGACGTCCTGGTGCTGGATCTGAACCTGCCGGACAAGCCGGGTGTCGAGGTGTGCAGGGAGCTGGTCGGGCCGGACTCCACGCTGAGGGTGCTGGTGCTCTCGGCGAGCGGCGAGCACGCGGACGTGCTGGAGGCCGTCAAGTCGGGCGCGACGGGCTATCTGGTCAAGTCCGCCGGGCCGCAGGAGCTGCTGGAGGCGGTGCGCCGTACGGCGCTGGGCGATCCGGTCTTCACGCCGGGCCTGGCCGGTCTGGTGCTGGGCGAGTACCGCAGGCTGGCGGCGGATCCGGCCCCCGCGTCCCAGGACGGGTCCGATGTGCCGAAGCTGACCGAGCGGGAGACCGAGGTGCTGCGCCTGGTCGCCAAGGGGCTCAGCTACAAGCAGATCGCCGAACGGCTCGTCATCTCGCACCGCACGGTGCAAAACCACGTGCAGAACACCCTCGGCAAGCTGCAACTGCACAATCGGGTCGAACTGGTGCGGTACGCCATCGAGCGCGGCCTGGACGACTGAGGGAGCCGTCCGCCCCGAGCGGCCGGGCGGGCAGGCGCGCACGGCTGTCCTTCGTACGGGTGGTTGCCGCTCGCGTCCTTTGCGAATCCAGGCGAAAACGGCGTCTCGCCGCATCCCATGTGACGTGGATCACCGCTAGCGTGGCGGGTGTTGCGCGCTGCGCACACGAGTGTGCGCAGTGCGTGCCCAGGCGTCCATGCGGAGAAGGGAGATCCCATGCGGGTCGGAGTGCTCACGGGCGGCGGCGACTGCCCCGGACTCAACGCGGTCATGCGGGCCGTGGTCCGTAAGGGAGTCCAGGCTTACGGCTATGACTTCACCGGTTTCCGCGACGGCTGGCGCGGGCCTCTCGAAGGCGAGACGGTGCGGCTCGACATCCCGGCGGTGCGCGGCATGCTCCCCCGCGGCGGCACGATCCTCGGCTCCTCGCGCACGAACCCCTTCAAGGAGGAGGACGGGGTCCGCCGCATCAAGGAGAACCTCGCCAAGTACGAGGTCGACGCGCTCGTCGCCATCGGCGGCGAGGACACGCTCGGCGTCGCGGCCCGGCTCACCGACGAGTACGGCATCCGCTGCGTCGGCGTCCCCAAGACGATCGACAACGACCTGTCGGCGACGGACTACACCTTCGGGTTCAACACGGCCGTCACCGTCGCGACCGAGGCCATCGACCGGCTGCACACCACGGCCGAGTCCCACATGCGGGTGCTGGTGGTGGAGGTGATGGGGCGGCACGCGGGCTGGATCGCCCTGCACTCGGGTCTGGCGGGCGGCGCCAACTGCATCCTCATTCCCGAACAGCGCTTCGACGTCGAGGAGGTGTGCGGCTGGGTCACCTCCCGTTTCAGGGCCAGTTACGCGCCGATCGTCGTGGTCGCCGAAGGCGCGATGCCCAAGGACGGCCAGATGGTGCTCAAGGACGAGACGACCGACTCGTTCGGCCATGTGCGGCTTTCGGGGGTCGGCGAGTGGCTGGGTAAGGAGATCGAGTCGCGCACCGGCAAGGAGGCCCGCACCACGGTGCTCGGGCACGTCCAGCGCGGCGGTACGCCGACCGCCTTCGACCGCTGGCTCGCCACCCGCTTCGGCCTGCACGCCATCGACGCCGTGCGCGACGAGGCGTGGGGCAGCATGGTCGCCCTGCGCGGTACGGACGTCGTCCGCGTCCCGCTGGCCAAGGCCACGGAGAAGCTGAAGACGGTCGACCCGGCGCTGTACGAGGAGGCGGGCGTCTTCTTCGGGTGAGGGCCCGTGGAAAACTGTCCGCGACACAGCGGGGACGGGAAAGGGAAGGGCGGGGCAGGGCCTCATGCACGGACTGCCGGCCGAAGTCCTCTCCGTCCTGCTCCTGCTGGCCACCCTCGGGTGGGCCGTCGCCCGCCCGCCCCGGTGGCCCGAGGCCGTCGTCGCGGTCCCCGCCGCCGCGGTGGTGATCGCGACGGGTGCGGTCTCCCTCGGTCACGCGCGGGAGGAGGCCGTCCGCCTGGGCCCGGTCATCGCCTTCTTGGCGGCGGTCCTCGTCCTGTCGAAACTCTGCGCGGACGAGGGCCTCTTCCACGCCTGCGGGATGTGGATGGCGCGCAGGGCCTCCCGCGCTCCCGCCGAGGCGCGCCCCGGGCGGCTGCTGGTGGCGGTCTTCGCGGCGGCGTCCCTCACCACGGCGGTGCTGAGCCTGGACACGACGGTGGTGCTGCTCACCCCCGTCGTGTTCGCCACCGCCGCCCGGCTGGGCGTGCGCGCCAAGCCGCACGTCTACGCCTGCACCCATCTGTCGAACAGCGCGTCGCTCCTGCTGCCGGTCTCGAATCTGACCAACCTGCTGGCACTGGCCGCGACGGGGCTGACGTTCACCCGGTTCGCGGGGCTGATGCTGCTGCCCTGGCTGGCGGCCGTCGCGGTCGAGTACGCGGTCTTCCGGCGGTTCTTCGCCGCGGACCTCGAAGGCCGCGAGGAGGACCGCGAGGCGCCGGGGTCCCTGGGTGAGCCGGAGGTTCCGCTCTTCCCCCTCGTCACCGTGGTCTGCACGCTCGCGGGGTTCGTCGTGACCTCGGTCCTGGGCCTCGAACCCGCCTGGGCGGCGGCCGCGGGCGCCCTGGTCCTGGGGGCCAGGGCACTGCGCCGCGGGCACACCTCGCCCCGCGGCCTGCTGGTGGCGGCCGGACTGCCGTTCCTGGCGTTCGTGGTGGCGCTGGCCGTGGTGGTGCGCGCGGTGGTCGACAACGGGCTCGCCGACTGGCTCGGCCGCCTGGTGCCGGACGGTTCCGGACTGCTCGCACTGCTGGCCGTGGCGGGGCTGGCGGCCGTGCTGGCGAACGTCATCAACAACCTTCCGGCCGTGCTGGTGCTGCTGCCGCTCACCGCGCCTGGCGGTGCGGGTCCCGTGCTGGCCGTGCTGCTCGGCGTCAACATCGGCCCGAGCCTCACGTACGCGGGGTCGCTGGCCACGCTGCTGTGGCGGCAGACGCTGCACCAGCACGCGCATCGGGTGGGGCTGCGCGAGTTCACCCGGCTCGGACTGTTCACGGTGCCGCCGGCGCTGGCGCTGTCGGTCCTCGCCCTGTGGGGCTCCCTGCACGTCCTGGGCTGACGCCCCGCCCGGCCGCGGTGCGCCGCCGACCGCGCCGTCCCTCACCCGCCGAGGCGCACCCTCTTCCCCTTCCCCGCCCCCTCGCTCACCGCGGCCAGCAGCTGGGCGACCACCGTGACGCCGTCCAGCGTGAGCACCGACTCGGGGTGGAACTGGACTCCGGCGAACCCGGGCCCGCGCAGGGCGTGGATCTCGCCGCTCGCCGGGTCGCGGCTCAGCTCGATGCCGTGCAGGGCGAGTTCCGTGGCGGTCTCCTCGTCGCAGCGGGCGGTGTAGGAGTTGTAGAAGCCGACGGTCTCGGGCCGTCCGAACAGGTCGACGGTCTCCTGGGCGCCCTGGTGGGGGCGTTGCTTGCGCACGAGGTCGAGGCCCAGTTCGGCGGCGAGCAGTTCGTGTCCGAGGCAGACGCCGAGAAGCGGCTGCCGCGCGCCGGCGACCAGGTCGGCGGCCAGCCCGCGCAGCAGCCGCATCTTCGGGTCCGCCGCGTTCCGCGGGTCGCCGGGCCCCGGACCCAGCACCACGGGCCCCGCGTGTGCCAGCGCTGCGGCGTGCAGCCCCGGTGCGTCGAAGCGGCGCACCCGCACGGCGCACCCGGTGGAGCGCAGCAGGTGGGCCAGCATCGAGGTGAAGGTGTCTTCGCCGTCGACGACGAGGACGTCGCGGGTGCGCCCCTCCTCGGACGCCGCGGGCGTGTCGCCGGTGGCGCCGGCCCCGGGCGCGGCGCCGATGGCGGTCGCCGCGGCCGCGTTGCCGTGGCCCGCCCGGCCCGTCCGCATCCGCAGCCAGAACGGGGCAAGACCCGCGCGCCTGCCCTCCAGGGCCGCCTGCACGCGGGGGTCGTCGGCCAGCCGCGCGCGGGGGCGCCGCGCGGCGTGCGCCGGTGCGTCCCGTACGCCCAGCGCGGTCAGGACGGCGGCCGCCTTGGCGTGGGTCTCGGCGACCTCGCTCGCCGGCTGCGACGCGCGCACGAGGGTGGCGCCGACGGGGACGCGCAGCGCCCCGGTGCGCGCGTCGATGTCGGCGGTGCGGATGAGGATGGGGGAGTCCAGCGTCTGGGCGCCCGCGGCGTCGTGTCCGATCAGGGCGAGCGCGCCCGCGTAGTAGCCGCGGCCGGTGCTCTCGTGCCGTTCGATGACCCGGCAGGCGTTCTGGACGGGGGAGCCGGTCACCGTCGCCGCGAACATCGTCTCGCGCAGCACCTCGCGCACGTCCAGGGTGCTGCGGCCCCGCAGCTCGTACTCGGTGTGCGCCAGGTGTGCCATCTCCTTCAGCCGGGGGCCGACGACCACGCCGCCCTCGTCACCGACGGTGCACATCATCTTCAGTTCCTCGTCGACCACCATGGACAGCTCCTCGCTCTCCTTGCGGTCGGCCAGGAACTCCAGCAGCCCGGCCGCGTCGGGCCCCTGGGCGGGGTAGCGGTAGGTGCCGCTGATGGGGTTCATCACGACCGTCCCGCCCCGCATCCGCACGTGCACCTCGGGGCTGGCGCCGACCAGGACCCTTCCTCGCCCTCGCCCTCGCACTCCGCTTCGCTCCGCTGGGGCGGGGGGCGTCCCGGTGCCCGTGTGCACGACGAACGTCCAGTAGGCGCCCTGTTCGCCGCGCAGCAGCCGGGCGAAGAGCGCGAGCGCGTCGGCGCGGGTGAAGCCGGGGACGCGGGCCTCGTAGTCGCGCCTGATGACGAAGTTGGCGCCCTCGCCCGAGCCGATCTCCTGACCGACCACCCGGCGCACGCTCTGCTCGTAGGCGTCGTCGTCCACGTCGAACGCGCCGGGCTCGACCGCCACGTGGTGGCCGGGCAGCGCGGCGAGCACGTCGTCGTACGGCAGCGTGTACCGCTCGTCGGGCAGCAGCACGGACAGCGGCGTGCCGTCGTCGCGCACGTCGAAACCGCGTTCGCGGATCTGCCGGAACGGGACGAGCGCCAGCGCCCCCGCCTCACCGCCCGGGCGTACGGGGATGTCGGCGAGCCGTTCGACCTCGCGCACGGTGCCGGTCAGCACCTCGACGACGTCCGCCTCGCGGCCCGGGGTGCGGCGGCGCAGCAGCGCGAACGGCGGGGCGTCGGGTCGGGTCAGCCGCTCGACGAGGGCGGCGGGTGAGGGGGTGGTGGTGCGGTCCATGGCGGTTCCTACTCGTGGAGACGGGAGGGAACGGCCGCCGCTACGCGAAAAGGCCGCCCCTCGGGCGGCCTGTCGCGGTACTGAGTTACGTGTCGCTCAGTGGATACGCGCGTCCTGGCGGGCCGCCGTGCGGGCGGGCCACCACCAGTTCATGGTCGAGTGCGCGTGCATGGGGGACACCCTAGCCCACCGCGGGCCCCGGCGCCGTGATCCACCTGCCAAGATCCCGATCTCGCATCGCGGGCAGCGGGACGGACAGCGCGCGAGACCCCGTAATCTTGGGTCCGTGACTGTGAACGCCAACCCCGACGCCGGTGCCCGCACCTGGCGAGACCTGCCCGCAGCACAGCAGCCCGACTGGCCGGACCACCAGGCTCTGCGCGACGTCCTCGCCGAGCTCGAGTCCTATCCGCCGCTCGTCTTCGCCGGCGAGTGCGACCAGCTGCGGGAGCGGCTGGGTGCGGTCGCGCGCGGTGAGGCGTTCCTGCTCCAGGGCGGCGACTGCGCCGAGGCGTTCGACCAGGTCAGCGCCGAGGACATCCGCAACAAGCTCAAGACGCTCCTCCAGATGGGAGCCGTCCTCACCTACGCGGGGGCGGTCCCCGTGGTGAAGGTCGGGCGGATCGCGGGCCAGTACAGCAAGCCCCGCTCCAAGCCGACCGAGACCCGCGACGGGGTCACGCTGCCCACCTACCGCGGCGACTCGGTCAACGGCTTCGAGTTCACCGAGGAGGCCCGCAGGCCCGACCCGGAGCGGCTCAAGCGGATGTACCACGCCTCCTCAGCGACGCTGAACCTGGTGCGGGCCTTCACCACCGGCGGCTACGCCGACCTGCGCCAGGTGCACGCCTGGAACCAGGACTTCGTCAAGACCTCCCCCTCGGGCCAGCGCTACGAGGCGCTGGCGCGCGAGATCGACCAGGCGCTGAAGTTCATGCGGGCCTGCGGCACCGACCCGGAGGAGCTGCGCACCGTCGAGTTCTTCTCCTCGCACGAGGCGCTGCTGCTCGACTACGAGTCGGCGCTCACCCGCGTCGACTCGCGCAGCGGCAACCTCTACGACGTCTCCGGGCACATGGTCTGGATCGGTGAGCGCACCCGCCAGCTGGACGGCGCGCACATCGAGTTCGCCTCCCGGGTGCGCAACCCGATCGGTGTGAAGCTCGGCCCGACGACCACGTCCGAGGAGGCGCTCGCCCTCATCGAGCGGCTCGACCCGGACCGCGAGCCGGGCCGGCTGACCTTCATCACCCGGATGGGGGCCGACAAGATCCGTGACCGGCTGCCCGAGCTGGTGGAGAAGGTCACCGCCTCGGGCGCCCGGGTCGCCTGGGTCTGCGACCCGATGCACGGCAACACCTTCGAGGCGGCCAGCGGTCACAAGACCCGCCGCTTCGACGACGTGCTGGACGAGGTCAAGGGCTTCTTCGAGGTCCACAAGGGCCTGGGCACCCACCCCGGCGGCATCCACATGGAGCTGACCGGCGACGACGTCACCGAGTGCGTGGGCGGCGGCGACGAGATCTTCGTCGACGATCTGCACCAGCGCTACGAGACGGCCTGCGACCCCAGGCTGAACCGCAGCCAGTCGCTCGACCTGGCGTTCCTGGTGGCGGAGATGTACCGCGACCAGTGAGCGGCCGCTGAGCGTGCCGGCGCTCGCCCGGGGCCCGCGTCATCGAGTGTGACGCGGGCCCCAGGCGCGTGTGTGGACACGGTTCGGCGGGTAAGGTTAGGTTTACCTCAGAAAGCTTGTCCTGACCGGAAGCGGAGGTGACCGCGTGTACGTCTGCTCGTGCTTCGGCATCACCGAGGAGCAGGTGCGCGAGCACGCGGCGGCGGGCGCCTGCACCCCGCGCCAGATCGCTTCCGAGAGCAAGGCCGGCACGGACTGCGGCTCCTGCGTCCGCCGGATCCAGGGCATCCTCGGCCGCGGGGCCTGCCCCCGCAGGGCCGCACTGGAGCGCGGCGAGCCCGCCCTGACGGCACCGACCTCCACGGCGCCGACGGCCGCGCCCCGCCGGGGCGAGGCGGACCCCGCCGGATTCCCCGCCGAGCCGGCCCCCGCACAGCCGCTGCGCACGGCGGCCTGAGACAGCCGGCGCGGCCGGTCCGCCTCCGCCTGGCCACAGCCCGTCGGCTCGGGGCTCAGGCCTCGTCCGGGGACTTCTGCTCGATCTGCTGGGCGATGTAGAGCGGCTCGCCGAGCTTCTCGATGAGTTCGAGCTGCGTGTCGAGGTAGTCGATGTGGTGCTCCTCGTCCGCGAGGATGTCCTCGAAGATGTTGGCCGAGGTGATGTCGCCCTTGGCGCGCATCACCTCCACGCCGCGCCGCAGCCTGTCGATCGCCTCCGCCTCGATCTGCCGGTCCGCCTTGAACATCTCGGTGACCGTCTGGCCCACCCGCACGTGGAAGAGGCGCTGGTAGTTCGGCAGGCCCTCCAGGAAGAGGATGCGGTCGGTCAGCCGCTCCGCGTGCCGCATCTCGTCGAAGGACTCGGAGCGCGTGTACTCCGCGAGCTTCGTCCAGCCGTTGTGCTCCTGCATCTTGGCGTGCAGGAAGTACTGGTTGATCGCCGTCAGCTCGGCGGTCAGCTGCTCGTTCAGGAACTCGATGACCTCGGGGTCGCCCTGCATGGTGGCGGGCTCCTTCCTGGGAGTGACGCGTGAAGCGGGCCGGTCGCGCACGCGGCGCGCAATCGCGCATCCTGTCACCGCTCACCGGATCGATCCAGTAAGTGCAGGCTTACCGTATTTGCCCGGCTCCCGTGGCGTGAGGGCGGACCGACGCAGGTCGTGTGCCGCCTCGCCGTGGTCGAGACCACGGCCCCGGGTCTGTCACCATGGAGACATGGGTCAGCCGTCAAGCCGTGCGGGGGAGCAGCAGGAGCTTCCGCCCGGCCAGCGGCTCCAGCGCGGGTGGCCCGTCACCCACTACGGGCCCGTACCGAAGTTCAAGCCCGAACGCTGGGAGTTCCGGGTCTTCGGGGCCACCGCGGACAGCGACAAGCACTGCTGGGACCACGAGCAGTTCACCTCGCTGCCGTACGAGACCGTCGTCGCCGACCTGCACTGTGTCGCGAAGTTCAGCATGCTCGGCGCCGAGTGGGGCGGGGTCCGCGCCCGGACGGTCCTCGAGCTGGCTCCTCCCGCGCCCGACGTCACCCATGTGATGGTGTGGGCCGAGTACGGCTTCAGCTCCAACCTGCGGCTGTCCGACTTCGCGTCCGACAAGGCGCTCTTCGCCACCCACAGGGCGGGCGAGCTGCTGACCGCCGAGCACGGCTTCCCCGTCCGGCTGGTCGTTCCGCACCTGTACGCGTGGAAGGGGCCCAAGTGGGTCCGCGGCATCGAGTACATGACGGCGGACCGCCGCGGCTTCTGGGAGGAGCGCGGCTACCACAACATCGGCGACCCGTGGCGGGAGCAGCGCTACTCCTACCAGGAGGAGCCGGGGGAAGGCCCCGAGCTGTAGCCGGACCCGCCCACCCGGCGGGCCCGGCGCCCGGCCCCGGCCCGCCCGATCAGGCGTCGCGCAGCTTCTTCAGCAGCGCCACGTCCGCCGCGTGCTCGGTGCCCTTCTTGTCGCTGGGCGTCTCGACCACCAGCGGCACCCCGTCCGTGAGCGGGTGGGCCAGCAGCTGAGCGAACGGGTCCTGGCCGATGTGGCCCGAGCCGATGTTGGCGTGCCGGTCCTTGTGCGCGCCGGCCACGTCCTTGGAGTCGTTGGCGTGGATCAGCCGCAGCCGCCCGGGGCCCGTCGCCGCCTCCAGCTCCCGCAGGGTGCGCTCCACCCCGCCGGGCGCCGCCAGATCGTGCCCGGCCGCGAAGACGTGGCAGGTGTCGAGGCAGACCCCGAGCTTCGGGTGGTGCTCCAGCACCTCGAAGTACGCGGCCAGCTCGTGCGCCTGCGAACAGAGCGAGGCACCCTGCCCGGCGGTCGGCTCCAGCAGCAGCTGCGGGCCGTCCTCGTGGCGCAGCTCCTCCAGCAGCGGCAGCATCAACGAGCGCGCCTGGGCCAGCGCGACGGCGCGCTCCCGGCCGCCGGTCGCCGCTCCGGTGTGGACGACGACGCCGAGCGCGCCGATCGCGCGGCCGCGCCGCAGCGAATGCCGCAGCGACAGCACGGACTTGCGGGCGGTTTCCTCGGTGTGCGAGCCGAAATTGATCAGATAGGGAGCGTGGACGTATACGGGGAGTCCACGCTCGGCGCACGCGGCACGGAATGCGGTGTCCTGTTCCGGATTTCCGGTGGGGGTCGCCCAGCCTCGGGGATTCGCGACGAATACCTGAACGGCTTCGGCTCCGATCCTGTCGGCATAGGAAATGCCCGTGGCAGCCAGGCCCCCGGCGACGGGGACGTGGCTGCCGACGGGATTGCGCGCGGCTTGCGTTTCGTTCGTGGTCACACCACTCAGTATGCCGAGTTGACGTTGTCCATCGAACCGTAGCGGTCCGCCGCGTAGTTGCACGCGGTGACGATGTTGGCGACCGGGTCGTACTGGTCCCAGGAGGTGCCCTCGACGTGGTAGGCGTCGAAGGTCGGCTTGATCACCTGGAGCAGCCCCTTGGACGGCACGCCGTTCTGGGCGTTGATGTCCCAGTTGTTGATGGCGCGGGGGTCGCCGCCGGACTCGCGGATGACGTTGCGGTGGATGCCCTCGTAGGAGCCCGGAATGTTGTGCTTGTCCATGATGGCCAGGGCCTCACGGATCCACCCGTCCAGGTTGTTCGGGTAGGTCGGCTTCGCCGCGCGCTGCTCGGAACGGTTCGCGGTCTCCTTGGCGGCGCGCTCGGCCTCCGCCTTCTTCTGGGCCTCGGCCTTGGCGGCACGCTCCTTGGCGCCTGCCCGTATCGCCTCCGCGGCCTCGTCGGTGGTGGTGAAGCTCTTCGCGGTCGTGGTGGCGTCCTTGACGCTGCGGACCTGCTGCGCGCCCTCGGGGACGTCGATCAGGGAGTGCTGGGCGGCCGCGATGTCCTTGCCCTGCTCGGGCAGGACCGAGGAGTGGGAGGAGAACGCCACGTTCTCGGCGTTGACCTTCCTGGCCGCCGTCGCCTGGCTGGCGTCGCCGTGGTCCGCGGTGCCGGGGAGCACGGTCAGGGCCAGGGCCGCGGCGCCGGCGGTGCCGATGCCGACGGTCGTCATCTTCCTGGCCCGCGGGCTGAGATTACCGGGACTGAGGCTGGAGATGCTGGGCATGAGAAAGAGCGGAACCTTTCATCGCTAGGCGTCGTCGCAGAGGCGGGGAGCCGGAGAAACGCGCCGAGATCTGTTTCACGGCGCCGTGCGACGCCGCAATTGTTAGAGGGTCCGTTTTGGGAAATCAACGATGTGACGTACTACCGAAATTCGTTGAACAGGCCCCCGCGATGAAGGGGTGAATACCCCGCATTCCAGGTCGGGGCGGTGATGCGCTTTCCACTACGGTCTTTCGTAGGTGATGTGCGTCCTATGGGTGGGCTCACATCGGGGCGGGTTTCGCAGTACGGTCGGTAGCGGCCCATGCGCACCCTGGCATTACTTTTCACGACTGACCTGACATAACGGTCATGCCGGAATCGTGCTCGGGAAAGCCCAGGTCATACGGTCGGAAGGCATGCGAACGGCCCCCGGCGGAAGCCGGGGGCCGCACGGACCGGTGCGCTCCGCTCGGCGCTGGTGCGCTCCGTTCAGCGCTGGTGCGCTCCGTTCAGCGCCGGTGGGCTCAGCGCAGCCAGACGGTCACCTCGGAGCCCCGAGGGGCCTCCTCGCCCGGATCGGGGGACTGGTTGAAGACGGTGTCGCCGAAGAAGACGCGGCGCACCCGCACCTCGAAGCCCGCCTGCTCCAGCTTCGCCTTGGCCTCGCTCTCGCTGCTGTCCTCCACGTCCGGCACCTCGACCATGTCGGGCCCCTTGGAGACGGTCAGCGTCACAGTGTCGCCCTTGGCGAGCCGCGAGCCGTCCGTGGGGGACATGCGGGCGATGGTGCCCTCGTCCTCCTCCGAGTGGACGCGCTCCTTCGCGATCTTGACCTTCAGGCCCTCTTCCTTCAGCTCCTCGACGGCGTCGCCCTCGTCGTCCCCCACCACGTCGGGCACGTCCACCGGGGCGCCCTTGGAGACCGTCAGCTCCACGGCGGCACCCGGCCTGCGCTCGCTGCCCGGCTTCGGATCCGTGGCGACGACCGAGCCCTGCGCGGTCTCCTCGTCGAACCGCCGCTTGACCAGCCCGGGCTCGAGACCGGCGTCCTTCAGCTTGCGCCGGGCGTCGCTGAGCGGGGTGCCGCGCAGCTGCGGCACCTTCACCACCTCGGGGCCGCGCGAGACGGTCAGCGTGACCGCGCCCGTCTTGCGCACCCGCTCACCCGGCTTCGGGTCGGTGCCGATGACGTGGCCGCGCTTCACCCGCTGGCTGTAGTCGCGCTCCACCTTCACGTCGAGGCCCGCTTCCGCCAGCGCCTTGGTCGCCTCCGACTGCGTCTGGTCCAAGACCGCGGGTGTCTTGGTGAACTGCCCCGAGTTGATGTACCAGACGCCCGTCCCCACCAGCAGCACCAGCAGCACTCCCAGCGCCACCAGCACCCAGCGCGGTTGCAGCACCCGCCGCCGGGGCGGGGCGGCGGGCTCCGCCGCCCCGGCGGGCGGCGGTTCGGTGGCCGGCACCGCCGAAAGGAGCGCCGTACGGTCCATCGGTTCGGCGTCCGGCACCGGATCGTTCGCCGCGGGCCGCGGAATCACCGACGTCTCGGCCTCCGACGGCGGCACGGCGGCCACCGGCGTCCCCGTACCGTCCTGCTCGGCCGGCGCCACCGCCTGCTCCCCGCCGTCCTTGGCCTGCGGGGGCACCGCGTCCAGCTCCTCCTCCGAGAGCCCCGCACGGGTCGAGCGGACCTCCGCGAGCAGCGCCACCGCGTCCTCGGGGCGCCCCTCGGGGTTCCGTGCCGTCGCCCGCGCCACCAGCCCGTCCAACGCGGCCGCCATCCCCGGCACCGCAGCCGAGGGGAGCGGCATGTCCTTGTTCAGGTGCTGGTAGAGGACCTGCGCCGGAGTGGAGCCCGCGTGCGGCTTGGAGCCCGTCAGCATCTCGTAGAACATCACGCCGCACGCGTACAGATCCGTACGCGGCGACGCCGTACCGTCCTCGATCTGCTCAGGCGCCAGATACGAGACCGTGCCCAGGATCGAGTCCGTCGTCGCGGACGTCTGGCTGTCCACAGCGCGCACGAGCCCGAAGTCGGCGACCTTCACCCGGCCGTCGTCCCCTATCAGGACGTTCTCCGGTTTCACGTCCCGGTGCACGAGCCCCGCCCGGTGGGCGGCGCCCAGCGCCGCCAGCACCGGCTCCAGCACGTCCAGCGCGGGGCGCGGGCGCAGCGCGCCCTTGTCGCGCAGGACGTCACGGAGCGTGCAGCCCTCCACGTACTCCATCGCCAGATACACGTACGTACCGTCCGTGCCCTGGTCGAACACGCCCACCACGTTCGGGTGCGCGAGCCGCGCGGCGGACTTCGCCTCCCGGATGAAACGCGTCACGAACGTCTCGTCCGACGAGAGGGAGGTGTGCATCACCTTCAGGGCCAGCACCCGGTCCAGGCGGGTGTCCATGGCGCGGTAGACCGTCGCCATGCCGCCGACGGCTACGCGGGCTTCGATGCGGTACCGGCCATCGAGAACCTGACCGACCAGGGGGTCCTTGAGGGTGGTGTCCATTGCGCAGAGTTTACGAGTTCCCCGCGCCTCCTTATGCCTCGCGCCCGCACTAGAGCCGAACAGTGACAGTCCCCCTCCCCTCGGGGCTCCGCCCCTGGCCCCCTTACATGGTCTTCCCCTTCTTCCGCTGAGGTGCCCTCGGCCGTGGTCGGGGGCTCCGCCCCCAAACCCCCGGGGCCTCGCCGGCCGGGCGTTGGGGCGGCTCCGCCCCCCAACGGCCCCCCGCTACGGGGGACTCCGTCCCCCCTAGGAGCCCCCTGGAGGAGAGCCAGTTCCCCTCTTACGCAAGAGACGGCCCAGCGCATGCGTTCTGTGGTGCTGTCTCATGTGGGGGTCCAGGGGGCGGAGCCCCTTGGCGGGGGTTCCTAGGGGGGCGGAGCCCCCGTAGCGGGGGGCATTTGGGGGGCAGCGCCGCCCCAAAGCCTCCCCGGCGAGGGGCCGGGGGTCTGGGGGGCGGAGCCCCCCGGATAGAGATCGGCAACATCGGGGGTGGGCTGGCCCCACTGGTAAAGGGGGAGGTCTGGGGGGCCCGCCCCAGGTGCTGGGGTATCAGCGAAAGGCCGGCCGCTCAGGGTCAAAGTCGGCCAAGCCCTCCGCAGGAGAGGACGCCGAGGCATACCACCGCCGAGGAATCCGCCCCGCGAGGAACGCCAGCCGCCCACCGTCGACAGCGGCCCGCATGCCCGCCGCCATGAGCGCGGGCTCTTGAGCCCGCGTCACCGCGGAGGCCAGCATCACGGCGGAGCAGCCGAGTTCCATGGCCAGGGCGACGTCGGAGGCGGTGCCGGCCCCGGCGTCGAGGACGACGGGGACCGTGGCCCGCTCGGTGATGAGGTGGAAGTTGTGGGGGTTGCGGATGCCGAGCCCTGATCCGATGGGGGAGCCGAGCGGCATGATCGCGGCGCATCCGGCGTCTTCGAGTTTGCGGGCGAGTACGGGGTCGTCGTTGGTGTAGGGCAGCACGGTGAAGCCGTCGTCGACGAGGGTCTCGGCGGCGTCGAGGAGTTCGACGGGGTCGGGCAGCAGGGTGCGTTCGTCGGCGATGACCTCGAGCTTGACCCAGTCGGTGCCCAGCGCTTCGCGCGCGAGCCGCGCGGTGAGCACCGCTTCGCCGGCCGTGTAGCAGCCCGCGGTGTTGGGCAGGACGCGGATGCCGTGCCGTTCGAGTACGGACAGTACGGAGCCGCTGACGGACGGGTCGAGGCGCCGCATGGCGACGGTGGTCAGTTCGGTGCCGGAGGCCAGCAGTGCCTTTTCCAGCACGTCCAGGCTGGGGGCGCCGCCGGTGCCCATGATCAGGCGGGAGTCGAAGGTGGTGTCGCCGATGGTCAGCGGGTCGTCGGCCATGGTGGTGCTCAGCCTCCCTGGACTGCGGTGAGTACTTCGACGCGGTCTCCCTCGCCCAGCGCCGTGGTGGCCCAGCTGCCGCGGGGGACGACGTTCTCGTTGAGCGCGGCGGCCACCCCCGAGGGCGCGGCGGTGAGGGTGGCCACGAGCTGGTCGAGGGTGGTGCCCTCCGTCAGGTGGCGGGGTTCACCGTTGACGGAGACGGTGACCCGCGCGGTGGTGGAGGTCATGCGGTCTGCTCCTGCGGCTCGGGGGCGGGGGGTGTGGCGAAGCGGCCCGGGGTGAAGGCCCGGGCCAGGGGCGGCAGCTCGCCGTCGGCCAGCAGGCCGGCCATCACGTCGCCGGTGACGGGGGTGAGCAGCACGCCGTTGCGGTGGTGTCCTGTGGCCAGGTGGAGCCCCGGCAGTCGTGTGGGGCCGAGCAGGGGCGCGTTGTCGGGGGATCCCGGGCGCAGCCCTGCGACGGTTTCGGCCAGCGGCAGTTCGGTGACGCCGGGGACGAGTTCGTGCGCGTCCCGCAGCAGTTCGTAGACGCCGCCGGCGGTCACGGTGGTGTCCCAGCCCAGCTCTTCGCTGGTGGCGCCGACGACCAGTTCGCCGTTCTCGCGCGGCACCAGGTAGAGCGCACCGCCGCGCACGACGGCGCGGACCGTGCGGCTGAGGAACGCCTCGCGGGCGCCGCCGGACGCCGGCATCCGCAGTCGCAGCACCTGGCCCTTGACGGGGCGTACCGGCACCGGCACGTGCGCGGGCACGCCCTCGAGCGTGCCGCTGCGCGAGCCGAGCGCGAGGACGGTCTGGCCCGCGGTCACCTCGCCGCCGTCGGCGGTGGCGGCGCCCACGGCCCGGCCGCCGGCGACCAGGAGCCGCCTGGCCGTGGTCCGCAGGAAGGTGACGCGGGCGTGTGCGCAGGCCCGCAGCAGGGCGGCGGCCAGGCGGCGCGGGTCGATCTGGTGGTCGCCGTCGACGCGGACCCCGCCGCGTACGGACGGTGCCAGCATCGGCTCGAGGCGGCGGCATTCGCGCCCGGTCAGCCACGCGGAGCTCAGTCCGCAGCGCTGGTGCAGCGCGTGCAGCTCCCGCAGGTGGGCGCGGTCGTCGGCGTCGAGCGCGACGGCGAGGGTGCCGCAGGCGCGGTGGCCGACGTCCAGCCCTGAGGCCTCTTCCAGTTCGGCGACGAAGGCGGGGTAGCGGGCCGCTGAGGCGAGGTTGAGGTCGAGGAGCGTCTCCTCGCCGTAGTGCAGTTCGGTGACGGCCGCGAGCATGCCGGCCGCGACCTGTGCGGCGCCGCCGCCGGGTTCGGGGTCGACAACGGTGACGCGCAGGCCGCGCCGGGCCGCGCGCCAGGCGGTGACCAGGCCGATGAGGCCGCCGCCGAGGACGAGGACGTCGGGGGCGCCGGACGGCGCCTTGCCGGATGTCGTACCGCTCGATGTCGTCTCGCGCATGGGGGTGCCGCTGCTCCCTTCGCCGGAATGACCCGGATCAGGTTCGGACGGTCGGAGGCCGCCGCAGCCTCCCTCTCAGCCCGGTGCGTCCGGGCTCCCGCGTGTGCTGGATGTACGCGGCCAGCCTACTGCGGTGCTCAGCGCCGGGACCAGGGCCTCGGTCGGTGGTCGTGCCCGATCCCGGTCGGCCGTCCGAGTGCGGGCGCGGCGCGGCGGCATACAGTGAGCGGCGTGAGTGGGAGCCAGAGCGTGAGTGGGAGCCAGACGCAGCAGCGGGTCGTGATCGTGGGAGCCGGGATGGCGGGCGTGCAGACCGCCGTGCACCTGCGGGAGCAGGGCTGGCCGGGGTCCGTGCGGCTGATCGGAGCCGAGCCGCACGCCCCCTACGACCGGCCGCCGCTGTCGAAGGCCGTGCTCCTCGGCACCGGGGAGGAGTCCGAGGAGCCGCTCTTCGACATCGACTTCGCCGGGCTGGGCATCGAGCTGGAGCTGGGCCGCACCGTCACGGGGCTGCGTGCGCGCGAGCGGCTGCTGGTCACCGACGCGGGGCCCGTGCACTACGACCGCCTGGTCGTGGCGACCGGCGCCGAGCCGGTCGCGCTGCCCGGCAGCGAGGGCGTGCCCGGGGTGCATCTGCTGCGCACCCTGGACGACGCCAGGCGGCTGCGTCCTGTGCTGGCCGAGCGCGGCCGCGTCGTCGTGGTGGGTGCGGGCTGGATCGGTGCGGAGTTCGCGACGGCGGCGCGCGAGCGCGACTGCGAGGTGACGGTGGTGGAGGCCGCCGCCACGCCGCTGCCCGGCGCCTTGCCTGCGCGCGTCTCGGAGCCGATGCGGGCCTGGTACGCGCAGGCCGGGGTGGAGCTGCGCACGGGTGTGGCCGTCTCGGGTGTCGAGCGGGGTGCGGTGCTGCTGTCCGACGGGGACAGGCTGGCGGCCGACGCGGTGCTCGTCGGCATCGGCGCCCGCCCGGCCACGGGCTGGCTGCGCGGCTCCGGCGTCGAACTCGGTCCCGACGGCGCGGTGCGCGCCGACTCCCGGCTGCGCGCCTCCGTGCCCGGCGTCTACGCGGTGGGGGACTGCGCCTCCTTCCCGTCGGCCCGCTACGGCGAGCGGCTGCTGGTCCACCACTGGGACAACGCGCTCCAGGGCCCCCGCACGGTGGCCGCGAACCTGCTGGCCGAGGGGCATGCCGACGGCGCGGCCGACAGCGTCGAGCACGACCCGGTGCCGTATTTCTGGTCCGAGCAGTTCGGGCGCTTCGTGCAGTACGCGGGCCACCACGGCGAGGGGGACGAGCTGGTGTGGCGCGGTGATCCCGAGGGCGCCGCCTGGAGCGTGTGCTGGCTGCGCGGTGAGCGGCTGGCCGCGCTGCTGGCGGTCGGCCGTCCGCGCGATCTCGCGCAGGGGCGCAAGCTGATCCAGCAGGGTGCGGCCGTGGACCCGGCGCTGGTGGCCGACGCGGCCGTCGCCCTGAAGAAGGCGGCGCGGTAGTGGCGCTCAGCCCTGGATGGCAGTCTGGACACCGTGACCGAGATTGACGCAAAGACCGATGCTCTCGTCCCCGCCTGGCTCACCCTGCCCGAGGTCGCCGAGAAGCTCGACGTCGAAGTGACCCGCGTGCGGCAGCTCGTGAAGGAGGGGCAGCTGCTCGCCGTCCGGCGCGAGGCCGAGTCGGGGAACAGGGTGTTGCAGGTTCCCGCCGCCTTCGTCGGCGAGGGCAGGATCGTGAAGGGCCTGGCCGGCACGATCACGCTGCTGCGGGACGACGGGTTCAGCGATGAGGAGATGCTGGAGTGGCTGTTCACGGAGGACGAGTCGCTGCCGGGGGCGCCGGTGACGGCCCTGCGGGAGAACAGGGGCACGGAGGTCAAGCGCCGCGCCCAGGCCCTGGCCGTCTGAGCGGCTGATCCGCGGCGGCACCCGCGGCCGCCGCACGTACCACCGCACATCCACCGGGCGCACGGGCCCTTCCCGGCCCGTGCGCCCCCTCCCGGGGGGAAGTACACCGCCATGTCCCGCACCTCGCCCGCCGCCGTGCGGCGGCCCACCGCCCGCGAGCGGCTCGCCGACGCCCGGCTGTACCTGTGCACCGACGCGCGCAAGGAGCAGGGCGATCTGCCCGCGTTCCTCGACGCGGTGCTGGCGGGTGGTGTGGACATCGTCCAGCTGCGGGACAAGGGCATGGAGGCGGCCGAGGAGCTGGAGCACCTCGCGGTCTTCGCCGACGCCTGCCGCCGGCACGGCGCGCTGCTCGCGGTCAACGACCGGGCCGATGTGGCGCACGCCGCCGCCTCCGATGTGCTCCACCTCGGCCAGGGCGACCTGCCGGTGCCCGCCGCCCGGGCGCTGCTCGGCGACGAGGTGCTGATCGGCCGCTCCACCCATGCGGCGGCCGAGGCCGACGCGGCGCTGCGGGAGCCCGGTGTCGACTATTTCTGCACGGGCCCCTGCTGGCCGACGCCCACCAAGCCGGGCCGCAGGGCACCGGGGCTGGATCTCGTCCGTCACACCGCGGCCAGGGCGGCGGCGGACCCGGTGGGGCGGCCGTGGTTCGCGATCGGCGGTATCGACGCGGGGAATCTCGATCAGGTGCTGGAGGCGGGGGCCCGCAGGGCGGTCGTGGTCCGTGCGCTGACCGGTGCGGACGATCCGGAGGCGGCCGCCGCCTCGCTCGCGGGGCGGTTGCGGGAGGCGGCCGAAGGGGACAATCCGGGCACGGTCCGGTAGCACGGAGTGGCCGGGCTGTCCACCAGGTGGACATCGGCCATCCGGGAACCGGACAGAACCGCCTTTAACGTCTCCGCGCCGAGCCGCTGCGCAGGCCAGGCCGTTAGCCTGCATGCATGGCCATCGGTATCTCAGCTCCCAGGACAGACCGTCCGCCGACCGTGCGTGACAAGCTCGCGAGCGGCGAGCAGTCCTTCTCCTTCGAGTTCTTCGCGCCGAAGACCGAGAAGGGTGAGCGGACCCTGTGGAACGCGCTGCGCCGCATCGAGGCGGTCTCCCCGACCTTCGTCTCCGTCACCTACGGCGCCGGCGGTTCCTCCCGCGAGGGCACCGTCCGCAACACCGAGCGCATCGCCAACGAGACGACCCTCACCCCGGTCGCGCACCTCACCGCCGTGAACCACTCGCGGACCGAGTTGCGCAACGTCATCGGGCAGTACGCCGACGCCGGTATCCGCGACGTGCTGGCGCTGCGCGGTGACCCGCCCGGCGATCCGCTGGGGGAGTGGGTCAAGCACCCGGAGGGCATCGGCTACGCCGCCGAACTCGTCGAGCTGATCAAGGAGTCCGGCGACTTCTGCGTCGGTGTCGCCGCGTTCCCCGAGATGCACCCCCGCTCCACCGACTGGGACTCGGACATCAGGCACTTCGTGAACAAGTGCAAGGCCGGTGCCGACTACGCCATCACCCAGATGTTCTTCCGGGCCGAGGACTACCTGCGGCTGCGCGACCGCGCCGCCGCCGCGGGCTGCCCGACGCCCATCATCCCGGAGATCATGCCCGTCACGAACGTGAAACAGATCGAGCGGTTCGCGCAGCTGAGCAACGCCACCCTCCCCGGCGAGATGGTGGAGCGACTCCGGGCGGTGGAGGACGATCCGGCGGCGGTACGCTCTGTCGGTATCGAGTACGCCACAGACTTGTGTGCGAGGCTGATGGCCGAGGGCGTCCCGGGACTGCATTTCATTACGCTCAACCACTCCACGGCGACGCTGGAAATCCACCAGAATCTGGGTCTTCGGCAGAAGGCCCAGCTGCCTTAAGACCGCGAGGCAGCCGGGGAGCGGAAGAGGGGCGTAGATGGGCTGGACGGTCCTCTATATCGCGTTCGGCGTCGTGGCGCTGTGGCTGCTGGGCGAGGTGCTGCTCCAGTACAAGGCGCGGCTGCGCTGGCGGCTGCTGGCCTTCGGCGGTTTCCTCGCCGTCGTCGTCGGCACCACAGCGCTGCCGTCCGTCATCGTGATCGGCCTCGGCATCGCGGCCTTCGCTCTCGGACAGACCTTCGTGACGCTCTCCGTCCGCAGCGGCTTCACCGAGGGCTGGGCCTACCGCGGCCCCGGTGCGAGCCGGCGCCGCCGCGCCGGGGGCACCTCCGGCGCGGCGGACCCCTCCCTGGAAGTCACCGATCTGCGCACCCACGGCCCCGACGCCGAATCGGGCCCCTTCGCCGACGCCCCCGAGACCACACCGGTCCAGGTCCCGCTCCCCGAGCCGGTCGACGACTACGGACAGGCCGGCTACGGGCAGGCGGGCTACGGGCCCTCCGGCCACGACCAGCCGGGCGGTGCGGAGTCCGCCGAGTCCGCCGGGTCCGCCGGGTCCGCCGGGTACGCAGACCCGGGCTACGCCGGGACGCCCGGCCACGCCCCGATGCCCGGCTACGACCAGCAGCCGGCCTGGGAAGGACACCAGGGCTACGTCCCCTCCCCGGGGTACGGCGGCTATGAGGAGGAGCCCTCCGTCTTCGGCGGCGCGCCCGGCGAGACGCAGGCCTACGCCTACGACGCAGGACTCGGCGGGCCCTACCCGGCGCAGGGATACCCGGACTACCCGGACTACGCACAGCCCGCGGGCCACACGGATTCCTTCCACCAGGGCACGGGAGCGGACGACTCCGCCTACCAGAGCGCTTTCGGCTACCCGGAGCACACCCCGTACCCCGACTACCAGGCGTACCAGGAGACCCCGGACCCGTACGGGGGCTACGGCGCCTTCGGCGCCGAGGAGCAGGGCCAGTACGCCGGTTACGGATACCCGGCCGCACCGCAGCAGCCGTACTACCCCGACGTGCCCGAGACCCCGCCGGGCGGCGTCTGGGTGCCGCAACAGCGCGACGGCGCCCCGCCACCGCCGCAGGACCAGCCGCAGGACCCCTACGGTTACGGGGCCGAGCCCGTCGAGGGTGCCTACTACGGCGACGGATCCGCCGACGGCTGGGCGCAGCAACCGCAGGCCCACCCCTACCCGCAGGGCTACTACGGCGACGGCAGGCACTGAGGCCGCACGCCCGGCGCCACGGACGGGCACGGGCGTCCGCCCCCCCGTCCGGCGTGGAGCGCGGACCGTCCCCGGCGCGGGGCACAGGCCGTCCGGCGTGGGGCGCGGGGGACGGTTCAGACCGAGCCGCGCCAGTCCGGGTCCTGGACCAGCCCCGCCGCCATGGCCCCCGACATCCCCGCCGCGGGAAGCCCGCCGCCCGGATGGGACCAGCCGCCGACCGCGTACAGACCCGACAGCGGCGACGCCTGGTTCGCCGGGCGCAGGAAGGCACCGCCGGCACCCGGCAGCGAGGGCGGCGGCACCCGGCCGCCGGGCGCGCCCGTCTCGGCCTCGTTGTCCGCCGGGGTGCGCACCTCGTGCCACAGCAGCCGCTCGCCCAGTCCGAGACCTGCCTCGTCCGCCGCGGCCAGCAGCCGCTCGGCCAGCGCTTCGGCCTCGCCGCTCCCCGTGACCGCACCCGGTGGCACCGGCACGCTGAGGACCGCCGTCTCGTGCGCGTCGTCGGGCCGCAGCGCCGGATCGTCGGGGCGCAGCACCGTCAGCGGCCCGCCGGGCCCCGGGGCGCCGTGCACCAGCGTGCGGTGCGCGGTGCCCTGGGGCCGGGCGCCCCGCAGCGCCAGCAGCACGGTCAGCCGCGCCGCTCCTGCGCCCGTGTCGGCGGGCCCGCCCGGCGCCGCGGGGCCGCCGCCCGCGAGCACCACGTCCGCGTCGAGGGCGCTGCCGTCGGCCAGCTCGAGACCGGCCGCCCGCCCGTCCTTCTCCCGTACGGCCGCCACCCGGCAGCCGAAGCGGAAGGCCACCCGCCGCCGGCGGCACCGCTCGTGGAGCGCGTCGGCGAGCGCCCGCATGCCGCCGCCCCGCACGTACCAGGTGCCGAACGAGTCCTCGACGTAGGCCAGTATCGCCGCGGCGGCCGGAGTCCGCGCCGGGTCGAGACCGTGCGCCCGCACGCCACCGCACAGCATCGCCGCCAGCCGCGGATCGCGCAGTTCGCCGTCCGCGACCTCGGCCAGCGTCGGCCGCGGGACGTCCCGCCCGCCCAGCGCCCGGGGGAGGCGCGGCAGCACCCTCCTGCGGAGCGCGGGATAGGCGCCGTCTTGTGCCAGCGCCCCCCGCGAGGACGGCTCCGCGCGCAGCGGCTCCTCCAGCAGCGGGCGCCGGCACGTCTCCCACGCCTCGCGGGCCCGGGTCAGCAACTGTGCCCAGCGCTCACCCGCGCCGGCGCCGAGTCCGTCGTCCAGCGCGGCGACCACCCTGCCCCGTGCGGCGTTCGGCAGCGTGACGCCCGTACCGTCCTGAAACACGTGCCGCGCCGTGACCGGCACCTGCACCAGGTCCACCAGGTCCTCGAGCCGCTCACGGCCTGTCTTGACGAACAGGTCGCGGTAGACGGCAGGCAGGTGCAGCAGCCCGGGCCCCGTGTCGAAGGCGAACCCGTCACGGGCGTACCGCCGCACGGCGCCGCCGTAGGTGTCGCTCCGCTCGTACACCGTCACCTCGTGGCCCGCGACGGCGAGCCGCGCGGCCGCCGCCATTCCGCCAAGACCCGCACCGACCACCGCGATCCGTCCCATGACCAGCGACTCTAGCCTTTCCGGGGGCGTGCGCTGAGGGGCGGCTAGGTAGGCGTACTCAGGTGGGCTCTTGAGTAGGAACGCCGATTCAGGCGGGGCGGCGCGGGCGGCAGAGTGAGGGGCCACGGGAGGGCGGGGTACCGGACCGCTGACACGGGGCCGCGGAACGAGACCGTTCGCCCTCCCGGGAACGGGCAGCCAAGAGGTGCGCTGAGCGGTTGCCGACCCGGCGCGTGCCTCAGCGGGGGTGGCCGGCGACGCGGCCCTGGAGCAGCAGGGAAAGGGCCGCGTGGACGTCTTCGAGTGAGCGCTCGGGCTGGAAGGCCTTCCAGTCGAGCGCGGCGACCAGCACCATGCCCACGAGCGCGGCCGCCGTGAGCTGGACGTCGATCTCCTCGCTGAGCTCGCCCTCGGCGACCCCGGCCCGCAGCACGCTCTCCACCACGGCGACGGCCTCCTGGCGCACCATCAGCAGGGTGTCGTTCCAGGCGCGCCCCGTGCGCCACAGTTCGGCCACGTACAGCTGGGTGAAGGCCGGGTAGTGGTCGATGAACACCAGGCCGGCGCGGACCATGGCGTCGAGCGCGTCCACCCGGCCGCCGCCCCGCTCCGCGGTCCGCTCGGCGGCCTGCCGCAGGTCGGTGGTGAGCAGTTCCACCCCGTGCCGCAGCAGCTCCTCGAACAGCTCGGTCTTGCTGGCGAAGTTGTAGTAGACCGTGCCCTTGGCGACCCCGGCCCGTTCGGCGATCTCCTCCACCGTGGTGGAGGAGAACCCCTGCTCGGCGATGAGGGTCACCGCCGCCTGGAAGAGCTTGTCCCGGGTGGCGTTGCGGCTGCGTGAACTGGTGGTGCGGGCACTCGTCATGCGGTCATTCTCCTCCGCCGGGCGGGGCGCCCCGCCCGCGCGGCACCCGCTCCCGGGCGGCGCGGGACCCGTTTCCGGTCCCCACTGCGCCCGTCCACGGGCCTCACAGCGAGATCTCCGGGCGGAGCCGCTCCAGCGTCCACACCTGCTTGCGGCGCGCGGTGAGCGCCGTCAGCGCGAGGGCGCCGACCGCGAACGCGAGCAGCACCAGGCACGCCCGCCACACGGGCCACAGCTGACCGCCGGTGATCAGGTGGCGCAACCCGTCCACCACGTAACTCATGGGCAGGAAGGGGTGCAGCGCGTTGAAGAAGCCGGGGCTGGTCTGGATCGGGTACGTGCCGCCCGCAGAGGTCAGCTGGAGCATCAGCATCGCCAGGACGAGGATCCTGCCCGCGGGCCCGAACCGGGCGTTGAGGAACTGCACGAGCGCGGTGAAGCACGCCGTCACCAGCAGCAGGAAGCCCACCGTGGCCGCGCCGCGCGCCATCTGGAGCCCCAGCGCCCAGTGCAGCACGCTCATCAGCGCGGCCACCTGCGCCACCCCGATCGCGGCCACCGGCAGCCAGCCCGCCAGCGCGATCCGCCAGCCGGGCGCCCCGGCCGCCAGCGCCCGCTTGTTGAGCGGCTGGAGCAGCATGTAGGCGACCATGGCGCCGACCCACAGGGACAGCGGGATGAAGTACGGCGCGAAACCCGTGCCGTAGTTGGGCGCCGCGTGCGCCGCGTCCGAGGCCAGGCCGACCGGGTCGGCCATCACGCCCGTCCGCGCGTCGCGCTCCTTGTGGCCCAGATCGGGTATCTGCTTCACGCCGTCGTGCAGGCCGCCTGCCAGCTTCCCCGAGCCGTCCGCCAGCTTGAACAGCCCCCCGTCGAGGCTTGCGGCACCGTCGGACAGCTTGCCGAGCCCGGTGTCGAGGGTGGCCGCCCCGTCCTTGGCGGTGCCCAGCCCCGTCTGGAGCGTGTGCGCCCCCGTGGAGACCGCGTGGGCGCCCCTGTTGAGCTTGTTGATCTGCCGTACGGCCGCGTCCACGTCCTGGGTGAGGTGCGGGGCGCGGTCGGCCAGCGCGGTGGCCGCCGTACCGAGGTCGTCGAGGTGGCCGCCGAGCTCGTCGAGGTGCTTCTCGTTCTTGACGTACCCGTCGACCTTCGCGGCGATCGTGGCGGACCGCTCGGCCGCGTCGGCGGCCTTCCTCAGCTGCGGGCAGGACTCCGCGGCGGGGTCCTTCGGCGTACCGCTCCTGGCCCCTTCGGAGGGCCCCGGCGACGCGCCGTCCGACGGCCCGGCGGACGGAGCGGTGGGCCCGGCGGACGGAGCGGTGGACGGGTCGGCTGACGGCCCCTTCGGCGTCGGTGCGCCGGTGGCGCCGGCGCCACCGGTGTCCTTGCCGCACCGGTTCTCATACAGCGTCGAGAGGGCGTCGGCGGCCTCGCGCGAGTCCGTCTTGGCGCGCCGGGCCGCGTCGGGCAGCTTGCCGAGGTTCTTCTTGAGCGTCTCGCTCGTCCGGGCGACCCCGCGGGCGGCCTTGCCGATGTCGCCGCTGTGCTCGTCCAGGTAGGGGCGTACGGCGCCGGCCGCGCCGTTCACCTTGTCGGCCAGCTTCTGGGTGCCCTCGGCGACCTGCCCCGCGCCCGAGGCGAGCGTGCCGGCGCCCTCGTGCAGCGTCGCGGTGCCGTCCTTGAGGCTGCCGCTGCCCCCTTCGGCCTCGCCGAGCCCGCCCTTGAGCCTGCCCGCGCCCTCCTTGGCCTCGCCGATGCCGTCGCCGAGATCGTCCGCGCCCTTGGCGGCGTCCGCCGTCTTGCCGTGCAGGGTGGAGAACGAGAGGTAGATGTTGTCGTAGAAGCCGCGCGAGACCTTGCTGGAGGCACTGGCCCGCACCTCGGAGAAGACGGTGCGGGAGAGCTGCCCGACGATGTAGTTGTTCGCGTCGTTCGTGCGCACCTTCAAAGCGCCCGTGACGGGGGAGTCCCCGGAGCTGGAGGAGACCCGCTCGCTGAAGTCCTTCGGCACGGTCAGCGACAGGTAGTACCGCCCGTCCTCGACGCCCTCGCGCGCGTCCTTCGCGCTCGTCTGACGCCAGTCGAACGAGTCGCTGCCGTGCAGTCCGCGGACGATGTCGTCGCCCGCGGTGATCTTCTTGCCCCCGGCGGTGGCGCCCTGGTCCTCGTTCACCAGCGCGACCGGGATCTTGTCCAGACGGTCGTACGGGTCCCAGAACGACCACAGGTACAGCGCGCCGTACAGCAGCGGCAGCAGCAGCATCGCGGCCATCGCCGCGCGCGGCAGCCGGCCCCTGCCGAACCGCTTCAGCTCAAGCGCGGCCAGCCTTGGCGATCGCATCGGCGGCCCCCTCCTTGTCCGTCTCCCGCTCGGCTTCCTGGTCGCCGCTCGACTGGTCGCCGTCCGCCCGGTCGCCGCCTGTCCGGCCCCCGGCTGCCTTGCCGCCGGACGCCTGGTCGCCGCCCGCCCGGGCACCGGCTTCCCCGTCGCCGGTACGGGTGCGGACCACCACGGCGCCCTCGCCGGGTGGCTCGCTGCACACCGCGAGCACCGTGACGCCCGTGTCCGCCACCCCGCGCAGCAGCGCCCAGGCGGCCTCGCGTTCGGCCTCGGACAGCTTGAGATCGAGGTCGTCGACGGCCAGCAGCCCGGGCTCGCCCAGCAGGGCGAGCGCCACCGACAGTCGCAGCTCCTCCAGGCGCTCCAGATCCCGTACGGCCGTACGGCCACCCCTGGGCAACGTGTCCAGGTCCAGGCCCGCGGTGGCCAGGGCCGCTTCGAGCTGCTCCCGGCTCGCGGCGGCGCGCTCCCGGCGGGTGCGCAGCAGCGAGCGCAGCGGGCCGCCGAAGCGCCGCCGCAGCAGCACGCGTTCGCGCAGCTGCTCGGTGACGGTGAGCGCGGGATCCAGGTCGTTGACGCCCGGGACCTGGCCCAGGGCGGTCAGGCGCCGGACGGCCGCCATCCGCCGCGGCAGCGGGTGCCCCGCGACCTTCGCGTGCCCGTGCCCGGCCTTCATCCGGCCTGTCAGCGCGAGCAGCAGGCAGGTGCGGCCCGACCCCGAAGGGCCCGTGACGGCGATCAGCGAGCCCGCCTCTGCCGCGAAGCCGACCCCCGCGAAGACGGGACCGCGCGGCCCGTCGAGCCCGAAGTCCGCCGCCGAGACGGCGGCTCCCCGCAGCTGTGTCACGGCACCTCCCGCTGCCCGTCGCGCGTCCGCGGCGCGGCACGCGACCTGTCCTCGACAATTTGAACTGACCGGTCAGTTCAAAGTATGCCGCAGTCGGTGCCCGGCGGGCCAATCGGACCGCCCCCGCTCCCGGGTTGCGGGCTGTTTGCGCAGGTCAGCGTGGATTGTCAGTGCCATGCGCCACGATGTGCACATACGACCGGTTCGTCGAACCGGCTTCGACCGACGGGAGGTTGATTCACGTGACGCGACCTTCTCGGGGAGCGCGCCCCGCGCCCCCGCAGCCGACCACGCCCTCCACCCGCCACCACGGCACAGCCGGCCGGGCAGGTGCCGCCGAGGACATCCACCCGGTGCTCCGCCGCGCCACCGCTCCGCCCGCCGCGCTGGACCTGCTCGCCCAGGCGCAGCACGGGCTCGACGAGGCCGCCGAGAGCGAGACGGCCAACGAGTGCTACGCCGCCGCCCACCTCGCGGCCCTGCGCACGGCGGCCGCCGTGCTCGCCGTCCGCGGCCGGCCCGAGCCGGAGCCCGCCCGCCGGGGCGGCGCCGCACGCCGCCCACGGCGCCCCGCGATCCGCAGCGCCTGGGAGGTCCTGCCGGAAGTCGCCCCCGAACTCGCCGAGTGGAGCGCCCTGTTCGCCTCGGGCGCCCCGCGCCGGGCCCGCGCCGAGGCGGGGATAGCCGGGGCCGCCAGCAGGCAGGAGGCCGACGAGCTCGTCCACCACGCCGGAATGTTCCTGCGCCTGGTCGAGCGCATGCTCGTCTCCCAGCCCGCGCTGCCCAGGCCCCGCACCGCCCCCGCCGACGAGCCGCACGCCGGCGGGGGACACCCGGGCGACCGGCGCGCGGGATGAGGCACGCCCCCGCGCACCCGTGCACCCCCGCGGCCCTCGGACCTGCCGGTCCGAGGGCCCCGCCGGACGGAGCGCCGACGTCCGAGGCAATAGGGTGGGGGCTGCCCGTCACAGAGCCGAGGAGCAGCCGCATGTCCCGCCCGAGCGCAACCCTCCGTACAGCAGTGGTCTGGGACGTGCTGCGAGGCGCTCTCGACCAGCGCGCCAAACTCTCGGGCCGCACGGAGCTGGACGTGCTCGACACCGGTGGCGGCACCGGGAACTTCGCGGTGCCCGTCGCCCGCCTCGGACACCGGGTCACCGTGGTCGACCCGAGCCCCAACGCGCTCTTCGCGCTGGAGCGCCGCGCCGCCGAGGCGGGTGTCGCCGAGCGCGTACGGGGCGTGCAGGGCGATGTGCGCGGCCTCTTCGACGTCGCCGAGCGCGGCGGCTACGACGTGGTGCTCTGCCACGGCGTCCTGGAGTACGTGGACGACCCCGCCGAGGGGCTGCGCAACACCGTCGCGGCGCTGCGGCCCGAGGGCGGCACCCTGAGCGTGCTGGCGTCCGGGCTCGGCGGAGCCGTGCTGGCCCGCGCGCTGGCCGGGCACTTCACCGAGGCGCGGCACGCCCTCACCTCCCCGGGCGGCCGGTGGGGGGACAGCGACCCCATGCCCCGCCGCTTCACCCCCGAACAGCTCACCGCGCTGGTCACCGGCACCGGTCTTGAGGTCATCTCCGTCCACGGCGTGCGCGTCTTCGCCGATCTGGTGCCCGGCGCGCTCGTGGACACCGAGCCGGACGCGCTGGAGGCCCTCGCCAGGCTGGAGGCGACCGCGGCGGAGCTGCCCGACTTCCAGTCGGTGGCCAGCCAGCTGCACGTACTGGCGGAGGTGCCGCCCCGGGCGACGCCGGGTGCGCCCGGCTGAGCGCTCCGCTCGGCGCCTGTCCGCCGTCGCGCCGCGCCGTGTGGCCGTCGCTTCGGCATCCGAGCCGCCGGTCCTCCCGGCCGGGGCGCGTCGCCCGCTCCTCACGGTCCGGCCGCGCCGCGTGGTTCCGCCTCGTTCTCGGCCGCCCGATCAGCGGCTACCCGCCGTATGATCGGGGTACACCGTCCGGCATGGCGGAAAGGTGGCGCGGGAATGTACGGAACACACCCCGGGCACCCTCGTCCGTCATGTCGGGTGTGGTGGGAGGAACTGGCGTAGAGGGGCGGGTTTCACGGGGGCGATTCCCTGCCTATCCTTGAAGAGTCGCACCCGGTCGCCCCCGCGACCGACGAGTAGGAGGACTCCGTGCCGCTCTCTGAGCACGAGCAGCGGATGCTCGAGCAGATGGAGCGAGCGCTGTACGCCGAAGATCCCAAGTTCGCGACAGCGCTCGAGGGAAGTGAGCTGCGCCGGTACACCCGCAAGCGGGTCTACCAAGCGGTGGCGGGCTTTCTGGTGGGTATCGCGCTCCTCATGGCCGGAATGGTCGCTCAGCAGATCTGGATCAGCGTCGTCGGCTTCCTCGTGATGCTGGGCTGCGCCGTCCTCGCTGTGACCAGCTGGCGGAAAGCCCCCAAGCAGGGCGAGGGCCAGAGCCAGGGCCAGGATCAGGGGCAGACCTCGCAGGGCTCCCCGCGCCGGCAGCAGCCACGGGCCCGCAGGTCGATGATGACCCGGATCGAGGAGCGCTGGCAGCGTCGCCGCGACGAAGGGCAGCACTGACCACGCGTTCCGTCCCCTCCTCGTCACCACCGCATACCTCTGCCACCGGCCGCAAGCCTCCGCCTGCCTCCGGACGGAAGCCGGGCGGTGGCCCCCGGCACAGCCCCGTGGCGTGACCTTCGCCCCGCGTGGGCGGGGCCCCGCCCACGCGCTCCCGTACCCGGGCAGCCCCGGCCCGCCCGGCCCTCCAGGCGCCGCGTGCCCGGACAAGGCCCGGGCAGTGCCGCTGAGGTGACCGGCCCGAAGCCGGCCCCCGGTATCGCCTGCCCGTGCCGCCCATGCCGCTGCTGCCCGCCTTGCCGTTCGGCCCTGATGTGCGGGACACGAACGCCCGCGCCGTACCGACCGGCTGGTACGGCGCGCGTGGCAACCCCGCCTGGCCCGGTCGCCCCGCGGGCCCGGTCGCATCCGAGGACCCGGGACGAGGCGCGCGCCGCGAGGCGGCTATCCGCTCACTTGGCGGGCCGGAGGCGGAGCGCCCGGGTCCAGCGGGTGCCCAGGGCGCGGACGCGCTGCACCGCTGCGGCCCGCAGCCGCGCCGTGGACGCGGGGAGCAACAGGGCGCGGGCCCGCAGCACACGGGGGGCGGCGGCCCGCAGGTCCTCGCGCACCCGGCGTACGTCGTCGGGCAGGCCCGGGGTCGCCCGGGGCACCGGCGCGTAGAGGACCTGTTCCACGGCGAGCGCCACCCGGTGCGCCGCGTCCGCCCCGGCGGGGGGCAGCTGACCGATCCGGGCCAGCCGCGCGGCGGCGTTGCGCGGGGTCGCGGAGTCCTGCGGGACGATACCCAGGTCCCACCCGGTGTCGATCAGTTCCTGCCAGGCGTCGAGGACGCAGGCCGTCACGGTCGCGGGGTCGACGGCGGTCCTGGGCCGCAGCCTGCGGGCGCGTCTGCGCAGCCGCAGCAGCATCGGCAGCAACAGCAGCGCGACCACCGCGAGCGCCGCGGCGAAGATCCCGGCGAGGGCGCCCACGGGGATGCCGCCGTCGCGGTTGCCCGCGTCGGGTGGCGGCGCCGCCAGACCGCACTCGGGGTCGGCCCGCTTCTCCTGCGGGGTGCACGCGTCCGGCTGCGAGGGGTTGGTGGAGGGCTGGTCGTTCTGGCCGCGGTCGGGCAGCTGCTCGCCCGGGTTCTCGTCGACGTCGGGTGCGTCCGGCTGCGCGTAGGAGGGGGTGGTGCCGCGGGTCGGCGTCGGCTCGAACCGGGTCCAGCCCACCCCCTCGAAGTACAGCTCGGGCCAGGCGTGGGCGTCCTGGAGGCCGACCTCCATCTTGCCGTCGCCGCGCGCCGTGCCGGGCGTGAAGCCGACGGCGACCCGTGCGGGGATGCCGAGGGTGCGCGCCATGGACGCCATCGCGAAGGAGAAGTGGATGCAGAAGCCCTCCTTCTGCTCCAGGAAGTTGGCGATGGCGGCGGTGCCGCTGCCGGCCCGCACCTCGGTGTCGTAGGTGAACCCGCCGTCCTCGGCGAACCAGTCCTGGAGCCGTACCGCGCGGTCGTAGTCGTCCTCCGCGCCGCGGGTGACCTTGGCGGCGGTCTCGCGCACGACGTCGGGCAGCGAGTCGGGGACGGCGGTGTACTCGCGTTCGAGGTCGGCGGGCGGTTCGGGCGCGTTGCGCAGCTGTTCGGCGGTCGGCCGCACCTGGAGGCTCTCGACCTGGTAGCGCAGATCCCGGGTGGTCTGGCCGTCGTAGCCGACCAGGGTGCGCCCCTCGGGTTCGAAGCGCCACTTGCCCTCGGCCTTCACCCGGTTGGCGGGGAAGGGCATGGGCAGCCAGTCCTGCGCGTACCACTTGGCCGCCTTGATGGTGCTGCGCACCTTCGTGGCCCGTACGCCCGGGGAGAGGCCCTGCGGGGTGGGCATGGGGTCGGGGATCTCGCCGATGCGCCGTTCGGACGGTTTCCACGCGGAGCCGTCGAACTTGTCCAGCGCGACGATGCGCATGTAGAGGTCCTGCGTCTCCTCGCTGTCCGTCGCGTAGACGAGCGCGGTGCGCTTCTCGGGCTGGTTGAGGCTGTCCTGGAGGGCGACCAGCGGATTGACGGCGGAGACGGTGCCGCCGCCCTTCCGGCCGCCGCCGTCACCGCCGCCCGCGGCGTCCAGCAGTCCGCCGCTCAGCGAGGGCAGCGCGAGCGGCACCACGAGTGACAGCCCCAGTGCCAGTACGCCGATCCTGCGCCCGGTGCGGACGGGCGCCACGGCCCCGCCGGGCCGGTCGGGCGCCGAGCCGGGGCGCGACCTGTCGGAGAACAGGCGGCCCCACTGGGAGAGCCGCTCCCGGCCCTCGGCGAGCAGGAGCAGCAGGTAGCCGGAGGCGGCGCACAGGAACCACAGCCAGCGGGCGCCGCCCTGGGAGAGCCCTGCGGCGACCGAGTAGAGGGCCAGCAGGGGCAGCCCGGCGGGGGCGGCGCTGCGGTAGGTGACGGCCAGTATGTCCACCAGCAGGCCGACGGCGAGTACGCCGCCGACGAGCATCAGCCGGATCCCGTCCGTGACGGGCGCGGGGATCGCGTACCGGCTCACGTCCTCCGCGCCCTGGGTCAGCAGGTCGGCGAACTGGACGAAGACCCAGGGGGAGGGCAGGAAACCGGCCGGTGCGTACGCGCGGGCGAAGAGCACGGTGAGCAGCAGCACCGAGACGACGCACTGCAGCAGCACGGTCACGGGGCGGGCCAGCGGCACGCGACGGGCGGCCGCGCCCACTCCCGTCTGCACGGCGACCAGCAGCGCGGCCTGGAGCAGCCAGGTCGCGGGGTCCACCAGCGGCAGCAGTGCACAGGCCGCGGCCAGTGTGGCCAGCGCGGCACAGACGGCCAGCCGTCCCCGTCCGCTCATCACGTCCGCCCCCTCTTCACATCCGCCCTCTCATGCCACTCGCGCCCTTCGCGCTCTGGCGCCGCCGCGCACCCTGGCGCCGCTTCCTGCTCGCGCGCCCTGCGTCCTCTCAAACCCGTCGCCCTCGCCCCGTCCGCCCCTGACGCGCGTCACTCGCGCACTCTCGCGCTCTGCGCGTCGGCCTCCTGCCACAGCGCGGGCAACGCCACCCCCGGGCCGCCGGGCAGCGCCGTCCATCCCGCTTCGCGCAGCACGCGCAGCGGCGCCTCCGCAGACGGGCCGGATGGGCCGGATGGGCCGGTCGGGTCGGAGGCGGTGGGTGGCGCGTCGGCCAGGAACGCGACCGCCCGTCCGCTGCGCTGCCGCATACGGGCCAGGGTGTCCGCCTGCTCCTCGTCCAGCGCCCCGAGGAAGGCCACCAGCAGGCCCTCGTTCCCCGCGCCGCCGCCGCGCCGCTGCGCGTCGTAGGCGCCGGCCAGCCCCGCTTCCTCGGAGTGGGCGACCACCGCGAGCGTGTCCAGCAGCAGGCCGGCCATGTCCGAGGGGTCGGCGAGGGCGCCGCCGCCCTCCGCGGTGGGCGCGGTGGCGCCCGCGTCGGTCAGCAGCCGCACTGACCAGCCGTGCTCCAGCAGGTGCAGGCAGACCGAGGCGGCGCCTGCCACCGCCCACTCGAACGGGGAGTCGGGTCCCGCGCCGGTGAACGCGGCGCGGCGGGTGTCGAGCAGCACGGTGCAGCGGGCCTGCTGGGGCTGTTCCTCGCGGCGCACCATCAGCTCGCCGTAGCGTGCCGTCGAACGCCAGTGCACACGTCGCAGGTCGTCGCCGTGCCGGTAGCCGCGCGGAATCACGTCGTCGTCGCCCGCCAGCGCCACGGCGCGCTGCCGCCCCTCGCCGTAGCCGCCGGTCGCCGAAGCGGCCCGTACGGGCGGCAGCCCCTCGACGGGCGGCACCACGGTGAGCGTGTCGAAGGTGCTGAAGGAGCGCGTCAGCTCGCACATGCCGAACGGGTCCGTCAGCCGCAGCTGGAGCGGCCCGAGCGGGTAGCGGCCGCGCATGTCCGAGCGCACCCGGTAGGAGACCTCGCGCCGCCCGCCCGGCTCGACCCGGTCCAGCACGAACCGGGGGCGCGGGCCGAGGACGTAGGGCACCCGGTCCTGGAGCATCAGCAGCCCGGTGGGCAGCCGTGAGACGTTGTCGACGCGCAGGTGCACGCGCGTCTCCGTGCGCGCCGCCACCCGCGAGGGGGACAGCCTGCGGTACCCGGTGACGCGGTGGCGGGTGCGGTGCAGGACGAGGACGCACACCAGCGGCAGCACCGCCAGCAGCACGCCGACCCGCAGCAACTCCTCCTGCCCCAGCGCGTACGCGCAGATGGCGGCCGCCACGCCCGCCGCCAGGAACGACCGGCCGCGCGTGGTCAGCCCGGCGAACGCCTTGCGCAGCGAGCCCCTGCGCTCCTCGGAGCGGCCCGCTCCGCCACCGTCCCCGCTCCGCGGGTCTGCGCCGCCCCCGCTCCCGCCCGCCCCCGGGCCCGCACCCGCGCGGGCACCCTGGGAAGGCCCGGCCCCCGGGGCGCCGTGCGGCCCGGCACCGCTGTTCGGCCCGGCACCGTGGTGTGGGCCCGCACCGCCGTACGGCCCGGCTCCGGAGGCGGGGCCGCCGGGCGGCGCCGCGGGGGGCGGTCCGTGGGTCATCAATAGCCCCGGGGCTGCCCGGCCGGCGGACGGCCGCCCGCGCCGGTCGGCGGCCGGCCCGGCTGCTGCGGCTGCCCGAAGGCGCCGGGCGGGGCGCCGGCACCCGGACCCGCCCCGTGCCCGGACCCGGAGCCGAGGGCGGGCACCGGCACGCGCTGCAGGATCTCGCCCACCACCTGATCCGCCGTACGCCGGTTCAACTGCGCCTGCGCGGTCGGCAGCAGGCGGTGGGCCAGCACGGGGACGGCCAGCGCCTGCACGTCGTCGGGCAGCGCGAACTCGCGCCCGGCCAGCGCGGCCGCCGCTCTGGAGGCGCGCAGCAGGTGCAGGGTGGCGCGCGGCGAGGCGCCCAGCCGCAGCTCCGGGTGCGCGCGGGTGGCGGACACCAGCTCGACCGCGTAGCGCCGCACCGCGTCCGCGACGTGCACGCGGCGCACCACCTCGATCAGCTTGACGATGTCGTGCGCGTGCGCCACCGGTTGCAGGTCCTCCAGCGGCGAGGCGCTGCCGTGCACGTCGAGCATCTCCAGCTCGGCGGACGGGCTGGGGTAGCCGAGGGAGATCCGCGCCATGAACCGGTCGCGCTGGGCCTCGGGCAGCGGATAGGTGCCCTCCATCTCGACCGGGTTCTGCGTGGCCACGACCATGAACGGGTCGGGCAGCTCGTAGGACTTCCCGTCGATGGTGACCTGCCGCTCCTCCATCGACTCCAGCAGCGCGGACTGCGTCTTGGGCGAGGCGCGGTTGATCTCGTCGCCGATGACGACCTGCGCGAAGACGGCGCCCGGCTTGAACTCGAAGTCCTTGCGCTGCTGGTCGTAGACGCTGACCCCGGTGATGTCGGAGGGCAGCAGGTCGGGGGTGAACTGAATACGGCGCACCGAACAGTCGACCGATGCGGCCAGCGCCTTGGCGAGCATCGTCTTGCCGACGCCGGGCACGTCCTCGATCAGCAGGTGCCCCTCGGCGAGCAGCACCGTCAACGAGAGCCGCACGGCCTCGGGTTTGCCCTCGATCACCGACTCGACACAGCGGCGCACCTCGCCCGCCGTGGCGCTCAGCTCGCTCAGGTTCGCCCGTTCGTCATAGGTCGTCACCGGCCCTCCTCGGCCCCATCCCCGCTCGTACCACCCGGGCGTACGCCCCTCGCGTCCGCTCGACCTGGCCCTGCATTGTGCGCTGTTGCTCATTCTTCACGGCCACAGGGCCTTCCGTCACTCTTCCGGGGGCATCCCCGGCACCGAACCCGGCCGGTCGGGCCCCCCGGGGTCACCCGGCCGCCCCGCCGCCCCGCCGCCCGGCCGCCCGGCCGCCCCACCGCCCCGCCGCCCCGCCGCGCGGCAGCGACGGAGCTGCGGGCGACGGCGCGACGGGCGCGACGGCGTGGGACCGGACGGTTCGCCTCAGGCCGAGGCCGGCGCGACCTCGCGCAGCTCGCCCGTCGCCACGTCGAAAACGAAGCCGCGTACGTCGTCCCGGTGCGGCAGGAACGGCGAGGTCCGCACCCGCTCGATCGACTGGCGCACGTCCTGGTCGAGGTCCTGGAACGAGTCGACGGCCCAGGAGGGGCGCTGGCCCACTTCCTGCTCCAGCTCGGCGCGGAAGTCCTCGGTCATGCTGAGCAGTCCGCAGGTGGTGTGGTGGATGAGCATGACCGAGCGGGTTCCCAGGGCCCGCTGGCTGATGGTCAGCGAGCGGATGACGTCGTCGGTGACGACCCCGCCGCCGTTGCGGATGACGTGGCAGTCGCCCAGGTTCATGCCGAGCGCGGGATACAGGTCCAGCCGGGCGTCCATGCAGGTGACGACGGCCACCTGGCGCGCCGGACGGGCGCCCAGACCGGGGTCGGTGAAGCCGCGCGCGTACGCCTGGTTGGCGGCGATGGCGGCCTCGGTGGCGGAGAGGGAGGGCTCGGGTGACTGAGGGGCGGATATCGACATGTGTATGACGTTAGCCCGCCGCGGCGCGGGTGGCCTGCCCGGAGCCGGGTGAAAGAGGGAACGGTGCACCCGGTTGTGAGGTAATACACAGGCGGGAGCCCCGTCTCACCCGTCCGGCGGGCAACACGTCCACGGATCGGGTGTCAGCCCCTGTCGGGACGCGCCTGGTCCCGTAGTTGACCGAGGGGACGAGTGGACTAAAGTGACGCGAAGTGGGAGGCAAGAACGCTCCCCAAGGACCCCGATTCCCCTCGCGCCCGCGGGCGCGCACGTGCGGCTCGGCCTCCTCCCGCTCCCGGCCGACGGCGTTTCACGGCGCTGCGGCCACTCCCCTTCGAGCGGGCGGGGACCAAGGAGCACGTGCACGGTGCCCGCCAGATCTGAGAGGGCACAGTGACCACCAACGAGCGTCCCGTGGGCGAACTGCACAATCCGGTGATGCTCCGGCGCACGCTGGACCTGCTCGCTCCCGCGCTGGCCGAGCCCGGCGCGACCGTCCTGGACTGCACCCTCGGTCTCGGTGGCCACAGCCAGGCCCTGCTGTCGACCTTTCCCGCCGCGCGCCTGATCGGCCTGGACCGGGACACCGCCGCGCTGGAACTGGCGGGCGAGCGCCTGGCCCCGTACGCCGACCGGGCGACGCTGGTGCACGCCGTCTACGACGAGCTGCCCGAGGTGCTGGAGCGCCTCGGCGTCCCCCGGATCCAGGGCGTCCTGTTCGATCTGGGGGTCTCCTCCCTCCAGCTGGACGAGGCGGAGCGGGGTTTCGCCTACGCGCAGGACGCGCCGCTGGACATGCGCATGGACCAGACGACGGGCCCTGGCGCCGCCGAGGTGCTCAACACCTACGCCCCCGGCGACCTGGTGCGCATCCTGCGTACCTACGGGGAGGAGAAGCAGGCCCGCCGCATCGTCGAGGCCATCGTGCGGGAGCGGGAGAAGGAGCCCTTCACGCGCAGCGCCCGGCTGGTCGAACTGATCCGTGACGCGCTGCCGCAGGCCGCCAAGCGCACCGGCGGCAACCCGGCCAAGCGCACCTTCCAGGCGCTGCGCATCGAGGTCAACGGGGAGCTGGCGGTGCTGGAGCGGGCGCTGCCTGCCGCGCTGGAAGCGCTCGCGGTGGGCGGCCGTATGGTCGTGATGTCCTACCACTCGCTGGAGGACCGGCTGGTCAAACGGCTGTTCGCCGCGGGGGCCGCCAACACCGCCCCGCCGGGACTGCCCGTGGTGCCCGAGCAGTACCAGCCCCGGCTGCGCCTGCTGACCCGCGGCGCCGAGCAGGCCACCGACGAGGAGATCGCCGAGAACCGCCGGGCCGCCCCGGCCAGGCTCCGGGCCGTCCAGCGCATCAGGGAGGCCACGTGACCACCCGCACGAGCGACCCCCGGGAGGCGAGGTGACCGCACAGCAGCGCCTCGCGCGCCTGGCCAGACTGGTGCCCGCGGGCAGCGCACAGGCGGCCCGCACCCCCTTCGTCCTGCTGATCGTCCTGCTGCTGGGCAGCGGGCTGCTGGCCCTGCTGCTGCTGAACGCCTCCCTCAACAAGGGCTCTTTCCAGCTGTCGAAGCTGGAGAAGGAGACCGAGGAGCTGACGGACCGGCAGCAGGCCCTCCAGCAGGAGGTGGACGGCTACTCCGCCCCCGACCACCTGGAGGACCGGGCCCGCGAACTCGGCCTGGTGCCCGGTGGCAACCCCGTCTTCCTGCGCCCCGACGGCACCGTGCTCGGCACTCCGGGTGGCGGCGAGGCCGGCGAAGCCGGCGCGGGGCAGGTGGGTCCGTGAGCGAGCGCCCCCGCGAACCGGGCCGTGGCGCGGGGCAGGGCCCGCGCCGGGTCCCCCGCCCGAGCGGCAGGGAACCGGGCCGCACCCCGTCGTCCAGGACACCGGGCCGCACCCCCTCGTCCAGGAACCCCGCGGACCGCGACGCCGGATCGGGCCGGAGCGGTTCGGGCCGGAGCGGATCGGCCCGTGGCGCTTCCGGCTCCGCCGCCTCCGGCGCGGGCGCGGCCAGGGGCGCCCGCCCGGCCGCCGCGCGGCGCCCACCGCGTACCGGGGGCCGGCCCCCACGAGGCGGCGGGGCCGGCACGTCCAAGGCGCTGCGGCTGGTGAACCCGCGGCCCCGGCTGCGGCTGGTCGCCGTCGCGCTGACCCTCGTCATGCTCGTCTTCACGGCCAGGCTGCTCCAGGTGCAGGCCGTGGACGCGGGCGCGTACGCGCAGAAGGCCGCCGTCAACCGGTACATCACCGTGCCGCTGGCGGCCGAGCGCGGCACCATCAGCGCGCGGGACGGCTCCGCGCTGGCGACCACCGTGGACGCCTACGACATCACCGCCGACCCGTTCCTGTTCACGCCGAAGCAGGCCAAGGTCGCCGACGCCCCCGAGCGCGCCGCCAAGATCCTGGCCCCGCTGCTGGACAAGAGCCCCGCCGAGCTGGTGAAGAAGCTCTCCAAGCCGGACACCCGCTACGTGCTGCTGGCCCGCCAGCAGACCCCGCAGACCTGGCGGAAGATCAAGAAACTCAAACAGGAGCTCGCGGAGAAGGCGGCGGGCAAGGCCGGGGACGGGGGGCCCGGCGTGCTGGCCGGCGTCTACCAGGAGAAGCACGCCAAGCGCGTGTACCCGAACAAGAAGCTCGCCGCCTCCGTCCTCGGCTTCGTCAACCGGGAGGGCAAGGGCGGCGCCGGGGTCGAGGCGATGCTCAACCGGAAGCTCGCCGGCGACAACGGCAAGATCACTTACGCCCAGTCGGGCGGCCGCCAGGTTCCCACGGCCGGCGTCCGCGAGCAGGCGCCACGGCCGGGCGCCGACGTGGAGCTGACACTCGACCGTGACATCCAGTGGGCCGCCCAGGAGGCGATCCGCGACCAGGTGGCGAAGTCGCACGCGGACAGCGGGTACGTCATCGTCCAGGACACCCGCACGGGAGAGTTGCTCTCCATGGCCAGCGCACCGGTGTTCGACCCGAACGACATCGGCAGCGCCACGGTGGACTCCTTCGGCAACCCGGCCGTGCAGGACGCCTACGAGCCCGGCTCCACCAGCAAGGTCATGTCGATGGCGGCCGTGCTGGAGGAGGGCAAGGCCACTCCGCGCACCGCGGTCACCGTCCCCAACCGGCTCAAGCGCGCCGACCGCTCCTTCGCCGACGACGTCGACCACCCCACCTGGCACCTGACGCTCAACGGCGTCCTGGCCAAGTCCAGCAACATCGGCACCATCCTGGCGACCGAGCAGCTGGGGAAGACCCAGAAGCAGGCCAACAAGGTCCTCCACAGCTACCTGAGCAAGTTCGGCATCGGGCGCCCCACGGGGCTCGACTTCCCCGGCGGCACCAACGGCCTGCTGGAGAAGCCGGAGAACTGGAGCGCCTCCCAGCAGTACACGATCCCCTTCGGGCAGGGCCTGTCCCTCAACGCGGTGCAGGCCGCCTCCATCTACTCGACCATCGCCAACGGCGGCCAGCGGATCGAACCCAGCCTGATCCGCGGCACCACGGGCCCCGACGGGCGCTACCGGCCCGCCGAACCGCCCGCCAAGCGCCGTGTCGTCAGCGAGAAGACCGCCACGACGCTGGCCAGGATGCTGGAGTCGGTCGTCTCCGACATGGAGGGCACCGGCACCACGGCGAAGATCCCCGGCTACCGCGTCGCGGGCAAGACGGGTACGGCCAACCGGGTGGATCCCAAGACCGGCCGCTACCACGGCTACACCTCCTCCTTCGCCGGGTTCGCACCCGCCGACAAGCCCCGCATCACCGTCTACTGCGCCGTCCAGAACCCCAAGAAGGGCAGCTACTTCGGCAGCGACGTGTGCGGGCCCGTCTACAAGAAGGTCATGAAGTTCTCCCTCAAGACCCTCCAGATCCCCCCGACGGGGGCCAAGTCCGCGCGGCTTCCCGTGTCCGCGGAGAAGGACAAGAACGACTGAGCCATGCACCACGTGAGAACGATCACTGACAGCGAGTGCAACCCCCAGGTGGCCGAAGCGGCGCCGCGCCCCTCGCTTCGCGGCACCACCGCCCCGCCCGGTACGCTCACCGCCGTGCCACAAGCTGATCAGACCTCCCCCGAGTCCTACCCCGGGCCGCCCCGCCCCGCGCGGGTGGAGCCCGTGCCGCTCGCGGAGCTGGCCCGACTGCTGGACGCCGAAGCACCGGACGCGGTCGTGACCGGGACCGGGGACACCGACGTGTCCGCCACCGGCATCACCCACGACTCGCGCGCCGTGCGCCCCGGCGACGTCTACGCCGCACTGCCGGGCGCCCGGCTGCACGGCGCCGACTTCGTGGAGCAGGCGCGCAGCCTGGGCGCCGTCGCCGTGCTCACCGACCCGGGCGGCACGGCCCGCGCCGAGGCCACGGGGCTCGCGGTGCTGACGGTGCCCGACCCGCGCGGCCGTATGGGCGAACTGGCGGCCACCCTCTACGGCAAGCCAGGCGAGGACCTGCTGCAGATCGGCATCACCGGCACCTCGGGCAAGACGACGACCGCCTACCTGGTGGACGGCGGGCTGCGGAAGGCCGCCGAGAAGGGGCTGCCGGGCGCGGCGCGGCCCGCCCGGGGCGGCGCCGAGCTGACCGGTCTGATCGGCACCGTCGAGTCCCGCATCGGCGACGAGCGGATCAAGTCGGAGCGCACCACCCCCGAGGCGACCGACCTCCAGGCGCTGTTCGCGGTGATGCGGGAGCGCGGTGTCGGCGCGGTGGCCATGGAGGTCTCCAGCCACGCGCTCGTCCTCGGCCGGGTGGACGGCTGCGTCTTCGACATCGGGGTGTTCAACAACCTCAGCCCCGAACACCTGGACTTCCACCCCGACATGGAGGACTACTTCCAGGCCAAGCGGCAGCTGTTCACGCCGCGCCGCTCGCGGGCCGCGGTGGTCAACTTCGACGACGAGTACGGCTTCCGGCTGCTGACCGAACTGGGGGAGGAGGGCTTCCCCGTCACCACCTTCTCCGCCGAGGGGCACCCCGACGCGGACTGGCGGGCCCAGGACGTGGTGCTCGGCCCGTTCGGTTCGACGTTCACGGCCGTAGGCCCCGAGGGGCAGCAGGTGTCCGCGGGCGTTCCGCTGGCAGGACCCTTCAACGTGGCCAACGCGCTCGCGGCGCTGACCGCGCTGGTGGCCGCCGGCATCGACCCGCACACGGCCGCCGAGGGCATCAGCGAGGTGCCCGGCGTGCCGGGACGCCTCCAGCGGGTGGACGCGGGCCAGGACTACCTCGCGATCGTCGACTACGCGCACAAGCCCGACGCCGTCGAGTCGGTGCTCTACGCCGTCCGCAAGGTCACCGACGGCGCGGTGCACGCCGTCCTCGGCTGCGGTGGCGACCGCGACCCGCACAAGCGCCCCGCCATGGGCGCGGCGCTCGCCCGGCTGTCCGACACGGCCGTGCTCACCTCGGACAACCCCCGCACGGAGGACCCGCTGGCGATCCTGGCCACCATGCTCGGCGGCGCCGCCGAGGTCCCCGCGTACGAGCGCGGCACCGTGCTGCTGGAGGAGGACAGGGCCGCCGCCATCCGCGCGGCCGTGGCCCGCGCCGGCAGCGGCGACACCGTGCTCGTCCTGGGCAAGGGACACGAGCAGGGCCAGGACATCGCGGGCGTGGTGCGGCCCTTCGACGACACCCAGGTGCTCAGTGCGGCCATCCACGAGCGGGCCGCCGAGTGTGCCGCGGCCCCGCAGGCCCCCTCCGTTGAGCGCAGCGATCCGTCCCCATCCGCCGAGACCCACCGGACAGACGACCAGAACCGATGATCCCCCTCTCCCTCGCCCAGATCGCCGCCCTCACCGGCGGACGGCAGCACGACATAACGGACCAGGACGCGTGGATCACCGGGCCCGTGGTGATCGACTCCCGCCAGGTGGGCCCCGGCGCCCTCTTCGCGGCGTTCCCCGGTGAGCGTGCCGACGGCCACGACTTCGCGGCGGCGGCCGTCGAAGCGGGCGCGCTCGCCGTGCTCGCCACCCGTCCCGTCGGTGTGCCCGCGATCGTCGTCGACGACGTCACCCGCGCCCTCGGTGCCCTCGCCCGGCACACCGTCCAGACCCTCGGCACCGAGGTGGTGGCGCTGACCGGGTCCAGCGGCAAGACCAGTACCAAGGACCTCATCGCCCAGCTGCTGTCGCGGCTGGGCCCCACGGTGTGGCCCGAGGGCTCCCAGAACAACGAGATCGGGCTGCCGCTGACGGCGCTGCGTGCCGAGGCGGAGACCCGGCACCTGGTGCTGGAGATGGGCGCGCGCGGTATCGGGCACATCCGGTACCTCACCGAGCTGACACCGCCGCGGATCGGCGTCGTCCTCAACGTCGGCACCGCGCACATCGGTGAGTTCGGCGGCCGCGAGGCGATCGCCCAGGCCAAGGGCGAGCTGGTGGAGACGCTGCCCGGCGCGGACGACGGGGGAGTGGCGGTGCTCAACGCCGACGATCCGTACGTGCGCGCGATGGCCGCGCGCACCGAGGCCCGCGTCCTGTTCTTCGGCGAGGATCGCGAAGCGGACGTACGGGCGGAAAACGTGCGGTTGTCCGAGCGCGGTACCCCCGCTTTCACGCTTCACACACCCACCGGGTGCGGGGACGTGACCCTCCGCCTGTACGGTGAGCACCACGTGTCGAACGCGCTTGCCGCGGCCGCCGTCGCCCACCAACTGGGCATGCCCGCTGGAGACATCGCTGACGCGCTCTCCGCGGCGGGCACGCTCTCCCGGTGGCGGATGGAGGTCACAGAACGCGCCGACGGCGTCACGGTCGTCAACGACGCCTACAACGCCAACCCCGACTCCATGCGGGCCGCGCTGCGCGCGCTGACCGCCATGGGCCAGGCAGCGAAGGCCCGGGGGGGCCGGACCTGGGCGGTGCTGGGTGAGATGGCCGAGCTCGGCGACGACTCGCTCGCCGAGCACGACGCGATCGGACGGCTCGCCGTCCGGCTCAACGTCAGCAAGCTCGTGGCAGTCGGAGGCCGGGAGGCCGCCTGGCTCGACATGGGTGCCAAGAACGAGGGTTCGTGGGGTGAGGAGTCGGTGCACGTGTCCGGCACTGAGGCGGCCGTCGACCTGTTGCGTGAGCAACTGCGCGCGGGGGATGTCGTACTGGTGAAGGCCTCCAGGTCGGTGGGTCTGGAGAAGGTGGCGGCAGCCCTCCTGGAGGGAACGGCCGGTTCGGCGCACGAGGCCGGAGGCGCCGCCCGATGAGGCAGATCCTTATCTCCGGGGTCATCGGACTCTTCCTGTCCCTGGTCGGGACCCCGCTGCTGATCAAGCTGCTCGCCTCGCGGGGCTACGGCCAGTTCATCCGCGACGACGGCCCGCAGAACCACCACAGCAAGCGCGGCACCCCCACGATGGGCGGCATCGCCTTCATCCTGGCGACGCTGCTCGCCTACGTGCTCACCAAGCTGGTCACCGGCGCACCGCCGTCCTTCTCCGGCGTGCTGGTGCTCTTCCTGTTCGCGGGCATGGGCCTGGTCGGCTTCCTGGACGACTACATCAAGATCGTCAAGCAGCGGAGCCTGGGTCTGCGCGCCAAGGCGAAGATGGCCGGGCAGCTCATCGTCGGTATCGCCTTCGCCGCCCTCGCCCTCAGCTTCGAGAACGCGCGCGAGCTCACCCCGGCCTCCACCAAGCTCTCCTTCACCCAGGACTTCGGCTGGGCACTGCCGCCCGTGCTGTTCGTCGTCTGGGCGCTGTTCATGATCCTGGCGATGTCCAACGGCGTGAACCTCACCGACGGTCTCGACGGTCTGGCCACCGGCGCCTCGGTGATGGTCTTCGGCGCCTATGTGTTCATCTGCGTGTGGGAGTACCAGGAGTCCTGCGCGCACATCGCCACCGCGGGCCCCGGCTGTTACGAGGTACGGGATCCGCTCGACCTCGCCGTCGTCGCCGCCGCGCTGATGGGCGCCTGCTTCGGCTTCCTGTGGTGGAACACCTCCCCGGCGAAGATCTTCATGGGCGACACCGGCTCCCTGGCGCTGGGCGGCGCGCTCGCCGGCCTGGCCATCTGCTCGCGCACCGAGCTGCTGCTGGCCATCCTCGGCGGGCTGTTCGTGCTCATCACCATGTCCGTCGTCATCCAGGTCGGCTCCTTCAGGCTGACCGGCAAGCGCGTCTTCAAGATGGCGCCGCTCCAGCACCACTTCGAACTCAAGGGGTGGTCCGAGGTCCTTGTGGTGGTGCGGTTCTGGATCATCCAGGGCATGTGCGCCATCGTCGGCGTCGGCATCTTCTACGCGGGCTGGGCGGCCAGCAAGTGACCTCACGGAGTGGCGAGCGCGTGACCTCCACCAGCACGGCGGATACGACCGCACTGTCGCGGGAGCTGTCCGGCAAGCACGTGGTGGTGGCCGGGCTCGGCGTCAGCGGCATGCCCGCGGCCAAGGTGGCGCACCGCCTCGGTGCCCGCGTCACGGCGGTCAACGGCGGCGACGGCGAGGGGCCGCGTCGGCAGGCCGCCGAGCTGGAGGCCCTCGGCATCGCCGTGCGGCTCGGCGACGACCGTACCCTTCCCGAGGGCACGGACCTGGTCGTCACCACGCCGGGGTTCAAGCCCACCAGCCCCCTCTTCGAGGCGGCGGCCGAGGCGGGCGTCCCGGTGTGGGGCGACGTGGAGCTGGCCTGGCGGCTGCGCGGGCCCGGCAGCGCGCCGTGGCTCGCGGTTACCGGCACCAACGGCAAGACCACCACCGTGCAGATGCTGGCCGCCGTCCTGCGGGCCGCCGGGCTGCGCACGGCCGCGGTCGGCAACATCGGCGTCTCCCTCATCGACGCGGTGCTGGGCGAGGAGCCCTACGACGGGCTCGACGTGCTCGCCGTCGAGCTGTCCAGCTACCAGCTCCACTGGGCCCCCAGCCTGCGCCCGCACTCCGCCGCCGTGCTCAACCTCGCCCCCGACCACCTCGACTGGCACGGTTCGATGGAGGCGTACGCCGCCGCCAAGGGCCGCATCTACGAGGGCAACCAGGTCGCCTGCGTCTACAACGCCGACGCTCCTGCCGACGCCACGCCGCGCACCGAGGACCTGGTGCGCGCGGCCGACGTGGTCGAGGGCGCCCGCGCCATCGGCTTCACGCTCGGTACGCCCGCGCCCTCGCAACTGGGTGTGGTCGAGGGGGTGCTCGTCGACCGGGCCTTCGTCGAGGACCGGCAGCAGCAGGCGCAGGAGCTCGCCGAGGTCGGCGACGTCAATCCTCCGGCCCCGCACAACATCGCCAACGCGCTCGCCGCCGCCGCGCTCGCCCGCGCCTTCGGCGTGCCGCCCTCGGCCGTCCGCGACGGGCTGCGCGCCTTCAGCCCCGACGCGCACCGCATCACGCACGTCGCCGACGTGGACGGGGTGGCCTACGTCGACGACTCCAAGGCCACCAACACCCACGCCACCGAGGCCTCGCTGGCCGCCTACGAACCGATCGTGTGGATCGCGGGCGGGCTGGCCAAGGGCGCGACCTTCGACGACCTGGTGGCCAGGTCGGCGCCGCGGCTGCGCGGTGTGGTCCTCATCGGCGCGGACCGGGAGCTGATCAGGCAAGCGCTGGCGCGACACGCCCCCGATGTGCCGGTCACCGACGTGGCCCGCACCGACACTGGGGCGATGGCTTCGGCCGTCCGCGAGGCGAGAGCGCTGGCACGCCAGGGGGATACCGTACTGCTGGCTCCCGCGTGCGCGTCGATGGACATGTTCGTCAACTACAACGCCCGCGGCGACGCGTTCGCCGAGGCGGTCCGCGCACTGGCCGCCGAAGGCCGCAGCGAGCAGTGACCCCGCGCCCCGTCGGCCGTGGACGCGGGGGAGACGGAGGGGACACGGATGACGGCGCGATCCGCCAAACCGCCCACACCCCGGCGCACGAGCACCCGTCCCGCGCCCCCGCGTGAGTCGGGGCGCCCCCGGGCGACGCCGGGCACCACCGCGCCCCAGCGCCTGTTCCTGCGCGCCAAACGCGCCTGGGACCGGCCCCTGACCGCGTACTACCTGATCGCGGGCGGCAGCCTGCTCCTCACCGTCCTCGGACTGGTGATGGTCTTCTCCGCCTCGCAGATCCAGGCCCTCCAGTCCGGGCTCGCCTCCACCTACTACTTCCGCAAGCAGCTCGTCGCCGCCGCGCTCGGCGCGGTGCTGCTGCTGGCCGCCGCCCGGATGCCGCTGCGGCTGCACAGGGCGCTGGCCTACCCGCTGCTCGCCGGCTCCGTCTTCCTGATGTGCCTCGTCCAGGTGCCCGGCATCGGGCAGACCGTCAACGGGAACCGGAACTGGATCTACCTGGGCGGCCCCTTCCAGCTCCAGCCCAGCGAGTTCGCCAAGCTGGCGCTCGTGCTGTGGGGCGCCGACCTGCTGGCACGCAAGGGCGAGAAGAAGATGCTCGCCCAGTGGAAACACCTGCTCGTCCCCCTGGTGCCCGTCGGCCTGCTGCTCCTCGCGCTCATCATGCTCGGCGGCGACATGGGCACCGCCATCATCCTGGCCGCCGTACTGTTCGGACTGCTGTGGCTGGCCGGGGCGCCCACCCGGCTGTTCACCGGGGTGCTCGCCGCGGCCGTCACCGCCGGCGCGTTCCTCATCGTCTCCAGCCCCAACCGGATGTCCCGCCTCGGCTGCATCGCCGCCACCGAACCGGGCCGCGACGACCAGTGCTGGCAGGCCGTGCACGGCATCTACGCGCTGGCCTCGGGCGGCTGGTTCGGTTCCGGACTCGGTGCGAGTATGGAAAAATGGGGCCAACTCCCCGAACCGCACACCGACTTCATCTTCGCCGTGACCGGGGAGGAACTCGGACTGGCGGGGACGCTGTCGGTACTCGCTCTGTTCGCGGCTCTAGGCTATGCGGGTATCCGCGTGGCCGGACGCTCGGAGGAACCCTTCGTGAGGTACGCCGCGGGAGGCGTGACAACGTGGATCACCGCCCAGGCGGTGATCAACATCGGTGCGGTGCTCGGCCTGCTGCCGATCGCCGGCGTCCCCCTCCCGCTGTTCTCCTACGGTGGGTCCGCCCTGCTGCCGACGATGTTCGCCGTCGGGCTGCTGATCGCCTTCGCGCGCAGCGACCCGGCGGCACGTGCGGCGCTGGCCGTGCGACAGCCCGCCCTGCGGCTGCGCACGGGAGGAGGGCCGGGGGTGCTACGTCCGGGGGCCACCTACGGGCGGAGGAGTAAGAAGACGATGAGACGGCGCGCCACCCGGCCGCCGTCCGGAGAGCGGTGAAACAGCGTGCACGTCGTACTCGCCGGTGGGGGGACCGCCGGCCACATCGAGCCCGCGCTCGCCCTCGCGGACGCCCTGCGCAGGCAGGACCCGACCGTGGGGATTACAGCCCTCGGTACGGAGCGCGGACTGGAGACGCGGCTCGTGCCCGAGCGCGGCTACGCGCTCGAGTTGATCCCGGCGGTTCCGCTGCCGCGTAAACCCACACCCGAGCTGATCACCGTGCCGGGACGGCTGCGCGGCACCATCAAGGCGGCCGAGCAGATCCTGGAGCGCAACAAGGCCGACTGCGTCGTCGGCTTCGGCGGCTACGTCGCGCTGCCCGGCTACCTGGCGGCCAAGCGCGCCGGCGTGCCCATCGTCGTCCACGAGGCCAACGCGCGCCCCGGGCTCGCCAACAAGATCGGCTCCCGGTACGCCCACGGCGTGGCCGTCTCCACCCCCGACAGCAAGCTGCGCGGCGCGCGGTACGTCGGCATCCCGCTGCGCCGTTCCATCGCGACGCTCAACCGGGCCGCGCTGCGTGCCGAGGCGCGCGCCGCGTTCGGGCTCTCCCCCAACCTGCCCACGCTGCTGGTGTCCGGCGGCTCGCAGGGCGCGCGGCGGCTCAACGAGGTCGTCCAGCAGGTCGTTCCGCATCTCCAGCGCGCCGGCGTGCAGATCCTGCACGCCGTCGGCCCGAAGAACGAGCTCCCCCACGTGGAGCAGATGCCCGGAATGCCGCCCTATCTGCCGGTACCGTATGTGGACCGGATGGATCTCGCGTACGCCGCGGCCGACATGATGCTCTGCCGCGCGGGCGCGATGACCGTGGCGGAACTCTCGGCCGTCGGGCTGCCCGCCGCCTACGTGCCGCTGCCCATCGGCAACGGCGAACAGCGGCTCAACGCCCAGCCGGTCGTCAAGGCCGGCGGCGGACTCCTCGTCGACGACGCGGAACTGACACCGGAGTGGATCCAGGGCAGCGTGCTCCCGGTCCTCACCGACCCGCAGCAGCTCACCGCCATGTCGCGCGCGGCAGCCGAGTTCGGCCGTCCGGACGCCGACGAACTCCTCGTCGGCATGGTGTACGAGGCGATCGCCTCGCGCCGCGAGGGCTGAGCCCCGCGCGGTGCGGCGGCGACTCGCCGACAACGCAGAAAGCAGGGTGGTCCGGCGTGGTCAGAGCTGCCAGAACTGCCAAGGCTGCCCAGGCGGAGCAGGCGAACGGCAGGGCCGAAGCGGCGGCGGCGCGGCCACGGGCGCGGACCGCCGAGGCCGAGGGCGGGCGCGCCGGCGCCCGCCTCGCGCCCGGCGCCCGCGCCTCCGGTTCGGGTTCCGGTTCCGGGCCGGGGCCCGGTCACGGTGATCAGCCGCAGGGGCCGCTGCGCCGGGCCGGGTTGGGGGCACGCGTACCGCGTCGCCGCACCCTCGTCCTCGCCCTCGCGCTCGTGCTGCCGCTCGGCGGGTTCGGCACCTGGGTGCTCTGGGGCTCCCCTTGGCTGCGCGCCGAGAACGTCTCCGTCGACGGGACCAGGGCCCTGACCCGCTCCGAGGTCACCCGCGCGGCGGCGGTCCCGCTCGGGGAGCCGCTCATCTCCGTCGACAAGGGCGCGGTGCAGCGCCGCGTCCGCGCCGCGCTGCCGCGCGTGCGCGAGGTGGTCGCCGAGCGGGACTGGCCGCACGGCATCACCCTCACCGTCACCGAAAGACGGCCCGAACTCGCCATGGAGAAGGCGGGAAAGTACGTCGAGGTGGACGCCGAAGGCGTGCGATTCGCCACAGACGACAAGCCACCGAAAGGCGTTCCGCTTCTCGCCGTGGAACCGAAGAAGGAAGCCGCCGAGAGGTACTTCTCCGCGCGGCGGCTGCGGAAGGAGGCGGCGCGGGTCGCCACTTCCCTGCCCGACGCCGTCCAGGACGCCACCCGGCTGGTAAGAGTCCGCTCATACGACGACATCACCGTCGAACTCGCCGAGGACCGCACCGTGCGGTGGGGCAGCGCCGAACGCGGCAAGGCGAAAGCCGCCGCGCTGACCGCCCTGCTGAAGGCGGCCGAGGACGCCACCCACTTCGACGTCACGGTGCCCAGTGCCCCCGCCGCCTCGGGCGGTTGAACCGCGCCCGTCCACCCGTCGTGGTACGGGCGGCACAACCCCCGTGTACCCCCGGCCGGGTTCGGCGAACGGCTGGAGTCGCCACGCTCGTGGCCGCGTCAGTTGACCGGCGGCACCCGGCTTGTCCAGGCTGAACCCACATCGGTCGGCGGCTTGGTCAGTTGACTGACATAGCCGCTGGTGAGCACCCTGGATGGCTACTGCAAGGCCTGATCACATAGGGTGAAAAGAAAAACGGGAGGTTCGGCGTGTTCGTTGAACACCCAGCACTTGTCGACTTAGTGTCCGTTGCGAAGAGTCCAAGTAAGACAGGCACTGGTAACCCTAAACTTCACGCTTAGGGTTCGGGTCGGCGTTCGGACCGCCCCACAGGGATACGTAACTCGAGGCGAGAGGCCTTCGACGTGGCAGCACCGCAGAACTACCTCGCAGTCATCAAGGTCGTCGGAATCGGCGGCGGTGGCGTGAACGCCATCAACCGGATGATCGAGGTCGGTCTCAAGGGCGTCGAGTTCATCGCGATCAACACTGACGCGCAAGCCCTGTTGATGAGCGACGCCGACGTCAAGCTCGACGTGGGCCGCGAGCTGACTCGCGGCCTCGGCGCCGGCGCCAACCCGGACGTCGGCCGCAAGGCCGCCGAGGACCACCGCGAGGAGATCGAGGAGGTCCTCAAGGGGGCCGACATGGTCTTCGTGACCGCGGGCGAGGGCGGCGGCACCGGCACGGGCGGCGCGCCCGTCGTGGCGAACATCGCCCGCTCGCTCGGCGCCCTCACCATCGGCGTCGTCACCCGCCCCTTCACCTTCGAGGGCCGCCGCCGCGCCAACCAGGCCGAGGACGGCATCGCCGGGCTGCGCGACGAGGTCGACACGCTGATCGTCATTCCGAACGACCGGCTGCTGTCCATCTCCGACCGTCAGGTCAGCGTGCTGGACGCGTTCAAGTCGGCGGACCAGGTGCTGCTCTCGGGTGTCCAGGGCATCACCGACCTGATCACCACCCCGGGCCTGATCAACCTCGACTTCGCCGACGTCAAGTCCGTGATGTCCGAGGCGGGGTCGGCCCTGATGGGGATCGGCTCGGCGCGCGGGGACGACCGCGCGGTGGCCGCGGCGGAGATGGCGATCTCCTCGCCGCTGCTGGAGGCCTCCATCGACGGGGCGCGCGGGGTGCTGCTGTCCATCTCGGGCGGCTCGGACCTCGGGCTGTTCGAGATCAACGAGGCCGCCCAGTTGGTGAGCGAGGCCGCGCACCCCGAGGCGAACATCATCTTCGGCGCCGTCATCGACGACGCACTCGGCGACGAGGTGCGGGTCACCGTCATCGCCGCGGGCTTCGACGGCGGTCAGCCGCCCTCCAAGAAGGGGGAGAAGGCGCTCGGTTCCTCCTCCTCGTCGTCTTCCTCGCAGCCCGCGTACAAGGAGGAGCCGCCGTCCCCGAGCAGCGATCCGGAGCCGGAGCGCCCCGCGTTCGGCGGCCTCGGCTCGGTGACGCCGCGTGAGGAGGAGGACTCGATCCCCTCCCGCAGGGAGCCCTCGCCCGTGGGTGAGGTGCCGCCGCCTCCGCCCACCACGCCGCAGGTGCCGCCGGCCCGTCCGTACCACGACAGCCAGGCCGAGGAACTGGACGTGCCGGACTTCCTGAAGTGACGCGAGTGGCGAAGTGATGCGAGTGTCGAAGTGATATCCGCACAAGAGAACGTCAGCGGCGCGCACTTCGCCTCCACCGACAGGTGGGGCGGGGTGAGCGCCGCTCCGTATGAGGAGCTGAACCTCGGCGGCGCGGTCGGTGACGACCCCGGCGCGGTACGCACCAATCGGGAGCGGGCCGCGCGGGCGCTCGGTCTGTCGCCCGACGAGGTGGTGTGGATGCGTCAGGTGCACGGGCGCGACGTCGCGGTCGTCGATGCGCCGTTCGGTGCGGACGCGCCGGAGGTCGACGGGGTCGTGACGGCGCGCCGGGGGCTCGCGCTCGCCGTCCTCACCGCCGACTGCACCCCCGTGCTGCTGGCCGACCCGGTTGCCGGGGTCGTGGGCGCGGCGCACGCGGGGCGGCCGGGGGTGCTGTCCGGCGTGACGGGTGCGACGGTGGACGCCATGGTCGGGCTCGGCGCCGAGCCGCACCGCATCGTGGCCCGCACGGGCCCCGCGGTGTGCGGCGGCTGCTACGAGGTGCCCGCGTGGATGCGCGAGGAGGTCGCGGCCGCCGTTCCCGAGGCGCGTGCGACGACCCGGTGGGGCACACCGGCCGTGGACATGGCGGCCGGGGTGCGGGCGCAGCTCGCCCGGGCGGGTGTCACGCAGGGGGAACTCTCGTCCGTGTGCACCCTCGAATCGGGTGATCACTTCTCGTACCGGCGGGACAAGACGACGGGACGGCTTGCGAGTTATGTCTGGATCGAGGCGAACTGAGTAGTGACGGCAGGAATGACCGCGGCGTCCTTCGGCGCCGACGGGGAGGCGCGCAAGGCCGAGCTGGCCGCCAACCTCGCCCGGGTGGAGGAGCGCATCGCGCGCGCCTGTGACGCGGCGGGGCGCGAGCGCGCGGAGGTCACCCTCGTCGTCGTCACCAAGACCTACCCCGCCTCGGACGTGCGGCTGCTGGCCGAGCTCGGTGTCGGTGACGTCGCCGAGAACCGCGACCAGGAGGCCGCGCCGAAGGCCGCCGCGTGCGCGGACACCGCGCTGCGCTGGCACTTCGTCGGCCAGCTCCAGACGAACAAGGCCCGCTCGGTGGCCGGTTACGCCGAGCGCGTCCACTCCGTCGACCGGCTGCGGCTGGTCACCGCGCTCTCGAACGCCGCGGCGCGCGCGGAACGCGAGATCGGGTGCGCGGTGCAGGTCGCCTTCGACGCCGAGGCGGGCTCCGTCGGGGAGCGCGGGGGCGTGGCACCCGACGGTGTGACGGATCTCGCGGAGGCGATCGGGGCGGCCCAAGGGCTGCGGCTCGACGGAGTGATGACGGTCGCGCCGCTTTCCGGGCCGCTCGCCGGGCGGCCGCAGGAGGCGTTCGCGCAGCTGAGGGAAATCTCAACCGGCCTGCGTACGGCGCATCCTGCTGCGACGATGGTCTCGGCAGGGATGAGTTCGGATCTCGAAGAGGCGGTGCGTGCGGGTGCGACACATGTGCGCGTCGGCAGCGCGGTACTCGGTCGGCGCCCCCCGCTCCGGTAACGTCGCCAAACGAGTTGGGCCACAGCAGAATATATGGTCATTTCCGCCGGAAAAGACCGGTCGGAGAGGCTGCGTGGATCATCCCAGGGCCACCGGTGACGGGGGCTGCGTCGATGGAGTCGATCCACCACAGAGCGGAGGACGCAGAGAATGGCCGGCGCGATGCGCAAGATGGCGGTCTACCTCGGCCTCGTGGAGGACGATGGGTACGACAGCCGGGGCTTCGACCCCGACGACGAGTTCGAGCCCGAACCCGAGCCCGAACGCGACCGTCGACGGTACGAGTCGGAAGAGTCACATCATTCCCTTCAAAAGACCGAACCGGACGAACCGGTACGGGTCGTTCACCCGCCGGCGCAGCGGGAACGGGAGACGGAGCCGACTCCGGCAGTTGCCGCCGAAAGTGGACGAGCGGGGAGAATCGCCCCGGTGTCATCCATCACACCTGAACGCCAGAACGTCGAGAAGAGTGCCCCGGTGATCATGCCCAAGGTCGTGTCCGAGCGAGAGCCGTACCGGATCACCACGTTGCATCCCCGGACCTACAACGAAGCCCGTACCATCGGGGAACACTTCCGTGAAGGCACTCCTGTGATCATGAATCTGACGGAGATGGACGACACCGACGCGAAGCGACTTGTCGACTTTGCGGCTGGTCTGGTCTTCGGTCTGCACGGCAGTATCGAGCGAGTGACGCAGAAGGTGTTCCTGCTGTCTCCTGCTAACGTCGATGTCACGGCGGAGGACAAGGCCCGCATCGCAGAGGGCGGGTTCTTCAACCAGAGCTGAGACAGGCAGAGTCCGGAAACGGTCGGCAGGACCGCACAGAGCACCCCCAGGGGAGAGGGACGCGCAGATGAGAACCGCTTTGGGCGTGGTCCAAATCGTGCTGTGGGTCTACCTACTCGTGTTGATCTTCCGACTGGTGATGGACTACGTCTTCCAGTTCGCCCGCTCTTGGCAACCCGGCAAGGCGATGGTGGTCGTTCTGGAGGCCACCTACACTGTCACCGATCCGCCACTCAAGCTATTGCGGCGGTTCATCCCCCCGCTGCGCTTCGGGGGCGTAGCGCTAGACCTGTCCTTCTTCGTGCTCATGATCATCGTCTACATCCTGATCAGCGTCGTGGGCTGGGTGTGAACGATCGGAATGGTCTTGCCGGTATGCCGACGACTTACGTTGAGGTGAAGAGATGCCCCTGACCCCCGAGGACGTGCGGAACAAACAGTTCACGACCGTCCGTCTGCGTGAAGGCTATGACGAGGACGAGGTCGATGCCTTCCTCGATGAGGTCGAAGCCGAACTGACCCGCCTGTTGCGGGAGAACGAGGACCTGCGCGCCAAGCTGGCAGCAGCCACGCGCGCGGCCGCGCAGAACCAGCAACAGGGCGGTATGCGAAAGCCTCCTGAACCTCAGGACAGGCAGCCGCAGCAAGGCGGGGCGCCTGTGCCCGCCGCCATATCCGGACCGCAGCCCGTCCCGCCCCAGCAGCAGGGCATGGGCGGTCCGCCGCAGCTTCCCGGCGCGCAGGCGCAGCTCCCCGCGGGCCCCGGTGGCCCGGGTGGGCACGGCGGTCCCGGTGGTCCGGGCCCGCAGGGCGGCCCGATGGGTCCCGGTGGTCCGGGGCCGCAGCAGGGCGGTCCGATGGGCCCCGGCGGTCCGCAGGGCGGCCCCCAGATGCCCGGTGGCCCGGGTGGCCCCGGCGGTCCCGGCGGTCCCGGCGGCCAGAACAACGACAGCGCCGCGCGCGTGCTGTCGCTGGCGCAGCAGACCGCCGACCAGGCGATCGCGGAGGCCCGTTCCGAGGCCAACAAGATCGTCGGTGAGGCACGCAGCCGCGCCGAGGGCCTGGAGCGGGACGCCCGCGCCAAGGCCGACGCGCTGGAGCGGGACGCGCAGGAGAAGCACCGCGTGGCGATGGGCTCCCTGGAGTCCGCGCGCGCCACGCTGGAGCGCAAGGTCGAGGACCTGCGCGGCTTCGAACGCGAGTACCGCACGCGGCTGAAGTCGTACCTGGAGAGCCAGCTGCGTCAGCTGGAGAACCAGGCCGACGACTCGCTGGCACCCCCGCGGACGCCCGCGACCGCCTCGCTGCCCGCGCCCTCGCCCTCCATGGCGACGGCCGGTGCCGGCGGCCCCTCCCAGGGGCCCGCGGGTGGTGGCGGTTCCATGGGCGGCCACCAGTCGATGGGTGCCAACGGGCACTCCATGGGCGGCCACGGTGGCCCGGGTGCGGGCTCGCACCACACCCAGGGCGGAGCCGGGCAGTCGTACGGCGGGCAGCAGCAGATGTCGCCCGCGATGACGCAGCCGATGGCGCCGGTCCGCCCGCAGGGCGGTCCCCAGGCGGCGCAGGCCCCCTCGCCGATGCGGGGCTTCCTCATCGACGAGGACGACAGCTGACGCTGGACACCTTGTAAGACGGCCCGGGCCCGAGAGCACCTTCCGCTCTCGGGCCCGGGCCGTTTTTGTCCCCTACCCCGCCCCTTCCCGAAACTGGGGGAGGAGCCCCCAGTTTCGGGAAGGGGGGGTAGGGGAGAGAGCCCGCTACGCCTTGCGCAGCCGGAACGTGAGGGACAGGGCCTCGTCCTCGAAGGAGGGGCCCTCCAGCTCGGTGGGGTCGCCCTGGGCGAACTCCGTGGCCAGGACTTCCTCGGCGATGAGGAAGGTGTGCTCGGCCAGGGCGCGTGACACCTCCTCGTCGGCGGACTGCCACCGCAGCTCGATGCGGTCGGCCACGTCGAGCCCGGAGTTCTTGCGGGCCTCCTGGATGAGCCGGATGGCGTCCCGGGCCAGGCCGGTGCGGCGCAGCTCCGGGCTGATCTCCAGATCGAGCGCGACCGTGGCGCCGGTGTCGGACGCCACCGACCAGCCTTCCCGCGGGGTTTCGGTGATGATGACCTCTTCGGGGCTGAGCGCGACCGTCGCGCCGTCGACCTCCACCGTGGCGTTGCCCTCCCGCAGCGCCACGGACAGCGCCGCGGCGTCGGCGCCCGCGATGGCCTGGGCGACGGCCTGGGTGTCCTTGCCGAAGCGGCGGCCCAGCGCCCGGAAGTTGGCCTTGGCCGAGGTGTCGACGAGGGAGCCGCCGACCTCGGAGAGCGAGGCCAGCTGTTCGACGTTGAGCTCTTCGGTGATCTGCGTCCGCATCTCGGGGGAGAGCGTCTCGAACCCCTGTGCGGCGATGAGGGCGCGGGACAGCGGCTGGCGGGTCTTGACGCCGGACTCGGCGCGGGACGCCCGGCCGAGCTCGACCAGGCGCCGGACCAGCAGCATGTCCTGGGACAGCTCGGGGTCGATGCGGCTCAGGTCGGCCTGCGGCCATGCGGACAGGTGTACGGAGTCGGGGGCGCCGGGGGTGACCGGGACGATGAGGTCCTGCCAGACCCGTTCGGTGATGAACGGGGTGAGGGGCGCCATCAGCTGGGTGACCGTCTCGACGACCTCGTGCAGGGTGCGCAGCGCGGCCGGGTCGCCCTGCCAGAAGCGGCGGCGGGAGCGGCGCACATACCAGTTGGACAGGTCGTCGACGAAGGTGGACAGCAGCTTGCCGGCGCGCTGCGTGTCATAGCCGTCCATGGCGAGCGTGACCTGGTCGACCAGGGCGTGCAGCTCGCTGAGCAGCCAGCGGTCGAGCAGGGGGCGCTCGTGCGGCGCGGGGTCGGACTCGGCGGGCGCCCATCCGCTGGTGCGCGCGTACAGCGCCTGGAAGGCGACGGTGTTCCAGTAGGTCAGCAGCGTCTTGCGGACGACCTCCTGGATGGTGCCGTGGCCGACCCGGCGCGCGGCCCAGGGCGAGCCGCCGGCGGCCATGAACCAGCGCACCGCGTCGGCGCCGTGCTGGTCCATGAGCGGGATGGGCTCCAGGATGTTGCCCAGGTGCTTGGACATCTTGCGGCCGTCCTCGGCGAGGATGTGCCCCAGGCAGACGACGTTCTCGTAGGACGACTTGTCGAAGACGAGGGTGCCGACGGCCATCAGCGTGTAGAACCAGCCGCGGGTCTGGTCGATGGCCTCGGAGATGAACTGCGCCGGGTAGCGCTTCTCGAACAGCTCCTTGTTCTTGTAGGGGTAGCCCCACTGCGCGAAGGGCATCGAGCCCGAGTCGTACCAGGCGTCGATGACCTCGGGGACGCGGGTGGCCTGCAGGCCGCAGCCCTCGGTGGGGCAGGCGAAGGTGACGGCGTCGATGTAGGGGCGGTGCGGGTCCAGGCCCGATTGGTCGGTGCCGGACAGGTCGCTCAGCTCGGCCAGCGAGCCGACGCAGGTGAAGTGGCCCTCCTCGCAGCGCCAGACGGGCAGCGGGGTGCCCCAGTAGCGGTTGCGCGAGAGCGCCCAGTCCACGTTGTTGTCGAGCCAGTCGCCGAAGCGGCCGTGCTTGACGGACTCGGGGAACCAGTTGGTCGCCTCGTTCTCCCGCAGGAGGGCTTCCTTGATCTGGGTGGTGCGGATGTACCAGGACGGCTGGGGGTAGTAGATGAGCGCCGTGTGGCAGCGCCAGCAGTGCGGGTAGCTGTGCTCGTAGGCGACGTGGCGGAAGAGGATGCCGCGCGCGTCCATGTCCGCGACCAGCGCCTCGTCGGCCTTCTTGAAGAACTGTCCGCCGATCAGCTCCAGCTCGGGGTCGAAGGTGCCGTCGGCGCGGACGGGCACGACCGGCTCGATGCCGTTGGCGCGCGCCACCCGGAAGTCGTCCTCACCGAAGGGCGCCAGGTGCACCATGCCGGTGCCGTCCTCGGTGGTGACGTAGGTGTCGTTGACGACGAAGTGGGCGTCCGGGATGTCGACCAGCTCGAACGGGCGCTGGTAGTGCCAGCCGTTCATCTCGCGCCCGGTGTAGCGCTGGCCCGTGATGTGCCAGTCCTCGCCGAGGGCGGAGGTCAGCAGCGGCTCGGCGACGACGATCTTGTCGGTGCCGTTGGAGGCGACCACGTAGGTGACGTCGGGGTGGGCGGCGACCGCGAGGTTGGACACCAGGGTCCACGGCGTGGTCGTCCACACCATCAGCGAGGCCTCGCCGGCCAGCGGGCCCGAGGTCAGCGGCAGCGTCACGTAGACCGAGGGGTCCACGACGGTCTCGTAGCCCTGGGCCAGCTCGTGGTCCGAGAGGCCGGTGCCGCAGCGGGGGCACCAGGGGGCGACCCGGTGGTCCTGGACCAGCAGCCCCTTCTCGAAGATCTGTTTGAGCGACCACCACACCGACTCGATGTACTCGGGGTTCATCGTGCGGTAGGCGTCGTCCAGGTCGACCCAGTAGCCCATCCGGGTCGTCAGCTCGGCGAAGGCGTCGGTGTGCCGGGTGACCGACTCGCGGCACTTGGCGTTGAAGGCGGCGATGCCGAAGTTCTCGATGTCCTGCTTGCCGTTGAAGCCCAGCTCCTTCTCCACGGCCAGCTCGACGGGCAGCCCGTGGCAGTCCCAGCCGGCCTTGCGGGCCACGTGGTAGCCGCGCATGGTGCGGAAGCGGGGGAAGACGTCCTTGAAGACGCGGGCCTCGATGTGGTGCGCGCCCGGCATGCCGTTCGCGGTGGGCGGGCCCTCGTAGAAGACCCACTCGGGGCGGCCCTCGGACATCTCGAGGCTGCGGGCGAACACCTTGCTCTCGCGCCAGAAGTCGAGCACGGCCCGCTCCAGCGCGGGCAGGTCGACCTGGGCGGGCACCTGGTTGTACTGCATCGTCGGGTCTTCTTCCTCCGGCGGACATCCAGAAGGCGGGTGCGCCTTCATTACCGTCGGAGGGACGAGCGCGCTGCCTTGCGGCGGCGAACCCGCGGTACCACCCTCCTTGGCGGCGGGCCGGAGCGGCCCTCCGCCCCCTCATTGGGGCAGCGCTGCCGGGTCTACTCGCTCCCGGAGGGTGTCCGTGGAGCTTTCTTCCGGCGGCTCCGGGGTGATCTTCACACCGCGCTCGCCTCCGGGCTCCCACCGTCCCCGGATCGCTTGGGGCTGCCTACGGGGTTACTCGTCCCCTTCATCGCCTCACGCCACCCCCAGTGTACGGGGCTCCGCGCGGGGCGGCGGAGCGGTTTTCGACCGGCCGGGCGGGGCACAACGGATGCAGACCGGCGTGCCCCGTTGCCGTGCGCTTGAAGTCGATTTATCGTTCCGGTCACGTTTCGCGAGCAAGATCACAAAATGTGAAGGGGTCGCGGTCATGGTGGCGGAGGAGAGGGCCGCGAAGAAGGTGGCGAAGAAGGCGGCGGCGAAGAAAGCCACGAAAAAGGCGGCGGCCAAGAAGGTTCCCGGCGGGGAGGCGGGGGAAAAGAAGACGGCGGCCAGGAAGGCGGGGGTGAAGAAGGCACCGGCGAAGGCTCCGGCGAAGAAGGCCGCGGCGAAGAAGGCCGCGGGGGAACGGCCCGCGGCACCCGAGGCCGCGGCGGAAGTGACAGCGGCCGACGCGGCCGCGGACCGGCCGGGCGACACTCACCAGGCGCCCGCCGGACAGGCCGCGCAGAACACGACGGGAGCTGAGACGGTGGCTGCGAAGAAGACGTCCAAGGCGCAGGCCGAGGCGGTGCCCTCGGCGCGGACCGGCACAGGGCCCGCCGCCCCCGGGGAGCTGCCCGTCCGCCCGGGCGAGGACCCCTGGTCCCCCGAAGAGGTCGAGGAGGCGCGCTCCGGGCTGCGCGAGGAGGTGTCCCGCCTCAAGCACGAGATCGCCTCGGCGGAAGAGGCGCTCAACGGGCTGATGCGCGACTCGGGTGACGGCGCGGGCGACGACGACGCCGACACCGGCACCAAGAACATCACCCGCGAGCACGAGATGGCGCTGGCCGCCAACGCCCGCGAGATGCTGTACCAGACCGAGCGGGCCCTGGAGCGGCTGGACGCGGGCACCTACGGCCTGTGCGAGAACTGCGGCAAGCCGATCGGCAAGGCCAGGATGCAGGCGTTCCCCAGGGCGACGCTGTGCGTGGAGTGCAAGCAGAAGCAGGAGCGCCGCTGACCGCCGATGACCCGCGTCAGGCCCGGATGTCGTACCCTCAAGGCGTGACTGAGGTGGACCGGACCGGCGAGGGCCCCGACGACCGCGCGGCCGGTGTGGCCGAGGACGACGCACAGCAGGGTGACGAGCAGCGGGGTGACGAACAGCCGGGCGAGGCCGGGCAGTCGCCCGCGCCCGCCAGGGGCAGGCGCCGGATCCCCGTGCTGGTCGCGGTGGCGGCGCTCGCCCTCGTGCTGGACCTGGTCAGCAAGCTGGTGGTGGTCGCCGAGCTGGAGAACCACGCACCGATCGAGGTGCTCGGCTCCTGGCTCCAGCTCAACGTCATCCGCAACGCCGGCGCGGCGTTCGGCGTGGGCGAGGCGCTGACGATCGTGCTGACGGTCATCGCGGCGACCGTCGTCGTCGTGATCGCCCGCCTCGCACGCAAGCTCTACAGCACCCCGTGGGCCATCGCGCTGGGGCTGCTGCTGGGCGGCGCCTGCGGCAACCTGACGGACCGGATCTTCCGCGCGCCCGGCGTCTTCCAGGGCGCCGTGGTGGACTTCATCGCCCCCAAGCACTTCGCGGTCTTCAACCTCGCCGACTCGGCCATCGTCTGCGGCGGCGTCCTGATCGTGCTGCTCTCCTTCCGCGGTCTCGACCCGGACGGCACCGTCCACCGCGACTGACCCGCCGCCGTCCCCGCCCCCTGCTTCCGGCGTTCCCCGCCTCCCGCCCGTCGCAGCGGGCCCGCGGCCGCGCCCGCTCCCGTCGGGCGTCACTTCTCGCGGTCGGGTACGTGCACCCGTATCCGGTAGCCGTCGTGCGTCGCCTCGGTGACCGTGATGCGCACCCCGCCGCGGAAGGTGTGGCTCTCGCCCGGCGTGAACGGCGCGTCGGACATCTCGGCGAGTTCGGTGGGCAGCCGGTCGGCGCAGGCGGGACCGCCGCCGCTGTGCGGCCGGGAGTCGACCACCCGGACGGGACCCTCGCCCGTGGGCGTGCTGGAGGCGACGGTGTAGACGAGGACGCCCTCCGCGCAGATGTCCCGGTCCAGGCCCGTGCGGGTACGGGCCTCGGCGACGATGGCGCTGTGGCTGCCGGTCCGCACGACGGTGATGCCCGCGTTCCGGCCGCTGACGGGGGAGAGGGTGTGCTCGCTGGTGCCGGGCGCGGTGACGCAGCCGACGCGGGAGCGGTCCAGCCAGCCGAACTTCCACTTGTGCCAGCCGAGCAGGTCGGATATCCCGGCCATGCTCATCGTGTCCCAGCCGCCCGCGTACTCGACCGAGGCGTTCTGGGAGACGTTGTAGAGGTCGGGCAGCCCGTAGAGGTGGTTGGCCTCGTGGACGAAGTTGCCGCGCTGCCACAGCGCCGAGTCGGAGGCGCGGCCGAAGATGAGGGCGGCGCCGTGCACCGGGGTGCCGCCCGCCCGCAGTCCCTCGAAGGTGTGGGCCTGGGAGACGGTGGGCGGCGCGGGGACGTTGCTGTCGGCGACGACGAAGACCAGGTCGGCGCCGCGCACGTCGGTGCCCTGGCGCTGCGCGGCCTCCAGCGCGTCCTGGACGTAACCGCGCATCAGGCCTGTGGGGATGCCGCGGGTGATCCCGTAGGAGGACCACGGCCGCGGCATGCGTATCCAGTCCGCGCTGGGGGCGGTCTCCAGGCGGTACTTGCCGAACGAGGCGCGGTCGAGGAAGCGGTCGCCGTACCGGGAGAAGAAGCGGGCGCGTTCGCCGGCCGGGGTGGTGGCGGGGTGGTCGGGGAAGTCGACCATCAGCATCAGCGCGCGCTTGTGCCCGCGCGGCCGGACGTAGCCCGCCCCGAGGGGCCCCTCGTCGGTGCCGGAGCCGGACGCTATCGCGCACGGCCCCGAGATGCCCTGGGCGGCCGCGACCGGGACGGGAACGAGGGTGAGGCACGCTGTCGCCAAAGCTGTGACCACGGCCAGGGCGGGGCGCTTCGGTGTCCTGCGCGGCGTCATCGGCTGATCCCTCCGCATAAGCTCGCCGACCCCGGGGCTCAAGGGCTGTCCGTGGTGACACCGTCCGCTCGCGGCAGGGGCGCCGCACCCCCGGGTGAGCCGCGCGGGTGAGGGAGCGCCCGGGTGCGGGCGTGCGGGCCGTACGGGTGTGTCCGGCATACTCGATCAGGTGAGCACGCTTCCTGAGACCCGGACCCTGCCCGTACCCGACGGCCTGGAGGGTGAGCGCGTCGACGCCGCGCTCGCCAGGATGTTCGGCTTCTCGCGGACCAAAGCGGCGGAGCTGGCCGCTGAGGGGAAGGTGCTGCTCGACGGGGCGCCCGCGGGCAAGTCGGACCGCGTACAGGGCGGCGCGTGGCTCGAGGTGGAGATGCCCCAGCAGGCGCAGCCGGTGCGGATCGTGGCCGAACCCGTCGAGGGCATGGAGATCGTCCATGACGACGACGACATCGTGGTGATCGTCAAACCGGTCGGTGTCGCCGCGCATCCGAGCCCCGGCTGGAGCGGCCCCACCGTCATCGGCGGGCTGGCCGCCGCCGGCTACACCATCGCGACCTCCGGTGCCGCCGAGCGCCAGGGCATCGTCCACCGGCTGGATGTGGGCACCTCGGGGCTGATGGTCGTCGCCAAGTCCGAGCGGGCGTACACGCTGCTCAAGCGCCAGTTCAAGGAACGTACCGTCGACAAGCGGTACCACGCGCTGGTCCAGGGCCACCCCGATCCGCTCAGCGGCACCATCGACGCGCCCATCGGCCGCCATCCGCAGCACGACTACAAGTGGGCGGTCACCTCGGAGGGCAAGCCCTCGGTGACGCACTACGACCTGATCGAGGCGTTCCGGGCCGCCAGCCTGCTCGACATCAAGCTGGAGACGGGCCGCACCCACCAGATCCGGGTGCACATGGCCGCGCACCGGCATCCGTGTGTGGGTGATCTCACCTACGGCGCCGATCCGAAGCTGGCCAAGCGGCTGCGGGTGGAGCGGCAGTGGCTGCACGCCGTACGCCTCGGGTTCGAACACCCGGGCGACGGGCGCTGGGTCGAGTACGAGAGTTCCTACCCCGACGACCTCCAGGTGGCGCTCGACCGGGTGCGGGCGGAGAGCTCCTGACCGATGGATCAGCTCGCACTCTTCTTCGCCCTGCTGCTCGCCGCCGTCGTCATGGTCCCGCTCGGGGACAAGCTCAACCTGCCCTCGCCGGTGCTGATGACCCTGTTCGGCGGCGTGCTGGCGGTCGTCCCCTCCATCCCGAACGTCTCGCTGCCGCCCGAGTACATCCTGCCGCTGGTGCTGCCGCCGCTGATCTACGCGGCGGCCCAGCGCACCTCATGGCGCCAGTTCGCGGCGAACAAGAGACCGATCTTCCTGATGGCGGTCGCGCTGGTCTTCGTCACCACCGCCGCCGTGGCCGCCGTCGCCAACGCGCTGGTGCCCGGGCTCGGCCTCGCCGGTGCCGTGGCGCTGGGCGCCCTGGTCGCACCGCCCGACCCGGTCGCGGCCACCGCCGTGGCCGGCAACGTGGGCCTTCCCCGCCGTCTGGTCTCGGCGCTGGAGGGCGAGGGCCTGTTCAACGACGTGACGGCCATCACCCTCTACCACGTGGCGATCGCGGCCGCCGTCACCGGCTCCTTCTCCCTGCCGGTCGCCGCGGGCGAGCTGGTGCTCTCCGGCGTGGTCGCGGTCGCCGTCGGGCTGGGGCTCGGCTGGCTCGCCAACAAGCTCATGAGCTACCTCGGCGACGCCACCCTCCAGACCGGGCTGACCCTGCTGGTGCCCTTCGCCTCCTACGTGCTCGCCGAGGAGCTGATGGGCTCCGGCGTGCTCGGCGTGCTGATCACCGCGCTCTACCTGGCCTCCGGGCACGCCGTGGACGCGGACGACGTGCAGGGCCGGCTCGCCGGACAGACGTTCTGGCAGATCGTGGACACCCTGGTCACCGGCATCGCCTTCGGGCTGATCGGACTGGAACTGCACACGATCTTCGGCACGGTCCAGCAGGAGTGGCGCCAGTTGCTGCCCGCCGCGGGCGCGGTCGTCGGCGTCGTCGTGGTGCTGCGGCTGCTGTGGCTGCTGCCGACCGCGTGGCTGGCCCAGCGGCTGCACCAGCGCAAGGACCTGGACGAGGACATTCCGCGCAACTGGCGCGAGACCGTCGTCGTGTGGTGGTCGGGGATGCGCGGAGTGGCGTCGGTCGCGCTGGCGCTGGCCGTGCCGCTGAGCCTGGAGCCCGAGGCGGGCGGCGGCGCGTTCCCCGGGCGCGAGGCGATCATCTTCATCGCGTTCGCCGTCGTCCTCGTCACGCTCGTCTTCCAGGGGCTGACCCTGCCGTGGCTCGTCAACCGGCTGAACGTCCAGGCCGACAGCGCCGCGGAGCGCGAGGTCGAGCGGCAGCTGGCGGTACGGGTGGCCAAGGCGGCCCGCAAGCGGCTGAGGGAGATCGAGGAGGTCGAGGACCTGCCCGAAGAGGTCTCCGAGGCGCTGGCCAGGAGGGTCTGGGACATGGGGGCGCGGATCTCTCCCGACATCGTCGACGACGAGCGCCGGGCCGCCCACCGCAAGCGCGTGGACCGGCTGCAGAAGATGCGGCGCCTCAACGGCGAGCTGCTGTCCGCCGCCCGCCACGAGGTGATCGCCGCGCGCGGCGAGGCCGGGGTGGACCCGGAGGTCGTGGACCGCGTGCTGCACCAGCTCGACGTCCGCAGCTTCCGCGGCGCGTGACCTCACCCGCGTGAACGCCCTCGGGGGCCCGTGCGGCCCACCTCAGGGCAGGTCCCCCGGCCGGCCCGGGCCCGAGGGACGTGTGCGGCCCGGGCCCGAGGGACGTGTGAACCGATCCCGCACCCGGGGGCGGGTCAGAGCGTCTTCTCCTGCGGGGAGGTGATCCGGATGCCCGGCAGCGCCTCGGGGTGCTTGTCGTGCAGCCAGGCCAGCAGCTGCTCACGCACCGAGCAGCGCAGCGTCCACAGGTCGCCCGAGGAGCGCGCCGTCATGGCGACCCGTACCTCGATCGTGGAGGGGGTGGTGTCGGTGACGACCAGGCTCCAGCTGCGGCCGTCCCACTCGTCGCTCGCCCGTACCAGCTCCTCGGCCTTGGCGCGCAGCTCGGTGACGGGCGCCGCGTGGTCGAGCTGGAGGTAGACGGTGCCGGTCATCTGGGGACCGCCGCGCGACCAGTTCTCGAACGGCTTGTTGGTGAAGTACGAGACCGGCATGGTGATCCGGCGCTCGTCCCAGGTGAAGATCACCAGGTAGGAGACGGTGATCTCCTCCACCGTGCCCATCTCGCCGTCGACCACCACCTCGTCGCCGATCCGCACCATGTCCCCGAAGGCGATCGACAGTCCCGCGAACAGGTTGCCCAGCGTGGACTGTGCCGCGATACCGGCGACGATGCCCAGCACACCGGCCGAGGCCAGCATCGAGGTGCCGAACGTCTTCATGCCGGGGAACTGGAGCAGCACGGCCGCGACCGCGATCACCGTCACCACGGCGGTGATCAGCCGCCGGATCAGCGTCAGCTGCGTACGCACCCGCCGGCCGCGCGCCGGGTCGTGGGTGGCGCCCGCGTACCGGGCGGCGATCGTCTCGGTTATCGCGGCGACGATCCGCAGGATCAGCCAGGCCGAGGCCGCGATCGTGATGATCGTCAGCCACAGGTCGACCCCTTCCCTGTGGTCCTTGGCCAGATGGGTGGAGTCGAAGAAGCCGCTGACCAGCGCGACGAAGAGCACCGCGTTGAAGGGGACACGGCCACTGCGCAGCAGGCCCCACATCGGGGTCTCCGGGTGCCGGGCGTCGAGGCGGACCAGCAGGCGGTCGAGGGCCCAGGCGAGTACGTACGACAGCACGATCGCGCCACCGAAGACGATGACGGGCCGGAGCACGTTCTCCATGGTCGCCTTTCTCCTAGGGGACCCCGCGGGCGCCGCGCGCCGGGGGCGACGGCCGTGCGCACACCCGTGCACGCGGCCGTCCAGGCCACCGACGACCGTACCTGGCACCATGTGGAGTAACCGGCTCCAGGGCGCTCACCCCGGCCCTTTGTGAAGGAAGTGACATCCAGTGGCACCCGTATCGATCGTCCTGTTCCACTCCGTGTGCGGGCTCACGGCGGACGTGCACGCCGCGGCCGAGCGGCTGCGCGCGGCGGGGCACGAGGTGGTCACCCCCGACCTGTTCGAGGGCGCGACCGCGGCCTCGGTCGAGGAGGGCATGCGGATGCGGGAGAAGGAGGGCAGCCCCGACCGCGACGAGCTGCTGCGGCGGGCCGTGACCGCCACGGCCCCGCTCCTGGACCGGGGGCTGGTCTACGCCGGCTTCTCCCTGGGCGGCTCCGTCGCCCAGACCCTCGCGCTGGCCGACGAGAAGGCCCGGGGCCTCCTGCTCTTCTCGGGGACGTCCGACATCCCCGAGGACGCCGCCGTCGACGACCTCCCCGTCCAGCTCCACGTCGGCGACCCGGACGCCTTCGAGCCCCACGACTGGCTCACCGCCTGGTATCTGCGCATGCAGCGCGCCGGCGCCGACGTCGAGGTCCACCGCCACCCCGGCGTGGGGCACCTGTACACCCACGCCTCGCTGGACGACTACGACGAGGACGCGGCGGAGGCCACCTGGCGCACCGCGCTGGGCTTCCTGGAGACGCTGTAGCCCTGTAGCCCTGCGGCCTCACCGCCGGCAGCGGCCCGTGCCCCGGCTCTTGTCCGGGGAGCAGATGTGCACGCGGTCGGCCGGGTCGTCGCTGACGTACCGGCCCACGCACTGGTTCGAGGAGGCCAGCCCCCGCTCGCCGCACCAGTCGGCTGCCGCCCGGCCACTGGCGAAGCCGCCCGGCGGGCCGGGAGCGTAGAACATCCAGTAGCCGGAGCGCAGGGAGGCGAACCGGTCGCTGTCGACGTGGCGCACGACGGGCACCTTGCGGCTGAGGGAGGCCCGCATCTTCTCGCGCGCCGCGACCCCCTCCGACTTGGCGACCGAACCCAGCTGGGCCACCCACCTGTCGCCCGGGCCCTGCCTCTCGGGGGCGGCCGGGCCGGCGGTGGGTCCCTTCGCGGGGTCCTCCGCCTTCTTCGTCCCCTTGTCGGCCGGCTTCCGGCTCTCGCGGCCGGGAGCGGTCTCCGCGTCGGACGGGCCGGAGCCGGGGGAGCGGTCGCCGGCGTCGGTCGCCGTCGGGGTGCGGAGCGGGGAGCGCGCGTCGTCGGCTGAGTTCCCCGTCCCGTCGGGCCGGGTGAGCACGAAGATCCCGGCAGCGACGAGGCCCGCCGCCACGAGGGCGGCCGCCACCACCAGCGGGACACGTCCAAGACGGTGCCCTGCGCGGGAGGCCCCGCCCGGGCCGTGGGCGGCCGGGGCCGCGCCGGACCCGCCCTGCGCGGCGGTGCCGGTCGGGACCGCGCCGGGGCGCGTCGCCGGAGAAGGATGCGTACCGGAAGGGTCTGTAGCGGAAGGACCCGTACCGGAAAGGGCTGTCCCGGGAGCCACCGTCCCCGGAGGCAACGCGGAGGGGCTCCGTACCGGCATCGACGTCTCGGTCGGCAGGTAGGGCGTCGCCGCACGCCCCTCGGCGACGTCGGCCAGCATCCGCTCCAGGGCCTCGGCGGTCGGCCGGGCGGCCGGGTCCCGCACGAGCACCGCCTCCAGTACCGGGCCGAGCGCCCCGCTGCGCACCGGCGGCGGCACCGGGTCGTCGAGGACGGCGGCGATGGTGGCCAGCGTGGTGGCGCGGCGCAGCGGGCTGTGCGCCTCGGTGCTGACGTAGAGCGTCAGCCCGAGCGACCACAGGTCGCCGGCCGGGTCGTCCTCGACGCCGCGCACCCGTTCGGGGGCGACGAACTCGGGGGAGCCAAGGAACTCGCCGGTCGCCGTCACCGTGGCGGAGCCCTGGAGCGCCGCGATGCCGAAGTCGGTGAGGACGGCGGAACCGTCCTCGCGCAGCAGGACGTTGCCCGGCTTGACGTCACGGTGGTGGACGCCCGCCGCGTGCGCGGTGCGCAGCGCGGCGAGCACCTCGCGGCCCAGCCGCGCCGCCTCCCGCGGCTCCAACGGCCCGCTAGCCAGCCGCTGTTCGAGGGAGGGGCCGCGTACCAGCTCCATCACCAGCCACGGGCAGGGCCCCGCGTCCACGATGTGGTGGATCGTCACCACGTGCGGATGGCTGAGCCGGGCCAGCGCGCGCGCTTCCCTGAGCACCCGCTCCCGCGGCGCGCCGGCGCCGGGCCCCTCGGGCGCCGCCTGCGCCTCGTCCGGGTCAGGGCCGGGTCCGAGGGCGGGCTGCCGCACCTCCTTGAGCGCCACCTCGCGATCCAGCGCGGTATCCCGCGCCCGCCACACGGTGCCCATGCCCCCGGCACCCAGCCGTTCCAGCAGCTCGAAGCGGCCGTCGACGACATCGCCGGGCCTGCCATGCCCTCCCCCAGTCATGCGCACAGCGTACGGGCACCGGACCGCTCAGTGTGCGGACCGCCGTACGCGTGCGAGGAGGGGCGGACCGCGCACACGTGGCGGTCCGCCCCTCGACCCGCGCCGGCGAGGGCGAAGAACACCCTCGCGGCGCCGGTGCGTTACTTCTTCTCTTCCTTGCCGCCCGTCTTCACGTCGACGCCCATGTCCTTGAGCTTGCCCGGCAGGTCCTGCGGCTGCACCTGCTCACCGTCGATCTTGACGGTCGGAGTGCCCTGGATCTCGGCGCCGTTGAAGCTGGCGATCATGTCCTTGGCCCACTTGTTGTACTTCTTGGACTCGACCGCCTTCTCGAACTTCTTGTTGTCCTTCAGGGCGGGGACCTCGTCGGAGACCTTGAGCAGGTAGGCGTTGTCGGCGAACTTGTCGTCCTGCTCCTCGGGGTGCCACTTCTTCGAGTAGAGCTGGTGCTTGTACTCGACGAACGCGTCCATGCTCACCGCCTTGGCGGCCCCCAGCGCGCGGGCGGCGTTCTTCGAACCCGAGCCGCCCATGTTGTCGTCGATGATCGAGCCGAGGTGGACGCGCAGCTTGTACTTGCCGTCGTCCGCGCCCTTCTGCAACTGCTCACCCATGGCCTGCTCGAAGCTGGCGCACGCCGGGCAGCGCAGGTCCTCGTAGACGTCGATGGTCTTCTCGGCCTTGGCGCCGCCCGTGGTGACGGCCATGTCGTCGCCGCTGGAGTCCTTGCCGTTCAGCTTGGCGACGGCGACGCCGATGCCGGCCACCACGACCAGCACACCGACCACCGTCAGGGCGACCAGCAACTGCCGCCGGGTGCGCTCCTTCTTGGCCTGCTTCTCCCGCTCGACCCGCAGCCGCTCGCGGGCCGCACGCTTGGCTTCGGGGCTGTTGCGCTTGCTCATGAGTGTTCTTCTCTTCTCCGTGATGTCCGTACGCGAAAGGAAACCCGACCGTGCTCAGGCCGCCGGGGCGGCGGTGAGCGCGGGCGGGCCGCGACGGTGCACAGAGTGCGTCAGCAGCGGCAGCGCGTGGGGCGCGGGTGTGGGGTGCGGGCGTGCCGCGCTGGCCGGCCCCGTACCACCGGAGGCGGTGTGGCAGGCGGTCACGGCGCACCACAGCGGACGGAAGGCGGTGGCGGCGACCGCCCGCAGCAGCCGGGCCAGGGCCGCCTCGCCCCGCCGCAGCCACAGCGCGGCCAGCAGGCCCACGCACACGTGCGCGGCCAGCAGCAGCCACGGCAGCGCGGCACCGGGCACGCCGTGGACACCCAGCGGGTACGCGCCGGTGTCGGCGCCGCGCGCGGCCATCCGCGCCAGCGGGGTGCCGACGTTGCCGCCGCCGCACAGCAGGTCCACGCCCACGGAGCGCAGCGGCCCCGTCACGGGACCGCCGGCCTGCCCGTAGCAGGCGTGCTGCCCGGTGGTGAAGACCGTGTCGGCCGCCAGCTCCAGCGGGATGAGAGCGGCGGCGATCCGGCCGAAGCCGCGCTCGCGGCCCGCGAGGGCGAACGCCAGGACGAAGACGAGGGCCGAGACCGCCAGCAGCGGGCGCAGCGGGACGGGGGCGCCGGACAGCAGCACGTGCGAGCCGCAGGACAGCGCGACGCACAGGGCCGTGAAGAGCCCCGCCCGCGCTGTTCGTATGCCTACCGCACCCATGATGACCGAGTGTGCCACGAGGACGTGTAAGCGGTCCCTAAAGGTCGCCGACCCGTCCGTTTCACGGGCCGCCGGGCGCCCGGGATGTTCGGGAACGCCCGGCATGGCGCCCGAGCCGCCGCCGGCGGCGGGCGGCGCTCGGGCACCGGCGGTCCTGGCGTGGGCTCAGACCCCGGCGATCCGGCCGTTGCGGAACAGGTCGACGAAGATCTGGTGATCGCGGCGGGCGGTGGCGCCGTAGGAGTGCGCGAAGTCGACCAGCATCGCGCGGAAGCCGTCCTCGTCCCGCGAGATCGCCTCGTCGATCGCCTGCTCGGTGGAGAACGGCACCAGGCTGTGGCCGCTCTCCGCCTCGTCGGCCGCCGCGTGCATCGTCGCCGTCGCCCGCCCGAGGTCGGCGGTGACCTGCCCGATCTCCTCCGGGTCCGACAGGTCCGACCAGTCCAGGTCCACCGCGTACGGGGAGACCTCCGCCACCAGCTGGCCCGCTCCGCCCAGCTCCGTCCAGCCCAGCCACGGGTCGGCGTGCGCCTGGAGGGCGCGCTGCGAGATGACCGTACGGTGCCCCTCGTGCCGGAAGTAGTCGCGCACCGCCTGATCGGTGATGTGCTGCGAGACCGCCGGGGTCTGCGCCTGCTTCATGTAGATGACCAGGTCGTTCTCCAGCGCGTCGCTGTGGCCCTCCAGCAGGATGTTGTACGAGGGCAGGCCCGCGCTGCCGATGCCGATGCCCCGCCGCCCCACCACGTCCTTGACCCGGTGCGCGCCGTGCCGCTCGCGGCCCTCGTGGCGCGGCAGCGTCTCCAGGTACGCGTCGAAGGCCTCCAGGACCGTCTCCCTGGTCGCCTTGTCCAGCTCGATGGAGCCGCCGCCCGGGGTGAAGCGGCGCTCCCAGTCGCGGATCTCGGTCATGGTGCCCAGCAGCCCGAAGCGGGTGTTCGCGCGGGCGGAGTGCAGGGCGTCCAGCACGGGACCGCGCGCCGTGTCCAGGGTGAGGGCGGGCGGCTCGCTCTCCGAGGCGCCGGAGAGCAGGGCGCGGATGCGGTCGCGGTAGGCGTCGGCGTAGGTGGTCACCAGCGAGGTGATCTGCGTGTCGCTGAACGCCTTGCTGTAGCCCAGCAGCGCCACCGAGGCGGCGAACCGCTTCAGGTCCCAGGTGAAGGGGCCGACGTACGCCTCGTCGAAGTCGTTGACGTTGAACAGCAGGCGGCCCTGCGCGTTCATGTAGGTGCCGAAGTTCTCCGCGTGCAGGTCGCCGTGTATCCACACCCGGCTGGTGCGCTCGTTCAGGAAGGGGCCGCTGTCCCTGCCCTCGTGCAGGTCAGCGTAGAACAGGCAGGCCGTGCCCCGGTAGAAGGCGAAGGCGGAGGCGGCCATCTTGCGGAACTTCGTCTGGAAGGCCGCCGGGTCGGCGGCGAGGAGATCGCCGAAGGCGGTCTCGAAGACCTCCAGGATCGTCTCGCCGCGCTCTGCTGCCTGGCCTGCCTTGGTCATGTGTGCGCTCCGTCGGTGCGGTCGGTGGGTCTGTGCTGTCCGCCTTAACGTACGCCCGCGCGCGGGGGTGCCCGGGGCGTACGGCCGCGCGAGCGGAGTCCGTACGTACGCCCGCGCCGGCGAGTGCCCGACGTACGCCCGTGCCAGCGGATGTCCGGCGTACCCCCGTGCCGGCGGATGTCCGGCGTACCCCCGTGCGAGCGGATGTCCCGCGCGTGCGGCCGCACCGGCGGGTGTCGGCGCGGGGGAGCGGGTGGTTCGTCGGCGGGTTGTCGGTGCCGGGTCGTAGACTCCTCATTCGCCCCCAAAGACCCGCGCCCGGAGGTGGCCTTCGCCGTGAGTGAGCAGCCCTTCACGCATCTGCACGTGCACACGCAGTATTCGCTCCTGGACGGCGCCGCCCGGCTCAAGGACATGTTCGCCGCGTGCAACGAGATGGGCATGTCGCACATCGCGATGACCGATCACGGCAATCTGCACGGGGCCTACGACTTCTTCCACTCCGCGAAGGACGCCGGGGTCACGCCGATCATCGGCATCGAGGCCTACCTCGCCCCCGACCACCGCAGGAACACCCGCCCGGTCAAGTGGGGCACCCCCCACCAGAAGCGGGACGACGTCTCGGGCAACGGCGCCTACACGCACATGACGATGTGGGCGCGCAACGCCACCGGGCTGCACAACCTCTTCCGCGCCCAGTCCCGCGCCAGCCTGGAGGGCTTCTTCCGCAAGCCCCGTATGGACCGCGAGCTGCTGGCCGAGTACGCCGACGGGCTGCTGGCGACCACCGGCTGCCCCTCGGGAGAGGTGAGCACCAAGATCCGGCTCGGCATGGAGGACGAGGCCCTCAAGGCCGCCGGGGAGTATCAGGACATCTTCGGCAAGGACAACTTCTTCGTCGAGCTGATGGACCACAACATCGAGATCGACAAGCGGGCCAGGGACGGCCTGGAGCGCATCGCGCGGAAGATCGACGCGCCCTTCATCGTCACCAACGACTCGCACTACACCTACGAGCGCGAGTCCGCGGCGCACGACACCCTGCTGTGCATCCAGACGGGCAGCAACCTCTCCGATCCCGACCGCTTCAGCTTCGACGGCGCCGGCTACTACCTCAAGTCCGCCGAGGAGATGTACGGCATCGACTCCTCGGACGCCTGGCAGTCCGGCTGCCGCAACACTCAGCTCCTGGTCGCCGAGCGCATCGAGACCGAGGGCATGTTCGAGCCGAAGAACCTGATGCCGAAGTTCGACGTGCCCGAGGGGTACGACGAGATCTCCTGGTTCAAGGAGGAGGTGCGGCGCGGCATGGCCCGCCGCTACCCTGGCGGGGTCCCGCAGGACCGCCAGGAGCTGGCGGACTACGAGATGAAGGTCATCATCGACATGGGCTTCCCGGGGTACTTCCTCGTGGTCGCCGACTTCATCAACTGGGCCAAGGACAACGGCATCGCGGTCGGCCCGGGGCGCGGCTCGGCGGCGGGCTCGATCGTCTCCTACGCCATGGGCATCACCGACCTCGACCCGGTCACCCACGGGCTGATCTTCGAGCGGTTCCTCAACCCCGAGCGCATCACCATGCCCGACGTCGACATCGACTTCGACGAGCGCAGGCGCGGCGACGTCATCCGGTACGTGACGGAGAAGTACGGCGCCGACAAGGTCGCCATGATCGGCACCTACGGCACCATCAAGGCCAAGGCCGCCATCAAGGACGCCTCCCGCGTGCTCGGCTACCCGTACGCGATGGGCGACCGCATCACCAAGGCCATGCCGGCCGACGTCCTCGGCAAGGGCATCCCGCTGTCCGGCATCACCGACCCCAACCACCCCCGCTACAGCGAGGCGGGCGAGGTGCGGGGGATGTACGAGAACGAGCCGGACGTCAAGAAGGTCATCGACTCGGCCATGGGCATCGAGGGCCTGGTGCGCCAGATGGGCATGCACGCGGCGGGCGTGATCATGTCCAGCGAGCCGGTCATCGACCACGCGCCGATCTTCTCCCCGAAGAACGACGGCACAGTCGTCACCCAGTGGGACTACCCCAGCTGCGAGTCGCTGGGCCTGCTGAAGATGGACTTCCTGGGGCTGCGCAACCTCACCATCATGGACGACGCGGTCAAGATGATCCGCAAGAACAAGGACGTCGACCTCAAGCTGCTGGACCTCCCGCTCGACGATCCCAAGACCTTCGAGCTGCTGTGCCGGGGCGACACCCTCGGCGTCTTCCAGTTCGACGGCGGCCCCATGCGCTCCCTGCTGCGCATGATGAAGCCCGACCACTTCGAGGACATCTCCGCCGTCTCCGCGCTCTACCGCCCGGGCCCGATGGGCATGAACAGCCACATCAACTACGCCCTGCGCAAGAACGGCCAGCAGGAGGTCACCCCGATCCACCCGGAGCTCGAGGAACCCCTCAAGGAGGTCCTCGACATCACCCACGGCCTCATCGTCTACCAGGAGCAGGTGCAAAAGGCCGCCCAGGTGCTCGCCGGCTACTCGCTGGGCCAGGCCGACCTGCTCCGCCGCGCGATGGGCAAGAAGAAGAAGGAGGTTCTCGACAAGGAGTTCGTGAACTTCCAGAAGGGCATGCGGGACAACGGCTACTCCGACGGCGCCATCCAGGCCGTCTGGGACGTGCTGGTCCCCTTCGCCGGCTACGCCTTCAACAAGGCGCACTCCTCCGCCTACGGCCTGGTCACCTACTGGACGGCCTACCTGAAGGCCAACTACCCGGCGGAGTACATGTCGGCGCTGCTCACCTCGGTGCGCGACGACAAGGACAAGTCGGCGGTCTACCTCAACGAGTGCCGCAAGATGGGCATCAAGGTGCTGCCGCCGAACGTGAACGAGTCGGAGGCCAACTTCACCTCGCAGGACGACTCCACGATCGTCTTCGGGCTCACCGCCGTGCGCAACGTCGGCCAGAACGTGGTCGACTCGATCGTCAAGTGCCGCAAGGCCAAGGGCAAGTACACCTCGTTCCCCGACTTCCTGGACAAGGTCGAGGCCGTCGTCTGCAACAAGCGCACCGTCGAGTCCCTGATCAAGGCCGGCGCCTTCGACGAGATGCGCCACACCCGCAAGGGCCTGACCGCCCAGTTCGAGCCGATGATCGACAACGTGGTGCAGGTCAAGCGCAAGGAGGCCGAGGGCCAGTTCGACCTCTTCGGCGACCTCGGCGGCGACGCGGCGGACTCCGGGCCCGGCTTCGGTCTCGACGTGCAGTTCTCCGAGGAGGAGTGGGACAAGACCTATCTGCTCGCGCAGGAGCGCGAGATGCTCGGACTGTACGTCTCCGACCACCCCCTCTTCGGCCTCGAACACGTGCTGAACGACAAGGCGGACGCGGCCATCGCCCAGCTGACCGGCGGCGACTACTCGGACGGCTCCATCGTCACCATCGGCGGCATCATCTCGGGGCTTCAGCGGAAGATGACCAAGCAGGGCAACGCCTGGGCCATCGCGACGGTCGAGGATCTGGCCGGCTCCATCGACTGCATGTTCTTCCCCGCGACCTATCAGCTGGTCTCCACACAGCTGGTGGAGGACGCCATCGTGTTCGTCAAGGGCCGCCTGGACAAGCGCGAGGACGTGCCCCGGCTCGTGGCCATGGAGCTGATGATTCCCGATCTCAGCGACGCGTCCGCCTCCGCGCCCATCACCATCACGATCCCGACCGTGAAGGTGACGCCGCCGCTGGTGGAGAAGCTGGGGTACGTGCTCACGCAGCACCGCGGCGGCAGCGAGGTCCGGGTGCGCCTGCAGGGCGCTCGCACGACGACGGTGCTCCGGCTCGACCGCCACCGGGTGACGCCCGACCCGGCCCTCTTCGGTGACCTCAAGGAGCTCTTGGGCCCGTCCTGCCTGGCCGGCTGACCGCTCGCCGCCCGGGGGCCCGCGCCCCCGGGCGGCGAGTAACGGCCGGGTGTGGTGGCTCAGTTGTGGCCGAAGCGGCGCTGCTTGCCCTTGCGGGCCACGTCGCCGGTGGTCGCCCGCTCGTCGTCGGCGCGTGCCCTCTCCTGTTCCTGCTGCCGCTGCTCCGCCGTGCGTCCCTGTCGGCTGGTCTGTTGGCGCTCTGTGTTCTTGGCGTTCCCGGCGTTCTTGGCGTTCTTGGCCATGCTCGCCTCCTGGGGCGGTGTTCCGCCCGGTGCGCGGTCTGTCAATTCAGCCTTGCATATCGGTAATAGCTCTGCATTTCGGACAATTGCCGAAGGGGGGTTGCCGGTGACGGCGCCACGCCGATGATCGAGGTCGGGCTGATAACCCCGCTGCGGTCGGGCAGACTCGGAGCAGACCCGAAGGACACGGGGAACGGCCAGCACGCGAAGGCAGGGCCTCGGCTGTAGGTCATGACCGAGAGTGGGTGGAACGTCGTGGACCGCTGCGTCGTCCTGGTGGACGCCGGTTACCTGCTGGGCGCCGCCGCCAGCCTGCTGGCCGGGGAGCCGACCCGCTCCCGGATCAGTGTCGATCACTCGGGGCTGATCCAGGCCCTGCGCCGGCAGGCGGAGGCCGACACGCAGTGTGCTCTGCTGCGTATCTACTGGTTCGACGGCGCGCCGGACCGCGTGCCGCAGCCCGAGCACCGCAGGCTCCGGGTGATGCCCCGGGTCACGGTACGGCTGGGTGCGCTCACGCGTAGTGACGGACGGTGGGCGCAGAAGGGCGTGGACGCGGCCATGCACGCCGAGCTGACGGAACTCGCCCGCAACCGGGCCTGTTCCGACATCGTGCTCGTGACCGGCGACGGCGACCTGCTGCCCGGGCTGATGTCCGCCAAGGAGCACGGGGTGGCCGTCCACCTGTGGGCGGTGCAGGCGGCCGACGGCGACTACAACCAGTCCGAGGACCTGGTCGCGGAGGCGGACGAGCGGCGGGTGCTGGACCGCAACTGGATCACCCCCGTCGTGCGCGCCAAGGACCCGAGCGGCACCTGCGCGCCGCAGCCCGCGCCGCGCCCGGAGATCGCCGCCATCCTGGCCGCGCCGCTGCCGGAGACCGGCAAGAACGGGGACGGCGCGGGCGAGCGCCGCGCCCCCGCGCCCGCGCCGCCCGCCGCAGGGCCGCAACCCGTCGGGCCGCAGGAGCGTGCGGCACCGGCAGGAGCGGAGCCGCAGCCGGAGACGGAGGCGGTCCAGGAGGATCCCGGGCCCGGCGGCGCGCCGCACCGTGCCGAGGGGGTGCCCACACCCAAGGACCTCGCGGATCTCGGCCGGCACGGGCAGCACGCGGGCCCCGTGCCGGGACCGCCGCCGGCGGCGACGCTGCGCTGGTCCTCGGACCGGGGGTGGGTCGAGCGGGCGGCGCAGGCCGAGCCGCCGGAGACGGCGGCGCTGCCCATGCTGGCCCAGCTCACCTCCGCAGAGCAGCGCTGGGCGGACCGCGAGGAGGACATCACGGCGGTCAGCGGCGATCCCTACGAGGTCGGGCAGGTGTTCGCGCGCCGCTGGATCGAGCGGCTGACCAGCGACGCGCCCCTGGGCCGGCTCTCGGAGGAGTACCCGCGCATCCCGCACCGCATCGACGGTGAACTGCTGCGCTACGCCGCGCGGTTCGGGCTGCTCGCGCACAAGGACGACCAGATCGACGAACACGACCGCTACGCGATCCGTGCGGGGTTCTGGCGCGAGGTCGACGCCCGCACCGGGGCCTCGGCCGAGGCCCCGCGGTCCACTCCGGCCGCCGACTGAGCACGTCAGACGGTCGGCCCGGCGTCCGCCGGCGGTGACGGGCGGGCCCGGAACCCGGCGGCGGAACCGGGACGCGTACCCTCATAGGTCGTGGATACGGGCACACGGCGGGCGGAGGACAGCTCGGTGACAGGCGCGAGGACGCGCATGGGTGAGCCCGTGCCCGCCGTGCGAGTCGAGGGCCTGGTCAAGACGTACCCGGCGGTGCGGGCCCGGCGCGGGACGCCCGCGGTGCCCGCCGTACGCGCCACCGACGAGGTCTGCCTCGACGTGCGCCGCGGCGAGATCTTCGGGCTGCTCGGGCCCAACGGAGCCGGCAAGTCGACCCTCGTGCGGCAGCTGACCGGTCTGCTGCGGCCCGACGCGGGCGCCGTCGAGGTGCTCGGACACGACCTGGTCCGCCACCCCGAGCGAGCCGCGCGGCTGCTGGCGTACCTGGGCCAGGAGTCCACCGCGCTGGACGAGCTGACCGTCTCCCTCGCCGCCGAGACCACCGCCAGACTGCGCGGGATGCCCCTGGCCGCGGCGCGGGCCGCGCGCGATGAGATCCTCGCGGAGCTGGGCCTCGAGGAGCTGGCGGGCCGCGCGCTGAAGAAGCTGTCGGGTGGCCAGCGGCGGCTGGCGTGCGTGGCGGCCGCGCTGGTGGGGGACCGGCCCCTGCTGGTGCTGGACGAGCCGACCACCGGCATGGACCCGCACGCCCGGCGCGCGGTGTGGGCCGCCGTCGACCGCCGCCGCGCCGAGCGCGGCGCGACGGTGCTGCTGGTGACCCACAACGTGATCGAGGCCGAGACCGTGCTCGACCGGGTCGCCGTGCTGGACAGGGGCCGGGTCATCGCCTGCGACACGCCGGGCGGGCTCAAGGCCGCGGTCGGTGACGAGGTGCGGCTGGAACTGGTGTGGCGTGAGCGGGCCCCCGTGGAGCTGCCCGGCATCGCCGCGCTCGCCGCCGAGGCGGCCGTCTCCGGCCGCCGCTGGACGCTCCGGTTGCCGCCCGCTCGCGCCCGCGAGGCGGTCACGCTGGTCACCGGGGGCCCGGCCTTCCCCGCCCTGGACGATTTCCGGCTCGCCACCCCGAGCCTGGAGGACGTCTACGTGGCGCTCGGCGGCCGCCCGGCGGGCCAGAGCGGCGCCGAGGGGCTGGTGAAGGCGTGAGGGCGGCCCGCACCGTCCGCGACGGCCACGGCCACGGCCACGGCCACGGCCACGGACGCGCACCGGCGCCGGGCCGCGACGCCCGTCTCCGGCGGTCCGGTGCGCGGGCGGAAGGCGGAGCGACGAGGTGGCACGGGACGATGCGGCCCGGCGCGCGGGATGTCAGGAGCGAGCTCGGATGAGAACGACGGCGGACACGGCGGACGGCCGGCACACGGACGAGACCGCGCCGGAACCGGCGCGGCCGGCCCGGACGCCGGCAGGCCCCGAAGAAGCGGCACCGCCATCCGCCGAAGCGGCGACCCCTCCCCAGCATCCCCCGCACTCCGCCGCACCCCTGGGCTGTGTGCCCCTGGCGCCGAAGGCGCGGTGGTGGCCCGCGTTGGGCGCGGTCTACCGGGCGCAGCTCTCGCGGGCGCGGGTGGCGCGGATCCCGTTGCTGTTCGTGGCGACGTTCCAGTCGCTGGGCATCATGATCCTGCTGCGCGGCGTGGTGGACGGCGGTGCGGAGGCGCGTGCCGTCGTGGCCGGGTCGAGCGTGCTGGTCGTCGCGTTCGTGGCGCTCAATCTGCTGGCCCAGTACTTCGGGCAGCTGCGCGCCGGGGGCGGCCTGGACCACTACGCGACGCTGCCGGTGCCCGCCGCCTCCGTGGTGCTGGGCGCAGCGGCCGCGTACGCGTCGTTCACGGTGCCCGGTGTGGCGGTCACCGCGGTGGTGGGCAGTCTGCTCTTCCAACTGCCGCTGAGCGGGCTGTGGGTGCTCGTCGCCGTGGTGCCGCTGGCCGGGGCGGCGCTGGCGGGTCTCGGCGCCGCGTTGGGGCTGCTGGCGCCGCGTCCCGAGCTGGCGACGCTGGGGGGCCAGCTGGGGATGTCGGCGGCGCTGCTGCTGGGCGTGCTGCCGGGGAGCGGGCTGCCGACGGTCGTGGGGTGGGCGCGGGACCTGCTGCCGTCGACGTACGGCGTGGAGGCCTTCGCGCACACCTTCGAGGCGCACCCCGACTGGGGCAGCGTCCTGGTCGACCTCGGGGTGTGTGCCGCCGTCGGGGTGCTGTCCCTCGCCGTCGCCACCCGCGCCTACCGGTGGGCGGCCACCCGCTGACGCCCTGGGGGCGCGCGGCCGCGAGGGCCGGGGCCGCCCGCACCGCACGGGCCTGGCACGATGGCCCCGTGACCGTACCGACGCCCTCTGAGCACGACCCCGACCACCCGCACGCCGGATCGCCCAGGGCGGTGCCGGGCGAACAGCCCGGCACCGGTCCCGCGGCGCCGCAGCCGACGCCTCCGTACGGCGCGGAGGCGGGCTACGGCGGTGCGGGCGGACCCCTTGTCCGGCGCGAGCTGCGGGAGGCCGCCGTGTGCGCGGTGGCCGTCGCCGTCCTCGGGATCGCGATGGGCCTGCTGTGGCTGTGGCTGGCTCCCCGGGTGCCGCTCTACAACAACGGCGAGGTCGTCCTGTTCAAGGAACCGGAGGGCGAGCAGGCCATCGGTGCCGAGGGCGTCTTCGCGCTGCTCGGTCTGGCTTTCGGCGCGGTCTCGGGCCTGGTGCTCTTCGCGGTGCGCAGGCGCGGGGGCGTCGGCCTCGTGGTCGGCCTGGCGCTCGGCGGGCTGCTGGGCTCCGTGCTGGCGTGGCGGGTCGGCGTGTGGTTCGGCCCCGAAACCGATCTGCCCGCCGCGGCGCGCGCCGCGGGCAAGGGCGCCACCTTCGACGCCCCGCTGGAACTGCACGCCTACGGGATGCTGTTGGCGTGGCCGGTCGCGGCGACCCTCGTGCACCTGGTGACCACCGCGCTGTTCGGGCCCCGCGAGACGCCCGACGCGGTGGCCGCGCAGCCCCAGGACTGGGAGCGCTGAGTCCCGGCGCGGACGGGGCCACAGCTACGGCGCGGACGGGGCCACAGCTGCCTCCCCGGGGGAAGGGTTCCGGTGCCCGGCCCCGGGTGGGCCTCAGGCGCGGGCCACCGGGGCCAGCGCGGCCCCGGTCAGCGCGGCCAGGTCTCCCGGCGCGAGTTCGATCTCCAGGCCGCGGCGGCCCGCGGAGACGCAGATGGTGGGGTGTTCCCCGGCTGAGGCGTCCAGGACGGTGGGCAGCGGCTTGCGCTGGCCCAGCGGCGAGATGCCGCCGCGTACGTATCCGGTGGTGCGCTCGGCGGCGGCCGGGTCGGCCATGACGGCGCGTTTGCCGCCGCGGGCGGACGCCAGCGCCTTGAGGTCGAGCGAGGCCGACACCGGGACGACGGCCACCGTCAGGGCGCCGTCGACCTCGGCCACCAGCGTCTTGAAGACCCGCTCCGCGGGCACGCCGAGGGCCTCGGCGGCTTCCTCGCCGTAGGAGGCGGCCGCCGCGTCGTGCTCGTAGGCGTGGGTCTCGAAGGAGATCCCGGCCTCGGTGGCGGCCACGATCGCGGGGGTCGCCGACCCCTGCCGCCTGTTCTTCCTCGCCACGTGTGCCGCTCCGGCGCTCGTCAGTTCTGGTTCGTCAGTTCTGGCTCGTCGGGTTCCTGGTCAGGTCGGCCGCGGGCAGCGAGGGCAGCTTGCCGATGACGGCTGTCTCCCTGCGCAGCAGCTTCAGCTCGTCGGCGAGCCGGGTCGCGGTGTCGGGCGCCTGGAGCAGCCGCTGCTTGGCGGGCGTGTCCAGCACGGTGGCGGCGGCGACCAGGTAGGAGACGACGGACGGATCGTCCGGCAGGTCCTGTTCCGCTCCGGCGGCAAGCGTCCTCTCGCGGGCGCTGGCCAGCCGCTTCTGGTAGCCGCGGAAGGCGTGCAGCACGCCGGAGGCCAGCGCGCCGGCCTCGTCGCCCTCCTCTTCGGGCAACTCCTCGATCTCGCCGGTCAGATAAGGCCCCGAGGCGTCCACGGACAGCAGCCGGAAGCGCGTGGTGCCGGTGGCCAGCACCTCGTATCCCGTGCTGGCGGCCCGCGGATCGGCGTCGGCCGCCGTCCCGTCGTCGTTCTCGTCCTCGTCGTCCGGCCCGCCGAGTCCGGCGGCGCGTTCGCGGATCGTCGAGGCGTCGGCGACGCAGCCGACGGTGTAGAACGACTTGATCGGGTCAGGGCCGAAGCCCGCGGTCGGGTCGGTGCCTTGCGCTGGCGCCGAGTCGGGCATGCCGGTGGCCGTCGGTGCGACCTCGCGGCCGTCCCGGATGGCGACGACGCCGAAGCGGCGCGGCGCGTCCTCGGGAAGCGCGAGCAGGTCACGCATCAGCGCGCGGTACCGCGGCTCGAAGATGTTCAGCGGCAGCACCAGGCCCGGGAACAGCACCGAGTTGAGGGGGAAGAGCGGAAGCGCGGTTGTCACAACGGGTAAGCCTAAAGCCTCCGGCGGCCGAAGGGGGCCTTGGTGCGCCGTGCGGCCCCAGCGCGGCCCCCGTGCGGCCCTTACGCGGCCCCGCCACCGCCGCCGCGGGGCCGCTGCCGCGGGGCCGCTGCCGCGGGCCGCTGCCGCGGGGGTGCGCTGCCGCCGCCGCGGACGGCGGGGCCGCGGGGCCCTGGCTACTGGCGGCGCAGCAGCCGGGTGGCGCCCGCGGCGACCGTCGTGGCCAGCACCCAGCCCGCGAGGACCAGCACGGCGGCGATCCACTGGTAGCCGCCCGCCGGATCCCAGGCCGTGTCCTGTCCGAAGGAGATGACGGGAAGCAGCAGGTCCAGCGCGTAGAGGGTGGCGTTCCAGTGCGGTGCCTCGCCGTCCTTGAGCGCGGCCGGCCGGTGCGCCTCGAACAGCAGTGCCCCGGTCAGCCACAGGACGGCCATCCACAGCGCGGCCTGGGCCGGGCGGTAGCCGTAGGCCACCGTCCAGTCCTGCAGGACGCCCCACACCTTGCCGGGCAGCGGCAGCGTCTCCCGGCGGCGGCGCTGTTTGGCCAGCAGCACGATCCGCGCGTTGGTGTCCTCGCCGCTGTTGCGGTACATCGCCGCGAGCTGTTCGTACGGCTCGGGCGCGTACTCGGCGGTGGCCGCGTTGATCCACTGGAGCCGCTCGCGGACGTTGAAGTGGCCTTCCTTGGGGATGGCGTGCGCGTAGGTGAAGCCCGCCATCCACAGCCGGTGGTCCTGCGGCCAGCTGGAGGCGCGGTCCATCAGCTTCTCCACACCCGCCCCAGAGAGCACGACCAGGCCGCGCTCGGGCAGCTGCGGGGTGAAGGTCAGCTCCGGCGTGGTGATGCGCCGCAGCGACAGCTCCTGGTCCCGCTGCATCTCCAGCCGGGCGTTGTCGATCACCAGTGAGGAGCCGAACCGCCCGTCGTCCAGCACCATGCCGCCGGTGCACTCGAAGTGTTTGGTCCTCCACCTCGTGCCGCCCTGGGTGGAGAAGTCGTAGCGGGTACCGGTCGGCGGGGTGGCGCCGTAGAGCTGGAGGGCGTTGGTGCGGCCCGCGTCGGCGAAGCTGGCCACCTGGTCGACGGTCATCTGCGGCGCGTACAGGGCCACGCGGCCGCGCGGGTTGCGCAGGACGGAGCCGAACATGTGCAGGGAGCTGCCGACCGCGGCGCCGCGCAGGCTGACCTGCCCGTCGGTGACCAGCAGGCTGGCCTGGAGCTCCTGGGAGACGTGGACGCCGTCGGCGGCGATGGCGCGGGTGCGCCGCCCGCTGCCGACGGTGGCCTCGTTCAGCAGCAGGTCGGTGCCGATGGTGGCGTCCGTCAGCTTGATGCCCTCCGGGATGCTGCACCGGGGCAGGTGCAGGTCACCGTCGGTGGTCAGCCGTGCCGCGTCGAAGCGTGGCAGGTAGCAGTCGACGAAGCGCGCGGTGTTCACCCGCGCCTCCGGCATCCGCACCTCGTCCTCGAAGCGGCACGACCGCAGCTCGAAGTACGGCTCGACGGAGCCGCCCGCCAGGTCGAGGCAGCCGGTGACCAACGCGCCGGTCAGGTGGAGCGAGGCCACCCGGCCCAGCAGCGGCGGAGGGCCGTGCAGCAGCAGCAGCGCGATCACCCGGGCCCGCACGGTGCGCTCGGGGCCCCAGGGGTGGTCGCCGTTCGGGTCGTCCAGTTCGGGTTCGCCGCAGCGCAGGTCGTGCTGGGTACCGTTGCGGAAGGCCTGCCACAGCCCCCACTCGGCGGTCGTCAACCGCAGCTCCGGCGGCGGCTCGCCGGAGTCCGCTGGCTCGCTCACGTCTCCCCCTCGTCGTCTCCTCGCGGTCACGTCCGCCCAGCCCCGACGGCGCGGGCCGTGGTCCAGGCCGTGGCCGCGGGTGCGAACGTGAGGGCCGTACCGCTCCTCTTCCCGCTCTGTGACGGGATGAACGCACGAGGCGACAAACCTCCCGCGTGGTCGTGTGGAACGCCTCCCGGCCCGTATCAGCCTCTGATACGGGCGGCGGACACGCGCCGCGGGTCTGAGAGACTTGGAGGTGTGATCTCCCGAATCGATCTGCGTGGTTCCTCGCCCGCCGCGGGCGGAACCATCGACCGCGACCTGCTGCCCCGTGCCGAGCTCGACGTCGAGGCCGCCCTGCACAAGGTGCGGCCCATCTGCGACGACGTGCGGCATCGTGGCGCGGCGGCGGTGATCGAGTACACGGAGAAGTTCGACGGCGTCCGGCTGGAGCGGTCGCGGGTGCCGGCCGAGGCGCTGGCGAAGGCGCTCGAGGAGCTGGATCCGGCCGTGCGGGCCGCGCTGGAGGAGTCGATCAGGCGGGCCCGGATCGTCCACCACGACCAGCGGCGCACCGACTCCACGGTGCGGGTCGTGCCGGGCGGCACCGTCACCGAGCGGTGGGTGCCCGTCGAGCGCGTCGGCCTGTACGTACCGGGCGGCCGGGCCGTCTACCCGTCGTCGGTCGTGATGAACGTGGTGCCCGCGCAGGAGGCCGGCGTCGGCGCGCTGGCCGTCGCCTCGCCCGCTCAGAAGGAGTTCGGCGGCCTGCCGCACCCCACGATCCTGGCCGCCTGCGCGCTGCTGGGCGTGGACGAGGTGTACGCGGCCGGCGGCGCCCAGGCTGTGGCGATGTTCGCGTACGGCACCGCCGAGTGCGCCCCGGTGCAGCTGGTCACGGGCCCCGGCAACATCTACGTGGCGGCCGCCAAGCGGCTGCTCAAGGGCGTCATCGGCATCGACTCCGAGGCAGGGCCCACGGAGATCGCCATCCTCGCCGACGACTCCGCCGACCCGGCCCACGTCGCCGCCGACCTGATCAGCCAGGCCGAGCACGACGTGGTGGCCGCCGCCGTTCTCGTCACCCCCTCAGAGGCGCTGGCCGGGGCCGTCGAGGCGGAGCTGGCGGCGCAGGTGCCCGCCACCAAGCACAGCGAGCGCATCGCCGAGGCGCTCGCGGGCCGGCAGTCGGGCATCGTGCTCGTCGACTCTTTGGACAGCGGTCTGGCCGTCGTCAACGCGTACGCCGCCGAGCACCTGGAGATCCAGACCGAGGACGCCGCCGGATGGGCGGCCCGGGTCGTCAACGCGGGCGCCGTCTTCGTCGGCGCGTTCGCGCCCGTCTCGCTCGGCGACTACGCGGCGGGCTCCAACCACGTGCTGCCCACCGGCGGCTGCGCCTGCCACTCCTCGGGCCTGTCGGTCCAGTCCTTCCTGCGCGGCATCCACGTCGTGGACTACACGAAGGAAGCACTCGCCGAGGTCACCTCGCACGTGGTGGCCCTCGCCGACGCGGAGGACCTGCCGGCCCACGGCGCGGCCCTGCGGGCGAGGTTCGGATGGAAGGTCCCCGAAGACTCGTGAGCACTCTCGACGAACTCCCCCTCCGCGAGGAGCTGCGCGGCAAGTCCCCCTACGGCGCGCCCCAGCTGGACGTGCCGGTACGGCTGAACACGAACGAGAACCCCTACCCGCTCCCCGAGGAGCTGGTCGCCCGGATCGCCGAGCGCGTCACCGAGGCGGCCCGCGACCTGAACCGCTACCCCGACCGGGACGCGGTCGAGCTGCGGACCCGCCTCGCGGACTACCTCTCGCGCACCGCGGGGCACCCCGTCGCCCGCGCGCAGGTGTGGGCGGCCAACGGCTCCAACGAGGTGCTCCAGCAGCTCCTCCAGGCCTTCGGCGGCCCCGGCAGGGTCGCACTGGGCTTCGAGCCGTCGTACTCGATGCACGCGCTGATCTCGCGCGGCACCGGCACCGGCTGGATCTCCGGGCCGCGCAACGACGACTTCACCATCGACACCGAGGCCGCCGTCGCCGCCATCGCCGAGCACCGGCCCGACGTGGTCTTCATCTGCTCGCCCAACAACCCGACCGGCACGGCCGTCGCCGAGGAGACGGTGCTCGCGCTGTACGAGGCCGCGCAGGCGGCGCGCCCCGAACACGGCGCGCTGGTGGTGGTGGACGAGGCGTACGGCGAGTTCTCGCACCGCCCCTCGCTGCTGCCGCTGATCGAGGGCCGCCCCACGCTGGTGCTCTCGCGCACCATGTCCAAGGCGTTCGGCGCCGCCGGGCTGCGGCTGGGCTACCTGGCCGCCGACCCGGCCGTGGTCGACGCGGTGCAGCTGGTGCGGCTGCCGTACCACCTCTCGGCCGTCACCCAGGCCACCGCGCTGGCGGCGCTGGAGTACACCGACACCCTGCTCGGCTACGTCGAGCAGCTGAAGACCGAACGCGACCGGCTGGTGCGCGAGCTGCGGGCCCTGGGGTGCGAGGTCACCGAGTCGGACGCCAACTTCGTGCAGTTCGGCCGCTTCGAGGGGGCGGCCGGATCCCACGCGGTGTGGGAGGCGCTGCTGGAGCACGGGGTGCTGGTCAGGGACAACGGTGTGCCCGGCTGGCTGCGGGTCTCGGCGGGGACGCCTCAGGAGAACGACGCCTTCCTCGACGCGGTGCGAGCCGTGACGAAGGAGCTGAAGGAGAAGAGCGAAGCATGACGCGCAAGGGCCGGGTGGAGCGCACCACCAAGGAGACGTCCGTCACCGTCGAGATCGATCTCGACGGCACCGGCGTGGTCGACGTCTCGACGGGTGTGGGCTTCTACGACCACATGCTCGACCAGCTCGGCCGCCACGGTCTGTTCGACCTGACGGTCAAGACCGACGGCGACCTGCACATCGACAGCCACCACACCATCGAGGACACCTCGCTGGCGCTCGGCGCCGCCTTCCGCCAGGCGCTCGGGGACAAGCGCGGCATCGTCAGGTTCGCGAACGCCTCGGTGCCGCTGGACGAGTCGCTCGCCCAGGTGACGGTCGACCTGTCGGGCCGCCCCTACCTCGTGCACACCGAGCCCGAGAACATCGCCCCGATGATCGGCTCCTACGACACGACGATGACCCGGCACATCCTGGAGTCCTTCGTGGCCCAGGCGCAGGTCGCGCTGCACGTCCACGTCCCGTACGGGCGTAACGCGCACCACATCGTGGAGTGCCAGTTCAAGGCGCTGGCCCGCGCCCTGCGCTACGCCAGCGAGATCGACCCCCGGCAGACGGGGATCCCCTCCACCAAGGGCGCTCTGTGAGCTGGGGGCACCGCCTGGGGGCACCGCCCGGCCGGAGGCTGGGGGAGGTCGCTGGGGGAGCGCGCGCGGCTGCCGGGCGGCACACGGGCAAGAAGCCCGCAGGCCGCGCGGGCGGGGAAGCGAACGGAGAGATGCCATGACAGGGCTTGCCGCGCTCCTGATCTTCGTCGGGCTCTTCCTGGCGGGCGGAGCCATCTCGTTTTGGAAGCAGCAGCTGCCCAAGGGGGTCGTCGTGCTGCTCGGTGCGGCGTCCGCCCTCGCGCTGCTGGCCGGAATCCTGCGACTGGACTGGTGGTCGTGATGAGTGCGGGCAAGAGCGTCGTGGTCTTCGACTACGGCTTCGGCAACGTGCGCTCCGCCGAGCGGGCCGTGGAGCGGGCAGGCGCCCGCGTGGAGATCACCCGCGACTACGACAAGGCCATGAACGCCGACGGCCTCCTCGTGCCCGGTGTCGGCGCGTTCGCCGCCTGCATGCGTGGGCTGACCGAGGCGCGCGGCCACTGGGTCATCGGGCGGCGGCTGGCCGGCGGCCGTCCCGTCATGGGGATCTGCGTCGGCATGCAGATCCTCTTCTCGCGCGGCATCGAGCACGGCGAGGAAGCCGACGGCATGGACGAGTGGCCCGGCACCGTGGGACCGCTGGCCACCGACGCCGAGCACCCCGTGCCGCACATGGGATGGAACACGGTGGAAGCCCCGGCCGGCTCGCGCCTGTTCGCGGGGCTGCCGGCCGACGAGCGCTACTACTTCGTGCACTCCTACGCGGTGCACGACTGGGAGCTGGAGACGGCCAACCCGGCGCTCAGGCCCCCGGCCGTCAGCTGGACGACGCACGGCAGCCGGTTCGTCTCCGCCGTGGAGAACGGGCCGCTGTGGGCCACCCAGTTCCACCCCGAGAAGTCCGGCGACGCCGGAGCCCAGTTGTTGCGCAACTGGATCGAAGCCCTGTGACCCCGCCGACGCCGGTTTCCGTCGGCCCCGAGAGCACCGAGAGCGAGAGCGCCGTGAGCAACCGGCTTGAGCTGCTGCCCGCCGTCGACGTCCGGGACGGCCAGGCCGTCCGTCTCGTCCACGGCGAGTCCGGTTCCGAGACGTCCTACGGTGATCCGCTGGAGGCGGCACTGGCCTGGCAGCGGGCCGGTGCCGAGTGGCTGCACCTGGTCGATCTGGACGCCGCGTTCGGCACCGGGGACAACCGCGCGCAGATCGCCGAGGTCGCCCGCGCGATGGACGTGAAGGTCGAGCTGTCCGGCGGCATCCGCGACGACGCCTCCCTTCAGGCGGCGCTGGCCACCGGCTGCCGCCGCGTCAACCTGGGCACCGCCGCGCTGGAGTCCCCCGAGTGGGTCGCCAAGGTCATCGCCGAGCACGGCGAGGCGGTCGCCGTCGGCCTCGACGTGCGCGGCACCACCCTGCGCGGCCGCGGCTGGACCCGCGACGGCGGCGACCTGTACGAGACGCTGGCCCGTCTGGACGCCGAGGGCTGTGCCCGCTACGTCGTCACCGACATCGCCAAGGACGGCACCCTCAAGGGCCCCAACCTGGAGCTCCTGCGTAACGTGTGCGCCCGCACCGACCGGCCCGTCGTCGCCAGCGGCGGCGTGTCCAGCCTCGACGACCTGCGGGCGATCGCCTCTCTGGTGCCGGAAGGTGTCGAGGGGGCCATCGTGGGAAAGGCGCTCTACGCCAAGGCGTTCACCCTGGAAGAAGCGTTGGAGGCGGTTGCCCGATGACCGGAACACACCGAGTGGCGTCCGGCGGCCCCTGGGAGGAGCGGTTCGGCTACTCCCGCGCCGTGGAACTGCCGAACGGGCTGGTCCTGGTGGCGGGCTGCACCTCGGTGGTGGACGGGGTGATCGCCGAGGGCGGCCCCTACGAGCAGACGGTCAACGCGTTCTCGGTCGCCCTGGAAGCCCTCAAGGGGCTCGGCCTGGGCGCCGAGGACGTGGTGCGGACCCGCATGTTCCTCACCCACACGCGGGACGTGGACGAGGTCGGCCGCGCCCACAAGGAACTGTTCGGCGAGGTGCGCCCGGCCGCGTCGATGGTGATCGTCTCCGGTTTCGTCGACCCCAGCCTCGTGGTCGAGGTGGAGGTCGAGGCGTACCGGGCGCAGCCGGACCCAGCAGCAGAAGGAGCACCACAGGCATGAGCCTCGCCGTCCGAGTCATCCCCTGTCTGGACGTCGACGCGGGGCGGGTCGTCAAGGGCGTCAACTTCCAGAACCTGCGCGACGCGGGCGACCCCGTGGAGATGGCGAAGGTCTACGACGCCGAGGGCGCCGACGAGCTGACGTTCCTCGACATCACCGCCTCCTCCGGCGACCGCGAGACCACCTACGAGGTGGTACGGCGCACCGCCGAGCAGGTCTTCATCCCGCTGACCGTCGGCGGTGGCGTCCGCACCCCCGATGACGTGAACAGGCTGCTGCGCGCCGGCGCCGACAAGGTCGGCGTCAACACCGCCGCGATCGCCCGCCCCGAGCTCATCCGGGAGATCGCCGAACGCTTCGGCCGCCAGGTGCTCGTGCTCTCCGTCGACGCGCGGCGCCGCGCCGAGGGCACCGGGTTCGAGGTCACCACCCACGGCGGACGGCGCGGTACCGGCGTCGACGCCGTCGAGTGGGCCCACCGCGCCGCCGAACTGGGCGCAGGGGAGATCCTGCTCAACTCCATGGACGCCGACGGCACCAAGGACGGCTACGACACCGAGATGATCGCCGCCGTCCGCGCACACGTCACCATCCCCGTCATCGCCTCAGGCGGCGCCGGGCGCCTCGACCACTTCCCGGCCGCCATCGGCGCCGGAGCCGACGCCGTACTGGCCGCCTCCGTCTTCCACTTCGGCGACCTGCGCATCGGCGAGGCCAAGCAGACTCTGCGCGAGGCGGACTGTCCGGTGCGCTGAAAGCGCCTACGATCGCCCCATGAGGCGACGTTCGGTGGGGTGGTGGGTCCAGGCGACCGCGGTCGGACACGGGGCGATCGGCGCCGTGCTCTACCGCGACGTGCTCGCGGACATGGCGCGTGCCGGTGTGGTCGGCTCCGTGCCCGAGCGCGGCGATCGCGCCGCCGCCTTCTGGTTCCTGGCCGCGGCCCCCGCCCTGTGGATGGGCGGCCGGCTGCTGCGCTCAGCCGAGGAGCACGGGGACACCGCCGCGCAACGCGCCGCGGGCGCCACGCTGCTGGGCGTGGGCGCGGTGGGCGCCGCGGCGATGCCCAAGGGCGGGTTCTGGGCGCTGCTGGGCCTCGGCGGCGAGGCGCTGCGCAGGTCGCGGCGCGGGTAGCGCTTCTCCTGCGGCTGCGGCTGCGGCTGCGGCAGGGCCCCGGGGCCCCGCGGCCCTTGCGGGGCTATTCAGGCCTCCTCGCCGTCGGCACCGTCCGTGCCGCGCCGTCGGCTCAGCAGGGTCGTGCCCGTCACCACCAGGCCGACGGCCACGACCTTGGCGAAGCCGAAGGCGATCCCCAGGTGGTCGTCGGGCTTCCACGGTCCGAGGAAGAGGAACAGCGCGCTGACGGAGCCGAGCACGATCAAGACGGCGCCGCCGACCGGCCCCATGCCCGACCACCAGGCGTCGTCCTCCACGCCAGGGGCGGCCTCGGAGGGCTCGGTGGCCTCGGTGGGCTCCCGGTCGGGCTCGGAGGGCAGCGTCTCGGTCCCTGTCTCGGTCCCTGTCTCGGTCCGCTCCTCGGTCCGGAGCTCCTTCTCGGTCATGGGGTTCCCTTCTTCGGTGCGGTGCCGGCCGTGGCAGGCCGTTTGGTCGCGACGAGGAGCCGGCAGCGCGGGGAGCCGTCCTCGCGCCGGCCCAGCGCGGGCAGTGCCCGCAGCGCGACGTCGAAGCCCGCCTCCGCCAGGTCGCGGCGGACGGCGGCCAGCGGCCAGGTGCGGTAGTACATGACGAAGGGCGGCCGCCACACGGCGTTGCGGACGCGCATCGCCGCGTCGAAGCCGAGCAGCGAGAAGTAGGCCGCCGTCCCCGGGCGCGGCGGGGCGGCGAGCGGGAACGCGAACGTACCGCCCTCGTGGAGCACTTCGCGGACCTGGCCGAACAGGTGCGGCCGCTGCGCCGGCAGGAAGTGCCCGAAGGCGCCGAAGCTCACGACCAGGTCGAACGTCGACGGACGGAACGGCAGCGCGTGTGCCTCACCGCGCACCCAGTGCGGTGCGGGGTCAGGATCGGTCGCCCACCGGAACCTGGCCTCCGCGAGCATGCCCGCGCTGAAGTCCGCGCCCACGGTGCGCCCGCCGCACACCCGGCGGAGCACCCGGGTGCCCGCGCCGGTGCCGCAGCACAGGTCGAGACCGTCACCGAACGGGCCCTGCGGCGCGAGGACTTCGGCCGCCGCGTCCAGTACCGCCTCCGGAGTGCGGTAGGACGTGTGGTCGAACTTCGGCGCCAGCAGGTCGTAGCCGTGCTGCACCGAGGAGAGGGCCTGGCGGGCCAGTTCGGGAAGGGTGGGGCGCGAAGGATCACTCATCGTGCCCCGAGTGTAGGTGCCTCACTGTTTCGCGGCGGCCCGCAGGTACTCCCTGTTCATGGCGGCGATCGACGGCATGGGGATGCCCTTGGGGCAGGCGGTGGCGCACTCGCCTGCCAGGGTGCAGCCGCCGAACCCCTCGGCGTCCATCTGCTCGACCATCCCCAGCACCCGGCTCTCCCGCTCGGGCGCCCCCTGCGGCAGCGCGCCCAGGTGGTTGACCTTGGCGGAGGTGAACAGCATGGCCGAGCCGTTGGGGCAGGCGGCCACACAGGCGCCGCAGCCGATGCACTCGGCGTGCGCGAACGCGGCGTCGGCCGCGGGTTTCGGTACGGCGGTCGCGTGTGCCTCGGGGGCGGATCCGGTGGGTGCGGTGATGTAGCCGCCCGCGCCGACGACCCGGTCGAGGGCGGAGCGGTCGACCACCAGGTCCCGTACGACGGGGAACGCGGCGGCGCGCCAGGGCTCGATGTCGACGGTGTCGCCGTCCGCGAAGTGGCGCATGTGGAGCTGGCAGGTGGTGGTGCGCTCCGGGCCGTGGGCCCGGCCGTTGATGACCATGCCGCAGGCGCCGCAGATGCCCTCGCGGCAGTCGTGGTCGAAGGCGACCGGCTCCTCGCCGCGTGCGGTCAGGGTCTCGTTGAGCGTGTCGAGCATCTCCAGGAACGACATGTCGGGGGAGATGCCGTCCACCTCGTAGGTGACCATCTCGCCGGGCGCTTCGGCGCCTGGCTGCCGCCAGATCCGCAGGGTCAGGTTCACGTGTAGCTCCGCTGGGTGGGGTGGACGTGGGCGAAGTGGAGGGCCTCGGGATGCAGTGCGGGCGCCCGGCCGGCGCCGGTGAACTCCCAGGCGGCGACGTAGCCGAACTCCTCGTCCTTGCGCGCGGCCTCGCCGTCCGCGGTGCGCGACTCCTCGCGGAAGTGGCCGCCGCAGGACTCGGTGCGGTGCAGCGCGTCCAGGCACATGAGTTCGGCCAGCTCCAGATGGTCGGCCACCCGGTTGGCCTTCTCCAGCGACTGGTTGAGGGCCCGGCCGGATCCCGGCACCCTGACCCGCCGCCAGAACTCGGCGCGCAGCTCGGGGATGCGCTCCAGCGCCTTGCGCAGCCCTTCCTCGGTGCGGGACATGCCGCAGTGGTCCCACAGCAGAGCGCCCAGTTCGCGGTGGAAGGACTCGGGGGTGCGGTCGCCTTCGGTGGACAGCAGCGCGTCGAGGCGGTCGGTGACCGCGCGGGTCGCCTCGTGGATCGCCGGGTGGTTCTCGCCGGGGTCCTCGCGGTCCTCGTGCGGGTGGCGGGCCAGGTAGTCGCCGAGGGTGGCAGGGAGGACGAAGTAGCCGTCGGCCAGGCCCTGCATGAGCGCGGAGGCGCCGAGCCGGTTGGCGCCGTGGTCGGAGAAGTTGGCCTCGCCGACGGCGAACAGCCCGGGGACCGTCGTCATCAGGTCGTAGTCCACCCACAGCCCGCCCATCGTGTAGTGGATGGCCGGGTAGATGCGCATGGGCCGCGTCCAGGGGTCCTCGGCGGTGATGCGCGCGTACATCTCGAAGAGGTTGCCGTACTTCTCCTCGACGGCCGCCCGCCCCATCCGGGCGAGGGCGTCGGCGAAGTCGAGGTAGACCCCATGTCCGCCGGGGCCCACGCCCCGCCCCTCGTCGCAGACGTTCTTCGCCGCGCGGGAGGCGATGTCGCGGGGCACCAGGTTGCCGAAGGAGGGGTAGAGGCGCTCCAGGTAGTAGTCCCGCTCGTCCTCGGGGACGTCCTGCGGGGCGCGCGCGTCGCCGGGCGCCTTGGGAACCCAGACGCGGCCGTCGTTGCGCAGCGACTCGCTCATCAGCGTCAGCTTCGACTGGTGGTCGCCGGAGCGCGGGATGCAGGTGGGGTGGATCTGGGTGAAGCAGGGGTTGGCGAAGTAGGCACCCCTGCGGTGAGCGCGCCAGATCGCGGTCGCGTTGGAGTTCTTGGCGTTGGTGGACAGGTGGAAGACGTTGCCGTAGCCGCCGGTCGCCAGCACCACGGCGTCCGCGGTATAGGTGTCGACGCGGCCGGTGAGCAGGTCCCGGGCGACGATGCCGCGGGCCCGCCCGTCGATGACGAGCAGGTCGAGCATCTCGGTGCGCGGGTGCATCTCGACGCTGCCGGCGGCGATCTGCCGGGAGAGCGCCTGGTAGGCGCCGAGCAGCAGTTGCTGTCCGGTCTGGCCGCGGGCGTAGAAGGTGCGGGAGACCTGGACGCCGCCGAAGGAGCGGGTGTCCAGCAGCCCGCCGTACTCGCGGGCGAACGGCACGCCCTGGGCGACGCACTGGTCGATGATCGCGGTCGAGATCTCCGCCAGCCGGTGCACGCCCGACTCGCGGGAGCGGAAGTCGCCGCCCTTGACCGTGTCGTAGAAGAGGCGGTACACGGAATCGCCGTCGTTGCGGTAGTTCTTCGCCGCGTTGATGCCGCCCTGCGCGGCGACCGAGTGGGCGCGGCGCGGGGAGTCCTGGTAGCAGAACTGCACCACGCGGTAGCCGGCCTCGGCCAGCGTGGCGCCCGCCGAGCCGCCCGCCAGCCCGGTGCCGACGACGATGACGGTGTGCTTGCGCCGGTTGGCCGGGTTGACCAGCTTCGCCTCGAAGCGGCGCCGGGTCCAGCGCTGCTCGATCGGCCCGTCCGGTGCCTTGGTGTCGGCGACGGGGGCGCCGGTCGCATAGCGGGTGTACGGGGTGCTCATCACTCCACCAATCCGGTCATGACGCCGAGGGGTACGGACAGGAAGCCGGCGGTGAGCACCACGGCGAGCACCGTGGAGCCGCCCTTGCACAGCCGCGCGAGGCCCGGCCGGGTCACGCCCAGGGTCTGCGCCGCGCTCCAGAAGCCGTGCTGGACGTGCAGTCCGACGGCGAGCATGGCGACGCAGTAGATGACGTTCGTGTACCAGGTGCCGAACCCGGCGACGATGTTCTCGTAGGGGTGTCCTGCCTGGCCGCGCGGGTTGACGGTGCCCGTCGTCAGGTCCAGCAGGTGCCAGACGAGGAACAGGGCGATGATGATCCCGCCCCAGCGCATGGTGCGGGTCGCGTAGCTCGCGCGGTGCCGCCGGTGCCGGTAGCCGACGGGGCGGGCCGCGAGGTCGCGCCGGCTGAGCTGCCAGGCGCAGACGCCGTGCAGGACGACGGCCGTAAGCAGCACCACCCGCACCACCCACAGGAACCACCCGTGGTGCAGCACCGGCTCACCGAGGGTCCGCAGCCAGTGCGCGTAGCCGTTCATGTCGTCCGGGCCGAAGAACACCTTCAGGTTCCCGAGCATGTGCGCGACCAGGTAGGCCAGCATGACCAGCCCGCTGACCGCCATGACCGCCTTCTTGCCGATCGTGGAGCCCCACAGGGCCCGCGGGAGGCCGCCCCGCCGCGGCCGTGGGGGCGGGGTGGCCCGCGGGGTGCTCTGCCCGGCGGGGGAGGGAGGGGTGCGCGTCGCCGTCGCCATGGCCACGAAGGTAGGGAAGCGATCGGGCATCAGTCCAAGACATGAAACAGTTGCGTACCATAGGTGGTGGCTATCGTGCTTCCGTATCCTGGACCCATGCAGCTCCAGCAGCTCCGCTACTTCGTGGCCGTCGCCGACACCCGCCACTTCACGCGCGCGGCCCAGCGCGAGCACGTGGCCCAGCCCTCCCTCTCCCAGCAGATCCGCGCACTGGAGCGGGAGCTGGGGGCCGAGCTCTTCCACCGGGCGCGCGGCCACATCTCCCTCACCGACGCGGGAGCCGCCCTGCTGCCGATGGCCCGCCGGGTGCTGGCCGACACCGAGACCGCACGCCGCGAGGTGCAGGAGGTCGCGCAGCTGCGCCGCGGCCGGGTGCGCCTGGGGGCCCCGCCCAGCCTGTGCGCCAGCCTCGTCCCCGACGTGCTGCGCGCCTTCCGCGACCGCTACCCGGGCGTCGACCTGGTCGTGCACGAGGGCGGTTCCCAGGATCTGGTGCGGGTGCTGGCGGAGGGCGAACTCGACCTGGCGCTGATCATCACCCCGCTCGCCGGGCAGGGCCCCGTGCTGAGCACCTCCGAGCTGCTCAGGGAGGAACTGGTCGTCGTCTCCCCGCCGGACGAGCCCGCGCCGGTGCGCCGCTCCCGCATTCGCGTGGAGGACCTGCGGGGCCGCCCGCTGGCGATGTTCCGGCGCGGCTACGACCTGCGGGAGCTGACGGTCGCCGCCTGCCGCGAGGCCGGATTCGAGCCGGTCTTCGGCGTGGAGGGCGGCGAGATGGACGCCGTGCTCGGCTTCGTCCGGGCGGGCCTCGGGCTGGCGGTCGTGCCCAGCATGGTCGCGGCCCGCTCAGGGCTGCGGGTCACCCGCTTCGCGTCCCCCGGGCTCCACCGCACCATCTCCGTCGCCCACCGCGGCGACGTCTCGCCGACCCGCGCGGCCGGCGAACTCCAGCACATCCTGACCGAGCGGCTGACGACGGTGTCCCAGTAGCAGTCGGCGGACGACAGCGAGCAGTTGACGGCATAGGTTGGTGGCAGCAACGCAGACGAACGGGAGTTCACTCATGGCGGATGCCCCTCGCAAGGCGGACCGGGCGGACCGGATCGACTCCTCCGTGCCGCACTCGGCGCGGATCTGGGACTACTGGACCGGCGGCAAGGACTGCTACGAGGTCGACCGCGAGGCGGGCGAACGCATCCGGGCCGTCTTCCCCGACATCGTGACCCTCGCCCGCGTCGGACGGCACTTCATCGGACGCACCGTGCGCTACCTGGTCGAGGAGGCGGGCATCCGCCAGTTCCTCGACATCGGGACGGGGCTGCCGACCGTCGACAACACCCACGAGGTCGCCCAGCGGGCCGCCCCGGAGTCCCGGATCGTCTACGTCGACAACGACCCCCTCGTGCTCGCCCACGCCAACGCCCTGCTCACCAGCGACCCCCAGGGCGCCACCGACTACATCGAGGCCGACGTCGAGGACCCGGAGACGATCCTGCGGCAGGCCGCCCGCACCCTCGACTTCGACCGGCCCGTCGCGGTGATGCTCATGGGCATCCTGGCGCATGTGGCCGACTACGACGAGGCCGTCTCGATCGTGCGGCGGCTGGTGGAAGCCCTGCCCTCCGGCAGCTACCTGGCGGTCCGCGACGGCACCGACACCGACCCCCGCTACGTGAAGGGACTGGCCGACTACAACCGCAGCGGCGCCGTGCCCTACCGGCCGCGCAGCCCCGAGCAGGTGGCCGGGTTCCTGGACGGGCTGGAGCTGGTCGAGCCCGGCGTCGTCTCGTGCCCGCTGTGGCGGCCCGAGGCGCAGGGCGCGGGCGCCACCGAGTTCTCCCCGCTCTATGGAGGCGTCGGCCGCAAGCCGTGAACACCAACGGGCACGCCGCACCCGTCACCGCTGTGCGTCCGCCAGAGCCCCCGTCGCGGCCTCGGCGATCCGTTGGCTCATCGGTGACGGGTCGGCCCCCAGCTCCACGGGGCTGAACGTCCACGCCAGCCGCAGCCGCTGGTCACGGGTGGCGAAGACGGCCGTGGCGTAGCCGTACTGCTCACCGGTCTTGCCCCACAGGGTGACGCCGTTGACCGTGACGGTCTGCAGCCCGGTGCTGTAGCGGGCCGGGCTGCCGTCGGCCATCCGCACGTGCCGCGGCGGCAGCGTGAACATCTTCCGCAGCTGACGCTCGGGCAGCAGCGCCCCGGAGAAGAGCGCCGTCAGGAAGCGGTGCAGGTCGCCGGAGCTGGAGACGATCTCGCCGTCCGCCCACGAGCGGGACGAGTCGAACACGGTGACGTCCCTCAGCGAGCCGTCGCTCATCTCCAGGCAGCCGTGCACGTGCGGACCGCGCAGCCGCCGCTCGTTCCCCTGCGCCGAGGGGAAGGAGGTGTGGCCCAGGCGCAGCGGACGCAGGACGCGGTCGCGGATCTCGATGCCGTAGGGGCGCCCCGTCACGCGCTCGATCACCAGCGCGGCCAGTACGTAGTTGATGCCGCGGTACTCCTGTGCCGTGCCCGGCGCGAACTTCAGCTCACCGCCGGTGACCGTCTCCACGAGCTGCCGCGGGGTCCACCGGTCGAAGCGGTGCCGCACCACCGCCTCGGGTGTGCTCATGTCCGGAAGGCCCACGTGGTCGGGCAGGCCGCTGGTGTGGTCGAGCAGCTGCGCGACGGTGACGGCGCCGAACCGCTCCGGCAGCAGGTCGGGCAGGTGGTCCCGGACCGGGGTGCGCAGCTCCAGCCGTCCCTCCTCGACGAGCTGCAACGCCGCCGTCGCCACGAACGCCTTGGTCACACTGCCGGCGCGTACCTTGTCGTTCAGTCCGATGGGCCGGCCTGTGGCCGGGTCCGCCACGCCGGAGGTCCCGTACCAGCGGCCCGCCGACCCGCTGACGCGCAGCTGAGCGCCCGACGAGCGGGGGTGCGCCAGGTCGTCGACGGCCGCGCGCAACGCCCGCCCGACGGGCGGCGGCAGCGTCGTACCGCTCGCCCCGGCCGGGGGCGGCGCGGCGACGGCGCCCGGCGCGGGGGTGCCGACGGCGGCCGCCGCCGCGCCGCCGGCGACACCGGTGAGCAGGGCTCTGCGGGAGGGGAGGCGGCGGGAGAGACGAGAAGGCGAGGAGAACATGCCTCCACACTCCCGGGCCGCGGCCGCCCCTCCATCGGGGGAGACCCCGAACTCCCCCTGGTTCGGCCCTGGTTCGCCCCTCGGGGCTTCCTCACATGCCCAGCTTCGCCTGGCGCAGGCGGTCGACGGCCTCCTTCTCGCCGTCCAGCTCGACGTCGGCGTGCTCCTGGCGGCCCGAGGCGAGCAGCAGCAGCTCCGAAGGGGCCCCCACACCCGTGACGACGGGGGTGCCGCGGTGGGCGACGGCGGTCTGCCCGTTCGGCCGCCGCAGCACGAGACCGACGGGGGACTTGCGGCCGTACATCCGCGCCGCCGTCTCCAGGCGGCGCCACAGCGCGTCCTCGAAGACGGAGTCCAGCTCGCGCGGCGCCCAGTCGGGCTGCGCGCGGCGGATGTCTTCGGTGTGGATGAAGAACTCCACCGTGTTCGCCGCCTCGTCCACCTGCTTGAGGGCGAAGGGCGACATCCGCGGCGGTCCGGTGCGGATGAGCTGGATCAGTTCGTCGTACGGCTTCGCGGCGAACTCGGCCTGCACCCGTTCGAGTCGGGCGGCCAGCGGCTTGATCAGCAGGCCGCCCGCGGCGTCGCTGCGGCGCTCCCGCACGACGACGTGCGCCGCCAGGTCGCGGGTCCGCCACCCCTCGCACAGGGTGGGGGCCTCGGGGCCGTGCGTCTCCAACAGATCGGCGAAAAGGAGTCGTTCTCGCTTCGCATGGGTCGACATGCCGCCAGGGTACGGCGGGCACGCGGTCAGTGCCCGGCTGTGCGCGAGGTGTGTCCGCGACCGCTGCCGCGCGGAGTGCGGGACAATGGGCCCATGTCCCAGCGCAGCTCCCTCGACCCCGCCGTCGCCGCCCGCCTCAAGCGCAACGCGGACGGCCTCGTCCCCGCGATCGCCCAGCAGTACGACACCGGGGAGGTGCTGATGCTGGGGTGGATGGACGACGAGGCGCTCCACCGCACCCTGACCTCGGGGCGTGCCACCTACTGGAGCCGCAGCAGGCGGGAGTACTGGGTGAAGGGCGACACCTCGGGGCACGTGCAGCGGGTCAGGTCCGTCGCACTCGACTGCGACGCCGACACCGTTCTGCTCAAGGTCGACCAGGTCGGCGCCGCCTGCCACACCGGCGAGCGGACGTGCTTCGACGCCGACGTGCTGCTGTCCCACGACTGAGACGTGCTGCTGTCCCACGACTGAACGGGAGGCGCCGCGCCTGCCAGTAGGGTGAGGGGCCATGACGGCGCCCGACCTCGAAACGTTCCGCAGGCTCGCCAAGGACCGGCGGGTCATCCCCGTGACCCGCCGCGTGCTGGCCGACGGCGACACCCCCATCGCCCTGTACCGCAAGCTGGCCGCCGAGCGCCCCGGCACCTTCCTGCTGGAGTCCGCCGAGAACGGCCGCACCTGGTCGCGGTACTCCTTCGTGGGCGTACGCAGCGACGCCGCGCTGACCGTGCGGGACGGCCGGGCGCACTGGGAGGGCACCCCGCCGGTGGGCGTGCCCGTCGACGGCGACCCGCTGGCCGCGCTCCGCGCGACCGTGGAGGCCCTGCACACCCCCCGTGACCTGCACGAGGCCGGAGACCTGCCGCCGTTCACCGGCGGCATGGTCGGCTACCTCGGCTACGACATCGTCCAGCGTCTGGAGAAGGTGGGCCACCACCCCGACACCATCGACGATCTCGACCTGCCCGAGCTGACCATGCTGCTCACCTCGGACCTGGCCGTGCTCGACCACCGCGACGGCACGGTGCTGCTGATCGCCAACGCGATCAACCACAACGACCTGGACACCGGGGTCGAGGAGGCGCACGCCGGCGCCGTGCGCCGGCTGGACGCGATGGCCGCCGACCTCGCCCGCCCCGCACCGGTCGCCCCCGTCTCCCTCCCGCCGTCCGAACTCCCCGACATCGACGCCAGGTCCGGCGGCGCCACCTACCGGGGCTGGGTGGAGGACATCAAGGAGCGCATCCGCGGCGGCGAGGCGTTCCAGGTGGTGCCCTCGCAGCGCTTCGAGACCCCCTGCGGTGCGAGCGCGCTGGACGTCTACCGGGTGCTGCGTGCCACCAACCCCAGCCCGTACATGTACCTGCTGCGCTTCGACGGGTTCGACATCGTCGGCTCCAGCCCCGAGGCGCTGGTCAAGGTCGAGGACGGGCGCGCCCTGATGCACCCCATCGCGGGCACGCGGCCGCGCGGCGCCACCCCGGGCGAGGACGCGGCGCTGGCGGAGGAACTGCTGGCCGATCCCAAGGAGCGGGCCGAGCACCTGATGCTGGTGGACCTGGGCCGCAACGACCTGGGGCGGGTCTGCGAGCCCGGCAGCGTCGAGGTCGTCGACTTCATGTCGATCGAGCGCTACAGCCACGTCATGCACATCGTCTCCACCGTCACGGGACAACTCGCCCAGGGCCGTACGGCGTTCGACGCGCTGACCGCCTGCTTCCCCGCCGGCACCCTCTCGGGAGCGCCCAAACCCCGGGCGCTGCAGATCATCGAGGAGCTGGAGCCGACCAGGCGCGGGGTCTACGGCGGCTGTGTCGGCTATCTCGACTTCGCCGGCGACTCCGACACGGCCATCGCCATCCGCACCGCACTGCTGCGCGACGGGGTGGCGTACGTGCAGGCGGGCGCGGGCGTCGTCGCCGACTCGGAACCCGTGGCCGAGGACACCGAGTGCGCCAACAAGGCCGCGGCCGTACTGAGGGCGGTCCGAACGGCCGAACGGCTCGGGGGTAGCGTGGAAGGGTGACTTCTCCACCCCCCGCCCCGGACGCCGAGACGGACCCGGCCGACTCCGGCCCCCCGGCCGCCGAGGCCGACACCGGTACTCCCGCCGCCGAGGCCGGCACCGGGACCGCGGCCCCCGACGCCGGTGGCGCGCGCTCCCGCGCGCCCCGCGTCGCGCTCGCGGCGGCGCTGCTGTGCGGTGCGGTGGGCGCCGCGCTCGCGCTGGTCGCCGCGGGACAGACGTGGAGCGAGTCGAGCGCCGCGTTCGCGCAGGGCACGGTCCCCGTCAGCGCCGAGGGCGGCGACGTCACGGGCCTGCCCAGCGCGCTCGCCCTGGTCGGCCTCGCCGCGCTCGTCGCCGTCTTCGCCGTACGCCGCCTGGGGCGCTACCTCGTCGCCGGGCTGCTCACCGTCTGCGGCGGCGCCGTCATGGCCGCCGCGCTGCTGGGCGCGGACGACACCGGACCGCTGACCGAGCAGGCGGCCAAGACCAGCGGTCTGACGGACAGCGGGATCGGCGCCGTCGACGTCACCGCCTGGCCCTACGTCTCGGCCGCGGGCGGCGCGCTGCTGCTGCTCGCCGGCCTGCTCGCCCTGCGCTACGGGCGGACCTGGCCCTCCATGTCGGGCAGCGCCCGCTACGAGCGCGTGCCGCTGCGGCAGCGGGCCACCCGCGCGCAGCGGGTCGACCCCGACCGCCCCGAGGACCTGTGGAAGGCCATGGACCGGGGCGAGGATCCCACGCACGGCACCGCCTGAACCCGCGGCGCCCGAAGGGCGCGCGGACGCCCGGTGGGCCCCGAGTGGCCCGCACGGGCGACCCCCGTGCTGTCGCCGGCGTGTGGAAGGGGGAGAATGAGCAGGCAACGGGCCCGGTGGCCCTCTTTCACGTTGTGACTCAAGGAGTATTCATGGCGCACAGCCACGGACACACCCCGGCCGCCTGGACCGGCGTGCTCATCGCCTTCGTCGGTTTCTGCGTTGCCTCCGTCTTCACGGTGATGGCGCAGCCTGCCGGTGTGATCGCCGGGCTGGCCCTTCTCCTGCTGGCCGCCGTGGTCGGCGGCGTCATGAGCGCGATGGGGCTCGGCCAGACGAAGTCGAAGGGCATGAACGCCGAGCAGGCCCGGGCGCACAAGCAGCAGCACGACGAGGCGCGCAGGACCCACGAGCCCCACGCCAAGGCGCACTCCTGAGGCAACGGCAGTACGCCGCGACGGTGCGGCACCGCCTGACCGGCGCGGTGCCGCGGCTGGCCGCGCCCCTCGGCTCTCTGGCCGCGGCGGGCGCGGCCTTCGTGTATGTCGCCGCCGTCGACCCGAACCAGCCGGGGCACTACCCGCCCTGCCCCTTCCTGGCCGCCACCGGGCTCTACTGCCCCGCCTGCGGCGGGCTGCGCAGCGCCCACGCCGTCGCGCACGGTGACCTGGTCACCGCGCTGGGCGCGAACGCGGCGGCCGTCGCCCTCTTCGCCGTCCTCGCCCTCGGCTGGCTGTACTGGACCGTCCGGGCCGCCGGGGCGCGTCCCTTCGCCCTCCCGGTGCGGCCCCGGGTGTGGCACGCCTGGGCCGCGGGGGTGCTGCTGGCGGCGTTCACGGTTGTCCGGAACACGCCCCTGGGGACGGCGCTGACTCCGTGAGCCGCGTCGCCCCGTCTGACCCCCGGTGACGAGGTCGTCACCCGCGATGCGGACCGCTCCCTCGATTTGTCCGCTATGTGGGATTCGGTGCAACCGGATGCGAGACCTCCGTCCACCGGCGGATACCATCGCAGTGCCCCACCTGACCACCCTCGCCCGCCCGCGAGGGCCCGTCAGCCAGCCAAACCCAGCCAGCAAGGAGGTCGCTCGGTGAGTGTGCTCAACGAGATCATCGAAGGCGTACGTGAGGACCTCGCCGAGCGGCAGGCGCGCGTCACCCTCGACGAGCTCAAAGAGCGCGTGGCCCGAGCGCCCCAGGCCAAGGACGGGCTCGCCGCGCTCAAGGGCGACAGCGTCCGGGTGATCTGCGAGGTCAAGCGCTCCAGCCCCTCCAAGGGCGCGCTCGCCGCCATCGCCGACCCCGCCGGGCTCGCCGCCGACTACGAGGCGGGCGGCGCGGGCGTCATCTCCGTCCTCACCGAACGCCGCCGCTTCGGCGGCTCACTCGCCGACCTCGAGGCCGTCCGCGCCCGCGTGGACATCCCGGTGCTGCGCAAGGACTTCATCTTCTCCTCCTACCAGCTGTGGGAGGCCCGCGCGCACGGTGCCGACGTTATCCTGCTGATCGTCGCCGCGCTCGAACAAGAAGCGCTCGTCTCCCTCATCGAGCGCGCCGAGTCCATCGGGCTCACGCCGCTGGTCGAGGTCCACGACGAGGAGGAGACCGAGCGGGCCCTCGACGCCGGAGCCAGGATCATCGGGGTCAACGCGCGCAACCTCAAGACCCTGGAGGTCGACCGGGGCAACTTCACCCGCATCGCCCCGGAGATCCCCGACCACGTCGTCAAGGTCGCCGAATCCGGCGTGCGCGGCCCCCACGACCTGATCGCCTACGCGAACGAGGGCGCCGACGCCGTGCTGGTGGGGGAGTCCCTGGTGACCGGCAAGGACCCCAGGACCGCCGTCTCCGACCTGGTCGCGGCCGGCGCCCACCCGGCCCTGCGGCACGGCAGGGGCTGAGACCGTGACCGCCTCCGTCTCCCTGTGCTCCCTCGCGCTGGCGCGCGGGTGCAGGCCGCGCGGGTGCCGTGCCCCCGCGCGGCGGGTGCGGGGGCGTTCGGTGCGGTATCACATCGGCTGCGAGCCCGGTGTGATCCGCGGCCGCCGATGGCGCTGACGCTTCCCTCATCCTCCCCCGGACGCCGTCCGGGGGAACCCGCTTCCCGGACCCCGTGGGTCGCCGGCTCACCGGGCACGGGCACGAGCAGGGCCAGGACATCGGCGTCAGCCCACACCAAGGAGCACCATCGGCATGCCATCCGACTACTTCATCCCCGACCCTGAGGGTCACAGTCCCAACGTCGCCGGCTACTTCGGCGCGTTCGGCGGGAAGTTCATCCCCGAGGCCCTCGTCGCCGCCGTCGACGAGGTGGCCGCGGAGTACGAGAAGGCGAAGGCGGACCCCGCCTTCGCCGCCGAGCTCGACGAGCTGCTCGTCGACTACACGGGCCGTCCCAGCGCCCTGACCGAGGTCAAGCGGTTCGCCGAACACGCGGGCGGCGCCCGGGTGTTCCTCAAGCGCGAGGACCTCAACCACACCGGCTCCCACAAGATCAACAACGTGCTCGGCCAGGCGCTGCTCACCAAGCGCATGGGCAAGCCCCGCGTCATCGCCGAGACCGGCGCGGGCCAGCACGGCGTGGCCACCGCCACCGCCTGCGCCCTCTTCGGCCTGGAGTGCACCATCTACATGGGGGAGATCGACACCGAGCGCCAGGCGCTGAACGTCGCCCGCATGCGGATGCTCGGCGCCGAGGTCGTCCCCGTCACCTCGGGCAGCCGCACCCTCAAGGACGCCATCAACGAGGCGTTCCGCGACTGGGTGGCGAACGTGGACCGCACCCACTACCTGTTCGGCACCGTCGCGGGTCCGCACCCCTTCCCGCAGATCGTCCGCGACTTCCACCGCGTCATCGGCGTCGAGGCGCGCCGCCAGATCCTTCAGCGCACCGGACGGCTGCCGGACGCCGTCGCGGCCTGCGTGGGCGGCGGCTCCAACGCGATCGGCCTCTTCCACGCGTTCCTGCCCGACGCCGACGTGCGGATCGTCGGCTTCGAGGCGGCCGGGCACGGCGTGGACTCCGGCGAGCACGCCGCCACCCTCACGGCGGGCGAGCCCGGCATCCTGCACGGTTCGCGCTCCTACGTCCTCCAGGACGACGAGGGGCAGATCACCGAGCCCTACTCGATCTCCGCCGGGCTCGACTACCCGGGCATCGGCCCCGAGCACGCCTACCTCAAGGACAGCGGGCGCGGCGAGTACCGTCCCGTCACCGACGAGGCGGCGATGCGCGCACTGCGGCTGCTCTCGGAGACCGAGGGCATCATCCCGGCGATCGAGAGCGCGCACGCGCTCGCGGGCGCCCTCGACCTGGGCCGGGAGCTGGGCCCCGAGTCCCTCGTCCTGGTGAACCTCTCCGGACGCGGCGACAAGGACATGGACACGGCCGCGCGCTACTTCGGCCTCTACGACGGGGAGGACCAGAAATGAGCAGCGGGAACATCGCACTCCTGGAGCAGACCCTGGCACGCGCCAAGGCCGGGAACCGGGCCGCGCTCGTCGGCTACCTGCCCGCCGGCTTCCCCACCGTCGAGGGGGGCATCGCGGCCTGCACGGCGCTCCTGGAGAGCGGCTGCGACGTCGTCGAGGTCGGGCTGCCGCACAGCGACCCCGTCATGGACGGACCCGTCATCCAGACGGCCGACACCATCGCCCTGAAGGGCGGTGTGCGGATCGCGGACGTGATCCGCACGGTCCGCGAGGCGCACGCCGCCACCGGCAAGCCGGTGCTGATCATGACCTACTGGAACCCCGTCGACCGGTACGGCGCCGAACGCTTCGCCGAGGAGCTGGCGGCAGCGGGCGGCGCCGGGTGCATCCTGCCCGACCTGCCCGTCGAGGAGTCCGACGGCTGGCGCAAGGCCGCCGAGCGGGCCGGCCTCGCGACGGTCTTCGTCGTCGCCCCCAGCAGCCGCGACGCGCGCCTGGCCCGGATCACCGAGGCGGGCAGCGGCTTCGTCTACGCGGCGTCCCTGATGGGCGTCACCGGCACGCGCGAGTCCGTCGGTGCGGAGGCGCGGGAGCTGGTCTCCCGCGTCCGCACCGGCGCCGACCTGCCGGTCTGCGTCGGCCTGGGTGTCTCCACCCCCGCGCAGGCCGCGGAGGTCGCCACCTTCGCCGACGGCGTGATCGTGGGCTCCGCGTTCGTCAAACGGCTGCTGGCCGCGGATGACCTGGAGGCGGGGCTCGCGGATGTCCGCGAGCTGGCGACGTCCCTGGCCGAGAGCGTCCGGCGCTGAGCACACCCCTGGGGCGGGCACCCCGACAAAGGCGCCCGCCCCCTCTCCCTGCGGGGGCTCCTAGGGGGGCGGAGCCCCCGTAGCGGGGGGCAGTTGGGGTGGGGGTCCCCCCGGACGGAGTCTGGGGGAGGAGCCGCCCCAACGCCTGGCCGGCGAGGCCCCGGGGGTTTGGGGGCGGAGCGCCCCAACCACGGCCGAGGGCACCCTCACGAAAGAAGGGGAAGACCATGGGAGGTGCGACCCCCCGCTAGGGCAAAGCATCTTTCGGGTGAAGTCCTCACGTCGGCCCCCCGCCACGGGCGGAACCCCTCGTTGGGCCGGGCGTGACTCAGAACAAGACCTCGGCCCGCGACCGCTTGCGGGCCGAACAGCAACGACACAAGGCCTCCGAGAAGCGCCGCCGCACCGTGAAGGTCGCCGCGGCGGTGATCGGCGCGCTGGCGGTCGCCACGGGCGTCGGGGCGACCGTCGCCCACCAGACCGGTGGCGGCGAGGCGGACAACAGCCAGTCGGCGAAGCCGATCACCGTGGGCGACAAGGGCGCTCCGGCCAAGCTCACCGTCTACGAGGACTTCCGCTGCCCCGCGTGTGGTCAGTTCGAGAACACCTACCGGAGCACGATCAAGAGCCTGGAGAAGGCGGGCAAGCTTCGGGCCGAGTACCACCTGGTGGCGCTCATCGACAAGAACATGGGCGGCAGCGGCTCCGAGGAGGCGGCCAACGCGGCGGTCTGCGCCAAGGACCGGGGGAAGTTCGAGGCCTACCACGACGTGCTCTACCGCAACCAGCCGGCCGAGCAGGACGACGCGTTCGCGAGCACGAAGCGGCTGCTCGAGCTGGCGAAGAAGGTCGAGGGGCTGGTCTCCCCGGCGTTCGAGGAGTGCGTGTCCACGGGGAAGCACGACGCGTGGGTGCGCCGCTCCAGCGAGAGCTTCGGCGCCTCGGGCCACCAGGGAACGCCCACGGTTTTGCTGGACGGCAAGAACATCTACGCCGACCAGTCGAATCCGCTGACACCGCAGAAGCTGAAGAAGATGGTGGAGCGCAAGAGCTAGGGCCTCTCGTCTTGCTGGGCTCGCGGGCCGCGGCGGCCGTTATGCAGCCGTTGTGCGGCCTGATTGCCCGGGGCGCCGCCGGGCACGGTAGCGTCGGGTGCGCCATGGAGACCCTTGCCTTTATCCCCAGTCCGTCGGCCGGCGAGATCCATCTCGGGCCGATCCCGCTGCGCGGTTACGCGCTCTGCATCATCGCCGGCGTCTTCGTCGCGGTCTGGCTCGGTGGGCGCCGGTGGGTCGCTCGGGGCGGGCGGCCCGGGACGGTCGCCGACATCGCCGTGTGGGCCGTGCCGTTCGGCCTGGTCGGCGGCCGGCTCTACCACGTCGTCACCGACTACCAGCTCTACTTCGGTGAGGGCCGCAACCCGGTGGACGCCTTCCGCATCTGGGACGGCGGCCTGGGGATCTGGGGTGCGATCGCGCTGGGCGCGCTGGGCGCGTGGATCGGCTGCCGCCGTCGCGGCATTCCGCTGCCCGCCTACGCGGACGCCGTGGCGCCGGGCATCGTGCTGGCGCAGGCGCTGGGCCGCTGGGGCAACTGGTTCAACCAGGAGCTGTTCGGGCGGCCGACCGACCTGCCCTGGGCGCTGGAGATCGACCCGGCGCACCGCCCTGTCGACACCCCCGACATGGCCACGTACCACCCGACGTTCCTCTACGAGTCGCTGTGGTGTGTCGGGGTGGCGCTCGTGGTGATCTGGGCGGACCGGCGGTTCAAGCTGGGGCACGGCAGGGCGTTCGCGCTGTACGTCGCCGCCTACACCGTCGGGCGATTCTGGATCGAGTACATGCGGGTGGACGACGCCCACCACGTGCTGGGCATGCGGCTGAACAACTGGACGGCGATCGTCGTCTTCCTCGCCGCGGTCGCCTACATCGCCGTTTCGGCGAGGAAGCGGCCTGGACGTGAGGAGATCGTCGAGCCGGGGGCCGACGAGGACGCCGGGGCCGACGAGGCCGCCAAGACCGGCGAGGATGCCGTCGGTCCCGACAAGGCCGTCGAGGACGATGCGGCAGACCAAGCCGACAAGGCCGACACGGCGGGAAGCCCCGCGGGCAAGACGGCCGGCAAGGCGGGGAGCTCCCCCGACAGGACGGCCGACAGGCCGAAGGCCTGACGCTTGCCCCTGGGGCCCGGGGTGAGGCCCCATCTCGGGCTGAGCCAGGCTGAGCCACCACTCCGCCGGGAGGGCGCAGCCCCCACCGGCACCGCAGGGCCGCCTGTCCGAATTGCATGGTTATGTATGCAATTCTCTGTGCGTGCTGTGGTTGATCGTCGTCCACTTCGCCGTCGCGTGCTGCGCCGGGCCCCTGGTGCGGTGGCTGGGGCCGCGCGCCTTCCTCGCGCTCGCGGCGGCACCCGCGAGCGCGGCCGTGTGGGCGGCGGTGCACTACGGCGACGTCTCCGGTGGGCAGGCGCTCAGCGAGCACACCGCGTGGGTCCCCTCGCTCGGCGTCGACATCGCGCTGCGGTGCGACCCGCTCGCCCTGGAGATGGTGCTGGTCGCCGGGGGCGTCGGCGCCCTGGTGATGGTCTACTGCGCGGGCTACTTCAGCTCCTACGCGCCGCGGCTGGGCTCCTTCGCCGGAGCCCTCACCGCCTTCGCCGGGGCCATGCTCGGGCTGATCCTGGCGGACGACCTGATCCTGCTGTACGTGCTGTGGGAGCTGACCAGCGTCTTCTCCTTCCTGCTCATCGGCCACGACTCCGCACGCAGGACCAACAGGCGTGCCGCGCTGCAGGCGCTGCTGGTCACCACGGTCGGCGGTCTGGTGATGCTCGTCGGTTTCCTGATGCTGGGACACGCCGCCGGCACCTACCGGATCTCGCTGCTGCTGGCGGACCCACCGGGCGGCGGGGCGCTCGTCTCGGGCGGCCTGGTGCTCGTCCTGGTGGGGGCGCTGTCGAAGTCGGCGGTGTGGCCGTTCAGCTTCTGGCTGCCGGGGGCGATGGCCGCGCCCACACCGGTGTCCGCCTATCTGCACGCGGCCGCCATGGTCAAGGCGGGCGTCTACCTGATCGCGCGGCTCGCCCCCGGCTTCGCCGACGTGGTGCCCTGGCGGGCACTGGTGCTCGTGCTGGGCAGCGTGACCATGCTGATCGGCGGCTGGCGGGCGCTGCGTGAGACGGACCTGAAGCGGCTGCTGGCCTTCGGCACCGTCAGCCAGCTGGGTTTCCTCACCCTGCTGGTCGGTGACGGCGACCGGAACACCGAGCTGGCCGGCATCGCGATGATCCTGGCGCACGCGCTGTTCAAGGCGCCGCTCTTCCTCGTCGTCGGCGCCATCGACCACCACACGGGGACCCGCGACATCGACCGGCTCTCCGGGCTGGGCCGCGCCCTGCCCGTGCTGTGCGGCGTCGCCGTGGCGGCCGGGCTGTCGATGGCCGCGCTGCCGCCGCTGCTGGGGTTCGCCGCGAAGGAGGCGGCCGTCTCCGCGCTGCTGCACGGCGGCGCCGCGCACACCTGGACGCTGGCGGCCGTGATCGCCGGATCGGCGCTGACCACCGCGTACACGCTGCGGTTCCTGTGGGGTGCTTTCGCCACCAAGGGCGGCTCCCCGCCCCTGCAACCGGTCACCGTCGAGAAGGGCACCAGGACCTCGCTGCCGCTGCTCGCACCGCCCCTGCTGTGCGCGCTGGCCGGTCTCGTGCTCGGGCCCGCGGCGCCGTGGATCGACCCGCTGCTGGGCCGGTACGCCGACAACCTGCCCAGCGAGGGCGCCCCCTACCACCTGGCGCTGTGGCACGGTCTCGGCCCGGCGCTGGGCCTCTCGGCGCTGGCCTGGGTGCTGGGCGTGGCGCTCTTCTGGGCCGGGCGGCCGCTCGCCGAGCTGGGCGAGCGGATCTCGCAGGTCGACGGCGACCAGGTGTTCGCCCGCGCGCTGTGGGGACTCGAACGGCTCTCGCTCCAGGCCACGGGCGCCGTGCAGCGCGGCTCGCTCCCCGTCTACCTGGGCACCATCCTCGTCGTCCTGCTCGGTTTCGAGGGCGCGCAGCTGCTGGCCGAAGGCCCCTGGCAGCAGGCGCAGGGGCTGCGCTTCTACGACTCGGTTCCGCAGCTCGTCGTGGCCGTCGGGGTCTGCGGGGTGGCGGTGCTGTGCGTGCTCGCGCGGCAGCGGATGAAGGCGGCCGTGCTCGCCGGCGTCACCGGGTACGGCGCCGGGCTGCTGTACGTGCTGCACGGCGCGCCCGACCTGGCGCTGACGCAGTTCGCCGTCGAGACGGTCTCGCTGACGGTGTTCGTGCTGGTGCTGCGCAGGCTGCCGGCGCGCTTCCCCGACGGCCACCGGACCTGGCGGGTGCGGCGCGGCGTCCAGCTGGTGATCTCCGTGGCCGCCGGCGGGCTCGTCGCCGGGCTCATCCACCTCTCCCTCGCGGCCAGGACGGGACCGGCCTCGGGCCCCGCGCTGCTGAGCGCGACCGCGCACGAGGACGTCAAGAACGTGGTCGCGACCACGCTGGTGGACCTGCGGGCCTGGGACACCATGGGCGAGTCCGCCGTGCTCGCGGTCGCCGCCGTCGGCGTCACCAGCCTGGTCTACCTGCGCCGCCGCGCCCGGGTGCCGGTCGCCCAGCCGGTGCCGGGATCCGAGGGCCCCGGCGGCGGACCCGCGCCCTCGGCTCCCGTCGCGGGCCCGGGACGACCGACTGTAGGACCGCTGCGCACTCCGGGCTCCGCGAGCGTCGCGCTCGACCAGTCGGCCGCGGCCTCGGGCACGTCCGGCGCGGACAAGCCGGCGGCGGGCCGCTGGGACGCGTGGAAGCAGCCGGTGCGCACCGGTGCGCGTCCGTCCCGCGGCTCGCCCGTCGCGCCGCGCCGCACCTGGCTGGCGGCCAGTTCCACGCTCGCCCCCGAGGGGCGTTCCGTGATGTTCGAGGTGGTGGCCAGGCTCGTCTTCCACCCGATCCTGGTGCTCTCCCTCTACCTGCTCTTCTCCGCCGAGAACCTGCCGGGCGGCGGCTTCACCGCCGGGCTGGTGGCCGGGCTCGCGCTGGCCGTGCGGTACCTGGCGGGCGGGCGTCTGGAGCTGGCGGCCGCGGCGCCCGTGGACCCCGGCTTCCTGCTCGGGCTGGGGCTGCTGCTGGTCACGGGCACGGGGCTCGCGGGGCTGTGGCTGGGCGGCAGCGTGCTGGAGGCGGGCAAGGTCACCGGAGCGTTCTGGCTGGTGGGCCACTTCCACGCCGCCAGCCCTGTCCTCTTCGACACCGGCGTCTACCTGCTCGTCCTCGGCGTCGTCCTGGACGTGCTGCGCAGCCTCGGGTCCGAGATCGACCGCCGCATGGAGCGCGAACGCGCCCGCCGCGAGGCGGAACGCACCACGAAGGGGAGCGGATCGTGACGGGGACGCTCGCCCTGGTGTGCTGCGGCGGTGTGCTGTTCGCCTCGGGTACGGCGCTGCTGATGGCCCGGCCGCTCACCCGCATCCTGCTCGGCATCGTGCTGATCGGCAACGGCGTCAACCTCCTGGTCCTGGCCACCTCGGGGGCCGCGGGCCGCGCCGCGCTGCTCTACCCGGACTCGGACCCGGGGCGGATGGCCGACCCGCTGCCGCAGGCGTTCATCCTCACGGCCATCGTCATCACCCTCGCCGTCACCGCCTTCCTGGTGACCATGGCCTACCGCTCCTGGCAGCACTCGGGCAACGACGACGTCCCCGACGACATCGAGGACATCCGGGTCGTGCGCCGCGCCACCTACGCCGAGGAGCGCGAGCGGCTGCGCGCCGCCTACCGCAAGCGCCGCCACGAGTACCGCGCGCTGGCCCGCGGCGAGGAGGAGCGGGAGGCCCGCGAACACAGCGCCTACCAGCGGCTGGGCACCGCCCGCGACCGCTACCGGGAGATGCGCAGGCGCGCCCGCGCCGACGCCCGCGTCTTCCGCGCACGCCAGGCCCGCGCCGAGGAGACGGCCGAGGAGATCGAAGGGGAGGACGACCCGTGGCAGACCATCCTGGGCGCCGACCGGTGAGCGCCGAGCTGCGCCCCCGAAGCGCCCGCCCGGGTGCTCGGGACGACGGCGCCCGCCGCGTCCTCGTCTCCCGCGCGGAGGGCGGGCGGTGAGCGGCGGAGGCCAGCCGTCCCAGGCGGCTGCCGTGATGTCGGCGCTGGTGCCGCTGCCGGTGATCCTGCCGCTGTGCGCGGCCGGGCTGAAGCTGGCCATCGGGGCCCGCCTGGAGCGGTTGCAGCGGTTCATCAGCGCCGGTGTGCTGGCCGCGGTGCTCGTCGTCTCGCTGGTGCTGCTGGTGGCCGCCGACCGGCACGGGCCGCAGGTGATGTTCGCGGGCGGGTGGGCGCCGCCGGTGGGCATCGTGCTGGTCGCCGACCGGCTCTCCGCGCTGATGCTGGTCATCTCCTCCGCCGTGACGCTGTGCGTGCTCGTCTACTCCGTGGGCCAGGGCATGGCCGACAACGACGAGGTGACGCCGCTGTCCGTCTTCCACCCCTCCTACCTGGTGCTGGTCGCCGGGGTCTCGGACACGTTCCTGGCCGGGGACCTGTTCAACCTGTACGTCGGCTTCGAGCTGATGCTGACCGCCAGCTACGTGCTGATGACCATCGGCGGCACCCTGTCGCGGATCCGCGCGGGCGCCACCTACGCGGTCGTCTCGCTGCTGTCGTCCATGCTGTTCCTGGCCGCGGTCGCCATGGTCTACGCGGCCACCGGCACCGTCACCATGGCGCAACTGCCCGCGCGCCTGGACGCGTTGCCCGACGGGGTCGGCATGCTCATCCAGATCGCGCTGCTGGGGGTCTTCGCCATCAAGGCCGCCGTCTTCCCGATGGCCGCCTGGCTGCCCGACTCCTACCCGACGGCCCCCGCCCCGGTGACGGCCGTCTTCGCCGGGCTGCTGACCAAGGTCGGCGTCTACGCCATACTCCGCACCCAGACCCTGCTCTTCCCCGGGCACCGCATCGGCGACGTGCTGATGGTGCTGGCGCTGCTGTCGCTGCTGGTGGGCATCCTGGGCGCCGTCGCACAGACCGACCTCAAGCGGCTGCTGTCCTTCACCCTCATCAGCCACATGGGCTACATGGTCTTCGGGATCGGCCTGGCCACCCACGGCGGCATCTCAGGGGCCGTCTTCTACGTCGCCCACCACATCACCGTGCAGACCACCCTCTTCCTCGTCGCAGGACTGATCGAGCGCCGCAGCGGCACGACCGACCTGCAGAGCCTCGGCGGGCTGGCCCGGCTCTCCCCGCTGCTGGGCGTGATGTTCTTCGTCCCCGCGATGAACCTGGCCGGCATCCCGCCGCTCTCCGGTTTCCTCGGCAAGCTGGGGCTGCTGCGCGCCGGGGTCGACGACGGGGGAGCGCTCGCCTACGTGCTGGTCGCCGGTGGTACGGCCACCAGCCTGCTCACCCTGTACGCGCTCGCCAAGGCGTGGAACCTGGCCTTCTGGCGCGCCCCCACCCCCGAGATGTGCGCCGCGGGAACGGTGCTGGAGGACACCGAGGCGGACAGCGACGACGACGCGGACGAGGACGAGGCGGCCGTGGGCCCGTACGCGCGCTCCACGGCCCCGCACGCGGTCCTGGACCGCTGGGAGCCGGCACCGGTACGGCGCAGGGGAGCGGCCACGTTCGGCGGCCAGGAGATCACCACCAGCGCCACGCTGCCGCCGAGCATGACCGTCGCCACGGCCGGCCTCGTGCTCTTCGGGCTCGCCTTCACCGTCCTCGCGGGCCCCCTGTTCTCCCTGACCGACCGCGCCGCCGACGAACTCATCGCGCGGACCCCCTACGTTCAGGCGGTGACCCGCTGATGACCTCACCCCAGCGACTGCCCGAGGCCAGCAGGCTGCGCGCCACCCAGTGGCCCATGGTGGCGGGCCTGACCCTGCTGTGGATGCTGCTGTGGGGCACCCCGACGCCCGCCAACATCGTGACCGGGGTGCTCGTCGCGCTCTTCGTGGTGCTGGTCTTCCCACTCCCGCCGATCGAGAAGCAGGCGCGCCCGCACCCGCTGGGCATCGTGCGCTTCACCGCGCGCTTCGCCCTGGACCTCGTCGTCTCCAGCTGGCGGGTCAACCGCTACCTGCTCGCCCCCAGCCGCCCGCGCTGCGCCGTGCTCGGCGTCGCGATGCGCTGCCCCGGCGACCTGATGCTGACGGTGACCGCCGTGTGCGTCACCGCCGTGCCCGGCAGCACCGTCCTGGAGGTGGACCGCCGCTCGGGCACCCTCTACCTCCACGTGATGGGCGGCGAGCTGGAGGAGGAGCGGGACCGCGCCAGGCGCGACGCGCTGCGCCTGGAGACCCGCGTCGTGCGGGCGTTCGGCACCCGCGCCGACATCGACGCGATCCGCGCCTCGGAAAGCGCGCAGGAGCTGTTCGGGCGGTGGCGATGACCGCGACGGCGCACGAGGTGGTCGCCACGGTGATCGCGGGGCTGCTGCTGGCCGCCGGGCTGATGGTGACCCTGCGCATGGTGCTGGGCCCCTCCACACTGGACCGCGCGGTCGCCCTCGACGCGCTGGTGGCCGTCGTCATGGCCGGTATCGGCCTCCAGACGGCCGTCCGCGGCAACGCCTTCTACCTGCCCGTCCTGCTGGTGCTCTCCTTCCTCGGCTTCACGGGCTCCGTCGGTGTCGCCCGCTTCATGGCGCTGCGGGACGAGGCGGGAACCGGCGACGTGGACGAGAGCCAGGACACGGGCGAGGAGGGCAACGGCGACCAGGACAACGGCGCGGCAGGCGACGCCCGCTCCGCGGAGGAGACCGGGCGGCGGCCCGGCCAGGGGCCAGGGGAGGCGCGGTGAACTGGAGTGCCGTGGCGGATGTCGCGGGCGCCGTGTTCATGCTGGCGGGCGGCGTGCTCTGCCTCCTGGCCGGCATCGGGCTGCTGCGCCTGCCCGACGTGCTCACCCGGATGCACGCCGCGACCAAGCCGCAGTCCTTCGGCCTGCTGCTCGTGCTCGTCGGCTCGGGCCTGTGGCTGCGCAGCCTCATCGACCTGGGCATCCTGCTGCTCGTCGGCCTGTTCCAGCTGGCGACCTCCCCGGTGGCCGCGCACATGGTCGGCCGCGCCGCCTACCGGACGGGCCGCATGGACAGCGAGGACATCGTGCTCGACGAACTGGAGGAGGCGCTGCGGCGGGCAGCCGCCGAGGACGAGAGGGAAAACCGCAGGTGAGCGGGGTAAGTACGGCCTTACTTGCTGGCAGCCCTGCGGGTTTCGTGCCTACTCTTCGAACGTCGGCGCACGAAAGGCGCAGGCACCGCTCACCGTGAAGGAGCCGTACCGGCCATGTCCGAAGCCGGAGTCTCAGACCCGACACACGTCGCCCACCGCGACAACCACACCCACCGCGACGTCAACGGTGGCTGGCTGCGGCCCGCCGTCTTCGGCGCGATGGACGGTCTGGTCTCCAACCTGGGTCTGATGACCGGCGTGGCAGGAAGCTCGGCCGCACCGCAGACCATCGTCATCTCAGGACTCGCGGGCCTGGCGGCCGGTGCCTTCTCGATGGCCGCGGGCGAGTACACCTCCGTCGCCTCGCAGCGAGAGCTCGTCCAGGCCGAACTGGAGGTCGAACGCAGGGAGCTGCGGCGCAGCCCCGGCGAGGAGATCAGGGAGCTCGCCGCGCTGTACGAGGCCCGCGGCGTGGACGGCGACCTGGCGTTGCAGGTGGCCGAGCAGCTGCACCGCGATCCGGAACAGGCGCTGGAGATACACGCGCGGGAGGAGCTGGGCGTCGACCCCGCCGACCTGCCCTCGCCGACCGTCGCCGCGGTCTCCTCCTTCTTCTCCTTCTCGCTGGGAGCCGTACTGCCCGTGCTCCCGTACCTGTTCGGCACCACCGCGCTGTGGCCCGCCGTCGTGCTGGCACTGGTGGGCCTGTTCGCCTGCGGCGCGGTCGTCGCGCGGGTCACCGCACGCCCCTGGTGGTTCAGCGGCCTGCGCCAGCTGGGCCTCGGCGCCGCCGCCGCGGGCGTCACCTACGGCCTGGGCGCACTGTTCGGGGTCGCGGTCGGCTGACGCGGCCCCCCGCCCGCCCGGTCACCTCACCGGGCCCCGCCCCCGGGTGAGCGGGAGCTGCGGGAGGCCAGCGCCAGGGTGCGCCGCGCGCCCGCGACCACCGCGGCGTCGACGAAGCGGCCGTCCGCCAGCGCGAGGGCGCCCGCCTCCTGTTCGGCGGCCGCCACGATCTCCTCCGCCGCCTCGACCTGTGCGGGCGAGGGCCGGTAGGCGGCCTCGATGACGGGGAGCTGGCGCGGATGGATGGCGGTACGGCCCAGGAAGCCGAGCGCGCGGCCCTCGGCGCAGTCGCGGGCCAGGCCCTCGGTGTCCCGCACGTCGGGGTAGACCGACTGGGGCGGCGGCGCCAGCCCGGCGGCGCGTGCGGCGACGACCGCCCGGCCCCGCGCGTAGCCGAGCCCGCCACCCCCGACGCCCAGGTCGGCCCGCAGATCGGCCTCGCCGAGCGCCAGGCCCCGCACCGCGCCGTGCCCCGTGGCGATCTCGAAGGCGCGCTCGACGCCGAGCGCGGACTCCAGCAGCGGGTACAGCGGCGGCGTGTGCGTGCCGGCCCGGGCCCAACCGGCGGCCCGCCGCAGGTCGCCAGGGTCCGTCACCTTCGGCAGCCGCAGCCCGGCCAGCCCCGGCAGGTGGGCGAGCGTGCCGATGTCGTCGGCGGCCAGCGGCCCGTCCAGCGCGTTGACCCGCACGTGGACGGGCACGGGCCCTGGCGGACCCTGCGCCAGCAGTTCGGCGGTCGCCGCGCGCGCGTACGCCTTCCGCTCCGGCGCGACGGCGTCCTCCAGGTCGACGAGCACCACGTCGGCGCCCGAACGCAGCGCCTTGGCGACGACGTCGGGCCGGTCACCGGGTACGTAGAGCCAGGTGAGCCAGGTCAGGAAGGTGTCGGCGGCGGCCGGGTGCGGGCGGCCCACAGCCGCCGTGGAGGAGGCGTTCACCGCACCACACCCGCCTCGCGCAGCGCCGCTATCTCCTCCTCGCTCAGGCCGAGGCCGCCGAGCACGGCGTCGGTGTCGGCGCCGTGCCGCCGCCCCGCCCAGCGGATCGCGCCGGGGGTCTCCGACAGCCGGAAGAGGACGTTCTGCATCTTCACCGGCCCGAGCTCGTCGTCCTCGACACTCGTGATCGAGTCGAGCGCCCGGTACTGCGGGTCGGCCATCACGTCGCGCACGTCGTAGACGGGCGCGACGGCCGCCTGCGCGTCCTCGAAGGCGCTCACGACCTCGTCCCTGGTATGGCGGGCTATCCAGCCGCCGACCGCCTCGTCCAGCTCGGCCGCGTGCTCGGCGCGCCCGGCCCCCGTCGCGAACCAGGGCTCGTCCAGGAACTCAGGACGGCCCACCAGCCGCAGCACGCGCTCGGCCACGGACTGGGCTGAGGTGGAGACGGCCACCCAGCGGCCGTCGGCCGTGCGGTAGGTGTTGCGGGGCGCGTTGTTGGCCGAACGGTTGCCGGTGCGCGGCTGGACGTAGCCGAGCTGGTCGTACCAGAGCGGCTGCGGCCCCAGTACCGTCAGCATCGGCTCGATGATGGCCATGTCCACCACCTGGCCGCGCCCGGTGTGCGCGCGTCCGGCCAGCGCCGTCATCACGGCGTACGCCGTCGACAGCGCCGCGATGGAGTCGGCGAGCCCGAACGGCGGCAGCGTCGGCGGCCCGTCGGGTTCGCCGGTGACGGCGGCGAAGCCGCTCATCGCCTCGGCGAGGGTGCCGAACCCGGGCCGCTGCGCGTACGGGCCGCGCTGCCCGAACCCGGTCACGCGGGCCAGCACGAGACGCGGGTTGGCCTCGGACAGCGCGTCCCAGCCCAGGCCCCACCGCTCCAGGGTGCCGGGGCGGAAGTTCTCGATGACCACGTCGGCGTCGGCCGCGAGCCTGAGCAGCACCTCGCGCCCCTGCGGGGACGACAGGTCGAGGGTGACCGTGCGCTTGTTGCGGCCCAGCAGCTTCCACCACAGGCCGACCCCGTCCTTGCTGGGGCCGTGCCCCCGCGACGGGTCCGGCTTGTGCGGGTGTTCCACCTTGATGACCTCGGCACCGAAGTCGCCGAGCATGGTGGCGGCGAGGGGTCCTGCGAAGAGGGTGGCGAGGTCGAGCACGCGCAGGTCGCGCAGCGGCGCCCCGACCCCGTGCGAAGGGATCTCGGCCCCGTGCGAAGGGGCCTCGTGCATGTCGTTCATGGCGTGGTGTCTCCTGTGGCGTCGGGGGAGGAGGGGGAGGAGGGAGACGGACGGACGGTGGCGGCGAGCGCGTGGGTACGGGCCGCCAGCGCGTCGAAGCCCGTGCCGTCCAGGCCGCCCACGCTCGTCGCCAGGCGGTTCTTGAGCGGGGCCGTCCAGCGGGCGGGGAGGGCTCCGGGCGCTCCGGCGAGCAGCCCCGTCAGGGAACCGGCACTCGCGCCGTTGGAGTCGGTGTCCCAGCCGCCGGAGACGACCCGGCACACGGCGCCTTCGAAGTCGCCCCGCGCGTGGGTCAGCGCGGCGGCGAGCAGCGCCGCGTTCGGCAGCACGTGGACCCAGTGGTGGTCCCCGTAGGCGGCGTGCAGCCCGTCCACCACGTGCGCGAAGCCCGCAGGCGAGTCGTCGGGCGCCTCGCGCGCCGCGGCGATGCCCGTGCGCACGGCGGTCGCGTACCGCGACGCCGGCGGCACGACGGACAGCCCCGCCTCCAGGCACCCCTCCACCGTGGCCCCGTCGCCGAGGCCCGCCGCGTGGGCGAGCGCCGCGGCGACAAACATCGCGCCGTAGACGCCGTTCGCCGTGTGGGTCAGCGTGGCGTCCCGCCACGCCGCCTCGGCCGCGGCACCCGGGTCGCCCGGGTGGGTCCAGCCGAAGACGTCGGCGCGGATCTGCGCCCCGATCCACTCGCGGAACGGGTTGCGGTACGCGCCGGTGAGCGGCGGCTCGACGCCGGCCAGCAGGTTGCGGTACGCCACCCGCTCGGCCGTGAACGTGCGCCCCGCGGGCAGCTCGTCCAGCCACAGCCGCGCCACGTCGCCCGTGGTGAAGCCGTGCCCGTACCGCTCCAGCAGCAGCACGCCGAGCAGCGGGTAGTTGAGGTCGTCGTCCTCGGGTGCTCCGTCGATGTTCTCGGCGAGCGAGTTCGCGGCGGAGCGGCGGTTCCACGGGTGCGCCGCGGCGGTCGCGGCGTCGAGGCCGCGCTCGGTGAACCAGCCGGACAGCGGCCAGTTGCCGGTGGCCCTGGCCAGCGCCCTGATGCCCTGAAGCGTCACCTTCTCCACCGGCTTGCCCAGCACGCAACCGGCGGCACGGCCCAGCCAGGCGGCGTGCAGCCGCTCCGCGTACCCGGAGCGCACCCGGTGGCCCGGCCTCGGCCAGTTCGGGCAGGCGGCCCGGATCGCGTCGAGGCCGGTCGGCTCGTACGCGGCGGCAGGCGCCTCGATTCGGGCGAGCTCGTCCAGCAACTCCCCGGCGAGCGCGCGCAGCCGCGGGGCGGCCGGTGCGGGAGACGCTCCGGCCCGCTCGGGGGCGAGGCCGCCGCCCGCCTCCCGCCACCGCCGCTCCACGTCCGCGACGTCCCGGCCGTCCTGCGCCGCCTGCCGCAGCTCGTGCCCGACCAGGTCCTCGGGCTGCACCCAGGTCAGCCGGACCAGCGGTTCCTCGCCGACGGGCGCCCTCGCCGCCCCCTCGTCGTGCCCGGGTGTCATCGCTCACCCGCCAGTGCCGTGAACGCCGCCTCGTGCGCGCGCCTGCGCTCCACGTCGCGCGCGTACACGTCGCGCGCCACGGCGGCCAGTGCCAGCGCGGGGGAGCGCAGGTCCAGCTTGCTGGCCGCGGTGATCTCCTCGCTCCACTCGGCGGGTACGGCCGCCTCGCCGTGCAGGGCGCCGACCAGGGCGCCGCTCATGGAGGCGATGGAGTCGCAGTCGCGGCCGTAGTTGACGGAGCCGAGGACGGTGGCGCGGTAGTCGCCGCCGCCCACCAGCAGCATGCCCAGGGCGATCGGCAACTCCTCGATGGCGTGCAGCCGGGACGGGCGGCGGGCGCCCAGCGAGGGGCTGCGGTACTCGGGGCCGACGGTGTCGAACGGGGCGACCGCCTCGCGCAGCGGCGCCAGCGCCGCCTCCCAGTCGTCGTACCCGGCGGCCGTCTCGCTCACGGCCTCGACGGCGGCCCGCGTGCCGTCCTTGGCCAGCCGCAGCGCCTCGGCGACGACGGACTCGGGCGTGGCGCCGGGCCGGAAGGCTGCGGCCACGGCCGCGGCGAACACCCCGGCCGCCTCCCGCCCGTAGGAGGACTGGTGGGCGCCCGCCACGTCGAGCGCCTCCGCGTAGGCGGCGTCCGGGTTGCCCGCGTTGACCGCGCCGACCGGGGCCATGTACATCGCGGCGCCGCAGTTGACGATGTTGCCGACGCCCGCCTCGCGCGGGTCCACGTGCCCGTAGTGGATCCGCGCGACCAGCCACTTCTCGGCCAGGAAGATGCGCTGCAACAGCAGGGCCTCGGCCTCCAGTTCGGGTACCCAGCGCGGTTCGCCGATCAGGTCGGGCACCAGGTGGTCGGCCACGGCGTAGGCGTCCAGATGGCCGCGGACCTTCTCGTACACGCGGACGAGGGCGTGCGTCATGAGGGTGTCGTCGGTGACGTGCCCGTCGCCCTTGTGGTACGGGGCGATGGGGCGGGCGGTGCGCCAGGCGTCCTTGTGGAACGGTTCGACGATGCCGCGGACGCGACCGCCGTGCCGCTCGGCGATCGCGGCGGGCGACCAGCCCTCGACGGGCCCGCCGAGCGCGTCACCGACGGCGGCGCCGACCAGGCAGCCCACGGTCCGGTCGGTGAGGGAGAGCGTCGCGGCGGGTGCGGTGGGGGAGCTCATGGCGTGTGGGGTCCTTCCGGGGCGTGGTCTGGACGGGCGGTGGTGACCGCACGGCGGTCGGTGGGCGCCGGGTGGTGCGCGGCCAGCCGGCCCGCCGTCTCCACCAGGTCGGCGCCCGCGAACATGGGGCAGCGCGCAGCCGGACAAGCCGTGCAGGCAGCCTCAAACGCTCCTCCGAGTCTGCGGGCACCGCGCTCCGCCCCGCCCTGTATCTGCCCTGCCAGTTCCCCCGTTCATCGCGTTCTTCTAGTCGTGCTCCGTTACATTTCCCACGTGCCTCTTTACCGCCTGCTCATCCGGCCCGTTGTCCGCGTATGCCACCCGAGTACGCACTGGTCCCCTAACTGTGCTTCTTCGATTCCGTATCTTAAGACTTTGTTCGACTAACTCTATTGTCTCAAACCGTGACCTTCGCTCTGTACCGTCTCTGCACCTCCCCGCCGTCTCTGTCCACCATCGCCCCGTTCTCCAGCCGACACTTGCCTCCATATGCTCATCCGCGTAACACATATCTACTGTTAGCATTACTAGATCTTTCGCCACCCATATCGACCGCCCCCGCCCGCCCCCTCTACCTCCCTTCCCCTGCCAACCGCTCCCCCTCTCCGAGCACTCCTAACTGACTTCCATTGCTCCCCCCTTTCATACCCCCACCCCCCCCTCCCGTTCCTCTATCCTCCCCCGCCCCTCTCGTTTCCCTGCTATCTAATCCCTTCTTCACACCCCCCCTTATCCTACTTTTCTCATTATTATCCTTCCCCTCCCCCCCCCCCCTTCCCTACTACCCCCTTCCCCTCCCCTCTCTCCCCTCCCCTTCTTCTTCCCCACTCTCTTTCTCCTATACCTCCTATATACCCCCTATATACTTTTCCTACCTCCACCTTTCTTCTTCCCCTCTATCCATCCTTTTACCTCCCCTTTATTCCTCCCCCTTCCCTCCCTTCCTTCCTCCTCCCCCTCCCCTTCTTCTACCTACTCCAACTATCCTTTAATACCTATCCCCCCCTTACTCCTTTTTCCTCCTCCCTTCCTTCCTCTTAATCCCCTTCCTTCCCCCTACCTTCTCATCTTTCTTCTCCTCTTTCACATCTCCTCCACTCACACCACTTCCTCACCCTCTACCCTCCCCCTCCCCCCCCACCTCCCCCCTCCCCCCTCCTCCTAACCCCCTCCCTCTACCCTCCTCTTCCCTCTCCCCCCTATTACTTTCTCCCTTACTCATATATCCTTCCTTTACCCTTCTTCCCCCTCCCTTCTACCTCCATTATCCTTCTTCCCCCCACCCCCTTTGACACCAGAGGGGCCAAGACGCAGCGGCTCGGGCGGCTGGTTGAGCGCGATGGGCACCGGCAGGGTGGTGGTGGCGTTCTGTTCGGCGAAGGTGTCCAGTTCGCGGGTCAGCCTGCGGGTCCAGTCCGGCAGCCGGGCGGCGCGGTGCCGCCCCGAGGGCCAGCCGGCGGCGTCCCCCGCGGCCAGCCCCAGCAGCAGCCCCTCGATCCTGGCCGCGCCGTCGCCGCCGGACGGGTGGGCGCTCGTGGGCGCGGTGATGGTGGTGCTCATGAGGCGTCCCGCGCCGCGTCGGAGGGGGCGAGGTGGCCGCCTGCGGCGCCCACGAGCCGGTCGGCGATCTCGCGGACGTGCCGCCCCGCCATGGCGGGCAGACAGCTGCCCCGTACGGGGCGGATCGCGGACGACCACCGTTCGGGGATGGCCGCGTGCCCGCGCAGCGCGCCGGCGAGCGCGCCGGCGACGGCGGCGGTGGTGTCGGCGTCGCGGCCCATGTTGACGGCGGTGAGCACCGCGTGGGTGAAGTCGCCGCGCGCCGCGGTGAACGCGCCGAACGCCAGCCCGATCGCCTCGGGTGCCAGGTCCGTCCACGGGTAGCCGCCGATGACGACGGACGAGCGCACGGCGCGCTCGACGCTCAGCCGCGTCGCGTCCGGCCGCAGCGGTGCGCGGCGCGCGGCCGAGACGGCGCGCTGGAGGGAGCGGGAGGTCCAGGAGTTCTCCGGGATCACCGACAGCGCGGCCTGCACGGCGGCGCCGGGGCTGTCGCTGACCATGGCCGCCGCGACCCCCGCGGCCACCGCACGGCCGCCGTAGATGCCCTCGCCCTCGTGGCTGACGGTGCCGTCGATGGCCACCAGCCGCGCGGCTTCGGCGGGCCGCCCGGCGGCGAACACCCCGAACGGCGCGGCCCGCATGGCCAGCCCGTCGCTCCAGGCGTGCCGGTGCTGCGCCGAGATGGGCGCGGCCAGGCCACGGCGCAGGTTCTCCAGCGTGCCGCGCTCGCTGAAGCCGGCGCCGCGGAAGGAGCCCTCGTCCAGGTCGGCGATCCACCGGTGCCAGGCCGCCTCGACGTGCTCCACGGTCAGCGCGGAGCCGTGCTCGGCCAGTAGCAGCCCGGAGAAGAGGGCGTACTCGGTGTCGTCGGTGCCGGCCGGATCGTCGCTGACGAACCCTTCGATGCGGCCCCACCTCTCGCGGATCTGCGACGGTTTCATGTTCTCGGCGGGCGCGCCGAGCGCGTCCCCCACGGCGAGCCCCACCATCGCGCCCCTGGCGCGGTCGGTCGGTGAGGGGGTGAGGGCGCGAGGAGCGCGAGGAAGGGAGGGGGCGGGTGCGGGGGCGGGCGCGGCGGAGGGGGCGGGCGAGGGAGCGGAGGACGCGGATCGTGCGGGCGGTGCTGCGGCCGACAGCTCGGCGCTCATGCGGAGCTCTTTCTGTGCGTTTTCCGTGCCGTGCGCTGGGGCGCACTCTCTCCGCCGCGACGGCGGAGAACCGGGGCACCTGGCGGCCGGAAGCCGGCCTCGGTGCGGATCAGGCGGCGGGGGAGGACGGCCGGCCGGGGCCGTGCCGTGCGGCTCTTCCCACCGCAGCGGTCATCTCTGGTAGCGGTCGAGGATCAGGTTGCCGTCGTCGACGAGCGCGTCACGCAGCGCGTCCAGGTCGGTGTCGGCTCTGTAGTAGCGCTGGAAGGCGGGGGTGGCGACCTTGTCTGACCACTCCGCGTAGCCGCGCACGCCGAGCGTCGGCGAGGGCCGCAGGGTGCGGGCGATCCGGGCGCCCGTGCGCCAGCCGTCCTCGCGCCGGTTGATCTCGGGGTCCTTCAGCGCCTCCTTCGCGGTGGGCAGCAGCCAGTCGCCCTTGGCGAGCACCGCCTGGTGCTCGGGGGTGGTCATGTAGGCGACGAAGTCGGCCGCGGCCTTCTTGTGCGCGCTCTCCTGCGCCACGGAGAGGGTCTGCGGGACGACGCCCTGCGCGTTCTCGCCCTCGCGCTGGCCGCGCGGCAGCGGCAGCACGGTCCACTCGAAGCCGTCGGGCGCCTGCTGCTGCACCTGCTGGCGGAAGGAGAAGTTGAGCGGCACCATCGCGTAGCGCCCGGCGAAGAACCCGGGCAGCGTGTCGGAGCCGCCCATGCCCAGGCCGCTGCGCGGCGCGGTGCGGTCCTTGTTGACCTGGCGGTGGATCAGCTCGCTGATGGCCGCGTCGCGCCCGGCGAACCGCACGGTGTTCTTGGTGCCGTCGCCGGTCCGCTCGCGGGTGAAGAGGCGTCCGCCGGTGGACAGCGAGAGGTTGACGGACTGTTTGACCGGCTCCTTCATCGGCCACACGGTGCCGTACCGCTCGGGTGTGCCGTTGCCGTCCTTGTCGCGGGTCAGCTTCTTCGCGGCCCGCTCGAACTCCTGCCACGTCCAGGGGTGGCCCGCGGTCGGTATCCGCACGCCGGAGCGCTCCAGCAGCTTCTTGTCGGCGATGATCACCTTGGGTTCCTGGAGGAACGGCACGCCGTAGACGCGGCCGCCGTTCATCGTCACGGAGTCCCAGCCGGCCTGCGGGATCGCGGCGCGCGCCTCCTTGGGCAGGTAGTCGCGCAGGTCGGCCAGGTAGCCGCCGTAGGCGAAGTCGGTCAGGTCGCTGGCGTCGTCGTGGATGACGTCGGGTGCCTCGCCGCCCTCGAAGGAGGTCAGCAGCTGGTCGTGGACGGTGTCCCAGGCGCCCTGCACGTAGCGGACCTTCACCTTGTGGTGGGTCTTGTTCCACCGCGCGACCAGCTTCTTGTTCGCGGCGACGGACTCCTTCTGCCAGGCGAGGCTGTAGTAGTCCAGGGTGACGGTGCCCTCGCCGTCGCCCTCGCCGCCACCCGCGCAGGAGGTGAGCAGGGCGCAGGCCAGCAGGGTGGCGGTCGCGGCGCGGACGGCTCCGCGCGTACCCCTCGGTGCGTAGCGCATCAGCCCTTCACCGCCCCGGCCAGCATCCCGGAGGCCAGCCGCCGCTGGAGCAGGGCGAAGAACAGCAGGCTCGGGATCGTCGCGAGCACCGAGGCGGCGGCCAGCGGGCCCAGGTCGGCGACGCCCTCGTCGCCGAGGAAGCGGGTGAGGATGACGGACATCGTCTGGGTCTCCGGGGACTTGAGCAGGACGAGGGCGAAGAAGAACTCGTTCCAGGCGGTGACGAAGGAGAACATCAGCGTCGCCACCAGGCCGGGCGCCAGCAGGGGCAGCACGACACTGCGCAGGATGCGCGGCCTGCTCGCCCCGTCCACCGCCGCGGCCTCCTCCAGCGAGACGGGCACCGCCTTGACGTAGCCCTGGAGCATCCACAGCGAGAACGGCAGGTTCCAGACGACGTAGACGATGATCAGCCCGCCGAGGGAGTTGACCAAGTGCAGGTTCTTCAGGACGAGGAAGAGCGGGATGATCACCAGCACGAACGGGAACATCTGGCTGACCAGCACCCACCCGTTGGCGGCCGTGCTCACCCGGGAGCGGTGGCGCACCAGCGCGTAGGCGGCCGGCACGGCCAGCGCCACGGAGATGAGGGTGGCGCCGCCGGCGACGATCAGGCTGTTGAGCGCCGAGCGGGCCAGCGGCTGGGCCTCGAAGGCGGCGCGGAAGTTCTCCAGCGTCGGGTGCTGCGGCAGCCACGTCGGGTCGATCCGGCCCAGCTCCTGCGGTGACTTGAAGGAGGTGGAGACCAGCCACACCAGGGGGAAGGCGAGGAAGACGAGGTAGCACAGGAGCCCGGCGTACTGCCCGGTGCGGCCCGCGAGGCGCAGGGTGCGCCGCCGCCCGTGTCCCGCGGACGGCGCGCTCGTGCGTGCGGTCGGGGCGCCGAGGCTGCTCGTGCCGCTCATATGGCGTCCTCCTTGAGGCGCTTGCGCAGGAACACCGTGAGGAACACGGCGACGACGGCGATCATCACGACGCCCATCGCGGCGGCGTAGCCGAACTGGCCGTACTTGAAGGCCTCCTCGTAGGCGAAGAGCATCGGCAGCCGCGTCTGGCCGCCCGGCCCGCCCTGGGTGAGCACGTAGACCAGCCCGAAGGAGTTGAAGTTCCAGATGAAGTTCAGCGCGGTCATCGCCACGGCCACCGGCTTGAGCGCGGGCCAGGTCACCGAGGCGAACCGCCGCCACACTCCGGCGCCGTCCAGCTGTGCGGCCTCCGTCAGCTCGTGGGGCACGTTCTGCAACCCGGCCAGCAGCACGACGGTGGTCTGCGGCATGCCCGCCCACACGCCGACGAGGATGACGGCGGGCAGCGCGAGGGAGAGGTTCGTCAGCCAGTCGATGTTCTCGGCGGGCCCACCGAGGAGGCCCACCTGCCGCAGCGTCTTGTTCAGGATGCCGGCGTCCTGGTGGTAGACGAGCCGCCACATGATGCCGACCACGACCTCCGGCATCGCCCAGGGCACCAGCGCCAGGGTGCGGGCCAGCCAGCGGAAGCGCAGGTTCTGGTTGAGCAGCAGCGCCAGGCCCAGCGCGAGCACCAGTTGCAGCGCGGTGACCGCCACCGCCCACACCAGGCCGATGCGGAAGGACTCCCAGAACAGCGAGTCCAGGCGCAGGTCGGCGAAGTTGGTGACGCCGATGAAGTCGGTCTCCACGGTCCGCCCGAACTGGGCGTCGGTGAAGGCCAGCGAGATGGCGTACAGCAGCGGTCCCACGCTCAGTACCAGGATCGGCAGCAGCGCGGGCAGCAGCAGGAACCAGGCGCCGTGGTCGAGCCCGAGGAGGCGCTTGCGGGCCGCCGGGGTGCGCGGCGGCGGGGTGCCGCGCCCGCCCCGCCCGCCGCCGCGGGCCGTGGGGACGGTGCCTGTCGTCTCGTCGCCGAGCGAAGCGGGGGAGGCCGTGCTCATCGCACACCGCCTCTCGCCGCGGTCGCGTCCGCGGTCGGGGCCGCGGCCGACGAGGCGCGCACGACCAGCCGGGGCGCCGTGGTCACGCGCCGCGCCGCGCCGGGGCGGGGCCCTCCGGGTTCGGGGGCGGCGTCCTGGCGGTCGTCGGGGGTGTCCGACAGCCGCTCCAGTAGCATCCGCGCCGCCGTCCTGCCGCGCTCCTCTGAGCCGAGGTCCACGCTGCTCAGCGGCGGCCAGCAGGCGCGGGCGAGGTCGCTGTCGTCCATGCCGACGACGGCCATCTCCTCGGGTATGCGCAGGCCCCGCTCGTGCGCGGCCTGCGCCGCGCCGAGGGCGAGCTGGTCGTTGGCGCAGAAGACGGCGTCGGGGGCCGTGCCCGCGTCGAGCAGGTCGTGCAGCGCCTCGCGTCCGGCACCCAGTCCGAAGGAGGTGGCGCGCTCCAGCGACGGGTCCGGCACGACGCCGCCCTCGGCGAGCGCCTTGAGGTAGCCCTGGCGGCGGTTGTGGCCCGGCACCGTGTCCAGGGGGCCGTTGACGAACGCGATCCGCCGCCTGCCGCTCTCGACGAGGTGGGTGACGGCGAGCCGGGCGCCGAGGACCGAGTCGGCCTGCACCGCGTCGACCGGCACGCCCTGGGGCAGCGAGCCGATCACGACCACGGGTCCGGCCGCGGCCGTCAGCACCTCCACGTGCTCGGGTGTGATGCGGATGGGGCACAGGATCAGCCCGTCGCTCGTCCGGTCCCCGAGGCTGCGCACGACGGCGAGTTCGTCCTCGATCACCGCGTCGGTGGAGTGCAGCAGCAGCCGGTACCCGGCGGCTCGGGCGACGGCCTGGATCTGGCGGACCATCGCCACGTAGACGGGGTTGCCGATGTCCTGCATGGCGAACGTCAGCTGTTTGGTGCGCCCGCCCTTGAGGGACTGGGCCACCGCGTTGGGCACGTAGCCGAGCTCGGCCGCCGCCCGTTCGACCCGCCGCACGGTCTCGGGGCGCGCTCCCACGCCGTTGAGGACGCGGGAGACGGAGGCGATCGAGACGCCCGCGCGCTCCGCGATCGACACGACGGTCGGTGGTCCGCCGTCAGACATCACTTCGGCCCCTTCGCGATGGTGGTCCGCCGGGGATTCCGCCGGAGTGTCCGATGAGGCAGCCGCCGCGCGGGCTGTAAACCTTTACAGCGACTGAAAACGTTTACAGATATTGGGTGCGCCCTCCCCTCCTGTCAAGGGGTCGGACGCATCCGAACGTTGGCGGGCGAGAAGTGGCGAGAAGTGGAGAGGGGTGGAGAGGGGTGGAGAGAACGAGAAGGCGCGGATCGTCAAGAACCGCCTCCCACTGATCGGGAACGTGTCTAAGGTGTGCAGGAAGTGACACGTGCAGACACCAAGTGCCGCCGCTCACAGGGGAATCAACGACCATGACCAGTCAGCCCCGGCCCGCCGGGAGCGCCTCCGCACACACCGCGGACAGGTGCCCCGCACACGCTTCGAACGCCACCGCGGCCCCGCCGGGCGCGGTCCCCCTCATGGGGCCCAGGTTCCACACCGATCTGGAGGCCCTCCACCGGGACATGCGCCGCGACCACGGCCCCGTCGTCCCCGTGACCCTCCCGGGCAACGTCCCCGCCTGGCTCGTCATCGGCTACCGCGAACTCCTCCGCGTCACCGGCGACCCGCTGCTCTTCCCCCGCGACCAGGGCCTGTGGAACCAGTGGCCCAACGTGCCCGAGGACTGGCCGCTGCGCCCGATGATCGGCACCCCGCAGCCCTCGGTCTACTTCACCGTCGGCGAAGAGCACCGCCGCCACCTGGCGATGGTCCAGGACGCGCTCGAAAGCGTCGACCACATCGAACTGCGCCGTACCACCGAACAGATCGCCGACCGGCTCATCGACGGCTTCTGCGGCACGGGCGAAGCCGAGATCATCTCCGGCTACGCCCGGCCGCTGACCATCCTCGCGCTGGCCCGCGTCCTCGGCTTCGCCGACTCCGACGGACCCGCACTCATCCGCTCCCTCAGCGACATGTGCGACGGCGGACCCGACGCGCTCCAGGGGTTCCAGGACGCGCTCGCCGCGATGAGCCGGCTCGTCGCACGCGTCCACCTGCGCCCCGGAGCCGACATGGCCTCCGCGATGACAGCCCACCCCGCGCCCTTCACCGACGAGGAGTACGTCCTCAACCTGATGGCGCTCACCTCGGCCGGGTTCCTGCCCACGTCCGACTGGCTCGGCAACTCGGTGCGCCTCATGCTCACCGACGACCGCTTCGCCGCCTCGCTGACCGGCGGCCGCCACAGCATCCCCGAGGCCATGAACGAGGTTTTGTGGGAGGACACCCCCACCCAGATCCTCGCAGGACGCTGGGCCGCCCGCGACACCCGGCTGGCCGGGCGCCACATCGCCAAGGGCGACATGCTGCTGCTCGGCCTGGCCGGCGCCAACGCCGACCCCGACGCCCACACCCCGCACTCCGGCGACGGGCTCCGCAACAACAACTTCGCCCACTTCGCCTTCAGCCACGGCGAGTACCAGTGCCCCTTCCCCGCCCAGGAGATCGCCGAGATCCTCGCCCGTACCGGCATCGAGGTGCTCCTCGACAGGCTGCCAGGGATCGAACTCGCCGTGCCCGCGCAGGCGCTGGCACGCCGCCCCTCGCCCTTCCTGCGCGGCATGACGGTGCTCCCCGTCAGGTTCGAGACCACCCCGCCCCACGGAGGACACTGATGTATCCACAGCCCACGGCCGAGAGCCCCCTCGCCGAGGTGCCCGAGAGCCGCTGCCCCGCCCACGGCCCCGCGGCGCCCGCGCAGGACACGTCCGCGGGCTGCCCCCTGGAGATCGACCCGCTCGTCGGCGGCCTCGCCGAGGAGACCGAGGCGCTGCGGACCGCGGGACCCGTGGTCCGGATCGCGCTCATGGGCGCCGAGGCCTGGACGATCACCACCCACGCCGAGGCCCGCAAGCTGCTCACCGACAGCCGGCTCGTCAAGGACATCGGCCGCTGGAACCTGTGGCGCAGCGGCCGCATCGACCACACCTGGCCGCTGATCGGCATGGTCGACGCAGGCCGCTCCATGTTCACCGTCGACGGCGCCGAACACCGCCGCCTGCGGGTCAAGACGGCGCAGGCCCTCACCCCGCGCCGGCTGGAGGCCAACAGGGGCGTGATCGAGGGCATCACCACCGCGCTCTTGGACCGCATGGCGGAGCACGGCCCCGAGGAGACCGTCGATCTGAAGGCCGCCTTCGCGCAGCCGCTGCCCATGTCGGTCGTCTGCTCCCTGATGGGCGTCGACCCCGCACTCGAACCCCGGCTGCACGAGCTGTACGAGGCCTTCTTCTCGCTGCTGACCCCGCAGGACGAGCGCCTCGCCGTCATCGAGGAGCTCGACGGGCTCTACCACGACATGGTCCGCGCCAAGACGGCCGCTCCCGGTGACGACCTCACCAGCGCCCTCGTCCTCGCCGACGAGGGCGGCGAACCGCTCACCCCCGAAGAGGTGCGCGGCAACCTCGAAGCCATGGTCGCCGCGGGACACGAGACGACCGTGACCCTCATCCTGTGCGCCGTGCGGGCCCTGCTCACCCATCCGGAGCAGCTGCGGCTCGTGCTCGACGGTGAGGTCGGCTGGGACGCGGTCATCGAGGAGACGCTGCGCTGGGAGTCGCCCTCCACGCATCTGCTCATGCGGTTCGCGACCTCGGACATCGAGGTCGCCGGCACGGTCATCGAGGAGGGCGAGGGCGTCGTGATGTCCTACCGCGCCATCGGCCGGGACCGCGCGCAGCACGGGGACGGTGCCGACCGCTTCGACCTGCGCAGAGCGGCCGCCGGGCCCGTGCGGCACCTCGCCTTCGGACACGGGCCGCACATCTGCCCGGGCGCCGCGCTCTCCCGGCTGGAGGCGTCGATCGCGCTCCCCGCGCTGTTCGCCCGGTTCCCGGCGCTGCGGCTCGCCGTCCCGGCGGAGCGGATCCGCAACCGTCCGGTCCTCAGCCAGAACGAGCTGGAGGTGCTGCCTGTGGTGCTGGGCGCCGCCGCCTGCTGAGCCCTTTACCGGCACCGCCTCCTGCCGGGCCCCCGCCCGCCTCTCCGGCCCCCGCCAGGCGGACGGACCGGGACATCGGTCCGTCCGCCTGGCGGAAGGCCGTGGGCCAGGTCACAGCGTCGTGCGGGCCTTCCGGGGCATGATCCGCGTGTTACCCGGCGGTTTCATTTCGTGCGGCCCCGGGCAGTAGTCCGTAACGCCGCCGGCAACGACGCGGGTGGCGAGCAAGCTGTTCCTCACCGGGGTCACCACCTTCGACCCCGCCCCCTTTCCGTGCAGGTCCCACGAGGACCAGGCCGCCCCGTGTCCGCATCGCGAGACGCGTCTTCCACTTCCCGGGGAATCGGCCACCCTGTAACCTGCTCGAAAATTCTTCTGCCACAAGAGGGCCAACGTCGTCCCTCGGTATGTACCACTGCCACGAGACGACGGGAGCTGCCGATGCGTGCTGTGCCGACAGCGGATTGGGCCGCCCACCGCCCTGCCAAGCAGGGCATGTACGACCCCCGATACGAGCACGACGCCTGCGGTGTCGGCTTCGTGGCGACCCTGACCGGCGAGGCCGGCCACGACCTCGTCGAGCAGGCGCTGACCGTCCTGCGCAACCTCGAACACCGCGGCGCCACCGGGTCCGACCCCGACACCGGCGACGGCGCCGGCATCCTCCTCCAGATCCCCGACGCCTTCCTGCGCGAGAACGTCCCCTTCGCCCTGCCCGAGCCCGGGTCCTACGCCGTCGGCATCGGCTTCCTGCCGCACGAGGACGAGGACGCCGAAGCCACCTCGGCAGCCGTCTCACACATCGAGACGCTGGCGTCCGAAGAGGGGCTGACGGTACTCGGCTGGCGCGACGTGCCCGTCGCACCCGAGCTGCTGGGCCCCGGCGCCCGCGCCACCATGCCGACCTTCCGCCAGCTGTTCGTCACCGCGGCGGACGGCGAGCGCGAGGGCATCGCACTCGACCGGCTCGCCTTCGTGCTGCGCAAGCGCGCCGAGCGCGAGGCCGGCGTCTACTTCCCCTCGCTGTCAGCGCGCACCCTCGTCTACAAGGGCATGCTGACCACCGGACAGCTGGAGCCCTTCTTCCCCGACCTGTCGGACCGCCGCTTCGCCAGCGCCATCGCGCTGGTCCACTCGCGCTTCTCCACCAACACCTTCCCGAGCTGGCCGCTGGCCCACCCCTACCGGTTCGTCGCCCACAACGGCGAGATCAACACCGTGCAGGGCAACCGCAACTGGATGCGGGCCCGCGAGTCGCAGCTCGCCTCGGGGCTGTTCGGCGACCACGAGACGCTGGAGCGGATCTTCCCGGTCAACACCCCGGGCGCCTCCGACTCGGCCACCTTCGACGAGGTGCTCGAACTGCTGCACCTCGGCGGCCGTTCACTGCCGCACTCGGTGCTGATGATGGTGCCCGAGGCCTGGGAGTCCGCCGAGTCGCAGGACTCCATGGACCCCGCACGCCGCGCCTTCTACCAGTACCACTCCACGATGATGGAGCCCTGGGACGGACCCGCCTGCGTCACCTTCACCGACGGCACCCAGGTCGGAGCCGTTCTCGACCGCAACGGGCTGCGCCCAGGACGCTACTGGGTCACCGACGACGGCCTCGTCGTCCTGGCCTCCGAGGTCGGCGTCCTGGACATCGACCCCGCGAAGGTCGTCCGCAAGGGCCGCCTCCAGCCGGGACGGATGTTCCTCGTGGACACCGCGGAGCACCGGATCATCGAGGACGACGAGATCAAGGCCCAGCTCGCCGCCGAACACCCCTACCAGGAGTGGCTGGACGCCGGCCTCATCGACCTCGCGGAACTGCCCGAGCGCGAACACGTCGTGCACACCCACGCCTCGGTCACCCGCCGCCAGCAGACCTTCGGCTACACCGAGGAGGAACTGCGGGTCCTCCTCGCGCCGATGGCACGCACCGGCGCCGAGCCGATCGGCTCCATGGGAACCGACTCGCCCATCGCCGCGCTCTCGGAGCGGCCCCGGCTGATCTTCGACTACTTCACCCAGCTGTTCGCGCAGGTCACCAACCCGCCGCTGGACGCCATCCGCGAGGAACTCGTCACCTCGCTGCACTCGCCGCTGGGCGCCCAGGGCAACCTGCTGGAGCCGAGCGCCGCCTCCTGCCGCAGCGTCACCCTCCCCTTCCCCGTCATCGACAACGACGAGCTGGCCAAGCTCGTCCACGTCAACGCCGACGGCGACATGCCGGGCTTCAAGTCCGCCACGCTCTGTGGGCTCTACCGTGTCGCCGAAGGAGGGGACGGCCTCGCGGCCCGGATCGAGCAGATCTGCGGGGAGGCCGACGCGGCGATCGAGTCGGGAGCCCGGCTCATCGTGCTGTCCGACCGGCACTCGGACGCCGAGCACGCGCCGATCCCGTCGCTGCTGCTCACCTCCGCCGTGCACCACCACCTCATCCGCACCAAGCAGCGCACCCAGGTCGGGCTGCTGGTGGAGGCCGGCGACGTGCGCGAGGTCCACCACATCGCCCTGCTCATCGGCTACGGCGCGGCCGCGGTCAACCCCTACCTGGCCATGGAGTCGGTCGAGGACCTCGTGCGCGCGGGCACCTTCCTGCCGGGCGACGGGGAAGAGCTCGCGCCCGAGCAGGCCATCCGCAACCTGATCCACGCGCTGGGCAAGGGCGTGCTGAAGGTGATGTCCAAGATGGGCATCTCCACCGTCGCCTCCTACCGCGGCGCGCAGGTCTTCGAGGCGGTCGGCCTGGACGAGGCGTTCGTCGACCGCTACTTCCACGGCACCACCACCAAGGTCGGCGGCGCGGGACTCGACGTCGTCGCCGAGGAGGTCGCGGCCCGGCACGTCAAGGCCTACCCCGTCTCCGGCATCGCCCCGGCGCACCGCGCCCTCGACATCGGCGGCGAGTACCAGTGGCGCCGCGAGGGCGAACCGCACCTGTTCGACCCCGACACGGTCTTCCGCCTCCAGCACTCCACCCGGCAGCGCCGCTACGACATCTTCAAGCAGTACACCCAGCGCGTCGACGAGCAGTCCGAGCGCCTGATGACGCTCCGCGGCCTCTTCTCCTTCAAGGGCGAGCGGCCCTCGATCCCCATCGAGGAGGTCGAGTCCGCGAGCGAGATCGTCAAGCGGTTCTCCACCGGCGCCATGTCCTACGGCTCCATCTCGCAGGAGGCCCACGAGACGCTGGCCATCGCCATGAACCAGCTCGGCGGCAAGTCCAACACCGGCGAGGGCGGCGAGGACGCCGAGCGGCTGTACGATCCGGCGCGGCGCTCGGCCATCAAGCAGGTGGCCTCCGGGCGCTTCGGCGTCACGAGCGAATACCTCGTCAACGCCGACGACATCCAGATCAAGATGGCCCAGGGCGCCAAGCCCGGCGAGGGCGGCCAGCTGCCGGGACACAAGGTCTACCCGTGGGTGGCCAGGACCCGGCACTCCACGCCAGGCGTCGGCCTCATCTCGCCGCCGCCGCACCACGACATCTACTCCATCGAGGACCTCGCCCAGCTCATCCACGACCTGAAGAACGCCAACCCGGCGGCCCGCATCCACGTGAAGCTGGTCTCCGAGGTCGGCGTCGGCACCGTCGCGGCGGGCGTGTCCAAGGCACACGCGGACGTCGTCCTCGTCTCCGGGCACGACGGCGGCACCGGCGCCTCCCCGCTCACCTCCCTCAAGCACGCGGGCGGCCCCTGGGAACTGGGCCTCGCCGAGACCCAGCAGACACTGCTGCTCAACGGGTTGCGCGACCGGATCGTCGTGCAGACCGACGGCCAGCTCAAGACGGGCCGCGACGTCGTGATCGCCGCGCTGCTGGGCGCCGAGGAGTTCGGCTTCGCCACCGCGCCGCTCGTCGTCTCAGGATGCGTCATGATGCGCGTCTGCCACCTCGACACCTGCCCGGTCGGCATCGCCACCCAGAACCCGGCACTGCGCGAGCGCTACAGCGGCAAGGCCGAGTACCTCGTCAACTTCTTCCGGTTCATCGCCGAAGAGGTCCGCGAACTCCTCGCCGAACTCGGCTTCCGCACCCTCGACGAGGCCATCGGCCACGCCGAACTCCTCGACACCTCCCGCGCCGTGGACCACTGGAAGGCGCGCGGCCTCGACCTGGCCCCGCTCCTGCACGTCCCCGAGCTGCCCGAGGGCGCCGTCCGCCACCAGGTCACCGGCCAGGACCACGCGCTGGAGAAGGCGCTCGACAACCAGCTGATCAAGCTGGCCGCCGACGCGCTGGAGGCCGACACCGCCGAGAACGCGCAGCCGGTCCGCGCCCAGGTCGCGATCCGCAACGTCAACCGGACCGTCGGCACCATGCTCGGACACGAGGTCACCAGGAAGTTCGGCGGCGCGGGACTGCCCGACGACACCGTCGACATCACCTTCACGGGCTCGGCAGGACAGTCCTTCGGCGCCTTCGTCCCGCGCGGCATCACCCTCCGCCTGGAGGGCGACGCCAACGACTACGTCGGCAAGGGCCTCTCCGGCGGCCGCGTCATCGTCCGCCCCGACCGGGCCGCCGACCACCTGGCCGAGTACTCCGCCATCGCGGGCAACACCCTCGCCTACGGCGCCACCGGAGGCGAGATCTTCCTCCGCGGCCGGGTCGGCGAACGCTTCTGCGTCCGCAACTCCGGGGCGCTGGTCGTCTCCGAGGGCGTGGGCGACCACGGCTGCGAGTACATGACCGGTGGCGCGGCCGTCGTCCTGGGCACCACCGGACGCAACTTCGGTGCCGGCATGTCCGGCGGCGCCGCCTACGTCATCGACCTCGACCTCGGGCACGTCAACGCCGGACTGCGCGGAGCCGTCGAGGACCTGACCGACGAGGACAGGACGTGGCTGCACGAGGTCGTGCGCCGCCACCAGGAGGAGACCGGCTCCACCGTGGCCGCCGGGCTCCTCGCCGACTGGGACGGGCCGAAGGGAGCGGCAGGCCGCTTCCGCAAGGTCCTGCCCGCCACCTACAAGGCCGTGCTCGCCGCCAAGGACGCCGCCGAGCGAGCGGGTCTCTCCACGACCGAGACCCACGAGAAGATGATGGAGGCGGCGACCCATGGCTGACCCCAAGGGCTTTTTGACCACCGACCGCGAGGTCGCACAGTCCCGACCCGTCGACGAGCGGGTCAAGGACTGGAACGAGGTCTACGTCCCCGGCTCCCTGCTGCCCATCATCAGCAAGCAGGCCGGGCGCTGCATGGACTGCGGCATCCCCTTCTGCCACAACGGCTGCCCCCTGGGCAACCTGATCCCCGAGTGGAACGACTACGCCTACCGCGGCGACTGGACGGCGGCCTCCGAACGCCTGCACGCCACCAACAACTTCCCCGAGTTCACCGGGCGGCTCTGCCCCGCCCCCTGCGAGTCGGCGTGCGTGTTGGGCATCAACCAGCCGCCCGTCACCATCAAGAACGTCGAGGTCTCCATCATCGACAAGGCGTGGGAGAGCGGCGGCGTCGCCCCGCAGCCGCCCGAGCGGCTCTCCGGGAAGACGGTCGCCGTCATCGGCTCAGGACCCTCCGGGCTCGCCGCCGCCCAGCAGCTCACCCGCGCGGGACACACCGTCGTCGTCTACGAACGCGCCGACCGCCTCGGCGGCCTCCTGCGCTACGGCATCCCCGAGTTCAAGATGGAGAAGCGGCACATCAACCGCCGCATCGAGCAGATGCGCGCCGAGGGCACCAAGTTCCGCACCGGCGTCGAGATCGGCCGCGACCTCGACGCGAAGAAGCTGCGCAAGCGCTACGACGCGGTGGTCGTCGCGGCCGGCGCCACCACCGCCCGCGACCTGCCCGTCCCCGGCCGGGAACTCAACGGCGTCCACCAGGCGATGGAGTACCTGCCGCTGTCCAACAAGGTGCAGGAGGGCGACTACGTCGACTCCCCCCTGACCGCCGAGGGCAAGCACGTCGTCGTGATCGGCGGCGGCGACACCGGCGCCGACTGCGTCGGCACCGCCCACCGCCAGGGCGCCGCCTCCGTCACCCAGCTGGAGATCATGCCCAAGCCGGGCGAGGAGCGGGACCAGGCCCGCCAGCCGTGGCCGACCTTCCCCCTGCTCTACAAGGTGACCTCCGCGCACGAGGAGGGCGGAGAGCGGGTCTACTCCGTCAACACCACCCACTTCGAGGGCGACGAGGACGGCAACGTCCAGTGGCTCCACCTGGTCGAGGTCGAGATGGCCGACGGCAAGCTGGAACCCAAGCCGGGCACCGAACGCAAGATCCCCGCCCAACTCGTCACCCTCGCCATGGGCTTCACCGGCGTCGACCGCGAGAACGGCCTGGTCGAACAGTTCGGCGTCGACCTCGACGCGCGCGGCAACATCGCCCGTGACGACTCCTACGCCACCAACGTCCCCGGCGTCTACGTCGCCGGGGACGCAGGACGCGGCCAGTCCCTCATCGTGTGGGCCATCGCGGAGGGCCGCTCCGCGGCCAAGGCGGTCGACCGCCACCTGACCGGCACCGCCAGCACCCTGCACGCCCCCATCCGCCCCACGGACCGCTCCCTGACCGTCTGAGGGTCCCCGAACCTCCGTACAAGGACGTACGGACACCGCGGCGCCTGCCAGTCCCCGACCGGGTCACGGCGGGCGCCGCGGTCTGTTTCGTGTCCGTCTCCGCCCGGATTCCTCAGTCGCGCACGATCGACTGGATCTCCTTGACCGTGAGGTCCTCGGTGGTGCTGAAGGTGCCCGCCGGCAGCGTGGCGCCGCTTCCGTCGGATCCCTTCCAGGAGATCTCCCAGGTGAGGGTGGCCTTGAGAGGGTAGGTGCCGTTCTTGGCGGTGGCGCGGAGGTAGCGGACGCCGCAGGGCGGTGTCTGGTCCTTCTTATCCGCGGAGTAGGGCTCTCCGAGCTTGCATGTGCCCGAGGCGGGGTATGTCCTGGCGTCCTCGGTGCCGGGTTCGAGAGTCAGGGAGACGGGCTCAGCGGTGGTGGTGGCGGAGATGGCGGGATTCTCCAGCGAGGCGGTCACACTCACCTTCTTGAACCTCTTCTTCTCGGCCCACACCCAGGTGTCGAGATTGACCGTCTGCTTGCCCTTGGGGTTCAGTGATATTTCCGTGCGTGGGATGGGCAGCCGCTCGTAGGCGTACTCGGCCAGCACCTTGGGGCTGACGGCGAGAGGTACGTTCTTCGGGGTTTCACCGTCCGGCACCCAGTACGCGTGCTGGCTGCACTTGTAGGATTCGGGGTCGTCAGCGCGGTCGGGGTTCCTCACCCCTTCCCAGAACATGCCTTCGCCCTGTTTGTCGATGTTGTAGTCCTCGTACTTGTCGGTCTGGTAGTAGTCCTCGTAGAGACCGACCACCTGGTTCGACACCGCGTCCGCGGCGTCCTGGTTGCTCTCCTCCAGCTCGTCGAAGATCGTCTCCGGCTTCTTTTTCTTCTTGGGCTTCCGCTTTTCGGGTTTCGCGCTCTCGATCTTCTCCTTGAGCTCCTTGGGCGACGTCTTCGGCTCGTACCAGCACGCCGGCGGCTCCCAGTTGGAGTTCTGCGGAGTCAGCTTGACGGTGTCCTTACCGGTGTCACCGCCACCGGTGATCTGCACGCGGGAGACCTCTGCGTTGACACTCGGTGCTTGCGTCTCCGTGCCGCCGGAGAACGCTCCTCCGCCTCCGCCCTTGCCTTCGGGCTCCGCTGCCTGGACAGTCTGCGTCACAGTGAGCAGGAACACCGCCGCCAGCGCCGCCGCCGAACCTCTTCGGGTCAACCCATGCATTTCTCCGCCCCCGCTGTCTCGCTACCGGCTGTTGCCTGCCAGACGCCGTCCTTGTTGCGTTCCATCCTCATCGAGGTGAGGAGGTAGTTCTTGTCGCCGCCGTTGTTCGGCTTGAGCTTGCCCGTCTCGACGATCTTGTTCTTTGCCTTGCTCTCGTCCGCGCAGAAAGTCACTTGGGCCGCCTCGCCACCTTCCAGCTGCACTTGCTGGTTGTAGTAGCGCGTGACACCTGCCCAGCTCTTCCCATTCTTGGTGAAGCTCAAGATGTACTCGTTGGCTGAGATGGCGGCCTGCCCCTTGGAGTAGAGCGCCACCTGCTCGACATCCTTGCCTGTCGTGATCACCCTGTCGATGGAGTTGATCCGCCGCTGGTTGTCCGCCAGGACCTCCCGTTTCTTCGGGTCGTCCGTCTTGGCGTCCTCGAAAACGTTCTTGGCGTCTTTCGCCAGCTTGATCTCGGAGTCCTCGGACTGCGAGGGAGCGGAGCTCTTGGATGCCGGGGCGGACTTCGACGGCTTGCTGTCGCCCGCGCCCTTGATCTCGTCCTGGGAGTCGTCGTCGCTTCCGCATGCTCCCAACAGCAGGGCCGCGGCAACGGCTCCTGCGGTCCACATCGCTGTACTCGCCTGCTTGTTCATACGCAACGAATCTCTCAGCTCTCTGCCCGCAGTTCGGTCACCCGAAGTTACTACAGTGGAAGAAGGGTCGACAGGCGTCGGGGCTCAGTCCGGTTCGCCCACCTGTGCCAGCCGGCGGTCGTCCAGGCGCTGTTGGACATCTCGCAGCAGAACACGCAGAAGCCCGGCCGGTTGGTTCTGCTGTTCGGGTGCGAGTCCGCTCACCAGGTGGGCCGTCGCGCGGTCCGCTCGCCCGGTGCGGTCGCCGCCCAGCGGCGCGGACCTCACACGGCGCCCACGTCTCACATCGCGCGCAGGCCTCGGTCGGCGAAGGTGATCAGCCACTCGAAGCTCTCGTCGATGTCGGCGCTCCACTGGAAGCCGTCCGCCGCCTGCAGTGTGGCGAAGCCGTGGCAGAGGCTGCGGAGCATGCGCAGGGCGTGGTCGGCGTCGGCCTGCGCGATCGCGTAGCCACGCAGTACCGCCACGAACGCGGCGAGCAGCCGCCGGCTCGCGGTGGCCAGTGGGTCGTCGGGGCCGGACGGTTCCACGCCGATCGTCGCGGCGTACCGTCCGGGGTGCTCCAGGACGAAGGCGCGGAAGGCGCGGGCCGCGGCCGCCAGCGCTTCGCGGCCGGCGTATCCCTGGACCGCGCCGCCGACGGCGTCGGCGGCCTCGCTCAGCGCCAGGGCGGCGATGCGCCGGTTGAGGTCGTCCTGGCCGCTCACGTGTTTGTACAGGGACGGGGTGCGTACGCCCAGCCGTTCGGCCAGCGAGCCCATCGTCAGGTGGGCGAGCCCCACCTCGTCGGCGAGGGCGGCGCCGGCCGCGACCACGGCCGCCGGGTCCAGGCCCGCCCTAGGCACGGGCGGTCTCCGAGGTGAGGAAGGCGAGCATCAGGGAGGCCACCTGGTCGGGGAACTGGTCGTGCGGGTAGTGCCCCGCGCCCTCGACCATCTCGAGGTGGCCGAGGCCGTCCGGCAGGGCGTTGACGATCGCCGAGCCCTCGGCGTGCGGGTCGGCCCAGTCGGGGTCGAGCGTGCCCATGACGACGAGGACGGGGCAGCGGACGTTGCCGAGCTGCGCGCCGGCGTCGGTGGGCGCGCTGCGGCCCATGTTCTGCAGGGCCTTCATCCGGCCCGGTTCGCGCAGCAGGGAGCCGACGCGGTCGAGGCGTGCCGACCAGTCGGCCGGTTTCACGCCGGGGTACGCCTCGTCGAGGTACGAGCGCCAGAGCCGTACGCTGCCGAACATCGCCGTGCCCAGCAGTCGCAGCATGCCGCGCCGGAAGCGTTTCACGCGCAGGTCCGCGAGGCCCATGGACTGCTTGCGGGTGAACGGTGCCAACTCGACGACCTCGGTGATCAGCGCGGGCTCCCGCGCCGCGGCGATGGTGGCGGCGCCGCCGGAGAGCGAGTGGCCGACGAGCACGGCGGGGCCGCCGAGGTGGCGGATCAGGGCGAGCAGGTCGCCGGCGATGGCGGTGCGGGTCCAGGAGGGCCATGCGGCGTCGGACTCGCCGCAGCCGCGCAGGTCGACCGCCGCGACCCGGTAGCCGGCGGCCACCAGGCGCGGGGTCAGGGCGCGGTACGCGGCGCGGCTGTCGCCCATGCCGTGTGCGAGGACGATCAGCGGCCCTTCGCCCGTCACTTCGTAAGCGAGCGTGCCCTCGTCGACGGCGAGGTACTCGGTCATGGCATCCCCCAGGCATGTGGCTAATCGCTTTAGCTAGAAGCTAATGCCATTAACCATGCCTGTCAACGCCGGGCGCACACGTGCGGCAGAACGAGCCCCCTGGCGCGGTGGAGCGAGCATCCTCGCGTCGTCCTTTCGAGGCCGGGGTGGGCGCGGGCGCCCGCGGTGCGCGGTCGATACGGGGAAAGTGCGCTGCCCGGGCACGATCTGAGGTGTTGCCGCGGACGACGATCCCGTCGCATGCGGCTTCTGCGACCACCAGTCAGCAAGAAGCGCGAGGGAGGTGTATGCGGCCATGAAGATGATCAAGGGTACGGCGAAGTCCCCGAGTTCTGTGCGTCAGGACGAGGGCTACAAGCACTGCGCCTGACATCGCCGGTGATGACGTTCCGGCCGTGTGCGTGGCTACCGTCACGCGCACGGCCGCTCCCCAGCATGCATCCGACACGAAGGGAACCTGAAGTGGCACGTAGCCGGATTGTGGTGCCGAGCGGGGTGGCACCGTTCAGTTCTGCCCGGGCGTTCTTGCGGCACCTCCCGATCGAGGCGGGGTCGGCTTCGGCACAGGCCGTCCGGTTCGTGACTCACGCTCCCGCCGCTGCCGCGGCCAGCCTGAACGACCGGCAGCCGGTGAAGGGACAGTTCCGATGGCGTGGGCGCCAGGGCTGCCTCGCGGGTGTCCGGCGCATCGGGTGGCTCGTGGCCGAGGAGTACCCCGAGGGCCTAGACGTGGTGGTGACCGGCGACCTGGGCCGGCCTGACCTCGACTTCTTCGGGGTCCTCGCAAAGGTGGCGCCGGTCTCGGTGACCTTCGGGGCACAGCCGGATGCCGCGAAGGCAGTGGGCGCGGCAGAGGCGATGGCCGACGAGGAGACGGTGCGTGTCCTCAGTGACTCCTCATGGATACGTGACGAGTTCGCGGCGTCGGAGGACTGGACGGAGTTCAGGAGGCGAGTGGTGCGCTACTTGACCTGCGGGGACTCCTGGACCGCGGCGTGGTTGTCGGACAGCGCGCTGGAGACGGGAATCCCGTTGCCGGCAGCCGCGGCGGACCTGATGGCCATGGCCTACAGGGCCCAGCATCGGACCGGGATGGCGGAGACCTGCCTGCGCATAGCCCTCGCCGACACCGGCCCCTTCGCGATCCAGGCCGGGTACAGCCTGTCCCTGCTCTACGCGCGACACTTCCCGCCGAGTCTGCGCAGCCTGGCGCGGGCGGAGGAAATCCTCGACGAGGCATGGCGGAAAAGCCAGTCCGCCGAGGTCACCGCCGATGGTGTGCTGGAAAGGGTGATGAACCGCAACGCTCTGGCACTTGTGCTCGTCCGCACTGGTCGCCAGGACGAGGCCGCACGCACGCTGCGCAAGGCGATCGAAGAGCTCGCTGCGGACCGAGAGGCGAACCGGGTCCCCCTGTCCATTCTCTGCAACAACCTGGGGCGGGTCCTCGCTTCGATGCCGGACTCGGCCGAGGCCGCCGCCAAGATGCTGGGCGAAGCGGTGGAGCTGGACCCCCAGTACCCGGAGTTCTGGTTCGATCTCGGGGAGTTCTCCGCGCACCGCGGAGAGCCCGAGGAAGCGCTGAGCGCGCTACGGCGAGGCACTGACCTGTGTACGGACGCAGCACCCCTGTACGCGCTGACCGGATACGTGCTGCTCGGCCTGGGGCAGGTGGATGACGCTTATGAGAACTACGCGAAGGCCGTCGCGCTGGACCCCTTGGATCAGGACACGTTTGTGACCTGCATTCGCACGGCATGCCTGGCCGAACGGTATGCCGAAGCCGAGATCTGGCTGGACCGGCTGGCTGTCTCCGGCGCGAACGAAGAGGTCGCTCCCGAGGCCGAGCTGCTGCGCATCGAGACCGACTCGTTCCTCCACGGGCAACCTGTGGCCCAGACCACTGCGCGGGTACGTGCGCTCGGTGAGCGCTACCCCGACTCCCAGCTGGTCCAGGAGAACGTGGCGGCGGTGCGGGAAGCAAGCGCCAGGTGAGCGTGTGGCGGAATCTGAGGCAGGCCTACGAGCGCGCCCACGCCGCCCCTGGGGACCTGTGTCCCGAGGAGGCCGCGCAAGCGGGACTCGACGTGCGGGACCGGATCGCGGACCTGGCGGCGCACGTGGAGGCTCGTGGGTTGTGGCTCGGTCTGCTGCGGCATTTCTGGCGCCATGCGACCGGCTACCTTCTCCTCGGGATCGGAGTGGTCGTCACGGGGGCGTTGGTGCCGCGGGCGATCGATCATGTGCTTTCCCGCGTCAACGACGGTGGGCCGGCGTTGCGGCCGGCGGTCGCGCTGAGTGTCGTGGCGACGGCCTTCACACTGTTGCGCTGGGCCAGCACCTGGCAGGTGCGCATGTTGGTGTACCGGATCGACCTGTCCGTCCAGCGGCTGATCTTCCGGCGGCTGCAACGCACCGACCCCCGCTGGCTCGGCCGGCAGAAGAAGTCGTCGACGACCTTCCTGCTGGAGTATCCCCAGCAGCTGTCGCAGTCGGCTTTCGCAGCGGAGTTCGTCGTCCACAGCGCGCTGATCGTGACCTACGTGGTGTGCGTGCTGGTGTGGTTCGGTGCCGTCGGGTTCGGGGTGGCTGCGGTGGCGGGCCTGGGAGCGCTGGTCGGGCGCACTCTCGTGGACCGGATGACCGCGACCACCAAGGAGTACCTCACCGGGGACCACCGGCGGGCGGAGCTGATCGACGGGCTGGTCGCGGCGTGGCAGGCGGTGCGCAGGCAGCACCTGGAGCCGGTGGTCACCGCGGCGTTCGCGTCGGTCCGAGAGGAGCAACGCGGCACGCTGTTGCGCCGAGCGCGGAGCAACGCGTGGGTGGATGCCCTTCGGCAGGCGCTTCCCCAGGTGGTGGTGTGGGCGGCGGTCCTGGCGGGGGTGATGTTCTCCACCGGTTTGGCTGCGGGGGAGGGTGTTGCACTGCTGGTTCTGGTGCGGATGCTGGTGTCGGCCGTTGACGAGAACATCGCGACGTACGTCAACATCCGGTTCGCCTGGGTCATCGGGCGTGAGGTCACCGCGCTGTTGTCCGAGGCGCCGGAGGAGGCCGATCCTGTCCCGGGTTCCGCGCCGGCTCCCGGAACGGTCACGATCTCGCCTACCGGTCCGGGACGGGGAGGGGGCGTCACGGTAGCGCCAGGTGAACGCGTCGTCGTGCTGGGCCGGGACCAGGGCCGAACGACCCGCTTGATGGAACAGATCGCCGGAATGCCGACGAGCTGTCCTGAATGGAGGGTCGCACACGGCGGGGAGCTGGTCCTGGTGGCACGCGGCCAGCCGGTGTTCGACGGCCCCATCGCCGAGACGGTGGCCCTGTGGCGGCGACCGGTCGAACAGGCCCGCTACCGCCAGGCTCTCGTCCGCAGCGGGTTGCTGGACGACCTCGCGGCCCGTCCCGAGGGTGACGGCGCTGAGCTGAGCGCGTCGACCGAGCGGCTGTCCGACGGTCAGACCGTGCGCGTCAGTCTGGCCCAGGCGCTGTACCTCGCGCCCGACGTGCTGTTGCTCGACGACGTGTTCGCACCGCTCGATCCACAGTGCGCCGCGCAGGTCGCCGCCGGGGTGATGGCCGACGACCCCGGTCTCGGCACCCGGATGTGCACCACCACGCGACCGGAGATCACACGGTGCGCCGACCGTTTCCTCATCGTCGCCGACGGGGAGATCGTCTCGTTCCGGCCTGAGGAGTTGTCGGCGCGGAGCACAACGGTCCGAAAGCTCCTGGGGCCGGTGCGGACCGCTGAACTGCTCGCAGCGGTCGGACCGGACGGCGAGGGGGGATTTCTCCCGGGACAGCGACTTCCCGTTCCGGAGCAGCGACTCTCGGCGCTACAGTCGGCGGGTCTGCGGTACGGCTTTCCGGAGGGCTATGTTCCGCCACACGCCTCGGCGTTCGATACGCCCACACCGGTGCTGCGGATCAGCGATTTCTACCGCAACGTACGAGGCATGTTCTCGCCGTCGGCCATCGGCGCCGTCCTTGTGTGCATCTGCGCACTGGTCGCGGTGGAGTACGGACTGGCGTACCTGGTGGATCACGGGATCACGGACTTCAGCGGCCTGTGGTGGCTGTCCGCTCTGGTGGCGGTGGGGGTTGTTGTGGCCTGGCTGCGTTCGTGGCTGCCTCTGCGCACACCGATCGGCGCGATCGACCGCGTCCACACCGGCCTGGTCCGCGGTCTGCTGTCGGGGCGACTGGACGAGCGCAGCGCCTCGGTGACGGGGCGGCTGAGCCGTGACTTCTTCACACTCGAACTACGGGTGCCCTTCCAACTGGCGGAATGCGCCGCAGCGTGGATCTCGATGCTTGCCGCGGCGGCCGCGGTGCTCGCCGGCGGATGGTGGACCGTGCTTCCGCTCGGACTCATCGCGCTACTCGGCGTGGGCGCCTATCGCAGGGGCCGCTCCGCGCTGATCGCCTCGTCCCATCTGTCCGCCGCGTGCCGCAACCCCCTGCTGAACTTCGCCCGCGCCGCGCTCGGAACGCCTGGATTCCACACCTCTCCCGCACTCCGGCGGGCGTTGTCGGCTCGGTTCGACGACCTCGGCGCAGTCCGTGCCGTAGGAATCCTCCGCAGGTCCTGGGTCCAGTTGCGCACTCTCCTCATGGTGGAGATCCTCGGCCTCGGCGTGTTCCTCATCGCCTTGTGGGCCGTGGTTCTCTCGTTCGGGGCGACGGCGTTGGCGGCCGGCGTCGTCGTCTACGCCGCCTACACGCTCGCGCAGCGGGCCGCCCTCATCGTGGAGGGCATGCTGGAGTTCGACGGCACGCTTTTGGCCATCCGCCGCGTGGCCGAGCTCCTCGGCTCCTCGGACCTCCCGACACGAGCTCGGCTGCTGCGTGAGACACCACGGGATCCGGCGTGTCTGACCGACGGCTTCCTCCGGTATGAGGACGAGACCCGCCCCGGCGGTGGCCCCCCGGTCCACGCGCAGCGGCTCCAGCCCCTCATGCCCGAGGGGCTGCCCCGGCCGGAGCCGCTGGACCTGGTGGCCGAACCCGGCTCCCTGACGGTACTGACCGGACCTTCCGGGGTCGGCAAGAGCACCCTGCTCAAGACGCTCGCCGGAGCCAACGCCGCAGCGAACGGCACCGTCCTGCTCAACGGAGCGAAACCCGCGGTGCTGAGCAGTCGCACGCGCTCTGCACTGCGCTACGCGGACGCGGACATCCCCCGCCTGCCGGTGACCGTGCGCGCGTTCCTCCGCGGGTGTCCTGACGGGCTCGTCCTGCTCGCCCAGCTGTGCGCCGCGACCGGGACGAGCGTGCCGGAGCCGGAAGACACTTTCCGAAACCTCAGCCATACGCACAGGCAACTGGTGAACCTCGCCCGAGTGTTCGCCGACGGGCCCAGCGCCGTGTTCCTCGACGAGGCGACGTCCGCCATGGACGCGCAGGCCGAGCACGCCGCGCTCGACACCGTTCGCCGTGCCGCGCCCCACACGGCGATCATCGCCGTACTGCATCGCACGGCCAACCAGGACCTCGCCGACCGGCGGATCACCGTCTCCGCCGCGCGACAGGAACCGGTCGGGTGAGTGCCGTCGTCAGGCGACGCCGGCCACGTCACGTCGGACGATGTCGAGCACTCGGGCATCGTCCCGGTCGAGGATCGCGTGGTGGAGTGCGGTGCTGCTGGATGGAGGATCGATCCCGAGCGCCTGGGCGAAATGCGTACGGCAGCGCCGGAACGTGGCCATGGCGCGCGCCGAGTCCCCCGAGAGTTGCTGCACCGCCATGAGGACCAGCCACGGCCGTTCGCGGTGCGGCTCGTCCGAGAGCAGGGTCGCCGCGTCGTGGCTGAGCCGCAGATGGTCACCGAGCAGGAGACGGGCGGCATACAGGTCTTCGACGATCTGGATCCTCATACTCTCCAGCCCGGCCGCGTGAGCCTCCAGCCAGCGCGTCCGGGGCAGTCCCTCCCCGAACGGGCCACGCCACAGAGCCAGCGCCTGCTGCGACTGTGCACATGCCTGCGCGACGTTACCCGCTTTGAGATGTACCCGTGCGGCCGCCGCGAGGGAACGGAACTCCACCAAGTCGAGTTCGCCGGCGTGCACGAGAAGCCGATAACCGGTTCCCCTGGCTGTGCTGAGCCGGTCCGAGAGCCGGGGGCTCACGTCGTCGAGGGACTTACGGAGGTGCGCGACATTGGTACGCAGATTCGCCAAGGCCGAGGCGGGCGCATCATCCCACAGGACTGACAACAACTTACCCGTCGGAACACAGAAGTTGCTCTCCATGGCGAGAGCGGTCAGCAGGGCGGCGCGAAGCGGCATCCGCAGTGCGCACGCGCCCGATGGACCGGAGACCTCGACCGTCCCGATGACCTGAAACCGGACCATCACCGTTCACCATCCCTCGCCCCCTGGTTGCGCGAGACCAGGATCCGTCGGGCGCCGCCGGGCGGTCGAGGTGTTTCGGGACAGCCCGAAAAGCGCGAATGGCATGGTTCGGTGGCCCCCGCCATGGCGGGGGCCGGGTCGGATCCAGCGGCAACGGAGGGCAGGTGCGGTTCCAGTCGGCCTACTTCGCATGCGTCATGCTCACCCCGCTCGAGCCCATAACGACGAGCCCGTCAACCGACGGTCACATGGTCCGCCGGACAGTGCTCAGCAGGCCCCGGGCGACCGCCGCCTGCCTGACCTCCTCGTACAGCGCCCTCAGCGTCGGGCTGACGTTCACCCTGGGCAGCTGGAGCCGGTCGAGGGCGGCGGCGTCGGCGTCCACGTCCGCCCAGCCCTGCCCGGTCAGCAGGCGCATCAGTGCCGGGTTGAGCCGGTCCACGCCGCGCACCAGCCGGGCCTCGGGCGTGGCACCTTCCTCGTACTCCCGCCACAGCGCCAGCAGGTGCGGGCCGAGCGGTGCGGGGAGCGTGCCGAGGCGGTCGCGGGCGACCGCCTCCTCCGCGCGGGCCTTGCGGGCGCGGGCTTCCTCGCCGCCGCGCGAGGTCTGCCAGGCCGACGGGTCGCCGGTGTCGATCTCGACCACGTCGTGGAGCAGGCACAGCTTGAGCATGCGACCCAGGTCCAGGGCCAGCCCGCTCTCCCGCTCGAACTCGGTGTGCAGCACCCAGCACACCATCGCCAGGTGCCAGGAGTGTTCGGCCACGGACTCCCGCCGATGGGGGGTGGCGTTGTTGTGCCGCTCCACCTCGCGCAGGCGTGCGGTGTGGGAGATGAAGTCGAAGAGCTCGCGAAGATGCGTCTCGTTGCCCATGGCACGGCGACCCTAGCGGACGCCGCCGGGCGGGGCGTGGGCCGCGCCGCCTCCCCGCATCCGGGCCGAGGCGGGGGCGGGGGCCGCGCCGCCTCCCCGCGCCCGGTACTGGCGGGTGCGGGTATCGCGGTCTCGTCGGGCTGAGTAGGTTGTGCCGTATGGACGCGCGGCGGAACGAGACGGAAGAGAACCTGGCCTCATGGGCCGAGGAGTGCCAGGCGAACGCCGCCCGCCTCGCGGACATGCTGGGGGTGCTCGCCGCTGACTACCTGGCCGACCCGCTGGCCGCACTGCCCGCGTGGGAGAACTACCTCTCCCGGCTGCCGCTCGCCGACTTCGAGGAGTCGGACCGGGTGACGCTCCACACCGACCTGGTCTCCTTTCTGGCGGACTTCATGGTGCGGGCCAAGGGCGCGCACTGGGAGGCCACGCCGGACGCGTCCGCGCCGGGCGGCCACCGGTACGTGCTGACGGCCATGGGGCTCGACGGCCGGGTCCGCCACTGCGACCCGTTCGCCGTCGTCCACCAGGTGAGCAGGGAACTGCCGCTCGATCCCACCCGTGTGCTCGCCACGGCGGAGCTCGCCCTGGGCCTGTCCCGCCCCGAACGGGACACCGCCCACTGACCTCCCGGGCCCGCCCGGTCTACAGCACGAAGCCGTGCGGAAACGGATCGCGCGGATCCAGCAGGTAGTTCGCCGTTCCGGTGATCCACGCCCGGCCTGAGAACTCGGGCACCACCCCGGGCACCCCGCCGACCTCGACGGTCCCCAGCAGCTGCCCCACGAAGCGGGTGCCGATGAACGACTCGTTCACGAACTCGGTGTGCAGCGGCAGTTCGCCGCGCGCGTGCAACTGCGCCATCCGCGCCGAGGTGCCCGTACCGCAGGGGGAGCGGTCGAACCAGCCAGGGTGGATCGCCATGGCGTTGCGCGAGTGCCGCCCGGTCGAGCCCGGCGCGAGGAACTGCACGTGTTTGCAGCCGCCGATGGCGGGATCCACCGGGTGTGCGGGGCGGTTCTGCTCGTTGACGGCCCGCATCACCGCCAGGCCGGCGGCAAGGATCTCGTCCTTGCGCGCGCGGTCGAACGGGAGTCCGATCCGGTCGAGTTCGACGAGGGCGTAGAAGTTGCCGCCGTAGGCCATGTCGTAGCGGACCTCACCGAGGCCGGGAACGGTGACGATGGCGTCCAGCTCCAGCGCGAACGCGTCCACGTTCCGCAGGGTGACCCTCTCGGCCACCCCGTCGCGCACGGTCACCCGGGCCTCGACCAGCCCCGCAGGGGTGTCGAGCCGCACCCGTGTCTCCGGCTCGGTCACCTCGACCATGCCCGTCTCCACCAGCACGGTCGCCACCCCGATGGTGCCGTGCCCGCACATCGGCAGGAAGCCGCTGACCTCCACGTAGACCACGCCCCAGTCGGCGTCGGGGCGGGTCGGCGGCTGGAGCAGGGCGCCGCTCATGGCGGGGTGCCCGCGCGGCTCGTCCACCAGGAACCGGCGCAGCTCGTCGAGGTGGTGGACGGCGTGGTTGCGGCGCTCGGCCATCGTCGCGCCCGGCAGGGGCGGCACCCCGCCGGTGACGACCCGGGTGGGCATGCCCTCGGTGTGCGAGTCGACGGCGCTGAGCGTGCGGACCGAGCGCATCAGGCGGCCGCCCGCTCGTCGAGGGCGGCGATCGCGCGCGCCATGTCGGCCTCCACCCGCGCGCGCAGCCCGGCGGGCAGCGGGCCGCGCGGCGGACGGCAGGGGCCGCCGAACCGGCCGACCCGCTCCATGCCCAGTTTGATCGCCTGGACGAACTCCGTGCGCGAGTCCCACCGGAAGGCGGCCACCAGCGGCTCGTACAGCTCCCGCGCCTCTTCCAGCCTGCCCGCCCTGGCCAGCTCGAACAGGCGGGCCGACTCGGCGGGGAAGACGTTCGGGAACCCGGCGAACCAGCCGCTCGCGCCCATCAGCAGGCTCTCCAGCACCACGTCGTCGGCCCCGCTGATCACCTCAAGGCCGGTGCCGGCGGTCCGCTCCCTGATCTCCAGCACCCGGCGCACGTCGCCGGAGAACTCCTTGACGGCCACCACGTTGTCGATCTGCGCGGCCTCCGCGATCAGGTCAGGGGTGAGATCCACCTTGGTGTCGAGGGGGTTGTTGTAGATCATCACCGGCAGTCCGACGGAGGCCACCTGAGTGAAATGTGTCAGTATTTCGCCCTTGTTGGCGCGGTACATCGTCGGGGGCAGGCACAGCACTCCGTCCGCGCCGTCCTCCGCCGCGGCCTCGGCCCACTGCCGGGCCTGGTGCGACCCGACGCCGTGCACGCCGACCACCACCGTGCCGGCCCCGCCCACCGCCTCGACGGCGGTGCGCGCCACCGTGCGGCGCTCCCGGTCCGTCAGCGACGAGTACTCGCCCAGCGAACCGTTGGGGCCCACACCGTGGCAGCCGCGCTCCACCAGCCACCGGCAGTGCTCGGCGTACCTGTCGTAGTCGACGGCGAGCCCGGCGGGGGCCGCCGCGTCCTCGCGGTACGGCAGCGCGGTGGCCACCACGACACCGCCCAGACCACGGGGCTGCTGCTGGTTCTCGCTCATGAACTGCTCTCCTCTTCGGGACGGTGACCTGCATCGGTCAGCGGGGCGGACCCAGCGGCGAGTTCGCCGAGCCGGATGGGCTGGGCGAGCGGCCTGCGATGCGGGTCGGCCGCCGGCAGACCCTCGGCCGGCCTGTCGGGGGTGTCCCCGGCGAGCCTTCGGCGGAGTTCGGCGACCGTCGGCCCGCAGATCCGGCCCTGGCAGGGACCGAGCCCGGCGCGGGTGTTCAGCTTGGCGACCCGCGGCGCGGCACCGGCCTCGGTGGCGAACGCGGCACACAGTGAGCCGTAGTCGGTCTCCTCGCAGCGGCACACCACGGTCTGCGGCCGCAGCCAGCCCGGCCACGCGGCGCCGACCGGGTGGGCGCGGGCGAGCCGTTCGGCGAACGCCCGCCCCTGGTCGCGGCTCTGCCGCAGCGCCCGCAGCGCCCGGCGCGCCCCGGGATCCCGTGGCGCGCTCCCGCCCGTGGCGGCTGACCACCCGGCGACGGCGCCCTCGGCCCGCGCGGCCGTGGCCCCGGCGATGCCGGTGATCTCACCGGCGGCGAAGACCCCGGGCACGCTGGTGCGCTGCTGCGCGTCGACGTGTACGAAAGCGCCTGGCGCGCCGCGGGGGCCGGGCGGGCCGCTCTCCCGGGCCCCCGCCGTGTCGCCGCCGGGCTCAGGGCGCTCGCCCAGTGCGCATCCCGCGGCGAGCGGCAACTCCAGCTGAGGGCTGAAGCCGTGGCCGACACACACGGCGTCCACGGCGACCGTGCGCCGCGTACCGTCCAGAACCGACCAGTCGGCGCGCAGCCGCGCCGTGACGACCTCCTCCACCCGGCCGTCCCCGCGCGCCTCGACCACGGCGCGGCCCGTCCGGTACGGCACCCGGTGGCGGGCCAGCGCGGCGGCGTGGCCGGCCAGTTCCACCGCCTTGCCCGCCTGCGCGACCAGCTCCCACGGGCGGCGCCCCCAGCCGCGCGCCGTCGTCGCCGCGGTGTTGGCCTCCAACACCTCCCGCACACGGGAGCCGGCGTCCAGCAAGGAGGCCGCCACCGGAAGGAGGAAGGGGCCCGAGCCCGCGACCACCACCCGCTCACCGACCGCCACCCGCTCACCCTTGGCCAGCGCCTGCGCCGCGCCCGCCGTGAAGACGCCAGGCAACTCCCAGCCGGGGAACGGCAGCACGCGGTCGTGGGCGCCCACGGCCAGCACGAGGGCGTCCGCGTCGAGTGTGCGCCGGGGGCGTCCCGCGCCGTCCGCCGGGCCCGAGCACAGCAGATGCAGCCGGGGCGGGCCCTCGTGTCCCGGCCGGGGCCGCTCCAGTGCCCACACCGAGGTCCGCGGCAGCCACGTGCACCGGGGGTGCGCCAGCACCCGGCGGCGGCGGTGCTCGAACGCCCGCCACCCGTGCTGGAGATGCCACGGGCGCCGGGGAGCGTACGCCTCGGGCACCGTGCGGTGGTACTGGCCGCCGGGCTCCTCCGCTGCGTCGATCAACGTCACCCGCGCCCCCGCGGCCAGTGCCGCCTGCGCGGCGGAGAGCCCGGCGGGCCCCGCGCCGACGACCGCGACGCGCCGTGCGGCAGGCATGGTCATCGCCCCTCCCCGGCCCCGGACTCGGGCCCGTCGGCGGGGCCGCGCCCGGCGCGTGAGCGGGTGGTGACCTCGTCGCCGTCGACGGCCCGCCGGCGGCAGGCCCGCACGTCGGGCTCGCCGTTGACCGTGACCAGGCAGTCGAAGCAGACCCCGATGCCGCAGAAGACGCCGCGCGGGGCACCGGAGGGGGCCTGGCGCCACGAGGACCTGCCGGACGCGAGCAGGAGGCCCGCCAGCGTCTGCCCCGCGATGCCCTCGGCCGGCTCGCCGTCGACGGTGATCCGCAGCGGCCGGTCCGCGCGGCCCGTGGCGTCGCGTCCGGTGGGTACGAGCCGGGAACTCATGGCGTCTCCTCCTGCTGGTACGGGCGGGCTCTGAGCACGGCCGGGCGGTCCACCCGGAACGCGGCGGCGTCCACCGGGGGCGGCTGGCCCAGCACGAGGTGGAGCAGGAGCCGCCCGGTGCCCACCGACAGCCCGATCCCGGCGCCCTCGTGGCCGCTCGCGTGCCACAGGCCCGGCATCCTGGGATCGGCCCCGATGACGGGGAGGTGGTCGGCCACGTACGGCCTGAAGCCGCCGTAAGCGCGCATCACCGGGACCCGGGCGAGCGAGGGGAAGAGCCGCAGCGCTTTGGCGGCGACGGCCGAGAGCACCTCGGGCCGCAGCCGGTCGTCGAAGCCGACGCGGCGCCGCGAGGAGCCGATCAGCACGCTGCCCGCGCGGGTCGACTCGACCACGGCGGAGGTCTGCGTCTCCTCCTCGCTGCTGCCGACGGCGCCCACGTAGTCGGCGTCGTAGACCTTGTGGAAGACGGTGGGCGGCTGCGGCGTCGTCACCAGGACGTCGCCGCGCCGGGGCTCGACACCGACGGGCGCGCCCAGCCGGGCGGCGAGCGCACCGGACCAGGGGCCCGCGGCGTTGACGCACAGGTCGGCCTCCAGCAGCCCGCGCGTGGTGCGGACGCCGGCGAGCCTGCCGTCGCGGACCACCGCCGAGCACACCTCCTCGCCGCCGCGCAGCGTGGCGCCCGCGGCGAGCGCGTCCGTCAGCAGCGCCGTCGCCGCGCCCGCCGGCTGTACCTGCGCGTCCTCGCCGTAGTGCACGGCGGCGGTGTGCTCGCGGGTGACGTAGGGCTCCGCCGCCCGCAGCGCCTCGGGCGCCAGGGGCTCGGCCCGCACCCCGGCGGAGCGCTGGCCGGCGGCGAACCGGGCGAGCGCGTGCGCTCCGGCGCTCGTCGTCGCGACGACGATGCCGCCCTTGGGGTCCCACTCGGCGGCCTGCACGGCCCGGCGTCCCTCGGCCGACCGTTCGGCGATCTGCGCGAGCACCTCGGGCCACAGTTCGCGGGAGAGCCGGGCGAGCGCGAGTTCGGGGCCAGGGCCCTTGTCCGAGACGAGCACGTTGCCCTCACCGTGCGAGGTGGTCGCCGCGGCGGGGCCGCCCCGGTCGACGACGGTCACCGCCAGCCCGGCCAGGGCGAGTTCGCGAGCGCAGGCCGCACCGATGATCCCGGCACCGAGCACCACGGCTCGCGTTCCGCTCATCGAACCTCCTCGTTCGCTGAAACGAACGAGAGGGACGGTATGCGCGGCGCCACAGGGGTGTCAACGGTGCGGCGGAGCGACCCTCCGAAGTGGCGTCCGGGGCGGGTGCGGGGCCGCCCTCAGTCCTCGGTGTGCGGGGCGCACCCGCCCGCGACGGCGTGCGGAGCGCTGGGAGGCAGCCGCTGGTCCGCGCGGTACTGGAGGAGCAGAACCGAGCGCACGGTGCCCTCCAGCGCCGTGTAACCGTGCGGAAGCGTGGCGTCGAAGCCGACGTAGTCGCCAGGGCCCAGCTCCACGTCGTGGCCCTCCACGCTCACCCCGAGCCGCCCCGCCTGCACGATGGTGTGCTCCACCCCCACGTGGCCCAGCGAGTCCCGCCGCTCACCCGCCCGCACCTGCTGGTCGTACACCTCGAAGACGCCCTCGCCCGACTCGATCCGCTGCAACGGGCGCAGGTCCACGCCCTCGCCGCTGAGCACCTCCACCTCCTGGGCGCGCACCACCCGCAGACCGGCGGGCGGCCGCGCGTCCAGCAGGTCGGAGATGGGCACCTCCAGAACTCGGGAGAGGCTGAAGACCGTCTCGATGGTGGGATTCCCCGTACCGGACTCCAGCTGCGAGAGCGTCGCCTTGCCGATCTTCGAGCGCCGCGACAGCTCCGAGATCGACAGCCCCCGCTGGGCCCGCGCCCGCTTCAGGTTGAGCGCCAACATGCTGCGGATCGATCTCCCGGCCGCTTCAGGACCGCTCACGGCCCCTCCCTTCCCCTGTGGTCTTCCCCGCGACTACCGTTCGCTATACGGAACGACGTGTCGGTGTGGGGGCCATTATCCCGAACGGAGAGGGGACCGGATGCCACACGGGAGCGCGGCCTGCCGCCGCAGCGGCGGGGTCACCGCTCGACGAGGGTGATCTCCGTGGCCTTCATGCCCGCGAAGACCGCGGCGCCGTCCTCCAGACCCAACTCGGCCACGGCGTCGGCGGTGACCTCGGCGACCAGATCGGGACGGCCCGTACACGCCACGAGGACCCGCATCCTGCTGCCGACCGCCGTGACCTCCCGCACCGTGCCCGCCCAGACGTTGCGCGGACTGCCCTGCGGGCGCTCCCGATGCAGCGCGACCGCCTCCGGCGCGATGACCGCCAGCACCCGTGCCCCCTCCGCGACGGGGTCCGCGACCACCAGGCTGCCGCCGCCCTCCAGGGCGAGCGAGCCGTCCCGCGCGGCCGTCCCCGCCAGCGCGTTGCGGCCCAGCATCCGCGCGACCCACGGCGAACGGGGGCGCCGCGCCACCTCGGCGGGCGACGCGTCCTGCACGGCACGGCCGTCCTCCAGCACCAGCACCCGGTCGGCGAGCGACACGGCCTCCACCGGATCGTGGGTCACCAGCAGGCAGACACCGCCGAACCGCCCAAGGTGACCGCGGAGGGTGTGGCGCACGTGCGCGCGCGTCGTCTGGTCGAGCGCGGCCAGCGGCTCGTCGAGCAGCAACAGCCTCGGCCGCGCCGCCAGCGCGCGGGCCAGCGCCACCCGCCCGGCCTGACCGCCGGACAACTGCGCGGGCCTGCGGTGCGCCAGGTGACCGACCTCCAGCCGCTCCAGCCACCCGCGCGCCAGGCGCCGCGCCTCACCGCGGCGCACCCCCGCGGCGCGCAACCCGTAGGCCGTGTTCGCCAGCGCGCTCAGGTGCGGGAAGAGCGCACCGTCCTGCGGCACCCACGCCACACCCCGCCGGTGCGGGGGCAGCGCGCCGACCTCGATGCCGCCCAGGGCGAGGTCGGCGTGCGCGCGCGGGGTCAGCCCGAGCAGCGCGCGCAGCAGCGTCGTCTTGCCCGCACCGTTCGGGCCGACGACGGCGACGGTGGTGCCGGCCGCGGCGTCCAGCGTGAGCCGGGTGAACCCGCCGAACCGCGCCCGCAAGTCCCAACGCTCGGCGTCGACGGCGGCGGCGACGGCGGACGGAGAGGTGCGGGCGACGGTGGCGTCGGGCCTCCCGGGATCGGCGTCGGTCTGCGGGCGCTCGGGGCTTGCGGACGCTTCCGGGGTGCCGGTGCCGGTGCCGGTGCCGGTGTGCGGGGTCTCGGGGCTGGTGGCGGCTTCGGGGTCCTCCGCGCGGCGCGCCCAGCGGTCGCGGAGGCGCGAGAGACTCCCCGCGCCGCCACCCGCCCTTCCGCCGCGGGTGCGCGAGGCACCCGCGGCGCCGGAGCCTGCCCATCGGCCGCGCAGCGAGAAGAGCACGGCCATGGCGATGACGAGCAGCAGCAGCGAGACGGACGTCGCCGCCTCCGGCTGGTCCTGGAGCAGCAGATACACCTTCAGCGGCAGCGTCTGCGTCGTCCCCGGCAGATTTCCCGCGAAGGTGATCGTCGCGCCGAACTCGCCCAGCGCCCGCGCCCAGGTGAGGGCGGCGCCCGCGGCGAGTCCCGGGGCCACGAGCGGCAGCGTCACCGTGAAGAACACCCGCACCGGAGACGCGCCCAGCGAGGCCGCCGTCTCCTCGTAGGCGGGCCGCAGCCCCGCCAGTGTCCCCTCCAGGCTGATCACCAGGAACGGCATCGCCACGAACGTCGCCGCCACCACCGCGCCCGAGGTGTGGAAGGGCAGGACGACACCGAAGGTGTCCTCCAGCCACGGGCCCAGCAGTCCGCGCCGCCCGAAGCCCAGCAGCAGTGCGACACCGCCCACGGTCGGCGGCAGCACCATCGGCAGCAGGACCAGCGACCGCACCAGCGCCTTGCCGGGGAAGTCGATCCGGGCCAGCAGCCAGGCCAGCGGTACGCCCAGCAGGAGGGAGAGCGACAGGGCGCCGCCGGACACCAGCAGCGACAGCTTCACCGCCTCGGTGACACCCTCGCTGCCCAGGTGGGCGCCCAGCTCACCCCACTCCGTCCGCACCAGGATGCCGAGCAGTGGCACCAGCAGGAACGCCACCGCGAGCACCGCGGGCACCCCCAGCGCGAGGGGCGCGCGGGGGCGCCCCGCCAGGTTCCGCGTACGGGTCACGGCTTTTGGAAGCCCGCCTCGCGCAGCAGCTTCTGCGCCGCGGGGGTCTTGAGCCACTTCACGAAGGCCGCCGCCTCCTTACGGTGCTCGGACCCCTTGAGCGTGGCGGCCGGATATGAGGCGATCGCGTTCTGACCGTCGGGGATCGTGACGGCGTCCACCTTCTTCGGCGCCGTCGCCGCGTCGGTCTGGTAGACGATGCCGGCGTCCGCCTCGCCCAGTTCGACCTTGCTGAGCACCTGGCGGACGTTGGTCTCCCGCGAGACCGGCTCGACCTTGAGCTTCTCGGCGTCCAGCACCTGTGTGCTGTAGCGCCCGACGGGCACCTCGGGCGCGGCCAGTACCACCTTCAGCTTGCTGTCGGTCAGGTCTTTCAGGGACTCGACCTTCTTCGGGTTGCCCTCGCCGGTGGCGATGACGAGCCGGTTCTTCGCGATGACGTCCGGCTCGCCCGTCTCACCGCTGAGCCCTTCCATGGTGGTGGTGTCGGCCGTGACCAGCGCGTCGGCCGGTGCCCCCTGCTCGACCTGGGCGGCCAACTGCTGGGACCCGGCGAAGGAGAAGTTCACCTTCGTGTCCGGGTGCTCCTTCTCGTACGCCTTGCCCGCGGCTTTGAACACGTCGGTCAGGGAGGACGCCGCGAGCACCGTCAGCTCGGTCGTGCCGCCCCCGCCCGCCTCGTTGCCCTTGTCGTCACCGCCTCCACCGCAGGCGGTGAGCGGGACCAGGACGGCGACGGCGGCGAGCGCGGCGAGAGAGCGGCGGGGCGAGGGGAGTGAGGACGAGGAGGAAGACGAAGGGGAAGGTGACGAGGGTGAGGACATGCGGTGGGTCTCCAGGTGAGGCGGGGGACGGGGCGGGGCTGGGGCGGGCGTGGCCCGCGCCGGGACGCGGGCGGGTCCTACGGCGTGTCGATGTGCACGCTGGTCGACTTGACGCGGGCCGTGGCCTGCATGCCGACTTCCAGGCCCAGCTCCTCGACGGCCTCCCGCGTCAGCAGGGAGACCAGCCGGTGCGGCCCCGCCTGGATCTCGACCTGCGCCGCCACGTCACCGAGCTTGACGGCGGTCACGATCCCGGCGAACGCGTTGCGCGCCGAGGTGTAGGGGACGTCGTCCTCCTCGGCGGCGTGCCGGCCGAGCTCGACGGAGAAGGCGGCCAGATCCCGTCCGTCGATCAGACGGCGCCCGCTCTCGTCGCGGTGCGTGGTGACGCGGCCCGCGTCCGCCCAGCGCCGCGCCGTGTCCGGGCTGACGCCGAGCAGCCGGGCCGCCTGGCCGATGGTGTACGACTGCATGTGCGTCAACGTATGGCCCGTAGCCTCGCAGATGCAATGCGAATGGCTTCTCTCTATAGCATGTGCCAACCCGGCTTGGAGGAATGCCCAAGCCGGCCGAAGGCGGGCACCGGGCAGGCGACTTCGCCCGGCGCGCCCGCCCCGGGCGGTGCACCGGTACCGTCACGGCGGTGCGGCCGCCTCGCGCGCGGTCATGCCTGGTGGTACGCCGCCGCCTAGACTCGTCGAGCGCTCCTGGACTCTTTCGAGCGGTCCGAGGGCGCGGGTCGGTCCGTAGGGCGCGGGTGCAGAACGGGAAGGACACGGCACGTGAGCGAGAGCAGCGGTCCCGAGGGCGCCGAGACGCCGGTCGCCGATGTCGCGCACAACGCCAGGGTGTGGAACTACTGGCTGGGCGGCAAGGACTACTACGCCATCGACCAGCAGGTCGGCGACCACGTCACCAGCATGTACCCCAGCATCCGCGAGGTGGCGCGCGCGGACCGGGCCTTCCTCGGCCACGTGGTGCGGTATCTGGCGGGAGAGGTGGGCATCCGCCAGTTCCTCGACATCGGCACCGGGCTGCCCACCGTCGAGAACACGCACCAAGTGGCCCAGCGGGTCGCCCCGTCCTCGCGGATCGTCTACGTCGACAACGACCCCACCGTCCTCGTGCACGCCCGTGCCCTGCTCACCAGCTCCCAGGAAGGCGCGACCGACTACATCGACGCCGACGCGCACCACCCGCGCGCGATCGTCGACGCCGCGGCCGACACCCTCGACTTCGTCGATCCCGTGGCCGTCATAATGCTGGGCATCCTCAACTTCATCGCCGACACCGACGAGGCGGCCCGCATCGTCGACACGCTGATGGAGGCCGTCCCCTCCGGCAGCTACCTCGTCCTCACCCACCCCACGCTGGAGCTGGGCGGCGAGGCCAACGAGGAGGCCATGCGGTTCTGGAACGAGAACGCCACCCCACCGATCACCGCCCGCAGCCGCGTCGAGGTGGCCGGGTTCTTCCGCGGGCTCGAACCGCTGCCGCCCGGCATCGTCTCGTGCTCCCGCTGGCGCCCCGGGCACGCCGCCGACGACGAGAAGATCGTCGCCCAGTTCGGCGCGGTCGCCCGCAAGCCCTGAATCCGGCCCGCGCCCGCGCTCCCCGGCCCCTTCCCGGTCCTGTTCCCCGGTCCCATCCAGGCCCTGTTCCCCGGTCCCTTCCCGGTCCTGTTCCTCGGGGAGGCCGACGCCGCACCGGTCGACGACTCCGGGTTAGCTTGGACGGGTGAGCGAGAGCGGAGGCCCGGAGCGGATGGAACGGCTGAGGGCCGATTGTGAGCGGTGCGCGGGGCTGTGCTGTGTGGCGCTGCCGTTCGCGAGGTCGGCCGACTTCGCGGCGGACAAACCCGCGGGGGAGCGGTGCGGGAACCTGACCGACGAGAACCGGTGCTCGATCCACGCGCGGCTGCGCGGCAGCGGCTTCACCGGATGCTCGGTCTTCGACTGCTACGGGGCGGGGCAGCGGGTGACGGCCCGCGAGGAGACGGTGCCCGGGCCGCGGCTGTTCGCGGTCTTCCGGGTGACCCGGCAGCTGCACGAGCTGCTGTGGCTGCTCACCGAGGCGGCGCACGGCGGCCGCTGCCCGGAGGCCGAAGCGTCGGCAGCAGAGCTGGACGCGCTGATCGACGGCGACGTCGCCGCGCTGCTCGACGCCGACGTCGAGGCCTGGCGGGCGCGAGTCGGGCCGATCCTGGAGCGGGTCAGCGAGCGGGCGCGCGCGGGGCTCGACGGGCGGGACCTGCGACGCGGCGACCTGACGGGCAAGCACCTGCGGAAGGCGCGGTTGCGCGGCGCCACCCTGCGGGGTGCGCTGCTGCTCGCGGCGGACCTGCGGGGAGCGGACCTGCGCCAGGTCGACTTCCTCGGCGCCGACCTGCGGGACGCCGACCTGCGGGGCGCCGACCTGTCGGAAGCGCTCTTCCTCACACAGCCCCAACTGAACGCGGCCCACGGGGACTCGGCCACCCGCATCCCCGGCACGCTGGCCCGCCCAGGCCACTGGCCGGACCACGACTCGCCCCCATCCGCACCCGCCCCCGTACGACGGGCGAAGGCCCCCCGCGCGGGCGGCCGCGGCGGCTCCGGGAAGGGCCGCCGCGGCCGAGGCCGATGACGCCTCGACGCCCCCGCCCACGACGGCGGGCGTCTCCCCGCGCCGCCGCCGTGCGGACAGGCGCCCCCGGGGTCAGCTGGTCCCGCGGTTCGGCCGACCGCCTGGTTCACGGCAGACGCGTCCCACCCGGTTCAGCCGGGCCCGGGTCGGGCGGACCCGCCAGGGCGGTGGCTGCCCTGGCGGGCGCCGCGCCCGCCTCCGCGCTGTAGGCGTGCACGACGCGCCCCGTCCCGCCGGGGGCGCGGACCGCGCGCGGGCGACGTCTCGCCCTCAAGGGACAGGTGAGTGGTCGGCGGGGCGGAGCCGGCTGGCGGACCGCACCGGGCCGCCTCCTTTCGTGTGAAGGCAGCTGCCTTCCGCGAACGCACCGGCGCACAACCGCCGTTCATATGAAAAATTCGGTTTGATTGTTCGCTGACGGCAAAGCAGGGAAGTTCCCCTTCGGGACGTGATTGCGGTGACGTAATCACTGAGAAGGGGGGCGGAAATTGCCGGAGGTTTCCCATCGGTGGCGTTCACCGTATGCGTTCGTGGACCGCTTCAAGGAGGCGGGGACGCGGGGTCGCACGGTCGCGGCCGCGGGAGCCGCGGGTTTCGCGGCGGGCCTCACCGCGGCGCGGCACGCCGCGCGGGAAACAGCGGTGCGCGCCGCGCCGCGCACGGGCGCCTGGGTGCAGCTCAATCTGACCCCCGAGCGTGACTCCCACGGTCGCGCGCTCTGTTATGCGGAACTCGCCGCACTCGCCGACACGTTTCTCGCCGGGAAGCGGGCGCGGAATTTCTTCTTCATGCACAAGGCGCCGGGAATCCGCGCGCGTTTCCAGGCGGCGGAGCCCGGGGAAGCCGCCGCGTTGTGTGCCGCCCTTCTGCGCTGTACGGAGCGGTGGGAGGGGCTCCGGCGGCGTCCGGTGTGCGCGGTGTACGAACCGGAGCACTACCTCTTCGGCGGCCCCGCCTCGATGGCGTATGTGCACGACCTGTTCACCCTCGATTCCCTGGCCTGGCTCGACCACCACGTCAACCACCCGGAAGGCGCGGGGCCTTCGGTCGGCTGGCGGCAGTCGCTGCTGATGTTGCGGGAGGTCTTCGACGGGCTCGGGATCGTCGGATGGGAGCACCGGGGCGTCTGGGACGCGGTCGCCCGCGAGACGGGCCGCCGCCTCCGGGAGGCGGCCGCGGCCATCGATCCGACGGCCCGCGAGCGGGCGGCCGCCGGCATCGTCGCCTACTGGCGGACGCCCCGCGACGAGGCACTCCGCGCCTTCCCGGAGGAGCACAGGGACGCCCTGGCCCGGCACGCGAAGGCAGCGCACCGGGCGGCCGTGCGCTGGCGCGACGGCCACTTCGAGGCGGGAGGTGCCTCGCACGGCGCGGCAGGAGAGGGGTACGAGGCGGGCGAGGCCACCGTCGGTCCCCGTACGGCGGCCGCCTACCTCACCGTCTTCCACTGGAACCGCGGTCTGTTGTCCCTGGCCCGCCAGAGCCTCCTGACGGAAGCGCTGCTTCACGAGGGGAGGGCCGCGCATGCCACCTCGGCAGCAGCACACTGACCCGGCCACCGCGACACCCGGCCCGCGACGGAGTCCGCACGCGTCGCCCCCGCACGTCCCGGCACGCGACAGCGGTTCCGTGCCCCTCGGCGCCGCGGCGCTCCTGCGGCTCGCCGGTGTTCCCGGCGCGGTCTGGACCGGCGCGGGGAACCTTGCCCTCTTCGCGCAGGCCGACGCACTGGCGGACAGGCAGGCGCGGCTGGGCGCGCGGGCCCGCGCGTTGAGCGTGCGGATCGGCGAGGAGGTCGTACCCGACGAGAGGCTGACGACGACGGACCGCCGGGCCGTGCTGGCGTTGCGCCGCAGGCTGCACGCGGGAGAGGCGCCGTCCACCAGCGGCGGCGGAGAGGCATGCGGCGGCGGAGAGGCATGCGGCGGCGAAGGCGCGGGTGGTGGCGGGGACGCAGGTGGTTGCGGAGACGGGAACTCTCCTCTTCTCGACCCCACCAGCCCCGCTGCCGACGACGGCGCCCTCCTCGACCGCATCGCCGCGCTGCGACCCGCCCTCGCAGGCGACGTGCGAGCGCTGGCGGCCGACGCCGCCGGTCTCCGTGCCGCGTACGGCGGCTTCGGGCGTGCCGTCGCCGCCGAGCGGGACCGGGTGAGCGCGCTGCTGCTGGAGGCGGCCCGCTCGCAGCCCGTGCTGCGGAGCTTCGTCGAGGGAGCCGCGCCCCGCGTCGTGGGGGACCTGGAACGGCGCGCGGCGGCGGGCGAGTCCTGGGAGAGCAAACGGCAGCGCAAGGGCGTCGGATACCTGTGGCGTGCGCTGGGCCGGGCCGCCGCCAAGACCACTCCGCGCGACTGGGCGGGGCAGCTCGCGGTGGTGCCCGTGGCGGGACGACGACCGGTATCCGCCTCGCCGGGGAGCCCGTTGAGCGCTCCGGTGGCCCCGCTGCTGCCCGAGCTCGCCCCCGGCCCTGGACCTGTCGCCGCCCGCAGGACCGAGAACGTGCACCGGCTGTGGTGCCTGCTGCGCGACACCGACCTGGCCGCCGCCGCACCGCACCTGCTCCTCACACCTGCTCCGCTGCACCACACCACAGGCGAGCCCGGCACGGGGCACCTGCACTTCTCCGTCGTCGATCCGGACCCGGCCGGGGGCGGCCGGCTGAGGCGGCTCTCGCTGCGGCGCACACCGGCACTGGAGACGGTGCTGAGGCTGCTCGCCTCCACGCCCCGTACGGTGGGGGCGCTGGAGGCCGCACTCGGTCCGCCGTCCTCCCAGCCCGCACTGCGCGCTTTCCTGGCCCACCTGCACACGCTGGGCATCCTCCAGGTGTGTGCCGCGCCCCGGGCCCGCCGCCTGTCGTGGACGGAGCACGGGCCAGGACGTTCCGTACCGCTGGCCGGCGACCTGGCCCGCGGCTCCTTCCTGGACTCCTACCGCCGGGTCGCCCCCGTCGGGGCCGAGGGCACTCGCTCTCGCCCCGAGGTGCCGGAAGCCGGCGCGCGGATCGTCGCCGACGGGCTCGCTCTCGCGCGGCGCGTGGCCGAGTTGTGCGAGGAGAACCGCAGCCGGGACGAGAAGAGCCGGGAGACCGCGGAGGCGGTGGGCTTGGGCGCCGAGCCCGTTTCCGTCGTACGTCTCCTGGAGGCCGGCCACGCGGACGACCGGTCCGCCGCCCCGCACCCCCGCGGCCGGTACGCCTGCTGGGAGCCCGCGCACACCTCCGACTCCGGCTACGCCAGGCTGTTGGCGTACCTCGGCGCGCGGCTCGACGAGGAGCAGGTCGACCTGGACGCGGCGCTGCTGGACACACTGGGGGCACCGCGCGTGCCCGCGGTGCTGGAGACCTGGCCCGTCGACTGTCTGCTGCGGCCCCTGCCCCGCGCCCGCGGCCGCGGTGGGGAACCCGGCGGACGGCGCGGGCCCGACGCTTCTGCGGGCCCGGGCCCCGTGGCCGTGTTGGAGTCGGCGTCGCCCGCGGGCGTCCTGGACGCCCGTTTCGCCGAGGCGCTGGGGGAGCTGTACGGCGACAGCCCCGCCGCCGGATACCCCAACACGGGCGGCTACCGGGACTTCCTCGCGGCCTTCGAGCGCCGCGCCGGTGTGCGCTTCGTCGAGGTGCTGGTCCCGCCGCTGACCGAAGCGGCGGCCAACGCCGTACGCCGTCCCGTCTCCACCAGCTGGTGCACCGGGGACTCCAACACCCCTCTCTACTACGGCACCTCGGCCGACCCCCGCCCGGCGGGTGACGGCGGTGGCGTCACACCGCTTCCTTCCGTCCGCCACCTCCCCCTCGACCGGGTCACCCTGCGGGTCGCGGGCGGCGTACTCGTCGCCGAGGCCGACGGGGTGCGGGTGCTGCCCGTCCACCACGCCACCCGCACCCCGGCCCCGCCGTACGACCGGCTGCTGCCGCTGCTGACGGGGGCCGGGCACCCGGCCACTCGGCGCATGGTGCGGTTGGACGGGCTCGCCGGGGCGTTCCCCGGGGCGCGGCACGTGCCACGGCTGACGGTCGGCGGGCTCCTCGTCGTCAGCCCCGCCCAGTGGCGGATCGCGCGCGCCGCGCTGTGGCGCCCCACGGACAGCGAAGCCGACAAGGTGGCGGCGCTCGCCGCGCTGCGGCGGGCGGCCGAGCTGCCCAGGTTCGGCTACCTGCGGGCGCGCCCGGACGCCAAGCCGCTGCCCGTCGACCTCGCGGCTCTGCCCGCGCTGCAGGCAGTGGAGCGGCTCTGCCAGGCCGAACCCGGCCAGGACCTGGTGTTCGAGGAGGCGTTGCCGTCACCGGACGAGCCGCCCGGCGCCGGCAGCGCCCACGCGCCGGAAGCCGGCGGCTCCTGCGGGGCGACGGCGGCCCAGTTGCTGGTCCGGCTGCCCCACGACGGCACGGCCGAACACCTCGCCGCCCGCGCTCACGCCGCCTGGCGCGGCGGCCACGACCTCCCCGGCGTCCCGCCCTCCTCCAACGGTGGCGGGACGCCGGGGCGGACACCACATCCGCAACACAAGGACAAAGGAGAGTCACCATGCCCGTGACGACCGAGGCGCCCGAGCTCGACCTCGACAGCCTCATCGACGACCTCGACACCCGGATCAGTTCGACGACCGAGCTGCCTGAGACGCAGCTGGACACCGGACACTGCAGCGGCCTGTGCACGGTGGTCATCTGCACCGTCATCGTCTGCTGATTCCGCACAGCGGGTGAGCCGCCCGGCCGGCGCGGACCGGCCGGGCGGCTCGCCCGCCCTTCCCCCAGCCCGTTCCGGAAGCCCTGCCCGACGCCTCGACGCCTCGACGCCTCGACGCCTCGTGCGCCCGGTGCGGGCTCTCTGCGGTAGCCGCTGCCCCTGCCCTACGGCGTCCGTGCGGGCCGGCGGACCGCCGACGAAGCACCACCCGAAGAGCACCACCCGAAGAGCACCGTCCGAAGGACCCGAAGGGGGTACTACGGCATGTCCCAGCAAGCGCTCACACCCGACACGGCGGCACGGAGGCTGGCCCTGCGGCTCGCTGTCGCGACGCTCGGCCAGTGGACCGACCGGGCCAGACGCGCGGCGGCACAGCGGCCCCCCGACCGGGTGCGGCGGCACACCGAAGCGTTCGCGGCCGCCGACCCGGCTCGGCGTTCCCCGCAGGCCGTCCCGGTCGCGGACGCGGCCCGAAAGCCCGCACACGCGGCACGGCACTCCGCCGGGGACCGGCCCGCGGAGGCGACGGGACGGGGCCGCCCCGCCGACGGCGCGCGCCGGCCCTCCGCGCACGCGGGCTCCGCCTCCTCCGCGCCCCCCACCGTCTCCGTCGAGCATCCGGGCGACCCCGGCATCCCCGTCCTGGCGCGGCTGGTGGCCGCCATGGGGGACGCCGAGGCCGCGGCGGTCGCGGCGCGCGCCGCCGCCGTGTGGGCCCGGGACGCCGGGCGCGGGCCAGGGCACCGCGGGCTGTTCGACGGCGGGCTCGCCGGGACGCTCGTGGGGCTGCGCCAGTGCGCCGTCCTGCACCCCGCGCTGCACCCGGTGGCCGACCGGCTCAGGGACCGGCTGCTCGACCACCCGTCCCGCCCCTTCGCCGGCGGCGAGGCCGAGCCGCCGCCCGGCCGTCCGAGGGGTGCTCCCGAGCGGTACGGGTCGGTCACCTTTCCCGACTACGACCTGATCCTCGGCCCGTCCGGCGTGCTGCTGGCGCTGACCGCCGACGGCCACGAGGCGAGGGGCACGCCGGGGGAGGCGGAGTCCGGCCCCGCCGCCTACGCGGCGTACGTCGCCTCCGCCGCGCGGCTCGCCGCCCTGTGCGACGGCGCGGAGTTGCCGGGGCTGCGTACGCACTACCCCGCGCACCCGGTGCTGGGCTGGCTGCACGGGCGGATCAACACGGGCATGGGACACGGTGTCGCGGGGGTGACGGCCGCGCTCACCGCCGCCGTACGGCAGGTGGGGCCGCGTCCCGAACTGGCCGCCGCGCTGCGGAACACGAGCCGATGGCTGATGAAGGAGTCGTTCGACGACGCGCGGGACATCCGCACCTGGACGGGCTGCGGTCTCGACGGGCAGGCGCGGCCACCGGGGGCGCACGCGCGCCAGGCGTGGTGCTACGGGACACCCGGCGTCTCCTGGGCCCTGTGGGACGCGGCCGACGCGCTGGGTGACCCGGTGGGCGCGGCCTGGGCCGCCGCGGCCTTCCGCACCCTCGCCGACGGCTACCACGAGGGCTTCCACCTCTTCGGCGACCATCCAGGCGACCGGCTCGGGCTCTGCCACGGGGCGGCCGGGGTGCTGGCGGTGGCCGACGCGATGCGGCGGCACGGGCGGCTGCCTGCCGCCGCGGCCCTGCGGGAGAGGTTGCTCGGGCACTTCGTCGCGCAGGAGGAGGAGTTGTGGGCGCTCGCCGGGGAACGGTGCGGTCTGCTCGGCGGCGCGGGGGGAGCCCTCGCCGCGGTGCTCACCGCCACGGGCGGCAACCGGGGATGGCTGCCCTGCGCGGGGCTGCGCTGAGCGGGACAGCGCTGAGCTGGGCCGCCCTGCGCGGGGCTGCGCTGAGCGAGTGGGGCCCGGACACGGGCGCGACCAGGGACGCGTGTACGTTACACGTATGAGTCGTGCCGTTTCGTGGGACCTGCCCGAGCCGAGCGGGGCGCGGCGGCAGCCGGTGCGTTTCGGATACGAGGTGCTGCGCGGGCTCGCGCAGGTGGACTTCATGCCCAACGCGGCGTGCGGCCTCTTCTTCGTCGCCGCGCTGTTCGCCGCAGGCTGGCGGTACGGCCTCGCCGGACTGCTGGGCACGGCGGTGGGCACGGCCACCGCCTACGCGCTGGGCGTCGACCGCGCACGGACGGCCGCGGGCCTCGAGGGGTTCAACGGCTGCCTCGTGGCGGTGGCGTTCGCGGTCTTCCTCGGCCCGGGCTACGCCTCGACGTGGCTGATGGCGGCGGGGGGAGCGCTGGTCGCCTCCGTGCTCACCGCCGCGCTGGTCAACCTGTTGCGCCCGTGGTCCATGCCGACGTTCACGCTGCCGTTCTGCCTCGTGGCAAGCGTCGTGACCGTGGCGGCACCCGGCTTCCAACGCGTGTGGCACGAAGGGTCGTCGCTCTCGGCGCTGCCGCGTTCGGCCTCCGGTGACGCGTCGTTGGGGCTGGGGGACGCCGCACACGCGGTGCTCGCCAACGTCGGCCAGATCTTCCTGATGCCCCAGTGGTACGTGGGGCTGCTCTTCCTGGCGGGGATCTTCGTCGCCGACTGGTTCGCGGGGCTGACCGCCTGCCTCGGCAGCGTCATCGGCACCGCGACGTCCTGGGCGCTGGGCGCGCCCGCCTCCGACGTGGCCGAGGGACTGCTCGGGTACAACGCGGTCCTGGTGGCGATGGCGCTGGGCGCCGTCTTCCTCGAACGCGGTGCGGCCGCGCTGGTGTACGGCGTGGTGGGGGCCGTGGCCTCGACGGTGCTGACCGTCGCGGTCACCTCCTTCTTCGCCCCCTTCGGCGGGCACACCCTCACCTGGCCGTACATCCTGACCACGCTCTTCTTCCTCGCCGCCGTACCGTCCTTCCCCCGGCTGCGCCGCACCTGATCCGGCCCGGGCCGCACTGACCCCGCCCGGGCCGCGCTCGACCGTCACGCGGATCCTGACACCGCCGCTGCCGCGACCACCAGGTCCTGCCAGGCCATGCCCGTGCCCTTGAAGACGCGTGGACGGCCGTCCGCGACGGGGTGACGGCCGCACACGACGTCGGCGAGAGGCACCAGCGACGCGGCGCTCAACGCGCCCTCCCCGACGGGGATCACGACGTCCCCGGCCTCCCGGAGCGCGGTCGCCGTGTCCTCGACCACCACCGTGCCCGAGGTGAGCGTACGGGTGTCCAACTCGCGGGCGCCCGGATCGTGGGAGCCCATGGCGACGACCGCCGCGTGCGACGGCAGCGCGCGGCCGTCGAACAGCGGGGTGGCGGACGAGGTACAGCAGGCGATCAGATCGGCGTCCGCCACGGCGTCGGGCGCCGCGGCCGACGCGGTGATGCCGGCCTCCTCGCAGCGCTCGGCGAACCGGGCCACGCGCCGCGGATCGCGCCCGACGACCCGTACCGTGCTCAGCGGCCGCACCTGGTGCAGCGCGACGGCGTGCGCGAACGCCTGCGGTCCCGTGCCGAACACCACCAGCCGACCCGCGTCCGGCGCGGCCAGGTGGTCGGCCGCCAGCGCGGAGACCGCCGAGGTGCGCAGGAGGGTGAGGGCCTCCCCGTCGAGCAGGGCGGTGGGCCGCAGCGTCGTCGCGTCCATGAGCAGGTAGGCGCCCGTGACCGTCGGCAGGCCCCGCGCCGGGTTGCCCGGCACGACTCCGGCGATCTTCACCCCCGCGTGCTGTCCGTACTCGGCCGGCATCAGCAGGAGTTGTCCCGTGCTGGTGTCCACGCGGGAGCGGGGAGGCGTCGCGGTGACGTCCAGCCCGGCCCGCAGGGCCGCGCGGAGCGCCTCGACCGCCTCGCCCACGGCAAGCGCGCGGGCGAGAGCCGCGGAGTCGATGACGCGGAGTGCGTCGTCAAAGTGGGTGCCGGTCGGTCGCCGCACGATGCTGCCCCTTCGGCGGTGGGTGTCGTCCGGACGAGCCTCCCACGGCGGCGCCGGGCCTCACCCACGGCCGCCGTGCGTCGTTCGCGGACCTCAGCGGCCCGAGCCGGGGGCGGGGCGCAGGCGGCGCAGCCAGCGTTCCGTCTGGGACAGGTGGGCGCTGGCGGCGGCCGCCGCGGCCTGGGGGTCGCGGGCGGCGAGCGCGGCGATGAGGGCTTCGTGGCCGAGGTCGCTGGCGGTCCGCAGGGCGTCCGTCTCCTCGGTGCCGTAGACGCTGTAGTGGCGGCCGCGGGAGCGGAGGATGTCGCAGAGCGCGGCGAGCGTGTCGTTGCCGCTCGCCGCGCACAAGGTGGCGTGGAACTCGCGGTCCAGGTCGTGCAGTTCGTCGTCGTCCTCGGTCACCGACAGCCGCGCGTGGAGTGCGCGCAGCCGGTCGACGACGCCGTCCTCGGCGCGGGCGGCGGCCAGGGCCGCCGCGTGGGACTCCAGGCCGCGGCGTACGTCGTACAGCTCCAGCAGCCCGTCCAGCGGCAGCACGTCGACCGTGGCGGCGAACCCCGCGAGCATCTGCGCGGGCAGCAGTGCGGAGACGTACGTGCCGGAACCGTGCCGGGACTCCAGCATCCCGAGCGCCGCCAGCGAGCGGACGGCCTCACGCAGGGAGCCGCGCGAGACGCCGAGGCGGGAACAGAGCTCGGGTTCGGGCGGCAGCTGCCGGCCCGGGGTCAGTTCGCCGCTGCCGATCATGGCGCGCAGTCCGCGCGCCGCCGTGTCCGTCGCCGCCATGTTCGCCCGTTCCGTTCCCGTCCCGTTTCCCGTTCCGCCGCCGTGCCCGTGTACGCCCGTGGGCCGGGTCTGCTGCCGCAGCAACGATGACACACCCGAGTCATCTGATGACTCCTCGTCGAGTCATCGGGCCACGGAGCGGACTTTACTCGCTCACCCCTGTTGGGCAAGGGGAATGCCGTCTACCGTCCCGGAGAACGTCAGCAAGTCATCAGACAACTCAGCCATCAGACCACTCTGCGAGGCCGTTCTTCGTATGACCCCCTCCACCGAACCCGGCCACGGTGCCGGGCACCCGTTCGAGGACTGGGCGCTGGACCCGGCTGTCCGCCACCTGAACCACGGCTCCTACGGCGCGGTGCCGCGCGCGGCGCTCGCGACGCAGCAGGCCCTGCGCACGGAGATGGACGCGGGGCCCGACCCGTGGTTCCGCGGGCTGCCCGAGCGGGTGGCGCACGCCCGCACGCGCGTCGCCCGCTATCTGCGCACCCCGCCCGGGGACCTGGCGCTGGTGGCGAACGCCAGCGCGGGCGTCAGTGCCGTACTGGGCAGCATCACACTGCCGCCGGATGCGGAGGTGCTGCTGACCGACCACGCCTACGGCGCCGTCGTCTGGGCGGTCGAACGGGCGGCGCACCGTGCCGGAGCACGCGTCCGAACGGTGCACGTGCCGCTGAGCGCCACGGCTGAGGAGATCACCGCGCGGGTGGGGGCGGCACTGGCCGCCGGGCCCGTCTCCCTCCTCGTCGTCGACCAGATCACCTCGGCGACCGCCCGCGTGTTCCCGGTCGCCGACCTGGTGGAAGCCGCCCACAGCGCGGGCGCCCGCGTGCTGGTGGACGGCGCCCACGGCCCCGGCATGCTCGCCGATCCCCTCGCCCACGCGGGCGAAGCCGACTACTGGGTGGGCAACCTGCACAAGTGGCCCTGCGCCCCGCGCGGCACGGGCGCCCTGGTGGCGCGCGGCCCGCACGCCCAGGAGCTGTACCCCGTCGTCGACTCCTGGGGCGCACCCGAGCCGTTCCCCCAGCGGTTCGACCACCAGGGCACCGCGGACCTCACCGCCTGGCTCGCGGCCCCCGCGGCGCTGGAGTTCATCGAAGACCGTTACGGCTGGGACGCCGCCCGCGCGCGGATGACGCGCCTCGCCGACGAGGCACAGCGCACGCTCGCCGCGGCACTCGGCCGCACCGGGGACCTGGCCGCACTGGCCGCCTGCGCCGCGCCCGCCATGCGGCTGGTGCCGCTGCCCGCGGGACTGGCCGCCGACCAGGAGGCTGCGCACGCACTCCAGCGCCGCATCTCCGCCCGCACCGGCTGCGACGTCGCCTGCACCACCTGGAACGGGCGCGGCTTCCTGCGGCTGTCCGCGCACCTGTACAACGACCCCGCCGACTACGCCCACCTGGCCGAACTGCTGCCCGCCTGCCTCGCCGAGTGCCGGGCCGACACGGAGACCACCGCCCACGCGGACGCGCCCGGCGCCCACGTGGACGCCCAGGCCTAGGAGGGACGCGTGCGCACCAAATCGATCGAAGCCACGCTGCGGGACGCCGAGCGCCCCGCCACCCGGCTGAACCGCTCGCTGGGGCCCCTCCAGCTGACGATGATGGGCATCGGCGTCACCATCGGCGGCGGCATCTTCGTCCTGACCGGCACCGCGGCCGCCAACTACGCCGGACCCGCCATCGCCCTCTCCTTCGCGCTGGGCGCCTTCGTCTCCGGGCTGGTGGCCCTGTGCTACATGGAGTTCGCCAGCACGGTCCCGGTCGCGGGCAGCGCCTACACGTTCGCGTACCTGTCACTGGGCGAGCCGGTGGCCTGGCTGATCGGCTGGGACCTCATCCTCGACATGACGATGGGCGCCGGCGCGGTCGCCGCCGGATGGTCCCAGTACGTCACCGACTTCCTGGCCACCTTCGGGATACGGCTGCCGGAGTCCATAGCCGGGCCCGAAGCGGCCGTCAACGTGCCCGCGGTCGCCGTCATCCTCGTGCTCACCGCGATCCTGGCCGCCGGTGTGCGCACCACCTCACGCCTCAATGTGGCCATGACACTGGTCAAGCTGGCCGCCATCGTGCTCTTCCTGGCCGTCGGCGTCTCCCACGTCGACCCGGACAACTGGGCCCCGTTCGTGCCCGAGTCCCGCCCCGCCGGAGCCGAGGGCGGCTTCTGGGAGCAGCCGCTGCTGGGCTGGGCCGGGATCAGCACCAACGCCACGTTCGGCTTCGCCGGCATCCTCACCGGAGCCGCCATCGTGTTCGGCTCGTACTCCGGCTTCGACATCATGGCCAGCAGCGCGGAGGAGGCCAAGCGCCCGCAGCGCACCCTGCCGATCGCACTGATGGCCACGGTCGCCGCCTGCGCCACCCTCTACGTCACCGTCTCCCTGGTCGTCACCGGGATGCGGCCCTACACCCAGTTGGACAACGCCGCCCCGGTGACGGGTGCGTTGGAGGCCGCGGGCGAGGACTGGGCGGTGCGGATCGTCGGCGTCGGCGCCATCTGCGGGCTGACGACCGTCGTCATGATCATGCTGCTGGGGCAGAGCCGGGTCTTCCTCGCGATGAGCCGCGACCGGCTGCTGCCCGGCTGGTTCGCGCGGGTCCACCCGGTCACCCGCAGTCCGCGCCGGATCACCTGGACGCTCGGCTGCATGGTGGCGCTGATGACGGCGCTGCTGCCCATCCAGGACCTCGCGGAACTCGGCAACATCGGGATGCTCACCTCGTTCATCGCCGTGTGCGTGGGCGTCATCTACCTCCGGCGCCGCCGCCCCGACCTGCCCCGCGCCTTCCGTACGCCGTGGGTCCCGGTGCTGCCCCTGGTCGCGCTGGTCCTGTGCCTGGTCCTGGTGGGCAGCCTGCCGCTGATCACCTGGGCGCGCTTCCTGGCGTGGATGGCGGTGGGCGTCCTGATCTACCTGCTGTGGGGACGCCGCAACAGCCGCGTGGCGACCGGCGCCACGGAGACGCCCGAAGCCCCGGACACGAGTGGCGCCACGGCCACGAGTCTCCCCGGCCCGGCGGACCCGGCGGCGGACCCTGTGGCGGACCCGGTGGTGGACCCGGTGGCGGACTCGGCGGCGGGGGAGGGGGTGAGCGGGGAGCCGGGTCGGTGAAGGGTGGTCGAGGGGGCATGGCGTGCGCGGGCAGGGGGAACGCGGGCGGACTGAACCACTCCGAGGAAAGCAGGTGCCCGCCATGCCCGAGGCCATCGCCTTCGCCGCCTACGGCGATCCCGAGGTCCTCCAGCCGACCGGTATCGACATCCCCGAGCCGGACCCCGACCAGGTGCGGATCGCGGTGCGGGCGGCGGGCGTCAACCCGCTGGACTGGAAGATCCGGAGCGGCGCCATGGTCACCGCCATGCCCGTCACCCTGCCGCACATCCCCGGTCTTGAGTTCGCCGGCACCGTCGAGTCGGTGGGCGACGGCATCAGCGGCCTGTCGGCGGGTGACGAGGTCTTCGGCCGCGCACCCAGCGCCTACGCCTCGCTCCTGCTGGCCGACACCGCGCAACTGCGGCGGCGGCCCGACGACCTGGACGTGCGGCGGGCGGCCGGGCTGCCGGTCGCGGCGGAGGCCGCACACCGGGCCCTCGCCGAACTGGAGGTCGCGGCGGGGGAGACCGTGCTGGTCCACGGCGCGGGTGGCGCCGTGGGCAACCTCGCGGTGCAGTTCGCGCTGGAGCGCGGTGCGCGCGTGGTCGGCACGGCGGGTGAACGGGCGCGGGAGCGGCTGACGCGCCTGGGAGCCACCCAGGTGACGTACGGGAACGGTTGGCCCGAGCAGGTGCGGGCCGCCGCCCCCGGCGGGGTCGCCGCCGTACTGGACGCCTCGGGTGCGGATGTGCTGGGGGAGTCCGTGCGGCTCGCGGGCGGCCCCGCCAGGGTGCTGACGCTCGCCGATCCGCAGGCGGCGCAGACGTTCGGCGTGCGCTTCTCCTCGGGCGGCGCCGACGAGGACCGCACCGGTGAGGCCCTCGACCGGGCGCTGGCCCTGCACCGGCGCGGCACGCTCGACGTGCCGCTGCACGAGCCGATCCCCCTCGCCGAGGCCGCGCGGGCGCACCGCGCCGGCGAGGCGGGCGGCCTGGACGGCAAGCTGGTCCTGACGGTGGAGTGAACCGCGAGTGGCACCACGTGGCGCCACTCGGCATCACCCGAGGTCTCGTGGTGCCTGTGTCTCACCGCGCTGGGCTACTTCTGGTCGACCTCGAAGGTCAACCGCGACCCGAAGTAACCCCCCCACCGGCGAGAGCCGACTCGGTTCCGTCCGCCGGGCCGGCTCTCGTCCCATGCGCCGGGTCGGCGGACGCCCAGCCGTTCGTTCCGGGCGCGACGCCCAGCCGTTCGTTCCGGGCGCGACGCCCAGCCGTTCGTTCCGGGCGCGCGGTGGCACCCCGCCTAGCGAAACGTTTTCGTTTCGCTCTTCGGTACCGTATGGTCGTAACGAGTACGAAACCGTTTCGTACCGCTGGAGGTGCCAGAATGACGTCCGTGGCAGCGACGCGGCGCAGCAGAATCACTCCGGAGCGCGAGGCGGAGCTCTACGACGCCGTGCTCCAGCTGCTGCGCGAGGTGGGGTACGACGCGCTCACCATGGACGCCGTCGCGGCCGGTACGCACTCCAGCAAGGCCACCCTCTACCGGCAGTGGGGCAGCAAGCCCGAGCTCGTCGCCCGCGCGCTCAAGCACGGGAGACCGGGCGCCGCGCGGGGTGTCGCCGACACGGGCTCGCTGCGCGGCGACCTCCGGGACGCCATCGTGCACGCGTTCGATGACTGTCGGATCGAACAGGACGCGGCGCTCATGCGCGGCGTGGGCCGCGCGGCCCACGACAACCCCGAGCTGCTCAGAGCCCTGCGCGAGCTGCTGATCGAACCGAGCATCGCCGACCTGCGCGTGATGCTCGACCGGGCGGTGGAGCGGGGCGAGATCCGCTCCGACAACCCCGCTCTCGACCTCGTGCCGCACATGCTCGTCGGCGCGCTGATCAGCCGCGAACTGATCGACGGGCACGCGGCCACCCAGGACTTCCTGGCCACCTACCTCGACGCCGTCGTGCTGCCCGCGCTGCACGCCTGAAACCCGCACCCCACCTTTCCCGCCTGCTCCACCCGCACCTCCGGGCCCCGTGCGTCCAGCGACGTGCGCGCCGGCGCCTCGCGGGTCCCTCATCACCTCTGGAGTTCCACCCGTGGCAACCTTCCTCTCCCGCCTGGGGCGGCTCGCCTTCCGGCGGCGCGGCATCGTCGTGCTGCTGTGGGTGGCGTTGCTCGCGATAGCGGGGGCGGGCGCCGCCACCGCGCCGCCCGCCGCCGCCACCTCCTTCTCGATTCCGGGCACCGAGGCCCAGAAGGCCTTCGACCTGCTGGACCAGCGCTTCCCCGGTGCCAACGCCGACGGCGCCACCGCGCGCGTCGTCTTCGACGCACCCAAGGGTGAGAAGATCACCGACCCGGCGAACAAGGCCGAGGTCGAGGACGCCGTCACCGCGCTGAAGTCCGGTTCCGACCAGGTGTCCCGGGTCATCGACCCGTTCAGCGGCAAGGCCGTCAGCAAGGACGGCGAGACCGCCTACATCTCGGTCAACTACAAGGTCAGCTCGATGGAGCTGTCCGACGACACCCGCGACGCGCTGGAGAAGACCGGCGAGCAGGCGCGGGACAGCGGCATGACGGTGGAGATCGGCGGTGACGCGCTGAGCACCATCCCGACGACGGGCGCCGGCGAGGTCATCGGCGTGGTGGTCGCCGCCGTCGTCCTGGTCGTCACCTTCGGCTCGCTGGTCGCCGCGGGACTTCCGCTGCTGACCGCGCTGATCGGCGTGGGCATCGGTGTCTCCACGATCACCGCGCTCGCCAGTGTGATGGACCTGGGCTCGACCACCTCCATCCTGGCCATGATGATCGGCCTGGCGGTCGGCATCGACTACGCGCTGTTCGTCGTCTCCCGCTACCGCGCCGAACTCCACGAGGGCCGCGCGCGGGAGGAGGCCGCGGGGCGGGCCGTCGGCACGGCCGGCTCCGCGGTGGTCTTCGCCGGTCTGACGGTCATCATCGCGCTGGTCGGGCTGGCGGTCGTCAATATTCCGATGCTCACCAAGATGGGCGTCGCGGCGGCCGGTACCGTCGCCATCGCCGTGCTGGTGGCCCTCACGCTGATCCCCGCGCTGCTGGGCTTCGCGGGCAGCCGCATCGTCGGCCGCAAGGCACGCAAGCAGGCGCGGGAGGCCGACGCACAGGGCGCACAGGGCGCACAGGGCGCACAGGCGACCGGAGCGGGGAAGAAGGCCGGGCCGTCGGCGGCCAGGGAGCCGGCCGGCACCCGCTGGGCGCGGTTCGTCCAGCGGCGTCCCGTCGCCGTGCTGCTGGCCGGCGTGGTGGGCCTCGGCGTGATCGCCCTGCCGGCCACCTCCCTCGAACTCGGCCTGCCCGACGACGGGTCGAAGCCGACCAACACCACCCAGCGCAAGGCCTACGACCTGCTCTCGGACGGCTTCGGGCCCGGCTTCAACGGCCCGCTGATGACCGCGATGGACGCCAAGGGCAGCGACGATCCCAAGGCCGCCGTCGACCACACCGTGCGGGAGCTCTCCCGCCTCGACGGCATTGCCGGAGTGTCCAAGCCGCAGTTCAACAAGGCGGGCGACACGGCGATGGTCACCGTCGTCCCCGACTCGCACCCGTCCTCCACGCAGACCCAGGACCTGGTGCACGACATCCGCGAGACGGGTGCCGAACTCAACCCGAAGACGGGCGTCGACGTCCTGGTCACCGGGTCGACGGCGATGAACATCGACGTCTCGCAGAAGCTGAACGACGCGCTGCTGCCCTACCTGGCGCTGGTGGTCGGGCTGGCGTTCCTGCTGCTGATGGTCGTCTTCCGCTCCGTGCTGGTGCCGCTGAAGGCCGCGCTGGGCTTCCTGCTGTCCGTCGTCGCCGCGCTCGGCGCCGTCGTCGCGGTCTTCCAGTGGGGCTGGCTCGGCGGACTGTTCGGCGTGGAGCAGACAGGGCCGGTCATGTCGATGATGCCGATCTTCATGGTGGGCGTGGTCTTCGGCCTCGCGATGGACTACGAGGTCTTCCTGGTGACCCGGATGCGGGAGGCCTACGCCCACGGGGAGTCGGCGCGGGAGGCCGTGGTGACCGGGTTCCGGCACGGCGCGCGGGTCGTCACCGCGGCCGCCGTCATCATGATCGCCGTCTTCTCCGGGTTCATCGGCTCCAGCGACTCCATGGTGAAGATGATCGGTTTCGGTCTCGCCGTGGCCGTCTTCTTCGACGCGTTCGTCGTCCGCATGGCGCTGGTGCCCGCCGTCCTCAACCTGCTGGACCGGCGCGCCTGGTGGCTGCCGCGCTGGCTGGCCAGGGTCCTGCCCACCGTCGACGTCGAGGGCGAGAAGCTCCGCGACGAGCCCGGCGCCGCCGCGCTGCCGGACCAGGGCGGCGCGAGCGGCCGCAGTGCGGAGGCGGAGCCCGCCACGCGGAGGTGAGCGGTCGCCTTCCTCCAGCGCGACGGGGGCGGAACCGGGCCGGTCGCGGCCCGATTCCGCCCCCGTTCGCGGTGCGGGGGGCCAGGATGGTGCCATGGATGTGGCCGAGCTCGTTCTGCGGTACGTCGAGGCCGTGGTCTGGCCCGCGGTGACGCTCGTGGTGGCCTGGTGCCTGCGCGACTACCTGCGGGAGGCGTTCGCGCGCATGACGCGGATCGAAACGCCCGCAGGGGCCATCGAGTTCGAGGCGGAGGCCCGGCAACTGCGCGAACGCGCCGAGGAGATGGTCCGGCAGGCCCCCGGCACACCCGCCCCGGGCCCCGCGCCGTACGGGGGCTCTGGGGCCACGACGCCCTCCAGAACGCCGCCTTCCCCTTCCTCGTCCTCGGACCCGTACCAGCAGCAGCCACCCCCGGGGAACCCGTACGAGCAGCCCCCGTCACCCGCGTACCCGTCCCCGTACGGGCAGCCCCTGCCCCCGGGGAGCCCGTACCCGGACCCGCGGCCCCCGTTCCCCCGTCCCTCTCCGGGGCCCGGACACGACGGCGTTCCACAGCCGGAACCCGCGCCGGGACAGCCGGCCGGCACGGCCGGCTACGGGACTCCGCCGCATCCGCGGCCGCCGCTGCCCACGGCGTCCGAGTCCCCCGTGGCGGCGGACTTCCGTGACTCCTGGGCGATCGTCGACGTCTCGCCCGTCGGGGCGTTGGCGGCGGCCTGGGCAGCGCTGAGCGCGGGACTCGACGCCGCGCTGCCCGGACTGCCCGCAGCACGCGCGGACCGCGGGTCTTCCGCGCTGCTGCGGCAGCGGCTGGGTCTCGCCGGCGCCGCGCCCGCGACCTTGGCCGTCTACGAAGGACTGCGCCGCCTGCGCGACGCGGCGGTCGACGACGGCGCCCCCGTCAGTACGAGCGCCGCGCGCCACTTCCTCGCCGGATGCGAACGCGTACTCGGTCAGGTTCGCGGGTAGCGGCCGTACCGGACGAGCGGGGCGCCGGGAGACGGGGGACCGGGCACGGCCCGGGGCACGGACTAGGGTGGGCGCGTCGCTTCAGTCGTACGTAGGGGGACCCATGACCGTGATACCGGACGCGCACGGCGCCGAACAGCACACGCCGGCGCCCGCCGCTCAGAACCGCGCTGCCCGGGGCAAGCGGCGCAGGCTGCGCTCCTCGACCGTGGTGCTCGGGAGCATGGGCGCCCTGGCGGTGGCCTTGTCCGGATACACCTCGGAGCCCGACAAGCGCTGCGTGGACCCCGACAGTTACGACGCCGTGCGCGGCTACCGCATCCTGCCGCCGAGCCAGTGCGAGACCCCGGCGACCACGCGGCAGGCGGCCTTTCCCGCCGCCGCCCCCGCCACCGCGGAAGGCCGCGGCACCGAAGGGGCCGGGACGGCCTGGTACTACGGCGGGCGCGAGGACGACGCGCGCGCGAAGGGCGGCACCTTCATCCACGCCGCGGCCGTCGAGCGGGCCGGCTTCGGCTGCGACGACGATGACGACGGGTACGGCAGCAGCAGCGGTGGCGGGTACGGCGGCTGACCCGGGCGCGGCGCACGACGAGAGGGCCGGCATGGACCGCCACACCATCACCCCTCGTCCCGGCTGGCGGGAGACCGTCGAGGAACAGGGCTGCATCTACCCGCTGACCCGGTACCCCGACGGCTCCTTCCGCCCCTACTGGGACGAGAGCGCCTACTACTCCTTCACGCTGCCCGAGGTCGAAGCCCTCGAGGACGTCGTCGAGGAACTCCACGCCATGTGCCTGCGGGCAGCCGCGTACATCGTCGAGGAGAACAGGTTCGCCGACCTGGGCATCACCCAACCGGCGCTGATCGACCGGGTCGCCGAGGCCTGGCACCGACGCGCGGAGGTGCCCAGCCTCTACGGCAGGTTCGACCTGCGCTACGACGGGCGCGGCGAGCCCGCCAAGCTGCTGGAGTACAACGCGGACACGCCGACCTCGCTGGTGGAGGCCGCCTCGCCGCAGTGGTTCTGGATGGAGGAGCGCTTCCCCGGCGCCGACCAGTGGAACTCCCTGCACGAGCGGCTCGTCGAGGTCTGGAGGAAGCAGGCGGCGCTGCTGCCGCCCGGCGCGCCCGTCCACTTCGCCCACTCCGCCCGCGACGAGTTGGGCGAGGACCTGATGACCGTCGCCTACCTCCAGGAGACCGCCGAACAGGCCGGTCTGGAGACGGTGACGATACCCGTGGAGGAGATCGGCTGGGACCGGCTCTCGGGCCGGTTCGTCGACCAGCGGCTGAAGTTCGTCCGGGCCTGCTTCAAGCTCTACCCGTGGGAGTGGCTGGCCTCCGACAGGTTCGGGCGGCACGTGCTGGAGACCCTCGACAACGGGGGCGGCACCGGCACCACCCTGTGGATCGAGCCGGCCTGGAAGATGCTGCTGTCCAACAAGGCGCTCCTGGCGATCCTGTGGGAGCTGTATCCCGGCCACCCGAACCTGCTGCCGGCCTACCTGGACGGTCCGCGGGAGCTGGCGACCACGACCGGCTGGGCGGCCAAGCCCCTGCTGGGCCGCGAGGGCGCGGGCGTCACCCTGCACGAGCCCGGCACCGCGCCGTCGGCGCGGGACGAGCCGTGCTGCTACCAGGCGCTGTGCCCGCTGCCGGAGTTCGACGGCAACCGCACGGTGCTCGGCACCTGGGTCGTCGACGGCGAGGCCGCGGGGCTCGGCATCCGCGAGTCGGCGGGCCTGGTCACGGACGAGTACGCGCGCTTCGTGCCGCACGTCATCCGCTGAGCGGGGATCGAGACGGAACCGGCGGGGCCCCGCCGCGCGCCCCGGCCTTCTCAGGCCGGTCCGCCGCGCGGGCTCAGCCGGCCAGCCGGGCGGGGAACCCGCCCGTGGCGATCGGTCCCCACTGCCGGGGAGTCACCCGGATCAGCGACTTGCCCTGCTCGCGCATGGCCGCGCGGTACTCGTCCCAGTCCGGGTGCTCGCCCGAGATCGTCCGGTAGTACTCGACCAGCGGCTCCAGCGCCTCCGGCAGGTCCAGTACCTCGGCGTCGCCGTCGACCTGCACCCAGGGGCCGTTCCACTCGTCCGACAGCACCAGCACGCTCACCTGGGCCTCGCGGCGCGCGTTGCGCGTCTTGGCGCGCTCCGGATACGTCGAGACCACGATGCGCCCCGCCGCGTCCACCCCGCACGTGAGCGGTGAGGCCTGCGGCGCCCCGTCCTTGCGCCGCGTCAGCAGGATCGCCCGGTGGCGGGGCCGCACGAACTCCAGCAGCCCGTCGAGATCGACCCGTGTGGTGGTGGCAAGCGAAGGACTCATACCCGCGAACCTACGCCATGCGGACTCCTCCCCGGGAGCTTTCCGGCCCCGCCGGGTCACCTCACGTGTCGCACGCCCACACCGCGCCGCACAGGCCGCACCGCGCCCGCACCCGTCCCCGCGCGGGCACCCGCAGCCGCACCCGGCAGGTCGGGCAGGGGAAGGAGACCCGCACACCGGAGCCGTCGGCCTCGAAGGCGTACCCGCCGCCGTCCTGGCCGCCGCCCGGCTCCCCGCGCCGCCGCTCGCGCACGTACCGCCGCCGCTCCCACCACGGCGCCGCCGCCAGCGGAGGTACCGCCTCGTCGCGTGCGGCGAGCGCGCGGCCGCGTTCGTACGCCTCGTAGGCCTGCGGGCTGGTGAACCAGACGGCGGGGTCCTCACCGCACAGCCGTGCCCGCTTGGCGAGGACGTAGCCGAACTCCTCGGGGGTGAGGTAGCCGAGCTTCTGCGAGGTGAGCGCGTCCTGCCGGAAGGCGTCCAGCAGCAGCCAGCCCGCACCCAGGTAGGTGGCGGCGGTGTCGGTGAGGATCTCGTTGTCGCGGGTGCCGGGGAAGGCGAGGCCGAGGCGGTGCAGCCACACGTGGGTGACCTCGTGGGCGAGGGCCGCGCCGATGTCGCCGCGGTGCCGCTTGAAGCGGTCGTTGAGCTCCACGAAGTACTCGGGCCCCGCGCTCAGTTCGACGTTCGCGGCGTGCGTCATCTCGCGGAAGGAGACGATGACCCGCGCCGCGGGCAGCCGCAGGTGATCGACCATCACCCCGGCGACGCGCTGCACCCCCGGATACAGGTCATCGGTGTCCGAGAAGGCGACGTCGCCGGGTGCGACGCTGTGGCCGAAGCCGCGCACGCCGTCGGCGGACAGCCGCCGGTAGAGCGCCGTGAGCGCCGCGCGCACCGTCTCCAGGTGCGGGAAGCCGCGTTCGACGCGGTCGGCCACCGAACCACTCATCGCACACCCCCAGCGCGCGGCCCGACGTCACGATAGCGCGAGCGGGCCATCCGCGGCCTGACCGTGCCCCAACTCCTGTTCGGTCCAGATCGTCTTGCCGCGGTCGCCGTAGCGGCTGCCCCAGCGGTGGGCGAGCTGGGCGACCAGGAAGAGCCCGCGGCCGCCCTCGTCGGTGGTCAGGGCGCGGCGCAGCCGCGGCTGGGTGTTGCTGGGGTCGGAGACCTCGCACACCAGGACGTGGTCGCGGATCAGGCGCAGGCTGACAGGGCCGCCCGCGTAGCGGATGGCGTTGGTGACCAGTTCGCTGACGATGAGCTCGGTGGTGAACGACTCCTCCACCAGCCCCCACGTCTCCAGCTGGGCGCTCACGTCCTCGCGGGCGGCCTGGACGGCGGCCGGATCGGCGGGGTACTCCCAGGAGGCGGTGTCGGTCCCGGGCACGGCCCTGGTGCGGGCGAGCAGCACGGTGACGTCGTCGTCGGGGTGCTCCGCGCTCGGGTGGCGGCGGATCAGCTCTGCGCTGACCTGGTCGAGCGGCTTGTGGGCGTCCTCGGCGCGCAGCCCGGGGGCCGGGCGGCACAGCTTCTCCAGGTCCTCCAGCAGCCTGGCCATGCCGGCTTCCGGGTCGTGGCCGACCAGCCCGTCGGTGTAGAGGGCGAGCACGCTGCCCGGCGGCAGTCGCACGCTGGTCACCTCGAACGGGTTGTCGCCGACGCCCAGCAGCGGCCCCGGCGTCAGGTCGAGGAAGCTGACCGTGCCGTCGGGCAGGACCACGGCGGGCGGCGGGTGCCCCGCGCTGGCCATCCTGCACTCCTGGCTGACCGGATCGTAGACGGCGAACAGGCACGAGGCGCCGACGCTGTCGGGGTGGTCGGCCTCGGCCTTCATCCGCTGCACGAGGTCGTCCAGGCAGGTCAGCAGCTCCTCGGGCGGCAGATCGAGATCGGCCAGGGTCTGCACGGCGGTGCGGGCCCGTGCCATGGTCGCGGTGGCCTGGAGCCCGTGGCCGATGACGTCGCCGACGACGAGCGCGACCCGCAGCGAGGACAGGGGGAAGGCGTCGAACCAGTCGCCGCCCACGCTGGCGCTGCCGCCGGCCGGCAGATAGGAACCCGCCGTCTCGGCCGCCGAGCTCTCGGTGGCCGCGGGCGGCAGGAGACTGCGTTGCAGGACGAGCGCGGTGCGGTGCTCGCGGGTGTACCGGAAGGCGTTGTCCAGCGCCCCGGCCGTCCGGTGGCACATGTCCTGGAGGAACCGCACGTCGTCGTACTCGAACGGCTTGGGGTCCCGTGTGCGGTACACCTGCACGTACCCGAAGAAGCGGCCGCCGTGGTACAGCGGGCAGCCCAGCGAGTCGCGCATCCCCTCGGGGACGAGCCGCGCGATCAGTTCCGGGTCGTGGCCCAGGATCTGCCGCGCCGTCCCCGGGCCCGCGGCGAGCACCTCGCCGACGATCTTCCCGGCGGTCTGCGGACCTTCCGGGGTGGTCGGCACCGCCTCGCCGACCTGCACCAGCGCGGCGGGCCACTGCCCGTCCGCGGCCTGCACCGCGACCCTCCGCGGCGCCGAGGCCTCCTGCCCCGGGTAGCCGAGCGGGGGATCGCGGCCCTGCAGCACGTCGTCGGGGAAGTCGACGCTGGCCAGGTCGCCGAGGTCGGGGACCAGTACCTGGGCCAGGTCGCGGGCGCTGTGCACCACGTCCAGCGAGGAGCCGAGGTGGAAGGCGCGCTCGTAGGCCTTGCCGAGGCGGCGGCGGGCGCGCTGCCGCGGGGTGACCTCGCGCGCGGTCACCACGACGCCGAGCGGTTCGCCGAGCGGCCCGTCGACCCGCAGGCAGGTCAGGAAGAGCCCCACCTCGGAGCCGGGAGGACCCAGCCCGTACTCGGAGGCGGCGACGACCGTCCCGCTCTGGGCGACCTGCGCCATCGCCTCCCGCGCGACGCCGTCCCCCTCGACGCTGGGCAGCCGGGTCAGCCAGTCGTCCGCGGCGCCCTCGGGCCGCAGCTCCTCGAACGCGGCATTGGTGCGTACCACCCGCAGCCCCATGTCGAACTGGGCCACGGGCACCCGGTCCTGTTCGAGCAGGGCGCGGACCAGCGTCGGCCCTGGCGCGGGCCCCGGGCCCACGACGTCCTCAGCCACGGCCACCGCCAGCGTCCCCCGCGCCCCGTCGGCCGCCAGCAGCCGCACCGTCACCGGTACCGGGTGCCCTGCCCTGTGGCGCAGCCGCAGCCGGTGGATGGTCTCCGCGTCCCGGGAGGCGGAGGGGGCTCCGGCGGGGGCGTGCGGCCCGGCCAGGGCGGGTGCGTCGGAGGCGACCAGGTCACGCGCCGGTGTGCCGGCGACCTCCGCGCCGCTCCAGCCCAGCAGCCGCCCCGCGGCCCGCGACCACCAGGTGATGCGGCCGTCCTCGTCCACCAGGGCGGCCGCGACCCCGTCGAAGCCGGGACCCTCGTCCGGGGACTCCTGGGCGGGAGGCTCCACGTCCCTCCTTGGTGATCGGCCGGGCGCGGACGGTCGCACGCCGGAGGCCGTTCCTCAGCGTCTCCCAGCAGCATGCACCCGCGCGCGCCGCGGGGCACCTCCAGCCGCCCGGATCCTTCCCGCCACCCGCCTGAGCGCCCCGTCCCCCCGTCCGTCGCCCGCCTCCCCCGGCGGAGCCGCGCCGCAGGCTCGTGACGCAAGTCCAACAACCACCCCACGCTTGTCCATGGGCAAGCCCGCACGAGGTCACCAAGGGTGGGTCGGCGAAGACCGGCGGCGGAGACCGGTGGCGGACCCGAGTGGAGGGGCACAACCATGACGAGCGGCGAAGCGAGCGCGGGCGTCACCCGCAGAGCGGTGGTGGCGGCGGGCGCCGTGGCGGGGGTCGGCACGGCGCTGGGCACCACCGCGGTGGCCCCGGCCCGCGCGGACGCGAGGAAGACCTCCGCGACCCACACCCTGCGCACGCCCGACCTCGACGTGCGCGTCGACCCGGCCTTTCCCCGCATCGTCGACTACACCGACCGTGCGACGGGCGCCACCCTGCACGCCCAGGCGGAGGCCACAACGACGCTCCTGGTCGACGGCGAGGAACACACCCCCGAGGTGACCAGCACACCTGGTCGCGACCTGATCACCTACACCCTCACCCTGGAGACCGGCACCGCGCTCACCGTCCGCATCGAGGCCGAGGGCCGCCGCGTCCACTGGCGCGTCACCCGCGTGGCGGAAGCCACGGAAGGACGGGTGGGCACCCTCGAACTTCCGCATCTCGCCTTCTTGTCGATGCGCTCCGACCAGCGGCCCGACCCGGTCGTCCACACGGCCCGCGTCGAGCTGGACAAGGCCAAGAGCGGCGACACCCTCATCGAGCTCACCGGCGAGACCCCCACAGACGACACACCGGTCGGCTGCGCCTACGCCGTCGTGGCGACGGGCGAGCTGGCCGCGGCGATCGAGACGAACACCAGCTACGACAAGCCGTCGAAGACCGAGGGCGCCGACTGGGACAACGGGCGGCTGTGGCGGCAGACCGTCGCGGTGGGCGACGCCCGCAGCACCCGGCTGACCTGCGGACAGTGGACGCACCGGGCCGCCACCGCCGCGGCGGACCAGACCGAGCCGCTGCCCTACGTCACCGTCGTGGTCACCGGCGACCGCAACGGCGACGGCGTCGCCGACTGGCAGGACGCGGCCATCGCGATGCGCGACATCATGATCGACCCGCGCGGTGCCGACGCACAGCACCTGCGGGTGGTCCCGCACATCCCGTTCAACTTCGCCAGCCAGGCCACCAACCCGTTCCTGAGCACCCTCGACCAGGTCAAGCGCATCCACCTGGCCACCGACGGGCTGCGCCAGTTCACCCTCCTCAAGGGCTACCAGTCCGAGGGCCACGACTCGGCGCACCCCGACTACGCGGGCAACTACAACGACCGCGCGGGCGGCCTGGCCGACCTCAACACCCTGCTGCGCAAGGGCAGGAAGTGGAACACCGACTTCGCGGTGCACGTCAACGTCACCGAGTCCTACCCGGTGGCCCACGCCTTCTCCGAGAAGCTCGTCGACAAGGACAACGAGCAGTGGGACTGGCTCGACCAGTCCTACCGCATCGACCAGCGCCGCGACCTGGTCTCCGGGGACGTCATCGCCCGCTTCCAGAACCTGCGCGACGACACCGACAAGGGCCTGACCTCCCTCTACATCGACGTCTTCCGCGAATCGGGGTGGACCTCCGACCGGCTCCAGCGCGCCTTTCGCGACCAGGGCTGGAACGTGGCCACCGAGTGGGGCCACGGCTTCGAGCGCTCGGCGCTGTGGTCGCACTGGGCCACCGAGACCGACTACGGCGCCGACACCTCGCGCGGCATCAACTCCCGCCTCATCCGCTTCATCCGCAACCACCAAAAGGACGTGTTCGCCGACAAGTGGCCCACCCTGCTGGGCGGGGCCCGCATGGGCAACTACGAGGGCTGGCGCGGCAAGACCGACTGGCACGCCTTCTACGCGCTGATCTGGACGCACAGCCTCCCCGCCAAGTACCTCCAGGCCAGGCCGATCCGCTCCTGGTCGGAGCACGAGATCACCTTCGAGGGCGAGGAGGCCACCGCCGTCACCGACACCGGCGGCAAGCGCCGCATCACCACCGAGGGACGGCAGGTCTACGACGACGGCGTCTACCTGCTGCCGTGGGAGCCGCGCAAGGCCACCGACCCGGCGAAGCTCTACCACTACAACCCGGACGGCGGCCGCACCACCTGGCAGCTGCCCTCGGGCTGGAAGCACACCCGCACGGTGCACGTGTACCCGCTGACCTGGCGCGGGCGGGGCGAACCCGTCGAAGCCGCCGTCTCGGGCGGCCGGGTCACCCTGGACGCCGAAGCCGGGGTGCCCTACGTCGTCCACCGCAGGCCCGCCCCCGCCCAGCCGAAGCCCCACTGGGGCGAGGGCACCCCGCTGGCCGACCCCGGCTTCCACTCCGGCGGCCTGGCGGCCTGGACGGTCGCGGGCAAGGCGGCGGTCGAGGTCAGCAAGCGCGGCGACCCCGAACTCGTCCTCACACCCGGCGGCGAGGCCTCCGTCAGCCAGCGACTGCGGCGCCTGGAGCCCGGCACCTACGCCGCCTCAGTGCAGGTGCAGGTCGGCGACGAGGCGGGGGAGCGGCGCCGCGCCGCGCTCACCGTCCGCACAGCGGACGGCGTCACCGCCGAGAACTGGACGGACACCTCCACCGCCGCCAACCAGGTCGCCGCCGACCTCAAGCAAGGCACCCGCTTCCAGCGGATGACGACCTGGTTCACGGTGCCCGAAGGCGGCGGTCCGGTCACTCTCGCCCTGACGGCGGGGAAGGGCGAGGCACCGGTCCGCTTCGACCACGTACGCGTCGTCTCCGCCACCCTCCCCGAAGCGGCGTCGCGAGGCGGCTCCCAGCGGCGCGGGACCCTGGTGCAGGAGGACTTCGAGCACGTGCCGCAGGGCTGGGGCCCGTTCGTCAAGGGCGACGCGGGGGGCTCCACCGACCCGCGCACCCACATCGCCCAGCGGCACGCCCCCTACACGCAGCGCGGCTGGAACGGCAAGACCATCGATGACGTGATCGACGGAAGCGAGTCCCTCAAGTCCCGCGGCGAGAACACCGGGCTCGTCTACCGCACCGTCCCGCACACCGTCCGCTTCGAGGCGGGCAAGACCTACCGCGTCTCCTTCCGCTACGAGAACGAGAAGGCGGACCAGTACGCGTGGATCACCGGCGTGGACACCCCCGGCGCCAAGGAACTCCAGCGCGAGCCGCTGCCGGTCGCCACCCGCCCCGCCACCCACACCTACGAGTTCACCGCGCCCGAGGAAGGACAGGCCTGGGTGGGGCTGCGCAAGGTCGGCGACGACGGCAAGGCCGAGTTCGCGCTGGACGCCTTCACCGTCAGCGAGGTGACCGACTGACCGCCCCCGTCTCCGCTCGCGACCGGTGACCGGCCAGGGGTGATCACCGTACGCTGCTCCCTGAACGAGTGAGGGGAGCGCGTGCGGTGACCGAGCACCGGTACCAGTCCTGGATGCGGTACTTCACCCCCGGGCCCGTTCACCACCGCCTCGGCCTGGTCTGCCTCGGCGTCGGGATGCAGCACGGCGCGCTGCCCCCCGTGGGACCGCGCGTCCTCGACCACCACGTCGCCATCGTCATCAGCGCGGGGCGCGGCTGGTGCGAGGTCCCCGGCACCGCCGAGAGCCGCAAGGAGACCGGGGGCCGCCGCCACGACGTGGTGGCCCCCGCGCTGCTGTGGATCACCCCGGGGGTGCCGCACCACTTCGGCGCCGACCCCGAGGAGGGCTGGGACGAGAGCTTCGTCGACTTCACCGGGTCCGCCCTGACCGCCTACACCGAACTGGGCTGCATCGAACCCGGCCGCCCCCTCGTCCCCCTCAGCGACGCCGGACCCGCCCGCGCCGCCATCGCCCGCATCGCCCGCGCCGCCCGCCCCGGCAACCCGCTGCTGGAGATCGAGGCCGCCGCGGCCGTCCACGAACTCCTCGTCGCGCTGCGCCGCTCCCGCGCCGACACCACCGCCGACGGCGCGCCCGTCCTCCAGGCCCTGGCCCGCGACGCCTTCCTGCCCCTGTCGGTCGCCGAACACGCCGCCCGCCACGGCATGACCGCCGCCGAACTGCGCACCGCCGTACGCCGCAGCGCCGGATGCAGCCCCAAGGACTACCTGCTGGGCATCCGCCTGGGCCGCGCCAAGGAACTGCTGGCCGGCACCGACCTGCCCGTCTCCACGGTCGCCCGCCGCGTCGGCTACGACGACCCCGCCTACTTCTCCCGCCTGTTCACCCGCCGCGTCGGCGCGCCCCCCGTCCACTTCCGCGCCACCCAGTCCCGCACCGTCCCCGGCGGCTACGCCTCCCACGTCCCCGACCCCGACCACCCGCCGATGCTCCCGCGGCTCGGCACCTGACCGGCAGCCCGCCCCGGATGCCCCGCGGCCGCCGCACGCCGGCCGGGGCCGGGCGTCAGGAGCGGTCCGTCAGCAGCGGGGCCAGCGGATCGTCCGCGTCCAGCAGGGCGGCGACCTCGGCTGCGGTGGGCCCGGTGGCCGGGCCCCGACGGGTGACGGCCACGGACGCCGCCACGTTCGCGCCGCGCGCCGCGTCCAGCGGCCCCGCACCCCGCCCCAGCAGGGCCAGGAACGCGCCGACATGGGCGTCGCCCGCCCCGTTGCTGTCCACGGCCTCCACGGGCCGCCCCGGCACGTGGACGGCGCCGCCGTCGCCGGCCACCAGCCGGCAGCCGTCCGCGTCCCCGCGCACCAGCACACCCGCACCGGGACGCAGCCTGGCCGCCAGCTCCTCGGCGGCCGCCGCGTCGTCGTCGAGGCCGGTCAGCAGCCGCGCCTCCCTGCGGTTGCAGCTGAGCCAGTCCACCCGGGCCAGGACCCGCGCCAGCCGCGCCGGGTCGATGTCCGCGACGAGCGGTCCGGGATCCAGGCAGAGGGTGACGCCGTCGGGCAGCGTGGTGGCGAACGCGGCCAGCCGCTCGGCCGCACCCGCCAGTACCAGCCCGTAGCCGGACAGCTGCACGAGGTCGCCGGGGCGCGGCGCCTGGGCCACCGCCCGCATCTGGGCCTCGCTCAGCTCTCCCTCGACACCCGTCGCCGTCACGAACGTGCGCTCGCCCTCGGAGTCCACCAGGGCGACGCAGTAGCCGGTGTCCCGGTCGGTGCGCGCGGGCAGCAGCGCGGTGACGCCCTCCGCGGCGAGAGCCGCACGCACCAGGTCACCGAGCGGGCCGGTGCCGTGCCCGCCCCCGTACACGGCGGGCAGCCCCATGCGGCGGGCCGCGGCCAGCACGTTGAAGCCGCCGCCCGCGGTCTGCGCCGCGTGCGTGGCGAGCACGTCGCCGCCCCGCTCGGGCAGGTGCGGCACGCGCAGCACCATGTCGACGAGCACGCTGCCGGCGAGGAGCAGCCGCGCGGTCATCGGTGAGCCCCCTGTCCGGTGGTCTCGGCGCGTTCGGCGCCCTGCGCGGTGGTGTCGAGGGGGTCTGTTCCCTGCCCGGGAGCAGGCGCCGTCCCGGACTCCGCGGCGCTCCTTGCGGCCTCGGCGCGCACCGCACGGTCCAGGGGGTGCAGCAGGCTGTAGACGACGGCGGCCACCACGAAGGTCACCACCCAGCCGAGCCCGTTGGTGCCCAGCCAGCTGTGCGAGAGCGGCCCGGAGAACCACACGTCGGTGTCGCTGGTCTTCGCCTCGGTCAGCAGCAGCCCCACCACGATCGCCACCGCCCACGCCGTACACGCCGACCAGGCGAACCCGCCGTCGTACCAGTAGCGCCCCGAGCGCCCCGGCTTCATCAGCGCGTCCGCGTCGTAGGAGCGGCGGCGCAGCATGTCGACGGCGAAGACGCCCACCCACGCGGTGATGGGCACCGCCAGCAGCGTCAGGAAAGTGGTGAAGGGCCCGTAGAAGTCGCCCGCGACCAGCATGAAGTAGATGCCGCCCGCGAAGGTGAGCACGATGTCCAGGCCGACGGCGACCGTGCGCCTGGCGCGGACCCCGAGCGTGACGAGGGTGAGCCCCGCCGAGTACACCGACAGGTGGTTGGAGAGCAGCAGCCCGCCGAACGCGGCGATCAGGTACGGCACCGACATCCACGACGGCAGCATCGCGTCGATGGCGGCCACCGGATCGGAGGCGGCGGCCAGCGAGGTGTCGCCGGCCGACAGCAGCGACCCCAGCGAGATCAGCAGCACCAGGGGGATGCCCGCGCCCCACGCGGAGGCCAGCACGAGCCGCCCGCCCGGGATGGCGCGCGGCAGGTAACGGGCGTAGTCGGCGCCCGCGTTGGCCCAGCCGATACCGGTGCCCGCGGCGATCGTGCCGACACCCGCGATCACCGCGCTCAGCGGCGCGGCGGGCGCGTGCACCACCTTCGTCCAGTCGACCGTCGCCACCAGGAACGCCATGACGAGCAGGTTCAGCAGCCCGAACACGTAGGTGGCCCACTTGTTGATCCACATGATGGTGGCGTGGCCCAGACCGCTGATGAGCAGCGTGCAGGCGATGAAGACCAGCAGGCACACCACCGTGAGCACCGTGTTGTGCGGGGCGCCGAAGACGATCGCCAGCAGGGAGAGCAGCGCGTAGGCGGCGGTGGTGGTGTTGACCGTCTCCCAGCCGACCCGGCTGATCCACGTCACCAGCGTAGGGCCGGTGTTGCCGCGGCGCCCGAAGACCGCGCGGGAGAGCGTCAGGGCGGGAGCGCCGCCCCGCTTTCCCGCGATGCTCAGGGCGCCCACCAGCGCGAACGAGCCGAAGGCGCCGATCACGGCGACGAGGACCGCCTGCCAGATGTTCAGCCCGCGGAACGCGACCAGCGTCGCGCCGAGCGGCAGTCCCAGCAGTGAGATGTTCGCGGCGAACCAGGTCCAGAACATCTGGCTCGCATGGCCGTGCCGTTCCGTGTCGGGCACCGGCTCGATGCCACGGGTCTCCACGGCGCCGACCAGCTCACTCCTCTTCGAGTCAGCCATGGCCACCTCCTTGTGAGGCGAGAGGCGGGGAGCGGTGCTCCCCGCGGACGGGGGGGGAGAGGGCTTCTCCGGCGAGAGGTGCCCTCCGGGGCGGTGTGAGCCGACGCGTACGGCCGGCTCTGGCGCGGCCGCCACACGCGGCCCACCGGGACGGGCCCGCGGGGACGCGCCCGCAGGGGTGGGCCCGCCGGAACGCGCCTGTGGGGACGCGCCCGTGGGGCCGCCGTCGTCGCGCCCGGTCCGGGCGCCGGCCGTCGTGCTCGGTCAAAAGACCGGCGATGACGTATGCGGTGCGGCCCGGACTGCGGCGCACTGCGGCGCTCTGGGGCCCCGCCCTCAGGCGGTACCCGCGGGCGGGGGCGCACCGCGCAGCTCCAACAGCCGGGCCGCGAGCGGCTCCATGTCCAGCCCGTTGACGGTGCGCAGCGTCCCCACCGCGTCGGCGGGCAGCCCGCTCAGGCCCGCCACCGCGCCGGAGACGGCACCGGCCAGGGCACCGATGGTGTCGCAGTCGCCGCCCAGGTTGGCGGCCAGCACGCAGGCCCGCCACGGGTCGTCACCTGCCAGGGCGAGCACCGCGAACGCCGCGGGCACCGACTCCTGACTGGCGACGCTGGTACCGATCAGCGCCCCGATCAGCCGGACGGCCTCGTCCTCGGGCACTTTGGCCACCGTGCGCCGCGCCCAGCGGATACGGGTCGCGATGTCGGCGCCCGCCGCCCAGTGGCCGCGCCGGGCGCCCGCCGCCGCGGCGGTCTCGGCCGCGTCCATGGCCTCGTCGAGCGTCGCGCCGTCCACCGCGCTGCTCACCGCAGCGGCGACGGCCGCCGCCGCGGCGATCCCGATGGTGGTGTCGTGCGTGACCTGGCAGGACTCCACGACCCGGTCGAGGAACGTCTCGAGGGGCCGCGGGGGGAAGGCCACGCCGACAGGGGCGACGCGCATGGCGGCACCGTTGGTCGTCCCCGACCTGCCGGCCTCGGCGACCGGCACCCCGCGCGTGACCGCGTCCAGCGCCGCCTTCGTGGAGGGCCCGAGCAGGTCCAAGGACCCCTTCGCCTTCATCTGCGCCTCCCACGCCAGCAGGGCGCGGGCGAACTCCTCGGGGTCGATGCGACCGCCGCCGTCGGCCAGCAGCCGGCCCACGAGGAGGGCCTGGTCGGTGTCGTCGGTGATGCTCCCGGCGGGCAGCCCCGCCGCCACCGGGTTGTCGGGCGGGCCCTCCTCGAAGCCGGTGACCTCGCCGAAGCGGGCCGCGATCGCGTCGCGGGACATGATCTGGGTGGGCATGCCGAGCGCGTCTCCGAGGGCGAGCCCCCACAGGGCGCCCAGCGCGCGGTCGGTGGCGGGGTGGTGCGGTGGGGGCGGGGGATGGTGCATGAGGGGCCGCTGTCCTTCTCGGTCGTGCTGGTGGGTCGTGCGCGTGTCTGTCGTGCGCGTGTCTGTCGTGCCCTGCCGGGTGAGGCCGTGTCCGTCGTGTGGGCTGTGGAGGTCAGTGGGGGTCGCCGAAGCTGGTGCGCAGTTCGAATCGTGCGGGGTCGAGCAGGCTGACCACGTGTTCGAGGACGGTCCCTTCGGGGGAGCGCCCGATGCGGGTGACCCGCAGGAACGAGGTGCCCGCGGGTCGCCGCAACTGGGCCGCGTCGGCCGCGTCCAGCGGTACGGCGGTGGCCCGCTGCTCTCCGGAGGCGACCACGAGACCGACCGCGGCCAGGGTCGCGGTCAGCGACCCGTCGACGAGGCCGGTGCGCGGCACCTCCTCCAGCCCCCGGGAGAGCGGCACGCGGCTGCGTTCGAGGGAGACCCGCGCGCCGTCCGCGAGGGAGCGCATCCGGTCGACGGCGAGGAACCTGTCGCTCCCCAGGCCGAGTTCCGCGCCGAGGGCGGGGTCGCGTACGGCCTCCAGGCGCAGCACCGTCGTCGAAGGCGTGACGCCGCCCTGCTCGGTCAGCGCCTGTTTCCAGCCGTGCCGGTTGTCCAGCGGGGCGCCGTCGAAGCTGACGAAGGAGCCGATGCCGGGGTGGGTGCGCACCAGGCCCTCGTCGGCGAGGGAACGCAGGGCGGCCCGCACGGTCGAGCGGCTCACGGAGAACCGTTCGGTCAGCGCGTGCTCGCCCGGCAGCCGGCTCCCGTCCGGCAGGGCGCCGCCCCTGATCTCCCGGCTCAGGATGCGCGCCACCCGGTGGTGCTTGTGTGCCTGTTCGGACATGTCCGCAGCGTAGACGTACCTGTCCGAACCTGTCTGTTCCGTGGGTCACACCGCCCCTGTCCAGCACCTGGGATGCCGGGCCCGGGGCGCGCAGCGCGAGGGCGGTGACGGTTAAGCTCGGGCGATGAGCAGCAGCGATATCGAGCAGGCCGAGGCGTCCGTGCGGGCGGAGCTGGGCGCGTTGCGGGACAGCATCGACAACATCGACGCGGCCGTCGTGCACATGCTCGCGGAGCGTTTCAAGTGCACGCAGCGCGTCGGCAGGCTCAAGGCCGACCACGACCTGCCCCCCGCCGACCCGGCCCGCGAGTCCCGCCAGATCGAACGGCTGCGCGGTCTGGCCAAGGACGCCAAACTCGACCCGGCCTTCGCGGAGAAGCTGCTCAACTTCATCATCGCGGAGGTCATCCGCCACCACGAGCAGATCGCCGACGGCGTCCCGCCCGGCGGGCGAGCGAACGCCCCCGGGGCGCACTGAGCCCGCAAACCCGTCAGGGGCTCGACTCGGGCGGCGGGGCGAACGGCCCGGCGTGCGTGAGCGCCAGCAGCCCGATGACGACGGCCCCGACCCAGAACAGGACGATCAGGAACCGCCCCGTCGGATTCTTCCAGTTGAGGACATGGCGGTTCTGGTTGAAGCCCCTGCGGGGATTGTGCTTGAACAGCGGCTCGTTCGGATCCATGCGCCAGACCCTACGCCGGACGGGGCGGGGGACTGCCGCGGCGGCGAGGAGCGCTCAGCGGCCCTTCTCGCCGCGCGGCGCGCGGACCGCCCTCAGCAGTCCTCCTCGCCCAGGCGGTGCACCCGCACCAGGTTCGTGGAGCCCGGGACGCCGGGCGGGGAGCCCGCGGTGATGATGACCAGGTCGCCGTGGTCGCACCGGCCCAGCTTCAGCAGCATCTCGTCGACCTGGTCCACCATCTCGTCCGTGGACTGCACCGTCGGGCCGAGGAAGGCCTCCACGCCCCAGGTCAGGTTGAGCTGCGAGCGGGTCGCCTGGTCGGGCGTGAACGCCAGCACGGGGATGGGGGAGCGGTAGCGGGACAGCCGGCGCACCGTGTCGCCTGACTGCGTGAAGGCCACCAGGAACTTCGCGCCGAGGAAGTCGCCCATCTCGGCGGCGGCGCGGGCCACCGCGCCGCCCTGGGTGCGCGGCTTGCTGCTCTCGGTCAGCGGTGGCAGGCCCTTGGCGAGCATCTCCTCCTCCGCCGCCTCCACGATCCGGCCCATCGTGCGCACCGTCTCCGTCGGATACTTGCCCACGCTCGTCTCACCGGAGAGCATCACGGCGTCGGTGCCGTCCATCACCGCGTTGGCCACATCGGAGGCCTCGGCGCGCGTCGGACGGGACGCTTCGATCATCGAGTCCAGCATCTGGGTGGCCACGATGACCGGCTTGGCGTTCCGCCTGCACAGCTTGACCGCCCGCTTCTGCACCAGCGGCACCTGCTCCAGCGGCATCTCCACGCCCAGGTCACCGCGCGCGACCATGATGCCGTCGAAGGCGTCGACGATCGACTCCAGGTTCGCCACCGCCTGCGGCTTCTCCACCTTGGCGAGGACGGGCAGCCACCGGCCCTCCTCGGCCATGACCCGGTGCACGTCCTTGATGTCGTGCCCGCTGCGCACGAACGAGAGCGCGATCATGTCGGCGCCCGTGCGCAGCGCCCAGCGCAGGTCCGCCACGTCCTTGTCGGAGAGCGCCGGCACCGAGACGGCGACGCCCGGCAGGTTGAGCCCCTTGTGGTCGGAGACCATGCCGCCCTCGACGACCAGCGTGTGCACGACCGTGCCCTCCACGCGGGTCACCTCGAGGGTGACGCGGCCGTCGTCGACCAGGATGCGCTCCCCGGCGGTCACATCGGCGGCCAGCCCCTCGTAGGTGGTACCGCACACCGAGCGGTCGCCCTCGACCTCCTCGACGGTGATCGCGAACTCGTCGCCCCGTTCAAGGAGTACAGGCCCTTCCCGGAAACGGCCCAGCCGGATCTTCGGACCTTGAAGGTCCGCCAGCACCCCCACACTCCGCTGCGTCTCCTCAGAGGCCGCGCGCACCCGGTGGTAGCGCTCCTCGTGCTCGGCGTGTGTTCCGTGGCTCATGTTGAACCGGGCGACGTCCATTCCCGCCTCGACGAGCGTCTTGATCTGCTCGTACGAGTCGGTCGACGGTCCCAAGGTGCTGACGATCTTTGCTCGGCGCATAGGTCGACCCTACGAGTTACCGACGCGTACAGCTCCGTCGCCCGGCAATTGTCCAACCGGCCTTTACCGAAAGGACATTGATCCTCGAAGACAACTAATAAATTGCGCGCGCGCTCGCTCTGATGAGCGCCGGAAAACGCTTCCCCGTCTCGTCAGTCGAGACGCGGCACACTCATCACGAAACGCGCGTTCACGTGCGCCCGCACCGTCTGCCGCTGCGGCTCCAGATCCAGCTCGGGCGGCGGCCCCGCGGGCCCCCCGTACCCGCGGAAGGAGGCTCCCGGCGCCGCCGGCAGCTGCGGCGCCGCGCTCTCCGCACCCAGATCCGCCAGCTCCACCAGCGCCACCAGGCCCGCACCCACCGCCTCCGCGTACTCCCGCGCCCGCGTCACCGCCTCCCGCACCGCCTGCTGCCGCGCCTCACGATGCGCGGGCGAGTCCCGCCACAGCCCCCACCACGGGCCCTCCACCTGCGTCAGCTCCAGATCCCCCAGCCGCGACGTCAGCTCACCCAGCACCGTGAAATCCGTGACCGTCGCATTCAGCCGAACCCGCCCCTGATAGGCGTGCACCCGCTCCCTGCGGCTCTTGTCGCTCAGCTGCGGCTGCACACTGAACGTGCCCGTCGACAGCTTCTCCACCGCGTCGCCGTACCCCCGCACCAGCTCCAGCGCCCGCGCGTTGCGCCGCGTCAGATCCTCCAGCGCCGTCCGCCGGTCGGTGCCGCGCGCGGAGACCGTCACATCGATCCGCGCGTACTCCGGATCGAACTCCACACTCGCCTCCCCGCGCACCGCCACCCGCGGCGCCCGCGGTGTGCCGTACGGAACGGCCGACGCGTCCCCGCAACCGGCGGCCAGGCCACCCGGGCCGCCCCCACCCTGCTCGGAACCGGACGACGACGGCGAGTCGGGCGACAGCGGGCCACCGGATATCTCAGTCATACGCCCACTGTGGCAGACCGCCCCGCCGCACCCGCCCCCGAACGGCCACCGCGCAACCCGAACGTCGTGAACGCCGTACGCCCCGGCAGGGGATAACACTCACGGCCCGTCAACGCGTTCAGGATCACCGCGCTGCGATGCGCCGCCAGCCCCAGATCGGGCGCACCCACCCCGTGCGTGTGCCGCTCCGCGTTCTGCACGAACACCGAACCCGTCACCGCGGGGTCCAGCACCATCCGAAACTCCTCGTCCACCAGCGGCCGCCCCGCACCGTCCCGCCGCAGATAAGGTTCCAGCGCCCCCAACAACCCGCCCGCCGGACGCTCCGCGTACCCCGTCGCCAACACCACCGCGTCCGTCGCCAGACACGCACGCTCACCCTGCTCGGCGTGGTCGAGCCGCAGCCGCAACCGCCCCCCGCCAGGCCCCTCCACCGCACACACGCGCACCCCCGGAGTGAGCACCGCCTCAGGCCAGCCGCCGTCCAGCGCCAACGCCCGGCGATAGAGCTCGTCGTGCACCGCCGCCAACGTCTCCACATCCACCGCCTTGTGCAACTGCCACTGCCGCGGCAACAGCCCCTCCCGCACCCGCTCGGACAGACCGTGGAAATAGCGCGTGTAATCCGGGGTGAAATGCTCCAGACCCAGCTTGCTGTACTCCATCGGCGCGAAACCCGCACTGCGCGTCAACCAGTGCAGCCCCTCACGCCCCACCGGACGCCGCCGCAACAGATCCAAGAACACCTCGGCACCCGACTGGCCCGAACCCACCACCGTCACATGCTCCGCCGCGGCCAACTCCTCCCGGTGCGCCAGATACTCCGCCGAGTGGTACACCGGCACCGCCGGATCCTCCGCCTGCGGCCGCAACCCCTCCGGCACACACGGAGCCGTACCGATGCCCAACACCAGGTTCCGCGCGAACGACCTGCCCAGCGCCGCCGCCTCACCCCGGGCGTCCACCTGCGTGAAATCGACCTCGAACAGCCCCCGCTCCGCATCCCAGCGCACCGCGTCCACCTGATGCCCGAAATACAGCCCCGGCACGTTCTCGCTCACCCACCGGCAGTACGCGTCGTACTCCGCGCGCTCGATGTGGAACCGCTCCGCGAAATAGAACGGGAACAACCGCTCCCGCTCCCGCAGAAACCGCAGAAACGACCACTCGCTCGCCGGATCCGCCAACGTCACCAGATCGGCCAGAAACGGCACCTGAAGCGTCGCCCCCTCGATCAGCAGCCCCGGATGCCAGCGGAAACACGACCGCTGCTCGTAGAAAGCCGCCCGCAACCCCGGCACCCCGTCACCCAGCGCCGCCAACGAGAGATTGAACGGGCCCAGCCCCACCCCCGCCACATCCAGCGGCTCAGGCTCCTCCGCGACAGCCACCCGCGCCGCCTCCTGTGCCCCCCTCACGCGTCCGCCCCCTCCACCACGGCTTCCTCCGCCACGGCTTCCTTCACCACGGCCTCTTCCACAGCCTCCTCCACCAGCTTCACCAGCGCCGCCAGATCACTCGGCGCCACCAGCGGGTTCAGCAACGTCACCTTCCACCACAGGCCGCCCCCCAGCGAAGCCCGGCCCAGCACCGCCTGCCCCCGCTCCAGCAGCCGCCTGCGCACCCCGGCCACCAGCGCGTCGTCCCCGCCCACCGGACGGAAGACCACCGTCGAGAGCGCGGGGCGCGCATACAGCTCGAACCCCTCCGTGCCCGCCACCAGCTCCGCCAGCTGAACCGCCGCCGCACACGTACGCTCCACCAGCCCCGCCATCCCCGCACGCCCCAGCGCCCGCAGCGTCACCGCCACCTTCAACACGTCAGGGCGGCGCGTCGTCCGCAGCGAACGCCCCAGCAGATCCGGCAGCCCCGCCTCCGTGTCGTCATCCGCGTTGAGATAGTCCGCACAGTGCTCCAGCGGACGCAGCGCCGCCCCGTCAGGAACGGCGAAGAACCCCGCCGCCACCGGCTGCCACCCCAACTTGTGCAGATCGAACGAGACGCTGTCGGCCCACCGCAGCCCGGCCAGCCGTCCCCGCAGCCGCTCACTGAACAACAGCGGGCCCCCGTACGCCGCGTCCACGTGCACCCGCGCCCCGTGACCGCGCGCCACCCCGACGAGCTCCGCCAGCGGATCGACGTCACCGGTGTCCGTCGTCCCCGCCGTCGCGACGACCAGCGCGGGCGCCCCCTCCAGCCCGTCCAGCGCCACCCCGAGCGCCTCGGGCTCCAGCACCCCGCGCGGCGTCGGCACCACCAAAGGCGGCGCCAGACCCAGCAGCCACGCCGAACGGTGCACGCTGTGGTGCGCGTTCGCCCCGCACACCACCCGCACCTGACCGCCGACGGCCCGAGCCGCCTGGCGAGCCAACAGCAGCCCCAGCTGATTCGCCTCCGTGCCACCGCTCGTCACCAGCGCGTCAGGGCCCGCGCCCGCGCCCGTTTTCGTGTCCGTGTACGTGTCCGCGAGCGCGTCCGTGCCCGGGCCAGAACGGGCACCGGCATCCGCCTCCGCGTCGATCGCGCCGGCTGCGCCGTCCGTGCCGGCTGCGCCGTCCGCGCCCTCTACGTCAGGGAAGACCAGCCGGGCCAGCTCCCGGCACACCATCGCCTCCAGCGTCGAGGCCGCCGGTGCCTGATCCCACGAGTCCATCGACGGATTCAGCGCACTGGCCGCCACATCGGCCGCCGCCGCCACCGCCAACGGCGGGCAGTGCAGGTGCGCCGCGCACAACGGCTCCGCCGGATCGGCCGCACCCGCCGCCACCGCACCCACCAGTGCGTCCAGCGCCGCACCCGCACCCGCACCCACCTCGGGCAGCACCGCACCGGCCGCCGCCCGCACCCGCCACGACACCTCCCGCGGCCCACCCGCAGGCAACGGACCCCCGCGCTCCACGGCTCCCCGCTCCAACGCCGCCAGCACCGTCCCCAGCAACGGACGGAGCGCGGCGGGCCCGCCACCACCACCCGCCAGCAGACCGACGTCCGCTTCACCGCCCGCCTCGGCGCCGGGAGCGGTCTCGTGCAGGCCATCGACGGTGAACGCAGACATAGGGCACGGCTCTTTCGTTCGGTACACGGTGGCCGCCGAACGCACCGGCAGCCACGCTTGGTTAGGCCTACCTAACCTACGTGCAGCGCGGCCCCGCACCCCACGATCCGCGACCTACTTCCCCCGAAGGTGGTAGCCCGCCTCCCCGGCCCCGCCTGCTCACCCCACCGCCGTACGCACCCCCAGCGCCCTCCGCAGATCATCCAGCTGATCCTCCAGCCGACGCCGCAACGCGGGCACCATCTCCTGCCGCGTCAGACACTCCTCACCCAGGCTCAGCGTCTCCTCGTCCACGAACGCCGCCGGAAACGCGTACCGCCCCGCCACCTCGGCCAACGCCGGACCGCGCCGCGCCGCCAACGGCACCACCTCGGCGAAGTACCGCGCCGGGAACCCCGCCAGCAACCCCGCCTGCTCCGGCTGCCAGAAACCCTGCGCCGTCGCCGTGAACAGATAGTTCGACAGCGCGTCACCAGGACCGAACATCGCCTCCCAGGCCGCCTCCTTCGCCGCCGCGTCCGGCAGCGCCGCCCGGCACCGCGCGGCCGCTTCCTCACCCCGCGCACCCGCGTCCGCCGCCCGCGCCTCCTCGATGTCCGCGACGCCCACCGCACCCAGCACCGACAACCGCAACAGCAGCCGCCACCGCAACTCCACATCCAGCACCGGGCCCCCACCGGGCACCTCACCCGCCGCCCACCACTCCGCCAACTCCCCAGGCGACGTCGCACAGTCGATGAAGTACCGAGCAGCCGTCAACCGCAAGCCGGCACCACCACCCGCACCCGAGGACGCGTCCGCACCCGAGGAGGCGTCCGCACCCGAGGACGCACCCGCACCCGAGGAGGCGTCCGCACCTGAGGACGCGCCCGCACCCGAGGGCGCGCCCGTCCCCGCGGACGCGTCCGACGTGGACGACAGCAGATCACGGCACAGCTCCGACAGCAGCCCCAACGCCTCGCTGCGCTCCTCGCCCGCGAGGAAACGGTCCGCAGCCTGCCCCCGCGCGAACGCCAGCACCCCCTGCACCACCGCGTTGTCCGACTCGAACGGCAGATGCTCCCGCGCCGTTCGCACGTACTCCAACGGCCCCAACTCCGCGTCCCGCACCATGTCACGCGCCGCGTTCCACACCACCGCACGCGACAACTGCCCCGGCAGCCCCGACAGCGCCGACCGCACCGAACCCCACGACACCGGATCCAGACGCACCTTCGCATACGTGAAATCCAGGTCATTGACCAGCACCAGATCCGGACGCGGCCCATCCAGCGTCATCGTCAACCGGCCACCGTCCCTGGGCACGTCCCGCTCCAGCCGCTCCCGCAGAACCAACCGCGACTCGTCCGCCGGCGCCCGGTCGTAGAGCCCCACCGCGAGCCGGTGCGGACGGCGGCCCACATGCTCCACATCCACATACCAGCGCCGGTCCTCCGACTCGCCCACCCGCGGCACCAGCGTGTCCACACCCGTGGTCCGCAACCAGCACTCCGCCCACCCCCGCACGTCCCGCTTCGAGGCACGCGCCAGCGAATCGAGGAAATCCCCCAACGTCGCGTTCGAGAACCGGTGCCGCGCGAAATGGTCGTTGATACCCGCCAGGAAATCCCGCTCACCCAGCCACACCACCAGCTGACGCAGGGCCGAAGCCCCCTTCGCATAGCTGATCCCGTCGAAGTTGCCCAACGCCGTCGCCGTGTCCGGCACCCCCTCCGGATCCGGCGCCACCGGATGCGTCGAAGGACGCTCGTCCGCGTCGTAACCCCAGCTCTTCCGCGCCACCGCGAAATCCGTCCACGTGTCCGTGAACCGCGTCGCCTCGCTCAGCACCTGATACCCCATGTACTCCGCGAACGACTCGTTCAGCCAGATGTCGTCCCACCAGCGCAACGTCACCAGATCGCCGAACCACATGTGCGCCATCTCGTGCGCGATCACCATGCCGCGCGTCTGCCGCTCCGTGTCCGTGACCGCCGACCGGTGGACGAACTCGTCCCGGAACGTCACCAGACCCGGATTCTCCATCGCCCCCGCGTTGAACTCCGGCACGAACGCCTGATCGTAGGAGTCGAACGGATACGGCTCCTCGAACAGCTCGTGATACCGGTCGAAACAGCGCCGCGTGATCTCCAGCAGCTCCGCCGCATCCGCCTCCAGATACGGCCCCAGCGACCTGCGCACATGCAGCCCGAACGGCAGCCCCGCGTGCTCCGTGCGCACCGAGTGGAAAGGCCCCGCCGCCACCGCCATCAGATACGTACTGATCGGCGGCGTCGGCGCACACTCCCACCGCCCGCCCTCCCCGCTACGGGCCGCCACCCCGTTCCCCAGCACCGTCCACCCCTCGGGCGCCGTCACCGACACCGCGAACGACGCCTTCAGATCCGGCTGGTCGAAACACGCGAACACCAGCGGAGCGTCCGTCATGCAGCACATCGTGTAGACGTACGCGTTGCCGTCCTCCGGATCCGTGAACCGGTGCATGCCCTCACCCAGCCGCGAGTACGGCATCAACGCCTCGACCCGCAGCTCGTGCTCCCCCGCCGCCAGGCCGCGCAGCGGCAACCGCCCCTCGGCAAGCTCGCCCGGATCGAGCGCCCGCCCGTCCAGCTCGGCCCCCACCAGCCGCGTGGGCCGCACCTCCACGAAGGTGTCCACCCCCGCCTCCAGCACGGCGAACCGCACCACGGTCGTGGAAGCGAACACCTCCTCCCCCCGCGTCAGATCCAGATCCACCCCGTACCGCTCGACCCTGACCGCCCGAGCCCGGCTCTCCGCTTCCGCACGCGTCAACACGACCATGCGCGCCATAGTGCCCCAGACGCGACCCGTGGGCACCGGTGCGTCAGTACTTGGGGCCGATGCGCGCGTCCATGAGGGCTACGGAGGTGCGGCGGGCGACGGAGACGGAGTCGCCGCCGCTGCGGTGCCGGGTGCTGGTCCACTCGACGCCGAGCCCGTCCAGCGTCCGGGTGTAGAGCCGCACGATGTCTTCCGAGGAGTTGGTGAAGAAGTAGCGCGGATACTCGTACCGCTTGGGTCGGCCACCGACCGTGCGCGTGGTCCAGTTGGTGATGCGGCAGCCGTCGGAGTGCACGAGGCCGCGTACCAGCTCCCAGGGGTGTGCGCCGACGACCTCCTGCTGCCAGCGCTCCAGCTCGATGCGGCGCTGGTGCTTTTTTCCGGGGCCGTGCTGGGGGAAGAGGCAAGGCCAGTGGCTGGAGTAGGCGGTGACGTTGACGCAGCCGGGGCGCTGGACGCGGAAGACGTGGTTCTGTGGGCGTACGCGACGCATGGCGTCCTCGCAGGCGTCGATGAGGCCGGGCCAGGCGTCCGCGCAGGCGACCCGGAGCATGTGGGTGCGGGCGAGCCGGCTGATGCACCCGTCGCCCAGGTAGAGGCCCAGGAGGTAGCTGTAGGCGGCGGCATCGGAGGGGAGGCCGGGCGGGGAGGTGCACCGGGCGCAGGCGGCGTAGCGCTGCTTGGGATGGAGCCGCTGTTGCCAGTGGCGCAGGCACCATCGGGAGACGCCGGTCTGTCGGCTCACCGAGTTCAGGCTGCGGCCCTGGGCTACGAGGGCAAGGGCGTGTTTCCTCGTCGCGAGGTCGTACATGCGAACAGGATGGGACTGTCCGTTCGACTCAGGAGCGAGAAGGCGGGCCCGCTAGCCCGAAAGGGTGAGATGATGCGCCCGCGCTTGACGCCTTAGAAATGAAGGTAAAGTGCCCCGGGTCGGACTCGAACCGACACTGTATGGGTTTTGAATCCATCGTCTGCTGCCAATTGGACTACCGGGGCCAGTGGAATCGAAGGCTTACGCCCACCCGCTGTGCTCTTACTTTACAGGACCTGGGTAGGCTCGTGTGTCCCACCTGTGCGGAAACGAGGAGCCCAGTGAGCGCCGCGGACGTCCCCGAGTCTGAGAGTGTCCAGAGTGCAGAGCCCGTGGAGGCGGCTGCCGAGGCGAGCGGTGGCGCGCACGTGCCTCCGGCGACGCGGCGGGTCGTGATCGCGGAGGACGAGGCCCTGATCCGGATGGATCTCAAGGAGATGCTCGAGGAGGAGGGCTACACCGTCGTCGGCGAGGCGGGCGACGGGCAGCGGGCCGTGGAGCTGGCCCGCGAGCACCGGCCCGACCTGTGCATTCTCGATGTGAAGATGCCCGTGCTCGACGGCATCTCCGCGGCGGAGAAGATCGCCGAGGAGAGCATCGCGCCGGTGCTGATGCTGACCGCTTTCTCCCAGCGTGAGCTGGTCGAGCGGGCCCGTGACGCGGGTGCCATGGCCTACCTGGTGAAGCCGTTCAGCAAGAGCGACGTGGTGCCGGCCATCGAGATGGCGGTCTCGCGGTTCACGGAGCTGCGGGAGCTGGAGAAGGAGGTCGCGGACCTCGCCCAGCGGCTGGAGACGCGGAAGCTGGTGGACCGGGCCAAGAGCGTGTTGCAGACGCAGTACGGGCTGACGGAGCCGGCGGCGTTCCGCTGGATCCAGAAGACGTCGATGGACCGCAGGCTGTCGATGCAGCAGGTCGCCGAGGCGGTCATCGCGGACGGCGAGGAGCGCAAGAAGCAGCAGTAGCGGCGGTGGCGGCAGTGGCGGGCACGGGCTGAGGGGCGCCTGCGGGTGTCCCCTCAGCCCGTGCCCGTGCCCGTGCTCAGTCCTCGCCGAGGTACGCCTTGCGTACCGATTCGTCGTGCAGCAGTTCGTCTCCGGTGCCGGAGAGGGTGATGCTGCCGATCTCCATCACGTGTCCGTGGTCGGCGAGGGAGAGCGCGGCCTGGGCGTTCTGTTCGACGAGCAGGATGGTCGTGCCGGCGGATTTGAGTTCGCTGATGGTGGCCATGATCTTCTGCATCATGATCGGTGAGAGGCCCATGGAGGGTTCGTCGAGCATGAGCAGTCTGGGTCGGGACATCAGGGCGCGGCCCATGGCGAGCATTTGCTGTTCGCCGCCGGAGAGGGTGCCGGCGGCTTGGCGGCGGCGTTCTCCGAGGATGGGGAAGCGTTCGTAGGCGCTGTCGATGTCGCGGGCGATGCCGTCGGTGTCGTTGCGGAGGAAGGCGCCGAGCTGGAGGTTCTCCTCGATGCTGAGGCGGGGGAAGATGCGTCGGCCTTCGGGGGAGTGGGCAAGACCCATGGAGACGATCTTGTGTGCGCCGACTCCGTTGAGTACCTGTCCCTCGAAGGTGATCTTTCCGGTGAGGGGCTTGAGCAGTCCTGAGAGGGTGCGCAGGGTGGTGGTCTTGCCGGCGCCGTTGGTGCCGATGAGGGTGACGACCTCGCCGGCTTCGACGGAGAAGGAGATGCCTTTGACGGCTTCGATCTTGCCGTAGGCGACGCGCAGGTCCTCGACTTCGAGCAGGGCCATCAGTCTGCCTTCCCTTCCGGGGCGTCCGCCGGCTGGTCGGCTTGCGCTGCCTGCGCCGTGGTTGCCGCCCGGGCCTCTTCCGCGGCGCGGACCTCGGCCGCTTCCGCGGCGCGGGCTTCCGCCTCTTCCGCCGCGCGGACCTCGGCCGCCTCCGCTTCGCCGGGTTCTCCTTCGAAGGGGGTGCCGAGGTAGGCGGCGATCACGCGGTCGTCGTTCTGGACGATGTCCGGGGTGCCTTCGACGAGTTTCTGGCCCTGGACGAGAACGGCGACACGGTCGCAGAGGTTGAAGATGAACCGCATGTCGTGCTCGATGACGAGGACGGCGGTGCCCTGTTCGCGGATGGCGAGGACGAGTTCGCGGGTGGCGGTGGTCTCGACGGCGGTCATGCCCGCGGTGGGTTCGTCGAGGAGGAGCAGTCCCGGTTCGCTGGCGAGGGCGCGGGCGATCTCCAGTTTGCGCTGTTCGCCGTAGGGGAGGTTGCGGGCGAGGTGGTCGCGTTTGTCGGCGAGGCCGGTGAAGTGGAGCAGTTCCATGGCGCGGTCTTCGGAGTGGCGTTCGGCGCGCCGGAAGCCGGGGCCGCGGACGAGGGCGGAGAAGAGGCCTTCGTGGGTGCGGGTGTGGCGGCCGACGAGGACGTTTTCCAGGACGGTCATGTTGGCGAAGAGCCGGATGTTCTGGAAGGTGCGGGCGATGCCTGCCTGGGTGACGAGGTGGGAGCGGTGGGGCAGGACGGTGCCTTTGTAGCTGACGGTTCCCTCGGTGGGGATGTAGAGCCCTGTGAGGCAGTTGAAGAAGGTGGTCTTGCCGGCGCCGTTGGGGCCGATGAGGCCGACGATCTCTCCGGCGCGCACGGTGAGGTTCACGTCGCGGACGGCGGTCAGGCCGCCGAAGCGCATGGTGACGCCTGAGGCGTCGAGGACGGCGCTGCCGGCTTCGCGGGGTGCGGGGTTCTCGGCTGCCGTGGTGGTGGGTGTCGTCATGGGGTCCTCACGCCTCCGTCTTGCCGATGCCGGGGAGGCCGGGGGTCGTCTGTGCGGTGGCGTCGGGGACGTCGAGTTGTCCCGTCTCGTGGAACTCCAGCTGTTTGCGGCGGTCGGCGATGAGGCCTTCGGGCCTGAAGCGCATCAGCAGGACGAGGGCGATGCCGAAGAGCAGCAGTTGGTAGTCGGCCATGAACTGGAGTTTGGCCGGGATGAGGTAGAGGAGGGCGGCGCCGATGAGGGGTCCGCTGACGGTGCCCATGCCGCCGAGGATGACGGCGATGAGGAGGAAGGCGGAGTTGGGTGGCGCGGTGTGGACGAACTTGTAGGACTCGGGGTTGACGGAGAACTCGACGTGGGCGAGGACGGTGCCGGCCATGCCGGCGAGGGTGGCGCCGAGGGCGAAGGCCATGAGTTTGAGCCGGAAGGCGTTGACGCCCATGGCGCGTGCCGCGGTCTCGTCCTCGCGGATGGCGATCCAGGCGCGGCCGATGCGGGAGTTGTCGGAGCGCCGGAAGATGGTGACGACGATGGCGGTGAACAGCAGCATCAGCAGGTAGTAGTTGGCGAATCTGCCGAGTTCGAAGCCGAGGAGGGTGTGGGGTTCGCCGAGGTTGAAGCCGAAGAGCTCCAGGTCGGGGATGTTGGGGATGCCGTTGGGGCCGTTGGTGATGTTGGGTCCTGAGTCGCCGTCGAGGTTCTGTACGGAGATGCGGAAGATCTCTCCGAAGCCGAGGGTGACGATGGCGAGGTAGTCGCCGTGCAGGCGCAGGGAGGGGAAGCCGATGACGAGGCCGAAGACGAGGGCGACGGCGGCGCCGATGAGGACGGCGGCCCAGAAGGGTACGTGGATGCCGAGGGCGGAGGTCTCGGCTCCGGAGACGAGGGCCGCGGTGTAGGCGCCGACGCCGAGGAAGGCGACGTATCCGAGGTCGAGGATGCCGGCGAGGCCGACGACCATGTTGAGGCCGAGTGCGACGGTGGCGAAGATCAGCACGCTGACGGCGATGTTGGTGTAGGCCTCGTTGCTCTGGGTGATCGGGAAGAGCAGTGCGGCGGCGAAGGTGGCGGCGAGGGTGACGCCGCGGTGTTTGGCGGTCAGGGCGGTCAGCCGGCGGGGCAGCCCGGTGCGCTGGAGGGCGGGAAAGCCGAAGGCGGAGATCATCAGGAAGCCGATGAACGGGGGGCCGCCGTCCGCTTCGATGCCGTAGGCGAAGACGTAGAGGCCCAGCGCGCAGGAGGCGCAGATCACGAGGATCTCGGCCCAGTCGGGCAGGGGCGTGGGGCGTCCTGGTGAGGGTGCTTTGAGCGCGTGGGTGAGGCGCGCCCATGGCCCGGGTTCGCGGGTGTCGTCGCCGGTTTCCGGGGCGAGGTCGGCGGGGAGTGCGAGGGCTCCGATGACGGCGAGGAGGGTGCCTGCGGCGCCGATCCACATGCCGGGTTCGAGGTTGACGAGGCCGCCGAGTTCGACGGCGATGGCGCCTGCGGTGTACCAGGTGACGGCGAGTGAGGCGAGGGCCATCAGCAGCAGTGCGCTGTGTTTGCCGCCTGGGGTGAGCCAGCGCAGTCCGCGTACGCCTGCGGAGGCGAGCAGCAGGGCGGCGGTCAGGACGGCGGCGACGAGGGTGAGGAGCTGGAGTCCTGCCGGGTAGAGGGCGATGGTGAGGTCGCCGGGGAACTCGGCGGTCCAGGTCCAGGCGAGCATCGTGGAGACGAAGGCGAGGAGCGCTCCGGCGCCGACGAGTACGCGGCCGTTCCTGCGGCTGGTGTGCGGGTCGGCGCCGAGGGGGAGGAGCCCTCGGCGCGTGGGGGAGTGGTGTGCCCGGGTGGTTGCCGGTGCGGTGTGCGCGCTGGTGTCGGTGTGGTGTGTCGTCATGGGTATCACGCCCGATCCGCGAGGCGTTCGCCGAGGATGCCCTGGGGTCGCAGGAGGAGGACGAGGATGAGCAGCACGAACGCCCACACGTCCTTCCACGAGCCGCCGCCGAACTGTTCGAGTCCTGGGATGTTGCCGATGTAGGCGGTGGCCAGGGCTTCGGCGACGCCGAGGACGAGGCCGCCGACCATGGCGCCGTAGATGTTGCCGATGCCGCCGAGGACGGCGGCGGTGAAGGCCTTGAGTCCGGCGATGAAGCCCATGCGGAAGTTGACCTCGCCGGTTTTGAAGCCTTGTGCGATGGCGGCGACGGCGGCGAACGCGGCGCCGATGGCGAAGGCCATCACGATGATGCGGTCGGTGTTGATGCCCATCAGCTTGGCCGTGTCGGGGTCCTGGGAGGTGGCCTGCATGGCGCGTCCCGTGCGGGTCTTGGCGACGAACAGGCCGAGGGCGAGCATGCACACGGGCGCGGAGATGAAGATGAACAGGTCCTCGCGGGAGAGGGTGACGAAGCCGAGGTCGAGGTCGCCGCCGCCGAGCTGCGGGAAGGGCCGGGCCTTCTTGGCGTTCGGGTAGAAGGCCCAGACGGCCTGCTGGAGTGCGAGGGAGAGGCCGATCGCGGTGATCAGCGGGGAGAGCCGGGGGCCGCCGCGCAGGGGCCGGTAGGCGAAGCGTTCGGCTCCGACGGCGACGAGCACGGCGCATACGACGCCGAGCAGGATCATCAGGGGGAGCGCGAGGGCCATGCCCGTTCCGTCGGGCAGCCACAGGTAGGCGGTCAGCGCGCCGAAGCCGCCGATCATGAATATCTCGCCGTGGGCGAAGTTGATGAGCTGGACGATGCCGTAGACCATCGTGTACCCGATCGCGATGAGGCCGTACAACGCGCCGAGTGCGAGTCCGTTCGCCAGCTGATCCGGCAGACCGTGCACCGGGGGACTCCTTGGGTGTGTCAGATTCGGCTGCGCGGGGGCGCGTCGGAGCGCCCCCGCGCAGCCGTTGTTCGCTGAAAGGTGGGGCGGTGCTCGGTCCGGTCAGCTCTCCTTGAAGGTGCCGGTCTGCACGGGTTCGTGCTTGCCGTTCTTGACCTCGTAGACGGACAGCTGCTTGTTGGTGGTGTCGCCGTACTTGTCGAAGCCGACCTGTCCGGTCACGCCGTCGAAGGTGACGTCCTGCATGGCCTCGGTGACCTGCTTGCGGGCGTCGTCCATGGTGTCGGGCAGCTTGCCGTCGTTCTTGTCCACGACGGCCTTGACGGCGAGGATGACCGCCCTGGTGCTGTCGTAGGCGTAGCCGCCGTAGGCCTCGTAGGGCAGCTTGTAGCCGGCCTTCTTGTAGTTCTGCATGAACGTCTTGGCGGTGTCGAGGCTCTCCAGCGGCGCTCCGACGGAGGTGGCGAGGTCGCCCTCGACGTTCCTCTTGCCGAGCTTGGTGTATTCCTCGCTGTAGAGGGCGTCACCGCCGACGACCAGTGCCTTGGAGCCCGCCTTGCTGATCTGGGCGCTGAGCGGGGCGCCTGCCGGGTACTCGCCGCCGTAGTAGACGAAGTCGGCCTTGGACTTGGCGACCTTGGTGGCGACGGCGGAGAAGTCGCGGTCGTCGGGGTTGATGTGGTCGGTGCCCACGACCTTGCCGCCGAGTTTCTTGAACTCGTCGGTGAAGGTGCCCGCCAGTCCGGCGCCGTAGGTCTTCTTGTCGTCGATGATGTACGCCTTCTTGAACTTGCGCTTGTCGAACAGGTACTGGGCGGCGTACGGGCCCTGGACGGCGTCGGTGGCGCAGGTGCGGTAGTAGGTGTCGAAGAGTCGTTTCTTCTTGCCCTTCTGCCAGTCGGGGCCCTGGGTGAGCTCGGGCGCCGTGTTGGCGGGGGAGACCTGCACCATGTTCGCGTTGCCGAAGACCTTCTGCATGGACTGGCCGACGTGCGAGTTGAGGGGGCCGACGGCGCCGATGACCTCGTCGTTGCCGACGAACTTGGTGGCGTTCTGCTGGCCTGTGCCGGCCTGGCCCTGGTCGTCGAGCGCCTGGATCTTGAAGGTGACGCCGTCGACCTCGTTGTTCTTGTTGGCGATCTTGACCGCGAGTTCGCTGGAGTTCTTGATGCCCTGTCCGAGTGCGGACAGGTCGCCGGTCAGTGGTGCGTCGAGCCCGATGACGACGGTGGTCTTGTCCCCACCCTCGCCACCCCCGCTCTTGTCGTCGCGCGAGCCGCACGCGGACAGGGTGAGAGCTCCCACCGTGACGGTGGTGGTGAGTATGAGCAAGGAACGGTGACGCACGATCAGTCCTTTCCCCGAGGCGCGGCCCTCGTGGCATGAGTGCGTGAGTGGCCGTGTCGCGCGCCGGGCCGTACGGGGGTACAGATCGGTGCTGTGTCATGCACGCCCGGCGGCGCGGTGACTGGCGGTGACTCTAAGGCGAGCCTGTGAAGACGGGCAGAGGTCCAGTCGATGATGTGACTTTCTTGTTATCACCGTCACGGAACCGGAAGGCCGCCAACTGATCTTCCCTCAACTCTCCGTGTGTGACGGGAAGATGGCGGACACGTTTCGCGGCCCGAAGCCGCAGTTGGCTCGGGCAGTCACCCATCGGGGTCAGGAAGAGGGTCCGCATACCGTACGCAGCACGCACGTGAGTGCCCGCGCAAAGCCGCGTGCGCGGATCATGTGAAGGTCACGGCAGGGCCGCGTCACGCACCGTGACGTAGAGAGGGGCCCCGAAGGGGCGCGGGGAACTGCGCGGCAAACCACACTCCACCCGCGGCCCGCACACTGCGGCCAGTGGCACCCCGGTGCCGGTGCGAGACGCGCAGGAGAAAAACTCAGCGGACCGCGCCCCGGAGGGGCGCGGGGAACTGCTCCCCCAGCCTTCGGCCGGGAGGTGCCCCCACCAGCCACCCCCACCCGCAGCCCGCACACTGCGGCAAGTGGCACCCCCCGTGCCGGGACACGACCCGCAGGAGGAAACTCAGCGCAGCAGGCACGTGAGCCGCGCGGAGCACACGCGCCGCCCCTGCTCGTCCGAGACGGTGATCTCGTAGCTGGTCATGGTGCGGCCCCGGTGGACGGGGGTGGCCACCCCCGTCACCAGCCCGGCGCGCGGGCCCCGGTGGTGGGTGCAGTTCAGATCGACTCCCACGGCGGTCTTGCCGGGGCCGCCGTGCAGCATGGCGCCCACCGACCCGAGCGTCTCGGCCAGTACCGCCGAGGCGCCGCCGTGCAGCAGCCCGTACGGCTGGGTGTTGCCCTCCACGGGAAGTGTGCCGACGACCCGCTCGGGGGAGGCTTCGACGATCTCCAGGCCCATGCGCTCGCCCAGTGCCCCGGCGGAGAACAGCGCCGGGAGGTCGAGGCCCGAGCCCTTCCACTGGTCCAGGATCTCCTGGGGGAACTTGGTGGTGGTCCGCTCACCCATGCGCCGCTGCTCCGTCCACGTGTCGCTCGGCCGGCCGGGGGAGTGGACCGGCCGGTCCGAGCCTATGCCCGTGCGGGGGTCACTCGGCCGCGGACGGAGTGAGACTGATCACGACGGACTTGCTGGCGGGGGTGTTGCTGACGTCGGCGGTGGCGTCCAGCGGGACGAGCACGTTGGTCTCGGGGTAGTAGGCGGCGGCGCAGCCGGGCGCCGTCGGGTAGTGCACGACGCGGAATCCGCGCGCCACCCGCTCCCGCCCGTCCTCCCACTCGCTGCGCAGGTCGGCGTACGCGCCGTCGGCCAGCCCGAGCGCCTCGGCGTCCTCGCTCCTCACGAGCACCACGCGGCGGCCGTTCTTGATGCCGCGGTAGCGGTCGTCGAGGCCGTAGACGGTGGTGTTGTACTGGTCGTGCGAGCGGAGTGTCTGCAGCAGCAGCCGGCCCTTGGGCACCCGCGGGTACTCGACGGGCGCGGCGGTGAAGTTCGCCTTGCCCGTGGCGGTGGGGAAGCGCCGCTCGTCGCGCGGCGCGTGCGGCAGCGCGAAGCCTCCGGGCCGGGCGACGCGCGCGTTGAAGTCCTCGAAGCCGGGGATCACGCGGGAGATCCGGTCGCGGATCAGCCCGTAGTCGCCCTCGAAGTCCTCCCAGGGGGTGACGGAACCGTCCCCGAGCGTGGCGCGCGCCAGGCGGGCGACGATGGCGGGCTCGGACAGCAGGTGGGGGCTCGCGGGTGCCAGCCGTCCGCGGGAGGCGTGCACCATGCCCATGGAGTCCTCGACGGTCACGCACTGGTCGCCGCCGCGCTGGGTGTCGCGTTCCGTGCGCCCCAGCGTGGGCAGGATCAGCGCCCGTGCGCCGGTCACGCAGTGGGAGCGGTTGAGCTTGGTGGACACGTGCACGGTCAGCCGGGCTTGCCGCATCGCGTCCTCGGTGACCTCGGTGTCGGGGGAGGCGGCCACGAAGTTGCCGCCCATCGCGACGAACACCTTCGCCTGCCCGTCGCGCATCGCCCGGATGGCGCGCACGACGTCGAGGCCGTGCTCGCGCGGCGGGGCGAAGCCGAACTCGCGCTCCAGCGCGTCGAGGAAGGCGGGCGCGGGCCGCTCGAAGATGCCCATGGTGCGGTCGCCCTGCACGTTGCTGTGGCCGCGCACGGGGCACACGCCCGCGCCGGGGCGGCCGATGTTCCCGCGCAGCAGCAGGAAGTTGACCACCTCGCGAATCGTGGGCACCGAGTGCTTGTGCTGGGTGAGCCCCATCGCCCAGCACACCACGGTGCGGCGTGAGGCCAGCACCATCTCCAAGGCGCGCTCGATCTCGGCGTGCTCAAGGCCCGTGGCGGCCGCCGTCTCGTCCCAGTCGGTGGCGCGGGCGGCCTTCGCGAACTCCTCGAAGCCGTGCGTGTACTCCGCGACGAATCCCTCGTCGAGCGCGCCCTCCCGCTCCAGGAGCATGCGGTTCAGGGCGCGGAAGAGCGCCTGGTCGCCGCCGAGGCGGATCTGCAGGAACAGGTCGGTGAGCGGGGTGCCGCCCGCGGCCAGCCCCTTGGGGGTCTGCGGGTTCTTGAACCGCTCCATCCCGGCCTCGGGCAGCGGATTCACCGTGATGATCTTCGCGCCGCCGGCCTTGGCCTTCTCCAGCGCGGAGAGCATCCGGGGGTGGTTGGTCCCGGGATTCTGCCCGGCGACGATGATCAGGTCCGCCTTGTACAGGTCCTCCAGCAGGACGCTGCCCTTGCCGACGCCGAGCGTCTCGGTCAGCGCGGAGCCGGACGACTCGTGGCACATGTTGGAGCAGTCCGGCAGGTTGTTCGTGCCGAACTCGCGGGCGAAGAGCTGGTACAGGAAAGCGGCCTCGTTGCTGGTGCGCCCCGAGGTGTAGAAGACCGCCTCATCGGGTGACGAAAGGCTCCGCAGTTCCTCGGCGACCAGGTCGAAGGCCGCCTCCCAGCTGATCGGCTCGTAGCGCTCGCCGCCCTCGGGCAGGTACATCGGCTCGGTCAGCCGGCCCTGCTGCCCCAGCCAGTACCCCGACCGCTCGGCGAGGTCGGCGACCTGGTGCGAGGCGAAGAAGTCGCGGGTGACGCGGCGGGTGGTCGCCTCCTCGGCGACCGCCTTGGCGCCGTTCTCGCAGAACTCCGCCGTATGCCGTTGGTCACCCTCGGGCCACGCGCAGCCCGGGCAGTCGAACCCGTCCTTCTGGTTGACGCGCAGCAGCGTCAGCGCGGTCCGCCTCACCCCCATCTGCTGCCGCGCCATCCGCAGCGAGTGCCCGACGGCGGGCAGCCCGGCCGCCGCCTGCGCGGGCGCCCCCACCTGGGGCGCGTCCTGAACAGGGTCATTGGAGGGAGCCTTACGCGTCATAACACCTGATGGTGCCACCGCACCGGGTGCGGCAGCCACACACCGGCGTGCCCCGCCGTTGTCACAGCCGCATGCGAGGATCGGTCCCGTGGCTAAGAAGGCAGCGAAGACGGCACAGGCGGCGACCGGGCAGACGAAGGACGGCGGGGCACAGCCCCGCCTGATGCTCATGGACGGGCATTCCCTCGCGTACCGCGCGTTCTACGCGCTCCCCGCGGAGAACTTCAACACGACCACCGGGCAGCCCACCAACGCGATCTACGGGTTCGCCTCGATGCTGGCGAACACGCTGCGCGACGAGGCGCCCACGCACTTCGCCGTCGCCTTCGACGTCTCGCGTAAGACCTGGCGCTCGGCGGAGTTCTCCGAGTACAAGGCGAACAGGTCCAAGAGCCCGGACGAGTTCAAGGGCCAGGTGGAGCTGATCGGCGAGCTGCTGGACGCCATGAAGGTGCGCCGCTACGCGATCGACGGCTACGAGGCGGACGACGTGATCGCCACGCTCGCCACCGCGGCCGAGGCCGAGGGCTTCCAGGTGTCGATCGTCACGGGCGACCGTGACACCTTCCAGCTCGTCAGCGACAACGTCACGGTGCTCTACCCCACCAAGGGCGTCTCCGAGCTGACGCGCTACACGCCGGAGAAGGTGGCCGAGAAGTACGGCCTGACGCCCGCGCAGTATCCGGACTTCGCGGCGCTGCGCGGCGACCCCTCCGACAACCTGCCGGGCATTCCGGGCGTCGGCGAGAAGACGGCCACGAAGTGGATCACCCAGTTCGGCTCCCTCGCCGAGCTGGCCGAGCGGGTGGACGAGGTCAAGGGCAAGGCGGGCGACAACCTCCGCTCGCACCTGGAGTCCGTGCTGCTCAACCGCCGGCTGACGGAGCTGGTCCGCGACGTTCCGCTGCCGGACGGGCCCGGCGGCCTGACCCGCGTCGCCTACGACAGGGACGCGCTGGCCGTCATCCTGGACGCCCTGGAGTTCCGCCACCAGAACTTCCGCGAGCGCCTCTTCGCCGCCGACCCGGGCGCCGCCGCCGAGGAGGAGGAGCCCGCCTCGGCCGCCGGCATCGAGCTGGACGGCACCGTCGTCGAGGCGGACGCCCTCGCCCCGTGGCTGGAGCGGCACGGCACGGCCACGCTCGGCGTCGCCACGGTGGACGTGTGGAAGCAGGGCAGCGGCAGCGTGAGCGAGATCGCGCTGGCCACCGGCGCGGGCCCCGCGGTCTGGTTCGACCCGGCCGAGCTGACCGAGGGGGACGAGCGCGCGTTCGCCGCCTGGCTGGCCGACGCGGACAGGCAGAAGGTGATGCACGACGCGAAGGCCCTGATGCGGGTCTTCGCCGACCACGGCTGGTCCGTGGCCGGGGTGTGGATGGATACCGCGCTGGCCGCCTACCTGGACAAACCGGGCCGCCGCTCCTTCGCCCTGGACGCGCTGTCGGTGGAGTACCTGGGCCGCGAGCTGGGCCCGACGGCCGAGTCGGACGGCCAGCTGGCACTGGGGGTCGATGAGCAGGCCGAGGCCGAAGCCCTGATGGTCAAGGCGCGCACGGTGCTGGACCTGGGCGTCGCGTTCGAGGTCAGGCTGGATCAGGTGGGCGCCGCCGACCTGCTGCGCGATCTGGAGCTGCCGACCTCGAAGGTGCTGGCCCGGATGGAGCGCGCGGGCATCGCCGCTGACCGCGAGTGGCTGCAGGGGCTGGAGCAGCAGTTCGCCGACGCCGTCCAGCACGCGGTCGGCGAGGCGCACGCCTCGGTGGGGCACGAGTTCAACCTGGGCTCGCCCAAACAGCTGCAAGAGGTCCTCTTCGGCGAGCTGGGGCTGCCCAAGACGAAGAAGACGAAGACGGGTTACACCACGGACGCGGACGCGCTGGCCTGGCTCGCGACCCAGACCGAGCACGAACTGCCGGTGCTCATGCTGCGCTACCGCGAGCAGCAGAAGCTGCGCACCACGGTCGAGGGCCTGATCAAGACGATCGCGCCCGACGGCCGGATCCACACCACCTTCAACCAGACGGTGGCCGCCACCGGCCGGCTCTCCTCCACGGACCCGAACCTGCAGAACATCCCGGTGCGCACGGACGAGGGCCGGGCCATCCGCCGCGGCTTCCGCGTCGGTGAGGGATTCGAGTCGCTGATGACGGCCGACTACAGCCAGATCGAGTTGCGCGTGATGGCGCACCTGTCCGAGGACGCGGGTCTGATCGAGGCCTTCACCTCGGGTGAGGACCTGCACACGACGGTCGCCGCCCAGGTCTTCGGCGTCGGCAAGGACGCCGTCGACGCGGAGATGCGGCGCAAGATCAAGGCGATGTCCTACGGGCTGGCCTACGGGCTCTCCGCGTTCGGGCTCTCGCAGCAGCTGGGCATCACCCCGGACGAGGCGCGGGGCCTGATGGACACCTACTTCGAGCGCTTCGGCGGGGTGCGGGACTACCTGCGCCGTACGGTCGAGGAGGCCCGCGCCACCGGCTACACGCACACGATCATGGGCCGCCGCCGCTATCTGCCGGATCTGACCAGCGACCAGCGGCAGCGCCGCGAGATGGCCGAGCGGATGGCGCTCAACGCCCCGATCCAGGGCACGGCGGCCGACATCGTGAAGGTCGCCATGCTCAAGGTCGACGCCGCCTTGCGCGACGCTCAGCTGCGCTCGCGGATGCTGCTCCAGGTGCACGACGAGATCGTTGTGGAGATCGCGCCCGGGGAGCGGGAGCAGGTGGAGAAGCTGGTGCGTGCCGAGATGGCGTCCGCCGTCGCGCTGCGTGCGCCGCTGGACGTGTCCGTCGGCGTCGGCCAGGACTGGGAGTCGGCCGCGCACTGACGTCGCGGGCTCTCCGGGAGAGGCCGGGGGCTTTCACGGGCCGGGGCGGCGGGGGAACCGCAGGCCGCCCCGGGCGCGTTGGGGACGCGTCCGGCGAACGGTGCGGAAAGCGGCGGTGAACCGGCGGCGAAGACGGTGCGGAAGCGCCACAAGTGGCCGCTGACCGCTGACTTGTGGGCTACCGTGCCGTAAGGTCGCCGTGATGTGGGTGATTGCGTCCAAAGGGGAGAGGACGGGGACGGCTCTATGGCGCGATACCGGGGCAGGCACGCCGCGCAGCAGAAGGCCGGGAAGGCGTCGGGACACCGGCGCCGCTTCCAGCTGAGCAGCAGCAGATACCGCAGGGGGCTGGGGGGCACGGCGATCGCCGCCGTCGTCATGGCGGCACTGACCGCTTCCCAGGCACCCGGCGTGGAACTCGGCGGCGACCACGGCAAGGGCCGTGCGGACGCCGCGGGCGACCGCTCGCCAGGCGACGACAGCTATGAGACTCAGCTGCCGCCGCTGGAGTCCCCCCACCCGCCCGAGGGTGCGTCCCCCGGCGGCTCCGGGGACGAGTCGGGCATCCCCGCCTCGGTGCTCAAGGCCTACAAGGACGCCGCCAAGTCGCTCGCCTCGCGTACCCCTGGGTGCGGTCTGCGCTGGGAACTGCTCGCGGGCATCGGCAAGGTGGAGTCGGGCCAGGCACGCGGCGGCGCCGTCGACAAGGACGGTACGACGCTGCGGCCCATCCTCGGCCCGGTGCTCAACGGCGCCGGTTTCGCCAACATCAAGGACACCGACGGCGGCCGCTGGGACGGCGACACGCGATACGACCGTGCGGTCGGTCCGATGCAGTTCATCCCCTCCACGTGGGACCGCTGGGGCGCCGACGGCAACGGCGACGGGCGCAAGGACCCCAACAACGTGTACGACGCGGCGCTGGCCGCCGGCCAGTACCTGTGCGCGGACGGCCGTGACCTGTCGGCCAAGGCGGATCTGGACCGCGCGATCCTCAGCTACAACAACTCCGACGCGTACCTGCGCACCGTCCTGGCCTGGTTCGCCTACTACCGCGAGGGCACCCACTCGGTGCCGGACACCGAGGGACCGCTGCTGCCGACCTCCCCGGGGCTCGGAGAGTCCGGCGGCGGCCCCGACAAGGGCAACTCCCCATCGGGGCCCGGCAAGGGCACGTCGCCGTCCAAGCCGTCCAAGCCCGGCAAGCCCGGCAAGCCGAGCGAGCCGGACAAGCCGGGCAGTCCCGGCGGTGGCGACGACCACAACGGCGGCGGCGACGGTGACGACGGCGGGACGCCGTCCCCCGACCCGACAGCGCCCGACGCCATCGTGGCGGACGGCACCAAGAGCTTCTCCGCGGTCGCGGGCGAGGAGTTCGCCAAGAGCCCGCGGGTGAAGGTCGAGAACTCCAAGGGCAAGGGCGTCAAGGGCGTGAAGGTCGACTTCGCGATCGACGGTGCCACCGAGGCGTCCTTCGACGGTGGCGCCAAGAAGGCGACCGTCACCACCGACGCCAAGGGCTTCGCCGAGGCTCCCCGTCTCGACGCAGGCGCCACGGCCGGTTCCTTCACCGTCCACGCGACCGTCCCGGGCAAGAAGCTGGGCACGGTCGACTTCACGGCCGAGGTGAAGGCGGCACAGGCCGACAAGGTCACGTGCCTTGGCGATGCCGAGCTGACGGCCCCCAAGAACGGTGCTTTCAAGTCGCCGGTCAAGGTCAAGGCCACCCGTAAGGGCGAGCCGGTTGCGAACACGGCGGTGACGGCGACGCTGGAGAACGCCGAGCAGGGCCCGCACTTCAAGAACGACAAGGACGAGCCGGTGCGCACCCCGGTGAAGCTGACGACGAACGGGGACGGCGTCGCCGAGGTCGGAAAGCTCTTCGCCGACGACAAGCCGGGCGACTACACCCTCACCCTCACCGCCGACGGCGGTGCCACGGTGACGGTGAAGCTCACGATCACGGGCTGAGCCGGCCCACCTCCTGCGGCGCGCCCCGGTGCTCGGCACCGGGGCGCGCCGCACTGTTCCCATCCCGGACGGGCGTTGCTACGGTGCGAGCTCTCACCTGACGAGGCGTCAGCTCCGCCTCGTCGCCGGCCACCCCACCGGGAGGTGGACATGCGTGCTCTCATCGCCGCCGGGATCGGACTGGTGGCCGCCCTCGCCCTCGTTTTCGCGATCACGGCGACGGGCGTCCCGCCCGGCGAGACCTCGAAAGAGCCCCTGCACACCACCGTCCCCGAGCGCCCGTAGGCAGGGAGGCAGCATGCGCCGCAGAGCGAGCCTGGTCCTGCTGGCCTTCGCGGTCTTCTTCGCCGCGCTCTCACCGCTGATCCGCTGGTACGCCTTCCCGCGGCTGGCGAAGATTCCGCCCAGCCAGTACCAGTCCATGGTCCTGGAGGCGAAGAACGCGACCCTTCTGGACTACGCCACCATGCAGTCGAAGAAGGTGCCCAAGGTCAGCATCGTGCAGACGCTCAAGGGCAACGTGGAGGCCGCCGAGAAGGTGAAGGACCGCACAGGGCGCGACGTCGTCGTGTGGGACACGCTCAGCTACGTCGCCGACGACAAGGGCAAGATGGTCTCCCGCATCCCGGAGCGGTACGTCTTCGACGCCCACTCCCAGGAGCCGGTGCACACCGAGGGTGAGCACGTCGACCACGACACGGTGCGCCGCGAGGGCATCGAGTACAAGTGGCCGTTCCTGGTCGAGAAGCGCGACTACGCGTACTTCGACTTCCAGACCCGCACCTCCGCGCCCATCCACTACAAGGGCACCCGCACCGTGCAAGGGCTGGAGACCTACTACTTCGAGCAGACCATCCCCTGGACCAAGGTGAAGGTCCCCAAGAAGCTGCCGCTGGGGGCCACCCCCGAGACGGTCGAACAGATCGGTCTTGAGCGCTGGTACACCACCAAGAGGATGTTCTGGGTCGACCCCGTCACGGGCGCGCCGGTGGACGGGCAGGAGATCCACAAGGAGGAGATGCGCTGGAAGGACCAGCCGGACAAGAAGCCCCTCACCGCGTTCGCCGGGCACGTGAAGATGCGCCCCGACTTCCAGGCCGAGGCCGTCGACCTGGTCACCTCCCAGCGCCGGCTCGTGCTCGCCCTGACGTCCTACCTGCCCTGGGGCTTCCTCGTGCTGGGCGGTGCGCTGCTGGCCCTCTCCCTCACCCTGGAGGCCCGCGCCCGCGGTCGCGGTTCAGCGGACGGGGCGAAGGCCGCGGGCGGCGGGGACGACGACGGCGGCCCGGGCGGCGGTGGCGGTGGTGGAGGCGGCGCGGGCGGTGGCGGCCCCGGCGGCACCGCCGGTGCCGAGGAGGCCACGGCCACCGGCCGCGGGCAGCCGGAAGGCGTGGGCAGCTAGTCCGAGTTGCCGCCGCCGGCACTCCGCGGCAGCCTCACGACGACCGCCCGCGGGGACTGGTGCGCCGGGTGGGCTGCGCGGTGGCGGGGTCCTGCGGCCACGGGTGCCTGGGGTAGCGCCCGCGCAGCTCGGCCCGCACGCCGCGGTAGCCCTCCGCCCAGAAGGAGGCCAGGTCGGCCGTGACGGCGGCCGGCCGCCCCGCGGGAGAGAGCAGGTGGACGAGCAGCGGCACCCGCCCGTCCGCCACGCTTGGCGTGACGCGTGCCCCGAACATCTCCTGGAGCTTGACCGCCAGCACCGGCTGCTCCGGCTCGTAGTCGACGCGGATCCGGGACCCGGAGGGCACCTCGATCCGCTCCGGCGCCAGCTCGTCGAGGCGCGCCGCCTGGCCACAGGACCACGGCAGCAGCCCCGACAGGACGTCGCCCGCCTCCACCCGGGCCAGGTCGGCCCGCGAGCGCACCTGCCCGAGCCACTCGTCGGCCCGCGCCAGCAGCGCCTCGTCCGAGACGTCGGGCCACGGCTCGCCCAGCGTGCGGTGGAGGAAGCCGATCCTGCGGCGCAGCGTTCGCGCGCTCGGTGACCACCGCAGCAGCCCGGTCCCGTGCTGCCGCAGCCCCTCCAGCGCCGCCTCGCGCAGCAGCGCACCCGGCGGATTCCGCAGCGGCCGCACGGCCAGCCGGACCGCGCCCAGCGACTCCACCTCGCGGGCCACCACGTCACCGCCCTGCCCCTGCGGGCCCGCCGCGGGGTCCCAGCGCACCTCCTCGCGCACCTCGTGCAGGGCGCCCGCGGCGCGGAGTGCTGTCGGCTCGTCGACGGCCGCCGCCAGCCGGATCCGCGCCGAGGCGGACCCCGCGGGGCGGTCCGCGGTGGCGACGGCCAGCCACGGGGCGCCGCGCAGCCGGCTTCCGGCGGCCGGCTCGGCCCGCGTCCCGCCGGCCATCAGATAGGAGCCCTGCTGCTGTGCCCGGCCGATCCGCTCGGGCTGCGCGAGCGCGACGACCGTGCCGACGCCCGCCTCGTCCGTCAGCCCCTCGGGGCGCGGCACCTCCTCGCCCAGCAGCGACCGCAGCCGCCGCACCTCGGCGGTCCACCGCGCACCGTACGGATCGGCCCCGCCCGCCGTGCGGGCCCGCCGCAGCGCCTGGGCCGCGTCGTCCCCGTAGGCGCGCGGCACCTCCTCGCTCAACAGCGCCACCGTTTCGCTCGCCAGTGCGCTGCCCACGACGGCGGCGCCGTCCAGCAGGGCGCGGGCCAGCCGGGGGTGGACGCCGGTACGGGCCATGCGCCGCCCCCGCGCCGTCACCCGTGCGGAGCCCTCCAGGGCGCCGACGGCGCGCAACGTCTCGTGGGCCGCGCGCATCGCCCCCGCGGGCGGGGGATCGAGCAGCGCCAGCCCCCGTGCGTCGGGCTCTCCCCAGCAGGCGGCCTGGAGCGCGAAGGCCGTCAGATCGGCGACGGTGATCTCCGGCGACGGCTCCCGCGGCCGCCCCGCCTCCTCGGCCGCCGCCCAGCACGCGTAGGCGACCCCCGGCGCCTGGCGCCCGGCCCGGCCGCGCCGCTGCTCGGCGCCCGCGCGCGAGACCCGCACCGTGGTCAGCGACGTCAGGCCGCGCGCGTGGTCCGTCCTGGGCTCACGGGCGAGCCCCGCGTCCACCACCACGCGCACGCCGGGCACCGTCAGGCTCGACTCGGCCACCGACGTCGCGAGGATCACCCGGCGCTCACCGCCCTCGCCCGGGTCCCCGCTGCCGCGCAGCACCTCGTCCTGCGTGTGTGCGGGCGCCCGCCCGTGCAGCTGGAACACCTGTGCGTCCACCCGCTCCAGCAGAGCCGCCACCCGGCCGATCTCCCCGACGCCCGGCAGGAAGCACAGCACGTCACCGCGGGGGACCTCCTCCAGCGCGCGGCGGACCGTCGCCGCCACATGGCGCAGCAGCGCCGGGTCCACCCACGTGCCGTGCGCCGGCCGCACCTGGGCGGGCGGCGGCGCGTACCGCACCTCCACCGGGTGGCTCGTCCCCCGTCCGCGTACGACGGGAGCGGACAGCAGCCGCGCCCACGCCGCGCTGTCCTGCGTCGCCGACGCGGCGATCACGCGCAGCTCGGGGCGGAGCGCGGCACGCACGTCGAGCAGGAAAGCCAGCGCCGTGTCCGCGTCCAGGTGCCGCTCGTGGCACTCGTCCATCACGACGACGTCCACACCGGGCAGCTCCTGGTCCCGCTGCAGGCGTTGCAGCAGCACGCCCGTCGTGACGACCTCCACCCGGGTACGCGGCCCCGCCCGGCGCTCGCCCCGCACCGTGAAGCCCACGCTCTCGCCGGGACGCTCGCCCAGCAGCCACGCCATCCGGCGCGCCGCCGACCGCGCGGCCATCCGCCGCGGCTCCGCGACCAGCACGCTTCGGGCGGGCGCCCCGTCATCGAGGAGCCCCGCCAGGGCAAGGGGGAGCAGCGTCGTCTTGCCGGTCCCCGGTGGTGCGTGCACCACGGCCGAGCCGTGCGTCTCAAGGGCCTCGCGCAGCCGTGGCAGGGCTTCGGCAAGCGGTAGCTGTGCCGGCTGGTCGTCAGGGAGCACCGAGCGATTGTCCCCGCTCCCTGGCCCTGGCGGAGTACGGGGGGAAGGAGCGGGGCCCCTCACACGCGGGTGCACACGAAGATCGCCGTACCCGGGACCAGCCGCCCCCGCAGGGGAGACCATCCGCCCCACACCTGCTGGTTCCACTCCGGCCACTCGGGCTCGACCAGGTCGTCGAGCCGGAAACCCGCGCCGACCAGGTCCCGCACCCGGTCGCCCATCGTCCGGTGGTGCTCGGTGTACACGGCCCGTCCGCGCGCGTCCTGCTCCACGTACGGCGTCCGGTCGAAGTAGGAGTTCAGGATGGTCAGCCCCTCGGGGCCCGGCTCGTCGGCCAGGGTCCAGCGCAGCGGGTGGGTCAGCGAGAAGACCCACCGCCCCCCGGGCCGCAGCACCCGCGCCACCTGGGCGAAGACCCGTTCGGGGTCGGCCACGAACGGGAGCGCTCCGAACGCGGAGCAGGCCAGGTCGAAGGAGCCGTCCGCGAAGGGCAGGGCCCTGGCGTCCGCCTCGACCAGCGGGAACCCGGCGCCGCCACCCTCGCCTCCGCCGATCCGCAGGGCGTGCTGGAGCTGGCGGTGCGACAGGTCGAGGGCGACGGGCCGGGCGCCCTGGTCCGCCAGCCACCGCGAGCACTGGGCGGCACCCGCGCCGACCTCCAGCACCCTGAGACCGCGCAGCTGCCCGGCGGGTCCGAGCAGGCGCGCCTCCGCCTCGTCGAGCCCCTCGGGCCCCCAGACGAAGCGGGCGTCCCCGAGGAAGTCGCCGTGGTCGCTTTGGTACTCGTCCGCGTTGCGGTCCCACCAGCCGCGGTTGGCCCGGCTGCTCTCGCGGCCGCCGGCGGGCCGCCGCACCGCCTCGGCGTCGTCGTCGGGAGCGCCGAGGGGGCCGGGAGCGCCGACGGGGCCGTGGGTGCCGAGGGGGTCGCGCGGGCCGGGGTGGTCACCGTCCGTCATCGCAGGCCCACCCGAGGGGCGGACGGCCCCGTCCACCTCGTGCTTTTGTTCCCTCGCACCTGTAGTCGTACCCTTCGTCGAAGTGCGCCGCCGAGCGCCGTGGGGGTCCGCCGGGTGGCTTGTCGGAGGCCGCGGGAGCGGGCCGTGCGGGGTCATCTGCCCCTCCGCCGTGGCGAGTTCTGCCGGAAATGGCGCCTTCCGCCCCAGGTGTGCTCTTTCGCGCATTGACCATGCCCAGCGGCCCCCGTATGCTACAAGTTGCGCTGCGGGCCTGCGTGCCTCGGACGGAGCAGGCCGCGCTCGCATCTGTTGTATGTCCCCTCGGGTTTCCGGCTTATCTGGCTGTCCGGCTGACTTGCATGCGGTGCGATCAAAGGGCTCTCGGCGTAGCAGTACCTACGACTTCATGTCCGTACCGGAGACCCTTTCCCACATGACGAGCAGCACCGAGACTTCCGCCACCAGCCCGCAGGTTGCGGTCAACGACATCGGTTCCGAGGAAGCCTTCCTCGCCGCGATCGACGAGACGATCAAGTACTTCAACGACGGCGACATCGTCGACGGCGTCATCGTGAAGGTCGACCGGGACGAGGTCCTGCTCGACATCGGTTACAAGACCGAAGGTGTCATCCCTTCCCGAGAGCTGTCGATCAAGCACGACGTCGACCCCAACGAGGTCGTCGCCGTCGGTGACGAGATCGAGGCCCTCGTTCTCCAGAAGGAGGACAAGGAAGGCCGCCTGATCCTCTCGAAGAAGCGCGCCCAGTACGAGCGCGCCTGGGGCACCATCGAGAAGATCAAGGAAGAGGACGGCATCGTCACCGGTACCGTCATCGAGGTCGTCAAGGGTGGCCTCATCCTCGACATCGGCCTGCGCGGCTTCCTCCCGGCCTCCCTGGTCGAGATGCGCCGCGTCCGCGACCTCCAGCCGTACGTCGGCAAGGAGCTCGAGGCCAAGATCATCGAGCTGGACAAGAACCGCAACAACGTGGTTCTCTCCCGCCGCGCCTGGCTGGAGCAGACCCAGAGCGAGGTCCGCCAGACCTTCCTCACCACCCTCCAGAAGGGCCAGGTGCGCTCCGGCGTCGTCTCCTCCATCGTCAACTTCGGCGCCTTCGTCGACCTGGGCGGCGTGGACGGTCTGGTCCACGTCTCCGAGCTGTCCTGGAAGCACATCGACCACCCCTCCGAGGTCGTCGAGGTCGGCCAGGAGGTCACGGTCGAGGTCCTGGACGTCGACATGGACCGCGAGCGCGTGTCCCTGTCGCTCAAGGCGACCCAGGAAGACCCGTGGCAGCAGTTCGCCCGGACCCACCAGATCGGCCAGGTCGTGCCCGGCAAGGTCACCAAGCTGGTGCCGTTCGGTGCGTTCGTCCGCGTCGACGAGGGCATCGAGGGTCTGGTCCACATCTCCGAGCTGGCCGAGCGCCACGTGGAGATCCCGGAGCAGGTCGTCCAGGTCAACGACGAGATCTTCGTCAAGGTCATCGACATCGACCTGGAGCGCCGCCGCATCAGCCTCTCGCTGAAGCAGGCCAACGAGACCTTCGGTGCCGACCCGACCCAGGTCGAGTTCGACCCGACCCTCTACGGCATGGCCGCGTCCTACGACGACCAGGGCAACTACATCTACCCCGAGGGCTTCGACCCCGAGACCAACGACTGGCTCGAGGGCTACGAGAAGCAGCGCGAGGAGTGGGAGAACCAGTACGCGGTTGCCCAGTCCCGCTTCGAGGCCCACCAGGCCCAGGTCATCAAGTCCCGCGAGGCCGACGAGCAGGCGGCGGCCGAGGGTGCCACCGGCGGCGGCCAGGGCGGCGGCCAGGGTGGTGGCCAGGGCGGCGGCGGCTCGTACTCCTCGGAGGGTTCCGACGAGGACTCGGGCGCGCTGGCCTCCGACGAGGCCCTGGCGGCTCTCCGCGAGAAGCTGGCGGGTGGCCAGAGCTGAGGTTCTCCTCCCGGCCCCGCTGCTGGGAGGCGCCTCCGGCCGCTGAGCTGATTCGGCAGCCGCTGAGGTGATCAGCCGACACGAGGCCCGCATCCCCTACGGGATGCGGGCCTCGCTGCGTGTCCCGGCCCGGCAGCCGGCACCGCACGTCGAGCTGGAGCGCGCCGGGCCTCGCCTGCCCGGCGCCAGGAGCGGCAGCCGCCGGTCACCGTCCGACGCGTCGCCGGGCCGCGCGGTCCCGCCTGAGAGGGCGAAGGCTCGGCAGGCGACCTTGGCGACATCGAGGGACGCTCCCTGACGGCATACGGAATCGGTCCCTCGGGCGCGGTTCTCCCTCGCCCCACGGGTTCGTCCGCCGGCGGGCCGAGAAGGGACGGTCAACAGGAGCGGGCGGGGCTGCGCAGCGCGCTGCCGCGCCCGAGCGGCCGGATCTCAGACGGGGCTCAGCGGCCGGGCGGCGAGGACCGGTCCCCGCGCGCCGGGGGCCCGAGACGGACGTGCGGGAATGCGGGAAGACGGGGCGGCGTTGTCGGTGGTATGCGAATGGAGCGGGAATCCCTGTACGCGTGGGACCAGGCCGGGCTCGACGCCGTGGACGCGGTGATCGGGGAGCCCGACAGCGCCGGGCTGGTCATGCTGTACCACTTCGAAGGCTTCATGGACGCCGGTGACACCGGCGAACAGATCGTGGAGCAGTTGCTGGAGACCCGGCCGTACGTCACGGTCGCCCGCTTCGACGTGGACCGCCTCATCGACTACCGGGCGCGGCGCCCGATGATGACGTTCCGCAACGACAGCTGGGTGTCCTACGAGACGCCGCGCCTGGAACTGCGGCTGATGCGGGACGCGACGGACGCACCGTTCCTGCTGCTCTCCGGCCCTGAACCGGACAACGAGTGGGAGGGGTTCACCGAGGCCGTCCGCGAGATCGTCGAGCGGGTCGAGGCCCGGCTGTCCGTGACGTTCCACGGCATCCCGATGGGCGTTCCCCACACCCGCCCCGTCGGTCTCACCCCGCACGGCAACCGCACCGAACTGGTGCCCGCGCAGCGGTCCGTCTTCGAAGAGGCCCAGGTGCCCGGCAGCGCCGCCGCACTGACCGAGCTGCGGCTTTCGGAGAGCGGGCGCGACGTCCTCGGTGTCGCCGCGCACGTCCCCCACTACATCGCCCGCTCCCGGTATCCGGACGCGGCGCTCGTCGTCGCCGAGGCGATCACCTCCGCGACCGGCCTCGTCCTGCCCGAGACGGCGCACGCGCTGCGCACGGAGGCACTGCGCACGCAGAACGAGATCGAGCGGCAGCTCGCGGAGGGGGACGAGGAGCTGGTCTCGGTGGTCCGCGGCCTGGAGCAGCAGTACGACGCCGTGGCGGGCGCGGAGACCCGCGGCAACCTGGTGGCCGAACCCGTTGAGCTGCCCTCGGCCGATGAACTCGGCGCCGTCTTCGAGAAGTTCCTCGCCGACCGCGAGAGCGAGCAGGGCCGCGGGCAGGGCACGGACAACGGCGACCGGGACTGACCGGACCGCTCGCCGCCGCACCGTATAGCGTGGCCCGCATGCTGAAGGTGGGTCTGACGGGCGGGATCGGAGCGGGCAAGAGCGAGGTGTCGCGGCTGCTCGCCGAACAGGGCGCCGTCATCGTGGACGCCGACCGGATCGCACGGGAGGTCGTGGAGCCCGGCACGCCGGGTCTCGCGGCGGTCGTCGCCGAGTTCGGCGAGGAGGTGCTCACCTCGGACGGCACCCTCGACCGGGCACGCCTCGGCTCCCTCGTCTTCGCGGATCCCGACCGCCTCGCCGCGCTGAACGCCCTCGTGCACCCCGCGGTGGGGGAGCGCGCGGCGCAGTTGGAGCGGGAGGCGGCCGAGGCCGATCCGCAGGCGGTCGTCGTCCACGACGTGCCGCTGCTGACCGAGAACGGGCTCGCGCCGCTCTACGACCGTGTGGTGGTCGTGGACGCGTCCCCCGGAACGCAGCTGGAGCGGCTCGTGCGGCTGCGCGGCATGACCGAGGAGGAGGCCAGGGCCCGGATGACGGCGCAGGCCGACCGGGAAGCACGGCTGGCCGTCGCGGACCTCGTGATCGACAACGACGGCCCGCTGGCGGGGCTCGCGCCCCGGGTGCGCGGGGTGTGGGAACAGCTGCGGGAGGCCGGCCGGCAGCAGGCCGACGCCGGATCGAACACCGGCTCGGGCACGGGAGCCGACGCCGCCGACTCCGGCTCCGATTCCGGTCCCGGTGCCGGCTCCGGCTCCGACGCCGGCTGAGCGGCGGGGTCGCCGGCGCGCGCTGGGGGAATGAACACTGCCGATCCGGCGTTGTGCTTCGCCGGAACCCGAAGGAGAGGGCAGTGCTGTGACGAGCCCCGAGACGAACCTCATCCAGTTCCGTGCCGCGGAGCAGCTGCTGGAAGCGCGCGACCCGCGCGGCGCGGTCGACCTCCTCGACGGCGTGATCGAAGAGCACCCCGAACACCGGGGCGCACGGCTGCTGCGCGCCCGCGCGTACTTCCTCGCCGCCCGCCTCAGGTCGGCCGAGCAGGAGTTCCAGTGGGTGCTGGAGCGCGAGCCCGACAACGCGTTCGCGCACTTCGCGCTCGCCCGCACCCTCCAGCGGGCGGCGCGGGACCAGGAGGCCCGCGCGCACTTCAAGCTGGCAGCCGCACTCAACCCGCGGCCCGACTTCGTGGAGGCGGCCGGCTTCGAGGACTTCTCGCCTCCCGAGCCGGGCTCGACGGAGGATCTCGGCAACTGAGAACCAGCGCGCTACCCGTTCGTGTGGTCCAGCGCCCAGCGGGCGAGCGCGGCGAAGTCGTCGCCGCGCAGCCCGCGCCGTGGGTCCACGTGGTGGAGGAGCGCGGCGCCGGGATGGTGCGCGGCCACGTACCGGCGTTCCTTCGCTGTCACCGCGTCGTCCACCCAGGCGAACGGCCTCCCGGCCGCCCACGCCACCACGTGCCGCGTCTTGAACAGCAGCCCGTCCACCTCGGGCGGTGCGTGCCTCTCGGGCGGCCCGTGTGCCGTGGCTGATCCCTCCGCCTCGGGTGGTCCGTCCGTCGCGGGCAGCCCGTCCACCTCGGGCGCGGTCTCGTCCGACCAGCCGATCACGGGCAGCCGGGGGAGCCCGATCAGGGGTGCTATGTAGTCGTTGGCCTCGTGCGCCCAGGTGGTCGCCCACACGAGGTCGAAACCGAGCCCCAGCAGCCAGGGGCCGTGCGCGGCGTTCAGCCGCACGCGGAGTGGTTCCGTGCTGCGGCCCGCCGCCTGCCTGCGCGCGACGTAGCTGGGCGGCGACATCCGGTGGGTGCGGTAGCCGCGCGGACGGCGCGGCCGGCGCGCCGCGAACGGGTTGAGGGGCCCGTCCACATCGAGCATCAGCAGCGGACGTGCCGCCCGCGCGGACCGCGTCTCGTCCGTCACACCAGTCCCTCTCTCTCGGCCGCGGCCGCCACGGCGAGCAGGTCGGCCTCTCTGCCGTGCGGTGCCACCAGCTGCAGTCCGACCGGCGCGCCGTCCGCCGTCCGTCCGGCTGGCAGACTCAGCGCGGGATGTCCCGTGACGTTGAAGGCCCAGGTGAGCGCGACGCTCAGGGCCGTCCCCGGTCCCTCGTGCCCGTGGGGCGGCCCCGGCGTGGTCGGCGTGGCGAGTATGTCCACCTCCGTGAAGACCTCCGCCACGGCGCGGGCGAGAGCGGACGCGGTACGCGCCGCCGCGGCGGACACGCGGCCCGTACGCGCCGCATGGTGGTCCGTGCGGGGTGCACGGCCCGAACGGGCGTTGAGGTCCGCACGAGCGGCCTCGAGGGAGGAACGTCCCGCGTCGGGGGCGCGCAGCTCCCGCCAGCACCGTGCGGGATCGGGAAGCAGGACGGTGACGGCAGGGCGCGCGGCGGTGATCCGCGCGCTCGTCAGTGCCTCCAGGAGCCCGTGCGCCGCGCCCGCCACCTCGTCCTCGGTGTCCGCGAAACCGAGCGTCGCCGACCATGCCGTCCGGACGGGGCGCGGCGGCGGCGTACCGGTCGGCGGGACGGTGCCGGTGCCTCCGCCGACGCCGTTGCCGCTCCCTTGGAGCGCCGCGAGGTAGGCGGCGGCGTCACCGGCCGTACGGGCCAGCGGGCCGGGCGCGCTGCGGACGGTGCGGCCCTGCGCGGGCGCGAGACCGCCCGTCGTCTTCAGCCCGATGACGGCGCACCAGGCGGCCGGTATACGGACGGACCCCGCACCGTCGCTTCCCGTGGCGAGCGGCACCATACGCGCCGCCACGGCCGCCGCCGAACCCGCGGAGGAACCGCCGGGGCTCCACCGGGGGCCGAGAGGGTTGCGCGTGGGTCCGCAATCGGTGGCGCCCCACGTCTGCCATTCGGTGCCCGGGCCCGGCGTGGCGGTCGCGCCCACGGGCACACATCCCGCGGCCGTCAGCCGGGCGAGCCGTGGCGACGTCACCCGCTGGGTGTTCTTCACCCCCAGCGGGACTCCGGCGAGCGGCAGCCGCGCGCCCGCCCGGACAGCGCGGTCGACCTCGGCGGCGCGCCCGGCGGCCCACGCGGGCCACGTCTCGGTGAAGGCGCGGACCGCCCCGTCGGACGCGGCGATCCGCGCCAGCGCGGCCTCCGTGACCTCCCTGGCGGTCAGACGCCCTTCCGACACCGCGGCGGCGATCTCACACGCGCTCATGCCGGCGTACGCGCACGCGCTCATGCCGCCGTGCGCGCATGCGCTCATGTCGCCGTGCGTGTCCGTGTCGAGCCCCGCCGGAGTCCGGCGGCTTTCCCGGTTCTCGTCCCCGCCCCCGCCCCCGCTCATGAGGGAGACGGTACAAGCGGGAGCGGTACGAGCAGGAGACCGTGCGAGCGGGAAACAGTACAACCGCGAGGCGGGATGGCACGGTGTCGGTGGCGGCATCTACCGTATGGCGTATGGACATTGACGCCGCGCTCACTCTGGCCACGACCGCCGCCTCAGTCGCCGCGGGCAGTGCCGCGGGTGCGGCCGGGCAGTCGGCATGGGAGTCGCTGCTCGCCCTCGCACGGCGCGTGGGCGGCCGCCGTCCCGACGGGGCGCCGGCGCCTGACGAAGGCGGTCTGGCGGCGGTCGACCCCTCCGACGAGGCGCAGGTCCGCGTGCTGACCGGCTGGCTCGGCGAGCAGGCCCGTGCCGACGAGGAGTTCGCCGCCCTCCTGCGCGGATGGGCGGAACGGCACGCCCCCGTGCTGCGGGCCGAGCGCTCCGAGGTCCACAACACCGTCTCGGGGACGGCGCACGTGAGCGGCCCCGTGATCCAGGCGCGCGACATCCACGGCGGCATCAACCTCGGCTGAGGGGCGTCAATCCGCCCAGGCACCGGGCGGGTGGTCCGGTGGGACGAGATCGGCGACGAGCCCGTAGTGATCGCTCACCTGCACCCCGTCCACCGGTTCGACCATGACGCGTCGGCATCCGGTCACGTGCAGGGTGGGGCCGTGCGGCCCGCAGCCGACCAGGATGTAGTCGAGGCGCCGCTCCGCCGCCTCCGGCATGTCGCCGCGCCGCACGAGCGGGTTCTCGGGGGTGAACGTCGGCCCCGGCCCGGATGCCCCCTCGGGGTGCGCGCTCGCCCACGCGTCCTGGTAGCAGACGCTCGTCCCGTCCAGTGACTGGAAACCCCGCAGGAACCGGATGCTCGCCGCGTCGGGCGTGGCGTCGAAGTCGCCCAGGAGCAGCGTGTGCCGCGCGGAGTGTTCCTCGGCCCTCTCCGCGAGGAGCCGGGCGGTGACCAGCGCCTGCTGTTCGCGCTCCAGTTCCCACCCGTAGGGCCAGCTCGGCTTGTGGTGCCCGACGAGCAGCGGACCGAACGGCTCGGGCAACGGCAGCAGCGCGGCCACGACGCCGCACCACTCGGTGCGCGCCGTGCGGTCCGAGACGGTGAGCGGGTCAGCCGCGACGGCGGCGAAGGGCGTGCGCGCCGCGAGCACCGCCCCGACGCCGTCCGAGCCGTACCGGGGGTGGGGCAGTACGTGCCACCCGTCGCCGGCGAGCGCGGCCACGTCGGCGCGGGTGACCTCCTGGAGCGCCAGCACGTCAGGGGCCAGCCCGGCCAGCTCGCGGGCCAGCACAGCCCTTCGGCCGGCACCGTCGGCGTACTCGGGCGCCAGCACGTTCATGGTCATCACCCGCACGGGACGAAACGCTACCCCCACCGGCGCGGCGCCGACCGCTGTACTGCTCCGACCTGGGAGCCCCTTGATCACGGAGGGCGTTGTCAGTGCCCGCTCCTAGACTCGTTCGCGTGTTGAGGCTGGTGTGAGCGGTGAGTGCGGAAGCGGTGGCGCGTATGGGGTCGGGAACGCGTAGGGGGTCGAGGACGCGTGAGGGGTCGGCGAGCGGTGCGGATCTTCTGCGGTGCGCTGCGGTGTTCCTGCCGGGGGAGGTGCCACGGCAGGGGCGCGTGGCGTTCTGGGCGGTTGACGGGGGCGAGCTTCCCGAGGTGGGCGAGCCGGGAGAGCTGACGGTGCTGCGGCCGCACACCGAGGAGGTCGGGCCGCAGGTGGTGGCGGCCCGCCGGCTGGGGGTGGGCGAGGCGCTGCCCTTTTTGATGAGGGCGCGTACCGCGGGGCGGGCACACCCGGCCGCCGCCTGCTGGGGCGCCGCAGCGCTGCAGGGCATGCGGCTGGTGGCACAGGGGCGTCTGGTGCCGGGCCTGGGTGAGGGCGGCACTGACGTGTGGCGGGCGGGGCCGCTGGACGAGGAGGACGTGACGCACCTGCGCGCCGTGGCCGCCGCGATGCCTCCGGAGGCACACGCGGTGCCTGTGGAGCCGGGCCCCGCCCGGCCGGATCCGTGCGCGCCCGGTCGGGCGGCGCCCGGGCCGCTGCGGGTGCCGGAGCCGGAAGGGCTGGTGCGTGCCTTCCTGGACGCGGTCGCCGACGTGCTGCCCCGTACGCCGGCGGGACCCGCGGCCGCGGGTCCCGCCTTCGCCGCGAGGGAGCCGCAGCGGCTCGCGGAGCGTTACCCGCGGCTGCGCCAGTGGGCCGCCGAGGTGGCGGCCGGCACGGAGGCCGGAATCCGGATCTCCCTCCGCCTCGACCTGTCGGCCGACCGCATCTTCGACGGCGGCGGCCGGGACGAGCCCCCCGCTGCTGCGCACGCGGAGGCGGAGGCGCGAGCGGAAGCAGACGGAGGGGCCCCTGGCGGTGGCGCCCGGGACGGTGGTGGTATCCCGGCCGGCGGGGCCTCAGCGAGAAGCGGGTCCCCCCGGTCCGACCCCTACGTCGCCGCCGCCGTCGTGCAGGCGGCGAGCATCGCGGACGCCCTGCTGGTCGCGGACGTGGGCGCGCTGTGGCGGGGCGAGGCGGAGTATCTGGGGCCGCGCGCCCGCGTGGACACCGTGCTGGCCATCCGGCGCGCGGCCCGCGTCTGGCCGCCGCTGGAACGGCTGCTGGAGCGGCCGACACCGGACGTGCTGCCGCTGACGGAACCGGAGCTGGACGACCTGCTGGGCCGTGCGGCCCGCGACCTGGCCGCGGCGGACGTGGCCGTGCACTGGCCGCGCACGCTGGTGCGCGAACTGCTCAGCGCGACGGCGGTCGTCCGCCCCGGTCCGCAGGCCCCGGGCTCGGCCGCGGACGGTTTCGGCTTTTTCAAGGAGGAGCAACTGCTGGAGTTCCGCTGGCAGATCGCCCTGGGGGAAGAGCCGCTCACCGACGGTGAGATGGACGCGTTGGCGGAGTCCCACCGCCCCCTGGTGCGGCTGCGGGACCAGTGGGTGCTGGTGGATCCTGAGCTGGTCCGCAAGGCACGTAAGCGGCACCTCGGGCTGCTCTCGCCGGGTGACGCGCTCGCGGCCGCGCTCTCGGGGGAGGCCGAGGTCGACGGCGAGCAGGTCACGGCGGTCCCCGAGGGCGCGTTGGCCGTGCTGCGCGACCGTCTCGACGAGGCGGCACGCCGCGCGGCGTGCCCTCCGGAGGACCCGAGCGCTCCGGGTGTGCCGGCACCCGCCCGGCTGAACGCCGCGCTGCGCGGCTACCAGCTCCAGGGCCTCGCCTGGCTGGAGCTGATGACGTCACTGGGGCTGGGCGGCTGCCTCGCCGACGACATGGGGCTCGGCAAGACCGTCACCCTCATCGCGCTCCACCTGCGCCGCGCGGAGCGCGGCGAGACGGCGCCGACACTCGTCGTCTGCCCGGCGTCGCTGCTGGGCAACTGGCAGCGGGAACTGGCCAGATTCGCGCCCCACGTGCCCGTCCGGCGCTACCACGGCCCTGGGCGCACCCTCGACGGGCTCGACGACGGCGAGGGCGGCTTCGTCCTGACGACCTACGGCACCCTGCGCGGCAGTGCCGAACGCCTGGCGGGCCAGAGGTGGGGACTGGTCGTCGCGGACGAAGCACAGCACGTCAAGAACGCGTACTCCGCGACCGCCCGCGCCCTGCGCACCCTTCCCGCCGCCGCACGCGTCGCCCTCACAGGCACACCTGTGGAGAACAACCTCTCCGAGCTGTGGGCGCTGCTCGACTGGACGACACCGGGGCTGCTCGGTCCGCTCAGGACGTTCCGCGCCCGCCACGCACGAGCGGTCGAGACCGGCGAGGATCCGGAGGCGACGGCGCGCCTGGCCCGGCTCGTGAGGCCCTTCCTGTTGCGCCGCCGCAAGTCCGACCCGGGCATCGTCCCCGAGCTGCCGCCCAAGACGGAGACGGACCACACGGTCGAACTGACCCGCGAGCAGGCGTCACTGTACGAGGCGGTGGTGCGCGAGACGATGGCCCGTATCGAGGCGGCAGAGGGCATGGAGCGGCGCGGCCTGGTGATGAAGCTGCTGACCTCGCTCAAGCAGATCTGCAACCACCCGGCGCAGTACCTGAGGGAGGGCACGGGGAGGAGTGCGGCCGCTCTTCCTCCGAGCCGCCCCGCTTCCTCGAGCCGCTCCGCCGACCGTCCCGCGCCGCGCTCCCCGGTCCGGTCGAACGCTCCCGGCAGTGGGCTCACCCGCTCGGGCAAGCTGGGCCTGCTGGACGAACTGCTGGCCACGATCCTGGCGGAGGGCGGTTCGGTGCTGGTGTTCACGCAGTACGTGGAAATGGCGCGGCTGCTGGAGGCGCACCTGGCCCAGCGGGGCATCGGCGCGCAACTGCTGCACGGGGGCACGCCCGTGGCCCGTCGGGAGGAGATGGTGGACGCCTTCCAGGCGGGACAGGCACCCGTCTTCCTGCTCTCCCTCAAAGCGGCGGGCACCGGCTTGAACCTGACGCGGGCAGGGCACGTCATCCACTACGACCGCTGGTGGAACCCCGCCGTCGAGGAACAGGCGACCGACCGCGCCTACCGCATCGGCCAGACCCAGCCCGTGCAGGTGCACCGCCTGGTGACGTCGGGCACCGTGGAGGACCGCATCGCCCAGCTTCTCGACGCCAAGCGGCAGTTGGCCGACGCCGTACTCAGCGGGGGCGAGGCGGCGCTGACGGAGCTGACGGACGCACAACTCGCCGACCTGGTGTCTCTGCGGAGGCGGCCGTGACCGGGTTCGCGGAAGCCGACGGAGTGGCAGGGGCAGCGCCGGGGGCAGAGGAAGGTGCGGGTCCGGGGGCCGGGGCGGAACGGGCCGCCGAGCGGTACCCGCTGCCGGAGGACGCCGGTGCGTACGGCCTCCTGGGCAGCGCGTGGGTACGGGCGGTCCAGGCCGCCGCGGGCGGCGGCGCACGCGATACGGCACGGCTGGCGCGGGGGCGTGCCTACGCGCGGGAGGGCGGCGTGTTCACGGTGCGGGTGGGGCCCGGCAGGGTCTCCGCGTACGTCAGCGGCAGCCGCCCGCGCCCCTACCGCGCCCAATGGCGGCTGCCTCCGCTGCCGGAGCGGGGGTGGCACACCTTCCTGGAGACGCTCGCGGCCCGGCCCGCGCACGTGGCCGCCGTGCTGGACGGCGCGATACCGCCGCAGGCTCTCGCCGAGGCCGCCTCCGCCGGTGCCCGGCTTCTGCCCGCGCCGGGCGATCTGACCCCGGTGTGCAGCTGTCCCGACCAGGGCTCTCCCTGCAAGCACGCCGCCGCCCTCGGTTACGAGGCGGGCCGCCTCCTGGACAGCGACCCGGGGCTGCTGTTCCGGCTGCGTGGTCGCGCCGCGGAGACCGTCAGGGAAGAGCTCCTCAAGAGAGCCACGGCGTACGAGGCCACCACCCTGCCGGGCCGTTCCCCAGAGCAAGGCCGGTCCCCGGGCCTGGGCCCGCTTTCCACCGGCCGGGAGCCGCAGGGGGCAGCCGAGCCGCACGGGGGAGTGCGGCCGGGCCCGGAGGCGGAGCCTCCGGGTGGAGGACCGGCGCCGGGCCCCGATGGGGCGCGCCCAGCCGAGAGGGCCGTCACGGGGGCGGACCCCGTCGAGGAAAGCGCTCCCGATGGCACCACGGCTCCCGGTGGCAGCGACACTCCTGGCAGCTCCGGCCCGATCGGTACCGTGCTCGCTCGGGAGGTGTTCGCGACGTCCGTGCGCCCACCCTTGCCCGCGCCCCTGCCCCCGCCGAAGGAGGCGGACGAGTATCGGGCGGTGTATCCGGAGCTGGCGGGTGCGCCCAGCGCGGACGCCCTCGCGTTCCTGGCAGCGGACGCGGCGACCCGCGCCCGGCTGGCCCTCAGCGCGGTCGGCGCGGTCGGGGAGGAGCCCGACGTCGAGCAGTCGGGGGCGGGGGCGGTGCCAGGGCCGGACCCGTTGCCGGAGCTGTCGCTGTGGCACGACACCATCCGGCTGGCCGCCACCCATCCGCGGCTCACCGGCCGTCGCACCCTCTCACCACTGTTCGCCGCGCTTGCCCGGACGGCGGGGCGCGAGGCGCTGGAGCTGGCCCGTGCCGCGGCGGCCTGGCGGCAGGGCGGGCAGCCAGGGCTCGAGATGCTGGACACCGTCTGGGACCCGCCTGCCGGCCCTTTCGACCGGGGCCGCAGCGCCCTCGCCGCTCTGGGCATCACCATGACCATCCACCGCAACCGCCTCACCCACACCTCCCGGCCTGTGCAACTGCGGTACGGCAAGGACGGCCGCTGGTACCCGTACCGCGCGGAACCCGCCGCCGTCGGCGACTCGGCGGCGAGCGGAACGGCCGAAGCGGATGCTCAGGACGGCCGCGCAGGGGTGAGAACAGGGGCAGGGGCGGAGGCAGAGAGAGGGGCGGAGGCGGAGTGGTGGCCCGAGGGAACGGCCGCTGTCGATCCCGTACGCGCACTGACGGGTCTGCGGGAGCGGTGAGGGACCTCCCCTGCGGCGCTCTGCCGCGCCATGGGCCCCGTCAGCCATACGGCCTTCTCTCACGCCGCGTGCGCCGAGCCCACCGCCTCCGCTGGGTCTGCCGCGTTCGCCGCGTCCTGGCGGCCGCGTGCGGCTGCGACGGACTGCTCCGTCTCCTCCTTGACGAGGTCGGCGTTGATCTGAGCCGCCGTCGCGGCGCCCGCTGCCGCCGCGGCACCGACCTGGGCGGCCAGATCGGTGACGTTGCCCGCGGCCCACAGGCCCGGAACCTCGGTGCGTCCGGTCGCGTCGCAGGGCACGTACTCGCCCATGGGGTGCTCGGCGGTGTGCAGGCCGAGAGCGGCGAGGAATCCGGCCCTGGCCACCAAGCGCGAGGCGACGGCGACGGTGTCGCGGGCGAGCACCGTGCCGTCGGCCAGCCGAATTCCCGACAGCCGGTCCTCGGTGATCCGCAAGCCCGCCACTTCTCCCGCGACCACGCGGATGCCGCGGGCGGCGAGTTGTTCGGACTGCTCCTCGGTGGGCGGCGGCATGGTGTGCGAGAACAGCGTCACGTCCGCACTCCACTGGCGGAACAGCAGTGCCTGGTGCACCGCCATCGGGCCGCCGGCCAACACCCCGATGGACCGGTCGCGGACTTCCCAGCCGTGGCAGTACGGGCAGTGCACCACGTCACGGCCCCAGCGTTCGCGCAGTCCCGGCACCTGCGGCAGTTCGTCCACCAGGCCGGTGGTGAGCAGCAGTCGGCGGGCGCGGACGGTGCGGCCGTCGCTCAGCGCCACCTCGAAGCCGCCGCGGTAGCGGGTGGCCCCGTTCACCTCGCCGGGGACCACGTGTCCGCCGTAGTGGCGCACTTCTCGGCGGCCGCGTTCGAGGAGTGCGGCGGGGCTCATCCCCTCTCTGGCCAGGAGTCCGTGCACGGCGTCGGCCGGGGCGTTGCGTGGTCGCCCGGCGTCGATCACGGCCACCGAGCGTCGGGCCCTGGCCAGCATGAGTGCTCCGTTGAGTCCCGCGGCGCCGCCGCCGATCACCACGACGTCGTAGCTGTCGGCGAGCGGGTCGGTCGGTTCGTTCAGCTCGCCGGACACCGCGTTCAGGCCCTGGTTCTGTTCTTCGGTCATCGGTGACCACCTCCACGAGAACCGTGCACGCGGACCCGGCGCTCCAGCAAGGAGGGTTGCCGTTGTGGCAAACTGTGTCCATGGACGACGACCTCGATCAGGCACTCGACGCGGTGGGGCCCAGGATTCGTGCACTGCGCAAGCAGCGCGAGACCACGCTGGCCGAGCTGTCGGCGACGACCGGGATCTCGGTGAGCACCCTCTCCCGGCTGGAGTCCGGGTCCCGCCGTCCCACCCTCGAACTGCTGCTCCCGCTGGCGCGAGCTCACGGTGTCTCCCTCGACGAGCTCGTCGACGCCCCTCCCACCGGTGATCCGCGCATCAATCTGCGCCCGGTCACCGCCCACGGCATGACCATGCTGCCGCTCACCCGCAAGGCAGGCGGCATCCAGGCCTACAAGCTGGTGCTCCCCGGAGCCGAGGCGCCGAAGCAGCCCGACCCGCAGACCCATGAGGGCTACGAGTGGCTCTACATCCTCAACGGCCGGCTCCGCCTCGTGCTGGGCGAACACGATCTGGTGCTCGCCTCAGGGGAGGCGGCCGAGTTCGACACCCGTGTGCCGCACTGGTTCGACGCGGCCGGCCCCCAACCAGTCGAGTTCCTCAGCCTCTTCGGCAGACAGGGCGAACGCGTCCACCTTCGCGCCCGCTCCCGCGCCAAGTCCGCCTCGCCCGACACCGACCAGACGTAGTGCGCCGAGTGCCGTGAACCGTCGAGGGCCGCGGGGCATCAGAACAGTGTGTGAGGCCCGCGCTGGGCGGACGACCGTCGACCAGGGAGGAACATGTCCGGCTTCCACGCCTACCCCCCTCCGTACCCCCGCCCCTCCCCTCCGTACCTCTCCCTGCCCGAGGAGTTCGCTCTGCTGTCCCACCTCCCTTCGGGCAAGGTGCACGGAAAACTGCGGGCGGCGGCCGGCTGTGCGGCGGCCGAACTCGGCGAACTCGCCCTGCGGCGCAGGATCCTGGTGCGGCCCCGGGAAACCACCGTGTTCGGCGTCCGCGCTCAGGTGACGCACCGCGCCGGGCTCGAACTGCTCGACACCTCCCCCACCGGCCTGCCGTGGGCCGACGAGGTACTGGCCGAGCTCAGCCGCTTCCCCGTTTCCCCGCAGGGGCGGGTCAGCATCCGGCAGTGGCTGCGGGAGCGCCGCCGTCACGCGTTTCGTCTGCACACGGCGGCGCTCATGGAGCGCGGTGTGCTCCGTCAACGATCCGGAGTCCTCGGGGGACAACGCTGCGTTCCCGATGAGGAGGTACGCGGTGCGGTGGTCGCCCAGCTGCGGGCGATCGGGTCGGGGCAGCGCGCGGTCGACGCGCACGGACTGTTCCTGTGCGACCTGATCCGCGCCGTCGGGCTGCACAGAACACTGCGCGTCCCCATGGGACTGCGCACGACGCCGTACCGCAGCCGCGGCGCCGGCTCGGCGGAGTCCGTCCCCGAGGACCTGCGCCGCGCCAGTAGCGCGCTCGTCGCCCTGGTCCCGAGTCAGGACTCGTCGATGGGCTCACAGGGGGTGTGAGCGCGGTTCGTGGTCCGGCGGCCCATGCGGGGATGCCGCCTGCCCGGCCGCCTCATCCGGTCCCCGCTTCTCGCATGCGGTGGAGAAGGCGGCCGCCACCGTCCCGCGTGGCCCGGGCGGAAGGCGACTGTGACGACTGTCACCGGCGACCAGCCCGACGTGCGGCACCGTGCCGGGCGCGCCGTCTCAACTCGCACGCGTGCAGGGCTTTTACGACGGCACTGTGCATGGCTTGCCGAGCCACCCCGACCGCTCAGGGCGCCCCTCTCCGGCCCGTAAGTGAGCCGCTCGGCGCCCCTGCACGGTCCTGCGATGGCCCCGGACGGGGAAGTTGTCAGATTCGCCGAGTACTCTGCGCCGAACAAAACAGCGCCGTCCACACCACGGCGAACCGAGCGAGGAGTGGTCCGATGGCCTTTCGCAAGGCGACGATGAAGAAGCAGGTGGCCGAGGCCATCGCCCAACAGGCGCCGGGAGACCAGCCGCTGGTCTCGGTTGGGACCGTCGCCGGCCCGACCCCGTGGCTCAGCGTCGGATTCCTGGGCCTGATCGGCCAGTTCCTGATCAAGTACTACTTCATCACGGTCACCGAGCAGGCGTTGCTCTTCCACCGGATGTCCCGCTTCTCGCAGCGGCCGAAGGAGATCGTGCACGCCATCCCGCGCGAGCAGGCCCACACCCTCTTCGGCGAGATCCAGCTCAACCCGCTGTGGAGCTTCTACTACATGGCGCTGCCGGGCGAGGCCAAGCAGGTCCGGATCAACGTCCACCGCATGTGGCGCAACGAGCTGGAGCAGCTGCTCGCCCTCGTCAACGGCGCCGCGGGGCCCCAGGGCTACGCCCAGCCCCAGCAGGCGTACGCGCCGCCGCAGCAGGGGTACGCCCCCCAGCCGCAGCAGGCGGCCCCGCAGGCCCCGCCGCAGGGACAGCAGTACGCTCAGCCGCAGCAGGCACCCGGCGGCTACCAGCAGCCCCAGGCGCCCCAGCAGCAGCCCGGCCCCTATTACGGCGCCCCGCAGAACCCCGGCGCCCCGGCCGCCCCGCCGCAGCAGCCCCCGCAGCCCGGCCCGTACTACGGCAACCCCGGCCAGCAGCAGGGCGGAGCCCCCGTCGACCCCCGCAGCAACCCTTATGGGTGAAGGGCCGACGGCGTCCCCCGGCGCCGCGACGAGCGAGGTGGACCCGCGGTCGGTCGGCCCCGTGCGCATGACCTACGCGCCGGACCCCGACGGCGACCCCGACCCGGGCGAGATCGTGTGGACCTGGGTGCCGTACGAGGAAGCGGACGGCCGGGGCAAGGACCGGCCGGTCCTCATCGTCGCCAGGGAAGGGCACGGCACCACGGGGCCTGTCCTCGCGGTCCAACTCACCTCCCGACAGCACAACGGGGACCACGAATGGGTGCCGCTCGGTTCGGGCCCATGGGACAGCGAGGGCCGCGAATCGTGGGTCGGACTCGACCGTGTGCTGCGCGTCCATGCGGACGGCATGAGGCGCGAGGCCTGCGCCTTGGACCGCGCCCGCTTCCAAACGGTGGTGCACCGCCTCCAGCAGGTCTACGGCTGGCGCTGAGCCGCGGCGCGGTGCCGCCGCAGGCGGCGGCGCGGGAGCAGGGCCGCCGCAGGCGGCGGCGCGGGAGCAGGGCCGCCGCCCGGCGCCGAAGAGCCGACGCGGGAACGTCCGCCCACCCGATGCCCACAACCGGCTGCCCACCGCCCCCGGAGTCGACCGCGCACCGGTCTTCCGGAAGCCGGCCGTGTGCCGAGCTTGAGCGAACCGGCGGTCTGCCGAGTGCCCGGAATCCGGTCGTCTTCGGAGCCTGGCCCTCCGCCGGAGGACCCGTCTCCGGCAAACGCGGGCCCCTCGGATGTCCCGGAACAGGAGCTCCGTCGACAAGCGGGGTCCGCCGCACGGCGGACTCCGCACGGCGGACTCCGCTCGGCCGAAAGGCCGAACCCGCCGGGGCGGGGAACAGCGTGCCCGCGCAGGGGCGTTGCCCTGGTGACCGGCGCCAACGGGGGCGCGGTGACGGAAGGTGGGACTGATGGAGGCCACAGCACGGACCGCGGAGGGACACGGGGCCGTTCCTCGGCTCGCTGCGATGCCGGAGGACTGGTCGCGGGCGCTCGCGGTCGTCGCGCACCCGGACGATCTGGAGTACGGGGTGGCGTCCGCCGTCGCCGAGTGGACGGCAAGCGGCAAGGAGGTCACGTACGTGCTGGCCACGCGGGGCGAGGCGGGTATCGACACTCTGGAGCCGGTCGAGGCGGCCCGCATCCGTGAGGCGGAGCAGCGCGCCAGTGCGGCCGTCGTCGGTGTCACGGAGGTGGAGTTCCTCGACCACCGGGACGGTGTGCTGGAGGAGGGCCCGGCGCTGCGCCGCGACATCGCCGGGGCGATCCGCAGGCACAGGCCCGAGCTGGTCGTCACGCTCAACCACTACGACACCTGGGGCGACGCCCCCGGCAGCCCGTGGAACACGCCGGACCACCGTGCTCTGGGCCGCGCCGTCCTCGACGCGGTGGGTGACGCGGGCAACCGCTGGATCTTCACCGACCAGCTGGAGCAGGACGGTGTCCTGCCGTGGTCCGGCGTGCGGTGGGTGGCCGTCGCCGCCGCGCCGACCGTGACCCACGCTGCTGCGGTGGGGGAGGAGGCCGCCCGCAAGGGCCTCGCCTCCCTGCTGGAACACCGCGCCTACATCGAGGCCCTCACCGACGAGGACCCCGAGACGTACGCGCGCTCGATCGTCCACGGCGGTCTGGACCACTACGCCGAGCGCAACGGGGGCCGGCGCGCGGTCGCCTTCGAACTCCACCCCTGCTGACGGCTCTCGCAGGCGTCCCGCGTTCAGCACAGCGTCCCGCGTTCAGCACAGCGCCCCGCTGTCCCGCGCACCGTCGCGCTGTCCCGCCGTGGCGTGGTGCTCCGCTGTGGAGGGCCGTCGTCGGAGCGGAGCTCAGCCTTCCGGCTACGGGCGCGGCACGGCAGCGAGGGCGAGCGCCGCGACGGGCACGAGCAGTGCGGCGGCCATGAGGTTGAGCCAGCCGTAGCCCGCCTGGGCCACGACCAGCCCGGAGAGGGCCCCGCCGACGCCCGCCGACGCATTCATGATCGTGTCCGAGAAGCCCTGCACGGCGGCTCGGGCGTGCTGCGGCACCGCGTCGGTCAGCAGCGCCGAGCCCGACACCAGCCCCGCCGACCAGCCCAGACCCAGCAGGAAGAGCCCCGCGGCGGATTGGGCGTGGCCGGCGCCCGCCGTTCCGGCCAGCGCCGTCGCGCAGGCCAGCAGCGCGACACCCACCAGGATGACGCTGAGGCGGCCGACGCGGTCCGCGAGCCAGCCCATCACGGGGGAGAAGGCGTACATGCCGGCGATGTGCCCGCTGATGACGAGCCCGATCAGGTCGACTCCGGCGCCGTGCCCGCGGAGGTCGACGGGGGTCATCACCATCACGGACACCATCACGGTGTGCGAGCCCGCGATGGCCGCCAGAGCCACGCGGGCCCGGGACGAGCCGCGTACGGCGGCCAGCCCGGCGCGCAGCGACCGCTCGTCCCCGTTGCCGCCGGTCCCACTGCCGTACTTCTCCTCGCGGGCTCGCGCCAGCGCGCGAGCCGTCAGCAGGGGATCGGGGCGCAGCATCAGGTGCAGTAGAGCTGCGGCCACCAGGAAGACTCCGGTGCCCCACAGGAACGGTCCGGCCGCCTGCGGCAGCCCCAGCGCCGCGACACCGGCCCCGGCGGGCGCCGCGATGTTCGGTCCCACCACGGCGCCGACGGTGGTGGCCCACACGACCGTCGAGATGGCGCGCGCACGGTGCTGCGGCTGAGCGAGATCGGCTGCCGCGAAGCGTGCCTGGAGATTGGCGACGTTGCTTGCCCCGAAGGCCGCCATGCCGACCAGCAGCAGGGGGAAGCTGCGCAGGGCGGCCGCCACCACCACCGTCACTCCGCCCGCGGCGGCCACCGCGTACGCCGTCGCGAGCCCCGAGCGCCGGCCCCGCCGGGCCATCAGCGCGGCGAACGGCAGTGACAACAGTGCCGTTCCGATGACCGACGAGGTGGAGGCCAGCCCCGCGACGGCTTCGGAGCCACCGATCTGCTCGGCGAGTACCGCCGCCAGGGCGACGGCCGTGGCGTTGCCGAGCCCGCCGAGGATCTGACTGACGACCAGCGCCGTGCGCACCCGCCGCCGCACGGCCTCCAGCCCGGTGGCGTCGAGCAGGCCGGCTTCCGCGTGACCGGCCGCCGGGGCGCCGGCCGCCGTCACCTCCGCTTCTGCCGCCTCGTCAGCACCGTCGGCTGTTTCGCGTATGTCTGTCACACGGCGCAGTCTCGCAGCGGTCCGGCGGTGCCCACCACGGACTTACGGACGAATCCAGCACGTACGCACGTCGCACGGGTGTGCGGCGGATGGCTGTGCGCCCTCGCCGTGCGGGGCGGCGCTGCGGCGAGGGCTCAGAACAGCGGCTGGGGAAGGACGCCTTCCAGCGCGAGGAGGCGGCGCTTGGTCTCCAGGCCGCCGCCGAAACCGCCTATCGCCCCGGAACTCTCCAGCACCCGGTGGCAGGGCACCACGACAGGCAGGGGATTGGCGCCCATGGCCAGGCCGACGGCGCGCGCGGCGCCCGCGTCGCCGACCCGCAGGGCCAGGTCCTGGTAGCCCACGGTGGCCCCGTACGGCACGCCGGCCGCGAGCTCGCGCAGGACCCGCTCGTGGAAGCCGCCGGTCAGCGACCAGTCCAGCGGGACGGTGAACGGGCCGGTGGCGCCGTCGAAGTAGTGATCGAGTTCGGTGACGGCCGTGGCGAGGTGGGCGTCGGCGGCGGGGGAGGACCCCGCGGCGCCCAGCCGCCCCGACAGCCGCGTCAGGGCCTTCTCCAGCGTGCGGCCTGATGCATGGAAGACCACGTTGACCAGGCCCTTGTCGGTGGCCGCGAGCAGCAGCGGCCCGATGGGGGTCTCCCGCACCGCTCGGGCCGAGGCGGTGGCCGGAGCCCCGGCGGCCGCGGCCGCCGGCGCGCCCGGTCCCGCCTGTCCGTCCGACGTCCCGCCGGGAGGCTCCACCGTGGTGTCAGTCATACAGGCACCCTAGAGCCGCCCACTGACAACGCCCGCCGACAGGCCTCCGGGGCCCACGGAGCCACGGGCCACAGGCCCAGGCCTCCGGGACCCACGGAGCCACGGGCCACAGGCCCACGGAAGCCGGGGGCCCGGCACCGGCCGACCGGGCCGGCCCGGTACCGGCCGACAGGGTTCACCCGGCACCGGCCGGGTCGGTCCGGCCGACCCGGTCCGGCGGGTGTCTCACCGACGGTGGCTCAGCTCGTGGGGGTGGCGGCCTTCGCCACGGCGTCGCTGACCACGTCGGGCTTGTTGGAGATGATGCCGTCCACCCCGGCGTCGGCGACCTTGCGGGCGGTCTCGGCGTCGTTCACGGTCCAGGTGAACACCTCCAGCCGCTTGTGGTGCGGGCCCTTGAGCGCATGGACGGCGTCCACGTACTTCTTGGTGGCGTCCGCCGAGGTCGGGTTGATCTGGTCGGCGAACTTCGCGTAGTCCTTCAGTTCGTTCGTCTTGGGCGTGCCCAGGAAGCCCGTCTTCACCGCCGGGTTCTGCTGGTGCACCTTGGTGATCGCGTTCTTGTCGAAGCTCTGGATGATGAGCTTGCTCTTGGTGTGCTTGCGGTCCAGCCACCCCTCGGTCCGCAGCTCACCGAGGGTCTGCCGCTCGATGTCGGGGTAGAGCTCGGGCGACTTCAGCTCCAGCAGGAGGTCCTGTCCGTTGCGGGTGATGCGGTCCAGGTACTCCGCCAGGGTCGGGATGCGCTCGCCTTTGAACTCGCTGCCGAACCAGCTGCCCGCGTCGAGCGTCTTGATCTCCTTGAGGGTGAAGTCGGTGACGTTCCAGGGGCTGCGGTCCGGGAAGCGGTCCTCGACGTCTGTGGTGCGGGAGAGCGTGGTGTCGTGGATGACGACCAGCTTTCCGTCCTTGGTGCGCTGCACGTCGTTCTCGACCCAGTCGATGCCCATCTCGTGTGCCTTGTCGACGGCGGCCAGAGTGTTCTCCGGCGCGTCACCGGACGCTCCTCTGTGCGCCACCGTCAGTGGTGAGTGAGCTGGTTTTCTGCTCTCCGCCGTCGGCGAGGGAGCGTCGGACTGCGGCGAGGCGGCGGAGTCTACGACAGGCTCCGGCGTCTGTCTTGCCGACCGCTCGGAGGCCGTGGCGGCCGGAGCGGCGGTGAGGAAGAGCGCGCTCATACCCAGCAGCGCGCCTGTGGCGGCAGCGGTCAGCGGGCGTATCGACATGCGGGACTCCTCGCTTGTGCCTGCACGGACTGCGGAAACAGTTCCCGATGCGCAATACAAACAAGCGGGGACAAAGTGGCGTAGAGCTGAACGAGCAGTGCCCAAGCCTGTGACCTGCAATGAAAGAAATTGGCAGCTATCTGCCAGTGGGGGGTAGTTTGCGAGCCCGGGGCGGGTGTCAGTGCCGAGTCGTACGGTGGTGAACATGCGGCCCAACACCGAGATCGAACGCAAGGTGGCGCCCTTCGAGGTCGTCAGCCCCTATCAGCCCAGCGGCGACCAGCCGACCGCCATCGCGGAGCTCGCACAGCGGGTGACCGGCGGTGAGAAGGACGTCGTCCTGCTGGGTGCGACGGGTACGGGCAAGTCGGCCACCACCGCGTGGATGATCGAGAAGCTCCAGCGTCCGACCCTGGTGATGGCGCCGAACAAGACCCTGGCGGCGCAGCTCGCCAACGAGTTCCGCGAGCTGCTGCCGAACAACGCGGTCGAGTACTTCGTCTCGTATTACGACTACTACCAGCCGGAGGCCTACGTCCCGCAGACGGACACCTACATCGAGAAGGACTCCTCGATCAACGAGGAGGTCGAACGGCTGCGTCACAGTGCCACGAACTCGCTGCTCACCCGCCGTGACGTCGTCGTGGTCGCCTCCGTCTCCTGCATCTACGGCCTGGGCACCCCGCAGGAGTACGTGGACCGCATGGTGAAGCTGAAGGTGGGGGACGAGTTCGACCGGGACGAGCTGCTGCGCCGCTTCGTGGACGTCCAGTACACGCGCAACGACATGTCGTTCACCCGCGGCACCTTCCGGGTCCGCGGGGACACGATCGAGATCTTCCCGGTCTACGAGGAGCTGGCGGTCCGCATCGAGATGTTCGGTGACGAGATCGAGGCCCTCTCCACGCTCCACCCGCTCACCGGCGAGGTGATCTCGGACGATCACGAGCTGTACGTCTTCCCCGCCTCGCACTACGTGGCGGGCCCCGAGCGCATGGAGCGCGCCATCACCGCCATCGAGGCGGAGCTGGCCGAGACGCTGACGTCGATGGAGAAGCAGGGCAAGCTGCTGGAGGCCCAGCGGCTGCGGATGCGCACGACGTACGACATCGAGATGATGCGCCAGATCGGCACCTGCTCGGGGATCGAGAACTACTCGCGGCACATCGACGGCCGCGACCCGGGTTCGGCCCCGCACACCCTGCTGGACTACTTCCCCGACGACTTCCTGCTGGTCATCGACGAGTCGCACCAGACGGTCCCGCAGATCGGCGCCATGTACGAGGGCGACGCGGCGCGGAAGCGCACCCTGATCGACCACGGTTTCCGGCTGCCCTCCGCGCTGGACAACCGCCCGCTGAAGTGGGAGGAGTTCCTGGGGCGCATCGGCCAGACGGTGTACCTGTCGGCGACCCCCGGCCCCTACGAGCTGGCCCGCTCCGACGGATACGTGGAACAGGTCATCCGTCCGACCGGCCTGATCGATCCCGAGGTCGTCGTGAAGCCGACCGAGGGGCAGATCGACGATCTGGTGCACGAGATCCGCACGCGCGAGGAGCGCGACGAGCGGGTGCTGGTCACCACTCTCACCAAGAAGATGGCCGAGGACCTGACGGACTACTTCCTTGAGCTGGGCATCCAGGTCCGCTACCTGCACAGCGACGTGGACACGTTGCGCCGCATCGAGCTGCTGCGGGAGCTGCGGTCCGGCGAGTACGACGTCCTGGTGGGCATCAACCTGCTCCGTGAGGGCCTCGACCTGCCCGAGGTCTCCCTGGTGGCCATTCTCGACGCCGACAAGGAAGGCTTCCTGCGCTCGGGCACGTCCCTCATCCAGACGATCGGCCGTGCGGCGCGCAACGTCTCCGGCCAGGTCCACATGTACGCGGACCAGGTCACCCCCGGTATGCGGCGCGCCATCGACGAGACCAACCGGCGCCGTGAGAAGCAGGTCGCCTACAACGAGGAGCACGGCATCGATCCCGAGCCGCTCCGCAAGAAGATCGGTGACATCGTCGCGGACATCGCCCGCGAGGAGATCGACACCGAGGCCCTGCTGGACACCGGCTACCGCCAGCGGGACGAGACGGGCAAGGGCGGCAAGGCCGCGAAGGGCAAGGCGCCCACCCCGGCCAAGGGCAAGCGGGCCAAGGAGGCGGAGCTGACCGACCGTCCCGCCGCCGAGCTCGCGGAGACCATCGAGGAGCTGACCGAGCGGATGCGGTCCGCCGCGGCCGAGCTCCAGTTCGAGGTGGCGGCGCGGCTGCGCGACGAGGTCGGCGAGCTGAAGAAGGAGCTCCGTCAGATGAAGGAAGTGGGGCTCAAATAGCGCTCGTGTCCCGCTGCTCCTCCGGCGACCCGCGGGGCACCCGCCGAGTGTTGCAAGACCGACACAAGAAGCGGGCGGCCACCCGGCCTGTCAGTGCTCTTGCGTAGGGTTCTGTGCCTGGTGGCCGTCGCTCGTGTGGCGGCCCCTGTTCACAGGTCAGAGAGGGGACGCACGTGACGGTCAACTTGTCCAAGGGCCAGGCGATCAGCCTGCAGAAGAGCGACGGGGGCACGCTCACCGCGGTGCGCATGGGGCTGGGCTGGCAGGCCGCGCAGCGCCGGGGGCTGTTCGGCAAGCGCACCAAGGAGATCGACCTCGACGCCTCGGCGGTGCTGTTCGCCGACAAGCAGCCCGTCGACGTGGTCTTCTTCCGTCACCTGGTCAGCGACGACGGCTCGGTCAAGCACACCGGTGACAACCTGGTGGGCGGCGCGGGCCAGGGCGGCGACGACGAGGCGATCATGGTGGATCTCCAGCGCGTTCCGGTCCACATCGATCAGATCGTCTTCACGGTCAACTCCTTCACGGGCCAGACATTCGCCGAGGTGGAGAACGCGTTCTGCCGTCTCATCGACGAGACCACCGGCCAGGAGATGGCCCGCTACACCCTCACCGGCGGTGGCCAGTACACCGCGCAGATCATGGCGAAGGTGCACCGTCAGGGCAACGGCTGGCAGATGACCGCCCTCGGCGACCCGGCCAACGGCCGCACGTTCCAGGACCTGATGCCGGCGATCCTGCCGAAGCTGTGAGCGCGGGTTCGGTCCTGTCGCGGGTGTGACGAGCCACTGGGGGAGAGGCGCAAGGATGACGGCGGAGCTGGTCCGGGGGCAGAACCATCCGCTGCCCGGAAACCGGTTGGAGATCCGGGTGACGGCGGACACGCCCGTCATCGCCGGGGCGACGTTCAACGACGAGCACGGCCGGATGCGCGACGCCGGATGGATCGCCCATCCGGCCGAGCCGCACCTGCCGGGTGTCGAGGTCTCCCGGCAGGCCGCGGCCGTCCACCGGCTCGCCGTCGACCTGGCGGCCGTGCCCGAGGCCGTCCACCGGGTCAACATCCTGCTGGCCCTGCCGGCCCGCACGGGCGGGCCTGGCCGGTTCGCCGGGCTGGCCGCCCCCTGCTTCGCGGTGACGGGCCTGGACGGCCAGGAGATCGCGGGATACGAGGTGACGGGGCTGTCCGCCGAATCGGCCGTGGTCGCTCTGGAGCTGTATCTGCGGGCAGGCACGTGGAAGGTGCGGGCGGTCGGCCAGGGGTATGCGGACGGTCTCGCCGCGATGCTCGCCGACCAGGGCTTGTCCGACGCGCGCGGCCTCGCCGGCACCATCGACGAGGCCGTGGCCGCCGGAATGGCCCGCTCCGTGGCGCCGCCGCAGCAGTCTTCCCGTCGCCCCGAGTCCGTGGGTGCCGAGAGCGCCGACGCCGTAGGGGCCGCGGGCACGGGCCTCCCCCTCGGCGAGCAGCCCGCCGCCACCGCGGACCAGCCGTCGGAGTCTGCCCGGGGCGGGGCCCCCGTAGCGGGCGGAGGCACCCGGGACGGAGCCCCGGAGGCGGGCGGCGGCCCCATCGACTACCGGCATCCGCGACGGGCGGCCGCCACACCACCCGCCCGGCCGCAGCCGTCCCCGCAACCGGCGGTCCCGGCCGCGGGGCCGCAGCCCACCGCGGCTCCGCAGGGCGGGCCAGGACAGGACGCGGGGCCCGTCGCGGGTGACGCGCCCGGATGGTCGATGGAGGAGCGCCTCCACAACCAGGTGTGGGGCATGTTCGAGGACCTGGCCCGCACGGTCGCGGCCTACCGCTCCGCCGTCGACTTCGCCGACACCCGGATGGAGCGCGAGCTCGAAGGGGTGCTCGGCGATCCCCGCGCCCGTGTCAGCCCCGCCGCCGACGCGGCCCGCACCGAGGCGCGTGCCAAGCACGGCGCACTCGTCGAGCAGGCCCGTGCTGTGCTGGAGCGGGACATTTCCCAGCTGGAGGCGGAGGCCGAGGTGGTCGAGCCCGCGCTGCCGCCCGCGCTGGCCCGCTGGGACAACCCCGTCTGGCAGGCGTACGAGCCGCCGGCCGAGCGGCCGATCTCCCTGCGCGTGGGCGATCTGAGCCTGGCCGAGAGCGCCGGGCTGCGCATCCCGCTGCTGGTGCGGCTGCCGCTGGAGCGCGGGCTGTGGATCGACAGCGGCCGGCCGCGCGGGAGCGAGGCGGGGCCGGCGGACCAGGACGAGCTGCGGCGCCTGGCGGCGCGGACGGCCACGGTGCTGGCGGCCCACTTCGTCGCCGTCCACCCGGCCGACCAGCTGACGCTCCACGTCATCGATCCGGCGGGTGCGGCGGCCACCGCGCTGCTCCCGTTGGTCGAATCGGGCGCGCTGCGCAATCCGCCGGCCGCGGGCGCCTCCGGAGTGGCACGCACGCTGGAGCGGCTGACCCAGCGGGTGGATCTGGTGCAGATGGCCGTACGCAGCAAAGCCACCGACGCGCTTCCACCGGATCTGGACCTGGCGGACCAGCTGCTGGTCGTCCACGACTTCCCGCACGGCTTCGACGACCGCGCCGTCAACCAGCTGCGCTACCTCGCGGACGAGGGCCCCTCGGTCGGCGTGGGCCTGATGATGGTCGCCGACCGGGACGAGGCACGCGGTTACGGCCCCGTGCTCGACCCGCTGTGGCGGTCGCTGCTGCGGCTGACCCCGGTGCCGGACGACCACCTCGCCGACCCGTGGGTGGGCCACGCGTGGACGTACGAGCCGCCGGTGGTGCCGAGCGGCAGCCAGGTCCTCGCCCAGGTGCTGCGCCGCGTCGTGGCGGCTCGCCGGTCCACGGGGGCCTGAGCACTCCGCTCGTGTTCGTTCCGGTCCCCGGACCGTTTCGCCGGCGGCCCGGGCGGGCCCTCACGACCCAGGGCTTTACCTTTTCATGGGATTGCTTTACTCTTTCTTGCAACGGAGGGGAGTATTCCCAGCCACGCGGCGACCCCGTCAGTACGGGCCGGTCAGGGACGGTCCCGGGGCGCTGGCCCGGTCGCTGTGGGCGCGGTCCCGGGTGGAAGAGACCTCCGGCCCATGCTCGAATGCAAGCCGGAGGAAATTTTCATGGACGTATCCATGACTACTTGGGTGCTGACCATCGTGGGGTTGTGCGCCCTCATCGCCGTCGACTTCTTCATAGGCGGCCGCAAGCCGCACGAGGTCTCCCTCAAGGAAGCCGGGATCTGGACCACGGTCTGGATCGTCCTCGCCGCGCTCTTCGGACTCGGCGTCTTCCTGTTCGGCGGAGGCCAGGCCTCGGGCGAGTTCTTCGCCGGATTCATCACGGAGAAGTCCCTCAGCGTCGACAACCTCTTCGTCTTCGTCCTGATCATGGCGAAGTTCGCGGTGCCGACGATCTACCAACAGCGGGTGCTGATGGTGGGTGTCCTGATCGCGCTGGTGCTGCGCGGCATCTTCATCGCGGCCGGTGCGGCCATCATCTCGACCTTCTCCTGGGTCTTCTTCATCTTCGGCGCGTTCCTGATCTGGACGGCCTGGAAGCTCATCCAGGAGGCCCGCTCCGATGAGGAGGACGAGGAGTTCGAGGAGAACCGGCTGCTCAAGGCCGTCGAGCGCCGCTTCCCCTCCACGGACAAGTACCACGGCACCAAGCTGACGATCGTCGAGAACGGCAAGCGGCTGATGACGCCGATGCTGATCGTGATGCTCGCGATCGGCACGACGGATGTGCTCTTCGCGCTGGACTCCATCCCGGCGATCTTCGGTCTCACCCAGGACCCGTACATCGTCTTCACCGCCAACGCGTTCGCCCTGATGGGGCTGCGCCAGCTGTACTTCCTCATCGGGGGGCTGCTGAAGAAGCTGGTCCACCTCTCCTACGGGCTCTCGGTGATCCTCGGCTTCATCGGCGTCAAGCTGGTGCTGCACGCCCTTCACGAGTCCGGGGTGCACGTCCCGGAGATCAGCATTCCGGTGTCGCTGGGCGTCATCTGCGCCGTGCTGATCGTCACCACCATCACCTCACTGATGGCCTCCAGGAAGCAGGCACAGGTCGAGGACGCCGCCGAGGGGGACGGCGCTCGCTCCACCAGGAAGGGGCAGGACGCCGACGCCGAGCACAGGGCCGACGTCGACTCCTGACAACCGACCTCCCGGCTCCGCCCCGTCACTCCTTCCGGTAGGGGGCGGGGCCGGGAGTTGTTCAGCGGTTCGGTGAGCTGCGTACGGCGGTCCGGTGGTCGCTCAGCGGGTGACGGTCACCTTCCGCGCGGCGCGCTCTCCGTTCACGAGCACCGAAAGAGTGACCGTTCCGGGCCTCTTCCCGGTCAGGGCGCCGCTGCGGGGGTCGTAGGAGGCCACGCAGCGCCCCCGGGGCACGTGCCCCTTCACGCACAGTCCCGGCGACCCCGGCCAGTCCGCGCTCACCGGCCAGCCGACGGGGACCCGGCGCGTGACCGGTCCGCTGCCCTGCTCGACGGTGGCCGACGCCGTCGCCTCGCCACCCACCGCGAGCCGTGCCGGTGCCTCGAGCGTCAGCCCGTCCACGTGGGCGCGGGTCTGGGCCGCGATCCAGTCGCCGTCCCGCCCGGGACGCCCCCTGTCGACGCCCAGCAGCGACCAGCCGGTGAACCCGCCCGCGTCCGGCGCCGCCGCGGGCGCCTTACCGGCGTTTCCGTTCACGAGATAGGGCACACCGTCCACCCGGGAGGCGTCGAAGGCCCCGACATGCCCCGCCACCAGCACCGCGCCCTTGCCCGAGCGGGCACGGAAGTCGGCGAGCCAGTCCTCCAGCAGATCGGCCTCCATCCGGTCGGTGAGCCGACTGGCCTTCTGCGGTGTCGGGTCGCGCGGCGGCACGTGCTGGATGACGGCGACCGAGGTGACGCCGCGATCCCGCGCGGCGTCGTCCAACTGCCGCCGCACCGCGCGGAACTGCGCGTATCCGCCGCCCCGCACCGTCAGCGAGGAGGTGTCGAGGGTGATGAACCGCGTCCCCTTGTGGTCGAACGTGCGCTGTGCCGGGCCGAACTCCTCGACGAAGTTGTCGATCGATCCACCCATCACCTCGTGGTTCCCCGGCACGTAGTACCAGTCGACGGCGTCGCCCAGCTCCTCCTCCAGCAGCCTGCGGGCGAACCGCAGGTCCTCCGGCGACCCCTCGTCCACCAGGTCACCGTTGACGACGACGAAGTCGGGCCGTGCCGCACGGATCTCCCGCAGCGTGCGCCGGGCCTGCCGCACCGCCTCACTGTCCGGGTCGCGCGCCACGAACTGAGCGTCGGACATCACCGCGAACCGCCAGTCCCGCCCGGCCACATCCGAGGCGGTGGAGATCAACGGATCGTGCGGGCGCGCGACGGACGGCAGATCCACGTCCGGCGGGGTGCGGGCCACCAGCTCGTCCAGCACCACCTCGCTCTTGTACTGGGCCGTCGGCCGGGTCTCGGCCAGGTAGAAGCGGTGCAGCTTCAGCGGGTACGCCACCCCTTCGGGTACGTCGAAGGTGACCTGACGCCAGCCCCGCCAGTCCACCAGCGGGCCGCGCAGCACCTGGTCGGTGCCCGCGGCGTCCTTGAGATGGAGGGAGGGCCAGGCACCGGAGCCGTCCCCCTTGATCCACAGGGTGAAGCCGCGCGGCTGGCCGGGTACCGCGCGGTCGGCGGGCGGGTTGGCGTAGGCGGCACGCGTGGCCGTCGACCCGGTGAAGTCGTAGCTCAGCTTCAGTCCGCCCCCCTCCTTGCCCGACGGTTCGGGAGCCACGGAGCCCTCCGCGCGGGCCGCGCTGAACGTCCACGCGGAAGCGTCCTCGAAGTCGGCGACTTTCTGTTCGCGGAGTCCCACGGTGACGGCCAGGCGGGTCGTGTGTCCGCCGACCGTGACCGTCACGGTTCCCGACGCCGATTCCTGCCCGCCCCGTGCCTTCACGGTGAACGCACCGGTCGTGGCGTCCTCGTCCGGGGCGATCGAGAAGAGCGAACGGTCGTACGACAGCTCTGCGTCGGCGGGTTCGACGGGGGCACTGTTGCCGTCCGCGTCGTAGCCGACCAGCCCGAAGGAGGCCGTCGCCTGACTGTCGGCCAGTCCGACCCGGTCGGTGGTGGGCTGGACGCGGTCCAGCTCCCCGAGCACGCGCAGCTTCGTCGACCCCTTCGCCGTGCCCCGCCGCGCGGTGACCGCTGTGCTGCCGTCCCGGCGTGCGTGGAAGACGCCTCGCGCGTCGACCCGCCCCACGCCGGGCCGCGACGCGTGCCAGGCGGGCCGGGGTGAGCCGGTGGCGGGGCCGTACGTCTCGTCGTATCCGGCGGCGCTCAGCCGCCGGGTCAGACCGGGAAAGACCCGATCCGGATGACCGCCCGGCACGGTGTCGGCCGTCGGCGCCTCGTCAGGGTCGATGGCGGTCTCCACCCAGAAGCCGGCCAGCCGCCCTGAGCCGGCGGGGGCGGTCAACGCCAGTCCGTTGGGCACCTCGCGCTCCTCCCCGTCCGACGGCGCGTTCTCCAGCTGGAGCGCGTGCGCACCCGGCTCCCGGGCCAGCAGTGTGGAAGAGCCGCCGCCGTCGAGGTTGAGGGCGTTGTAGGCGCCCAACTTCTTCATCATTTGGCCCAGCTCGGTCAGCGTCACGCCACCGGAGGCCTGTTGACGGCCGTCCACCGTCAAGACGTGCATGGTGCTTCCGTCCCTGGAGAATCCGACCGCGGTGCGCGGCGCCGCCGTGTTGTTCGGCCTGCCCTCCCAGTCCTGTGGTTTCCCGTCCACGACCAGCAGCCCTCGTCCGCCCACCGCCGTCCGTGGCAGGGACGAACCGTCGGCCGTACGCACGTGGTATTCCACCGTGACGGGATCGCCCGTGCTCAGCGCAGCCAGCCGTTCGGCGCCGTCGCCCCTGCCGAGGAGGACGGTCACCCCCTGCGGGATGTCCCCCTTTCCGGGCTTCTGCGCAACGGAGGTGACCCTGCCGTCCTCGACGGTCACCTCTGTCACCTCGGGTTCCTGATCGACCGTCAGCGCCCGGTCGGCCTCCCCCCAGTGTGTGTCGTACAGGCCGATACCGTCCTCGGACACGTTCGCCGCGTCCCGGCCGGCGAGCGGTGCGGTACCACCCGGAAGGGTGACGGTGCCCTCGAAGTACAGGTCCAGGATGCGGCCCGCTGCCCCGGGCCCGACGCCGACCGCCTCCGACGTGCCGGGGGCGGGGGAGTGGGTCGGATCGCCGTCACGGATGCCGGGGCCGAGGGGGGCGCCCGTCTCGTTGATGTCGAAGAAGTCGGCGTTGATCGCGGCCACCGTCCGGCGGCCCTTGCCTGGATCGTGTGCCTTCGCGAGTTCGCCGACGGTCCGGCGGTCGGAGACCTTGCCCGTGGACAGGTAGTCCACACCGGCGCCCTGGCCGCCACTGCCCAGGTCAACGGAGAGCGCGTCGGCCCGCAGCCACTTGTCCGGCTCCAACCGGGAGAAAGAGGTGAGCTCGGCGCCGGGAGCGAGGGGGCGGGTCGTACGGGACAGCTCCATGCCGTGCCCCGACGAGTCGCCAGCGCCGTCTGCGCTCCTCGTGCTGTCGGTGCCATGGGCGGCGGTCGGAAGTACGGCGCTGCGGGGCGTCGGGCCTGCGGGCGTCTGCGGTGTCCTCGCCAGTGCCGCCCCGGCGGGCAGCAGGCCCGTCAGCAAGGCTGAGACGGCCACTGCCGCGGGCAGTGCCGCCCTCAGACGGCCTCGGCGTCTTCGGGCGCTCGCGCTCCCGGTGGTCGAGCCCCGGATGCCCCGGGCGCGTCGTGTGCGTGTCGTGGACCTGCTTGCGCGTGCGTGGACTCGTCTCACAACGTCCCCCACAAACAACGGTTTTCTCGGCACTTTCTGCGCACAGTGCGGCACAGGGTCCCAAGACGGACCGGTCTACACCAGAGGGCGGGAGGGAAGTCGGGGGAAACATCGCCCCGCTGGAGGCACACGCGACGTGACGGCCGGGGAAACGACGGCGTTGTGCTCGAACCGCCCCGCCTCGATGCGCAATTATGACTCGAAAGAGCTATTTTCGCTCAGGATTCCGCAGGTCGGGGCCGATGGCCGTTGACAACTGCGTGAAACCAGCGGAAACCTTGCAGGAACACGCACCGCGTCGCATGCCGTTTGGTCTCTCAGACACCGCCGAAGGACCGCACCATGGCACCACCGAGCACCGCCCAACCGCCACCCTCACCCACCTACCGCACGGGCCGCCTGATCGTGGCGACCGGCGCCGTCGTCGGCGTCGTCTACGGCTACGACACCGGGTCCATCTCCGGCGCCCTGGTCTTCCTGAGCAAGGACTTCGGGCTGAACGCGAGCGAGTCCGGGTTCGTCAACAGCATCCTGGTGCTCGGCAACATCCTGGGTGCCCTGATCGCAGGCCGCCTGTCCGACGCGCTCGGCCGCAAGCCCACGATGGTGATCGTCGCCGCCGCGTACGCCGTCTTCTCGGCGCTCTCCGCGCTCTCGCCCACCGTGGTCGTCCTCGACCTGGTGCGCTTCCTGCTCGGCGTCACGATCGGAATCTCCATCGTGGCCGCGCCGCTGTTCATCGCCGAATCCACGCCGGCCCGGCTGCGGGGCGCGGCCGTCGCCGGTTACCAGGTCGCCTGCGTCGCCGGCATCACCCTGACCTACTTCGTCAACTGGGGGCTCTCGGGCGGCGGACACTGGCGGATCATGCTCGGACTGGCTGCGATCCCCTCGGCGCTCGTCATCATCCCGCTGCTGCGGCTTCCCGACAGCCCACGCTGGTACCTCCTCAAAGGCCGGGTGGACGAGGCGGCCCGCGTGATGGCCACGACCGATCCGGACGTGGACCCGGTCGCCGAGAGCGCCGCCATCCAGCGCGAGCTGGACGCCGAGCGCGGCGGCCGCGGCGGCTCCCTCGCCCGTATGGTCCGCCGGCCCTTCCTCCGGGCGACCGTCTTCGTGCTCGGCATGGGCTTCTTCTGCCAGATCACCGGCATCAACGCCGTGACCTACTACAGCCCCCAGATCTTCGAAACCCTCGGCTTCCACGGCGACGGGCAGAACTTCCTGCTGCCGGCGATCGTCGAGCTGATCTCCCTGGCCGCCACCGTGCTCGCCCTCTTCGTCGTCGACAGGGTCGGCCGCCGTGTCGTCCTGCTCTCCGGGATCGGCACCATGCTGGCCACCCTCGTGGTGCTGGCCGTGGTCTTCGGCACCCACTCCCTCAGCGGCGCCGGCATCTGGATCGGCTTCGGTGCCCTCGCGCTGTTCACCGCCGCCTTCAACTTCGGCTTCGGCTCCCTCATCTGGGTGTACGCGTCCGAGGCGTTCCCCGCGCGGCTGCGCTCGCTGGGCGCCTCCGTGATGCTCACAGCCGACCTCGCGGCGAACTTCCTGGTCGCCCAGTTCTTCCCCTCAGTGCTTGAGGAGCTCGGCGCGACCTGGGCCTTCGGGGGGTTCGCCGTCCTGGTGCTGCTCGCGCTGGCCTTCATGGCCCGGATGGCACCGGAGACCAAGGGCCGGCAGCTGGAGGGGATCCGCGGTTACTGGCAGAACGGCGGCCGCTGGCCGGACGAGGCGCCGGCCGGTTCACCCGAAGGGAGAGGGCTCAGCCCGGGTGGCAGCACCGCCGCGCTGGGCACGGGCATCGCCACCTCGGGCGAACGGCCACGCCCCTGAACGTCAGTTCTCCGGGCCCGCCACCAGCTTGCCGTCCCGCACCTTCACCGGCACCGAGGGCAGCGCCTTGGTGGCCGGGCCGTGAGCGACCTTGCCCGTGTCGACGTGGAACCGGCTCCCGTGCAGCGGGCAGACGGCGACCTCCCCGTCGACCTCGCCCAGCAGACTGCCCTGGTGGGTGCACACGGCGCTGAACCCCTTGAAGTCGCCCTTCTCGGGCTGGGAGACCAGCAGCTTCTGCTCGGGGTACAGCTTGGCACCGCCCACGGGCACGGCCTTGGCCTCGCCCAGGTCGACGGGCTTGTCGGGGCTCTCCGCATCGTCGGAGTCGGACCCGCCGCACGCGGCGGCCGTCAGTCCCAGCGCTGCCAGTGCGGCGCCGCACAGCACGGTGCGGCGCGTGGCCGGTGATTCCTTGCTCGTCGTCACGCGCTGCACTCTACCTTTGGCCTCGGCCAGTGCTCCGCTCTTCAGGGCGGGGGTGAAGGCCATCTCAGACCTGCTTTGACCCGCGCCGTGGGCACGGGGCCGCGGTGTTGTCCTCAGCTCGTGGGGCGCTTCTGGTTCTCGATGTACTGGCGTACGACGGTCAGGGGCGCCCCGCAGCTTCTGGCGAAGTAGGAACCGGATCAGAAGTGACCACCCCGCAGGTATCGGCGCACGTGGGCGTCATAATCCTTGCGCAGCAGCCGGGCGGATATGCCCTCGGGGGAGTTGGCCAGCTTGGAGAGCTGGACTTTGGGCGGATAGTGCACGAGCAGGTGAACTGCTTCAACTCGGTGAAGTCGGCGCAGACCTCCCGCATGATCTCTTCACAGCGCGTCGGTTCACTGCCAACGCCGGATGGAAGATCACCTCCGGCGGAAAGCTGCGCCTGCCGAAGATCGGCGACGTGAGCGTGAAGTGGTCCCGCTCCCTGCCCTCGGTTCCGTCCACGGTGACCGTGATCAAGGATGCGGCCGGACGGTACTTCGCGAGCTTCATCGTGGAGACCGGGCCGGAAGAGGTCTTGCCGCCAACCACGCCCGAGGTCGGCATCGACCTGGGCCTGTCCCACTTCGCGATCCTCTCGGACGGCACGAAGATCGATTCCCCGCGTTTCCTGCGCCGGGCCGAGAAGAAACTCAAGCGCGCACAGCGGTCCCTGAGCCGGAAGGCCAAGGGGTCGAACAACCGAGGCAAGGCCCGGCTTAAGGCCGCCCGCGCTCACGCGCAGGTCGCCGATGCGCGGCGCGAGTTCCACCACCAGCTCTCCACCAAGATCATTCGCGAGAATCAAGCGATTGCGGTGGAAGATCTGGGGGTCAAGGGACTCGCCCGCACACGCATGGCCAAGTCCGTGCACGACGCCGGATGGTCGCAGTTCGTGTCCATGCTCGGATACAAGGCCGCCCGGTACGGGCGCACCCTCGTGAGGATCGGCCGGTTCGAGCCGACCTCACAGGTGTGCTCACAGTGCGGCATCAAGGATGGCCCCAAGCCCCTCCAAGTCCGGGAGTGGACGTGCGAGAACTGCGGGGCCGTCCTCGACCGGGACATCAACGCGGCGGTCAACGTCGCCAAAGCCGCAGGTCTTGCGGTTACAGCCTGTCGAGCGCAGATAAGACGGACACCCGTGCCCGCACAGCGCAAAGAAGCAGGAACCCACCCGAAGGCCAGCCGCACCCCCGGCAGCCAGGCGGGAATCGCCCTCCTTTAGGCGGGCGAGGATTTCAAGTCCTCTTCTGTCCGTTCCGATTCCGGACACCGGCCCGAAGCGGGCACGCGGTCGCCCGAGGCGGGCACGCGGCGCGCCCGCCGCTCGCTCGGGTGCGGGCTCCACGGCGACATTCGTACAAGACAGGCGGTCAGCGGCCTCCCCATCATGAGCGGCATGAGCGGATACGTTGAGCAGGCGCACGGGATGCACGTGGTCCACGACGGCGCGCGGGAGGCGCCGCCCCTGTTGCTCGTCCACGGCTCGGGGGCCTCGGGCGACACGTGGGGCCCGATGCTCCCCGCACTGACCGACCGCCGTCATGTCGTCCGCGTCGACCTCCCCGGCTGCGGCCAGTCCCCGCCCGCGCCGTCCTACGACGTGCCCGTGCAAGCCGCGCGGGTGGCGGAGATGCTCGACGGCCTCGGCCTGTGTCACGTCGCCGCGGCCGGGCACTCCAGCGGCGGCTACGTCATCACGGCGCTCGCCGAGCAGCGCCCTGACCTGGTGGGGTCGCTCACGCTGATCAGTACAGGTCCGAGTCCCGACGCGCTCCTGCCGCAGCCGGCCGTTCTCCGGGCGTTGCTGGGCCCGCCGCTCGGGCCGCTGCTGTGGTCGGTGCGCTCAAACGCGTGGATCCGCAAGGGGATCAGAGCCACGACCGCGCGTCCGGTGGACATCCCCGACGAGATGGTCGCGGGGGCGGGGAGCATCACCTACCGGGCCTTCCGGAAGATCGCGAGCCGGAACACCGCGTACCTCGCCGAGCGGAGCGTGCCCGAGCGTCTCGCCGCACTCGACGTGCCCACACTGGTGATCTTCGGCGCCGCGGACCCGCGGTGGGAGCCGTCATCGGCACACCAGTACGACACGGTGCCCGGCACCCGGGTCGAGCTGCTGCCCGGTGTCGGACACGTGCCGCTGCTGGAAGCGCCCGAGGCGACCAGCGAACTGCTGCTCGATTTCACGGCGGCGGACGCTGACACCCCGCCCGTCCTGCCCTAGGTTCGTCCCATGCTGCGGACCGTGCCACCAGCCGGGGCACCCACCGGGACGCTCGACTGGACGTTGTGGGACGTTGCCGTCCCCCCTCCGCCACGTCGGCTGCCGGGAGTCAGCATGGCCGGTTTCCGCCCCCGTGTTCCCGCACCCACGGACATCGCCATGATCGCGCACCCCTCCGTCACCCTGCTCTTCGACCTGAGCGACGGAGCGGACCTCGCCCACGACGCCGGTGGCCGGTACGGACGCGGCAGCGTCGCCGTCGGACTCCTCCCCGGCGACTTCCGGGCGAGTGGCCAGGTGGGGGAGGTCCTGCAGATCAGACTGGAGCCGGTCGCGGCGGCTGCTCTGCTCGGGGAGCAGGCCAACCTGAGAGGGGAAGCGGTGTCATTGCAGGACGTATGGGGCCGCGACGCCGCGCAGGCAGAGGAGCGCCTGCGCGCCGCCGGATCGTGGGACGAACGGTTCGCGGCAGCGCGGAACATCCTTCTCCGAAGGATGACAGGGCCCACACGGCTGGACACCCGCCCGCCGGTCGACCGGGAGGTGGCCCACGCCTGGCGGCGGACGCTCGGCAGCCGGGGGAGAGTGCGCGTCGGCAGCCTGGCGGACGAGGTCGGCTGGAGCCGCAAACGCCTGTCGGCCCGCTTCCGCTCCCAGCTCGGCATCGCGCCCAAACGCGCCGCCCGACTGGTGCGCTTCGACCACGCCGCACACCTCCTCGCGGCGGGCCGCACCGCGGTCGGTGTCGCCACCGAGAGCGGCTACGCCGACCAGCCGCATCTCCACCGGGAGATCAGGGAGTTCACCGGGCTCACGCCCGCGGCCGTGGCCACCGCGCCCTGGCTCGCAATCGACGACGTCGCGTGGCCCGCTTCCCCACCGCCCACCTCGAAGCCGCAGCGGCACTGAATCCGAGACGAACCGCCGCACGCGTGCCCTGAGGCTGCGCGGAGGCGCCCTATGAGGGTGCCCCATGGGGACGCGATACGCCGGGAAGTCGGCCTGACCTCGGACGTCGCCCCGGTGCCCGCCGTACCCAACCGAACGTCGGCCACGGCATCCCAGGGCCCGGGCCCCGTACTGACCCGGGCACGGGCGCAGTCCCCCACCCGGATCGGCCCGGGCGCCGGCCCCACCCGGGCCCGGGTCCGTACTGGCGCGAACCTGGCACTGGCCCGGCCCCGGCCCCGGCCCGCTGGTCGGCTCTGGTGTCAGGCTCGGCTTGGGGGGGGCGGTCCACTCAGGCCCGGACCGGCCCGGTCGCGGGCTCGGCCCGGGGCCCGGACCGGTGGGGCGGGTCCGGCCCACCAAGGGTCCGACCGGTCCGGGCCGGGGCGGGGCCCGGACCGGTCGGGTGGCTGCGCAGGCGGGCAGGGCCCGAGCTGACGGGGCCGGGCTGTGCCCTGCCCCGTCAGCGCTTGCGCGCCGCCGCTGCCTTCGTGCCCGCTGACGTCTTCGCGGCCGCAGCGGTCTTCTTGGCGGTCCCCTTCGCCGCTGCCGTCTTCTTCCCGGCAGAAGCCTTCCCCGCAGAAGCCTTCCCGGCAGAAGCCTTGCCGGCGGAGGCCTTCCCGCCGGAGGCTGCGGCCCTCTTCTTGCGCGTCGCCGGCAGGGCCGGCGACGCGTCGCTGACGCGTTCTCCGAGCATGTCCCGCAGGAACTTGCCGGTGTGGCTGGCGGGCTCGGCCGCGACCTGTTCGGGTGTTCCTTCGGCGACGACCATGCCGCCGCCGTTGCCGCCCTCGGGGCCCAGGTCCACGACCCAGTCGGCCGTCTTGATCACGTCGAGGTTGTGCTCGATGACCATGACGGAGTTGCCCTTGTCGACCAGGCCTTCCAGCACGCTGATCAGTTTCCTGATGTCCTCGAAGTGGAGACCGGTCGTCGGCTCGTCCAGGACGTAGACGGTCCGGCCGGTGGAGCGCCGCTGGAGCTCGCTCGCGAGCTTCACCCGCTGCGCCTCACCACCCGAAAGAGTGGGCGCGGACTGTCCGAGCCTGACGTATCCGAGTCCGACGTCGTTGAGCGTCCTCAGGTGCCGCGCGATGCCGGGGACCGCCTCGAAGAAGTCCAGGGCCTGCTCGATCGGCATGTCCAGGACCTCGGCGATGTTCTTCCCCTTGTAGTGGACCTCCAGGGTCTCCCTGTTGTAGCGCGCGCCGTGGCAGACCTCGCAGGGCACGTACACGTCGGGCAGGAAGTTCATCTCGATCTTGATGGTGCCGTCGCCCGCGCAGTTCTCGCAGCGGCCGCCCTTGACGTTGAAGGAGAAGCGGCCCTGCTGGTAGCCGCGGACCTTCGCCTCCGTCGTCTCGGCGAACAGCTTGCGTACGTGGTCGAACACCCCGGTGTAGGTGGCCGGGTTGGAGCGCGGGGTGCGGCCGATGGGGGACTGGTCGACGTGGACGACCTTGTCGACCAGGTCGTCGCCCTCGACGCGCGTGTGGCGGCCCGGCACCGTGCGGGCGCCGTGCAGTTCACGGGCGAGGTGGGTGTAGAGGATGTCGTTGACCAGCGTCGACTTTCCGGAGCCTGACACCCCTGTGACGGCGGTGAAGACGCCCAGCGGGAAGGAGACGTCGACGTCGCGCAGGTTGTTCTCCCGCGCGCCGCGCACCGTCAGCTGCCGTGCGGGGTCGATGGGGCGGCGGACCTGCGGGGTGGGGATCTCCCGGCGGCCGGAGAGGTACTCGCCGGTGAGGGACTCCTCGTTGTCCAGCAGCTCCTTCAACGGGCCGCTGTGGACGACCTTGCCGCCGTGCTCGCCCGCGCCGGGGCCGATGTCCACGACCCAGTCGGAGGCCTTGATGGTGTCCTCGTCGTGTTCGACGACGATCAGCGTGTTGCCCAGGTCGCGCAGGCGTACCAGGGTCTCGATCAGGCGGTGGTTGTCGCGCTGGTGGAGGCCGATGGACGGCTCGTCCAGCACGTAGAGCACGCCGACGAGTCCCGAGCCGATCTGGGTGGCCAGCCGGATGCGCTGGGCCTCGCCGCCGGACAGCGTGCCGGCGGCGCGGTTGAGGGTGAGGTAGTCGAGGCCGACGTCGACGAGGAAGCGCAGCCGCTCGTTGACCTCCTTGAGCACCCGCTCGGCGATCTTCTTGTCGCGGCCCGAGAGCGTCATCTCGCGCAGGAAGTCGGCGCACTCGGTGATCGACATCGCGGAGACCTCCGCGATGGACTTGCCCTGCAGGGTGACCGCCAGGATGAGCGGCTTGAGCCGGGTGCCCTCGCAGGCGGGGCAGTTCACTTCGCGCATGTAGCCCTCGAAGCGTTCCCTGCTGCTGTCGGTCTCGGCCTCGGAGTGCCGCCGCTTGACGAAGGGGACGACGCCCTCGAAGGCGGTGGTGTAGGCGCGCTCGCGTCCGTACCTGTTGCGGTAGCGGACCTCGACCTGTGTCCTGTGGCCGTACAGCAGCGCCTTCTTGGCGCGCGCGGGCAGGCCCGCCCAGGGGATGTCCGTACGGAAGCCGAGTGCGTCGGCCAGTGCGCCGATCAGCCGCCCGAAGTACTCCCGGGTGTGCCCGTGCGACCAGGGGTGCAGGGCGCCTTCGTCCAGCGACTTGTCCTCGTCGGGGACGATCAGCTCGGGGTCGACCTCCATCCGGGTGCCGATGCCGGTGCACTCCTGGCAGGCGCCGAAGGGGGAGTTGAAGGAGAAGGAGCGCGGCTCCAGTTCCTCGAACGACAGGTCGTCGTAGGGGCAGTACAGGTGCTCGGAGTACATCCGCTCACGCTGCGGGTCGTCCGGCTCCAGGTCGACGAAGTCGAGGATGACCATGCCGCCGGAGAGCCCGAGCGCGGTCTCGACCGAGTCGGTCAGCCGGCGCTTGGCGGTGGCCTTGACGGTGAGGCGGTCCACGACCACCTCGATCGTGTGCTTCTCCTGCTTCTTGAGCTTGGGCGGCTCGGAGAGCTGGATCGTCTCGCCGTCGACGCGGGCGCGGCTGTAGCCCTTGGTCTGGAGCTCGTTGAAGAGGTCCACGAACTCGCCCTTGCGCTCGCGCACCAGCGGGGAGAGCACCTGGAAGCGGCTGCCCTCCTCCAGGTCGAGCACCTTGTCGACGATGGCCTGCGGCGACTGGCGGGCGATGGGACGGCCGCAGACGGGGCAGTGGGGCTTGCCGATCCGGGCGTAGAGCAGGCGGAGGTAGTCGTAGACCTCCGTGATGGTGCCCACGGTCGAGCGGGGGTTGCGCGAGGTCGACTTCTGGTCGATGGAGACCGCGGGGGAGAGCCCCTCGATGAAGTCGACGTCGGGTTTGTCCATCTGCCCGAGGAACTGCCGGGCGTAGGCGGACAGCGACTCCACGTAACGCCGCTGGCCCTCGGCGAAGATGGTGTCGAAGGCGAGCGAGGACTTCCCCGAGCCCGACAGTCCCGTGAAGACGATGAGCGAGTCACGGGGGAGGTCTATCGAGACGTTCTGCAGGTTGTGCTCGCGAGCGCCACGGACGAGAAGACGGTCGGCCACGCCTGTTGGCACCTTTCATGTGGGAAGGGGGGCCCGCAGCGGAGCGGGGGTCCCCGACCAAGAGTAGGACGGCGCCGCCCGGAGTGTCGTGCGCTTCGGGTGCGGGAGCCTCGCTCGACCATATAGCACGTTCATTCGAATTGCGGGCGGCCTCGCCACCTCCGTGCCGTCTTCCACACGAACGAGTGGTCGCACTAGCTTTGGATCATGACCACGCCTGCGCACGACGCCGAACTCGTACGGACCGCGACCGGGCAGCTGCTGAGCGCCACCGTCAAGCTGGATCCCCCCGAGGTCACCGAGCCCTCCCAGCTCCCGGGCTGGACCCGCGCCCACGTGCTCGCCCACCTCGCCCGCAACGCCGACGCCCTCGTCAACGTGCTCGCGGGCGAGCCGATGTACGCCAGCGCCGAAGCCCGCGACGCCGACATCGAGGAGGGCGCGCGCCGCTCCCTCGACGAGCTCGTCGACGACGTGCGCGCCGCCTCGTCCCGTCTGGAGAGCGCCTTCGCCGCGCTCGGCGACGAGGACTGGAACCGCACCGTCGCCCTCCGCAACGGTGTGACCGATCTCGCCTCCTCCCTCCCCTTCCGCCGCTGGATCGAGGTCGAGCTGCACCACGTCGACCTCGGCATCGGCTACACGATCGAGGACCTCCCCGGCACCTTCGTGGACCGGGAGCTGACCACCATGGCGCGCCGCTTCCTCGAGCACCCCGACATCCCCGTCGCGCTGGAACTGCGCGCGGAGGACGGCAGGACCTGGCGCACCGGCGCGAAGGCGGAGGGCCCCGAGGGGCCGCTGGTGGTGGTGGGCAGCTCCGTGGCGCTGGTGGGCTGGCTCACGGGCCGGACGACCGGCAGCGGCCTCTCGGCGAGGGGCCCTCTGCCGGCCCTGCCGTCCCTTTAGGGTGAGAGCCATGCCCTACACCGGAACGGTCCAGGTCGGCGGCCCCGCGGACGTGCACGAGCTGCGGGACCTGATGATCTCCAAGGTCGCCGTCGGCCCCATGGACAACAACGCCTACCTGCTGCGCTGCCGGGCCACAGGACAGCAGCTGCTGATCGACGCCGCCAACGACGCGGGCACCCTCATGGAGCTCATCGGAGGCGACGGCATCGCCTCCGTCGTGACCACCCACCGGCACGGCGACCACTGGCAGGCGCTCGCCGAGGTGGTGGACGCCACCGGTGCGCGCACGTACGCGGGACGGTACGACGCCGAGTCCATCCCCGTGCCCACCGACGTCCCCGTCGAGGACGGGGACACCCTGCGCGTCGGCGAGGTGGAGCTGACGGCGCGGCACCTGGTCGGGCACACTCCGGGCTCGATCGCGCTGGTCTACGACGACCCGCACGGCCATCCGCACCTGTTCACCGGCGACTGCCTCTTCCCCGGCGGGGTGGGCAACACCTTCGGAGACGCCGCGAACTTCGTCCGCCTCCTCGACGACGTCGAGCACAAGCTCTTCGGCCAACTCCCCGACGAGACCTGGGTCTACCCGGGCCACGGCGGCGACACCACCCTCGGCGCCGAGCGCCCGCGGCTGGGGGAGTGGCGCGAGCGGGGCTGGTAGGCGAGCGACCGGCGACGGCGTCTTCACGCGTCCCGCGGCCGCCGCGCGACCCGCCCGTCGGGCGTGCGGCCGCGGGACGCGCGCCCGACGATCGCTGTCACCCCTCCCCAGTAGGGTGTGACGTATGGCAGACCCCTCCACCTACCGCCCGAAACCGGGAGAGATCCCCGACTCGCCCGGGGTCTACCGCTTCCGTGACGAACACCGCAGGGTGATCTACGTCGGCAAGGCCAAGAGCCTCCGCCAGCGGCTGAACAACTACTTCCAGGACCTCGCGGGCCTCCACCCGCGCACCCGCACGATGGTGACGACGGCCGCCTCCGTGGAGTGGACGGTGGTGGGCACCGAGGTGGAGGCGCTCCAGCTCGAATACACCTGGATCCAGGAGTTCGCACCCCGCTTCAACGTCAAGTACCGCGACGACAAGAGCTATCCGTCCCTCGCGGTGACGATGAACGAGCAGTTCCCCCGCGTCCAGGTGATGCGCGGCCCCAAGAAGAAGGGCGTGCGCTACTTCGGCCCCTACGGCCAGGCCTGGGCGATCCGCGAGACGGTCGATCTGATGCTGCGCGTCTTCCCCGTGCGCACCTGCTCGGCGGGGGTCTTCAAGCGCTCGGCGCAGATCGGCCGGCCCTGTCTGCTGGGCTACATCGGCAAGTGTTCGGCCCCGTGCGTCGGCCGCGTCTCACCGGAGGAGCACCGCGAACTCGCCGAGGAGTTCTGCGACTTCATGGCGGGCCACACCGGTTCCTACCTGCGCCGCCTGGAGCGCGGGATGCAGGAGGCGGCCGAGGAGATGGAGTACGAGCGGGCCGCCCGGCTGCGCGATGACATCGACGCTCTCAAGCGCGCCATGGAGAAGAACGCGGTGGTGCTCACCGACGCCACCGACGCCGACCTGATCGCCGTGGCGGAGGACGAGCTGGAGGCCGCCCTCCAGATCTTCCACGTGCGCGGCGGCCGGGTGCGCGGCCAGCGCGGCTGGGTCACCGACAAGGTGGAGGCGGTCGGCACCCCCGAGCTGGTCGAGCACGCGCTCCAGCAGCTGTACGGCGCGGAGCAGGGCGACGCGTCCGAGGGCGGCGGCAGCGGAGGCGTCCCCAAGGAGGTGCTGGTTCCGGCGTTGCCGGAGCCCGCGGAGCCGATAGCGCAGTGGCTGACAGGACGCAGGGGCGCCCAGGTGAGCCTGCGCATCCCGCAGCGCGGCGACAAGCGGGCCCTGATGGAGACGGTCAAGCGCAACGCCGAGCACGCTCTCGTGCTGCACAAGACCAAGCGGGCCTCCGACCTGACCACCCGCTCGCGCGCGCTGGAGGAGATCGCCGACGCGCTGGAGCTGGAGTCGGCGCCGCTGCGCATCGAGTGCTTCGACATCTCGCACCTCCAGGGCGACGACGTGGTGGCCTCCATGGTCGTCTTCGAGGACGGCCTCGCCCGCAAGAGCGAGTACCGCCGCTTCCAGATCAAGTCCTTCGCGGGACAGGACGACGTGCGGGCCATGCACGAGGTGATCAGCCGCCGGTTCCGCCGCTACCTGGTCGAGAAGCAGAAGACCGGGGAGTGGCCCGAGGAGGAGCTGGGCGGCGAGCTGGAGGCGGGCCCCGAGGGGGACTCCCCGCTCCCGCGGCCCGAAGCCGCACCCGTACCCGAGTCCGTGCCCGGGCCCTCTCAGGAGCCGTCGCCAGAGTCCGCCCCCGGGCAGCCCGCCCAGGGAGCCGTCAGGGACGAGGAGGGCCGCCCCAAGAGGTTCGCGTACCCGCCGCAGCTCGTGGTCGTCGACGGCGGCCAGCCGCAGGTCGCGGCGGCGAAGGCGGCGCTGGAGGAGCTGGGCATCGACGACGTGGCGGTCTGCGGGCTGGCCAAGCGGCTGGAGGAGGTGTGGCTCCCCGGCGACAGCGACCCGGTGGTGCTGCCCCGCTCCAGCGAGGGGCTCTACCTGCTCCAGCGGGTGCGGGACGAGGCCCACCGCTTCGCGATCCGCTATCAGCGGGGCAAGCGCGGCAAGCGGCTCCGCAGCAGCCCGCTGGACGCCGTCCAGGGGCTGGGGGAGACCCGGAAGAAGGCGCTGCTCAAGCACTTCGGCTCGGTCAAGAAGCTGCGCGCGGCCCGCGTGGAGGAGATCTCCCAGGTGCCGGGCATCGGCCGCAAGACGGCCGAGACGGTCGCCGCGGCGCTCGCCCAGGGCGCGCCCGCGGGCCCGGTGGTGAATACCGCGACCGGTGAGATCGTTGAAGAGGAGTGAGTGACCGGCGCCGGGATCGACGTGCGTGCGGACGGGGCCGGACGGTTGGCGGAACCGGTGGGACCCGTGGGGTCGGTGACATCGGCGACGCCGCACCGTACGAAGATCGACATTTCGGGGGATGACAGCATGAGCGCGGCACGTGAGCAGCGCGGAGACGGAGCAGTGGTGAGTACGCTCAAGCCGGCGCAGCCGGAGGAGGCGGCGGGTGCGACGATCCCGGAGTTGGTGATCATCTCGGGCATGTCGGGCGCGGGCCGCAGCACCGCGGCCAAGTGCCTGGAGGACCTGGGCTGGTTCGTCGTCGACAACCTGCCGCCCGAGCTGATCCCGACGATGGTCGAGCTGGGCGCCAGGTCGCAGGGGAACGTGGCCAGGATCGCCGTCGTCGTGGACGTACGCGGCCGTAACTTCTTCGACAACCTCAAGGGCTCGCTCGCCGACCTGGCGACCTACAACGTCGCCCGCCGCATCGTCTACCTGGAGGCCTCGGACGAGGCCCTGGTCCGCCGCTTCGAGTCCGTGCGCCGCCCGCACCCGCTGCAGGGCGACGGGCGCATCGTGGACGGCATCGCCGCCGAGCGCGATCTGCTGCGCGAGCTGCGCGGAGACGCCGACCTGGTGATCGACACCTCCAGCCTGAACGTGCACGAGCTGCGCGCCAAGCTGGACGCCCAGTTCGCGGGCGAGGAGGAGCCCGAGCTGCGGGCCACCGTCATGTCGTTCGGCTACAAGTACGGCCTGCCCGTGGACGCCGACCTCGTCGTCGACTGCCGCTTTTTGCCCAACCCGCACTGGGTCCCCGAGCTGCGCCCCTACACCGGCACCAGCGAGGAGGTCTCCAGCTACGTCTTCAACCAGCCGGGCGCCAAGGAGTTCCTTGACCGCTACACGGAGCTGCTGCAACTGATCGCCGCCGGCTACCGCAGGGAGGGCAAGCGGTACGTGACCGTCGCCGTCGGGTGCACCGGCGGCAAGCACCGCAGCGTCGCCATGTCCGAGAAGCTGGCACGCAGGCTCTCCGACGGCGGCGTGGAGACGGTGGTCGTCCACCGTGACATGGGGCGTGAGTGACGCCCATGGCCCGTAGGAGCCTCAGGCATCTGGCCGGGCCGCGCGGCGCACTGCGCGGCTTCACTTCCAAACAGCCCAAGGTGGTGGCGCTCGGCGGCGGGATGGGCCTGTCGGCGTCGCTGACGGCGCTGCGCCGCATCACCGGGGACCTGACCGCGGTGGTCACCGTCGCCGACGACGGCGGCTCCAGCGGGCGGCTCCGCGACGAGCTGGGGGTGCTGCCGCCCGGTGACCTGCGCAAGGCGCTGGCCGCGCTGTGCGGAGACGACGAGTGGGGCCGCACCTGGGCGCAGGTGATCCAGCACCGTTTCGAAAGCAGGGGCGAGCTGCACGAACACGCGGTCGGCAATCTGCTGATCGTCGCACTGTGGGAACAGCTGGGCGATCACGTGCAGGCGCTGGACCTGGTCGGCAAGCTGCTGGGCGCGCACGGCCGGGTGCTGCCCATGTCGGCGGTGCCGCTGGAGCTGCGCGCCAGCGTGCGCGGGCACGATCCGGCGCGCCCCGAGGAGCTGTCCACCGTCCGCGGCCAGGCCACCGTGGCGCTCACCCGCGGCGAGGTCCAGGAGGTGCACCTGGTCCCCGCCGACCCGCCCGCCGTGCCGGAGGCCGTGCAGGCGGTGCTGGACGCCGACTGGGTGGTTCTCGGCCCCGGCTCCTGGTTCTCCTCCGTCATCCCGCATCTGCTGGTGCCCGAGCTGCTGGAGGCGCTGACCGAGACGAAGGCCCGCAAGGTCCTCTCACTCAACCTCGCTCCGCAACCGGGAGAAACGGACGGTTTTTCCCCGCAGCGTCATTTGGAGGTTTTGGGGCGACACGCCCCTAAACTCACCTTCGACGTGGTGCTGGCCGACCAGGATGCCGTGCCCGACCAGTATTCCCTAAGTGAGGCCGCCGATCAGCTCGGCGGGAAGGTCGAGCTGGCACCCGTGGCGGCAGCTGGGGGAGCTCCCCGGCACGACCCGGAGCTGCTGGCCGCCGCGTACGACCGTATTTTTCGGATGCATGGAAGGATCGGCCCATGGCGATGACGCCTGCGGTGAAGGACGAGATCTCCCGGCTCCCCGTCACCCGCACCTGCTGCCGGAAGTCAGAGGTCTCGTCGATCCTGCGCTTTGCGGGTGGGCTGCACCTGGTGAGCGGGCGGATCGTGATCGAGGCGGAGCTGGATACGGGCATCGCCGCCCGCCGGCTGCGCAAGGACATTCTGGAGATCTTCGGGCACTCCTCCGACCTGGTGGTGATGGCCCCCAGCGGCCTGCGGCGCAACAGCCGGTACGTCGTGCGGGTGGTGGCCGGCGGCGACCAGCTCGCCCGCCAGACGGGCCTTGTCGACGGCCGCGGGCGCCCCATCCGCGGCCTGCCCCCGCAGGTGGTCTCGGGGGCCACCTGCGACGCGGAGGCCGCCTGGCGGGGCGCGTTCCTCGCCCACGGCTCGCTCACCGAGCCGGGGCGCAGCTCGTCCCTGGAGGTCACCTGCCCGGGGCCCGAGGCGGCGCTGGCGCTGGTGGGCGCGGCCCGCAGGCTGCAGATCGCCGCCAAGGCCCGCGAGGTGCGCGGTGTGGACCGCGTCGTCGTCCGTGACGGTGACGCCATCGGCGCGCTGTTGACGCGGCTGGGCGCGCACGAGTCGGTGCTGGCGTGGGAGGAGCGGCGGATGCGCCGCGAGGTGCGCGCCACCGCCAACCGGCTGGCCAACTTTGACGACGCCAACCTGCGCCGCTCGGCCCGCGCCGCCGTCGCCGCGGGCGCCAGAGTGCAGCGCGCGCTGGAGATCCTGGGTGACGAGGTGCCCGAGCACCTGGCCGCCGCCGGACGGCTGCGGATGGAGCACAAGCAGGCCTCGCTGGAGGAGCTGGGCGCGCTGGCCGATCCGCCGCTGACCAAGGACGCCGTGGCGGGCCGCATCCGCCGGTTGCTCGCTATGGCGGACAAGCGTGCGCAGGACCTCGGAATTGCGGGTACCGAGTCCAATCTGACCGAGGAAATGGTCGGCTGAAAGGCCGGATAAACGCTCCTCAGGAGAGCGGTGGAACGCTCGTCTGATGAGCGGGGGAATGCCGCTCCCGCGAGCGTGGAATTACTTGTCCGACGAGCGGGAAAACGCTCGCCTGAGCGGCGAGTTCGAGCGGCTGCCCGGCCCGCCCGGCCGATGTGGGACCCACCCCGATGGAGAGGTAGGGTCGGACTCGGTCGGGGACATCCAAACAGCACTCGCCGGTGTCTCGTACCGGCGTACCTAGCGAGGAGATCGGTTCGTGACGATCCGCGTAGGCATCAACGGCTTTGGCCGTATCGGTCGTAACTACTTCCGCGCGCTGCTGAACCAGGGTGCGGACATCGAGATCGTCGGTGTCAACGACCTGACCGACAATGCCACCCTGGTCCACCTGCTCAAGTACGACAGCGTTCTCGGCCGCCTCCCTTACGAGGTCAGCCACACCGAGGACACCATCACCGTCGGCAAGCAGACCTTCAAGACGATGGCCGAGAAGGACCCGGCCAAGCTCCCCTGGAGCGAGCTGGGCGCCGACATCGTCGTCGAGTCCACCGGCATCTTCACCAAGCGCGACGACGCCGCCAAGCACCTGGAGGCGGGCGCCAAGAAGGTCCTCATCTCGGCCCCTGCCAAGCAGGAGGACATCACCGTGGTGATGGGCGTCAACCAGGACAAGTACGACGCCGCCGAGCACAACGTGATCTCCAACGCCTCCTGCACCACCAACTGTGTGGCCCCGATGGCGAAGGTCATGGACGAGAACTTCGGCATCGAGCGCGGTCTGATGACCACGGTGCACGCCTACACCAACGACCAGCGCATCCTGGACTTCCCGCACAAGGACCTGCGCCGCGCCCGGGCCGCCGCCGAGAACATCATCCCGACCACGACCGGTGCCGCCAAGGCCACCGCGCTGGTCCTCCCGCAGCTCAAGGGCCGCCTGGACGGCATCGCCATGCGCGTCCCGGTCCCCACGGGGTCCGTCACCGACCTGGTGCTCGACCTCAAGCGCGAGACCACCAAGGACGAGGTCAACGCCGCCTTCAAGAAGGCCGCCGAGGGCCAGCTGCAGGGCATCGTCGAGTACACCGAGGACGCGATCGTCTCCTCGGACATCGTCAACCAGCCCCCGTCCTGCACCTTCGACGCCTCCCTCACGATGGTCGACGGCAACCAGGCCAAGATCATCGGCTGGTACGACAACGAGTGGGGCTACTCCAACCGTCTGGTCGACCTCACCAGCTACGTCGGCTCCCAGCTCTGAGTCCGGGCGGCCGCGGATGAACGACAGGGCTCGTGCCCCGCGCACGAGCCCTGTCCCATGCCGCGTCCGGCCGGTGCACACCCCCTGCACCCTCGACTGGAGCCACAGGAGCCAGCCATGAAGACGATCGACGAACTCGTCGCCGACGGCGTGCGCGGCAAGCGGGTCTTCGTCCGCGCCGACCTCAACGTCCCGCTCGACGGCGACACCATCACCGACGACGGCCGCATCCGCGCGGCCGTGCCCACGATCACGAAGCTCGCCGAGAACGGCGCGCGGGTGGTCGTGGCCTCGCACCTGGGCCGCCCCAAGGGCGCGCCCGACCCGCAGTTCTCGCTGGCGCCCGTCGCGCGACGGCTCGGCGAACTCCTCGGCAGGCAGGTCGCGTTCGCGACCGACACGGTGGGCGACAGCGCGAAGGCCACCGTCGGCGAGAGCGCCGACGGCGGGGTCACGCTGCTGGAGAACCTCCGCTTCAACGCCGGCGAGACGAGCAAGGACGACGCCGAGCGCGGCGCCTTCGCGGACGAGCTGGCCGCGCTGGCCGACGCCTACGTGGGCGACGGCTTCGGCGCCGTGCACCGCAAGCACGCCTCGGTCTACGACCTGCCGGCCCGCCTGCCGCACGCGGCCGGCTACCTGATCGCCACCGAGGTCGGTGTCCTGAGGAAGCTCACCGAGGACGTCGAGCGGCCCTACGCCGTCGTCCTCGGCGGCGCGAAGGTCTCCGACAAGCTCGGCGTCATCGACCACCTGCTGGGCAAGGCGGACCGGCTGGTCATCGGCGGCGGCATGGCGTACACCTTCCTCGCGGCCCAGGGCTACGAGGTCGGCAAGTCGCTGCTGCAGAAGGACCAGATCCCCGCGGTCAAGGGCTACCTGGAGCGCGCCGAGCAGCTGGGCGTGGAGTTCGTGCTGCCCGTCGACGTGGTGGCCGCGGCCGAGTTCCCCGACCTGAAGACCAAGGCGCCGGCCGATCCCACGGTGGTCGCCGCGGACGCGATCCCCGCCGACCTGGAGGGCCTGGACATCGGCCCCGAGAGCCGTAAGCTCTACGCCGCGAAGCTCGCCGACGCGGCCACGGTCTTCTGGAACGGCCCGATGGGCGTCTTCGAGCACCCTGACTTCGCCGACGGCACCAAGGCCGTCGCCCAGGGCCTGCTCGACGCCGCGTCCTCTTCGGAGGGGAACGGGGCCCTCACGGTCGTCGGCGGCGGCGACAGTGCCGCCGCGGTCCGTCAGCTGGGCTTCGACGAGAACGCGTTCGGACACATCTCGACCGGCGGCGGCGCCAGCCTCGAATACCTCGAGGGCAAGACGCTCCCTGGCCTGGCCGCACTGGAGGACTGACGCCGTGAGCGTCGCGCACGCGGCCGCCGGACCGCGGACAACCACGAGACTCGCACTGCGCCGCGTGGGCACAGAAGCGAACAAGACAGGAGAGGCATGGCTACCCGTACCCCGCTGATGGCGGGCAACTGGAAGATGAACCTCAACCACCTCGAGGCCATCGCCCACGTCCAGAAGCTCGCCTTCGCGCTCACGGACAAGGACTACGAGGCCGTGGAGGTCGCGGTGCTGCCGCCCTTCACCGACCTGCGCTCCGTGCAGACGCTGGTCGACGGCGACAAGCTGCGGATCAAGTACGGCGCCCAGGACGTCTCCGCGCACGACTCCGGCGCCTACACCGGTGAGGTCTCGGGGCCGCTGCTGGCGAAGCTCAACTGCACCTTCATCACCATCGGCCACTCCGAGCGCCGCCAGTACCACGGTGAGGACGAGCCGGTCGTCAACGCCAAGGTCAAGGCCGCCCTCAAGCACGGGCTGACCCCGATCATGTGCGTCGGCGAGGAGCTGTCCGTCCGCGAGGCGGGCAACCACGTCTCCCACACCCTCGCCCAGGTCGACGGCGGCCTCGAGGGCGTGGCCGCGGAGTCCGTGGCCGGGCTGGTCATCGCCTACGAGCCCGTCTGGGCCATCGGCACGGGCAAGGTCTGCGGTGAGGAGGACGCCCAAGAGGTCTGCGGCGCGATCCGGCAGCGGATCGAAGAACTGTATGACGACGCGACGGCGCAGCAGGTCCGCATCCAGTACGGCGGCTCCGTCAAGTCCGGCAACGTCGCCAAGATCATGGCGCAGCCCGACATCGACGGCGCCCTGGTCGGCGGTGCCTCCCTGGACGCGGAGGAGTTCGTCAAGATCATCCGCTTCCGCGACCAGTGAGGTCCTTCCGCGACCAGTGAGGTCCTTCCGCGACCGGTGAGGCCTTTCCGCGACCGGTGAGGCCTTTCCGCGACCGGTGAGGTCCTGCCGGGACCGGTGGGGTCTCTTCGCGGCAGGCGCGAGCCCCGTGCCGGGTGCGCTCCTGTGCAGCGTGTGACGAGGGGCGCTCGCCCGTCGTAGGCTTACGGGGCCGGGGCACACGCGCCGGCCCCGTAAGCACTTTGTAACCGAAAGTGTTCAGCGACGATCCGAGAGAGTTGGTCCAGCCGTGGTCATGGGGTTCTCTATCGCCCTCATCGTCTTCAGCGCGCTGCTGCTGCTGCTGGTGCTGATGCACAAGGGCAAGGGCGGCGGCCTCTCCGACATGTTCGGCGGCGGCATGCAGTCCTCCGTCGGCGGTTCGTCGGTCGCCGAGCGCAACCTCGACCGGATCACGGTCGTCGTCGCCCTGCTGTGGTTCGCCGTCATCGTCGTACTCGGCCTGCTGATGAAGTTCGAGTGAGGCCTCTCGGCCCGCTGTTCGCCAGTTGACGCCTGCACAACGGCTGACAGGGCGTCGCACCCCCTGCCTATCATGAGGGCTCGCGTCCGGTACCGACGCAGTAACTCCGGTCACCGGGCGCGCGTTGGGCCCTACGTACACTAGGGCGCCCGCAGCGGAGCGCGCGCATGGCCGCTGCTCCGTAGCACCGTGAGGCAGGAGTTACGACCGTGGCAAGTGGCAACGCGATCCGGGGCAGCCGGGTCGGAGCGGGGCCGATGGGCGAGGCCGAGCGAGGCGAGTCCGCGCCCCGCCTCCGCATCTCCTTCTGGTGCTCCAACGGGCACGAGACCCAGCCGAGCTTCGCCGGCGACGCGGACATCCCGGAGACCTGGGACTGCCCGCGCTGCGGTTTCCCCGCAGGCAAGGACCAGGACAACCCTCCGGACCCGCCGCGAACGGAGCCGTACAAGACCCACCTCGCCTACGTGCGGGAGCGGCGCAGCGACGCGGACGGCGAGGCCATTCTCGCCGAGGCGCTCGCCAGGCTCCGCGGAGAGATCTGAGCGCACAGCCCGGCTGCACGGCACGCCCCTCCGGGCCGCAGCGCGCCACTTCGTAGCCCACAGCCTCCGCACCACACCCGCACAGCACCGAACGATGGACGGCTCGGCCGCACACCGCCCCTGCGGTCCGCGGTCGAGCCGTCCATCGTCTAGGTTGGGGAGCGGCGGGGATCATTACGAGAGGAATGGGCTGATTTCGCTGATGAACGCTGAAGGCCGCACCCAGCTCGACCAGATGCCCGAGTGGCTCGCGCTCTCCCAGCACCGCGAGGAGTTCGGCCGGACGCACCTGCGGCGGCTGTTCGACGACGACCCGGAGCGCGCCGGACGCTACACCGTGCGGGTCGGTGACCTCTATATCGACTACTCCAAGCACCTGGTCACCGACGAGACGCTGCGCCTGCTGCGGCAGCTCGCCGAGGCGGCGGGCGTCGCACCGCTGCGCGACGCCATGTTCGAGGGCGAGAAGATCAACGTCACCGAGGACCGCGCGGTCCTGCACACGGCGCTGCGTACCCCGGAATCGGCCAGGGTGCGTACGGACGGCGAGAACGTCACCCCCAAGGTGCACCAAGTCCTCATCCGCATGGGCACCTTCGCCACCAAGGTCCGCGAGGGGCACTGGGCCGGCCACACCGGCAAGCGCATCAAGAACATCGTCAACATCGGTATCGGCGGCTCCGACCTCGGCCCGAAGATGGCCTACGAGGCACTGCGCCCCTACGCGCGGCGGGACATGAACTTCCGCTTCGTCTCCAACGTCGACGGCGCGGACCTGCACGAGGCCGTCCGCGACCTCGACCCGGCCGAGACGCTGTTCATTGTCGCGTCCAAGACCTTCACCACCATCGAGACGATCACCAACGCGAAGGCCGCGCGCGCCTGGCTGCTCGGCGCGTTCGACGGCGACGCCTCGGCCGTGGCCAAGCACTTCGTCGCCGTCTCCACCAACGCGGAGAAGGTCGCCGAGTTCGGCATCAACACCGACAACATGTTCGAGTTCTGGGACTGGGTCGGTGGCCGCTACTCCTACGACTCCGCCATCGGCCTCTCCCTCATGGTCGCCATCGGCCCCGAGTGCTTCGGCGACATGCTCGCCGGCTTCCACCTCATGGACGAGCACTTCCGCACCGCGCCCTTCGAGTCGAACGCGCCGCTGCTGCTCGGCCTGCTCGGCATCTGGTACGGCAACTTCCACGACGCCCAGTCGCACGCCGTACTGCCCTACAGCCACTACCTGTCCCAGTTCACCGCCTACCTGCAGCAGCTGGACATGGAGTCCAACGGCAAGTCCACCACGCGCGGCGGCGACCCCGTGCGCTGGCAGACGGGGCCCGTCGTCTGGGGCACCCCGGGCACCAACGGGCAGCACGCCTACTACCAGCTGCTGCACCAGGGCACCAAGATGATCCCCGCCGACCTCATCGGCTTCGCCGACCCCATCGCCGAACTCGGCGACCTGCGCGACCAGCACGACCTGCTCATGGCCAACCTCTTCGCCCAGGGCCAGGCCCTCGCCTTCGGCAAGACCGCCGACGAGGTACGCGCCGAAGGCACCCCCGAGGCCCAGGTGCCGCACCGCACCTTCCCCGGCAACCGGCCCACCACCACCATCCTCGCCTCGGCGCTGACCCCGTCCGTCCTCGGCCAACTCGTCGCCCTGTACGAACACAAGGTCTTCGTCCAGGGCGCCATCTGGGACATCGACTCCTTCGACCAGTGGGGCGTCGAACTCGGCAAGGTCCTCGCCAAGCGCCTGGAACCCGCCCTCACCGAAGGCGCGGACGTCTCCGGCCTCGACGCCTCGACCACCACGCTGGTTGAGCGCTACCGCTCCCTGCGGGGGCGCACAGCCTGAGGGCAACCGCGCGCCCATGTGTGTGCTGTTGCGCGCGCGCCGCACAGCAGTGCCCGGAGGGGCGGAGACCGGCGAGGTCTCCGCCCCTCCCGCATGCCCTCCCGCCCTCCCGTCACCCGATCGGGCGGCGGTCTCCAAGGCGGCGCCCCTGGGCACCCGGACTGCACGTCCCGTGCGGGGGCGGGCCGCGCGGGCGCGGAGCCCGTCCCAGGCAAGCACGAAGCTGCGGCCCGGCGTGCAGGTGCGGCAGCGGTGGTTGAGTGCTCTCCCGCGGGGGCGGAAGGGCCCGACAGTTGAGGTGGAGAAGAAGTTGCCGTGTGAGGGGGAGGGGGACAGGGGGTAGGCCCCTGTCCCCCAGGGCTCACGTGGTGGCGGGAAGGCGGGAGGCGGCGGCTTCGTCGAGCAGCCAAAGGGTGCGGGAACTCCCGCACACCGCCGCGGCGGGCGCCTGAAGTTCGCCGGAGCCCGCAAGGGCGCAGGCGACCGCTCCGGCTTTGTCCTCCCCCGCGGCCAGCAGCCATACCTCCCGTGCTGCCCGGATGGCGGGCAGCGTGAGGGAGAGGCGGGTGGGTGGCGGTTTGGGCGCGCCGTGGACGCCGACGACTGTCCGTTCCGTTTCCCGGAGTGCGGGGTGTTCGGGGAAGAGGGACGCGACGTGGGTGTCGGGTCCGATGCCGAGGAGGAGGACGTCGAAGGCGGGGACGCGCTCGGTGGCGTCGGGCCCCGCCGCGGCGGCGAGTTCCGTGGCGTAGGCCTCCGCCGCGGCTTCGGCGTCGCCGGTGTAGGGCCCGTCGGAGGGCGGCATCACGTGGATGCGGGCGGGGTCGAGTGGTACGGCGTCCAGGAGCGCTTCGCGGGCCTGGGTGTGGTTGCGTTCGGGGTCGTTCTCGGGGAGGAACCGTTCGTCGCCCCACCACAGGTCGAGCCGTGACCAGTCGATGCGGTCGCGGTCGCCGGAGGCGGCGACCGCGGCGAGCAGTGCGTTGCCGTTGCGGCCTCCGGTGAGGACGGCGGAGGCGGTGCCGTGTGCGGCTTGGGCGTCGGCGAGACGCGTGAGGAGGCGTGCGGCCGTGGCCTGGGCGAGTTCGTCCTTGTCGCGGTGGATGAGGATGTCGCGTCCGGTGGCTGCCGCGTTCACTTCTGGCCCTTCTTCGCCGTCCGGGTCTTCGACGGTGACGGTGAGGTGGCCTTCTTCTTCGCCGATGTGGAGGAGGCCTTCGCCGGTGTGGAGGAGGCGGTGGTGGTGGGCCGCTCGGTGGCTGCGGTCTCGGGGGAGACCGCGCCCTGCGCCGCGGCATCCGTCACGCCGGAGGCCTCCGTCGGTGCCGGGGCGGGTGAGGCGGGTGTGGGGTGGGCCGGGTCGGGGCCCGAGATCTTGTTGACGCCGAAGCGGACGGCTTCGGCGTACGCCTCGTCGGGGTCGAGTCGCCGCAGTTCCTCGGCGAGGAGTTCGGCGGTGGTGCGCCGCTGGAGGGCGACGTGGCGGTCGGGCTGGCCGGGGACGGCGAGTTCGGCGAGGGCGCCGTCGGCGCGATCGAGGCAGATCTGGCCGTCGACGGTTTCCAGCCGTACGCCGGTGATGCCGGGGCCTTCGGAGATGCGGCGTTCGACGGGGACGCGCAGGCGTTCGGCGAGCCAGAGGGCGAGGAGTTCGCTGGAGGGGTTGTACTCCTCGCCTTCGACGACGGCCGAGTCGATGGCGGCCAGTTTCTGGTCCAGCGAGGCGGCGAGCATGCTGCGCCAGGGGGTGATGCGGGTCCAGGACAGGTCGGTGTCGCCGGGCGCGTAGCTGCTGGCGCGCATGCTGAGGGCGCCGACGGGGTCCTCCGTGGCGGCGGCGTCGGTGATGCGCCGCTGTGCGAGTTTGCCGAGGGCGTCCTCGGCCGGGTTGGGTGGGGCGTCCTCGGGCCACCACACGACCACGGGCGCGTCCGGCAGCAGGAGCGGCAGGACGACGCTGTGGGAGTGCGAGGCCAGTTCTCCGTGCAGCCGCAGGATGACCGTCTCGCCGGAGCCCGCCTCGCCCACGTCGGCGCCGACGCGGACCTCGGCGTCGAGCCGGTGGCGCGCGCGGTCGCGGGGGGAGCGTCCTGGGCGTCGGACGACGACGAGGATGCGGGAGGGGTGCTCCTTGGAGGCACCGCTCGCGGCCTTGAGCGCGTCGTAGTGGTTGCCTTCGTCGGTGACGATGACGAGGGTGAGCACCATGCCCATGGCAGGCGAGCCGAGGGAGCGGCGCGCCTTGACCAGTTCGGCGTTGATGCGGCTGGACGTGGTGTCCGTGAGGTCGATGTTCATGGCCGCCGCCAAATCCGTCCGTCGCGTGCGAGCATCTCGTCGGCGCTCTGGGGCCCCCAGGTGCCGGCGGAGTACTGCTCGGGCTTGCCGTGTGTGTCCCAGTACTCCTCGACGGGGTCGAGGATCTCCCAGGAGCGTTCGACTTCCTGGTGCCGGGGGAAGAGGTTCGCGTCGCCCAGCAGGACGTCGAGGATGAGGCGTTCGTACGCCTCGGGGCTCGACTCGGTGAAGGACTCGCCGTAGGCGAAGTCCATGGTGACGTCGCGGATCTCCATCTGGGTGCCGGGCACCTTGGAGCCGAACCTGATGGTGACGCCTTCGTCGGGCTGGACGCGGATGACGAGGGCGTTCTCGCCCAGTTCCTGGGTGTCGGTGGTGTCGAAGGGGGAGTGGGGGGCGCGCTGGAAGACGACGGCGATCTCGGTGACGCGGCGGCCGAGCCGCTTGCCGGTGCGCAGGTAGAAGGGGACGCCTGCCCAGCGGCGGTTGTCGATCGCCAGCTTTATGGCGGCGTAGGTGTCGGTCTTGGAGTTCGGGTCGATGCCCTCTTCGTCGAGGTAGCCGGGCACCTTTTCGCCGCCTTGCCAGCCGGCCGCGTACTGGCCGCGCACCGTGTGCTTGCCCAGGTCCTTCGGCAGCCGTACCGAGTTGAGGACCTTGAGCTTCTCGGTGACGAGCGCCTTGGCGTCGAAGGAGGTGGGTTCCTCCATCGCGGTCAGGGCGAGGAGCTGGAGCAGGTGGTTTTGGATGACGTCGCGCGCGGAGCCGATGCCGTCGTAGTAGCCGGCGCGGCCGCCGATGCCGATGTCCTCGGCCATGGTGATCTGCACGTGGTCGACGTAGCTGCGGTTCCACAGCGGTTCGAACATCGTGTTGGCGAAGCGGAGGGCCAGGATGTTCTGGACCGTCTCCTTGCCGAGGTAGTGGTCGATCCGGAAGACCGAGCTGGCCCGGAAGACCTCGTGGATGACGGAGTTCAGCTCCTGGGCCGACTTCAGGTCGTGCCCGAAGGGCTTCTCGATGACGGCGCGGCGCCAGGATCCCGGCCCCGCGTCGGAGAGGCCGTGCTTCTTGAGCTGGGAGACGACCGTGGGGAAGAACTTGGGCGGTACCGAGAGGTAGAAGGCGAAGTTGCCGCCGGTGCCGCGGGACTTGTCGAGTTCCTCGATGGTGGCCCGCAGGGTTTCGAAGGCCTCGTCGTCGTGGAATTCGCCGGGGACGAAGCGCATGCCCTGGGCGAGCTGCTGCCAGACCTCCTCGCGGAAGGTGGTCCTGGAGTGTTCCTTGACCGCGTCGTGGACGACCTGGGCGAAGTCCTCGTCCTCCCAGTCGCGGCGTGCGAAGCCGATGAGGGAGAAGCCGGGTGGGAGGAGTCCGCGGTTGGCGAGGTCGTAGACCGCGGGCATCAGCTTCTTCCGGGACAAATCACCCGTGACGCCGAAGATGACCAGGCCCGACGGCCCCGCGATGCGCGGGAGCCGCCGGTCCTGAGCGTCACGCAGCGGGTTGTCCGTACCGCTGACGTTGCTCAATTCGCTTACGCCTCCTTCGGGGCGAGGCGCTGCAGCTCGGCCTCCGTGGACGTGAGCAGGTCCTTCCAGGAGTCCTCGAACTTCTGGACGCCCTCGTCCTCGAGCACCTTGACGACGTCGTCGTAGGAGATGCCCAGCTTGGCGATGCCGTCGAGCACGGCCTGCGCGTCCTCGTAGGTGCCGCGGACCGCGTCGCCCTCGTTGTCGCCGTGGTCGCCGACGGCCTGGAGGGTGGCCTCCGGCATGGTGTTGACCGTGTTGGGCGCCACCAGCTGGGTCACGTACAGCGTGTCGGGCAGCTCGGGGTCCTTCACGCCGGTCGACGCCCACAGCGGACGCTGCTGGTTGGCGCCGGCCTTCTCCAGGGCCTGCCAGCGGTCGGAGGCGACGACCTGCTCGTACTCCCGGTAGGCCAGTCGGGCGTTGGCGACCGCCGCCTTGCTCTTGAGGGCCTTGGCCTCGTCGGTGTCGAGCGCGGCGAGCCGCTTGTCGACCTCGGTGTCCACGCGGGAGACGAAGAAGGACGCCACGGAGTGGATGTCGGACAGGTCGAGGCCCAGGCTCTTGGCCTTCTCCAGGCCCGCCATGTAGGCGTCCATGACCGCCCGGTACCGCTCCAGCGAGAAGATCAGCGTGACGTTGACGCTGATGCCCTTGCCGATCGTCTCGGTGATGGCGGGGAGACCGGCCTCGGTGGCCGGAATCTTGATGAAGGTGTTGGGCCGGTCGACCAGCCAGGCCAGCTGGCGGGCCTCGGCGACCGTCGCCTTGGTGTTGTGGGCCAGACGCGGGTCGACCTCGATGGAGACCCGGCCGTCCTTGCCGCCGGTCGCGTCGTAGACCGGACGCATCACGTCGGCGGCGTCGCGGACGTCCGCCGTGGTGATCATGCGGACGGCCTCCTCGACGGAGACGCGGCGGGCGGCCAGGTCGGAGACCTGCTGCTCGTAGCCCTCGCCTGCCGAGATGGCCTTCTGGAAGATGGTCGGGTTGGTCGTCACGCCGACCACGTGGTGCTCGTCGATCAGCTCGCCGAGGTTGCCCGACGTGATGCGCTTGCGCGACAGGTCGTCCAGCCAGATCGCGACGCCTTCGTCAGTAAGGCGCTTCAGTGCGTCTGTCATGGGATTCGCATCTCCTGTGCTTGTTGGCTTTTCGTTGTGTCGGGGCCCGCCGGGTGGTCGCTCAGGTGAGCGACCACCCGGCCGGCACCTCCCGGACGGGTCCGGGGGAGTCCTCGGCGGTTCAGCGGGACGCTGCCTGCAGCGACTCCTTGGCCGCGAGCTCCACGGCGTCCGCGGTGAAACCGAACTCCTTGAAGAGCACCTTGCCGTCGGCCGAGGCGCCGAAGTGCTCCAGCGACACGATGCGGCCCGCTTCGCCGACGTACCGGTGCCAGGTCAGCCCGATGCCCGCCTCGACGGCGACGCGCGCCTTGAGGTTGGGGGGCAGGACGCTGTCGCGGTAGGACTGCTCCTGCTCCTGGAACCACTCCAGGCACGGCATCGAGACGACCCGCGTCGGGATTCCCTGCTCTTGCAGCTGCTCGCGCGCCGTGACGGCGAGCTGCACCTCGGAGCCGGTCGCCATCAGGACGATCTGCGGGTGGCCGCCTTCCGCCTCGAACAGCACGTAGCCGCCCTTGGCTGCGGCCGGGTTCGCCTCGTAGGTCGGCACGCCCTGCCGGGTGAGCGCCAGCCCGTGCGGCGCCGGGTTGCTGCTGTGGCGGCGCATGATCTCCGCCCACGCCTCCGCGGTCTCGTTGGCGTCCGCCGGACGGACGACGTTCAGCCCCGGGATGGCGCGCAGCGCGCTCAGGTGTTCGACCGGCTGGTGCGTGGGACCGTCCTCGCCCAGGCCGATGGAGTCGTGCGTCCACACGTAGGTGACGGGCGCCTTCATCAGCGCGGCGAGCCGGACGGCAGGGCGCATGTAGTCGGAGAAGACCAGGAACGTACCGCCGTAGACGCGCGTGTTGCCGTGCAGCGCGATGCCGTTCATCGTCGAACCCATCGCGTGCTCGCGAATGCCCCAGTGGACCGTACGCCCGTACGGGTCGGCGCCCGGCAGCGGATTGCCCTCGGGCAGGAAGGACGTCTGCGCGAACGTCGTGTTGTTCGAGCCGGCCAGGTCGGCGGAGCCGCCCCACAGCTCGGGGATCACGGGGCCGAGCGCCTTGAGTACGCTGCCGGACGCCTTACGGGTGGCCACCGACTCGCCCGCGGGGAAGACGGGCAGCGCCTTCTCCCAGCCCTCGGGCAGCCGGCCCTCGCGGATGCGGTCGAACTCGGCGGCGCGCTGCGGGTTGGCCTCGCGCCACGCGGCCATCCGCTCGTCCCACGCGGTCTGCATCTCGCGCCCGCGGTCGCTGGCCTTGCGGACGTGCGCGAAGACCTCGTCGGAGATGAAGAAGTCCTTCTCCGGGTTGAAGCCCAGCACGCGCTTGGTGGCGGCGACCTCGTCGTCGCCCAGGGCCGAGCCGTGGGCGGCCTCGGTGTTCTGCGCGTTGGGGGCCGGCCAGGCGATGATGGAGCGCATCGCGATGAAGGAAGGGCGCTCGGTCTCGGCCTGCGCCGCCTTGAGGGCCTTGTACAGCCCCTTCGGGTCGAGGTCGCCGTCCTCCTTCTGGTCGACGCGCTGCACGTGCCAGCCGTAGGCCTCGTACCGACGCAGCGTGTCCTCGGAGAAAGCGGTCGCGGTGTCGCCCTCGATCGAGATGTGGTTGTCGTCCCACAGCACGATCAGGTTGCCCAGCCGCTGGTGGCCCGCGAGGGAGGAGGCCTCGGCGGAGACGCCCTCCTCCAGGTCGCCGTCGCTGGCGATGACCCAGATGTCGTGGTCGAACGGGGATTCGCCCGCGGCCGCCTCCGGGTCGAAGAGGCCGCGCTCGTAGCGGGCGGCCATCGCCATGCCGACCGCGTTGGAGACGCCCTGGCCCAGCGGGCCCGTCGTCGTCTCCACGCCCACGGTGTGGCCGTGCTCGGGGTGGCCGGGCGTGCGGCTGCCCCAGGTGCGGAACGACTTGAGGTCGTCCATCTCCAGGCCGTAGCCGGCCAGGAAGAGCTGGATGTACTGCGTGAGGCTGGAGTGCCCCGCGGAGAGGACGAAGCGGTCGCGGCCAGTCCAGTCCGGGTCGGTCGGATCGTGGCGCATCAGCTTCTGGTAGAGCAGGTACGCCACGGGCGCCAGGCTCATGGCCGTACCGGGATGGCCGTTACCGACCTTCTGCACGGCATCCATGGCCAGGACTCGAACCGTGTCCACGGCCTGCTGGTCCAGGTCGGTCCACTCAAAGTCTGTGGTGGTCGGCTTGGTGCTCACCCTGCGTCAGGGCTCCTCTCCACATGTTCGATGGCCGGTGTGTGCGCTCACCGGGCGGTGTCGAGCGTACCGTTGCCGGGACGTGCGACTTTTCGACAGGTCACTGTGTGGTCACCACCTCGCCCCGGCCGACAATCACCAGAACGTGGGAGAGATATGTGCTATTCCCACCGATTGGCTGCCCGGGGCGTCGCGGCACCCACTCCCAGGCTGACGTCTGTTCCCCCGATTCGCCCGTCGAACACGGCTCATTCGCGCTCGGATCTGCCCGCCGCGCTGACCTCGCAGGACGCGCCCGGCCCGCGCAGCGGCGCCACGGCGGGGCCGACCGCCCACGACGAGGGCCAACACGGGCGACCCCCCATGACGGGCGAGGTATGGCAGGCGTCTAAAGTGGCGTGGTACGCGCGAGCTTGACCCGGGCCTGCACCTTTTCCTGCTGTGTGCCCGTGACGTCGGCTCGCTGGTTCCTAATGAGTCGATCAGGGGTGTCCGTGACGGCCGTCGAATCCCGTCCCGCGGGGACGCTGGAGCCCAGCGGCCACCGGCCGCTCGGCGCCCGCGTGAAGGCGTTCATCGAGCTGACCAAGCCGCGGATCATCGAGCTGCTCCTCATGACCACTATCCCGGTCATGTTCCTGGCGGCTCAGGGCGTGCCCGACCTCCAGCTCGTGGTGATCACCTGCCTCGGCGGCTATCTCTCGGCCGGCGGCGCCAACGCGCTCAACATGTACATCGACCGCGACATCGACGCGCTCATGCACCGCACCGAGCGCCGACCGCTGGTCACCGGCGTGGTCAAGCCGTGGGAGTGCCTGGTCTTCGGCATCAGCCTCGCGCTGGTCTCCACCCTGATGTTCGGCCTGCTGGTCAACTGGCTCTCGGCCGCCCTCTCGTTGGGCGCTCTCCTCTTCTACGTCGTCGTCTACACGATGCTCCTCAAGCGGCGTACGTCGCAGAACATCGTGTGGGGCGGCATCGCAGGGTGCCTGCCCGTCTTCATCGGCTGGTCCGCCGTCACGAACGAGGTCAGCTGGGCCGCCGTCATCCTCTTCCTGGTGATGTTCTTCTGGACGCCGCCGCACTACTGGCCGCTGTCCATGAAGGTCAAGGAGGACTACCAGCGGGTCGGCGTACCGATGCTGCCCGCCATCGCCAGCAACGTCACCGTGGCCACCCAGATCGTCGTCTACAGCTGGATCATGGTGCTGGTCTCCCTGCTGCTGTGGCCGCTGGGGTACGTCGGCTGGTTCTACCCCCTGGTCGCGGTGTTGGCCGGCGGGCTGTGGCTCTGGGAGGCGCACGCCCTGCGCGCCCGCGCCCGCGCGGGTCTGACCGGCGCCAAGCTCAAGGAGATGCGCCTCTTCCACTGGTCGATCACCTACGTGTCGCTCGTCTTCGCCGCTGTGGCCATCGACCCGTTCCTGCGCTGAGGCGCCCTCGTCCGCGCTCCGTCCGTCACACGAATGGCTCCCTCCCGCGCGCGGGAGGGAGCCATTCGTGTGACGGCGTCGTACAGCGGAAGCCGGACGCGCTCGGGAGGAACGCCGCTCCTACCGGTTGGCGGGGCCGCCCACCTGGATACCGGCCATGCGCTCCCACTCGTAGGGGCCCGTGCGCATGTGCTCGGCCATCTCGCCGTCGAAGCTCTCCTTGAGCGTGGCACCGGCCGCTTGCACGGCGTCCTCGGCCGCTTCCTTCGAGGGCGCCATCAGATCGCCCCAGGTGCCGTCCGCGCTCACCAGCGAGATACGGAAACCCCGCTGGCCCACGTAGGCGATCTGGGCTTCTGCGCTGCCGCCGTGCCGCTTCGCGAACCCGCTGATCTGCTTGGCGAGCCGGCCCGCCTGCTTACTGCTGTCTGCTGCCATGGGGCAGATGCTACCGGCGGGTAGCGGTGGGGGCGAGGGGGCGGGGACGACGGCCTCGGCGTGGAGCCTGGCCGCGCCGGGTGCGCCGGGTGCGCCGGGTGCGCCGGGTGCGCTGGGGGGCGGGTGTCGTCAGTGGCCCGCGGTCGGCGCCGGCGCGCCCGCGGGCTGCGGGGCCGCCTCGGCAGCCGGTGCGGGGGCGGCAGCGGGCGCAGCGTCGGCGTCGGTGCCCTGGCCCGGCTCGGGCTCCGGGGCCGTGGCCGCGAGGGGCGCCCGCTCGCGCGTCGACAGCACCACCCGCAGGACGCCGATCCACACCAGCGTCGAGCCCAGCAGGTGCACGCCGACGAGCACCTCGGGGAGGTCGGTGACGTACTGCACGTATCCGATGACGCCCTGGGCGAGCAGGACGATGATCAGATTGCGTGCGGTGCTCCGCGGGCCCTTGGGGGCGTCCATGACGCGGAGACCCACGTACAGCAGCACCGCCAGCGCCACCACGATCCAGGCCAGCGCGGCGTGGCTCTGCGTCGCCAGCTCCACGGCGACCGGCATGCGCTTCACGTCGCTGCTGTCGCCCGCGTGCGGCCCGGCGCCCGTCACGACCGTGCCGGCGATCAGGAGGCAGGCGGAGAAGAAGGTCAGGACATAGGTGAGCTTCCTGACGGGGCTGCCCACCAGCGGGCGGGGCCGTGCCTCACCCTCCCGGGTGCGCAGCCAGGTGAGTGTCGTGACCGTCAGGAGGGCCATCGCCGCCAGGAAGTGGCCGGCCACCACGAACGGGTTCAGCTTCACCCACACGGTGATGCCGCCGACGACGCCGTTGCTCATCACGACCCAGAACTGCGACCACGCGAGCCGGCTCAGCCCCTTGCGGGCGGGCTTCATCGACCGTACGGCGATGATGGTCCAGCCGACGGCGGCCGAGACCACCCACGTCATCATGCGGTTGCCGAACTCGATGGCGCCGTGGATGCCCATCGCCGAGGTGGCGGTGAGGCTGTCGTCGCTGCACTTGGGCCAGGTGTCGCACCCGAGTCCCGAACCGGTGAGCCGCACGGCGCCCCCGGTCACCACGATGACGATGCTCATCAGCAGCGCGGTGAAAGCGGCCCGCTGCACGGTACGGGGGGAGGGGGTCCAGCGCGCGGCGATGTACGCGATGGGGTTACGTACGACTTCGAGCAGATTCGGCACGGAGCCATCGTAGAGCGCCGCTTGTGCGCGCTTTCACGAGGGGGTGCCGGGCGCCGTCGTGCGCCCCCGCCCGGCCGGTCACTCCCACTTGAAGAAGCGCGCCGCCGCGCCCAGCCCCACCACGGCCCACACCGCCAGGACCGCCAGGTCGCCCCAGGGCATGCCGGCCCCCTGTTGAAGCACGTCGCGCAGCCCGTCGGAAAGGGCGGAGATCGGCAGCAGCCGAAGAGCGCTCTGCGCCGCGTCGGGGAACGTGTCCAGCGGGACGATCACGCCCCCGCCGACCAGCAGCAGGATGAAGACGAGGTTCGCCCCCGCCAGTGTCGCCTCCGCCTTGAGCGTGCCCGCCATCAGCAGGCCGAGCCCGGAGAAGGCGGCCGTGCCCAGCAGGAGCAGGAGCAGCACGGTGGCCGGATTGCCGTGCGGCGACCAGCCCAGGGCGAGCGCCACCACGCTCAGCAGCAGCACCTGGAGGGCCTCGATGACCAGGACGGAGCACGTCTTGGCCGTCATCAGCCCCCAGCGGGGCAGGGGGGAGGCGCCGAGCCTCTTCAGCACGCCGTAGCGGCGCTCGAAGCCGGTGGAGATGGCCTGCCCGGTGAAGGCGGTCGACAGGACGGCCAGGCCGAGGATGCCCGGGGCGAGGAAGTCCACCCGCGAGCCCTCGCCGGTGTCGACGATGTCGACGATGTCGACGGCGCTGAAGAGCACCAGCAGCAGGGTCGGGATGATGACGGTCAGCAGCAGTTGCTCCCCGTTGCGCAACTGGGTCCGCGTCTCCAGCCACGCCTGCGCGCGCACCATGCGCGACAGCGGCGCGGCGCCCGGCTCCGGCGCGTACGTACCGGCGGCAGCACGCCCACTCATGAGCGCAGCTCCTTCCCCGTCAGCTCCAGGCTGTGATGTCCCGGGGGGCGACCCCCGGACCCCCGGCCGGTCAGGGTGTGCCGTCTCATGAGCGCAGCTCCTTCCCCGTCAGCTCCAGGCTGTGATGTCCCGGGGGGGCGACCCCCGGACCCCCGGCCGGTCAGGGTGTGCCGTTTCACGAGCGCAGCTCCTTCCCCGTCAGCTCCAAGAAGACGTCCTCCAGGGTTCTGCGCTCCACCGCGATGCGGTCAGGCAGCACGCCGTTCTGGGCGCACCAGGAGGTGACGGTGGCGAGCAGCTGGGGGTCGACCGTTCCGGTCAGGCGGTAGCTGCCCGGGTGGAGCTCGACCGCTTCGGTTCCGGTGGGGAGGGCCTTGAGCAGGGAGGGGAGGTCGAGTCCCGGGCGCCCGGCGAAGCGGAGGGTGTTCTCGGCGCCGCCCTTGCACAGGACGTCGGGTGGGCCCTGGGCGATGACCTTGCCGCCGTCGACGATGGCGACCTCGTCCGACAGCTCCTCGGCCTCTTCCATGTGGTGCGTGGTCAGCAGCACGGTGACCCCGTCGGCGCGCAGGTCGCGCACGAGGTCCCAGGTGGCGTGGCGGGCCTGCGGGTCGAGCCCGGCGGTGGGCTCGTCCAGGAAGACCAGTTCGGGGCGTCCGACCAGGGCGAGGGCCAGCGCCAGGCGCTGCTGCTGGCCGCCGGACAGCCGGCGGTAGGGCGTACGGCCGCAGCTGCCCAGGCCGAGGCGCTCCATGAGCGCCGGCACGTCCAGCGGGTGGGCGTGCAGTGTCGCCATGTGGCGCAGCGTCTCCTCGGCGCGCGCGGTGGGGTAGATGCCGCCGCTCTGCAGCATGACGCCGATCCGGGGCCGCAGCTCGCTCCCCTGGGTGACGGGGTCGAGGCCGAGCACCCGGACGGTGCCGTCGTCCGGACGGCGGTAGCCCTCGCAGGTTTCGACGGTGGTGGTCTTGCCCGCGCCGTTGGGGCCGAGGAAGGCGGTGACGGTGCCGCGCTCGACGGTCAGGTCGAGTCCGTCGACGGCGGTCTTGTCGCCGTACCGCTTCACCAGCCCCGCGACCTCGAGCGCCGCTGCATTGTGCATGGACGCAGTCTAAGGAGCGGCCACGGGCGCGCCGCCCGGGGGTTTACGGGTTAGGTCCGCCTTACGTGACGCACCCCATTGTGACTGGTCACAGGCGGCGCTTGCCGGGTTCCGGCGAATTAAGCAACAATGGCGTTGTGAAAAAGAGGGACGAGGCTCGGGGGGACCGACCGATGGCCGCAGCGGCCACCGGCGAGGCCGCCGTGTCCGGCTCCTCCACATCGCGGACGACGCACACGGTGCGGGCGGCCGAGGGTGTGCCCCCGCGGCCGGCCCAGGTCCCGCAGTCGGCGCAGCCCGCCCCCGCGTCCCAGGCGGCGCAGGACGAGCAGCCCGGCACGCGGAACAAGGTCGCCCGCTCCCTTCTCGATCACGGACCGTCCACCGCGGCCGAGGTGGCGTTGCGCCTGGAGCTGACGCAGGCGGCCGTCCGCCGGCATCTCGACGCGCTCACCGGTGAGGGCGTCGTGGAGGCCCGCGCGAAGCGGGTCTACGGCTCGCGGGGCAGGGGGCGGCCCGCCAAGGTGTTCGCCCTCACCGACTGCGGCCGGGACGCCTTCGACCAGGCGTACGACGAGCTCGCCGCCGACGCGCTGCGGTGGATCGCCCAGCAGGCGGGCGGCGGAGAGGTCGGCGAGGCGGCGATCGCCGCTTTCGCGCGGGCCCGCGTCGAGGCGCAGGCCGAGAAGTACCACGCGGCGCTCGCCGGAGTGCCCCCAAAGGACCGCGCGCGGGCGCTGGCGCGTGCCCTGTCCGAGGACGGGTACGCTGCCACGGCGCGGGAGGCCCCCGCACAGGCGGGCGAGCAGCTGTGCCAGCACCACTGCCCGGTGGCTCATACGGCCGAGCAGTTCCCCCAGCTGTGCGAGGCGGAGACGGAGGTCTTCTCCCGCCTGCTCGGCACGCACGTCCAGCGTCTGGCGACCATCGCGCACGGCGACGGGGTGTGTACGACCTTCGTCCCGGGGGCACAGCCGAAGACCGCGGCGCAGAAACACCCGCCGCGGCCGCAGGCCCCAGCACCACCGCAGACCTCAGCACCACCCACCACCGCGATACCGCCCAAGACCAGCAAGACCAGCAGCACCGCCACCCATGCGAACGAGGCCGGGAGGAACCCCGCATGACTGCTCCTACAGAGACTGCTCACCCCGAGCTCGAGGGGCTGGGCAAGTACGAGTACGGCTGGGCCGACTCCGACGCCGCGGGCGCCGCCGCCAAGCGCGGCCTCTCCGAGCATGTCGTCCGCGACATCTCGGAGAAGAAGAACGAGCCCGACTGGATGCTCAAGCTCCGCCTCAAGGGCCACAAGCTCTTCGAGAAGAAGCCGATGCCGAACTGGGGCTCGGACCTGTCGGGCATCGACTTCGACAACATCAAGTACTTCGTCCGGTCCACCGAGAAGCAGGCCCAGTCCTGGGAGGACCTGCCCGAGGACATCAAGAACACCTACGACAAGCTCGGCATCCCCGAGGCGGAGAAGCAGCGCCTGGTCGCCGGTGTCGCCGCGCAGTACGAGTCGGAGGTCGTCTACCACCAGATCCGCGAGGACCTGGAGAAGCAGGGCGTCCTCTTCCTGGACACGGACACGGCGCTGCGCGAGCACCCCGAGCTGTTCCAGGAGCACTTCGGCACCGTCATCCCGGCCGGCGACAACAAGTTCGCCGCGCTGAACACGGCGGTGTGGTCCGGCGGCTCCTTCATCTACGTCCCGCCGGGCGTCCACGTCGACATCCCGCTCCAGGCCTACTTCCGGATCAACACGGAGAACATGGGCCAGTTCGAGCGGACGCTGATCATCGTCGACGAGGACGCCTACGTGCACTACGTCGAGGGCTGCACCGCGCCGATCTACGACTCGGACTCGCTGCACTCGGCCGTCGTGGAGATCATCGTCAAGAAGGGCGGCCGCTGCCGCTACACGACGATCCAGAACTGGTCGAACAACGTCTACAACCTGGTCACCAAGCGCGCCGTGGCCTACGAGGGCGCGACCATGGAGTGGGTCGACGGCAACCTCGGCTCCAAGGTGACGATGAAGTACCCGGCGGTCTACCTCATGGGTGAGCACGCCAAGGGTGAGACGCTGTCCGTCGCCTTCGCCGGCGAGGGCCAGCACCAGGACGCGGGCGCCAAGATGGTCCACATGGCCCCGCGCACCTCCTCCAACATCGTCTCCAAGTCGGTGGCGCGCAGCGGCGGCCGCACCTCCTACCGCGGTCTCATCGAGATCGGCGAGGGCGCCGAGGGCTCCAAGTCCAACGTGCTGTGCGACGCGCTGCTGGTCGACACCATCTCGCGCTCGGACACCTACCCCTACGTCGACGTCCGCGAGGACGACGTGACGATGGGCCACGAGGCGACGGTCTCCAAGGTCAGCGACGACCAGCTCTTCTACCTGATGAGCCGCGGTCTGGCCGAGGACGAGGCCATGGCGATGATCGTGCGCGGCTTCGTCGAGCCGATCGCCAAGGAGCTGCCGATGGAGTACGCGCTGGAGCTGAACCGGCTGATCGAGCTGCAGATGGAAGGCGCGGTGGGCTAGTGCCGCCCCGGCACCGAGCCGCACCTTCCTCCCCGGCCCCTCGCGCAGCGGGCCGGACCCTCGCCGCCGCGGCCGCGCGCCGCGGCGCGCGGGGGGACTTCCTGGACTTGACCCAAGAAAGCGAGCAACACGACAGCCATGGCTGAGGCCCAGACAATCCCCGGTGGGTCCAACACCTCCGGAGCCATCGCGGTGGCCGCAGAGTCCACCACCGCCACGAGGATGAGCGCCCCGCCGTCCTTCGACGTGGCGGACTTCCCGGTGCCGCACGGCCGCGAGGAGGAGTGGCGCTTCACTCCGCTGGACCGGCTCAAGGGCCTGCACGACGGTACGGCGCAGGCGTCGGGCGGCATCAAGACCGACGTGTCCGCGCCCGACGGCGTCACCGTCGAGGCCGTCGGGCGTGACGACGCGCGCGTCGGCCGGGCCGGCAAGCCGGTGGACCGGGTGGCGGCCCAGGCGTTCTCCTCCTTCGAGAAGGCCTCCGTCATCTCGGTGCCCAAGGACGCGGTGCTGACCGAGCCTGTGCGGGTGAGCCTGCACGGCGAGGGCGGCGTGTCCTACGGGCACACGGTCTTCGACGTCGGCGCCTTCGCCGAGGCCGTCATCGTCATCGACCACACGGGTGACGCGGTGCGCTCGGCCAACGTCGAGTTCGTCCTCGGCGACGGCGCGAAGGTGACCGTGGTCTCGGTGCAGGACTGGGACGACACCGCCGTGCACTGCTCGCAGCACAACGCGCTGGTCGGCCGCGACGCGACGTTCAAGTCCGTCGTGGTCACCTTCGGCGGCGACGTGGTGCGGCTCAACCCGCGCGTGACCTACGCGGGCCCCGGCGGTGAGGCCGAGCTGTACGGGCTGTACTTCACCGACGCGGGCCAGCACCAGGAGCACCGCCTGCTGGTCGACCACGACACGCCGAACTGCCGCAGCAACGTCGCCTACAAGGGCGCGCTCCAGGGCGACGACGCGCACGCGGTGTGGATCGGTGACGTACTCATCCAGGCGGACGCCACCGGCACCGACACCTACGAGCTCAACCGGAACCTGGTGCTGACCGACGGCTCGCGCGTCGACTCGGTGCCGAACCTGGAGATCGAGACCGGCGAGATCGTGGGTGCCGGACACGCCTCGGCGACCGGCCGTTTCGAGGACGAGCAGTTGTTCTACCTGATGGCGCGCGGCATCTCCGAGCAGGAGGCCCGCCGCCTGGTGGTGCGCGGCTTCTTCGCCGAGCTCGTGCAGCAGGTCGGCCTCCCGGACGTGGAGGAGCGGCTGCTCGCCAAGATCGAGGCCGAGCTGGAGGCGTCCGTCTCATGAGCGAGGAAGGCTTCGCACGCGTCGCCTCACTCGGCGAGCTGGAGGAGGACACCCCGCTGCGGGTGGAGCTGGGCGGCGTCCCGGTCTCTCTCGTCCGTACCGACGGCGAGGTCTTCGCCATCAACGACATCTGCTCGCACGCGAACGTGTCGCTGTCCGAGGGCGACGTGGAGGACTGCATGATCGAGTGCTGGCTGCACGGCTCGCGTTTCGATCTGCGGACCGGCAAGCCCTCCGGTCTGCCCGCCACCCGTCCCGTGCCCGTGTACCCCGTAAAGATCGAAGGAGACGGCCCCGATGCGGCAGTGCTCGTCTCCGTCACACAGGAGTCCTGAAGCCCCCATGGCAACGCTTGAGATCAACGACCTGCACGTCTCCGTCGAAACTGAAGGCGGCCCCAACGAGATCCTGCGTGGCGTCGACCTGACCGTGAAGCAGGGCGAGACGCACGCGATCATGGGCCCGAACGGCTCCGGCAAGTCCACCCTGGCCTACTCGCTGGCCGGTCACCCCAAGTACACGATCACCGGCGGCTCCGTGAAGCTCGACGGCGAAGACGTCCTGGAGATGTCCGTCGACGAGCGCGCCCGCGCCGGCGTCTTCCTCGCCATGCAGTACCCGGTCGAGGTCCCCGGTGTCTCCGTCTCCAACTTCCTGCGCACCTCCGCCACCGCCATCCGCGGTGAGGCCCCCAAGCTGCGGACGTGGGTCAAGGAGGTCAAGGAGGCCATGGAGCGGCTCTCCATCGACCCGAAGTTCGCCGAGCGCAACGTGAACGAGGGCTTCTCCGGCGGCGAGAAGAAGCGCCACGAGATCCTCCAGCTGGAGCTGCTCAAGCCGAAGATCGCGATCCTGGACGAGACCGACTCCGGGCTCGACGTGGACGCGCTGCGCATCGTTTCCGAGGGCGTCAACCGCGTCCGCGAGTCGGGCGAGGTCGGCACCCTGCTGATCACGCACTACACCCGCATCCTCCGCTACATCAAGCCCGACCACGTGCACGTGTTCGCCAAGGGCCGGATCGCCGAGTCCGGCGGTCCCGAGCTGGCCGACAAGCTGGAGGAAGAGGGCTACGAGCAGTACGTGAAGGGTGGTGCCACTGCGTGACACAGCTCCCGGGCCTGCTGGACACCGAGGCCATCCGTAAGGACTTCCCCATCCTGGAGCGCCAGGTGCACGACGGGCACAAGCTCGTCTACCTGGACAACGCCGCGACCTCGCAGAAGCCGACCCAGGTGCTCGACGCGCTGGCCGACTACTACGAGAAGCACAACGCCAACGTCCACCGTGGCGTGCACGTGCTGGCGGAGGAGGCGACGGCGCTGTACGAGGGCGCGCGCGACAAGGTCGCCGCGTTCATCAACGCGCCCAGCCGCGACGAGGTGATCTTCACCAAGAACGCCTCGGAGTCGCTGAACCTGGTGGCGAACATGCTCGGCTGGGCCGACGAGCCCTACCGCGTGGAGCGGGACACCGAGATCGTCATCACGGAGATGGAGCACCACTCCAACATCGTCCCGTGGCAGCTGCTGTCGCAGCGCACGGGCGCGAAGCTGAAGTGGTTCGGGCTCACCGACGAGGGCCGTCTCGACCTGGCCGGGATCGAGGAGCTGATCACGGAGCAGACCAAGGTGGTCGCGCTCACGCTCGTCTCCAACATCATGGGCACCTTCAACCCCGTCGAGGACATCGTGCGGCGGGCGCAGGAGGTGGGCGCTCTGGTGGTGGTGGACGCCTCCCAGGCGGCGCCGCACATGGTGCTGGACGTGCAGGCGCTCCAGGCCGACTTCGTGGCCTTCACCGGGCACAAGATGTGCGGCCCGACCGGCATCGGCGTGCTGTGGGGCCGCCAGGAGCTGCTCAACGACCTGCCGCCCTTCCTGGGCGGCGGGGAGATGATCGAGACCGTCACGATGCACTCGTCGACGTACGCTCCGGCGCCGCACAAGTTCGAGGCGGGCACCCCGCCGGTCGCGCAGGCCGTCGGACTGGGCGCGGCGGTGGACTACCTGTCGGCGATCGGGATGGACCGCATCCACCAGCACGAGCAGGCGCTGACCCAGTACGCGGTGCGCCGGCTCCGGGAGATCCCGGACCTGCGGATCATCGGGCCTGCCACGGCCGAGGACCGCGGTGCGACGATCTCCTTCACGCTCGGTGACATCCACCCGCACGACGTGGGCCAGGTGCTGGACGAGCAGGGCATCGCCGTCCGGGTCGGGCACCACTGCGCCCGCCCGGTCTGCCTGCGGTACGGAATTCCCGCGACGACGCGAGCGTCGTTCTATCTGTACTCCACGCCCGCCGAGGTGGACGCCCTGGCGGACGGCCTGGAGCACGTACGGAACTTCTTCGCTTAGGGGCTGTCGGTGAAGCTGGACTCGATGTACCAGGAAGTGATCCTGGACCACTACAAGAACCCGCACGGGCGTGGGCTGCGCGACGGCGACGCCGAGGTGCACCACGTCAATCCGACGTGCGGCGACGAGATCACCTTGCGGGTGCGGTACGACGGCGACAGGATCGAGGACGTGTCGTACGACGGGCAGGGCTGCTCCATCAGCCAGGCCAGCGCCTCGGTGCTCAACGAGCTGCTGGTCGGCAAGGAGCTGTCCGAGGCCCGCGGCATTCAGGAGAAGTTCCTGGAGCTGATGCAGTCCAGGGGCCAGCTGGAGCCGGACGAGCACATGGAGGACCTGCTGGAGGACGCCGTGGCGTTCGCCGGGGTCTCGAAGTACCCGGCGCGGGTGAAGTGCGCGCTGCTGAGCTGGATGGCCTGGAAGGACGCGACGGCGAAGGCGTTCAGCGGGGAGGAAGCGACGGCGCAGGCGCTGGGTACGACCGAAGCCGACTCGGCCAAGGAGAAGACGGCATGACCGAGATGACCACCAAGCCCGCGAGCGAGGAAGAGGTTCGCGAGGCGCTCATGGACGTCGTCGACCCCGAGCTGGGCATCGACGTCGTCAACCTCGGCCTGATCTACGGAATCCACGTCGATGACGCGAACAGCGCGACCATCGACATGACGCTCACCTCGGCGGCCTGTCCGCTGACCGACGTCATCGAGGACCAGGCGCAGTCCGCCACCGAGGGCATCGTCAACGAGCTCAAGATCAACTGGGTCTGGATGCCCCCGTGGGGCCCGGACAAGATCACCGACGACGGCCGCGAGCAGCTGCGGGCGCTGGGCTTCAACGTCTGAGCGCGCGCCGCACGGAAAACCGTGCGCGGAAGTCCGTGCGCGGAAGTCCGTTCACGGAAAACCGTTCGCGGAAAACCGTTCGAAAGGGCCATGCCTGCCGGGGGAACCTGGGGCATGGCCCTTTCGCTGCATCATCTCGTCATCGACGCTCACGATCTGTCCGCGCTCGCCCGGTTCTGGTGCCGGGTGCTGGAGTGGCAGGTGCTCTCCGAGAAGGAGCGGGAGGTGATCATCGGCCCGTCCGCCGAGGCCGGCACCGGCATCTGCTTCATGCCTGTGACGGACGCCAAGAGCGTCAAGAACCGGCTCCACTTCGACCTCGCGCCCGACGACCAGGAGGCGGAGGTCGCCCGGCTGCTGGCGCTGGGTGCCCGGCGCCTCGACATCGGCCAGGGTGAGAGCAGGAGCTGGGTCGTGCTCCAGGATCCCGAGGGCAACGAGTTCTGCGTTCTGAAGCCGCGCCGGAACCTGATCGCGTTCGCGGACTGAGCCACGCCGCCCCGCCCTTCAGCCCCTCTTGCGTACAACCGTACGCATCGTTGTGTACGCTCGTACGCATGGTCTATGTGACGCTCGCGGGAGCGATCCTCGCCGAGGTGCTGGGAACGACGGCGATGAAGTACAGCGACGGCTTCAGTAAGCTGGTGCCCTCGCTGATCACCGCCGCCGGATACGTGGTGGCGTTCGTGCTGCTCTCGCACACCCTCAAGACGATGTCCGTCGGAACGGCGTACGCCATCTGGTCGGGCGCCGGCACCGCGGTCATCGCCATGATCGGCATGGTCTTCATCGGCGAGTCCGTCACCGCCGCGAAGGTCCTCGGCCTGCTGCTGGTGATCTGCGGGGTGGTCGTCCTGAACCTGGGAGGGACGCATTGATGGCGCGGCGGTACGACCCCGAGCGCAGGCAGCGCATCATCGACGCGGCCATCCGCATCGTGGAACTGAAGGGGATGGCGGCGCTGAGCCACCGCACGGTCGCCGCGGAGGCGGACGTGCCGCTCGGCTCGACCACCTACCACTTCGCCAGCCTCGACGACCTGCTGCTCGCCGCTCTGGAGCAGGTCAACAGTGAGCCGCAGACCGCCATCGAGTCCTGGAGCGACGAGCTGGCCGAGGGCGTCCCGGTGGCGGACGGGCTGACGCGCGTGCTGGAGGAGTACGCCTCCGGCGGGCGCGGCCGCATCCGGCTGGAGTACGAGCTGTACCTGGCCGCGCTGCGCCGCCCGCTGCTCCAGCCGGTGGCCGCCGCGTGGCTGGACGACATGGTGCGGGTGCTCTCCCGGCACACCGCCGACCTGGCGACGGCCCGCGCGCTGGTCGCGCTCATCGACGGGCTGCTGCTCCAGTTCCTGCTCACCGACCGGCCCTTCGACCGGGACGAGGTGCGCGGAGCGCTCGCCAGGGTGCTCGGCGATCCGGGCAGCGGCCTGTGACCGTCACGCGGACCGGTTCGTCATCCCGCGCGCACTCCGGATAGCGTTCCTGACATGACCGAAGCACCCAATCCCCGCACCACAGGGGCCGTCGCCGCCGGCCTCGCCACGGTCGCCGCCGACGGCACCGTACTGGACACCTGGTTCCCGCGCCCCGAGCTCGTCGCCGAGCCCGGACCCGCGGGCAGCGAGCGGCTGAGCGCCGAGCGCGCCGCCGAGCTCCTCGGCGAGAGCGCGCCCCAGGCACTCGGCGAGGACCCCCGCCGCGGCGTCGAGATCGTGGCCGTCCGTACGGTCATCTCCTCGCTGGAGGAGAAGCCGCTGGACGCCCACGACGTCTACCTGCGGCTGCACCTGCTCAGCCACCGCCTGGTACGGCCGCACGGGCTGAGCCTGGACGGCCAGTTCGCGCACCTGGCCAACGTCGCCTGGACGAACATCGGCCCCGTCCCCGTGGAGCGGGTCGAGCAGGTGCGGCTCGCCGCCCGCGCCTCCGGCACCCACCTGGCCGTCACCAGCGTGGACAAGTTCCCGCGCATGACCGACTACGTCGTCCCCAAGGGCGTACGCATCGGCGACGCCGACCGCGTCCGCCTCGGCGCGCACCTGGCCGAGGGCACCACCGTCATGCACGAGGGCTTCTGCAACTTCAACGCGGGCACCCTGGGCACCTCCATGGTGGAGGGCCGCATCAGCGCGGGCGTCGTCCTCGGTGACGGCACCGACCTGGGCGGCGGCGCCTCGATCATGGGCACCCTCTCCGGCGGCGGCAAGCAGATCGTCTCCGTCGGTGAGCGCTGCCTGATCGGCGCCGAGGCCGGGCTCGGCATCGCGCTGGGCGACGACTGCGTCATCGAGGCGGGCCTCTACGTCACCGCGGGCACCCGGGTCACGCTGCCGGACGGCGACGTCGTCAAGGCACTGGAGTTGTCCGGCGCCGACAACCTGCTCTTCCGCCGCAACTCCGTCACCGGCACCGTCGAGGCGCTCCAGCGCAGCGGCTCGTGGGGCGGCCTCAACGAGGCGCTCCACAGTCACAACTGAGCAGCGATCGCGAAGGCCGGGTAACAGTCTCCTGGTGCGCATGCCCGTAGGCCGTAGGCTTGCGGGCATGCGCGATCTTGGGGCCGGGCTGCGGTATCTGGGGCAGGGACAGCGGTGGGTGCTCAGCCGCGGGCGGTGGTTCGGGTTCGGGTTGCTGCCCGCGCTCATCACGCTCGTGCTGTACGCCGCCGTGCTCACCGCGCTCGGCTTCTACGCCGGCGACATCGCCGCCTGGGCCACGCCCTTCGCCGACGACTGGGGCTCGGTGGGGCGGATGCTGACGCGCGGCGCCTTCGCCGTCATGCTGTGGCTCGCGGTACTCATGCTGGCGGTGGTGACGTTCGCCGCCGTCGCCCTGCTGATCGGCGACCCCTTCTACGAGAAGCTGTCGGAGAAGGTCGAGGAGAGCGAGGGCGGGCTGCCGGAGGGCGCCGTCGAGCAGCCTCTGTGGCGCGAGCTGTGGACCTCGCTCACCGACAGTCTCTTCGTGCTCTCGCGCACTCTCGTGTTCACCGTCCCGCTCTTCGCGCTCGGCTTCGTCCCGGTGCTCGGCCAGACCGTCATCCCGGTGCTCGGCTTCTGCGTCTCGGGGTTCTTCCTCGCCCTGGAGCTCACCTCGGTGGCGATGCAGCGCCGGGGCATCCCCGTGCGGGAGCGGCTGCGCATGCTGCGGGGCCGCAAGGCGCTGGCCCTCGGGTTCGGCGTCCCGCTCGCCCTCGCCTTCCTGGTGCCGCTGCTGGCCGTCCCCCTGATGCCGGGCGCCGTCGCCGGCGCGACGCTGCTGGTGCGGGACCTGACGGGTACGGGCAGGGGTACGGACGCAGGGGCGGGCGCGCCGGGGGACCGCGACGGGGCCCAGAGCCCCCAGGGACCGCCCCGGCCCGCCGCACCGCACCTCCAGCAGCCGCCACAGGCCCAGCCGGGCCCCTCCGCTCAGCCGGGCCCGCACACCCAGCCGCCCGGAGCTCCGTACGCCCAGCCGCCCGGCAACCCGTACGCCCAGCCCGGCCCCTACCACCCCCAGCGGCCGCCGCGCTGAGGCGGCGGCCGCACGGGAGCGGCGGCCTTACGGGCTCGGTCGCCGTACAGGTTCAGCGGACGTACGGGGTCAGCGGTCGTACGGGTTCAGCGGCGCCGGATGCGGACCACCGACGGGTCGTGGTCACTGATCTGGTCGGCGAACTCGGCGTTGAGGTGGACGATGTCGTACTCGGGGCGGCCCGCGCCGGGACTGGTGAGCAGGTGGTCCAGCGTCTGGGAGTTGCCGTTGAAGACGTAGCCGTAGCGCTCGTCCGCGGGCAACCGGTTCATGGGGCTGGTGAGGGCGTGGCCTGAGCGCAGGGCGTCCAGTGTGGGCGAGAAGGGGAAGTCGTTGAAGTCGCCGCCCGCGACGACGACGGCCTCGCGGTCGCGTGCTCGGATGTCCCGCACGAACGCGTTCAGCAGCCTGCCCTGTTCGACCCGCTGCGGCTCCGAGTGCCGGGCGGGCGGCTGGAACCTGCCCTCCATCGGCTGGTCGCCCTCCAGATCGCCGCCGCCCTTGGAACTGAAGTGGTTGGCGACCACGAACACCGTGCGGCCCCGGAAGCGGAACTCGCCCGCCAGCGGCTTGCGGCTGGCCTTCCAGGCCGGGTCCTGCGGCGCGATGCGTCCCGGCGAGGCGGACAGTGCGGGCTCGCCGCCCTTGCCGACCACCCGCACGGGCGTCGTCGCGTCCCCGCCGGGGCGGTCGGTGAAGGAGACCCGCTCGGGGTTGTAGAGGAAGGCGACGCGGATGTTGCCGCCGGGCTGGCCGCCGTCCGCCTGGTCGACCGGGTCTATCTGACGCCACTCGTAGGAGGGGCCGCCCGCCTTCTCGACGGCCTCGGTGAGCATCGCCAGGGTCCGGTCCGCGCCGACCGTGCCGTCGTCCTTCGGGCCCGTGTCGTCCTGCACCTCCTCGACGGTGACGATGTCGGGCGAGGAGAGGTTGGTGACCAGCCCGTCGGCGAGGCGCCGGAACTTGGCGGGCTCCGAGGCGGGGGAGAGGTTCTCCACGTTGTAGGTGGCCACCGCCAGCTCGTCGGGCCGCTGCGCGCGCGTGCGCTCGCGCTCCAGATGGTGGTCGCGGTGGGAGCCGAGCGTGGTGGCGCGCAGGGTGTAGCCGCCGAACTGGTCGTAGTCGAGCGGGCCCTCGGTGGTGCCGCGCAGCTCGTCGCCGACGTTCGCCTGGGGGAAGGGGTGTTCCTGAAGCGGCAGGAGGGAGGAGACCTTCACGCGGGCGCCGTTCTGGTCGCCGTACGAGCCGTAGAGGGTGCCGCCCCGCGGTGTCGGGTTCTGGCGCCGGTCGGTGGTCACCCACAGGTCGTGGTAGGGGGAGGTGGGACCGGTGACCCGGGCGTCGCGGACGGCGACGCGCATGCCCTCCAGCGCCTCGTAGCGGTCCAGCGCGTACCGGTCGGGCCGCAGGCGCAGATTCTCGATACTGTCCCCGCCGGCGTCGGGGGCGTAGGCCGCGGGCACCGAGCGCGGGGTGAGCCGGAAGGCGGCCGGCAGCTTCCCGGGGCCCGGGCGCCCCCGCTCGTGAGACTCCTCCCAGGTGGCGTCCGTCAGTTCGGTGACCGACTGGCCGCCCGCCTCCTCGCCGCCCGGGTAGTACTCGCCGACCCGGCCCGCGACACGCAGGCTGTCGCCGACCGAGACGCCGGGGCTCTCCTCGCCGGTGTGGACGAAGAGACCCTCGCTGGTTGCCGGGTTCCGGTCCGGGTGCGGGTCCTGCATCCAGAAGCCGCGTGCGGACCCGAAGTCGCGCACGCCCGTGACGATTCCGGGTACCTCGGCGACCCGCCGGCCCGCCAGCGGGGAGACTCTGGTGGTGCCCTGGATGTCGTGAATGCGGGGTGCAGGGGCCGCGTCATCGCCCGGTACGGCCGCCGAGACCGGAAGCGCGGGGAGCGTGAGCAGCGTGGCGCAGACGGCCGCGACGGTCAGCGTCGCGGTCCTGGCCGACCGCGAGGAGGTGCTGGGGGACCCGTCGGGTCGGCTCGCGGTGGCGGGGGTGCGGGAGGTGGGTCCGGGGGTGGTACGGAACGGCACGGAGGGCCTCCGGGTGCGTGGGGGGCGTACGGGAGTGGACGTACGAGAGCGGTGCGGAACGTACGGGTGTGGTGGGGGGCGACGGCGGATCGGACTTCTCGCGCGGCATTGTCAACGCGCGTAAAGCATGGCGGGCGAACGGCGGTTGTCAAGGTCGTGACAGGTCGGCGAGCGGCCGCCCCACCCCTTCGTTGCGTGCCCGGTGCACGATTCGGGCACGGGTGGACAGAACCCGTTTACGCTGGGTCCTCGCACCGTCCGGCAACCTGTAGGACTCGTAGGAGATGAACCCGCACATGACCGGTGACGACCGTCCCACCCTGCCGCCTGTACGGCTGCCCTCCGATGCCGAACTGGCACGGGACGCACTGGCCGCACCGCTGCTCGCCCGTGCCGTGGAACTCACCCGCTGGGCGCGCCGCGGCGGGCCCGAGGGAGCGGGGGTCCCGGTGGGAGCCGGCGGCGAGCTCCTCTCCGAGCAACTGAAGGAGGCCGCCGCGCACCTGGGGCTCGGCGGCGAGGAGGAGGCACCGGCACTGGCGGCCGACGCCTGGAACTTCGCCGTCGACACCGGACTGCTCGTCATCGAGGAGGACCGGGAGGACCACGAAGACGAGGAGGGCGGGGCGGCCGACGACGGGCAACCGAGCAGCGACGAACCCGTGGGCCTGGCCACGCCCGAGGCCGAACTCGGCGGTCTGACCGGCGACCCCGACGAGGCCATGCCGGCGCCCGCCGACATCCTGGAGCTGTGGCTGGGCGGGCTGGAGACCGTGCTCGCCGACGCCGCGACGCCCAGCTTCGAGGAGCTGCTCGGCGGTATCGAGGGAGCGGTGGGCGAAGACGGCGAGATCAACACCGACGCCATCGACCTCGACGCCATGGACTGGGACCCGGAGGAGGAGGGGGAAGCCCTCGACAGCGCGCTCGGCAACCTCTACCTGCTCACGGCCACCGAACCCGCCGTCGCCGCGGGCTCGATGGTGCCGCTCCCCGTGCTGGCCGCCTCCATGATCGTCCCCGAGGACATGGACGAGCCCACCGACGAGGTTCTCGAAGAAGTCTCCACGGCGATGATGCGGCTCGACGAGCAGTTCCGCATGCTGGAGCCGACAGGCCTGGTCGAGTACCGCCCGGTCGACGAAGCGCTCACCCAGGAGGCGGCCGAGGGCGAAGAGGCCGCGGCCGCCGAGGAGTTGGGCGGCGAGCTCGACGAGGAGGACGTCTCCCGCTACGGGATGGTGCGGCTGACCCCGCTGGGCCTGCACGGCGTACGGGCCCGCATGCGGGAGGCCGGTATGGAGGTGCCCGCCGTCGGCGACCTCGCAGGCGCAGGGGCCGACCGGCTGCTGGCCACCCTGCCCGTCTACACCGAGGACAACGCGCGCAGCGAGATCGAGGGCTGGTTCGCGGCGCGGGACGAGGAGGGGACGCTGAGCGCGGCCCGCGAACTCCTCGCCGCGGCCCGCGGCACCGACGAGGCCGCACCCGTACGCAGGCTCACCTGCCAGCAGGCGCTCTCCCTGGCCGGGCCGGAGGCCGAACCCGCCCTCCGCGAGGTGCTGGAGGACCGGGAGCTGGGCGGCCTGGCCCGGGTCTGGCTCGCCGAGCGGGGAGCGGCGAACGTGCCGCAGCCCGACGAGGACATGGTCTTCTGGCTGACCGTCGACACGATCGCGGCGCAGGTCGCCACCGCGGGTGAGCCGGAGGAGCTCCGCGACCTCGTCCGCGACCTGGTGGACCAGCACGCCGGCTTCTTCGACAAGGCGTGGCGGGTCGAGCACCCGGCGACCGGGGACGTCCTGGAGACGATGGGCAGGGTGCACCCCGACAAGCACGCGGCCAAGGCGGCCAGGAAGGCCGCCTTCAAGGCCCGCTCCCGCTGAATTCCCTCACGGGGTGTGCGTCGGCTCCCCCGGTGGCGCGCCCCGGCGTTGCGGCGCGCCCGCGCCGGGGGAGGGGCGCGGGCGTCCCGCCGTGGTTGGTTGCGGCTTGCGTGCCGTGTGCCGGTGCGTGGTGGCCGGCCGCGCAGTTCCCCGCGCCCCCTCGGGCGCCACACTTCGGGCTCGTCTCATCAGGTGTCTCGGTTCGCGAGACGGGACGCTGCGTGGGCGGCGGCTTCCTTTACCGTTGCACTCATGTTCGGACCAGCGTGCCTGTTGGCGCTCGCGCTCACGCTCTTCGCGGCCACCGCGTGGAGCGTGGACGACGCGCTCTGTCGCCGCACCCGTCGCTGACGGCGCACGCGCAGCCCTCCGTACCCGCGCGGGTCCAGGTCGCGTCTCGTACCGCGAGACGCGCGAGGCGGACGCTCGGGAACGAGACGGCGTCGGCGCAGCCGTCCCTCTCCCCGTCCCGCCCTCGCTCCCTCTCCCCGTACGCGCACGGAGACCCTTGTGACAACCGCTCCTCCCTCCGCCCGGACGACGGCGCTGCTGGCGCCCGCGCCGACCCGGCTGCCCGCGCCTGAAGCTCCCGCCGCGCCGGCCGTGCGGCGGCTGCCGCTCGTCATCGCACTGCTGCTCGGCCTGGGGCTGACCGGCTACGTGTGGGCCGCGCACGGCACCAAGCCGGGCGTCCTGCTGCTCCTCGGCCTCGGCCTCGGCGTCGGCCTCTTCCACTCCCGCTTCGGCTTCACCTCGGCCTGGCGGCAGCTGATCGCCGTCGGCAACGGCACGGGCCTGCGGGCCCACGCCCTCCTGCTCGGAACGACCGCCACCCTGTTCGCGCTGATCATCGGCACCGGAACGGGTCTGTTCGGAGCGGCTCCCGCCCCCAGCGCGGGACCGATCGGCGTGGGCCTGCTGCTGGGCGCCTTCCTCTTCGCCGTCGGCATGCAGCTCGGCGGCGCGTGCGCCTCCGGCACGCTCTTCGCCGTCGGGTCGGGGCAGAGCACCATCGTGCTGACGCTGGGCGGCTTCGTTCTCGGCTCGACGCTCGCCGCCTGGCAGTACGGGCTGTGGAGCGACCTGCCCGCCGTCGACCCGGTGCTCTTCTCCGACCACCTCGGCTGGGCGGGCTCCCTGGCGGTGACGCTGGTGCTGCTGGCGCTCGTGGTGCTGGTCTCGCGCCGGGTGCAGGCCCGCCGCAACCCGCCGCCCGTGGGCGTGCCGCCGTCCGCGCGCGGTGGTCTGCTCCGCGTCGTGCGCGGCTCCTGGCCGCTGGCTGCCGGAGCGCTGGTCCTCGCAGTGCTGGGCGCGGCCGTGCTGCTGGTCTCCGGTGGCGCGTGGGGTGTGACCAGCGCGTTCGCCCTGTGGGGGTCCAAGATCGTGGGGGCGCTCGGCGGCTCGCCCGAGAGCTGGGCGTACTGGCGGCAGCCCGGCAACGCCGAGGCCCTGGCAGGGCCGGTGCTCGCCGACAAGACCAGCCTCACCGACATCGGCATCATGATCGGCGCCGCCGTGGCCGCGGCCGCGGGCGGCGTGTGGACCTGGCACAGGGGCGTCGCGTGGCGCACGGCCTCAGCCGCGGTCCTCGGCGGTGTCCTGATGGGCGTCGGCGCACGCATGGCGGGCGGCTGCAACATCGGCGCGTACCTCGCCGGGATCGCGTCGGGTAGCCTGCACGGTTGGCTCTGGGGTGCCGCCGCGCTGGTCGGCACCTGGGTGGGGCTGCGGTTGCGCCCGTACGTCGCACTCGCCAATCCGAAGCCCGGCGACGGCGTGTGCTGAGCGGCTCGCCGCCGTCCGCTCCGGCCCCCTTGTGACGGGGTCCCGCGCGCACACGTGTCCGCACGCCCCCGCAGAAGTGCGGGGGCGCGTGTGTGTATGCGGCGAGTCCGGCAACCCGGTTCCGTGATCCGCTACGGCCTTTCCGTACGATCGAGCAGATCCCGCCTATTCGGCCATACGGAACAAAGGGTGTGAATGCCGACGTGACAGAGAGCCCCAAGCGACAACCGGGGGGCAAAGCGGCGGCGGCTCGGCAGGTACCGCACGCGGTCGCCGAGCTGCCCCGCCAGGTGCGCGACGAGCTGGTGCGCAGACTGCGCCGTAAGGGCCGACCCTTCACCAAGGACGACGTGCAGGTCGTCGAGGAGCCGATGCTCAAACGGGCGGTGACGGCCTCCGCGCTCGGCAACTGCATGGAGTGGTTCGACTTCGGCGTCTACAGCTACCTGGCCGCCACGATCGGCAAGGTCTTCTACCCGGGGGCCTCCGACTCGGCGCAGCTGCTCGCCTCGTTCGCCACCTTCGCCGCGGCCTTCGTCGTCCGCCCGCTCGGCGGGCTCTTCTTCGGGCCGCTCGGCGACAAGCTGGGCCGCCAGAAGGTGCTGGCCGCGACCATGATCCTGATGGCGTTCGGCACCTTCCTGATCGGGTTCATCCCCAGCTACGCCACCATCGGGATCGCCGCGCCGATCCTGCTGCTGGTCGCCCGCATGCTGCAGGGCTTCTCGACGGGCGGCGAGTACGGCGGCGCGACGACCTTCATCGCCGAGTTCTCGCCCGACCGACGACGCGGCTTCCTCGGCAGCTTCCTCGACTTCGGGACGTTCATCGGCTACGCGCTCGGCTCGGTCCTGGTCACCGGGCTCAACTTCGGGCTCAGCGACGCGCAGATGCTCTCCTGGGGCTGGCGCATCCCGTTCCTGATCGCGGGGCCGCTGGGGCTGATCGGTCTCTACATGCGGCTCAAGCTGGAGGAGTCCCCCGCCTTCCAGCAGCAACTGGACGAGCACGACCAGAAGGTCGCCGCCCAGGAGACCAACCGGCACGAGTTCCGCACCATCCTGCGCAGGCACTGGGAGCCGCTGCTGATCTGCGTCGGTCTGGTGCTGCTCTACAACGTGACCAACTACATGGTCACCGGCTACCTGCCGACGTACCAGACGGAAGTGCTGGGGCGCTCGGGGACCACCTCCGACGTGCTCGTGCTGGTCGGCATGGTGTGGGTGGTGGTGCTGATCACCTTCGTCGGACGGCTGAGCGACCGCGTCGGCCGCCGCCCGGTCTACCGGTGGGCGGCGATCGGCCAGATCGTGCTGGCCGTCCCCGCGTTCCTGCTGATCCGCTCGGGCGGCTGGCTGCTGCCCGCGCTCGGCGTGCTCATCCTGGCGACACTGCTCGCCGGGTTCGCGGCCCCCTCGGCCGCCACGCTGCCCGCGCTCTTCCCCACGAGCGTGCGCTACGCCGCCATGGGCATCGGGTTCAACTTCTCCGTCGCCGCCTTCGGCGGAACGACACCGCTGTTCACCGAGAGCCTGGTCAGCGCCACGGACAACAACCTGATCCCCGGCCTCTATCTGATCGTGAGCGGACTGATCGGACTGCTCGCCGTCCGCTTCATGCCGGAGAGCGCCGGGGTGCCGCTGCACGGCTCGCAGCCCATGGTCAGCAACGAGGAGGAGGCCGCAGAGCTGATCTCCACCAGCCAGCAGTTGCAGACGCTCAGTCGGCGGCGCTAGACCGCCCGCCGCCGCTGCTCCGCGCCCCACGCCCCCGGTCCCGCAGCGCCGTCACCAGCACGGCCAGGGTGCCGAGGGCGATGGGCAGCAGCGTGAGGACGAGCGTGAAGGTGGAGGAGTCCTGGGCCTCCTGCTGCGGTGTGGTGCTCCACATCACCCGGCACGTCGCCAACATCCCCAGCCCCACGCAGAAGGCGAGGAAGAGCTGGGCCCTGGCGACCTGCCGGGCGCCCTCGGCCGTGCTCGGCCGGTTGACGAGACCGACGGTGCGCCTGTGCGGCGGCAGCGCGGACTCCGGCGTGATGCGCACGGTCAGCAGCGTCGTCGCGGACATCACCACGAGCACGCCGAGCTGTACGAACACGGGCACGAAAGCACTGCCGACCGACTTGTCCGCGTACGCGTCGACGCCGTCGCTGCCGAAGTGCTGCGGCACCCTCGCGGGCAGATCCGGGTAGACCAGCACGCCCCACACCGCGAGCACGGCCAGCACCAGCACGCCCGGTACCAGCCACAACCACGGGAACCGCGCTTCCGCCTCCGGGTTCTCCCCCTGCCGCACCATGCTGCCCCTCCCCACACACCGCCCTCGCGGGTCCCGTGTCCCGCCCTCGCGGTGATCACTCCGGCTCGCGGCCCCAGACCAGGTGGTTGCCGCCCTGCCACTCGATGATCGCATCGTCGTACAGATCGACAGTAGCGACATCGAGCCCGGTACGGCGCAGATATTCGATCAGGTCGGTCAGCCCGTAGGCGGTGCCCAGCGTCTCGCCGCGCGCACTCACCTGGCGGCCGCCGGCGGGGGAGGGCGGATGGACGACGATGACCGCACTCATACCCTCCAGGTTGCGCCCGCGCCTCCTCTCACGCACCTCGGCCCGGCGGGGCCGGGGCGGTACCTTGCGCCCATGGCTGGTGTTCACCCCGTGGTGCACGGGTTCTGGGAAGCCGACGGCGCGAAGAAGACGTTCACGCACGCCCTCGACCCCGGCCTGCTGGCCGCCCACATCCCCCGCGATTGGCGCGTGATCGACTACGGCTGCGGCTACGGGCGGCTGACGGCCCACCTGACCGAGCTGGGATACCCGCACGTGAGCGGCGTCGACCCCTCCCGCGCCATGATCGAGCGCGGCCTGCGGGAGCGCCCGGGCCTAGCCCTGCGCCACCAGCCCGGGCTGCCGCTGCCGGAGGCGGACGGCTCCTTCGACGCCGCGCTGCTGTTCGCGGTCCTCAACTGCGTGCCGGACGACCGGTCCCAGCGCGAGGTCGTGGCCGAGCTGGCCCGCGTGGTGCGTCCCGGCGGCACGCTGTACGTGAGCGAGGTGCCCCTCCAGCGCGACGCGCGCAACGTCGCCCGCTACGAGCAGCACAGCACGTCAGCCCCGCACGCCCCCTACGGCACCTTCACCACACCCGAGGGAGGCCTCTTCCGGCACCACACCCCCGCACACCTGCGCGCCCTTCTGACGGACAGCGGCTTCACACCCGTCGAGGAGCGCACCGGCACGGCCCCGACCCTGGGCGGCCACCAGGCCACGCGACTGCAACTGGTCGCACGGCGGAGCTAGCTGTGCCCACTCATGAGATGGGTGCCAAGGCCTCGTTCTTTCCAAGCAGTGTCATGATCATCGGCATCGCTCAGCGGGAGCGCACCGGAGGCCCGATCGCGGATGTCGCGGCCACATACACGTTCGTCCAGTACGGGCATGAACGCCGCCGCCCTCCAGGTAACCGATCCTGGCGAGCACGACGCGGTCGGGGTGTGCGCGGTCAGCCTGCCGACGGCTCCGAGGTGCCATGGGTCGGGGACGGCGCGGCATGTCACTGGAACGGCGAGCGGCTGGAACGGCTGACCACTGACGCGCCCCTGGCCGCATACCTCTCCCGCGCCGCTTGCAAGTACGTAACTGTCCGCGCACTTGCCGACCACGTCGGCATCACACTGGGCCGCGCCGTCCCGGCCACCGTCCGCCACGTCTCCATCCCCGCCGGCGGGTCTGTGCTCCGCACGACCGACGGCGTACATGACCAGACGCCGCCCGGACAGATCGAGTCCCCAGCCCACAGGCACGGCCAAGACCCGCAGACCCTGGCCGACGCACTCGTGGCTGCCGCTCGCCCGGACACAGACGGCTACCGCGACGACGCGAGCGCCATGTCCATCCCTGCGCGCGCGGATGGCCCCTCCTCTCCTCCGGCACGCCCAAGGCGCGGCAGTACGCACTACCTGAAGGGCCGACCACCGAATCCCGGCGACCAACCGTGACCGAGGACTGCGGAAGGCCCACCGCGCTGCCCTCTCGGACCATCTCCACGCGGGCGAGTCATTCGAAGAAGCTGGGGCGGCGTCGCTCCCTGCAGCCCTCGGGGTAGGTGGCTTACCGGTGACGCCAATAGGTATGGACTTGCTCGACATCGGCTTCGAGGACATCGCGCAGGTCTTCGTCGTCAGCAGGAGCGTCAAGGCCCAGCCGGTGGCTGATAGTGCGGTACGCAGCGGTCAGCTCCGGGTCGCCAACGGCGACCAGGCAGGACAGGAGGGTCTGGTCGGGGGGTGTGGTCTGGTCGACGAGAGTCAGAAGCTGGATGCGGTCCTCCAGCTGCATGCGTGGCAGCGCTGAGCCCAGCTGCCGCTCCAGACGGTCCCAGCTGGTGGTGGTCTGCTCGCGTGCGGTCTTCTTGAGTGCTCCGCGGACTGCGGCGGCTGCCCTCTCCAGCACATCCGGTGGCAGCCGTGGGCGGGACGGCTGGTTTGTGCGGGGCGAGCGCGGGGTGCGGGGCGAGCGCGGGGTGCGCAGCTCGTTGATCCGACGCCTGGCCTCGCGCCGTTCTGCGTTCGAGAGCCAGTCACCGGCGACTTGGACGGCTGTGGCCAGTTCGCCCAGCAGTCTCCGCTGCTCGCCAACCGAGACGCCCGGGCGGCGAAGAAGCGGCAAAAGTATACGGGCGTCGGTCACAGCGGCGCGGCGTGCCTGCCGCTCGTCGCGGCTGCGGTTCAGCTTCTTGGCGGGCATCTTGGGCTTCGACGCTACGGCGGGGCGTTCGGTCTTCCTGCTGGGTTGACCGGCCCTGGGGCTGGTTGGGGAGTGCAGGAGTCGGCGATCGCGCGCGGCCCGGTCGGCGTTGGGGTGCAGAAGGCGGTTCTGGTCGCGGAGGAAGGTACGGGCCCTGGCCAGGACGCCTTGTTCATGAGCGCTCGCGCCGTGGCGGGTGAGGGCAGCCGCCTGCTGAATCTGAGCGCGCACCTCGAAAGCCCGCTTCTGACTGACTGCCTTGTCGAGTTCCGCGAAGACACGCTGTTGGTAGTCCTCGTGGCCGGCCAGCCATGTCCGCGCCGCTTCCAGGGCGCGCTCGGCTTCGGCGCGGGCTGGAGGATCCAGACTGTCGAGAAAGGGACCGCTGCCGGTGCACAGCTGTCGCACGTGCTCGACAGACCCGGAGCGCTGCTCTTTTTCGAGGATGCGGACGAACCGTAAGACGTGTAGGGGCACGCTCCAGGCGTCGCCTTCGCCTGGTGCCGCTATGCGCTCCAGCGGGGTCGAGCGTTCCCGCAGCAGTTGGGTGGCCGCTGGAGTGAGAAGCCCGTCGTCTGTCCAGGTGCAGTCGTTGAGGGGTACCCAGTCGATGGGACGGGTTCGGCTTTGTGTGCCGATCCACACGGTGCGGCCGGCGCCCTCACTCTCGCACCGTACTCGGTACACGTATGGGCAGCGGGTGAAGATGCCAGGCTCCGGTACCACGTCGGGGCCCAGGACAAGCGTGTGACCGCCCGCCCAGTCGGGCGTCACAGAATCGTCCATATGGACCCGCAGACGGTTCCCGTCCTCGAGGTCCACCTCCAGCAGCGAGCCGATTGGCGGCGGGAAGGTGAACCGTCCGGGGCGGCCATGCTTCAGGAGGGACTGGGACATCGCGGACTTCACGTACAGGTGGTCGGCACTGGATTCGCCGACCCGGGGCCGGCGGCAGGTGTGCGGGGCCCCGCTGGGCTGCGGGTAGTGCTGAAAGTGGCACTGCCTGTCGATGTACAGCTTGTGCGCGAGCTGGGCGCCGCAGCCGCCCAGCAGCAGCCCGCACCAGAAGGAGTCATGGGCGTGCAAGCTGCGGAAGGCATCCAGCCCGATCGCCTCAGTTGGTAGCACAACGGGAACGTCCGAGTGCTCGTCACCGATTACAGCAGTCTGTACAAGCCGTGTATCGCGTGCCATGCAACCCCCCACCCTGAGCCCACGATCGGCCACCACGCATTCAGGTACCGCGGGTAGAGCCGGTGCTTCGCAGCTGTGGCCGACTCCAGCTTCCACGGCACACCCATGACGCCGCCCCTTTATCGGCATCTGCGTGATTGTCCGATGACATGCAGTGATAGAGGAAGAGGGCCTGGACAGCCTCACTTCCCGCCCGAGCCGCCGGTGTGCGGCGGGTCAGGCGGCGCTCCAGTCGTGTGTGCGGCCACCACGCCACTCGCTCTCGTCCGGACCGTCCAGCACGCTGTCGGGATCGCTGATCCCCGCGGCTTCCTGGAAGACCACCAGGTGTGGTCGCTGTGGGCGGCGCCCAGGATCTCGTCCGTGCCCTGTGCGTGCACGGTGACCCTCCGGCCGCCCGAGCCGGAGAGCCGGTGGACGACGATCGGAGCACGAGCCACGCTGCACAGCGTGCCTGGGGCCTCGGACGAGCGGACTGTTTTGGGCGGTCATCGAACTGGTGAGAAGGCGTGGCGCAGGCGCCGTCCCGGGTGACATGCCTTTTCCCCGAGCGGGAGGTAGTGCGGGCGGGGTGACGTGTGTACGGCCGCAGCCCCTTCTTGTGTCGATAGTTGTATGGCTCATATGGTGCGGTGATGGGTCTGTTGGGTCTGCTGCGTGTGCCGGGGTTCCGGGAAGAGGTGAAGCATCCCGCCGAGGGGGTGCAACCGCGTTCCGTGGACGAGGTGAAGACTGCCCTGCTCGGTCTCAACGGGCCGGACCTTCCCTGGGCCGTGCGCGATGGCAGCCCCGAGGGCGCCGACCTGGTGGCGGAGTGGCGCGTCGCGGAGCCGGCCTTCCAGCACTTCTTCAGCCTGAGCCAGTTGTCCCGCACCCGGACGATTCGGATGCGTTTCTTCCCTGAAGAGCGCGAGGTCCGGGCGATCGAGGAGCAGTGGGAGGTCACCTGGTACGGGGACCCGCCGCGCATGAAGATCGGGCACCAGGCGAGCCGGGGGCCCGGAAGGACGTGGTCCAAGAAGTGGACCGTCGAGAAAGGCCCCGATGGCCGTCGCCAGTTGCAGGAATCGTTCAGCTTCGACAGCGCGGAGATGAAACGCCCCGTACGAAGCGCCATCCTTGAGCAGGGGTGGGCCTGGCGGAGCCTGTTGTCGGAGGATTTCTGACCAGGAGTGGCGCGTTCTGGCGTCTGCCAGAAACTGTTTTTCACCCCGGGGGGGCATGTCTTCGAGTAAGGATTCGCCGCACGTCCAGCTGAATCGGCTGGATGGCGGGGGCCGTGTGCCCGGCGCCGGCAACTCCGCGGATCTGGCGTCCTCGCACACGGCCAAGCAGAAGGCGGCCGGCTATCTGGAGAACAAGCTGGGGCCCGACACGAAGACGGCCGCCGCTCATGCAGATCTCGACACATCGGGCGTCATCGGCGCCTCGCCGGGACCAGGTGGGCCGGTGAGCCCATCGGTCCAGACCGCTCCTGCGGGCAGCTCCTCCATCACCGGCGGTCCTTTCCAGGGCTGGGCACTGCGCACGGGGCTGTCGAGCGCGCACGCAGCGTGGGAGCAGCAGGCGAAGAACCTGCTCAACCGGCTTGTCTCGGAGCGGGACGCGCTGCGCGGAGCGAACACGGCGATTCACGGAAATGACGGTGACTTCGGGAAAAACGTTCGGTCCGCGGTGCCCACGTCGCCTCTGTCCAGCAAGTTGAACGACTACTGAGCGGGGAGCAGGAGCGGAGGCATCGTGACACTGACGTACTACGACATCATGGACACGAGCCTGGCCGGCCTGGCTGACGCCTCACGGGCCTGGAAGAAGATGGGCGACAAGTTCGGCGAGCTCCAGGGCCAATACAACGATCATGTGCGAGGTCTGTCGGACGGACTCTGGCAGGGCGCGGCTTACGAAGTCTACGGAAAGGCGTCCAATAACACCCATCGCGAATTCGGCGCGGCGAAGGCCGAGGCGCACGCCATAGCCACGATCCTCGATGACGCGCATGTGAAGCTGACCGAGGCGAAGAAGGCGCTGTCGACCTACGTCGATGACTTGCGCGACAAGGGCTATACCGTGAGCTCCCACGGGAAGGTCTCGTACGAGCCCAGCTCGGAGGAGAAGCGGGGACTGGTGCAGTCCGGCAGTTGGCAGGCCGTCATGGACCGGGTTGAGACGGTCAACGCCCGGATCAAGAAGACCGTCAAGAACATCAACGAGTTCGATACAGGAGTCCAGGTCGCCCTGGAGGCGGCTGCCACGGAGAAGAAGGACAGGGGAGCACCTGGCGGATTCAACGCGGATGCCAAAGACGTCGTCCCGAGGCCTGCAGGGGAGCGGGGTGAAAAGGGGGGCAAGAAGTCCGGCGGCTCCGACGGGTGGGAGGCCGATGGCAGCTTCAAGGCGAATGGCCCCGACAAAGGCGGCTCAAAATCCGGAGTCGGTTACGGCATGCAGGGCATGGGCAAGGGCTACATGGACCTGGCACACGTGACCGCAGAAGGATCCGTAAGCAAGGGCGATGTCAAGCTCTCCGGGATCGCCGATGTCTACGGAGGCGTCCGCGGGAGCGGCAGCTACGGGGCTACGGAACAGGGAGTGTGGGGGGAAGCCGAGGCCTCGGCAGGAGCGCGGGGAATGGTCGAGGGACGCATGGAGTCGGGCCATTTGGGCGCCTACGCGCGCGGGAGTCAATTCAGCGGCGCTGAGGTCGGCGTCAACGGCGCCGTCGGACGGGACAAGACCGGAGCCGGCTTCAAAGCATTCGCCGGCGAGAAACAGACCGCAGCGATCGGTGCGGAGGCAGGCGGAATCGGAATCGGCGGCAAGATCGAATCCTGGGAAGGTGAAGGCATCGAGGGGTTCTTGGGCTGGGAAAAGGACGAGCACGGAAAATGGCACATCGGAGCCAGGGCCGGCGCCACGCCCGTCGTGCCCGTCGGCGGCGCCGCAGGCCTGGAGATCACCGTTGACCCAGACAAGGTGGCCGACACCGCGAAAGACGTGGGTGACTCGATATCCAGCGGGTACAGCAAGCTCAAGAGCGTCTTCTGACACATTTCACAGCGTCGTCGTGCCAGAAACAGGGAGGTGTAGGGATGCCTGCGATGCTGCCGGTCCCGATCGAGTTCCAGCTTCCGGAAGGCTGGGATGCCGCGGACCCCGACAAGGCCGATGCACCCGGCGTGGCCTTCGCTGCCCTGCACCCGGAACGCGATAATGGGTTCGCAGCCAACATCACTATCGATGGCGAATACCGCCCGGACGCGGCAACGCTGTCCCAGATCGCCGAGGAGTCGGTCCAGCGGATGCATGAACTGGCCCACGAGGTGCAGGTGGTCGACCGCGCAGAAGTCGGCTCTTCTGCGGCCCCGGCCCTCACCCAGAGCATGAGCTTCTCGGCCGTGTCGGAAGGCGCGCGCCGCCACCTCGTTCAGTCACAGGTCTACCTGGCTATGCTCGACGACACCGACCCGTGCCGACGTGCGGTCATCCGCTTGGTCCTGACCGCCACCCCGGCCCAGATCGATTCCGTCATCGACGATTTCTCGGAGCTCGTCGGCACCGTCCGTCCCGACACAGACGCCACAAGCTGACGAGGCGCCACATCGCACCCGTGGCCGCGCCCTACGTGCCACCGCCCCCTCTTTTCGTGTCGGCAGTGGCGTCCAGGTAGTGGTCTCTACTTGGGTTCCTGGTCGACCTTGATGTCGAAGTGGGCCTCGTCTTCACTCAGCAGCCTGTCGATCGTGACCGTGACCCCGAAACGCAACCCGTCATCAGTGGAGAGTGTGCACCTGGTGTGGGCCCCCTTCTTCGCCTCCAACTCGTCTGGACAGTCGACATCCTTCGGGGACTGGCCAACCTTCTCGGTCAAGCCTCGATCCACCTGCTTTTCCAACTCCTCGGTGGTCACCGCATCGTTGGGTGCTCCGGCCTCGACGCTGCAGGCGCTGAGAGCGAGGACGCTGACGACCACCGGCACCGTTGTTCGAACGAGACCACGCATTGAGTTACCTCCGGACGACATGAGCGCGTCAGGTTAACAGGGCAGCCAGACCTCCGGCGAAGGAGAACAAAGCCGTAAGCCACATATCCAGCGGGGCAGACGCGTCTCCCGCCTGCGCCTAGCGCGGACAGTCCGCACAGGTCACTGATGGCCTCCGGGACCCCACCCGCGGCGATCTCAGACAGGTCCCTGTCACTGGCCTCCGGCCGGGATGGAGCTGGGCCAGGTCATGGACGGTGCGTAGGTAGCGGACTGGTTCCACCGCAGCAGCATGCCCGCTCCGTCGGGGGTCGTGGGTGGCGGCCAATCCCGTCGATGTGGATGCGCACTGGAGCCGAGTCAACGAAGGGCGGGTTCAGCGCCGCACGCAGGGTCAGTGCGCCGTGCTGGATGGTGCCGGGGAAGAAGCCGGCGAACCAGCGGTCGGCGTGGTCGGCCGGCAGCCGCCCCCGCGCGGGGGCTTGGGAGCTCGCAGTCGCTGGTAGAGCTCGCTGGTGGCGGTGCCCTCCATCGCGTCGGTGAAGGTGATCTCCGAGGCGATGAACTCGGGCCTGCACAGCACCCGGAGTCCACGGCGGCCAGGACGGTGCATCGCCGCGACGTCTGGCCGGGGAGCGTTCCGCCCGTTCTGCGTTCCCCTGTTGCACGGTGGCGGGCCGCCGTCCGGCGGTCAAGGGACGACGCAAGGGATGACGCCGGGGGCTCGCCGGTCCTTCTCCCGCGGCTTGGTACCGCACGTGTCCCGTCCGAGAGCGGATGTGGCATACCCGTCCCGGGGCGGGGAAGTCGTGGCAGGTCGATAATCCGACATAGCGGAGGGGCGTGGAGAAGCATGGAGTGCGCAGGCGGTGTGACTCAGCGCATGATTGCCGGCGGAGCAGGCCTGGTGACCGGTGTTCTCCTGGTGACCGGATGCGGGGGCGACGGAGGGGGCAAGGAGAGCCAGCAGGAGGGGAAGTCCGAGGCCTCCCGGCAGAGCCCTGCCAAGGCCGTACAGGCCACGAGCAAGAGGACCGCGGAGGCGAAGACCGCGAAGATCGACCTCACGGTCACCGCCTCGGGAAGCGAGAGCAAGACCGTACGCGGTGACGGCGTCATGAATCTGCGCGACGGCACGAGCCAGTTGGACATGGGAATCGGAGGGGAACACCTGCAACAGCGTGTCGTCGGTAGCACCCTGTATCAGGAGCTGCCCGAGAAGGCTGCCGCCCAACTCCCGGACGGCAAGACATGGTCGAAGATCGACCTGAAGAAGTTGCAGGCGAGTACTGGCGGGGAACAGACGGGTGTGCAGAATCCAGCGGATTCCCTCGCTTACTCCAAGTCCCTTTCCGAGAAAGACGTCAAGAAGCTCGGCACCGAGAAGGTGAACGGCACGAAGACCACCCACTATCGGGTGCAGCTCGACCTGTCGAAGCTCGCCAAGGGCGATGCGGCGCAGGAGAAGAAGCTTCGTCAGCAGCTCGGTGACGACGTACCGATCGAGCTCTGGATCGACGACGAGGGACGAACCCGCCGTCAGCAGGTCGAGGTGACCGTGAAACCGTCCAACGGCGCAGGGCCCGCCACACCGTCCAAGGTCAAGACCGTCGTCAACCTGTCGGACTTCGGCACCGAGGTGGATGTCGAGGCACCGCCGTCCGGCAAGACCGCTGACATGACCGACGAACTTTCCCAGGGCAGCGGCCGGCCCGCATGAGCGCCCCTCTTCGTCCGCGACGTGAGCGCGCCACCGGTTCGAGGAAGCGATCCGGTGTCCGTCCGGCCGGAGCGCCCTTCCGAGGAGGGGCCGCTGGCCTCGCCTCGCCCGGCTCGGAGCGGTTGCCGCGCGGTTGTGTGCGGCAGCCGCTCCTTCTCTTCGCGGCGATGTACTGACCTGCGCCAGGCGATCCGACTCGAAGAGATGCCCACACCGCTGGATCGACCGTCGCGGCAGCGGAGTCGACGCGGAGGCCGGGGGTGAGGCCTTCGGTATCGACGAGTTCTGCCGGCGCGTCGCGGAGCGGACCTCGTCGAGGACAAAGGACGCGGCGAAGCACACAGCGGCGGTCCTCTCCGCTCTCCCGCAGGCAGCGTCAGCGGGACAGGTGTGTCATGTCGTCACGCAACTGCCCGAGGACCTTGCCGCCCTTTCCACCCCTCAGAACGAGGCCGTTTCTCGATCGTGTCTCGCGCCGCGTCTCACTACCGCGTCGCGCCCGCGCGGTCGAGGGTCTGCTCGGCCAGGGCACGGGCGCGGGCCACCGGGTCGTCGACCAGCGCGAGACCGCGCAGCACCGTCGCGCCCTCGTGCAGCAGCATCAGCTCGTCGGCCAGCCTGCCGGGGTCGGCGGCACCCGCCTCGACGGCCAGCTCGTACAGGCAGCCGCGCAGCCACAGCTTCTGGTCGGTGATGATCCGGCGGCCCGGGTGCGCCGGATCGGGCAGCTCCGCCGCGGCGTTGACGAAGCCGCAGCCGCGCGGGTTGTGGCGCCGCGTCCACTCCGCGAGCGCGTCGAAGGTCGCCAGCAGCCTGGCCCGCGGCCCCGCGGCCGCCGCGTGCTCCTCCAGCCACCCCGTGAGCCAGGACCGCCAGCGCCGGTCGCGCTCGCGCAGATACGCGGCGATCAGCGCGTCCTTGCCGCCGAACCGGTCGTAGAGCGTCTTCTTGGTGGTCCCCGCCTCTTTCGCGATCAGATCGACGCCGACAGCCGTGATACCCCGCTCGTAGAAGAGCGTGCTCGCCGCTTCCAGCACCTTGCGGGCCCCCGGGGTCAGCTCCCCCGCCTCGGCCGTTCCCGTCCCCACTGCCCCTTGGCTCCCTTCCCGGATCGCACCGGTCCCGGCCGCTGTGCCGTCCCGTCCTGGGGTAAACCGTCCGGTCTACCGCTGACCCCACTGTACGCCCGCGCCGCCTCGCACCCGCGCCCGTATGGGAACGGACCCTCGGCAAAGGAACCGCAAAGCGGGGCCGGTCGTTACCTTCGGCATGACCGCAATGACTCCCGGCGCCAATCTTCCGCTGACCGCGCAGCGCGTGGCGGTGGACGTGACCGCACCCACGAAGCTCGACGTCTCGGCACTGCTGCTGAGCCCCCAGGGCAAGGTGCGTTCGGACGAGGACTTCGTCTTCTACAACCAGCCGACCGCGCCCGGCGTGACCCACAGCAGCGGCGCCGCCGACACCATCACGGTGGAGACCGGTGCCGTCCCCGCCGAGATCGACAAGGTCGTCGTCACCGCGAGCCTCGACGCGGGCGCCACCTTCGCGGGCACGGAGCCCACCGCCACGGTCCGCGACGCCGCGAGCGGCGCCGTGCTCGCCACCTTCACCCCGCCGCAGCTCGGCTCCGAGACGGCACTGCTGGTGGTCGAGCTCTACCGCAGGAACGAGGCCTGGAAGGTCCGCGCGGTCGGTCAGGGGTACGCGAACGGGCTGGGCGGCATCGCCACCGACTTCGGGGTGAACGTGGAGGAGCCCGCCGCCCCGCCCGCTCCCACCGCCCCGCCCGCGCCGACGGCCCCGCCTGCCGCGCCCGCCCCGTCCGCACCACCTGTTCCGCCCGCGCCCACGGCCCCCTCCGCGCCGGCGGCTCCCTCGGCTCCCGCCGCCGCCCCGGCAGGCGCGGCGGCCGGAGGGGGGAAGATCAATCTGGACAAGGGCCGGGTCAGCCTGCAGAAGAACCAGACGGTCTCCCTGGTCAAGGGGGGAGAGCCGCTGCGCACCTCGGTGCGCATGGGCCTCGGCTGGGAGCCCGTCTTCCGCGCGGGCAGGCGGGCCAAGGACATCGATCTGGACGCCTCGGTCATCGCCTACGACGCCAACCGCAAGAAGATCGACGCCTGCTACTTCGGCAAGCTCGCCATCCTCGGCGGTGTCATCCAGCACTCCGGCGACAACCTCACGGGCGAGGGCGCGGGTGACGACGAGGTGATCACCGTCCACCTCGGCGATCTGCCGCCCGAGGTGACCGGCCTGGTCTTCACGGTGAACTCCTTCTCCGGGCAGAAGTTCACCGAGGTCGCCAAGGCCTACTGCCGCCTTCTCGACGGTGCGGGCGGTGAGCTGGTCCGCTTCGACCTGACGCACTCCGAGCCCCGCACCGGGGTGCTGATGGCCAAGTTCGTCCGCCAGTTCTCGGGGGAGTGGGATATGACGGCGCTGGGCGAGTTCGTCGACTCGCGCACGGTGCGAGGCATGGTCAAACCGGGCGGTGCCGCGCTGTAGCCGCCGCCCGAAGGTGCTGCGGCGGGGCGTGGGGGGGCGTGGGGGGCTCCGGCGACCCGGAGCCCCGCCCCGCCCCCTGGCCCCGGGTTCTCGGCGGCTGCGGCACGGTGAGACCCGAGGGGCCCGCGCAGGGGGAGTCAGAAGTCGAAGACGGGGCCCGTCGCGCTGCGCATCGTGCAGGTGTTGGGGAACGTCTTCTTCCAGGCGACGCGCTCGCCGCGGTGCCTGCCCTCGGCCGAGACCGTCACCGGGTCGTACTCCATCGTGCACGGACCCGTGGCGTCCGGGAGCGCGTCGAGGTCGCCCCCGGCCCGGTCGAGCGCGGTGCACGCTTCGGCGGCCCTGGGGTGGCGGCCGTGCGGAGCGGGCTCGCAGAGGAGTCGGACTCCGCGGATCCAGGTGTCCTCGCTTCCCGAGACGGTCAGGAAGAGCCCCGGGCGGACGGTGGAGGCGGCGTCGGAGGGACGGGCCGTGGTCTGCGCGGTCGCGGTCTGCGTGCCGAGCAGGGGGAGGGCAGCGGCGGTGACGGCAACGGCGGCAACGGCGGCAAAGGGGTGCCGGGCAGGGATTCGAGTGCTCACACCCCCACAACGAGACGGGGCCACGCGAGGGTGCGGGTCAACTCCGCCTCGTTCACACTCAGTTGCAGGGTCTTGGGGGCGCGCCTGGAGCGCGGCCCGCACGTGAAAGACCCGCGGGTGACAGACCTGGCCGCGCGGGACGTGGCGGGACTGACGGACCTGGCGGCGCGGGCGGATAAAGCGAGGGCTCCCCGCGCGCGGGCCCCGCGGACGGGGACGGCACGCGGGGAGCCGCGCTCAGGACTGGGGCCGACGGCCGTGGTTGGCCGCGTTGTTACGGCGGGCCTTCTTCTTGCGCCGACGCTTGGACGACATGGCGCCTCCTTTCCGCGGAACGGTTGGTTTCCTCCGCGTTTCTACCACTTCCTCCGCCTCCTGTCAGAGGCCGGTCCCCGGCACCCGGACACCGGCGGGACGTCGGCGTCCGGTGAGCCGGTCCGCCCGAGGAGTCAACGGCGTTCGCGGGAGTGGCCGAAGAGGAGACGGTAGACGATCAGCAGGACGAGGGAGCCGGCGATGGCGGCCACCCACAGGCTCGGGTCCACCACGTTGTTGGCCACGGGCCGGTCCAGGAACGTCGCGGAGAGCCAGCCGCCGATGAAGGCGCCCGCGATGCCGATCAGCACCGTCCCCACGACACCGCCCGGATCGCGGCCCGGCAGCAGGATCTTGGCGATCGTTCCGGCGACGAGCCCCAGGACGATCCAGCTCACCACGCCCGAGTGCAGCAGATCGGACAGTGCGTCCGAGAGGGCGTTCGACTCCGAGTCGCCCCCGTCGGCGAGCAGGGTCCAGGGGCTGAGCGGCGTGGCGGGCATGGAAGGGCCTCCCCGAGGTTGATCGTTGCGGCCCCATCATGCCCTGTCCCCGCCGAAGGAGAGCCCGCCCCCTCGGCACCGTTGTCGCACGGGTGGCGTCTTCCCCCGCCGCGCGAGTGCCGTCTGCACACGGGCGTCGCTGTCGCCCAGGCCTCGCGTCAGGCGCCGGCCCGCCGTTCACCGCAGTGCGGCCTTCATCATCTTCTTCGCGATCGGGGCCGCCAAGCCGTTGCCGCTGACCTCGGCGCGGGCGGCGTCCGAGTCCTCGACCACGACCGCCACCGCGACCTTCTTGCCGCTGTCGGTCGTGGCATAGGAGGTGAACCAGGCGTACGGGGTGCCGCTGTTGTCGACGCCGTGCTGCGCCGTTCCCGTCTTGCCGCCGACCGTCACGCCGTCGATCTGGGCGTTGCTGCCCGTGCCCTTGTCGACCACCGTCTGCATGGCCGACCGGAGCTGGGCGGCGGAGTCCTGGCTCATCACCCGGTGCGAGTCCGGGTCCTCGTACGACTGGAGCGTGTGGCCCGAGGCGTCCTGCACCTGGGAGACCATGTGCGGGTCGACCAGCTCACCGCCGTGCGCGATGGCCTGCGAGACCATCGCCATCTGGAGCGGCGTCGCGGTGACCTCGAACTGGCCGATGCCCGTCAGACCCGTCTGCGCGTCGTCCATCTTTTCGGGGTAGTTGGAGGTGGCCGCGCGGACGGGCACGTCCTGCTTCTCGTCGTTGAAACCGAACTTCTCGGCCTGCGCGCGGACCTTCTTCTCCCCGAGGTCGGTCGCCAGCTTCGCGAAGACGTTGTTGCACGAGTAGCGCAGCGCCGTCCGCAAGGTGGCGTCCTCGCAGGGCGCCGCCCGGTTCTCGTTGTGCAGGACCGTCGAGGTGCCCTTGAGGGTGTACGGGTCGGGGCTGTCGGTGCGCTGGTCGACGGAGGAGTACAGCCCGTCCTCCAGCGCCGCGGCCGCCACCACCAGCTTGAACGTGGACCCGGGCGGCACGGCCTGGCGCAGCGCCCGGTTCAGCGTGGGCTTGTCGTCGTTCTTGTCGTTGCCGCTGCGCGCGGTCAGTTTCTGCCACGCCGCGTCGTCGTCCTCGCCGCTGCCGCTGAAGCTCGACGGGTCGTAGGAGGGGGTGCTGGCGACGCCGAGGAGCTTGCCGGTGTCGGGGTCGACGGCGACGGCGGCACCCTTCTTGTCGCCCAGCGCCTCGACGCCGGCGCGCTGCACCTCGGGGTCGATGGTGGTGAGCACGTTGCCCGGCTCCGCCTGCTCGCCGGTCAGCATGTCCAGGGGGCCCTTGAGGCGGTCGTCCGTGCCGTTGAGCACGTCCTGGTAGATGCCCTCCAGCTGGGTGGCCCCGCGCACCTGCGAGGAGAAGCCGGTGACGGGCGCGTATGCGGGGCCGTCGGTGTAGGTGCGCTTGTAGTGCAGGTCACCGCCGCCCTCCGCGCGTGTGGAGCCGGTCACGGGCTTGCCGCCCACGATGATGTCCCCGAACGGCTGTGCGTACTCCTCGATGGTGTTCCGCCGGTTCTGGTCGTCGTCCGCGAGCGCTTCCCCGTTCACCATCTGCACCCAGGTCACCCGCAGCAGCAGGGCCATCACCAGGAGCAGTGTGACGGTGGCCGCACGCCTGATTGTCCTGTTCATCCCGTGCGAGAACGCGTGCGCCGGGGCTCCGGGTTCCTGCGAACAGCTCTTCTCAGGACATTCTCATCTCGTCGTCTCGTCGGGGCCCGCGCGAGGGCGCAGCCGCACGGAAGACGTGCGCAGAGCGGGGCCCGCCCCGTGCCAGGCGCCCCGTGCCAGGCTGACGCGTGCTCGATCACAGAGCGATCCGGGTCCGGGACGCCGCGGCCAGTGACGGCGACAACGCCGAGGCACTCGGCCCCCAGCCGTAGGACGCGTCCTGTCTCGTTCAGGCGGGCCGGCCGCGCGTGCGCAGATTGGCGGTGGAGGCGGCGGCGGTGGCCACGTCGCGGGGGTAGGTGCGCAGGGAGAGGGCTCCGATGAGGGCGGCGGCCAGCAGGGGAACCAGCGAGAGGAAGAGGGTGTACTCCAGGGCGTGCCCGCCCGTGAAGACGTGGTCGGCGAGGTAGCCGAGCAGGGTGGGGGCCATGGCCTCGCTCAGCGTACGCAGCACGGTGCGGGCGCCCTCGGCCGTGCCCCACAGCATGTGCGGCATGATGTCCAGCCGCGCGGCGTCCAGCGGCGGGTTCACCGCGCCGAGGAACGCCGTGCCGCACAGCAGCAGCGGCAGCGCCACCGCCAGCGACGTGGTGTGCAGGGCGGGCGCCACCAGCAGCGGCACGGCCAGCAGGCACACGGTGGGTACCAGAACGCGCGCCTCGACCCGTCCGCGCTCCAGCAGCCGGTCGGCGGCCCGCCCGCCGAGCAGCACCCCGCACACGCCGCCCGCGCCGACCACCAGGACGAGGGAGCTGGCCACCGACGTGCTCACCCCGTACTGGTCGGTGGTGAAGACGGTCGCGAAGGCGCGGAGCCCGGAGAAGAAGAAGTAGCCGAGCGCCGAGGCGACGATCAGCACGAGGTTGGTGGGGATCCGCAGCACGTACACCAGGGCCCGCCACGGCGGCAGGGAGCGCGGGTCGGTGTGGAGCACGAACCGTGCGTCGGGCTCCGCGCCGACCCGCGCCCGCGTCCGCCCGGCCTGCTCGCCCTGCTCGCCCTGCTCGCTCCCTCCGCCCTGTCCGTCGGCTTCCGCGCCGGCACCGGAGCCCGTGCCGGCGCGCGCGTCGTTGTCCGCGCCCCCGGGTTCGGAGGGGCCCTCCTCCGGGGACCTGAGGTCCTTCTGCCGGCCGCGCGGCGGCTCGGGGAGCCGGACCAGGGCCCACACGAGGGCCGCCGTGGGCAGCGTGAGCCACCAGAAGGCGTACCGCCATCCCAGTGCGCTGCCGACCACTCCGGAGACGGCGAAGCCCAGCGCGGTGCCCAGGAGTTCCCCGCCGACCACGAACCCGAGCATCCTGGCGCGCTGCCGGGCCGGGAAGTAGTCGCCGACCAGCGAGTTGACGGCGGGCCCCGAGCTGGCGGTGACCGCGCCGAGGACCGCGCGGGAGACCAGCAGCCACAGGTAGGACATGGCCGCGCCTGCCATGATCATCGCCAGCCCCCACAGCGTCGCGGTGAGGGCCAGCAGCCGGGTGCGGCTCACCCGGTCGGTCAGCAGGCCGAAGGGCACCGTGAACGCGGCACCGACGAAGGCGACCACGGACACCAGCAGTCCGATCGCCGCGTAGCCGATACCGAAGGCGTCACCCAGCGGGCCCGCCATCGCCGAGACCGTGCCCTTGTCCGCGCCGTCCAGCGCGAGCACCGACGCCATCGTCAGCACGGTACGCGCCGCGGCTCGGTCGCCGAAAAGGCGTTCCGTCCGCCGGCGAAGACCGCGGGGGGTGAAAGGCACGTTCCTTCCTATGTCACCGAAGGGGTCTCACCGAAACGGCGCGCCGTCGCATACCGGCGCGCCGTCGCGTACCGGCGGGCGGCGTGGCTGGCGGTTGGCCCGGCCTTTTCGTTGGGATAATGACGGGCCGTTGATGGAGGTGCGGGCGTGTTCGGGCGGTGGCCGACCTGGAAACAGCGTGTCGAGCAGTCCCTTGGCGGACGTCTGTGGCAGCACGGCACCGATTTCGAGCTGATGCGCAGGGCGATGGCGTTCGGCATGCTCGGCTTCGTCTCGATGGTGCCCCTGCTGATCGTGGTGGCGGCACTGGACCCCGTCCACCACGCCGGGTTCGAGCAGTGGATCGTCAACGGAATGGGCCTGGACAATCCGACGGCGGCCCACGCCGTGCACCGCCTCTTCTCCGCCCCGCAACAGGTCATCAGTACCACCAGCGTCCTCAGTGCGGTACTGCTGGGTGTTTTCGGCCTGAGTTTCGCGGCCAGCGTGCAGAGCAGTTACGAATTGATCTGGGCGCTGCCGCCGGGACGCTGGCACAAATTGTGGCGGCAGGTCGTGTGGCTCGCGGCGATCACCGCTTTTCTCTTCGCCGAGGTGGAAAGCGAAGCGGTGCTACGGCAGGGCACGGCCCAGGTCGCCGTACGGGTTTTCCTGACCGTTCTTTTCGGGGTGCTGTTCTTCTGGTGGGGGCAGTATCTGCTGCTGGGCAGCCGGATCCGGTGGGCCGCGCTCTTTCCGGGCGCGCTGGCCACCATGGTGGGGCTGGGGGGACTGCGGGTGTTCTCCTCCCTCGTCTTCTCGCCGCTCATCGTCAGCAGCACGAAGACGAACGGTCCGGCCGGCACCCTGCTCATCGTGCAGTCCTGGCTGATCGGGGTGGGGTTCGTGGTCCTCGGCGGGCCGCTCGCCGGCCACAACTTCCACGTGTGGCGCGTCCACCACCGCAGGCGGGTGGCCGCGGCGCGGGAGGAGAGCGGGTGACGCCTGCCGGGCCAAGGGCACACCGCCGCGCCGCCACGGCGACCGGCCGCGTCCAGTCGCCATCGGCCACCGTCAGCCAGGCTCGTCCGACAGGTCCTCGTGCGGGGTGACGACCCCGTGTTCGTACGCCAGGATCACCGCCTGGGTGCGGTCACGGGCGCCCAGCTTCGCCAGAACGGCGGCGACGTGCGTCTTGGCCGTCGCCGGGCCGACGGTGAAGTGCTCCGCGATCTCCCCGTTCGTCAGCCCTGCGGCCATCAGCCGCAGTACCGCCGTCTCCCGGTCGGTCAGCCGGGCAGTGAGCGCCTCCGCGCGGCGGCCTCGCGCGTGGTGGGCCGCCAGTGCGCGTACCGCGGCCGGGAAGAGCAGCGAGTCGCCCCTGGCCACCGTGCGCACGCCCCTCACCAGTTCCTCAGCCGTCGCGCGCTTGAGCAGGAAGCCGTGGGCGCCCGCGCGCAGCGCGTCGTAGACGTACGCGTCGTTCTCGAAGGTCGTCAGCACCAGGACGCGCGGTGCGCCCTCGCCGGCGTCCGTCAGGCGTTCGGTGGCGCGGATGCCGTCGACGCGCGGCATCCGCACGTCCATCAGCACGACGTCGGGGCGCAGCGCGCGGACGGTACCGATGGCCTCGTCGCCGTCCGCCGCCTCGCCCACCACCTCGATCCCCGGCTCGCTCGCCAGAATGGCGCGCAGCGCCGTGCGGACGAGACGCTCGTCGTCCACGAGGACCACCCGCAGGGGCGGGCCCGTCATGAGGTGACCTCCTGAGTCCGTGGAGTCAGCGGCAGCCGGGCCGTCAGCCGCCACGTTCCCGCCTCGTCGCGCGCGTCCGCCGTACCGCCCAGCAGCGCCGCGCGCTCGGCGATCCCGGCGAGTCCGCGCCCGCCGCCACGGCGCGACGGGCGCGCGGGGCGCTCGGCGTGCACCTGGTTCGTCAGGGTGAGAGCCAACACGGCACCACGAGGGGTGTGTCGCGTGGCCACGCGGAGGCGTACGGCGGTGCCCGGCGCGTGCCGCAGCGCGTTGTTCAGCCCCTCTTGCACCACACGGAACGCCTCGGCCGAGACCCGCGAGTCCAGCAGGGCGAGAGGGCCCACGGCCGCGTCGACCGACAGGTCGACCACCGTGCCGGTGGCGCGGGTGCGGGCCAGCAGCCCGTCCAAAGAGGAGGCGAGCGTGGGACCGCCCGCCTCGCCGCGCTGCCCGCCGAGACGGCCGTCCCGCAGGACGCCCAGCACGGTGTCGAGATCCGCGACGGCCCCCCGGCTGGTCTCCTCGATCGCGGCCAGCGCCTCCCGGACGAACACCGGGTCCGCCTCCAGCACCCGGCGTGCGGCGCCCGCCTGGAGCGCCACGGTGCTCAGCGCGTGGCCGACGGAGTCGTGCAGGTCGCGGGCCAGCCGATTGCGGGCCGCGAGAGCGGCGGCGCGGGCCTCGGCGGCGGCCAGCCGGTCGGCCGGGGTCGGCCCCAGCAGCGGAGGCGCACAGCGCGCCAGCATGGCGCCCGCGCCGTACACCACGGCCACAAGAGCGGCCAGCAGTGCCGCGCCGGCGGCCGGAGCCGTCCACAGCGCGTCGCCCGCGTGGTGCCAGGGCCACATCCACCGCTTGCCACGCAGCGCGGGCACGAACGGGAAGGCCAGCAGGACGGCGGCCATGGGCGGCACGGCCAGCGAAGCGCCGCTCACCAGCGCGCCGACACCCGCGTGCAGGGTGAACCACACGGCCGAGCGGCGCCGTGCCGCCCACGAGCCGGCCGGGCCCTGGGCCAGCGCGGCGGCGGGCACGCCGCACAGGGCGCGGGCCGCGGCCGACTCCAGCGTGCGTACGAGGGGGAGCAGTCCGGCGAGCGCGACCAGCGGCAGCGACAGCGCGTACGCCAGGAACTGCGGGGCGAGCTGCGCCCCCAGCACCCTGCCCGCGGACGGCCTGACGACGCCCATCCCGACCACCGTCAGCAGGAAGAAGGGCATCAGCAGCGCGCCGCCCTGCAACAGGTGCACCCAGCGCAACCCCAGCCTGTGCACCGCACCCCGGACCCGCGGCCTCGCACCCGTTACGGGCCTCGTCGCTCCCATGTACCGCGCCACCTCCGCCCCCTGCACGCCTGTCGCCCGCTTGCCCGTCGCACCGTCACACGCGGGCCGGTGAGGGCGACGACGCGTGGGTCCGGTGGCGGACCACCCGTGCCATCACGGCCGCCAGGGCCAGCCCCGCCAGTGTCTGGCAAGCGTAGGACAGCTCCACCACGCCGTCCGCACGCTGGCCCACGTGACGTCCCGCGCCGGACAGCGCGCCGACGAGCAGCCAGCCGCCCCAGCACGCCAGCACGGCGGAGCCGATCCACGCCGCGGTCAGCGTCGGCCACAGTCGGGCCCGTGAACCGCGCGCTCCGCTGCCCGAGCGGAGCAGCACCCCCACCGCCGCGACGGCGACCACGGCGTACAGCGCGAAGGTGGCGTCGGTGATCCGGTTCCCGCCGTCGTCCCCGACCGCGTCGCGCGCGTGCACCACCGTGGCCGGGACCGCCAGCAGCACGGCGGCGGTGAAGGCGTAGCGGGACGTCCGGTCCGCCGGGTGCGGACGCGGCCGGCCGGGCCGGAGCGGGGAGCGCAGCAGCGCGCCCCAGCGCTCGCGCACGTACAGCGCGAACAGGGTGCCCAGGCCGAGGGCCTGCACGGTGAAGCCGGTGTAGACCAGGGTCCACACCCAGTCGGCCAGGACCTTGTGGGGGCCGGCGTCGCCGTGTCCGTCCGCTCCTCCCGTCAGCGCGCTGTGGACGGCCTGGAGGGGGAAGGCCACCGCGATCGGTCCGAGGAGCCCGCCGGCGCACCACAGGGGGAGGGCGAGCAGCCCGCCGGGGAGCCTGCGGCCCCAGGGGCGGGTGAGGGCGAGGGCCAGCAGGATCACCGTGCAGTCCATGGCGACGGTCAGCGCGTTGAGTACCCACAGCGTGGCGCCGCCGTCGAGCAGGAGGCTGCCGCGGGGGATGCCGGTGCGCCCGCCGGTCAGCCAGATCACCTTGAGTGTCAGGTACGGCAGGCACGCGGCGACGGTCAGCGCGACGAGGACGGTTCTGGCTCGCTTCATGCCCTTCACCGTCCCCGGCCCGCGCCCGGGGAACGTCCTGCTGGACGACGAACCGGCTCCGCCGCACGGCGGAGCCGCCCCTCCTCCCCGTGGGCCGCCGGCGCGCGGGGAGGAGCCGTGCACAGCGCGCGGACGGGGCCATCAGAGCGAGCGGAGCCGTCACAGCGTGCCGACGGCGGCTTTCAGAGCGTGCGGGCGGCGTGCATCAGTCGGTCCCGCGCGTCGAACAGCGCGTTTTTTATCGTCTGTTCGTGCGCCGGTGTCAGCCGGGCCACCGGAACGGAGCAGCTGATCGCGTCGCGGGCGGGGGAGCGGTAGGGGACGGCGATACCGAAGCAGCGCAGGCCCAGAGTGTTCTCCTCCCGGTCGATCGCGTAGCCCTGTTCGCGCACCAGCCGCAGCTCCTCCAGCAGTTCCTCGGGGTCGGTGAGGGTGTTGTCGGTGACGCGCGCCAGGCGTGCGGGCAGCAGTGTGCGTACCTCCGCGTCCGTGTGGGTGGCCAGCAGCGCCTTGCCGAGCGAGGTGGAGTGCGCGGGGAGCCGCCGTCCGGCCCGGGAGAAGGGGCGCAGATGGTGCTGTGAGGCCCTGGTGGCGAGGTAGACGACGTCGGTGCCGTCCAGCCGTGCCAGGTGGATGGTCTCGGTGGTCTGCGCGGCGAGCCTGTCGAGGGTGGGTTTCGCGGCCGCCACCACCTCGTCGCCGTCCAGGTAGGAGGTGCCCACGAGAAGGGCGCGGACGCCGATCCCGTAGCGGGTGCCCGTCGCGTCGGCCTCCACCCAGCCGAGGTCGACGAGCGTGCGCAGCAGCATGTAGAGGCTCGACTTGGGGTAGCCGAGTGCCTCCTGGAGGCCGGCGAGCGTGTGCATGCCCGGCCGGCCCGCGAAGAACTCCAGCAGTTGCACCGTCCGCACGGCTGACTTGACCTGCGAGCTCCCTGCCTCGGTGGCGGACATCGACCTTGACCCCTTAGTTCAGGCGGACCTACAGTCCCGAAGGGAATTCACCTACAGGGACGTTGTTCAGAATACCGAACAAGGTGGCCTGTCAGAGCGCGGATCCGCGGGACCGGTCCGGCGGAACGGGCGACAGCACGGACGCATCCGCGGAACGCGAAGGGACACAGGTGGCCGCAGTGGCAGGAGCAGTACCGGTCTGGAGCGTCGACCCCCGCACCGGGGACCAGCGGGAGCACGTCGCGGACGAGGCCACGGCGGCCGACGTCGACGCCGCCGTGCGGGCGGCACGCGACGCACTGCCCTCGCTCGCCGACCGCAGCGCGCGGGCGGCCTTCCTGCGGACCGCGGCCGCCCACCTGGAGGCCGACGGCGAGCGCATCGTGGCGACCGCCGACGCCGAGAGCGCGCTCGGCGCGCCCCGGCTCACCGGCGAACTCGCCCGCACCACGGGCCAGCTGCGCGCCTTCGCCGACGAGGTCGAGGACGGCGATCACCTCGGCGTCATCATCGACCACGCCGACCCCTCGCGCACCCCGCCGCAGCCCGACCTGCGCCGCTACAAGCTGCCGCTGGGCGTCGTCGCCGTCTACGCCGCCTCCAACTTCCCGCTCGCCTTCTCCGTGCCCGGAGGCGACACCGCGAGCGCTCTCGCGGCCGGCTGCCCCGTCGTCGTCAAGGCGCACCCCGACCACCCCGCGACCTCTCAGCTGTGCGCCGCCGCGCTGCGGTCGGCCGCGGCCGAGGCCGGACTCGCGCCGGACGTCGTCTCGGTGGTGCACGGATTCGACGCCGGCGTCGAACTGGTACGCCATCCGTTGGTCTCCGCCGCCGGGTTCACCGGATCGGTACGCGGCGGACGCGCCCTCTTCGACGCCGCGGCTGCCCGGCCCGAGCCCATCCCCTTCCACGGCGAACTCGGCTCACTCAACCCCGTCGTCCTCACGCCCGCCGCCGTCGCCGAACGCGCCGAACAGCTCGGCCAGGGTCTCGGCGGCTCCGTGACGCTGGGCACCGGACAGTTCTGCGTCAAGCCCGGACTCGTCCTCGTCCCCGAAGGACCAGACGGCGACCGGACGCTCGACGCGCTCGCCGTGACGCTGCGCGACACCGCGCCCGGACACCTGCTCGACGCACGGATGCGGGACGCCTTCCTCGACGGCGTCCGCACACGGGCGGCGCTCGCCAAGGTGCAGGCCCCGGTCGAGGCCGGAGCGGGCGAGGAGGAGACGGGACGCACCGTGCGGCCCGGCGTGCTCACCCTCGCCGCACGCGACCTGGACGAGGAACACGCACTGCTGTGGGAGGAGTGCTTCGGGCCCGTGACCGTCGCCGTGCGCTACGGCGACGAAGCGGACATCGAGGCCGTGCTCGCCCGGGTGACCGGGTCGCTGACCGCCACCCTCCACCTCGGCACCGAGGAGGCCGCGCGGGAGGGGGGCACCGCCGCCGCCCTGCTCGCCCGGCTCACCGCCCTCGCGGGGCGGGTGGTCGTGAACGGGTGGCCCACCGGGGTGGCCGTCGCGCCCGCCCAGCACCACGGAGGGCCCTACCCGGCCACGACCTCGACCTCCACCTCCGTGGGTGCCACCGCCATCGAACGCTGGCTGCGGCCGGTCGCCTACCAGGACACCCCCGAAGCGCTGCTGCCCCCGGAACTGCGGGACGGGAACCCGCTGGGACTTCCGCGCCGCGTGGACGGCACCCGGGAGACGTGAGGCAGCGGGCGGACCGGGAAGCCGGGGAGGCAACCCGGTGGACCCGGCATCCGTGCCCGGCGAGACTGGGCGGATGGATGAAGCCCTGCTTGCCGCCGAGTTCGCGCCCGAGGTCTGCTACCTCAACACCGCCTCCCACGGTCTGCTCCCCGCCCGCACGGTAGCGGCCGTCACCCAAGCCGCCACGCAGATGGCTACGGGCCACATCGACCAGCCCGCGTACTACGCCGAGGCGGACGCGGCGCGCGCGGCGTTCGCGCGCCTCGTGGGCACGGCGCCGGACCGCGTGGCGGCGGGCAGCGCGGTCTCCACACACGTCGGACTGATAGCGGCCTCGCTCCCTCCCGGCGCGCGGGTCCTCGCGCCCGAGAACGAGTTCTCCTCGGTCGTGAACCCCTTCACCGTCCGCGAGGACGTCCACCTGCGTACCGTTCCGCTCGAAGCGCTGGCCGACGCGGTGGACGACACGACGACGCTGGTGGCGTTGAGCGCGGTGCAGTCGGTCGACGGGAGAATCGCCGATCTGCCGGCGGTCAGGGAGGCCGCGCGCGCCGCCGGTGCCCGCGTGATGCTGGACGTGACGCAGGCGGCGGGCTGGCTGCCGCTGTCGGCCGACGACTACGACTACGTGGTGTGCGGCGCCTACAAGTGGCTGCTCTGCCCGCGGGGCACCTCGTTCCTGGTCGTCTCACGCCAGGCGCAGGAGGCGGGGGCGCTGCGGCCGCTGCACGCCGGGTGGGTCGCGGGGGCCTCGCCGTGGGACGACTGCTACGGGCCCATCGCCCGGCTCGCGCCGCACGCACGGGCGTACGAACAGCCGGTGCCGTTCCTGAGTTACGTGGGGGCCGCGCGGTCGCTGGCGCTGATCGAGGAGCTGGGCGGGCCCGAGGCCATCGGCGCGCATGACCGGGCGCTCGCGGCGCGGTTCCGCGCGGAGGTCGCCGAGTTGGACGGCGGGTACGCACCGGTGCCGGGGGACTCGGCGGTCGTCGCGGTGCCCGGGCTCGGCCATGCCGCGGAGCGGCTGGCGGCCGAGGGGGTGTCACTCTCGGTCCGTGAGGGCAATCTGCGCGCGGGTTTCCACCTGTACAACACCGAGGAGGATGTGGACCGGCTGCTGCGGCTGCTGCGGCTGCTGAAGGGCTGAGGGCGGCCCGGCGCACGCGCAACGGCCGAGGGTGGCTTCCGTGCGGCTGAGCGCGGTCCCGGCACACCGGTCAAGGGCCGGGGTGCGGTCCGTGCGAGGGCTCGTGGCGAGGGGGCGGGACCGTGCACTGCCCCGCCCCGACGTCAGCGGGCCGCCTGCCGGGTCACTTCACGGGCGTGAAGTCCCGGGCCCCGATGAACTCGGGGCGGCGGACGGGCGCGGCGAAGGGCTCCACCGCCTCGTTCTCGACGCTGTTGAAGACGATGAACACGTTGCTCCGCGGGTACGGAGTGATGTTGTCACCGCTGCCGTGCATGCAGTTGCAGTCGAACCAGGTCGCCGAGCCGGCCTTGCCGGTGAACAGTTTGATGCCGTGTGCGTCGGCGAACTTGGTCAGGGACTCGTCGGACGGTGTGCCCGCGTCCTGCATCTGCAGCGACTTCTTGTAGTTGTCCTTCGGCGTTTCGCCCGCGCAGCCGAGGAAGGTCTTGTGCGACCCCGGCATGATCATCAGGCCGCCGTTCGTGTCGTAGTTCTCCGTCAGCGCGATCGAGACCGACACGGTCCGCATGTTGGGCAGACCGTCCTCCGCGTGCCAGGTCTCGAAGTCGGAGTGCCAGTAGAAGCCCGTGGCGCCGAAGCCCGGCTTGACGTTGATCCGGGACTGGTGGACGTAGACGTCCGAGCCCAGGATCTGCCGTGCCCTGCCCACGATGCGCGGGTCCCGCACGAGCCGTGCGAAGACCTCGCTGATCTTGTGCACCTCGAACACGGTCCGGATCTCCGAGGACTGCGGCTCGACGATCGAGCGTTCGTCCGCGCGGATCTCCGAATCCGAGGTGAGCCGTTCCAGTTCCGCGCGCAGCGTCTCCACCTCGTCGGAGGTGATGAGCTGATCGATGGCGAGGAACCCGTCCCGCTCGAAGCCCGCCAGGTCCGTGGCCTCGATCGGCCCCGGAGTACCCGGTTCGGACCACACGACGGGGTCCATCCGCGGAGTGGCCACCTCGGTGGCTCCACGGGTCGGGTACAGGTCGGCGGTGCGCTCGGGTGCGGTGGTCATGGTTGTGCCTTCCTCTCCTCTCGTACGGCCCTGTTCACATGGCGAAACGGTCCGGACGGCCTCCCCGTGGTGCAGGGAGGCCGTCCGGCCGACGTGGACCGGTGAAAACGGTCCCCTTTCGCGGCGGGAGCCAGTCGCTCAGCTCTCGTCCGGCTCGGTGAGCAGCGGGTAGACGCCGTTCTCGTCGTGGTCCTCACGGCCGGTGACCGGCGGGTTGAAGACGCACACGCAGCGGAAGTCGGTCTTCGGGCGCATCGTGTGCTTCTCGTGCCCGTTGAGCAGGTACATCGTGCCGGGAGAGATCCAGTGCTTCTCGCCGGTCTCCTCGTTGGTCAGTTCCGCCTCGCCCTCGACGCAGAGCACGGCCTCGATGTGGTTGGCGTACCACATCGTCGTCTCCGTCCCCGCGTAGAGGATCGTCTCGTGCAGGGAGAAGCCCACCTTTTCCTTCGCCAGGACGATGCGCTTGCTCTCCCAAGTGCCCGACTGTGACTTGATGTGACGGTCGGTGTTCTCGATGTCCTTGAATGAACGGACTATCACGTCTGATGGTGCCTTTCTCTGTGTGTATCACGGAAGAGGCCCGTCCCGGTTGTGCCGGGACGGGCCGCGTCCAGGGGGTCAGGCCGTTTCGCGTACGGCTCGCGCGAGGATGCGCAGCCCCTCGTCCAGTTCCTCGGGGGTGATGGTCAGTGAGGGCAGCAGCTTGACGACCTCGCTCTGCGGGCCCGAGGTCTCGATGAGCAGCCCCAGCTCGAAGGCGCGCTTGGCCACGGCGTTCGCCCGGCTCTTGTTGTGGAACTCCAGGCCCCACACCAGGCCGCGGCCGCGGTGGTCGGCCACGCCGGAGACGGGGTCGGCGTGTTCCTCGGCGATGGCCTTGAGCGCCGCCTCGACCTGCTCACCGCGCGAGAGCGTCTGCTTCTCCATCTGGCCGTCGGCCCAGTAGGTCTGCAGCGCGGCGGTCGCGGTGACGAAGGCGGGGTTGTTGCCGCGGAAGGTGCCGTTGTGCTCGCCCGGCTCCCACACGTCCAGCTCCGGCTTGAAGAGAGTGAGCGCCAGCGGCATCCCGTAGCCGCCGATGGACTTCGACAGCGTGATGATGTCCGGCTTGATGCCCGCCTCCTCGAACGAGAAGAACGCGCCGGTGCGGCCGCAGCCCATCTGGATGTCGTCGACGATCAGCAGCATGTCGTGGCGCTCGCACAGTTCGGAGAGCGCCTTGAGCCACTCGGCGCGGGCGACGTTGATGCCGCCCTCGCCCTGTACGGTCTCCACGATCACGGCGGCCGGCTTGTTCAGTCCCGAGCCCTGGTCCTCCAGCAGCCGCTCGAACCAGACGAAGTCCTCGGTGGTGCCGTTGAGGTAGTCGTCGAACGGCATCGGCGTGCCGTGCACCAGCGGGATACCGGCGCCCGCGCGCTTGAACGCGTTGCCGGTCACGGCGAGCGAGCCGAGCGACATGCCGTGGAAGGCGTTGGTGAACGAGACGATCGACTCGCGGCCCTTGACCTTGCGGGCCAGCTTCAGCGCCGCTTCCACGGCGTTGGTGCCGGTCGGACCCGGGAACATCACCTTGTGGTCGAGGCCGCGCGGCTGGAGGATCACCTCCTGGAACGTCTCCAGGAAGGAGCGCTTGGCCGAGGTGGACATGTCCAGCCCGTGCACGACGCCGTCGCGCTCCAGGTAGTCCAGGAGGGCCCGTTTGAGGACCGGGTTGTTGTGGCCGTAGTTGAGGGTGCCCGCTCCGGCGAAGAAGTCGAGGTAGGTGTGGCCGTCCTCGTCGTACATGTGCGCGCCCTGCGCCCGGTCGAAGATGGTCGGCCAGCCACGGCAGTAGCTGCGCACCTCCGACTCCACGGTTTCGAAGACGCTGAGGTCCGGCTGGGTGATGGTCACAGCTTGCTCCTGGGGAGTGAGTCGCGGGGGAAAGAAAGTCTGTTGGTGAGGGCGGACCGGCGACGGGCCTACCCGCCCTGGCCTGGCCGTATACGTCAGCGCTTCGATGCGCCGGGAAACGCGACCGGACCGATCCGGTAGCCCACCTCGGGCTCGTGACCGTCCTCGGGGAAGAGGGCGGCGTCGAACAGCACGTCCTTGGCGACCGCTGCCGAGTGGCGCTGCGCGTAGGAGGTGAACAGCCGGTTGGAGGGGGTGTTGTCGGGGGTGACCGTGGTCTCGATGCTGTCGATGCCGCACTCCTCGGCGGCACGGAGTGTCAGTCCGTCCAGCATCGCGGCGGCGAGCCCGCGGCCGCGGGCTGCCTCGTCGACGGCCACCTGCCAGATCAGCAGGGTGCGCGGCGCCTCGGGCCGGACGTAGCCGGTGATGAAGCCGACCGGTTCACCCGCTCCGTCGCGGGCGACGACCGAGGTGGCGGCGAAGTCGCGGCACCACAGCAGGTAGCTGTAGGAGGAGTTGAGATCGAGGGTCTTCGAGTCGCGGGCGATGCGCCAGATCGCGGCTCCGTCGTCCACACGCGGTGTGTCGAGCTTCAGTCCCTCCGGCATTTCCAGAAAGTCTCTGTGGGCACGTGCATGGTCTGCTTGTGCGGCGGTCATGCGAATTCAATTTACCGAGCAGAATCCGAAAGTGCACGGGGGTCAGGGGTTACACGGCGGAGGTGGTCCGTGTTATCGCGCGCGGGCGGGCGGGCGCGCTGCCGCGCCGCTCACTGCCCCTTTTTGCCCCTTCATGTCGGGATATAGCAGCCGACCTGTGGAGTACGTCACAGTGCGATAACAGTAGGGAGAGTGGCCCGGAATACGCGCTTCGGCGCTAGCGAAATCTTTGCGTTTGAGACCGGGGAAAGCGGGCAGAAGAAGATGGGAACCTGTACGGGAAAAGACGCCGGTATTGCATCGTAAACCGGGGAGCAAGCGCCTGTCTGCGTTTTCCGCGATGATGCTCCGCGTTCCCTTCCCGTCTTCTCCCCGCCCCTTGCGCCCCCTTGCCTCGCCTTCCGTTCCCGATGAGCCGCGCCCGCCCCGCGGGGGAATCCGCACCGGACGGGCCGCCCTGGGCACCCTGGACACCGGCGTACCGGCCACTCGTACAGTGCCGCCATGAGCGAGCGCGCGAGTCTGCACATCAAGGGGCGGGTACTGGTCGGGCCCGAGGACGTACGGGAACAGATGTGGGTGGTGGACGGGCGTCTCACCTACGAACGGCCACCGGTGGCCCCCGGTGCCACCGAGCCGGCCACCCTGAACGGCTGGGTACTGCCCGGGCTCGTGGACGCCCACTGCCACGTCGGGCTCGACGCGCACGGCCCCGTGGACGACTCCACCAGCGAGAAGCAGGCGCTCACCGACCGCGAGGCCGGCGCGCTGCTGCTCCGCGACGCCGGCTCGCCCTCCGACACCCGCTGGATCGACCACCGCGACGACCTGCCCCGCATCATCCGCGCCGGGCGCCACATCGCCCGCACCCGCCGCTACATCCGCAACTACGCGCACGAGATCGAACCCGGCGACCTGGCCGCCTACGTACGCCGCGAGGCCCGGCGCGGGGACGGCTGGGTCAAGATCGTCGGCGACTGGATCGACAGGGAAGAGGGCGACCTCGCCGCCTGCTGGCCGCGCTGGGCCATCGAGGAGGCCATCGAAGCGGCCCACCAGGAAGGCGCCCGCGTCACCGCACACTGCTTCGCCGAGGACTCGCTGCGTGACCTGGTGGAGGCGGGCATCGACTGCGTCGAGCACGCCACCGGGCTCACCGAGGAGACCGTCCCGCTCTTCGCCGAGCGCGGCGTCGCCATCGTGCCCACCCTCGTCAACATCGCCACCTTCCCCGCTCTCGCCGACGGCGGCCAGAGCAAGTTCCCCCGCTGGTCGGCCCACATGCGTCAGCTGCACGCCCGCCGCTACGAGACCGTGCGTGCCGCCTGGGACGCCGGCATCCCCGTCTTCACCGGCACCGACGCGGGCGGCTCACTCGCCCACGGGCTCGTCGGCCAGGAGGTCGCCGAACTCGTCAGGGCCGGTATCCCCGCCCGCGACGCGCTGGCGGCCGCCACCTGGACGGCCCGCGACTGGCTGGGCAGGCCCGGGCTGACCGAGGGCGCCCCCGCCGACTTCGTCGTCTACGACACCGACCCGCGCGCGGACGTCCGCGTACTGGACACGCCGCGCCATGTGGTGCTCAGAGGCCGGGTGGTGCGCTGAGGCACACCCCCGCGAGAGTGCCGTACTGACAAGCGGCACCCGGTGCCGCACGCTGGACGCATGAGCCCGACGGCACCCGGTGACAGCGCACCAGACGAAGGCGAGGACGTCCGCCCGCCGCACGGAGCGCACGCCCCCGAGCGCCGTAACCCCTCGCGCGCCGGCGCGCGAGCGCTGCTCGGCCGGTTGACGGACGGCTTCCGCGAGTTCGGCCCCGCACCGACGGCCGGCGAGTCGACTGCCGTCCAGCCGGCTGCCGGCGAGCCGGTGGTCCGGGAGCCGGTGGACGGGCCGCTGGGGTGGCCCGGGTACGACCAGGCGAGGGCCCGGGCGCGCGAACACACCGGGGAGGACGAATCCGTGGTGTGCGGCACGGGGTGGATCGGCGGCAGCGAGACCGTCCTCCTGTGCTTCGAGTTCGGCTACCTCGGCGGCTCGCTCGGCGAGCGCACCGGCGACCGTATCGAGGCCGCCCACCGGCGGGCCCGGCAGCTGAGGCTGCCCGTCGTCACCCTCGTCGCCACCGGCGGCAGCCGCATGCAGGAGGGCATGCGCGCCCTCGCCCAGCTCCAGCGCGTGGCCCGGCAGACCGCGCTGACCCGGGCCGCCGGACTGCCGCAACTGGCCGTCGTCCGCGATCCGACGACCGGCGGAGGGTGGGCGACACTCGCCGCAGGCGCCGACGTGGTCCTCGGCCTGCCCGGTGCACAGGCCGCCTTCGCCGGATCACGCGTGCGTCCCCGCGACGCCGACCCCGCCGCGTACACCGTGGAGGGCCAGCACGCGGCCGGGCACCTCGACCTCGTCGTCCCCGAACCCCGGCTCGCGCCCGTCCTCGCACACTGGCTCACCCTGCTGACCGGCGGCGACCCGGACGCCGTCCGCGACGGCGCCGCCTTGGACCCCGCTCCCGTACCGGCCGCTCCGGCCACCGCGCCACCGCCCGGGGGCGGCCACGCGGGCGGGCCCGCACCCCTGCCCCGCACCGGAGTGGAGGCGGTTGCCCGCGCCCGGGACCGACAGCGCCCCAGGGCCGACGCGTACCTGGACGCGTACTTCGGCAGCCGCGCCGAGATCAGCGGGGACCGGTGCGGGGGAGTGGACTCCGGGGTGCGGTGCGGTTTCGGGCTGCACGAGGGCCGGTCCCTCGCCTACGCGGCGCAGTGCGGCACCCCGACCCGGCCCGCCGGATACCGTACGGTCGCCCGGCTCGTCCGCCTGGCCTCCCGCCTGGGCGTCCCCGTGCTCACCCTCATCGACACCCCCGGGGCCGCCAACGGCCCCGACGACGAGCGGGCGGGGGCCGGGCCCGCGCTCGCAGAGGTGTTCGACGCGCTCGCGGAGGCCACCGTGCCGGTCACCTCCCTCCTCATCGGCGAGGGCGGCTCCGGCGGCGCCCTCGCCCTGGCCGCGCCGGGCCGGCTGTGGGTGACCGCCGACAGCTACTTCTCCGTCATCGCCCCCGAACCGGCCGCCGCCATCCTCAAGCGCGCCCCCGACCGGGTACCGGAGACGGCCGACGCCCTGCGGCTGCGCCCCCAGGACGCCGTGGACTTGGGAGTGGCGCGCGGCATCGTCCAGGTTCCCTACGGGCGGTGAGCGCCCGGCACGGACGCCGTCACGGTGCCCCCGTCCCGGTCCGGCGTTCGCCCGGCGCGTCTCCCGCCGCAGCGGTACCGCGCACGGGCCGGGCAGGGGGCGCCGAGTCCGCGGTGACCGGGCATACTTCCTCCCAGGGCGTCGGCAGCGCGGAAAGCGCTGGTGACGGCTGGACGTGTCAGCAGGAGGGGGCGGGGCGTGGACGGGGAGCGGGAAGCGCACGACAGCGGGCGGGAGGCCCGCTTGCGGCGCGCCCGGCTGTCCGGCGCGGCGGCGACGGCGGCACTGGCGGTGGTGGCTGTCCTGGGCTTCGGCATCGAGTCCGGCTTGCCGTGGTGGACCATCGCGGCCGCGGCCCTGCTGACAGCGGGGCTCGCCGGCTGGGCGGGGGCACAGGCCGGCCGGCGCCGGGGCGTCATGGCCGAGGCACTGGAGCCCGAAGAGAAGGTGATCGCCACCTGGGCCGTACGGCCCCCGTACACCGAACACACCCCGCCCGCCGCGCACGAAGGCCCCCGCTACCAACTGCGTGCCACCACCAGGGGACTCCAGATGTGGGAGCGCTCCGTCCTGCTGTGGCGCCACCCGTGGCCTGAGCTGCGCGTGGTTCCCGACGGCCCCCGGATGCGCGTCCACCACCGGGGGCAGGAGGCCGCCACGCTGCTGCTGGAGCAGCCGGGCGCCGTGCAGGAGATCTGCCTCGCCGCCCGACGGCACGGGGCCGTCTGACCCACACCTCGCCGGGCGCTGCGATCAGGGCCGCCGCGGTCCCACCGTCCGGGCCGCACCGGTTCGCCCTCTGGGACCATGGAGGGTGACACCCGCTCCACGGCGACCGACGGCAGGCAACCGGAAGCGAAGGACGACGCGCCATGACGGAACGCAAGCCCCCAGGAGTCAGCTTCGAGACGTGGGCCGACCGGCAGATCCGGGAGGCGGAGGAGCGCGGCGAGTTCGCGAACCTGCCCGGTGCGGGGAAGCCGCTGGCCGGAATCGACGCGCCCTACACCGAGCAGTGGTGGGTCGAGCGCAAGATGCGCGACGAGAACCTCTCCTACCTGCCGCCGTCCCTCGCGCTGCGCAAGGACGCGCAGGAGGCCCGAGAACGCGCCGCCGAGGCCCGTTCCGAGGCGGAGGTCCGCGCGATCCTCACTCAGATCAACGCCAGGATCGACGAAGCCGTCCGCACGCCCCTGGAGGGCCCTCCGCACCGTCTGGTGCCCTTCGACGTCGAGAGCGCGGTGCGGCAGTGGCGCTCCGCGCGCGGACAGACACCGTAGCGGCGGCGCTCACAGGTCGATGACGGTGTCGCTCGCCGGCACGGCGCTGCACAGCAGGGCCGTGCCCCGGTCGGGCGGCAGGGCAGGCGGCGAGGGGTAGACCACGCGCCCGTCGCGCAGCGGCTTGCTGCAACTGCGGCAGGCGCCTGCCCGGCAGCCGGAGGGGACGGTCAGCCCCTCGGACTCGGCCAGCTCGGCCAGCGTGCCGCTCTCCGGCCGCCACTTGGCCGTACGCCCGGACGCGGCGAACCGGACGGTGAAGGGCCCCTCGGGGGTCTCTGCGGGCGCCGTGCCCGAAGCCCCGGGGGAGGCGAAGATCTCCTGGTGGATGCGTGCGTCCGCCAGCCCTGCGGTCCGCAGCGCCTCCCGCGCGGTGGCGAGGAAGGACGCGGGGCCGCACAGGAAGGCGGTGCTCGCGGGGTCCGCGTCATCCAGCACGGGCCGGCCCCGTACGGCGCCGAGGCGCTCGGCGTCCCGCGCGGTGGCACGGGTCAGGTGCAGCCGGGCACGCGCGTGGGGCAGCCGCGTGGCGAGGGCTTGAACCTCGGGCCACAGGGCGAGGTCTTCGGGGCCGCGCGCCGTGTGCACGACCTCGACGCGACGGTCGGGCTGTTCGGCGGCGCAGCCGTGCAGCAGCGCCGCGGTCTGGGTGATGCCGATGCCGGCGGAGGCCAGCAGCAGCGGCCTGGCGGTGTCGTCGTCCAGGACGGTGCGGCCGTGCGGCCCGGAGACCGTCAGCAGGGTGCCGGGGTGGGCGTGCCGGTGCAGATGGGGCGACATCCGCCCCTCCGGCTCTAGTTTGACGGTGATGCGCAGCCGTCCGGCGTCGTGCGCCGAGACGGTGTAGGCGCGCCACAGCGGCCCTTCCCCGGTGTGCGCGGTGACCAGGACGTGCTGTCCGTGCCGTGGCGCGGGGCGCTCCTCGGCCAGCGGGTCGGCCAGCCACAGGCTGACCGCGCCGTCCCCGTGCCGCACGCGCTCCTCGACGCGGGCCCGCCGCGGCCACGCCGCGGGCTGCGGGCCGCCGTGCAGCGGGACGGGACGCCCGGGGGCGAGCAGCACCACGGGGTCGTCCTCGCGTACGGTGCCGGGCTCGACCACGCGGGCGCGCAGCCCGCAGTACAGGTGGCCGAAGCGGGTGGCCAGCTCCGCGGGGACGTTGAGGTCCCGGCGGGCGCGGCCGGGGTCGACGGAGGTCGCCGCGCAGCGGTTGATGGGGTGCAGCACCTCCAGCCGGGCGCCGCCGACGGCGATGCGGGCCCCGGGCAGGTCGAGCTCCGCCCAGGCGGGGAGGTGTGCCAGCCACAGGTTGGCGCGGAACCTGCGCGGGTCCACGGCGTGTCCGCAGGCGTCGGAGAGCGCCTCGACGGAGGCCAGGTTGAGCAGCGAGACGGTGGCCTTGTCGTCCCAGTAGCCGTGCTCGGCGCGGTGCAGTTCCGCGCCGCCGAACCAGTCGGTGCGGGCGACGAGCCCGGGCGCGGGCGGGTCGAGAGGCACGGTGACGCTCTCGTAGGTGGGGTGGGTGAGGGTCGCGGTGCCCGCGTCCTCGTCGATCCGCACGCGCCCGTCGGCGGGTCCCGGCGCGGCGACGAGGGCGTGGAAGTTCCGGGTGGAGGCCCAGGCGCCGCCCGCGGGAACGCGGCGCCGTGCGAACGCGAACTGCCGGTCGCGCGGCACGCCTCCCAGGGCGGTGAGCCGGGCCAGGGGGACGTCGTGGCCGGGGAGCCCCTTGACGGGGTGCCGGACGATGCGGGCGATACGGGCGAGTTGCGACAACGGGCTGCACTCCCTGGGAGCAGATCGTGGAGGGACCGGGTGCCCAGCTTCACCAGTCCGTGCACCCAGGATCCGCCCTCGGCCTTCCCGCGCCTCGCCCCGCCACCGGGCGTGTCGCCTCTCGCCCGCGCGCTGCCCCTCTCTGCAACGCCGTCACGCCGTCACGCCGTCACGCCGTCACACCTCGCCGCGCGCCATGCCGATCAGCCGTTCGAGGACCGTGCCCCGGCTGACGCGCAGGGCGTCGTGCTCCCACGCGCTGGTCACCCAGGTGCGGACGTGGGGGACGGAGCGGGCGGTGGCCAGCGAGTGGTCGCGGTCGACGTACATGTCGTCGTGGTAGACGGCCGCGTACACGGGCACCTCGTTGGCCGCCAGCCGCTCCGTGTCGTACAGGTCGGGCCAGTCGCCGCGCTCGGCCAGCAGGTGCGCGGCCTCGGCCAGCGGTTCCAGCGCCGGGTCGAGGCCGAACATCCACGGGTAGATCATCTCCCCGGAGAACAGCACGGGTTCGCCGCTTCGCAGCGCGCGCTCCGCGTCGAAGGCGGGGAACTCGCCGCGCAGGCGCTGCGCCGCCCACCCGGTGCCCCGCGTGCTGACGGAGCGCTGGGCGTAGGCGGCCTCGTGCAACACGGCGAACAGCGGGTTCGCCGCGAGGGACACCTGCCCGTACACGCCGGCCAGGAACGCGTCCGACAGCTCGGGCCCGCTCGCGCCGCGGATCCACGCGCCCTCCAGCAGGTAGTGCAGGACGTGCGAGCCGGAGCCCTGGCCCAGCAGCATGCCCAGGTACTGGAACCGCTCCACCGTCAGCGGGCTCCCGTCAGGGAGCCGCACCTCGTGCTCCGCCAGGTGCGCGGCGATCCGCCTGACCGCCTCGACGTCCTGCGGGTAGCGGGTGTAGTGGGCGGCGTTCTTGGCCGCCACGCGCGGATAGGCGGCCCGGTAGACGTCGTCAGCGCTGACGCGCAGCCCCGGCAGCCCGCCCGTCACGAACGCCTCGCGGAGGGCGTGCGGGGCGCGCGAGAGGTAGGCCAGGGTGCAGAACCCGCCGAAGCTCTGGCCGAGCGTGGACCAGCGCCCGTCCCTGCCCAGCAGCCGCTCGCGCACCACTTCGGCGTCCCGGACGATCGCGTCGGCCCGGAAGTGCGCCAGGTACTCGGCCTGCCGCGGGGGCGTGCCTCGTGCCGCCAGCGACTGCCGGTTGGCGGGCGTGGAGCGTCCTGTGCCGCGCTGGTCGAGCAGCAGCACCCGGTAGTGGCGCAGCGCCGCCGCCAGCCAGTCGGCCTGCCCGACAGGGCGCGGCGAGCCCGATCCCGGACCGCCCTGGAGGAACAGCAGCCAGGGCAGCTCCTCACGCTCGCGCCCCGCCGCGACGACCTCGCGCGCGTACACCTCGATCAGTTCGCCGTCCGGCCGGTCGTGGTCCAGCGGTACGGGGAAGACGTGGTCGGTCAGCACGGTGCCGGGGTGCCGCAGGGTGGCGGGCATTCCAGACCTCCTGTGGTGGGCGGTGGGGTGATCGCCCCCATTCGATCAGGAGCCGGGCGGGACGGGCAGAGGGCGGTTGCCTCGCATGCCCCCTCAGCGGCCCGGGGGCAGCGACTCCAGCACCTCGCCGAGCGCCGCGGTGAAACGGTCGGTGGTGGCCCGGTCCCGTACCGCCATCCGGAACCACTCGGCGCCGAGCCCGGGAAAGGTGTCACCGCGCCGTACCGCGAACCCCGACTCCCGCAGCCGCTCCCGCACGATCGCCGCCCGCGGGTGCCCGACCAGGAGGAACGGACCCTGCGGCTCCGGCGTGGCCTCGCGGACGCCCGCGCCGCGCAGCGTGGCCAGCTGTTCGAGAAGGTGCGCACGGTCCCGCGCGAACCGGTGCGCCGCCGCCTCCGCCTCGGCCAGCGCCCCGGGCGCGCTGCACGCCTGCGCGGCCGTCAGCGCGGGCGCCGAGACGGGCCACAGGGGCTGGTGGGCCGCCAGTGTCCGCACGGTGTCCGGGTCGCTGAGCACGTAGCCGACCCGCAGCCCGGCCAGCCCCCAGGTCTTGGTGAGGCTGCGGAGTACGACCGTGCGGCCCGGCAGCGCGTCCAGCAGCCCGACGAGCGATCCCCGTTCGCCGGGCACCGCGTCGACGAACGCCTCGTCGACGACCAGCGTGCGCCCTGTCCGGGCGAGGCGCGCCAGGTCGGCGGCGGGGTGCAGCACGGAGGTCGGGTTGGTCGGGTTGCCGACGACCACCAGGTCGGCCTCTTCGGGCACGTCCCCGGGCTCCAGCCGGAAGGCGCGTTCGGGGCGCAGCAGCACCCGCCGTACCCGGTGTCCCGCGTCGCGCAGCGCGGCCTCGGGTTCGGTGAACTGCGGGTGCACCACCGCCGGGTGCCGTGCGCTCAGGGCGCGGGCCAGCAGCACGAACGCCTCCGCCGCGCCGGCCGTCAGCAGCACCTGTTCCTCCGCCAGCCCGTGCCGGGTGGCGACCGCGCGGCGTGCGGGGCCGCCATCCGGGTAGGCGGCGAGAGAGTCCAGCGAGGCGGCCAGCCGCTCTGTCAGCCAGGCCGGGGGAGTGCCGGTACGGACGTTGACGGCGAGGTCGGTCAAAGCGGCGCCCTCGCCCCGCACCTCCGCGTCGCCGTGGTGGCGGAGCGTGGCGGCGCTGGGCTCCGGCGCCTGCGCTCCGCGGCCCGGGGCGTCGTGCGCGGTGGTCTCGTACGTGGTCATCCTTCCCTCCCCGGGACGGCGATCGCGGCGAGCGCGGCGGTGGCCCGCGCGGGGCCGCCGCCCTCCGGGCGTGCCAGCGTCTTGGGCACCAGCAGCACGGGGGCGCCGCCCCGGACCTGGGAGCCGTCGCCGCCGCCCGCGGCCAGCAGCGCCGCAGCCTCGGCGACGGAGGGGGTGCCCACGGCCGCACGGGAGAAGTCCGAGGGGTGCGGCACCCTCACGCGGGCCAGGGCGCGCGCGTCGTAGGCGAGCAGCGGCAGCCCCGCCAGGCGGGCGGCGGCCAGCAGTCCGGGTTCCTCCGCGCGGGCCTGCACGGTCGCCAGCGCCGCCACGTCACTCTCCGTCAGCCCTGCGGTGGCCAGCACACCCCGCACCAGGTCCCGCACCTCTGTGGCCGCCACGCCCGCGCAGGTGCCCACCCCGACGGCGAGGAGCCTCGGTCCCGTGCCGTCGGTGCCCCCGCCCGGTCCCAGCGGGTTCACGCGGCGCTCCGGGCTTCCCCGTGCCGCGCGCAGGCGGCCGTGAACCGGGCCGCCGTGCCGGGTGAGGACGCCCAGTGCACGTGCAGGTAGGAGGCGTGCACCTGGCCTTGGACGAAGCCTTCGGTGCGCCGCTCGGGCCGTACCTGCCCCCAGGCGGGCACAGGGCCTGCGCCGGGCGTCAGCTCGGTGCGGTGGAACTCGTGGCCGCGTACCCGGGTGCCCGCCTGCGCGAGGGCGCTGTCGGCCACGGCGACCGCCTCGCGGTAGCCCAGCGTGAGCCGTTCCGCCATCCGTCCCCGCGCGTCGAGCACCCCGCACATGGGCTTGCCGTCCAGTTCCCGCGCCAGGTACAGCAGTCCGGCGCACTCGGCCGCGACGGGACCCTCGAAGGCCGCGATCTGCTCGCGCAGGGGGCGGTTTTCGGACAACTCAGGTGCGTACACCTCGGGGAAGCCGCCGCCGATGACGAGGCCCGCCGTCCCGCGCGGCAGCGCCTCGTCGCGCAGCGGGTCGAAGCCGACGACCTCGGCGCCGGCGGCGCGCAGCAGCTCCGCGTGCTCGGCGTAGGAGAACGTGAACGCCTCGCCGCTCGCGACGGCGATCCTGGGCGGCGGGCCGGACACCGGTTCGCCGCCCGCCTCGTGCGCCGGGTCCCAGGCCTGCTCCGGCAGCGTCGGCGCCTGCCGCGCCAGGGCGAGCAGCGCGTCCAGGTCGCAGCCCTCGCGCACCCGCCGGGCGAGAGCCGCCACCGCCTCCACGGCCTCCGCGCGCCGCTCGGCCACCGGCACAAGACCCAGATGGCGGGAGGGCGCCCGCACCACCTTCGTACGGCGCAGCACACCCAGTACGGGCACCCCCGTGCCCTCCAGCGCCTCTGTGAGCAGCTCCTCGTGGCGGTCGGACCCCACCTTGTTGAGCACCACGCCCGCGACCCGTACCTGAGGATCCCAGGAGGCGAAGCCGTGCACCAGCGCGGCGACCGACCTGGACTGCGAGGAGGCGTCCACCACCAGCACGACCGGGGCCCGCAGCAGCTTGGCCACGTGTGCCGTCGAGGCCAGCTCGCCCTGCCCCGCGGCACCGTCGTAGAGGCCCATCACGCCCTCGACGACGGCCAGGTCGGCCCCCGCCGCGCCGTGCGCGAACAGCGGTGCGATCCGCTCGGGACCGCACAGGTAGGCGTCCAGGTTGCGCCCCGCACGGCCGGTCGCCAGCGCGTGATAGCCCGGATCGATGTAGTCGGGCCCGACCTTGTGCGGCGAGACGGTCAGACCGCGTGCGGCGAAGGCGGCCATCAGCCCGGTCGCCACCGTCGTCTTGCCGCTGCCCGAGGACGGCGCCGCGATCACAAGACGCGGTGTGCGGATCACGCGGCGCCCCCGGCGGCACTCCGCGCGACGGTCACCATTCGATGCCCTTCTGGCCCTTCTGGCCGGCGTCCATCGGGTGCTTCACCTTCGAGAAGTCGGTCACCAGGTCCGCCGCGTCGACCAGCTCCCGCGGCGCGTTCCGGCCCGTGACCACGACGTGCTGGGTACCGGGGCGCTCCCGCAGCACGGACACCACCTCGCGCACGTCCACCCAGCCCCAGTGCATCGGGTAGGCGAACTCGTCCAGCACCAGCATCCGGTACGTCTCGGCGGCCAGATCGCGCTTGACCTGCTCCCAGCCCTCGCGGGCCGCGGCCTCGCTGCTCATCTCGCCGTCGGCGACGTTGCGCTGGATCCACGACCAGCCCTCGCCCATCTTGTGCCACGTCACGCTGCCGCCCTCGCCCGTCTCACCGAGCACCTTGAGCGCGCGCTCCTCGCCGACCTTCCACTTGGCCGACTTCACGAACTGGAACACCCCGACAGGCCACCCCTGGTTCCACGCCCGCAGCGCCAGCCCGAACGCGGCCGTCGACTTCCCCTTTCCGGTGCCCGTGTGCACCGCCACCAGCGGCCGGTTGCGGCGCTGACGCGTGGTGAGACCGTCAGCGGGTACGACACTCGGCTGTCCCTTCGGCATTACGCCGCCCTCCGTGCGTTCCTGGAATCCCTCGCGTCCGTGGTGTGGCGGACGAGTTCGGCCACCGAGTCCGCGCGCAACGCGTCCAGCGTGACGGATTCGCCGCCCAGCTGGGCGGCCAACTGGGCCGCCAGCCCCAGCCGTACGTGTCCGGCCTCGCAGTCCACGACCACCGAGGCGACGCCGTCAGCGGCCAGCGCCCCCGCCGCCTGCCGGGTGCGCACCAGCGGCTCGGGACCGCCCGTGGCCCGCCCGTCGGTGACGGTCACCAGCAGCGGGCGCCGCGCCGGGTCCCGCAGCCGCTCCACGCGCAGCACCTCACGTGCCCGCAGCAGCCCGGCCGCCAGCGGCGTGCGGCCCCCGGTCGGCAGCGACTCGAGACGGGCGGCGGCCGCGTCCACGGACGACGTCGGCGGCAGGGCCACCTCCGCTTCCTGTCGCCGGAACGTCACCAGACCGACCTTGTCGCGGCGCTGGTAGGCGTCCAGCAGCAGCGACAGGACCGCGCCCTTGACCGCGCTCATCCGCTGCCGCGCCGCCATCGAACCCGACGCGTCCACCACGAACAGCACCAGGTTGCCCTCGCGGCCCTCCCGCACCGCCTCCCGCAGGTCGTCCCGGCGCACCACCAGGCCGCTGCCGCTGCGCCCCCGCGCGCGCTGGTACGGCGCCGCCGCCCGCACGGTGGCCGCCAGGTGCAGCTTGCCGAGCGCGCCGTGGGGGCGGCGTGCCCCCGTGGTGCGGCCGTGCGCCGTACGGGCACGTGAGCGCCGCCCGGCCGCGCCCTCACCGAGCCCGGGGACGGTCAGAACGCGCGTCTTGAACGGCTCACCCGTCTCAGCGGCGGGCTGCTGCCCGGCGGCCTCCCCGCCCGCGGGCCGTCCGGACGGCGCCCCGTCGGTCTGCTGCTCGGCAGCGGCCTCCTCCGGGCCGGCCGTCCCGCTGTCGGCCCCCTCGTACGCGTCGTCCCGTGCGTCGTTTCGCGGGGCGTTGCGCGGGGCATCGTCCTGCGGGGCGTCGTGGGGCTGGGACTGCGGGGGGATGCCGCCGCCGGGGCCGTCCTCGGGCCCCTCGTCGCCGCCGTCGTCCGGTGCTCCGTTGCCGGGCCCATCGTCCTCAGGCCCGTCGTCCTCGGGAGCGTTCTCTTCCAGCGTCCGGTCCAGCTTCTCCTCGTCCAGCCCCGGCGCGTCGAAGGGGTTGCGCCTGCGCCGGTGCGGGAGAGCCAGCAGCGCGGCCTGCCTCACGTCCGCCTGCTCCACCTGACCGCGCCCCGCCCACGCGGCCAGCGCCGTCGCCGTACGGGCCATCACCAGATCGGCGCGCATGCCATCCACCTCGAACGCCGCGCAGGTCGCGGCGATCTGCCGCAGCGCGGCGTCCCCCAGCCGCACCTTCGGCAGCAGCGCGCGGGCCGCCACGATGCGCTCGCGCAGCAGACGCTCCTCGTCGGCCCAGCGCGCCGCGAACCCCTCGGGACCGTCGTCGTAGGCCAGCCGGCGCCGCACGACCTCCACCCGCTCGTCCGGCTCACGCGAGGCCGCCACCTCCACCGTCAGCCCGAACCTGTCGAGCAACTGGGGGCGCAGCTCACCCTCCTCGGGGTTCATCGTGCCCACCAGCAGGAAGCGGGACGCGTGCCGTACCGAGACGCCCTCCCGCTCCACGTAGGAGGCGCCCATCGCGGCGGCGTCGAGCAGCAGGTCGACCAGGTGGTCGTGGAGGAGGTTGACCTCGTCCACGTACAGCACGCCCCGGTGCGCGTCCGCCAGCAGCCCCGGCTCGAACGCCTTCACGCCCTCCGAGAGCGCCCGCTCGATGTCGAGCGCGCCCACCAGCCGGTCCTCCGAGGCGCCGACCGGGAGCTCCACCATCCGCGCCGGGCGGGCCTCGGCCGCGTCCGGGTCGGTGCCCGCGTGCGGGCCGTCGGGGCAGTCCGGGTCGGGTGCGGCGGGGTCGCAGGAGAAGCGGCAGCCGGGCACGACCCTCACGTCAGGCAGCAGCGCCGAGACGGCCCTGACGGCCGTGCTCTTCGCCGTGCCTTTCTCGCCGCGCACCAGGACGCCGCCAATGGCGGGGGAGACGGCGTTGAGCAGGAGGGAAAGCTGCAAGTCGGCTTGGCCGACGAGGGCTGTGAAGGGATAGGGAGGCGTCACGCGGTCACTCCTTCGAGTGGCTTAGATCGAACAGGTCGGGCTCACGGGCAGGCGACCGCGAGTGTGGAGCTCCTGCTCCTCGCCGTCGCGGGGGTGATCCGGGCACCGCGCACTCGACAGCGGTTCGGGCACTGTGCTCCCCACCGATGTGGGGGTTCCAAGACTGCGGAGCCTTCACGGCGGCGCCCCCGGCGGCACGAAGGGCAACCCCTCCGGCACGCCCTCCTCGATGAGGCGCAGCAGCGCCGCCGTGTCCGCGTGCTCCTCGATCAGATCGCCCAGCCGGTCGAGCTGTTCCTCGCGCAGGGCGGCGAACCGGGTGTCGGGCGCGGGCTCGAAGGCGCGGCCCGCGTCGGCGGCGACCCGGCGCAGGAAGGCGCGGCGGAAGCCGTCCGACTCCAGCGAACCGTGCCAGTGGGTGCCCCACACGGCCCCCACCCGGCACCCGTCCAGCTCCCCGCCGCCCGCCGAGCGGAAAAAGCCCTCACCGCCGTGCACATCGGCCACGCCGTGGTGGATCTCGTAGCCCTCCACCGGCTCGCCCAGCGCCGTGCCGTGCGGACGGGCGAGGGTCTTGCCGTGGGCGAACCGCACCCGAACAGGCAGCAGTCCGAGCCCGTCGACCACGCCCGCACGCGACTCGACCTCGTCCTCGATCCGCTCGCCGAGCAGCTGGTAGCCGCCGCAGATGCCCAGCACAGGGCGCCCCTCGGCGGCCCGCCGCGCCACCGCGTCCGCCAGGCCGCGCTCGCGCAGCCACTCCAGCGCCCCGACCGTCCCGCGCGTGCCGGGTACGACGACCAGATCGGCGTCGGCCAGCTCCTCCGCACGGTCGCAGAAGCGCACCACCACGCCCGGCTCGGCCGCCAGCGCGTCCACGTCGGTGAAGTTCGACATCAGCGGCACCGCGAGCACCGCGACCCGCAGCACGTCGGCACCGTGCGGAGCCGCGACGGAGGAGTCCCGTACAGCGCCCCGCAGGGAGACCCGCAGGCCGTCCTCCTCGTCGATGCCCAGACCGTGCCGGAACGGCAGCACCCCGAGCGTCGGCCGTCCCGTCAGGCCGCGCAGCATCTCCAGACCCGGCTCAAGCAGGGTCACATCGCCGCGGAACTTGTTCACCAGGTAGCCTGCGACCAGCTCCTGGTCCTCGGGGGCCAGCAGCGCCGTCGTACCGAACAAGGAGGCGAAGACGCCGCCCCTGTCGATGTCGCCGACCACCACGACCGGCAGCCGGCACGCCCGTGCCAGGCCCATGTTGACGATGTCGCTGCGCCGCAGGTTGATCTCGGCCGGACTGCCCGCGCCCTCGCAGACGACCGCGTCATGGGTACGCCGCAGCTCCTCCAGGCAGCCCGCCACCGTCTCCAGCAGCTCCTCGCGCCGCCCGAACCGCACGCCCCGGCCCTCGCCTGTGTGCCGGCCGAAGTAGCCCTGCGCTGACATCTCGCCCACCGGCTTGCCCAGCAGCACGACCTGGCTGGTGCGGTCGCCGCCCGGCTTCAACAGCACCGGGTTCATCAGCGCGCTCGGCTCCGTGCGGGCCGCCGCCGCCTGCATGGCCTGCGCCCGGCCGATCTCGGCGCCGTCGAGCGTGACGTAGGAGTTCAGCGACATGTTCTGCGCCTTGAACGGCGCCACGCGCAGCCCCTTGCGGGCCAGCCAGCGGCAGATGCCCGCCGTCACCACGCTCTTGCCCGCGTCCGAGGTCGTCCCCGCGACCAGCAGTCCGCCCCCATCGTTCACCGTGCGCCTCCCGCGCTCCCGGCGCCCCGGGGGCGCCGCGTCGTCCCACTCGCCCCGCCTCGTGCCGCGCCGACCGTGCCTCGTGCCGCGTCGACCGTGCCTCGTGCCGCGTCGACCGTGCCTCGTGCCGCGTCGACCGTGCCTCGCGCCGCACCGACCGCGCAGCAGACCGCCAGCGCCAGCACGCCGACGCGGCGGGACAACCGCACCGCCCGCTCGATGTCGGCCGTCCGCGCCCGAGCGCCGGGCCCGTTGAGGACGGGACGGTGCTCGACGCGCCCGCCGTAGGAGAGCGTCCCGCCGAGCCGCACACCGAGCGCCCCGGCGAACGACGCCTCGACCGGACCCGCGTTGGGGCTCGGATGCCGGTGCGCGTCCGACCGCCACGCGCGCAGCGCGCCGCGCGGGTTCGGCCCGGCCACGGCGGCCAGCACGGCGGTCAGCCGCGCCCCCGGCCAGCCCGCGGCGTCGTCCAGCCGGGCGGCGGCCCAGCCGAACCTGCGGTGGCGCGGCGAGCGGTGACCGACCATCGCGTCCAGCGTGTTGACCGCCCGGAAACCCAGCATCCCGGGCACGCCCGCCAACGCCCCCCACACCAGGGCGCCGACCACGGCGTCCGAGGTGTTCTCCGCGACGGACTCGACGACCGCGCGCGCCACGCCCTGCGCGTCGAGCCCCTGCGGATCGCGGCCGCACAGCGCGGGCAGCCGCTCGCGGGCCAGCTCGAGATCACCGGCCTCCAGCGCCGCGGCCACGGCGCGCGCCTCCCGCGTGAGGGACGTACCACCGAGCACGGCCCACGTGGCGGCGGCAGTCACCACGACGGCCCGAACCGTCGACCCCCCTGCCGCCCGCGACTCGCTGCCCGCGTCGACCCCGGAGAGCGCGCCCGCGCCGGGCTCGGCGAGTGTGCCCGCGCCCCTGCCGGCTGCGGGGGCCGCCGCAGCCGTGCTCACGTGTCCCACCGCGAGCGCGCCGCCCGCGCACAGCGCCACGTACAGCGCTCCCACGCCGCGGTGGTCGCGCCACATCCGTCGCTCCAGTGCGCCCGCGGCCCGGCCGAAGGCCGCGACGGGGTGGCCGCGTCGCGGATCGCCGAGCAGCGCGTCGATGAGGAATCCGGCGACGGCCCCACCGGCCTGGACGCCCACGGTCCGCTTCACGCGAGGGGCCCGGCGCACACATCCACGACGACGGAGGGTTCTGCCCCGCAGGGGGCGCATACGGCAGCGCGGCCACGCATGGCGGTGTCCTCACTCAGGGTCCTCGCCCTGGCTCGACTCGACCGGCGGCGAGAGTCTCCTGGCTCCCGGATCCGCGCCACCCCGCCTTCCAGCCCGCAGGGGCCGTGGCGTCGCTGGGATGGCGCTCCCCGGTGACAGTGGCGGGACCGCGCCGGATTCGCACCGGCTTCCTCTCCATGCCGCCGTTTGGGCACCGGCAGTCCACCACGCCCGACTGACCCCGTCAACTCGCCCTTGACCTGCGACGGGAGAGTGTGTGATCCCCCACGCCCACGTCGTCGGCCCGCCGCCGGCGCCGGGGCGGCGCCCGAAGCGAAGCGCCCCCGGCGCTGATTCCCGGGGGCGCTCGGAGCGGATCGGTGTGCCGGATTTCGGGGCGGGCCGGGGCGGGCCGGGGCAGGTCTGGGGGGGGGGGGGGGGGGGGGGGGGGGAGGAGGGGTTACGCCGCGATCAGGTAGATGCCGTACGCCACCGCCGCCAGGCACAGCGCGTAGCAGGCGTACGCGCCGGTGCGGGCGAGCGTGGTGGGTCCGGCACCGCCGGTGCGCGGGGAGTTGGTGACGATGCCGAGGGTGAAGACGCCGACGAGTCCGACGGTCGCCAGCAGGCTGACGCCGAAGACCTGGCCGAGGGCGGCCCAGTCGATGTTCATGCGGTCACTCTTTCTGGCCGGAGGCCCGGCCGGCGGGCTCGGAGTGCTGCCCAGTTCGAGGGGCTACTGCCCTGTTCGGGGCTCAGGAGATGCTGCCAGCGGAGGCGGGGCGGCTCGGGGCGGCAGCGGGTGGTTCACCGGGGAGCTGCTCGCCCGCGTCCGGCAGGGAGGCGGCCGACGCGGCGGATCCCGCGCCCACGCCCGCCGGGGCCGGGGGAGGGGAGACGGCGCGTACGGCGGTGGTGACCACCCCCGCGGGCTCCGGCTCCGGCTCCGGGGACGGCGCCGGCATGGCGGCCTCCGTCGCGGGCTCGACCTCGTTGACGTTGGTGTGGTCCACCGGTGTGCGGCGGGAGCGGACCCAGATGGCGCCGCAGATCGCCAGGGTGAGGACGGCGACCGCCGCGACGCCCCAGTCGCCCTGCTCGGCCAGCAGCGCGGCGCCCGCCGCGACGAGCCCTGCCGCCGGGAGGGTGAGCGCCCAGCCGACGACCATGCGGCCCGCCGTGCCCCAGCGGACCACGCCGCCCTTGCGGCCGAGTCCCGAGCCCATCACGGCGCCGGAGCACACGTGGGTGGTCGAGAGGGAGAAGCCGATGTGCGAGGAGGCCAGGATGGTGGCCGCCGCGCTCGTCTGGGCGGCGAAGCCCTGCGGGGGCTGGATGTCGGTGATGCCCTTGCCCATGGTGCGGATGATGCGCCACCCGCCCAGGTAGGTGCCCAGCGCGATGGCCATGCCCGCCGAGGCGATGACCCACACGGGCGGGTTCGAGCCGGGGGCCAGGGCGCCGCCGGTGACCAGCGCGAGGGTGATGACGCCCATGGTCTTCTGCGCGTCGTTGGTGCCGTGCGCCAGGGAGACCAGCGCGGCGGAGGTGATCTGCCCGGCGCGGTAGCCCTTGGCGGTCTGCCCCTCGTCGGCGTTGCGGGCGAGGCGGTAGGTGACCCGGGTGGCGCACACGGAGGCGACGCCGGCGACCAGCGGTGCGGCGAGCGCGGGGATGAGCACCTTCATGACGACGACGTCGCCGTTGACCGCGCCCGTGCCGACCGCCGCGACCGTCGCCCCGAGCAGGCCGCCCATCAGCGCGTGGGAGGAGCTGGAGGGGAGTCCGGCGAGCCAGGTCAGCAGGTTCCAGATGATCGCGCCCACCAGCCCGGCGAAGATCACTTCGGGCTTGATGCCGGAACCTTCATCGATGATTCCCGAGGAGATGGTCTTGGCCACCTCGACGGACAGGAACGCGCCGAGGAGGTTGAGGACCGCGGACATGGCCACCGCCGCGCGGGGAGCCAGGGCCCCGGTGGAGATGGTGGTGGCCATGGCGTTGGCCGTGTCGTGGAAGCCGTTCGTGAAGTCGAACACCAAGGCCGTGACGATCACGATCCCGATGAGAAGCGTGATGTGTTCCATTCACCAGGCACAATCAGTTCGAGGGGCAGTAACGCCGTGAACGTAAGGACGGCGAGTGAACAGAAGGTGAACTGGGGCGGGCGTCGAGGTGTCACCCCCTGACGACATTTGTGTGTTCCAGGTCACACCGTGTTCCGGTGGGTCTGTCAGTGCAACACGACACCCCGGCCAGGGCGCCGACGGCACCGACCGCACCCCCTCGGGCACCCGCCGTTACCCCGCACGGACGTCACCCTCCCGGCCCGGCCCACTGGTTTGCCCCGGCGTCTCGCGTCAACCTGGAGAGGATGCGTCTGCGAACCGCGGCACTGGCCGCGACCACCGTGCTCGGCACCGGCGCGGCCGCTTTGGCGGCCGGACGGTACGCCGCCGACGTCGCGCTGCGCCCCGTGCGTGCCCGCGGTGAATCCGCCGGCAGGCCCACCGCCGGGTTCGAGGGCACCAGGCTGACCGTACAGTCGCACGACGACGGCCGGATCGCCGTCACCCGCTCGCTGGCCGCCGGGCTCCCGGGGATCTACGGCCTGACCGGCCGTGGCACCCACGCCGTCGTCGGCCCCGTCATGGAGGACGAGACGGCCGCGCGGTCCAGACCGCACACGGTCGTCCGCGAGCTGCGGCGGGTCAGCCGCGGCCGGCTGAGCACCGGCGCGACCGTCCGCCTCACCCCGCAGGTGCACGTCGGCGACCCCGGGGAGGCGCTGGGCCTGGAGTACACCGACGTGCGCATCCCCGGCGAGCTCGGGCAGCTGCCCGCCTGGTTCGTCCCCGGCGCCCGCGGCAGCTGGGTGATCACCGTGCACGGTCTGGGCGCCACCCGCGAGCACCCCATGACGCTGTTCCCCTTCTACGTGAGCCGGCGGATGCCGGTGCTCGGCATCGGCTACCGCGGCGACCCCGGTGCGCCCCCCTGCCCCGACGGCATCGGCCACCTGGGCAACTCCGAGTGGCGTGACCTGGACGCGGCGATCCGCTACGCCGTCGAGCACGGGGCCGCGCGGGTGATCCTGCACGGCTGGTCGAGCGGGGCCACGATGGCGCTGCACGCCGCAGCGCACTCCCCGCTGCGCGAATGTGTGGCAGGCCTCGTCCTGGACTCGCCCGTCCTGGACTGGCAGCACACCGTCCGCGCGCTGGCGTCTTCGCACGGCACCCCCAGGGCGCTGCTGCCACTCGTCGTGCGGGCCGTCCAGGGCCGGGCCGGGCTGCCCGAGGACCGGGAAGCGCCGCTGGTGGACCCGGCCAAGCTGACGGTGCCGACACTGCTGCTGCACGGCCCGGCCGACACCATCGCCCCCTGGGAGAGCTCCCGCGAGCTCGCGGCCCGCCGCGAGCGGCTCGTCTCCCTGCACCGCGTCCCGTACGCCCCGCACGCGGCGATGTGGAACGCCGACCCCCACGGGTACGAGGAGAAGCTGCGCCGCTTCCTGACGCCCTTCATGTGAGCGCACCCCGCCCGGGCGGGAACGCGGCTGAGACGGCGTCACACTGAGGCCCCCTCAGGAGCCGCCGTGTGCGGCGAGATGGCGCCCGGCGACCGGATATGGCACCCCAGGTTTGGGTTTCCCGGGAACAGCGTGAAGACTGCTCCTGTGACGACGTCCCGTACTCCGCGAGACAACCGGCTCCGCCTCGTCCCCCGACAGCCCGTCGCAGCCGCCCGGCGCACGGTGACGACCAGGCGCGCCGCCCGGACGCCCCGGCCTCCGGACGGCATGCTCCCCCGCGACCAGCTCGCCCGGCACGCCCGCGCCTCCCTCGCCGACGCCGTCCGCGTCGCCCACTGGGCCGCCGGCGCCGGTACGTCGCCGCACGCGGGCGACGGCGGACTGAACCGGGCCGCCGACGAGCTGCGCATGACCGCCGGGCAGGTGCGCGCGCACTGGGGGAGGGCCAAGCTGGCAGGCCTGATCGAACTGCACGGGGACACCGCGCGCGCCGGCTGGCGGCTGCGTGCCTGGGACCGGGACGACAGCGCGGTGCTGCGCGGCTGGGTCGCCCTCTTCGACGCCTGGTCGCTGGCCCACCCCGCGCCGCTGCCGCACGAACAGACGCTGGTGGCGGAGGTCGTCGAGGCGGTGCCCCAGTTCCTGTCCGTGATGCACCTGTCCGGCGGGCCCGTCACCTTCGCGCTGCTGCACGACCTGCTGGGACGGCGCATCGCCGAGCTGCGCGCCGAACGGGACGGCGGCGGGCACGCGGCGAGCCGCGCCGTCGTCGGTGTCGCACTGCCGGGCCTGCTCGACTGGGCGCTCGACGGCCTCTCCGCCGTCGGCGCCCTCACCCGCTGCGCCGACGAGGAACCGGGCGGGGAGTCCGTGCTCCGCCAGGGCTCGGCCGTCCTCACCCCGCTGGGCACCTGGGCGGTGTGGACCAAGCTGGAGCAGATCTGCGTGGCGGCCCAGAGCCCGGCCGGCAACATCGAGCAGTCGGCGGAGGAGATGCTCCGCGGCTGCGCCCGGATGACCCCGGGGCCCGCCCGCGACGAGTACCGCGCCTGGCTGGCCGCGCGCCCCACCTCGCACGCCGTCACCGAGCTGCTGGAGGCCGCGCGCGGCGAGGACGCGCTCCTCAGAGGGCTGGCCTTCGAGGCGCTGCGGGTGGTCGGCGCGCCGGCGGAGGAGGCCGTGCAGGAGGTCGCGGACGAGCCCACGCTGCGCCCGTACGCGCTGCTGTGGCTGGCCGAGCAGGCCGGTACCGACCCGGAGGACCTGGCGGGCGGCGCCCCCGGCGTGCTCACCCGCGAGGAGGCGACCTGGCTGTGGGTGGACACCGCGGCCGCCGTCACCGACCACGGTGAGGAACAGCTGCTGGTCGATCACCTGGGCACGGCCGTACAGGGTTCGGTGCCGGGGCTGCTGGAGGAGGTGCGGGCCACGGGCCACCCGCGCACCGTGCAGGTCCTCGTCGCCCTGGCGGCCGCGCACCCCGACCCCGCCCTCGCCAAGGCCGTACGCCGCGCCGCCTTCCAGGTGCACACCGGCGGGGAGTGAGCCGGCCCGTCCGCGTCGGGCCGGGCGGCTGCCGGGCCGCACCGCGCCAACGGCCGGTGCGCACGGGCGGGGCGGCCGGTCCTGAAATGGGTTTGCGCTCCGCCGGTAGACTGGCCCCATGCCTCATCTCCTCGTGCATTAGGCGTGCGTACGCCGTCTCCGCTTCCGCACCGCATCCGTACGCACGTCCCACAGTCCTGCCTTGGAGTAACCAGTGATCACCGCTACCGGTCTCGAGCTGCGCGCCGGCGCCCGTATCCTCATCGAGTCGGCCACCTTCCGCGTCGCCAAGGGCGACCGCATCGGCCTGGTGGGCCGCAACGGCGCGGGCAAGACGACGCTCACCAAGTGCCTGGCGGGCGAGGGCACGCCCGCCGCCGGCAGCGTGACCTCCAGCGGCGAGGTCGGCTACCTCCCGCAGGACCCGCGCACCGGCGACCTCGACGTGCTGGCGCGTGACCGCATCCTGTCCGCGCGCGGTCTCGATCAGCTGATCCGCAAGATGCAGGAGAACGAGCAGCGCATCGCCACGGGACAGGGCGCCACCCGCGAGAAGGCGATGAGGAAGTACGAGCGTCTGGAGACGGAGTTCCTCACCAAGGGCGGTTACGCGGCCGAGGCGGAGGCCGCCACCATCGCCGCGAGCCTCGGCCTGCCCGACCGGGTGCTGGGCCAGCCGCTGCACACCCTCTCCGGCGGTCAGCGCCGCCGCGTCGAGCTGGCCAGGATCCTGTTCTCCGACGCCGACGTGCTGCTGCTCGACGAGCCGACCAACCACCTGGACGCCGACTCCATCGCGTGGCTGCGGGACTTCCTCAAGACCTACCGCGGCGGCCTGGTCGTCATCTCCCACGACGTCGACCTGATGGAGACGGTGGTCAACAAGGTGTTCTACCTGGACGCCAACCGCTCCACCATCGACATCTACAACATGAGCTGGAAGCAGTACCAGACCCAGCGCGAGGACGACGAGAAGCGGCGGCGCAGGGAGCGGGCCAACGCGGAGAAGAAGGCCTCGGCCCTCAACTCCCAGGCGGACAAGATGCGCGCCAAGGCCACCAAGGCGGTCGCGGCGAAGAACATGGCGCGCCGCGCGGAGAAGCTGCTGGCGGGTCTCGAGGCGGAGCGCCAGGACGACAAGGTCGCCAAGCTGCGCTTCCCCGATCCGGCGCCGTGCGGCCGTACGCCGCTGATGGCGGAGGACCTGTCGAAGTCGTACGGCTCGCTGGAGATCTTCACCGGCGTCGACCTGGCCATCGACAAGGGCTCCCGGGTGGTCATCCTGGGTCTCAACGGCGCGGGCAAGACGACGCTGCTGCGGCTGCTGGGGGGCATTGAGGACCCGGACACCGGCAAGGTCGTCCCAGGCCACGGGCTCAAGCTGGGCTACTACGCGCAGGAGCACGAGACGCTGGATCCGGACCGCACGGTCCTGGAGAACATGCGCTCGTCCGCGCCCGACATGGACCTGGTCGCCATCCGCAAGACGCTGGGCTCCTTCCTCTTCTCCGGGGACGACGTCGACAAGCCCGCCCGGGTGCTCTCCGGCGGTGAGAAGACCCGGCTGGCACTGGCCACGCTGGTGGTCTCCTCCGCCAACGTGCTGCTGCTCGACGAGCCGACCAACAACCTGGACCCGGCCAGCCGGGAGGAGATCCTCGGCGCGCTGCACACCTTCACCGGCGCCGTCGTGCTGGTCACCCACGACGAGGGCGCCGTCGCGGCCCTCCAGCCGGAGCGGATCATCATGCTCCCGGACGGCGTGGAGGACCTGTGGAACGAGGAGTACGCCGACCTCGTCGCCCTCGCGTGATTCCCTCCCCGGCACGCGCCCGCCCCTCCTCTTGATCCACCCCCTTATGGATCATTCGGCCGACGGTTGATCCTTCATCTGAGTGAGAGCGGCTCGTACCCCCGGCGCGGTCTCGCGCCGGGGGCGCGCCCGTGTGGCAGGGGCGGCCCCGGTGCGCGCGCTTCCCGCCCTGCGCGCCGCTGACCTGCTGGTTCCCGGTGATGAACAGCTCCCAGGCGCGGTTGCACGTGCATCTGCATGCGGCCGGAATCTCCTCCTCCCGGACACTCGTGCCGTGCACAAGTTCCCAAGCGCTCGACGAAGACCTTGCCGAATGGGTGGCCAGATGGGGGAGGAGGGGTGATCATGAGAGTCACAGAGCGCACTTCCCATGAGGAGGCACGGGTGGCCGAGACTCTGAAGAAGGGCAGCCGGGTGACCGGCGCCGCGCGCGAAAAGCTCGCGGCAGACCTCAAGAGAAAGTACGACGCCGGGGCCAGCATCAGGTCGTTGGCGGAGGAGACGGGCCGTTCCTACGGGTTCGTGCACCGGATGCTCAGCGAGTCCGGCGTGACCCTGCGTGGCCGCGGCGGTGCGACACGGGGCAAGAAGGCCTCCTCGTCCTCATCCTGAGCGGTCCGGTGCGTCGGACCTCGTCCGCCGGCGGACGCCCGCCGGTGAGGCTTTCGAGCGCCTGCTCCGGTGGTTACTCTTCAGTTAACCAAACTGCCGAGTAACCACCGGAGGACCTCGATGCCCCTGCTCGACAAGGACGGCGTGCACGTCACCGCCGACGGTGAGGTGGCCACGGTCACCCTCGCCAACCCGGCCAAGCGCAACGCGCAGACTCCCGCGACCTGGCGGGCGCTGGCCGAGGCGGGCCGCATACTGCCCGGAGCGGTCAGGGTCGTCGTCCTGCGCGGCGAGGGCCCGTCGTTCTCCGCCGGGCTCGACCGCGCCGCGTTCGAGCCCGAGGGCATCGAGGGCGAGCTCTCCTTCCTGCAACTGGCACGTGGCTCCGACGAGGAACTGGACGCGGCCGTCGCCGAGTTCCAGCAGGCCTTCACCTGGTGGCGCCGTCCCGACGTGGTGAGCATCGCCGCCGTCCAGGGGCACGCCATCGGTGCGGGCTTCCAGCTGGCGCTCGCCTGCGATCTGCGGGTGTGCGCGGACGACGTGCGGTTCGCCATGCGCGAGACCAGCCTCGGCCTGGTCCCCGACCTGGCCGGCACCCACCCGCTGGTGGGCCTGGTCGGCTACGCGCGCGCGCTGGAGATCTGCGCCACGGGACGCTTCGTGCAGGCCGACGAGGCCGAACGGGTGGGCCTGGCCAACCTCGTGGTCGGCCACGGGCAGCTGGAGGACGCCGTCGCCGACCTGACCGCCGCCCTGCTCGCGGCCCCGCGCGACGCCGTGGTGGAGACCAAGGCCCTCCTCGCCGGTGCACCCACGCGCACGTACGACGAGCAGCGCGCCGCCGAGCGCGCCGCGCAGTCACGCCGCCTGCGCGACCTGGCCGGGCTGGGCGACTGAACGGACCCGGTCCCTGCCTCCGGTGCGAGGGGCGACCGACGGGCCCGCGGCCGGGCGTCGGGCGCACATCCGATCGGCCGGTTCGCACCCGGTCGTCCAGCGCGTACTCGGTCGCCCGGCTCCGGCTCCGGCCCGACCGTCCCGCTCACGCCCGGTCGATGGCGGTGATCAGCACCGCGACGGTCGCCTGCTCACCGCCGCTGCCGCTGCCGCCGCTGGTACCGCCGTCGGCGAGCGCGGCGCGCGCCGCCTCCCGCGCGGCGCGTGCCGTATCGAGGGCCCGGCGGGTGGGGGAGAGGGCGAGCTGGACCAGGACGTGACGGCCCCGGTCCGCGCCCGTTTCCGTGACGTCGACGGCGTGGGGTGCCGGTCCTGCGGCCACCCGGGAGAGGGCCGGTCCCACGACCGGGGCGAGCCGGGCGACGCCGTCCACCGCGAGCACGGCGCGCGCCAGATGCTCCGCGTCGTCGTGCGCGCCCCCTTCCCCGCGGTGCGCGCCCCCTTCCCCGCCGTGCGAGTCCCCTGGCGACCCGACCGTGCGCAAGGAGTCCCCGGCGGCGCCCGTTTCCTCTCCCGCGGCGCTCTCCAGCCACTCCGTCACCCGCAGGTCCACCGTCTCCAGGGGCAGTCCCAGGTCCCGTTCGGCGGCGCCCAGCAGGGTGGCCCGCACGGCGTCGGCGGCGTCTTGCACCGGGCGGCTCCCCGTGACGGCCAGGTCGGCGGTGAGGGCGAGCGGACCGGGACGCAGGGCACTGGGCGGGGGCGGCACGGCGGGCTCGGCCGTACGGGCCGGGCCGGCGAGATCGATCCGTACCCCGCTCAGCCGGCCTCCGAGCACCGGGCGCAGCAGTACACCGACTGCCGCCTCCTCCGCCACCCACACCCCGTCCGCGGCTCGGCCCAGCGGCAGGAGCCGCCCCAGTCCGAGCTGCTGCCTGACCACCTGGGTGAGTTTCTCCGTCGGCATGCCCTCACGTCCTTTCTCCGCTCCGCGCCATGAGCGTTCCGCCCGCGGGCCCGCCGGGAGGGCTTCGGGCGTGCCGGTCACCCGGTCGGCCGGGTGGTGCCCCGCGTGCCGAGCGGCGGGGGCTTCCCGCGCTTACCGTGAGCAGCGGAGCGGCAGGCCGCTCCGATCCTCCGAAAGGGGCGCAGGAGATGTCCGAGAGCAGCACGTCCAACCGCTCCGAGAACCGTCCGTCCGGCGGGGCCTCCGGCGAGCAGAGCGGCGGCAGGGGCGAGCCGGCGCGGCGCGGCCCCGGCGGCGGCCCCGCCGGGTCGAGGGGCCGCACCACCATCGCCGACGGGGTGGTCCAGAAGATCGCGGGCATGGCGGCACGCGACGTCGTCGGCGTGCACGCCATGGGCGGCGGCATGGCCCGCACGTTCGGAGCCGTCCGCGACCGGGTGCCCGGCGGCGGGCAGTCGTCGTCCGTCACCCGCGGCGTCAAGGCCGAAGTCGGCGAGGTGCAGACCGCGCTCGATCTGGAGATCGTCATCGATTACGGCGTCTCGATCTCCGACGTGGCGCGCTCCGTCCGTGAGAATGTCGTCTCAGCGGTCGAGCGCATGACGGGCCTCGAGGTCGTCGAGGTCAACATCGCGGTCAGCGACGTCAGGCTGCCCGACGAGGAGGACGACGACGAGGACGACCAGGACCGGCCCCGGCTGCAGTAGACCCGTGCCGGACGAGGGTGCGCCGCGCACGTGGCCGCGGTGCCGAGCGAAGGAGCGCAGATGAGCATGGCCCTTGTCGGCCTGATCGCCGGCCTGGCGCTGGGCTTCGCCGGATACTTCGGCGGATTCGGGGCCTTCCTGCTGGTGGCGGCGCTGGGCGCCGTGGGTTTCCTGGTGGGCAGGTTCGTCGACGGAGACCTGGACGCGGGGGACTTCTTCCGCGGCCGTGACGACGAACGCCGCAGGTGACCTCATGACCGACGGGCAGGCCCCCGTGGCCGGGCGGCTCCCGCAGAGCGAGCGCGTCGGCGCGGCGGAGCGGGGCGCGACCCGGATCGCCGACCGGGTCGTCGCCAAGGTCGCGGCACAGGCGGCGCGGGAAGCGCTGCGCGCCCACAGGGACGAGACGCCGGGACGGTCCCCGGGCCCCGCAGCGGACGAGGACGCAGGCCGGGTGCCGGGTGCGGGATCCGGTTCCTCCTCAGGTCAGGAGGGCGGACAGGCGCGGTCCGCGGTGGGCGGCGGGGGGCCGGTGGTCGGGCGGCCGGTCCGCCGTACCTCGGTCACGGTCCGCGAGCGGACGGCGCGGGTGCGGATGGCGCTGGAGCTGCGCTACCCCTCCGACCTGGGGGCCCAGTGCGGCGCGGTCCGCCGCCGTGTCATCGCGCGGGTACGGGAACTGGTCGGCATGGAGGTGCCGGACGTGGCCCTGCAGATCGACCGGCTGCACTCCGCCCATCTGAAGGGCGACGGCTCCGGGAGGGTGACGTGAGCCAGGACGGTGTCGTGGCCAGGGAAGGCGACGCGGCCGGGGAAGGTGGCGCGGCCCGGGAAGGTGGCGGTGGTGGCCACCGGCGGCAGGGCAAGGCGGGCCGGTTCTGGTCGACACGCCGGGCGCCCGGCGGCATCACGGCGCTGCTGCTGCTCGCCGGGACCGGGTTCCTGCTCTACGACGTGGCCTCGGTGCGGGCCGGCAGGCCTGGCATGGCGTGGCGGCGCACCCTCACCGACGAGTTGGCGACCCGCCGCCTGGACGACGTCTTCGTGATGGCGGGTGCCGCGGCGGCCGCCGCACTCGGCCTGTGGCTGCTCGTGCTGGCGCTCACCCCCGGCAAGCGGTCCCTGCTGACCATGCGGCCCGACACCCCGCAGGTGCGCGCCGGGCTCGAACGCTCCGCGGCGGCGCTGGTGCTGCGGGACCGGGCGATGGAGGTGCCGGGCGTGCAGGGGGCCCGCGTCACGGTGCGGCGCCGCAAGGTCCGCGCCCGGGCGCAGGCCCACTTCAGGGACCTGGCCGAGGTGCGCACCGATCTCGAAGGCGCGCTGCGCGACGGTGTCGAGCAGCTCGGCCTGGCCCGTAGGCCCGGGGTGTCCGTGCGCGTACGACGACCCGGCAAGTGACAGGGAGACGAGAGGCCATGCTGCGGACCGTCAACCGGGTACTGACCGCGCTGATCGGGCTGGTGCTGCTCGCGCTGGGGCTCGCCGTGCTCTTCGCCGCCGCAGGACTGCCGCACAGGTGGGGCGTCTCCATGCCGTCCGGCTGGCCGTGGACGCGTCCGGGGGACGTGCTGCTGACGGACGCCGACCGCACCAGGTGGCGCGACGAGGGCTGGTGGTGGCCCGTGGCCATCGCCGTACTGGCCGTGCTGGTGCTGTTGGCCCTGTGGTGGCTGCTCGCGCAGCTGCGGCGCCGCCGGCAGAGCGAGGCGCTGATCGACAGCAGGGACGGTGAGGGCGCGGTGCTGCGCGGCCGCGCCCTGGAGGACGTCATCGCCGCCGAGGCTGAGGCCCAGCCGGGGGTGGACAGGGCCCGCGTCACGCTCACCGGGCGACGGGACCGGCTGCGGGCCCGCATCGGGCTGGTGCTCGCCGCGCACGCCAGGCCGGGACCCGTGGTGCACCAGCTGCGGGACGAGGCGATCCGGCACGCGGTGGACTCGGCCGGTCTCGGCACCCTCCCGACGGAGGTGCGGCTGCGGACCGCACGGCACCGGGCGGAACGCGTCAGCTGACGCGGGCCCGAAGCCCGCGGAGCCGCCCCCACGTCGCGCCGGGACCGGCGCCGAAACCGGGTCAGAAGCCGTGCAGCGCCCCGCCGTCGACGGGCAGCATGAGACCGGTCAGGTAGGAGGCGGCGGGCGAGAGCACGAAGGCGGCGGTGCGGCCGAACTCCTCCGGCGTGCCGTAGCGGCGCAGCGGGATGGCCGCCGCGTTGCGTTCCCTGGCCGCGTCCCCGTCACCGGAGAGCGAGTCGAGGTACTGCAACCGCTCGGTGCCGATCCGTCCAGGCATCAGGCCCAGCACCCGGATACCGCGCGGGCCCAGCTCGTTCGCGAGTGTCTTGGCGAAGCCGGCCAGCCCGGGGCGCAGCCCGTTGGAGAGGGTGAGACCGGGGATCGGTTCGTGCACGGAGCCGGAGAGGACGAAGCCGATCACGCCGCCCTCGCCCAGCTCGCCCGCCGCCGCGCGGGCGAGCCGCACGGCGCCGAGGAAGACGCTGTCGAAGGCGCCGCGCCACTGCTCGTCCGTCAGCGCGTCCGCGGCGATGCCCGCCTGCGGCCCGCCGACGCTGACGAGGAGGCCGTCGAACCGCCCGAAGCGTTCGCGGGCCGCCGCGATCACCCGGGCGGGGGTCTCGGGGTCGGCGTTGTCCGCCTCGACGCCCAGCGCCCTGCCCTCCGCTCCCGAGGCCTCGACGCCGAGCCGGGCCGCCGCCTCCTCGGCAGACTTCTGGGACCTGCCGGTCACCACGACCCGCGCCCCCTCGGCCAGCAGCTGTGCCGCGGTGGCGAAGCCGAGGCCCCGGGTGCCGCCGGTGATGACGTAGACGCGCTCTGAAAGTCCAAGATCCATGGAATGCAGTCTGCCTGACGCCCGCCGCGCGGGAGGCGGCCGGCTCCGCAGAGCTTTCCGGCAGACTGTGGGGGAGCGCCGCGCGCCCGCCTTAGGGCGCGATCTTCTCCGGCTCCCTGGCGGCGTCCTCCTCGGCCGCCGTGCCCGGTGCGGACTCCCTCGCCCGCCGGTCCTTCGCCTCCCTGCGCACCAGAATCACCCACCCCACGGGGACGGCACCGGTGAACAGCCACCACTGCACCGCGTACGCCATGTGGGGGCCGATGCCGCTGTGGTCGGGCTCCGGCAGCACCTCGGGCTGCTGGGAGCCGGGCTTCGGCGAGGTCTCCATCAGCTGGATGAAGCCGCCGGCCAGGGGGCGGCCCAGCTCGTCGGCCTGCTTCCTGCTGTTGATCAGCATGACCTGGCGGTCCGGCAGCCCCTTGGTGTCCTTGATGCCGCTGGCCTCGGTCGTCTCGTCGGGCATCATCCGTCCGGTGACCGTGACCTCGCCCTTCGGCGCCTCGGGGACCTCGGGGAACGACGTCAGGTCGCCCTCGGACTCGATCCAGCCCCGGTTGACGAGGATCGCCGAGCCGTCCTTTTGCACCAGGGGGGTGACCACGAAGTAGCCGATGGTGTCGCCGTCGGAGGCGGTGCGGTGCCGCACGACGACCTCGTGCGCGGTGTCGTAGGTGCCGCGGGCGGTCACCGTGCGGAACTTCTCGTCGTCGGCGGGCTGCCGGCCCACGCCCGTCAGCCGCCCGACCGGCACGGTCGGCGCCGCCAGGCTCGCGGCGACCTCCTCGTTGCGCGCGACCCGGCTCTCGTGGCGGTGCAGCTGCCAGAAGCCCAGCTTGATCATGGTGGGGATCAGCACGAGGCCGAGCAGGGTGAGGATCACCCACTGCCGGGACAACAGGAAGCGGTACACGCCTACTGACGGTACCCCTCGGGCCGCCGTCCGCCCGCGTGGACCCCCCGGGTTCAGCCCTCCGGCGAGGGCGCCACGTCCTGGAGCAGCTGGGTGAAGGCGGCCTCGTCGATGACGGGCGTGCCGAAGGCGCGGGCCTTGGAGAGCTTCGAGGTGGCCGCTTCGGGGTCGTTGGTGACCAGCAGGCTGGTCAGCCGCGACACGCTGGTGGCGATGTGCAGACCGGCCTCGATCGCGCGGTCCTCCAGCAGCTCGCGGTCCACCGACGTGTCGCCCGAGACGGCCACCCGCATCCCCTGCACCAGCCGGCTCCCCGGCTCATACCGCCCCGGATTGGGGTAGGGGCAGGCGGGGCGCTTGCGTGCGGGGCGCCAGGTGCCGTAGCCGCGCGCGTGGGCGCCGTAACCGCCGCCCGCACCGCCACCGGAGCGCGGCACCACCGAGTCGGACCACTCGCTCAGCGGCGTACACGCCAGCAGGGGCAGCCGCGCCGCCTGGCTGGCCGCCAGGTGGAGGCTGGGCCGGAAGACCTCGGCCAGCACGCGTGCGTCGTCCAGCGCGTGGTGTGCCCGTTGCTGGACGACGCCGTAGTGCGCGGCGAGGGACTCCAGCTTGTGGTTGGGCAGCGGGAGGGACAGCTCCTTGGACAGCGCGATGGTGCACAGCCGCTGCCGCACCGGGGCCTCGCGCCGCGCGCGTGCGTACTCCCTGGAGATCATCGACCAGTCGAAGATGGCGTTGTGCGCGACCAGGACGCGGTCGGCCAGGCGGGTGGCGAACTCGTCGGCGATGTCGGCGAACAGCGGCGCGTCGGCCAGCGCCTCGGCCGTGAACCCGTGGATCCAGGTGGGCCCCGGGTCGCGCTGCGGGTTGACGGGGGTGTACCAGTGGTCCTCGATCTCGCCGCGCGCGTCCAGGCGGTAGACGGCCGCCGACACGATCCGGTCGTCGCGCGCCAGGCCCGTCGTCTCGACGTCCACCACCGCGTAGCCGTCCGGGTAGGCGGACGGCCAGATCAGCGGTGGCGGGGCGTCGGCGGCGGGTTGCGCGGGGATGCGCTCGGACATCCCCTCGGTGCGTGCCGTCTGGTCTTCGAGCATGGTCACAGAGAATACGGGGCGGTACTGACAGTGCCGTCAGGCACGCCCCCGGGAGTGCGGTGGGGGCCGCCGCACGGTGCGCCTCTTCGGGCGAACGGCCGCCGTCCGCAGGCGAGTCGGGACAAAGGAGGAGTGCGGCGGGCGAAGGGGGCCGATGGCCGGGGGCCGCTCTGCCGGCGGGGGCCGACGGCGGAAGGGCCGGACCGCTCGATCCGCGGTCCGGCCCTCGCCTCACGTCACGTCGTCTCACGTCGTGCCGTGCTCCGGGCGCGCGGCCCGGGCGGCGGGCGTCACTTCGTGACGGCCGCCAGCGCGTCCACGAGCCCGTGCCCGTAGAAGCTGTTGTTGCCCCGCACGCCGGTGCACTGGGCCGCGTACGTGCCGTTGCCGTCCGGGTCGTAGGCCTCCTCGGGGCAGGGCAGGGTCTGCGCCTGCGCCTTCAGCAGCCAGGAGATCTCCTGGGCACTGGACTTGGGGTGGGTGCTCTTGAGCAGCGCCGCCACACCCGCCACCTGCGGGCCCGCCATCGAGGTGCCCTGGAGGTAGGCGTAGTCGCCGTTCGGCATGGTGGACAGCACGCCGCCGTCCTTGGCCGGCTCGTCCGGCGTCTGGAACGCGCGGTCACCGCCCGGGGCCGTCACATCGATCTGGTACCGGCCGTAGTTGGAGTAGTACGACTTCAGGTTCTCCGGGCCCGTGGCCGAGACCGAGGTCGCGCTGGGCAGCATCGAGGGCACGTCAGGGCAGGCGGCCGGGTCGATGGTGCGCTTGACCGGAGTGCTGTCGTTCGGGCTGGTGTCGTCCACGATCTCGCTCGCGGCCAGGTCGTGCGAGGAGTTGCCGGCCGAGCTGACCGTGGTGACGCCCTTGCGCTGGGCGTAGTCGACGGCGCGCCGCACCGCGTCGGCGATGGCCTTCTGGTCGACCTGGTCGTCGCAGTTGTAGAGCCAGGGGTCGACGTAGTAGCTGTTGTTGGTGACCTCGATGCCGTGGTCGGCGGCGAAGACCATGGCGCAGACGACGGCCTCGCTGTAGAACAGCGACGTCTCCGGCTCGCTCACCTTGATGGCGGAGACCTTCACTCCGGGCGCGGTGCCCGCGATGCCCACGCCGTTGCGGTCGGCGGCGATGATGCCGGCCACGTGGGTGCCGTGGTAGTCCTCGTCCGGGTTGTACGGGCGCCAGGCGCCGCGCGAGGTGTCGGCCTTGCCGCCGACGCAGTTCGCGGACTGCTTGGCGGAGAAGTTGGCCTTCAGGTCCGGGTGCGTGTCGTCGACGCCGGTGTCGATGACGCCGACGGTGACCTTGCGGCTGCCCTCGTTGACCTCGGCGGCCTTGTCGGCCTTGATGGCCCGCTTGTCCCACTGCAGGGACTCCAGGGGCTCCTGGTTCTTCGCCTCGGCCTTCTTCGCGAGCGTGGACGCCTTCTTGGGCTCCTTGACGAAGACGGGCTTGCCCACCTCCGTGGTGGTCGCGGCCTTCAGCGGGGCTGTGCGGGTGGCACCGGCCGAGTCGACTCCGTCGACCGCGCGCAGCGTCTCGCCGAACTGCGGGTTGGCGGAGTGCGCGACGACGACGCCGATCTTCTTGTACGCCGCGACGACCTTGCCGTCAGCCTTGCGTATCTCCCGCTTGACACGTTCGACGGTACCTCGGTCGGTATCCGTGTTGACGACGTAGCTGAGCTTCTCGCCCGCCTTCGCCTTGGGGGCCGCGGTGGAGTCGGTGTCCTGCGCGTTCGCCGCCGCGGCGCCCGCCAGGCCCAAGGAGGCGGTCAGTACCAGTCCCAGCGGCACCGCGAGAGCGCGTCGCCGTCTGGAAGGTCTCGAATGCATGGGGTCTCCGTGTCGTCTGAAGTTGTCCACAGACGACGGAAGTTATCCCTGTGGGGCGGGTAACTGCAATGGATTGATGGAGAAAGTCCGAAGGCTGTGCGGAGCCGTGATCGTTTCTCTCCGTTCTTCCACCGACCCCCTGTCGCCGAGCCGGGCCGCGCTCTACGATGCGCACCCGTGTGCCTGCTGAGACATGGGTCACACTCTGCCGTTTTTACCGTCCCTCTGTTCCCTTTTGCCTTTCCACGACCCGCCCCTCGCGTTTCGACCGTCCCTCCCAGTCCTCCTGGAGTCATCGTGGACACCGCACCAGAGCACGCGCATTCCGGCCCACCAGGCGGCCGCGATTACACGGACGTGCAGCACAGCGCCGAGTTCTCCGAACTGCGCAGCAGCTACCGCTCGTTCGTCTTCCCGCTCACCGTCGCGTTCATCGTCTGGTACCTGCTCTACGTCCTGCTCTCCAACTACGCGGGCGGGTTCATGGGCACGAAGGTCGTCGGCAACGTCAACGTCGCGTTCGTCTTCGGCCTGGCCCAGTTCCTCACCACGTTCCTGATCGCCTGGTGGTACTCGCGCTTCGCCGCCGCCAAGCTCGACCCCAAGGCGGAGGCGCTCAAGACCCGGCTGGAGGCGGAGAACCTCCAGCGGGCCACCGACGCCGGGGGCACCGCACGGCCGGAGAGCGGAACCATCGGCCACCAGGCCGACCCGCGTGACCAGGACAAGGGCGAACTCGCCGGTCAGGAGGACGACGCATGAGCGCCACCCACGCGATCGCGGCGCCCGCCGCGCAGCTGGCCGCCGAGGGCGCCAGCGCACACCGGCCGCTGATCATCACGCTCTTCTCGGTCTTCGTCGCCATCACCCTCGCCGTCACCGTGTGGGCGGGCCGGCGCACCAAGGACGCCACCGACTTCTACGCGGGCGGACGGCAGTTCAGCGGCTTCCAGAACGGGCTCGCCATCTCCGGCGACTACATGTCCGCCGCGTCCTTCCTCGGCATCGCCGGAGCCATCGCGCTGTCGGGGTACGACGGCTTCCTGTACTCCATCGGCTTCCTCGTCGCCTGGCTGGTCGCCCTGCTGCTGGTGGCCGAGCCGCTGCGCAACTCCGGGCGCTACACGATGGGCGACGTCCTGGCCTACCGGATGCGCCAGCGCCCCGTCCGCACCGCGGCCGGCGTCTCGACCATCATCGTCTCGATCTTCTACCTGCTCGCCCAGATGGTCGGCGCGGGCGCGCTCGTCGCGCTGCTGCTGGGCATCACGGGAGAGACGGGCAAGAACCTGATCGTCGTCTTCGTCGGCGTCGTCATGATCCTCTACGTCACGATCGGCGGCATGAAGGGCACCACCTGGGTGCAGATGATCAAGGCCTGCCTGCTGATCGGCGGCACCGTGATCATCACGTTCCTCGTCTTCCACAAGTTCAACTACAACCTCTCCTCCCTCCTCGGCGCGGCAGCCGAGAACAGCGGAAAGGGCGCGGCCTTCCTCGAACCGGGCCTGAAGTACGGCGCCACGACCACCTCGAAGATCGACTTCATCTCGCTCGGCATCGCCCTCGTCCTGGGCACCGCGGGACTGCCGCACATCCTCATCCGCTTCTACACCGTGCCCACCGCCAAGGCCGCACGGAAGTCCGTCAACTGGGCCATCGGCATCATCGGCGTCTTCTACCTGATGACCATCGCGCTCGGCTTCGGCGCCGCGGCGCTGCTCAGCCCCAAGACCATCACCGACTCCAACGCGGCCGGCAACACCGCCGCGCCCCTCCTGGCGCAGGAGATCGGCGGCGGCGCGGACTCCACCGGCGGCGCCGTGCTGCTCGCGATGATCTCCGCCGTCGCCTTCGCCACCATCCTGGCCGTCGTCGCCGGGCTCACCCTGGCCTCCTCGTCCTCGTTCGCGCACGACCTGTACGCGAACGTCATCCGCAAGGGCAAGGCCACCGAGAAGGAGGAGGTCAAGGCCGCACGCGTGTCCGCCGTCATCATCGGCGCCGTCGCCATCGGCCTGGGCATCTTCGCCGGCAAGCTCAACGTCGCGGGCCTCGTCGCCCTCGCCTTCGCCGTCGCCGCCTCCGCGAACCTGCCCACCCTGCTCTACAGCCTCTTCTGGAAGCGCTTCACCACGACCGGGGCGCTCTGGTCCATCTACGGCGGGCTGATCTCGTCCGTGCTGCTGGTCTTCTTCTCGCCGGTCGTCACCGGCAAGGAGTCCTCCATGTTCCCGGACGTGGACTTCGCCTGGTTCCCGCTGGAGAACCCGGGGCTCATCTCCATCCCGCTCGGATTCCTCCTGGGCTGGGTCGGCTCCCTCTTCTCGAAGGACGAGGGGGCCGGCGGTGCCAAGTACGCGGAGCTGGAGGTGCGGTCCATGACGGGCGTCGGCGCCCACTGACCGGACCCCACTCCCTGTGGTGGGCTCCGCCCCCGACGCCCCGGCGGGGGCGGGGGCGGAGCCCCTTGGCGTGTGCGAGGCCTGCCAGGCGCACGACCTGGCAGGTGCGAGGCGCCGTCAGGTGGAGCTGTCGGATCGCACAAACGTGACTTACGCTGCAAAGTATGCTGCTCGACACCTACGGCCGCACCGCCACCGACCTCCGCGTCTCGCTGACCGACCGCTGCAACCTGCGCTGCACGTACTGCATGCCGGAGGAGGGCCTGCAGTGGCTCGCGAAGCCCGAGCTGCTCACGGACGACGAGATCGTCCGTCTGGTCCGCATCGCCACCGCGGAGCTGGGCGTCACCCAGGTCCGCTTCACGGGCGGCGAGCCGCTGCTGCGCCCCGGCTTGACGGGCATCGTGGCGCGCTGCGCCGAGCTGGAACAGCGCCCCCGGATGTCGCTGACGACCAACGGCATCGGTCTGGAGCGCACCGCGGCGGCGCTGCGCGAGGCGGGCCTCGACCGGGTCAACGTCTCGCTGGACACGCTCGACGCCGACACCTTCCAGCGGATGACCCGGCGCAAGCGCCACGCGGACGTCCTGCGCGGTCTGGCCGCCGCCCGCGCGGCGGGCCTCACGCCGGTCAAGGTCAACGCGGTGCTGATGCCGGGGCTGAACGACGGGGAGGCCCCCGACCTGCTGGCCTGGGCGCTGGAGGAGGGCTACGAGCTGCGCTTCATCGAGCAGATGCCGCTGGACCCCCAGCACGGCTGGCAGCGCGAGGGCATGATCACGGCGGGGGACATCCTGGCCGCGCTGCACACCCGCTTCACCCTCACCCCGGAGGGCGAGGACGCGCGCGGATCGGCCCCGGCGGAGCGCTGGCTGGTGGACGGCGGGCCGCAGCGGGTCGGTGTCATCGCCTCGGTCACCCGCCCCTTCTGCCGCGCCTGCGACCGTACGCGGCTGACCGCCGACGGCCAGGTGCGGACGTGTCTGTTCGCGACCGAGGAGTCGGACCTGCGGGGCGCGCTGCGCGGGGGAGCGAGCGACGCCGAGGTGGCCGGGCTGTGGCGGAAGGCGATGTGGGGCAAGAAGGCGGGCGCCGGCATCGACGACCCCTCGTTCGTGCAGCCGCAGCGTCCGATGTCCGCCATCGGGGGCTAGCGGCACGGGCGGGCTCGCCACCGAGTACGCCCCGCACCGCCGCAGAACCAAGAGGGGCAGACGGCCGCAGCCTTGTCGTAGGCCACCAATGCTCTGGGGGCGGAGTGCGCGCTACTCTCCCCGCCGTCTCCTTCGCAGCAGCCCCACGAGTGCGGGGCACAGGAGAAGGGCCAGGCCGAGGGGGACGAAGAGCAGCATCACGGCGCGGTTCCCCTCGAAGCCGCCGCTGAAGGCTGTGACGATCCCGCCGAGCACGAGGAGCACCCCGAGCACCTGGAAGCGCATGAGGTACGGGGAGTCCGTCACGACCGACGCCCACCGCTTCCTCGCGGGCTCGGCTGCCGGAGCCGCCGGCTCAGGTGCCGGAGCTGGGGCGGCGGGGCGCCGGAAGGAGCGGCAGTCGTCGCCGACGAAGAGGCGGACCTCGCGTTCGCTGGCGTGGACCCTCCAGGTATGTCCGGGAAGATGCACGGAGGCTTCGGACGACACGTACGTGGGCAAGCCCCGCAGCCGGTGGGCAGCCTCACTCGCATGAACGTCGAGATGAGCCTGGAGACCCGCCCGAGCTTCCTCGGGAGTCGGATACGTGCGCGCGCTGAACTGTACCTGCGCGCCCCGGATATGCACCCAACCCCAGTGGTCGCTCATGCGGACCTGGCCCCCTCGTCGTCACGGCTGCCTCCCTCGTCCGCGCCCCGGCTACCGTGGGAACAGACCTTCCCCTGCCGGTACGCGGCAACCCACTGGCGCGAGACGCCGGGAACCGGCCGACACCATCGTCCTGCCCACTGCTCGCTCGGAACGGAGCGCCGGGAGCGCCCCCAAACCGAGGCACCGTACCAGCAGTTGACAGTGTGCCGTGCCGGCCTTCGAGCCGCGTCGCATGAGCGGCCCGCTGCGCGTTCGTATCGAGCAGTACTACGCCACGGTGCCGTCGTTGTTCGCCGATGTCGAAGAGTTCGGTTCGTTGCGGCTGTTCGTGCGAAAGGCTCCTGGCGCCCCGTATTACGGCGGTCCCAGCCATGCTCAGCCCAGTGCGGAGGGGGCCTCGGGCGTTGTCGTCGCTGACCTCGCTCAGGTGCGGGCCCGCCAGCGCGAGCTTGGCGTGGCGGAGGCTTTCGAATGGCTGGCCGAGGCGGCGCCGACACTGCGTGCGTCTCTCGAGGCCGCCGGCCTGCCGGTGGCGGAACGCCCGCTGATGGCGCTGGATCCCAGCCGCGAGGTGGGTTCGCGCCCGTTGCCGGTCGGGGTGACGCTCCGTGCGCTGACGGCCGACGATCCTGCGTTGCCCGCGGCCCTCGCTCTTCCCTGCCTGGCCTTTGCCGAGGAGGGCACCGCGGTGGGCTCGGCGGGCCGTAAGGAGCTGTCGATGGTGGCCGAGGAGCTGTCCGAGGACGGCACTGTGGCAGCGGTCCGCCCCACCATCCGGGCCGGGCACAAGACGCTCGTCGCAGCCCTCGCCCCGGATGGCACCCCGCTGGCCGTCGGCCATTACCACCCGGTGACCGGCACCGCTGAGATCGGCGGCATCGGCACCCTTCCCACCGGTCTAGGAGGGCTGTTCGCCGTCGGTCGGCTCCCACTCGCTCAGCGCCACGGTGTCCTTGAGGAAGCCGCGTACGCCGAGGAACTTCGCCAGGTACTCGCGGTGTTCCTCGCAGGCCAGCCAGGTCTTGCGCCGTTCGGGCGTGTGCAGCTTGGGGTTGTTCCAGGCGAGCACCCACACGGCCGCCGCACGGCAGCCTTTCGCGGAGCAGATCGGGGTGTCGGGCCCGTCGGCTGAGGGGGAGGCGGAAGGGATCACAGACCCATCTTCCACCACGGCCCGGACATTAAGCGACGCCGGGCAGCCACGGGGGGAGCCGCCCGGCGTCGGTCCATCGCTCCGACGGGGGATGCGGAGCGCACAAGAAGTATGGCATGCGGGGGCGGTCGCAGTGCACCGGAACCGCAAGATTGATCTGAGGTTTTCCTGAGCTTCGCGTCCGGCTCGGCCTCAACTGGGTCTGTCCACGCTCTCGTTCGCCGACTGGCCGGCGTCGTCCGAGGAGGTCTTTCCCTCCGCTTTGGTCACGTGAGAGGCCTCCAGCACGTGGTGCGCAGGCTCCGGCACGAACGTGGACGGCGCCGCGGGCGCGTTCTCCCGCCCCGCGTTGGCGATCACCACCGCCACGTAGGGGAGCACCCCGCCGAGGACCAGCGCCACGACGGCCAGGGGCCGTTCCACGTCCCACAGCAGCACGGCGGCGAGCACGGCGACCGTGCGGAACAGCATCGAGATCACGTAGCGGCGCTGTCTTCCGCGCACGTCCTCCTGGAGGCCTGTCCGAGCCCCGGTGATCCGGAACACCTCGGCCTGGTGCTGCTTCCGCATCAGTCCCACCACCTGCTCGCCTGCCGTTCTCCGCGGCCGTACCGGGAGATCCGGATATGTCCACGGTACGCCCCGGGTGCGTCAGGAACGAGACCGGGGAGTGGGGCTCGGACGATCGGTCGCTCTACGGCGAACGGGGTGCGGCAGACTCGACGGTCTACGCAGAGCGACCGGGCCGAGCCGCCCCGGACCGGCATGGACCGGGGCGGACCTGGGCAGCACGAGCCGGGTGGGCGCGAGCCGGACGGGCATGGACCGGACGGGTGTGTGGCCCGCCCGGGCGGGTCAGAGCCCGCGGACCTCGGCGACCTTGCGGCCCGCCTTGAGGTACACCGCGTCGGCCGCGCCGCCCCCGCTCGCGGACACCGCCTCGCGGACGACGTCCGCGAGCGGCCGCAGTGCCTCCGCCTCCGGCAGCACGACGGCCTGCTGTTCCTGCCCGTCCTTCTCGACGATGAGCCGCAGCCCGTTCTGCTTGGCGATCCGGCGGGCCGCCGACGCGCTCGGGGTGAAGCCGAGCACCTTGGTGAGCACCGCGGCGACGCCCTCCTCGCCGTGCTCGGCGACCTCGACGGAGGGCAGCTCCCCGGCGTCCGCGAAGGACTTCTTGGAGAACTGGGCGACGAAGTGGGCGCGGGCCGCCATGGCCGCCGCGATGCCGTGCAGCGCCGAGACGACCTCGCCCGCCAGGATCTTCTTCAGGTCCATCGGGTGCAGGGTGCCCGCCTCGATGCGCGCGGTGGCCCGCTCGATCTCCGGGTCGGTCCACTCGGTCCAGGCCCGCAGGTACGGCACCATCAGCCGGTCAGGGATCGACATGATCTTGCCGAACACTTCGTCGGGGGTGCTGCCCAGGCCCACGTAGTTGCCCTTGGACTTGGACATCTTGGCGCCGGACCCGTCGGTGCCCTCGACCAGCGGCATGGTGACCACCAGCTGCGGCTGCTGCCGGTGCGCCTCCATGATCCGGCGGCCCATCTGGAGGTTCAGCAGCTGGTCGACGCCGCCGAGCTCCACGTCGCAGGCCAGCTCGACGGAGTCGAGGGCCTGGGCGACCGGGTAGAGCAGCTCCGACATCGTCAGGCCCGAGCCCTCCGAGAGCCGGTTGCGGAAGTCCTCGCGCTGGAGCAGCGAGGAGACCGGCACCTGCGCCAGGAGCCCGAGCAGCTGCGGCAGCGTGCAGGAGGCGAGCCAGTGGCTGTTGTGGGCGAAGCGCACCTTCTCGAAGTCGAAGAAGGGGCGGACCTGCTCCTGGTAGCCGGACAGGTTCCGCTCGATGTCCTCGTCGGTCAGCGGCGGGCGTTCGGCCGTGCGGCCCGAGGGGTCGCCGATCTTGGCGGTGAAGTCGCCGATGATCAGTGTGACGTCGTGGCCCATGCGCTGGAAGCGGCTCAGCACGATGACCGGCACGGCGTGGCCCAGGTGCACGTCGGCAGCCGTCGGGTCGATGCCCAGTTTGACGTGCAGGCCCCTGCCCTGTGCCGCGCGCTCCTCGATCCGCTCGGCGAGCTTGTCGACGGAGGGCAGCAGCTCCACGGAGCGCGCCCCGATCAGCTCCGCCTGCTCCTTGCCCGTCAGGTCGCTCAGGTCCAGATAGCGCCGGGCCCCGGTCTCCGCGAGCAGCTGCTCGACGTGGGTGTCGGAGGTGAGGTCCTGGGCCAGCAGCTCACTGGCGCGCTGTACGGAGTCGCCGAGGCGTGTCACGTCACTGTCCTGGTGGTGGTTGCTGAAAACGGTCAGGCGAAGTCTATGCGCCGCCGCGGGTGCGCGTGCCCGCGGCCGCCGCTGCGGGTGGCGGTTTCTGTAGGGACTCCACAGGTCGCTGTCGGTGCCCCTGTCCGTGCCCGCGTGCTCGCCGAGCACCGCCGCCGGATAGGTTCTCTTTGGGACAGACCGTGTTGGACAGTGACAGCAGCAGCAGAGAGGGTGGTCACACCGTGAGCCGCTCAGTGCTCGTGACCGGAGGGAACCGCGGCATCGGCCTCGCCATCGCGCGGGCCTTCGCCGAGGGCGGCGACAACGTCGCCGTCACCTACCGCTCCGGAGAGCCGCCCGAGGGCTTCCTCGGCGTCAAGTGCGACATCACCGAGCCGGAGCAGGTGGAGCAGGCGTACAAGGAGATCGAGGAGAAGCAGGGGCCGGTCGAGGTCCTGGTCGCCAACGCGGGCGTCACCCGCGATCAGCTGCTGCTGCGGATGTCGGAGGAGGACTTCACCTCCGTCCTCGACACCAACCTCACCGGCGCGTTCCGGGTGGTCAAGCGCGCCTCCCGGGGCATGCTGCGCGCCCGCAAGGGCCGTATCGTGCTGATCTCCTCGGTCGTCGGCCTGATGGGGCAGGCCGGGCAGGTCAACTACGCCGCCTCCAAGGCCGGTCTGGTGGGCTTCGCCCGCTCGCTCTCCCGCGAGCTGGGCTCCCGCAACATCACCTGCAACGTCGTCGCTCCCGGGTTCGTGGACACCGACATGACCCGCGCGCTGAGCGACGAGCAGCGGGCCGATTTCGTCAAGCAGGTACCGCTGGGCCGTTACGCCGAACCGGCCGAGGTCGCCTCCTCGGTGCGCTTCCTGGCGTCCGACGAGGCCGCGTACATCACCGGAGCCGTCATTCCCGTCGACGGCGGATTGGGCATGGGTCACTGAAACAATGAGCGGAATCCTGGCGGGCAAGCGCATCCTTGTCACCGGCGTCATCACCGACGGGTCGATCGCCTTCCACGCGGCGAAGGTCGCCCAGGAGCAGGGCGCTGAGGTCCTCCTCACCGGTTTCGGCCGGCTCTCCCTGGTGGAGCGGATCGCCAAGCGGCTGCCCGAGGCCGTGCCCGTGATCGAGCTGGACGTCAGCAACCAGGAGCACCTGGACGGGCTCGCTGACAAGATCCGCGAGCACTGGGGCGAGGACGCGCGGGTGGACGGCATCGTCCACTCGATCGCCTTCGGCCCGCAGGGCGCCTTCGACTTCCTCGGCGCCGCCTGGGAGGACGTCAGCACGGCCGTGCACATCTCGGCGTACTCCCTCAAGTCGCTGACCATGGCCTGCCTGCCGCTGATGCACGAGGGCAGCTCGGTCGTCGGCCTCACGTTCGACGCGCAGATCGCCTGGCCGAAGTACGACTGGATGGGCGTGGCCAAGGCGGCGCTGGAGTCCACCAACCGCTACCTCGCGCGCGACCTGGGCCCCCAGGGCATTCGCTGCAACCTCGTCTCGGCGGGCCCGATCAAGTCCATGGCGGCCAAGTCCATTCCGGGCTTCGAGGAGCTGGCCGACGTGTGGAACCACCGCGCGCCCATCGGCTGGGAGCTGTCGGACCCGGAGCCGGCCGGGCGCGGTGTCGCCGCCCTGCTGTCGGACTTCTTCCCGCGGACCACCGGCGAGATCGTGCACGTCGACGGAGGGGTGCACATGATGGGGGCCTGACGCCCCGACCGGGGCCGCGCGGGTGCTACAGCGCCCCGCGGCTCCACTCCGCCGTGTGGGAGGCCGCCTCGTGCGAGGCGGCCTCCGCGTCCTGTGCGCGGATGGCTTCCAGCAGCCGCGAGTGGTCCATGTAGCCCTCGGGGCGCAGCGTCTCTCCCACGTCGCGCCGCAGGAAGGCGCGCAGCACCTCGGCGAGGTCCGCGTACAGCGCGCTGAAGACCTCGTTGCGCGACGCCGCGACGACGCCCATGTGCAGGCTCTGGTCCGCGTCGATGAAGCGTTCGACCTCCCCCGACTCCCACGCCGCCTCCCGGCGGGCCAGCAGCCCGTCGAGCTGTGCCAGGTCGGCGTCCGTGCGCCGCCGCGCCGCCAGCCTGGCGCCCGCCGTCTCCAGCGCGGAGCGCAGCTCGGCCACGTGCCGCAGGTCGGTCCCCGCGAAGCGCCGGTGCATCACGCCCGCCAGCTCGCTGGTGGCCAGCACGTAGGTACCCGAGCCCTGTCTGATGTCGAGCAGGCCGTTGTGGGCGAGCGCGCGTACCGCCTCGCGCACCGTGTTGCGGGCCACGCCCAGCTGCTCGACCAGCTCGGGTTCGGTCGGGATGCGGCTGCCCACCGGCCACTGCCCCGAGGCGATCTGCTGGCGCAGCGTGGCGATCACCTGGTCGGCCAGCGGCGCGCGCTGGGGCGCGGACAGCGGGGGAGCGGAGCCGCGGGTCGGGGACGGGGGAAGGGATTGGCCGCGATTCATCCCATGATTCTATGATGGGCCTCATGGCCATGGCAGACGACGACCGCAGGAATCCCCCGCACGAGCCCGACCTCGGACCCGCCGCCACCGGCGTCCGCGAACGTCCCGAAGCGGCACGTACCGCCGAAGCGCCGGCGCCGCCACCCGAACCCGGCGGCTCGGCCCCCGTGGCCTCCCGTTGGATGCTCCGCCTCGTCGCCGTCGGGCTCGTCATCGCGGCGCTCAACCTGCGCCCCGCCATCTCCGGGCTCGGCCCCCTCCTGGAGGAGATCCGCGGCGGGCTGCACATGAACGGCGCCGTCGCGGGACTGCTCACCTCGGTACCGCCGCTCTGCTTCGCGCTCTTCGGCGGCCTCGCGCCCCGGCTGGCCCGTCGCCGCGGTCCGGCAGCGGTCGTGCTGGCCGGCATGGTCGCGGTCACCCTCGGGCTCGCCCTGCGCCCGTTCGCGGGCGGCACCGGCACCTTCCTCGCGGCGACGGCGCTCGCCCTGGCCGGCATCGCGGTGAGCAACGTGCTGATGCCGGTCGTCGTCAAGCACTGGTTCCCCGACCGCGTCGGCTCCATGACGGGGCTCTACTCGATGGCGCTGTCCATGGGCACGTCGGCGGCCGCCGCCGTCACCGTGCCGCTGACCGACGCCCTCGGCGGCAGCTGGCGTGCCGGACTGGGTGCCTGGGCGGTGCTCGGCGCCCTCGCCGTCGTCCCGTGGCTCCTGATCACCCGTGACCGTTCGGCGCGGGGTCCCGAGCCGCGGGCCGAGCAGGAGGCCGTCCCCGAGGAGACGGTCGAGGCCGAGGCGCGCCATGAGGCCGAGGCGCGCCACCCCGAGGCCGAGGCGCCCGCCGCCGCCGGACGTCGCCCCGGAAGCGAGACCGGCTCCGGGGCCCCCGCAGGTACCGCAGCCCCCGCAGGTACCGCAGCCCCCGCCGGGAAGGCGCCCGCGCTGCGCATCGCCAAGTCGCCCACGGCCTGGTGGCTCGGCGTCTTCTTCGGGCTCCAGGCCTCCGCCGCCTACATCACGATGGGCTGGCTGCCGCAGATCTTCCGCGACGCCGGGGTCTCCGCCTCCGCCGCCGGTGCCATGCTCGCGGTGACGATGGGCATGGGCATCCCCCTCTCCTTCGTCCTGCCGAAGATGGCCGCCCGGATGCGGCACCAGGGCCCGCTGGTACTGGCACTCGGCGTCTGCGGTCTGGTCGCGTACGCCGGCCTGTGGCTGGCACCCGCCTCGGGTGCGTGGGTGTGGTCCCTGGTCCTCGGCGTCTCCAACTGCGCGTTCCCGCTGGCGCTCACCATGATCGGTATGCGGTCGCGGTCCAGCGCGGGCGTGGTCAAGCTCTCGGCCTTCGCGCAGAGCACCGGCTATCTGCTCTCCATACCGGGACCGCTGCTGGTCGGTTCCCTGCACGAGGTGAGCGGCGACTGGCGGATGCCCCTGGTGCTGATGGCGGCGCTGATGGTCGCGCAGATGGCCACAGGGCTGCTGGCGGGCAGGGACCGCGTCATCGAGGACGGACGCTGAGTGGGACACTGGCACACATGCCAGTCCTCGAACCGCATCCCCCCAAACCGCAGAAGAAACTGCTGATGATCTTCGGCGCGATGATCGCCGTCACGGTCGTCATCGGGGTCATCGCCAGCATCGCCTCGCCCTGATCCGGCCCCGGGCCCGGCCGGGACCACCGCTGCCGACGTCGGGTCGTCGGGTCGTCGGGTCGTCGGGTTTTCGCCGGGCAGGTGTAGCCAACCCCCCATCCCCTAGGGGGTTGGCTTCAGGGGTAACTGGGTGGCTCACCGGATGGGGCCGGCCCCCGGAGCTTCGTAGCGTCGCCTTACAGCGACGAAAACGAAGCAGACGAACCCGGAGGCGAGCCCCATGACGGCCCCCGCGCACGGCATGACAGACGGAAGCCGGACGCGCCCTGGAGCGCGTGCCGTACAGACGAGGCTGCCGTGGTGGGGTGCCGTGCTCCCGGCGCTCGGCTTCGCCCTGCTGCTCGTCCTGCTGCTCGGCGCCGGCCGGGCGGACGCGGCCGAGCAGACCGCGGGCGGCCCCCTGGTCTCCTTCCTCGCCCACCTGTGGAGCAGCCTGCCAGGATGACCCGCGGCCGGGCCCGCACGGCGCCCCGGGACGTGCAGCGGGCGCGCAGGGGGAGGTCATCACCGTCCGTCACCCACCCCGGGAAGAACCGTCCAACACCATGCGCCCGGCACCGCGTTTCGTGCGAAGCTGGGAAACATGAGCGTCGATGTGCCCCGCAAGATCGTCCTTCTCCGGCACGCCAAGGCGGACTGGCCCCAGGTGGCGGACCACGAGCGGCCTCTCGCCGAACGCGGCCGCCTGGACGCCCCCGCGGCGGGCGAGTGGCTCGCCGGTCAGGGCATCACTCCGCAACTGACCCTCTGCTCGACGGCGACCCGCACCCGCGAGACGTGGAAACTGGTCGTCTCCCACCTTTCGCAGCGCCCCAGAACGGTCTACGAGGAGCGGCTGTACGACGCGCCGCCCGGAGCGATCATCGAAGTCGCGAACGAAGTCGCCGACGAGGTGCGGGATGTGCTGATCGTCGGCCACAACCCGGGTATGCAGTCCGTCGCCGACGTACTCGCCGGGAGCGCAGACCACGACGCGCAGGAGCGGATGGCACGCGGGTTCCCCACCGCGGCCGTCGCCGTCCTGCGGTTCACCGGCTCGTGGAAGTCCCTGGAGGCGGGCGGCGCGGAGCTCACCCACTTCTGGTCCCCGCACGAGTGACCCGCGGCTGAGCCCCTTCCGCCGACCGTCCCCCTCGCCGCGGCACTCCGTCGAGTGCCGCGGCGCTCCCGTCCGCCTACAGGCCGGGTTCGGCGGCGAACGAGCCGCCCTCCAGCCCCTGTTTGACCGCGGCGAGATAGCGGGCCGCGTCGGCCCCGTCGACCAGGCGGTGGTCGTAGGAGAGCGCGAGATGGGCCATGCGGCGCACTGCCAGCACGTCCCCGCCCCGCGCATCGCCGACGGCCACGGGGCGTGCCACCGGCGTGCCCAGAGCGAGTGCCGCGGTCTGGTCGGGAGGGACGATGGGCGTCTCGAAGAGCACACCCCGGGCCCCGCTCTCGCCGACCGTGAACGTCGCCCCCGTCGAGGCGTCTTGCGGGAGCCGGTCCGCCCGGGCGTCGGCGGCCAGCTTGAAGGCCGCTCGCGCGATCCCCGCGAGCCCGAGCCCACCGGCGTCCCTGAGGACAGGGCTGACGAGGCCCCGCTCGGTGTCCACGGGGAGGGCGAGATCCTCGGTGCCGAAGTAGGTGACCGTTCCGTCGTCCTCGTTGATCCTCGCGTGCACGGCCGGGTGCGCCTTGAGCGCGCGTGCCGCCGCCAGCACCAGGAACGGCAGCATGGTCAGGGGGACGCCCTCGCGGGCGGCGAAGGTGTCCGCCGCCCGTGCCCGCAGCCGCGCCACCTCGGTCACGTCGACCTCCACGACGGTCGTCAACTGCGCCTGACCGTGCAGCGCGCGCATCATGGCGTCGCCCACGGCCCGGCGCGCCGGATCCATCGCCACCGTCGTACCGCGCGGCGAAGCGCCCGACGCCGTACCGCGCGGCGAGGCGCCCGACGCCGTACCGCGCGGCGAGGCGCCCGACGCGGGCCGGCCCTCAGGGCCGGAGACGTGAGGGGCGGATGGTGCTGCGGTGCTGCTGACCGGGGCGGGGTGCCGCCCGGGGACCGCTGCCGCCGCGGTGACGTCCTGTGCCCTCACGCGTCCTCCGGCGCCGGTGCCCGCGAGCGCGGTCAGGTCCACACCGTGCTCGCGGGCGAGCTTGCGGACGAGCGGGGTGGCGTAGACGCCCTCGCTCGACGGCCGAGACGCGGGGCCACGGCCCGCAGGGCCCGCGCCCTGGGCGGTGCCGCCGCCCGGGTCCGCCGGACCGGCGCTCCGGTCCGCGCCCGGGCCCGCGGCCCGTATCGGCCCCGGCCCCGTGCCCTGGGCCGCTGGGGTAACGCCCGCGTCCGTCCCCGCTGTCGGCCGCGCATGCGCGTCCGCGTCCGTCCGGGCGGCCGTCGGGCCAGGAGCCGGGACGGGAGCCGGGGCAGGGCCCGCGTCGGGTTGCGCGCCGGGCTGCGGGCTCGGTGGCGCCGGCGGCGAGGCCTCGTCGGGGGCGCCGATGACGGCCAGCTTGGCGCCGACCTGGGCGGTCCCGTCCTCGTCCACGGTGATCTCCAGCAGAGTGCCGGAGGCCGGTGCGGGGATCTCGGTGTCGACCTTGTCGGTGGAGACCTCCAGCAGCGGCTCGTCGGCCTCCACCTCGTCGCCGACCTGCTTGAGCCAGCGGGTGACGGTGCCCTCGGTGACGGACTCGCCCAGTTCCGGCAGCACCACGTCCTGTGCTTCCCGTGCCATCCCTCAGCCCTCCAGCCCGTAGAGGCGCACCGCGTTGTGCGGTGTCTCCGGTTTGACCTCGCCCCGTGCCGCGAGCATGCGCAGGACGGCCACGGTGATCGACTCCGCGTCGACGCCGAAGTACCGGCGTGCGTTGTCCCTGTTGTCGGAGAGGCCGAAGCCGTCCGTGCCCAGGGAGAGCCAGTCCTGGGCGACCCAGGGCCTGATCTGGTCGGGCACGGCGCGCATCCAGTCGCTGACGGCCACCACGGGCCCTGGCGCACCGGACAGCGCACCGCTGACGTACGGGGTGCGGCCCTCCCGCTCGCTCTCCATCGCTTCCCTGCGCAGCAGGGTCCAGGAGGGTGCCGACCACACGTTGGCGGCCACGCCCCACTCGTCGGCGAGCAGCCGCTGGGCGCCGAGGGCCCAGTGGATCGCGGTGCCGGAGGCGAGCAGCTGGAGGCGCGGGGCGTCCTTGGGGGCGCTGTCCGCCTCGCGGAAGCGGTAGAGGCCCTTGAGGATGCCCTCCTCGACGCCGTCGCCTTCCGGCATGGGCGGCTGGATCCTGGTCTCGTTGTAGACGGTCAGGTAGTAGAACAGGTTTTCCTGGCCCGCGGGGTCGTCGCCGAACATGCGGCGCAGCCCGTCGCACACGATGACCGCGACCTCGTAGGCGAAGGCTGGGTCGTACGGCAGGCAGGCGGGGTTGGCGGACGCGAGGAGCTGGGAGTGGCCGTCGGCGTGCTGGAGGCCTTCGCCGGTCATCGTCGTACGGCCGGCGGTGGCGCCGATGACGAAGCCGCGGCCGAGCTGGTCGGCGAGCGCCCAGAACTGGTCGGCGGTCCGCTGGAAGCCGAACATGGCGTAGAAGATGTAGAACGGGATCATCGGCTCGCCGTGCGTCGCGTAGGCGGTGGCCGCCGCGGTGAACGAGGCGACGGAACCGGCCTCCGTGATGCCCTCGTTGAGGATCTGGCCGTTCTCGGCCTCCTTGTAGTACAGGAGCTGGTCGCGGTCGACCGGGTCGTAGGTCTGGCCCAGCGGCGAGTAGATGCCGGCGGAGGGGAAGAGCGACTCCATGCCGAAGGTGCGGGCCTCGTCGGGGACGACAGGAACCCAGCGCTTGCCGGTCTCCTTGTCCCGCATCAACTCCTTGACCAGGCGGACGAACGCCATGGTGGTGGCGATCTCCTGCGTCCCCGAACCCTTCTTGAGCGCGTCGAACGCCTTGGCGCCGGGCTGCGGCAGCGGCCTGGGCAGGGCGCGGCGTGCGGGCGCGGGACCGCCGAGGGCCGCGCGGCGCTCTCGCAGGTAGCGGACCTCGGGCGAGTCGGGTCCCGGGTGCGCGTAGGGGACGAGGTCGTCGCCGAGCCGGCTGTCGGGGATGGGCAGTTCGAGGAGGTCGCGCATGGCGCGGAACTGCTTGCCGGTGAGCTTCTTCATCTGGTGGTTGGCGTTGCGGGACTCGAAGCCGGGGCCCAGCGTCCAGCCCTTGACGGTCTGGACGAGGATCACGGTCGGGGCGCCCCGGTGGGCGAGCGCGGCGCGGTAGGCGGCGTGCACCTTGCGGGGTTCGTGCCCGGCGCGTGAGGTGCCGACGATGCGGGCGAGCTCGTCGTCGCCGTACGCGGCGGCCATGGCGCTCAGCGCGGGGTCGGTGCCGAAGAAGTGCTCGCGGATGTAGGCGCCGTCGCGGGCGGCGTACGTCTGGAACTGGCCGTCCGGCACCGCGCCGAGCCGCCGCACCAGGGCGCCGTCGGTGTCCGCGGCCAGCAGCGGGTCCCACGCGGAGCCCCACAGGGACTTGATGACGTTCCATCCGGCGGCGCGGAACTGGGCCTCCAGCTCCTGCACGATCTTGAAGTTGCCGCGGACGGGGCCGTCGAGGCGCTGGAGGTTGCAGTTGATGACGAAGGTGAGGTTGTCCAGCTGCTCGCGTCCGGCCAGGGCGAGGGCTGCGGTCGACTCGGGCTCGTCCATCTCGCCGTCGCCGAGGAAGGCCCACACGTGCGAGGCGGAGGTGTCCTTGATACCCCGGTTGGTGAGGTAGTTGTTGAAGCGTGCCTGGTAGATCGCGGAGATCGGGCCCAGGCCCATGGAGACCGTGGGGAACTCCCACAGCCATGGCAGGCGGCGCGGGTGCGGGTAGGACGGCAGCCCGTCACCGCCGGACTCCTGGCGGAAGCGGTCGAGCTGGGCCTCGCTGAGCCGCCCTTCGAGGAACGCGCGGGCGTAGATGCCGGGGGAGGCGTGGCCCTGGAGGTAGAGCTGGTCGCCCGAGCCGTTGTCCGCACCCTCCTTGCCCTTGAAGTAGTGCTGGAAGCCGACCTCGTACAGCCAGGCCGCCGAGGCGTAGGTGGCCATGTGGCCACCCAGTCCGCCGCGTTCGTTGCCCCGGGTGACCATGGCGGCGGCGTTCCACCGGTTCCACGCCGTGATGCGGGCCTCCAGCTCCGGGTCTCCGGGCGGCTCCGGCTCCTCGGCCGTGGGGATGGTGTTGACGTGGGGGGTCTCCAACAGGTGCGGCATCTCGATGCCCGCGTTCCGGGCGTGTTCGAGGAGACGGCGCAGGAGGTGGCCGGCCCGGTCGGGGCCGACCGCCTGGAGCGCTCCGTCGAGGGAGGCCCGCCATTCGGCGAGCTCTTCCGGGTCCTTTTCGGGCAGCTGGTCGAGCTGGGACACGTGGATCGAACCCTTCGTTTCGTTCGCGGTGGACCGGTGAGGAGCGGTTCCTTGGGGACGGGGTCGTGGTGGAGCGGTGCCGTGCGGGCCGTGCGGACTCTGCGGATTAGGCTGCGGATGAGTAATGATCGATCATTTTTGCCCGGCAGAAGCGGCGCGCAGCAGGATGCCCTCGTACACCCCGGGGTCGTCTCCCGTGATCTCGGGGAAACCCGTGCCGTACGGCCCGTGCCAGTGCGCCTCGACGCCGGGGTTGGCCCAGTCGGAGCCGTCCGCCAGGAACAGGTGCGGGCTGCACTCGACGCGGTGTTCCACCGCGCAGGCGTGGTCCTCGGCGACCAGCTTCCTGGCCCGCCCGTCGTCCAGGCCGCGGGCGACGGCGCCGGCGTCCACCCCCGGCGTCTCCGCCGCCACCGCGAGCACCGCGGACCGGGCGCCGATCGAGCGGCTCTGCGCCCAGAACGCCCTGCGCAGCGCGCGGTCGAGCGCCTCAGAGGCGGCCAGGCCCTGCTCTTTGGCGACCTGCACCGCCTCCAGTGCCGGCAGTGAGGAGGAGGGGAACTTCCAGTCGGGTGCGCGCCACATCTGCCAGCCCGCGCCGGGCTCGACGCGGGCGACGCCGCCGACCTCCGAGTCGGTGCCGGGGCGCGGGCTCGGCCCGTCGTTGAACAGCTCCAGCGGGAAGGCCCGGTGGTCGAAGCTGACCCGCTCGGTCAGGCCCAGGCGCTGTCTGGTCTCGTGCAGCCGGTGCACGCCCACGTGGGCGAAGGAGCACCAGATGTCGCTGAAGACGGTGATGACGCCGGGGCCGGTCGTGGTGCGGGGGTCGGCGGGGCGTGTCATGTCACTCCTGTCGTGAGCCGTGCGGTTCGGTCACCCGTCGCGCGTAGTCCGAGACGTGCAGTTCCATCAGGCGTCCGAGGTAGGGGTCGCGCCGGCGCAGTGCCTCGACGATGGCCTCGTGGTCCTCGGCGTTCTCATGCAGCCCCGTGCGCAGCCTGCGCAGCGACAGCCGCGTCCACGCCTCGACGCCGAGCCACTCCCAGTGCCGGATCAGCACGGGCACGCCGCAGGCGTGGACGATCGCGCGGTGGAAGGCGACGGCGTGTTCGATCTGACCGTCCGTGTCGCCTTCGCGCGCGGCCTGTGCCATGGCGCGCACGGGCTCCTCGAGGCCGCTGACGTCCCCGGCCAGGCGCTGGGCGGCCAGTTCGGCCGCCCGTCGCTCCAGCGCCGCGCGCACCTGGTAGACGTCCCGCAGCTGTTCCAAAGACAGCTCCCGTACGCGGGCGCCGCGGTTGGGGGCGCACTCGACCAGTTCCATGGTCTCCAGCACGCGCAGCGCCTCGCGTACAGGCGCCTGGCTCACCCCCAGCTCCTCCGCCACGCCGCGTTCGGTGATCCGGTCACCGGGCCCCCACCGCCCGGTGACCAGGCCGTCCAGGACGAACCGGCGGATCTGCTGGTGCAGCGGGGCGCGGGACAGGCGGGGTGCCGGGTCGGGTCGTCCGGTCCGTGCGGGGGTCGGCATGCGGGCCTTCTCTCCGGGCGGGGCGGTGGACGGTCGTCGTCCTTGAGCAATGATCGATCAAAAGTTAACGTACCTCATCTCGGCGACAACGCGGCCTCCTTGTGACGCCACCGTGGCCGCCGCAGCCACCACAATCCGACCCCGCGCCCCACCCGCCCGTGCGGCGGGAGGCGCGCCTGGAGGAGGGACCGCACGTGTCCGCTGTCGCGCCGGAGGGCCGCAGAATGCTGCGCCTGGAGGTCAGGAACAGCCAGACGCCCATCGAGCACAAACCGGAGTGGATCAAGACACGGGCGCACAGGGGCCCCGCCTACACCGCACTCCGGGACCTCGTACGTACCCAAGGGCTGCACACCGTCTGCCAGGAGGCGGGATGCCCCAACATCTTCGAATGCTGGGAGGACCGCGAGGCGACGTTCCTCCTCGGAGGTGAACGCTGCACCAGGCGCTGCGACTTCTGTCTGATCGACACCGGCAGGCCGCAGCCGCTGGACCGCGACGAGCCGCGCAGGGTGGCCGAGTCCGTCAGCGCCATGGACCTCAACTACGCCACCCTCACCGGAGTCGCCCGCGACGACCTGCCCGACGGCGGCGCCTGGCTGTACGCGGAGACCGTACGCCGCATCCACGCCCGCACCGCCGACCGCGCGGGCGGGCGCACGGGCGTCGAACTGCTCGCACCCGACTTCGAGGCACGGCCCGACGCGCTGGAAGAGGTCTTCTCCTGCCGTCCCGAGGTCTTCGCGCACAACATGGAGACGGTGCCCCGCGTCTTCCGCCGGGTCCGCCCCGGATTCCGCTACGAGCGCTCCCTGAGCGTCCTCACCCGGGCCCGCGAGGCCGGGCTGGTCACCAAGTCCAACCTGATGCTCGGCCTGGGCGAGACCCGTGCCGAGGTCAGCGAGGCGCTGCGCCTGATGCACGAGGCGGGATGCGAACTGCTCACTCTCACCCAGTACCTGCGCCCCTCCGCCCGGCACCACCCCGTCGAACGCTGGGCCAGGCCCGCGGAATTCGTCGAGCTGCGCGAGGAGGCCGAGGCGATCGGCTACGCCGGTGTGATGGCGGGACCGCTCGTCCGCTCCTCCTACCGTGCGGGGCGCCTCTACGAGCAGGCCGTCACCCGCCGGGGCCTCGCGCGCCAGGGCACCGCCCGGTGAGGCGGCGGCCGCTGACCAACCCGCGCTCCACCGCGCGCGGCCCCCGCCTGGCCGGCCGGCAGCCGGCCGGCGCGTCGGACCGCTACCCGGTGCGGACCGAACCCGATGTGCGCATCCCCCTCCCGGACGGCACCGCACTCGTGGGCGACCTCCACCGCCCGGTCACCTCCACGCCCCAGCCCGCCCTGCTCGGCTGGAGCCCGCACAACAAGGACCTGACGCCCACGGGCATCCCGGCGCCGTTCAACGAGCCCGGCGACGTGAGCGGACTGGCCGCCCGCGGCTATCCGGTGCTGGTGGTCAACGCCCGCGGTACCGGGCGTGGTGGCCGTCGGCTGGCTGCTGGCCTCCCACCGGAGGGCCGACCCGTCGCGCAGCACGCCGACGGAGGTGGTGCACGACCACACCCGGGCCGTGCCGCTGACGCCCGGCGAACCGGCCGACCTCACCTTCAGCCTCTCGCCGTTCGCTCCCGGCAGCGTCCCTTTCCGCCGGTCCGGCCGGGCGGCTGGTGAGACGCACGTCACACCGGCTCGTGTCACACTGGGCCGAGACGCCTCGTCATGGGTGTGTAACCGTCGGCACGACGCAGTGGAGGGCATCATGGAAGCACGCCTGAACGCTTTCGCCAACCCGGTCCTCACCAAGGTCTTCAAGCACCTCATCGCCGCCAACAAGGTGGTCGAGGACTCGGCGCTGCCCGCCGCCACGCAGGAGCTGGTGAAGCTGCGCGCCAGCCAGATCAACGGCTGCGGCTTCTGCACCGACATGCACTTCAAGGACGCCGTGCACGCGGGGGAGTCCGCTGAGCGCCTCAACATGGTCGCCGCCTGGCGGGAGGCCACGGTGTTCACCGAGGCCGAGCGCGCGGCGCTGGAGCTGGCCGAGGAGGCCACCCGCGTCGCCGACGCGGCCGGCGGGGTCACCGACGAGGTCTGGGCAGGCGCCGCCAAGCACTACGACGAGGAGCAGCTGGCCGCGCTGGTGGGGGTCATCGCCGTCATCAACGCCTTCAACCGCGGCAACGTCATGCTCCGGATGCCGGCGGGCGACTACCAGCCCGGCCAGTTCGGCTGACGGTGACAGCGCCGCCCCAGGGGACGCGGTGAGCGCCGCGGCGGGGTCCGCCTGCCGCGGCGCGCTCCAGGTCAGTACGGCTGGGCGCGGTCCTCGCCGGCTGCCTCGACGAGGCCGTCAGCGGCCTCGACCTCTTCCCGGGTGACGCCCAGCAGGTAGAGCACCGTGTCCAGGAACGGCACGTTCACCGCCGTGTGGGCCTTCTCCTGCACCAGGGGCTTGGCGTTGAAGGCGACGCCGAGCCCCGCCGTGTTCAGCATGTCGAGATCGTTGGCGCCGTCACCGATGGCGACCGTCTGCGCCAGCGGGAGACCCGCCTCGGCGGCGAAGCGGCGCAGCAGCCGCGCCTTGCCCGCGCGGTCGACGATCTCGCCCGTGACCCGGCCCGTCAGCCTGCCGTCGACGATCTCCAGGGTGTTGGCGGAGGCGAAGTCGAGACCCAGCTCCTCCTGCAGCGCGTCCGTGACCTGGGTGAAGCCGCCGGAGACGACGCCCACCTGGTAGCCGAGCCGCTTGAGCGTACGGACCAGGGTGCGCGCGCCCGGCGTCAGCCGCACCTGCTCGCGGACCTTGTCCACGACCGAGGCGTCCAGCCCGGCCAGCAGCGCCACGCGTGCGTGCAGGGACTGCTCGAAGTCCAGCTCCCCGCGCATGGCCCGGGTCGTCACCTCGGCGACCTCCGCCTCGCAGCCCGCGTGGGCGGCGAACAGCTCGATCACCTCGTCCTGGATGAGGGTGGAGTCCACGTCCATGACGACCAGCCGCTGGGCCCTGCGCTGGAGCCCGGAGGCGACGACGGCGACGTCGACGCCGTGCTTCTTCGCCTCCAGCGCCAGCGAGGTGCGCAGCAGCGACGTCTGCGCCCCCGAGACGTCGAACTCGACCGCCAGCACCGGGTACTTGGCGAGCCGGAAGATGCGGTCGATGTTGCCGCCCGTGGAGGTGATGCTGGCCGCTATGGCGGCGGTGGACTCCGAGGTCAGCGGGTGGCCAAGAACCGTGACGTGCGAGCGGCCCGTGCCGCGCGGCCGGTTGTCGCCCGTACCGGAGATGATCTCGGCTTCCATGCCCATCGACTCGGCCCAGCTGTGCACCGTGGCGCGCAGCTCGCCCTCCGTGCCGGTCCCCGCCGTCGGAGCGGTCACCAGTGCGCACAGCGTGATGCGGCCGCGCGTGACCAGCTGCTCGATGTCGACGACCTCGACGGCGAACGCCGCGAGGGTGTCGAAGAGCCCGGCGGTGATACCGGGCCGGTCCCTTCCGAAGATCTTGACGAGGAGGGTCGGGGTGTCGGCGTACGACGGAGGCGTGGCCACATCTGCGCTCATGGTCCTGCCACAGTACCGCCGCCCCGCCGGGCGGCCCGCCTCGGCCCGGTCGCCGGCCGCCCGCGAAGCGGCCACGGCGCCCGTCCGCACCCGTCGCGCGGCTTGTCCGTATCAGTCGGGATCGGTGCCGATCCGCCCCGCACCGACGGCCAGGAGCCCTTCTCCCGCACCGCTCAACCGAATGGTCACAGCCTGGTCCCTGTCGCTGGCCCGGCTTCCTGTCGGAGGGCCGCGCCTGAAATAGTTCCCCACGATGTTCGCCATCCCTAGACTCCCTCTCGGCAGGGGGTACCTCGGGGGACAACTTTGTGGGGCATGGAGTGCCGGAACTCGTACTGGAATTGAACGGACAGACCTGGACGCTCGATCCGTCCAGGGCGTACACCCTCGGCCGCGATCCGCAGGGGGACGTCGCGATCGACGACGCCAGGGTCTCCTGGCGACACGCCACGGTGCGCTGGGGAGGGCGTGCCTGGGTCATTGAGGACCACGGCAGCACCAACGGCACGTACGTGCAGGGGCGTCGGCTCCAGCAGTTGGAGCTCGCCCCCGGCATGAGCGTCCACCTGGGCAACGCCAGCGACGGGCCGAAGCTCACCTTCTCCGCCGGTGCGGGCGGGCAGGCCCCGGCGGGCGGCATGTACGCGCAGGGGGCGGCCGCCGGTCAGGCGGCGGCCGCGCACAGCGCCCCGACGCAGCAGCCGGGCATCGTGCCCGGCGGCCAGGGCCCCGGCTGGGGTCAGCAGCCGCAGCAGCCGCACCCGGGCTGGCAGCAGCAGGCGCCCCAGATGCAGCAGGCGCCGCAGATGGCCCAGCAGGGTTACCCGCAGCAGGCGCCCCCGCAGCAGTACCCCCAGCAGCACATGCCGCAGCAGGGCGTGCCGCAGCAGGGCGGCCCCGTGCCGCACGGTGCCCCGGGACCGCAGGGGACGGGCCCGCAGCAGGGCGGTCCCGTGCCGCACGGTGCCCCGGGACCGCAGGGGACGGGCCCGCAGGGGAGCGGTCCCGCCGCGGGCGGCCAGACCGGCGGTGGGGACCGCAGCCCGACGACGTTCCACCAGCTCTCCCTCGGCCGGGTGATGCGCATCGGCCGTGCGCTGGAGAACGATCTGGTCGTCTCCGACCTCCAGGTCTCCCGGAACCACGCGGAGTTCCACGCCTCGCCCGACGGGCGCGCCGAGATCCGCGACCTGGGCAGCCACAACGGCACCTACGTCAACGGCCAGCCGATGCCCAAGTCCGGGACGGTGACGATCACCCCCCAGGACATCGTCGGCATCGGCCACTCCACCTTCCGGCTGGTCGGCGACCGGCTGGAGGAGTTCGTCGACACCGGTGACGTCTCCTTCTCCGCCCGGCACCTGACGGTGAAGGTGGACGGCGGCAAGGTCATCCTCAACAACGTCACCTTCGGCGTCCCGGAGAAGTCACTCATAGGCGTCATCGGCCCCTCCGGGTCCGGCAAGTCGACGCTGCTGCGCGCACTGACCGGGTACCGGCCGGCCGACGCGGGCGAGGTCCTCTACGACAACCGCAACCTCTACAAGCAGTTCGCCGAGCTGCGGCAGCGCATCGGCCTCGTCCCCCAGGACGACATCCTGCACAAGGAGCTGAAGGTCCGCACCGCGCTGCGCTACGCGGCCAAGCTCCGCTTCCCCGGTGACGTCGCCGAGGCCGAACGCAACGCCCGCGTCGAGGAGGTGCTGGCCGAGCTCAAGCTCGACATCCACGCCGACAAGCGCGTCACCTCCCTCTCCGGCGGCCAGCGCAAGCGCGTCTCGGTCGCCCTGGAGCTGCTCACCAAGCCGTCGCTGATCTTCCTGGACGAGCCGACCTCGGGCCTCGACCCGGGCATGGACCGCGACGTCATGCAGCTGCTGCGCGGCCTGGCCGACGACGGCCGCACGGTGCTGGTCGTCACCCACTCGGTGGCCGAACTGGGCCTGTGCGACAAGCTGCTGGTGATGGCGCCCGGCGGCGGCGTGGCCTACTTCGGGCCGCCCGAGGAGGCGCTGAACTTCTTCGGCTACGACTCGTGGGCCGACGTCTTCTCCGCCTTCGAGAACTACCGCGACTACGACTGGATGGGCCGCTGGCAGGGCTCGCAGCACTACCAGATGTACGCGGCCGACATCGACCAGCAGTCGCCGCAGGACCCCTACGCCGCGCAACAGCAGGCGATGCAGCCGCAACGGCTGCAGAAACCGCAGAGCTGGGGCAGTCAGCTGTGGACGCTGATGAGACGCTACATGTCGGTGATCGTCTCGGACCGCTCCTTCCTCGTGCTGTCCTTCGTCACCCCGCTGATCCTCGGCTTCGTCAGCACACTGATGCCCTCCGACTACGGGCTGACGGCACCGGCGGGCAAGACCAACGGCGACGCCGGGCCGATCCTGCTCATCCTCGCCATCGGCGCCTGCTTCTCCGGCGCGGCCAACTCGGTGCGTGAGCTGATCAAGGAACGCGTCATCTACGAACGCGAACGGGCCACAGGACTGTCCCGTTCGGCGTACCTGATGTCGAAGGTCATCGTGCTGGGCGTCGTCGCCGCCATCCAGGGCGTGCTCATGTGCGTCGTCGGCTTCTTCCCGCGCGACCTGCCCGAAGAGGGCCTGCTGATCACCAACCCGGCCCTCGAGATGGCCCTGGTCATGATCGCCCTCGGCGGCACCTCCATGATGTTCGGCCTGATCATCTCCTCGCTGGTGAAGACCTCCGAGAAGACGATGATCCTGCTCGTCCTCTTCGCGGTCATCCAGGTCGTCTTCACCGGAGTGCTCTTCAAGCTGTTCGACAGCCCGGGCGTCGAGCAGTTCGCCTGGCTGATGCCGTCCCGGTGGGCCATCGCGGGCCTGGGCACCACGGTCGAGCTCGGCCGCCTGATGCCGCAGGACAAGAAGGACCCCACCAACACCGACCCGCTGTGGGACCACTCCCTGGACCAGTGGGCGATGGACGTCGGCATCCTCGTCGTGATGGGCATTCTCTGCTACTTCGTGGTCATCCGCCTGCTGCGCCGCCACGAGCCGGAGATCATGCGCAAGTAAGCCACGCGGGCACATCCACACGGAGCGAGGGGGCACCCGCCCGAGGGTGCCCCCTCGCGCGCTGTTCCCAGGCCCTGGGACCGCCGACCTAGGACCACAGGTCGGCCACGCCCCTGGCCACGGTCCGATCCCGCGGGCCCCCTCCCGCGAGTACGGTGATCCGCATGGTCCCCCGCTCCGGGCTCGCCGCGGTCAGCGCGGCGCTGCTCGCCATGAACCGCAGGCTGGAGGTGCGCGACGTCCTCCAGACGATCGTCGCCTCCGCCCGCGACCTGCTCGACGCCGAGTACGCGGCACTCGGCGTGCCCGACGACCACGGCGGCTTCGCCCAGTTCGTCGTCGCCGGGGTCAGCGACGAGCAGTGGAAGGCCATCGGCCCGCTGCCCCGTCAGCACGGCATCCTCGCCGCGATGCTGCACGACGCCACCCCGCAGCGCCTCGCCGACGTCCGCAAGCACCCCCGCTTCGGCGGCTGGCCCTCGGCGCACCCGATGATGGCCGACTTCCTCGGCATGCCCATCGCCGACGGCGAGCAGGTACTCGGCGCGCTCTTCCTGGCGAACAAGCGCTGCCTCGCGGACGAGCGCGACCCCGCCGACGAGCGCGGCCCCGCCGCGAAGGCCCCCAGGCGTCCCGCTTCCCAGGAGCGGCCCTGCGCCTTCACCGAGGACGACGAGGAGCTGCTGCGCCTGCTCGCCCAGCACGCGGCGCTCGCCCTCACCAACGCGCGCCTCTACGAGCGCAGCCGCGAGCTGACCATCGCCCAGGAGCGCTCCCGCATCGGGCACGAGCTGCACGACGCCGTCGCCCAGAAACTCTTCTCGCTGCGGCTGACGGCCCAGGCCGCCACCGCGCTGGTCGACCGCGACCCCGCCCGGGCCAAGACGGAGCTGCACGAGGTCGCGCGGCTGTCCGGGGAGGCGGCCGACGAGCTGCGGGCCGCCGTCGTGGAGCTGCGCCCCGCCGCGCTCGACGAGGACGGACTGGTGGCGACCCTGCGCACCCAGGCGCAGGTCCTCGACCGCGCGCACAGCGCCCGCGTCGACTTCGTGTGCGACGGCGTCAGGGCGCTGCCCTCGGCGCAGGAGGAAGCGCTGCTGCGCGTCGCCCAGGAAGCGCTGCACAACGCTCTGCGGCACGCGGACGCCGCACACGTGCGTGTCGCTCTCGCCCGCCGGGGACCTGCCGTCATCCTCACCGTCACCGACGACGGCGCCGGCTTCGACCCCGCCGCGGTCCGCTCCGCGGGCCGGCACCTCGGGCTCGTCTCGATGCGGGACAGGGCCTCCGGCGTCGGCGGCGCGCTGACCGTTCACTCGGAGCCCGGCAAGGGCACCGTCGTCTCCATGGAGGTGCCAGGTGGCTGACCTGATCCGGGTCCTGCTCGTCGACGACCACCAGGTCGTACGGCGAGGACTGCGCACGTTCCTGGAGGTGCAGGACGACATCGAGGTCGTGGGGGAGGCCTCGGACGGTGACGAGGGAGTCGCCCGCGCCGAGGAGCTGCGCCCCGACGTCGTCCTGATGGACGTCAAGATGCCCGGCACCGACGGCGTCGAGGCCCTGCGCCTGCTGCGGGAGCGCGGCAACCCGGCCAGGGTGCTGATCGTCACGAGTTTCACCGAGCAGCGCACGGTCGTGCCCGCCCTGCGCGCCGGCGCCGCCGGATACGTCTACAAGGACGTCGACCCCGAGGCGCTGGCGGGCGCCATCCGCTCCGTGCACGCGGGGCACGTGCTGCTCCAGCCGGAGGTCGCCGGTGCGTTGCTCACCGATGACCAGGGCGGCGGCGCGGGTCGCGGCCCCGCGCTCACCGAGCGGGAGCGCGAGGTGCTCGGTCTGATAGCGGACGGCCGCTCCAACCGGGAGATCGCGCGGGCTCTCGTGCTGTCGGAGAAGACGGTCAAGACGCACGTCTCCAACATCCTGATGAAGCTGGACGTGGCCGACCGCACCCAGGCCGCCCTGTGGGCGGTCCGCCACGGGGTGACGGGGTGACGGGGTGACGGGGGTGACGGGGCGGATCCGCTGAACGGTCACCGGTTGAAGGGGTGACGCGCCGACCGCGCCGGTGCGCGTCACGGAGAGCCAGAAAATTCGGTCATCCGTTCACTGCGGCCCGGTCATTCATACCGTCGTGTGGTCGTCATCTTTTCTGCGTATCCCCACCGGCGGGCGCCCGTTCTCCCTGGTGTGCCCGCGGCGCCCCGTCCGCGGTGCGATCAGCTGATTCCACAGGGAGAACACCCCATGAACACTGCCAAGAAGGCCGCCCTCGTCATCGCCGCCGCCGGTGTCGCCGCCGGTGCCTCCGCCGGCTCGGCCTTCGCCACCGGCCACCACGCCGACGCCCACGGCGCGGCCACCAACTCGCCCGGTGTCGGCTCCGGCAACCTCGTCCAGGCCCCGATCCACGTTCCCGCCAACGTCTCGGGCAACTCCGTGAACGTCGTCGGCGTCCTCAACCCCGTCTTCGGCAACCACGCCGTCAACCACTGAGGCGCCGCGCCGGAAGGGCGGGCCCCGGGCCACGGAGCCACGGGGCCCTGAGCCCCGCGGCCCTGCGGCCCTGAGCCCCGCGGCCCCTGAGCCTCAGGGCCGCCCGCCCTCCCGGCGCCGTTCCAGCTCCTCCGCGTACGCGTTGTACGCGGCCACCTGCGCCCGCCGCGCCGTACGCTCCACGGGGCGCAGCGCCTCAGCCCGCGCCGCGATCGCCGACGCGCTCAGCGCCCCGCCGTGCTCACGGCCGTCACCGCCGCCGCCGTACGCGATCGCCACCAGCGCCCCCACCCGCTGGGCCAGCTCCAGCACCCGCACCGCACGCGGCGGATAGCCGGGAGCCAGCAGCTGCCTGCCCGCCTCCATGCGTGCGCGGTACGCCTCCAGCGCCGCGTCCGCGACCGGCCCCGAACCCGCCACGTCCAGCCGGGTGAGCACCTCGGTGGCCTCCCGCAACGCCTCCGCCAGCTCCCGCTCGGCCTCCGCGAGCGACGGCACGTCGGCGGGCGGCGCCTCGCGCACCGGCAGGCACTCCCACACCACCTCGGTGTGCACGTCTTCGGGGTCCGCCCCCTGGGGCCCCGCCTCGTGCACGGCGGGAACCAGACCGAGCGCGGCGCCGTGCACCAGCACCGCCTCCTCGGCCGCCACCGCCCGCGCGTTGAACTGAGGCGGCCCGCTCAGCCCCAGCGGGTGCCCCGGCACCGGCAGCGCCACCCGCAGGCCGACCGCGCCCAGCGACCGCAGCCGCCCCAGCGCCAGCGTCAGCCCCACCGGGGCGCCCTCCTCATCCGGCAGCGCCACACGGTGCACGGCGTCGCCCGCAACGATGCGCTCGGCGGCCTCGTCAGGCGAGACGAGACCGGCGAAGAGCGCGTTTCCCCAGGCGGCCAGCCGCCCGGAACGAGGTTCAGTGAGCATGGACCCAGCCTAGGGAAGCCTAGAGAGAGGCTTTCGCACACGGTGGCGTAGGTTTTCCCCTGGGGAATGTGCCCACAGGCACTCAAACGCGACTGCAATAGGAGACAACGCGCTCATGAGCGAAGTACTGGAGCTGGTGGACGTATCCGTGGTCCGCGACGGACGCGCTCTGGTGGACGACGTCTCCTGGTCGGTCAAGGAGGGCGAGCGCTGGGTCATCCTCGGTCCCAACGGAGCGGGCAAGACCACCCTGCTCAACGTCGCCTCCAGCTACCTCTTCCCGACCTCGGGCTCCGCCCGCATCCTGGGCGAACAGCTCGGCAGCGTCGACGTGTTCGAGCTGCGCCCGCGCGTCGGCATGGCCAGCATCGCGATGGCCGAGAAGCTTCCCCGCCGCCAGACCGTGCTGGAGACCGTGCTCACCGCCGCCTACGGCATGACGGCGCACTGGCAGGAGAACTACGAGAAGGTCGACGAGGACCGTGCCCGTGCCTTCCTCGACCGCCTGGGCATGTCCGAGTACCTCGACCGCAGGTTCGGCACCCTCTCCGAGGGCGAGCGCAAGCGCACCATGATCGCCCGCGCCATGATGACGGACCCTGAACTGCTGCTCCTCGACGAGCCCGCCGCCGGGCTCGACCTGGGCGGGCGCGAGGACCTCGTCCGCCGCCTCGGACGGCTCGCACGCGACTCCTACGCCCCCTCCATGCTGATGGTCACCCACCACGTCGAGGAGATCCCGCCGGGCTTCACCCACGCCCTGATGATCCGCCAGGGCCGGGTGCTGGCCGCGGGCCCGCTGGAGACGGAGCTGACCTCCCGCAACCTCTCGCTGTGCTTCGGCCTCCCCCTCGTCGTCGAGACGCAGAACGGCCGTTGGACCGCTCAGGGCCTGCCGCTGCGCTGAGCTCGCGCCTACCATGGGACCCGTGGATGCATGGGTCTGGTGGCTGGTGGCCGCCGCAGCGCTGGGAATCCCTCTCATCATCACGGCCATGCCCGAGTTCGGCATGCTCGCGGTGGGCGCGGTCGCGGCCGCGGGAACGGCCGGGCTCGGTGGGGGAGCCGTCCCCCAGGTCCTGGTCTTCGCCATCGTCTCGGTGGCCCTGATCCTGGTCGTACGGCCCATCGCGCGCCGCTCCCGTGCCGAACGGCCCGCGCTGGCCAGCGGCGTGGAGGCACTCAAGGGCCGGCAGGCCGTGGTGCTGGAGCAGGTCGACGGTCGCAGCGGCCGCATCAAGCTCGCCGGTGAGATCTGGTCGGCCCGCGCGCTCGACGCGTCGACGACCCACGAGCCGGGCAGTGAGGTGGATGTGGTCGAGATCGACGGAGCCACCGCCGTCGTGATGTGATGGCGTGAGCAACCGCACAGCGAGCGGCAGTTGCACGAGCGGCACGTACACAAGAGGCGATAACAAGATGCAGGGGGCAAGGCCGTGGACGCCATCATCATCGTCCTGATCATCCTGGTGGTGCTCGTCTGTATCGCGCTCATCAAGACGATCCAGGTGATCCCGCAGGCCAGCGCCGCGATCGTGGAGCGCTTCGGACGCTACACCCGCACCCTGAACGCGGGCCTCAACATCGTCGTCCCCTTCATCGACACCGTCCGCAACCGCGTGGACCTCCGCGAGCAGGTCGTGCCCTTCCCCCCGCAGCCGGTGATCACCCAGGACAACCTCGTGGTGAACATCGACACCGTCATCTACTACCAGGTCACCGACGCCCGGGCCGCCACCTACGAGGTCGCCAGCTACATCCAGGCGATCGAGCAGCTCACCGTCACCACGCTGCGCAACATCATCGGCGGCATGGACCTGGAGCGCACCCTCACCTCCCGCGAGGAGATCAACGCCGCGCTGCGCGGCGTGCTGGACGAGGCCACGGGCAAGTGGGGCATCCGCGTCAACCGCGTCGAGCTCAAGGCCATCGAGCCGCCGACCTCCATCCAGGACTCGATGGAGAAGCAGATGCGCGCCGACCGTGACAAGCGCGCCGCGATCCTCCAGGCCGAGGGTGTCCGCCAGTCGGCGATCCTCACCGCCGAGGGTGAGAAGCAGTCGGCCATCCTGCGCGCCGAAGGTGAGTCCCGCTCCGCGGCGCTCCGCGCCGAAGGTGAGGCGCAGGCCATCCGCACGGTGTTCGAGTCCATCCACGCGGGGGACCCGGACCAGAAGCTGCTCTCCTACCAGTACCTCCAGATGCTCCCGAAGATCGCCGAGGGCGACGCCAACAAGCTCTGGATCGTCCCCAGCGAGATCGGCGACGCGCTCAAGGGCCTCGGCGGCGCCCTCGACAACTTCCGCCCCGACAGCGGCGGCGGCAACGGCGGCAGCCGCGGCGGCGTCCCCAGCCAGATGACCCCGCCTGCCGTCACCAAGCCCCCGCGCGAGCAGCCCCCGCTCGACTCCTGAGCGCGCCCGGGACCGCCCCGAGCGGTCCCGGAGCCCGGCGGCGGACCCGCCGCGGATCGGGCGGCGGGCGGCCGGTCGGCTCCCGCCTCCGGCCCACCCGGCCCACCGCCAGGGAAGCGCGTTCGTCCGGAAGCCGGACGCGGCGCACGCACGCACCCGCCCCTCGGGCATGATCAGTGGCACTGACACCGATCACCGGAGGGGCTTCGCGTGACCATATGGGAGGCAGTCGCCGTCTGTGCCGCGGGAATCGCCGCCGGCGGCATCAACACCGTCGTCGGCTCCGGCACCCTCATCACCTTCCCCGTCCTGCTCGCGGTCGGCCTGCCGCCGGTGACCGCCAACGTCTCCAACACCATCGGTCTCGTCCCCGGCTCCGTCAGCGGAGCCATCGGATACCGCAGGGAGCTGCGCGGCCAGCGCGGCCGCGTCCTGCGGCTCGGCGGCGTCGCCCTCCTCGGCGGACTGACCGGCGCGATCCTGCTGCTCACCCTCCCCAGCAGCGCCTTCGACATGATCGTCCCGGTGCTGATCGCGGTCGCGCTCGTCCTCGTCGTCTTCCAGCCACGGCTGGCCGCCGCCGTCCGCCGCCGACGCGCACGCAAGGACAGCACAGGACACCCGCACGGCGGCGTCCCCCTCCAGAGCGGCATCCTGGTCGCCAGCGCCTACGGCGGATACTTCGGCGCCGCGCAGGGCGTCATCTACGTGGCGCTGATGGGGCTGCTGCTCAACGACGACCTGCAACGCATCAACGCCGTCAAGAACGTCCTCGGAGCCGTCGTCAACGGCGTCGCCGCCGTCTTCTTCATCTTCGTCGCCGACGTCGACTGGACGGCCGTCCTGCTAATCGCGCTCGGATCGGCGGCCGGGGGCCAGCTCGGCGCCCGCATCGGACGCAAGCTGGCCCCCGGGGTGCTCCGCGGCGTCATCGTCGCCGTCGGCCTGGTCGCCATCGTTCAGCTGATACTGGACTGACCCGAGGGGGACCGCCCCGGCCGGCGAAGCCCCTGCCGCCGTCCGGGCGCGGGCCGCGGAAGGGGTCTCACGCCGTGGCCGCCGGCACCGTCAGCCACTCGGGCAGCGTGTCGCCCTCCCCGAGGCCCAGCGCCAGCAGCAGGGAGTCCGCGGGCGTCGGCTCGAACGGCTTCACCAGCAGCCGCATCCCCGCCTGCGCGGGCGTACGGTCCGCCTTCCTGTGGTTGTCCGCCGCACACGCGGCGACCGTGTTCAGCCACGTGTCGCCGCCCCCGTGCGACCGCGGGACGACGTGGTCCACCGTGGTCGCCCGGCGCCCGCAGTACGCACACCTGTGCCGGTCCCGCACCAGCACACCCCGCCGCGACCACGACGCCCGTTGTCGGAACGGCACTCTCACGAACCTGCGCAGCCTGATCACCTGTGGCACCGGTATCTCCAGCTGCGCCGCGCGCACCCTCAGCCCGGGATGCGACTGCTCGACGACGGCCTTCTCCCGCATTACGAGCACCACGGCACGCCGCAGCGACACCGTCGACAGCGGCTCGAAGCTCGCGTTGAGCACCAACGTCTCCCGCATCCCGCCCGCCTCCCCTTGGACCCCTCGGATCCCTCGGTCTTTCCCGATTCCTTCGGCTTCTCTACCGGTTCCTCCGCTTTCACCCCGTGCGCCCCCGCGCCGGGGTGGCTCCACTGTGCCGCTGTCCCCGCAGGCCGACAACGCAATTTCTGCCCGCTGTACGGCGCGTGAAGAGCCCGGGAACACCAGGTCGTCGAGGCAGGGGAGAGCCCCGGGAAGACGGGGAGACGGGAAGACGGGGCGTACGGCCGGCCGCCGGGAGCGCGGGAGAGGCCGGGGAGGAGGAGCGCGGGAGAGAAAAGGGCGCGAGTGCCCAGGGGGGCGGGCGGCCGGGGAGGGGCGTCGGAGGCAGCCGGCGCGGTCGTCCGACCCCCGGCCGGACTCCGGCGGACGGCGGCGTCGATGAGCGCCAGCCGTCCCCGCTCGCGGTGGCGTACCGCGCCACGGTGCCGACTGCCCGGATACACGTTGCGCCGCGCACGAGGCGCGGCGCAACGGAATTGTTCCGGCCAGCCGGCCGGAAGCCGGTCTCCCGCTCTCCCGGGGAGCCGGCCTTCCACTCTTCCGGGGAGCCGGGCTGCCGGTCAGTCGCGGAGCCGAACTGTCGGTCAGCCCTCCGCAGGGATCTCGTACTCGGCGATGGCGTGCCCCCGCGCCAGCGTGTGGAAGCGCAGGTTGAACCCGACGAAGGCGGGCGTCGCACCGGCGTCGGGACCGAGCTTCTCCGCGTCCACGGCGTAGACGGTGAACACGTAGCGGTGCGGCCCGTCCCCGGGCGGCGGCGCGGCTCCGCCGAAGTCCCGCGTCCCGAAGTCGTTGCGCACGTGCACGGCCCCCTCGGGGAGCCCCTTCATCTCACCCGTGCCGGCACCCGCGGGCAGCTCGGTCACCGAGGCCGGGATGTCGAAGACGGACCAGTGCCAGAAACCGCTGCCGGTCGGCGCGTCCGGGTCGAAGCACGTCACGGCGTAGCTCTTCGTCCCCTCCGGGGCGCCTTCCCACCGCAGGTGCGGAGAGGTGTTCCCCTCCGCGTACACCTGTGCGGAACCCAGATGGCCGCCGTCCGCCAGATCGTCGCTCACCACACGAATCGACGGCACCGGGGGGTGGAAGTCATGGGGTAGCGGGCGCCGTTGCTGGTCGGTCACGTCGAAACCTCCTCGTCACGCGAATCGCTGTACCGGCCAGCCTAACGATCGAGGCAGCCTCTCTTTGCCACCATGTCCAGGGTGCGTAAGCACGCCCCGTACACCCCAGCCCCACGCCCGCAGCCGCGGGCGCCTTCGAGCGAGTGACCACGACGAGACCCGAAGCGGTGGTATGAGATGACCAGCCCCGTGGAACTGCCCGAGCTGCCCCAGGCCGACCTTCCCGGCCTCTTCGACGCCTCGGTGCCCCCCGGCGTCTACCGGTTCCCCTCCGTGGGGCCCGACGCCCTCATGCAGGCGGACGCAGCCGGCTGGTTCGACGCGGTCGTGGACCTGACCGGCGTCGGCAACAAGGCCGACTTCATGGAGCGTTGCGCCACCGGACTGGAACTCCCCGACTACTTCGGCCGCAACTGGGACGCCCTCGCCGACCTCCTCACCGACCTGTCCTGGTGGGGCGAGACCCGCGGCTACCTGTTCCTGGCCACCGGCTGGACGGAGTTCGAAGCGGCCGACCCCGAGGACGCGGCCGCCGCCGCGGAGGTCTTCACCGCCGCCGTCGGCTTCTGGGCGGTACGCGAGACCCCGCTCAGCATCCTGCTGGGCTGAGCGGGGCCGCGGTGCGCCGCAGCCGGCGTCCGGCTGGAAGGGGCGAGCGGGGCCGCACCGCCCCCGACCGCGTCAGAACCAGTTGCGCTTCCCGCCGACCTCGGCCAGCCACTGGTTGAGGTACCCGGCCCAGTCCGTCTGCTGATAGGTGTCGAAGTCCACGGGGAACGCGCGGAAGGTGTCACTGCCCTCCGAGAACAACCCCGGCTTCTTGTCCATCTCCAGCACCACGTCCATCCCCCGCGAGTCCGCGACAAAGGACAGCTCGACCTGGTTGAGCCCGCGGTACTGCTGCGGCGCGTAGAACTCGATCTCCTGGTAGAAGGGCAGCCGCTGCCGCGTGTTGCGGATGTGCCCCTTCTCCATGTCCGCCGACTTGAAGCGGAAGCCCAGCTGCCCGAACGCGTCCAGAATCGCCTGCTGCGCGGGCAGCGGGTGGATCTCCACCGGGTCCAGGTCGGTCGAGTCCACGGCCCGCGCGATCGCCAGCTCCGTGCACACGCCCAGCTGCATCCCCCGCAGCTGCTGCCCCAGGAACGTGGTGACCGGCGTCTCCCACGGAACCTCGAGGCTGAAGGGCACCACGTGCGAAGCGCCCTCGTGCAGGGTCAGCTCGCCACCGAGCTGCTGGGTACCGAACTCGATGTTCTGATGCGTCTCGCCGTCGTTCGTCTCCACCTCGACCCGGGCCTGCAGACCCACGGACAACGCCTGGATCTCCTGCTCGACGGAGCCGCCCTCGATCCGCACCTCACCCTGGACCACGCCCCCGGGTACGGCGTGCGGCTCGTGCAGCACGGTGTCGACGGACGCGCTGCCCATACCCATGCTCGCGAACAGCTTCTTGAAGCCCATCCCTCGTCCTCCCCATCCGGCTTCCCGGCGGAAGCGCGGCCAGTTCTCGTAGCGCGGCGCTCGCACGCCGCTCCTCCGCGCCGTTCTCATGCGCGCGGTTCTTGTACGCTCGGAGGGCATGATCGCAGGCCGAGACAGCAACCCCAGCACGACCGGCGACCACCCGTACCTCCCCCGAACCTTCTTCGACCGTCCTGTCCTGGATGTCGCTCCCGAGCTCCTCGGCCGCATCCTGCTACGCACGACGCCGCAGGGGCGCATGCAGTTGCGCATCACGGAGGTCGAGGCGTACGCGGGTGAGGCCGACCCCGGCTCCCACGCCTACCGGGGCAAGACCGCACGCAACGCCTCGATGTTCGGCCCCCCGGGCCACGCGTACGTCTATTTCATCTACGGCATGTGGTACAGCCTGAACCTCGTCTGCGGCCCTGAGGGGCATGCCGGCGGTGTGCTGATCCGCGCGGGTGAGGTACTCGAAGGGGTGGACGAGGCCAGGCATCGCCGGCCCAAGGCCCGCAAGGACGCGGAACTCGCCAAGGGCCCTGCCCGCCTCGCCACGGCACTGGCCGTGGACCGCGAGCTGAACGGCGCCGACGTGTGCTCCCACGACGCCACCGCGCCGCTGAGCGTCCTCGCCGGAGAGCCGGGTGACGCCGACGCGGTACGCAACGGTCCCCGCACCGGAGTCGGCGGAGAGGGCGCCCACCACCCCTGGCGCTTCTGGCTCGCCGACGATCCGACGGTCAGCCCCTACCGCCCCCACAAACCACGGCACCGCCGCCCGGCGCTTGACGCGAACCGCTCGACCCCCTAACGTAGACCGAGCCGCTGAAGACGGGACGGCTTGCCACGGGCTTCCAGCCCAGTGAGAGCGCCCCCGGACGAAAAGCGGCACATCACTACCTCAGAACGTATACCCCTTCGCCGGGGTCGCTTTCGGTGCGCCGAAAAACGACTTGGAAAGACTCGATTATGAGTCTCGGGGAGAACGAGCTAAAGTAGTGAACACCGAAAGGGCAAACGTCCGGAGAAACCGGTGCTGCATTGTCAGTGCCGATTGGTTTCGAAGGAAGCGTCCGTTCCTTGAGAACTCAACAGCGTGCCAAAAGTCAACGCCAGATATGTTGATACCCCGACCTGCCGGGTTTCCGGTGGGTTGAGGTTCCTTTGAAACATATGACAGCGAGGACGCTGTGAACGGGTTGGATTATTCCTCCGGCCTGTTCCGCTCTTCCTGTGGATGATGCAAGCATTCACGGAGAGTTTGATCCTGGCTCAGGACGAACGCTGGCGGCGTGCTTAACACATGCAAGTCGAACGATGAACCCGCTTCGGTGGGGGATTAGTGGCGAACGGGTGAGTAACACGTGGGCAATCTGCCCTGCACTCTGGGACAAGCCCTGGAAACGGGGTCTAATACCGGATATGACACGGGATCGCATGGTCTCCGTGTGGAAAGCTCCGGCGGTGCAGGATGAGCCCGCGGCCTATCAGCTTGTTGGTGGGGTGATGGCCTACCAAGGCGACGACGGGTAGCCGGCCTGAGAGGGCGACCGGCCACACTGGGACTGAGACACGGCCCAGACTCCTACGGGAGGCAGCAGTGGGGAATATTGCACAATGGGCGCAAGCCTGATGCAGCGACGCCGCGTGAGGGATGACGGCCTTCGGGTTGTAAACCTCTTTCAGCAGGGAAGAAGCGCAAGTGACGGTACCTGCAGAAGAAGCACCGGCTAACTACGTGCCAGCAGCCGCGGTAATACGTAGGGTGCGAGCGTTGTCCGGAATTATTGGGCGTAAAGAGCTCGTAGGCGGCCTGTCGCGTCGGATGTGAAAGCCCGGGGCTTAACCCCGGGTCTGCATTCGATACGGGCAGGCTAGAGTTCGGTAGGGGAGATCGGAATTCCTGGTGTAGCGGTGAAATGCGCAGATATCAGGAGGAACACCGGTGGCGAAGGCGGATCTCTGGGCCGATACTGACGCTGAGGAGCGAAAGCGTGGGGAGCGAACAGGATTAGATACCCTGGTAGTCCACGCCGTAAACGTTGGGAACTAGGTGTGGGCGACATTCCACGTCGTCCGTGCCGCAGCTAACGCATTAAGTTCCCCGCCTGGGGAGTACGGCCGCAAGGCTAAAACTCAAAGGAATTGACGGGGGCCCGCACAAGCGGCGGAGCATGTGGCTTAATTCGACGCAACGCGAAGAACCTTACCAAGGCTTGACATACACCGGAAACGGCCAGAGATGGTCGCCCCCTTTGGGTCGGTGTACAGGTGGTGCATGGCTGTCGTCAGCTCGTGTCGTGAGATGTTGGGTTAAGTCCCGCAACGAGCGCAACCCTTATCCTGTGTTGCCAGCGTGCCTTTCGGGGTGACGGGGACTCACGGGAGACTGCCGGGGTCAACTCGGAGGAAGGTGGGGACGACGTCAAGTCATCATGCCCCTTATGTCTTGGGCTGCACACGTGCTACAATGGCCGGTACAATGAGCTGCGATGCCGTGAGGTGGAGCGAATCTCAAAAAGCCGGTCTCAGTTCGGATTGGGGTCTGCAACTCGACCCCATGAAGTCGGAGTCGCTAGTAATCGCAGATCAGCATTGCTGCGGTGAATACGTTCCCGGGCCTTGTACACACCGCCCGTCACGTCACGAAAGTCGGTAACACCCGAAGCCGGTGGCCCAACCCCCTTGCGGGGAGGGAATCGTCGAAGGTGGGACTGGCGATTGGGACGAAGTCGTAACAAGGTAGCCGTACCGGAAGGTGCGGCTGGATCACCTCCTTTCTAAGGAGCACCTGGCCGCCACGTGGTGGTGGTCCAGACGCCAGTACATCAGCGCGTGTCTGATGCTGGTCGCTCATGGGTGGAACGTTGACTATTCGGCACTGGTTCACTGGTGTTGTTAGTACTGCTCTTCGGAGCGTGGAACACGGTGGCGGGGGGGATGTCGGGCGCGCTGTTGGGTGTCTGAGGGTGCGGGCTGTTGCCCGCCCTTCGGTGTGCCGGTCCCAGTGAACTCCAGCTGTGGTTGGGGGTGGTGGGTGGCTGGTTGTTGTTTGAGAACTGCACAGTGGACGCGAGCATCTGTGGCCAAGTTTTTAAGGGCGCACGGTGGATGCCTTGGCACCAGGAACCGATGAAGGACGTGGGAGGCCGCGATAGACCCCGGGGAGTTGTCAACCGAGCTGTGATCCGGGGGTGTCCGAATGGGGGAACCCGGCAGTCGTCATGGGCTGTCACCTGCCGCTGAATGTATAGGCGGTGTGGAGGGAACGCGGGGAAGTGAAACATCTCAGTACCCGTAGGAAGAGAAAACAACCGTGATTCCGGGAGTAGTGGTGAGCGAAACCGGAGGAGGCTAAACCGTATGTGTGTGAGACCCGGCAGGGGTTGCGCATGCGGGGTTGTGGGAGCTTTCTTTTATGGTCTGCCGGCCATGAGGCGAGTGAGAAACCGTTGATGTAGGCGAAGGGCATGCGAAAGGCCCGGCGTAGAGGGTAAGACCCCCGTAGCTGAAATGTCAGCGGCTCGTTTGGGAGCCACCCAAGTAGCATGGGGCCCGAGAAATCCTGTGTGAATCTGGCGGGACCACCCGTTAAGCCTAAATATTCCCTGGTGACCGATAGCGGATAGTACCGTGAGGGAATGGTGAAAAGTACCGCGGGAGCGGAGTGAAAGAGTACCTGAAACCGTGTGCCTACAAGCCGTGGGAGCGTCGCGCATCGAGTTTTCTTGGTGCGTCGTGACTGCGTGCCTTTTGAAGAATGAGCCTGCGAGTTTGCGGCATGTTGCGAGGTTAACCCGTGTGGGGGAGCCGTAGCGAAAGCGAGTCCGAAGAGGGCGTTTGAGTAGCGTGTTCAAGACCCGAAGCGGAGTGATCTAGCCATGGGCAGGGTGAAGCGGAGGTAAGACTTCGTGGAGGCCCGAACCCACCAGGGTTGAAAACCTGGGGGATGACCTGTGGTTAGGGGTGAAAGGCCAATCAAACTCCGTGATAGCTGGTTCTCCCCGAAATGCATTTAGGTGCAGCGTCGTGTGTTTCTTGCCGGAGGTAGAGCACTGGATAGGCGATGGGCCTTACCGGGTTACTGACCTTAGCCAAACTCCGAATGCCGGTAAGTGAGAGCGCGGCAGTGAGACTGTGGGGGATAAGCTCCATGGTCGAGAGGGAAACAGCCCAGAGCATCGACTAAGGCCCCTAAGCGTGTGCTAAGTGGGAAAGGATGTGGAGTCGCAGAGACAACCAGGAGGTTGGCTTAGAAGCAGCCATCCTTGAAAGAGTGCGTAATAGCTCACTGGTCAAGTGATTCCGCGCCGACAATGTAGCGGGGCTCAAGTACACCGCCGAAGTCGTGTCACTCACATGGGAGCCCTAACGGCTGTGTGGGGTGGGTAGGGGAGCGTCGTGTGCCGGGTGAAGCAGCCGTGGAAGCGAGTTGTGGATGGTTCACGAGTGAGAATGCAGGCATGAGTAGCGATACATGCGTGAGAAACGTGTGCGCCGATTGACTAAGGGTTCCTGGGTCAAGCTGATCTGCCCAGGGTAAGTCGGGACCTAAGGCGAGGCCGACAGGCGTAGTCGATGGAGAACCGGTTGATATTCCGGTACCCGCTATGCAGCGATCAACATCGAATCAGGTGATGCTAAGTCCGTGAAACCGTCCGTGCGGCTTTGCTGGTTTCGGGAGTGGTGGAGCCGACGGTCCAAGTCTGTAGTAGGTGAGTGATGGGGTGACGCAGTGAGGTAGTCCATCCCGGGCGGTGGTTGTCCCGGGGTAAGGGTGTAGCCCGAGGAGTAGGTAAATCCGTTCCTCGTTACAGGGGTGAGACCTGATGCCGAGCCGTTTGTGGTGAAGTGGATGATCCTGTGCTGTCGAGAAAAGCCTCTAGCGAGGTGTGTGGCGGCCCGTACCCTAAACCGACTCAGGTGGTCTGGTAGAGAATACCGAGGCGTTCGGGTGAACTATGGTTAAGGAACTCGGCAAAATGCCCCCGTAACTTCGGGAGAAGGGGGGCCACACCTGGTGATCACTTTTGCAGTGTGAGCTGGGGGTGGCCGCAGAGACCAGCGAGAAGCGACTGTTTACTAAAAACACAGGTCCGTGCGAAGCCGTAAGGCGAGGTATACGGACTGACGCCTGCCCGGTGCTGGAACGTTAAGGGGACCGGTTAGTCACATTTCGGTGTGGTGAAGCTGAGAACTTAAGCGCCAGTAAACGGCGGTGGTAACTATAACCATCCTAAGGTAGCGAAATTCCTTGTCGGGTAAGTTCCGACCTGCACGAATGGCGTAACGACTTCTTGACTGTCTCAACCATAGACCCGGTGAAATTGCACTACGAGTAAAGATGCTCGTTTCGCGCAGCAGGACGGAAAGACCCCGGGACCTTTACTATAGCTTGATATTGGTGTTCGGTTCGGCTTGTGTAGGATAGGTGGGAGACTGTGATGCGGGCACGCCAGTGTTCGTGGAGTCGTTGTTGAAATACCACTCTGGTCGTGCTGGATGTCTAACCTGGGTCCGTGATCCGGATCGGGGACAGTGTCTGGTGGGTAGTTTAACTGGGGCGGTTGCCTCCTAAATGGTAACGGAGGCGCCCAAAGGTTCCCTCAGCCTGGTTGGTCATCAGGTGGTGAGTGTAAGTGCACAAGGGAGCTTGACTGTGAGACTGACGGGTCGAGCAGGGACGAAAGTCGGGACTAGTGATCCGGCGGTGGCTTGTGGAAGCGCCGTCGCTCAACGGATAAAAGGTACCCCGGGGATAACAGGCTGATCTTCCCCAAGAGTCCATATCGACGGGATGGTTTGGCACCTCGATGTCGGCTCGTCGCATCCTGGGGCTGGAGTCGGTCCCAAGGGTTGGGCTGTTCGCCCATTAAAGCGGTACGCGAGCTGGGTTTAGAACGTCGTGAGACAGTTCGGTCCCTATCCGCTGCGCGCGTTGGAGTCTTGAGAAGGGCTGTCCCTAGTACGAGAGGACCGGGACGGACGGACCTCTGGTGTGCCAGTTGTTCTGCCAAGGGCATGGCTGGTTGGCTACGTTCGGGAAGGATAACCGCTGAAAGCATCTAAGCGGGAAGCCTGCTTCGAGATGAGGACTCCTGCCTCCTTTGAGAGGGTAAGGCTCCCTGGAGATGACGGGGTTGATAGGCCGGATCTGGAAGCCCAGTAATGGGTGGAGGTGACCGGTACTAATAGGCCGAGGGCTTGTCCATAGAGGCTCGCGTCCACTGTGTGGGTTCTGAGACAACAACCGCACTCTCAACACGAGTGTGCTTGTGCGCTTTGAGACCGGGACTGGATCGAGATCCGGTGACCGATCAGAGTTTCGGTGGTCATAGCGTGAGGGAAACGCCCGGTTACATTCCGAACCCGGAAGCTAAGCCTTTCAGCGCCGATGGTACTGCATGCGGGAGCGTGTGGGAGAGTAGGACGCCGCCGAACAATCTTTATGGCCCTTGGCCTCCAGCGTGCATGCGCTGGAGGCCAAGGGTCTTTTTTTGTTTTCTCTCCGCATTCTCGGAGAGCGTTGTTCCACTGCCTGCGCGAGAATCGTGTACAGGCACCGCAGACAGGAGTCACGTCGATGTCCCCCAGCTCCTCCGACGACCGCGACCGCCCAGAACGCCGGCCACGGCAGTCCGGCTCCGGCCCGCGCCGCGATGACGCTCCCCGCTCGGGTGGTCCGCGCGGCCCGCGGCGTGAGGACGGCGGCCGCGGTGGCCGCGGTGGGGGTTTCCGCTCCGGCGGTGGCTACCGCTCGGACGACAGGGACGGGCGCGATGCGCGCGGCGGGCGGGGCGACCGCGGCCGGCCTCAGCGCTCCGGTGGTGGCTTCTCCCGCGACGACCGTCCCCGTGACGACCGTCCGCGCGAGGGGCGGGACGAACGTCGGGGCCAGGGGCCCCGACGCGACGGCGACCGTTCCTTCTCCCGTCGCGACGACCGCCAGGGGGGTTCCTACCGCCGTGACGACCGCGACCGTGACCGCAGCCCGTTCCGTCGCGACGACCGCGACCGCGACCGTGGTTCGTTCCGTCGCGACGACCGCGACCGCGACCGTGGCTCGTTCCGTCGCGACGACCGCGACCGCGACCGTGGCTCGTTCCGCCGTGACGACCGCGACCGCGATCGCGACCGCAGCTCGTACCGCCGTGACGACCGCGACCGTGACCGCAGCCCGTACCGCCGTGACGACCGCGACCGCGGCTCGTACCGTCGGGATGACCGCGACCGCGACCGCGATCACAGCCGTGAGCGCGACTCCTACCGCCGCGACGACCGCGACAGGGGGCGCAGCCGTGATGGCGACCGCGACCGCGACAGGGGTCGTCCGCAGGGCGGGCCCGGGGCTCGGCGGGACGAGGGGCGTGACCGTGGGCGTCGGCCGTACGGGGGCCAGGGCGGTGGCCGGGACCGTCGGGACGAGCGCCGGGGTGGTTTCCGGCGGGACGACGACCGGTCGGGCGGCTTCCGGCGCGGTGGCGGCGATCGTGGGCGGCCGTGCGGGCGGGACGATCGGGAGCGTGGCCGCGACCGGCAGGACCGTGAGCCGTTGCGGCGGCTGCCGATCGACGAGGACGTCACCGGCGAGGAGCTGGACAAGGACGTCAAGCAGGAGCTGAAGAGCCTGCCGAAGACGCTGGCCGAGGACGTCGCGCGGAACCTGGTGATGGTGGCGCGGCTGCTGGACGAGGACCCCGAGCGGGCGTACGCGTACGCGAAGGTGGCGCTGCGGCTGGCATCGAGGGTGCCGTCGGTGCGCGAGGCGGCGGGTTTCGCCGCGTACGCGGTGGAGAAGTACGCGGAGGCGTTGGCGGAGTTCCGGGCCGCGCGGCGGATGACCGGGCTGCAGCATCTGTGGCCGGTGATGGCGGACTGCGAGCGCGGTCTGGGGCGTCCCGAGAAGGCGTTGGCCATGGCGGGCGAGCCCGAGGTGCAGCAGCTCGACAAGGCGGGGCAGGTCGAGATGCGGCTCGTCGCGGCGGGGGCGCGGCGTGACATGGGGCAGGCGGATGCCGCGGTGGTGACGTTGCAGAGCCCGGAGCTGGCGTCCACGTCCGTGCAGCCGTGGACGGCGCGGCTGCGGTACGCGTACGCGGACGCGTTGCTCGAGGTCGGTCGTGAGGATGAGGCGCGTGAGTGGTTCGCCAAGACCTTGGAGGCCGATCAGAGCGGTGTGACGGATGCCTCGGACCGGCTTGCCGAGCTGGACGGTGTGGAGTTCATCGACGCTCTGGACGGGGACGACGAGGACGACCGGGACGACGGGGACGACGCGAACGGGACCGCCGACGGGAGCGGGCGGAGCGGCGAGGGGCCGGCCTCGGAGGGCTGACCCCGACCGCACGGGGTTCCCGCGCACCCGCGCGGGTGTACTGCCGACAGCCGAGCAAGCCGGACAACGAGTACGAGGGGCGGTCCCGAACGGGGCCCGCCCCTCGTACTCGTTACGCGCTCTTTCTCACCGCAAGCTCGTGCTCACCGCGCGCTCGTGCTCACCGCGCGCTCGTGCTCACCGCGCGCTCGTGCTCACCTGTGCGCGGCCAGCGGGTTCTTCAGGGTGCCGGTGAGCTGGAGCGCCCCGGCGGGGTCCTGGAGGTCGACCATCTGCTGGTTGTTGCGCAGCTGGAGGCGGTTGAGGCAGGAGAGGGCGAACTCGTCCGCGAACAGGTCGTAGCGTGCGTGGCGCTCGGCCAGGTGCGGGGTGGACTTCTGGTACTCCTTGGCGACGTCGGCGACGGTGGCCCAGAAGGTGTCCTCGTCGAGGATGCCGGCCGTGTCCAGGACGGGTGCGAGGAAGCGGAAGAAGCAGTCGAAGACGTCCGTGAAGAGGGAGAGGATCTTCATGTCCTCGGGGACGTCGGCGCGGATGCGCTCGACCTCGGTGGGGAGTTCGGCGTCCTCGCTCATGACGGCGATCTCCTCGGCCAGGTCCTTGAAGAGGGCCCGGCGGGGAACGCCCTGGTCGTCCAGGACGAGGATGACGTTCTCGCCGTGCGGCATGAACACCAGGTCGTAGGCGTAGAAGCAGTGCAGCAGCGGCGTGAGGTAGGCGGTCAGGTAGGAGCGCAGCCACTCGGTGGGTTCGAGCCCTGAGCTGTGGATGAGGGCGGCGGCCAGGGAGTTGCCGTCGCGGTCGGTGTGCAGGAGCGAGGCCATGGTGGCGGGCTTCTCGCCGTCGTGCAGGAACGGCATGGGGCTCTCGCGCCACAGCGCGGCGAGCATCTTCAGGTAGGGGGAGCCCTTGGGGGCGGCTGCCTCGTAGGGGGCGGGGTGGTAGCCGACGGCGGCGCGTTCGCGCAGGACGCCGAGGCCGGTGGCGCGGAGCGTCTCGTCGCGGGACACGAGGTCGGCCAGCCAGTCGTTGATGGCCGGGGTCGCTTCCATGTAGGAGGCGGACAGGCCGCGCAGGAAGCCCATGTTGAGGACGGAGAGCGCGGTCTTCACGTAGTGCTTGGTGGGCTGGGTGGCGTTGAAGAAGGTGCGGATGGACTGCTGTGCGAGGTGTTCGTCGTCGCCGTGGCCGAGCGGCACCAGGTGGCGCTGGGCGACCTCGGCGGCGAAGGTGACCGACAGTTTGTTCCACCACTGCCAGGGGTGGACGGGCACGAGGTAGTAGTCGTCCAGGTCCAGGCCCTGTTCGGTCAGGGCGGCGGAGAAGCGGCGGAGTGTGGTGCCGGAGAGCTCGGAGAGGACGAGTTTGTCGTAGGTGAGGTCGGCGCAGGCGGTGAAGGTGGTGCGGTCGCGGCGTGCGGCGAGCCAGATGAGCCGGACGGGGGAGCCGGTCTCGGGGGCGTAGGCGCGGTACTCGGCGATGTCGAAGCCGAGGCGGCCGTTGTTGGCGATGAAGCAGGGGTGGCCCTCGGTCATGCCGGCTTCGATGTCCTGGAAGCCGGCGGCGGCGAGTTCGGCCGCGGTGGTGTGGGGCGCCGCGAGTTTGTACGCGGTGCTGGCCAGGGTGGAGCTGATCTCCTCCAGGTAGACGGGGAGGATGTCGTCGCCGAGGCCGAGTGAGGTCCGCAGTTCGGTGATGAAGGCGAGCGCGTCGAGGGGGAGTTCCGCGCCGTCGTGGTGGCGGCTGATGCTGTCGGCCTCGACCTGCCAGTGGTCGAGGGCGAAGCGGCGGGCGGTGAAGCGGTACTCGGTGGCGCCGTCGTCACAGCGCACGGCGTATCGGCGTGCGCCGTTCCCGTGGGGCGCGTCTTCCTGAGCGTTCCCCTGCGCGTCCCCCTGTTCCGTCTCGTCGAGCGGTGCCGGGGTCAGCAGCCGCTCGTGGGTGAACTCGGCCAGAGCCTTGCGCACCAGGAGTCGGGTGGCGTGGGCCCAGCGTTCGGGGGTGAGGTGGCTGACGGCCGCGTGCGGTGGGGTGGGCTGCGGGGTGGTGGGGAGGCTCATGCGGGGGTCACTCCTGTGGCGGCCTGGAACTGCTCGTGAGTGCAGAAGCTGAGGAGGGCTTCCTTCTCCGGCTTGGTGAGGGTGGTCTCGGCGCGGAAGCCGACCGCTTCGTTGAGGGCGTGGACGGCGGTGTTGCGCACGTCGGGTTCGACGACGACGCGGTGGGCGCCGGGGTCGGAGAAGAGCATCGCCATGACGGTGGTGAGGACGGCACGGGTGAAGCCGTGCACGGGCTCTTGGGCGGGGGCGCACAGGAAGTGCATGCCGATGTCGCCGTCGGCGTGCGGGTAGAGGCCGGCGAGTTCGACGTGGCGCGGGTCGTAGCGTTCCATCAGGAAGGCGGGTTCGCCGTTGTGCCGGCCGAGGAAGGCGTCGTGGTGGGGCGAGGCGGCGATGTCCATGAACTCGCGTTCGACGTCGGGGAGTGTCGCGTCCTGTAGCAGGTAGAACGCCGCCTTGGGGTGGGTGACCCAGGTGTGCAGCAGCTCGGCGTCGGTGAGCGGGTTAACGGGGCGGAGGGAGAAGGAGCCCAGTTCCGCGTCGGTGCGGGTGAAGACGGGGGCGTCGGCGGTGGTCACAGGGCGGCCTCCGCTTCGGTGGCGGGCGTGCCGTCGGCCAGGGGGGCGGCGAACTCCTGGAAGGCGATGGACCGCTCGATCGGGTACACCTCGCGGCCGAGCAGCGCGCGGACGATGCTGGAGTTGCGGTAGGCGGCCATGCCCAGGTCGGGGGCGACGAAGCCGTGGGTGTGCAGCTCCGCGTTCTGTACGTAGATCTCCTGCCCCGCGGTGTCGACGCTGTAGTCGCGGCGGACGGCGAAGCGTCCGCGCGGGTCCCACTCGATGCGGTCGGCGATCGCGTCGAGGAAGGCGGGGCGCTGGTAGCGGTAGCCGGTGGCCAGGATGAGGCCCTCGGTGGTGAGGGAGAAGTCGCGCTTCTGCTCTTCCTGGCGCAGTCCGAGGGTGTAGGTGCCGGCGGCCGCGTCGTAGGAGGCGTCGGTCAGCGCGGTGTTGGTCATCAGCCGGGTGGGGCAGGAGCGGACGCGGTTCTTCTGGTAGAGCAGGTCGAAGATGGCGTCGATCAGCTCGGAGTTGATGCCCTTGTAGAGGTTCTTCTGCGAGGCGACGAGGTCGTCGCGGGTGTCGGGTGGGAGGGAGTGGAAGTAGTCCACGTACTCCGGCGAGGTCATCTCCAGCGTCAGCTTGGTGTATTCGAGGGGGAAGAAGCGGGGGGAGCGGGTCAGCCAGTTGAGCGCGTAGCCGTGGGCGTCGATGTCCTGGAGGAGGTCGTAGTAGATCTCGGCGGCGCTCTGGCCGCTGCCCACCAGGGTGATGCTCTTCTTCTTCTGGAGGGCTTCCTTGGCTTCCAGGTAGCGGGAGTTGTGGATCAGGTCGCCGCCGAGGTCCTGGCAGGGTTCGGGCAGGTAGGGCGGGGTGCCGGTGCCCAGGATGAGTTTCGGCGCGCGGAAGGTGCGCCGCTCGCCCGTGGGCAGGTGCTCGGCGTGGACGGTGTAGAGCCCGTCGCTCTCGTCGTGTGCGACGTCGACGACGCGGTGGCCGAAGCGCACGGTGCCGTCCGCGAGCCGTTCGGCGGCCCAGCGGCAGTAGTCGCTGAACTCGGCGCGGAGCGGGTAGAAGCTCTCGCGTATGTAGAACGAGTAGAGCCGTCCGGATTCCTTGAGGTAGTTGAGGAAGGAGAACGGCGAGGTCGGGTCCGCGAGGGTGACCAGGTCGGACATGAAAGGCGTCTGGAGGGTGCTGTCCTCCAGCATCATGCCCGGGTGCCAGGTGAACTCCGGCTTGTCGTCGAGGAAGACGCCGTTCAGGTCCGGTATCGGCTCGGTCAGGCAGGCGAGGCCCAGGTTGAAGGGGCCCAGGCCGATGGCGACGAAGTCGTGTACGGGGGCGTCGTGGGTCACGTCGGGGCTCCGGGGTGTGGGGAGGTCGTGGGGGTCAGGCCTGGGCGGCGCTGAGGGCGGGGGCGTGGCCGTGGGCCTCGAGGTACCGTCCGGCGTGGCCGGCGATCAGGTCGAGGACGGTGGCGATGTCGGCCAGTGAGGTCTCGGGGTTGAGCAGAGTGAACTTGAGGTGGTGGCGGCCGTCGACCACGGTGCCGGCGACGAGGGCCTCGCCCGAGGCGAACAGGGCGTCGCGCGCGTGCAGGTTGGCCTGGTCGGTGAGGGCCTGGTCGGTGCCGGCCCCGTCCGGGTCGCCCGCGGGGACGTAGCGGAAGACGAGGGTGGACAGCTCGGGGGTGACGACGACCTCGAACCTGTCGTCGGCGTCGAGCAGTTTCCAGGCGTCCGCGGCGCGGTCGACCACCTCGTCGAAGAGTTCGCCCACGGCGTCGGCGCCCATGACGCGCAGGGTCATCCACAGCTTGAGCGCGTCGAAGCGGCGCGTCGTCTGGATCGATTTGTCGACCTGGTTGGGCAGGCCCTTCTCGACGCTGTGGGTGGGGTTGAGGTAGTCGGCGTGGTAGGTGACGTGGCGCAGGGTGTCCTTGTCCCTGACCAGGACGGCGCTGGAGGAGACCGGCTGGAAGAACGACTTGTGGTAGTCGACCGTCACCGAGTCGGCGCGCTCGATGCCCGTCAGCAGCGCGCGGCGGCGCCGTGAGGCGAGCAGCCCGCAGCCGTAGGCGGCGTCCACGTGCAGCCAGACGCCCGCCGCCGCGCACAGGTCGGCGACGTCTGGCAGCGGGTCGATGCTGCCGAAGTCGGTGGTGCCCGCCGTGGCGACGACGGCCATCACCGTCTGGCCCGCGCTCTCGCAGCGTGCCAGTTGCTCCGCGAGCGCGTCCGCGCGCATCCGGCGCCGCTCGTCGCAGGCGACCGGGATGACGGCCTCGGGGCCCAGGCCGAGCAGGACCGCCGACTTCTCGATGCTGAAGTGGCTGCACTCGGAGGTGAGGATGCGCAGCTGCGGCAGGATCTGCGGGGTGCTCGGCGACGTCTCGGAGTTCTTGCGCACCAGCCGGCAGGTCTCCTCGCGGGCCAGCAGCAGCGCCTGGAGGTTGGACTGGGAGCCGCCGCTGGTGAAGATGCCGTCCGCGGCCCGCCCGAAGCCGATGCGCTGCGCCGTCCACTCGACGAGGCGGCGCTCGATCAGGGTGCCGCCCGCGCTCTGGTCCCAGGTGTCCAGCGAGGAGTTGACCGCGGAGATGACCGCTTCGCCGAGGACCGCGGGTATCACCACGGGGCAGTTGAGGTGCGCGAGGTAGCGGGGGTGGTGGAAGTAGACGGCGTCGCGCAGGTACACCCGCTCCAGCTCGTCCAGCGCCTCGCGGGCCGTGCCCAGGGGTTGCTCCAGATCGACGGCGGAGACGGTGGGGGCGAGCTCCGCCGGGGTGACGCCGGTGAAGGGTTGTCCGGCGCCGGCGAGTTTCGCGGCGACGCGCTCGACACCGTCGTGCAGGGAGCGCCTGTAGTGCTCCGCTGTCCTGTCGTTGAGCAGGTGGGACCTGCTGCTCATGAAGTGTCCTCCTGACACGGACGTGGCACACCGCGCGGCTCGCGCGGTCAGGTAAGGCTAGCCTAACCGGGCCGGTCAGTCGGCGTGCAAGGGGGACTCCTCGGTCAGCCGCGCACCGCTCGGGCAGGGCGGAATTGCGCGGCAATGCCCGTATGGGGGAGAGGGTGTGGGACGCCGCGGCAGCCGGTGGCCGAGGCGGCCGTGCTGGTCAGTGCGGTGCGTCGGCCAGAGTGCGCAGCACGAGTCCGGTGGCCGGTTTCGGGCCGAACGAAGTGGACTTACGCGGCATCGTGACGCCCTGCTCGGCCAGCGCCCGCACCCTCTCCTCGACGACAGGCCGCATCAGCACGGCCGTGCCGCCCCGCGCCGCAGCCTGGCTGAGCGCGGCCTCGGTGTGGTGCAGGTAACCGATGTCCGCCGGGGAGTCCGGGACCTGCCAGACGGCGTCCAGCAGCGTCGCGTGCAAAACCGTCGCGTCCAGCTCCCGCCACGCCGCCGGCCGCCCCGCCGGAACCGTCCGCTCCAGCAGCTCGGGAGCCGGCCTGTCGAGCAGGTGGAAGAAGCCGTCACCCGCGCTCAGCAGGAAGGCGTTGCCTGCCGTCTCGTCCAGCGCGCGCAGCGCCTCCGCCTGCGGCACCCGGAGCCGGCGCACCCGGAAGGCACCCCGCTGCCCGAACTCCTCCCCCGCGCGGGAGAGCAGGTCGAGCGCCTTCTCCAGCGGCAGCCTGGGCAGCACCCGGTGGATGGCCCGCACCTGGAGCGGATAGCGCGCCGTATCGACCAGCAGCACCAGGCCGTGGTCCCAGGGGGAGGGCGCGGCGGGGGAGGACGCGGCCCGCTGCCCCTGCTCCTCGCGCAGCCGCAGATACGTCGCCCAGCGGTGGTGGCCGTCCGCGATCAGCGCACGCCGCACGGACAGGTCGGCGTCGACCGCGGCGAGCTCGGCCGGGTCCGTGACCGCCCACAGCCGGTGCGAGAAGCCGTCCTCGGTCGTCGTCGCCACCAGCGGCGGGCGCCGCGTCGCCCGCTCGATGACGGCCGTGGCACCCGTCCTCGAGCCGCTGCCCCGGTAGGAGAGCAGCAGCGGCTCGGGGTTGGCCGCCATCTGGCGCATCAGCGCGGCACGGTCGGCGACGACCTCCGCTATGACGTCCTCGTGGGGCAGCACGATGCCGTCCTCGGGCGGGGTGAGCCGCAGCGCCCCGATGAGACCGCGCTGCAACAGCTCGCCCTCGCGCTGCTCGTACACGTACAGCGCGGGAAGCGGATCGTGGACCAGTACGCCGTCGGCCTGCCAGCGGCGCAGCGTCTCGGCCGCCTGGCGGTGCCGCACCTCGGGGTCAGCGGCCTGGGGGAGGATGAGCCGCACGATGTTGTACGGGTCGGCCGTCTCCAGCTGCCGCAGCCCGTCAGGCCTGACCACCACGTCGTACGGCGGGGAGGTCACGGCAGCGAGGCTGCTGACCTTCTCCGGCGCGTAGCGCAGTCCCCGGAACGGAGCGAGTCGAAGGCCTCGGGCGGTCATCCGTGCATCGTATGACGGTGCCAGGTGGGGCCGGGAGCGGGGCACAGGGGGCGCGCGGTGGCGGGGCCCGGTGGGACGTGGGGGAGGATTCCAGACGGCGCCGGCGCCGTGCGCGCCCGGCGCCGGCGCCTCCCGGCCACGCGGCGAAGGCGCCCGGAGTACCACGAGAAAGCGAGCCCCCATGCACGCCAGCCCCTCAGCTCAAGCGGCCGCGACCCGTCCGCAGCCCAGCGAGCGCCCGCTGCACGAGTGCTACGACACCGCACTGCTCGACCTGGACGGAGTGGTCTACGCCGGGGGCGAGGCGCTGCCGCACGCCGTCGATTCCCTGGCCGCAGCGCGGGAGAGCGGCGTGCGCCTCGCCTACGTCACCAACAACGCGGCCCGCACCCCGCAGACCGTCGCCACGCACCTGACCGAGCTGGGCGTGGCAGCGGGACCTGACGAGATCGTCACCTCGGCCCAGGCGGTCGCCCGGCTCGTCGCCGAACAGCTGCCCGAGGGCGCGCGCGTGCTCGCCGTCGGCGCCGAGGGGCTGCGGGTGGCGCTCCGGGAGCGCGGCCTGACCGTCGTCGAGTCGGCCGACGAGGAGCCCGCCGCCGTGGCGCAGGGCTACGGCGGGCCCGGCATGGAGTGGGGGCGGCTGGTGGAGGCCGCGCTGGCGGTGCAGCGCGGCGTGCCGTGGTTCGCCTCCAACACCGATCTGACCATCCCCAGCGGGCGCGGCATCGCCCCGGGCAACGGCTCGGCCGTGGAGGTCGTACGGCTCGCCACCCGCTGGATGCGGCACCCGCCCGAGCCGCAGGTCGCGGGCAAGCCGCTGCCCCCGATGCACCGGGAGTCCATCATCCGTACCGGCGCGCGGCGGCCCCTGGTCGTCGGCGACCGGCTCGACACCGACATCGAGGGGGCTCGCGCGGGGCGCGTGGACTCGCTGCTCGTCCTCACCGGGGTCACCGACGCGGCAGCGCTGCTGGCCGCGGGGCCCGTGCACCGCCCCACCTACGTGGCCCGCGATCTGCGCGGCCTGCTGGAGCCGCATCCCGCGGTGAGCGGCGACGCCGGCGCGGGTTTCACCTGCGGCGGCTGGAGCGCGCACGCCGAGGCGAGCCGGCTGCGGCTGGAGGGTGAGGGAGCGCCCGAGGACGGCCTGCGCGCGCTGTGCGCGGCCGCCTGGTCGGCGGCCGGCGACGCGACGTGCCGCCTCGACGCGGACGAGCCCCTGGCCCGGCTGGAGCTGTGAGCCGCACGGGGCGGCAGGGGCCCGGGGACGGGCCGCGACCGTCCCGTGCGGAAGGAGCCGCGGGGGGGCGGGGGGCGGCCGCGGTCGCCCCCCCCGGGGGGAAGATCAGGCGGCGGTGGCCGCCAGCGCCTCGGCCACCAGCTGCTCCTCGCTCGCGCCCAGCCGCCAGTAGCCGGTGAACTTCACGGCCCTGCGGTCGAACCCGCGCTCGCGCACCAGGTGGCGCCGCAGCGTCTTGACGGTGCCGGACTCGCCCGCGAGCCAGGCGTACGGCGTCCCTTCGGGCAGCTGCGCGGAGCGGACCGACTCCACCATCCGGTCGGCCCGCGAGGCGCCGGCCGCCTCGTCGCGCACCAGCCAGGTGATCCGCGCGTTGGAGACGGTCGGCAGGTCCTGGACGTCCTGGAGGTGCGGCACCTCGGCGAACACCCGCACGGGCATCCCGGCCGGCAGCCACTCCAGGATGGCGCCGAGTGCGGGCAGCGCCGTCTCGTCGCCGCTCAGCAGCACCCAGTCGGTGCCGGCGGGCGGCCGGAAGTCGACGCCGCCGTTGTCCTCGACGACGGGACCGAGCAGCGTGACCCGGTCACCGGGCGCGGCGCGCAGCGCCCAGCGGGAGGCGGGGCCGATCTCGCCGTGCAGCGCGAAGTCGACGTCGAGCTCGTCGGCCGCGCCGTACTCGCTGCCCCGCCGCAGCGCCCGCACCGTGTAGCTGCGCATGATGCCGCGGATGTTCTCGTCCATCGCGCGCCAGGCCGGGAACCAGGCCTCTCCCGCCTCGGTGGGCACCACCGGCGCGGTCTGGCCCGGCTGCGGCAGGAACAGTTTGAAGCGCTGGTCCCGCCCGCCGGAGGCGAAGCGGTCAAGACCCTCGCCGCCGAAGGTGATCCGCAGCATGGTCGGGCCCAGCGCCCGGGTCCGTACGACGTGCAGGTCGAAGAACTGGAACGGTGCGGCGGCGGGCGCGGGCCGCGCCTGGGAGACCTGGCTCATCGTGTCTGCTCCTCCCGTGAGGGGTGTGCGGGTCGAAGGACGTGCCGGCGGCCTGTCGGCCGCCGCTCAGCGGTGTGCCCGTGGCCCCGTTCCGTCGCGGGGCCACCGGCGGTCGGTCAACGGAGCTTCTTGGCCTTCTCGATCGCCTCCGCGAGGTCCTCCAGCAGCGGCGCGGCGCCCGCGTAGGAGAAGCGGGGCTCGGCCGCCCACTGCGCGACCTGCCCGGCCTTGACGGCGGGAAGGTCGTTCCAGGACGGCTTCGAGGTGAGCGCCTTGGGCTGGAGGGACTGGGTGCGGTTGTCCAGGATGATCAGGTCGGCGTCGTACTTGTCGGCGTTCTCCCAGCTCAGCTCCTCGAAGAAGCCCTGCTCGTTGAGCTTTTTGGGGGTGACGAGGTCGACGCCGAGCTCCTTGAAGTACGTCAGGTCGGAGTTGGCGTCCGGGTGCGAGACGTAGAACAGGTCGGCGGCGCCGGCGGCCGCCATCACGCGGATACCGCTCTTGGCGGCCTTGCGCAGCCGCTCGGCGGCCTTCTCGAAGCGGGTCTTGGCCGCCGCGTTGGACTTCGACTTCAGGTCCGCGCCCAGCGACTCGGCGAGCTTGCCGAACTGCTGGATGACCTCGACCATCGACACGTGCGCCGCGTTCATGGCCACCTGCGGCGCCAGCTTGAAGATCTTGTCCTTGCTCTCGGCGGGGACATAGAAGAACTCGCCCTTGACGTACATGTTGCTGATCAGCAGCTGGGGACGGGTCTTGGCGTACTTCTCCAGGTCGAACTCGCCGAAGGCGTTGCCGATGACCGACAGCTTGGAGATGTCCATGTCGCCCGCGAGGACGTCGGGCTCGCCGTTCTTCTGCTTGGTCGGCCCGAAGACGCCGACGACCTTGTCCCGGATGCCGAAGTCCCACAGCGCCGCCGCCGTGCCGACGTAGGCCACGATGCGCTCGGGAACCGCGTCGAGGCCGACCTTCTTGCCCCGGCCGTCGGTGAAGGACCAGCCGTCGCCCTTCGAGCCGCCGCCCGAACCCGAGCCCGATCCCTCGCCGCCGCAGGCGGCCAGCAGCGCCCCGAGACCGGCGACGCCACCCGCGGCCAGCAGGCCGCGGCGCGAAAGGTGGGGCAGGGAGGAGGAGCTGGGCATTGTCACGGGCCTTCTCTCGCGTTGCTGAGGACGCACCGCGGGCATGCCGCGGACGTCACTGCGGGGCGGCCATGGGACCGCGTTCGCAGTTAGGCTAACCTAACCAAAGTTGTTGTTGTCCAGTGGCCGGGCGGTCCCTTCTCCCGGCCCCGACCGGAGCGGGTACGTGACTCTCACCAAGTCCCCGAAGGCGTACGGGGGTTCGACGGCCGGTCAGCCGCCGGACGCCGAACCGGATCGGCCCGAGCGCGCACGGGCGCCCCTCGCGCGCGCCGCCGGACTGCTGGCTTCCCTCCTCCTCCTGCTGGTCGTCCTGCTGCTCAGCCTCGCCTTCGGCGCCCGCCCGCTCTCCCTGGGCGACGCCTGGTCGGGGCTGGTCGACAGCGGCTCGGCGAGCTGGACCGTCGTCCACGAGATGCGGCTGCCCCGCACCCTCCTCGGCCTGCTGGCCGGGGTCGCGCTCGGCCTGGCGGGCGGCGTGATGCAGGCGCTCACCCGCAACCCCCTGGCCGACCCGGGACTGCTGGGCATCAACGCGGGCGCCGCCGCCGCCGTCGTCACCGCGATCTCCTTCTTCGGGGTCGCCGGCTACACCGGCTACATCGGCTTCGCCTTCCTGGGAGCGGCCGCCGTCTCGGTGCTCGTCTACGCCGTCGGCGGCGGCCGCGGCGCCACCCCGGCCCGGCTCGCGCTCGCGGGTACGGCGCTCAACGCCGCGCTGGTCTCCTACGTGAGCGCCGTCCAGCTCATGGACACCGCCTCGCTGGACCGGATGCGGTTCTGGCAGGTCGGCTCGCTGGCCCGCGCCCAGGACGCGACGGTCACCTCGGCGCTGCCCTTCATCGTCGTCGGCGCGCTGATCGCCCTGGCGCTGGCCCGGCCGCTGAACGCGCTCGCCCTCGGCGACGACGCGGCCCGCGCCCTCGGCTCCCGGCCCACCCGCACCCGTGTCGCCGCCATCGTGGCCATCACCCTGCTGTGCGGAGCGGCCACCGCCGCGTGCGGGCCCATCGTGTTCGTCGGGCTGATGGTGCCGCACATGGTGCGCGCGCTGACCGGGCCCGACCAGCGCTGGATGCTGCCGTACTGCGCCGTCCTGTCCCCGGTGCTGCTGCTGGCAGCCGACATCCTCGGACGGGTGCTGGGGCGGCCCAGCGAACTCCAGGTCGGCATCGTGACCGTCGTGCTCGGCGGTCCGTTCTTCCTCTACTTCGTGCGCAGGCGGAGGGTGGCACAGGCATGAGCGTCATACGCACCCCCGGCGGCCTGTCCGTCAGCTACCGGCCGCGCGCGCTGCTCGTCGGCGCCGGCTGCGTGGTGCTCGCGGTGGTCGCCGCCGTCCTGGCGATCGGCAGCGGCGAGTACCCGATGGCGCCGGACGAGGTGGTCCGCACCCTGATCGGCCAGGGCGACCCGGCCGACGCCTTCATCGTCAACGAGCTGCGGCTGCCGCGCACCGTCACCGCGCTGCTCGTCGGCGCGGGTCTCGGCCTGTGCGGGGCCGTCTTCCAGGCCGTCGTACGCAACCCGCTCGGCAGCCCCGACATCCTCGGCTTCACCACCGGGGCGTCCGCGGGGGCGCTGGTGGTCATCGTGCTGGCGGGCGGCGGCAGCGCCTTCCTCGCGGGCGGCGCCGTCGTCGGGGCCCTGGTCACCGGCGTGCTGATCTACGCCCTCGCCTGGAAGGGCGGGTTGCACGGCTTCCGGCTGGTCCTCGTCGGCGTCGGCATGACCGCCATCCTGACCGGCGTCAACAGCTACCTGATCACCCGCGCCGACATCACCGACGCCTCCCGCGCGGTGCTGTGGATGACCGGCACCCTGGACGGGCGCGGCTGGGACGACGTACTGCCGCTCGCCCTCGGCATGGCCGTCCTCGTCCCACTGGTACTGCTCGGCTGTGCGCGAGCGCTGCGGATGATGGAGATGGGCGACGACGCCGCCGCCGCGCTCGGCGTCCGCGTCGAGCGCACCCGGCTGGCGCTGCTCGGCGCGGCGGTCCTGCTGGTGGCGCTCTCGGCCGCGGCGGCCGGGCCCGTCGCCTTCGTCGCCCTGGTGGCCCCGCAGGTCGCCCGGCGGCTCACCAAGTCGCCGGGGCCCAACCTGCTGCCCTCGCTGTGCATGGGCGCGGCCCTGCTGATCTGCGCCGACCTGGTCGCCCAGCGGGCCTTCGGCGACCATCAGCTGCCGGTCGGCGTGGTCACCGGCGTGGTGGGCGGCGGCTACCTGGTGTGGCTGCTGGCCACCGAACGCAAGGCGGGACGGATATGAGCGGCCGCACGGGCACGAGCCGCGACCGTACGGGCACGAGGAGCCGTACGGGCCCGAACAGCAGCACGGGCACGAACGGGCTCGCGGGCGCGCGCGGCCCTGGGGACACCGACGCACGAACGGACACGACGGAGGCGGGCACGGTAATGACGACCGCGACAGACGCACAGGACCGGGTCACCGGCGACGGCGCCGCGCAGCGGGACACCACGGCTGCCCGGCTCACGGGCCACAACCTCACTCTCGCCTACGACCAGCGCACCATCGCCAGCGAACTGGACGTGGCGGTGCCCCACCAGTCCTTCACGGTGGTCGTCGGCCCCAACGCCTGCGGCAAGTCCACCCTGCTGCGAGCCCTCTCCCGGATGCTCAAGCCCGCCGCCGGACAGGTGCTGCTGGACGGCGAGGACATCGCCGGCATGCAGGCCAAGGCGCTCGCCCGCACCCTGGGCCTGTTGCCCCAGTCCTCCATCGCGCCCGACGGCATCACCGTCGGCGACCTGGTCGCCCGCGGCCGCTACCCGCACCAGGGACTGCTGCGCCAGTGGTCGCGGGACGACGAGTCCGTGGTCGCCGAGTCGATGGCGGCCACCGGCGTCGACGGGCTCGGCGACCGCTTCGTGGACGAGCTCTCCGGCGGGCAGCGGCAGCGCGTGTGGATCGCCATGGCCCTCGCCCAGCAGACGCCGCTGCTGCTGCTGGACGAGCCCACCACCTACCTGGACATCGCCCACCAGATCGAGATTCTCGACCTGTGCGCACGGCTGCACGAGGAGGAGGGCCGCACCCTCGTCGCCGTGCTGCACGACCTCAACCACGCCGCCCGCTACGCCACCCACCTGATCGCCATGCGGGAAGGCCGGATCGTCGCGCAGGGCGCACCGCGCGAGGTGGTGACCGCGCAGCTGGTGGAAGAGGTCTTCGGCATGCCCTGCCGCGTCATCGACGACCCGGAGACCGGCACCCCGCTGGTGGTGCCCGCAGCGCGCCGCTGATCCGTCGCCCCCGATGTCACACCCGGAAGGTAGCGTCGGGGCATGAGCGAGTTCGCGCAGGGGACCGGCCCCGGATACGCCTTTGACCAGCACCGGACAGGGGACGGCAGCGGACGCCCCGAGGCCGGCGCGGGAGGGCCGTCGGGCGGTGTCCCGGAGCAGCCCGTCCAGCCCCGGGACGGTGCGGGACCGCCCGGCGAGCCGGCTCCGGAAGCCGACACAGGGAGCGCCGAGGGAAGCGGCGAAGGCCCCACGCCGCTGGGCATCGGCGTGCGCCCCACGGGGCACGCCCCCGTCGACGAGCGGCTCAGGCGTCTGGAGGACGCCGACCACCTCGCCGTGTCGGGCCACCAGGAGGTGTACGAAGATGTGCACCGCGGCCTGCGGGAGACCCTGGCCGCGCTGGACCGCCCCCACACCCCCCGGAGCTGAACCGTGGCACGACGCCGACTCGACGCGGAGCTGGTGCGCCGCAGCCTCGCCCGTTCCCGGGAGCACGCCGGGCAGTTGATCGCCGCGGGGCGGGTCACGGTCGGCGGCAACGTCGCCGCCAAGGCCGCCACCCAGGTCGAGACCAGCGCCGCGCTGGTCGTCAGGGAGGACGCGAACGACCCGGACTACGTCTCCCGCGGCGGCCACAAGCTCGCCGGTGCGCTGGAGGCGTTCGTCCCCCGCGGGCTGCGCGTTCAGGGCCGCAGGGCGCTGGACGCCGGCGCCTCGACCGGTGGCTTCACCGACGTGCTGCTGCGCGCCGGCGCGGGCCACGTCGTCGCGGTGGACGTCGGCTACGGACAGCTGGCCTGGTCGCTCCAGCGTGACGAGCGCGTCACCGTCAAGGACCGGACGAACGTGCGGGAGCTGACGCTGGAGGACATCGGCTCCCAGCCGGTGGAACTCGTCGTGGGGGACCTCTCGTTCATCCCCCTGGGTCTCGTCCTGCCCGCGCTGGTGCGCTGCGCGGCGCCGGAAGCCGACCTGGTGCTGATGGTGAAACCGCAGTTCGAAGTGGGCAGGGAAAGGCTGGGCAGCGGCGGAGTCGTGCGCAGCCCGCAGCTGCGTGCCGAGGCCGTGCGGACGGTCGCCGGACACGCGGCGGCCCTGGGTCTGGGCGCGCTGGGTGTCACCTCGAGCCCGCTCCCCGGGCCTTCGGGAAACGTCGAATACTTTCTGTGGCTGCGCGCCGGGGCCGACGACCTCGACCCGGCGGCGGTCGACCGAGCGGTGGCGGAGGGGCCCAAGTGACCGAGGACAGCCGAGCGACGCGATCCACACCGCCCACCCCGTGCTCCACGGCGCCCGGCACCGCCGGTGCGGTCCCCGCGCACCCCGACGGCGACCGTACGGTCTTCCTCCTCGCCCACACCGGCAGGCCCGCCGCCGTGCGCAGCGCCGAACTGGTTGTCCAGGGCCTGCTGCGCTGCGGTATCGGCGTCCGCGTGCTGGCGGACGAGGCCGCCGACCTGCCGCTGCCCGACCCGGTCGAGACGGTCACCGCCAAGCCGGACGCCGCCGAGGGCTGCGAACTGCTCGTGGTGCTCGGCGGTGACGGGACGCTGCTGCGCGGCGCGGAGTTCGCCCGCGCCTCCGGCGTCCCCATGCTCGGCGTCAACCTGGGCCGGGTCGGTTTCCTGGCCGAGGCCGAGCGGGACGATCTGGACAAGGTCGTCGACCGTGTCGTCTCCCGCGCCTACGAGGTCGAGGAGCGGATGACGCTCGACGTGCTGGTGCGCAACGGCGGGCTGGGCACCAGCGGCCGCAGCGGCGGCCAGATCGTGCACGCCGACTGGGCACTGAACGAGGTCTCCGTGGAGAAGGCGGCCCGCGAGCGGATGCTGGAGGTCGTCATCGAGGTCGACGGCCGCCCCGTCTCCAGCTTCGGCGGGGACGGTGTGGTGTGCGCCACACCCACGGGCTCCACCGCCTACGCCTTCTCGGCGGGCGGCCCCGTGGTGTGGCCCGAGGTGGAGGCGCTGCTGATGGTGCCCATCAGCGCGCACGCGCTGTTCGCCAAGCCGCTGGTGACGGCACCGGACTCGGTGCTGGCCGTCGAGGTCCAGCCGCAGACGCCGCACGGCGTCCTGTGGGCCGACGGGCGGCGCAGCGTCGAGCTGCCCTCCGGCGCGCGGGTGGAGGTGCGGCGCGGCGCCGTCCCTGTGCGGCTGGCCCGGCTGCATCACGCCTCGTTCACGGACCGTCTCGTGGCCAAGTTCGCCCTTCCGGTCACCGGCTGGCGCGGAGCGCCCCGCTAGGTGCCCCCAGGGGGGAGCAGCTCCCCGCGCCCCTCCGGGACGCGGCCGCGCCGGGGCGGCGCTCCGCTCGTCGTGGGCCGCTCGCGGTGAGGGTCGGCACACCCGCCGCCGTCATCACGCGGTGTCGCCGTGCGGCCCGTGGGCCGGCCCGCCGCAGGGAGGGAACCGGGCAAAGCCGCCCGAACACGCAGGGGTGACCGTCGTACGTACGTGCGGAAAAGCGGGCGTCCCGGACCGTGGGCAAGACCCTTCCGCGGCGGTCAGGGCCCGGCTCACGGCCCCCCGATCCGGCTACCACCCGGACCACAGGTGTGGCCACCGTGGCGGAACCTCGTATGGTCGTATCCGTGTTGGAGGAGATGCGGATCAAGGCCCTGGGCGTAATCGACGACGCCGTTGTCGAGCTGTCGCCCGGCTTCACCGCGGTGACCGGTGAGACCGGTGCGGGCAAAACCATGGTCGTCACCAGCCTCGGACTGCTGCTGGGCGGACGTGCCGACGCCGCGCTGGTGCGGGTCGGTGCCAAGTCGGCCGTCGTCGAGGGACGGATCGCCGTGCGGCCTGAGGCGTCGGCCGCCCGCCGCGCCGAGGAGGCCGGCGCCGAGCTGGACGAGGGCGCCCTGCTGGTCAGCCGCACCATCTCGGCCGAGGGCCGCTCGCGCGCGCACGTGGGCGGGCGCTCGGTGCCGGTCGGGCTGCTGGCGGAGCTGAGCGACGACCTGGTGGCCGTGCACGGCCAGACCGACCAGCAGGGCCTGCTGCGCGCCGCCCGGCAGCGCGAGGCGCTCGACCGCTACGCGGGAGCGGCCGTGGCCGGGCCGCTGACCGCCTACCGCGACGCCTATCGCAGACTGCGCACCGTCGCCGCCGAGCTGACCGAGCTGACCACCCGCGCCCGCGAGCGCGCCCAGGAGGCCGACCTGCTGCGCTTCGGCATCCAGGAGATCGAGGCCGCCGAGCCGCAGCCGGGTGAGGACACCGACCTGGCGGCCGAGGCCGAACGGCTCGGGCACGCCGAGGCTCTGGCCTCCGCCGCCACCACCGCGCACGGTGCCCTGGCGGGGGACCCCGCCGACCCCGAGGGCGTGGAGGCCGCCACCCTCGTGGCGGGGGCCCACCGCGCGCTGGAGGCGGTAAGGGCCCACGATCCGGCGCTCGCCACGCTCGCCGACCGGCTGGGCGAGGTGCACATCCTGCTCTCCGACATCGCGGGCGAACTGGCCGGTTACGCCGACGACCTGGACGCCGACCCGCTGCGGCTGGCCGCCGTCGAGGAGCGCCGCGCGGTCCTGGCGCAGCTCACCCGCAAGTACGGCGAGGACCTCACGGCCGTCCTGGAGTGGGCCGGGCAGAGCGCCGAGCGGCTGGCCGAACTGGAGGGGGACGACGACCGGATCGGCGAGCTGGGCGCCGAGCGCGACGCGCTGCGCACCGAACTCGCCGAGCTCGCCCGTACGCTCACCGAGGCCCGTACGGACGCCGCCAAGCGGTTCGCCGACGCCGTCACGGAGGAACTGGCCGAGCTGGCGATGCCGCACGCGCGGGTCTCCTTCGACCTCAAGCACACCGAGGACCCCGACGGGCTCGACGTCGGGGGGCGCACCCTGGCGTTCGGCCCGCACGGCACCGACGAGGTCGAACTGCTGCTCGCGCCGCACCCGGGCGCTCCGCCCCGGCCCGTCGCCAAGGGCGCCTCGGGCGGCGAGCTGTCCCGGGTGATGCTCGCGGTCGAGGTCGTCTTCGCCGACTCCGACCCCGTACCGACCTATCTGTTCGACGAGGTGGACGCGGGCGTCGGCGGCAAGGCGGCCGTGGAGGTGGGCCGCAGGCTCGCGCGGCTGGCCAGGTCGGCCCAGGTGGTGGTCGTCACGCACCTGCCCCAGGTCGCCGCGTTCGCCGACCGGCACCTGGTGGTGCACAAGACCGACGACGGTTCTGTGACCCGCAGCGGCGTGCGGGCGATGGAGGGTGAGGACAGGATCCGCGAACTCTCCCGCATGCTCGCCGGCCAGGAGGACTCCGAACTCGCCCGCGCGCACGCCGAGGAGCTGCTGGAAGCGGCCCGCGCGGGAGGCTGAGCCCGGTCCCGGCCCTGGGCGCCGCCCGCGAGGGAGCACAGCGGTGGCGCAGCGGGTCGGCCCGGGTCGGCCGGGCCGACCCCGGTCGGCTGGGCGCCGAGCCGGAGGCCCGAGGAGGGCGTGCGGCGGCGCGAGCGGGTGGCGCATCGAAGCCGGGCACCGGCGCGCGGCGCGGCATGCGCGCCGTCGCCCGTGTGAGTGAGAGTGGCCGAGTGCCGCCGTGCTGTGGCGCCGACCGGGGCCGGCCACGACCCCGCCGCGGCGTGCCCGGCAGGCGTTACCTGGCATCCTGGGCAGGCCTCCCCACCCGCCACCGGAGAAAGCCCGCCTGCCGTGAGCCCGAGCCGCACCCCCGCCCCGCGCCGGTCACCGGTCGGCGCGCGGCCGACGCACGCCGTGCACCTGCTGGGCGGCGCCGAAGGCCCGGACGGCGACGGCAGCCCCTCGGCGGACACGACGGCCTACGCCCGCTCCCTCGCCCAGGGGTTGACCGCCCGCGGCGCACGGATCACCGTCTGCTCCCGGCACGACCCCACGCTGCGGCACGCCTTCACCGGAACCGGAGCGGACGTGCGGGTGCTGCGAGGCCGCACGGAAGCCGAGACGGCCGTCTCGCTGCGCGCCGTGTGCCAGGACGCCGACCTCGTGCACGCACACGGGCCGCACGCCGGGCTGCTGGCCGCCCTCGCGCTCGGGTCGGGGCGCCGGTACACCCCCCTCGTCGTCAGCTGGCACGCCCCGCCGGGTCCCGGCCCCGGGCCCGACCGTCCCACCCGCGCCGACGCCGCCCGCGAGCTGGTGGTCAGGCTGCTGGCCCGGCGTGTCGCCCGCGCGGCGACCGTCGTGCTCGGCGCCACCACGGCGCTGGTCGACGCGGCGCGCCGCAGCGGCGCTCGCGACGTGCGGCTGGCCCCGGCGCCCATCCCCTTCGAGGGACCGCGCGCAGGCTCGCCCGACGGCTCGGCCGACGACGGGGCGGACGGCGCGGAGGCGCTGCTCCACAAGGTGCGTGCGGGCATCGGCGCGCTCGACCGGCCGCTGGTCATGGCCGTCGGGCGCCTGGACGGGCGGAGCGGGCACGAGACGGCGCTGACCGCCTCGCGCGCCTGGCGCGGGCTCGATCCGCCGCCGCTGCTCGCCCTGGCGGGGGAGGGGCCGCAGCGGGCCGCGCTGCAGCGCCGCATCGACCGCGAGGCGCTGCCCGCCCGGCTGCTGGGCCGGCGCGACGACGCGCTGCGGCTGCTGGCGGGCGCCGACGTGGCGCTGGTGCCGGGCCGCTGCCAGGGCCGCTCGCTGGTCGCCCAGGAAGCCCTGCGCTCCGGCGTGCCGCTGGTGGCGGCTGACGGCGGCGGCGTCCCCGAACTCGTCTCGGACGCCGCCGTGCTGGTGCCCTGGGGCGACGCCGACTCGCTGGCGGCCGCCGTGCTGACCCTGCTGACCGATCAGGGCCGCCGCGCGGAGCTGTCCAGGGCGGGCCGCGCCCGTGCCCGTACGTGGCCCACCGAGGACGATGCCGCGGCCCAGGTCCTCAGCCTCTACGACGAACTCACCGAGGCGGCGGCCGGACACTGACCCGGAACGCCGCCGCGCACGGAACGCCGCCGCGCACCGGAAGGCCGCCGCGCAGCGGAACGCTCCGGCGGGGGCCGCGGCCCCCGCGGACACAGCAGTGCGCCCGGTACGCCTGTGGGCGCCGGGCGCTCGCACTTCGCTCTTCCGCCGGGCCCCGGACCTGTGGATCCAAGGCCCCGACGTCTCAGACCCCGTAGGCCCCCGAGGCGGTCAGCCGCAGGGCCGTGTCGATCAGCGGGACATGGCTGAAGGCCTGCGGGAAGTTGCCCACCTGCCGCTGGTTGCCCGAGTCCCACTCCTCCGCCAGCAGGCCCACGTCGTTGCGCAGGGCCAGCAGCTTCTCGAACAGCTTCCGTGCCTCGTCGACCCGGCCGATCATCGCCAGGTCGTCGGCGAGCCAGAACGAGCAGGCCAGGAAGGCTCCCTCCTCGCCCGCGAGCCCGTCCAGGTTCTCGCACGGCTCGCCGTCGGGCCCCGCCTCCGCGCTGGTCGGGTAGCGCAGCACGAAACCGTCCTCGGTCGACAGCTCCCGCTGGATGGCCTCGATGGTGCCGATCACCCGCTTGTCGTCCGGCGGCAGGAAGCCCATCTGCGGGATCAGCAGCAGCGAGGCGTCCAGCTCCCGGGAGCCGTAGGACTGCGTGAACGTGTTGCGTTCCTTGTCGTAGCCCTTCTCGCACACCTCGCGGTGGATCTCGTCGCGCAGGTTGCGCCAGCGCTCGACCGGGCCGTCCACGTCGCCCGCCTCGATCATCTTGACCGTGCGGTCGACGGCCACCCAGGCCATCACCTTCGAGTGGACGAAGTGCCGGCGCGGACCGCGCACCTCCCAGATGCCCTCGTCGGGCTCGTCCCAGTGGTCCTCCAGATAGCCGATGAGCTTCAGCTGGAGGAGCTGCGCGTAGTCGTTGCGGGCCAGCCCCGTCATGTGGCCCAGGTGCAGGGCCTCGACGACCTCGCCGTAGACGTCCAGCTGGAGCTGGCCCGCCGCGCCGTTGCCGACGCGTACCGGCTGCGAGTTCTCGTAGCCCGGCAGCCAGGTCAACTCGGCCTCGGACAGCTCGCGTTCGCCCGCGATGCCGTACATGATCTGGAGGTTCTCCGGGTCGCCCGCCACCGCGCGCAGCAGCCATTCGCGCCAGGCCCGCGCCTCCTCGCGGTATCCGGTGCGCAGCAGGGAGGAGAGGGTGATGGCCGCGTCGCGCAGCCAGGTGAAGCGGTAGTCCCAGTTGCGCTCTCCGCCGATCGCCTCGGGCAGCGACGTGGTCGGTGCGGCGACGATCCCACCGGTCGGCGCGTAGGTGAGCGCCTTCAGCGTGATCAGCGAACGGACCACGGCCTCCCGGTAGGGCCCGTGGTAGGTGCACGTCTCGACCCAGTCGCGCCAGAACTCCTCGGTGGTGCGCAGCGCCTCCTCCGGCTCGGGGAGCGGCGGCGGCTCGCGGTGCGACGCCTCCCAGCTGATCGTCAGCGCCACCCGGTCGCCGGGGCCGACGGTGAAGTCGGAGTAGGTCGTCAGGTCCTTGCCGTAGCTGTCGACCTCGGTGTCCAGCCACACCGAGTCGGGCCCGGCGACCGCGGCCGTGCGCTGCCCCTGCTTGTGCACCCACGGCACGACCCAGCCGTAGGAGAACCGCATCCGCAGCGACGAGCGCATCCGCACCCGGCCGCTGACGCCCTCCACGATCCGCACCAGCTGCGGCGCGTGGTCCTCACGCGGAGGCATGAAATCGATGATGCGGACCGTCCCCCTGGGGGTGTCCCATTCCGACTCCAGTACGAGTGAGTCCCCCCGGTAGCGGCGGCGGTCGGCCCGTGGCGGGTCGCCGCCCGCGGGGTGGGCCGGGCCCACCCGCCACAATCCGTGCTCCTCGGTGCCGAGGAGGCCCGCGAAGACGGCATGGGAGTCGAAGCGGGGCAGACACAGCCAGTCCACCGCTCCGTCTCTGCCCACAAGGGCAGCTGTCTGCATATCCCCGATGAGTGCGTAATCCTCGATGCGCCCAGCCACGTGCATCTCCAGTCGAACGAAAAACGAACGGCGACGCCCCCGTGGGACGTGCTGGTTGACCTGTGTGTTTCTGCCTGTCCTTGGCAAGTGTCCGTGCAGGATACGACGCTGGGATCCCTTCCGCCCGACGGTCGGCTGAGTCCGGCTGCGCCGATGGGGTGACCTTCGGTCCGCGTTCACCTGCTGCGACTCCACCGTCACCCTGGGGGGCGTGTGACGGCTTCCCCGGCGGCGCCGCCGACCTCGGCAGCGGCACGGGACCCGCGGCACTGTTACGCTGGTAGCCCGTGGAGCGGTGGGCCGCGAACGCGATCTGTTCGAGACGCCAGCCCCCCGAACCGCAGCGAGGCCCCACCCGGACACCCCTCCAGGATGCAGCCTCCGCACCCCACCAAGCGACCACGGGAGCCCCCTCTTGGCCATGCCGCCTTCGTCCATGACGACCAAGCACCTCTTCGTCACCGGGGGGGTCGCCTCCTCGCTCGGCAAGGGGCTCACCGCCTCCAGCCTGGGCGCCCTGCTCAAGGCCCGGGGTCTGCGGGTCACCATGCAAAAGCTCGACCCCTACCTGAACGTCGACCCGGGCACGATGAACCCCTTCCAGCACGGTGAGGTGTTCGTCACCAACGACGGCGCCGAGACCGACCTGGACATCGGCCACTACGAGCGGTTCCTCGACGTCGACCTCGACGGCACCGCCAACGTCACCACGGGCCAGGTCTACTCCACGGTCATCGCCAAGGAGCGGCGCGGCGAGTACCTGGGGGACACCGTGCAGGTGATCCCGCACATCACCAACGAGATCAAGAGCCGCATCCGCCGCATGGCCACTGACGACGTGGACGTCGTCATCACCGAGGTCGGCGGCACCGTCGGCGACATCGAGTCGCTGCCGTTCCTGGAGGCCGTCCGCCAGGTCCGCCACGAGGTGGGCCGCGACAACGTCTTCGTCGTGCACATCTCGCTGCTGCCCTACATTGGCCCCTCGGGCGAGCTGAAGACCAAGCCCACCCAGCACTCCGTCGCCGCGCTGCGCAACATCGGTATCCAGCCCGACGCGATCGTGCTGCGGGCCGACCGCGACGTGCCCGTCTCCATCAAGCGGAAGATCGGGCTGATGTGCGACGTGGACGACGCGGCCGTCGTCGCCTGCAAGGACGCCCGCTCCATCTACGACATCCCCAAGGTCATCCACTCCGAGGGCCTGGACGCCTACGTCGTGCGCAAGCTCGACCTGCCCTTCCGCGACGTGGACTGGACCCAGTGGGAGGACCTGCTGCGCCGCGTCCACGAGCCCGACCACGAGGTCACCGTGGCGCTGGTCGGCAAGTACATCGACCTGCCCGACGCCTACCTGTCGGTCACCGAGGCGCTGCGCGCGGGCGGCTTCGCCAACCGGGCCCGTGTCAAGATCAAATGGGTCACCTCCGACGACTGCCGCACCCCCGAGGGCGCCAGGCGCCAGCTCGGCGACTGCGACGCCGTGTGCATCCCCGGCGGCTTCGGCGAGCGCGGTGTGGACGGCAAGGTCGGCGCCATCACCTACGCCCGCGAGAACCGCGTCCCCCTCCTCGGCCTGTGCCTGGGGCTCCAGTGCATCGTCATCGAGGGCGCCCGCAACCTGGCCGGCATCACCGACGCCAACTCCACCGAGTTCGACCGGTCCACCGCGCACCCGGTCATCTCCACCATGGAGGAGCAGCTCGACATCGTCGCCGGTGAGGGCGACATGGGCGGCACCATGCGGCTCGGCATGTACCCGGCCAAGCTCGCCGAGGGCTCCCTCGTACGCGAGGCCTACGACGACGAGGCCTACGTCGAGGAGCGCCACCGCCACAGGTACGAGGTCAACAACCACTACCGCACCGAGCTGGAGAAGAAGGCCGGGCTCGTCTTCTCCGGCACCTCGCCCGACAACAAGCTGGTCGAGTACGTCGAGTACCCGCGCGAGGTCCACCCCTACCTGGTGGCCACCCAGGCCCACCCGGAGCTGCGTTCCCGCCCCACCCGCCCGCACCCGCTGTTCGCCGGGCTGGTCAAGGCCGCCGTCGCGCGTCAGCAGGGAGAGTGAGCACCATGGCCACCCGCATCTCCGACACGCCCGAGGAGTGGGAGGTCACCGCGACCTCCACCCCGTTCCAGGGCAACAAGACCGGTGTGCGCACCGACCAGGTCGTCATGCCCGACGGCTCCGTCGTCGGCCGCGACTACCAGACCCACCCCGGGTCCGTCGCCATCCTCGCCCTCGACGAGCAGGACCGCGTCCTGGTCGTCAACCAGTACCGGCACCCCGTGCGCGAGAAGCTGTGGGAGATCCCCGCCGGGCTCCTCGACGTACCCGGCGAGAACCCGCTCGCCGCCGCGGAGCGCGAGCTGTACGAGGAGGCGCACACGAAGGCCGAGGACTGGCGGGTCCTCGTCGACGTCTACACCACCCCGGGCGGCAGCGACGAGGCCGTGCGCGTCTTCCTCGCCCGTCAGCTGTCCGACGTCGAGGGCGAGCGCTTCGAGGTCTCCGAGGAGGAGGCCGACATGGAGGTCGCGCGCGTTCCGCTGGAAGAGCTGGTGCGCGGCGCTCTCGCCGGTGAGCTGCACAACAACTGCCTCGTGGTGGGGTGCCTGGCGCTGAGCGCCGCGCTGGCGAGCGGGGGCGGCCCCGGGGCGCTGCGCGCGGCGCAGGCGCCGTGGCCGGCCCGGCCGTTCGAGGCGCGGTAACCCGACGCGCCGTCCGCCGCGAGGGGGCCCCGCCCGTGTGGGAGCCCCCTCGGGGGCCGCGCGCCCGCCTCTCGCGGTCCGGCAGGCGCAGGGGCTCCCCGTTGCTCTCCTGCCGCGAAGGAGGGCGGCCGTGAGCCGGTGTGGTGATTTTCGAGGTGGCAGGGGCGGTTGTCGGCCCCGGTTCGCGGCAGGCGGTGAACTACGCTCGCCAGTGATTCGTCTCGCGCACACCAGGTGAACAGCGAACGGGAGCGTAGCCCGTGACAGACCAGGCGGTGGAGCCCGCAGCGACGGGGCCGAGCCCCCACCCGTTCACGGGCCGCGGCCGCGAACTGAGCGCACTGTGCCAGGACATCGAGCGCGTCGGGCTGCACACGCTGTCCGGGCAGCCCCCGCCGCACTGCCGCATCCTGCTGATCGCCGGTGCGCCGGGAGCCGGCCGTACCGCCCTGGCGGAGGAGTTCGTGCGGCGGGTCGCCGACCGTTACCCGGGCGGAGTGCTGCGGGCCCGCCTCACCGATCCGGGCGGCGCCCCCGTGCCGACCGAACGCACCGCCCGCGACCTGCTGGCGGCGATGGCCGGGACCGGTACGCCCGGGACCGGCACGCCCGGGCAGGACGCTTCCCGGCCGCGCCAGGAGGCGGCGCCCGCGCCCGGTGCCGACGAGGCCGCCGTCGCCGAGGCCTTCCGTGCCGCCCTCACCCGCCGGGGCGCCACCGTGCTGCTGCTGGACGACGTGGCGGACTCCGAGCAGCTCCTCGACCTGGTCCCGGCCAGCCGCGACTGTCTCGTCGTCGCCGTCGCGACCGGCCCGCTGACCGACGTACCCGACGTACGGCCCTGCACCCTGGGGGGCCTGGAGCGGGCCGCTTCCGTGGCACTGCTGGCCCGGTACGCGGGCTCCTCGCCCCGCTTCACGGTGGACCCGCGCAGCGCGGAGACGCTCGCCGAGCGGTGCGGCGACCTGCCCGCGGCGCTGACGCTGATGGGCGGCTGGCTGGCCTCCCGCCCCATGCTCTCCGTGCTACAGGCCGCGCAGGCCCTCTCCGAGACGGCCGCCGGGACCGAGGAGGCCGAGCCACAGGACGGCGGCTTCGAAGGCCGGGAGACGGACGGGGCGCCTGCCGCCGCGCAGTCCCCGGCCGGCCCCGGCACGGAGCCGGAGGAGGCCGCCGGGTCCCGCGGCCCGTCGGCGGCCGGGGAGGCGACCGGCGCCGAACGGACGACGGCGCGGGGAACCCCCGAACCGCTCGTACGGGCTTTCCAGCTGGTGCACGGCTCACTGCCGCGGTCCTCAGCGCGGCTGTTGCGGCTGCTGGCGCTCGCGCCGGCCGGATGCGTGGATCCGCAGACCGCGTCCTCGCTCGGCGGCTGCTCGGTGAGCACGGCGTGCCTGGCACTGGATGAGTTCGTACGGCTCGGACTGCTGCGCGCGCTGGGCGGGGACCGCTACCAGGTGCCGGGCTGCCTGGATCCGCTGCTGCGCGCCGAACTCGCGGTGCACGAGCGCCCCGCCGAGGCGATGCTGGCGCGGGCCCGCATGCTGGAGCGGCTGGTACGGCAGCTCCAGGCCTGCCGTGCGGTGTGCGAGCCCGCCGGTTCGCCGGGGCGCGCACGGATGGCGGGGACGGAGCGGGGCTTGCGCTTCGCTCACCGCGCCGAGGCCCGTTCCTGGCTCCAGGCACGGCGTCCCGCGCTGCTCGCCGCGGCGCGGATGGCCGTCGCGGAGGGCGGTGGCGAGCTGGACACGCTGGCCCGGCGGCTGGTCTCCGCGCTGGCCCGTGCCTTCGACGCGCACCGGGACCCCGAGGAGGCCGCGCCGGAGCTCTACCGGCTGCACGAGTTGGTGCTGCGGGTGGCCGAGCGGGGCGGCAGGCACCGGGAGCGGGCGGCGGCGCTGCTCAACCTGGGGGATCTCGACGCGGACACGGACCGCTTCGAGGACGCGCTGGTGCGCTACCGCGCGGCCCTGGACGCCGCGCGCGAGGGCGAGGACGAGTGGGCGGCGGGCCGGGCCATGGAGTCGCTGGCCGGCTGCTACGCCGAGCTGGAGGACTGGGAGCGGGCCGCCGACTGGTACGGCAGGGCGCTCGCGCTGCGGCTGACCCGGGGCGAGCGCGCCGACCGCGAGGCCGCGGCACGGCTCCACGGCCGGATCGGCGCGGTCCACACCTACGCGGAGCACTGGGACGAGGCACTGCGTGCCTGGCGTGCCTCGGCTGCGGCGTTCCGCAGGCTCCGCGAGCCGGCGGCGCAGGCGCGCGCGCTGGCGGAGGTTGCCCGTGTCCAGGAGTGCGCGGGGCGCCCGCACGAGGCGCTGCGCTCGTGCGACCAGGCGCTGGCGGCGGCGCGCGGTGCGGGAGACGGCCGGCTGGAGGGGGCGCTGGAGCTGCGCGCGGCCGGGGTGTGCGAGCGGTCCTGCCACCCGGGTGCGGCCCGGCGGCACCGCGCGGCGGCGGAGCGGCTGCTGGGCACGTTGCCGCCGCCTCGCTCCGACGGCGCGGCGGCCGGGGAGGCGTGCGGGGACGGCGGTGGAGCGCGGGTGGCCGCGGCGGAGGGCGAGCGGGGGCCGGCCGGACCGGGTGCGGGGGGCGCGTAGGGCTGTGAGGGGGGTCACTGAGCGCCCTCCGGGTGCGCGAGGGCTCGGGCCGGACACCCCGCAACCTGCGAAACGTATAGCGATAATGAAAAAGATCGACCGTTTGTAAGGCTAGACAGCTCAGCCTCCTTAATTAGACTGGTCGAGCCGCGGTCCCCCCGGGTGTCTTCGAACATGCGCGACCCGGCGTCTCTCCTGCCTTCTGCACCCTGAGTGAAGGACCGTGATCGACGTGAAGGTCGGTATCCCCCGCGAGGTCAAGAACAACGAGTTCCGCGTCGCCATCACCCCGGCCGGGGTGATGGAACTGGTCCGGAACGGCCACCAGGTGTTCGTCGAGAAGAACGCCGGAGCGGGCTCCTCCATCCCCGACGGTGAGTACGCCGCGGCAGGCGCCGCCGTCCTGGACACCGCCGACGAGGTGTGGGCCACCGCCGACCTGCTGCTCAAGGTCAAGGAGCCGGTCGCCGAGGAGTACCACAGGCTCCGCAAGGACCAGACGCTCTTCACCTACCTGCACCTGGCCGCTTCCCGGGAGTGCACGGACGCGCTGCTTGAGGCGGGCACCACGGCCATCGCCTACGAGACGGTCGAGCTGCCGAACCGCACCCTGCCGCTGCTCGCCCCGATGTCCGAGGTGGCCGGGCGCATCGCCCCGCAGGTCGGCGCCTACCACCTGATGGCCTCGGCGGGCGGCCGCGGCGTACTGCCCGGCGGCGTGCCAGGGGTCGACCCGGGGCGCGCGGTCGTCATCGGCGGCGGCGTCTCCGGCTGGAACGCCACCCAGATCGCCGTCGGCCTGGGCTTCCACGTCACGCTGCTCGACAAGGACGTCAACAAGCTCCGCGAGGCCGACAGGATCTTCGGCACCCGGGTGCGCACCATCGCCTCCAACGCCTTCGAGTTGGAGCGCGCCGTGCTGGAGGCCGACCTGGTCGTCGGCGCCGTTCTCATCCCCGGCGCCAAGGCCCCGAAGCTGGTCACCAACGACCTGGTGTCCCGCATGAAGCCCGGAAGTGTTCTTGTCGACATCGCGATCGACCAGGGCGGCTGCTTCGAGGACTCGACGCCGACCACGCACGCCGAGCCGATCTTCCCGGTGCACGACTCGGTCTTCTACTGCGTCGCCAACATGCCCGGCGCGGTGCCGAACACCTCCACGCACGCGCTGACCAACGCGACGCTGCCCTACATCGTGGAGGTCGCGGGCCGCGGCTGGCGCGAGGCGCTGCGCCGCGACCCGGCGCTCGCCAAGGGCCTCAACACGCACGACGGCGAGGTCACTTACGGCTCCGTCGGCGAGGCGCACGGCCTGCCGGTGCGCGACACCGCGTCCCTGCTCGGCTGAGGCGCGCGCCCGGCGAGCACGGAACCCGGCGGGGGAGGGCCCCATCGGATGCCGGGCCGCGACGCGGCCGGGTCAACCCCTCAGGTCAACGTCGGCAACATCACGTCACCGTCCGGACCGTGGCGCCACGGTCCGGACGGTGACGTCGTCATGCGCCCGTACGGCAACGCCAATTCGCCGCAAAAGTAACTGTCTCACCGATTTGCCCACCGGCGAATCGGCCCCGGTGTCACCCGGGGGCCTCTTGACACAGGGGGGCTCGCATACCGACACATCGTGCCGTCTCCGGCGGATTGTGTTGCTGCGGACCGCCGACACGCCATAGAGTCGCCAACCGTCGGCATGGTGTCACGCTGACTAGTCGAGAAATTTCCTGGTCACCTTAGGAGGTAAGACGACTTGTGAACGAGTCGACATTTTCTCCCGGGGGTGGTCAACCAGGAGCGCCTGCACTCGGCCAGGGGCCCTCGGGCCCCACAGGTCCCGAGGCTGTCGGCTCCGTCGCTGTCCGCACCTTCGCAGCCCACCAGAACCCGACGCACACCATGACAGCCAACCAGAGCACGGACGGCCAACACGTGAACGCCACGGCCGGCGACGCTACGAACGGTCAGTCCGCCGAGCGTTTCGCCGACTACACCGATCCGCACTACGACCCCAACTACGGCGAACTGCCCGAGGGGCACTTCTACGACCCGGACGCGGAGTACGAACCCGATCCGGAGTACGCGGCCACGCTCGCGCCCGACGCGGCGCGCCAGCGGCGTGAACGCATCGGCCCGACCGGGCGCCCGCTGCCGTACTTCCCGATCCCCGGACCGGTCAACGAGCACGGCCCCGCCAAGATCATCGCGATGTGCAACCAGAAGGGCGGGGTCGGCAAGACGACCTCCACCATCAACCTGGGCGCCGCACTCGCGGAGTACGGGCGGCGGGTGCTGCTGGTCGACTTCGACCCGCAGGGCGCCCTGTCCGTCGGCCTCGGCGTCAACCCGATGGAGCTGGACCTGACGGTCTACAACCTCCTGATGGAGCGCGGCCTGGCCCCCGACGAGGTGCTGCTGAAGACGGCGGTCGCCGGCATGGACCTGCTGCCCAGCAACATCGACCTGTCGGCAGCCGAGGTCCAGCTCGTCAGCGAGGTGGCCCGCGAGTCCACCCTCCAGCGCGCCCTCGGACCGCTGCTGAGCGACTACGACTTCATCGTCATCGACTGCCAGCCCTCGCTCGGCCTGCTCACCGTCAACGCGCTGACCGCGGCGCACAAGGTGATCGTGCCCCTGGAGTGCGAGTTCTTCGCGCTCCGCGGTGTCGCGCTGCTGACCGAGACGATCGAGAAGGTCCAGGAGAGGCTCAACCCGGAGCTGGAGCTCGACGGGATCCTGGCGACGATGTACGACTCGCGCACCGTGCACAGCCGTGAGGTGCTCGCCCGCGTCGTCGAGGCGTTCGACAACAACGTCTACCACACGGTCATCGGGCGTACCGTCCGCTTCCCCGAGACGACCGTCGCGGGCGAACCGATCACGACGTACGCCTCCAACTCCGTCGGCGCCGCCGCCTACCGCCAGCTCGCCAGGGAGGTGCTCGCCCGGTGCCACGCCGAGTGAGTCTCCCGGCAGCCGACGAATTGTTCCGTACGACCGGTGGCGCCGCGGTCCAGTCGTCGGCGCCGCAACAGGGGCCACCCGCACAGGTCGGCCAGGTGAACGGCGAGACGGCGCCGCCCCCGCAGGGGGGCACGGGTGGCGCCTCGCCGTCCACCGCGCCGAAGGTGCCGGGGCCGTCCCCCGAGCCCGCGGCCGAGTCCGAGGGCGGCGACCACACCGCGGCCGAGGAGTCCGGCAGCCAGGCCACCGCCGACCCGGCCGAGCACGCGGGCCGCCAGGGCCGCGGCACCGGCAAGCCGGAGGCCCAGCGCCCCACCACCCCGCCCCAACAGGCGTCCCCCGCCCAGGGCGAGCGGTCCGCACGGCGCGGCGGCGGCACCAAGAACCGCCAGGCCCAGGCGTCTTCGGCGGCCCCACGAGGACGACGTGCGGCCCGCAGGCCCAGCGGGCGTGAGCGCCACGACGAGAAGATCACCGTCTACGTCTCGGCCGAAGAGCTGATGGACCTCGAACACGCGCGGTTGGTGCTGCGCGGCGAACACGGCCTCGCCGTCGACCGCGGCCGCATCGTCCGCGAGGCGGTCGCCGTGGTCCTCGCCGACCTCGAATCCCGCGGAGACGCGAGCATTCTCGTACGGCGGTTGCGCGGGCGCTGACCTGCTTGCCAGTACGCTGCCTGCGATGCCCCCACCGACTCCGAACGACGCGCGCGGCCACCGGGGCCCCCGCCGACCGCTGGGGCGGGGGCCCGCGGTGGCGCACGAGCCGCCGGAGCCGCAGCCCGCCGAACGGACCGCTCAACAGACCGGCCCCGAAGGAGAACCGGACACCACCGTCGAACCGCCGGCGGACGCGGAGCCGGAGGCCGCCGGGGAGGCGGACGACGGCCGCTTCCGCGTCGTCCTGGACAACTTCGAAGGCCCCTTCGACCTCCTCCTCCAACTCATCTCCAAGCACAAGCTGGACGTCACCGAGGTCGCGCTCTCCAAGGTCACCGACGAGTTCATGGCGCACATCCGCGCCATGGGGCCCGCGTGGGACCTCGACCAGACCACCGAGTTCCTCGTCGTCGCCGCCACGCTGCTGGACCTGAAGGCCGCACGGCTGCTGCCACAGGCCGAAGTGGAGGACGAGGCGGACCTGGCGCTGCTGGAGGCCCGCGACCTGCTCTTCGCCCGACTGCTCCAGTACCGCGCCTACAAGGAGATCGCCACGATCTTCGCCGGCCGCCTGGAGACGGAGGCCCGGCGCTTCCCCCGCACGGTGGGGCTGGAGCCGCACCACGCCGAGCTGCTGCCCGAAGTGGCGCTCAGCGTCGGCCCCGAGGGCTTCGCCAGGCTGGCGGTCAAGGCGATGCGGCCCAAGCCGAAACCGCAGGTGTACGTCGAGCACATCCACGCGCCCCTCGTCAGCGTCCGGGAGCAGGCCGAGGTGGTCGTCGCGCGGCTGCGGGAGCGGGGCGAGGCCAGCTTCCAGGAGCTGACCGAGGACACCACCGACACCCTCACCGTCGTCGCCCGCTTCCTCGCGCTGCTGGAGCTCTACCGCGAGCGGGCCATCGAGCTGGACCAGGACGAGGCGCTGGGCGCGCTGCTCGTACGGTGGAGCGGCACGGCCGACACCGCACCCGTGGTGACCGACGAGTTCGACCAGGAGCCGGGAGCGGGCAAGCAGGAGCCAGGGGAGCACAGGGATGAGTGACACAGCAGCCGGCACGGCCGAGGAGACCTACGAGGTCCAAGAAGCCGTCGGCGAGGGCACCGAACCGCCCGCCGGCGGCTCCGATGTCGCTCAGCTGGAGCTGAAGCCCGCCTTGGAGGCGGTCCTCATGGTCGTGGACGAACCCGCCACGGCCGAGCACCTGGCCAAGGTGCTCCAGCGACGGCCCCGCGAGGTCTCCGACGCCCTGCGCGAGCTGGCCGACGAGTACACCGTCCAGGGGCGCGGCTTCGAGCTGCGGCTGGTCGCCGGCGGCTGGCGCTTCTCCACGCGCGGTGACTACGCGGACGCGGTCGAGCGCTTCGTGCTCGACGGCCAGCAGGCGCGGCTGACCCAGGCCGCGCTGGAGACCCTCGCCGTCGTCGCCTACCGGCAGCCGGTCAGCCGCTCCCGCGTCTCGGCCGTACGCGGTGTGAACTGCGACGGCGTCATGCGTACGCTGCTCCAGCGCGGTCTTCTGGAGGAGGCGGGCACAGAACCCGAGACAGGTGCGATCCTTTACAGGACGACGCATTACTTTCTGGAGCGGATGGGCCTGCGCGGCCTGGACGAGCTTCCGGAACTGGCGCCCTTCCTTCCGGAGGCGGAGGCCGTGGAGGGGGAGACCCCAGAAGGCATGCCGTCGTTCGACGTAGACGATCCTTCCCCCGAGTCCCAGACGGAACATTGATGCGAAGCAGCGGCAGGAACACCGGCGGTAACCGAGGCGGCAAACAGGGCGGCGCGGGCCGCGGCGGCCAGGGCGCCCCGCGCGGCGGCACCCCACGCGGCGGCGCCCCGCGCGGCCAGGGCGGCGGCCGGCGGGGCCGGGACGAGCAGTCCCGCCAGCCCCGCCCCGAGGAGCGCCGCTACACCCAGCCCGGCGGCCGCCCGAGCGGCGACGGCCGACCGGGCGACCAGGGCGGCGGCCGCGGCGGCCCCAAGCCCCAAGGCACCCAGAAGCCCCGAGGCGGCCAGAAGCCCCAGAGCGGCCAGGGCGGCCGTGGCGGCCAAGGCGGTGGCAACACCCGCAAGAACGTCACCAAGAGCGGCGCCCCCAAGGCGCGCGACCGCAGGGCCTCGGCGCCCGCACGCCCCCGCGAGTACGAGGCCCAGATCGAGGAGCGCAACCGCGCCCGGCACAGCAAGCCCGCCGTCAAGCTCCCCAAGACCTTCGGCGAGCAGGAAGGCGAGCGCCTCCAGAAGGTGCTGGCCCGCGCCGGTATGGGCTCCCGCCGGGCCTGCGAGGAACTGGTCGACCAGGCCAGGGTCGAGGTCAACGGCAAGATCGTCGTCGAGCAGGGGCTGCGCGTCGACCCGGAGAAGGACGAGATCAAGGTCGACGGGCTGACCATCGCCACCCAGTCCTACGTCTTCTTCGCCCTGAACAAGCCGGCCGGCGTCGTCGCCTCGATGGAGGACCCCGAAGGCCGCCAGTGCCTGGGCGACTACGTCCAGAACCGCGAGACCCGGCTCTTCCACGTCGGCAGGCTCGACACCGAGACCGAGGGGCTGATCCTGCTCACCAATCACGGTGAGCTGGCCCACCGCCTCACCCACCCGCGCTACGGCGTGACGAAGACCTACCTGGCCGCCATCCAGGGCCCGCTGCCGCGGGAACTGGGCAAGCAGCTCAAGGACGGCATCCGGCTGGACGACGGCTTCGCCCGCGCCGACCACTTCCGCGTGGTCGAGAATCACGGCAAGAACTACCTCGTGGAGGTCGCCCTCCACGAGGGCCGCAAGCACATCGTGCGGCGCATGCTCGCCGAAGCCGGCTTCCCCGTCGAAAAACTCGTCCGCACCCGCTTCGGCCCCATCGCCCTGGGTGACCAGAAGTCCGGCTGGCTCCGCCGCATGACCAACACGGAAGTAGGCATGCTCATGAACGAGGTAGACCTCTAACACCCCCATGCCGGGCCCTCTCACACCGGAGAGCACCCGCACATACCCCGGGGGCTCCTAGGGGGGCGAAGCCCCCGTAGCGGGGGGCATTTGGGGGGCGGAGCCGCCCCAAAGCCTGGTCGGCGAGACCCCGGGGGCTTGGGGGCGGAGCCCCCAAACAGAGGGCAACACCCACAGGGGTGGGCGGCCTCCATGGAATGGAAAGGCCATGGGGGGCCCGCCCCACAGGAGGGGGCCAACGGGGCGGAGCCCCGATCAAGACCAGAGGCCCAGAGCGAGAGCTCTCCCCTCCGCATCGCGCCGAACCTCCAGCATCCCCGCCACCGCCGACCGATTGACCCGCCCATAAATCAGCGGAGCAGGCTCCCACCGCACCCGTGCGTCCAACCGCTGTTCGTCGATCATGAGCGCCATCACGGGCCCGACCGCCGCGCGGAACCGCGCGTCGGCGACGGCCAGCGCGTGCTGTTCGTCGGCGGTGCAGGGGATGAAGCCGTCCTCGGCGAGCACGCGCGGGGAGTAGGGACGGTCCGGGGCCAGCAGCCAGTCGTCCAGCGGGACCACGTGGAAGATCATGCCTTCACTTGTACCGCCTCACCGGCCGGGCGGCCCGCACATGCACACGTGCGCAGTACGCACCCCACCTCGGGTCCGTATCCTGACCCACGGCACTGAGCCCCCGGACGGCCCCACCCCACCGCGCCCCACCCCACCGCGCCCCCCACCCCACCCACTCACCCACCCACCCGCAAGGACACCGGACAGTCATGCGTACAGCCCTCGTGCTCGGCACGGGCCTCATCGGTACCTCGGCCGCGCTCGCCCTCGCCGCGCGCGGGGTACGGGTGCACCTCAGCGACCGTGATCCGGAGCGGGCGCGTACGGCCGCCGCGCTGGGCGCGGGCACGGAGGGTGAGCCGGAGCCGGGCTCACCCGTCGACCTGGCCATCGTCGCGGTGCCGCCCGCGCACATCGCCGAGACCGTCGCCCACGTGCAGCGCCGCGGGCTGGCGCGCGGAGTGATCGACGTGGGCAGCGTCAAGGGCGGGCCGCGCCGGGAGCTGACCGAGCTGGGCGGCGATCTGACGACCTACCTGGGCAGCCACCCGATGTCGGGCCGGGAGCAGTCGGGCCCGCTGGCGGCGACGGCCGACCTGTTCGAGGGGCGGCCGTGGGTGCTGACGCCGACGCCTGGCACCGACACAGAGGTGCTGAACCTCGCGCTGGAGCTGATCGCGCTGTGCGGGGCGGTACCGGTGGTGATGGAGGCGGACGCGCACGACCGGGCCGTCGCTCTCGTCTCGCACACGCCGCAGCTGCTGTCCAGCCTGGTCGCGGCACGGCTGGTGGAGGCCGCCGAGACGGACGTGCGCCTGTGCGGCCAGGGCATCCGTGACGTGACCCGGATCGCGGGCTCCGATCCGGGGATGTGGGTGGACATCCTGTCGGCCAATCCAGGACCTGTGGCCGACGTCCTCGCCGTCGTCGCCGACGATCTGCGGGCGGCGGTCAGGTCGCTGCGGGAGCTGGGCTCGGCGGACGAGGCGGAGCGGGCCAGCGGCGCCGAGGGCGTCGAGATGCTGCTGCGCAGCGGCAACGCGGGCCGGGCCAGGGTTCCGGGCAAGCACGGGCAGGCGCCGGCCGCCTACGAGACGGTGACCGTGCTCATCAGTGACCGTCCCGGACAGCTCGCGAGGATCTTCGCTGACGCCGACTCGGTGGGGGTCAACATCGAGGACGTCCGCATCGAGCACGCGACGGGCCAGCAGGCCGGCTACATGCAGCTGATGGTGGAGCCGGGCGCGGTGCCGGTGCTGGAACAAGAACTCAGAGACCGCGGCTGGTCCCTACGCCAGTAGGCCCCTCGGGGCCCACCCCGCCCCGGATCCACCCAGGACCCGGCTGACCACCCGGGCCGGGGGACCACCCCAGGGACGGGGGGGGCGACCAGGGCCGGGGGACCACCCCAGGGACGGGGGGCGACCAGGCCCGGGGACCACCCCGGGCACCCGGACCGTCCGGGGCCGCCCGGGGAGGGGGCCCGCCTCGTCACCCGGACCGTCCCGAGACGGTCCGGGACGCGCGGCATGGCCCACCCACGACAGCCGGTAGCCTTGTGCGGGGGAATCAGGCGCCCCCCGCCGCCCCACGCGCCGCGCGCGCCGAGAGCCCGTAGATCCACGAAAGGTGCCCACCACCGTGTCCGCGACCCCCGCAGCAGTGATTGTCGCCATCGACGGCCCCTCCGGCACGGGCAAGTCGAGCACCTCCAAGGCCGTCGCGGCCCAGCTGGGGCTGAGCTACCTGGACACCGGCGCGCAGTACCGGGCGATCACCTGGTGGATGCTCAGCAACGGTGTGGACGTCTCGGACCAGCAGGCGATCGCCGCCGCGGCGGACAAGCCCAGCATCGTCTCGGGCACCGACCCCCGGCAGCCGGCCATCTCGGCGGACGGGCTCGACGCCGCGGGCCCGATCCGCACGCAGGAGGTGACGGCCGCGGTCAGCGCGGTCAGCGCCGTACCCGAGGTGCGCACCCGGATCACCGAGCTCCAGCGGACGATCGCCGCCTCAGCGGACGGCGGCATCGTCGTCGAGGGCCGGGACATCGGCACCACGGTGCTGCCGGGGGCCGACCTGAAGGTCTTCCTCACCGCCTCGCCCGAGGCCAGGGCGGCTCGCCGCAGTGGCGAGCTGAAGACCACAGAAGGCAAGCCGGTCACGGATCTGGCCGCCACCCAGCAGGCGCTGACCGCCCGCGACAAGGCGGACTCCAGCCGCAAGACCTCTCCTTTGAAGAAGGCGGACGACGCCGTGGAGGTGGACACCACGGAGCTGACCTTGGAGCAGGTCATCGAGTGCGTGGTCACCCTGGTGGAGAAGGCCGCGGCACGCAAGGCTGAGGGGGAGCCGGTGGAGGAGGCGGCGCGGTGACGCCGAAGGACTCCGCTCCCGGCGCCCCAGGCGAGCGGGGCTCGGCTCCCGGCGCCCCAGGCGAGCGGGGCTCGGCTTCCGGCGCTCCCGGCGAACGGGGCTCCGCTTCCGGGGACCCCGGCGAGCGGGGAGCCGCCGTCGGCCGCCGGATCGGCCTGGGGCTGATGCACTCGCTGTGGCGGCCCCGGGTACTGGGCGCGTGGCGGGTCCCGCCGGGCGGCCCGGTGATCATGGCGGTCAACCACGCGCACAACGTCGACGGCCCGATGCTGATGGGGACGGCGCCGCGCCCCGTGCACTTCCTGATCAAGAAGGAAGCGTTCGTGGGCCCGCTCGACGCGTTCCTGCGCGGCATCGGCCAGCTGAAGGTGGACCGTACGTCAGCCGACCGGAACGCCGTCACCAGCGCGCTGGGGGTGCTGGCGCGCGGCGGGGTGCTGGGGATCTTTCCCGAGGGCACCCGGGGCGAGGGCGACTTCGCCTCGCTGCGCTCCGGGCTCGCCTACTTCGCGCTGCGCTCCGGTGCGCAGGTCGTCCCGGTCGTGGTGCTCGGCAGCGCGGACCGCCCCGGGCGGCTGATACGGGCGCTTCCGCCGCTGCGCAGCCGGGTGGACGTGGTCTTCGGTGACCCTTTCACCGTGGGCGACGGCTCGGGGCGCCGGACGCGCAAGGCGTTGGATCAGGCCACCGTTCAGCTCCAGGAGCGGCTGACCGCACATCTGAAAGACGCCAGGCGGCTGACCGGCCGCTGATCCGTACCGCCGAGCCGGCCGCCGCGACCTGCGGCCGCCGCCGGTGAGCCCGGCCCCGGTCCCTGGACGGGATCGCTGAACGACGAGGACGAGACGTCATGAACGACCAGATGCAGCCCGCCGACGACGGCACCGAGCACGGGCACGGTGAGCTGGGTGACGCCGAGTTCGCCGAGTTCCTGGAGATGGCCGCCGAGGAGGGCTTCGACCAGGAGGAGGTCGAGGGCGCGCTCGGCGAGGCCGGGCACGGGCCGCTGCCGGTGCTGGCGGTCGTCGGCCGCCCCAATGTCGGGAAGTCGACGCTGGTGAACCGGATCATCGGCCGCCGCGAGGCGGTCGTCGAGGACCGCCCCGGCGTCACGCGTGACCGGGTGACCTACGAGGCCGAGTGGGCGGGCCGCCGCTTCAAGGTCGTCGACACCGGCGGCTGGGAGCAGGACGTCCTGGGTATCGACGCCTCGGTCGCCGCACAGGCCGAGTTCGCGGTGGAGGCCGCCGACGCGGTGGTGTTCGTGGTGGACGCCACGGTGGGTGCCACCGACACCGACGAGGCCGTCGTCAAGCTGCTGCGCCGCGCGGGCAAGCCGGTGGTGCTGTGTGCCAACAAGGTCGACGGGCCCTCGGGCGAGGCGGACGCCACCTACCTGTGGGCGCTGGGCCTGGGCGAGCCGCACCCCGTCTCGGCGCTGCACGGTCGCGGTACGGGCGACATGCTGGACGAGGTGCTCAAGGCGCTGCCCGAGGCGCCCCGCGAGACGTTCGGCGGGGTGGCGCTGGGCGGGCCGCGCCGGATCGCCCTCATCGGCCGCCCGAACGTCGGCAAGTCCTCGCTGCTGAACAAGGTGGCGGGCGAGGAGCGCGTCGTCGTCGACGAGTTGGCCGGCACCACCCGCGACCCGGTGGACGAGCTGATCGAACTCGGTGGCAAGACCTGGAAGCTGGTGGACACCGCCGGCATCAGGCGCCGGGTCCATCTGACCGAGGGCGCCGACTACTACGCGTCGCTGCGCACCGCGGCGGCGCTGGAGAAGGCCGAGGTCGCGGTCGTCCTGATCGACGTGAGCGAGTCGATCAGCGTGCAGGACCTGCGGATCATCACCATGGCCGTCGAGTCGGGCCGCGCCGTCGTGCTGGCCTACAACAAGTGGGACACGCTGGACGAGGAGCGCCGCTTCTACCTGGAGCGGGAGATCGAGCGGGACCTGGTGCAGGTGCGGTGGGCGCCGCGCGTCAACGTCTCGGCGCGCACCGGGCGGCACGTGGAGAAGCTGGTGCCCGCGATCGAGACGGCGCTGGCCGGCTGGGAGACGCGGGTGCCGACCGGGAAGCTGAACGCGTTCCTCGGTGAGATCGTGGCCTCGCACCCGCACCCGGTGCGCGGCGGCAAGCAGCCCCGCATCCTCTTCGGTACCCAGGCGGGCACCAAGCCGCCGCGCTTCGTGCTGTTCGCCTCCGGGTTCCTGGAGGCGGGCTACCGACGTTTCGTGGAGCGGCGGCTGCGCGAGGAGTTCGGGTTCGAGGGGACGCCGCTGCAGATCTCGGTGCGGGTACGGGAGAAGCGCGGCCGCAAGAAGTGACGGTGCGCGGGGTGGGCCCCGCCCGGCCACCTCAGTGGTGGTGACCGTGGCGGGGCGCCGGGGGCAGTGCGGGCAGGTGCCAGGCGGGCGCGTGCCAGGAGGTGCTGGGCCCGTCCTCGTCACGCCAGGATCCTGTGCCCGTGCCGTGCACCGTGCCGAACCCCACGAACCGCAGCTCCTCTTCGCCCGTGCGGTCGCCCGGCAGCGCACGGAAGAGTCTGCGGTACTCCGCGTACAGCGAGTCGTAGATGGGTGTCGACCCTTCCGGTGACGCGCTGTGCGGCGACCGCATCCTGGGGACGACGAAGGTCCCCGAAGGGGCGGGCACCCGGCTGCTGCCGTGGTGGGCGGGGTGGGCTCGGAGAGGCTCGTATGGCTGCACGTCTGCCCAACGACCGTGCGGCGTGCCGGATGCGGGCCCGCGCCGCGAATGACCTGATCGCAGGGGTGGTCGCGCGCCGCTCACGCCGTGGCCCCCGGTGCGGTGCGGCGGCTCATGTGCCCGCCAGCGGCATCGTTCCCGCGACCAGCAGGCCGCCGGCGGCCGCCTTCTCCAGCGCCTCCCGCAGCAGGTCCTCGCGGGGCTGCTGCCCGATGGATCCCGCGGGCGCCGCGTAGACGAGCACGGTGTGGCTCTTGGCGGCAGCCGTGCGCCAGCCGTCGGTGACGGCGAGCGGCTGGTGTGCCTGCCACCATGCGACCGGCTGGGTGCCGGGTGAGGCGGGGGGCTGCAGGATGGCGTGCAGCTGGCCCATGGCCAGCAGCACCGACCATCCGGCGACCGGTGCGGGCTGCCGGGCCACGTCGTCGACCGGCAGGAAGCCGTGCTCGATCAGCAGCGGCAGGAACTCGTCGCCCGGACCGTCGGAGCCGGGGCGTGCGATGGGGCCTGTCGGCTCGACCACGATGGCCGGATGCAGCGTGTCGTCGAGGAGCACCTGCCCGCACGTCACGCCGAGCACGGCCTGCCTGGCGTTCGGCTGGGGGCCCGCACCGGCGGGGGGTGCGGTGGCCGCCGCCGCTTCCTGGCCCGGGCCGCTCCCCGGCTCGGCGCCGGGCTCGCCGGCGGCCAGTGTGCGTACGGCGCCCTGGAGCTGGTCCTCGGAGACGGTGACCACCTGGGAGGGGATGCACGCGGCGTGGGCGAAGGCGAGGACGGCCGTCTCCTCCCCGACGAACAGCACGGTGCTGGTGCGTTCATGGCGGGGGTTGCCACGGGCGCGGCACGAGGTGCAGTCGTACTCTCCCGGGGTGTTCTCTCCGGCGAGCAGCCTGTCGGCTTCTGCTTCGCCGATCTCGGCGCGTACGGCGTCGCTGACATCGAGCATGGGGGACACGGGGACTCCTGGCTTTCGGTTCGGCGTTCGCCTGGACAACGGGCGGCCTGTGGTAACGGTCACGCGCGGGCGCGTGACGGCCGTCCGTATCCGCCGGTATCCGGTCACATACGCGGGGCACGGGCTCACGCACCGTCAACAGAGCGGCGGAGGACGGGAGTTCGACTCGTGAAGTGACTCACAGCGAGCGCCTCACCCTGTCAACTACTGCCCGGATTGCGGGACTTTGGGGGTGTCCGAAAATCGTTGTTATACGGAGTAACCAGCATCTGACCTGGTCAGATGAGGATCTGGTTTCAATCCGGGCGAGGTACCCCATACATTTCACGACGGTGCAACGCGCACCACCCGGGACAGGCGGCACGAGAGCGGGCGTCAGGTGCGCCCCGCCACTCGTCCGCTCGGGGGAACGAGGGGGACCCCGGGTTCGTGGAGAGGGTTTGATTTGTTCAAGCGTCGTACAGCAGCGGTGCTCACGGGTGCCGGTATCGCCGCCCCGCTCGCCCTGCTCGCCGCGATGGCTCCGACGGCCTCGGCGGCGTCGAACGACGGAGTGTGGGACCGCATCGCCCAGTGCGAGAGCGGTGGGAACTGGCAGACCAACACCGGCAACGGGTACTTCGGCGGTCTTCAGTTCTCGAACAGCACATGGCAGGCCTACGGCGGTGGCTCCTACGCCTCCACCGCCGACAAGGCCAGCAGGTCGCAGCAGATCGCCGTGGCCACCAAGGTGCAGCAGGCCCAGGGCTGGGGAGCCTGGCCCAACTGCTCCCAGCAGGCCGGGGCCTCCGGTACGCCGCCGCAGTCGGCGCCGGTGCCGGACCAGAACCAGAGCCGGGGCCAGGGCCAGGACCAGAGCCAGAGCGGGCAGCAGTCGCAGGACCGGCCCGCCACGCACCCCGACCGCAGTGCGGTGCGCGGTGGTGCGGGTGACTACACCGTCAAGTCCGGCGACACTCTCGGCTCCATCGCGGCAGCGCACGGGAAGGGCTGGAAGAACCTCTACACCGCCAACAAGGACGTCATCGGCTCCGATCCCGACTTCATCGTCATCGGCCAGAAGCTCGACGTCTGAGGCGTCGGGCAGCTCATCGGCTGACCCCTCACCGAGGGGAGCGGCCCCGCCGGGTCAGGTGCCCGGCGGGGCCGCGCTCGTGTCCGCCCCCGGCGCCGCGGAGCAACGATCAGGGGAGAGGCGGAGTTCCCCGCACAAGGTCACAGAAGTGAAACCGTTCAGAACTCTTCTGAAACAACCTGCTCAGCGCACCCAACCCTCCCAGGTACTTAACGGTCTAGCTTGGTGACAGTGCGGACAGAGGGGGACTGACCGCAAGGACGCGATGGACTCGGGTAAAATGCACATCTCCTTTTTGCTCCACAACGGGTACGCCATCGGGGGAACCGTCCGTACCACCTACAACCTGGCCCGCTGCCTCGCCGAACACCACGACGTGGAGGTCGTCTCGGTCTTCCGCACCCGCGACCGGCCGGTCTTCGACCCCGGGCCAGGAGTCAGACTCCGGCACCTCGTCGACACCCGCGGCATGCGCACGCCCGCCGACCTGGGAGCCGAACACGCGCGGCCCGCCCAGGTCTTTCCGCGGGCCGACGGCAAGTACCCGATGTACAGCGGCCTGACCGACCGCCTCATCGGGGAACACCTGGCCGGCACCGACGCCGATGTCGTCATCGGCACCAGGCCCGGGCTCAACACCCACCTCGCGCGCCAGACCAGGCGCGGCCCGGTGCGCCTCGGCCAGGAACACCTCACCCTCGCGACCCACTCGCGCAACCTGAAGCTCGTGCTGCGCAGCGTCTACCCCCGGCTCGACGCGCTGACCACCGTCACCGAGGCCGACGCCGCCGACTACCGCCGCGCACTGCGCCTGCCCGGTGTCCGCATAGAGGCCGTGCCCAACAGCGTGCCGGCCCCGGGGGTCACCCCGGCCGACGGCAGCAGCAAGTGGGTCGTCGCCGCGGGACGACTCGCTCCCGCCAAGCGGTACGACCTGCTGATCAGGGCGTTCGCCAAGGTCGTGGCCGAGCGCCCCGACTGGCGCCTGCGGATATACGGCGGTGGGCGCGAGAGACCGGGGCTGCGAGCGCTGATAGACGAACTCGACCTCTACAACCACGTCTTCCTCATGGGCGCCATCCACCCCATCGAACCCGAGTGGGCCAAGGGGTCGATCGCCGCGGTGACCTCCTCTCTGGAGTCGTTCGGTATGACCATCGTCGAGGCCATGCGCTGCGGCCTCCCCGTCGTCGCCACGGACTGCCCGCACGGCCCCGCCGAGATCATCCGGCCCGGCGTCGACGGGCGACTCGTCCCGACGGGAGACGAGAACGCCGTCGCCTCCGCGCTGCTCGGACTCATCAACGACGACGCACTGCGCCGCCGCATGGGCCAGGCCGCACTCGCCGACTCGGCGCGCTTCGACCCCGCCAGGATCGGAGCCCGCTACGAGTCGCTCATGCGGGACCTCGCCGGCAAGGGCAGCCGCGGGCTGCACCGCACCCGCGCCTCGCTGCTGGGCGGGGCCTACGCGGTCAAGGACGCCCTCCGGGGAACGGCGTACACGGCGCTCCAGACGGGACGCACAGCATGAGCGGCACCACCACCCGGACACCGACGAACGCGGCCGAGACCACCCCCCAGGCCTCCCCGCCCCCGGAACCCCTCCCCACCGCCGCAGGGGAGCAGCACCACCCGAACGCTGGAGAACCCGTGCGCGCACAACCCGCCGAGCGCGGCCCGACGGCCGACTGCACCGCCGACAGCGCAGGCGGCCTCACCTTCGACGTACGGCTCCCCGCGGGCGTCTCGCACGGCGCGGACGCCGGGCTGCTGCTGCGCCGCCGCCCGGGCCCCTCCGGCGAGACCGAGGAGGTCAGGCTCCCGCTGGCGCCTGTCCAAGAGGCCGCGGACGGCACGCTGCGCGCGGCGCTGCCCAGCACCGTCCGGCTCAGCGAGGGCCGCTGGAACGTCTTCCTCCTCCTGGCGGGGCAGCAGCCGCGCCGGCTGGCGCCCGGCATCAACGATCTGCGCTCCCTGGTGGACCGCGTCCCCCACGAGAGCCGCACCTGGCTGGGTGTGCGCATCCCGTACGCCACCAAGCACGGCAACCTCAGCGTCCGTTCCTGGATGCGCTGGCCGCACGCGGAAGCCGGGGCGCTGTGCGTCCACGACGGCGGACTGGAACTGACAGGGCGGCTCTACGGCGCCGAGGTGAAGCCGACCGCCCGCCTGGAGGCCCGGCCCCGGCGGGTGGAGGCCACCGCTCCCGTGCTGGTCGAGGTGGTCCCTTCGGCCGCCGACCCGAGGGAGTTCACCGTCACTCTGGCGTACCCGGCGCTGGCCGCGCACCGGCTGTGGGACCTGTGGCTGCGCCCCGACGAGGGCGCCGAGGCGGTGCGCGTCGCCCGCATCCTCGACGACGTCGCCGACAAGAAGCGGATCTTCACCTACCCGGCGCAGGCCGTGGAGGTCGCGGCCGCTGCCGGCGAGGAGCCGGCGCTCACCGCGAAGCCCTACTACACGCTCAACAACGACCTGGCCGTGCGCGTCGACCGCACGGAGCCCTGAACGACCGGTTCCGTCCCTGACCGGGCGCGCAGCCCTTCGAGGCCGTTCGCGGACCCCGTGTCCGCGAACGGTGCGGGACGGCGTGCGCGCCCCCGCGGAGCGGGCTGCCGAGTTCGAGGTGCGCGAGCCGCAGGAGTTGAGAGCGTGCGCCGGCGCGCTGCGCGACCGGTTGTCCCGCTCTCCGGAAGGCCGGGCGACGCCGCACATATAGCAGGACCAGTCGACTTCGGCATCTCTTCCGACTGTCTTAAGGCGCCCTTCGCCTCCCGTTCCGGAATTCATGAGAACGGCTCCGGCGCCGCTATTTCCGCACGCCCGAACGAAATGCGGAATCCGTCGAATTGAGGCCGCGCGGAAGGCACGTACGAGTGACACAGGCAACCGCCGACTGTGCACGGTGTGTTGTGACACAAGCGTGACGGCGCCGGGATGCGGGCCGTACTTGCCGGGTGTGCGCGCCCTGCGCATACGGTGGCCCCATGGCACCGGAACCCGTGAACCCGCAACGCCCCGACGACGACCCGGAGACCTACGTGGGCCTGGCCGCGCAGGAGGCCGAGCGCCGCGCCCGCGAACGCGGCTGGACCAGCGTGCGGCAGCTGGAGCCCGACGCGATCATCACCATGGAGTACGTCGTCGGGCGGCTCAACCAGGCGGTCAAGGACGGTCAGGTGGTGCGCTGCTGGCAGGGCTGACCAGCGGCGGAAGGGCCGGTTGCCGGCTCAGTAGCGCGACGCGGGAGCGTGCGCCTCGTCGGTCGCGCGGGGCATCGCCGCGCTCCGGTTGCCGGAGCCGGAGTCCTGCGCGGGCACCCGGGGGCCGACCAGCTTGCCCCGCGCGGAGACCGGCTGCCCCGTGGGGGAGGAGGCGGGCGCGGGCGCCAACCGTGACCCCGCCGTGGTGAACCGCTCACGCAGTGCGTAGACGAACGCCTCGACCCGCAGGATCGCCGGCTCGCACCAGGGCAGCCCCAGCAGGATCACCAGCCCCGCGGCCCAGCCCAGCAACACGTCGCTCACCCAGTGCGTACCGAGGTAGACGGTGGTGGCGCCGACGCCGAGGGCGAAGACCGCCCCGACGACGGACAGCCAGCGTCTCGCGAGCGGCGTGGTGGCGAGGTAGGCGAGAATGCCCCAGGTCACGACGGCGTTGGCGGTGTGGCCCGAAGGAAATATATCGCCGCCCTTGAGGAGCTCGGCCGAGCCGATCTCCGTGGCGTAGTGCGGTCCCAGCCGCCCCAGGCCGATCTTGACGGCACCGACCGAGACGTTGAGCAGCAAAAGGGCGAACGCCAGCGCCAGCAGCGGCCGCAGTGTGCGCTGCCGCCAGGAGCGCCAGCCCAGCCAGGCGGCCACCAGCACCGCCGTCGGTCCGCGCTGCCCCAGCACCACGAAGGCGTCCAGGAAGCCGTGGATGGCGGGCCACTGCTTGTACGGGCGGAAGAGCATGACCTGCCAGTCGAGCTGGACGAGCCACGTCGTGCCCAGGACGGCGACCACGATCGCCAGGTAGAAGGCGACCGTGACGCTGAACAGACCCAGCCGGACGCGGCTCATCCGCGGGAACGGGCCACAGGGGCGGTGAGGCTCCTGCTCCAGCCGGGAGAAGATTCGGTCGGTACGCACCTAATCGAGATTACCGCGCGTGAAGAGTGCCTTCGGCGAGGGCGGGCTCTTCGTGATGCCGATGTGATGTGCAAAAGCGCCCCGCGCAGGCTTAGGTTCTGTTTATCTCGGTCGATTCCCGGGCCGATTGATTGTGCTGAGACGACCGTGAAGCGACGCGTGTCACAGGGCGGTTGACGGCAATTCCCGCCATTCCCCGTGAGCGGTACGGCTTTCCGCGGCGGCCGGGCGGCGCGGTGGAGACGGGAGCGGGCGCCGGGCGTGGTGGCCCCCGGCGCCGCGGCGGCCCTGGGCGGTCGGCCCTGGGCGGTCCGCTCGACCGGGCTCGAAGGGCACTCGGGGCTCAGGGCGGTCCCGAGCCGTTCAGCCACCAGGCGCCGTAGACGGCCGAGGCCGCCGCGAGCGCGCCGAGGGTGAGCGCCGCGCGGGCGGGCCGCCAGCGGGACAGCGCCGCGGCGCAGGGCAGCAGCAGGGGGAAGGCGGGCAGCAGCAGCCGCGGCTTGGACCCGAAGTAGCCCTTGGCGCACAGGGCGAGCGCCACCACGATCCCCGCGTACACCAGCAGGGCGGAGGGCTGCCGCTGCCGCACGCACAGCGCGTACAGCCACAGCACCAGGGCGACGCCCGCCAGCAGTGCCAGGCCGCCGACGAACGTGCCGGTCAGGTTCTCCCAGACGAAGCGGGCGAACGCCCAGCCGCCGTCGAACCCGTTGCCCCACTGGCCCTGGACGTCCAGGTACCCGGTGACGCTCCGGGTGCGGACGCCCACCCAGGCCACGAACCCGAACCACCCCGCCGGGGCGAGCAGCAGTCCCAGCGCCATGCGCGCCCCGGGGCCCCGCCGCCGGCGCCACAGCTCGCAGAGCGCCGCGCACCACACCCCCGCCACGACCGCGGCGCCCACCGGGCGGGTCAGCCCCGAGAGCGCGGCCAGCGTCCCGGCCCACACCCAGCGACCTGTCAGCGCCGCCCACAGCGCCCAGGCCGCCAGCGCGGTGAACAGTGACTCGCTGTAGGCCATCGACTGCACCACGCCGACCGGTACCGCCCCCCACAGCACCGCCAGGCAGACCCCGGCACGGGGCCCGTGCAGCCGCTCGCCGACCAGATAGAGCGCCCACGCCGTGGCCAGTGAGGCGACCGCGCTCACCAGCAGGCCCGCGTCGGGTGCCGAGAGCGGCGAGAGCTGTGCGAAGCCGCGTTCGAGCGCCGGAAGCAGCGGAAAGAACGCCAGGTCCGAGTGGACCCCGCCCTCGGGCAGCCGCACCTGGTAGCCGTACCAGCCCTCGGCGACCCGGGTGTACCAGAGCGAGTCCCAGCGGGCCGCGAGCAGCGTGTGCGGGCTCGTGCCCCGTGTCGCGCTCCACACCGCCAGCACGGCCAGCCCCAGCGCGCGGACACCCGCGTACGCCAGCACGGCGGTGACGACCCGGCGACGCTCCGTCGCACGGACATCCGGGGAAACATCCGTACGGTTTCGGAGGTGGCCGGCATCGGCGAGTTCAGTCATCCGGACGATTATTGGTCACAGCCCGCGGGCCCCCAGCGGCGGGAGCGACCCCTCCCGGCGGACCGAGCGGACCGGGCAGCACACGAACACCGCTGGAAAACGGCCGTCATGCACGCCCGGATCCCGGGCAGATGCACTGGCGCCGATACACCCGTTGAATGGGGGAGCGGTGGACGCCCGCTACGACTCGCGTACGCTAACCGGCACTCGCCCCTCCACACCGGGCCGGGACCGACGCCGAGCGGGCCACGCGGGCAGCACGCCGCCCCCGGCAACCGTCCCACCCCCCAGACGGCCGGCCGACGGGTGCGAGAGCAACAGGAGGTGCTGTACATGTCCGGGACGACCACGGCCACAGCGCGGCAGGCGGCGGACGTCCCCGAAGGCGGAGCGGACAGCCGCGGGCCCGTCGGACAGGCCAACCGATGGGTCGTGCTCGTCGTCCTGTGCGCGAGCCTGCTCGTGGTGGCCGTCGACGCCACCGTGCTGCACGTCGCCGTCCCCGCCGTCTCGGAGGACCTGCGCCCCGGCTCCATTGAGCTGCTGTGGATCGTCGACGCCTACCCGCTGGTCTGCGCCTCTCTGCTGATCCTCTTCGGCACGCTCGGTGACAAGATCGGCACCCGCAGAGTGCTGCTGTTCGGCTACACGTTCTTCGCTGTCGCCTCGGCCCTCGCCGCCTACGCGCACACCGCAGGCGTCCTGATCGGCGCCCGCGCCCTCCTCGGCGTCGGCGGCGCCATGATCATGCCCGCCACCCTCTCGATACTCCGCCAGGTCTTCCCCGACCGCCGCGAGCGCGCCCTGGCCGTCGGCATCTGGAGCGCCGTCGCCGCCGTCGGCGCCGCCGTCGGCCCCCTGGTGGGCGGCGCGCTGCTGGAACACTTCTGGTGGGGCTCGGTCTTCCTGATCAACCTCCCCCTGATGGCGGTCGGCCTGCCGCTGGGGCGCTGGCTGCTGCCCGAGTCCGTCACCGGCAGCGAGGGGCCGTGGGACGTCCTCGGGGCCCTGATGGCGGCCGCCGGGCTCTTCGGCGTGATACTCGGCGTCAAACAGGCCGGTGGCGGCGAACCGCTCTCCCCCCTGTGCTGGCTCCCCCTCGCCGTCGGAGCCGCGCTCATCACCCTGTTCGTCCGCCGCCAGCGCCGGCGCACCCAGCCGCTCATCGACTTCGGCACCCTCACCCGCGCCGCCTTCGGCACCTCCGTCGGCTGCATCGTGCTGACCGTGCTGGCGCTCGTCGGCCTCGCCCTGATAGCCGCCCAGTACCTCCAGCTCGTCCTCGGCCTCTCCCCGCTGGAGACCGGCCTGCGGCTGCTGCCGCTGTCCGTCGCCGCCATCGCCGCCGGGCTCCTCGGCTCGCGGCTGCTGGCACTGCTCGGACCGCGCACGATGGTCGCGCTCGGCTTCGTGGCCACCGCCGTCGCCGTGCTCTGCCTCCTCGGAGTGGGCCAGCACGACCGCCCGGGACTCCTCGTCGGCGGCTTCGTGCTGCTCGGCTTCGGGCTGGAGACGACGCTGTTCGGCTGCTACGAGTCGATGCTCAGCGAGGCCCCCGCCGAACAGTCGGGCGGCGCGGCGGCCGTCGGCGAGACCGCCTACCAGCTCGGCGCCGGCATCGGCATCGCCCTCCTCGGAAGCGTCATGAACGCCGCCTACGGGCCGGGCGTCCGCGACGCGGCCGACCGCTTCGGCATCCCCGGCGGCGACGGAGCCGACGCCAGCCACTCCCTGGGCGAGGCGTACGGGGTCGCCGACCGCCTCGGCGGCGGCACCGGAGCCGCGCTCAAGGAGGCGGCGCGCGCCTCGTTCGTGACGGGGCTGCACGTGACGCTGCTGGTCAGCGCGGCGCTGCTGTTCCTCGGGGCGTTGGCGGCCCTGCGGTTGCCGCGCCATATGGAGGGGGCGGGTGCCGGGCAAAACGGTTTGCCCGGCGTCGGGCAGGACGGTGCCCCTGGCGTCGGGCAGGACGGTGTCCCTGGCGTCGGGGAGGACGGTTTGCCCGGCGTCGGGCAGGACGGTGTCCCTGGCGTCGGGGAGGACGGTGCCCCTGGCGTCGGGCAGGACGGTTTGCCCGGTGTGGGGCAGGACGGTGCCCCTGGCGTCGGGGAGGACGGTTTGCCCGGTGCCGGGCAGGATGGTTTGCCCGGTGTGGGGGAGGGCGGTGCGTCCCGTGTTGGGGAGGACGCTTCGCCTGGTGCTGGGGAGGGCGGTGCGTCCCGTGTGGGGGAGGACGCTTCGCCTGGTGTGGGGGAGGGCGGTACGTCCCGTGTTGGGCAGGGCGGTTTGCCTGGTGCTGGGGAGGACGGTGCGTCCCGTGCGGGGGAGGGCGGTGTGCAGGCCGGGGGGCGGCCCTTGTCGTGGGGCGTTACCCGGTCGTAGCGTCGGCCGGGTATCCGTGATCGTTCCGCCCCGGAGGCCCCACCCATGACAGCGTTCGACGCGCACGATCCGCTGGGAATCGACGACCTGCTCAGCGACGAGGACCGCGCCGTGCGCGACACCGTGCGCTCCTGGGCCGCCGACCGCGTCACTCCGCACGTCGCCGACTGGTACGAGCGCGGCGAACTCCCCGGCATCCGCGACCTGGCCCGCGAACTCGGCTCTCTCGGAGCCCTCGGCATGTCACTGACCGGGTACGGCTGCGCGGGGGCCGGCGCGGTGCAGTACGGACTCGCCTGCCTGGAACTGGAGGCCGCCGACTCCGGCATCCGCTCCCTGGTCTCCGTCCAGGGCTCCCTCGCCATGTACGCCATCCACCGATTCGGCAGCGAGGAGCAGAAGCAGCACTGGCTGCCGTCCATGGCCTCGGGCGAGGTGATCGGCTGCTTCGGGCTGACCGAACCCGACCACGGCTCCGACCCCGCCGGCATGCGGACCCACGCCGAACGCGACGGCTCCGACTGGGTGCTGAACGGACGCAAGATGTGGATCACCAACGGCTCGGTCGCCGGGGTCGCCGTCGTGTGGGCCCGCACCGACGAGGGCATCCGCGGGTTCGTCGTCCCGACCGACACCCCCGGCTTCTCCGCGCCCGAGATCAAGCACAAGCTCTCCCTGCGGGCCTCGGTCACCAGCGAGCTCGTGCTGGACGACGTGCGGCTGCCGGCCGACGCCGTGCTGCCCGAGGCGCACGGGCTGCGCGGCCCGCTGAGCTGCCTGAGCCACGCGCGGTACGGCATCGTGTGGGGCTCCATGGGCGCCGCCCGCGCCTGCTTCGACACGGCGCTCGCGTACACGCGGGAGCGGGAGCAGTTCGGAAAGCCGCTCGCCGGATTCCAGCTCACCCAGGCCAAGCTCGCCGACATGGCCGTCGAACTCCACAAGGGCGTACTGCTCGCCCACCACCTGGGGCGGCGGATGGACGCCGGGCGGCTGCGGCCCGAACAGATCAGCTTCGGGAAGCTGAACAACACCAGGGAAGCGATCGAGATCTGCCGGGTCGCACGGACGCTGCTGGGGGCGAACGGGATCTCCATGGAGTACCCCGTCATGCGGCACAGCACCAACTTGGAGTCGGTGCTGACGTATGAGGGGACTGTGGAGATGCATCAGCTTGTGTTGGGGAAGGCGCTTACGGGGGTTGACGCGTTTCGGGGCTGAGCCTTTGTCCGGGCTGAGCTCTTGTGGGGCGGGCCCCCCATGTGCCCCCTTTCCATGGAGGCCGCCCACCTCTGAGGGCGTTGGACTCTGTCTGGGGGGCTCCGCCCCCCAGCCCCCGGGGTCTCGCCGGGGAGGCTTTGGGGCGGCTCCGCCCCCCAAATGCCCCCCGCTACGGGGGCTCCGCCCCCCTAGGAGCCCCCGCCAAGGGGCTTCGCCCCCTGGACCCCCACATGGGGCTGAGCCCCTGGCCCCCTGTGTGGGGGCCAGGGGTTAGCTCTGGTTGTAGAAGCCGCCCGGGTCGCGGTGGTCTTCGTTGGTGACGACGCTGTAGTCGGGTGGGGTCAGCAGGAAGACGCGGTTGGCTACGCGTTCGATGGAGCCTCGCAGGCCGAAGGTCAGGCCTGCCGCGAAGTCGACCACGCGCTTCGCGTCGGCCGAGTCCATGGCGGTGAGGTTCACGATCACCGGGACCCCGTCCCGGAAGAGTTCGCCGATGCCGCGCGCGTCGCGGAAGCAGTCCGGGCTGACGGTCGCGATCTTGGTGCCCTGGTCCTGGGCGGTCTCTGCCGTGACGCGGACTCTGGGGTCGGTGACCCACGGCTCCCGTGCGGCGTCCGCGGGTACCGGCCCCTCGGCCGGGCCGTCGTCCGTCCCGTCGGCATAGTCGTAGTAACGCATCTCGCTGTCGTCGACGAGGCCCAGCCAGGCACTCGCCTTGCGCACCGATCCCATGGACGCCTCCTTTCCTTCGCGCGGTGTCCCACTGTTCTCAGCGCTCCGCCGCGGGTCCGCAACCCCTATGGTCGTCCATGATGCTGATGATGCGCCAAGCGGATACCCATCCTGGCGGGGTTTCGTGACGGTTCTGGTGCAGAACTTCCGGCACTCGATCAGGGATCTCGTGTTAAGAGGCAGGTGAAGGAGCGCGAGAGGGTCCGCATTGTCCCGTTCCCGCCGGATGGGTGGCCGCCAAGGACATCCGAGTGAGCGACACCTTCCGCATCGTCCCGGGTTGACCTGGTGTTGACCAGGTCTGACTTCTCCCCGCTGTCCGTCGTCCCAAACGCCGAGGGAGTCCGAAAGAGGGTCTTGCCGGTCCGGAAAATCACGGCGAATACTCCATGCAGCGTTTGTCAGGAGCACGCTTTGATTTCCGTGATCGGGAGGAAAAGTGAAGACCAAGCGCATCACATCAGGTGACGGTGGGACACGCCGCAGACGCAACCGGCTGATCGCCGTCGCGTCGGGCATGGCGGCGGCCGGAGCGCTCATCGCGCCGGCCACGGCCTCCGCCGAAGCCCCCACCCCCCACACCTGGTCGGCCTCCGCGCTGGAGACGGCCAGCGACGCCGTGCGTTCGGCCGACGTGGCCGGCACCGCGTGGCACGTCGACAAGGAGAGCGGCAAGCTCGTCGTCACCGCCGACAGCCGCGTCTCGGGTGCCGAGCTGGCGCGGATCCGGCGGGCCGCCGGCGAGGTCGCGGGCGCTGTCGAGATCGAACGGGTCAAGGGCACGTACCGCACGTACCTTTCGGGCGGGGACGCCATCTACGCGGGCCAGTACCGCTGCTCGCTCGGGTTCAACGTCCGCAAGGGCGGCACGTACTACTTCCTGACCGCCGGGCACTGCACGGAGGGCGGCGGCAACTGGTACAGCGACTCCAGCCACTCCACTCTCATCGGCCCCACGGCGGGGTCGAGCTTCCCCGGCAACGACTACGGGCTGGTGCGGTACAGCAATTCCGCCCTCTCCCATCCGGGCACCGTCGGCAGCGTCGACATCACCGGCGCGGGGGACGCGCGCGTCGGCCAGAGCGTGACCCGGCGCGGGAGCACCACGGGCACCCACAGGGGACAGGTCACCGGTCTGAACGCCACGGTCAACTACGGGGGCGGCGACATCGTCTCGGGCCTGATCCGCACCACCGTGTGTGCGGAACCGGGGGACAGCGGCGGTCCTCTCTACGCGGGGAGTACGGCGCTCGGTCTCACCTCCGGTGGCAGCGGCGACTGCTCCAGCGGTGGCACGACCTTCTTCCAGCCGGTGCGTGAGGCTCTCAACGCGTACGGCGTGAGCGTGTACTGACGTCGTTCATCCCGCTGGGAGTACGGGTGGATCGTGTGCCCGTGTGCGCCACCGGAGGCGTGCACGGGCACACGTGTGTCCGGACACCGAGGGGCGATATCCAGTCAGGTCTACGCCTTACCGTGCGGGCACAGGACATCGCCCCGGGTCGTCGTCGGGTGGGACGTCGCGGACACGAAGGGACGTTCGGCACCTTGACAGGGGAACCGAACTTCCGGTCGGCTGACGTGATCTGAACCTTGTGCGGGGAGACGGGGCTCGCAATACTCGGCCCACAAGTTGGCATGGACGCGACTTCTTGTGAGTCGGAAGTCCGCGCTCCATACATCCTCCTGGCCCGCCCCACACCCCGGGCGGTCCAACCCCCCACTGGAGGTTCCACGTTGTCACAGCACCGACGCGTACCCAAGCGCCGCATAGTCCTCGCCGGGTCGGCGGTCGCCGCCCTCGCCGTCGGGACGCTCACGGCCACCACGGCCAACGCCTCCCAGGACGCCCCCACGCTCAAGTCCCTCTCCTCGACGTCGGCGGCCCAGCTGGCCGACCAGCTGACCTCGGACATCAAGGGTGACGCCGGCTCCTACTACGACGCCAAGGCGAACAAGCTCGTCGTCAACGTCACCGACAAGGCGGCCAAGGAGAAGGTCGAGGCGGCCGGGGCGCAGGCCAAGGTCGTCACGCACACCCTGGCCCAGCTCGACTCCGCCAAGGACGCCCTGACCGGGAAGAACATCCCCGGCACGGCTCGTTCGGTCGACGTGAAGACCAACAAGGTCGTCGTCACCGCGGACAAGACGGTCAAGGGCGCCGACCTCGCTAAGCTCAAGAAGGCCGTCAAGGCCCAGGACGGCAAGGCCGAGCTCAAGCGCGCGGAGGGCAAGTTCACCACCAAGATCGCCGGTGGCGACGCCATCTGGGGCGACGGCGGCCGCTGCTCGCTCGGCTTCAACGTCACCACGGCCGACGGCAAGCCCGGCTTCCTGACCGCGGGCCACTGCACCACCGCGATCTCCTCCTGGTCCGACAGCCAGGGCGGTCAGCCCATCGCCGAGAGCGGCGACGGCAAGTTCCCGGGCAACGACTACGGCATCGCCACCTACACCGGCGACACCGACCACCCGAGCGAGGTCAACCTCTACGACGGTGGTACGCAGGCCATCTCCGGCGCCGGCGAGGCGCAGGTCGGCCAGACGGTCACCCGCAGCGGCAGCACCACCCAGGTCCACGACGGCACCGTCAAGGCCGTGGACGCCTCCGTCACCTACCCGGAGGGCACCGTCGACGGTCTGATCCAGACCGACGTCTGCGCCGAGCCCGGCGACAGCGGCGGTTCGCTCTTCGCCGGCGACAAGGCGCTGGGTCTGACCTCCGGCGGCAGCGGTGACTGCTCCGCCGGCGGCGAGACCTACTTCCAGCCGGTGCCCGCCGCGCTCGACGCGCTGGGTGCCAAGATCGGCTGATTCGGTCATCCCCCCACGGCGGAACCCCCCGGACACGGTCCGGGGGGTTCCGTACGTGCACGCGGGCGGTGGCGTCAGCTCAGCTCGGCCGCGACCAGCTCCGCGATCTGCACCGCGTTGAGCGCGGCACCCTTGCGCAGGTTGTCGTTCGAGAGGAACAGCGACAGGCCGTTCTCGGCCGTCTCGTCCGCGCGGATGCGGCCCACGTAGCTGGCGTCCTTGCCGGCCGCCTGGAGCGGGGTGGGGATGTCAGACAGCTCCACGCCCGGCGCCCCGGCCAGCAGCTCGGCGGCGCGCTCGGGGCTGAGCGGGCGCGCGAAGCGGGCGTTGACCTGGAGCGAGTGGCCGGTGAAGACCGGGACGCGCACGCAGGTGCCCGAGACCTTCAGGCCGGGGACGTCGAGGATCTTGCGGCTCTCGTTGCGGAGCTTCTGCTCCTCGTCCGTCTCGGCCAGGCCGTCGTCGACGAGCGAGCCCGCCAGCGGCAGCACGTTGAAGGCGATCGGCCGCTTGAACTTGTCCGGCTCGGGGAAGTCCACCGCCTCGCCGTCGAAGGTCAGCTTCGCGGCGTCGTTCTCCACCGCCTTGCGGGCCTGCCCCTCCAGCTCGGCGACGCCCGCCAGCCCGCTGCCGGAGACCGCCTGGTAGGTCGAGACGACCAGCGCGGTCAGCTCCGCCTCGTCGTGCAGCGGACGCAGCACCGGCATCGCGGCCATCGTCGTGCAGTTCGGGTTGGCGATGATGCCCTTGGGGCGCTGCTTGGCCGCGTCCGGGTTCACCTCCGAGACGACCAGCGGCACCTCGGGGTCCAGCCGCCAGGCCGAGGAGTTGTCGATGACGACCGGGCCCTGGGAGGCGACCTTCTCGGCGATCGCCCTGGAGGTGGCGCCGCCGGCCGAGAACAAGACGATGTCCAGCCCCGTGTAGTCGGCCGTCGACGCGTCCTCGACGGTCACCTCGCCGTCCTTCCAGGGCAGCGTCCGGCCCGCGGAGCGGGCGGAGGCGAACAGGCGCAGTTCGTCGACCGGGACCTTGCGCTCGGCCAGAATCTCGCGCATCACTGTGCCGACCTGACCGGTGGCTCCGACAATCCCGACCTTCATGGGGCTCCTTCGGCTGATCGCGCGGCCTGTGGGCGCCCGGGTGGGGCCCTGCGTATCCCGGCCGCGCTGGCTTTCGTCCGTATCCCGCGTGCCCCTACCCTGCACGGCGCCGGGTAGGGGTGCCAGTGCTTTGATTTCGGTCACAGCACGGCGTGCCGTCCCGGGAGCGCGCGTGAGTACGGCTACGCGCGGGGTGTCCGCACTCCTGCGGTCAGCCCCCGCAGACAGCGTACGGCGAGCGCGGCCGGGCCCCGCTCGGGGTCGTCGGGCCCGGCCTCGCCTGCCGCCCACGTCTCCATGGCGATCCGCATGGCGGCGTTGGCGGCGGCCGCCGCCAGCCGCAGCTCCAGCGGGTCGGTGTCCTCGCGGGAGAGCTGTCCGAGCACGGGCACCAGCGCCTCCTCCGTCTCCGCGTGCACCCGCAGCCACACCGAGTGCAGCGCGGGGTCGCCTCCGGCGGCGCGCAGCAGGCCGCGGGTGCTCTCCAGCGCCTCGGCCTGGAGGCCGGCGTGCGGTCCCTGCGGGGTGAGGGCGCCGCGTACGGCCCGCTCCAGCGCCTTAGCCACGGACAGCTCGGCGGGGGCGGCCGCCAGCTCCGCCAGCCACTGGCGCACCCCGCCGGTCAGCAGGGGAGTGACCGCCTCCTCCTTGGTGCGGAAGTAGCGGTAGAAGGTGCGCAGCGAAACCCCCGCCGCCTGGGCGATGCCCTCCGCCGTGACCCCCGCCGCGCCGTGCGCGGAGAACAGCTCGGCGGCGTGCCGGGCGATCTCCCGCTCCGTCTCGGCTTTGCGGCGCTCGGTGAGGGAAGGGCGGGCGGCGCCCTCGGGGCGGGTGGTCATGGCGCGCAGCGTACGGCAGCGTGCGAGACGGGATACACGATGCGCCTGGATGGCACGTTGTGCCATCCAGGCGTACCGTGGCAGACGGTGGGCGGAGAGGCCACTCACCACAGGAAGCCACTCACAACAGAAGAACAGCGGAAGAAGGAGCAGCCATGAACCGCTTCGACGGGCGCAAGATCCTCATCACCGGCGCGGGCTCCGGCATCGGCCAGGCCACCGTGGTGCGCCTGCTGCGGGAGGGCGGCGACGTCGTCGCCGCCGACATCTCCGAGAAGGGGCTGGAGAAGACCCGCGCCCTGGCCGGGGAGGACGGCACGGACGCCCGCCTGGCCCTCGCCGCCGTCGACATCTCCGACGAGGAGTCCGTGCGGCAGCGGATCGGCGGCGCCCTCGAGGGCCTGGGCGGGCTGGACGTGCTGGTCAACGCCGCCGGCATCCTGGACTCCCGGCACACCGAGACGATGACGCTCGAGTTCTGGAACCGGATCATCGGCGTCAACCTCACCGGCACCTTCCTGGTGACCCGGCAGGTGCTGCCCGCGCTGCTGGCCGGCGGCAAGGGCGTCGTCGTCAACTTCAGCTCGACCTCGGCGAGCTTCGCGCACCCCTACATGGCGGCCTACGCCGCGACCAAGGGCGGCATCCAGTCCTTCACGCACGCCATCGCCTCCGAGTACAGCAAGCGGGGGCTGCGTGCCGTCTGCGTCGCGCCGGGATCCATCGCCTCCGGCATGACCCACAACCCCGGGCTGCCCGAGGACACCGACTACAGCCTGCTGGCCAAGCTGTCGCCCGCGCTCGGTGAGGGCTTCGCGGGCCCGGAGACCGTCGCCGGTGCCATCGCCATGCTGGCCTGCGACGACGGCGCCTTCATCACCGGCACCGAGCTGCGCATCGACGGCGGCACCCACATGTGACCGGCCGCCGGCGGGCGGGTAGGGAGGCCGGTATGAACGCCGGCCTTCCCCACACAGTCCGCACCGCGCGCCCCGAGGACTACGACACCGTCATCGCCGTCGTCGACGCCTGGTGGGGACGTCCCGCCTCGCGCGACCTCACCCGGGTGTTCGTGGACCACTTCTACGAGACGAGCCTGATCGCCGAAGAGCCCGGCGGCGCGCTCGCCGGGTTCCTGATCGGTTTCCTCTCGCCGTCGGAATCCAGCCAGGCCTACGTCCACTTCGCGGGTGTCGCGCCGCACCTGCGGCGCTCCGGGCTCGCCCGTGCGCTGTACGAGCGCTTCTTCGCCCGGGCCCGGGAGGACGGGCGCACCGTGGTGAAGGCCCTCACCTCGCCGGTGAACGAGCGGTCGATCGCCTTCCACGCGGCGCTGGGGTTCGAGGTCTCGGAGCCCCTGCCCGACTACGACGGGCCGTCGCTGGACCGGGTGACCTTCCGCAAGCGGTTGTGAGCCGTCCCTGGAGCCCCCCTCCTGGAGGAACCGCGGGGGTTCCGCCCCTGCGGTTCCTCCAGGAGAGGGAGAGGTGCGGGACGGTATTCGAATAAAGGTTCGATGGCTGGTTTATTGTGGTAGCCGGAACCGAGGGGGTGCTGAAGCAAGGAGGTGCGCGCGATGCCGGCCTTCACGCATCTCCACACCGCCTCCGGCTTCTCCATGCGCTACGGCGCCTCCCACCCCGAGACCCTCGCCGAGCGCGCCGCCGAGCGAGGCATGGAAGCGGTCGCCCTGACCGACCGCGACACCCTCGCGGGCGCCGTCCGCTTCGCACGGGCGTGCGCACGCGCCGGGGTACGGCCCGTGTACGGCGTCGACCTGGCGGTCGCGGACGAGGCGGCGGACGGCACCGCGGGCGCGGCCGCGCACGCGAGGGGCCGCGCGGACGGCACGCCGGAGGACCGCGGCGCCCGCCGCACACCGGTCAGAGGCGGCCGCTTCGTCGACGAGTCGGCACGGCGAGCGGTCTTCCTCGCCCGGGACGGCGCCCACGGCTGGGCCGAACTGTGCCGGCTGGTCACCGAGGCGCACGCCGCCGGCCACGAGCAGCCCCTGCTGCCCCGCGCGGCGCTCGGGGGCGGGGCGGTCACCGTGCTGCTGGGCGCCGACTCGGACGTCGGCCACGCGCTCGGTGCCGGGCGTCCCGATCTGGCCGCCGCCCTCCTCGCCCGCTGGCGCGAGGTCCACGGCGACGCGCTCCGCCTGGCCGTCACCGCCGCGGGCCCCCTCCGCCAGGCCGCCAGGACGCTGGATCTGGCGGCGCGGGAAGGGGTCAAGCCCGTGCTGACCAACGCCGTGCGCTACGCCGACCCGGCCTCGGGCGCCGAAGTGAACGTCGCCGACGTCCTCGACGCCGCCCGCCGCCTCGTCCCCGTCGACCCGCGCCGCGGACTCGACGGCGGCGAGCGCTGGCTGAAGGGGCCCGACCTGATGGCCGAGGCGGCCGGGCGGATCGCCGAGGCCGCCGGATACGGGCCCGCCACCGCGCACCGCCTCCTCGACCTCACCGCCGACACCGCGGCGGCCTGCCGGGTCGATCCCGAGGAGGACCTGGGCATCGGCCGGGTGCACTTTCCCGAGCCCCACCTGGCCGGCACCGGCGGGCACACCGCGGCCCGCGCCCTGCGCTCCCGCTGCGCCGCCGCGATGGTCACCCGCCGCTACGACCGGGAGCCGGGACGCTGGCGGCGGCTGGACGAGGAGCTGGCCGTCATCGAGTCCCTCGGCTACTCCTCGTACTTCCTGACGGTCGCGCGCATCGTCGAGGACGTCCGCGAGCTGGGCGTGAGGGTCGCCGCGCGGGGTTCGGGTGCGGGGTCGTTCGTCAACCACCTGCTGGGGATCGCGCACGCCGACCCCGTCGCGCACGGGCTGCTGATGGAGCGGTTCCTCTCGCCGCGCCGGGCCGAGCTGCCCGACATCGACATCGACGTGGAGTCCGCCCGCAGGCTGGAGGTCTACCGCGCCATCTTCGAACGCTTCGGTGAGGAGCGGGTGGCCACCGTCGCCATGCCCGAGACCTACCGGGTGCGGCATGCCATCCGCGACGTGGGCGCGGCCCTGGCCATGGACCCGGCCGAGGTCGACCGGCTCGCCAAGGCGTTCCCGCACATCAGGGCGCGGGACGCGCGCTCCGCGCTGGCCGAGCTGCCGGAGCTTGGCCAGGTGGCGCGCGAGGACCACGGCGAGCACTTCTGGGACCTGGTGGAGGCGCTGGACGGGCTGCCGCGCGGGGTGGCCATGCACCCGTGCGGGGTGCTGCTCTCGGACTCCTCGCTGCGCTCCCGCACGCCCGTGGTGCCCACCAGCGGGGAGGGCTTCGCGATGGCGCAGTTCGACAAGGACGACGTGGAGGACCTGGGGCTGCTCAAGCTGGACGTGCTGGGTGTGCGCCTCCAGTCGGCGATGGCGCACGCGGTCGCCGAGGTCGAGCGCGCGGCGGGGGAGCGGATCGACCTGGACGCGCTCGGGGAGGGCGACCAGCCGACGTACGAGCTGATCCGGGCCTCCGAGACGCTGGGCTGCTTCCAGATCGAGTCGCCGGGCCAGCGCGACCTGATCGGACGCCTCCAGCCGGAGACCTTCCACGACCTGGTCGTGGACATCTCCCTCTTCCGTCCGGGGCCGGTCGGCGCCGACATGGTCCACCCCTTCATCGAGGCCAGGCACGGGCGGCGCCGCATCGACCACCCGGACCCGGCGCTGGCCGAGCCGCTGGCCGAGACGTACGGGGTGGCGATCTTCCACGAGCAGGTCATCCGCATCCTGGCCCGGCTGACGGGCTGCGACCGCGGGCGTGCGGACGAGGTGCGGCGGGTGCTCAAGGACGAGGAGCAGCGGCAGGGCGCGCGGGCCTGGTTCGTGCGCGCGGCCGCGGAGCAGGGGTTCGCGCCCGAGGTGATCGCACACGCCTGGAAGCTGGTGGAGTCCTTCGGCTCGTACGGTTTCTGCAAGGCGCACGCGGTGGCGTTCGCCGTGCCGACGTACCAGTCGGCGTGGCTCAAGGCGCACCGGCCCGCCGCGTTCTACGCCGGGATCCTGGAGCACGACCCGGGCATGTACCCCAAGCGGCTGCTGCTGGCGGACGCGCGGCGGCGCGGGGTGCCGGTGCTGCCGCTGGATGTGAACCACTCCTCCGTGTCCTATCGAGTCGAACTGGAGTCCGAATCCGGGCTGTGGGGGCTGCGCCTCGCCCTCGCCGAGGTGCAGGGCATCAGCGAGGCCGACGCCGCCCGCATCGAGGCCGGCGCGCCCTACGCCTCGCTCAGCGACTTCTGGCGCCGCGCCCGCCCCTCCCGCCCGGTCGCCGAACGCCTCGCCCAGATCGGCGCGCTGGACGCCTTCGCGCCCGCCGGCAACCGCCGCGACCTGCTGCTGCACCTCGCCGAACTGCACCGCGCCCAGCGCGCGGCCGGAGCGCGCGAGGGCCAGCTCGCCCTGGGCGAGACCCCCGAACCCGGCGCCACCGGCGACACGACGCGCCAGGCCGAGCCCGTCCACCTGCCCGACCTGGACAGCGGGGAGCGCCTCGGCGCCGAACTCGACGTCCTCGGCATGGACACCTCCCGCCACCTGATGGCCGACCACCTCGCCTTCCTCCGCGAACTCGGCGCCCACTCGGCCCGCACCCTGCGCACCGCACGGCACGGCGAGACCGTGCTGATCGCGGGCGCCAAGGCCGCGACCCAGACCCCGCCGCTCTCCTCCGGCAAACGCGTCATCTTCACCACCCTCGACGACGGCACGGGCCTGTCCGACCTCGCCTTCTTCGAGGACTCGCACGCCGCCTGCGCGCACACCGTCTTCCACTCCTGGCTGCTGCTGGTGCGCGGCACGGTCCAGCGGCGCGGCCCGCGCAGCTTCAGCGTCGTCGGCTCCGCCGCCTGGGACCTGGCCGAACTGGTCGAGCTGCGCCGCGAGGGCGGCCTGGAGGCCGTCACCGCCCGGCTCGCGGAGCCTCCCCGCCCCGCCACCTCCCCGGACACGGAGGAGCCCCCCGAGGCCGAGCAGGCGCACGGCCCCGGCCGCACCGTCGAGGTCGCCCCCGGCTACCGGATGCACCCCTGGGCCGACCTCCGCCCCGCAGGAGAGACGGCGAACTCGCCCAAGGCGCTGCGCAAGCTGTGGCACTCCAGCCCCGGGAGCGCGGGATGACCGACGCCGACGACGCCGTCCGGGCCGCGGAGACGACCGGCGAACCCCACATCCTCTACGTCCACTTCGGGGCAGCCCCGCACCCGCGAGCCGCACACCGCGCACCTCACGAGGGCCGCTACGAGGAACTCCTCGCGCTGCTCACCGACATCACCCCGCTCGTCCAGGCACTCCCGCCCGACGCCGCGCTCGCCGACGTACGGGGCGCACTGCGCTACTTCGGGCGGAGCGCGGCCGAACTGGCGCAGCTCGTGCGGCTGCGGGCGCTCGCCCGGCACGGAACCGACTGCACCGTCGGCGTCGCCGCGAGCCCGCTGCTGGCCCGGATGGCGGCGCAGGCGGGCGAGCCGGGACGGATCCGCCAGGTGCGCCCCGAGGAGGCCGCCGGCTTCCTCGACCGCAGGCCGGTCGCCGCCCTGCACGGAGTGGGCCCCGCGACGGCCCGCACGCTGTGCGCGTACGGGCTCGACAGCGTCGGGCGGGTGGCGGCCGCGCCCCCCGCCACCCTCCAGCGCATCCTCGGCGCGGCCCAGGGCAGGCGGCTGCACGAGCGGGCGCGTGGCATCGACCCCACCCCCGTCACCCCCACCGCACCCGCGCGCTCGGCCGGCGCGGAACACCGCTTCGAGCGGGACGAGCTGGATCCGGTACGGCGCCGGAGCGCCCTGCTCACCCTCGCCGACGACCTCGGCTTCAGGATGCGCGCCGAGGGACAGGTGGCACGCGCGCTGTCCCTGACCGTCCGCTACGCCGACCGCTCCGCCACCACCCGCACCCGCGCCCTGGCCGAACCCACCGCCCACACCCCGGCACTGGCCGCGGCCGCCTACGCCCTGCACGACGCGCTCGGCCTGCAACGCGCCCGCGTGCGCGGGGTCGCCCTGCGCGCCGAGGAGCTGACCGCCGCCGAACTCGCCTCGCGGCAGCTCTCCTTCGACGTACGCGACGAGAAGGCCCGCCGTGCGGAGGCGGCGGGCGATCGCGCCCGCCGCCGGTTCGGCGCGGCTGCGGCCCGGCCGGCGGGGTCGGCTCCGCCGCGGGCCGCCTAGTGGTTTTGCTGCGGCTTTGATCCGGTACGGGGGTGCCCCTGTCCGTGGTGGGCGGTCCGCGGGTGGGGTGTGGCTTGTCGCGCCGTTCCCCGCGCCCCTTCCGGGGCGCGGGGTTTTTGCTGGTCGGTTGGGCGGAGGCGGTGGGTGATCGTGCTCGCCGCCGGTTCGGTGTGGCCGCGGCCCGGCCGGCGGGGTCGGCTCCGCCGCGTGCCGCCTAGTGGTTTTGCTGCGGCTTTGTTCCGGTACGGGGGTGCCCCTTGCTGTTTCGTCGCAGGATGCGGGTGCGTTGTGGTTGTTCGCGCCGTTCCCCGCGCCCCTTCCGGGGCGCGGGGTTTTTGCTGGTCGGTTGGGCGGAGGCGGCGGGCGTCCGCCGTGTGCCGCCCGGAGATTTTCCGCGCCTGCGGCTCCTGCTTCCGGCAAGGGCGTGCCCCTGTCCGTGGTGGGTGGTCCGCGGGTGGGGTGTGGCTTGCCGCGCCGTTCCCCGCGCCCCTTCCGGGGCGCGGGGGTTTTACTGGTCGGTGGGGCGGAAGCGGCGGAGGCGCAGGCTGTTGCCGACCACGAAGACCGAGGAGAAGGCCATCGCCGCGCCCGCGATCATCGGGTTGAGCAGGCCGGCCGCGGCCAGCGGCAGCGCCGCCACGTTGTAGGCGAAGGCCCAGAAGAGGTTGGACCTGATGGTGCCCAGCGTGCGGCGCGAGAGCCGGATGGCGTCGGCCGCCGACCGCAGGTCACCGCGGACCAGGGTGAGGTCGCCCGCCTCGATCGCCGCGTCGGTGCCGGTGCCCATCGCCAGCCCCAGGTCCGCCTGGGCGAGCGCCGCCGCGTCGTTGACACCGTCGCCGACCATCGCGACGGAACGGCCCTCGTCCTGTAGCCGCTTGACGACGCCCACCTTGTCCTCGGGCATGACCTCGGCGATCACGTCCTCGGCGGCGATGCCGACCTCGGCGGCCACCGACTCGGCGACGGCCCGGTTGTCGCCCGTCAGCAGTACGGGGCGCAGCCCCAGGCCGCGCAGCCGTCCGATGGCCTCGGCGCTGGTGGGCTTGACCGCGTCGGCCACCTCCAGCACGGCGCGCGCCTCGCCGTCCCAGGCCACCGCGATGGCGGTGCGCCCGGCCCGCTCGGCCTCCTCCCTGGCCGCCGCCAGCTCGGCGGGCAGCTCCATCGCCCAGTCGGCGAGCAGCCGCACCCGGCCGACGAGCACCGCGTGCCCCTCGACGACGCCCTGGACGCCGAGCCCGGGGACGTTGGCGAAGTCCTCGGGCACCGGCAGCGCACCCGTCTCGCGCTCCGCGCCCCTGGCGACGGCCCGCGCGAGGGGGTGTTCTGAGGCGTTCTCCAGGGCGCCCGCCAGGCGCAGGGTCTCCTGCTTGTCCGTCCCCTCGGCCACGTGCACGGCCAGCAGCGTCATCTCGCCCGTGGTGACCGTGCCGGTCTTGTCCAGGACGACGGTGTCGGCGCGGCGGGTGGTCTCCAGCACCTCCGGGCCCTTGATCAGGATGCCGAGCTGTGCGCCGCGCCCCGTCCCGACCATCAGCGCTGTCGGGGTGGCGAGCCCCAGCGCGCAGGGGCAGGCGATGATCAGGACGGCGACGGCCGCGGTGAACGCCGCGGTCAGTCCGGCGCCGATGGCCAGCCAGAAGGCGAGGGTGGCCAGCGCGAGGAGGATGACGACGGGCACGAAGACGGCGGAGATGCGGTCGGCGAGCCGCTGGGCCGCGGCCTTTCCGTTCTGGGCGTCCTCCACCAGCTTCGCCATCCGGGCCAGCTGGGTGTCCCCGCCGACGCGGGTGGCCTCGACCACCAGTCGCCCGCCGGCGTTGAGGGTCGCTCCTGTGACGGTGTCGCCGGCGCCGACCTCCACGGGTACGGACTCACCCGTGAGCATGGAGGCGTCCACGGCGGAGCTGCCCTCGGTCACGGTGCCGTCGGTGGCGATCTTCTCGCCGGGCCGGACGACGAACCGGTCGCCGACGGCCAGCTCCTCGGTGCGGACGCGGACCTCGCGCCCGTTCCGCAGGACGGTGACCTCCTTGGCGCCCAGCTCCAGCAGCGTGCGCAGGGCCGCGCCCGCCTTCCGCTTGGAGCGGGCCTCGAACCAGCGCCCGGCGAGGATGAAGGCGGTGACCCCGGCTGCGGCCTCCAGGTAGATGTTTCCCGCGCCGTCGCTCCTGCCGATCGACAGCTCGAACGGGTGCGTCATCCCCGGTTCGCCCGCGGTGCCGAAGAACAGCGCCCACAGCGACCAGAGCATCGCGGCCGAGGTGCCGACCGAGATCAGCGTGTCCATGGTGGCCGCGCCGTGCCGCAGGTTGACCCAGGCGGCCCGGTGGAAGGGCCAGGCCCCCCACACGACGACCGGCGCGGCGAGGGTGAGGGAGAGCCACTGCCAGTACTCGAACTGCAGGGCGGGCACCATCGCCATGGCGATCACCGGCACGGCCAGCACCACCGAGCCGGTCAGCCGCTGGCGCAGGGTCCGCAGCTCGTCGTCGGCAGCGGCGTCGGGACCGCCCCTCGCCCCCTCGCCCTCGGATGCGCTGCCCGGTTCGGGGCGCTCCGGCTGGGGCGGTGCGGCCGTGTAGCCGGTGGCCTCGACGGTGGCGATCAGGTCGGCGACCTGCACGCCGCCGTCCATGCTGACCCTGGCCTTCTCCGTGGCGTAGTTGACGCTGGCGGTGACGCCCTCCATGCGGTTGAGCTTCTTCTCGACCCGGGCGGCGCAGGAGGCGCAGGTCATGCCGCCGATCGCGAGTTCGACACCGGTGGCCTCTCTCGGCGCCGAATCGGTGTCTCCTGCGGTGGTCTCACGGGTGGTGGTCATCGTGTCTCCTCGGCGACCCGGCCTGTGTCAGTGCGTGTCCGGCGGCGTCGAGCGCCGCCCCTACTGTGTCATACCCGGCTGGGGTATCGGTAGCGCTGAGGTCATGTATACCCCCCGCCCGTATGTATCGCAAGTGCTCCTCTGGAACGAATAACTACCTCCGGGGGGTATTGCGGGCTGCGGGTTTCTCCGGCGGGGCGCGGAGTGAGCAGGTCTGCGGGCACGCGCACCGGAATTCGTCCGGTGCGGGTACTGGTCAGTTTCCTTACTCGCGCGTAAGTTATCGGCCGCTCAACAGCTCCGCTCCCACCCTCATCCCTCACAGCACGAGGAGCAGGACATGAAGCGCAAGCCGACCGCCCCCACCGCGCGGCGCACCCGCAGATTCACCGTCACCGCCGTGGCCACCGCGTGCGCGGTGGTGGCCCTCCCCGCCACCGCGAGCGCCGCCGCACCGGCCGACGGCGCGGCGCACAGCAGCGGCTGGAACGACTACTCCTGCAAGCCGTCCGAACGGCACCCCCGCCCCGTCGTCCTGGTCCACGGCACCTTCGGCAACTCCGTGGACAACTGGCTGGGGCTCGCCCCCTACCTGGTCAAACGCGGCTACTGCGTCTTCTCCCTGGACTACGGACAGCTGCCGGGCAAGCCGTTCTTCCACGGGCTGGGCCCCATCGAGGACTCCGCCAAACAGCTGTCCGCCTACGTCGACAAGGTCCTCGCCGCCACCGGCACCAACGAGGTCGACCTCGTCGGCCACTCGCAGGGCGGCATGATGCCCCGCCAGTACCTCAAGTTCGGCGGCGGCGCCGAGAAGGTCAACGCCCTCGTCGGCATCGCCCCCAGCAACCACGGCACCACCCTGAGCGGGCTCGCGCAGCTCGCCGACCAGTTCCCGCCGGTCGGCGACGTGGTCGAGGAGATCGGCCCCGCCCTGCTCCAGCAGAAGAAGGGGTCCGCGTTCCTGAAGAAGCTCAACGAGGGCGGCGACACGGTGCCGGGCGTCGACTACACCGTGATCGCCAGCAGGTACGACGAGGTCGTCACGCCCTACGAGACGCAGTTCCTCGACGGCCCTGACGTGCACAACGTGACGGTCCAGGACCTGTGCCCCCTCGACCTCTCCGAGCACCTGGCCATCGGGCTGACCGACCGGGTGGCCTGGCACGAGACGGCGAACGCCCTCGACCCCGCGCACGCCACCCCCACCACGTGCCTGTCGTGACCCGGTAGGGGGCGCTTGCCGCTCCCCGGTGGGAGATCAGCCCTCGGTGTGGATCTTCTCCGCGTACCGCGGCCCGTAGTACGCCTCCAGGAACTCCAGGGAGTCCCCGGAACGGTCGAGGGCCTTGGCGAGCCGGGCGCGGTGCGGCACCGCGTCCGGCCGCCAGGTCTCCGGCTCCCAGAGGCCGGAGCGCAAAAACGCCTTGGCGCAGTGGTGGAAGACCTCCCGCACCTCCACCACGAGCGCCAGCCGCGGGCGGTTGCGCCTGGCCACCATCTCCTCGAGGAACGGCGCCTCGCGCACGATCCGCGCCCGGCCGTTGACCCGGAGGGTGTCGCCGCGGCCCGGCAGGAAGAAGACGAGGCCGACGTGCGGATTGGACAACACGTTGAGCAGTCCGTCGACGCGCTTGTTGCCCGGCCGGTCGGGGATCGCGAGCGTGCGGTCGTCGAGCACCGTGACGAAGCCGGGCGGATCGCCCTTGGGAGAGACGTCGCAACTGCCGTCCGCCGCCGAGGTGGCGACGAGGCAGAACGGTGAGTGCGCCAGCCACTCGCGGTCGAGCGCGTGCAGCGTGGTGCGGACCTTGTCCCGGGTGTGCTGTGCCGGCTCACCGACGAGGGCGCGCAACTCCTCCTCGCTGGTGACCTCCACCATGGTTTCCTGCTCCATGAGCGCTCCGCTTCGTCGCCGTCAGGGGGCCGTCGAGGCCGTGAAGGACTAAGAGCGTACGGCGCCGCCTCCCCCGCCGGGAGGGGAAGGCGGCGCCGGTACGGAAGGGGACGTCGCTCAGCCGCGCGGCCTCGCGGCGCGACGGCGGGCGGTTGCCAGGAGCACCCCCGCGCCGGCCGCCACCACGGCGGCACCGCCGAGGGCGAGCGGGACGGCGCTCTCGTCGCCGCCGGTCTGCGCGAGGTCCGCCTTCTCGGTCCCTCCGGCGGGCGCGGGCGCGTTCGCGTCGGCGGTGCCCTGCCCCTGACCGGCCTTGCCGTGGCCCGCGGCGCCGTGGGACGCGTGGCCCTGGGGGCTTGTGCCCTGGGCGTGCCCGTCGCCGCCGTGTCCGCCGTGGTCCACGGTCGACTTCTCGCTGCCCGCCTCGATCTGCTGTTCGTCGGGCGCCGCGGGGGCGTCCTTCGACGCGGTGGCCGACCCGCCGCCGAAGGTCACGTCGGAGCAGGAGTAGAACGCCTCGGGGCTGTCGGACCGCTGCCAGATGGCGTAGATCAGGTGCCGTCCCGAACGCTCGGGCACGGTGCCGTCGATCACGTAATCGCCGTCCTCGAGCGTCGGATCCGTCGCCTTGGCGAACGGCTCGGACTCCAGGTCGGACCACTTCAGCGGCTTGGCCGGGTCGTAGCCCTCCTTGGTGAGGTAGAGCTCGAAGGTGCCCTTGTGCGGGGCCGTCGCCTTGTACCGGAAGGTGTGTTCGCCGGACGTCATCGCGCCGGCCGGCCAGTCGGCGCGGGCCAGGTCCAGGCCCCTGTACTTGTCCCGGCCGGCGCTGCACAGCTCGCCGTCGGGGATGATGCGGCGGTGCTCGCCCGCCGCGTCGGGGATGTTCACCTCGTTCCAGTCGTAGAACGCCTGCGGTCCGCCGGCCTCGACGGCGGCCTTGCACGCCGCCGACGTCGGGCTCTCGGGCCCCTCGGCGAAGCAGGCCGCCACCCGGCTGACGGGGTCGGCCATGGAGCCGTGCGCGGCGGCGGGGCCCGCCGCCACCACGGTGAGCACCAGCGGGGCGAAACCCAGCGCGACGATTCCTGCGGTCCTGTGGCGAACGGTCATGGTGAGTGGCTCCTTGTGGGGGACGCACGAAGGACGCACGCGGAACGTGCGCGGACGTGCGGGGGACGTGGCTGCCGGGACGGGCCACTCGCCCGCCGCCTCCCCAGCGACGGACGCGAACCCGCCCCGGCGACCAGCACGTTAGCCACTCGGGAAGCCCGAACCGCCTGCTCGAAGCCCTTACGGGCGATCTTTAGGACTCGCTTAAGGGCTCGCTAAGCACGCCGACAGACAGCGGCCCGAAGACCGCGGCACCCGTACCGTGCTCCGGGCGGCGGGGCGCGGTACGGGCGAGCCGTCAGGAGCGGGTGAGCAGGACGGCGGCGGCCGAGACCAGGCCCAGGAGCAGGGCCAGGACGCCGTGGGCGAGACGGTGCTCCCGCAGGACGGGCAGCAGGCTGTCGGCGGCATACCGGCCGGGCCCGGTCAGGGCGAGCCCTCCCGCGCCCGCCGCCAGCACCACCGCGTACTCCACGCCGCCCGGGGCGAAGAAGCCGTCGCCCCAGGTCACGGCCGAGGCGTTGATCATCGTGCCGAGTACGGCGGCACCGGCGAGCGGGGTGCACAGGCCGAGGGCGAGGCCGAGACCACCGAACGTCTCGGTGGCCCCCGCGACCAGGGCCATCGTGCGGCCCGCCGGATAGCCGACGGAGGTGAAGAACTGCGCCGTGCCGTCGAGCCCGTTGCCGCCGAACCAGCCGAAGAGTTTCTGGCTGCCGTGCGCGGCCATCGCGAGGCCGAGAACGAGGCGCAGGACCAGCAGCCCGGTGTCGTACCCGCGCTGCCCCGAAGGGGAGAGGTACCGCGCGCCGGGGGGTTCCGGGGCGCCGGAGGAAGTGGGGGAGAGGGGCGCGGACCCATCGAGTGTGCGCTGGGGGGTGGGCATGAGGTCGACTCCCTACGTCGGTTCGGACCCCCGTGGTGAGAGATGCGTCAGACGTTCGAGCTGTCCTTGACCGTAGCCATTGGTCTGGACCTGCACAACGGTCCGCGTGCGATCTGTCACACATGGAACCGGACGTCGGAGTTGTGCGTTTTTTGAGGGAACGAAGCGAGCTTGAGGAACGACGCGAGTTTGAGGGAACGACGCGAGTTCGAGGAACGAAGCCAGCTTCAGGAACGACGCGCGTTCGGAGTGCGACGCGCTCGGGGCACATCCGTAGCCGGCCCGAGTGCCGGGGAACGAGAAGGAGAAAGGGGGCGCGGCCGTGAATCTGCTGGACCTGCTCCTGATCGTCGCCGCGCTCGCCTACGCAGGGTCGGGGTTTCGCAGGGGGCTGGTCGCCGGGGTCGTCTCCCTGGCCGGCTTCGTGGGCGGCGCCGTGGTCGGCGTCTGGCTGCTGCCGTACGTGCTCGACCTCGTCGACCGGGGGACGACCACCGCCACGCTGCTCGCCTTGCTGACCGTGCTGGCCCCCGCCCTCGGCGGGCAGGCTCTCGCCGCCCCGGTCGGCTGGCGGCTGCGCCAGGCGCTCAGCCGCACCCCGGCGCGCTGGGTGGACGGCGCGGGCGGTGCCGTCGTCAACGTGGTCGCCGTGCTCGTCGTCGGCTGGATGGCGGGCAGTGCGCTCGCCGCCTCGCCCTCGCCCGCGCTCAACCAGGCCATACGCGGCTCCGCCGTGCTGGAGGGCGTGCACGAGCGGATGCCTTCCGGTGCGGCCACCTGGTTCAACCGGGCGACCGGCGCGCTCACCACGGCCGGCTTCCCGCCGGTGTTCAACCCCTTCGAGCAGGAGCCGGGCGCCTCGGTGCCCCAGCCGTCCGGCGACTCGGTCACCAAGGCGGCGACGGCCGCGGCCCAGCGCAGCACCGTCAAGGTCGAGGGCGTCGCCGACGTGGGCGGCGGCCGGCAGGGCCAGGAGGGCAGCGGATTCGTCTACGCGCGCGAGCACGTGATGACCAACGCCCACGTCGTCGCGGGGGTCGACGGGCCGACCGTCCGCGTCGGCGGCACCTCACGCCCGTACGCGGCGAAGGTCGTCCTCTTCGATCCGGACAAGGACATCGCCGTGCTCGACGTGCCGGGCCTCACCGCGCCGGCTCTCCGCTTCGCCGGTGACGCCACCCGCGGAGACCAGGCCGTGGTCGCCGGTTACCCCGAGAACGGCGGGCTGGACCTGCGCGCCGCGGCCGTGGCGGCCCGCACCCCCGCGCGGGGCCAGGACATCTACGGGGAGTCGCTGACCACCCGCGACATCTACGCCCTGCGCTCCCAGGTGCGGCCGGGGAACTCCGGCGGCCCCCTGCTGACGACCGGCGGGCGGGTCTACGGCGTGGTCTTCGCCCGCTCCACCACCGACGCGGGCACCGGCTACGCCCTGACCGCCGACCAGGTGCGGGACGCCGCGCAGGCGGCCGCGCACGCGAGCCGCCCGGTCGACACCGGAGACCGCTCGGCCCTGTGACCTCCCCGTGGCGCGGGAACGGGCCCTCGCCGGCGACGTGGACCTCCCCGCGGCGCGGGAACGCGCCTCACAGCGTCTTGAGGTGACGCCACTCCGAGGCCACCACGCGGTAGCCGAGGCGCCGGTTGACGGCCAGCATCGGGGTGTTCGTCGCGTCGTTGCCCGTGTAGGCGTGGGCGTAACCGGCCGCGCGGGCCCTCCGCAGCGCCGCCAGCTTGGCCAGCGCGGCCAGCCCCCTTCCGCGGTAGGCGCGGCGGGTGCCCGTCATGCCCGACCAGTAGCGGTCCACGCCGTCAATCTGGGCGACGCTGTACGCGGCGACCCGCCCGTCCACCAGCACCACGCCGCTCAGCCCCGCGTCCCAGTCGGGGCGCCCCCAGTTGAGGCGGAGCCACACCTCGTACGGTGTCGCACCGACGTCGACGTCGCCCGGCTCGTCCGCCGCGCACTCCACGTCCGCCTCGTACAGCGGCCGCAGATCGTCGGCGAAGTCGGCCGCCGAGGCGAGAGCCACCCCCGCGGGCAGCGGGGCCGGCAGTTCGGGCAGCGGCGTGCGGCGCAGGTCGAGCCCGAGGAACCGGGCCTGCCGGGAGCGCCGGTAGCCCAGCCGTTCGGCGAAGCGCCGCGCACCGTCCTCGTCGGCCACCCAGCTGTGCACCCGCCGGACCCCCAGCCCCGCCAGATACGCCTCACCCGCCGCCACCAGCGCGGTCCCCGCGCCGCGCCCCGCCTGCCCGGGCGGTACGGCCGTGTGCAGGAACCCGTGCCCCGGCGCCGTGCTCCCCGCCAGGAGTCCGGTGTCGGCGCAGCCCGCGACCGTGCCGTCGGGACGGGTGGCCAGCAGCCGCCGCAGCCGCTGGCTCGCCGGTGCGTGCGCCGCTTCCCAGGCCAGGGCCTCGGCCGTGCAGACGAGGTAGGGGATGGTCGCCCTGCGGGTGCGGGCGAAGGCCTCGGCGTCCGCGGGGACCTCCGCGCGCAGGGCGCGGATCGTCAGCGTCATGGCGGGGAGGGTACGGGGGCGGGCGGGTGCGGCGCCTCCCGTTTTCCCCGGTGGTGGCCTCCCGATTTTCCCGGTGGGGGAGAATCGCGGGGAACGACCGCTCGCCTCCGGAGGTCTCGTGCCGCACACACCGTCGAACGCCCTGAACCTGGCCGTCGACACCGAGGCGCCCGAGGCGCCCTACGAACAGGTGCGCGCACGCGTCGCCGAGCTGGTCCGCGGCGGCGACCTGCCGACCGGCTACAAGCTGCCCACCGTGCGGGGGCTCGCCGAGGAGCTGGGCCTGGCGGCGAACACGGTCGCCAAGGCGTACCGGGCGCTGGAGGCCGACGGGGTCATCGAGACGCGCGGCCGCAACGGCACCTTCGTCGCCGCCTCCGGCGGCGCCTCCGCACAGGAGCTGGCCGACGCCGCCCAGGCGTTCGCGGCCCGCGCCCGCCGCCTCGGCAGCACGCGGGAGACGGCGCTGGCCGCCGCCCACGAGGCTCTGCGGGCCGCATACGGTTCCTAGAACCCCGGGGGCGCATCAGGCAGCGACCTGCTGGATCAGGCAACGACCCGCGCCCTCGTTCACGGGCGGGCCGCCGCCTTGGTTCACAGGCGGGCCGCCGCCTTGGTGGTCGTCATGCGGAAGGCGTCCACCGGGGCGTCTTCCAGCGTGCCCATCTGGGCCCAGCGCACGACGGTGACCTTCTTCCCCTTGCTCACCACCGCGAAGAGGTTGACGCCGTGCTCCGACTCCGGCGGCGCGGTGTGCACGCCGAAGACGTGGGCGCTCTCGCCCGCTTCCACCGTGCCGTAGTCGTCCCACGACGCCGAAGCGCCCGGGTTCTCGCGCAGCCAGTCGGCCGCGCAGTTCGCCGCGCGGGCCTCCAGCCTGTCGGCGAGCGCGGCCGCCGCCTTCGGTGAGGCGGTGGTGACGGCGATCTGGACGGCGTGGGTGTCGTAGTCGGTGCCGAAGGAGCGGTGGTGGGTCGCGCCCTTGTCCGGGACGGCGCCCTCCATGCAGAAGGGCTCGGGGTCGGGCAGGCCCCGGGTGACCTCGCCCGCGTGCCACGGGGACGAGGCGTGCGGGGGCAGGTCGTCCGCCTCCAGGAAGCCGGGCGCTGGGGCCGCGGTGGCGGTCGCGGTCGCCGTGGCGGTGGTCAGCAGGGCGAGGGTGGCGGCGGCGGTGGCCGCGCGGGTGAGTGTGCGGGTGCGCATGGGTGGGTCCTCCCCCGGATGCGAGCGGTCGTGTGGTGACAGACAGCCGGGGAGGGCGGAAGGTTGTCCTCGGCGGCCCCGGCCCCCTCCCGCGCGAACTCCGGGGGGCTCCGGGGGACTCCGGGGGAGGGGAGGGGGGTTTCCGTATCCGCAGGGGGCATGGGCCCCGGGACGTCACAGGTACAGACCGGCTCCCGCCCGCTCCTGGCCGGGGACGTGGGCGGTCGGCCTGCCCTTCTTGAGGGCGTAGAGCTCGGCGAGGGTGGCGCCGTCGCGGCCGATGCCCTCGTCGGTGCCGAGCCAGGAGACGGCCTCCTCCCGGCTGAGGGAGCCGACCTCGATGCGGGCCAGGCACCGTCCGGGGCGCACCACGGCGGGGTGCAGCCGCTCCAGGTCCTCGTTGGTGGTGACGCCGACCAGGACGTTGCGCCCCTGCCCGAGCAGCCCGTCGGTGAGGTTGAGCAGCCGGGAGAGCGCCTGCCCGGCGGCGTACTTGGCCTCTCCGCGGATCAACTCGTCGCAGTCCTCCAGCAGGAGCAGCCGCCACCGCCCGGTCTCGGGGTCGGAGTCGTCGGCGCCGATGGCGATGTCCATCAGGTAGCCGATGTTGTTGAAGAGGTGCTCGGGGTCGAGGACGCAGTCGACCTGGCACCAGTCGCTCCAGGAGCGTGCCAGTGTCCGCAGCGCCGAGGTCTTTCCCGTGCCGGGCGGCCCGTGCAGCAGCAGGAGGCGTCCCGAGATGTCCTCGGGGGTGACCTTCATCAGGTCGTCCATGGCGGTGGCGACCCGTGCGGTGTAGTTCTGCCGTACGTCCGACCACGGGCCCGCGCTGATGGTGCGCGAGGTGCGGCGCGGGCCGCGCATGGGGGAGTGGTACCAAAAGCCCATGGAGACCTGGTCCTCCTGGGGTTCGGGCTCGTCCTCCGCGCCGTCGACGGCCTGCTTCAGCTGCGCTTCGGCGAGTTCGTCGGTGACGGCGGTGACGGTGACCTCCGCGCCCCGCTGCCAGCGCGAGACGCGGACCGTCCAGCCGTCCCCCTCGGCGAGCACCGATCCGGAGTTGTCGTCCTTGGCCTCACGCAGCACGTGGGCGCCCGGCGGCAGCAGGGTGCTCCCCTTCCTGACGCGGTCGACGGTGTGGCTGCGCGAGAACGGCTGCTCCCCGAGGGTGAAGCGGCCCAGGAAGAGGGCGTCGATGACGTCGCCGGTCGAGTCGCTGTCGTCGATCTGGAGCCGGGAGACCAGCGCCGCTTCGGGGGCGGTCGGTGGCGGGGCCGCGGTCTGCTTCCGGTCGGTACTCATAACGGCCATGATCCGGCATGGTGGCCCGCCCCGCACATGGGTTTCGCGGCGCGCCACCCGCGCGCCGGCCAGGTGCCGTGAGCCCCCTGGGTGCGCCCGGCGCTTCCCGAACTCCGGTGCTGTGTCCGGGTTTGCGCCGATTCGCGGGGTGTCCGCGCGAGCGGAAAACGGCGTACCGTGTTCGTCAACCGCCTTGTGGGGCAGGTGAATGCTGTGACCGGGATGCACGCATGTCGTAGTCGGGAGATAGGGTTACTCTGCCCGGGCCGGGTGCCCTCGTACGGGTGGGGAGTGACATGGAACAGATAACAGTCGGCAGCAGGGCGCGAGTGCCCGCGATCACATGCGGCACTGGCGCGACGAGTTCGCGTCTCGACCGGCACCTCTCCGTGCTCGCAGGACCCGCCGTCCCCCAGGTCGAGGCGGAGGACGCGACGACGCTGATGCGGGAGATCACGCAGCGCGACGCCGTGCGGAGCCGGGCGAGGAACCGCAGCGCGCGGGTCTCGCTCTTCGCGCCGCTGCGCAAGCTGCGCCGCTCGCTCTTCGGCGGGCGCGGCTGACGACGGCCGCCGGGCTGTTCCTCGACGACAGCGCCGGCGGCTGCTCTTTCAGCACCGACCGCCACCTTCGGGCCCGCCCGGCCCCGGCCCGACTTCCCGGCCCCGCTCGCGCGGACGACGCCCGCGCCGCTCGCCACGTCACGCGCTCACCGCGTCAGGCCACCCGACGCGGGCTCCGCTTCCGGCTCAGTCCGCCACGTTCTCCAGCGTGACGGAGAAGGCGAAGCGGTCCCCTCTGTAGTGGATCCGCACGACGTCCACCACGCGCCCCTCGCCGTCGTAGGTCACCCCCGTGTAGTGCAGGATCGGGCTCAGCAGCGGTACGTCGAGCAGCCGTGCGGTCTGCGGGTCCGCCAGCCGGGCCTCGACCGTGTCCGTGATCCGGCTGATGCGGACTCCGACGCCGTCCCGCAGCACCTTGGTCATCGGCCGGCCGCGGCGCAGGTCCTCGACGTCGACGTGCTCGGCCACGTCGGCACGGATGAGGTTCACCGCCCAGTTGGTGGGCTCGTCGCTCTCCCGGTCGCGGCGCAGCCTGCGGTAGGCGACCGCCTCGCGCTGCCCTGGGAAGTGTTCGGCCAGCTCGGCGGGCACCGGCTCGGGCCCGTGGCCGAGCAGGGTGGTGTGCTCGCCGGACTGCTGCGCGACGATGGTGTCGACGGAACCGAGCAGCCGCACGGGGCGGGCGCGGCGTGCGTCGGGCTGGATGAAGGTGCCGCGCCTGCGGTGCCTGCTGATCAAACCCTCCGTCTCCAGTTCCTTGAGGGCCTGGCGCATGGTCAGCACGCTGACGCCGTAGTGGCCCGCCAGCTGGTCCTCGGGGGGCAGCCGGTCGGGGGCCTGGGGAGGTCGGCCCAGTATGGAGGCGCGGAGCGACTGCGTGACCTGGTACCAGAGGGGCAGCTTCCGGTTCAGCTCGACGGGTTCCGGGGTGAACAGTGGCGTCATGGGCGTGCCTCGAACGGGTGTGGGCGGCTGTCCCCCTGCCGGGCGCGGGGCGGCGACGACAGGGGGCGGGCCAAGCGCCGTCAGGGGGCCGGGAAGTGGCGCTCCAGACCCTGCCACACCGCGTCGTAGTCCCTCTGCAGGTGTGCGGCCTCGGCTGCCTGGCGGGTGAGGGAGAGGGGCCAGCGGGTCTCGAACATGAAGGCGAGCCCGTCGTCGATCTTCTGCGGCGCCAGCTCGGCCGCCGAGGCCCGCTCGAAGGTCTCCCGGTCGGGGCCGTGCGCCGACATCATGGGGTGCAGCGATCCGCCGCCGGGCACGAAGCCCTCGGCCTTCGCGTCGTAGGCCCCCTCGATCAGACCCATGTACTCGCTCATCACGTTCCGGTGGAAGTACGGCGGCCTGAACGTGTCCTCGCCCACCAGCCAGCGGGGCGCGAAGACGACGAAGTCCACGCCCGCGAGCCCCGGGGTGTCCGAGGGCGAGGTCAGCACGGTGAAGAGGGAGGGGTCCGGGTGGTCGTAGCTGATGCTGCCCAGGACGTTGAACCGGTGCAGGTCGTAGACGTAGGGCAGGTGGTTGCCGTGCCAGGCGACCACGTCGAGCGGCGAGTGGTCGTAGACGGCGTGCCACAGGTTGCCGCAGAACTTGGTGACGACCTCGACGGGGCCCTCCGCCTCCTCGTACGCGGCCGACGGCGCGAGGAAGTCGCGGGGGTTGGCGAGGCCGTTGGCGCCGATCGGGCCCAGGTCGGGCAGGGCGAAGGGGCGGCCGTGGTTCTCGCACACGTAGCCGCGTGCGGTCTCCTCCAGCAGCTCCACGCGGAACCGCACCCCGCGCGGGATCAGCGCCACGTGCCCGGGCTCGGCGTGCAGCAGGCCGAACTCGGTACGCAGCAGCAGCCCGCCGCGCTCGGGCACGAGCAGGAGCTCCCCGTCGGCGTCGCTGAAGACCCGGTCGGCCATCGAGGCGTTGGCGGCGTACAGGTGGACGGCCATGCCGCTGCGCTCCCGCGCGTCGCCGTTGCCGCCCAGCGTCCACAGCCCTGCCAGGAAGTCGGTGCCGGGCGCTGGGTCGGGCATCGGGCCCCAGCGCAGCCTGTTGGGGTCGGGGACCGTCTCGTCGAACGGGGTGCCGCGCAGCCCGCCGTTGTCCGTGCGCTCGAACCGGGGGTGGGCGGCGGAGGGGCGGATGCGGTAGAGCCACGAGCGGCGGTTGTGGGCGCGCGGCTCGGTGAAGGCGGTGCCGCTCAACTGCTCCGCGTACAGGCCCAGCGGGGCGCGCTGGGGCGAGTTGCGCCCGGTGGGCAGCGCGCCGGCCACGGCCTCGCTGCTGTGTTCGTTGCCGAACCCCGACAGGTAGGTGAGGGCGGCGGCCTCCTCGCGTGCCCGCTGCCGTGACCGGACTGCCGTCGTGCTGGTCGTGCTGGTCGTGCCCTGGCCCATCGCCAACTCCCGCCGCAGAGAGGAATCCTGTAGGAGACCATAGGAATGCCGCCGGGTCCCGTCAACGCTCTGCGCCCGCCCGCCCGCCGCGCCGGGCCGCGCCCCGGTGACCCACCGCACCCCGACGGCCTGCTGACACCGAGGTGACCCGACAGTAGGTTTGGCCCATGAAGGCACACGACGGCATGTTCATCGACGGCTCGTGGCGGCCCGCGGCAGGATCCGGCACGATCGAGGTCACCAACCCCGCCGACGGCACGCTGCTGGCCACCGTGCCCGCCGGCGGACCCGCGGACGTCGACGCGGCCGTGCGCGCGGCCCGCGCCGCGCTCCCCGGCTGGTCGGCCACGCCGCCGGCCGAGCGCGCCGCGCGGCTCGAGGCGCTCCAGCAGGTCCTCATCGCCCGGCGCGACGAGATAGCCGAGACGGTCACTGCCGAGCTCGGCTCGCCGCTCACGCTCTCCCGTAAGGTGCACGCCGCGGCCCCGATCGCGGTCAGCGGCAGCTACGCCCAGCTCGCCGCCGAGTACCCGTTCGAGGAGCAGGTGGGCAACTCGCGGGTGCTGCGCGAGCCCGTCGGTGTGGTCGGCGCCATCACCCCGTGGAACTATCCGCTCCACCAGATCGTCGCCAAGGCCGCTCCCGCCCTCGCCGTCGGCTGCACCATGGTGCTCAAACCGGCCGAGGACACCCCGCTGGTCGCCCAGCTGTTCGCCGAGGCGGTGGACGAGGCGGGTGTCCCGGCGGGCGTCTTCAACCTCGTCACGGGGTTCGGCACGGAAGCGGGCCAGGCGCTGGCCGAGCACGAGGGCATCGATCTGCTCTCCTTCACCGGCTCCACCGCCGTCGGCCGCCAGGTGGGCGCGGCGGCGGCGCGCGGTGTCAAGCGGGTCGCCCTCGAACTCGGCGGCAAGTCCGCCAACGTGATCCTGCCCGGCGCCGACCTGGCCAAGGCCGTCAAGGCCGGCGTCGCCAACGTGATGTCCAACTCGGGGCAGACGTGCAGCGCCTGGACCCGGATGCTGGTGGACGCCGAGCGCTACGACGAGGCCGTACGGCTGGCCGCCGACGCGGTGGCCGCCTACGTCACCGGCGACCCGCTGGACGAGGTCACCCGGGTGGGACCCGTCGTCAACGCCAAGCAGTACGAGCGCGTCACCGGCTACATCAGGCGCGGCCAGGAGGAGGGCGCCCGGATCGTCGCGGGCGGCGCGGAGCGGCCCGAGGGGCGAGAGCGCGGCCACTACGTGCGGCCCACCGTCTTCGCGGACGTCACCCCCGAGATGACCCTCGCGCAGGAGGAGATCTTCGGTCCTGTCCTGTCCGTCCTCAGCTACCGGGACACCGAGGACGCGCTGCGCATCGCCAACGGCACCGTCTACGGGCTGGCCGGCGCCGTGTGGTCCGAGGACGAGGACGAGGCCGTCGCCTTCGCCCGCCGTATGGAGACGGGCCAGGTGGACATCAACGGCGGCCGGTTCAACCCGCTCGCCCCGTTCGGTGGCTACAAGCAGTCGGGCGTCGGGCGGGAGCTGGGCCGGCACGGTCTCGAGGAGTACCTGCAGACCAAGTCCCTCCAGTTCTGACCGGTCCCGTCCCCCTCACCCCCTTGGGAGCCCCCATGGTCCGCGCCGCCGTCCTGCCCGCCGTCTCGGCCCCGCTGGAGATCACCTCGATCGACCTGCCCGACCCAGGGCCCAGGCAGGTGCGTGTGCGGCTCGCCGCCGCGGGGGTCTGCCACTCCGACCTGTCCCTCGCGGGCGGCACGCTGCGCCAGCCCGTACCCGCCGTGCTCGGGCACGAGGGGGCCGGCACCGTCGTCGCCGTGGGCGAGGGCGTGGCCGGGCTCGAGCCGGGCGAGCGCGTGGTGTTCAACTGGGCGCCCAACTGCGGCGCGTGCCACTTCTGCGCCCGCCTGTCAGAGCCGTGGCTGTGCGTGCGGGCCAACGAGGCCACCACCGCCCCCTACGCGCGGACGGCGGGCGGTGACGCGCTCTACCCTGGGCTGTCCGTCGCCGCTTTCGCCGAGGAGACCGTCGTCCCGCAGCGGGCCGTCCTCCCACTGCCCGACGGCGTGCCGCTCCAGGACGCGGCTCTGCTGGGCTGCGCGATGCTCACCGGGTACGGCGCGGTCCTGCACAGCGCGCGGGTGCGCCCCGGGGAGTCGGTGGCCGTGTACGGCGTGGGCGGCGTCGGCCTCGCCACCCTCCAGGCGGCGCGGCTGGCGGGCGCCGGGCGGATCGTCGCGGTGGACGTCTCCGGCGAGAAGGAGGGGCTGGCGCGGGCCGCCGGGGCGACGGACTTCGTGCCCGCCACGGACAGGACCGCCAAACAGGTGCGCGCGCTGACCGAGGGCGGGTACGGCGTGGACGTCGCGCTGGAGTGCGTGGGCCGCGCCGAGACGATCCGCGCGGCCTGGGACTCCACCCGCAGGGGCGGGCGGACCACCGTCGTCGGCATCGGAGGGAAGGACGAGCGGGTGTCCTTCTCCGCTCTGGAGATCTTCCACTTCGCGCGCGAGCTGCGCGGCTGCGTCTACGGCGACTCCGACCCGGCGCGGGACGTACCCCTGCTGGCCGAGCACGTGCGGGAGGGGCGGCTGAACCTCGGGGCGCTGGTGACCGAGCGGATCGCCCTGGAGGAGGTGGGCTCCGCCTTCGATGCCCTGCGCGCCGGGCGCGGCGGGCGCACGCTGGTGGTCTTCTGAGCGGGGCGGCCCGGGCGGCAGCTCACTCCTCCCGCTTCTCGCGCACGACCTTGCCGGTCTCGGTGTCGATCAGGGTGTGCACCTCCTCCGCTTCGGCGCTCGTGCCGGTCGCCGTGCTGACCTCCCACAGGTCGGTGCCCTTCGTGTTCTTCTTGGTGGCGACCTCGGTGAGCTCCTGGTCCGCGAGGCGGTGGGCCGTCTCGCGGACCGCCTGCGGCAGGGAGACGGCGAAGTCGGACAGCCTGCCGGTGGCATCGTCGGGGCGGGTGTCCTCGTGCTTGTCGGTCACCGTGCGGCCGTCGTCGGAGACCGACACCGTCCACTCGCTGCCGCGCGCCGCGGACAGTTTGATCTCCCACTCGGGCGTGCCCTCGTGGTCGCGTACGAGGTGGTACGGGGTGCTGTCGGGAACGGCGTCGCGCGCGGTCCGCGCAGCGCTCAGCGCGTGGCGTGCGGAGGGCGGGAGAGCCGAGGGGGACGGGGAGGAGCTCGGGCCCTTCTCGGGGGAGAAGGTGGGGGAGGCGGTCGAGGACTCCTCGCCCGGACCCGCGTACAGCGACGAGTCGGAGGCCTCGCAGGCGGTCAGGCCGCACAGTGCGGCGGCGGCCAGGACGGCGCCCACCGCCCGCGGTCTCGGACGAACGGCGGTACCTGTGCGCGAATGTGGCATACGGCTCTCTTTACCGCACGCTGCCGTCCGGGTCCCGCAGCCTCGCCCGCCGCTGTGGCGGGTTGCGGCGACGGAAGCGCTAAGCGACCGCTCACTGCCGGGGTAGGCTGGCCGGATGACGACGGTCGAGACCGATGAATCGTTCGGTGGCGTCACCCCCGACGCCGCCCGCAGGCTGCTGCTGGGCGCCGTGCAGGCCTTCGCCGAACGCGGGTTCCACGCCACGACGACCCGCGACATCGCCGGCCGCGCGGGCATGAGCCCGGCGGCGCTCTACATCCACTACAAGACCAAGGAAGAGCTGCTCTTCCACATCAGCAGGGTCGGCCACGAGCGCTCCGTCGCGGTGCTGACGGAAGCGGCCCAGGGCACCGCGACCACCGGGGCCGCGGAGGGGGCGGGCGGCGCCGCGCGGGGAACCGCGCGGGAGGGGGGCGCGGGCGGCAGCGCCCCGCGCCTCGCCCGCGCCGTACGAGCCTTCGTGCGCTGGCACGCCGAGCACCACACCACCGCGCGGGTGGTGCAGTACGAGCTCGCGGCGCTCGACGCGGAGCACTACGAGTACATCGTCGCGCTCCGGCGCCGCAGCGAGGAGATCCTGCGCGGCGTACTCGAAGACGGTGTCGCGACAGGGGAGTTCGACATCGCGGACATCCGCGGTACGGCGCTGGCGGTGATGTCGCTGTGCATCGACGTCGCGCGCTGGTTCAGCCCGGAAGGCCGCCGGACACCGGACGAGATCGGCGCCCTGTACGCCGACCTGGCCCTGCGCATGGCGGGTCACACGGCCTGAGCGCGGGAACCGCACGCAGGCCCGGCCGCCGTCCCCGCGCCGGGCGGCCCGGCGCTCACCAGTAGTAGCGGCTGAGGCTCTCCGCGACGCACACCGGCTTGTCGGCGCCCTCGCGCTCGACCGTCACCTGCGCGGCGACCTGCACGCCGCCGTCGGACGCCTCGCTCACGTCCGTCAGCGTCGCGCGGGCCCGCACGCGGGTTCCGGAGGGCACGGGGGAGGGGAAACGCACCTTGTTGACGCCGTAGTTGACGCCCATCCTCATGCCGTCGACGCGCATGATCTGCGGCACCAGGGCGGGCAGCAGGGAGAGGGTGAGATAGCCGTGCGCGATCGTGCCGCCGAACGGACCGCCGGCGGCGCGCTCCGGGTCCACGTGGATCCACTGGTGGTCGCCCGTCGCGTCGGCGAACAGATCGATCCGCTTCTGGTCGACCTCGAGCCAGTCGCTGCTGCCGAGTTCCTCGCCGACCGCTGCCCGCAGCTCGTCGGGCGAGGTGAAGACCCGTGGTTCCGCCATGGATATGTCCTCCCACGCGCGCTGTGTCATCAAGCGGGATGTGGCTAAGCGGTTGCTCAGCACTCGCGGGTCAGCATGCCAGCCCGTCCCACCGGTACGCCAGCCCCGTCCCGCGGAGCGGGTGGGGCTCCAGCCCTGCAAGGGGCCTCAGCCCTGGGAGGGGAGCGGGGAACTGAAGCCGAGCCGGGCGGCGGCGCTCGGGCGGTGGGCTCTGCGCGGCTCGCGCCGGCCCGCGCCCTCCGTACGGATCTCCGTGCGCGCACCGCCGGGGTCGAGGCGCAGACCGCGGCGCTGCGGCGGGATCTCGCACACGTCCATCACGGAGATCAGACGGCGCAGTACGTCGGCGAGGCGCGGCGTCGGCGGCTGCGACGGATCGCACCGCAGCAGCGATCTGCCGCCCCAGGTGAGGCGGTGCCACTCATCCAGCGCCGTCGGTTGTCTGATCCCGTCCCGCTTCTCCCGCTTGCGGCGGGCGGCGACCTCCGACTCGTAGCCGAGCCAGACCGCGCGGGCCTCTTCGAGCTCCTCCAGCGCCGCGACGAGCAGCGCGGGATCCGGCTCCCGGTCGTCGGGGTGGAACCCGGCGTTGGCGCACAGGTGCTGCCACGTGGCGCGGTGGCCGTACGGCGCGAACCGCTCCAGGCACTTGCGCAGGGCCTGCCGCCGTTGCGACGGGTCTCTGTCAGGGTCACGGACTTGTCGAGCGAGCGCTCTGAAACCGGCCAATCATCCCACCTCCGGCGGAGAGGACCCGTGTCGTCGAGGATGTGACGTACGACCCCGCGTCGCGGATCCGTCTCCGGCGATGCTTTTTTCGCGCGGGCAGCGCGCAGTTGCTTCGGCGTGGCGGATTACCCCGGAAACGGGCCGCTATTCCTGTAAGGAACGGTTTCCCGCCTCACCGGACGCAGCCGCTTCCGTGCTCTCCACCCGTCACGCGCACGCGCCGCCGCGCGCCGCGCACATCCGGGAGAACGAGCCCTGGCCCGCTGTCGTTCCCGAACCTGTGTCGCACCGTCGCCGGGATTGCCGAAGCACCCCTTCCGCAACAACATACCGACTGGTTAGTCTGCCGGGCGGACACGCCGGCGGCACGACCCGCCGCACGGGCCCGCAACGGGGCCGGAGGAGAACGAGCCCGCTCGACTGGGAGGCGCAGCCGATGAAGTCCTTGCGCGACAGTGCCGTCGTCGTCACCGGGGCGGGTGGCGGCATCGGAGCGGCCCTTGCCCGCAGATTCGCCGCCGAGGGCGCCTCGGTCGCCGTGAACGATCTCGACCCCGCGGCCGCCGCGGCCGTCGCCGAGGAGACCGGCGGCACCGCGGTCCCCGGTGACGCCGCCACCGTCGTCTCTCGCGCACGCGAGGCGCTCGGCGGAACGGTCGACATCTTCTGCGCCAACGCGGGGGTGGGCACCGAGGGCGGTCCCGACTCACCCGACGCGCTGTGGGACGCCACCTGGGACCTCAACGTCATGGCGCACGTGCGGGCGGCCCGTGAGCTGCTGCCGGGCTGGCTGGAGCGCGGGCAGGGCCGCTTCGTCTCCACCGTCTCGGCGGCCGGCCTGCTGACGATGGTGGGCTCGGCCCCCTACAGCGTTACCAAGCACGCGGCACTGGCGTTCGCCGAGTGGCTCTCGGTCACCTACCGGCACCGCGGGGTGGACGTCCACGCCATCTGCCCCGAGGGGGTACGCACGGACATGCTCACGGCCACAGGAACGGCCGGTGACCTCGTGCTCCGTCCCGGCGCCATCGCCCCGGAAGCCGTCGCCGACGCGCTGTTCGCGGCGTTCGACGACGGCCGGTTCCTCGTCCTGCCGCACCCCACCACGCACAGCCTCTACACCGCGCGCGCCGGTGACACGGACGCCTGGCTGAGCGGGATGAACCGCCTGCAACAGAAGGTCGAACGCACGCAGGAGCGCGTCGCAAGCGGCGCGGAGACCGAAGCCCGGCCGGCCACCACGGAGGGGGAGTGAGCATGACACCGTCCGGCCCCACCTACGAGGACAAGCCCTGGCTCGCCCAGCTCACCGCCGCGCAGCGAACCCCCGTCAGCCCGCCCGAGACGCTGCTGCACGCCTTCCGCGCGGCGGTCGGCGAGGTGCCCGAACGCACCGCGCTCGCCTACTTCGACGGGCGGCTCACCTACGCCGAGACCGACGCGCTCTCCGACGGCGTGGCCGCCCACCTGGCCGGGCGCGGGCTGCGGCACGGCGACAGGGTCGCCGTGATGCTGCAGAACACCCCGCACTACGTGCTCGCGCTGCTCGGCGCCTGGAAGGCCGGCGGCACCGTCGTGCCCGTCAACCCGATGTACAAGGAGCGCGAGGTCGCCCACGTGCTCGCCGACGCGGAGGTCTCCGCGCTGGTGTGCTCCGACCTGGCCTGGGAGAGCCGGCTGCGCGCCACCGCCGCGGGCACCGGCGTGCACACCGTCCTGACCGCGTGCGAGCGGGACCTGCAGACCCGCGACGACGCCCGCGTGCTCGACTTCGCGCGGTGCGCGCCCGCGCACGACGCCACCGACCTGCTCGCCGCCGCGCGCTCCGGCGCGCCGGCACCCGCCGCACGGGAGCTGACCGGCGCCGATACCGCCCTCATCAGCTACACCTCCGGCACCAGCGGCGCCCCCAAGGGCGCCATGAACACACACGCCAACATCTCCTTCAACGCGGAACGGCAGCGGGTCGGCTCGGATCTACCCGAGGGCTCCACCGTCTTCGCGCTGGCGCCCCTGTTCCACATCACCGGCATGGTCGCCCAGCTGTCGGGCTGCCTCGCCAACAGGGGCACGCTGGCGCTCGCCTACCGGTTCGACGCGGGCGTCGTCCTCGACGCCTTCCTGGAGCACCGGCCCGCCTTCACCGTCGGCCCCTCCACCGCGTTCATGGCACTGGCCGCGCACCCGGACGTGACCCGCGAACACTTCAGCTCCTTCCGGCACCTCTCCTCGGGCGGCGCACCCCTGCCGCCGGCGCTGGTGGAGAAGTTCCGCGCCGCGTTCGGCCCCTACATCGGCAACGGTTACGGGCTGACCGAGTGCACGGCCCCCTGCGCCTCGGTACCGCCGGGCAGGGAGGCACCGGTCGACCCCGCCTCCGGCACCCTCGCGGTGGGCGTGCCGGGCCCCGACACCCTCGTACGCATCCTGGACGAGGCGGGCGCGCCGGTTCCCCTCGGAGAGCAGGGCGAGATCGCCGTGCGCGGCCCGCAGGTCGTCCCGGGCTACTGGCGGCGGCCCGAGGCGAGCGCCGCGGCCATCCCGGACGGCGAACTGCGCACCGGCGACATCGGGTTCATGGACCAGGACGGCTGGCTGTACGTCGTCGACCGCAAGAAGGACATGATCAACGCCTCCGGGTTCAAGATCTGGCCCCGTGAGGTCGAGGACGTGCTGTACGCGCACCCCGCCGTCCGCGAGGCCGCCGTCGTCGGTGTCCCGCACGCCTACCGCGGCGAGACCGTCAAGGCGTACGTCAGCCTCCGCGACGGCAGCCAGGCGGCGCCCGAGGAGCTGAGCGCCTACTGCAAGGAGCGGCTGGCCGCCTACAAGTACCCCCGCGAGGTGGAGATCCTGGCCGAGCTTCCCAAGACCACCAGTGGGAAGATCCTGCGTCGGGAGCTGCGTTCCCGCCCGGGGGACGCGTGAGCGTGCGACCGCGGCGGGCCGCGGCGGCCCCGCTCGGTGAACGACGAGGGAGAGGCAGGTGACGGCCATGGCGGCCAGGGCCGGTTCGGCTGGTCGGGACGGTGCGGCGGCGCCGGCGGGCGCGGACGGTTCGGGCGGCGCGCCGGCGCCCGTGCCGCAGCGCCTGATGGAGGCCGCCACCCGTCTGTTCGCCCAGCAGGGCTACGACCGCACCTCCGTGCAGGAGATCGTGGAGGCGGCAGGCGTCACCAAGGGCGCTCTCTACCACTACTTCGGTTCCAAGGACGACCTCCTCCACGAGATCTACAGCCGCCTGCTGCGGCTCCAGCAGGAGCGGCTCGACCTGCTCGCCGGGCGGCAGGCCCCCGTCGAGGACCGGCTGCGGCAGGTTGCCGCCGACGTCGTGGTCACCACCATCGACAACCTCGACGACGCCATGATCTTCTTCCGCTCCATGCACCAGCTCTCGCCCGAGAAGCAGAAGCAGGTGCGCGCCGAGCGGCGGCGCTACCACGAGAGGTTCCGCGCGCTGATCGAGGAGGGCCGGCGCGACGGGGTGTTCAGCGACGCCACCCCCGCCGACCTCGTCGTGGACTACCACTTCGGATCCGTGCACCACCTCAGCAGCTGGTACCGGCCCGGCGGCCGGCTGTCCCCCCAGGAGGTGGCCGACCACCTGGCCGACCTGCTGTTGCGCTCCCTGCGTCCCTGACCCGCGGGCACGTGCGCCCGCCCCCCCGTCAACGAGAGGAAAGTCCGTGCGAGCCTGGCGCGTCCACACCAACGGCGAACCCCGCGACGTGATGCGGCTGGAGGAGATACCCGACCCGGATCCCGGCGAGGGCCAGTTGCTGGTACGGGTGCGGGCCGCCAACATCAACTATCCGGACGCCCTGCTGTGCCGCGGCGAGTACCAGGTCCGTCCCCCGCTGCCGTTCACGCCCGGCGTCGAGCTGTGCGGCGAGATCGTCGGCGGGCCCCGCGCGGGCGAACGCGTGCTCGGAGCGCCCGAACTGCCCTGCGGCGCCCTCGGTGAGCTGGCCGTCATCGGCGAGGAGAGCGCCAGGCCCGCGCCCGAGGCGCTGGACGACGCCGAGGCCGCCGCCTTGCACGTCGGCTACCAGACGGGATGGTTCGCTCTGCACCGCCGTGCCCGCCTGCGCGAGGGCGAGACCCTGCTCGTGCACGCCGCCGCCGGTGGCGTCGGCAGCGCCGCCGTGCAGCTGGGCAAGGCCGCGGGGGCGCGGGTGGTGGGCGTCGTCGGCGGCGAGGCGAAGGCCGAGGTGGCCCGCGAGCTGGGCTGCGACGTCGTCGTCGACCGGCGCCGCGACGACGTCGTGCGTGCGGTCAAGGAGGCCACCGGCGGCGCGGGCGCCGACGTGGTCTACGACCCGGTGGGCGGTGACGCCTACGCCGCCTCCGCCAAGTGCGTCGCCTTCGAGGGCCGCATCGTGGTCGTCGGCTTCGCGAGCGGCGCCGTGCCCACGCCGGGGCTCAACCACGCGCTCATCAAGAACTACTCCATTCTCGGCCTCCACTGGGGCCTGTACGCGCAGCGGGACCCCGCCTCGGTCGACAGCTGCCACCGGGAGCTGACCGCTCTCGCGGCCGAGGGCCTGATCAAGCCCCTGGTGAGCGAGCGCGTCGCCCTGGACGGCGCGGCCGACGCGGTGCAGCGCGTCTTCGACGGCGTCACCACGGGACGCGTCGTGGTCCTGCCGGGCTGACGGCCGGGCGGCGGCGTCGCGCACGCCCGCCCACGGGAACGCCGGCCCCGTGAGCGGGCGGGCGGGGAAGCCGGGTCAGCCGACGGCCCGCGCCGCGGCCCGCCCTGCCGTCCGGCCCGAGAAGAGGCAGCCGCCGAGGAAGGTGCCCTCAAGGGAGCGGTAGCCGTGGACGCCGCCGCCGCCGAAGCCCGCGGCCTCCCCGGCGGCGTAGACGCCGGGGAGGGGGTCGCCGCTCTCGGTGAGGACGCGGGAGGACAGGTCGGTCTCCAGCCCGCCGAGCGTCTTGCGGGTGAGGATGTTCAGCCGGACGGCGATCAGCGGCCCGGCCGCGGGGTCGAGCAGCCGGTGCGGGGACGCCACGCGGATGAGGCGGTCACCGAGGTAGCGGCGGGCGCCGTGGACGGCGGTGACCTGCGCGTCCTTGGCGAAGGGGTTGCGGATCTCACGGTCGCGGGCGGCGATCGTACGGCGCAGCGTGTCGGCGTCGATCAGTCCCTCGCCCGTCAGGTGGTTCATACGGCGTGCCAGTGCGGTCACGTCGCTCTCGATGACGAAGTCGGCGCCGTGTTCCATGAACGCGCGCACGGGCCCTGGCGCGCCGTGCCGGGCCCGCCCGAGGACGTCGCGCACGGACCGTCCGGTCAGATCGGGGTTCTGCTCGGACCCGGAGAGGGTGAACTCCTTCTCGATGATCTTCTGGCTGAGCACGAACCAGGTGTAGCCGTGGCCCGTGCGCATGATGTGGTCGAGCGTGCCGAGGGTGTCGAAGCCGGGGAAGAGCGGGACGGGCAGCCTCTCGCCCGTGGCGTCCAGCCACAGTGAGGAGGGTCCCGGCAGGATGCGGATGCCGTGCCGGGACCAGATGGGGTTCCAGTTCTCGATGCCCTCGGTGTAGTGCCACATGCGGTCGCGGTTGATGATCCGCCCGCCGGCCTGTTCGGTGACGCCGAGCATGAGGCCGTCCACGTGCGCCGGCACCCCGGTAAGCATCTTCTGTGGCGGCGTGCCCAGCCTCTCGGGCCAGTTGGCGCGCACCAGATCGTGGTTGCCGCCGATGCCGCCCGAGGTCACGATGACGGCCTGGGCGCGGAGGGAGAAGGCGTCGGCGGTCTCGCGGCTGCTGGCGGTTCCGCGCGGCGCTGCGCTGGGCACCAGCACCTCGCCGGTCACGGTGTCGACCGCGCCTGCGGTGCGCTCCAGGCCGGTCACCCGGTGGCGGAAGCGCAGCTCGACCAGGCCGCGCGCGACACCGGCGCGTACCCGCCGCTCGAACGGTTCGACGAGTCCTGGCCCCGTGCCCCAGGTGATGTGGAAGCGGGGGACCGAGTTGCCGTGCCCGCCCGCGTCGTAGCCGCCGCGTTCGGCCCAGCCGACGACGGGGAAGATCTTCAGGCCCTGGGAGCGGAGCCAGGCGCGCTTCTCGCCGGAGGCGAAGTCGACGTAGGCCTCGGCCCAGCGGCGCGGCCAGTGGTCCTCGGGCCGGTCGAAGGCCGCGGTGCCGAGCCAGTCCTGCCAGGCGAGCTCGCGGCTGTCCTTGACGCGCATCCTGCGCTGTTCGGGGGAGTCGACGAAGAAGAGGCCGCCGAAGGACCAGTGCGCCTGGCCGCCGAGCGCCTGTTCGGGTTCCTGGTCGAGCAGGATGACGCGGCGTCCCGCCTCGGCGAGTTCGGCGGTCGCGGCGAGCCCCGCGAGCCCGGCTCCGATCACGATCACATCGGCGTCGTACGCCATGCTCCCACCTCTTTGTCGACGCGTGTCCCGCACTGGTGACCGGAGAGTAACCTTCGGGTCCGCCCGCGCACACCCCTCCTGCCCCGCGCGGTAGGTGTGCGGTGCTTGGATGGGCGTATGACGGAGCGGGCGCGCGCGGCGGACGAGCTGCTGGACATCGTGGACGAACACGACCGGGTGGTCGGACAGCGGCCGCGCGGTGAGGTCTACGCCGAGCGGCTGCGGCACCGCAGCACGTCCATCCGGGTGCGCGACGCGCGCGGCCGGCTCTTCGTGCACCGCCGCACCCCCACCAAACTGATCTTCCCGGGGATGTACGACGTGGTGGTGGGCGGCGTCGTCGGCGCGGGCGAGGACTACGACACGGCTGCGCTGCGCGAGGCGGAGGAGGAGCTGGGCGTTCAGGGGCTGGCGATGCCCGAGCGGCGGACGAGGTTCCTCTTCGAGACGCCCGAGTACTCCTGGTTCCTCGCGGTCTACGAGGTCGTGTGCACGCTGCCCGTCCGGCCGCAGGCGGAAGAGGTCGAGTGGTGGGACTTCCTCGCGGAGGAGGAGCTGGAGCGGCGGCTTGCCGGGTGGGAGCGGGACGGTCTGGTCGTGCCCGACGGGCTGGAGTGCCATCGCCGGCTCTCGGCGCTCTGAGGCGAATCAGGCAGGTTCCGCGCGCAAGGCCCCGGCAGGTGTCCCGGCGCGAGATTGCCGCAGGTCACCGCGTACGGTTGAGCCATGCGCGACCGGATTTCGGCGTCCGTCAGGCTGTGGTTCGCCCCCCAGCGGCTCAGGGAAGAGGGCACCACGCCCGACTACCGCTTCTCGCTCGCCAACGAGCGCACCTTCCTCGCCTGGATCCGCACCTCGCTGGCGCTGGTGGCGGGCGGGATCGCGGTGGACCAGTTCCTGACGGGGCTGCGCTGGGGGGTGCGCACCACGGTGGCGATCGTGCTGCTGGCGGGCGCGGTGCTGTGCGCCTTCCGCGCCGTGAACCACTGGGTGCGCTGCGAGCGCGCCATGCGGCGCGGTGAGGACCTGCCCGCCTCCCGCTTCCCCGTGGTGCTGGCGGCGGCCACGGCCGCGGCGGCGGTGCTGGTGATCGCCGTCGTCGTGCTCGGGCTGGGGGGCCGATGACGCCTACGCCCGGCGGGGTGCCCGCGGACGAGCGCGACGAGCCGGCCCCCCGCGACCCCGGCGCACAACCCGAGCGCACCTGGTTCGCCTGGCGCCGTACGACGCTCACGTTCGCCGTCTCCGTCGCGCTGGCGGCCCGGGTCGCCGTCGAGCAGCGGACGGGTACCGCCGTGGCGGCGGCCGCTGTCGGGGTACTCGCCTGGCTCGGCCTGCTGCTGACGGCACACCGCAGGATCGGCGCGCTCTCCGGTGCCCGCCCGTCTCCCATGGGCGCCGCCCAGGTCATGGGGACACTGGTCTGTGTGCTGGTGCTGGTCGTGGTGTCAGGAGTGCTGCTGTGAACCGTGGAGTGAACCCGTGCGAGCCGCTCGTCGTGGTGATGGGTGTGTCAGGGTCAGGCAAGAGCACCGTGGGGGAGTGGCTGGCGGACGCGCTCGGCGTGCCGTTCGCCGACGCGGACGCCTTCCACCCCCGGCACAACATCGAGAAGATGTCCGCCGGTGTTCCGCTGGACGACGCCGACCGGGCTCCGTGGCTGGACGCGATGGCCGACTGGCTCGCCCGGCACGGCGAGGACGGGGCCGTGCTGGTGTGCTCCGCGCTCAAGCACCGCTACCGCGACCGGCTGCGGCAGGCCTCCTCGCGGCTCTTCTTCCTCCATATGGAGGGCTCTTTCGAGCTGATCGCCGAGCGGGTGGCCCGGCGCGAGGGCCACTTCATGCCGCCGAGTCTGCTGCGCTCCCAGTTCGAGGCGCTGGAGCCGCTGGGGGACGACGAGCGGGGCGCGGCGGTCTCGGTGGCGGGCACGCCGCAGGAGACCAGGGCCGAGGCGCTGGCGGAGCTGGAGCGCGCCGGGGTCCGCTGAGGTGCGGGCCCCTTCCCGGCGCGCCCTTCGCGGTTCCGCGGTGCCGCCCCTCGTTTCCTGTCCGTCTCACCAGCCCCCTCCGCCTCACCCACCCCCTCTGTCTCTTTCGTCCCGTTCGTGTGCGGAACGGTGTGCGTTACACCGCTTTCCGCCCGAAGTCCGATGACAGGCACACGGGTGGCGCCCTAGCCTTCGTGCCATGCCCATGGGTGACAACGAGCCGCTGTTCGTACGCGACGAGCGTTCCAGGAACGGCTACGTCCTCAACCACCGCAACCCCTCGGGGCTCGCCCTGATCGTGGTGCTCACGGTCGGCGTGCTGATCCTGGCCGTGGTCGCGCTCGGCTGAGCGGCGGCCGATGCCGGCGCCCCTCCGTGGCGCGGCCGGGCCGCGTCGAAGACTTTCGGGACACCGGGGACGTATGGGGCGGTCGTCCGGTGATCCGCGCCGCTCCCTCTGGACGCCATACCGACTAGTCGGCATGATCGGACGCGACCGATGCCGAAGGAGCGCGCACGATGAGCGAACAGAACCCGCCCGGCCTCGATCTGGCGCGGCTGGCCGCGCACCTGGAGCGCGAGCGGCCCGGCCTCGTACGGGGTCCGCTGAGCGCCGAGGTGGTCCAGGGCGGTCGCTCGAACCTGACGTACCGGGTCACCGACGGGGTCGGCCGCTGGATCGTGCGCCGCCCCCCGCTGGGCCACGTCCTGGCCACGGCACACGACATGACCCGCGAGCACCGCGTCATCAGCGCGCTGCGCGACACCCCCGTACCCGTGCCGGACACCGTGCTGCTGTGCGAGGACCCGGACGTGCTCGGGGCGCCCTTCTACGTCATGGAGCACGTCGAGGGCACCCCGTACCGTACGGCCGGGCAGCTCGCCCCGCTCGGCCCCGAGCGCACCCGCGAGGTCGTCCTCGCCCTGCCCGAGACGCTGGTGGCCCTGCACTCCGTGGACCCCGAAGCGGTCGGGCTCGGCGACTTCGGGCGCCCCGAGGGGTTCTTGGAGCGGCAGCTGCGCAGGTGGGGCAAGCAGCTGGAGGCGTCCCGCAGCCGGGAGCTGGCGGGCATGGACGAGCTGCGCGGCGCGCTGGGCGAGGCGCAGCCCGTCTCGCCCGCGCCCACGGTCGTGCACGGCGACTTCCGCCTCGACAACGTGCTGGTGGACGCCGGCGACCGGGTGGCCGCGGTGCTCGACTGGGAGATGTCCACCCTCGGCGACCCGCTGACCGACCTGGGTCTGCTGGCCATGTACAGCGAGCGTCAGGACGTCCCCGACTCGCCCGTCAGCACGACCAGCACCGCGCCGGGTCACCCCTCGGCCGCCGAGCTGATCGAGCGCTACGCCCGGCTGTCAGGACGGGATGTGACCCGCGTCAACTGGTACACGGCGTTCGCCTACTTCAAGCTCGCCGTGATCCTGGAGGGCATCCACTACCGCTTCACGCTCGGCCAGACCGTCGGCGCCGGCTTCGACCGGATCGGGGAACTCGTCCCGGTCTTCATCGACAACGGACTCACCACACTGCGGAAGGGCTGAGCAGGCGCATGGACTTCGCATACGACCCGCGGACCGAGGAGCTTCGCGAGCGGCTGCTCGCCTTCATGGACGAACACGTGCTCCCGGCCGAACAGGTGGCCGGCGAGCAGCGCGCGGCGCTGGACTCGCCCTGGCGGACCCCGCCCGTCGTCGAGGAACTCAAGGCCACGGCGCGGGAGCTGGGCCTGTGGAACCTCTTCTTCGTAGACGAGCACAGCTTCGTGGACGAGCACAGCTTCGTGGACGAGCACAGCGCGTCGGGCGAGAAGTACGGCGCGGGCCTCACCAACCTCCAGTACGCGCCGCTGGCCGAGATCACCGGGCGCAGCCCGCAGCTCGCGCCGACCGCGCTCAACTGCGCCGCGCCCGACACCGGCAACATGGAGCTGCTGGCCCAGTTCGGCTCGCCCCAGCAGCGCGAGCGGTGGCTGGAGCCGCTGCTGGCGGGCGAGATCCGCTCCGCGTTCGCGATGACCGAACCGGAGGTGGCCTCCTCGGACGCCACCAACATCGCCACCCGTATCCGGCCGGACGGCGAGGGGGGTTACGTCATCTCCGGCCGCAAGTGGTACATCTCGGGCGCCATGAACCCGGACTGCCAGGTCTTCATCGTCATGGGCAAGACCGATCCGGACGGCGAGGACGTGCGCCGCCAGCAGTCCATGGTGCTCGTCCCGCGCGACACCCCGGGCGTCGAGGTGCGCCGCGCCATGTCGGTCTACGGCTACGAGGACCACTACCACGGCGGCCACGCCGAGGTCCTCTTCCACGACGTACGGGTGCCGGCGGCCAACCTGATCGGCGAGGAGGGCGGCGGCTTCGCCATCGCGCAGGCCCGCCTGGGCCCCGGGCGCATCCACCACTGCATGCGGCTGATCGGCATGGCCGAGCGGGCGATCGAGCTGATGTGCCGGCGGGCCGTGGAGCGCTCCGCGTTCGGCAAGCCGCTGGCCCGCCAGGGCGTGGTGCACGAGTGGATCGCCGACGCGCGGGTGCAGGTCGAGCAGTTGCGGCTGCTCGTGCTCAAGACGGCCTGGCTGATGGACACGGTCGGCAACCGCGGCGCCCACACCGAGATCCAGGCCATCAAGATCGCCACCCCGCGGGCCGTGGTGCGCATCATCGACGACGCGGTGCAGCTGCACGGCGCGGGTGGCGTCTCGCAGGACTTCCCCCTCGCCGAGCTGTGGGCGGCGGCGCGCACCCTGCGGCTGGCCGACGGGCCCGACGAGGTGCACCAGCGCTCGCTGGCCCGGCGGGAGCTGAAGCGCTACCTGTGACGCGCCCGGCCCGGTCCGGACCGCAGGGCCGGACCGCAGGGGGGGGCTGCCTCCAGTGGGGGAGGGAACGCCGCGGCGCCTCAACTCCCCTGCGAGTGAGCGGAGTCGACCGTATCGAACGAAGTCGGCCGATGTCGCTCACCGAGGGCCGGTGACTGCCCGGATGCCGAACTCCGGTGATCACGTGCTGACTTGACGTGATCGCATACGTCCGGTTGGGTGATCGGCGACCATGACTCCTCCACCACCGCCGCTCACATTCCGACGCTCCCCGGACGGCAGGCGGCCCGACCCCGCACTGGACGACGCCCCGTTACGCACGGCACGCGACGCCTTCGTCCAGGGCCACTGGGCCGAGGCCAGGACCCTCCTGCAGGAGACCGGCCACGACTGGGACCTGCGCGGCCACCGCGTCATCTGCCTGGCCCGGACACCCGCGGGCGAGGCGTGGACCCGCGAGTGGCAGCTGGCCGAGCCCGACAGCCAGGACGCCGCCCTGCTGCTCGCCTGCGCCATGGCGATGCGCGCCGCCCGGGGCAAGGGCGACGCCAACGCCGCCCGCGTGGCCCTCGACGCCGCCGCCCGCGCGGCCCCCCACGACCCCACCCCCTGGCTCGCGCTGCTCCTGCTGTTCCGCCGGACGGCCACCCCGCCCGACTGCCACCACCCCTTCGGCGAGCTGCACGCGCGCCACCCCGAACACCACCACGGGCACCACCTGATGGCCGCCGCGCTGGCCGAGGAGGGCCGAGGCGTCTACGACTTCGCCGCCCAGGCCGCCGAACGCGCCCCCGCCGACTCGCCGCTCGCCCTGCTGCCCGTCACCGCCCACGCCCAGCGCTTCCGCGTCCTGGCCGCCCGGGGCGAGGTCCCGCCCGATCCGACCGCGGCAGGGCACTGGCACGGACGCCACCCGCGGCGCATCGTCGAGGCCGCCTTCAACTGGTGGCTGGAGTGGGGCGCAGAGGACCGCAACCCGCGCCGCCTCATCGACCTCAACCACCTGGCTTACGCCAAGTTCCACGAGGGGAGGATGGCCGAGGCGGCCGCGCTCTTCCAGCGGATCGGCCCCCACCCGACGCGCGAACCGTGGGCGTTCTCGGGCCGCGAGCCCCACAGGGCGTTCCGCGCCGCGCACCGGACGGCACTGGGAGCCGCCTGAGCGACGCACCGCCCCCGCACGCACCCCCCACCCGAGCACCACAGGACGTCCTGGAAGGAACCCCCGCCATGCTCACGGGCAGCCGGCCGAGCGGCAGCAGTCAGGAGATCAGCACCTACCGGGGCCAGGACCAGGCGTCCTTGCGGGCGGGACGGCTGGGCACGACGGGGCTGCTGCTGTCCGTCCTGGCCGCGACCGCGCCCCTGATGACCGTCGCGGGGGTGATGGCCACGACCTACGCCGTCATGGGCGTCGTGGGTCTGCCGCTCCTCTTCGTCATCCTCGGCGTCCTCATGGCGCTGTTCGGCATCGGGTACGCCGAGATGAGCCGCCACGTGCACAACGCGGGCGCCTTCTACGCCTACATCGCCAGGGGACTTGGCGGGCTCGCCGGATCCTGTGCCTCCTACGTGGCGCTCGTCGCCTACAGCGCGCTCCAGGTCGGGGTCTACGGCATCTTCGGCTTCGAGGTCGCCGGGCTGCTGGAGAAGTTCTTCGAGGTGAGCGTCGCCTGGTGGATCCCCTCGCTGGCCGCTCTCGTGGTGACCGGGGTGCTGGGCGCCCGCAAGATCGACCTGAACGCGAAGGTCGTGGGGGTCGTACTGATCTGCGAGGTGCTGCTCGTCCTGGTCATCGACGTCGCCTACGCCGCCGACCCCGGGCCGCAGGGCCTCTCGCTGCACGCCTTCGACCCGGACACGCTCACCGGGGCCGGTCTTGGCACGGCCCTGTGCTTCACCGTCGCCGCGTTCCTCGGCTTCGAACAGGCGCCCGTCTACGCGGAGGAGACCGACCGGCCGCAGACCGTCGTGCGCCGCGTGATGTTCCTGGCCGTCGGCATCATCGCCGTCTTCTACGCGGTGACGGCCTGGCTCATCAGCGTCGCCACCGGGCCCGACGGGGTGGTGGCCGCCGCGCGCCAGGAGAGCTCGGGGCTCATCTTCACCCTCGCCGAGCCCCGCCTGGGGACCGTCTTCACCGACGTGCTGCACGTCTTCTTCGTCACCGGCGCCTTCGGCTGCATGCTCGCCTTCCACAACGTCGTGGCGCGCTACGCCTTCGCCATGGGACGCGAGGGGCTGCTGCCGCGCGCGGTGGGCCGGGCCTCCGCCGGCACGGGGGCGCCCGCGCTCGGTTCGCTGCTCCAGACGCTGGTGTCCCTCGTGGTCGTCGCCGCCTTCGTCGCCGTCGACGACAAGCCGCACGGCGACCCGAGTGCGCCGGTCCTCCACCTGTTCACCTGGATGGGCAACGTCGGCGCGCTCGGCGTCATCCTGCTGATGACCGTCACCTCGATCGCCGTCATCGTCTTCTTCACCCGGCGCGGCTCCGCCGGGGCGCAGGCCGGACGGCTGGTCTGCTCGGCGCTGGCCGCCGTCGGACTCGGCTTCGTCTTCGGCTACGCCGTCAAGGACTTCGACGTGCTGGTCGGTGCCGCCTCGGGTTCGGCGCTCGGCTGGGTGCTGCCCGGCATCATCGGCGCCGCGGCCGTCGTCGGCCTGACCGTCGGCCTGGTGCTGCGGGCCCGCGCCCCGCACACCTTCGCCCGCATCGGACAGGGCAACGAGGCCTTCCGCCTGGACCAGGCCGCGGGCCGGCAGCAGGGCAGGTGACTCGTTCCCCGGGCAGCCGGCCCGTGGCGGGGTCAGTGGCGTCGCGCGGGCCGGCGCCCCGCCGGCTGTTCGGGGCGGGTGCGCGGCGGGTGGCTGCGCAGCCGGTGGGTGCGGGGTGAGCCGACCTTCGCGGTGAACGGTTCGCCGCAGTGCAGCAGCCGCAGCGGCTCGCCTTCCAGCAGCGTGTAGGTCGCCGACGTGCTCTCGATCTCCACCCGGAGCCTGCGGCCGAGGATCTGGACCGCGAAGGTCAGCCGGCGCAGCTGGTCCGGGAGCGTGGGGGAGAAGTCGAGCGTGCCGTCGCTGTGCCGCATCCCGCCGAAGCCGGCCACCAGCGCGACCCAGGTGCCGGCGAGCGAGGCGATGTGCAGCCCGTCGCGGGTGTTGTTCTCCAGGTCCTCCAGGTCCATCAGCGCCGCCTCGCCCGTGTAGTCGTAGGCGAGTTGGAGGTGCCCGACCTCGGCGGCCATCACCGCCTGGCAGCAGGCGGACAGCGACGAGTCGCGGACCGTCATCTGCTCGTAGTAGGCGAAGTTGCGCTCCTTCTGCTCTGCGGAGAAGGTGTCACCGCGCTTGTACATGGCCAGCACCAGGTCGGCCTGTTTGATGACCTGCTTGCGGTACAGGTCGAAGTAGGGGAAGTGCAGCAGCAGCGGGTACTGGTCGGGGCGGGTGGCGCCGAAGTCCCACAGCTGGTGCCCGGTGAAGCCCGCCGACTGCTCGTGCACGCCCAGCGCCTCGTTGAACGGTATGGCCACGGCGTCGGCCGCGTCCCGCCACGCGGCGGCCTCCTCGTCGTCGACGCCGAGGGCCGCCGCCTGTGCGCCGTACCGCTCCACGGCGTCGGCCGCCGCCCGCAGGTTCGACTGGGCCATCAGGTTGGTGTAGAGGTTGTCGTCCGTGACGGCGCTGTACTCGTCGGGCCCCGTCACCCCGTCGAAGTGGAAGGTGCCGTGGTGGTCGTGGTGGCCCAGCGAGTGCCACAGCCGGGCCGTCTCGACCAGGATCTCCACCCCCGTCTCCCGCTCGAAGTCGGTGTCGCCGCTGGCGGCGACGTACCGCACCACGGCCTCCGCGATGTCGGCGTTGACGTGGAAGGCCGCCGTGCCGGCCGGCCAGTACGCCGAGCACTCCGAGCCGTCGATCGTGCGCCAGGGGAACGTGGCGCCGCGCAGGCCCAGTTGCCGCGCCCGGGCGCGGGCCGCCGGAAGCGTCTCCTGGCGCCAGCGCAGGGCCTCGGCGACGGCGGACGGCGAGGTGTAGGTCAGGACGGGCAGCACGAACGACTCGCCGTCCCAGAAGGTGTGCCCGTCGTACCCCGAGCCGGTCAGCCCCTTGGAGGGGATGGCGCGCTTCTCGGCCCGCGCCCCGGCCTGGAGCACGTGGAAGAGCGCGAAGCGCACCGCCTGCTGGATCTCGGCGTCGCCGTCGACCTCCACGTCCGCGTGCGACCAGAAGTCGTCGAGGTAGGCGCGCTGCGCGTCCACCAGGCCCTGCCAGCCCGCGGTGCGGGCGCCGGCGAGGGCCGCGTCGACCTGGTCGCGGACGGCGGGCAGCGAACGCACCCCGGACCAGCCGTAGGAGACGAGTTTCTCGACGCGCAGCGGCTGTCCGGGGCTCAGCTGCGAGGTGACGGTGAGCCGGGCGACGTTCTCGCCGCTCTCGGCACCGGTGGCGGTGGACTCGGGCCCGTGCACCACGTGATCCGCCGCCGAGCCCACCCGCAGCCCGCTGGTCTCGGTACGGTGCACCAGGCGCAGCCGCATGTCGGAGGCGAAGTCCTCCTCGGGCGTGAGGACGTCCTCCAGCGCGGCCGCCACCCGCGGGTCGCCGCCGCTCTTGTGGGGGAGCTGCTCGTTGGCCACCAGCTCCGACTGGACGACGACGCGCACGTCCGACTCCAGCGGCTCCACCTCGTAGGCGACGGCCGCGATGGCGCGCTGGGTGAAGGAGACCAGCCGCGTCGAGGTCACCCGCACGGTGCAGCCCGCGGGCGAGGTCCACTCGCAGACCCGGCGCAGCAGGCCCGAGCGCAGATCCAGGGTCCGCTCGTGGGAGCGGAGCTTGCCGTAGCGCACGTCGAACGGCTCGTCGTTGACGAGCAGCCGCATCACCTTGCCGTTGGTGACGTTGATGACGGTCTGGCCCGACTCGGGATAGCCGAAGCCGGCTTCCGCGTACGGCAGCGGGTGCAGCTCGTGCACCCCGTTGAGGTAGGTGCCGGGCAGCCCGTGCGGTTCGCCCTCGTCGAGGTTGCCGCGCCATCCGATGTGCCCGTTGGAGAGGGCGAAGACGGATTCGCTCTGCGGCAGGATGTCCAGGCGGAGCTCGTTCTCGTGCAGCGTCCAGGGCTGTACCGCGAAGCAGGAGTGGCTGATCACCTGGCGTCGTCCTTCTCGTCGTCGTGGGGGTCGTCGGGGTCGTCGGGGTCGTCGGGGCGCGCGCTGCCCCGGTCCGCGTCCGTCAGCGCGCTCAGGTCCGGCACGACGGTGTCGGCGCCGTGGGCGCGCAGCGCGTCGGCCTGGCCCGTGCGGTCGACGCCGACGACGTACCCGAAGTGGCCCGCGCGGCCCGCGTCCATGCCCGCCAGCGCGTCCTCGAAGACGGCCGAGGCGCCCGGTTCCACGGCCAGGTCGTGCGCGGCGGCGAGGAAGGTGTCGGGGTGGGGTTTGCCGGGCAGCCCGCGCTCCCTCGCCACCACGCCGTCGATCCGCACGTCGAATTGGTCCTCGATGCCGACGGAGGTGAGGACGTCCCGGCAGTTGGCGCTGGAGGAGACGACGGCGGTCGCCAGCCCCGCCGCGCGCACCGCGTGCAGATAGCGCACGGAGCCGTCGTACGCCTCCACGCCGTCCTCGCGGATCTTCTCCAGCAGCAGCGCGTTCTTGCGGTTGCCCAGCCCGGCCACGGTCTCGCGCTCGGGCGGGTCGTCGGGCGCGCCCTCGGGCAGCTCGATCCCGCGCGAGGCGAGGAAGGTGCGGACGCCGTCGGCCCTGGGGCGTCCGTCCACGTAGGCGTCGTAGTCCGCGACCGGGTCGAAGGCTGCGAAGCCGGGCCCGTCGCGCCCGCGCAGATAGGCGTCGAACATCTCCTTCCACGCGGCGGCGTGCACGACGGCGGTCTTGGTGAGGACACCGTCGAGGTCGAACAGGCATGCGCGGATGCCGTCGGGCAGACCGAGCTTCGTCATGCGTGCCGGGTCCCCTGCCCTCGGGGGCGGCATGCGTGCTGGTGGGCATTGCCGCCCAGGTGGACGCCCGCGGCCCCCGGCGACCCGGCCGCCGCGCGCCCGAGGCCCCGGCTACTCGGCCTCGCGCGGCAGGGGAACCTCCCACACCAGGCGGGTGCCGGGCCCGGCGGCGGAAGCCACGCCGTCCGAGACCGTCAGAGTGCCGCCCAACAGTGCGGCCCGCGAGCGCATGTTGGCCAGTCCTCCGGTGCGGGGCGCGTCACCGAGGCCGACACCGTCGTCGGTGACCGTCAGCGCGATCACGGCGCCCACGGACAGCGCCACGTCCACGTGACGGGCCCGCGCGTGGCGGACGATGTTGCTCAGTGCCTCGCCCAGCACCGCGCTCACCTGCTCCGCCGCCTCGGCCGGCACGTTCGTGTCGACCGGGCCCTCCATGCGCAGCGCGGGCAGGAAACCGAGCCGGTCCGCCGCGTCGCTGACGGCCTTCGCCAGGGTGCGGCGCAGGCTGCTCTGGACGTCCTGCGGGCCCTCGCCCGAGGTGCGCAGCGCGAAGATGGTCGAGCGGATGATCTTGATCGTCTCGTCGAGGTCGTCCACGGCGCGGTTCACCCGCTCGGCCGCCTGCGGGCGGTCGATGAGCCGGCCCGCGCTCTGCAGCGTCATCCCGGTGGCGAACAGCCGCTGGATGGCCAGGTCGTGCAGGTCACGGGCGATCCGGTCGCGGTCGTGGAGCAGCGCCAGCTGCTCGGACTCGGCGCGGTGCTGCGCCATCTCCAGCGCGAGCGCCGCCTGCGCCGCGAAGTCCGACAACAGCTCCACCTCCGTCTCCTCGAACGGCTCCCTCCCCTTCAGCCGGCTCAGCCGCAGCGCGCCAGGCGCGTGTTTCTGCGCCAGCAGCGGTACGGCCACGACGGGACCGTGCGCGCCGCGCCCGGCGGGGAAGGCACGGGTGCGCGAGTCGGCGTCCACGTCGGCCGACACGGCCGACTCGCCGGTGCGCGCCGCCAGCCCCGAGAGCGTCTCGTCGTAGGGCACCACCACCCCGGTCTGCTCCTCGGCGAGCGCCCCGACCGCCACCACCACCCGCAGCCCGTCCGCACCGTCCGCCTGCCCCGCGGCGTCCGGCAGCAGCACGCACGCCGAGTCCGACTGGGCGACATCCAGCGCACGCCAGGCGATCAGCCGCAGCACCTCGCTGGAGGGGGCGCCGCTCAGCAGCAGCCGGGTGATCTCCCCGAGCGCCTCAAGACACTGTTCGCGACGCCGGCTCTCCGCGTACAGCCGCGCGTTGTCGACGGCCACCCCCGCGGCGACCGCCAGGGTGGTGACGACGGCCTCGTCGTCGGCGTCGAACTGAGCGCCGCCCCGCTTCTCGGTCAGGTACAGGTTGCCGAAGACCTCGTCGCGTACCCGCACCGGCACCCCCAGGAACGTGCGCATCGGCGGATGGTGCGCGGGGAAGCCGCGGCTGGCCGGGTGCGCGGTCAGATCGGACAGCCGCAGCGGCTCGGGAGCGCGGATCAGCTCGCCCAGCACCCCGTGCCCCGAGGGCAGCGGCCCGATCCGTGCCGCCTCCTCCTCGCCGATCCCCACCGGCAGGAAGGTCGCCAGGCGCTGCCCCTCGCCGATGACGCCCAGCGCCCCGTACCGGGCGTTCGTCAGGGCCAGCGCCGCCTCGACGATGCGGCGCAGCACCTGCGCCAGATCCAGCTCACGGCCCACGCTCAGGACGGCTTCCAGGAGACTGTGCATCCGGTCCTGGGTGGTGCGGGCGGCATCCAGCCGGGCCTGGAGCTCGTCCAGCAACTCATCCAGCCTCAGATGGGGCAGTCGGCCCTGGTCCTGGTCATGCTGCCCGCCGTCTTCGGCAGCCTCCGCCATGCGCGCCTCCGTGCGACGGTACGACAGCCGGGCCCCCGTGCGGCCGCGAGCCCCGAGAGGGGCAGTCTACGGGCCAACTGACCTCAGGTCGCCTGTCGTTCAGCGCCCCGGGCATCCGGCGAGGAGCGCTCACCACCGCCCGCGGGAGGGCACTCCTCGCCGTCCGCGCACGAGTGCTCCTCCCCGCCCGGGGAGGGGAGCCGCTTCGTGCCTGCCGGGGTGGTGGGCTCGCCCGCGGCCGGGGCCGCCGGGGTGTGCTGTGGCGGGACGGGCGGGCCCGGGGCCCTGCGCCGCTCGTCCATCCGGCGCCACTCGGGCCGCAGCCCGGTCAGGTTGGTCGTCAGGAAGTAGGCGGCGCCGCCCGCGCACAGCACAGGGGCCAGCCCGAAGGACGCCACGGCCGCGCCGGCGAGCAGCCCGCCCAGCGGGATGCCCGCCCAGGCCAGCGAGTCGCCCAGCGCGTTGACCCGGCCCCGCAGCCCGTCGGGGACCCGCTCGAAGTTGACGGCCCCCAGTATCGGGTTGATGAAGCCCGCACCGAACCCGCTGAGCGCGAAGACCACGGGCACCACCCACAGCGGGACGTCCACCGCCAGGATCACAAACCGTGGCGCGCCCGCGAGCAGGAACCCGGCGAAGAACACCACGCGGCGCGGCATGCGGTGCCCGACGGCCGCCGCGACGAGGCTCCCGGCGACCGCCGCGAGCCCCAGCGAGCTGTTGGCCAGGCCCATCGCCTCAGGGCCGTGGCCCGACTCGCGCGCCCAGACCGGGACCAGCAGCGAGGTGAACGCCGCGTCCAGCAGGTTGGTCACGCCCACCATGACGATGACGGTGAGCAGCAGCCCGTCACCGCGCAGGAAGCGGAAACCCTCGCCCATGCGCTGCCAGTAGCCGGGCCCGGGGCCGTCCGTATCCGCGGGCGGGGCTTCCTCGTCCGCCGCCGTCCGCCGCCGGTGCGGCAGCGCCAGGACGACGACAAGGGATCCCGACGCGAAACAGACCGCGATGGCGATCAGCGCGGTGGGCGCACCCAGCAGCGCCACCACCGTGCCGCCTGCCGCGGGGCCGACCGTGGAGGCCAGCCGCTCGGTGACCCCGGCGAGGCCCGCCGCGCGCTCCAGCGGCACCAGGCCGCGCGCGGCGGCCTGCGGGACCATGATCTCCTTGGACAGGTCGCCGGGGCCCCGTGCCGCGCCGATCACCGCGACCAGGAGCAGCAGCAGCCAGAACGAGAGCACATCCACCAGGTGCAGCACCGCGACCGCGGTGATCGCCGCCGCGCTGACCACATCGGTGATCCACGAGACCGTACGCGGCCCCACCAGGTCCACGAGCGGCCCGGTGAAGGCCTTGACGAGGACGTAGGGCGCCAGCTCGCAGAGCGAGACCAGACCGGTCTGCGCCGTGCTGCCCGTCGTCACGAGCACGAACCAGGGAAGCGCGATGGCCGATATCCGGGTGCCGGTCAAGGAGACCGCCATCGCCGTCAGGACACCCGCCAGCGGGCGGATGCTCCTGCTCCGCCGGGGGTGCTCCGTCATAGTCCGCACTCTAAGGGGTGCGGGCCCGCGGTCGCCGAGCCGCCCCGGACCGCGGGAGCCCCTCGCGCTCCGGGTGCCGAACGGCCCCTACTCACCGGGCGGGCCATGCCCCAGGCTGGGGGCGTTCCGAGGAGGTCAAGTGCCGGGTTCCGACAGCCGGGGCGCGAGATCAGCGCGCCCCGCCGCCCCTGTCCGTGTGTTTCTGCTCGACGACCACGAGGTGGTGCGGCGCGGACTGCGCGACCTCCTGGAGGCGGAGGACGACCTCAGCGTCGTCGGCGAGGCCTGCGACGCGGCGCAGGCGCTGGCCCGGGTCCCCGCGTTGAGACCCGACGTGGCCGTGCTCGACGTGCGGCTCGGCAGCGGCGCGGGACCGGGCGAGAACGGCGGCGCGGGACCGGGCGCGAACAGCGGCGAGAGGACCGGGGAGGGCGGCGGCGACCACGGGGGCATCGAGGTCTGCCGCGAGCTGCGGGCGCTGAGCCCCGACCTGGTCTGCCTCATGCTGACCTCGTTCGACGACGACGAGGCGCTGTTCGACGCGGTCATGGCGGGCGCCGCCGGGTACGTGCTCAAGCAGATCAGAGGCGCCGACCTGGTGAGCGCGATCCGGACGGTGGCGTCCGGCGGCTCGCTGATCGACCCGGGCACGCGGGCGCGGGTCACGGCGCGCGCCGCGGCGCCGGGGACGGGCCGCGAGGGCCGGGCCGTACCGGCCGAGCTGGCGCGGCTCACCCCGCGCGAACGCGAGGTGCTGACCCTGGTGGGGGAGGGGCTGACCAACCGGCAGATCGGTGAGCGGCTCTTCCTCGCGGAGAAGACCGTCAAGAACCGGATCTCGGCGATCCTGGGCAAGCTCGGCGTGGGACGTCGGGTGCAGGCCGCGGTGCTCGCCGAGCGGCTCAGCCAGGAGAGCCCCGCACCCGGGGGCGGCCCCCTGCCGGGAGACCTCACACCGTAGGCGCCCGGGCGCCGCGCGGGGCCCGCCGCGGGGGGCCCGCCGCGCGGGCATTCCGTGCCGGCCCACCGCGTCAGCGGGTCTCGCGGAGGCGGTCCAGTTCGCGCCGGTCGCGTTTGGTGGGGCGTCCGGCGCCGCGCTCGCGGCGGGCGACGACGGGGATCTCGGTGACGGGCGGCGGAGGCGGAGAGTTGTCCACGTAGGCCTCCGCGGCCACGGGCGCCCCGACCCGCTTCCTGAGCAGGCGCTTGACGACGACGATGCGTTCCCGCCCGGCGTGCCGCACCCGTACCTCGTCCCCGACCTTGACGGAGTGCGCCGCCTTCACCCGCTCACCGTTGACCTTGACGTGTCCGCCGCGCGCCGCGGTCGCCGCCTGGGAGCGGGTCTTCGTCAGCCGCACGGACCAGATCCAGCTGTCGACCCGCACCGGTCCTTCGTCTGCCGTCATGCTGTCCGACTCTAGGCGCAGTGCAGGCCGGGCGGGACCCGCTCGGCGGTACCGGGGCAGTGCAGGCCGGGCGGGACCCGCTCGGCGGTACCGGCCGTCTCCCACCCGGCACGGCGCCGCGGGCGGGCGCACAATGCCGACATATGGACGTCTCGTCTGACCGCACCACCGAGGACGCTCTCGCCGAGCTGCACCGGCTCGCGCTGCGCACGGTCGCGCGGGCACGGCACCGGGCGCGCGCCCGGATCGCCGCCGAGCCGACCGACGGCCGCCCGGAAGGGGAGGCGGGCCCGCCGAGCCCGTGCGTGACCGAAGGCGCCGAGCAGGCGCCGCCCAGCGACGTGGCGGTGCTGCCGGGCCTGCCTTCCTGGATTCCGGCGGTGCTGGGCGTGCTGCGGGGCAGCTCGACGGTGCTGCGGCCCGACGTCGCGCCGGACGGGACGGTGTGCGACTTCACGGTCGTGGGGGCCAACCACTTCGAGCTGAGCGGGGTGGAACGCGGCTCGTTCGACTTCCTGGGCAAGCGCCTGTCCGAGACCAGGCCGGGGGTGCGCACCAGCGGAATGTACGACGTGTACCGCGCGGCGCTGGAGAAGGGCACCCCCGTCTCCAGCGACACCGTCGACTACGTGGACGTCGTGGACGGGGTGCTCCAGCGTGCCAGGCTGCGCGGCACCGTCACCGTGCTGCCCCGGCTCGGGCTGCTGCTGACGAACTGGGAGCCGGTGGGCGAGGCCAGGCTCAGCCGCCGCGTCCAGGAGGGCGGCCGGATGGGGTGGGCCGAATGGGATCTGATCAGCGGTCGCACCCGCTGGTCGCCCGGGCTGCGCGCACTGCTGGGGCTGCGGGAGGCGCCGCCGGACGGCGTCACGCTGGAGGACGTGCCAGAGGCGGAGGGGGCGGGGCGTACCGTCGCCTCCGCCAAGGACGTCGCTGCGGACCTGATCACCGTCGGACGGAAGATCGACCCCGCGGACGTACCCGGGTTCGCGGCCGACATGCGGGACCTGCTGCGCGGCGTCGAGGTGCCCGACCGCGAGCTGACCGTCCGGGTGGACGGTACGCGGCGGCGGATCCGCTGGGTGGGGCACGCCCAGCCGGAGGGCGCCGAGGTACCCGAGTCCCTGCTGTTCGCCGCACGCAACCTCACCGGGCAGGAGGAGGAGCTGCGCGAGGCGCTCGTCGAGGCCGAGCGGCTGCGGCAGGAGGCGGCCGCCGAGCGGCGGGTCTCCGAGACGTTCCGCAAGGCCCTCGTCCCGCCCCTGGAAGCGCTGACGCCGCCGTGGATCTCGGTCAGCTCCGCTTACGTGCCGTCCGACTCGGGCGTGGGCGGTGACTGGTACAAGTGCCGCGAGCTCCCCGACGGCCGGGTGCTGCTGGCTGTCGGTGACGCCTCGGGGCACGGGGTTCAGGCGGCCAGCCGGGCCGTGCAGCAGCGCTCCGCCCTCGCCGGTCTCGCCTACACCGGCGGGGACGCGGCGCAGCTGGTGTGGGCGCTGGGGGAGGTCGTCTACAACGACTACTACGGCAACCTCGACACCACCGCCACGTGCGTGGTCGGGCACCTCTTCCCCCGGGAGCGGGCCTTTCGCTGGGCCAGCGCGGGACACCCCACGCCGATCCTGGTCAGGGACGGCGAGCCGCGGCTGCTCGAAGGCGAGCACGGCATGATGCTGGGCGTGCTGGCGGACGCGGCCTACACGACCAACACCGCCCAACTGCACCCCGGCGACCTGCTGCTCCTCTACACCGACGGCGTCGTCGAGCGCCGCGGCAGCGACCTGGAGACCGGCTCCGCGGCCCTCCTGGAGGCCGTGCGGACGTGGGAGGCCAAGGGGCGGCTCGCCGAGTCGGCGGCGGAGCGCCTGGTCGCCCATCTGCTGGGCCCCGGGGCGGAGGACGACGCGACGGTCCTCGCCATCCAGGTGTCCTGAGACCCGCTGAGACCCGTCAGTGGGGGTCGGCCTTGCCGCGTTCGTAGCGGCGGAGCCTGCGGTAGCCGGTCAGCTCCCCTTCGGAGTCCAGCGTCATCTCGTACGAGCCGAGCATGCTCACGCTGTCCGGGATCTTCCGCAGCTCGACGACCTCCACGTGCAGCGTCCACCCCTTGTCCTCGCCTCTGACGACCGAGGAGACCGTCTCCGCCTCCAGCCCGGTCAGCTCCTCGATGGTTTCCCGCGCGGAGCGCAGCACCTGAGCGGTGGTGGGCGCCTTGGCCTCGGCGGCGGGCTGCTTGCGCGCGGCCTTCTGCCGCGTTTCCGAGGTGGCGTTCCGCTGCGTGCCCGAGCGCGCCGAGTCGGACTTCTTGCGTGGGGCTGCCGCCCGGGCCGTCTTCTTGGCCGTGCCGCCCGCGCTCTCACTCATCCCGGTTCTCCTCCCTCCCCACGCGTGCGGGGAATCGGCGGACCGGGCGGGTGCCCGCTGTGCGCCGAGTGAACCGGGGCAGGCAGGGTACGGGTGAGGGCCGGAGACCGGGCGGGTCAGTCCTCGCCGCGGAAGATGTGGGACTCCGGGTCCCGGTCCCCGGACGGAGCACGCGGCCCGTAGCCCATCGGGCCGTCCGGGCGGCGCGTCGTGCGTGCGAGGAGCACGGGAGCGTGACGCTGGTCCCGGGCGTCCTCGTCGTGCCTGGTGCCCTGGCTTCGTTGCACCACGATCACCTCCATGTTCGACGCACACCCGGGTCCCCACCCCTCGTGGGGCGAAACGGTCACCGGGGGAGGGAAGGGGCCCTAAGGAGATGAGATGGCGCACAAGCCCGAGGTGACCGAACTGCTCGCGGACGCGCACGCCGAGACGGAGCGGCTGGTCACCACGTACGAGGCGACGCGTGACCCCGAACGGCGCGCCGCCCTCGCCGAGGCGTTGGACGCCGCCGTCAGGCGGCGCGCTCTCGCCCGGGAGCGGGAACTGGACCCGGTGCTGCGGCGGGTGCTCCCCGACGGCGACCGGGTCGCCGCCGCCGCGGCCCGGCGCGCGGCCGCGACGTGCGCGGCGGTGCGCCGGCTGCGCGGCCTCGCGCCCGACGCCCCGGCCGCCGGCCGGGAGATCGCCGCGGTACTGGACGCGGTGCGTGCCGCGGCGCGCACCGACGAGGAAGAGGTCTTCCCACCGCTGCGGGACCGGCTGGGCCACCGCGCGCGGCGGGAGCTGGGTGCCGCCGTGGAGCGGGCTTGGACCTGCGGCGAAGCACGCGGGGTTTGACCCTTGGCCCGAGGGCTACCCGGTCCGGCGCCGCGGCGTGGCCGCGGCCTTCGAGACACATCAGGCCCGTGAAATCGCGGGCCGTGCGCGGTAGTTGACCGCGAGCTGGGCCACTAGTGACGCCAAGAAGCGAAGGAGGCTCCGTCCTCATGACTGTCGCTCCGGCACAACAGCAAGGCGGCGGCACCGGCAATCTCTACGACGTACTGGAGCTCGTCCTCGACCGGGGGCTGGTGATCGACGCGTTCGTGCGGGTGTCCCTCGTCGGGATCGAGATTCTCAAGATCGACGTCCGCGTCGTGGTCGCGAGCGTCGACACGTATCTGAAGTTCGCCGAGGCCTGCAACCGGCTCGACCTGGAGGCAGGCCCCCGCAAGGACCCCGGACTGCCGGACCTGGTCGGTGAGATGACCGAGTCGGGCGCCAAGGGGAAGACCAAAGGAGCGCTGAGCGGCGCGGCGCAGACCGTGTCCGACGCCTTCCAGCAGGCACGTGACGAGTCCCAGGACAACGGCGGCGGCACCAAGCGCCGTGCTGCCCCGGCCCGCAGGAAGGAGGAGCGGGAGTGAGTACCTACGTCTACGGGATCGCCCGGACGCCGGCCCCGCCTTTCCACGGGGACCTCACCGGGGTGGGCGACCCCCCGCGCCCGGTGCGCGTGGTCGAGCGCGAGGGGCTGGTCGCGCTGGTGAGCGACGCCCCCGACGATCTGAAGCCCAAGCGCAGGGAGCTCCTCGCCCACCAGCAGGTGCTGGCGCAGGCGAGCGCCGAGCGCCCTGTCCTGCCGATGCGGTTCGGCAGCCTCTCCGAGGACGACGAGGCCGTCGGTGACGTCCTGCTGGAGCGTGCCGAGCACTTCCGCGAGCGGCTCGACGCGCTGGAGGGCAGGGTCGAGTACAACGTCAAGGCCAGCCACGACGAGGAAGCGGTGCTGCACGTCGTCATGGCGGAGCAGCCCGCGCTGCGGGCCGAGAGCGAGGCCAACCGCGCGGCGGGAGGCGGGAGCTACGAGCAGAAGCTCCAGCTCGGTGAGAAGGTCGCCCGCGCCGTGCAGGCGCGTGAGTCCGCCGACGCCGCGTTGGTGCGACAGGCGCTGGAACCGCTGGCCGCCGAGGTCAGCGAGGGCCCCGAGAGCGGTGGCTGGCTGACCAACCTGTCCTTCCTCGTCGACCGGGAAGGCGCTGACGAACTGCTCGCGGCGCTGGAGGAGTTGCAGACCTCGGCGCCCCAGCTGGACCTCACGGTCAACGGCCCCCTTCCGCCCTACAGCTTCGTCGAGAAGGCCGACGCCCCGGCCGGCGCCGCGGGAACCCCTTCCGCGGCGGGCTGACAGGAGGCCGGTATGAGCCTGATCAGCGAACTGCTGCTGCTGCCCGCCGCTCCGCTGCGCGGCACCGCGTGGGTGCTGCGGCAGGTGCGGGACGAGGCGGAGCGGCAGTACCGCGATCCCGCCACCGTGCAGCGCGAGCTGCGCGAGCTGGAGCGGGCGCTGCTGGCCGGTGAGATCGACGAAGCCGAGTTCGACCGGCGCGAGGACGAACTCCTCGCGCGTCTGGAGAACAGGAACCCATGGACATGAACAACAGACTGACGATGGCGCTGGCCGTCGCCGGGGGTTACGTCCTCGGCCGCACCAAGAAGGCGAAGTTCGCCTTCGGCGTCGCGACGATGGTGGCCGGCAAGCGGCTCAAGCTCGACCCGCAGGCGCTGGTCGGCTTCGCCAAGGACCAGCTCGCGAACAATCCGCAGTTCAAGGAGTTGGGCGACCAGCTGCGCACCGACCTGCGCGGCGCGGGCAAGGCGGCCACGGGCGCCCTGGTCAACCGCCAGGTCAACGCGCTGGCCGACCGGCTGCACGAGCGCACCCTCGACGTGCGCGGCCAGCTGTCCGGCGCCTCGGACAGCGCGAAGGAGACGGCCGGGAACGCGGTCTCCACCGCCAAGGACACGGCCGGGGACGCGGGCGCGCCAGGGCAGGACGGCGAGGAGCGCGACGAGCGCGCCGACGGCGAGCGGGAGTCCGAGGCCCCGGCGGACTCCCGCTCGTCCGGCACCGGTGCCAAGGCGGCAGGCGGCGCGCAGAAGACGGCCGGCAGGGCGAGGAAGTCCACCGGCACGGCGAAGAAGTCCGCGGCTCAGCGCCCGGCCACGAAGCAGTCGCAGGGACGGGCGACGGGCAAGAAGGCTGCCTCGTCCTCGTCGGGCACCGCCAGGTCGTCCTCCCGCTCCTCGACCGCGAAGCGGACCGGCACCGCGTCGGCTGCCAAGCCGGCCTCGACGAGGGCGAAGGGCAGCGGTGCGAAGGGAGGCCGGAGCCGTGGCTGACACCCAGACGAAGGACGGCGGCGGAAAGCTGCTCGGCGGGCTCGACACCGCGGCGACCGACCGGCTGAAGTCGGTGGCGAAGGAGTTCGCCATGGCGGAGGCGGAGAAGCTGCTGAGCGGGGTGGGCCGCAAGCTGGGCCAGACCACCGGCAAGCTCAACGACGTCGCCGAGGGCAACAGCCCGGGGCTGGGCAAGCTGGCGCTGGACAGCGGTCGCAAGATCATGGACGGCAAGGGCCCGCTGCGCACCGCGATGGAGGTGGGCGGTGGCCACCTCAAGGACAAGGCCGTCGAGGGCATCAAGGGCGTGTTCGGCGGCGGAGGCAAGAAGCGGAAGGGCAGCGGCGGCCAGAAGCCGGTCGTCATCCTGGAGTACGTGGACGTGGGCGTGCCGATAAGAGACGCCTACGACCAGTGGACCCAGCTGCAGGACTTCAGCTCCTTCACCAAGGGCGTCCAGGACGTCACGGTCGCCGACGACACCACCTCCGACTGGAAGGCGAAGGTCTTCTGGTCCAACCGGAGCTGGAAGGCCACGACCACGGAGCAGGTCCCCGACCAGCGCATCGCCTGGACCTCCGAGGGTGCCAAGGGCAGCACGAAGGGCGTGGTGACCTTCCACGAGCTGACGGACACCCTCACGCGGGTCGTGCTGCTGATCGAGTACTACCCCAAGGGTCTGTTCGAGAAGACCGGCAACATCTGGCGCGCGCAGGGCAGGCGGGCCAGGCTCGACCTCAAGCACTACGTCCGCCACATCGCCATGAAGGGCGAGGCCGACGACGGCTGGCGCGGCGAGATCCGCGACGGCGAGGTCGTCGTCTCGCACGAGGACGCGGTCGCCGAGGAGGAGAACGAGAACGCCGAGGGCGCCGGAAGCGATGCCCCGGACGAGGCGGAGGAGGCCGAGGAGCCCGAGGGCCGGGCGGAGGACGCGTACGACGACGAGGAGTACGAGGACACCGAGGCCGCAGCGGACGAGCCCGAGGACGCCGAGGACGCCGACGACTCCGAGGAGTTCGACGAGCCGGAGGCGGCCTACGACGAGGACGCCGAAGCCGAGGACACCGAGGCCGAAGGCGAGGAGCCGGAGGGCGAGGAGATCGAGGAGGGTGAGGAGCCCGAAGGCGAGTACGACGAGGAGTACGAGGACGCCGAGGCCGCAGCGGAGGAGACCGAGCCCGAGGACGCCGAGGGCGAGTACGCCGCGGCGGGTGAGCGCAGGTGAGCACGCCGATGCCAGGGGCGAGCAGGCTGCCCGACCGCTACGAGGGCGGCAGCAGCGCGAACCTCGCCGACATCCTCGAACGGGTCCTCGACAAGGGCGTGGTGATCGCGGGGGACATCCGCATCAACCTGCTCGACATCGAGCTGCTGACCATCAAACTCCGACTGATCGTCGCCTCCGTCGACAAGGCCAAGGAGATGGGCATCGACTGGTGGGAGACCGATCCGGCGCTCAGCTCGAACGCCCGCAGGGGCGAGCTGTCCGAGGAGAACGCGCGGCTGCGTGAGCGCGTCGCCGAGCTGGAGGGCAGGGCGCCGGGGTCCGGAGCCGAGGGAGCCGAGCGCGGGGAGCCGAGGGAGCCCAGGGAGGTGGAAGGCCGTGAGCGGTGAGCTGCGGTATGTCTACGCGGTGACCGCGCCCCTGGCCGGGCCGCTGCCGGCGGAGCTGCGGGGCGTCGGCGGCGCGGCCCCCTACACCGTCGAGCACGCCGGGCTGGTGGCGGTGACGGGCGTCGTGCCCGAGGCCGACTTCGCCGAGGAGCCGTTGCGCGCCCACCTGGAGGACCTGCGCTGGCTGGAGGAGACGGCACGCGCCCACCAGGGCGTCGTGGCCGCGCTGACCGCGCTGACCTGTCCGCTTCCGCTGCGTCTGGCGACCGTCTACCTGGACGACGACGGTGTGCGGCGTGCGCTGGAGGAGGGCCGGGAGGCGTTCGCGGCGACCCTGGAGCGGCTGGAGGGGCGCGTCGAGTGGGGCGTGAAGGTGTACGCGCAGCGCCGCGCGCCGGAACCGGCCGCCGCCGGCGCCGCGCCCAGCAGCGGGCGGGACTTCCTGCGCCGCCGCAAGCAGGAGGTGACCGCCCGGGAGAACGCGCTGGAGGAGGCCGAGGAGCTCGGCCGTACGCTGCACGCGGCGCTCGCCGCGCAGGCGGAGGACGTGCGGGTCCACCCGGCGCAGAACCCGCAGCTCTCCCAGGCCCCGGGCCAGAACCTGCTCAACGCGGCCTACCTGGTGGAGCGCGAGCGGTCGGAGGAGTTCGTCGAGCGCGTCGAACAGCTGGGCGGCCACGATCCCGCGGTCCGGGTCGAGCTGACCGGCCCGTGGGCGCCCTACTCCTTCGCGTCAGGTCAGGCCGGTGCCGAGGGGAACGCGGAGGGCCGCCATGACGGCGCCGTCGGCTGAACCGCCCGTGGCGCCGGGCCCAGGGCCCGTGGCCGTCGACTCCGAGCGGCCGATGGCCAGGCGCCAGGTCGCGCTGGTGGACCTGCTGGACCGGCTGCTGGGCTCGGGCGTGGTGCTCGCCGGCTCGCTCACCCTCGGGATCGCCGACGTGGACCTGGTGCGGATCGACCTGCGCGCCCTGATCAGCTCGGTCAACGAACGCGTCCCCTCGCCGTGGGAGGGAGGGAACCCCCTGTGACGACACGCCGCCTCGACTTCGACCCCGACACCGTGGAGCGCGACCTCGCGGCACTGGTGCTGACCATCGTCGAGCTGCTGCGTCAGCTCGTGGAGCGCCAGGCGCTGCGCCGGGTGGACGTCGGCGACCTGAGTGAGGACCAGGAGGAGCGCATCGGCATGACGCTCATGCTCCTGGAGGACCGCATGGAGCTGCTGCGCGAGCGCTTCGGCCTGACCCCCGAGGAGCTGAACTTGGACCTCGGCCCGCTGGGTCCCCTGCTGCCCACCGACTGACAACTGCTAGACCTCGCCTATGCACGACGCCTTCTCCTCTTCCCTGGGCCAGGGCTGGCCGCAGCTCGCCGACCTGGCCCTGGCCTTCGTCCTGACGTCGCTGATCGGTCTGGAGCGGCGGGCCAAACGCAAGAGCGCGGGGCTGCGCACCCATGCGCTGGTGGGGCTCGGCGCCGCCTTGTTCATGCTGGTGAGCAAGTACGGCTTCACCGACCTGATGGACGCCGACAACGTCTCGTTCGACCCGTCGCGGATCGCCGCCCAGGTCGTCTCAGGCGTCGGCTTCCTGGGCGGCGGGCTGATCTTCGTGAGGCGGGACGTGGTGCGGGGGCTGACCACGGCCGCGATCGTGTGGGTCTCCGCCGCCGTGGGCATGGCGTGCGGTGCCGGGCTGCCGCTGCTGGCGCTCGCCGTCGTGGCGCTGCACTTCCTCACCGTGTGGGGCTTCACCAAGCTGGGCGAGCACCTTCCCGACGTGGAGCCGAGCCGCCTGCTGCTCACCTACGAGGAGGGGCGCGGGGTGCTGCGCACCGCGCTCGGCCACTGCACCGAGCGCGGGTTCGCCGTCACCGAGACACAGGCCACGCAGGACGGTGCCGGCGACGACGCGGCGCCGACGCCGCGCACCCGGCTGACGCTCGCCGTCGCGGGGAAGGGGTCGGTGCCCGAACTGGTGGCGGAGCTGATCGAGATTCCCGGAATGCTCGCCGTGAACGCCCGTCAGCCCGGGATGTCGGGCGAGTAGACCCGGCGGGCGCCAGGCGACCGCCTGCCCGGCTCACCCGGGCGCCCGCTGATCGGCGGCCGCACGTTTCCCCTCGTCCCGTACGGAAACCCCGTCGTATGACACGCGAGCCGAAGGGGGCTTGAGCACATGAACGCGGACGTCACCCAGACGGCCATGGACCTCGCCGCCCGTGACCACCTCGTGGGCCTCGCGCCCCTGATCATCGGGTTGCTGATCGTCTGCGCGCTGATCGCGGCGGTCTGGCTGGGCATCCGGGTGAAGAACCGCGAGCCCGAGCCGCCGGAACCCGAGGACCAGCCGCACCTGCCCGAGGAAGGGCCGACCGACGAGATCGTCGCCAACCGGGAGCCGGACGAGATGCCCAGGGACGGTGTCCGCCGGCTGCCGCACGACGGGGTCCACGACACCGGCGACCGGGAGGACCACCCCGGCGAGCCGCCGCGCCGCAAGAAGTGGGAGCCGGGACAGAGCGGGTCCTTCGGCAGCGGCGGCCCCGGCTGATCCCGGCCGGCTCGGCCGGAACCTCGAAGGGGCACGCCCCGGATCCACCGCAACGGGTGGATCCGGGGCGTGCCCCTTGCTGCTGCCCCTCCGGTCGCCGCCGCGGCATGCGCCGGCCTGGCGCCGGGGCCCCTCAGGGGGTGATCAGCGCCGCGAACGGGCCCGTGATGTCGGTGCGGGTGGGCGGCACCGCCGCGGCGAGGGACTGGAGGAGCAGGCCGTCGAGCACCCGGGAGAGCGCCCGGGCGGTCTGCTCGTCCGTGTGCGCGCTCAGCACCTCGCGCTCGGTCTCGGCGTACAGCAGCGCCGAGTCGCGCAGCTCGGGGCGGCGCATGGCGGCGGTGGACAGTTCGAAGGAGAGCACCAGCTCGGCGCGGTGGTCGCGCAGCTGGCTGACGACGAGGTCGGCCAGCGCCTCGACCAGCTCGCCGGGGGAGACCTCGCCCAGCGACTCGCCCCACTCGTGCAGGGCGCGCGCGTAGCGCTCGCTGAGCCTGCGGATGGCCGCGTCCAGCAGGTCGTCGAGGGTGGCGAAGTAGTAGGTGGTCGAGCCGAGGGGTACGTCCGCCTCGCGGGCGACCGCGCGGTGGCTGAGCCCCGTGATGCCGTTCTCCAGCAGGATCCGTTCGGTGGCGGCCATGATCCGCTCCCGGCGCTCCGGGTCGGCGGGACCCCGCTTGGCTCCCATGGGAAGTCCGCCTCCCTCCGATTCCGGCGACGATTTTGTGTACCCTAGTACAGAGTTTATGTACGGCCGTACACAAAAAGCGTTTGACAGAAACGGAGACACCCCTCCCATGGCACCCGAGGCGAGTGTGAAGGCCGGACCGCGCGAGTGGGCGGGGCTGGTCGTCCTCACACTGCCCGTGCTGCTCATCGCCATCGACCTGACCGTCCTCGGCTTCGCCGTCCCCGCGCTCAGCGAGGACCTCGCCCCCTCCAGCACCCAGCTGCTGTGGCTCGTGGACATCTACTCCTTCGTCCTCGCCGGGCTGCTGGTGACCATGGGCACGCTCGGGGACCGCATCGGCAGGCGCAAGCTGCTGATGGCGGGCTGCGCCGGATTCGGCGCGGCCTCCGCACTCGCCGCCTACGCCCCCAGCGCCACGGCCCTGATCGGTGCACGCGTCCTGCTCGGTGTCGCCGGCGCCACGCTCATGCCCTCCACGCTCTCGCTGCTGCGCAGCATGTTCCGCGACCAGCGGCAGCGCCTCGTCGCCGTCGCCGCCTGGGGCTCCGCGTTCAGCGCCGGATCGGCGCTCGGGCCCGTCGTCGGCGGCGTCCTGCTGGAGCACTTCTGGTGGGGCTCGGTCTTCCTGATCAACCTGCCGCTGGTCGTGCTCGCCCTCATCGGGCTGCCGCTGCTGGTACCGGAGACCAAGGACCCCGCTCCGGGCCGCTTCGACCTGCCCAGCGCGGCGCTCACCCTGCTGACGGTGCTGCCCGTCGTCTACGCCATCAAGACCTTCGCGCACGGCGACGAGCTGAAGGCCCTGCCCTTCCTGGTGGTCGGGCTGGCCTTCGGTGCCGTGTTCGTACGCCGCCAGCGGACCCTGGCCGACCCGCTGATCGACCTCTCGCTCTTCCGCATCCGCCACTTCTCCGCCGCCATCGTCACCAACATGCTCGTCATCTTCGTGATGGCCGGATCCCTCTTCTTCATCCCCCAGTTCCTCCAGCTCTCCGAAGGGCTCTCGCCCCTGCGCGGCGGACTGATGCTGCTGCCGGGCGCCGCCTTGTCGGTGGCCTCCGGATTCTTCGCGGCGGCCGCGGCGCGCCGCGCCGGGCTGCGGCAGCTGATCAGCGCGGGACTGGCGACGGCCGCGCTCGGGTTCGCCGCCATGACCGCCGTGCCGCTGGGACACGGGGTCGCCGTGGTCGTCCTCGCCTTCTGCCTGGTGAGCCTGGGCGTGGGAACGGTCATGACGCTGACCAACGACATGGTCCTCTCCACCGTCCCGCCCGAGCGGGCCGGCGCCGCCTCCGCCGTCTCCGAGACGGGCATCGAGCTGGGCGGCGCGCTGGGTATCGCCGTGCTGGGCAGCGTGCTCACCTCGGCGTACCGCATGGGCCTCGACCCGGTGGACGGGGTGCCGTCGCGCGTGCTGGAGGCCGCACGCGAGACGCTCGGCAACGCGCTGGCGGCCGCCGCACGGCTGGGCGGTGAGCCCGGCAGGGTGCTGGCGGCAGAAGCCAGGGACGCCTTCGCCACGGGCATCCGCTTCACCGGCATCGCCGGCGCCGCCCTGCTGGTGGTGGCTGCCGCGCTGGCCTGGGTGCTGCTGCGCCCGCGGCCCGGACACAGCGGCCACCACGGCGAGGCCGGCGCCTCCCACCACGAGCAGCCCGATGCCGTGCGCGGACAGACGCACGGGCAGCCGGACACCAGGCACTCTCCCCGCGCGTGACGCCCCAGCCCCCTCCTCGGGGGTGAGGCCGGGGACCTGCCGGCACCCGGCCACACAGGCGGCAGGGCCCCGCGGAAGTCTCCGGGGCCCTGCCGTGTGGACGTGTTCACCTGCCGGTGGCGCTCACGCCGCGCCGCTCCGCAGCTCGGGCAGCGTGCTCGCGGTCAGCGGCCGGGGCCCGGCGTCGGGGTCGACGAGGAGCACGTCGCAGGCGGCGGCGTGGGTGAGCGCCGCGGTGAAGCTGCCGTCCGCGAACTGGGCGAGCGCGCCGCGCGGCGAGCGGCCGACCGTGACGGCGCGGGCCCCGACCTCGGCGGCGTGCCGGGCCAGCACACGCCCCGCGGCGGCGTGGTCGCCGACGCTGTCGAGGACCTGCCCCGTCGCGGGAACGCCGCCGGCGGCGAGCCGGTCCAGGTGGGCTTGCACGGCCGCGCGCGCCTGCTCGGCGTCCTCCGTCTCGACGGCCTGCTCCTCGACGACGGCGGACTGCCTCACGTGGACGACTTCCAGGGGGCTCCCGGAGTGCTCCGCGTACCGGGCGGCGGTGTCCACGATCGCGGCGGCCCGCGTGTGGGCGCCGACGGCCACGATGACCGGGGGCGCGCCGCCCTCGCCCGCCGCGTCACCGACGGGCAGCAGGGCCGGGGTGACGGGCTCCTCCGCCTCGGGGCCCGCCTCGGCCTGGCGCAGCAGCCGGTGGCCGCTGGCCAGGACCGGGATGGCGAGCAGGAAGGTGGCGGCGCCCAGGTAGAAGGGGACGCTCAGGTCGGTCGCGTCGGCGAGTTTGCCGGCCACGTAGGGGGCCAGGCCGCCGCCGATGAAGCGCAGGAAGCCGTAGGACGAGGAGGCGACGGGGCGCTCGACCGGGGCGACGAGCATGACGGCCTGGGTGGTGAGCGTGTTGTTGATGCCGATGAACGCGCCGCTGACGATGACCGCCACGATCACCGTCGACGGTGTGGTGACCCCGGCGGCGATCACGGCCATCACGATGCCGAGGCCGAGCAGGTTGGCGTAGAGCACCGGCGCCGTTCCCCAGCGGGCCTGAAGGCGCGGGGCGAAGAAGACGCTGAAGGCGGCCACCAGCAGGCCCCAGCCGGTGAAGACGAGCCCGAGCTCGTGGGCTTCCAGCTCCATGGGGTACGGCGCGTAGCCGAGCATGGTGAAGAAGCCCCAGTTGTAGAGCAGGGCCATGATGCCCATGGTCAGCAGGCCGCGGTGGCGCAGCGCCTTGAGCGGGGCGAGCGCGGAGGTGGGCCGCGCCGGTTTGGGGAGGTTGGGCACGAAGGCGATCGTGGCCGCCAGCGCGATCGCCATGAGGACGGCGACACCGAAGAAGGGGCCGCGCCAGCTGATGGCCCCCAGCTCGCCGCCGAGCAGGGGGCCGACGGCGATGCCGAGCCCCAGTGCCGTCTCGTACAGGATGATCGCGCCGCCGAAGCCGCCGCTGGCCGAGGCGACGATCACGGCCAGCGAGGTGGCGATGAACAGGGCGTTGCCCAGCCCCCAGCCGGCCCGGAAGCCGACGATGCCGTTGATGGATCCCGAGGCGCCGGCCAGCGCCGCGAAGACGACGATGACCGACAGGCCTATGACGAGGGTGCGTTTGGCGCCGAAGCGGCTGGAGAACCAGCCGACGATCAGCATGGCGACCGCGGTGACGATCAGATAGCTGCTGAAGAGCAGGGAGACCTGGCTGGGGGTGGCGTCGAGGCTCTCGGCCAGTGCGGGCAGGATCGGGTCGACCAGTCCGATGCCCATGAACGAGATCACGCAGGCGAACGCGACGGCCCACACGGCCTTGGGCTGCTTGAAGGGGCTGGCGGCCTTTCCTTGCGGTGCACTCATGTGTGCTTCTCTTCCGGGACGTTGGCGGATGCGGGGACGAGGGACGGGACGGAGGGGCGAGGGGGCGAAGGGGAAGGGCGCGGGGTCAGGGAGCGGGCCTGCGGTCCTGGATCGCGCGGGCGAGCGCGGGCAGCGCGAGGCGCACCGCGCGCTGTTCGGGCTCGCTCAGCTCACCGAGGAGCTCTTCGAGCGCCTGGGCGCGCTCGGCGCGGCGCCGGTGGAAGAGTGCGAGGCCCGCGTCGGTGACCTCCACGAGCACGCCGCGGCCGTCGCTGGTGTCCGCGGTGCGCCGGATGAGCCCGGCGCGCTCCATCCGGGTCATGAGCTGGGTCATGTTCGGCTGCGAGACGCCTTCGGCCCTGGCCAGTTCGGTCAGCCGCTGCGGGCCCTCGCGGCCGAGGCGGGCCAGCGCCTGGCCGGCCGCGGTGCTCAGGTCGCCCGCGGTGGCGCTGCGGCGTACGTAGCGGACCATCTGCTCGACGGCGATGATCAGCTCGTCCGGCTCCTCGGGGGAAGCCGGCGAGTCCATAACCCGCTTATGCATGCACACATCATGCACTTCTGTGTACGGTGAAACAAGTTTTCCGGGGGTAGGCCCGCGGGGCCGCCGGAGGTGTGCGCCGGGCACAGGGCCTGCCCGGTCCGGCTATCAGGGCCGCCCCGAAAAGCACCCGTCCCGGCGACAGCCGACTGCGTCGAACGGCCCAAGCCGCCCGCGTGCCGCGCCCGCGCACCCCGTCCCAGGGCGCGCACGGACGCACGATCGTGCCATGACTCAGGCCGTACGAAAGAGACGGGCGGCGGCTCCACTGGCCGCGCTGCTGTGCGCCGCGGTGCTCGCCGGTGGCGCGCCGCACGCCACGGGGGCCGCCCAGGCGAAGGGCCCCTCCGAGGCCGCGCAGCCCCTGCCCGACCGGATCGCCGCCCTCTACCGCGAGGCCACCGCCGCCTCCGCGCGGTTCGAGGCCGCCCAGCGCAAGGCGTCCGCACAGCGGGTGGCCGCCCGGCACGCCGCACGCGCCGTCCACCGTGGCGAGCGGCGACTGCGGACCCTGCACAGGCAACTCGGCGCCGTGGCACGCCTGCAGTACCAGCAGGGCGGCTGGGCCCCCAGCACCCGCCTGCTGACGACCTCCTCGCCCGAGGCCCTGCTCGGCAAGCTGCGCTCGCAGCGCCAGGGCGACCACGCTTTCCGGCGGCTGCTGCACACCACCAGGGACACTCAGCACCGGCTCGTGCGCGACCGGGCGCACGAACGCTCCCTGCTGGGCAGGCTGAAGGCGGACGCCGCACGGCAGCAGCGCGCCGCGCGCACCGTCGAGCGGCGGCTCGCGCAGGCCAGGGTGCGGCTGCGGCAGGAGCGCGCGGACCGGGCGGCACGCGCCGCTGGTCCTGTGACGCGCGCGGCGCTCCAGGCGGTGCCCGCCAGTTCGTCCGGGGGCTGCGCCTACAGCCCTCCGCCGGCCAAGCGGGGGCACAGCGGCGCGAAGTGGGTGAAGCCCGTGAAGGGCTACACGCTCTCCGCGGGGTTCGCCTCCTCGGGCAAGCGCTGGGCGCACAGCCACACGGGGCAGGACTTCGCCGTGGGTGTCGGCACCCCGGTGCGGGCGGTCGGCGCGGGGACCGTCGTCAAGACGGAGTGCGGCGGCCCGTTCGGCAACCACATCGTCATCCGGCACGCGAACGGCTACTACACCCAGTACGCGCACCTCTCCCGCATCCAGACCAAGAAGGGCGCCCACGTGCGCGCGGGGGAGCGGATCGGGCTGTCGGGCAACACGGGCAACTCGACGGGTCCGCACCTGCACTTCGAGGTCAGGGTCACGCCCGAGGTCGGCTCCGGCGTCGACCCGGTGCCGTGGCTGCGCAACCGGGGTGTGGACGTCTGAGGCGTCCGTTTCCCGCCGAGCGGCGCGGAGGGGCCCGGACCCGAGGTCCGGGCCCCTCGCCGTGCGCGGTCGGGGGTGCGCCGTGGCGTGGGCTGGGGTCGCGGCTCTGGACAGCCTTTGACGCGGCGTGCTCCCATGTGTACTGCGCGTGTTCCAACACGATCCGACAGCGCTCCACAGAATCGGACGCCAGCAGTGCGCTCCGAGTGCACTCCGACAACGATGTCAGGGCGTGAAGTCCGGCTGATGCCCGGCTCGAAGGCCTGCTCGACTGTCCGCCGGACCCGCACGGAACACACCACCGCACCCATCCGGAGGCCCCCGTGAGACGCGCACACCCCTGGCCGGCGGTGCTCACCGCCGCCCTCGCCCTCCTCGCCCTCCTGGCCGCCGCGCTCGGCTCCTCGCCGCCTGCCGCGGCCGCGGCAGGCGACCCACCCGCGGTACACGGTCTCAAGGGCGAGTACTGGACACAGAGCGCCCCCGGCGCCCACGACTTCGGCACCCTCCAGGCCACCGCCTTCGACCCCGCGCTCGACTTCGACGACCTGGAGCCGCGGCTGTCCGAGCGGGCGGGCCGCAGCGACCACGCCAGCGTCCGCTGGACCGGCCGGCTCACCCCGGACAGGACGGGCGCGCACACCTTCCACGTCACCGGCGACAACGGGTTCCGCGTGTGGGTCGGCGACGAGCTCGTCATCGACCACTGGGTCGCCGACTGGGACAAGGAGATCACCTCCGAGCCCGTCGAACTGACCGCGGGGCGGGCCTACGACCTCAAGGTCGAGTACTTCGAGGAGGACGGCGGCTCCAACCTCCACGTGCGCTGGAGGCCACCCGGCGGTGAGAAGGCGGACCTGCCGCGGTCCGCCCTCACCCTCCCCGACGGCTTCGACTACGACGGCCCTGTCGAGGCGCACGTCCTCGCCTCGGGGCGCACCCTCCAACTCCGCTTCCCCCAGCGCCTCGCCGCACCGCCCGCCGCTCTGCGCGACCACCTCGAGGCCGTCATCGGCGGCGCCGAGTGGCCGCTGGGACAGCCCAGGCTCGACGCCGACGATCCCTACGGGCTCCTCGTGCCGCTCACCGAGCCCGTCGTCGGCCGGGGCGGAACCGCCGAGCTGCGCTACGACGGCGAGGGCGGTCTGGCCGGCGCGAACGGTGAGCCGGTCGGCGCCTTCTGGGCGAGCGGCGACAACCGCTCCGAGCACCAGCTGTCCACCCGCTGGGCCGAGGACGTCGGCCCCGGCAACGCACTGCCCGAGTACCCCAGGCCCCAGCTGAAGCGCGACGAGTGGAAGAACCTCAACGGCACCTGGCAGTTCGCGGCAGCCGAGAAGGGCCAGGCGCCGCCGGTCGGGCGCGATGCGCGGCTGGACGAGAAGATCCTGGTGCCCTACCCCGTCGAATCCCGGCTCTCCGGTGTCGAACGGCACGAGGAACGCATGTGGTACAAGCGGACGTTCTCCGTGCCCGAGGGCTGGAAGGTCGGCGAGGGACCCCGGCACAAGCGGCTGCACCTCACCTTCGACGCCGTCGACTGGCAGGCCACCGTCTACGTCAACGGCGAGCGCGTCGCCACGCACAAGGGCGGCTACGACCGCTTCACCGCCGATGTGACCGACGCGCTCAAGCCCGGCGGCCGCCAGGAACTCGTCGTCGGCGTCTACGACCCCACCGACGACGCCGAGGGCCCCAACCCGCCCGTCGGCAAGCAGCGGCTGAGCCCCGAGGGCATCTGGTACACGCCCTCCTCCGGCATCTGGCAGACCGTGTGGATGGAACCGGTCGCCGCCGACCACACGACCGACGTGCACACCGCCCCCGACCTGTCCGGCGAACAGGTCTCGCTCACCGCGCGCGGCGTGCGCGACGGCGTGCCCGTCACCGCCGTCGTCCACGACGGGAAGAAGGAGGTCGGCCGGGCCACCGGCAGCGGCGCCGAGCCCTTCGACGTACCCGTACCCGACCCGCACCTGTGGTCGCCCGACGACCCGCACCTCTACAGCCTCACAGTGCGGGTGGGCGAGGGGCGTTCCGCCGACACCGTGGAGAGCTACTTCGGCATGCGCGAGATCTCCGTGGAGACGGTCGACGGCAAACGGCGCATGGTGCTCAACGGCGAGCCCGTCTTCTCCATGGCCACACTCGACCAGGGTTTCTGGCCCGAGAGCCTGCACACGGCGCCCACCGACGAGGCACTCGCGTTCGACCTGCGGCAGCACAAGGAGATGGGCTTCAACTCCGTACGCAAGCACATCAAGGTCGAACCCGACCGCTGGTTCTACCACGCCGACCGGCTCGGCCTGCTGGTGTGGCAGGACATGCCCTCCATGCGCTCGGACCGCACCCCCGACAGCGCGGCCCGCGCCCAGTACGAGCACGAGATGCGCCAGATGATCCGGCAGCACGACAGCCACCCCTCGGTGATCATGTGGGTGACGTTCAACGAGGGCTGGGGCCAGTACGACCAGGCCCGCGTCGCCGACTACGCCAAGGGGCTCGACCCGACGCGGCTGGTGAACAACATGAGCGGGCACAACTGCTGCGGCGCGGTCGACGGCGGCAACGGCGACATCTCCGACGCGCACGGCTACCCGAGCGCACAGCTGCCAGGGCCCGACGGGCGACGGGCGCTGGTGAGCGGCGAGTACGGCGGCCTGGGGCTCGCCGTGCCGGGCCACGCCTGGCCCGTGCGCCACACCTACGTCGGGGTGGAGAAGGAGGCCTACACCGACGCGTACCTGGCGAAGCTGGCCGAGATCGAGCAGTTCGCCGCCTGCGAGGGCAGCAGCGGTGCCGTCTACACCCAGATCACCGACCTGGAGGGAGAGTTGAACGGCCTGCTCACCTACGACCGCCGGGTCGTCAAGCCGGACGCGGGCCGGCTGAGGGCGGCCCACGAGAAGCTGATCGAGGGCGTCGCCGAGTCCTCCCTCACCTGCGAGCGGTAACCGCAGGGCCCTGGGCCGGTTCGCCGCCCGCTGCCTTCCCCGCCCCGCGCGGCGGGGAAGGCAGCGGGATCCGGACGGCCGCGTGAGCCCCGCAGCCCGGTCAGACCTTGCGGTGCATGCCGATGGACCGCGGTGCCGTCTCGACGAATCCGAAGCGGCTGTAGAGGTGGTGCGCGTCGCCGTCGGCGATGAGGGAGACGTAGGCGCCCGCGGGGGCGCGCCGCTCCAGTGCGCCGGTCAGCTCCGCCATGATCCGCTTGCCGAGGCCCTGGCCCTGGTGCGCGGGCAGGACGCACACGTCCGCGATCTGGAAGCAGGAGCCGCCGTCGCCGATCACCCGCCCCATGCCGACGATGCGCCGGGTGGCCTCCTCGCCGCAGCCGGGCACCGCCTCGACCACCACGCCGTACCAGGTGCCCGGCAGGCCGTGTGCCACGGCCTCGGCGGACCTCGGCCCCATCCCGCACGCGTGGCGGAGCGCGCGGAAGGTCTCGACATCGGGGACACCGGCTCCGACCTCATAGGTGTAATGGTCAGCGCTGCTATTCATGGCTTACACGCTAGCAGTGACGGGCGGCTGCCCACGCGTCGCCGGGGTGCTCGGCCCTCCACGGACCCGCAGCGACCCGAGGCGCCTCCCGCCCGGCTCTCAGGCCCGTACCGGCCAGTTTCTGACCGCTCCTGGCGGCTCCCACCGCCCGCGGCCGGTTCACCGCCGCCGTTCGGCCAGCGCGCCGACGGCCGCGGCCACGGCACCCGTGCCGTCCTCCGCGCGCACCCGGGCCGCCACCTGCCGGGCGCGGCGGGCGTGGGACGGGTCGCGGACGGCGGCCACGAGCGCGGCGGCGAGCCGGTCGGCCGTCAGAGCGCGCAGCGGCACCGCGCGCGGCGCCACGCCCAGGGCGACCAGGCGCGACGCCCAGAAACCCGCGTCGAACTGGACGGGCACGGGCACGGCCGGCACCCCCGCGCGCAGCCCCGCGGCGGTCGTGCCCGCGCCGCAGTGGTGCACCACAGCGGCCATGCGGGGAAACAGCAGGGAGTGCGGCACCTCCTCGACGGCCAGCACGTCGTCGGCCTCCCGGGCCCGCAGGCCGGCCCAGCCGCGCTGCACCACCCCGCGCAGCCCCGCGGCACGCAGCGCCCGTACCACCGTCGCGCCGGTGTGCTCGGGGTCGGGCACCGTGGCGCTGCCCAGGCCGACGAAGACGGGAGGTCCGCCCGCCGCGAGGAACGCCTCGACCCGGTCGGGCAGCCGCGCCCCGGGCGGGTCGTGAGGCCACCAGTAGCCGCACACCTCCAGGCCGGGCCGCCAGTCGCGCGGCCTGGGCACCACCGCGGGGCTGAACCCGTGCAGCACGGGCCACCGCTGCCGCTCCCGCGCCCGGTGGCGCACGGCACGGGAGGCACCCGGCGCAGCGGCGGGCAGGTCGCGCAGGGTGGCCCGTACCGTCTCGGCGAAGACCCGGTCCAGCGCGAGGTTCCCCAGGTGTCCGGTCAGCAGGTTTCCCCAGGGGCCGTACGAGCGTCCGCGGAGCACCGGGGGGCCGAACTCCCGCGTGGCGTGCAGCGGTTGGAGGAAGGCACCGAGGCTGGGCACGCCCAGGCCCTCGCCCAGCGCGTGGCCGAGCGGCGCCAGCGAACTGGAGCACACCAGCGCGTCGCTCTCGCGGGCGAGCGCGGCCAGTGGCGGCGCCATGTCACCGACCAGCGCCCTGGCCATGGCGAGCAGCCGCAGCGCCTTGCCCGCCCCGGTGGAACTCGCGTGCAGGGCCCGGCCGCGCCCGGACTCCAACTCGGCGCGTGGGTCGACGGGCAGCGGACACAGACCCACCCCGGCCGCCTCGACCAGCGGGCCGAAGGAGGCGTGGGTGGCCACCGTGACCTCGTGCCCGGCGGCGGCCAGGCCGTGCGCGAGGCCCGTGTAGGGCGCGATGTCCCCACGGGAGCCCGCCGTCATCACCGCAACGCGCATGGCTCCAGTATCCGCGAAGGGCGGTCAGGCGGGTCGCCGTTCGCGCGGCGGTGGCACGCCGCGTTCCGCAGCCTTGGAGGGTGCCCCGGCCCCCGGCGCCGCTCTCAGCCGTGGGCCATCGTGCGGTTCATGGCGAGGTTGGACACCAGCAGCCCCCCGTCGACGGGCAGCGAGACGCCGGTGATCCAGGCCGCGTCCGAGGACGCCAGGAAGGCGACGGCCGCCGCGATGTCGGACGGCTCACCGACGCGGCCGAGGGGATAGTGGGCCGAGACCTCCTCAAGCATCGCGGCCCGCTCCCGCCACACGTCGGTGCGGACGGTGCCGGGTTCGACGAGGTTGACCCGCACGCCCCGTGGGGCCGACTCGACGGCGAGGGTGCGGGTCAGGGAGGCGAGCCCGGCCTTGGCGGCGCTGTAGGCGTGGTCGCCGAAGTGTGCCTCGGCGTTCACGGAACCGACGCTGACGATCGCCCCGCGGCCCGGGGCCGCGGCCAGCAGCGGCAGCGCGGCCCGGGCGCACCGGGCCGCGCCGTGCAGGGTCACCTCGAAGTCCTCGTACCAGGCCGCCTCGTCCCACTCCTCGAAGCGGTCAGGGTCGCGGTGGCAGGAGTAGGCGTTGTTGACCAGCACGTCCAGCGAGCCGAAGGCCTCGGCGGCGCGGGCGACGGCGGCCTCGACGGCGGCCGCGTCACGCACGTCGCAGCCCTGCGCCTCGGCGATTCCGCCGTCGGCGCGGACGGCCGCCGCCACCGCGCGGGCGCGCTCCGCGTCCAGGTCGGTGACCAGGACGCGGGCGCCCTCCGCTGCGAGGCGGCGTGCGACGGCCGCTCCGATGCCCTGTCCGGCGCCGGTCACCAGCGCCGCGTACCCCTCGAATCGTGTCATCCGATCATGCTAGAAGTGCTCTCCTCCCGAGGGACAGGCTCCGTACGGGCCGCGACCCTGTTGTGCTGCTCCTCCCACTGCGCCAGCGCCAGCGCGCAGGCGTGGTCGACGTGCCGCAGTCTGCCCAGCCGCAGCTCCACGCGGCGGTCGGCGGGCAGCGCCTCCAACTGGTCCTGGAGCTTGGGAAGCCGCAGGAAGGTGGCGTTGCCCAGCACCGTGACGCGCAGCGGCCGCCCCTCGCCCGGGTCCTCGGTCTCCACGTGGACGTGCGAGGTCTCCCACGCGGTCTTGACCACCGCCATCAGCAGCCCCAGCAGCACGCCCTTGAACATGTCGGTCAGGACGATCGCCAGCGCCGTGACGGCCAGAACCACGGCCTCGGCCCGGTGCTCGCGCCACATCGGCCCCAGGTCTTTGAGGGGGATCAGCTTCCAGCCCGCGTGCAGCAGCACCCCGGCCAGCGAGCAGAGCGGGATCATGCCGAGCGCGGCGGGGAAGACCGCGGCGAACAGCAGCAGCCAGACGCCGTGCAGCACGCGCGAGGCCTTCGTCCGCGCTCCGGCCGACACGTTCGCCGAGCTGCGGACGATGACCGCGGTCATCGGCAGCGCCCCGAGCACACCGCACACGGTGTTGCCGGCGCCCTGGGCCATCAGCTCCTTGTCGTAGCGGGTGCGCGGGCCGTCGTGCAGCCGGTCGACGGCCGCGGCGCTGAACAGCGACTCGGCGGAGGCGATCAGGGTGAAGGCCACAACGGTGCTGAGCATGCCGACGGAGGCCAGGGAGGAGAAGTCGGCGAGGCCGGGCGGCTGGATCGAGTCGAAGAGGCCCCGCACCTCCACCCGTGCCACCGGCAGGTCGCCTACGGCGGTCACGCCCGTGGCGAGCAGGACGGCGGCCAGCGGCGCGGGCAGCACCCGCGCGGCGGCCCGCCACCTGGGCCACAGCAGCAGCACCGCCACGGTGGCCGCGCCGAGGCCGACGGCGATCAGGGCCTCGTTGTCCGCCGCCGTGTCCACCAGCAGCGCGCCCAGACCCAGCAGCTTGTCGGGGCCGCTGCCCGGCGCCTCGGCGTCGGCGAGCGCGTAGAGCTGTCCTGCGATCAGCACCAGCCCGATCCCGGCGAGCATGCCCTGGACGACGGAGACGGAGATGGCGCGGAACCAGCGGCCCAGCCGCAGCGCGCCCATCAGCAGTTGCAGCAGCCCGGCGGCGAGCACCAGCACTCCAAGGCCGCTGAGCCCGAAGGTGCGTACGGCCTCGAAGACGAGCACCGTCAGCCCCGCGGCGGGGCCGCTGACCTGGAGGCTGCTGCCGGGCAGCAGCCCGGTGACCAGCCCGCCCACGATGCCGGTGACCAGCCCGAGTTCGGCCGGGACACCGGAGGCGACGGCGATGCCCACGCACAGCGGCAGGGCGACGAGGAAGACGACGAGTGAGGCGGTGAAGTCGGCGCGCAGGCTGCCGCGGCTGCGCAGGGGGTTGAGCCGGGCGGCCAGTCGTGAGCCGCGGGTCGTGTGGTTCGTGTGCGTCATGGCGGAACCCCTCAGAGCGCGAGGAACGCGTCGGTGCGCGTGTCCAGTTCGAGCACCTGGCCGGTGTGGACCGTGTAGAACCAGCCGCGCACCCCGAGCTGACCGGCCGCCTCCCGCTCGGCCACGCACGGGTAGCCGCGCAGCCGTGCGAGCTGGACGCGTACGTGGCGCTGGACGGCGGCGGCCACGTCGGGGCCGCCGGGTGTCCCGCCGTCGCCCGCCAGCTGCGCGCGGGGCGCCAGTTGGGCGCTCAGCCAGCCGTCGACGGCGGGCACGCCGGCCAGATCGTCGCCCCGCGCCCGGGCGCCGACCGCCCCGCAGTGCGAGTGGCCGCACACCACGATCTCGGGCACCTTGAGCACACACACCGCGTACTCGATCGTGGCGGCCTCGGCGGTGGGGTGCCCGGTGGCGTAGGGCGGTACGACGTTGCCCGCCGTGCGCAACTCGAACAGCTGCCCTGGCAGGGCTCCGGTGAAGACGGCGGGTTGGACCCGCGAGTCGGAGCAGGTGACGAAGAGGGCTTCGGGGGACTGGCCGTGTGCCAGCCGCGCGTAGCGCTCGGCTTCGTCGGCGCGGTCACGGACGCGTGCGGGGAAGGCACGCGTGTAAGGGAGTAGAGAGCGCATGTGATGACCTTGTGTTCCGGTGGGACTGCGGTGAGTGAGTCGGAAACGGCAGCCCGCAGCGGACCCCAGGTCGCGTCGCCGGACGTCATCGTGCGATGTCGTGCGATGTCGTGCGGTGCCGGACAGTGCGGTTCCTTGCCGGGCATCGCCAGACGCCGCCGGGCACCGCCGGATGTCGCCGGTCGGGGGCGGGGGTCACGCGTGCACGGGGGCCGTGGCCGTGCTCAGTGCCGGAACACCTGGTGCAGGACGGGGACCTCGACGGATCTGCTCCACGGAACGCCCGCGCTCCCGGTCTCGGGAAGCGCGCTGGTGTGCGTGGCGGCCAGGGAGTGGGCCAGGCGGCAGCCCGCGAACAGCGGGCGCTCGCCGGGAGGCGGTGGCGAGGTGGGGGTGCGTGCGGCGCGGCGTGCCTGGCAGCCGGTGTTCTCGTGCTCCACCTCGCCCGGCGCGGAGAGCGCCGAGGACTGGGCGGCGGTGGGTGCGCGTTCGGCCGTCGCCGACGGGAGGGCGCTCGCGCCCTGGGCTGCCAGCAGCACGGCGAGGAGCAGCGCGAAGGCGTGGATCCACGCCCGTGCGGCGGTCACGCAGCGACGCATGGCCCCCCTCCCGGTCCGCCGGTCACGTCGTCAGGTCCCCATCGTCGCCCACGCGGTGTGACGAACCACCGCGCTTTCGGTGAACAACCGGTGAACTCGCCCTGGAGGAGTGGAGTCTTTCGCCCGCCCCCCTTTCTTTTCGGCCGCAACGGCCGGAAGTCGCCGAAGCACGGGCCGGTACGACTGGTCGATATCCGAACTGCTGTGCCCGTGACCGGTGCGGTTCAGCCCTTGAAGGCGCCCTGCAACAGGCCCGCGACGAAACTCCGCTGGAAGAGCACGTACACGATCGTGATGGGCAGCATCACCAGGATCGTGCCCGCCGCCAGCATCGGTACGTCCGTGTTGTTCTGCCCCACGAAGAAGCCGAGCCCCGCAGGTGCCGTGCGCTTGGTCGCGTCCTGGATGAGCACCAGCACCAGCAGGAACTGGTTCCACGACCACATGAACACCAGCACCCCCAGCGTCGTCAGGGCGGGGCGCGCCAGCGGCAGCAGCACGCGGAAGAGCACCTTCCACGAGGACGCCCCGTCGATCCGTGCCGCCTCCACCAGCTCCGGGGGAGTGGTGCGAAAGTGCGTCCGCATCCAGAACACGCTGAACGGCAGGAACAGCGCGATCTCCACCAGGATGACCCCCAGATAGGAGTCGGTCAGCCCGATGCTGCGCAGGTCGAAGTAGAGCGGGACGACGATGAGTTCCACCGGGATGGTCAGCCCGGCCACGAACAGCGCGGCCACCCCGTCGCCGCCGGGCAGCCGCATCGTCCCCAGCGCGTATCCGGCGAGCCCGGCCAGCACCAGCGAGGCGGGCACCACGCCGACGGCGATGAGCGCACTGGACCGCATCAGCGAGGAGAAGCCCGCCACCGTCCAGGCCTGCCGGTAGTTGTCCAGGCTCCAGTGCCGCGGCCACTCCATGCCCACGACCGGCTCGCCCGAGGGCTGCATGGACGCCAGGAAGACGCTGAGGAACGGGACGACGACAGCGACAGCCCCCGCCGTCAGCAGCACGTACCCGGACCAGCGCTCCGTCCGGTACGCGCCGGCCGCCTGGTTCATGCCCGCGCCCCCACGCCTCACGTCCGCTCCGTCCGCGACAGCCGGTTGATGATGTAGACCAACCCCAGGATCAGCAGGCTCAGCACCACTCCCAGCGCCGACGCCAGCCCCACCTTCCCGTCGGTGAACGCCAGCTTGTAGACCAGCAGCCCCGGCACGGTGGTCTCCTCGCCGGGGCCGCCGCCGGTGGTGACGTAGACGATGTCGAAGCTGGCCAGCGCCGCGACCGTGGTCACCGTCAGCGCCACCGCCAGCTCGCCGCGCAGCTGCGGAAGCGTCACCGAGACGAACTCCCGCACCGGGCCCGCGCCGTCCAGCCGCGCCGCCTCGTACAGCTGCGGGTCGATCTTGTGCACCCCCGCCAGGAACAGCATCATGCACAGCCCGCTGAGCACCCAGGTGCCCACCAGCCCCACCGCGACCAGCGCCCAGTCGAAGTCGCCCAGCCACGGCCGCGCCCAGCCGCCGAGCCCGATCCCGCCCAGCGTCTCGTTGATCAGCCCGTCCTCGCCGTACAGCCACCGCCAGGTCACCCCCACCGCGACCAGCGGCACCACCTGCGGCAGCATGAACAGCAGCCGGTAGACGCCCAGGCCCCGGCGCCGGGATCCCGCACCCCCGAGCGAGGCCCGGGGGAGGGAGAGCAGCCCCGTCATCACCAGGCCCGCCAGGATCGGCAGGAGAGCGAAGAAGACGACGAGGACCAACGCGTTGAACACCGCGCCGCGCAGCGCCGGATCGCTGAACACCTCCCGGTAGTTGCGCAGCCCCGCCCACTCGCCCAGCGTCACCCCGTCCCACTCGAACAGGGACAGGTAGGCGGTGTGCAGCGCGGGCAGCACCGCGAACGCCAGGTAGACGGCGGCAGCGGGCAGCACGTAGAGGTAGCCGCGCCAGGCGCGGCCCGCACGGCGCCCGCCTCGCCCGCGCCGCGCCCGCGGGCCCGCGGCCGCCGTCACCGCCCGCTCCCGTACTGCTCGTCCCACACGTCCTGGAGCGAGGCCAGGTAGGCCTTCGGCGTCGTACGGCCCGCGAGGAGCTTCTGCACACCGGCCCGCAGCGGGTCGAGCATGCCCGGCGCGGTGAAGTCGGGGAAGTGGTTCATACCGTCGTCGTCGGTGACCCGCCGGTGGGCCCGCGCCACGTCACCCAGCACGCCCTGCGGCGTGGGCACGGCCTCCTCGTCGGCCGGCAGGAAGCCGTTCGCGGCGACGATCTGCTGTGCCTCCTTCGACGCGAGGAAGTCCAGGAAGGCGCCGGCGGCGCGCGGATGCCCGGTACGGGAGGAGATCGCGTAGGAGACGCTGAAACCCGAGGAGACGGCACGCGCACCCTCGCGCGCGGCGGGCATCAGGAAGAAGCCCGCCTTCTTCCCCATGGCCTCCGACAGCTGCCCCGCCGCCCAGTTGCCGTTGACCAGGAAGACCCCGCGGCCGCGTACGAAGGCGCCGGTCGAGTCGTTCTGCGTGGTCCCGCCCGCGGCCTCGTCGACATAGCCCTTACGGCTCCACTCCACCAGCTTGGCGGTGGCCGCCAGCGCCTCCTCGGTCTCGATGGTGGCGCCCTCGGCCCCCTTGACCCAGGCGCGGTACTTCTCAGGCTCCATCGCGTTGTTGAGCAGTGCCGCCCACAGGTGCAGCCCGCCCGAGTCGAGCGCGCCGACACTCAGCGGAGTCATCCCGGCCCTCTTGACGGCGGCGAGCTGCCGGTCGAACTCGGCCAGGGTGCGCGGCGGGCGGGTGATCCCCGCCTCCCGCGCCAGCTCCTTGTTGTAGTAGATCCCCGTCATGGACAGCCCGGCGGGTACCCCGTACAGGTGATCCCCCTCGGCGGCGCGCTCACCGGATCCGGTGAGCTGGTCCAAAGCGGCCGCCGGGAACTTCTTCCGCCAGCCGTAGGCGTCCCGGTACGGGCCCAGATCCAGGATGTCGCCGCGCGCGGCGATGTCGTCCATGCCGACGGCGAACTGCGCGAGGTCAGGCGCCGTGTCCGAGGCCATGGTGAGCTTGACGCTCTTCACGTAGTCGGCGAACTGCGTGTACCGCGGCTCGATGGTGACGTGCGGATGCCTCTTGTGGAACGCCGCCGCCAGCGCGTCCACCAGCGCGGGAGCGTCCGCGAAGGCGAGGGAGAGGGTGATGTCCTCCTGCGGGACGGCCGTGCCGGACGGCACCGTCCTGGGCCGGTCCGGGTCGGCCGCCGTCCCCGGGGTCAGCGCGCCACAGGCCGTGACCAGCACGGCGAGCAGCGCGAGGAACACGGGCGCACGTGTCCGCGTGGCGATGCCGTGCCCGTCCATACGCGCCCCCGTCCAAGCGTCCGCGGCTGCGAGCGGGTCAGGACCGTACCAGCGGTGCCCCGCACCGGCCAGACCGCCGGGTGCCGTGCGGGAACCGGTGCCACTATGGAGACAGGCCCCCCGAATGTGGAGGAAAAATGTTCGAACCGGACGACATCCGGGAGTGGCGCGGGCACGACGTGGTCGACGAGAGCGGCAGCCGGATCGGCTCGCTGGAGTCGGTGTACGTGGACACCGCCACCGACCAGCCCTCCTTCGCCACCGTGACCGTGGGCATGCCCACCCGCCACCGCCTGGTCTTCGTTCCGCTGGCCGGAGCCACCGTCCACCCCGGGTGCCTCAAGGTGAAGTACCCCAAGAGCCAGGTGAAGGACGCCCCGTCCCTCGGAACCGACGACGTGCTCGCCGCCGAGGACGAGCCGTCCGTCTTCGCGCACTACGAACTGGAGTACGTCCCCGGCGCGGGCGGCGAACGCCGCCTGGCGCGCCGCTGAGCAGGGGAGGGTGAGATGGCGCTGTTCCTGTTCCTGGTCCTCGTCGCGATCGCGCTGGGCATCCTCGGCGCGGTCCTCAAGGGCCTCTTCTATCTGCTGATCATCGGTATCGTCGTCGCCCTGATCGCCTTTCTGTGGGCGGCCTACCGCATCACCACCCGTACCGGCAGACGTCGCGTGCGGTGACCCGGCGGGGCCCTGCGAGGCCCCCGCCGGGTCCTCATGCCGAGCGGGCCGCGCCGTCCTCATGCCGAGCGGGCCGCGCCCCGCCGGGCGCCCCTGAGCGCGACCGCGCTCCTGGGCGGCGCCCCGCGTCGAAGGGGGCAGGCTCCGCCCCGCTCGCCCCGGGGGAGCCTTGAGCGCTTCCGCTCCGTGCGGCCCGCTGCCGAGGGCGCGCGCCGCGAGGGGCGCCCGCAACCGTGGAACCCGCTGGGGGGCGTCCGTGTGGACGACCCGTCCGTGATCCGCGACCCGCTGTCGAGCGGATCCTTCTGGCGCCGGGCAACGACCTGGCGGCCGGCATGGTCCGAGAGGGTCACCCGCAGCCGAATGGCGGAACGTGCCACCGGCTCTCGCTGAGACGCCGGCGAGGGTCGGCTCCCTCGTGCCGAGACCGGCCGCCGGTGTGGCCCCCCCCGTGCACAACCTCGGGCTGGTCCCGTCGCGGTTCCCCGGCCCTGCTGACCTGGGGCCGGCGGGTTGGCGATCAGCAGGGTGGGACAGGCCAGGCGGAGCCCGAGGCGGGCGAAGATGCGGGCGACCGCCGCGTAGGCGCCGGCGTTGGCGTAGGAGAACGGTGCGCACCCACGCTCGCGAGTGTGGGCGCTCAGCCCTGCCGTGACGGCAGCACTCGGGGCCGGCGAGCGGAGTTCCGTTCGAGATGAAGGCGGCGACCAGCGTCTCGTGGCCGCCCACCCCGAAAACAGTGCGAGCGGGCGAACTCCCCACGGCAGCAAGACATCTGGCGGCAGCGGCGCCGGCACGACAGGGTGTACCCCAACGGAACTCGACGTGATCGGAGCACTTGTGAACGACAGTCACCGCACGGAGCGCAGCGGACGCGACCTCGGCCTGGGAGTGCCGCACTCCGCCCGCATGTACGACTACTACCTGGGCGGCAAGACCAACTACGAAAAGGACAGGGCGGGTGCGGAGGAGGCGCTGAAGGCCTGGCCCGCGGCCCGCAGCGCCGCCCGCGCCAACCGCGACTTCATGCACCGCGCCACCCGGGCCCTCGCCCGGCAGGGCTTCCGCCAGTTCCTCGACATCGGCACCGGCATTCCCACCAGCCCCAACCTGCACGAAGTGGCCCAGGCCGCCTGCCCCGAGGCCCGTGTCGTCTACGCCGACAACGACCCCATCGTCCTCACCCACGCCCGTGCGCTCCTCGACAGCACTCCGGAGGGCCGTACGGAGTACGTCGAAGGGGACATCACCGCGCCCGAGTCGATCCTCGGCGACGGTGCGCTGACCCGGACGCTCGACCTCGCAGAGCCGGTCGTGCTCTCCGTCAACGCCGTGCTGCACTTCGTGCCCGACGACCGCGACCCGTACGGCATCGTCGCGCGGCTCCTCGCCGCGCTGTCGCCCGGCTCGGCGCTGTGTCTGACCCATGTCACCGCCGACATCGACCCCGCGGGCGTCGGCCGGCTGGTGGACATCTACAACGCCAAGGGCGTCCCGACCCAGGCCCGTAACCGTGCGGACGTCGAGAAGTTCTTCACCGGCCTCGACCTGCTCGAACCCGGTGTCCACCTCGCGCACAAGTGGCGCCCGGAGAACCCCGCGGTGCCCGCCCAGGCCGGTACCGGCGATACCGCGGGGGTCACCCGACTCGACGCGGTGACCGACGGTCAGGTGAGCCTGTGGGCGGGCGTCGGCATCAAGCCCGCGTAGACCGGCCCCGCACCGGCGGACGGCGCGTGGGCGGCGTGGGCGGCGTCGGCGTGTGGAGGGAGCGCCCGCCGCGCGAGAGCCCGCCGACACCAGGCGCCCCTGCCAACGCCCCACCGGCACACAGCACCGCCGTGAACGCCTCGCCGGCACGAGGCGTCGTGACGAAGATGTAAGGACAACAGCTCTTTACGTCATGCGGGCCTCGTGCCAGCCTTCAACCTTCCGGCACGATCTCTGTCGCAAGGAGGGGTCCGGATGGGAGCCATCGCGCGGCGAACCGCGCTGCGAGCCGCGGTCCTTGGAGCGGGATCCGCGGCGCTCGCAGGCTGCGGGAGCGCGCTCGATCCACGCGGGGACGCGGGTGGGGACGTGGCGCTGACCGTCGCCACCAACGCCGTCTCGGGCGGCAAGAACGCCGACGAGGCGGACTGGATCGAGAAGTGGGTCATCCCCCGTTTCGTGGCGCGGCAGAAGGCCAAGGGCGCGGACGTCCGCGTCGAGTTCCTGCCCAGCGGCGTCGACGACGAGCAGTACAAGACCAAGCTCGCCCTCGATCTCAAGGCCCAGGCGGGCCCCGACATCATGGGGCTCGACGGCATCTGGGTCGGGGAGTTCGCGCAGGCACGGTACATCGCACCGCTGCGTGAGGTGGCCGGCGACGGCATGGCCGACTGGGAGGGCTGGCGGCAGATCAGCCCGAAGGTGCGCTCGCTGGCCCGCTTCGAGGACCGGCTGTACGGCATACCCGCGGGCACGGACGCCCGGGTCCTCTACTTCCACAAGCCCCTGTTCCGCAAGGCCGGGCTGCCCACCGACTGGCGCCCCGCGAGCTGGCGGGACGTCCTCGACGCGGCCCGCGAGCTGAAGCGGCTGGAGGGCGTCACCCCGCTGCAGATCAACGCGGGTACCGCCATGGGCGAGGCCACCACCATGCAGGGGGTGCTGCCGCTGCTGGCGGGCGCGGGCGGCTGGGTGTCCAAGGGGGACAGGTGGTACGGCGACACCCCCCAACTCCGCGCGGTGCTGGGCTTCTACCGTGACGTGTACGGAAGCGGTCTGGGCGATCCGCGGCTCCAGCAGGAGGCCAAGGGGCGCGACAAGTCCTTCGAGCGGTTCGCCGAGGGCAAGCTCGGCATCCTCGCCGAGGGAGACTACTTCTGGCGGGACGTGATCGCTCCCGAGACGGGAACCGCCGCCATGGAACGCCGGGACAACGATGTCGGATACGCCCTGTTCCCGGCCCGCGCGCCCGGCGAAGGCCTCGGCGGCCGTGACCACGTCAGCCTCTCCGGCGGCGCCGTCCACGTCCTCAACCCGCACACCCGCCACCCCCGGGCCGCCTTCGCACTGCTGACCGCGCTGCACTCCGCGGCGGCGCTCAGGGCCCGGCTCGGCGACAGCGCGATGATCACCGAACGCGACGACGTCAACGACGTGGTCCTCGACCAGGACCCGATGCTCCGCTTCTGCGCCGAGGCGGCGCTCCCCGTCACCACCTACAGGCCCCCGCTCGCCGCCTACACCGCGGTCTCCCTGGCGCTTCAGGAAGCCACGGCGCAGGTCGTCGCGGGCAAGAGCCCGGGCCAGGCCGCGCAGGCCTACCGCGAGGAGCTTTCGGAGGTGCTCGGTGGCAGCGACCACGTCATCGGCTGAGACCGCCACCCAAACGGGTGAACAGAGCCCGGACGGGCACGGCGGCGAACCCGAGCGGGACGCGGCCGGGCTGGGCCGCCGCAGGGCCGCCGCCTTCGTCGCCCCGGCGCTCGTCCTGATCGCGCTCTTCCTCGTGCTGCCCGCGGTCTGGACGCTGTACCTGGGCGCCACCGACTACCGGCTCACCGGCATCCCCGCCATCGACCCCGCCTTCGTCGGCCTGGACAACGTCACCAAGGCCCTCGGCGACGACGACTTCCTGCACTCTCTGTGGCTGACCCTGCTGTTCGTTCTCGGCTCCGCCGTCATCGGCCAGGCCGGACTCGGCTTCGCCCTCGCCTGGTGGATGCGGGAGCGCACGGGCTGGCTCAAGACCACCCTCGAAGCGCTCGTCATGCTGGCGTGGATCCTGCCCAGTTCGGTCGTCGCCTTCTTGTGGATCGCCTTCCTCGACCGCGACGGCGGCACGCTCAACACGCTGCTCCACACCCCGGGCGCCGCCTGGCTGCTGGACCATCCGATGCTGTCGATCGTCGTCTACAACATCTGGCGCGGCAGCGCCTTCTCGATGATGCTCTACAGCGCCGCTCTCGGAAACGTGCCCGCCTCCCACCTGGAGACCGCGCGGCTCGCCGGGGCGAGCGGGTGGCAGCAGCTGCGCGACGTGGTCTTCCCCCGCATCCGCGGGCACGTCCTGACGAACCTGCTGCTGATCAGCCTGTGGACGTTCAACGACTTCACCCCCTTCCTGATCACCGCAGGCGGGCCCAACGGAGCGACCGAGACCCTGCCCGTGCACATCTACAAGACCGCGCTCGGCAGCGGTGAGCTCGGTTACGGCGCGGCCCTCTCCTTCCTGATGCTGCTGATCAACCTCGTCGTCGCCGTCGTCTACCTGCGCCTGCTCGGACAGAAGAACAAGGCGCGCCGGAGCGGGAGGCGCAGGTACGCGGCGCGCGGCAGCGCGGGACCCACGGGCCAGGACACCGCCCCCGCCGCCCCGCACGCCGACGCGCCGGCCGGGAAGGAGGAGACCGCATGAGTGCTGCGACCCCACGGCGCGCCGCGGACGGCCGCGACCCGGTCCGCGCACTGCTGCGCGGCGTCGGCGCCTATCTGCTCGTCGCCCTGACACTGGCCTTCTTCGCGCTGCCGATGCTCTGGCTGGCCAGCGCGCCCTTCGACAGGCGTCCCGGCATCACCGCCTCGCTGCCCGACTTCACCCTCGCCAACTTCGCGCGGCTGTGGGACAACCCCAACGCGGTCAACTCGCTGGCCAGCTCGCTCGTCCTGGCCGTCGGCAGCGCCGTGCTCGTCGTCGCGCTCTCCGCGCTGGCCGCCTACGCGCTCAGCCGGGTCCACATCCGCGGCCGCGACGGACTGCTGTACGCGCTGCTGCTGCTCTCCTCGATCGTGACCGGCACCGCCGCGATGGTGCCGATCTTCCTGCTGGCGGCCGAACTCGACCTGGTCGACAGCTACCTGGGCGTCATCCTCGTGCTGACCGGTGGGCTGCTGCCCGCGGCGATCTTCATTCTCAAGGACTTCATGGACACCACGCCCCGCTCCTACGAGGAGTCGGCGCGGGTCTTCGGCGCCTCACCGCTGCGCGTCCTGCGGGACGTGGTCGTGCCCGTCGTACGGCCGGGCCTGGCGACGGTGGGGGTGTGGACGGTCGCCCAGGTGTGGGGCAACTTCCTGATTCCGTTCCTGCTGCTGCGGTCCCCGGACAAGTCGCCCGCCGCGGTCGTCATGTACACCTTCTACACCGAGGGCGGCCAGCCCGACCTGGCTCTCATCTCCACCTTCTCGCTCCTGTACTCCCTGCCGGTCGTGCTGATGTTCCTGTTCGTCAGCCGCCGCTACGGATTCCGTTTTCACGGAGGGATCAAGGCCTGATGGCAGACATCATCCTGAACCGGCTCGCCAAGGTCTATCCCGGGGGCGTGCGGGCGCTCAGCGATCTCGACCTGACCGTGCGGGACGGCGAGTTCTTCGCGCTGCTCGGCCCCTCCGGATGCGGCAAGTCGACACTGCTGCGCACCCTCGCGGGCCTTGAGGAGGCCACCGGGGGCAGTGTCCACATCGCCGGGCAGGACGTGACGGCGCTGCCGCCGGGCGACCGGGACATCGCCATGGTCTTCCAGGACTACGCCCTCTTCCCGCACATGACGGTCCACGAGAACATCGCCTATCCGCTCAAGATCAAGAAGGTGGGGAAGGGCGAGCGCGCGGCCAAGGCCCGCGAGACGGCCGACGAGCTGGGCCTGGGACACCTGGGGGAGCGCAGGCCGGGGCAGCTCTCCGGAGGCCAGCAGCAGCGCGCCGCGCTGGCCCGCGCCATGGCCTGCCACCCGCGTGTCTTCCTCTTCGACGAGCCGCTGTCCAACCTGGACGCCCGGATGCGTCTGGAGGCGCGCACCTTCTTGAAGAAGCTCCAGCGTGAGCTGGGCGTCACCACCGTCTTCGTCACCCACGACCAGGCCGAGGCGCTGGCCATGGCCGACCGTGTCGCCGTCATGGAGAGCGGCGCACTGCGCCAGGTCGGCACGCCCACCGAGGTGTTCCGCCGCCCGGCCAGCACGTTCGTCGCCTCGTTCATCGGATCGACACCGATGAACCTGCTCGACGGCGAAATGGTGGCGGGCGGCGGCGCGGTGCGCGTCGCCGGATGCGAACTGCCGGTGCCCGACAGCGCGCGGGCGCACGTCGAGGAGGGCGGCAAGGTCGTCTACGGGGTCCGCCCCGAGTACCTGCGGTGGTCCGAGCGCGCCGTCGACGCCGCGCTGAGCGGCACCGTCTCCGTCGTGGAGAACCTGGGCAGCGCCCACCTGGTCACCCTGGAGTGCGACGGCGGGCTCAGCGTGCAGGCCGTCGTCCCCGAAGAACACGAGCCGGCCCTCGGCGCGCGCGGCTGGGCCGTGCCCCGCGAGGACCGCGCGCTGCTCTACCGCGACGGCGAACTCGTCGGCGCCACCCCCGCCGAGGTGCCCGCTTGAGCGCCTCGGAGCAGGTGCACCGCGGCACCTGGACGATGGAGGCGCGCGCCGAGAACGTCCTGCGCACACTGCCCGTCGAGGTCGGCACCGATGCCGGCGCCCTCACCGTCACGCTGGCCTACCCGCGCCGGGCCGGCGTGCTCGACCTCGGACTGCTCGGCCCGGGCGGCGACTTCCGCGGCTGGTCGGGCGGCGCGCGGGACACCTTCACCGTCACGGAGACCTGGGCCACCCCCGGCTACCTGCCAGGCCCCCTGACGGCCGGCACCTGGCAGGTGCTGCTGCGGCTGCACCGGGTGCCGCCCGAGGGGCTGCCGTACGAGGTGCGGGCGCGGACCGGATCGCGCGCCCCCGCAGCGCCCGTGACCGCGGTGCCGCCTCCCCTCGCCGCGGGGGAGCGCAGGCCCCGGCACAGCGTGCCGGACCTGGACGGCGCCACCTGGCGCGCGGGCGACCTGCACGCCCACACCGTGCACAGCGACGGCGCCCTCACCCTGGACGAACTGGCCAGGTCCGCGGCCGCCGAGGGGCTGGACTTCCTGGCCGTCACCGACCACAACACCGTCAGCCACCACCCCTGGCTGGCCGCGGCGGGCTCCCGGCACGGCGTCACCCTGCTGCCAGGGCAGGAGGTCACCACGGATCTCGGCCACGCCAACGTGTTCGGCGACACCGGCTGGATCGACTTCCGTGCCCCCGCCCACGCGTGGCTCGCGCAGGCGGAGGCGGGCGGCGGCGTGCTGTCCGTCAACCACCCACTCGCCGACGACTGCGCCTGGGAACTCACCTTCGTGCGGCGGCCCCGCCACGCCGAGGTGTGGCACCACACCTGGGCCGACCGGCGGCACGGCGCCCCGCTCGCGTGGGCGCGGGCCTGGCGCGACGACGTGATCCCGCTGGGCGGCAGCGACTTCCACGACCCCGCCCACGGCCGCCCCCTCGGCGCCCCCACCACCTGGGTGCTGTGCGAGGACGACGGCGCCGACGGGGTGCTCGGCGGCCTCGCCGCGGGACGCACCGCCGTCTCCGCCGCTCCGGATGCGCCCGTCCTGCTGCGGTACGGCGATCAGCTGCTGGCGCTGGACGCCGACCGCACCGTGCTCGTGCGGCCCGACGGGCGGCGCCTCGTCGTACGGGGCGAGACCGTGTGGCTGCCCGCGGCCGTAGAGGGCCTCCACCGGCTGGAGACGCACGCGTGCGAGGTGATCGCCCTGTGCACGTGAGCCCTGTGCATGTGAGCCCTGTGCACGTGAGCCCTGTGCCCGCGAGCCCGGCCCCGCCCCGCACCGTTTCCGGTGGGCCGTCGTCCCCGCCCACCAGCCGCACCCCGGCCCCGAAAGGCACCCATGCACGTCCGCACAGCCAACGCCCCTGTCTCCTACGGGATCTACAGCCCCGACACGGCGCCCCTCGCCGCCGACGAGCTGCTGGCGGCCTTCCGTACGGCCGGGTACGCGGGGACGGACAGCGGCCCCCTCGGCTACCTCGGTGAGGGCGGGGCCCTCGCGCGACGCCTGGCCGCCCACGGACTGCGGCTGGCGGGCGGCTGGGCCGACCTGCGCTACGGCGGCGACCGCGACGACTTCGCCGCCGACCTGCGCACCCTGGACCGCACGCTCGACACCTTCGCCTCGGTGCCGGTGGACGACGAGGTCTTCGCCCCGCGCCCCACCCTGGCCTGCCCCGCACATCCGCGGCGCTTCGCGGCGCCGGGCACCCCCGTCGATCCGGCGCTGGGACTCACCGACGCGGAGTGGGAGCCGTTCGCCGCCGACGTGCAGGCGGCCGCCGACCGCTGCCGGGAGCGCGGCCTGGAGCCGGTGTTCCACCCGCATCTGGGGACCGTGGTCGAGACGCCTGAGGAGACGCGCAGGCTGCTCTCCCGCACGGACGTCTCCCTCTGCCTGGACACGGGCCACTGGTGGCTGGCGGGCGGCGATCCCGCCGAGGCGGTCGCCGAGTGGGGGCCGCGCATCCGCCAGGTCCACCTCAAGGACGCCGACCGCCGGGCGCTCGCCCGGGTGCGTAGCGCGGGCGGCGACCTGCGGCGTGTGGTCGCCGAGGGCGGGTTCCGCGCGCTGGGCGAGGGGGAGATCGATCTCGCCGCCGTCGTGGCGGCGCTGCGCCGCACCGGCTACGCGGGCTGGCTGGTCGTCGAGCAGGACGCACCGCCGACCGGCCAGGACCTCGACCGCATCGCCGCACACCAGTCGGCCAACCGCCGGCTGCTCCAGGAAGAAGGGCTGTGACCATGACCGTCTCCTCCGCACGGGACCGGCTGCGGATCGCCGTCGCCGGGCTCGGTGCCATCGCGCGCACGGCCCACCTGCCGCTGCTCGAACGCAGACGGGACCTGTTCGAGGTGACCGCGCTGTGCGATCTGTCGCCCGGCGCGCTGGCGGACGTGGGCGCGCGGTACGGCGTACCCGAGAAGGACCGGCACGCGAGCACCGAGGCGCTGCTGGCCGGCGGCGGCTTCGACGCCGTGCTGCTGCTGACGTCGGGCTCGCACGGCCCCGCGGCCGAGGCGGCGCTCCGCGCCGGGTACGCCGTGCTGTGCGAGAAGCCGCTGGCCTTCACCCGCGCCGAGGCGGACCGGATCGCGGAGGCGGAGCGTGCCCAGCGGCGCGGACCGCGGCTGATGGTGGGCTACATGAAGCAGTACGACCCGGCCGCGCGGCGGCTGGCCGCGCTGCTCGGCGAGGCGGGCGGAGCCGATGCTGTCCGCTCCGCCGAGGTGTGCGTCCTGCACCCCACGGGCGGCGACCAACTCGCCTTCGCCCGGCTGCCGGCCCCCTACGACGACCTCGACGCCGAGGCGCCGGCGGCGCTGAAGGCGCGGGACGCCGCGTTGACGGACGCGGCGCTCGGCGGCGGCGCCACCGAGGCGACGCGCTCGCTCTACCACACCGTCCTCGGCTCCATCAGCCACGACCTGTCGCTGCTGCGCATGGTGACCGGCGCCCCGACGAGCGTGGAGCTGGCCGAGACGTGGGGTGCCTCGGCGGCGGGCCCGGGCTCCGTGGAGCTGTCGGGCGGGCTGCCCGGCGGGGCGCGGTACTCGATCCGCTGGCACTTCCTGCCCGCACACGCCTCCTACCGGGAGACGTTCGCGCTCCACCACGAGACCGGCAGCCTGCACCTCGCCTTCCCCTCGCCCTACCTGATGAACGCACCGACGGTGCTGACCGAGACGGCGGCGGGCGCGGGCGAGGGCCCGCACGCCGAGCGCCGCGCCGAGTACAGGTCGGTCACCGAGGCGTTCGAGGAGGAACTCGCCGCCTTCCACGCCATGGTCACCGACGGCACCCCGCCCCGCACCGGAGCGGCCGGGGCCGCCGAGGACCTGCTGACCGCCCAGCGCGCCGTTGCCGCGTACGCGGCCCGCCACCAGCTCCCCTGCGCAGGAGAGGCAGCATCCGCATGACCGACACACCCAGGGCGGGGGACGAACTCGTCATCGTCCCGCACACCCACTGGGACCGCGAGTGGTACCTGCCCTTCCAGCGGTTCAGGCTCCAGCTCATCGGGCTGCTCGACACGGTGCTGGAGCGGATGGCGCAGGACCCGCGGCAGCGCTTCACCCTCGACGGACAGGCCGTCGCCGTCGACGACTACCTCCAGGTGCGGCCCGAGCAGCGCGAGCGGCTGACCGGCCTCGTCAAGGAGGGGCGGCTGGCGGTCGGGCCCTGGCAGATCCTGCTGGACGAGTTCCTGTGCTCGGGCGAGAACATCGTCCGCAACCTCGAACGCGGGCTGCGGCGCAGCGCGGACATGGGCGGCGCGATGCCCGTCGGCTACCTGCCCGACATGTTCGGGCACTGCGCCCAGATGCCGCAGATCCTGCGCGGCGCGGGGCTCGAACACGCCTGCGTGTGGCGGGGCGTGCCGGCCGCCGTCGAGCGCCACGCGTTCGCCTGGAGCGCGCCGGACGGCACCGCGATCCGCACCGAGTACCTGGCGGCGGGCGGCTACGGCAGCGCGGCCGGGCTCTTCGACGACCCGGGCCAGGTCGCCGAACGGGCGGGCGCCATCGCCGCCAAGCTGCGCCCCTGGCGCCCCGACGGCTCCCCGATCCTGGCCATGTACGGCTCCGACCACACGGCACCCGCCGCGGACCTCGCCGACCTGCTGGAGCGGCACAACGCGGCGGACGAGCACGTCACGCTCCGGCTGGCCACTCTGGCCGAGTACTTCGCAGCCCAGCCCACCCACCTGGAGGGGCTGCGCGCCGTCCACGGGGAGCTGCGCAGCCACGCGCGGGCCAACATCCTGCCCGGCGTCTTCTCCGTCCGCGCCCCGCTCAAGCAGGCCATGGCGCGGGCCGAGCGCGCCGTCGAGCGCTACGCCGAGCCGCTGGCGGCGCTCTGGTTCGACGGCGCGGCCGAGCGCTTCCTCCAGATGGCCTGGGACCGGCTGATCGAGGTGTCCTGCCACGACTCGGTCACCGGGTGCGGCTGCGACGAGACCGCGCAGCAGGTCGCGGCCAGGATCGCCGAGGCGGAGCAACTCGGGCTCGCCGTGCGCGACATGGTGGCGGGCCCGCTGGCCGCCCGGCTGCCGCACGACGCCCACCTGCTGCTCAACCCGACGCCGGCCCACCGCACCGACCTGGTCGAGCTGGACGTGGCGGGCGAGGGCCCCGTCCAGCTGATCGACGCGGACGGCACCGTCTTCCCCGCGCAGCGGCTCGCCTCCGCGCCGACGCTGCTGGCCGACGACACCGTCCCCGCCGAGCGGCTGCCCACCGTGCTGGCCAGGGTGCACGGCAGCGAGCTGTACGGGCAGGAGATCACCGCCTGGCGCCTGGAGCCCGAGCGGCGGCTGCTGCACTTCACCGTGGCCCGCAGGAGCGAACTGCCCTTCGACATCGCGGCGGTCCGCGAGGCGCTGGACCAGGCGCGGCCCGAGGGCCCCTGGCGGGTCGTCATCGAGGCCGAGCCCCGGCAGCGGGTGGCCGCGTTTGTCACGGCGCCACCGCTGGGCCACACCGCCGTGCGCGCCGTCCACGGGCCCGGGCCCGACGGCCCCGTGCCGCACGGTGTCCGCGCCGAGGGCGGCCGGGTCCTGGACAACGGCCTGCTGCGGGTGGAGATCGCCGAGGACGGCACCTTCGCCGTGCGCGGCGCCGACGGTGTCACGCTGGCGGGCGCCGGACGTGTCGTGGACGGCGGCGACCTGGGCGACACCTACAACTACGCGCCGCCCGCGCGCGACGTCCTGGTGGAACACCCCGAGGAGGTCACCGTCCGCCCGGCCGGCGAAGGTCCGCTGACCGGCGCCTTCGAGGTCGAACGCCGCTACCAGTGGCCGAAGGCCGGGGACTTCGCCGCGGACGGCCGCACGCCGGACACCGAGCCGACGACCGTGACGACCCGTATCGAGGTGCGCGCCGGGGAGCGGTTCGCGCGGCTGTCCTTCTCCTTCGACAACCGCAGCGACGACCACCGCGTCCGCATGCACGTTCCCCTGCCGCGCCGCGCCGAGGTGTCGTACGGGGAGGGGCAGTTCGCCGTCGTCGAGCGCGGGCTGAGCGCGGAGGGCGGTTTCGGCGAGGAGCCGCTGCCGACCTTCCCCGCCTCCGCCTTCGTGGCCGCGGGGGGCGCCGCGCTCCTGCTGGAACACGCCACCGAGTACGAGCTTCTCGGCGGCGGCGGGGAGCTGGCCGTGACGCTCCTGCGGCCGACCGGGCAGATGTCGCGCAACCGGCACGTGTGGCGCGACGAGCCCGCCGGGGGCGAGTTCGCCACCCCGCAGGCCCAGTGCCGGGGGCTGCGGACGGTGACGTTCGGCCTGCTGCCGTACGCGGGGGAGTGGCACGAGGCGGGCGTCCACGCGGCGGCCGAGGCCTTCCGGCATCCGCTCATGCCCCTGCACGGCACCGGTCAGGGCGCGGCCGCACTGCCCGCACCGGGTCAGGGACTGAGCGTGGCGGGCGAGGGCGTCGTCCTCACCTCGGTGCGGGAGCGTGAGGGCGGTCTTGAGGTCCGGGTCGTCGCCCAGACGCCCCGCCCGGCGGCGGCCGTTCTCTCGCTGCCAGGACTGCGGGCCGTCGAGCGGTGCGACCTGCTCGGCCGGGCCACGGCGGCGGGCGAGGCCCCAAGCCTGGATGGGGAGAGCGCCACCGTCGCGCTGCGCCCGTGGGAGATCGCCACCGTCCGGCTGGAGCGCTGAGAGCGCCCGGGAGCCCCTGCCCCGCCGACGGCGCCCTGGAGGACCGGGTGCATCATTCCGTTATGCCCAATTCGCGCCGCTATGTACCCTGAGTGGAGCACGGACGTTCCCCAGGCAGAGGGAAGGCGGATTCATGGCTGCGGTCGGCGGAGTGCCCTGCTGGGTGAGTCTGATGACCCCCGATCAACGGGCCGCCGAAGAGTTCTACGGACCCGTGCTGAGCTGGACCTTCCAGGCCTACTCCGACGGCCCCGACTCCCGCATCGCCACGGTGGACGGACAGCCGGTGGCCGGCTTCAACCAGCTGGCCGAGGGCGCGGGCCCCGAGGCCGAGCGCTGGTCGGTGTACTTCCACGTCGAGGACGCCGACGTGGTCGCCGAGCGCATCGCCGAGCGCGGCGCCACCGTCGCGGTCGGCCCGCTGCGCACGGGCGGCGGCCGTGCCGTCATCGCCGCCGACCAGTGGGGCGCGCCGTTCGGGCTCTGGCAGGGCGACGGGCCCGCCTCCTGGGGCGTGGGCACGGGCCCGGCGCCCGCGTGGCTCCAGCTGCACACCCGCGACGCCTTCGCCGCCGCGGTCTTCTACGGGGAGATCTTCGACTGGATGGACGACCCCAGCCACGGCGTCACCTATGAGGAGCAGTACGACGAGATCGTCGTCAGGGTGGAAGGACATCCGGTGGCCGGGCTGCGGGGCGGCGCGCTGGAGTCGCCGCCGGACCCCAGGATCCGTACGCGGTGGGAGCCGTACTTTCGGGTACCCGATCTTGACGCGGCGGTCGACGCCGCGGAACGGGAGGGTGGCGAGGTCGTCACGCCGCCCAGGGAAGGGCCTCTGGGACGGACGGTGACTCTCCGTGACCCCAAGGGCGCCTCCTTCTGTCTGCTCAGCACGTAAGGAGCACACCATGCAGGAGAACGACAAGAACGGCCCGATCCAGGACGACGAGGCCAAGAAGCGCCTCCAGGGCGACCTGCGTTCCAACCGCGAGGAGGGGCGTGAGATGGAGCCGTCGGCCGAGGACCAGCCCGAGGCCGACCGCGACCCCCGCGCCCTGCGCACCGGCGGCACGCCCGCCGGGATGAGCTCGCGTGACGTGGAACTGCGCTCCGAGATCGCCCAGCACCTGGGCCGCCACCTGTACCCGACGGGTCGCGAGGAGGTGCTGGACACGCTCCGGGCCGAGCACGCGCCCGACCGGCTCGTTCAGCTGGCCGAGGGCCTGCCCGGCGACACCCGGTACGTCAACGTGCAGGAGCTGGTGGAGGCGCTGGGCCTGCACACCGAGGCGCACCGCAGCTGACAGCGGCCCGGGCGGCCGCCCCGGGCCGACCCCCGACCGCCCGGGCCACCGCGGCCCGGGCGGTGAACCGCGCGCGGCACGTACCACCCGTTCGGGGGGACATGCGGACCCGCTTCGGCGGGCAACGGGGAGCGATGAGCATTTTGCAGGACGTCGAGAGCAGGATGGAACGGATCTCCACCTCGCTGTGGGGGCTGCTGCGCCGCAGGGGCGGTGCGGAGCCCGTCGAGGTGGTCGGGATGCTGCGCCGTGCGTGCGACACCAACGCGGTGATCGTCGGCCGGGGCCGCACCGTGGTGCCCAACTCCTTCGTTCTGGAGCTGCCCGTCGACAGCTACGCCCGGCTGGAGGGCGAGGCGTCTGCCGTGGGCGAGCGCCTCGCCTCCGAGGTGCGGCGGCACGCGGCCCAGCGGCACTTCAGCTTCGCGGGGCCGGTCGCCGTCCGGCTGCGGCCGCCCAGGGATGGCCACGAGCCGGTCCGCTACCGCCTCCACAGCAGCATCACGCCCCGCCCCTGACGGCACCCGGCGGGAAGAGCGCACACATCCGAACACGGATGCGCGTCCCCGCCATTGACACCCCGTGACCCCCTCCCTACTGTCACCCTCGCGATTTCGAACGACTGACGAAATATCGAACACGTCGGCGCCGCGACTTCGGAGCGGCAGCGAGTGACAGGGAGCGGCTCTCGTGCGTATCACCGGCATCAGCACCCATGTGGTCGGCACCCCGTGGCGGAACCTGACCTACGTGCAGGTCCACACCGACGAGGGGCTCACCGGCGTCGGCGAGACCCGGATGCTGGGCCACACCGACGCGCTGCTCGGCTATCTGCGCGAGGCCGAGGCCAACCACATCGCGGGCTCCGACCCGTTCCGCACCGAGGATCTGGTGCGCCGCATGAAGTACGGGGACTTCGGGCGGGCCGGCGAGATCGTGATGTCCGGCATCGCCTGCGTCGAGACGGCCTGCTGGGACATCAAGGGCAAGGCACTGGGCGTGCCCGTCTGGCAGCTGCTGGGCGGCAACGTCACCGACAGCGTCAAGGCGTACGCCAACGGCTGGTACACCACCGAACGCACCCCCGAGGCCTACCACCGCGCCGCCAAGGACGTCATGGCCCGCGGCTACCGCGCCCTGAAAATCGACCCGTTCGGCACAGGCCACCTCGAACTCTCCCACCAGGACACGCGCTACGCCGTCTCGCTCATCGAGGCGGTCAGGGACGCCATCGGGCCCGACGCCGAGCTGATGCTGGAGATGCACGGACGCTTCGCCCCCGCCACCGCCGTGCGGCTGGCCCGCGAGATGGCGCCGTTCCGGCCCGCGTGGCTGGAGGAGCCGGTGCCGCCGGAGAACCTCAAGGCGCTGGCCAAGGTCGCCGAGAAGGTCGAGACACCGGTGGCCACCGGCGAGCGCATCCACGACCGGATCGAGTTCCGCGAACTGTTCGAGAGCCAGGCCGCCGACATCCTCCAGCCCGACCTGGGCCACCTCGGCGGCATCGCCGAGGCCCGCAAGCTGGCCGCCACCGCCGAGACCCACTACATGCTGCTGGCCCCGCACAACGTCGGCGGCCCTGTGCTGACCGCCGCCAGCCTCCAGGTCGGCTTCGCCACCCCCAACTTCAAGATCCTGGAGCACTTCAACGACTTCGCCGACGCCGAGATCCAGCAGGTCGTCAAGGGCGCGCCCCGAGTCGATCCCGAGACCGGCTGCTTCGCCCTGAGCCACGCCCCGGGACTCGGCGTCGAGTTGGACGTCGAGGCGGCGGCCGCCTTCCCGCAGCAGCGCGCCCACTTCGACCTGTGGGCCGAGGGCTGGGAGACGCGGAACCCCGCCGGCGGCACCAGGTGAGCGGGGGCACCGCCGTCCTTCTCGACGCGCCGGGCACCGTCCGCCTCGCCCCGCACACACCGCGCCCACCCGGCCCTGGCGAGGCCCAGGTACGGGTGCACGCGGCCGGGATCTGCGGCAGCGACCGCGAGCTGTACCTGGGCAGCCGCCCCGCACCGTACGCCCGCTACCCCGTCACGCCGGGACACGAGTGGTCGGGCACCGTCGCCGAGGTCGGCGCGGGGGTGCCCGAGCCGCTGGCGGGCCGCAAGGTGGTGGGGGAGGGGTTTCGCAACTGCCAGGTGTGCGCGCGCTGCCGCACCGGCGAGACCACGCTGTGCGCGGCCGGGTACGCCGAGACGGGCTTCACCGAGCCAGGGGCCATGGCCCCCACCCTCACCCTGCCCGCACGGCTGCTGCACTTGCTGCCGGACGAGGCGGATCTGGACGCCGCCGCGCTGCTGGAGCCGGCCGCGTGCGTGGCCGCCGCCGCGCTGCGCGCCGGGGTGCGTCCCGGCGACCGGGTGGCCGTCGTGGGGGACGGCACGCTCGGCATGCTGGCGCTCGGGCTGCTGGCGGCAGGGTCGCCCGCCGAGCTGCTGGCGACCGGGGCGCGGCCCGAACGCGCCGCGCTCGCCACCGCGTTCGGCGCCACCGGCTACCGGCACCACCAGGAGACCGACGGTCTCGGCGGCTACGACGTCGTCGTCGAGGCGGCGGGCGCCGCCGGTTCCGCACGGCAGGCGGCCGGGCTGCTGCGGCGCGGCGGCCGGCTCGTGCTGACCGGCCTGCCACCCGCGGCGGGCCCCGGGCTCGATCCGGCCGCGCTCGTCCTCGCGCAGACCGAGGTGCGCACCGTCTTCGGGGCGCCGCCCGCCGCCTGGGCGCACGCCGTGCGCGCGTTCGCCTGCGGGCTGCTCGATCCGCTGCCGCTGGTCACCCACAGGATGCCCCTGCGCGACTACGAGAAGGCCGTCGCCCTGGCCGGCGACGGCGGCCCGGCGGTCGGCAAGGTCCTGCTCCACCCCTGAACCAGACGAACACCCTGACGCCTACGACCCCTCTGCCTCCTCTCCGCCTCCTCTCCGCCTGCTCGAAGGAGCCCGTGTGAGCACCACCGTCCGCCATCCCGGCGAACCCGCCCTCACCGCGCTCGGGCTGCCCGCGCCCGAGCCCGAACCCGCCGACACCTCCCCGCACACCTTCCCCGACGGGGGCCTGTGGCGCACCGAGGTGCCCTCCTGCGAGGGGCCCGAGGCGCTGGCCGTCGTCCTGGAGGAGTCCGCACGCCTCGACGTGCCCCTGCACCGCATCAGCCAGGGCAGCGGCATCTGGATGCTCACCGACGCGGAGATCACCGAGATGGTCGAGGCGTGCGCCGCGCACCGGATCGAGCTGTGCCTGTTCACCGGGCCGCGCGGCACCTGGGACACCGGGGCGGCCACCCGCACCGAGTCCGGCGGCGCCGGGCTGCGGGCGCGCGGGCACAGCGCGCTCGCCGGCTGCGTCGAGGACGCCGTGCGCGCCACCGAACTGGGGGTGCGCTGCCTGCTGGTGGCCGACGAGGGCGTGCTGTGGACGCTGCACCGCGCCCGCGCCACGGGCGTGCTGCCGCCCGAGGTGACGCTGAAGGTCTCGGCGCTGGTCGGCCCGGTCAACCCCGCCTCGTACGCCGTCCACGAGCGGCTGGGCGCCGACTCGCTCAACGTGCCCAGCGACCTGACCCCGGGCCACCTCACGGAGATCCGCCGGGTGAGCGCGGCCCCGCTGGACCTGTACATCGAGGCGCCCGACGACCTCGGCGGCTACGTGCGGATGTACGAGCTGGCCGAGCTGATCCGGCGCGGCGCACCGCTCTACCTGAAGTTCGGTCTGGCCAAGGCGCCCGGCGTCTACCCGTCGGGGCGGCACCTGCGCGAGACGGTGCTCCAGACGGCGCGCGAACGGGTCCGCCGCGGCCGGCTCGCCCTCGACCTGCTGGCCCGGCACGGCGCCGACGGCGGTATGTCGCCGCTCGGCGCCCGGCTGCCGGGCGACCTGCACCGCTTCCCGCACGACGCGGAGCGATCCCGGCCCGGCCGGCGCACCGCGCACGCCGAGTCCGAGGAAGGGAACTGACCATGCGCACCCGCAGACGCCGCGTCGCCGCTTGTGCGGTGCTGGCGGCCGCACTCGTCGCCGGACTGACCTCCTGCGGCCAGGAGGCCCGCGGCGGCAGCCGCTACCAACCCGACAAAGGCAAGGGCGGCACCGTCGGCATCGCCATGCCCACCAAGTCCTCCGAGCGGTGGATAGCCGACGGCAAGAACATGGCCAAGCAGTTCCGCAAGGCCGGGTACAAGGCCGACCTCCAGTACGGCGACGACAAGGTCGAGAACCAGGTCGCCCAGATCGAGAACATGATCACCAAGGGGCACCGGCTGCTGGTCGTCGCCGCCATCGACGGCTCGGCCCTCACCCACGTCCTGACGCGGGCGGCCGAGGCCCACATCCCCGTCATCTCCTACGACCGGCTCATCCTGGGCACCGAGAACGTCGACTACTACGCCTCCTTCGACAACGAGCGCGTCGGCGAACTCCAGGGCCAGTACATCCTCGACCGCCTGGATCTGACCAAGCCCGACCCCGACGCCGACGAGCGCCACACCATCGAGCTGTTCGCCGGATCGCCCGACGACAACAACACCAAGTACTTCTGGAACGGCGCGATGAAGAAGCTGAAGCCGTACTTCGCGACGGGCCAGCTCGTGGTGCGCAGCAAGCAGACGAAGATGAACCAGGCCACCACCCTGCGCTGGGACGGCGGTACCGCGCAAAAGCGCATGGACGACCTGCTCAGCAAGAACTACGGCAGCACCGACGTGGACGCGGTGCTCTCCCCCTACGACGGCATCTCCATCGGCATCATCTCCGCGCTCAAGAGCGCCGGGTACGGCACCAAGCGGCATCCGCTGCCCGTCGTCACCGGGCAGGACGCCGAACTGGCCTCCGTGAAGTCCATCGTGGCCGGCGAGCAGACCCAGACCGTCTTCAAGGACACCCGCAAGCTGGCCAAGCAGGCCGTCCAGATGGGCGACGCCGTCCTCACCGGAAAGAAGCCCGAGGTCAACAACACCACCGACTACGACAACGGGAAGAAGGTCGTCCCCGCCTACCTCCTCAAGCCGGTCTCCGTCGACAAGAAGAACACCCAGCTCCTGGTCGACGAGGGCTACTTCACCAAGGAGCAGCTGCGGTGAGCCCCGCCGAAGTGGGACCCGTCCTTCAGATGCGGGGCATCACCAAGACCTTTCCCGGCGTCACCGCGCTGTCCGACGTCAACCTGACCGTGCGCCCCGGCGAGATCCACGCGGTCTGCGGCGAGAACGGCGCGGGCAAGTCGACGCTGATGAAGGTGCTCAGCGGCGTCCACCCGCACGGCAGCTACGACGGGGAGATCCGCCTGTTCGGCGAGCCGGTCGCCTTCAAGGACATCCGCGCCAGCGAGACCCGCGGCATCGTCATCATCCACCAGGAACTCGCCCTCGTTCCCTTCCTGTCCATCGCGGAGAACATCTTCCTGGGCAACGAGCAGCGCACCGGCAGGCGCGGTGTCGTGGACTGGAACGCCACGCTCCAGCGGGCCACCCACCTGCTTGGGCGCGTCGGACTGCGCGAGAACCCGCAGACGGCCGTCGCCGACATCGGCGTGGGCAAACAGCAGCTGGTGGAGATCGCCAAAGCCCTGTCCAAGGAGGTGAAGCTGCTGATCCTGGACGAGCCGACCGCCGCGCTCAACGACGAGGACAGCGCGAGCCTCCTCCAGCTCATCCTGGAACTGCGCGACCAGGGCATCGCCAGCATCGTCATCTCGCACAAGCTGGGCGAGATACGCCACATCGCCGACACCGTCACCATCCTGCGCGACGGCCGCACCATCGAGACGCTGACCGTGCGGGAACATCCCGCACAGCCCGCCGAGTTGTCCGAGGACCGCATCATCCGCGGCATGGTCGGCCGCGACCTCGACCACCGCTTCCCCGATCGCACCCCCTACGAGGGCGACCACGCCACCGCGCTGGAGATCGAGGGCTGGACGGTGCGCCACCCGGTCGACCACCAGCGCAAGGTGGTCGACGACGCGTCGCTGACCGTACGGCGCGGTGAGATCGTCGGCATCGCCGGGCTGATGGGCGCAGGACGCACCGAGCTGGCCATGTCCGTCTTCGGCCGCTCCTACGGCCTGTACGAGGCGGGCACGCTGCGGGTCGCCGGCCGCCAGGTACGGGCGAAGACCGTGCCGGCGGCGATCGAGGCGGGCCTCGCCTACGTCACCGAGGACCGCAAGCGCTACGGCCTCAACCTGATCGACACCATCAACCGCAACATCTCGCTGGCGTCACTGCCCGGCATGGTGCGGCGCGGTGTCGTCGACGAGCACCACGAGCGCTCCGTCGCCGAGCGCTACCGCACCTCCATGAACATCAAGGCGCCCACCGTGCACGAGCAGACCGGCCGGCTGTCCGGCGGCAACCAGCAGAAGGTCGTGCTCAGCAAGTGGATACACGCCGACCCCGACGTGCTGATCCTGGACGAGCCGACCCGGGGCATCGACGTGGGCGCCAAGTACGAGATCTACACCGTCATCGACGCTCTCGCAGCCCAGGGGAAGGCCGTGCTGTTCATCTCCTCCGAACTGCCCGAACTGCTGGGCATGTGCGACCGCATCTACACCATGGCCGAGGGCCGGCTGACCGCCGAGATCGCGCGGGCCGACGCCGGCCAGGAGGTCCTCATGCGCCACATGACCCGTCAGCAGCCCGCCGCCGGCGCCCGGAACAGAGACTGAGGCCCGCCATGACGACCACCACCCGCTCCCCGCACTCCGACACACCACCCCAGCAGCCGTCCGCCGCCCGCTCGGCCGGCGCGGTGCTGCTGGAGAACATGCGCGGCCACATGCGCCAGTACGGGATGCTCACGGCGCTGCTGCTCATCGTCGTGCTGTTCCAGATCTGGACCGACGGCACGCTGCTGCTGCCCAACAACGTCTCCAACCTGATCCAGCAGAACGGCTACATCCTCATCCTGGCCATGGGCATGATGATCGTCATCATCGCCGGGCACATCGACCTGTCCGTCGGCTCGCTGGTGGCCTTCGTCGGCGCCATGGCCGCGGTGATGATGGTCAAGGGCGGCATGCCCTGGGGGCTCGCACTGGCGCTCTCGCTGCTGATCGGCGCGGTAGCCGGCGCCTGGCAGGGCTTCTTCATCGCCTACGTCGGCATCCCGTCCTTCATCGTGACCCTCGCCGGAATGCTGCTCTTCCGCGGCCTGACGCAGATCGTGCTGGAAGGCCGCTCCCTGTCCCCGTTCCCCGGCGGCTTCCAGAACCTCGCCAAGGGCTTCATCCCCGAAATGGGCCCCTACACGCAGTACCACAACCCGACGCTGGTGATCGGGCTGGTCGCCCTCGTCCTGCTCCTGCTGCGCGAACACCGCGACCGCAGGCGCCAGTTGGCGTACGACCTCGAGGTGCTGCCGACGGGGCTGTGGGTCGGCAAGTGCGTGGCCCTCGCCGCCGCCGTCATCGCCTTCACCCTGACGCTCGCCAGCTTCCACGGCGTGCCCGTCGTCATGCTGGTCATGGGTGCGCTGCTGATCGGTCTCGGCTACGTGATGCGCAACGCCGTGGTCGGCCGGCACGTGTACGCGCTCGGCGGCAACAAGGCCGCGGCGAAGCTGTCCGGGGTCAAGGACCAGCGCGTCACCTTCCTCGTGTTCGTCAACATGGGTGTCCTCGCCGCGCTCGCCGGATGCGTCTACGCGGCCCGGCTCAACGCCGGCACCCCGCAGGCGGGCCTCAACTTCGAACTGGAGGCCATCGCGGCCTCCTTCATCGGCGGCGCGTCCATGAGCGGCGGCGTCGGCACGGTGATGGGCGCCGTCATCGGCGGACTCGTGCTGGGCGTGCTCAACAACGGCATGTCGCTGGTCGGCATCGGCACCGACTACCAGCAGGTCATCAAGGGTCTGGTGCTGCTCGCCGCGGTCGGCTTCGACGTCTGGAACAAGCGCAAGGCAGGACGCTGACGCCCGCAAGCTCCCCCCAGCCTCCCCCGGACGGAGTCCGGGGAAGGGACCCGTTTCGGAAGGGGGCGGGGCGGGGAAGAGGAATCCTCAGCCCGCGAAGGGGGGTTGGGGCAGGCCCCGCCCCGCGTCCGGCAGGACGAAGAGCGAGCCGTCCAGCGCCGAGGGGGAGACCAGCCCGGCGCGGGCCGAGGTGATGTAGAGGTCGGTGAGTCCTGCCCCGCCGAACGCGCACGCGGTGGGCCGCCGGACGGGCAGCTCGACGACTCTCTCCAGCGTCCCGTCCGGTGCGTAGCGCCGCACGGCCGCGCCGTCCCACAGCGCCACCCACACACAGCCGTCCGCGTCGACGGTCAGCCCGTCGGGGAAGCCCGCGCCCTCCTCGACCACCGCCAGCGGGCGGACCCCCGTGACCAGCCCGTCCTCGCGCACGTCCCACACGTCGACGCGGCGGGTCGGGCTGTCCACGTGGTACATGCGCGTGCCGTCGGGGCTCCAGCCGGTCCCGTTGGAGACGGTCACGTCCGCCAGGACGGTGGTCGCCGTGCCGTCCCCGGCGAGCCGCAGCAGGGTGCCACCGCCCGGCTTCTCGTCGTAGTGCATCGTGCCCGCCCACAGTGCGCCGTCCGGGCCGACGGCGGCGTCGTTGCCGCGCCGCCCGGCGACCGGGTCGCGCAGCAGCCAGGTGAAGCGCCCCTCAGCGTCGTACGCGCCGATCCCGTCCCGCAGGTTGACCACCAGCCCGCCGCCCGCGCGCGGTTTGGCGGCGCCCACGTGCGCCTCCGTCGCCAGCACGGTGCGCCGGCCGTCGGCGGGGTCGTAGGTGTGCACGCGGGCGCCGAGGATGTCCACCCAGAGCAGGCGTGCACTCGCCGCGTCCCAGGTCGGTCCCTCGCCCAGCTCCGCGTGGGCCCGCAGCACCGTCGCCACACTCATCACAGCCCCCTGTGTCCCAGCCGTTCGGACAGCCGCGCGGCGCCGCTCCTGGCCAACTCCTCCAGCTCGGCCCGGCGTTCGTCGCCCCACCTGACCAACGGTACGGACACCGACAGCGCGGCCACCACCCGCCCGGAGCGGTCCCGTACCGGCGCGGCCACACAGCTGACGTCCGGATTGGACTCGCTCTCCTCCACTGCCGTGCCGCGCGCGGCGACACGTTCCAGCTCGGAGCGGAGTACGGCCGGGTCGGTGATGCTGTGCGGTGTCATGCCGTGCAGCTCGGCGCCCTCGGGGACACACGCGGCCAGTTCGTCGGGTGTCAGGCACGCCAGCAGCATCTTGCCGACGGCCGTGCAGTGCGCGGGCAGCCGGCGCCCCGCGGCCGAGACCATCCGCACGGCCTGGGTGGAGTCGACCTTGGCGATGTAGATGACGTCGGCGCCCTCCAGGATCGCCACGTGCACCGTCTCCTCGCAGGTCTGCGCCACCGACCGGGCGACCTGCTGGCCCTCGGCCGCCAGATCGAGCTGTTCGGCGTACCGGCTGCCGAGCTGGTAGGGGCGCACCCCGAGCCGGTAGTGGCCCGGCCTGCCGGGCACCGGCACCAGGTAGGAGCGGGCGGTGAGCGTGGCGACCAGCTCGTGGACGGTGGTGCGCGGCAGTTGCAGCCTGCGCACGATGTCCGGAGCGGTGAGCGTGCCGTCCCCCTCCAAGAACAGCTCCAGAATGTCCAGCGCCCGGGTCACAGCGGGCACGAGCCGCCCCATGGAGGTCTCCTGTTCGTCCTGTTCGCTCTGTTCGAGATTTCAACACCGAGTCGAAGTCCCGAACAGTGTAGCGAGCGCGACGGCCCGGCACAGGGCGCGTCGCGGGGCCAGGGCGGCCGCGGACCCCGCGCGCCCGGGAGCGCACCCGTTCACCGCGCACCCGGAGGTGTACGAAGCCGCCCCGCGGTCCACCCGGAAGGCATGAGGCACGCCAACCAGGACCCCGATCCCGACCCGGACCGCACCCCTGGACTGGAGCGCGGTGGACAGGTACCCCCAGGGGAGACCCCGCCAGCGGAAGGCAGCATGTCCGAGGCGGGCCCGCTGGAGACCCACAACCCGGCCAAGGGCTGGAGCAAAGGCCCCCTTGTGCTGATCGCACTCGTGGTCGTCGTCTTCCTCGTCTTCTTCATCGGCTACCTCGTGGGCCTGTAGCCGCAGCCGCAGCCATAGCCGCGGGTGGCGGGCGGTGCCCGCGGCGAGCCGGAGGAGGAAAGGTTTCTAGGGGCGGGCGAGGGTGCACAGGGCCCCGTGGGGGTCGCTCAGCGTGACCCGGCTCGCCCCCTCGATGTCCTCCGACGGCGCGAGTACGGTGCCGCCGTGGCGTTCGGCCGCTGCCGCCGCCTTGCCCGGGTCCGCGGCGCGGAAGGTGACGTCCCAGCGAGGCCGGGCCTTCGGGTCGGGATCGCCGGGGCTGGCGCCGGCCCGCAGACAGGCGTGCGGCCAGCGCTCCGGCTCCCTGGGCCAGCCCAGCACGGCGCTGTAGAAGTCCAGCGCGGTGCCCGGGTCGGCAGTGCGCAGGCACAGTTCCGCGGGAGCCTCACCGGCACCCACGCTCCACTCGGGCGGCGCCGAGCCCTGCCACAGCCCGAACGCGGCACCGCACGGGTCGGAGCCGAGGACCGTGCGGCCGTTGCCGAAGTCGACGGGCCCTACGGCCACCGTGCCGCCCCGCTCGCTCATCAGCTCCGCCGCCCTGTCCGCGTCCTCGACCAGGAAGAAGACCGTCCAGCGCGCGGGCAGGCCGCGCGCCGCTGCGGCCTCGTTCAGCCCCGCGACCGGCTGCCCGGCCGCGGTCGCCACGCGCGCCTCGGGAGCCAGTGAGCCGCCCTCGAACGACCAGCCGAGCACCGCGCCGTAGAACTCCTCGGTGGCCTGCCGGTCGTCCGTGGTCACACTCACCCAGCAGGCGGTCCCTGATCGCTCGTTCATCTCGTCCTCCCGGCCTTCTCGCCCCACACGGCGGCGGCGGCCGAAGCGGCCGCCGCGAGGCGGCCGGGTGCCCTGCCGCGCCGTGGACAAACGCCCGCCGCGTGGCGCTCCTCGCTCACCGTGCGTGGGTTCCCCGGCTACCCACCGCAAGCGGGCGCGACCTGCGAAGATGCCGTGCGGCGTGGTGTGTGTCACGGTGAAATGGGCCGCTGCTGATGCTGCGGCGACCGGCCCTGATCCTGTCCGGAAGCGGACTGGGGGATCGCTTCTCGCCCCTCTTGCACAGCACCCATGTGAGACGTGGGAGTGAGCAGCTCATGGACACCACACGGTTCCGCACCACCGAGGACCGCACCACGTCGGCCGAGGAGCCGTCCCGGGAGAGACAGGGGACGGACGGCGCCGAGGCAGCCACCACGCGGTCGAGGACCGCTGTCGATACCGCCGCGTCCCCTGCACCCCGTCGTACCCATCACGACGCCCCCGACACGGCAGCCGACTTCGCCGAACTCGTTCACCTGCCCGACGGGCCCGAACGCCGGCGGCTCCAGGACTGCGTGGTCACCGCCTGGCTGCCGATGGCGCACCGGCTCGCCCGCAAGTTCCGCAACCGCGGCGAGTCGCTCGAAGACCTCGAACAGGTCGCGGCGCTGGCCCTGGTCAAATCCGTCGAGCGGTACGACCCCGCCAGGGGCAACGCCTTCGAGACCTTCGCCATCCCCACCATCTACGGCGAACTCAAACGGCACTTCCGCGACAACATGTGGGAGATCCACGTCCCCCGACGCGTCCAGGACCTGCGCAACCGGGTACGGGCCAGCCTGCGCGAACTGGAGCTGACCAGCTCGGGGCGCTCGCCCACCGTGGCCGAGCTCGCCGCGCACGCCGGGCTCTCCGAGGAGGACACCCTGGCCGGCATGGAAGCCCTCCAGTGCTTCAACTCGCTCTCCCTCGACGCCCCCGTCTCCGCGGAGGCCGCCGGGGGCGGTGACGCCGCCGGCGACGGTGCCATCTGCCTCATGGACACCCTCAGCTCCGACGAGAGCGGCTACGACCACGTCGTCGACCGCGAAGCGGTGCGCTCCTGCCTGTGCCGGCTGCCCGAGCGCGAGCAGCGCCTGTTGTACCTGCGCTTCTTCGGGGAGCTCACCCAGTCCCAGATCGCCCGCCGCCTCGGCGTCTCGCAGATGCACGTCTCGCGCCTGCTGACCGCGGCGTGCCGGCGCGTCCGCGAGGAGATCGAGCAGGAGGAGGCCGCTGACCCGCCCCGCGCCGCGGCCTGACAGGCCCGGGACGCGGAGCCTGCCGGGGTACCCGCACCGGCGGCAGGCCCCACTGGACGGGAGGAGACCCGTATGCGCACCGCCCCCCGACGCCCGCAGGCCGTCGTCTTCGACGTGCTGGAGACGCTGATGCGGCTGGAGCCGCTCGGCGACCGGTTCGAGGAGATCGGGCAGCCGGCGGCCGCGCTCCAGCCGTGGTTCCTGCGCGTCCAGCGTGACTGCATGGCGCTGGCGCTCAGCGGCGAGGTGTTCGGCCCCTCGACGTTCCTCGACGCCGCCCGCCAGGCCCTCCGAGTGGAGAGCGGCCAGTCGGTCTCCGAGGCGGAGATCGAGCACGTGCTGAGCGGCTTCCCCCGGTTGCCGGCCCACCCCGACGCGCTGCCCGCGCTGCGCCGGCTGCGCGAGGCCCGAGTGCGGGTGGGCGCGCTGACGGTCGGCGACGCCGAGGTCACCCGCGCCTTCCTGGAGCACAACGGGCTCGCGCCCCATGTCGAGCAGGTCGTCACCGCGGCCGAGGCGGGCGCCTGGAAGCCGGCCCCCGAGGTCTACCACGCGGCGGCGGAGCGTGTGGGGGCTCCGCCCGCGGCCACCGCGCTGGTGGCGGTGCACGCCTGGGACTGCCACGGCGCCAACCGCGCGGGCCTCCTCAGCGGCTGGTGCGCCCGCCTGGAGGGACGGCACAGCGCGATGTTCGCCGACCCCGACGTGGTGGGCGAGGCCCTCGACCAGGTGGCCGAGGGCCTGTTGGGGCTTCCCGCGCCGGGCACGCGGTGAGCGGCCCCGCCCGGAGGCGAACCGCGCCCGGCGCCCGGTGAGCCGACGCCTCGCCCGTCCGACGCGTGCGGGGCGCGCTCCAGCCTGTGCGGTGTGGTCGCACAACCGGTTGCTCGTGGGAGACAACCGTCGGTTGTGCGCCTCTAGGATGCGCTGGTGGATACCGAGGCACTGCGTTTGTTCGTCCGGGCGGCCGAGCTCGGACAGTTGCAACAGGCGGCCGGCGAGCTGGGCGTGACCCAGCAGGCGGTCTCCAAGCGGATCGCCGCCCTGGAGCGCGAGCTGGCGGTCCGGCTGTTCACGCGTACCGCCCGCGGGGTCGAGCTGACGCTCGACGGGCAGGCGTTCCTGCCGCACGCGCGGGGCGTCGTCGCGGGTGTCGAGCGAGCCGTCACCGCCGTGCGGCCGGGCTTCAGGGCGCTGCGGGTCGACGTGCTCGGCCTGCGCAGCGCGCAGGCCGTCGTGCTGCACGACTACTGGCGCTCGCATCCTGAAGCCGACCTCGATGTGGTGACGCTCAGGGTCAACGATCCGCGGGTGGCGGCGGCCGCCGTCGCGGCGGGCGACGTCGACGCCTCGTTCCGCACCGTCAGCGACCCGGCCGCGCTGCCGCCAGGCGTGCGCATGATCCCCGCCTTCGACTCGCCGCTGGAACTCCTCGTCGGCCCCGGGCACCCGCTCGCCGCCGCGCGGACCCTCACTCCGCGGCGGCTGCGCAAGCACCGGATATGGGTGCCGGGCATCGCGCCGCGCAGCGAGTGGGCGGAGTTCTACGACCAGCTGGCCACGGACTTCGACCTGCGCGTCGACGCGGCAGGCCCGCACTTCGGGGACGAGGTGCTCCTCGACACCCTCGCGGACTCCCCGGACGTGGCCACGCTGGTGGGGGCACGCGACCGGTACGTCTGGCCGGCGGGCCACGACCTGCGCCGCATCCCCGTCGTGCATCCCACGTGGGCGTACCCGCTCTCGCTGCTGCTGCCCGAGACGAACCCCCACCCGGGGCTGCGCGGGCTCCGCACGCACCTCAAGAGCCTGCCGGCGCTCCCCGGGGAGGTCTGGCGCCCGTCCTGGGCGGCGTCGCCCGGGCTCGGCGGGTCCCGTGCAGGCGCCGTCACGCCGGAAGGGGCCGGGCATGGCCAGTGACCGTCTGATGCGCATCCACAGCGCCGAGTTCCGCGCCATGGCCGAGAGGGTCCTGCGGGCCACCGAGCTCACCTCCCGCCTCAACGTCCTGCCGTTCGAGGACGACGCGGGCAAGGCCGACCTGTTCGAGCGGATCCTCGGATCGCCGCTCCCGGCCGGGGTGACGATCTACCCGCCGTTCTTCACGGACCACGGCCTGCGTCTCGACCTCGCCGAGCGCGTGTTCATCAACCAGAACTGCACGTTTCTGGACTACGCCGGCATCCGGCTCGGCGAGCGCGTGATGATCGGGCCCAAGGCCACGTTCATCACCGTCGGGCACCCGGTCGACCCGCGGGAGCGGCGGGGGTGGCTGAGCGGCGGGCCCATCGACGTGGCGGAGAACGTGTGGATCGGCGCCGGCGCCACGATCCTGCCCGGCGTCAGCATCGGCCGCGACGCCGTGGTCGCCGCGGGCGCGGTCGTGGCCGACGACGTACCGGAGGCCAGCCTGGTGACCGGCGACAAGGCGCGCGTGCACAGGCGCTGGTGAGAGCCGGCTCCCAGAGTAAGAGCCTGGAGCCCGGAGTAGGAGCCGGTCCTAGCGCGCGGCGAGCCGTTCCATCAGGGCGGCGCCGCGTGCCAGCGCCTCCCGCTCCTCGCCGGTGAGCTCGCTCTCGATGGCCTGCGCCAGCCAGCCCGCTCTGCGCCCGCGCTCCGCGTCGAGAGCGGCCCGTCCCGCGGGGGAGAGCTCGACCAGGGTCTTGCGGCCGTCCGTGGGGTGCGCCCGGCGGACGACCAGGCCCTGATCGAGCAGCAGTCCGACGGCCCTGGCCATGGACTGGGGCCGTACGCGCTGATCCGCCGCGAGATCGCTGGTGGTCATGGACCCGTCGCGGTCGAGGGTGCCGAGTACCGAGACCTGGCCGTGCGGGATCCGGTCCTCGTGCTTCACGCGCCGCGTGAGCTTGCCCATCGCGGTACGCAGTTCGGTGGCGACGGCGGCGGGTTCCGGGGTGGGCATTGGAGCACCTTAACCGGTGGTCGGCGGTGCGGCCGCGCGCCCCGTTCCGACAGCACAACTGAACAGACGAACTGAACAGCATTGCTGTAGAGTCGCCGGTGCCGCGGCACGCGCCAGCGCTGTCGCAGCAGGGCCGCGGCGTGCGTCAACTGCGAAGGACCTCGCATGGTTTCCCAGACAGTCGCGTCCACCGTCATCCAGTCCGTCACCGCCCGCGCGGTTCTCGACAGCCGCGGCAACCCCACCGTCGAGACCGACGTCCTCCTCGCGGACGGGTCACTGGGCCGCGCCGCGGTCCCGTCCGGCGCCTCGACCGGCGCTCGGGAAGCCGTGGAGTTGCGCGACGGGGACCCCGGGCGCTGGCACGGCAAGGGCGTCGACCGCGCGGTCGGCCACGTGAGCGGCGAGATCGCGTCCGTGGCCGTGGGGCGCGACGCCGACGACCAGGCGGGCCTCGACGCGGTGCTCGCGGCGCTCGACGGTACGGCGGACAAGTCCCGCCTCGGCGCCAACGCGCTTCTCGGCGTCTCCCTCGCCACCGCCAAGGCCGCCGCGGCGGCCCACCGCCTGCCGCTCCACCGCTACCTCGGCGGCGTCGACGCCCGGCTCCTCCCGCTGCCGATGATGAACATCGTCAACGGCGGAGCGCACGCCGACAATCCGCTGGACTTCCAGGAGTTCATGATCGCGCCGGTGGGCGCCCAGACCTTCGCGGAAGCCGTCCGCATGGGCTCCGAGGTCTTCCACACGCTCCGGCGCGACCTGCGCGCGGCCGGGCACGCCACCGGCGTCGGCGACGAGGGCGGCTTCGCGCCCGCGCTGCGCACCGCGCGAGAGGCCCTCGACTTCGTCGTGCGCGCCATCGAGCGCACCGGCTACCGGCCGGGCGAGGACATCGGGCTGGTCATGGATCCCGCCTCCTCGGAGTTCTTCCGCGACGGCGTGTACGTGTACGCGGGCGAGGGCGTCCGCCGCACCCCCTCCGAGCACGCCGCACACCTGACCGAGCTGATCGACGCCTACCCCGTCGTCTCCGTCGAGGACCCGATGGCCGAGGACGACCTGGACGGCTGGCGCGAGCTGACAGCGCGCGTCGGCGACCGCTGCCAGCTCACCGGCGACGACGTCTTCTGCACCAACGAGAAGCTGCTGCGCGAGGGCATCCGCACCGGCGTCGGCAACTCCGTCCTGGTCAAGGTCAACCAGATCGGCACCCTGACCGAGGCGCTCGCCACGGTCGCCACCGCGCACCGCGCCGGCTGGACCGTCGTGATGTCGCACCGCTCCGGCGAGACGGAGGACACCACCATCGCGGACCTGGCGGTCGCGACGGGCTGCGGCCAGATCAAGACCGGATCGCTGTCCAGGTCCGACCGTACGGCCAAGTACAACCAGCTCATCAGGATCGAGGAGGAGTTGGGGGAGTCCGCACGGTACGCGGGCGGGGCGGTACTGCGCCGCCCCTGACCAGCCGGCGTGCCGCCGAGCCGCGGACCCGGGTCCTTCAGCGGCCCCGGCCTTCGGGTGCGCTCTCGCGCAGCAGCGCCACGTCGCGGGCGGCCTGGGTGAGGAGCGCGCGCATCGCGGCCTCGGCGGCGTCGCCGTCCTGGTCCCGTATCGCGTCGAGGACGGCGCGGTGGCTGGGCACCGGGTCGCCGGGGTGGTGGCCCGGGCCGTGGACGAGACGGTCGCGGGCCGCCCGGGCGGTGGCGATCACCATTTCCATCCGCTCCAGCAGTTCGTTGTGGGAGGCGGCCAGCAGTGCGCGGTGGAAGGCGAGGTCGGCATCGACGGCGCCCGGCGCGCCGTCGGGGGCCTCGCCCATGTCCCGCAGCGCCGCCTCCAGCGCGGCGAGGTCCGCCGTGGTGCGGCGCTCGGCGGCGAGCCGTACCGCCGCGGGTTCGACGATGCCGCGTACCTCGTCCAGGTCGTGCAGCAGCGGTGGCGCGGCCTGGGACGCGGCGGTGTCGGCGGACTGGAACTGCCAGCGCAGGACGTCCGCGTCCAGCAGGTTCCAGTCGGCGCGCGGGCGCACGAAGGTGCCGCGCCGCTGCCGCGCGTCGACCATGCCCTTGGCCGCCAGCACCTTGAGCGACTCGCGCAGCGCGGTGAGGCTGACGCCCAACTCCTCCTGGAGCGCCGCCAGATCGAGGGTGGCGCCCTCGCCGAGGGCGCCACTGAGCACCCGGTGCGCCAGCACCTCCACGGTCTGGCCGTGCACCCCCCGGCGTGCGTAGCCCGGCATGGGGCCTCCCGTCCTCTCCCGTCCCGCCTCGCACGGGCCCTGTCCCGCGTGGCACGCGGCGGGTCCCGCCTCGCGCGGGTCCTGCCGCGCGGCACCGAGCCTGGTCGCTGAAAAGTACCGCGTCAACAACTATTCCTAATTAACGAATTCTTGTAGCGTGCGGCGTCATCACGGTCCCCGTCACTCGACTCGTCCGAGAGGCAGCGCCCATGACGGCAGCCGACACCACTCCCCGCGTCCCCTTCACCCCGGCCCGCCTCCACTTCGGCGCCGACTACAACCCCGAGCACTGGCCCGAAGAGGTCAGGGCCGAGGACATCCGGCTGATGAAGGAGGCCGGGGTCACCATGGTCACGGCCGGCATCTTCTCCTGGGGGCTGGTCGAGACCCGCCCCGGCACCTACGACTTCACCTGGTTCGACCGCGTCATGGACGACCTGGCCGAGGCGGGGATCGCCGTCTGCCTGGCCACCATGACCGCCTCACCGCCGCCCTGGCTGAGCGAACGGCACCCCGAGATCCTGCCCGTCACGGCTGACGGCGTACGCAAGTGGCCCGGATCCCGGCAGCACTACTGCCCCTCCAGCCCGGTCTACCGCGAGCACGCCGTGCGCCTCGTCGAAGCGCTCGCCACCCGCTACGCCGCGCACCCCGCGCTGGCGATGTGGCACATCGGCAACGAGTACGGCTGCTCCAACCCCGTCTGCTACTGCGACGTCTCGGCCGCCGACTTCCGCCGCTGGCTGCGCGAGCGCTACGGCACCGTCGAAGCCCTCAACGCGGCCTGGTCGACCACCTTCTGGGCGCAGGCCTACGGCTCCTTCGACCAGGTCATGCCGCCCCGGGCCACGCCGACCCACCCCAACCCCACCCAGCAGCTGGACTACTGGCGCTTCAGCGACGACGCGCTGCTGGGCTGCTACCTCGCGGAGAAGGCGGTGCTGCGCCGCCTCACCCCGCAGGTGCCCGTCACCACCAACCACATGCCGCACCACAAGCCGGTCGACCCCTACCGCTGGGCCCCGCACGAGGACGTGCAGGCGCTCGACCACTACCAGGAGCCCTACGACCCGCGCACCCACGTGGACGCGGCTGCCGCCTTCGACGTCGTGCGCTGCGCGGGACAGGGCCGTCCTTGGATGCTGATGGAGCAGGCGCCCAGCGCCGTCAACTGGCGGGACCGCAACAGCCCCAAGCCGCCCGGCGCGATGCGGCTGTGGAGCTGGCAGGCCGTCGCCCAGGGCGCGGACGCGGTGCTCTACTTCCAGTGGCGCCAGTCTCCCGGCGGCGCCGAGAAGTTCCACTCGGCCGTGGTACCGCACGCGGGGCCCGACACCCGGATCTTCCGCGAGGTGGCGGCGCTGGGCAGGGAGCTGGCAGCACTCCCGCAGCTCGCGGGAAGCCGCAGCGCGCCGGAGGTGGCGCTGCTGGCCGACTGGAACAGCTGGTGGGCCATGGAACAGGGCTCCCACCCCTCCGCGGCCCTCAGCCACCGCGAGGCGCTGCTGCGCCACTACGCGCCGCTCTTCGACGCCGGAGTGCCCTGCGACATCGTGCCGCCCGCGAGTGACCTGTCCGGCTACCGGCTCGTCGTCGTCCCGGACCTCTACCTGATGAGCGAGGGGACCGCCGAGAAGCTGACCGCGTACGTACGGGAAGGCGGCCACCTGCTCGTGTCGTACTTCTCCGGGATCGCGGACGAGGACGACCACATCCACCTGGGCGGCTATCCCGCGCCGCTGCGGCAGGTGCTCGGGCTGCGGGTGGAGGAGTTCTGGCCGCTGCCGCAGGACGGGCGCGTGCCGCTGCGCGGCGAGCTGAACGGCGCGGCGGACCTGTGGTCGGAGGCCGTCGACCTCGAAGGGGCGCGGGCGCTCGCCGTCTTCGGCGACGGCGAGCTCGCGGGGCGGCCCGCCCTCACCCGGCACGCCTTCGGGGACGGCGTCGCCTGGTACGCGGCGACCCGCCCCGATCCCGAGCTGATGCGCACGCTGATGGACCGGGTGCGGGAGGCGGCCGGCGTGGCGCCCGTCCTCGCGGGGCTGCCCGCCGGGGTGCAGGCGACCGTCCGCGAGGGAGCGGGCGGCCGCTTCCTCTTCCTGCTCAACCACGGTGCGGAGACGGTCACCGTGCCTCTCCCGTACCCCGCGCGTGACCTGCTGGACCCCGGCTCGGAGCCCGCCGGCTGCCGCACGCTGCCGCCGCGGGGCGTGGCGGTGCTCCAGCGGGCGGACTGAACCGCCTGCGCGTACGGCATGGACGGCACGTGTGGCATGGACGGCATGTACGGCATGGGATGAGGAGGTCAGATGCCCACCCGACGCACACTCCTGGCCGGCGCGGCGGCCGTGGCCGCGGCACCCGCGCTCGCCGCCTGCGGTGAGCAGGCGGGCGCGGCCCGCACCACGCGCCAGGCGCCCCGCGCCCCGGGCCGCCGGGTCGACCTCGTCTTCTGGACGTGGGTGCCGCTCCAGAAGGCCGTGGCCCTGTGGAACCGGACCCACCCCGACATCCACGTCACGGTGCAGACGGTGCCCGCCAACACCTCCGGCGGCTACCAGAAGATGCACTCCTCCCTCAAGGCCGGTGACCCGCCCGACCTGGCGCAGGTCGAGTACTACGCGCTGCCCGAGTTCATGCTGGTGGGCGGACTGACCGACCTGACCGCGTACGGCGCCGACAAGCTCAAGGGCGCCTACGTCGACTGGCAGTGGCAGCAGGGCGTGTTCGCGGGCCGCACCTACGCCCTCCCGCAGGCGTCGGGCCCGATGGGCTTCTTCTACCGCGCGGACCTCTTCGAGCGGTGGGACGTGGAGGTCCCCCGCACCTGGGACGCGTTCCGGACGGCCGCCGCGCGGATCCGCAAGCGCAGTGGCGGTGCCTCCCGCATCAGCGCCTTCCCGCCTGCCAACGCCCAGTGGTTCGCTGCCTTTCCCTGGCAGCGGGGCGCCCACTGGGTCCGTACCGAAGGCGACACCTGGATCGTGGACCTGGCGAGCCCGGAATCGCTGGAGGTGGCCGACTTCTGGGACGGCCTGGTCCGTGACGACCTGATCCTTCCCACGCAGGACGCGCAGAGCGCCTTCTTCAAAGCGCTCCAGACCGGGCAGCTGGCGGGCTGGCCGGGTGCCCAGTGGTACGACGCGCTCATCCGGGGCAACGCGCCCGGCACCAAGGGCAAGTGGCGGGTGGCCGAGCTGCCCCAGTGGGAGCGGGGGGCGCACGCCTCCGCCAACTGGGGCGGCTCGGCCACCGCGATCCTCCAGGGCACCCGCCACCCGGCCGAGGCGCTGCGGTTCGCGCACTGGCTCAACACCGACCCGGAGAGCATCGCGCTGCTGGTCGAGGCCGGGTACGGCTGGCCCGCGGCGGAGCTGGACCTCGCGGACTCGCCACTGGGCGAGCCCAGCGACTTCTTCGGCGGCCAAGCCTACAACGAGATCTTCCAGCTCTCCGACCGCAACGTCGACACCACCTGGCGCTTCGGCCCCACCACCACCCAGTCCTACGCACACATCCAGGACAACATCGGCCGCGTCGTCGCAGGCCACGGCACGATCACGGACGCACTCAAGGACGCCGAGACCAAGTTCGTCGACGACCTGAAAGCCAAAGGCCTCAAGGCGAGGAGCGCGCGATGACGACCACCACGAGCGGGGGGAAGCGGACCGCCGCCCCTCCCGCGTCCGCCGCCACCCGCCGCCGGGCGAGGCCCGACCGCAAGGCGTGGACGTTCCTGGCGCCCTTCCTGGCCGTCTACGTCTTCGCGATGATCCTGCCGATCCTCTACGCGCTCTACCAGAGCCTGCTGACCGTGAAACGGTCGGGGCCGCTGGGGCTGGGCGAGCCCTCGGTGGCCTTCGCCGGGCTGGACAACTACGCGCTCGCCCTCCAGCAGACCGCCTTCCTGGAGGGCTTCGGCCGTGTGCTGCTGTTCGGCGCCGTCCAGGTGCCGGTGATGCTGCTGCTGTCGCTCACCCTCGCCCTCCTGCTGGACCAGATCCCCGACCGTTGGGCCGGGCTGATGCGCGCCGCCTACTTCCTGCCGTACGGCATCCCGGGCGTCATCGCGACCCTGCTGTGGGGGTTCCTGTACGTCCCGGGGATCAGCCCGCTCAACGACCTGCTCGGCGACGTGGGTCTCCAGCCCGACTTCCTCGGCTACGACAACGTGCTCTGGTCCCTGGCCAACATCGTGGTGTGGGAGTTCGCCGGCTACAACATGCTGGTCATCGTCGCCCAGCTCAAGTCGGTCCCGCAGGAGCTCTACGAGGCGGCCAGGATCGACGGCGCGGGACCGTGGCAGACGGCGCTGCGCATCAAGATCCCGCTGATCCGTCCGGCGCTCGTCCTCACCTGCGTCTTCTCCATCATCGGCACCCTGCAACTGTTCGCCGAGCCACTGGTGCTCAAGAAGCTCGCCCCCGCCGTCACCACCGACTTCACGCCGAACCTGAGCGCCTACTTCGACGCCTTCGCCAACGCCAACGTCTACCTGGCGGCGGCCAAGTCGGTCCTGCTCGCCGTCGTCGCCATGGTGCTCTCGTTCGGCTTCCTCAGCCTGGTGGGCCGGGGGCGGAAGGGCGGGGACCGATGAGAGCCGCACCGACCAGGGTGCCCCGACCGGGCCGCATCGTGCTCGTCGCGGTCCTCGTGCTGGCCGCCGTCTACTTCCTGCTGCCCGTCTACTGGCTGGCCGTCGCCGCCACCAAGTCCAACAGCGGCCTCTACGGCAGCTTCGGCCTGTGGTTCGACGACCCCCGCCTGTGGCGGAACCTTAGGGACGTCTTCACCTACAACGGGCACATATTCCCCCGGTGGGCGCTCAACTCGGTGCTGTACGCGGGTGTCGGCGCCGTCGCGGCCACCCTGCTGTCGGCGGCGGCCGGCTTCGCCCTGGCCAAGTACCGCTTCCGGGGCCGCGAAGCCGTCTTCAAGTGTGTTCTGGCCGGGGTGCTGCTGCCCTCCACGGCGCTCGCGCTGCCGCTCTACCTGATGTTCGGCAAGATCGGCCTGACCAACAGCTACTGGGGCGTGCTCATCCCCAGCATCGTCAGCCCCTTCGGCGTCTACCTGTGCCGCATCTACGCCGAGTCCGCCGTGCCCGACACCCTTCTGGAGGCTGCCAGGGTGGACGGCGCGGGGGAGGAGCGGATCTTCTTCACGGTGGTGCTGCGCATCATGTCGCCCGCGCTGGTCACCGTCTTCCTCTTCCAGTTCGTGCACATCTGGAACAACTACTTCCTGCCGCTGGTGATGCTCTCCGACGACCGCAAGTACCCGATCACCCTCGGCCTGGTCACCTGGCAGCAGGCGGCCGACCGCTTCCCCGAGCTGACGCAGTACACCGTCGGGGGCGCCTTCGTCTCCGTCATCCCCCTCGCCGTCGCGATGCTCGTCCTCCAGCGCTACTGGCGGACCGGACTGACCGAGGGCAGCGTGAAGGAATAGGAGCAGTGACACGTGCGCATCACCCGCGTCGAGACCTTCGCCGTACCGCCGCGCTGGCTCTTCTGCCGGATCGAGACCGACAGCGGCCTCGTCGGCTGGGGCGAACCGGTGATCGAGGGACGCGCGCAGACCGTCCGCACGGCCGTGGGCGAGCTGGCCGAGCAGTTCCTGGTCGGCGCCGACCCGCTGCGGATCGAGGACCACTGGCAGCTGATGACCAAGGGGTCCTTCTACCGCGGCGGGCCCGTCCTCTCCTCCGCCGTCGCCGGACTCGACCAGGCGCTGTGGGACATCGCCGGCAAGGCGTACGCGGCACCCGCGCACCAGCTCCTCGGCGGGCCCGTGCGCGAGCGGGTCCGCGCCTACTGCTGGGTCGGCGGCGACGAGCCCGCCGCCGTGCGCGACCAGGTCACCGCGCAGGTCGAGGCGGGCTTCACCGCCGTCAAGATGAACGCCTCGGGACGCACCGACCGGCTGCCCACCACCGCGGCTCTCGACGCGATCGCCCGGCGCGCCGAGGCGGCCCGCGAGGCGCTCGGGCCCGAAGGCGACTTCGCCGTCGACTTCCACGGTCGGCTGACCACGGCGGGCGCCCGCCGCGCGCTCGACGTGCTGGAACCGTACGGACCGCTCTTCGTGGAGGAGCCCGTACTGCCCGAGTACACGCACCTGATCGGGCAGGTGACCGGGTCCACCACCGTGCCCGTCGCCACCGGGGAGCGGCTCTTCTCCCGTACCCAGGTGCTGCCCGCGCTCCAGGCGGGCGTCGCCGTGATCCAGCCCGACCTCAGCCACGCGGGCGGCCTGTCCGAGGCGCGGCGCATCGCCTCCCTCGCCGAGACCTTCGACGCGCTGGTCGCCCCGCACTGCCCGCTCGGCCCGCTCGCCCTGGCGGCCAGCCTGCAACTGGCCTTCTGCACCCCCAACTTCCTCATCCAGGAGCAGTCCATCGGCATCCACTACCACTCCGGCGCCGAGCTCCTCGACTACGTGCTGGACCGCGAGGTCTTCCGCTTCCACGAAGGGCACCTGCTGCGGCCCACAGGGCCCGGGCTCGGAGTGACCATCGACGAGCGGGCGGTGCGCGAGGCCGACGGCACGGCAGCCGACTGGCACAACCCCACCTGGCGCCACCCGGACGGGTCGTTCGCCGAGTGGTGAGCTCACCCCGCCCGGCGGACGCGCGTTCGGCCGCGCCCCCGGCCACCCGTCGCAACCGTCACCTCCCAAGGTGGTGACGAGCGCGGGCACCGCCCCGGGCGACCGGCGCACCTCCCGCGGTGGTCAGCACGGAGACCCCACTCACTCATCCAGGGCGCGAGGCCGCTGAGCTGCGGCTGAAAACCTCCCACCATCGCAGACGAGCGTCCAGCGTGATACCTGTCGGATGTCAGGGTCACATAGGATGCCCGCGGCCGAAGGGGGAGGGTGAACCATGGACACGGTGATCGTTCAACTGCCCGACCAGCAAGGGCACCTCACGGGCGACCGGGGGGACAGACCCCGTCTGCTCCACCTCGGCCCGGGCCAGAGTGCCGACTTCGGGCGCGGCGATCCCGGCCACCCGGTGCAGGTGGCCCTGCCCGACCCCGGAGTCTCCCGGCGCGCCGGGCAGATCACCGCCGCCGAGGACTACTGGCGGCTGTCCAACTACAGCGGGCACGTCACCTATGTGGTGGAGAACATGGAGGGCGCGGGCGAGCACATCAAGGTCCCGCCCGGCAGGCTGGGCGCTCCCGTGCCGTTCGAGTTCTCCCGCGTCGTCCTGCCCTCCCGCGACGGCGAGGTGCACTTCAAGGTGTTCGCGCCCGAGCACATGTACCTGGACGCGGGCGGCGGAGACCGCGCCGGCGAGCCCACCCAGAGCCCGTTCACGCTCGACCAGACCGCCAAGTACTTCCTCGTCCTGCTCGCCCTGTGCGAGCCGCGGCTGCGCGACCCCTCCAGCGGCGCCATCCCCGGCGTCAGCGAGGTACTGGAGCGGCTGCGCCCGGTGCCGGGCTGTCACGACCTGACCCGCTCGGCCGTCAACTACCACATCGAGTACCTCGCCTCGGTCAAACTGCGGCTGCGCGGTGACGACGAGCGCACCGCGGGCACCAGCCGCAAGCGCGCCGAACTCGTCGCCCTCGCTCTCCGCTTCGACCTGGTGCGCGAGGAACACCTCACACTGCTGCGCCCCGCGGCCCGGGCGGGCCGCACGGGGGAGCGCGACGGATGACCGAGCCCGCACACTCCCGCCTCGACCTGCCCGCCGGATACCGGGTGGGGGAGTGGACCGTGACAGGGCGGATCGGGGCGGGCAGCTGGGGGGTGGTGTACGCCGCCGAGAGCGCGGACGGCACGCGGGCCGCGGTGAAGTTCCTGCCCACCCACCTGCTGCCGCCCGGCCAGCGCGCTTCCATGGAACAGCTGGTACGGCGGGAGGTCCGCTTCAGCCTGGAGACCGACCACCCGCACGTCGTCAGCACGCGCGAGGTGCTCACCGTCCGCGACCCCGACCGCCCCGAGATCGACGGCGTCACCGCACTGGTCATGGACCGGGCCGAACACAGCCTCCAGGAGCTGCTGGCCGCCCGCCGGAGCAGCGGCGAAGGCCCGCCCGCGCTGCCCGAGGCGGCCCGCGTCCTGGCCGGGGTCGGCGCCGGGCTCGCCCACATCCACGGGCGCGGCTGGGTGCACGGCGACCTCAAGCCCGGCAACGTCCTGCTGGCGCCCGACGGCGAGGTGTGGCTCGGCGACTTCGGCCTCACGGTCGAACTCGACGGTACCCACGCCTACGTGCCCCCGCTGGGCTCCCTCGACCACGTGCCGCCCGAGTGGTGGTCGGAGCGGGAGGGCGGCCGTAGCACGGTGCGCCCCACTGCCGACATCTGGGCGTTCGGCGTGCTGGCCCACCAGGTGCTCACCGGCGGGCTGCACCCCTTCCCCGGATCCACCGCCCGCGCCCGCGCCCTCGGCGCGCAGGCCTACGCACGAGGCGGCGCCCCACTGCGCCTGGACAACACGATCCCCGACGGCTGGCGCGAGCTGATCGCGGACTGCCTGCGCCCCGACCACGCCTCGCGCGCCGCCCTGGACGCCGCCGCGCTCGCGGAACGGGCACGGGGGCTGGAGAACTCCGGTGCCGCGGACGCCCGTTCCGACAGGTACGGGCGCACCGCTGTGGGCCGCCTCCTCGGCGCCCGCCGCCCCGCAGGGCGCAGGATGCCGGGGCGTGGGCGCCGCCGGCTCAGCATCGTGGCGGCCGCCGTCACCGTGCCGGTCGTGGCCGCCGCCGTGTCGGTGGCGCTGCTGCTCGCCGACGACGAGGAGGGCGCCTCGCCGGGCGGCGGCCCCGGCGCCGCCTCGGCGCAGCCAGGGGCCCTGCCCGCCGACTCCGACGTGCCCCGCGACCTGCGGCCCGTCATCAAGGACGCCGCGCGCCAGTGCGCCGAGGAAGAGGTCACCCCCGCCTTCCTCGCCGCGATGCTGAAGGCCGAGAGCGGCTTCGACGCCGACGCACGACAGCCCGAGACCAACGAGTACGGCATCGCCATGTGGACACCGTCGGTCTTCAAGGGCTGGGCCAAGGACGGGGACAAGGACGGCGACAAGAGCTACATGTCGCCCCCCGACGCCATCGCGGCGATGTCCAACTTCGTGTGCTGGCTCGACCAGCAGTACAAGAAGGAGGGCATGCACGAGGACCTCCCCGGGCTGATGGCCGCCGGCTACCGCACCAGCTCCCGTACCGTCCTGCAGGCCGGCGGGGTGCCCGAGCGGGTCAGGCCGCACGTGCGGCGCGTCGAGCGGTATCTCGAGGAGTACACACGCTGAGCCGGCCCGCCCCGCCGGGTACCTGAGCCGGTCAGGGCAACCGCGGCTCCGCCGGCGCTTCCGGGCACAGCAGCGCGGCCGAACCCCAGGTGAGGCCGCCGCCGAACGCCGTCACCAGGACGCGTGCCCCGGGGCGCAGCCGCCCGCCCGCCTGCGCGTCGGCCAGCGCCAGCGGGATCGAGGCGGCACCGGTGTTGCCCACCTCCCGCAGGTGCAGGGCGCAGCGGTCGGCGGGGATGCCCAGGCGCTTGCCGACCGCGGTGAGGATCCGCGCGTTGGCCTGGTGCGGCACGAAGTGGTCGACCTCTTCGGGACGCCAGCCGACGCGCTCCAGCACCGCACCGCACGAGGCCGTCATCCGCTCGATGGCGTGCTGGAAGACGGCCCCGCCCCGCATCCGGAAGTAGCGGTCGCCGGGCTCTTCCGGCTCGTCCAGCGAGCGCGCCCGCGCGCCGCCGCCCACCACGGTGATCAGGTCGTACCCCGACCCGTCGCTGCCCAGGTCGAAGCCCAGCAGCGCACCGGCGGAGTCGCTCTCCTGGCCGCGTGCCACCAGCGCGGCGCCCGCCCCGTCGCCGAAGACGACCCCCGTGGAGCGGTCCTCGGGGTCGAGCCAGTGGGAGTAGATGTCGGCGCCCACCACCAGCACCCGGTCGAACAGCGCGGCGCCGACCGCGCCCTGGCACAGCGCCAGGCCGTAGACGAAGCCGCTGCACACGGCGGCGATGTCCAGGGCGGGGATGGTGCCGAGCCCCAGCCGGGCCGCCACCGCGGGGGCGGTGGCCGGGCACAGGTGGTCGGGTGTGGCCGTGGCCAGTACCAGGGCGTCCACGGGCGGGTTGCCCGCCTTCTCCAGCAGCCGCCGCGCGGCGTGCACGGCCGCGTCCCCCGTCGAGGTACCGGGGTCGGCGACGTGGCGGCGTTCGATGCCGGTGCGGGTACGCACCCATCTGTCGTCCACGCCCCACTGTCCTGGGAGCCCGGCGTTGGGCACCACGCGCGGCGGTACCCAGCCGCTGACCGCCTCCAGGACCACGGGGCGCACCGGGACGCAGGGCGCGGCCGCCGGCGGGGCGAAGGGGGCCGGGCCGCTCAGCACGCGGTGCCCCGACGCGCGTGGCGGGCGGCTGAAAGGTTCCTGCGGCGCACGAGCACTGAGCCCCCTGAACTCGACTGGTCGGACCGGACCGAACGCCGGACCGGACGGATGGACCCACAAGAGGGGCCTTTTGTACCCCAGCCGCGGGCCGCCACACGAGTTGCCCGACCGCACGCCGCACCGGGTGCGTCCCGCTCCGCACGGCTGTGAACTGGGCGTTCGCGCCGTACGGGGGTGGAGGGCGGCGCCGTGCCCTTCCCCCGTGTGAGGGAAGGGGCGCCATCGGCGGTGTCCGTGGTGTTTCCGCCGAACGTATGAGGCACCGTGGCGGGCATCCTGGGGGAACGCGCACCACGGCGGCGGACAGTCGAGACCGACAGGAAGACGGGACCCCATGACCTACCCCACGCGGCAGGCACCACGAGCGGCGGACGTGCACGCCCTCGGGCGGTCGCTGAGCGAGTGCCGCGCCTGCCCGCGGCTGGTCGACTGGCGCGAGGAGACGGCACGGGTCAAGCGCCCCGCCTTCCGCGACTGGGACTACTGGGCGCGCCCGGTCCCCGGCTTCGGCCCCGCGGACGCGCGGATGCTGCTCGTCGGGCTCGCCCCGGCCGCGCACGGCGGCAACCGCACGGGCCGCATGTTCACCGGCGACCGCGCCGGGGACGTGCTCGTGGCCGCTCTCCACGACCTCGGCCTGGCCTCGCAGCCCACCTCCACCCACAGCGGCGACGGCCTCCAGCTGTACGGGGTGCGGTTCACCTCGCCCGTCCACTGCGCGCCGCCCGCCAACAAGCCCACCCCCGCCGAACGGGACACCTGCCGCCCCTGGCTCGTCCGCGAGCTCGAACTGCTGCGTCCCACCCTGCGCACCGTGGTCGCCCTCGGCGCCTTCGGCTGGCAGGCGGTGCTGCCGGTGCTCGGCGAAGGCGGCTGGTCGCTCCCGCGGCCCCGGCCCGCCTTCGCGCACGGGGCCCGCCTCGAACTCCCGCCCACGCGGCAAGGTGCGGCGCCGCTGGCCGTCCACGGCTGCTACCACGTCACCCAGCGCAACACCTTCACAGGACGGCTGACCCCGGCCATGCTCCGCGAGGTCCTGCGGACCGCGGCGCTGGAGTCCGGCCTCCCCGTCCACCCCACGCCCTGAACGGTCCGGCGCGCCCTGAACCGTCTGCCCCACGCCCTGAACCGTCCGGCGCGCCCCGATCGCCCGCTCAGGGCCGGCCGGTGACGCGGCGGGCCGCGCCGGTCACCGCGCCGGTCACTCCTCGTCGTCCTCGCCGGGATCCCAGGCGTAGGAGCCGCCGCCGCGCCACTCGATCAGCGGCCCGTCCAGGGCGATCTCGTCCGGGTCGAAACCGGCGTCGCCGAGCAGCGACAGGACGTCGTTGACGTTGGAGGCCCGGCCGAGGATGGCGCCGTCGGCCCGTACCCGGCGCGCGCCGTGCGCGTCGGGTGGATAGACGATGATCGGTGCGTCGGCCATACCCCCACCCTGCGCCCGGCCCCGTCAGGGCGCATCCCGATCTCGCATCCCGGTCACGGGCCCGTCCTTCCGCCCCGAGGACCCGCGCCCGCCTCAGCCGGAGCGGCGGTAGGTCTCGCCCGTCATCTCCTCCAGCTCCCGCTGCTTGGTCTCCGGGAGCTTGCCGCGCACGAAGAAGAAGGAGAGCGCGGCGAAGCAGGCGAAGGCGCCGTAGAGCCAGGTCAGGCCGACCTTGCTGGTCATCGGCTCGAAGGAGAAGGTGACGATGAAGTTGAAGATCCAGTTGGAGGCGGTGCCGATGGCCAGCGCCATCGCCCGCATCCGGTTGGGGAACATCTCCGCCAGCATGACCCACATGATCGGGCCCCAGGAGAGGGCGAAGAAGACGACGAAGGCGTTGGCGCCGACCAGCGCCATCGGCCCGTACGGGTCGGGCAGGGTCACGTCCGTTCCGCTGCCCCGCTGCTGGGAGAAGGCCACCGCGGTCAGCGCCAGGGCGCAGAACATGCCCACCGAGCCGATGGACAGCAGCCTGCGCCGGCCCACGCGGTCGACGAACAGCATGGAGACGACCGTCATCACCACGTTGATGCCCGCGGTGATGACGGAGGTGGTGAAGGACTGGGACTCGCTGAAGCCGACCGACTTCCACAGCGTCGTCGAGTAGTAGAAGATCGCGTTGATGCCGACGAGCTGCTGGAAGGCGGCCATGATGATGCCCGCCCACACCAGCGGGTGCAGCCCGAAGCGTGCGCCGCGGATGTCGCGGAAGCTGCTGCGGTGCTCCTTGCGGAGCGTCTCGCGGATCCTGGCGACCTTGCCCTGCGGGTCGGCCTCGCCGCTGACCCGGCCCAGCACGCCCGCCGCCTCGTCGTACTTGCCCTTGAGGACGAGGTAGCGCGGCGACTCGGGGATCAGCAGCGCCAGCACCCCGTAGACCGCGGCCGGGATGACGCCGACCAGGAACATCCAGCGCCAGGCCTGCATGCCGAACCACAGGTCCTGCGAGGCGCCGCCGGCCGCCCCGGCCAGCCCCTTGTTGGAGCTGAGGACGACCAGCTGGCCGATGGTGATGGCCAGTTGCTGGAGGGAGCCGAGCGCGCCGCGGCCCGAGGCGGGGGCCACCTCGGAGATGTAGGCGGGGGCGATCACCGAGGCGATGCCGATGCCCAGGCCGCCGATCACGCGCCACAGCAGCAGGTCGGGCACCGAGAAGGCGAAGGCGGAGCCCGCCGAGCTGATGACGAACATGGCGGAGCCCAGCAGCATCACGTTGCGGCGCCCCCAGCCGTCGGCGAGGCGGCCCGCGTACCAGGCGCCGACCGCACAGCCCAGCAGGGCGATGGAGACGACGAACCCCGACAGGAACGCGCCCATGTGGAAGTGGCCGGACAGCGCGTCGACGGCGCCGTTGATGACGGAGGAGTCGAAGCCGAAGAGGAAACCCCCGACGGCCGCGGCGATGGAAATGCCGATCGCCTTGCCGTGGGGGCCCGAGGAGGAGGGGGCCGGCGCGTTCGATGCCGTCTCAGCCATGCGATGTGCCACCTTGCCGATTCGTACATATTGGTGCATATTCGTACGGATAGATCCGTATCGTCGCGTACTCCGGCGGGGGAGGCAACATCCTCCCGACTGGAGTCGGAGATCCGCATACCACCCTGGCGGCAGGACATTCTTCGAGAGTTCCCCGAAGTCGCGCCGAGGGCCCGGGACGCGGCTCGGCCCGGGGCGGCGGTTGTCCGCCTCACACGGGGGTTGTCCGCCTCACGCGGCGGTTTCGGTGGGCCTGCGGGCCGCTTCCGTGAGCGCTGCCAGCACCGGGCTGATCAGCGGATGTTCCTCCGCGCCACGCCGCACGGCGGCGAAGACCCGGCGGGTGGGGGCGATGTCCTCGACCGGGTGGACCGCGACGCCCCCGGCCTGCCCCGCGTCCGTACCCAGCAGCGCGGAACGCGGCACCAGGGCGACACCGGCCCCGGCGGAGGCGAGGGCGACGACCGCGCGGAAGTCGTCGGAGAAGTGCTGCATGCGCGGCGCGAAGCCCGCGTGTTCGCAGGCGAGGACGACCACGTCGTGGCACGGGTTGCCGGGGAAGGGGCCGATCCAGGTGTCCTTGGCCAGCTCGGCCAGCGGCACCCGATCGGCCCCGGCCAGCCGGTGCCCCTCGGGCAGCACGGCGTCGAACGGCTCCGCGTACAGCGGCACCCGGGTCAGGCGCGGATCGTCCTCCCCCGGCGCGCCCCGGTACTCGACGGCCACCGCCACGTCGGTCTCCCGGTCCAGCACCATGGGCAGGCTGGCGTCGCCCTCGGTGTCCTTGACCCGCACCCGGATGCCGGGTGCCGTGCGGCCCAGCCGGGAGAGCGCGGGGGCGACGACCAGGCCGATGCCGGTGGCGAACGAGGCCAGGTCCACCTGGCCCGCGGCGCCCGAGCCGTAGGCGGCCAGCTCGGCCTCGGCGCGCTCCAACTGGGCGAGGACGAGATTGGTGTGGGTCAGCAGGATCTCCCCTGCCGGGGTGAGCCGCACGCCTTTGGTGCCGCGCTCGACCAGCCGGTGCCCGGTCTCCTGTTCCAGCGCGGTCAGCTGCTGGGAGACGGCCGAGGGGGTGAGGTAGAGCGCGGCGGCAGCGGCGGTCACCGTACGGTGGTCCGCCACCGCACGGAGGATGTGCAGCCGCCGCGCCTCGATCACGCGATCGATTCTCCCCCAGTCACTTCGCGAGCTGCGCCCGGGATGCGACGAACGCGTCGACCGCCCGCATCACGTCCTCGGTGGAGTGCGCCGCCGACAGCTGCACCCGGATGCGGGCCTGCCCCTGCGGCACCACCGGGTAGGAGAAGCCGATCACGTACACCCCGCGCTCCAGCAGCAGCTCCGCCATCCGGGCCGCCTCGGCGGCGTCGCCGATCATGACGGGTGCGATGGCGTGCTCGCCCGGCAGCAGGGTGAAGCCCTCCTCGGCCATCCGGCGGCGGAACAGCTCGGTGTTGGCCGCCAGCTTCCTGCGCAGGTCACCGGCCGACTCCAGCAGGTCGAGCACCTTCAGCGAGGCCGCCGCGATCACCGGCGCGAGGCTGTTGGAGAACAGGTAGGGGCGCGAGCGCTGCCGCAGCAGCGCGGCGATCTCGGCGCGGGTCGCCACGTAGCCGCCCGAGGCGCCGCCCAGCGCCTTGCCCAGAGTGCCGGTGACGATGTCGATCCGGTCCATGACGCCGTGCAGCTCGGGGGTGCCGCGCCCGCCCTCGCCCACGAAGCCGACCGCGTGCGAGTCGTCGACCATCACCATCGCGTCGTACCGCTCCGCCAGGTCGCAGATCTCGGGCAGCGGCGCCAGATAGCCGTCCATGGAGAAGACGCCGTCGGTGACGATGAGCCGCCGCCGCGCGTCCCGCGCCTTCTCCAGCTGCTGCTCCAGGTCGGCCATGTCGCGGTTGGCGTAGCGCAGGCGGCGGGCCTTCGAGAGCCGGATGCCGTCGATGATCGAGGCGTGGTTGAGGGCGTCGGAGATCACGGCGTCCTGCTCGCCCAGCAGCGTCTCGAACACGCCGCCGTTGGCGTCGAAGCAGGAGGAGTACAAGACGGTGTCCTCCTGGCCGAGGAAGCCCGAAAGCCGCGCCTCCAGCTCCTTGTGGACCTCCTGCGTGCCGCAGATGAAGCGGACCGAGGCCATGCCGTAGCCCCAGCGGTCCAGCGCCTGGTGGGCCGCGGCGACGACCTCGGGGTGGTCGGCCAGACCCAGGTAGTTGTTGGCGCAGAAGTTGAGGACCTCGCCCGGGCGCCCGCCGCCGGTCACCTCGACCGTCGCGGACTGCGGGGTGCCGATGACCCGCTCCGGCTTGTGCAGCCCGGCGGCGCTGATCTCCTCGAGGGTGGCGCGCAGCTCGTCGCGTACGGAGTCGAACATGGTGTCAGCTCTCCAGGGGTTGGGAGGGAACGGGGACGGGGGCCGCGCCGCCGTACCGGGCGGCGGGGGCGGGTGCGGGTCCTGGGCGGCGGTTCAGCGGGTCCAGTCCAGGACGACCTTGCCGCCGTGGCCGCCGGCCGCGTCGTCGAACGCGGCGTCGAAGTCGCGGTAGCCGTACCTGCCGGTGATCACCGGGCCGAGGTCCAGGCCGCCTTCCAGCAGCACCGACATCGCGTACCAGGTCTCGAACATCTCCCGGCCGTAGATGCCCTTGATGGTGATCATCGAGGTGACGATCCGGGCCCAGTCCACGGCGAAGTCCTCGGCGGGCAGCCCGAGCATCGCGATCTTCCCGCCGTGGGTCATGTTGGCGAGCATGTCCCGCAGGGCCGCCGGGTTCCCCGACATCTCCAGCCCGACGTCGAAGCCCTCGCGCAGCCCCAGCGCCCGCTGCCCCTCGGCGATGTCCGCGCCCGAGACGTCCAGCGCGAGCGAGGCGCCCACCTTGCGGGCCAGCTCCAGCCGCTCCTCGCTCACGTCGGTGACGACGACGTTGCGGGCGCCCGCGTGCTTGGCCACCGCCACCGCCATCAGACCGATCGGGCCCGCGCCCGTGATCAGCACGTCCTCGCCGACCAGCGGGAAGGACAGCGCGGTGTGCACGGCGTTGCCGAACGGGTCGAAGATCGCCGCGATGTCCGGATCGACGCGGCCGCGGTGCACCCACACGTTCTGCGCGGGCAGTGCCACGTACTCGGCGAACGCGCCGTCGCGGCCCACGCCGAGCCCGACCGTGGCGCGGCACAGGTGCCGCCGGCCCGCCAGGCAGTTGCGGCACTTGCCGCACACCAGGTGGCCCTCGCCGCTGACCCAGTCGCCGGGCTCGATGTCGGTCACGTCCCGGCCGGTCTCCACGACCACACCCGTGAACTCGTGCCCCACCACCAGCGGAGCGGCCACCGCCTGCTGAGCCCAGCCGTCCCAGGCGCGGATGTGCAGGTCGGTGCCGCAGATGCCGGTCCGCTCCACCTTGATCAGCACATCCCCTGGGCCTGCCTGGGGCTCGGGGACATCGGCCAGCCACAGCCCGGGTTCGGCCTTCTGCTTGACCAGCGCCTTCACGTCACGGCTCCTGTCGTCTCGCGCGCCACGGCAGGGCGGGGCGGCACCGCGCGACGGCGGCCCGGCCCTGGGCCCTGCGGGGAAAGGGGGGGCGGCGGCGAGGGTGCGCCGCCGGCACGAATCTGCCGCACGGCGGGCCGCGGGGTCCATCGAGACTTTCTTAACCGCACCCGCAGCCTGCCTTCACACCCGCGGCCTGCCTTCACATCCGCCGCCCCACCGGGCACTCCGGCGCCGCCCCACCGGGCGCCGGGGGCCGGCCGGCCCCTCCGCCCCCGGCCCGGGGTCCGCGGCCTGCGGTCGCACACTCCGGTGTTCCGCGCTATACGTGGCATATGGGCGATAAACGGCTCGCCCCGCCCATCCCCCCGATGACCGCCAGGACGGTCGAGGTGACGCCCCGCGCGGACGGGCTGGCGTACGAGGCCAAGTGGGACGGCTACCGGGCGCTGGTCTACGCGCGCCCCGACGCGCCACGCCTCCAGTCGCGCCGCGGTACCGACCTCGGCCCCGGCTTCCCCGACCTCCTGCGCGCCGCCGCCACACTGGGAGAGGAGGCCGTCTTCGACGGGGAACTGGTCGTGATCGAGGATGGAGCGGTCAGCTTCGGCCGGCTCCAGTCGCGAGCCCAGCGCACCGGAGCGCGCGCCGAGGCGGCCGCGGCCGCCCACCCGGCCCACTTCATCGCCTTCGACCTGCTCCAACTCGGCGACGAGACCACCATGCACCGCCCCTACCGGGAGCGCCGCGCCCTGCTGGAGGAGGTCTTCACCCGCGGCGACCTCCAGCCGCCCTGGGCCCTGTGCCCCATGACGACCGACCCGGCCCGCGCACAGGAGTGGCTCGACGCCGGGTGGGCCCGCGTCGGCATCGAGGGCATGGTCGTCAAGGGCCTCGGCCAGCCCTACAGACCCGGCGAGCGCGGCTGGCGCAAGCTGCGCGCCCGCGCCACGGCGGAGGCCTTCGTCGGCGCCGTCACCGGACCTCTGGCCTCTCCCGACGTGCTCTTGCTGGGGCGCTACGACGAGGACGGTGCTCTGCGCATGGTGGCCCAGAGCGCTCCGGTGACCACCGCGCTGCGCCGGGAACTCGGCCCCCTGCTGACCCCCGCCGGGCCCGAACACCCCTGGACCGACGCCCGGTTCCGCTCCGGATGGGGTAGCCGCGATCTCCTCGCGCACCGCTGCGTCGTTCCCGAGCACGTGGTCGAGTTCGAGGCGGACGTGGCCTTCGACGAGGGCCGCTGGCGCCATCCCGTCCAGGCCCGCAGGAGACGCCCTCAGTTCGCACCCCAGGACGTGCCCCGGTTCCCGTCGGGGCCCGTGGAGTGAGCGGAGTGAGCGGAGTGAGGCGCTGAGCGGACGCGGCGGTGGCGTGGCGGTGACGGGAGACAGTGGGAGGGGCGGGGGCCCGGGTGACCTGTCCGGCCCACTACCGCGCGCACCGCTCCGTCACCCGGTGCAGCGTGGAGGCAACGTCCCCGACCAGTCGACATCCGGTTCGCGCCGCCGAGGCGTGTGGAACGGCAGAGCAGGCCGGAGCGACGGACACGCCGACAAGCTGACAAGACGACAAGGAGTCCCCATGCGTCGCCTTTCCCGCTCATCTCGTATCGCGACCGCCATCGCCGCCCTGACGGTCACCGCACTCGTGCCCCTGTGCGGTGTCGCGCAGGCCGCCCCGTCCCAGGCGGCGGTGGCCCCCGCCGCCTCGGCACCCGCGCCGTCCGGCGGCGACCAGGACGGCCGCTCCTCCACCGACCAGAGACCCCTCAAGCTCGGCAACCGTGACGGCATGCTCGGCCTGGGCGTTCTCGGTCTCCTCTGACCGGATGTGAGCGCGTGACCCGGGGCTCGTGCGCCTGCCGTGGCACGAGCCCCGGTCCGCTTTCCCGGCGGCGGGTGCGTCAGGAGAGCTTGTCGGCCACGACGGAGGCGGCCTCGGCGACGAGCTTGTCGTCGTAGTCGGCGTCCTCCTTCTTCCGCTTCGACATGACCGTCACGATCAGGGGCGCCTTACCCGGCGGGCGGACGACGGCGATGTCGTTGCGGGTGCCGTACCTGGCGGCCCCGCTCTTGTCGCCGACGCTCCACTCCTTGGGGACCCCGGCCCTGATGAGCCCGGTGCCGGTCGGGCTCTCGTCCAGCCAGTCGTCCAACTGGGCACGCTCCGGCTCGTGCAGGGCGTCACCGAGGGTGACGGCGCGCAGGTCCTCGGCGAAGGCGCGCGGGGTCGTGGTGTCCCGCTTGTCGCCCGGGGTGGCCTCGGTCAGCGCGGTCTCGTAGCGGTTCATCTGCGTGACGTCGTCGCCGAGGCCTTCCAGGTAGGCGTCGAGCTTCTTCGGGCCGCCCAAGTCGCGGACCAGCAGGTTGTCCGCGCCGTTGTCGCTCTGGCGGACGGCTGCCTCGCACAGCTCGCGCAGGGTCAGCTGCTGGCCGACGTGCTCGCTGGTGACGGGGGAGTGGCCGACGGGCACGTCCTTGCCGACGGTGAGCGACTTGTCGTCGAGCCCCTTCAGCGAGTACGTGTCCAGGATGGCGGCGGCCGTGAACGCCTTGTGCGTAGACGCGTACGCGAACCGCTCGTCCGCGTGGTAGGAGACCGCGCGCCCCGAGCCGGTGTCGAGGGCGTGGACACCGAGCCGCGCCCCGTACTCCGCTTCCAGCTTCTTGAACGCCGCCGCCGCGCCGCCCTTCTCCGGGGCGGAAGCGGAGGAGGACGGGGCAGTGGTCGAGGTCGCGGCGGAGGCGGTCGCGGCGCTCTCGCCGCACGCGGTCAGCGGCAGGACGAGTGCCAGCGTGCCGAGCGCCGCGAAGGAGGTGCGTCGGGCTGTGGTCGTTCGCATGGGTGTCGATGCCTCCGGGAAAGGTCCGTGAGTGACGGGCCCGCCCAGCCTCACCCGGCGCCGGTCATGCCGTCCAAGACGCGATCGCGCCACCTCATGCACAATCGGCATGGAAGTGGCGGCGGCATAGAGTGACAGGCGTGGATCTTGTGGGTGCGTGCCGCGCGTTCGTGCAGGTGAGCGAGCGCGGCAGCTTTACGGCGGGGGCGGCGGCCGCGCGCATGTCGCAGTCGGTCGCCAGCCGCCGCGTCGCCGCGCTCGAACAGCACGTCGGTGAGCGGCTGTTCGAGCGGAGCTCGCGCAGGGCGCGGCTGACCCCGTTCGGACGCTCCCTGCTCCCGTCCGCCCGCCGCCTGGTGCTCGCCGCGGAGGAACTGGAACACGAGGCGGCCACCGCCCACCAGCGGCCCGTGTCCCTGGCCGTGCCCGACACCTGCCCCACGCCCGGTCTGGCCCGCCTCGCCGCTGCTGCCCGCAGCCTGGGCCTGGTCCTCGACCCGCGGACCGCGGCGCCCGCCGAGCGGCCGCACCTGGTCCGCTCCCAGCAGGTGCGCGCGGCGCTCGTCGCGGTGCCGCCCGACCAGGCGCGCTGGTCGGTACCGCTCGGCCTCGCCGCGGTCGCCGAGCCCGCGGCCCGCCGCCTGTTCCTGGAGTCCCTCCGCCCCCGCCGCACCCGACGCGGGCGCCCCCGGCGGGTGTGGGTCCAGCCCGAGGACGACGTACCCCACGTCCGTGACCGCCTCACGCGCCTGGGCGACTCCGTGGGGTTGCTGCCCGCCCAGGTGTCCGTCGCCGCGAGCCTCACCCAGGCGGCCGCCCAGGTGCTCTCCGGCGACGACCTGCTGCTGTGCTCACCCGTCCAGGCGCAGGAGTTCGCTCTGCACTGGCGTCCCCTCGGCGAACTCGACATGGAGCGCACCTACGGTCTCCTCGCCGCGGAGGAGGGCGACGCCGAACGGCTCGGCGACCGCCTCGGTGACGCTCTCGCCCACTGCCTGGGCGCGGGGGAAGAGCCCGCCGAGGCGGGAGCGGCCCACCGGCGGCCGGCCGCCGACCGTACGCGGCGAGGGGGACCGCCGCACTCCCGCGGCACCCCGCCAGAGTGACGGGCCGGACAGCTTACCCAGACACCGACACCGACACCGTCACCGACTCAGCGACAACCGACCCAGCGACAACCCGCAAAGCGACAACCACCACACCAGCAACCGACACATCAGCAACAGACACAGCGGCAACCGAGCCGAAGGACGAAGGGACGACGCGCACATGACGGCCGAGGGACTGCTCCGCACGCTGCGCCAGGACCTGCGCGACGGCGGCCTGTCCGGCTCGTTCCTCGTGCGCGACCTGCACACCGGCGACGAAATCGGTATCGAGCCCGACACCGAACTGCCCGTCGCCTCCCTGGTCAAGCTGCCGCTCGCGATAGCGACCCTCGAACGCGTCCGGCGCGGCGAACTGGAGGGGGACAGGGCGCTGGAGGTGAGCCCCGGGCGGATCACCCGGCCGGGGCCGACCGGGCTGACCCGGTTCCGGCACCCGGCCAGGGTCGCGGTCGACGACCTGCTCTACCTGGCCACCTCCCTCAGCGACAACACCGCGGCCGACGCGCTGTTCGGCCTCACCCCGCCGGCGCGCGTGGACGCCCTGCTGGGGGAACTGGGGCTCACCGGCATCGCCGTCCGCCACACGATGGACGAACTGACCGACACCCCCGTCGAGCGCCTGCGCACCCAGGAGGCGCACCTGGCCCACTCGCTGGCCATCGACGCGGGCACCGTCGGGCGCGGCCACCGGCTGCCGCAGCTCGATGTCACCCGCGCCAACACCGGTACGGCGCGGGCCTTCACCGATCTGCTCCAGGCCGTGTGGACCCCGTCGGCCGTGCACCCGGAGGTGACCGCGCGTCTGCGCACGCTGATGGGGGACAACGTGATGCGCCACCGGCTCGCGCCCGACTTCAGCTCCGACTCCTCGTCCTGGTCGTCCAAGACGGGCACGCTGCTCAACCTCCGCCACGAGGTGGGGGTCGTCCAGCACGCCGACGGCGCCGTCTACGCCGTCGCGGCCCTGACGGAGTCCCGTGTGCCGGCCGCCACCCAGCCGGGTGCCGAGGCTCTGATGGCGCAGGTGGCCCGCGAGCTGCGGGACCACCTGCGGCACGGCTGAGCCGCGGCGGAACCGCTGGTGGCCGCGGTCAGCTGGCCCACCACTGGTCGTGGGCGAGCTTCCCCACCAGGGCGACGACCGTCACCAGGAGCACGCCGCGTACGAAGCCGCTGCCCCGCTTGAGCGCCATGTGCGCGCCGACGAACGCGCCGGCCATGTTGCACAGTGCCATGACGGAGGCGAGGCCCCACAGCACCGTGCCCTGCCAGGTGAACATGGCCAGCGCGCCGATGTTGGTGCAGACGTTGACGACCTTCGTGGTGGCCGAGGCGTTGACCATGTCCATGTTGAGGAGCGCCACCAGGGCGATCACCAGGAAGGTGCCGGTGCCGGGCCCCAGCAGCCCGTCGTAGAAGCCGATGCCGACGCCCGCGACGGCGAAGGCGCTCAGCACACGGGCCCGGGCGGCCGCGCCGCCCGGGGTGTGCCCGAAGCGGGGTCGCAGCACGACGAACGCGGCGACCGCCAGCAGCAGCACGATGATCAGCGGACGCAGTACCGCGCTGTCCACCCCGGCGGCGAAGAACGCGCCGCCGAGCGAGGCGAGCGCCGCGACGAGCCCGAGACGGGCCGCGAGCCGCAGGTCGAGCGGGGTCTTGCGGGCGTAGGTCACCGCCGCTGCCGAGGTACCCACCACGGCGGCCGCCTTGTTGGTGCCCAGCGCCCAGGCGGGCGGCAGATGCGGCAGCGCGATCAGCAGAGCGGGCAGCTGGAGCAGCCCTCCGCCCCCGACGACGGCGTCGATCCAGCCGGCCAGGGCGGCGGCCACGCACAGCATCGCGACCGTCGTGAACGGTATGTCATACACGGAGGTGAGCAGTCCTCGTCGTCAGCGCGGCGGCCGGTGCGAGCCACGGCGGCCGCTGAACACAGTGGCCGCCCCGCGCGGCGCGGGCTCACCGGCGCGCCGGCCCGCCCGCTGCGGGCCGCCCCAGCATCCCAGACGCGCCCCTCGCCCGTGCGTACGGCCGTTCGGGTAGCCCTCGGCTGCCGGGGTGCGCCCGCCGGAGCGGTCACGGCGCGGGCGCCCCGCTCGCGTGGTCGACTGGCAGACGGCGCCGCACCCCGCGTGCGACGGCGCCGCCGAGCACACGAGGGAAGGGCCGCGATGCGCCGCAGCGCGACGAAGCGCCACCCGCAGGCACGAGCCGCGCATGCGGCGGCGCGGGTGCGGTGGCGGGCCGGAGCCGGGCGGTGAGGGGCGTCGCGGGCCGCTGCGACCACGTCGTCGTGGTCGGCGCCGGACTGGCCGGCCTCTCCGCCGCGCTGCACCTGCTCGGCGCCGGACGCCGGGTGACCGTCCTGGAGAGCGCACCGGGTCCAGGAGGCAGGGCGGGACGCGTCGAACGCTCCGGGTACCGGATCGACACGGGACCCACCGTGCTGACGATGCCGGAGCTGGTCGCGGACGCCTTCGCCGCCGTCGGCGACTCCCTCGCCGACAGGCTCGACCTCGTTCCCCTGCACCCCGCCTACCGTGCGCGTTTCGCCGACGGCAGCCGCCTGGACGTCCACAGCGACCCCGAGGCCATGGCCGCGGAGATCGCCCGCTTCGCCTCTGCCGAGGCCGCCGACGGCTACCTGCGGCTCCGCGACTGGCTGCGACGGCTCTACAGGGTCCAGATGCGGCGCTTCATCGACGCGAACTTCGACACCCCGCTCCAACTCCTCCACCCCGACCTCGCCCGCCTGGCCGCGCTGGGCGGCTTCGGCAGGCTGGACACCCGCATCGCCCGCTTCCTGCCCGACGACCGGCTGCGGCGCGTCTTCACCTTCCAGGCGCTGTACGCGGGAGTCCCGCCGCAACGGGCGCTCGCGGCCTACGCCGTCATCGCCTACATGGACACCGTCGCAGGCGTCTTCTTCCCCCGCGGCGGCATGCACGCACTGCCCCGCGCCATGGCGGACGCGGCGCGGGACGCGGGAGCCGACCTGCGCTACGGGCGGCGCGTGCGGAGCCTGGAGCGGTCGGGGCAGCGGGTGAGCGCCGTCCTCACCGACGACGAGCGCGTCCCCTGCGACGCCGTCGTCCTCACCCCCGACCTGCCCACCTCCTACGCCCTGCTCGGCCACCGGCCGCGCCGCCCGCTGGCCCTGCGGCACGCGCCCTCGGCGGTGGTGCTGCACCTGGGGACCGACCGCACCTGGCCGCAACTGGCCCACCACACCCTCTCGTTCGGCGCGGCCTGGCAGCGTACCTTCCGGGAACTGACCCGCCAGGGCCGCCTGATGAGCGACCCCTCGCTGCTGATCACCCGCCCGACCGCCACGGACCCCGCGCTGGCGCCGCCGGGCCGGCACCTGCACTACGTCCTCGCCCCCTGCCCCAACACCGACCTCGGCCCCAGCGCCCGGCAGTGGCGCGACCTGGCCCCCGGCTACCGCGAGGCGCTGCTGGGCCACCTGGAGCGGCGGGGCCTGAGCGGCATCGCCGACTCGGTGCACGACGAGCTGATGGTGACCCCCGCCGACTGGAGCGCCCAGGGCCTGGCAGCCGGCACGCCGTTCTCCGTCGCGCACACCTTCGCCCAGACCGGCCCCTTCCGGCCCCGCAACCTCGTGCGCGGCACCGACAACGCCGTCCTGGCCGGCTGCGGCACCACGCCGGGGGTCGGCGTACCGACCGTGCTGCTCTCGGGCAAGCTCGCCGCCGCCCGCCTCACGGGCGCCCCTTCCACAACGACCGGCCGAGCGCCACGCACCCCGGCCGGGGCCCGCACCGCAGGAAGGCCGCTCGCCCATGACGGAACGTGAACTCGACGCCGCGGGGATCACAGAACCGGCCCTCCGCGACGCCTACCGGCTCAGCCGCCGGCTCAACGCCCGCCACGGCAAGACCTACTTCCTCGCCACCCGGCTGCTGCCCCTCGACCGCCGTCCGGCCGTCCACGCCCTGTACGGCTTCGCCCGCTGGGCCGACGACATCGTCGACGACCCCGGCGCCCCGGGTGCCCCGGGTGATCCGGCCGGCCCCGGCGGTCCCGGCGACCCCGCGGGAGCGGACCGGCGCGCGGCCGCCCTCGACACGATGGACGGCCACCTGGCCTCCGCCCTGCGCACCGGCACGGGTGAGGGCACAGGCACGGGAGCGCCGCCCGTCGTCCGGGCCCTGGCACACACCGCGGCCCGCTACGCCATCGACCACCGCCACTTCGCCGACTTCATGGCGTCCATGCGCAGCGACCTGACCGTCACCCGCTACCCCACCTACGCCGACCTGCACCGCTACATGCACGGCTCGGCCGCCGTCATCGGACTGCAGATGCTGCCGGTCCTGGGCACCGTCGTCCCCCGCGAGGAGGCCGCACCGCACGCCGCCGCCCTCGGTGTCGCCTTCCAGCTGACCAACTTCCTGCGCGACGTGGGCGAGGACCTCGACCGGGGCCGCGTCTACCTGCCCGAGGACCTGCTGGGCTCCTTCGGCGTCGACCGCGCGCTGCTGCGCTGGAGCCGCGACACCGGGCGCGCGGACCCCCGCGTCACGGCGGCCCTCGCCGCGGCGCTCGACCTCACCCGCGGGGTCTACCGCCGGGCCCGCCCCGGCCTCGACATGCTCGACCCGCGCGCCAGACCGTGCATCAGGACCGCGTTCGTCCTCTACGGCGCGATCCTGGAGACCATCGCGGACAACGGCTTCGACGTGCTGCACCGCAGAGCCGTCGTGCCGCGCCGCCGCCGTGCCGTCCTCGCGCTGGACGGCGTGAGCCGGGTCGCCGCCGTGCGGCTGCGCGCCGCGTACCGCGCCCCGCACCCCGGTGCGCGGCCCCAGGACCGCGACGGCCGCCCAGGGCCGCACCGCTTCGCGCGCCACCACCCGGCCGCCCCCGCCCCGCACCCTGAGCTGATGGAGGCACCATGACCGACGGTGCACCGCCCGCGCCCCCACGCACCCGCCGGACCCCGCTGGCCCTGCGCCGGCGCGCGGTCCCCTGGGAGCGCCAGCGGCCCACCTGGCGTGCGGCACGGGCGGGGCTCATCGAGGACGCGCTGCGCCGCGCGGGCAAGCGGCCCTCGGGCAACTGGTACGTGCTCGGCGCGGCGCGGGAGATGACCCGGGGGAGGCCGCTGGGCCGGACCGTCGCCGGAGTGGAGGTCGTCGCCTGGTACGACGCGCAGGGCAGGATCCGCGCGGGAGCCGGCGCCTGCCCGCACCTGGGGGCGCCGCTGAAGGACAGTCCGGTGCGCTGCGGGCAACTGGTCTGCCACTGGCACGGCATGGCCTTCGACGGGCGGCCGAGGCCCGGCTGGGAGCCGTATCCGGCCTACGACGACGGGGTACTGGCCTGGGTGCGGCTCGACGGGGCGGGCGGCGAGGAGCCCACCGACCGGCCCGTCGTGCCCACCAGGCCGCGGCCCGGGCGCTCCGTCGAGGCCGTGCACACCGCCGTCGGCCGCTGCACGCCCGACGACATCGTCGCCAACCGCCTCGACCCCTGGCACGGCGCCTGGTTCCACCCGTACTCCTTCGTCGACCTGACGGTGGTCAGCACCCCCGACGAGGCACCGCGGGACGGGGCGCCGGGCGGTGAGATGTCGGACGGCTTCGTGGTCGACGTCTCCTTCAAGGTGGCGGGGCGGGCGGTGGTGCCGGTGCGGGCCGTGTTCACCGCACCGGAACCGCGCACCGTCGTCATGCACATCACCGCGGGGGAGGGGCGCGGCTCCGTCGTCGAGACGCACGCGACCCCGCTGGAGTCCGAGGCGTCGGGCGAGCCCCGCACCCTGGTGACCGAGGCGGTCGTGGCGCACTCGCCCCGCGCCGGGTTCGCGCTCGCCCGCGCCTGCGCGCCGGTGCTGCGGACCCTGCTGCGGACGGGCGCCAGGCGGCTGTGGCTCGACGACCTCGCCTACGCCGAACGCCGCTGGCACCTGCGCAGCACCCGCCGCTTCCCGGGGTGAGGGGCGCGCGTGAGGGGCGCGCGTGAGGGGCGCGCGTGGCGGGGCTCCTCAGCCCAGCCGCGCCAGTGCCCGCAGCGGCGCCGAGCGGCCGCGCCGCGGCACCGTCCACAGCGTCTGGCCACGTACGCCCCACCCGGCCAACAGCGCGTTGGCGGCGAGGAACCCGCTGGTGGCCGCGCGTTCCATCAGCGCCACGGGCAGCCCGGTACGCACCGCGTCCCCCGCGACCACCACCCGCGCATCGCCGGTGCGGACGGTGGGCCGGTCGCGGTAGCCGCCCACCGGAAAGAGGGGGCAGTCGCCACGCCACTCGTGCAGCGCGTCCACGGTCCTCGCTGTCCCCGTCTCCGGGTAGACGCGGGCCAGTTCCGCGCGCAGCCGCTCCTGGGTCCGCCCGCGGTCTGCGTCCGGGTCGAGGGCGTAGGCGTGCAACTCCACCACGGAGCCGCCGGTGCGCGCGGCCCAGCGCGCCGCCTCGCCCTCCCAGCGCTCCAGCACGCTGACGTTGTCCAGCGGCCCGTAGCCGCTCGTGCCCAGGAAGCCGGGCCGCTCACGCGCCACGGGACGGTCCAGCCACAGCCGTGAGACCAGGAAGGGGGGCGCCGTGCGCAGCCGCCCCACCCGCGCCCGCCACCCGGGATCGGCCAGCTGCCCGGAGGCGCCGGCCAGCGCGCGCAGCCCCGCGGGGTCCAGCGCCAGCACGGTCGCGTCGCAGGTCTCCTCGCCGCCGCCGGTGGCCAGCGTCAGGCCGCCGCCCGACGGCCGTACCTCGCGGACGAACTCGCCCGTGCGCAGCTCGACGCCCAGCTTCTCCAGGTAGCGTCCCAGCGGCTCCCACAGCGCCTGCGGATAGGGCTCGTCGGGCACGTCGAAGAGCAGGCCCTCGCTGGAGCCGAGGAAGTAGATGTGGAACATCAGCGCCATCTCGGCCGCCGACAGCTCACCCGGGTCGGCGAAGAAGCTGCGGGAGAAGACCTCGAACGCCAGGTGGTGCGCCGCCTCGGGGAACCTGATGGCGGCCAGCAGGTCGCGGGCGCTGGTGCCGTCGAGGCGCTCGTACACCTCGGGCACCCGCACGTCCAGCAGGGGGAGTGCGGCGCGGGGCCGCATCCTGGCCAGGTCCCGTACGCCGAACGTGGGGCTGAGCGCCGCGAATCCGAGCGCGCTCCAGGGCGGGGTGCGCGGGACGCGGCTGAAGCTGTCGGACAGCCCGGCGCTGTGCCGCAGCGGATAGTCGGGCAGGCCGTGCAGCGTCGTCAGCCCCGGATCGGCCCGCCGCAGCAGCCCCCGCAGGTTGTAGTACTGGCGGAAGAAGGCGTGGAAGCCGCGGCTCATCGTCGCCCCGGAGCCGTCCCGCAGCCGCACGGTGCGGCCCGCCAGCCGTCCGCCCAGCGCCTGTTCCCGCTCGTACACCGTGACGCGCACGCCCCGCTCGGCCAGTCCCGTGGCGGCCGCGAGCCCGGCGATGCCGCCGCCGACGACGGCCACCCGGGGAGCCGGCTCCGCACAGCGCGGCCGTCCGGGCGCGGGGTGCAGCACGCACGCGCGCCGGTCCAGGCCGCGCCGTGCCCCCGCGCCGCGTGTGCTCCGGGCGGTCACCGGGCCACCGCCGGGAGGGACGTGGGCACCGAGCCCACGAACGTGTGCACGATGCCCGTCTGCCATCCGGGCACCGGCAGCACCCGTACGCCGCGGAAGCACTGGCGGGCCATCCGCCCGGCGAACGCCTGCGCCGAGTCGAACGTCCGCACGGACAGCGACAGGTGCCGGTAGAGCGGCGAGTCGCCGCACAGGGCACCGAGCGGGCGGACGATCCCGTCGCACACGGCCCGCCACACCGCACGGGGGGCAGGGCCGTCCCCGAGCGCGTACTCGTGCACCGCCAGCCGCCCGCCGGGCAGCAGCAGGTCCCGCACGGTGCGCAGCACCGCGTCGGGATCCGTGACGTTGCGGAAGAGGTAGGCGGCGAACACCGCGTCGAAAGGCCCGGTGATCCCGGCCGCTTCGAGCTCCTCGGCACGGGCGTGGACGAAGGAGACGCCCGCGCTCCACCGCTTGGCGGCCGCCCGCTCCAGCATGCCCGGCGACGCGTCCACCGCCACGATCTCCGCCAGCGGAGCCGCCGCCGCCAGCGCCGCGGTGGAGGCGCCCGTACCGCACCCCAGATCCAGCAGCCGCATGCCCAGCCCGTCCCAGGGGAGCGCCAGACGCCGGGCCGAGCGGCGCAGTTGGGCGTGGTAGCCCGGATTGGCCCCGACCAGCCGGTCGTAGGTGGGGGCCGCGTGGTCGAACGCGGCGGACAGCGCCTGGTCGCGCAAGAGCGTCATGGGAGCCTTCCGGCGGGGAGGGTCAGGTCGGCGTGCGGCGCAGCAGTGGCAGCTCCGCGACGGTGTGCAGCATGGGGCGTACGGGGGTGCGCAGGCCGAGGGCCACCTCCTCGGCCGGGGTGCTGGCACCGTCGAGGAAGCGCAGCAGCCGCCGCGCCGGCACGGCGCCGAACAGCCCGGTGAAGAACGCGGGCCCGTCCAGCCGCCCGCTGTGCAGGGCCCGCAGCAGCACCGCGTCCATCGCCAGCGCCCGGCGCGGGTAGGCACGCGGCGGGAGCGGCGTGCGGCCCCGGGCGAGGGCTGCCGCGATGTGCCGGGTCTGGCGCTGGATCGCCGCGAAGGTGTACCCCGTGGAGGGCCTGGTCGCCCCGCCCGCCGTGCCGATCCGGAAGACGGCGGCGCCCGCCCGGCGGGCGAAGTGCCCGTCCGTCATGGGGATGACGCCCTCCTCGACGCCGGTGACCTCGTACGCGCCCAGCCCCAGCACGTCTCGCGCGTATCCGGTCAGGGCCGCCTCGTATCCCGCGTCGTCCAGCACGGCGGGGGAGAACTCGGTGTACTCCACGAGGGCTTCGGTGCGGCTGCACGGCAGCAGGTAGCCGAACGAGAGACCACCCGCGGGCTGGGGCGTGCGGAAGTCCATCAGGTCGGCCACGCCCGGATCGAAGGCGGGGGCCCAAGTGCGCACCAGCAGGCCGCGGAAGTGCTGCACCAGCCGGGTCCGTGCGCGGGGCGGGCGCGGGGGCGGCCGCGAGTCGAACACCCAGCGCGCGCGGACGGCGACCTCCCGGCCGTCCTCGGCGACCCCGCGCACGAGCGCGCCACCGGGCACGTCCCTCACCTCGCCGACGTGGGCGACCAGGCGCCGCAGCCCGGGGTGGCGCTCCAGACGGGGGCGCACGAACGCGGCGAAGGCGGGCGAGCGCAGCATCTTGTACCGCAGCGGCGCGGGCCGGACCGTCACGGCGCCGCCGTCGTGGGCGCGTACCCGCAGCCGCCCCCACGAGGTGGTGAGGGCGCTGTCGAACTCGCCGCCCGGCTCCTCCCAGTAGCACCAGGTGCGCTCGGGCGGCCGGTGCGGCCCCGCGGGCGCGTCGAGGAGGGTGACGTGCGGGCGCACCGCGGCCGGCAGGCCGCACAGCCGCCAGGCGAGTGACAGCCCCGAGGCACCCGCCCCCACGATGGCGACGTCTGTCGCGCGTGCCCCTCGCCCGTGGTCGCCCACCGTGTCCCGTCTCCGTCCCGTCGGCCCGCCCCAGTGTGCGTACCCGCGGGGGCGGCCGGGCGGCGCGGGGGCGGGGCGGCGCGGCGGCGTCACCCGGATGGCCGCCGGAGCGGCGGGTGCCGCCGCTCCGGCGGGGACCCGCTGCTGCTCGGGGCTGTGGAGACCGCGGTTCCCGCTACCCGGGGCCGCCCCGCAGGCGGGTCGTGACGGCGTCCGCCGCCCGCTCCGCCGAGGCGAGGGTGCCCTCCAGCGAGCTGGTGGCCCGGTGGTCGCCGCACACCACGACGCCGCCGACCACGGGTGGGCGGCTGAAGCGGTGCGGCGCGGTCATGGCGGGCAGCGCGCGGGGCACGGCGTAGGTGGCCACGTGGTCGAGCGCGCCGGTCCCGGTGCCGTACAGCTGCGCGAGGCGCGCGCGGACGCGGCCCTCGTCGGCCACGACGCTCCCCTCCGCGTGGACGGAGGTGGTGGCCAGCAGGGTCACCCCCGGCGGCGCGTAGGAGGGGGCGGCCGCGCTGACGGGCACGGTGTTGGTCACCGGCGAGGGGTCGGCGTCCACCAGCAGTGTCGCGTCCAGGTCGGGGCCGCCCTCCAGGCGGTGGTAGAAGGTGGTCAGGCCGCGCCAGCGCGGGGGTGTGAGCGCGGGCACCAGGCGGGCCGCGCTCGCGGCGTCGGCGGCGACGACCACGGCGCGCGCGGTGACAGGACCCTGGTCGGTCACGACCCGCCCCGGGCCGACCTCGCGCACCTCGGTGTGCAGCCGCACCGTCCCTTCGGGCAGCTGACGGGCGAGCTGTTCGGGGATCTCCTGCATGCCGGCGTCCGGCACGCCGGCCTCGCCCCGCACGAACATGCGCAGCATCAGATCGGTGAACCGGCTGGAGGTCACCTGCGCGGGGTCGCACGTCAGCCCGGTGAAGAACGGGCGCAGCACCGTCTCGGTGAGCCTCCCGCCCATCCCGCGCCGCCGCCACGCCGCCACCGAGGGCACGTCACGGCGGCGCAGCAGCACGCGAGCCGGCAGGTAGGCGACGGCGGCGGCGTGCGCGGCCAGCGCCGCCTTCGCCAGGGGCGAGCCGATCGGCGCGGCCAGCGCTTCGCGTACCGCGCGCGGGTCACGGCGCGGGTCGCCCAGCTCCACCTGGCGGCCGCCGGTGTGCACCCGCAGCGCCCTGTCGAACGCGCGTACGTCGAGCCGGCCGACGTCCAGGTGCCGGGCGAGCTGCGGGTAGGCGGTGTTGACCACCTGGAACCCGCGGTCCAGCAAGAAGCCGTCCACCGCGTCGGTACGGACCCGCCCGCCCACCCCGTCGCCCGCTTCGAGGACCAGCACGTCCATCCCGCGCGTCCGCAGCCGCCGGGCCACCGCCAGGCCCGCGAGACCGGCCCCCACGATCACGACGTCGCTGTGCGCGGGCAGTCCGTTCACCCGGTGCTCCCGCCGTCGCCGCACGGGTCGTGGCCCCAGTTCATCAGCGAGTAGCGCCACGGGGACTCGCGCACGTCCCCCGAGGGGCGCTGGGCGAGGTGACGGCGGACGTAGCCGACCACCTTGCGCATGTGGGCCACGTCCTCGTCGGTCAGCTCGCCCTTCTTCTTGCGCTGCAATTCGACGATGTACCGCCCCGAGGCGTGCCCGGTGCTCTCGCCGCTCCCGTCCTTCTGCCCCACCTGGCGGGACTCCTCGCGCTCCAGCCAGCGCTCCAGCTGGGCGGGGGTCATGTTCACGGCCTCGCCGAACTCAGCGATCACCGTGTCGTCCGCGACGGCCACGCCTAGTCACCGTCCCTCTTCCGCAGCGAGCGGGGCTTGTGCACGGCCCGCCGGCCGGACTTCTCGCTCTCCACCTCGTACTGCGGCTCCTCGGGTGAGGCGTCCACCGTGCGACCCGCCGCGCGCTTCCGCCCGGTGATCTTCTTCTTCACCGTGCCGACCGCGCGGCTCCCGTGGCTCGCCCAGGACACCCGGTCGCCCTCGCGTACCTTCCGGTCCTTGCCCACACCGGCCTCCCGCCTGCGCGCCGTCCCGTCACCGTCTCGATCCGGGAGTTACCACCGCGAACAGGGTGAAACGTGCGCCTCGTGGTGCGGGGGACGGCCGGGCGGAAGGGCGGAGAGGGAGGTCACCCGGTGCGCGCGGGCCCGTGGGGCTTGTTGTCGGCGGGTAACACACGGAGGATGCTGACCGCCGATCCCTGTCCGAATCCTGAACGCCCACGCGGTCCGCGCGTTTCGTCGCTTTGGACCGATCGTGGCGGTGGAGGTGGCCCCGTGCCGTACGCGGTTCTCAGATCCCCGCAGACCTCCCGGTTCGTCGGCCGCGGTGACGAACTCGGCGCCCTGCGCGAGGCGCTCGCCACCGCACCCTCCGTGGCCTTCGTCGAGGGCGAGGCCGGGATCGGCAAGACCCGGCTCATCCACGAGGCGCTCCGCGAGGCCGCCGGGCGCCCCGGTGCCCCGCGACGCCGGGTACTGGCGGGCAGCTGCCTGCCGCTGCGCGAGCCGTTCCCCTACGGCCCGGTCGTCGACCTGCTGCGCGGGCTGGGCGAGGACCTGCCCTCCCGGCTGAACCCCGTCTGCGGCGCCCTGCGCGCCTACATGCCCGAGCTGGCCGCCGTCCTGCCGCCCGCGCCCGACCCGCCGGCTGACCACCGGGCCACCCAGCACCGGCTCTTCCGCGCCGTGCGCGCGCTGCTTGAGGCGCTCGGCGACACCGTGGTCGTGGTGGAGGACGTGCACTGGGCGGACGACGGGACGCGCGACCTGCTGCGGTTCCTCGTCGACGCCCCGCCTCCCGGACTGTCCCTGGTGCTCAGCTACCGGCGCGAGGACCTGCCCGCCGGCGGGCTGCCGTTGGGCCGGGCGCACCGCTGTCCGCCCGGCACCACCGAGATCCGCGTCCCCCTGCACCCGCTGGACCCGGCGGCCGTGTCCGCGCTGGCGGCCGCCATGACCGGCGGCCGTCCCCCGACCGAGGAACTGGCGGCCGAGCTGCACCGCACCACGGCCGGCATCCCCTTCGTGCTGGAGGAGACGGTGCGGGTGCTCTCGGCCGGCGCCCGCGGCGGGCAGCGTCTCGACTGGGAAGGGCTCGCGCACATGCGGGTCCCCGCGCTCCTCATGGAGGCGACGGCGGACCGCATGGCGCAGCTGTCGGCCGCCGCCGCCGACGCGGTACGCGCCGCGGCGGTGGTGCGCGTACCGGCCGAGGAGGACCTCATCGCGGACGTAATGGCTGCCTTCGTGCCGCAGCCGCGTACCGGTGAGCGCGCCCCCGCCGCGGGCGCCGCCCTCCGCGAGGCCCTGCAGGCGGGCATGCTCCACGAGGAGGACGGGGGACGGTACGGCTTCCGGCACACGCTCGCCCAGCAGGCGGTCTACTCCACGCTGCCGGGCCCCGACCGCCACCTGCTGCACAGGCAGGCGCTGACCGCGCTGGCCCGCAGGGACCCGCAGCCGCTGGTGCGGCTGGCCTACCACGCCCGGCTGTGCGGCGACTGGAGCGCCTGGTACCGGTACTGCGAGCAGGCCGTGGACGCCGCGCACGCCATGGGCGACACCGCGCTCGTGGTGGAGCTGCTGGAGGAACTGCTGTGCGATGACCGGCTGCCGACGCGGGAGCGCGGCCGGCTCGCCGCCCGGCTCTCCACCGAGGCCGCCGTCGGACTCGCCCACCGCCGTGCCACCGGACTGCTGCGCCGCGTCCTGCGCGACGCGGGCCTGCCCGAGGGGTTGCGCGGCGAGATCCGGCTCAACCTCGGACTGCTGCTCAACAACCAGGCAGGCCGCTACCGGGAAGGGCGCGCCGACACCGCCACGGCGGTCGCCGAGCTGCGCGAGCGGCCCGCCCTCGCCGCCCGCGGCATGGCCGCACTGGCCATGCCCAGCTGGGGAGACGAGCCGCTCCACGTCCACGAGCGGTGGATCGAGCGGGCCGAGGAACTGGTCGCCGCCCGCACGGACGGCGCGCTGCGCATCGCCGTGCGCGGCAACCACCTCTCCCTGCGGCTGTCCACAGGATCGCCCACCGCGTGGGAGCAGGCCGAGGCGCTGCTGGGCCAGTGCAGGACCGTCGCCGAGCGCCGCGAAGTCGCCCGCGCCTGCGGCAACATCGCGGACGCGGCCACCTGCCTGGGCCACTACGAGGCCGCCCGCCGCTACCGGCTGGAGGGCCGCCGGCTCGCCGCCGAGTGCGGAGCCCCGTACCTGGAGAGCATCGTCGAGGGCACCGCGCTGCGCCTGGCCTGGTACACCGGCCACTGGGACGGGCTCGCCGAGCGGGCCCGCAACGCGCTGGGATTGGTCGGCGGCGTCTCCGGCATCGCCGCCGACGCCCATCTGGTGCTGGGGCTGCTGGCGTCGGCGCGCGGCGAGTGGGAGGAGGCCGAGGCCAGGCTGCGGGACGCGGGCCCGGCCGATCCCGCCAACGCGCCGGCCACCATACTGGCAGCCGCCTCGGCTGCCCTGGCCAGACTGCGGCTGGCGTGCGGTGACGCGGAGGCCGGCTGCGCCGAGGCACTGCGCGCGGTGGCGCGCATCCGCAAGAAGGGCATCTGGACGTGGGCGGCCGACCTGACGCCGATGGCGGTCGCCGCGCTCGTGCGCCGGGCGCGGCACGCGGAGGCGGCGGCGCTGACCGTGGAGTTCGGCGAGCGGCTCGCCGGGCGCGACGCTCCGCTGGCCGCCGCGGCGCACCGGGCCTGCCAGGGCATCCTCGCCACCGCACAGGGGCGCCCGCAGGACGCCGTCGACGCGTTCACCGAGGCGCGCGCCGCCTACGCCGCGCTGCCGCAGCCCTACTCCGCCGCCCGCACGGGAGAGGCCGCGGCGCGCAACCTGCTGGCGGCGGGCGAGGGTTCCGGCAGCGGCGCGCTGGCTCAGGCGGCCGCGGAGTTCGAGGCGCTCGGCGCGATCCGGGACGCGGCGCGCTGCCGCCGCGCCCTGCGCCAGAGCGGGCGGGTGGTGCCCTCGCGCCGGGGGCGGCGCGGCTACGGGGGCGCGCTCTCCCCGAGGGAGGCGGAGGTGGCGCGGCTGGTCGCGCTCGGCCGCACCAACCGCGAGATCGCCGAGGTGCTGTTCCTGTCACCGCGCACCGTCGAGCAGCACGTGGCGCGGGTGCTGCGCAAGCTGAACGTGGCCTCGCGCGCGCAGGTGGCGACGACGCGCCCGGCCTGCGAGGAGCCGCCGGAGGGCGCCGCGCGCGGCGGAGAGGGAGGAGGAGGCGCCGCGCACCGCTGAGCGGTGCCGTGGCCGGAAAGCGCCGTTCCACGGCGTGCGTTCACCGCGCGAATACGTACCCCTACCTATGACGTTCCGGATTGTTCTGCTCCGGTGGCGGCCCGAGGGTGTGGGCCAGACGGACGGGCGCTCCCCGCCCGCCCCGACCCCCACGACGAGGAGCAGTATCCATGGGTACTCGTACGCGCAGCAGACGCCTCACGGCCCTGGGCATCGGCGCGCTGACCGCGACGGCGCTGGGGCTGAGCGGAGCCGCCACCGCCGGCGCGTCCACCCCCGAAGCGCAGCAGGGCACCATCCGCGGCGCCTCCGCGCCCGGCGCGATATCCGGCCAGTACATCGTGGCGCTCGACGGCCAGGCCTCGGTGTCCGCCACCGCGCACACCCAGGCCCGCGCCACCGCCGAACGGCTCACCGACGCCTACGGCGGCGAGGTCGGCCAGGTGTACTCGGCGGCCTTCCGCGGGTTCTCCTTCCGCGCCACCGAGGCACAGGCCGAGAAGCTCGCGGCGGCGCCGGGCGTCAAGTACGTCGAGGCCGACGGCAAGGCGCACACCACCGGGACACAGCCCAGCCCGCCCTCCTGGGGCATCGACCGGGTCGACGGCGCACTCGACAACTCCTACAGCTACCCCAACGACGGCTCGGGCGTGACCGCCTACATCGTCGACACCGGCATCGACATGACGCACACGGAGTTCGGCGGCCGGGCGAGCAGCGGCTACGACTTCATCGACAACGACAGCGACGCCAGCGACTGCCAGGGCCACGGCACCCACGTCGCCGGCACGGTCGGCAGCCGCTCCTACGGCGTGGCCAAGAACGTCGACCTGGTCGCGGTGCGGGTGCTCAACTGCCAGGGCTCGGGCCAGTGGTCGCAGGTCATCGGCGGCATCGACTGGGTGGCGCGGAACCACAGCGGCCCCTCCGTCGCCAACATGAGCCTGGGCGGCGGCGCCAGCTCGTCCGTGGACAACGCCGTCCAGGGCGCCATCGACAGCGGCGTCACCTTCGCCGTGGCAGCGGGCAACGACTCCAGCAACGCCTGCAACACCAGCCCGGCGCGGGTGCCCGCGGCCATCACCCTCGGCTCGACCGACCGTGGCGACGGCAGGTCGTACTTCTCCAACTACGGCCGCTGCCTCGACCTGTTCGCGCCGGGCGGCAGCATCACCTCCACGCGCAACGGCGGCGGTTCCACCACCATGAGCGGAACCTCCATGGCCACCCCGCACGCCGCGGGCGCCGCGGCGCTCTACCTGTCCGCGCACCAGAGCGCCTCGCCGGGCCAGGTGCGCGACGCCCTCGTCGGCAACGCGCAGACCGGCGTGGTCGGCAACCCCGGATCCGGCTCGCCCAACGCCCTGCTGAACGTCAGCCGCCTGGGCTGACCCCCTCCTCCCTCCGCCCGCCCCAGACGCCGGCCCGTGTCACCGTCCCCACCGGTGCACGGGCCGGCCCCGCGTCGGACCGACACCTGTGTAGCCCACGTATCCGAATATCCCGTATCCCGGAAGTCTTGTTCCGCGCCGTGAGCTCCTCTAGGGTCGTGGCCTTCCCGGAGCAAGATCAGCCGAAGGGGTGTGCGGTGGCGGACGAGGCGATACCGGAACGGCCGACGACGACGGGCCGTGACCCGGACGCGAGCGATGAACGGGGCCGGGGCGCGGGCGACGGACACGCCACGGACGGGGGCGCGGAACAGGCTCCGGACCAAAGCCGGGGAGAGCATCCCGGGGGAAGGCGGGACGACCTCGCCCGCCGCAGGTTCCTCGCCGGCGCGGGAGCGACCGGCGCCGCGGGCCTGTTCGCCGGTGCGTCGGCGGCTCCGGCCCACGCCCAGGACCGGGACACCGAGGCCGGGGGCAAGAAGCTCGGGCCCAAGTCCTTCGACGCGGACACGCTGCTGCTCGTACCGGACCGGGTGCTGCTGCCCAAGGGCGTCGTCAAGGACCACGCCGTGCTCGTCAAGAAGGGCGTCTTCCGCGAGATCGGCCCCGCGGACGAGCTCACCGCCAGACATTCCCACCTCCACCCCGTCCGCCTCGAAGGGCACCTGCTCATGCCCGGGTTCGTGGACGCCCACCACCACCTGACACAGAGCTTCGGCAAGGCACAGGCGTTCGGGCAGCCGTCCGAGATCTTCAAGACCGTCTGGGAGCCGCTGGAACACGCGCTGGACGAGGAGAGCGCCTACCTGGCGGCGAAGCTGGCAGCGCTGGAGTCGCTGCGCGGCGGCTTCACCACCGTCGCCGACGCCGGCACCCGCGCCCCCGTCGACGTGAAGGCGGTGGCCAAGGGTGCCGAAGAGGCCGGCATCCGCTGCGTGCTCAGCAAGGTCGTCTCCGACGGCAAGGGCGGCAAGGAGCACCTGGAGCGCTGGGACGGACACGCACTCATCCACCCCTCGCTGGCCATACCGGTGCCCGAGGACGCCACAGCGAAGGTGCTCAAGGCGACGGCGCGGATGTGCGAGGAGGCGGGCGCCGTCTTCCAGACCCACGTCAACGAACACCTGGCCGCCGTCGAACGCTCCCTCAAGTCGGTGGGCCGGCGCCCCCTCGCTTACCTCCACCACGTCGGCGCCCTCCGCCCGGCCACGCTCGGCGCGCACGCCACGCTGCTCAGCCCCCACGAGATCAAGCTGCTCGCCGACACGGGCGCAGCGATCAGCTACAACCCCGTCGCCAGCGCGTGGAAGGGCAACGCCGTCGCCCAGGCCACGACGATGGCCGCCTGGGACGTGCGGTTCGGCACCGGCACCGACGGCACCCGAGGCGACGGCTTCCGCATGGTGGACGCAGCCGAGAGCGCCCAGCGCCTCACCTCAGGGCTGGCGACCGGCGACTCCGTCTGCGGCGCCGGGCGGCTCTGGATCGACCACGCCACCTCGGGCAGCGCCGACGCGGTCGGGCTGAAGAAGAAGACGGGCGAGATCGCCGTCGGCAAGGCCGCCGACTTCCTCCTCGTCGATCTCGACGTCCCCGAGCTCACCCCCTCCTGGGACCTGGAGTGGGAACTCGTGCGGCTCGCCGGCCGCGACCAGCTCACCGCCGTCGTCGTCGCGGGCCGCCTGCGCCTGTGGCGCGGCTGGCCCCCGCACTGGGACGGCCCCGCGCTGGTCGAACGCGCGGGAGAGGTCGGACGCGCGGTCGTCCGCCGCGCCGACATCGACCGCGTCGAACCGACACCGGGCGACTGAGCCGGGAAGGCCGGGCGCGGGGCCCCTTTCGCAGGGGCCGAGCAGCAGCCGGCCCCCGCCCCGTCGTACACGGAGGGGGCCGGCGCGTGCTCTCCCACGGGGCTGCTCGCCGAGGCATACGCCCCCCGGCGGAATGCTTTTGCCGGGGGAGAGGCGTCCGCTGTCCTGGTAGGTCACGCGATACGACAACCCCGCCGTCCGCTGCGCAGCCACCGTGCTGGTCGCGGCCCTCAACGAACGGCTGCGACCAGCACGTTCATCACAGACCCTGACCCGTCTTCTTCTCCAGCGCACGAGTGGTCGGGCGCTCGCGCCCCCAGGCGGCCAGCGGCTGGAGCGCGTCGTTGAGGCGCATGCCGTCCTCGGTCAGCGAGTACTCCACCCGAGGCGGCACCTCGTCGTAGGAGACACGGCGCACGACGCCATCCGCTTCCAGCTCCCGCAGGTGAGAGGCCAGCACCTTCTCGGTGATCCCCGGAAGCAGTCGGCGCAGCTCCCCGAAGCGACGGCAGGGGTGCTCGTGGAGCGCCCAGAGGACCAGCACCTTCCACTTGCCGCCGATCACCTCCATCGCGGTGTCGATCCCGCAGACGTGGCCGTCCGGTGCACCCGGCCGGTTCAGCGTCGCCATGCCCCACCCCTTGTGACGTGCTCGCTCACCCCGGAGTAACCACCCACTGCCAAGTGCGTACTTGATCACCTCCGGGCCTGCGACCAGCCTCATCGGCATGACACAGAACACTGCTGAGAAGACCCCCGTCACCCTGCTGGGGCTCGGCGCGATGGGCACCGCGCTGGCCCGCACCTGGCTTGCCGCCGGCCACCCGCTCACCGTCTGGAACCGCACCCCGGCCCGCGCCGCGGCACTAGCCGCCGAGGGGGCACGGGTCGCGGACAGCGCCGCTGCGGCGGTCGCGGCGAACCCCCTGATCATCGTCTGCCTGCTGGGCGACGCCTCGGTCGAGGAGGTGCTGGCCGGTACCGATCTGGCCCGCCGAGACCTGGTCAACCTGACCACCAGCACCCCCGCCCGGGCCCGCGCCCGCGCCGAGTGGGCCCGTCAGCGCGGCGCCCGCTACCTGGACGGCGGAATCATGGCCGTCCCGCCGATGATCGGCCTCCCGGAAGCCGGCGGCTACGTCTTCTACAGCGGCTCGCCAGAGCTGTTCGAGCGGCACCGGGAGACCCTGGCCGTCCCGGCCGGCACCACCTACGTCGGTGAGGACGCGAGCTTCGCAGCCCTGCACGACGTGGCCCTGCTCAGCGCCATGTACGGGATGTTCGCCGGTGCCGCGCACGCCTTCGCCCTGATCCGCAAGGAGGACATCGACCCCGCGGCGCTCGCCCCGCTGCTCGCCGACTGGCTCGTCGCGATGGCCCCGGCCGTTCACCAGACCGCCGACCAGCTGCGCAGCGGCGACTACACCAAGGGCGTCGTCTCCAGCCTCGCCATGCAGGTGGCCGGCACGCCGACCTTCCTGAATACCGCCGAGCAGCAGGGGGTCAGCCCGGAACTGCTGAGCCCCTACTTCGAGCTGATGCGCCGTCGCCTGGCCGAGGGCAGCGGCGAGGAGGACCTGACGGGCGTGATCGACCTGCTCGTGCGCTGACCGGTGTATTGCGGTGCCCGGCATGAGATCGGCGCCCCCGGGTCGCGTCGAAGCTCTCTGTCTTTCATGCGACGGATACCGCACCATGACCGGTGGTCACCTAGCTTCCCGACCGGAAGACCACGAAGGACACTGCCCTTGAAGACCATCACGAGGTCTCCGCCAGCGGTCTCCGGGTCAAGAGAGAAACCTGCACTCTCCACCATGTCCTTCGTGGACCGGCTGATCTTGACCATGGCTCCCCCTCCGCCGCAGATTTCATGTTCGGACTCGACGACCGTTGAGCCAGTCGCACGTTGCGGGTCTTGCCCGGCCGGTGGGCCGGCCGGATGGTTCCACAGCCCAAGCGTTCGATCCCCATCGAACGGGCGATTCCGCGTAATGGTGCTAACGCTGTACTCGAACCCGCTGGAGGGGCCGTTAGACGTTTCGCCCACGGCTTGGTCAAGGCGTCCCGCCCCGCATCCGAAAGAGTGCGGGGCGGTCTGGCACCGGGGGCACGGGGCTCCGGCAGGGGCCTCGTGGGGCGTGACCCCGCCCCGGGTGCCATCCTGGGAGCCGTGGAGGACGTACCACCGCTGCTGACCCTGGGGCACGGCACCGCAGGGCGCGCGGAGCTGACCCGGCTGCTGCACGGTGCCGGGGTGCGGTCCCTCGTGGACGTACGCACCGCACCCGGCAGCCGCCGCAACCCCGACGTGCACCGCGACGCGCTGAGCGACTGGCTGCCCGCCGAGGGGATCGGCTACCGCTGGGACAAGCGGCTCGGCGGCTTCCGCCGCGCCGCCCCCGACTCGCCCGACACCTTCTGGCGCAACGCGTCCTTCCGCGGCTACGCGGGGCACACCCGCGATCCCGACTTCCTCGCCGCCATGGACGACCTGCTCGACGAGGCGTCGCAGGCCACCACGGCCGTCATGTGCAGCGAGTCGGTGTGGTGGCGCTGCCACCGCCGGCTCATCGCCGACTTCGCCGTCCTGGCCCGCGGCCACCCCGCCCGCCACCTCGCCCACGACGGCCGTCTCACCGACCACCCGCCCACGCCCGGCGCCCGCCTGCGCGCGGACGGCCTGCTGGTCTACGACGGCGAGGACCCCGGACCGTCCTGACCGCCGAGTGAGACCGGCTGTCTCCTGCGTCGTGGCGGCCCGTCCCGTCGGTCGCCTGCGACGGGGGAGCGGACGGCCGGCGCGCTCGGTGTGAGGGGCGCCGCTACCAGCCGTGTTCGCTCAGCAGCGAGGCGCCGGACAGGTAGCCGAGCAGACCGGCCGCCGGGTAGGCGATGAGGTCGTCCGGCAGGTCGTCGACCGCGAACCAGCGCAGGCCGAGGCACCTGTCCGGCTCGCGGTTGACCGGCTCGCCCCGGAACCGGGCCGCCTCGAAGAAGAAGCCGATCCGGTCGTTGTCCTGGCCCTCCTTGTGGTGCACGACGTGCACCATGCGCAGGTCCTCGGGGTCGACCGACAGGCCTGTCTCCTCGTACAGCTCCCGGGCGGCTCCCGCGGCGAGGAACTCGCCCCGGTCGAGTTTCCCGGAAGGCGCATGCCACCGGCCGTACCCGTAGGGGCTGCCACGCAGGGACAGCAGCAACTTGTTCCCGTCGCGGACGAACACGTGGGTGTCGATGACGGGCGTGGCCGGTGTCGCGAGTTCAGGTGTCATGGCTGCCGGGGTGGTGGTGGCGGGGCGTGGGTGGTCTCCGACGGTACCTGCGTCAGCGAGGCGGCGTCGCCGATCCGCGCGACCGGCATCCTGAGGGGGACGGTGCTGGTGACTTGGCCATGGTGGAGAGCACCCGGCGCGGCGCGGTCATGCGGGCCAGGGCCAGGGCCGGGGCGAAGGGGCGGGTGGGACACTGCGTCACGGGGAAACGCCGCGTCCCTCCCGCCGTCGAGGGCGCGCGCCAGGCCGCCGGCGCCGCGCCCCGTCATGCACTGTGCCGGGGCTGACTCGAGAACCTCTCGACTGACGCTGGAGTGCGTCAGGCCTCCCAAGGGGTGAGCGGATACGGGAGGAGCCAGGTCAGCCAGGTGCCGAACCTCCAGCCCCGCGGAAACCCGCTGCGCGGACTCGTCGCGCCCGTCTCGTTGTCAGGCATGCGGGCGAGGCCGGCACGGTCGGCTCGACGCCCGCTCGAGAACCTCGCGAGCGCGGTGCGGGCCGACCGCGGTCAGGTCCTCGGCGTGCCTTCGGGGGCGTCGGTTTCCGTGCCGGTACCCGTGTCGCCGCCCGCGCCCGCGTCCCCGGTGCCGGCCGAGCCGCCGTCGTCAGCCCCCGGCCCCCTCGGGCCTTCCGCATTCCCCGGACCTCCCGGCACCGCGGGGCTCCCCGCACCTCCCGGCCCGCGTGCCTTCAGTCTGACGTCCTTGAGCAGCAGTGCGAGTACCAGGCCGAGCAGGAGGACGGGTACGGCGGAGAGGAAGACGGCCGACAGGGCGCTGCTGTAGACGTCGGCCACCGCGGAGGCCGTCTGCGGGGCGAGGGTGTCGATCTTCTCGGGTTCGAGGGAGCCGCCCACCACCTGGTCGGCCACGTCCGAGGGGAGCAGGCCGGCGGCTTCGCCGGCCAGGCGCGCGTTGAGCAGGGAGCCGAACACGGTGGCGCCGAAGGCGACACCGAGGTTGCGGGCAAGGCCGACCGTGGAGGTGCTGACGCCTATGTGCGCGCGCGGCGCGGTGCTCTGGGCGACGAGCGTGGTGACCTGCGAGGAGAGTCCGACCCCGATGCCCATGACGGCCAGCAGGAGGCTGAACGTCGCCGTGCTGGTGTCGGCGGAGGTCAGCGACATCAGGCCCGCGGCGCCGGTCGCCAGCGCTGTGCTGGCGACCGGGAACCACTTGTAGCGCCCGGTCTTGCCGATCACCTGTCCTGCCACGACCGTCGCGATGGCCATGCCGATCATCGCGGGCAGGAAGAGGAGTCCGGTGCGGGTGGCGCTCACGCCCTCGACGGTCTGGAAGAGGAGGGGGACGAAGTTGACGCAGCCGAAGAAGGCGAAGCTGACGGCGAAGGCGACCACCACGCAGATGGTGAAGGTCCGGTTGCGGAAGAGTCCGAGCGGGACGATGGGTTCGACCGTGCGCCGCTCGTGGCGTGCCCACACCGCGCCCAGTGCGACGGCGCCCGCGGCCAGGCTCCAGACGACGGCGTGATCCCAGCCGTAGCGTCCTGCCAGGTCCGTCACCAGGACGAGGCAGACGATGACTCCGGTCAGCAGCGCCGTGCCGGCGTGGTCGATGCGGGGCCGTGCCGTCTTGCGGGGAGTCGTGGGCAGCAGGAGCCTGATGCCCGCCATGGCGAGCAGGCCCAGCGGCAGGTTGATGAGGAAGATCCACCGCCAGCCGAGCTGGTCGGTCAGGAAGCCGCCGGCCAGCGGCCCCGCGAGGTTGGCGATGACCATGACGCCGGCGAACCACCCCTGGTACTTCGCTCGTTGGCGCGGTGGCATCAGGTCGCCGAGGACGGAGAACGCGCTGACCTGGAGCCCTCCGCCGCCGAGCCCCTGGAGGGCGCGGAAGACGATGAGCCAGCCCATGGAACCGGCCGCGCCGCAGGCCACCGAGCCCGCGAGGAAGAGCACGAGGGCGGCCAGGTAGACCGTGCGGCGGCCGAAGAGGTCGCCGAGCTTTCCGTACACGAGCATGGCCACGCTGAAGGTCAGCATGTACGCGGTGAAGGTCCAGCTGTAGAGGTCCAGGGCGCCCAGGTCACCGGTCAGGCGGGGTCCCGCTGTGGCGACGATCGACTGGTCGAGCATCGACATCGCGCTGGTCAGCAGCAGGGCGCCGAGGAGCAGCGGAAACCTGGGCGGCAGGGGGCGCGGGGGTGGGGGTGCGGTGTCCGCGGGGCGGGGGGACCGGCCTGGTCCGGTATCGGTCATCGGGTTCTCTCCGTCCGTCGGTGGCCGTCCGTCGGTGGCCGGTGGCCGGTGGCCGGTGGCCGTGGTCGGTGGCCGATGGGTGCGGTGGACGTCGCTCGGTGAGGGGGCGCGGGCAGGAGAGTGCTTCAAGCAATTTTATGCTACTAGCATATAAGTGCTGCCCGCATCGGAATATCGAGAGAGCGGAGAGGCAAGGGGGCGGAGCCCTCTTCAGATGCGAACCGCGCATGCCTGACCAGCACACCTGGGCCGGGAACCCACACATAAGCTCTTGGCGCGGAAGCCGGTAGCCTCGCAGCGTGACGAAGGGCGAAGGAAGTCAGGCGCATACCTCGGCGCGGGGCGGAAGGGGCCCGGTCGAGCAGGACGTGCTGTCAGACATCGAGGCGGCGATGGTCCGGATCCGCCGCCGCCAGTCCCGCCGCAGCCTCGCCCGGCCCGTGGTCGACGACCTCGACGAACCGGTGGACCTCAACACGCTCGCCGTCATCGACGCCGTCGACGAGGGCGCGGGCGACAGCGGCAGCGGCAGCGGCAGCGACGTCACGGTCGGGTTCGTCGCCGACCGGCTCGCCATCGACCCCTCACGGGCGAGCCGGATCGTCGCCGAAGCCGTCAGATCGGGATTCGTGCGCCGCGTGGCCTCGCAGGAGGACGGCCGCAGAAGCTGCCTGGAGCTGACCGCGACAGGCGAGGAAGCCGTGGTCGCCGCCCACCGGACGCGGCAGCTCTTCTACTCCGACGTGCTGGGGGACTGGGACGCGGGCGAGCAGCGGGAGTTCGCACGACTGCTCACCAAGTTCGTGCGCTCGCTGGACGACGCCGCCCGCGACTGACGTCATGCCCGGGGCTTGCGCCCCCGCGACGTCCGGCGACGAGGCCCCCCTCCCGCTGGACGGGGGCCTCGTGCGGCCGGCCGCGTCGCGGCTCAGCCGACCGCCGGCGTCACCGGAAGCCCTGCCCGGCGCCACGCCTGGAAGCCGCCGATGAGATCAGTCGCGCGGGGCAGGCCGATCCACCGCAGAGAGGCCGCGGCGAGCGAGGAGGCGTACCCCTCGTCGCACAGCACGATCCATCGGGTCGTGGTGTCCGTGGCCTCGGGAAGGGCGCCGGAGCTGGCGGGGTCGAGGCGCCACTCCAGGTGGTTGCGCTCCACGATCAGCGCGCCAGGAATGGTTCCGGCCGCCCGTCGTTGGAATTCCGGGCGGGTGTCCACCAGCACCGCGCCCTCGGCCACGGCCGCGTGCGCCTCGTGTGGATGGAGCCTCTCGAGCGAGCGGCGCACGTCGGCGAGCCTGTCGTCGATGCCCATCACGCCTGCCCGTCACGGTCGTCGGAACTGTCCAGGTCGGGGGCGTCGGCGAGTTCGTCGAAATCATCGGCGCCGTCGACGGTGTTTGTACGGACCAACTCGACCCCTCCGCTGCCCGGCGACTCCCGGTAGGAGGACATGGTGGCAAGCGCGGGGGAGTAGGCGTGAATGCTGACCGCCGGGCTGTCGCTGTCGTTGCGCACCTGGTGGATGTGGCGGGGGCCGAAGGAGCGGACACCGCCGGTGGGAAGCCGCCGTGGACTCGGTGGCACGGCGGCTTCCCACCGGCGGGCGAAGGTCTGTTCGGTGAGCTCTCCTCGGACCACGCCGAAGGCGCCGGAGGCGCCGCCGTGGTCGTGGATGTCGGTGCCCTGGCCGGGCAGCCAGGTCAGCAGCCAGACTTCGTGTGCCTCGCTGTGGGCGAGCCGGATGGAGAAGCGTTCGGGCGTGGTGAAGCGAACGCGGGAGGTCCACAGCGAGGAGGACGAGGTGAAGCGGCGTACGCTCTGAGTCAACTGAGCGGGAGTGAGCAGGCGTGCGTCGGCGCGCAGAGGCGCGGTCATGGCGATACCTCACAGGGGGCGTGTCGTGGAATCCGGTCGTCAGGCGCGGCCGGGATGACACAACGCGCTGGCCACGCGGACCAGGTCCACGTGGCGCCGTAGGAAAGAGCGCGTACCGGTGGGCATGGCGGCAAGATTGGCAGGAGCGGGCCGCGGGGTCAACCAGTCGAATGCGCAGTTCGCGCCATGGGCGACTGCTCTGTGAACGGGACACTGCGGGCGTATGTCGAGCGCGGCCTGGACCAGTACGAGGTCCGCCGTTTCGTGGGCTGGTAGCGGCACGGGGCCGTCGAGCTCGCCGTGGCGGAGGTTCGGCGACTCCTGGCAGCATGTCGTCCACCCCACCCGCACGTGCGCGGACACCGGGTCCGACACCACGCGGTGAGCTGGTCGAACCGGCGCCGACGACGCCAGACAGTCGCCGCCGCCGTCACTACCTGCGCCGCCGCCGTCACTACCTGCGCCGCCGCCGTCACTACCTGCGCCGCCGCCGTCACTACCTGCGCCGCCGCCGTCACTACCTGCGCCGCCGCCGTCACTACCTGCGCCGCTGTCGCACGATCGAGGGGCGGTCTCCGCGAGACCGCCCCTGCACGCCCGGAGGCCCGCCACACTTCCGCCACCGGGCGAAACCCGCGATATCAGGCGTCGTGCACCCAGCTGCCGTGGAAGCCGAGGGGGACACGGCCGGGCAGGTGGACGCGGGCCAGAGCGTGGCCGGTGAAGTCCTGGGCGGCGAGGATGACGAGGTCGGTGGCGCCGCGGTCGGGGTCGTTGACGTAGGACAGGACGTAGCCGTCGTCCTCGTCGCGGGCGCCGCGGCGGGGCACGAAGACGGGTTCGCTGGCGCCCGCCCCCGCGGGGAAGCGGCGTACCTGGCGGGTGGAGCGCAGCATGTCGTGTTTGACGAGGCAGTTGGTGAACTTGGTGTCGGGGATCTGGCCGTCGACAGTCTCATAGGCGCGCCACATCTCGGCGGCGCTGGCGGTGTAGCCGTAGCGGTGGCGGCGGGTGGTGAGGTGTTCGTTGATGCGGGGGAATTCCTGGGGCAGGTCATCGAGGCGGGTGGCGGTGACGTGGCTGCGGGTGAGGTCGATGGTCCAGCGGTCCAGGGTGGGGGCACCGGTGGCGGTGGGCCCGCCGCTGCCGAGGCCCGCGGCGTAGAACGGGGCGGGCATGGAGGTGTACTCGACGACGATGCGGTTGCCGTCGTCGTAGGCGTTGAGGGTGTGGGAGAAGTAGACAGGGTCGATGGCGAACCAGCGGACGGTTCCTCCCGTGCGGGGCATCACACCCAGACGCATGGGGTGGTGGTGGTTCCACTCGTAGGGGACCAGAGCGCCTGCCTGGGCGGCTTGTTCGTCGAAAGTGAGGGGGACGTCGACGATGACGACGTATTTTCCGGTGAGGGCGAAGTCGTGCATCATCGGGGCGTCCGCGACCGGGATGCGGTGGGTGCGGGCGAGGCGGCCGGTGTGGTCCATGACCAGATGCCGTACGTGGTCCCAGGTGGGGTAATAGGTCACCGCGTGGAGTTCGTCAGCGGCCGGATCGTACTTGGTGTGAGCGGTGAACGAGCTCTTGAGGGTGGAGCGGAAGTCGTACGGGCGCAGGGTCGAGAGGTTGCCGTCCAGCTCGTAGGGCAGAGGGCCGCCCTCTTGCAGGGCAAGGATGCGGCCCTTGTAGCCGATGATGTGGGTGTTGCAGGCGAAGTCGTCCGCAGGGGCGGAGCCCGGGTAGGTTTCGCGAAGCTTTTCGGCTACCTGGGAGGAGCGGACCCAGCGGTTGCGGTACCACTCGGCGCGGCCGGCGCGCAGACGGACACCGTGGACCATGCCGTCGCCGAGCATCCAGTGGTGGGCGCGGGGATCTTCGAGACCGAGGGCGTTGGGGCCGGTGCGCAGGTAGCGTCCGTCGAGGTCACGGGGGATCTTTCCGGTGACGTCGAGGTCGAACGCGGTCAGCTCCTTGGTCGCGGGAGTGAACGCGCCTTCCAGGAACGGCAGGGCGCCCCCGGACTTGCGGGCGGATGGGATGGAGGTGGGCCGGGTGGCAGAAGCGGCGGCTGTGGCGCGGCCCCCCGTCATCCCGGCTGCGGCTCCCGAGACCGCGGCGAACGCGCCTGCCTGCAAAACCCTGCGCCGTGACTGGCCCTTCATCATCACTCCCCGTCCGCCGGTGCAGGCACCGGCCTCCTCGACATCCTGACTGTGCGTTGCGCTGTGTGGTCCATCGTGGAGCGCGGGAAGGCCGGGGGCAGGAGGGGTGGAGCCCGGAAAACGGGGTGGTCTCAGGTACACCCCGCCAGGCGGCACCAGCGCGCGGCAAGGGCCGTGAAGGGGTGGGCGCACTGGGAACACGCTGCAGAGAAGCCTCCAAGTGCTGCTGTGGGCGCTACGGGGGGGGGCACGCTGGGTGGGGCTTGTGCCGGCTGGCAGACAGGAGCGGTCGGTCGGGCGACTCCTCTGGATCGGCCTATGGGTACTGACAGCAGCAACCTTCGTCGTCTGGGCTGCCTTACGGGGCATGGAGAAGAAACGATTCCGCCGGAAGCCCACCCCGGCCACGCACACGCCAGTCGACGATCAGCGGCCACGCGATGCAGTCGGCGAGAACCCAGCCGCGTGAAGGCGGACAAGCACCCGTCTCGTGCCTGTGAGTGGCCAGGGGCGGCCACGGCCATCGCCTCGTCTGCATCGCCGCCGATGTCGGTGTCGATGACCAGCGGGCTCGCGCTGAAATCTTCCGGCCAGGGGTCCGACTGTGCCAACGCGGCCCGGCCGCATGCGCCGAAGCTCGACGAGTGGATTGCCCGCCATTTTTCTCCGGGACGGCTTCCAAGCACCCTTCGCCAGCTCCATACCGCCCAAGGGCAGGAGTGGGGACAAGAAACACCTGAGCTTGCTGAAGCCCGGCAGCAGGTAGCCGCCTGCGACCGACGCTTGCTGGATACCGCGCTGCACTGGACGCCGGATCGAACCCGGTGTTGGTAACCCAGCGGATCAACGAGGCCCAACGGGAGAAGAGTGCTGCCGAGCAGCGGCTCCGTGCCAGCTGCTCGAGTCAGCCCGAGAGGCAATGCTTCTCTGCATCGGACTGGCGGCCGTGATCCAGACGCTCGGCGACATGAAAGATCGTCTTCTCGCTGCACAGCCGGCGGACAAGCGCCCGATCTACGAATCGTTGGGCCTGTCCCTCACGTACGACAAACGGCGACAGACCGTGACTGTTACGTCACGACCCGCCGCCGCGTGTGCGTATGGTGCGTGTCGGGAGGGGGACTTGAACCCCCACGCCCTGTAAAGGGCACTAGCACCTCAAGCTAGCGCGTCTGCCATTCCGCCACCCCGACCGGGTGTGCCGCTCGGGCCGTGGCGGCCCTGGCGACGGGTTAAACCTTAGCACCCGTGGCGGACTGCGATCACCCGCCTCTTGGGGCGCCGCGGTGTGAGCGGGAGTATGGGGGTCTACCTGCGAGAAGAGGAGGCAGCGTGAGTGCCGAGACCGCCGAGACCGAGGTCGTCGATCTGTGCCGTGACCTGATCAGGATCGACACCAGCAATTACGGCAACAACGAGGGGCCGGGCGAGCGGGCGGCGGCCGAGTACGTCGCCGAGAAGCTGGCCGAGGTGGGGCTGGAGCCGCAGATCTTCGAGTCCAGGCCCGGCCGCGCCTCCACCGTGGCGCGGATCGCGGGCGAGGACCCCTCGCGTCCGGCCCTGCTCATCCACGGGCACACCGACGTCGTTCCGGCCAACGCCGACGACTGGACGCACCACCCCTTCTCCGGGGAGATCGTCGACGGCTGCGTGTGGGGCCGGGGCGCCGTCGACATGAAGGACATGGACGCCATGACGCTGGCGGTGGTGCGTGACCGTCTGCGGACGGGGCGCAAGCCGCCCCGCGACGTCGTGCTGGCCTTCCTCGCGGACGAGGAGGCCGGCGGTGTCTACGGGGCGCGGCACCTGGTCGACAACCACGCCGACCTGTTCGAGGGTGTCACCGAGGCCATCGGTGAGGTCGGCGGTTTCTCCTTCACGGTCAACGAGAACCTGCGGCTCTACCTCGTCGAGACCGCCCAGAAGGGCATGCACTGGATGCGGCTGACCGTGGACGGCACCGCCGGGCACGGGTCGATGACCAACAACGACAACGCCATCACCGAGCTGTGCGAGGCCGTGGCGCGGCTGGGCCGCCACAAGTTCCCCGTACGGGTGACCAAGACGGTCCGCTCCTTCCTGGACGAGCTCTCCGACGCCCTCGGCATCGAGCTCGACCCGGAGAACATGGAGGAGACCCTCACCCGGCTCGGTGGCATCGCGAAGATCATCGGCGCGACCCTGCAGAACACCGCGGCGCCCACGCAGCTCGGTGCCGGGTACAAGGTCAACGTCATTCCCGGTCAGGCGACAGCCCACGTGGACGGACGGTTCCTGCCCGGGCACGAGGAGGAGTTCCTGGCCGACCTCGACCGCCTCCTGGGTCCGCGGGTCAAGCGGGAGGACGTGCACGCGGACAAGGCTCTGGAGACCACCTTCGACGGGGCGCTCGTGGACGCCATGCAGTCGTCCCTGCGCGCCGAGGACCCCATCGCCCGCGCCGTGCCGTACATGCTTTCGGGGGGCACCGACGCCAAGTCGTTCGACGACCTGGGCATCCGCTGCTTCGGCTTCGCCCCGCTGAAGCTCCCGCCTGAGCTGGACTTCGCCGGCATGTTCCACGGCGTCGACGAGCGGGTGCCGGTGGACGGCCTGCAGTTCGGAGCCCGGGTGCTGGACCGTTTCCTCGACCAGGCGTGAGGGGGGCAAAGCCTGGGATTTGGGGCCTGGGGCCTGGGCCCCGAGGTGCTCCAGGCCCGGCGTGCCCCCGGGCCTGGAGCTACGCCGGGCCCGGAGCCGCCCGGCCCGTTCCCGGCCCGGCCGGGAAATCGGTCACGTGTGCTCATATGACCGGGAAGAGTGAATGATCTAGTCAGTTCGTAGCCAGATTCCTCCGTCCTCGTTACAGGAGATGCGGTCCCCGGCTGGGACCGTCTTGCCAACTAGGAGGAATAATGATCAAGAAGGTCATCGCCGCTGCGGCTGCCACCAGCGGTCTGGTACTGGCTGGTGCGGGTATGGCCGTCGCCGACTCGGGTGCGCAGGGTGCCGCCGTGCACTCCCCGGGTGTTGTTTCCGGCAACGTCGTTCAGGTTCCGGTCCACATCCCGGTGAACGCCTGCGGCAACAGCGTTTCCGTGATCGGGCTGCTGAACCCCGCCTTCGGCAACACCTGCGTCAACTCCTGACGCCGAGTCTCACCCGACCCGTTCGGTGAGCACACGAACCTGAGCGGCCCCGGAGCGCGCGCCACGCGCTCCGGGGCCCTCGGGTCTTCCGAGGGCCGAGGCCCTCGAAGAGGTCGAGAAGTTCGAGGGGGGCGGGACGGCGCACACAGGCGCCTCCCCCTGGCCGGTCCACAGAAAGCCACATCAGGCAGCCACATCGGGCAGCCACCACGAGGCAGGGGAATCCACACGATGCGACAGGGCACCAGAAAGGGCCTCATCACCATGGCCGCCGCGGGCGGCCTGTTCGCGATGTCGGGGGGAACGGCGTTCGCGGACGCGGGCGCCCAGGGCGACAGCGGGAACTCGCCGGGGGTTCTCTCCGGCAACACCTTCCAGGCACCCGTGAACGTCACGGTCAACATCTGCGGCAACACCGTGAGCGTCATCGGTCTGCTCAACCCGGCGTCCGGCAACGGCTGCGCGGGCCTCGGCAGCGGTTCGGGTGGTGCGGGCGGTTCGGGCGGCGGCTCCGGCTCGCACGAGGGGCAACCGAGCGGGCAGAGCCCCCAGGGCGGCCGCGGTGACCAGGTCACCGGAGGCGGCAGCGGCGGCAACGGTGCCCACGCGGGCGGCTCCTCGCAGAGCTCCCCCGGTGTCGGCTCGGGCAACGACGTACAGGTTCCGGTCGACGTGCCGGTCAACGTCTGCGGTAACACCGTCGACGTCGGCGGGGCCCTCAACCCGGCGCACGGCAACGGCTGCGCCGACCCGGAGGCGCCCGGACCCGTCGAGCCCGGCTACCCGGAGCAGCCCGAGAAGCCGGGAAACCCCGGTGAGCCGGAAGAGCCGGGCAAGCCGGGTGAGCCCGGTCAGCCCGAGACCCCGCACCACCCGGAGAATCCCGGAAACCCCGGAAACCCCGGAAATCCGGATGACCCCGAAGGCCCCGGGCAGCCCGACGAGCCGGGTGGGCCCGACCGGCCCGGGAATCCGGACGAGCCCACGTCACCGGACTCGCCGCAGACACCCGATCAGCCCGGCAGCACCGGCGAGGTGCACGCGGCCTCCCAGCCCGTGCCCGCGGCGCCCGCCGACGCCGGCGCCGAAGCCCACGGCGAGCTGGCGCACACCGGTGCGGGATCGCAGCTCGGCGTCGCCGCGCCGCTCAGCATGGGCCTCCTCGCCGGGGGCTATGTGCTCTACCGGCGCTCCCGCGTCGCCACCCGCCGCTGACCCGTCCGGCGCCGGCGTCCGCGCCCGCCGGGCAGTGAGACGGCACGCGCTCCGCTGCGACGCGCTGGAGCGAGTAGTGCCCCGGGGCGGGAACGCGTAGCGCCCCCGAGGCGGGAACGAGGAGCGCCCCCGGGACCGGAACGAGGAGCGCCCGCGGGACCGGAACGGGAGCGCTCAGCCCCGGAAGGGAGCAGCGCTCAGGCGGAAGCGAGCAGTGCTCAGGCGGAAGCGAGCAGTGCTTAGGCGGAAGCTAGCTGTGCTCAGGGCAGAACGAGCGGGCTCAGGCGGAAGCGAGCAGTGCTCAGGGCAGAACGAGCGGGTTCAGGGCGAAAGAGGGAGCGGGCCCCGGCGAGGGGCCCGCTCCCGCACTGTCCGCCGGCGGCGCCACCGTGTCCCCGGCCCGGAGTCCGGGCTGCGGCGTCCGTGGTGATCACCAGGTGGCGCGCAGCTGACGGATGATACGGCGACGCAGTCGCACCCGGCGGCTCCCGTCGGGGTACAGCCTGGTCCTGGCGAGCTCCCAGTGCCCGTACTCGGCGTGGTCGGTGAGTAGTTGGGTCGCGGCCTTGCGGGACACACCGCGGGGGACGTACACGTCGCGAAATTCGTATTCCGGCATCCCCACCATTGTGCGCGTGGAGCCCGTCTGCCGATAGCGTCTGCACTATGTCTGATGCTGCGCAGCCCACCGCTGCCGACGTACGCGCCGCCGCCGAGGCGGTCAAAGCCGCGCTGGACCGGCACCTGGAGGCCGTCGAGCGCCGCGCGGGTGAGTCCCGGGCGTCCGCGGGGGCGGACGCCGACGCCGGTGACGGGGAGCGGAGCGAGGCGTCGGCGGAGCAGGACACCGCCGGACTCGACTCCGCCGTCTACGCCGCGTTCGACGAACTCGCCGCGGCCGGAGAGGCCTACGACGAACTGCTGTACGAGGTCTACGACGAGGTCACCCCCTTCGAGATCCCCGGCGGGGACACGCTGCCCGCCTACGCGGGGCCGGAGACGCCCACCGCGCTGAGCGTCCTCATCCGCAGGGACTACACCATCGCCGAACCGCAGCGGATGCTCGCGCAGGCGGAGCGGGTCACCGAGCTGGACCCCGAGTCGGCGGAGGACGAGCGGGTCGAGGGCGCCTCGGCGGGCGGTGGCGTGCACGCCGCGCTGGGTGTGCTGTTCGGCGAGTACGAGCCGGACGAGATCGCGACCCGGCACAAGGAGTTCGGCCTGGAGGAGGGTGACTCCACGCTGTGGGTGACCGCGGTCGACGAGCCCGGCGAGCCGGGTGAGTGGCTCTCGGCCCCCTTCGACCAGGCGGATCCGCAGCACGTCGTCTGCCGTTTCGACGTCAGCTCCGTCTTCGACGAGGACGAGGAGGATTTGCTCGTCGAGACGGCGGACGAGCCCGGCTCGGCGGCCGGAGGCGGGGCAGGGCCCGGGCGCCGGTAGCCCGGGCCCGGCCCCGCCTCCACCCCGACCGCCACATCTCCGTCTCCGTCGTCTCCGTCGTCCCCGCCGTCCCGGTGTGCGCCGTCCCCGCTCTACGGCGCGGACCGGGGCGCCTCCGGGCCCCGCCGTCGCCGCCCGGCCCGCGCCACCGCACCGGCGCGCATGCACGTGCGCACACCAGCACGGAGCCCGGCCCTGCCCCGCCCGGGCAAGGCGGAGAGGCCGCGGCAGATCCGGCGCCGCGGCCGGAGACTCCGTGGCCGGACCGGGCCGGGCCGGAGCGGGCCGGGCCGGAGCGGACCGGGCTGGATCCGGACCGGACCGCGGCCACGGAGGACGAACGCGTGCGGCCGGTGCCGCGGCGCGGCGCGCGCTCAGTCCGTGGAGCCCGTGTCCTCCTCGCCGACTTCGTCGGCCTCCGCCGCGCGCGCCGACTCCGTGAGCAGGACGCGCAGACGCGTCACCCGCTCCGGGGACAGGCCCGAGACGACGGCGCGGGGGAGGGCGTCACCGGCGCCGTGGACGACGGAGAGATGCCGCTCGCCGCGGCCGAACGCGGTGTAGACCCATGCGCGGGACAGCACCTGGGTGGCGTCTCCCGGCAGCACCACGACGGCTGCCGGCCAGCGCAGGCCCGCCGCCTGGTGTGCTGTCATCGCCCAGCCGTGCCGCACGGTCTCCGCCACCCGGTCGGGCGGGACCGTGAGCGTGCGTCCGTGGCAGCTGAGGTGGAGCCCTTCCTCGTCGGCGGAGGCCACCGTGCCGACCTCGGTGCGGCCGGGTGCGGGGGAGTGGGCGACGCGGTCCCCGGGGTCGAAGCCGGCGAACCGTCCCGGGCCCGGGTTGAGCCGTTCCTTGAGGGCGGCGTTCAGCGCGCGGGTGCCGGCGGAGCCGCCGTGTCCCGGCGTGATGACCTGGGTTTCGTGCGTGGGTACGCCGATGGCCCTGGGCACCGAGTCGGCGACGAGCTGCACGGTGCGGTGGACCGCCTCGCCGGCGTCCTGCACGGGGACGATGACGACTTCCTTGCCGGGGGCCTCCACCTGCAGCAGCTCGCCGACGCCGATGCCCGACACCAGCTCGCCGACGGGGCCGGGGTCGGGCGTGCGTGAGGTGACGTGCGGGCAGCACCGGGCTGCGACCAGGTCGCGGAACACCTGTCCTGGACCTGCCGCGCCGAGCACTTCCGGATCGCCGCTGAGCACCAGCCGCGCGCCGTCCGGCAGGGATTCCAGCAGCGCCGCTGCGCCTTCGGCGTCGAGCTGCGGGGCATCGCACACGGCCAGCAGATCCACCGCGAGCATCCCCTCGGCATCCCGCTCAGGGCCCTCCGCCCCGGCCAGGGTCCCGGCGACCGTGGCGCAGCCGGCGTCCGCGACGGCGTGGGCGCCGGACTCCGCGCCCTGACCGTCCGGACCGGTCTCACCGTCCGCTTCGTCCGCCTCGTCCGCCTCGTCCGCCTGCGTGGCCGCGGTGGCGGACGCTGCCGCGGCCGCCGTGCCGTCGGGGCCTGCGACCGCTTCGACGAGCCGCGTCATGCGGGCCCGGCCGTCATCCGTATGGGTGAGGGCCCAGGCGCGCAGCCCGAGCTGCCGCGCCGCGACGACGAGCGCGGCGATCTCCGCGCGGGACGCCTCGCCCCCCGAGTGGGTGACCAGCCCGCTGCCTGCCGCGGTGGTGATGAGCTCTTTCGCGGACGGGGAGGGCGCCGCCTCGGCCGCGGTGGACCAGCCCGGCGCGGCGGATGCGACCGCCGCGTCTGCCGTGTCCGCGGCTTCCCGCCCGTGGCGCGCCGTGTCGAAGGTGCTCGCGATCCGGGCGAGGGCGTCGGCGAGGCTCTCCTCCGCCAGCGCGTAGCGGTCCAGGCCGAACAGCATCCGGACGGGGCGCTCCTCCTCGCCGGCCTCTTCCTCGCCGCCCTGCCCGGAGCCCTGCCCCGGGGTGGAGTGGGCGGGGCCCGCGTCCAGTGCGTCCTCGAACACGAGTACGGCGCCCGCGTCGACGGCCTCGCGAACCGCCTCCTGGGGGTCGGGCACCGCGTGCCGGGCCAGGCCCTCGGCGAGGGCGGCCGGCTCCTGCACCGTGTCGCCCCGCAGGGCTGCGCGCTCCAGCAGCCTGACGACGAGCGCGACCGCCCGCCGCGCGTCCCCGGGCCCGGCCTCCTCGCCGAGCAGGGCGCGGGCGAATCCGTCGGCCTGCTCGGGCTGCACCCCCGCGACCGCCAGCAGCTGCCACGGGTCGGCCCGCAGCACGTCGGCGGCGCCCTCGCCGAGAGCCTCGACCGCGCGCGGGGCCAGGGACTCGGGTGCGCCGCCTTCCGCCAGCAGGGCCCGCACCTCCTCGGGGACCACGATCCGGCCCCCGGCCCGGCCCTCCCCGTGCGCGGGGCGCGGCGCGGCCGAGCCGGCCGGCGCACGCCCTGCCGGTACGCCCCCGGCCCCCGCGCGGTCCTGCGCGCCGCCGGCCGCCGGCCCGCGGGCCGGGGAGGCGGGCTGCTTCCGCTCGGTGAAGAAGGAGTCGGCGGAGCGCTCGCCGCTCTCCACCGCGCGGACGGCGGCGAGGAGTTCGGCTGTCCGGTCGTTGCTCACAGCTCGCTCCAGTCCTGGTCGGGGTAGCGGTGCACGGGCGCCGAGACGTCGTCCAGCGCCGCGCGGATTTCACCAGGAAGACTAAGGCCCTCCACTGACAACGCCTCCGCGAGCTGCTGCGACGTGCGGGCGCCGACGATGGGCGCCGTCACGCCCGGCCGGTCGCGTACCCACGCGAGCGCCACCTGGTGCGCAGGGAGTGCGAGTCCGTCGGCCGCCGTCGCCACCGCGTCCACGATCCGCCCCGCGGTCTCGTCCAGGTACGGCTCGACGAACGGCGCCAGCCGCTCGGAGGCGCCGCGCGATCCCGGGGGCGGGGGCCCTGGCTGCCGGTACTTGGCGGTGAGCACCCCGCGGCCCAGAGGTGAGGAGGGCAGCAGCCCGATGCCGAGGTCGAGCGCCGCCGGCAGCACCTCGCGTTCGATGCCGCGCTGCAACAGCGAGTACTCCATCTGGGTACTGGCCAACCTGTGCCGTGTGCCCGGCGCCGCCAGTTGCCAGGTCCCCGCCTTGGCCAGCTGCCAGCCCGAGAAGTTCGACACTCCGGCGTAGCGGGCGCGCCCGCTGGTCACGGCGGTGTCCAGCGCCTGGAGCGTCTCCTCCAGCGGTGTGTGGGGGTCCCACGCGTGCACCTGCCACAGGTCCACGTGGTCGGTGCCGAGCCGCTCCAGCGAGGCGTCGAGCGCGGCGAGGAGGTGGCCGCGCGAGCAGTCGAAGCGGCGGTCGGGTTCCGGGACGCTGCCGGCCTTGGTGGCGATGACCAGGTCCCGGCGCGGCACCAGGTCGTGCACCATCCGTCCCAGCAGGTACTCGGCCTCTCCGTCGCCGTACACGTCGGCGGTGTCCACGAGGGTGCCGCCGGCCTCCCAGAACGCCTTGAGCTGGTCGGCGGCGTTGCGCACGTGCTGCTCGTGGCTCTCGCCCGACTCCGTACGGCCGCTGTGCGCACCGCCGCCGCCCGAGGGCCCGCCGCTGCCCCGCGCCCAGCTGAGGGTGCCGAGACCGATCCGGGATACGCGCAGGCCAGTGCGGCCGAGGTGCCTTAGCTCCATGGGCGTTGAGCGTAGTTGTGGCGGGCGTTAGAGTCCGTGGGGTACGGGACATTACTGATCAGTAGGGAGTTGGGTGCGGATGGGGATGCGACTGGGCATCAACCTCGGCTACTGGGGCGCCGGGATGGATGCGGACAACCTGGCCGTCGCCAAGGAGGCCGACCGGCTCGGTTACGACGTGTGCTGGGCGGCCGAGGCCTACGGATCGGACGCCGCGACCGTGCTCACCTGGGTGGCGGCCCAGACCGAGCGGATCGACGTGGCCTCCGGCATCTTCCAGATCCCCGCCCGCACCCCGGCCATGACCGCCATGACGGCCGCGACGCTCGACTCGCTCTCCGGCGGCCGCTTCCGCCTCGGCCTCGGCGTCTCGGGGCCGCAGGTCTCCGAGGGCTGGTACGGGGTGAAGTTCGACAAGCCGCTCGCCCGCACCCGCGAGTACGTGGAGATCATCCGCAAGGCGATGTCCCGCGAGCGGCTGACCCACGAGGGCGAGCACTGGACGCTTCCGCTGCCCGGCGGCCCCGGCAAGCCGATCAAGCTGACCGTCCACCCCGAGCGGGAGGAGATCCCGCTCTACATCGCCGCGATCGGGCCCAGAAACCTGGAACAGACCGGCGAGATCGCGAACGGCGCGCTGCTGGTCTTCTTCTCCCCCGAGCACGCCGAGGAGACGACGCTCAAGCACCTGCGGGCGGGCCGCGAGAAGGCCGGCAAGAGCATGGACGGCTTCGACGTGTGCCCCACCGTTCCGATGGCGCTGGGCGACGACATCGACGCGCTGGCCGACCTCTTCCGCCCCTACACCGCGCTGTACGTGGGCGGCATGGGCAGCCGCAAGCAGAACTTCTACAACAAGCTCGCCCAGCGCATGGGCTACGGCGACGAGGCCGCCGAGATCCAGGACAAGTACCTGGCAGGCGACAAGGAGGGGGCGGCCGCCGCCATCCCGCGCGACCTGATCGACTCCACCACGCTGATCGGTCCCAAGGAGCGCATCGCCGAGCGGATGCGGGCGTACGCGGACGCCGGGGTGACGACACTGTCGCTGGCCCCCGCCGGGTTCACGCTGGACGAGCGGCTGGCCGCCCTCCGGGCCGGCGTCGAGGCCCGGGAGCTGGCGGGGCTGGCCTCCTAGGTCCGCCGCACAAACTCCCGGCACATCCCGCGCTCTCCTCGGGAGCTGCCGCACCGGACATCCGGGCCCGCCCTTACGGACCTCACTGGCCCGTGGGGGCGGGGCGCGGCCCGTACGGGCTACGGCGTCGCACCGCGTTCGCGACGTGGCCGCCCTGAGGTGTTCGCGGCCGTGGTGGGGGCTCGGGGGTCTTCCCCGCCACGGCCGTCACGCAGCACAACGCCGGTCCGTCCGCGCGGTTACGCGGCGGACGCGAGGTTACGCGCCGGGTCGAGCGCGCCTGATGCGTTCTGCGCAGAACGGCTCAGCATCTGTTGCCCCGAAGCGTACGTGGCATTTGACTCGGTTCTTGCGGATGTCGTGTTGTGTGGGAACTCGCGCACGGAGGTGGCGGCGATGCTCTCGGCCAGGAGCCTGTTCACGGAAATCCTCGACAACGACGAGTCGTTCCGGCTCTTCTGTTCCATCGCCGCCAGCGGCGAGGCGCAGGGCGGCTGGGAGAACGGCCGTATCGCCGCGCTCGTCCCCGAGACCCAGCGCTCCCTCGCGCCGAAGATCGCCCGGCACGGTGCGGACGAGGACAAGCACGGCCGGATCTTCATGGCGCTGCTGAGCAAGCGGGGGCTTGAGGCGGCCGAGATCCCCGACGACACCGACTACACGATGATCCTCGAAGGCCTGGGCATCGGCCTGGCCCACGAGAAGCTGCGCCGCGACGAGCCGCTGAGCGAACGGGACGTGCTCGCCTACCTCGCGCACAGCCGGGTCACCGAGCAGCGGGCCGCCGAGGAGATGGCCCTGTTGGCGAAGGTGGCGGGCGACCATCCCGACCTCGGCCGCGCGGTCACCATGATCGCGCGGGACGAGGACAACCACCTCGCCTACTGCCACGAGGAGCTGCTCAGGCTGGCCCGCGCCGGCCACGGTCGCGCCATCCACACGCTCCTGCGGGAGAGCGCCATGGCGGAGATCACGGTCTACCGCGACGTCGGTCTCGCGGTGATGAGCCGGATGGCGCGCATCCTGGGCTGGTCACGGGCCAGGTACACGCTCGTCGCGCTGGGCATCCACGGCCGGTACGTCTACGAGCGGCTGGGCGGCTGGCGGCGCATGGTCCGCCTGCGGATGCCCGAGCGGCGCGACGCGCTGGGCATGGGCCCGGCGGGCGCGGCCCCCGAGTTCGCCTGAGGCTCAGAACCAGTCCCTCCGCTTGAAGATCCGGAAGAGCACCACGCAGATGGCGGCCATCAGCAGGATCGTCGCCGGGTAGCCCCACACCCAGTGCAGTTCCGGCATGTGGTCGAAGTTCATGCCGTACACCCCGGCGATGGCCGTCGGCACGGCGAACATCGCCGCCCAGGCCGAGATCTTGCGCATGTCGTCGTTCTGGCGCACGCCCATCTGCGCCAGATACGCAGACAGGATGTCCGACAGCAGCCGGTCGATGGACTCCACCTGCTCGTTGACGCGCGAGAGGTGGTCGGCCACGTCGCGGAAGAACAGGCGCGAGTCCTTGTGCACGAACGGCAGCCCCGCGCCCGTCAGCCGGGTGACCGGGTCGGTCAGCGGCATGGTGGCCCTGCGGAACTCCAGGGCGCGGCGCTTGAACTCGTAGATCCGCCCGGCCGTGACCGCGCCGAGCCGCGCCTGACTGGCGAAGACGGCGGCCTCCAACTCGTCCAGGTCCTCGTGGAGCGCGGCGGCGACGTCGAGGTAGTGGTCGACGACGGTGTCGCTGACCGCGTACATCACCGCCGTGGGGCCGTGCCGCAGCACCTCGGGGTCCTCCTCCAGACGCCTGCGGACCGAACCGAGCGGGTTCGCCTCGCCGTGCCGGACGGTCAGCACGAAGGAGTCGCCCACGAACACCATCAGCTCGCCCGTGCTCAGCGTGCCGGCCTCGTCGTCGTACGCGACCGGCTTGAGCACCAGGAACAGCGAGTCCGCGTAGACCTCCAGCTTCGGCCGCTGGTGGGCGTGCAGGGAGTCCTCCACCGCCAGCGGGTGCAGCCCGAAATCGCGGGTGATCCGGTCGAACTCGTCCTCCGCCGGCTCGTGCAGGCCGACCCACACGAAGGCGTCGTCGAGGGAGCGGGCCCGGCGCAGCGCCGCGGAGAAGTCCTCCGGCTGCTCGGTCCTGTGCCCGTGCCGGTAGAGCGCGCAGTCGACGATCACCTCTCGCATTGTCCCGTGCCCAGGCCGCTGGACAACCCGGCAGCCGCATCCGGGCGGACTCGCTTAGGGTTGCGGCATGCCCACGCTCATCCTCGTACGTCACGGCAGGTCGACGGCGAACACCGAGGGACTGCTGGCCGGCCGCACGCCCGGGGTCGCCCTGGACGAGCTCGGCCAGCGGCAGGCCTCCGGGCTGGTGCGCCGGCTCGACGAGCTGCCCCTGGTCGCCGCCGTCAGCAGCCCGCTGCGCCGCTGTCAGGACACCCTCGCCCCACTGGCCGAAGCCCGCCCCGGGATGCCGCTGCACACCGAGGAGCGCGTCAACGAGTGCGACTACGGACAGTGGTCGGGGCGCAAGCTCGCCGAGCTGAACGACGAGCCCCTCATGACCACCGTGCAGCGCCACCCCTCGGCCGCCGCGTTCCCCGGCGGCGAGTCGATGCGCGCCATGCAGCACCGTGCGGTGGAGGCCGTACGCGACTGGAACGCTCGCATCGAGGCGGAACACGGGGCGAACGCCGTCTACCTGATGTGTTCGCACGGTGACGTCATCAAGTCGATCGTCGCCGACGCGCTCGGCATGCACCTCGACCTGTTCCAGCGCATATCGGTAGGACCCTGCTCGGCCACGGCCATCGCCTACACACCGCTGCGCCCGTTCCTGCTGCGGCTGGGCGACACCGGGGAGCTCGGCTCCCTCGCGCCACCCGTCCCCACGGACGAGGAGAGCGGCCGGGAGAAGGGCACGCAGGGCAACGCGACGGTGGGGGGCAGCGCCTGAGCACGATGATCGGTACGCACAGTAGGGTGCGGTAGTCCGAAGCCACTCAAGCTGTCGATCCAACGGAGCAGAACGTGTCCCGTCAGGTGTTCTTGTACGACCCGCCGGACCGGTTCGTCGCCGGTACCGTCGGGCTGCCTGGCCGCCGCACCTTCTTCCTCCAGGCCAGCGGGCAAGGTCGCACCACCAGCGTGGCCCTGGAAAAGGCGCAGGTCGAAGCGCTCGCCGAACGGATCGACGAGCTGCTGGACGAGGTGGTGCGGCGCTCCGGCGGCAGCGCTCCCGTCCCCGCCATGGCGCCTTCCGAGGTCGACGACACCGCACCGCTGGTCTCCCCCGTGGAGGAGGAGTTCCGGGTCGGCACCATGGCGCTGGCCTGGGACGGCGAGGGCGAGCGCATGGTCGTGGAGGCGCAGGCCGTCGTCGAGCTGGAGCCCGGCGAGGACGAGGACCTCGCCGACGCCGAGGAACGGCTGTTGCAGGACGACGAGAACGGCCCGCCGATGCTCCGGGTGCGGATCAGCGGCACCATGGCGCGGGCCTTCGCCAAGCGGGCCATGGAGGTCGTCAACGCGGGCCGTCCTCCGTGCCCTCTGTGCAGCCTGCCGCTCGACCCCGAAGGACACGTATGCCCGCGCCAGAACGGATACCGCCGGAGCGAATGAGCACAGCATCCCGGAGCGTGGCGCGACCGGCGGCCGAGGCGACCCGGCGGCTGATCGCGCAGGGCACGCTCACGGTCCACGGCCAGATCACCGAGGCGTCGAACGCGGTGCTGTTCGGCACGGTCGAACACGAGGGGATCGTCCTCCCCTGCGTCTACAAGCCCGTCGCCGGCGAGCGCCCGCTGTGGGACTTCCCCGACGGCAGTCTCGCCCAGCGGGAGGTGGCCGCCTACGAGGTCTCGCGCGCCACGGGATGGGACCTGATACCGGCGACGGTGCTGCGCGACGGCCCTTACGGGACGGGCATGTGCCAGGCGTGGGTGGGGGAGCCGCCGGACGCGTCAGAGACCGGTTCCGACCAGGGCGGAGGCGAGGACGCCCGCGAGGAGGGCGCCCAGCCGGGTGGCGCCCAGGAGGACGGCACCGGGGAAAACCCGGCGCCGCTGCTCGCCCTGGTGGACGAGCAGGAGCCGGGGGAGGGCTGGAAGGCCGTCGGCTTCGCGGACGTCGGCGGCGGCAGGACAGCGCTGCTCGTCCACGCCGACGACCCCGCGCTGCGGCGGCTCGCCGTCCTGGACGCGGTGATCAACAACGGCGACCGCAAGGGGGGTCATCTGCTGCCCCGGCCCGACGGTGCCCTCTACGCCATCGACCACGGGGTCACCTTCCACGTCGACGACAAGCTGCGCACCCTCCTGTGGGGCTGGGCGGGCGAGGAACTGACCGGCGAGGCGGTCGAGGCGCTGCGCGGCCTCTCCCGCCAGCTCGCCGCGGGCGCCGAGCTGGCGGCACGGCTGGCCGAACTGCTGACGGACGCCGAGGTGGAGGCCGTGCGGGGGCGGGTGGAGGCGCTGCTCAGCTCGGGAGCGCACCCCCTGCCCAGCGGCGACTGGCCCGCCATCCCCTGGCCCCCCGTCTAGGGCCTCTCGTTTGGATCTTGCTGGGCTCGCGGGCCCCGGCGCCCGAACGGCGTGCATCCGGCCGGATACGGAACACCAGTCCGGGTTAGGCTCAAGGTATGCATGCCTGGCCCGCTTCCGAGGTCCCCGTCCTGCCTGGCCAGGGCCGCGACCTCGACATCCACGACACCGCGACCGGTGGCCGGGTGGCTCTCGCCCCCGGTCCCGTCGCCCGCCTCTACGTGTGTGGCATCACGCCTTACGACGCCACCCACCTGGGGCATGCGGCGACCTACAACGCGTTCGACCTCGTGCAGCGCGTGTGGCTCGACACCAAGCGGCAGGTCCACTACATACAGAACGTCACCGACGTCGACGATCCACTCCTGGAGCGGGCCGTCGCCACGGGCACCGACTGGACGGCCCTGGCCGAACGTGAAACCGCCCTCTTCCGCGAAGACATGACGGCCCTTCGGATGCTGCCGCCGAAGGACTACGTCGGCGCGGTGGAGGCCATCCCGAGGATCGTTCCGCTGGTCGAGCGGCTGCGCGACATGGGCGCCGCCTACGAACTGGAGGGCGACGTCTACTTCTCCGTGGAGTCCGACGCCCACTTCGGCGAGGTCTCCCGCTACGACGCGGAGACGATGCGGCTGCTGTCCGCCGAGCGCGGCGGCGACCCCGAGCGGCCCGGCAAGAAGAACCCGCTCGATCCGATGCTGTGGGTGGCGGCCCGCGAGGGCGAGCCCCACTGGGACGGCGGCTCCCTCGGCCCCGGGCGCCCCGGCTGGCACATCGAGTGCGTGGCCATCGCCCTGGAGCACCTGGGTATGTCCTTCGACGTGCAGGGCGGCGGTTCCGACCTGGTCTTCCCCCACCACGAGATGGGCGCCTCGCACGCGCAGGCCCTCACGGGGGAGTACCCCTTCGCCCGCACGTACGTGCACGCGGGGATGGTCGGTCTGGACGGCGAGAAAATGTCCAAGTCCAGGGGCAACCTCGTCTTCGTCTCGCAGCTGAGGCGGGACGGCGTCGACCCGGCCGCCATCCGGCTCGCCCTGCTGTCCCACCACTACCGTGCCGACTGGGAGTACACGCAGGCGGTTCTGGACGAGGCGAAGGAGCGTCTCGCGCGGTGGCGCGAGGCGGTCTCGCGCCCCGACGGGCCGCCCGCCGAGGACATGCTGGAGAGCGTGCGGGTCGCCCTCGCCGACGACCTCGACAGCCCCGCGGCGCTGGCCGCGGTGGATGCATGGGCCGAGGAGCAGGCCACCCGTGGCGGCATGGACGAGTCGGCTTGCGGGCTCGTCTCCCGGACGGTGGACGCGCTGCTGGGTGTGGCGCTGTAACGTCCCATTCCGCCGGCGGCCCGGCGGTGCCGGTGAAACACGGCGCCGCCGGGCCGCCGCGCGCTCGCGTGCACGCGGCGGGAGGCCGGGCTACTCCTCGCCGTCCTCGTCGGTCTCGCCCGGCCTGGGTGGTTCACCGCCGGGCTTGGGTGGCGGGGGCTGCGTACCGGACTCCCGGCGGTAGGGGGCGGTGCCCGGCGCGGTCCCGCCGTCGGGGGTGCCGTCGCGCCGGCGCAGGTAGCGTTCGAACTCCTGCGCGATGGCCTCGCCCGAGGCCTCCGGCAGCTCGGCGGTGTCCCTGGCCTCTTCCAGGGACTGCACGTACTCGGCGACCTCGCTGTCCTCCGCGGCGAGCTGGTCGACGCCCAGCTGCCAGGCGCGCGCGTCCTCCGCGAGCTCCCCCATCGGGATGCGCACGCCCAGCATGTCCTCCAGGCGGTTGAGGAGAGCGAGCGTCGCCTTCGGGTTGGGCGGCTGGGAGACGTAGTGCGGGACGGCCGCCCACAGGCTGGCGGCGGGCACCCCCGCGTGAGTGCAGGCCTCCTGGAGGATGCCGACGATGCCCGCCGGGCCCTCGTACCGCGACTCCTCTAGGCTCATGGTGCGGGCCAGGTCGGGGTCGGAGGTGACGGCGGTGACGGGGACGGGCCGGGTGTGCGGGGTGTCGCCGAGCAGCGCCCCCATCACGAGGACGAGTTCGACCCCGAGTTCGTGCGCGAAGCCGAGGATCTCGTTGCAGAAGGAGCGCCACCGCATGCTGGGCTCGATGCCCCGCACCAGGACGAGGTCGCGCCGTTTGCCCTTGCCGTCGGCGTCCTCGACGCGGATCACGGACAGGCGCGTGGTGGGCCAGGTGACCTTGCGGACGCCGTCCTCCATGAAGACCTGCGGCCGGTTGACCTGGAAGTCGTAGTAGTCCTCCGCGTCGAGGGCGGCGAAGACCTCGCCCTTCCACTCCTTCTCCAGGTGCGCCAGCGCCGTGGAGGCGGCGTCCCCCGCGTCGTTCCACCCCTCGAACGCGGCCACCATGACTGGGTCGACCAGCTCGGGAACCCCCTCCAGCTCGATCACCCAGCGCCTCCTTAGCCTGCTTTCGCCTGTGCGGCGTGCCGTTCCTTCTGCCCCGCGCCGGTGGCCGCTCGTGCTGCCGCCGACGCGCTTCGTGCGGGCCCCAGCCTACGGCGTGACGGTGCCCGTGCCGCAGCCCCCGCACGGCGCCCGTGACCGGCGCGCATCCGGGGCGGGCACGCCTGTCGTGGCAGTACATCGGACCTGTGGGCGGCCGGGCTTTCCGCCGGGGTTCACAGGGTCGAGCGCAGCCACTGCTCCACGCTGGCGATGTGCACCGTGGACCAGGAGCGCGCGGCCTCCGCGTCGCGGGCGCGCAGCGCGGCGAGGATCTGCCGGTGCTCGTGCAGGGTGCGGCTGACGGCGTCCTGCTGGGTGAGCCCCCGCCACACCCTGGCCCGGGTGGTGGGCCCCGACAGGCCGTCCAGCAGCGAGCACAGCACGGTGTTGCCACTGGCCGCCACGATGCGCCGGTGGAACTCCAGGTCGGCGGCGACCAGTTCCTCCACCGACGGGTCCGTGCCCAGGGCGTCCAGCTGCCCGCCCAGCGCGTCCAGTTCCTCCTCGGCGATCCGCTGCCCGGCCATCGCCGTGGCGGCGGGCTCCAGGATGCGGCGCACGGCGAGGAACTCCAGGACGGTGTCGTCCCGGTGGAAGTCGACGACGAAGCTCATCGCCTCCAGCAGCAGTGTCGGATCGAGACTGGTCACATAGGTGCCGTCGCCCTGGCGCACGTCCAAGACCCTGATGAGGGCCAGCGCGCGGACCGCCTCGCGCAGGGAGTTGCGCGACAGGCCCAGCTCGGTGGCCAGTTCGCTCTCCCTGGGCAGCCGGTCACCGGGGCCCAGTGCGCCCGAGACGATCATCCCCTTGATCTTCTCGATCGCCTCGTCGGTAACCGCCACGCTGCCTCCCATAGACATCGGATGTCTGCTCGTCGATTATGAACCGTCCGGCGCACACCAGCCCCGCCGGCAGGCCGTCCAGTCTTTCGCCGTCGCCGCGAAATCGACAGCCGCCTACGGAATCACAGGGCGAGGCCGAACCGCCCGCGCCGCGGTTCCGGCCGCCTCGTCCGCGCCCTCGCTCCGCCGCGCCGTCGCCCCGGTGCCCATGCCGGGGACAGTGCCACGAGCGCCCCCTCGACGCGGCGTCGAGGGGGCGCTCGTTACCAAACTGCCGAACTGGTGTACCGGTCAGCGCTGCTTGAGCAGCTCCTCGATCCGGCCGCGGACGGCGTCGGTGTCCAGGCCGCGGATCGTCAGCGTGGTGCGGCGACGCGCCACGTCGTCCACCGACTCGGCCCACTCGTGGTCGCGGGCGTAGACGACCTGCGCCCAGATCTCGGGCCCGTCCGGGTGGATGCGCTCGCCGAGCGACGGGTCCTCGTTGACCAGGCGGGCGATGTCGAAGGAGAGCGAACCGTAGTGGGTGGCCAGCTGGCGCGCCGTCAGCGGGTCCATCCGTACGCCGGGCTCGCGGTCGACCAGCAGCCGGTGCGCCACCGCGTTGGGGTTGGCGATACCGGGCAGCGGGGTGCGCCGCACCAGGTCCTTCACCGGCACGCTCTCGTCGGCGATGCCTCCGCCGGGCAGCTTCTCCAGCTTGTCCATCACCGTGCGGCCGATGTGCCGGTAGGTCGTCCACTTGCCGCCCGCGACCGACAGCATGCCGCCCCGGCCCTCGGTGACCACCGTCTCGCGCTTGGCGGACTCCACGCCGCCGGGCCCGCCGGGCAGCACCCGCAGCCCCGCGAACGCGTACGTCATCGCGTCGCGGTCCAGATCCGCGTCCCGCACCGAGAAGGCGGCCTCGTCCAGGATCTGCTGGATGTCGGACTCGGTCGCGGTGACGTCGGCCGGGTCGCCGGTGTACTCCTCGTCCGTGGTGCCCAGCAGCAGCTGGTCCTCCCACGGCAGCGCGAAGGTGATGCGGTACTTGTCGATCGGGGTGGCCATCGCGGCGCGCCACGGCGACTTGCGCTTGAGCACCAGGTGGGCGCCCTTGGACAGCCGGATGGAGGGCGCCGCACCACTGTCCTCCATCGTGCGCAGGTGGTCCACCCACGGCCCTGTCGCGTTCAGCACCAGGCGCGCGTTGACGCCGAACTCCGTGCCGTCCGTGCGGTCCTTGAGCTCCGCGCCGGTCACCCGGCCACCGGTGAAGCGCAGCCCGGTGACCTCCGCGTGGTTGAGCACCACGGCGCCCGACTCGACCGCGGCGCGGACCGTCATCACGGCCATCCGCGAGTCGTTCATCTGGTGGTCACCGTAGACCGCCACGGCCTTGAGGTTGTCGGTGCGCAGCGCCGGGTTGTCCGCCGCGGCCTTCGCCGGGGAGATGACGCGCCCGACGCCGTCGCCGAACGCGGACAGCGCCGAGTAGGCGAAGACGCCCGCGCCCAGCTTCGCCGCGCCGTGCGGACCGCCCTTGTAGACGGGCAGGTAGAAGGTGAGCGGGTTGACCAGGTGCGGGGCCACGTCCTTGGCCAGCACCCGGCGCTCGTGATGGTTCTCCGCGACCAGTTTGACCGCGCCGGTCTGCAGGTACCGCAGGCCGCCGTGGACCAGCTTCGAGGACGCGGATGAGGTGGCGCCGGCGAAGTCACCGGCGTCCACCATCGCGACCCGCAGCCCCGACTGCGCGGCGTGCCAGGCGACCGAGGTCCCCAGGATGCCGCCGCCTATGACCAGCAGGTCGTACGTCGCGTTCGCGAGCAGCCCTCTGGTCTCTGCGCGGCCAGGATTGCTGCCGGCAGTCGGGTGCGTCCCGAGGGTGGGGACGCTCTGCAGGGTGTTCATTGCTCTCAGTTCTCCTCTTCGATCCAGCCCATGGTCCGCTCGACGGCCTTGAGCCAGTTCTTGTACTCCCGCTCGCGCGTGTCCGCGTCCATGCGGGGGGTCCATTCCGCGGCGCGCTTCCAGTTGGCCCGCAGCTCGTCGGTGTCCGACCAGAAGCCGACGGCCAGACCGGCCGCGTACGCCGCGCCGAGACAGGTCGTCTCGGCGACCATCGGACGGACGACCGGGGCGTCCAGCACGTCCGAGATGGTCTGCATCAGTAGGTTGTTCGCGGTCATGCCGCCGTCGACCTTGAGCGAGGAGAGCTCCACCTCGGAGTCCTTCTGCATCGCGTCGACGATCTCCCGCGTCTGCCAGGCGGTGGCCTCCAGCACCGCGCGGGCCAGGTGCGCCTTGGTGACGTAGCGGGTCAGGCCCGCTATGACGCCGCGCGCGTCCGAGCGCCAGTACGGGGCGAAAAGACCGGAAAAGGCCGGGACGAAGTAGGCGCCGCCGTTGTCCTCCACGGAGCTGGCCAGCGTCTCGATCTCCGCGGCGCTGTTGATCAGCCCCATCTGGTCGCGCATCCACTGCACCAGGGATCCCGTGACCGCGATGGAGCCCTCCAGCGCGAAGACCGGCTCCTGGTCGCCGATGCGGTAGCCGACCGTGGTGAGCAGCCCGTTGTAGGAGTTGACCGGCTGGTGCCCGGTGTTCATCAGCAGGAAGGTGCCGGTGCCGTAGGTGGACTTCGCCTCACCCTCAGCGAAGCAGGTCTGGCCGAACAGCGCCGCCTGCTGGTCGCCGAGCGCGGAGGCCACGGGCAGTCCGGCCAGGTCACCGGTCGCCTCGCCGTACACCTCGGCAGAGGAGCGGATCTCGGGCAGCAGCGCCATCGGGATGCCGAGCGAGGAACAGATCTTCTCGTCCCAGCTCATGGTGTGCAGGTTCATCAGCATGGTGCGGGACGCGTTGGTGACGTCCGTGACGTGCCTGCCGCCGTTGGGGCCGCCGGTCAGGTTCCAGATGACCCACGAGTCCATGGTGCCGAAGAGGATCTCGCCCTTCTCGGCGCGCTCGCGCAGCCCGTCCACGTGGTCGAGCAGCCAGCGGATCTTCGGACCCGCGAAGTACGAGGCCAGCGGCAGCCCGGTCTCGCGGCGGAAGCGGTCCTGGCCGACGTTGCGGCCCAGCTCCTTGCACAGCGCGTCGGTGCGGGTGTCCTGCCAGACGATGGCGTTGTGCACCGGCTTGCCTGTGGCCTTCTCCCACAGCAGGGTCGTCTCGCGCTGGTTGGTGATGCCCAGCGCCAGCACGTCCTGCTTGGTTATCCCCGCCTTCTCCATCGCGCCGCTCACGACCTGCTGGACGTTGGTCCAGATCTCGGCCGCGTCGTGCTCGACCCAGCCCGGCTTCGGCAGGATCTGCTCGTGCTCCTTCTGGTCGACCGCGACGATCCGGCCGTCCTTGTCGAAGACGATGCAGCGGCTGGAGGTGGTGCCCTGGTCGATGGCCGCGATGAAGGGGCCGCCGCCGTGTGCGGAGGCGTGGGTCTCGTGGGTGTCGCTCATGGTGTGTGTGCTCCGATGCGTCGTTGTGTCGGTCTGCCGGCCGGGGTGGCGGCCCGCCGCCTGGCGGGGCTCCCCGGGTGAGGGCTCATCCCCACGCGAGGTTGTAGACGCCCGCGGCGATCGCGGCGCCGGCCAGCGGCCCCACCACCGGGACCCAGGCGTAGCTCCAGTCGCTGCCGCCCTTGTTGGGCAGCGGCAGCACCGCGTGGATGATCCGGGGACCGAGGTCACGGACCGGGTTGATCGCGTAGCCCGTCGGGCCACCGAGCGAGAGGCCGATACCGACGACGACCAGCGCGGTGATCAGGGCGCCCATCCGCCCGAGGCCGACGCTGCCGTCGGCGTCCTTGACCAGGCCCTGCGTGAGGATCGCGATGATCAGCACGAAGGTGGCGATGACCTCGGTGAGGAAGTTCAGCAGCGGCTTGCGCACCTCGGGGGAGGTGAAGAAGACGCCGTGCACCTGGCCCGGGTTCGCGTCCTTCATCTCGGCGGCGTCGGGCTCGCGGAGAGTGACCTGGAACTGACTGTAGTAGGCCAGCCAGACGAGGACCGCGCCGATCATGGCGCCGAGCAGCTCGCTGCCCATGTAGACGGGCACGTCGCCCCAGGGGGTGTCGCCCTTGATGGCGAGGGCCAGCGTCACCGCCGGGTTCAGGTGGGCGCCCGAGGACTGCGCCACATAGGCGCCGGTGAGCACCGCGAAGCCCCAGCCGAAGGCGACGGCCACCCAGCCGGCCTCGAACGCCTTGGAACGCTTCAGATTGACGGCGGCGCACACGCCGCCACCGAGGAGGACCAGCAGCATCGTGCCGAGGACCTCGCTCGTGAAGATGTCGGAGCTGGACACCCGCGGACTCCTTTGTCCTGTTGTCTTTGGGGGTACCCCCGGCCGGAGGCTGGGGGAGGATAGGCGGGTCGGGTCGGTAAGCCGGTCGTTTTCCCGTCCGGCGTTCGACAATGTCGACCGCTGAACGGCAACTCTTCTCCTCTATGGAGGTCGCGTCAAGGGGCTGTGACGGATCACTCCCGGGTGCCCATCGTGCGCGCCCGCGCCCCGTCCGGCACGTCGGAGCGGGCCACCGGGGCGGGCGGGGGCGGCCGACGGGGCGGGCACGGGCCGAGGGGGCGCCGCACCCCGGCGCACCGGGCGGCCGCGCGCCCTCAAAAGCGCCGCGCACCCAGATCGCGCGAGACCGCGCGCGCCGTGTCCCTCACGGCCGCGACCAGCAGCGGACGCAGATCCTCGCCCTCGCACACCCGCTCCACGGCGCCGGTGATCCCCACGGCGCCCACCGGCATCCCGCGGCGGTCGTGGATGGGGGCCGCCACCGAGGCGAGACCGTCCCAGGTCTCCTCCACGTCGGACGCCCAGCCGCGCCCCCTGGTCAGCTCCAAAACCGCCTCAAGACCGTCCTCGCCGGTCACCGTCCGCTCCGTGAAGGCCTGCCGCTCCCCGTCCAGCGCCTCGCTCAGCGCCACCGGGTCGTAGGCCGTCAGCACCTTGCCCAGCGCCGTGCTGTGCAGCGGCTGCATGGCGCCCACCTCCAGCACCTGGCGGCTGTCGTCCGGGCGGAAGACGTGGTGCACGATCAGCACGCCCTGCTGGTGCAGGACGCCCAGGTAGACGCTCTCGCCGCTGGAACGGGCCAGGTCGTCCGTCCATACCAGGGCACGGGCTCGCAGCTCGTGTACGTCCAGATAGCTGTTGCCCAGACGCAGCAGCTCGGCGCCCAGCTGGTAGCGCCCCGTGGCCGCGTCCTGCTCGATGAAGCCCTCCTGCTGGAGGGTGCGGATCAGGCCGTGCGCGGTGCCCTTGGCGAGGTCGAGCGCGGTGGCGATCTCGGAGAGCCCGAGCCGTCGCTCACCGCCCGCGAGCAGCCGCAGTACGGCTGCCGCCCGCTCCAGCGACTGGATGGTCCGGGCCATCGGTCCTCCCTGACCTGCCGTTCCGTCATTCGACAATGCCGAACGGTATCGCTTCATGCCGACGCGCCGGTAGTCGGGATCGAGCCGTGATCGGCCCGCGGAGTGTCCGATGGTCGGAATGTCGACCTGCGCTCTTGCGCCCGCCCGCTACGCTGACCGGGTGCGCTGCCTCACCGGCGCGCAAAGCCGACAGCCGTCGCAACCCAGGGAGCCTCTTCCATGGCATCGAGTTCGAAGTCGCCGCTCAGCACGTCCGCATCCTCGAACCCCACCCGGGCCGACGCCCTTCGCCAGGCACTGGCCTCGCGGGTGGTCGTCGCCGACGGAGCGATGGGGACGATGATCCAGGCGCAGGACCCGACGCTGGAGGATTTTCAGCAGCTCGAAGGCTGCAACGAGATCCTGAACGTGACCCGCCCCGACATCATCCGATCGGTCCACGAGGAGTACTTCGCCGCCGGCGTCGACTGTGTGGAGACCAACACCTTCGGCGCCAACCACGCGGCGCTGGGGGAGTACGACATCACCGACCGCATCTTCGAGCTCTCCGAGAAGGGCGTGGCGATCGCCCGCGAGGTCGCCGAGGAGTTCGAGACCTCCGACGGCCGGATGCGCTGGGTGCTGGGCTCCATGGGCCCCGGCACCAAGCTGCCCACCCTCGGCCACGCCCCGTACGCCACCCTGCGGGACGCCTACCAGTGCAACGCCGAGGGCATGATCGCCGGCGGGGCCGACGCGCTGCTGGTGGAGACGACCCAGGACCTGTTGCAGACCAAGGCCTCGGTCATCGGCGCCCGCCGGGCCATGGAGGCCACGGGCGTGAGCCTGCCCCTGTTGTGCTCGGTCACCGTCGAGACGACCGGCACCATGCTCCTCGGCTCCGAGATCGGCGCGGCCCTCACGGCGCTGGAGCCGCTGGGCATCGACATGATCGGCCTGAACTGCGCCACGGGCCCGGCCGAGATGAGCGAGCACCTGCGCCACCTCGCCCAGCACGCCCGCGTCCCGCTCTCCTGCATGCCGAACGCCGGTCTGCCGGTGCTGGGCAAGGACGGCGCCAGCTACCCCCTCACGCCCCAGGAGCTGGCGGACGCGCACGACACCTTCGTCCGCGACTACGGCCTCTCCCTCGTCGGCGGCTGCTGCGGTACGACACCCGAACATTTGCGCCAGCTCGTGGAGCGGGTCCGCGGCATGGAGCAGAGCGCGCGCGAGCCGCGGCCCGAGCCGTCGGCGGCCTCCCTCTACCAGGCGGTGCCCTTCCGCCAGGACACCTCGTACCTGGCCATCGGCGAGCGCACCAACGCCAACGGCTCCAAGAAGTTCCGCACGGCCATGCTGGACGGCCGCTGGGACGACTGCGTGGAGATCGCCAGGGAGCAGATCCGCGAGGGCGCCCACATGCTCGACCTGTGCGTCGACTACGTCGGCCGCGACGGCGTCGCCGACATGACGGAGCTGGCCGGACGGCTGGCCACCGCCTCCACGCTGCCGATCGTGCTGGACTCGACCGAGATCGCCGTCATCCAGGCGGGGCTGGAGAAGCTGGGCGGCCGCGCCGTCATCAACTCCGTCAACTACGAGGACGGCGCCGGAGCCGACTCCCGGTTCGCCAAGGTCACCAAGCTGGCAGCCGAGCACGGCGCGGCCCTCATCGCGCTGACCATCGACGAGGAGGGCCAGGCCCGCACGGCCGAGCACAAGGTCGCCATCGCCGAACGCCTCATCGAGGACCTCACGACCAACTACGGCATCCGCGAGTCGGACATCCTCATCGACACCCTGACCTTCACGATCTGCACGGGCCAGGAGGAGTCCCGCAAGGACGGCGTCAACACCATCGAGGCCATCAGGCAGCTCAAGCGCAAGCACCCCGACGTGCAGACGGTGCTGGGCCTGTCGAACATCTCCTTCGGCCTCAACCCGGCCGCGCGCATCGTGCTCAACTCCGTCTTCCTCGACGAGTGCGTCAAGGCGGGTCTGGACTCCGCGATCGTGCACGCCAGCAAGATCCTGCCGATCGCCCGCTTCGACGACGAGCAGGTCGAGGTCGCCCGCGACCTGGTCTACGACCGGCGCAGCGAGGGCTACGACCCGCTCCAGAAGCTCATGCAGCTGTTCGAGGGCGCCACCGCGAAGTCGATGAAGGCGGGCAAGGCCGAGGAGCTGGCGGCCCTGCCGCTGGAGGAGCGCCTCCAGCGCCGGATCATCGACGGCGAGCGCAACGGCCTGGAGGCCGACCTGGACGCCGCACTGGAGGAGCGCCCCGCGCTCGAGATCGTCAACGACACGCTGCTCGCCGGGATGAAGGTCGTCGGTGAGCTGTTCGGCTCGGGCCAGATGCAGCTGCCCTTCGTGCTCCAGTCGGCCGAGGTGATGAAGGCGGCCGTCGCCCACCTCGAACCGCACATGGAGAAGTCCGAGGACTCCGAGGGCAAGGGCACGATCGTGCTGGCCACGGTCCGCGGCGACGTCCACGACATCGGCAAGAACCTGGTGGACATCATCCTGTCCAACAACGGCTACCAGGTCGTCAACCTCGGCATCAAGCAGCCGGTGGGCGCCATCCTGGACGCCGCGGCCGAGCACAAGGCCGACGTGATCGGCATGTCGGGCCTGCTGGTGAAATCCACGGTGATCATGAAGGAGAACCTGGAGGAGCTCAACCAGCGCAAGATCGCCGACGACTTCCCCGTCATCCTCGGCGGCGCGGCCCTCACCCGCGCCTACGTCGAACAGGACCTGCACGAGATCTACGAGGGCGAGGTCCGCTACGCCAAGGACGCCTTCGAGGGGCTGAGCCTCATGGACGCCCTGATGGACGTCAAGCGCGGCGTGCCCGGGGCCAAGCTGCCCGAGCTCAAACAGCGCCGGGTGGCCAAGCGCACCATCGACATCCCCGAACCCGAGGAGAACGACGGGTCCATCCGGTCCGACGTGGCGGTGGACACGCCCGTGCCCACCCCGCCGTTCTGGGGCACCCGCGTCATCAAGGGCATCGGCCAGCACGACTACGCCTCCTGGCTCGACGAGGGGGCGCTCTTCAAGGGCCAGTGGGGACTCAAGGAGTCCCGCAAGGGCGACGGGCCCTCCTACCAGGAGCTGGTGGAGGCCGAGGGCAGGCCGCGGCTGCGCGGCTGGCTGGAGCGGTTGCAGACGGAGAACCTGCTGGAGGCGGCCGTCGTCTACGGCTACTTCCCCTGCTACTCCAAGGGCGACGACCTGATCCTGCTCGACGAGCAGGGCAACGAGCGCACCCGCTTCACCTTCCCCCGCCAGCGGCGCGGCCGCCGGCTGTGCCTGGCGGACTTCTTCCGCCCCGAGGACTCGGGCGAGACGGACGTCGTGGGCCTCCAGGTCGTCACCGTCGGCTCCCGGATCGGCGAGAAGACCGCCGAGCTGTTCGCGGACAATGCCTACCGCGACTACCTGGAGCTGCACGGCCTCTCGGTGCAGCTCGCCGAGGCACTGGCCGAGTACTGGCACGCGCGGGTCCGCGGCGAGCTCGGCTACGCGGGCGAGGACCCGAACGAGATGCAGGGCATGTTCGACCTGAAGTACCGGGGAGCGCGCTTCTCCCTGGGCTACGGCGCCTGCCCCAACCTGGAGGACCGGGCCAAGATCGCCGAGCTGCTGCGCCCCGAGCGGATCGGCGTCGAGCTCTCCGAGGAGTTCCAGCTCCACCCCGAACAGTCGACCGACGCCATCGTGCTGCACCACCCCGAGGCCAAGTACTTCAACGCCCGCTGAGCGTGCACGTCGTAGACTGATCGGTCCGGTACAGGCCGGTCGTCCCCTTCCACCGGGTAGGGAGGGGACGACCGGCCTTGTCGTCCCTTTGGAGGTGTTCGCGGATGGCCGGTACAACCCCCGCCGTCACCACCCTTACGGGTGAAGAGCCCGCGCTGCAGGCCGTGCTGCTGGACATGGACGGCACGCTCGTCGCCACCGAGGACTACTGGTGGGACGCGGAGGTGGAGGTCTTCGCCGAGCTGGGCCACCAGCTGCGGGACGAGTGGCGGCAGATCGTGGTCGGCGGCCCCATGTCGCGCAGCGCCGGGTTCCTCATCGAGGCCACGGCGGCGGACATCGCCCTGGACGAGCTCAGCGTGCTGTTGAACGCCAAGTTCACCGAGCGCCTCGACAAGGGCGTCGAGCTGATGCCCGGGGCGCGCAGGCTGCTGGCCGAGCTGGCGGCGCACCGGATCCCCGCGGCCCTGGTCTCGGCCTCCCACCGCACCGTCGTGGACCGCATGCTCACCTGGATCGGACGGGAGAACTTCGCCCTCACCGTCGCGGGGGACGAGCTGGTGCGCACGAAGCCCCACCCGGACCCGTATCTGATCGCGGCGCGCAGGCTGGGCGCCGATCCGGCACGGTGCGCGGTGGTCGAGGACACCGCCACCGGCGTCGCCGCGGGGGAGGCCGCGGGGTGCCAGGTCGTGGCCGTCCCCTCCATCGCGCCCATCGAGCCCAAGTCGGGGCGCACCATTGTGCCTTCGCTCGAAGAAGTCGATCTCGAATTGCTGCGTTCCCTGATCATGGTCGCTCGCTGAACGCCCGGCATTTCGCCGCCGGTCGCATTGCCGGGCACCCCGGTAAACACCGTCACGGGCGGGTGGCAGACGGATTCCGTGAGCAGTCGGTGAAGGGCGAATTCCGGTGTCCGCCGCCCGGATTGGTCCAGTGACGTTCGTCACGTTCACCCCTCTCGACAAGCGGTCGCCCGTGTGGTGCTCCTGTGACTGGTGGGGAAAATGTCCTTCCCTTGTGTCCGCATTGATGGGGCGACGCCAAATACGTTCCGACGTCCGGATAGCGGACAGGAAGCCCGTGGTTCCTGTCCGTGAAAGCTCCCTGGTGACCAGGGCTTCAAGGATTACCCGAGCGGACGATTAATGTCGGAGCACCGGCCATTCCACCCCCTGCAACAAACCCCGGCCGGGCGAGGAGATCGTCGACGATGAACCGTAAAACTGTGGTGCTGCCCGTGCTCGTCGGGCTTCTCGCGCCGGCTCTCGCCGCATGCGGGTCGGAAGAGGGCGGAAGCGCGGACGGCGAACCCATCGTCGTCGGGACGACGGACCACTTCGCGGTCAGCAAGGACGCGCCGGCCCCGTTCGACCCCGCGGCCGCGTACGACGTCGCCGCCTGGAGCGTCATGCGCAACACCTTCCAGACGCTGCTGCGCCTGCCCCGCACCGGCACCTCGCCCGAGATGGACGCCGCGTCCAAGTGCGGCTTCACCGACGCGCAGAACGAGCAGTACCGCTGCACCGTGCGCAAGGGCCTGACGTTCTCAGGCGGGAACGAACTCGACGCCAAGGACGTGGCCTTCTCCCTCCAGCGGCTCCAGCGCATCAACCACAAGGGCGGGCCCGCCGTACTCTTCAGCAACCTCGACCGCGTCGAGGCGCGAGGCAAGCGCGAGGTCGTCTTCCACCTGAAGAACCCCGACGCCACCTTCCCGTACAAGCTGACCACTCCAGCGGCCGCCATCGTCGACAGCCAGACCTACCCGGCCGACTCCCTGGTCCGCGGCTCCGAACTGACCGGCTCTGGCCCCTACGCGCTCGACCGCATCAACGCCAAGTCCGCCGTACTCACCAAGAACCCGCACTACAACGGCGACCTGGAGATGCACAACAGCAAGATCGAACTGCGCTTCTTCGACACCTCGCGGTCCATGGAGAAGGCGCTCAAGGCCGACAAGATCGACGTCATGGGCCGCACCATCTCGCCCGACCGGGTCAACCAGCTCGAAGGCGCCCAGAACAAGGGGATCGAACTGGTCGAACAGCCCGGCCAGGAAATCCGCTACCTCGCCTTCGACACCGACGACGACACCGCGGGCAAGAAGGCCGTCCGCCAGGCCATGGCCCAGCTCGTCGACCGCAAGGAAATCACGCGCGAGGCCTACGACCGCAGCGCCGAGGCCCTCTACAGCCTCGTGCCCGCCGGACTGACCGCGCACCGCAACTCGTTCTTCAGCAAGTACGGGGAGCCCAGCAAGGAGAAGGCCGAGCGCATCCTGAGCGGTGCCGGCATCCACAAGCCCGTCGAGCTGACCCTCACCTACACCACCGACCACTACGGCGACGCCACCGCCAAGGAGTTCGCCGCCCTCAAGAAGCAGCTCAACGACAGCGGCCTGTTCAAGGTGGAGACCAAGGGCGTCGAGTGGAGCACGTTCCGCCCCGCGGCCACCAGCGGCAAGTACCAGGTGTGGGGCTACGGCTGGTACCCGGACTTCCCCGACGCCGACAACTTCATCGCACCCTTCTTCGAGAAGGACAACTTCCTCGGCTCGCCCTACACCAACCGGAAGATCCGCGACAAGATCGTCCCGCAGACCCGCAGGCAGACCGAACGCACCTCGACCACCGAGGCCTTCGGACGCGCGCAGGACATCGTCGCCGAGGACGTGCCCGTCCTGCCGCTGTGGCAGGGCAAGCAGTACCTGGCGGCGGGCGACGACATCACCGGCGTCGAATGGGCGCTCAGCTCCTCCTCCGTGCTCCAGCTGTGGGAACTGGGCCGCGGCGAGGAAGGCTGACGGCCGCCTGCGAGGCCACGCCCACCCGGAATCGCCCTCTCCTCCGGTTCGTCCCCGGCTGTGGAGCCGGGGACGAACGAGGACAGGGGCTGCGCAACAGGGCGGGGAGGGGAAGGGACGACGGGCGCCGCCATGGGGAAAGCGATGGCCGCCGCCACGGGGAAAGACGACGGGCGTCGCCACGGGGGAAGACGGCGGCCGGCGCCGTGGGGGAAGACGATGGCCGCCGCCCGCATGACGAGGCGACGGCCGCCGGCCGGTACGTCGGGCTGGGAGCGGCCCTCGGCCGGTACGTCGGGCCGGGAGCCGCTCCCCGGGGAGACACCGGGCTGCGAACGGCCGGCGGCCCACGCCGCCGGCCGCGAGCGGCTACGCGGAGCCCGGCCGGACCAGGCCGCTCTCGTACGCGTACACCGCCGCCTGCACCCGGTCGCGCAGCCCCAGCTTGGTCAGCACGTGGCCGACGTGGGTCTTGACCGTCGTCTCGCTCACGAACAGGTCAGCGGCGATCTCCGCGTTCGACAGCCCCCGCGCCACCAGCTTCAACACCTCGACCTCGCGCTCGGTCAGCTGGTGCAGCGTGTCCGGCACCGGCTCCTCGCCCGAGGGCAGCTTGCCCGCGTACTTGTCCAGCAGTCGCCGCGTGATGCTGGGCGCCAGCATCGCCTCGCCCGCCGCCACCACCCGGATGGCCTGCACCAGCTCCCCGGCCGGCGCGTCCTTGAGCAGGAACCCGCTCGCGCCGGCCCGCAGCGCCTCCACCACGTACTCGTCCAGGTCGAAGGTGGTGAGCACCAGCACCTTGGCCGGGCCGTCCTTGGCAGGACCGGTGATCCGCCGGGTGGCCTCCACCCCGTCCATCCGCGGCATCCGGATGTCCATCAGCACCACATCGGGCTGGAGCGCCCGCACCTGATCCAGCGCCTGCAGGCCGTCCCCGGCCTCACCGACCACCGCCAGATCCTGCTCGGCCTCCAGAATCATCCGGAAGCCGGTGCGCAGCAGCGGCTGGTCGTCCACCAGCAGTACGCGGATTGCCACAGGAACTCCTTCGGCGGGGCGGCAGCGGTCGCCCCATTCTCCCCCAGGCGCCGGGGCGGCCCGCTCAGTCCCCCGCCTCGGGGGCCGCCACCTCCTCGGTCGCGCGCGGCTCCGGGAGCCGCGGCTGGATCATCAGCGGATACGGCGGGGGAGTGCCCCCGAACTCCGGGCAGTGCGCCTGGTGGTCGCACCAGCCGCACAGCTTGCCCGGCTTGGGCCGCCAGTCGCCCGTCTCCGTCGCCCTGCTGATCGCGTCCCACAGCGCCAGCAGCTTGCGTTCCGTGGCCCGAAGGTCGCTCTCCTGCGGGTCGTAGGTGAGCACGTCGCCGCTGCCGAGGAAGACCAGCTGCAGCCGCCGGGGCAGCACGCCGCGCAGCCGCCACAGCACCAGGGCGTAGAACTTCATCTGGAACAGCGGCCCGTCCGCGTACTCGGGGCGTGGCGCCTTGCCCGTCTTGTAGTCGACGATGCGCACCTCACCCGTCGGTGCGACATCCACCCGGTCGATGATGCCGCGCAGCCGCAGCCCCGACTCCAGCCGGGCCTCCACGAACAGCTCCCGCTCGGCGGGCTCCAGCCGGGTGGGGTCCTCCAGGGTGAACCACCGCTCGACCAGCTCCTCGGCCTGCGTCAGCCACTGCGCCAGTTGGGCGCCGTCCTCGGCGTCCTCGGCGAACAGCTCCGCCAGCTCCGGCCGCTTGGCCAGCAGCCGCTCCCACTCGCCGGCCACCAGGCCCCGGGCGCGCCCCGCGCTGCGCTCGGCGGCAGGCGCGTCGAAGAGTCTTTCTAGCACCGCGTGCACCACCGTGCCGCGGGTGGCGGCGGCGGAGGGTTTCTCCGGCAGTTTGTCGATCACCCGGAAGCGGTAGAGCAGCGGGCACTGCATGAAGTCCGCTGCCCGGGAGGGCGACAGCGAGGTCGGCGGTGTGGCCGCGCGGGTTTTCATGGGATAAGACCCTAAGGCCCACCACTGACAGCGGACACTTACCATCGACGGCAGACCCCTCGCACCGTACGGCAGGCCGATCCGGCAGGCGGCGCGGAGCGGCGGGACGCGAGGGAAGCAGCAGAGGGGAACCCGTGGCGGACGAGGACAACGACGGGAAGTCGCCGGCCGGTGGCTCCGGCCAGGGGACCGGTCAGGGTGGGCCGTCCTCCCGCAAGCCGACCCCCGGCAGACCCGCCCGCCCGAACCCGCCAGGCGGCGGCATCCTGATGGGACGCCCGTTCGGCGTCCCGGTCTACGTGGCGCCCTCCTGGTTCCTGGTGGCCGCGCTCATCACCTGGGTCTTCGGCGGCCAGCTCGAACGGGTCCTGCCCGAGCTGGGCGGCCTGCGCTATCTGATCGCGCTGTTCTTCGCCGTGGCCTTCTACGCCTCGGTGCTGGTCCACGAGCTCGCCCACACGGTCGCCGCGCTCCGCTTCAAGCTGCCGGTGCGCCGCATCCAGCTGCAGTTCTTCGGAGGCGTCTCGGAGATCGAGAAGGAGTCGGAGACGCCGGGCCGCGAGTTCGTCCTCGCGTTCGTGGGGCCGCTCTTCTCGCTGGTGCTGGCCGGCGTGTTCTACGCCGCGATGCGCGCCGTGGAGCCGGGCACCGTTCCCGGCGTCCTGCTGGCGGGGCTGATGGTCTCCAACCTGCTCGTGGCCGTCTTCAACCTGCTGCCCGGGCTGCCGCTGGACGGCGGCAGGATGCTGCGCGCCGTCGTGTGGAAGATCAGCGGCAAGCCCATGACCGGCACGGTCGCCGCCGCCTGGGTGGGCCGGGCGCTGGCCGTGGCCGTGCTGATCGGGCTTCCGCTGGCCACCCACGCGGGCGGGCTCGCCAGGGGTGGCGTCAGCGGTATGGATTCCCTGACCGACGCACTGCTCGCCGCGATCCTGGCGGCCATCATCTGGACCGGTGCGGGCAACAGCCTGCGGATGGCCCGGCTGCGCGAGCGCCTCCCCGAGCTGCGCGCCCGCACGCTGACCCGCCGAGCCGTGCCCGTCGAGACCGACACCCCGCTGTCCGAGGCCCTGCGCCGCGCCAACTCCGCCGGGGCCCGTGCGCTGGTCGTCGTCGACGGCAAGGGCGATCCGCTCTCCCTCGTGCGGGAGGCCGCCATCGCCTCCGTCCCCGAGCACCGGCGCCCCTGGGTGGCCGTCAGCACCCTCGCGCAGGAGCTCAAGGAGGGCATGCGCGTTCCCGCGGAGCTGGCGGGGGAGGACCTGCTGGAGTGGCTGCGTGCCACTCCCGCGACCGAGTACCTGGTCGTGGAGGACACCGGCGAGATCTACGGAGTGCTGTCCACCGGGGACGTCGAGCGGGCGTTCGTCGCGGCCATGTCCAACCGCGCCGACCGGCGGGGCGCCCGTACCTGAGCCCACCCGGGCCGGGGGGAGCCGGTCGGCGGGGCGAGGCACCCGAGCCCTTCGGGGCCGAGGGATGCCGGGCGGCGGCGGGCCGCCGAGGTTCCGGAGCTGGTGGCGGCCCGTGCCCGGGTGGCCCAGCGCACGGCGGCAGGCCGGGACCGGCTAGGCTGTCGGCATGTCCGAACCGACCGGTGCCGCCCGCCGTCGCGGGCCCTTCAAGGTCGGGGACCAGGTCCAGCTCACCGACCCCAAGGGCCGCCACTACACGATCACCCTCGAAGAGGGGAAGAGCTTCCACACCCACAAGGGAGCCTTCCCCCACGACGAGCTGATCGGTGTGCCCGAGGGGAGTGTCGTCCGTACCACCGGAAACGTCGCCTACCTCGCGCTGCGTCCCCTGCTCCCCGACTATGTCCTGTCCATGCCACGGGGGGCCGCCGTCGTCTACCCCAAGGACGCGGGCCAGGTGCTCGCCATGGCCGACATCTTCCCCGGCGCACGCGTCGTCGAGGCAGGCGTCGGCTCAGGCTCCCTGTCCACCTTCCTGCTCCGCGCCATCGGCGACCAGGGCATGCTCCACTCCTACGAGCGCCGCGCCGACTTCGCCGACATCGCCCAGCAGAACGTGGAGCGCTACTTCGGCAGCCCCCACCCCGCCTGGACCCTGACCGTCGGTGACCTCCAGGACAACCTGTCCGACCCCGACGTCGACCGCGTCATCCTCGACATGCTCGCACCCTGGGAGTGCCTGGAAGCCGTCTCCAAGGCGCTGGTGCCCGGCGGCATCCTGTGCGCCTACGTCGCCACCACGACACAGATGGCCCGCATGGTCGAGTCGATCCGCGAGTTCGGGACGTTCAACGAGCCGCAGGCCTGGGAGACCATGGTCCGCAACTGGCACGTCGAGGGCCTCGCCGTCCGCCCCGACCACCGCATGATCGGCCACACCGGCTTCCTGCTGACCGCCCGCCGCCTCGCCGACGGCGTCGAGCCGCCGCTGCGCCGCCGCCGCCCCGCCAAGGGCGCCTACGGCGAGGACTACACGGGCCCCGGCAGCCAGTCCGGCGGCCGCGCCTCCTCCTGACGACCCGGCCCGGCCCCCTCCGATGGGCGGCCCGGCCCGGCCCGGCCCACGAGGGGCCTCCCACGACACGCCCACTGCCCCGCACCCGCCGCGAAACCGGGTGCGGGGCAGTCGTGTTGGAGCGCGGGAACGATCCGAAGAGGACCCGGACGTTCCGTGCCGGTGTGACCTGTGGCACCATGCGAGGCACCTCCTCCTCCTCCTCCTCCTCGTACCAGATCCGCACTCCCCGCCGCTCCACACCGCACCCGTCGTCGCCCGCACACAGGAGTCACCCCGCGTGACGGAACTGCCGCACACCCGCTCCCGCACGGCTCACTGGCTCGCCACCGCCGCCGCCCTCGCCGCGGTCCTCGGGGCCACCGCGCTCCTCCAGCCGGCCACCGCCACCCCGGCTCCCTCCTCTTCCTCCTCCGGTTTTGGCGGCTCCTCCGCCCCGGCGCCCGATCCGGAGCAGGCCCGCTACCCCCTCGACTGCGGGCAGGGCGGCTCGGGGACCGACGTACTCGATGCGGCGGGCGCCGACTTCGACGGGGACGGCAGCGACGAGACCGTCGCCGTCGTCCGCTGCCGCGCCCGCGGCGGCACCCCGCCCAGCGCCGTCTTCGTCCTCGCCCGGGCCGCCGACGGGGGCGCGCCCCGGGTCGCCGCCACCCTCGTCGAGCAGAAGGAAGGGATGTCGGTCGACGATCTGGCCGTCCGTGACGCCGGTATTTCCGCCACTCTCCTCGGCTACTCCTCCTCCGACGTGCCCCGCTGTTGTCCCGACAAGCGCCGCAAGGTCAAGTGGGAGTGGCGCGAGGGGAAGTTCGTCCTGCGCGCCGCGCCGGTCGCGGGCGGCGGACTCAGCGTCTGAGCCGGCGCTCGGGGCCGCCCGCGGTCCGCGAGGCGGCCGCGCCGAGCGGCCCGGCCGAAGGCGTCGGGTGGCGAAACAGGGCCGCCCTTGAAGGGTGTTGAACATCTCGCCGCCGCAACCGGTCGCTTTCAGATGGTTGTGGATGGGTATTCCCAGTGCTGAGGGGAGTGCGCAAGGGTGAAGATCGGACACACCCCGACCGTCTTTGTGATCTAGGGGTTTCAACCCGCACCGGCCCAGGTAGGGTCGAAGCGTCCAGCTCCCCCTGGAGGAGGTGAGGACCGTGGCAGCCCACGACGACGACACCAACCGCGGCATCCGGCCCGGTCGGGGCGACGACCCGTCCGGCCAGATCGCCTACCTTGAGCAGGAGATCGCCGTCCTGCGCCGCAAGCTCGCCGACTCTCCGCGCCACACTCGTATTCTCGAGGAGCGGATCGTCGAGCTGCAGACCAACCTGGCCGGCGTGTCCGCCCAGAACGAGCGCCTGTCGAACACGCTCCGCGAGGCGCGCGACCAGATCGTGGCCCTCAAGGAAGAGGTCGACAGGCTCGCCCAGCCGCCGTCCGGCTTCGGGGTCTTCCTGCAGGCCAACGAGGACGACACGGCCGACATCTTCACCGGCGGCCGCAAGCTGCGGGTGAACGTCAGTCCGAACGTGGAGCTCAAGGAGCTCGAGCGTGGCCAGGAGGTCATGCTCAACGAAGCGCTCAACGTGGTCGAGGCCATGGAGTTCGAGCGCGCGGGTGACATCGTCACCCTCAAGGAAGTGCTGGACGACGGGGAGCGCGCGCTCGTCGTCGGCCACACGGACGAGGAGCGCGTGGTACGGCTCGCCGAGCCGCTGCTGAGCGCCACCCTGCGGGCCGGGGACGCCCTCCTGCTGGAGAGCCGCTCGGGCTATGTCTACGAGGTCGTGCCCAAGAGCGAGGTCGAGGAGCTCGTCCTCGAAGAGGTCCCCGACATCGACTACACCAAGATCGGCGGTCTCGGCGGCCAGATCGAGCAGATCAGGGACGCCGTCGAGCTGCCCTACCTCTACCCCGACCTCTTCCGTGAGCACCAACTGCGTCCTCCCAAGGGCGTGCTGCTCTACGGCCCGCCGGGATGCGGCAAGACGCTGATCGCCAAGGCGGTGGCCAACTCGCTGGCCAAGAAGGTCGCCGAGGTCACGGGCAAGCCGCAGGGCAAGAGCTACTTCCTCAACATCAAGGGCCCCGAGCTGCTGAACAAGTACGTCGGCGAGACGGAGCGGCACATCCGCCTCGTCTTCCAGCGGGCGCGTGAGAAGGCCAGCGAGGGCACGCCCGTCATCGTCTTCTTCGACGAGATGGACTCCCTCTTCCGCACGCGCGGCTCGGGCGTCAGCTCGGACGTGGAGAACACCATCGTCCCGCAGCTGCTCTCCGAGATCGACGGCGTGGAGGGCCTGGAGAACGTCATCGTCATCGGCGCCTCGAACCGCGAGGACATGATCGACCCGGCGATCCTGCGCCCGGGACGCCTCGATGTGAAGATCAAGATCGAGCGCCCCGACGCCGAGGCCGCCAAGGACATCTTCTCCAAGTACCTGACGTCCACGCTGCCGCTGCACGCGGACGACGTGGCCGAGCACGGCGGCAACCTGGACGCCGCCAGCGACGCCATGATCCAGTCGGTCGTCGAGCAGATGTACGCGGAGTCCGAGGAGAACCGCTTCCTCGAGGTCACCTACGCCAACGGTGACAAGGAAGTGCTCTACTTCAAGGACTTCAACTCCGGCGCCATGATCGAGAACATCGTCGGCCGCGCCAAGAAGATGGCCATCAAGGCCTACCTCGACCACAACCAGAAGGGTCTGCGCGTCTCCCACCTGCTGTCCGCCTGCGTGGACGAGTTCAAGGAGAACGAGGACCTGCCCAACACCACCAACCCGGACGACTGGGCCCGCATCTCCGGTAAGAAGGGCGAGCGGATCGTCTACATCCGCACCCTGGTCACCGGCAAGCAGGGAGCGGACACCGGCCGGTCCATCGACACCGTCGCCAACACCGGTCAGTACCTGTAAAGAGGACCAGTCCGGCTGCGGGTTCCCGACGGGGGCACCCGCAGCCGGATCGTTTCCCGGGGCGCCAAGGAAGTCCGCCCGGTGATCTGCCGCCCCCGGCCCGCGCGTCATAGGCTCGTCCCAACCGCCGAGACGCGCAGCGGGCGGGAGGGGGCCGCACGCGGGAAGGACGCGCAGCGGGACTTGAACGGCGGTCCACCGGCGGACCGCCGTCAGGCAAGGAGGGCAGCATGACCGTACGGCGCGTAATGGGCATCGAGACCGAGTACGGGATCTCCGTGCCCGGGCACCCCAACGCCAATGCCATGCTCACCTCGTCCCAGGTGGTCAACGCCTACGCGGCGGCGATGCACCGGGCGCGGCGCGCCCGCTGGGACTTCGAGGAGGAGAACCCGCTGCGGGACGCCCGCGGCTTCGACCTGGCCCGTGAGTCGGCCGACGCCACCCAGCTGACCGACGAGGACATCGGCCTGGCCAACGTCATCCTCACCAACGGCGCGCGCCTCTACGTCGACCACGCCCACCCCGAGTACAGCGCCCCCGAGGTCACCAATCCGAGGGACGCCGTGCTGTGGGACAAGGCGGGGGAGCGGATCATGGCCGAGGCCGCCGAACGGGCGGCCGAGGTGCCGGGTACGAGCCCCATCCACCTCTACAAGAACAACACCGACAACAAGGGCGCCTCCTACGGCACGCACGAGAACTACCTGATGAAGCGGGAGACCCCCTTCTCGGACATCGTGCGGCACCTGACCCCGTTCTTCGTCTCCCGCCAGGTCGTGTGCGGCGCGGGACGCGTGGGGCTGGGCCAGGACGGCAGCGAGCACGGGTTCCAGCTCAGTCAGCGCGCCGACTACTTCGAGGTCGAGGTGGGGCTGGAGACCACGCTCAAGCGCCCCCTCATCAACACCCGCGACGAGCCGCACGCCGACGCGGAGAAGCACCGCAGGCTGCACGTGATCATCGGGGACGCGAACCTCTCCGAGGTCTCCACCTACCTCAAGCTGGGCACCACCGCGCTGGTGCTCTCCATGATCGAGGACGGCTTCATCGCGGTGGACCTCGCCGTCGACCAGCCGGTGCGCACCCTGCACCAGGTCTCGCACGATCCGACGCTCGCCCAACTGATCACTCTGCGTAATGGACGCACTCTGACGGCGGTCCAGCTCCAGATGGAGTACTACGAGCTCGCCCGCAAGTACGTCGAGGAACGCTGGGGCGCGGACGCGGACGACCAGACGCGCGACGTGCTGGCCCGCTGGGAGGACGTGCTCGGCCGGCTGGAGCGCGACCCCATGAGCCTGTCCAGGGAGCTGGACTGGGTCGCCAAGCGCGAGCTGATGGAGGGCTACCGCCGCCGTGACCAGCTCGACTGGGACGCTCCCAGGCTCCACCTGGTGGATCTCCAGTACGCGGACGTGCGCGGCGACAAGGGCCTCTACAACCGCCTCGTCTCCCGCGGCTCGATGCAGCGCCTGCTCTCGGAGGAGGAGGTCAAGGAGGCGGCCTTCAAGCCTCCCGAGGACACCCGCGCCTACTTCCGCGGCCGCTGCCTGGAGCAGTACGCCGACGACGTGGCCGCCGCTTCCTGGGACTCGGTGATCTTCGACCTGCCGGGTCGTGACTCTCTGCAACGGGTTCCCACGCTGGAGCCGCTGCGGGGTACCCGCAACCACGTCAAGGAGCTGCTGGACCGCTGCCGGACGGCGGAGGAGCTGGTCAAGGTGTTGTCGGGCAACTGACGCGAGGGCCGAATCGTGGCTATTCGGTCCGCAGGGCGGGAATCATCGGGGTGGTTCCCGGACGTTGAAGCAACCGAGGAGCCGATGTCAGTCCCGGCTTGTAGGGTCTGATCTTGTACGTTCCGCGTGCATCACCGAACCGAGCGGGGTGAGGGAAATGGCGACCAAGGACACCGGCGGCGGACAGCAGAAGTCCACCCGCCACACCGAGGAGACCGAGGAGCAGGCGCAGGACGCGCAGGCTTCGGAAGACCTCAAGGAGCGCCAGGAGGCGCTGTCCGATGATGTGGACTCCGTCCTCGACGAAATCGATGATGTGCTCGAGGAAAATGCGGAGGATTTCGTTCGGAGCTTCGTTCAGAAGGGCGGCCAGTGATTCTCCCTTCGAAGCGAGGGGAGAGGTTCGGGCGGGCGGCGGTGCGCGCCGCCGACGGAGCCCGTCCCCGGTGGCCTTCGGGCGCGGCCGGGGCCGGGCCGGACGGCTCGCCACGGGAGCGCCGCCCGCGTGCGCGGATCCGCGCGGCAGGGCTGAAGACCGCGCCCGGAGCATGTGGATCACGATCATGAGCCGGGTAAGGTCCGGGGCGTACCGTGCTTCAGCCGCGACGCAGTGCTGGGGCACCGAGAGGATCGGCCGGACGCCCGTCGGCGCGCGGCCGCCTATGTGGAAGGAAACGTGTGGAAGCCGAAATTCGTAGCACCGGGCGTCTACCTGCTGCCTTCCTGACGCCGGGGTCGTCGTCGTTCATGGACTTCATGTCCACCCACGCTCCCGAGCAGCTGCCGGGCAACCGGTCGCTGCCGCCCGTCGAGGGCGCCGTCCAGGCGCCGCACGGGACGACGATCGTGGCCGCGACCTTCGCCGGCGGCGTCGTCCTGGCCGGGGACCGGCGGGCGACGATGGGCAACGTCATCGCGCAGCGCGACGTCGAAAAGGTCTTCCCTGCCGACGAGTACTCGGCGGTGGGCATCGCGGGCACCGCGGGCCTGGCCGTGGAGATGGTCAAGCTCTTCCAGCTGGAGCTGGAGCACTTCGAGAAGGTGGAGGGCTCCACGCTCTCCCTGGAGGGCAAGGCCAACCGCCTCTCCACGATGATCCGCAGCAATCTGGGGATGGCCCTGCAGGGCCTCGCCGTGGTCCCGATGTTCGCCGGGTACGACGTGGACAAGGACAGGGGCCGCATCTTCTCCTACGACGTGACGGGCGGCCGCTCGGAGGAGTACGGCTTCGCCGGCGTCGGCTCGGGCTCCGTCTTCGCCCGCGGCGCGCTCAAGAAGCTCTACCGGGAGGAGATGACGGAGGAGCAGGCGGCCACCGTCGTCCTCCAGGCCCTCTACGACGCCGCGGACGACGACTCGGCAACCGGCGGCCCCGACCTGACGCGCCGCATCTACCCGATCGTGGCGACGATCACCCAGGACGGTTACCGCAGGCTCGGCGAGGACGAGGTCTCCGGGCTGGCCCAGGCGGTCTACGACGGCCGCCTCCAGCAGCCCAACGGCCCGCAGGCCCCGGCCTCCTAGGCCCTGACATCGCATCCATACGGACAGGAAGGGACGGATAGCCGGTGTCGACGCCGTTCTATGTGTCGCCCCAGCAGGCAATGGCCGACCGCGCGGAGTATGCCCGCAAGGGCATCGCGCGCGGCCGCAGCGTGGTCGTGTTGCAGTACGCGGACGGCATCGTCTTCGTCGCCGAGAACCCTTCTCGGGCGCTGCACAAGGTCAGCGAGATCTATGACCGCATCGCCTTCGCGGCGGTCGGCAAGTACAACGAGTTCGAGAACCTGCGCATCGGCGGCGTTCGCTACGCGGACCTGCGCGGGTACACCTACGACCGCGAGGACGTCACCGCGCGCGGTCTGGCCAACGTCTACGCCCAGACGCTGGGCACCATCTTCTCCTCGAACGCGGAGAAGCCGTATGAGGTCGAGCTGATCGTCGCGGAGGTGGGCGCCGCCCCCGAGGACGACCAGATCTACCGCCTGCCGCACGACGGCTCCATCGTGGACGAGCACGGCTCGGTCGCCGTCGGTGGCAACTCGGACCAGATCGGCAGCTACATGGACCAGCGGCACCGGGAGGGAATGTCGCTGGGCGAGGCGCTGAAGCTGGGCGCCGTGGCGCTGGCGCGGGACAGCAACGGCGGCGAGCGGGAGCTGTCGGCTGAGCAGCTGGAGGTTGCCGTGCTCGACCGGCAGCGCTCCCAGAAGCGCAAGTTCAAGCGTGTCCCCGCAGCGCAGGTGGCCCGTCTGCTGGAGGAGACGCCCGCCCCGGAGGCGAGGGAGGACTCCTCGGAGGAGTAGCAGGCAATGGCCCGGGGCCGGCGTTCGGCGCCGCGCTCCGGGCCGCCCGGCGGCCACGCGCCGACGCCCGGCGCGTGTCGGGCACGGGCGGCGCCGCGAGCTCTCCGGTATTCAGGCGCCTGGCGGCCACCGGGTCGTCACGGTGTGGGCGGGGGGCCGGTCGAGCCGCGCTCCAGCAGGCGTACCGGCAGCCGGACCGGTCGGGGCGCCCGTCCTTCCACGACGGCCAGCAGTGCCTCCATGCCGGCCGCCCCCACCTGCTGGGCCGGCAGCGCCACGGTGGTGAGTTCGGGCTCCACGGCGGTGGCCAGCGTCAGGTCGTCGAACCCGGTCACCGACATCTCCTCCGGCACCCGCACGCCGAGCCGCCGCGCGGCCTTCAGCGCTCCGGCGGCCAGCAGGTCGTCGTCGCACACCAGCGCGGTCGGGGTGGCTGCGCCGCCCTGGGCCAGCACCCGGGTGGCCGCGTCCAGCCCGCCCGCCACGCTCAGGGGCGCCCGTTCGGTGCGCACCACGGCGCCACCGCCCGCCCGCAGGGCGCCTGCGAGGGCGTCCGCTCGCGCGGTGAAGGTCCAGGAGTCCACGTCGGCCGCGAGGTGGGCGACGTTCCGGTGGCCGAGCGCGAGCAGATGAGCCGTCACCTGCCGCATGCCGTTCGCGATGTCGACGTTGACGGTGGCGTCGCAGTCCCCCTCGTCGCTGTCCAGCATCACCAGGGGCAGGCCCTCGCCGCGCAGGGTGGCGAGGGCTTCGGGGGCCATGGAGGAGGCGATGACGCCGTCCAGGGCGGTGCGGGCCGAGGCGAAGGGGTCGGGTGCCTTCTCGATGCCCTCGGGGGAGGGGTAGAGGACGATTCCGAAGTCGTGTGCGGTGGCGACCTCGACGGCTCCTTGGTGCACGGCGGCGAAGAACTCCCCGGTGAGAGCGGGGACGACGAGCAGCGCTGTGCGGGTGCGGCCGAGGCGCAGGGTGCGGGCGGCCAGGTTGGGGCGGTAGCCGAGGGTGCGGGCCGCGGCGCGTACGGCTTCGGCGGTGCGGGGCGAGACCCTGCCCTCCCACTTGCCGCCGAGGACGAGCGAGACGGTGGCCTGGGAGACCCCGGCCGCGTCCGCCACGTCGTGTCCTGTGGGGCGTGCGGAGCGGGCCGCCTGGTCGCGGCGCGGGGTTCCGCCGTCTTCGGTGTGCTGTGCCGGCACGGAAAACTCCTTCACCGCGGCTCGCTCGCATGGTACGTATGGCGAGCGCGTTATACGTAAAACTGTGACCGAGGGGTGGGGTGGAATGGCGACGGGCTATGCCGAACTGCTGCGGGCCAGGCACGCGGTGCGCCTGCTGGCGGGAACGCTGGTGGGCAGGCTGCCGAACGCCACGGGGCCGATCGCGATCGCGCTCTTCGTCCGCGCGGAGGGCGGCAGCATGACGCTCGCCGGGGCCCTCTCCGCCTTCTACGGGCTCGCCACGGCGCTCGGGCAGCCGATGCTGGGCCGCCTGGTGGATCTGTTCGGGCAGCCCAGGGTGATGCTGCCCGCCGCGGTGCTCTCCGCGCTCGGCGCCGGCACGCTCGCCCTCACGGGGGTCGGCCTGCTGCCGCTCGCCTTTGGCTGCGTACTGGTGTTCGGGGTGTGCACGCCGCCGCTCGAGGGCGGTCTGCGGGCGCTGTGGCCCAGCGTGCTGCGCCGCCAGGAGCAGGTCCACACGGCCTACGCACTCGACGCCGTCGCCCAGGAGGTGATGTTCGCGGCGGGACCCCTGCTGGTGACGCTGCTGGTCGCGGGGTGGAGCGAGACGGCCGCGCTGCTGGTGGTCAACGCGCTGGGGGTGCTGGGCGCCCTCTCGGTCGTGCTCTCGCCCCCGTCCCGCCGCTGGCGGTCGGCGCCCCGTACCCCGCACTGGCTGGGCGCGCTGCGCTCGCCGGGGCTGAAGGTGATGCTGGCGTCGTTCTTCTTCGTCGGCCTGGCGCTGGGCACGTTCGCGCTGGCCGCCGTCTCCTACGCGGACGACCACGGCGACACGCTCATCTCGACCTACCTGCTGGCGGCCCAGGGCGCCGGCGCGCTGGTGGGCGGCGTCGTCTACGGGGGGCGCGGCTGGCCGGGCAGCCACGAGGGCAGGCTGCTGGCGCTGGTGGGCCTGTTCGCGGCGGGCAACCTGCCGCTCGCCCTGGTGCCCGGCGTACCGCCGATGGTGGCGCTGGGCGCCTTGTCGGGGTGCTTTTTGGCACCGTCGCTGGCGTGCGCGTTCGTGGTCGTGGACCGGCACGCGCCGTCCGGCACGGTGACCGAGGCCTTCTCGTGGCTGGTGACGACGTTCGGCGTGGGCGCCGCCGCGGGCACCGCCGTGGTGGGCACGGTCCTCGAGTCGGCCGGTACAGGAGCCGGGTTCGCGCTGGCGGGGGCCGGGGGACTGGCGGCGCTCGGCGTCATGCTGGCGGGGCGGAGGGCGCTGCGCCTGCCGGAGGGTGACGCCCGCGGTGCGGTGACCGGCTCCCCGGCCCGGCCGCCGGGCGGGGAAACCCCGCGGCCGGAGGCGGAAACCCGAGCCCCAGGTGCGCAAACAGATCGGAACGGTGAGCCGGAACCCGGTTTCAGATCGTCTCTGTAGGCGTAATGTTCAGTCATGGACCGCCGAATCTTCGGGCTGGAGAACGAGTACGGCGTCACATGTACGTTCCGGGGGCAGCGGCGGCTGTCCCCCGACGAGGTGGCGCGGTACCTCTTCCGCCGTGTGGTGTCATGGGGCCGCAGCAGCAACGTGTTTCTGCGGAACGGCGCGCGCCTCTATCTGGACGTGGGCTCGCACCCGGAGTACGCGACACCCGAGTGCGACAGCGTGACCGAGCTGGTCACCCACGACAAGTCGGGGGAACGCATCCTCGAAGGCCTGCTGGTCGACGCCGAACGCCGCCTGCACGAGGAGGGCATCGCGGGCGACGTCTATCTCTTCAAGAACAACACCGACTCGGCGGGCAACTCCTACGGCTGCCATGAGAACTATCTGGTGGCCAGGCACGGGGAGTTCTCCCGGCTCGCGGACGTCCTCATCCCGTTCCTGGTGACGCGGCAGCTGGTGTGCGGCGCGGGCAAGGTGCTGCAGACCCCGCGGGGTGCCGTCTACTGCGTCAGCCAGCGTGCCGAGCACATCTGGGAGGGCGTCAGCTCGGCGACGACGCGTTCGAGGCCCATCATCAACACCCGCGACGAGCCGCACGCCGACGCCGAGCGCTACCGCAGGCTGCACGTCATCGTGGGCGACTCGAACATGTCCGAGACGACGATGCTGCTCAAGGTCGGCGCCACCGACCTGGTGCTGCGCATGATCGAGGCGGGCACCGTGATGCGGGACCTGACGCTGGAGAACCCGATCCGGGCGATCCGCGAGGTCAGCCACGACATCACGGGCCAGCGCAAGGTCCGGCTGGCCAGCGGCCGGGAGGCCTCGGCGCTGGAGGTGCAGCAGGAGTACTTCGACAAGGCGTTGGACTTCTGCGACCGGCGCGGTATCCGCACGGGCCGGGTCGAGCAGGTGCTGGAGCTGTGGGGCCGGGCCCTGGAGGCGGTCCGCACCCAGGAGCTCGACAAGATCAACACCGAGATCGACTGGGTGATGAAGTACCAGCTCATCGAGCGGTACCGGAACAAGAACAACATCACGATGTCGCACCCGAGGATCGCGCAGATAGACCTCGCCTACCACGACATCCACCGCCGCAGAGGGCTGTACTACCTGCTGGAGCGCGGCGGCAAGGCGGCCAGGATCTGCAACGACGTGAAGATCTTCGAGGGCAAGTCGGTGCCGCCGCAGACGACGCGCGCCCGGCTGCGCGGCGACTTCATCCGGCGGGCCCAGGAGCAGCGTCGCGACTTCACCGTGGACTGGGTGCATCTGAAGCTGAACGACCAGGCGCAGCGCACGGTGCTGTGCAAGGACCCGTTCAGGTCGGTGGACGAGCGGGTCGAGAAGCTCATCGCGGGCATGTAGCTCATCGCGGGCACGTGACGTGAGCATGCGCGACGCGGGCGCCGGCGTCGCGCATGCACGGGAAGGCGTCGGCGTCGCGCATGCCACGGGAATGTGACGGACGTCTCCTCGCGTGCGGTCCGTGGCCGCACGGCCGGGTGTGGCCGCGCGCTCGCGGGCAGGTGGAGGGCGGGTCAGGTCTCTTCCAGACGCCCTCCGGCGCTCCCGGTCAGCCTGGCATTGACAGGTGCCGGGAGTGTGCCGTGTCGTCGGCGGTGGCGGCCTCGTTGCCGGGTCGTAGGCTGAGGCACCGTACGCACACCCCTGAACCCGCGAGTGGAATACATGTTGCATTTTCCCGGGGGCTCGAACCCCCGTACCCCCCGAGCCTCCCGGGCCCTTTCGAGGAAGGGCACGCGCCGTATCGCCGCGCTCGTGGCCGTGCCGCTGCTCGCCGTCTCGGCGGCGGCCTGCTCGGACGACGGCGGGTCCGACTCCAAGCCCCCGGCCGTCAGCGGGTCGTGGGGCAAGAAGCCCAAGATCGACAAGGGGGCCGGCGACCCGCCGTCCGACCTGAAGACGAAGGTGCTCAAGAACGGCAACGGGCAGAAGGTCCGCAAGGGCGACGCGGTCAGCGCGCACTACGTGGGCCAGCTGTGGAACGGCAAGGAGTTCGACAGCAGTTGGAAGCGCAAGGCCCCCGCCACCTTCCAGATCGGCACGGGGAAGGTCATCAAGGGCTGGGACGAGGCGCTGGTCGGCAAGAAGATCGGCAGCCGGGTCGAGATCGTCGCCCCGCCGTCCAAGGGTTACGGCAAGAAGGGCCAGCCGCCCACGATCCCCGGCAACTCCACGCTGGTCTTCGTCGTGGACCTGGAGAAGATCGCGCCGAACAAGATCGACGGCAAGCCCGTGGACAAGCCGCAGAACCCACAGCTGCCCAAGGTCAGCACGAAGATCGACAAGGACAAGGCGCCGTCGGTCGAGATGCCCAAGGGCAAGGACGAGGCCCCGGACGAGCTGATCAGCGAGACCGTCGTCAAGGGCGACGGCAAGAAGTCCGTCGACGAGAAGAGCACCATCCTGACCCACTTCACGGCCAAGGCGTGGAAGGGCGGCAAGCAGCTCGACGACACCTGGGCACAGGGCGGCGCGCCCCAGGAGATCCCCGTCGCGCAGATCCCCGGCTGGGGCAAGGGCCTCAAGGGCGCCAAGGCGGGCAGCCGCGTGGTGGTCTCGGTGCCGCAGAGCGAGTTCCCCAAGGAGCAGCGCAAGCAGTTCAAGGACGGCGTCGTCTTCTCGGTCGACATCCTCGAGGTGAAGTGACCGCCTCGCCGTGAGGTGACCGCCTCGCCGTGAGGTGACCGCCTCCAGGCGGGGCGGCTGCCTCGCCGTGAGGGGTGACCGCTCGCACCGGTCCGGCCGGTCTGCGCGCCGCGGCCGTGTCCGTGGCAGACTGGCGCGGTTGTCCCGCAGATTCGTTCGTAGGAGCAATTTCGTGAGCATCGACAAGCCCGAGGTCGACTTCCCCGAGGGCGCCCCGCCCGCCGACCTGGAGATCCAGGACCTGTGGGAGGGCGAAGGAGCCGAGGCCAAGGCCGGCGACAACGTCTCCGTGCACTACGTGGGCGTCTCCTTCTCCTCGGGTGAGGAGTTCGACGCCAGCTGGAACCGCGGCAAGCCGCTCCAGTTCCAGCTCGGCGCAGGCCAGGTCATCGAGGGGTGGGACAAGGGCGTCCAGGGCATGAAGGTCGGCGGCCGCCGTCGGCTGACCATCCCCGCCCACCTCGCCTACGGTGACAGCGGCGCGGGCGGCGGGCGGATCAAGCCGGGCGAGACGCTGATCTTCGTCTGCGATCTCATCGCCGTCTGACAGCAGGAAACTCAGGGGAAGCGGCGGCCGGAAACGGGCGCCGCTACCACACGGGCCGGGAGTCCCGCACCTCGCGGGGCTCCCGGCTTTTGTCGACGGCCGCGCCAACGGTACGGTCGAGGGTCCAGAACAGCATCAGAGAGGGCACGAGGGAACCCATGGCGATTGCCAAGGCCGAGCGGCTGATGAATCTGGCGCTGTGCCTGCTGGGGGCCCGCCGCCCGCTCACCAAACGGGAGCTGCGGGCCTCCATCGAGGCCTACGTCGAGACCTTCGGCTCGGGAGGGGCCGGTGCGGTTTCGGGCGGGGAGGGCGCCACCGGCTCCGCCGAGTCCTTCAGCCGCATGTTCGAACGGGACAAGGACGACCTGCGGGAGCTGGGCCTGGTCATCGACACCGTCGAGAACGTCGACGGGGAGACCGCCTACGTCGCCCGCCGCGACAGCAACCGCCTCCCGCCGCTGGCCCTCGACGCCGCCGAGGCCACCGCGCTGGGGCTCGCCGCCCGCGTCTGGCAGCAGGCCCGCCTGGCGTCCGCGGCCAGCGGAGCCCTGCAGAAGCTGCACGCCGCGGGCGGTATGCCGCCCGGGGCCGTCCCCGAACAGGGCGGGGAGCGCCAGCTCGGCACGCTGGAACCGCACATCCCCGCGCGGGAGGCCGCGTTCGAGCCGCTCATGCTGGCCTGCCGCGACCGCCGCCCCGTCGTGTTCGACTACCGCAAGTCCAACGCCGCCCGCTCCGAACGGCGCCAGGTCGAACCCTGGACGCTGGAGTGCTGGCGCGGGCACTGGTATCTCGCGGGCTGGGACCGGGGCAGGCAGGACGAGCGGGTCTTCCGCCTCTCCCGGATCACCGGGCCCGTCCGCTCGCGGACCGGTGCGTTCTTGGCTGCCGTACCCGATCAGGTGACGGTGCGCGAGACGGTGGAGCGCTGGGCGGGCGAGGGCGCCACCAGCACCGCCCGCATCAAGCTGCGGGAGGGCGCGGGCTACCCGCTGCGCGCCCGGGCACTCGCCACCCGGGAACTCGGTGACGGGTGGGACGAGTTGGAGATTCCGTACGGTCACGGCCTGGATGCCTGGCTGGTGGAGTTCGGCCCCGACGTCGTCGTGCTGGAACCCGCCGAGCTGCGTGCCGACGTCATCGACCGGCTGCGCGCCGTCGCCAAGGGCTGAGGGGAGGAGAACCGCATGGCCGTGAACGCGATCGACCAGACCCGCAGGATGCTCTCGCTGGTCACCTACCTCAAGGACCGCCCGGGGGCCCGGGTCGAGGAGGTCGCGCGCGCGTTCGGCATCAGTGCCGACGAGCTGATCTCCGACCTGAACGTGCTGCCCATGTGCGGTACGAGCTTCCGGGGTGGGGACCTGCTGGAGATCGACACCGACGGCGAGCGCATCTGGTGGCGCAACGCCGACGCGCTGGGTGCCGACACGGCGCAGCCGCTGCGGCTGGCCGCCGACGAGGCCACCGCGCTGCTGGTCGCGGCCCGCGCCGTGGCCACCCTCCCGGGGCTGCGCGAGAGCGACCGGGACGCGCTCCAGCGTGCCACCGCCAAACTGGAGTCGGCCGCGGGGGAGACCGCGGGGGCCAGCGCCCGGCTGTCGGTCACCTTCGAGTCGGAGGGCGGCGTCTTCGCCGACGTCGACCGGGCCATCGCCGAGCGCCGCAGGCTGTGGATCAAGTACTACTCGCCGGCCAGGGACGAGCTGACCGAGCGCGAGGTCGACCCGATCCGCCTCTTCGCCGTCGGGCACACCTACGTCGAGGCCTGGTGCCGGCTCTCCGAGGCGCGGCGCACCTTCCGGCTCGACCGGGTCGCCGAGATCGAACTGCTGGACGAGCGGGCCGACCCGCCACCGATAGAGCCCCGCGATCTGAGCGCGGGGCTCGTGCAGCCCGCGGCCACCGATCCGGAGGTCGTCGTCGAGGTGGGGCCCGGCGGGCGCTGGGTCGCCGAGTACTACCCGTACGACAGCGCCGAGGAGCTGGCCGACGGCGGTCTGCGCATCACCCTGCGCACCCCGGACCCCGCCTCCCTGCGCCGCCTGGCCCTGAGGCTGGGGCGCGACGGGCGCATCACGGCCCCGGCGGACCTGGCGGCCAGCGCCCGGGAGGCAGCAGGAAAGGCACTGGCCGCGTACGACGCGTAGGCCGTGGTGGCACTCGCCCCCTGGCGTTTCGGCACCCGGAGGCGGCGGCTGCCCGCAGGCGGAAGCGGTGATTCGGCAGGCCTTCGGTGACGGCCTAAGCTGGCGGGCATGCTCTGGCCGATGTTCTTCCTGGCGCTCGCGTTCTGCGGGATCGCCGTTCTCGGGGTCCTCGCCGTCCGTGTGGGACTGGAGGTGCGGCGCTTCTCGCGCGCCGTCGGCGACAGCTCGGAGCGGATCACACGGGCGGCGGAGAACCTGGAGCGCGCGGCGCTGCCGCTGGCGGCACGCGGTGGCCGCGGGCACGGCACGGGCGGCGCCGAGGACCCGGAGGCAAGGGAGCCGCAGGGGCACGGGCGGCGCCGCTGACATCGCCGCCGTACAAGGCGGTCTCCAGGTGAGCGCGGAGGAGCGGTAGGCTGCCTGATGTCGCGTCGATGCGGCCTGGAGCGCGCAATCGGGTCGATGCACGGGGATTGCCCGGTGTTCACTCCGCAGGGTTACGATCGATTCGGCACGTCAGCACGATGCAGCCAGTCCGATTCATCCGGCAGGTACAGCAACCCGCCGCCCGGCGAGAAGGTAGTGGCACATGATCGCAGGTTTGAAGCCCATGGAGATCGTTCTGATTCTCCTTGTCATCCTGCTGCTGTTCGGCGCCAAGAAGCTCCCGGACATGGCCCGTTCGCTCGGCAAGTCGGCCCGCATCCTCAAGAGCGAAGCCAAGCAGATGAAGAAGGAAGGCTCCTCCTCCGACAGCGACGCGGACAAGCGTGGCGACGCGAGCCAGTCGACGGCGAAGACCATCCAGGCGGCGCCGGGCGACGTGACGACCTCGCGCCCCGTCTCCGAGCCGGCCGACCAGGCCAAGCAGGGCTGAGCGGCCGGCCGGGCGCGCCGACCCTCTTCCCGTCCGTCGCCCGGTGCCGGCCGAGCGGCGGCGGAGAACGCTGTATCCGACACTTCGAGACCGAGGATGAGGGTTGCTCAAGTCTGCCCGTAAGCAGGGTCAACAGCAGAAGGACCCCGAGGGGCGCATGCCGCTCGCGGACCACCTGCGGGAGTTGCGCAACCGTCTCATGAAGTCGGTGCTGGCCATCCTCGTCGTCACGATCGTGGCGATGATCTACTACAAGCAGATCGCCGACTTCCTGATGAACCCGGTGCGGGAGTCGGTCGGCTGCAGCAAGGGTTTCGGAGAGGCCGCCAAGGAGGGCGAGACCTGCGCCGAAATCACCATCAACGGCCTGATCGCCCCCTTCACGATCATGCTGAAGGTGGCGCTGACCGCGGGCGTCGTCATCGCCTCGCCGGTCTGGCTCCACCAGCTGTGGGGCTTTCTCGCGCCCGGGCTGCACAAGCACGAGAAGCGGTACGCGCGCTCCTTCGTCGGCGCCGGTGTGCCGCTGTTCGTGGCCGGGGCCTACCTCGCCTACCTGATCCTGCCGAAGGCCGCCGAGACGCTGCTGGACTTCAGCCCCGAGGGTGCGGGCAACCTCATCCCGCTCGACGACTTCCTCAACATCGTCACCCGTCTGGTGATCGTTTTCGGTCTCGCCTTCGAGTTGCCGCTGCTGCTCGTCCTGCTGAACTTCGGCGGCGTGCTGACCGGCAAGCGGCTCCTGGGCTGGTGGCGCGGCATGGTCATCGGGATCACCGTGTTCTCCGCCGTCGCCACCCCCACGGGTGATCCGCTGACGATGGTCGCGCTCGCCGCGCCGATCGTGGCGCTGTACTTCAGCGCGGTCGGCATCTGCCTGTTCAACGACCGCAGGCGCAAGCGCGACAACCCCTACGCCGGTCTCGACGACGACGAGGCCGCCCCGCTCGACCACGCCCCGGAGACCGTCGGCGCCTCCGACGGCCTGCCCGCGCCCCGCCCGGCCGCCGAACCCGACACCGGCGGTGACACGGGCAACGGCGAAGGACCCCGGCGCGGCGGTTACGACGACATCACCTGAGCGACCACCGGCTGCCGGCCGGCTGTGACCGGGGCGGAAGGGCCGCCGGCCGGCTGTGACCGGTGCGGCGCGGCCTCCGGCAGGCTGTGACGGGCGCGGCACGGCCGCTCGCCCGCTGCGGCCCCGGGCGCCGGGGGAGGCCGCTCCCTGACCGGTCGTGCGGCCCGGGCCGCGTCCACATGCCATCAGCCGGTAAAGATCGTGAGTTGTGTCGGTGGTGGCCGGTAGGCTCGTACATACGATGACCGAGGATCTGTCCCCAGCGGAGCGGTACGCGGCGGCGCGCGAGCGAGCCGCGGAGCAGGCCACCGCTCTCGCCCCCTTCCGTGACATGTACGACTTCGATCTGGACCCCTTCCAGATAGAGGCGTGCCAAGCCCTCGAAGCAGGAAAGGGAGTGCTGGTCGCCGCGCCGACCGGTTCAGGCAAGACCATCGTGGGCGAGTTCGCCGTCCACCTGGCCCTCACCCAGGGCCGCAAGTGCTTCTACACGACGCCCATCAAGGCGCTGTCGAACCAGAAGTACAACGACCTGGCCAAGCGGTACGGCTCCGACAAGGTCGGCCTGCTGACCGGTGATAACAGCGTCAACTCCGAGGCGCCGGTCGTCGTGATGACGACCGAGGTGCTGCGGAACATGCTGTACGCGGGCTCCAAGTCGCTCCTGGGCCTCGGCCACGTCGTCATGGACGAGGTCCACTACCTCTCCGACCGCTTCCGCGGTGCCGTGTGGGAAGAGGTGATCATCCATCTCCCGGCGTCGGTGACCCTGGTGTCGCTGTCGGCGACCGTCTCCAACGCGGAGGAGTTCGGTGACTGGCTGGACACCGTGCGCGGCGACACCCAGGTGATCGTCTCCGAGGAGCGTCCGGTGCCGCTGTGGCAGCACGTGCTGGCCGGACGGCGGATGTACGACCTGTTCGAGGAGTCGCGGGACAAGCGCGAGGTCAACCCCGACCTGGTGCGCATGGCCCGGATGGAGAACAGCAGGCTGCCCCGCGACCGCCGCAGAGGACGGCCCCAGCGGGAGGCCGACCGGGAGCGGGAGCGCCGCCAGCGCGCCCGGATCTGGACGCCGAGCCGGCCCGAGGTCATCGACCGGCTGGACGCGGAGGGGCTGCTCCCGGCGATCACCTTCATCTTCAGCCGCGCGGGCTGCGAGGCCGCCGTCCAGCAGTGCCTGTACTCCGGGCTGCGGCTGAACGACAACGCGGCCCGGGCGAAGGTCCGCGAGCTCGTCGAGGAGCGCACCAAGGACATCCCCGACAAGGACCTGCACGTCCTGGGCTACTTCGAGTGGCTCGAGGGCCTGGAGAGGGGCATCGCCGCGCACCACGCGGGCATGCTGCCCACCTTCAAGGAGGTCGTCGAGGAACTGTTCGTGCGCGGGCTGGTCAAGGCGGTCTTCGCGACCGAGACGCTGGCGCTGGGCATCAACATGCCGGCCCGCTCGGTGGTGCTGGAGAAGCTCGTCAAGTGGAACGGCGAGCAGCACGCCGACATCACCCCGGGCGAGTACACCCAGCTGACCGGGCGCGCGGGCCGGCGCGGCATCGACATCGAGGGCCACGCCGTGGTGCTGTGGCAGCGCGGCATGGACCCGGGCGCGCTCGCGGGCCTGGCGGGCGCGCGGACGTATCCGCTGCGCTCCTCCTTCAAGCCGTCGTACAACATGGCGGTCAACCTCGTCTCGCAGTTCGGCAGGCACCGCTCGCGTGAGCTGCTGGAGACGTCGTTCGCGCAGTTCCAGGCCGACCGCTCGGTCGTCGGCATCTCCCGGCAGGTGCAGAAGAACGAGGAGGGGCTGGCGGGCTACCGCGCCTCCATGACCTGCCACCTGGGCGACTTCGAGGAGTACGCGGGGCTGCGCAGGCAGCTCAAGGACCGTGAGACCGAGCTGGCCAAGCAGGGCGCCAACCAGCGCCGGGCGCAGGCCGCCGCCGCGCTGGAGCGGCTCAAGCCGGGTGACGTCATCCACGTGCCGACCGGCAAGTTCGCGGGGCTCGCCCTCGTGCTGGACCCGGGGGCGGGCGGCGGCCGGGGCTCGGGGCACCGCAGGGGGTACGACGGCGGTGCGGGCAGCGAGGGGCCGCGGCCGCTGGTGCTGACCGCGCAGCGGCAGGTCAAGCGGCTGGGGCCGATCGACTTCCCGGTCCCCGTCGAGCCGCTGGAGCGGATGCGCATCCCCAAGTCGTTCAACGCGCGCAGCCCCCAGTCGCGCCGCGATCTGGCCTCGGCGCTGCGCACGAAGGCGGGCCACCACGTGCCCGAGCGGCACCGCAAGCAGCGTTCGGCCGCCGCTGACGACCCCGAGATCGAGCGGCTGCGCAAGGCCATCCGCCAGCACCCCTGCCACGGCTGCGACGAGCGCGAGGACCACGCCCGATGGGCCGAGCGCTACCAGCGGCTGCGGCGCGACACCCGCCAGCTGGAGCGGCGCATCGAGGGGCGGACGAACACCATCGCGCGCACCTTCGACCGGGTCTACTCGCTGCTCTCCGACCTCGGTTACCTGACGGGCGACCACGTCACCGACGACGGGCGGGTGCTGGCCCGGCTCTACGGCGAGCTGGACCTGCTGGCCTCCGAGTGCCTGCGCGAGGGCGTGTGGGAGGGGCTTCCGCCCGCGGAGCTGGCCGCCTGCGTGTCCGCTCTGGTCTTCGAGGCGCGCAACGGGGACGACGCGCTGCCGCCCAAGATGCCCGGCGGCCGGGCTCGCGCCGCGCTGGGCGAGATGGTGCGTATCTGGGGGCGGCTGGACGCGCTGGAGGAGGATCACCGCCTCAGCGCCGCCGAGGGCGTCGGCCAGCGCGAACCGGATCTCGGCTTCGCCTGGGCCGCCTACCGCTGGGCGGAGGGCCAGGGGCTGGACGAGGTGCTGCGCGAGGCCGACATGCCCGCGGGTGACTTCGTGCGCTGGTGCAAGCAGGTCATCGATGTGCTGGGGCAACTGGCCGCCGCGGCGCCCGCGTCGGGCACGGTGGCCAAGAACGCCCGCAAGGCGATCGACGGCATGCTGCGGGGCGTGGTGGCCTACTCCAGCGTCGGCTGAGGCCCGCCCGCGCTGTCTCGGGCGGGCCGCACCCCCGCGGGCCGCGCGCCCCGCAGGGGCGCGGGGAACGGCGCGCCAAGCCACAACTCACCCGCACACCGCACACGACGAGCCGTGGCACCCCCTTCCCGGCGGAAGCCCCGCAGGGAAAGCCGACGGCAATGCCGGCTGACGCGTAGCTCGCCGCGGCCGGCAACCCACGATCGCCGACCGGGCCGGGCCCGGCGTCGCTCCGGAATACCGGGGATCCGGGTCCGGGCCCGGACCCGCCCGCGGCCCGGAGCACCGCTCCGTCGGAGCGCCCCCGCTCCGACGGTCACGCGGCGGAGGTCTGGCCCTCCTGCTCGGCCTCGACCTGGGCGTTCCACTCGCGCTTGGAGGCCTGCCAGTTGTCCTCGTCCGCGCCGAGGCGCCAGTACCCGGAGATGGACAGCTGCTCCCTGGCGATGCCGCGCTCGAGGCGCAGGTGGCCGCGGAGTTCCTTGACGAACCCCGCCTCGCCGTGGACGAAGGCGAGGACGCGTCCCTCGGGGAAGTCCAGTTCCCTCACGGCGGCGACGAGGCGTGCGCCGACCGGCGCCGTGCCCCGGTGCAGCCAGACGACCTCGGCGCCGGGCGGCGCGGCCAGTGGCTGTTCCTCCTCCACCCCGGCGACCTCGATGAAGGCCCGCACGGGCGCTCCCTCGGGTACCCGGGCCAGCGAGGCGGCGATGGCGGGCAGCGCGCTCTCGTCGCCGACGAGCAGGTGCCAGTCCGCTTCGGGGCCGGGGGAGTAGGCGCCGCCGGGGCCGAGGAAGTACACCTCGTCGCCGGCGGCCGCCGACCGTGCCCAGGGGCCTGCCAGGCCCTCGTCCCCGTGGACGACGAAGTCGATCGTCAGCTCGCCGGTGGCCGGGTCCCAGGCGCGCACGGTGTAGGTGCGCATGGCGGGCCACTGGTCGCGCGGCAGCTCGGCGCGGATGCGCTCGATGTCGAACGGCTGCGGGTAGGTGACCCCGGGGACAGGGAAGAGCAGTTTGACGTAGTGGTCGGTGTGCTCCAGCGGGGGGAAGTCCGTCAGGCCCTCGCCTGAGAGGACGACCCGCACCATGTGCGGGGTCAGCTGTTCGGTGCGGGCCACGCGGGCGTGGTGGAGCTGTGGCTTCCGGCGGGCCGGGCGGGCTGGACTGGCCTGGCGGTCTGGCACGGGGCCTCCATGGACGGATGCGGGCACGGGCAGAGGGCACAACGGAGAGACCGTAACTTAGGTATGCCTAACTTAACAGACGCGTGCCCGCATGATCATCGAAGGCCCGGCCCGGCAGGTCAGCCCGCCAGCGTGTTCAGCAGCCGTTGCAGCGATCCGCCGAGCCCCCACCGCTCGGCCAGCTCCGCCAGCCGGTCCTTCTCGCGTGCGGTCCGGGGCAGGGCGAGGTCGGCGCCGGGGAGCGCCACGTCCCTGGCGACCCGCACCACGGCGGGTGCGACGTCCAGGTAGGCGGCGGCCTCCGTGAGCTTGGTGCGCTGCGCCGGGGTGAGCCGGGAGACCGGGTCGGCGGCGGCGGCGCGGATGCCGTCGAGGTCGCCGTACTGTTCCAGCAGCTTCGACGCGGTCTTCTCGCCGATGCCGCGCACGCCGGGCAGGCCGTCGCTCGGGTCGCCGCGCAGCACCGCCAGGCCCGCGTAGCCGGCGCCGTCGACCCCGTACTTCGCGGCCAGCGCGGCGCCGTCGTAGACGTCGAGGCTGCCGACGCCCTTGACGGGGTAGAGCACGCGGACCGCGCGCGCGTCGTCGACGAGCTGGAAGAGGTCGCGGTCGCCGGTGACGATGTCGACGGGGCCCGCGGCACGGGTCGCCAGGGTGCCGATCACGTCGTCGGCCTCGTACCCCGCGGCGCCGAGGCGGGCGATCCCCACGGCGTCCAGCACCTGTTCGATCACGGGGACCTGGGGCCCCAGGGTGTCGGGCGTCTCTTCCGCGTCAGGGCCGCCCTCGACCTCTTCGGCGACGCGGTGGGCCTTGTAGGAGGGGATCAGATCCACCCGCCACTGGGGGCGCCAGTCGGCGTCCATGCAGGCCACCAGTGCGTCGGGCCGGTGGTCGTGGACGAGCCTTGCGATGAAGTCGAGCAGTCCGCGCACGGCGTTGACGGGGGTGCCGTCGGGGGCGCGGACGCTGTCGGGGACGCCGAAGTAGGCGCGGAAGTAGAGCGAGGCGGTGTCCAGGAGCATCAGCCGGGGGCCACCGGGCCTCTCGGGGGTCTCCGCTGTGTCTGTCGAGTTCGCTGTGTCTGTCGAGTTCGCCGGAGTGGTGGTCACGGCCCGATGATGCCGCATGGCGCCGACAGCGTGTGCGTGGCGCGGAAGGGTCTCCCCGGGGGCGTGGGGTGGGTGGGGCGTGAGCGGAGGCGGTGCGTCCATTTTTGCCGGTATGAAGCGCGTCACTACCGGTTTGGAAGTTGAAGTTTCGAGCAGGAGCACCCTGGCAAGGCCTTCGTGTAGAGTGCATCTTTCCGGTATGCACCGTTTGCAGCGATTCACACCGCTCGAACCGAAGCGTGGGGGTGTGCCGGTACCTGTTGTCAAGACAAGAAGGTGAATGTGTCCAGGCTGAGAGCCGAACACCTGTACAAAGTGTTCGGGAGGAGAGCGGACCAGGCAGTAGCCAGGCTGGAAGCCGGCACCGACCGCGAGGAACTGCGTGCCCAGGGCACGACCGCCGCCGTGATCGACTCCTCCTTCGAGGTTGAGGAGGGGCAGATATTCGTGGTCATGGGGCTGTCAGGCTCCGGTAAGTCCACGCTGCTGCGGATGCTCAACGGCCTCCTCGAGCCCACCGCGGGACGGGTCCTGTTCGACGGCGAGGACCTGACGGCGCTCCCCGCGCGCGAGCTGCGCGAGGTACGAGCCCACAAGATCAGCATGGTGTTCCAGCACTTCGCGCTCTTCCCCCACCGCAGCGTGCTGGAGAATGCCGCCTACGGCCTCGAAGTGCAGGGCGTCCCGCGTGAGGAGCGCGACAAGCGCGCCACCGAGGCACTGGAACTGGCCGGGCTCAAGGGCTGGGAAACGTCCTGGCCCGACGAACTGTCCGGCGGTATGCAGCAGCGGGTCGGCCTTGCCCGCGCGCTGGCCACCGACGCGGACCTGCTCTTGATGGACGAGTCGTTCAGCGCCCTGGACCCGCTGATCCGCCGTGACATGCAAGACCAGCTCCTCCAGCTGCAGAAGACGCTGAAGAAGACCATCGTCTTCATCACCCACGACCTCAACGAGGCCATGCGCCTGGGCGACCGCATCGCCGTCATGCGCGACGGGCGCATCGTCCAGATCGGCACCGCCGAGGACATCCTGGTCCGCCCGGCCACCGACTACGTCGCCTCCTTCATCCAGGACGTGGACCGTTCGCGCGTGCTGACCGCGGGTTCGATCATGGACGAGGCGAAGGCCGACGCGGCCGCCGCGCAGGGCCGCGGGCTCGGCAAGGCGCCGACGGTCACCGCGGAGACCCCGCTCGCCGAGCTGTTCACCCCGTTCTCCACCAGCGAGGACGCGATGATCGTCACCGACGAGGCGGGCACCCCCGTCGGCGTGGTCGACCGGGAGCGGCTGCTGGCCGCCCTCGCCGAGGAACCCCGCGTGGACGCGGCCGCCGCGGTACCCGCCGCCGGCACCGCGCCCCAGGAGACGAGCAAGGGCGCCGGGGTGAGAGCACGTGCCTGAGTTCCACCCCGGAAACTGGGTCGAGGACGCCGTCGACTGGCTGCAGACGCACCTCGGCTGGCTCTTCGACTTCATCAACACGGTTCTGACCGGGCTGTACGACGGGATCAACGCCGTACTGGGCGGCGGCGAGCCGCTGCTGCTGGCCGGCATCTTCGCCGTCATCGCGTTCTGGCTGCGCGGGCTGTCCGCCGGTGTCATCGCCTTCGTCGGCTTCGTGCTCATCGACATGTTCCAGTTGTGGGACGAGGCGATGCAGACGCTCTCGCTCGTCCTGGCCGCCGCCGTCATCACCATCGTGATCGCGGTGCCCACCGGCATCTGGGCGGCGCGCAAGAAGTCGGTCAGCGCCGCGGTGCGCCCGGTGCTCGACGTGATGCAGACGATGCCGGCCTTCGTCTACCTGATCCCCGGCGTCATGTTCTTCTCCGTCGGTACGACCCCGGGTCTGCTGGCGACGATCATCTTCTCCATGCCGCCCGGCGTCCGGATGACCGAACTGGGCATCCGGCAGGTCGACGGAGAGCTGGTGGAGGCCGCCGAGGCGTTCGGTACCACGCCCAAGCACACGCTCACGCGCGTGCAGTTCCCGCTGGCGCTGCCGACGATCATGGCCGGTGTCAACCAGGTCATCATGCTCGCGCTCTCCATGGTCGTCATCGCCGGTATGGCCGGTGCTCCCGGCCTCGGTGAGCGGGTCTACGCGGCCGTCACCCAGGTCCAGATCGGTCTGGGCGTCGAGTCGGGCGTCGCCGTCGTCATCCTGGCCATGTACCTGGACCGGATGACCGGCGCCCTCAACCTGCGGGTCTCGCCGCTCGGCCGCCGCGCCGCGGCGAAGGCGACCGCGATGATGGGCCGGATGCGCTTCGTGCGCTACAAGCCCGGTTCGGCCGTCGCGCTGTGCGGCGTCGTCGTCCTCGCGCTGGTCGCCGGCGGCATGAACTTCGCCGACTCCGGCTCCAAGGAGCAGGCCTCCGGCAGCACGAACGTCGGCAAGGGCAAGCAGCTCAACATGGGCTACATCCCCTGGGACGAGGGCATCGCCACCTCCTACCTGTGGAAGGAGGTGCTGGAGCAGCGCGGCTTCAAGCCCAACCTCAAGCAGCTGGACGCGGGCCCGCTCTACACCTCCCTCGCCCAGGGCGAGACGGACTTCCAGACGGACGCCTGGCTGCCCACCACGCACCAGCAGTACTGGGACAAGTACGGCTCCAAGATGGAGAAGCTCGGCGACTGGTACGGTCCCACCTCGCTGGAACTGACCGTCCCCTCCTACGTCAAGGGCGTGAAGTCCCTGGCGGACCTCAAGGGGAAGGGCAAGAAGTTCAACGGCAAGATCATCGGTATCGAGTCCAGCGCCGGTGAGATGAAGATCCTCAAGGAGAAGGTCCTCAAGGACTACGGCCTGGAGGGCGAGTACAAGGTCGTCTCCTCCAGCACCTCCTCGATGCTCTCCGAGCTCAAGCGCTCCATTCAGAAGAAGGAGCCGGTCGTCGTCACGCTGTGGTCCCCGCACTGGGCCTACAACGCCTACGACCTGACCAAGCTGAAGGACCCCAAGGGCGCGTTCGGCAAGGGCGAGAAGCTCTACAACGTCGGCCGCAAGGGCTTCGCCAAGGACAACCCGGTCGTCGCCAGCTGGCTGAAGAACTTCCACCTCACGGAGAAGCAGCTCACTTCCCTGGAGGACAAGATCCAGGGCGCGGGCAAGGGCCAGGAGCAGAAGGCCGTCAAGGACTGGCTCAAGGACCACCCGGGCTTCGTCGACAAGATGGCGCCGACCCCCGGCGGCGAGAAGAAGCAGGGCAAGGGCGCAGGCAAGGCCGTCCAGATGGGGTACTTCCCCTGGGACGAGGCCATCGCGACGACCTACCTGTGGCAGAACATCCTCGAGGACCGCGGCTACAAGCCGAACGTCAAGCAGCTCGACCCGGGCCCGCTCTACACGGCGCTCGCCCAGGGCGAGATGGACTTCCAGACGGACGCCTGGCTGCCCACCACCCACGAGCAGTACTGGCGCAAGTACAAGGACAGACTGACCGACGTGGGCTCCTGGTACGGGCCGACCTCGCTGGAGCTGTCCGTGCCCGAGTACGTCAAGGGCGTCGACTCGCTGGAAGACCTCAAGGGCAAGAGCGACATGTTCGGCGGGAAGATCACCGGCATCGAGTCCAGCGCGGGCGAGATGAAGATCCTCAAGAAGGTGCTCAAGGACTACGGCCTGGACAAGGAGTACAAGGTCGTCTCCTCCAGCACCTCCTCGATGATCTCCGAGGTCGACCGTTCGGTGAAGCAGAAGAAGCCGGTCGTGGCGACCACCTGGTCCCCGCACTGGGTCTACAGCAAGTACCCGTTGAAGAAGCTCAAGGACCCCAAGGGTTCCTGGGGCAAGGGCGACCACATCCACGTCACCGCCAAGAAGGACTTCAAGAAGGACTTCCCCGAGCTGTACGGCTGGCTGAAGGACTTCCACATGTCCGAGGACGACCTCGGCTCCCTCGAGGCCTCGATCCAGAGCGGCGGCAAGGGCAAGGAGAAGGAGTCCGCGCGCAAGTGGCTGGACTCCCACCCGGGCATGGAGGACAAGCTGGCCCCGGTCAAGTGACCGGCGCCGCGGCCTGATCCCCCCCGCCTTCGGGACGGCCCCGCGCCGCGTGCGAGAGCACGCGGCGCGGGGCCGTCCGGCGTTTCGGGGGCGCGGTAATTCACATGACGGGCCGCGCGGGGACGCCTACCGTCGTACGGGTGAACGAACGCACCTCCCGGTGCGAGGACGACGGTTACTCCTTCGGCGGATTCCACAGGTTCGATTCCTGACACCGTCGTCGCATCCGACCTCGGGAGGCGCGCTCGGCACATCGGGGGAGCGCCCGGTGCGCAGGCGACGGATACGTCACTTGGGCTGAACCGGGCCGTCGCCGCACCGAGACCTCGGGCGCCTTCCGGTGGACGCCGTGCAGCGCCGTCTGCTCCCGGCGCGATGCCGTTCTCTCGCGTCGGCGCAACTCCCGCCGACGGCAGTCGTGCGATGCGGGGGAATCATGAGCAAGTTCAACAAGCGGCGCTCCGGTGCGCCCTCGGCGCTCACGGCCACCCACGAGGGCGGCACGGCCTACGTGCGCGACACCCGGTCCGAGCTCGTGCTGCTCGCCGTCGTCCACATGGTCGGCGAGGACACCTTCTACGAGTCGGCCGCGGACCGCGACAACCGCTTCGCGGACCTCGTGCACACCGTCGCCGTCGAGGACGGCGCCTGGACGGCACGCTTCGTGGCCTGGCTGCGGGACGACGCGCAGCTGCGCTCCGCCTCGCTGGTCGCCGCCGCGCACGCCGTCTGGGCGCGGCTGGCCGAGGGCCGGCACGGGGACAACCGGGCCATCGTGGCCGCCGCCTGCCGGCGCGCGGACGAGCCGGGCGAGTTCCTCGCCTACTGGACCGCCACGTTCGGCCGCGCCGTACCCAAGCCCGTCAAGCGCGGACTGGCCGACGCGGTGCGGCGCCTCTACACCGAGAAGGCGCTGCTGAAGTACGACACCGACGGCCACGCCTTCCGCTTCGCCGACGTGCTCGAGCTGACGCACGCCGCGCCGGATCCCGACAAGCCCTGGCAGGGCGAACTGTTCCGCCACGCGCTCGACCGCCGGCACGGCCGCGGCGAGCACGTCCCCGAGGCGCTGCCGACCGTCAGGGCCCGCGCCGCCCTCATGGCGCTGCCCGAGGCCGAGCGCGCGTCCGTGGTCACCGGCGCGTGCGGTCCCGGAATCCTCGCCCGCGCCGGCATGACCTGGGAAGCCCTGGCCGGCTGGCTCCAGGGCCCGATGGACGCCGCCGCCTGGGAGGCCGTGCTGCCGTCGATGGGCCTCATGGCGCAGCTGCGCAACCTGCGCAACCTCGACCGCGCGGGGATCAGCGACCAGGCGGCGGCGCAGGTGATCGACCGGCTCACCGACCCGGAGCAGATCGCCCGCTCGCGGCAGTTCCCGTACCGCTTCCTGTCCGCCTACCGTGCCGCGCCGTCGCTGCGCTGGGCGCACGCGCTGGAGCAGGCGCTGGCCGCCTCCACCGCCAACGTCCCCGCGCTGCCGGGCCGTACGCTGCTGCTCGTCGACACCTCGGCCTCGATGCGGGGCACCGTCTCGGCGCGCTCGAAGGTCACGCACGCGGACATCGGCGCGCTGGTCGGGGCGACGCTCGCCCAGCGCGGTGAGCAGGTGGACATGTTCGGGTTCGCCAGCGGCCACTTCCGGCACGAGCTGCCGGCGGGCGGCGCGGTCCTCAAGGCGATCGAGGCCTTCTGCGCGCGGCTGGGGGAGGTCGGCCACGGGACCGAGACGGTGGCAGCGCTGCGGGCCGCCTACGAAGGCCACGACCGGGTCGTGCTCGTCTCGGACATGCAGGCGTTCCGCCACCCGGGCGGGGAGGCGCTAGGCGTCTCGGTCTCCGAGGCGGTGCCCGCCTCCGTGCCGCTCTTCGGCGTCAACACCACCGGGTACGCGCCCTCGGCGCTGGACCCGTCCCGGCCCAACCGCTTCGAGATCGGCGGCTTCTCGGACAAGCTGTTCACGATGATGGAGCTGCTGGCGGGCGGGGAGTCCGCGCGCCGGCCGTGGGAGAAGTAGCGACCGCCCGAGGGGTTCAGGCGCCGTGGAAGGCGGGCAGCACCTCGTCCGCGTAGACGCGGAAGAACTCCTCGTGGCGGGAGCCGATCTGCTGGACGTACACCTCGTCGAACCCGGCGTCGACGTAGCCGCGCACCCGGGCCCTGTGCTGCTCGGCGTCGGGCCCGCACACCATCTGGTCGGCCACGGCGTCCCGTGAGACCAGCGACGCGGCGGCCGCGAAGTCCTTCTGGCGGGTCAGGGTGGAGGGGATCTGGCCCGGCAGCAGTTCGTTGGCCCACAGCCGGTGGGCCTGGTCCAGCCCCTCTTGTTCGGTCGGTGCCCAGCACACCTTCATGCCGCCCTGCACGGTCCGCTGTCCACCGCCCGCGTCCCGGTAGCGGTCGACCAGTTCGCGGCTGGGGGAGGGGGTGCAGAAGGCGTCGCCGACGCGTGCGGCCAGCTCGACGGCCTTGGGGCCGAAGGCGGAGACGGAGATCGGCACGGGCTGTTCCGGCACCGTGTAGAGGCGGGCGTCGTCGACACGGTAGTAGGTGCCGTGATGGGTGGTGCGCTTGCCGGTGTGCAGCCTGCGGATGATCCCGACGGCCTCCTCCAGGCGGGCCAGCCGTTCGCCCGGTGGCGGCCAGTGCTGGCCGAGGATGTGTTCGTTGAGCGCCTCACCGGATCCGACGCCCAGGGTGAAGCGGCCCTCCAGCTGCACGGCGGCGGTCGCCGCCGCGTGGGCGACGATGGCCGGGTGCATCCGGAAGGTGGGGCAGGTGACCGCGGTGCCCACCGGCAGCGAGGTGGCCTCGGAGAGCGCTCCGATGACCGACCAGACGAAGGGGCTCTGGCCCTGCGCGTCCATCCAGGGGTGGAAGTGATCGGAGATCCACAGCCGCTGGAATCCGGCTTCCTCGGCCATCTGTGCCTGGCGGACCAGTTCGCGGGGTCCGAATTCCTCGCAGGAGAGAAAGTATCCGATGCTGACCATGCACCCATGAGTACCTTTTCCGCCCATAACGAAACAGAACTGCCAGGCCGTCACCTTCCCTGCGTATGTCCTGTCTCATGCCCTGCGAGCTCCCGTGCTCCCGTGCTCCCCGCCTAGAGTGGGGCCTCATGACGTGCCGGTCGGTCGTGTCGCTCGTTCCCTCCCTCACCGAGGCGGTGGCCGCCACCGCGCCCGGTCTCCTCGTCGGCGCGACGGACTGGTGCACGCACCCGTCCGGCCTCGACGTCACCCGGGTGCGCGGCACCAAGAACCCCGACGTCGAGACCGTCGTCACGCTGGCTCCCGACCTGGTGCTCGCGAACGAGGAGGAGAACCGCCCTGAGGACCTGCGCGCCCTGCGGGAGGCGGGGCTGCGTGTGCTGGTGACCGAGGTGCGCTCGCTGGAACAGGGCTTCGCCGAGCTGCACCGGGTGCTGACCGAGGGCTGCGGCCTGCCGCGCCCCGACTGGCTGGACGCGGCCGAGCACGCGTGGGCGGAGGCCCGCGCCCGCCTGGACGTGCGCGCCGTCGTCCCCGTCTGGCGGCGGCCGTGGATGGTGCTGGGCAGGGACACCTTCGCCGGTGCCCTGCTCGCGCACCTGGGCGTGCACAACGTCTACGCCGCACACGCCGAGCGCTACCCGCGGGTACCGCTCCCCGAGCTCGCCGGTCCCGGCCGCGCCGACGTCATCGTCCTGCCCGACGAGCCCTACAGGTTCACGGCCGACGACGGCCCCGAGGCCTTCCCCGCCACGCCCGCCGCGCTCGTCAGCGGCCGGCACCTCACCTGGTACGGGCCCTCGTTGGCCGAGGCACCGGACGTCCTCGGCGCCGCGCTGTCGGCCGCGCAGGCCTGAGCAGACGTTCCGCGCACGCGGCGGGCCGGCCGCAGCGCCCGCGCGTCAGCGCTCCCCGCTGACCTCGCGTCAGTGCTCCCGCCGCCCGCGCGTCAGCGCTCCCCGCTGATCCGCTGCGCCTGAGCCGCCGTCACCAGGGCGGCCATCACGCGCAGGTCCTCGCCCGCCTCGGGGTGCCACTGGAGGCCGAGCACGAAGCCGTCGGCGTCCGGCAGCTCGACGGCCTCGACGGTGTGGTCGCCGGTGGCGTGCGCACTGGGGACGAGCCCTTCGCCGAGCGTGTCCACCGCCTGGTGGTGGTACGTCGGCACGGACACGGTCTCCTCCTCGTCCAGCACCTTGGCCAACAGCGTGCCCGGGACCGGCCTGATCTCGTGTGTGCCGAAGACCCCCGGGGCGCCGCGGTGGGCTGCGGTGGCCGGCATGTGCTGGACGAGGGTGCCGCCCAGAGCGACGTTGAGCAGCTGCATGCCCCGGCAGACCGCGAGCAGCGGCACGTCGCGGGCCAACGCCTCCCGGGTGAGGGCCAGCTCCCAGGCGTCCCGTTCGGGGTAGGGCGGCCCCGTGCGCGGGTCCCGGTCGGCGCGGTAGCGGGCCGGGTCGACGTCCGGGCCGCCCGCGGTGACGAGCCCGTCGAGGCGGGAGATCAGATCGGCCACCGCGGCGGGGTCCTCGTCGGGCGGGAGCAGCAGCGCGCGGGCGCCCGCGCGCTGCGCCATGCGGTGGTACGCCGCGGGGAGGAGGGCAGCCGGCAGGTGCCAGTCGCCCCAGCGGGCCGAGGGCTCCAGGTAGGTGGTGATGCCGATGAGGGGCGGTGTCACGGTTGCTCCAGGGTTGGGGGTCGCGGACCACGGGGGGAGGAGGGAGGGTACGCGGCCGAGCGTGCTCAGTCCCGCAGCTCTTCCTCCGCCTTCGCCAGCGCGGCGAACTCCTCCTCCGGGGCGGCCGCCACCAGCCGGTGGCGGGAGTAGAAGGCGAAGTAGGCGAGGGCCACCGCGTAGACCAGCAGCGCGATGAGTGCGGCCTGCTTGTCGACCAGGAAGGTGGCGACCAGGGCGGCGAGCGCCAGGACGAAGGCGACCGAGGAGGTGAGGACGCCGCCGGGGGTGCGGTAGGGGCGCGCCAGGTGGGGTTCGCGCTTGCGCAGCACGATGTGGGAGAGGGACATCAGGGCGTAGGAGATGGTGGCGCCGAAGACGGCGATGTTCAGCATGGTGGCCCCGTCACCGCTGCCGGCGGCCAGGGCGAAGCCGAGGGCGCCGGGGAGCAGCAGTCCGAGATAGGGGGCCTTGCGGCGGCTGGTGAGGGAGAGGAAGCGGGGCAGGTAGCCGGCGCGGGAGAGGGCGAACAGCTGGCGGGATCCGGCGAAGATGAGGGAGAAGAAGGACGCCACCAGTCCTGCCAGGCCCGCGTAGTTGACGACGCGGGAGAGCGCGGTGGCCTCGCCGCCCGGCTCCAGCGCCTCGACCAGCGGGTTGCCGACGTCCTGGAGGGCGGCGGAGCCGCGGGCTCCGGTGGCGGCGACGAAGGTGAGCAGGGCGAGCAGCAGCAGGACGCCCATGGAGGCGGCCATCGCCCTGGGCAGCGTGCGCGCCGGGTCGCGGGTCTCCTCGGCGGCCAGCGGCACGCCCTCGACCCCGAGGAAGAACCACATGCCGAAGGGGAACGCCGCCCAGATGCCCAGCAGCCCGAAGGGCAGCCACGAGTTCGCGCCCGCCGCGCCGTGGTCCACGGGGATGTCGTCGAGGCCGCTGGTGTGGAAGTCGGTGAGGGCGCCGAAGACGAACACCAGCAGCGCGGCGACGGCGATCGCGGTGACGACGAGGGAGAAGCGCAGCGCCTCGCCGACGCCCCACAGGTGGACGCCGATGAACAGCACGAAGCAGGCCAGGTAGACGGGCCAGCCGGACTCCAGTCCGAACAGGCCGAGCGAGGCGACGTAGTCGCCGATGAAGCAGACGATGGCGGCCGGCGCGAGCACGTACTCGATCAGGATGGCGGTGCCGGTCAGGAAGCCGCCCCAGGGGCCGAGGGCGCGGCGGGCGAAGCCGTAACCGCCGCCCGCGGTCGGCAGGATGGCGGACAGCTCGGCCAGCGCGAAGACCATGCAGGTGTACATGAGGCCCATCAGGACGGCCGCGATGGCCAGCCCGCCGAAACCGCCCTCGGCCAGGCCCGCGTTCCACCCCGAGTAGTCACCCGAGACGACGTAGGCCACACCGAGTCCGGTCAGCAGCAGCGGGCCCGCGCTGCCGCGCCGCAGGGTGCGGCGCTCCAGGTAGGCGGCGTCCGGGTCGGGGCGCGGGGGCGCGGCGGGTGGAGTCGGGTCGCCGTCCCGCACGGGATCGGACCAGGACGCGGACTGCTCGGTCATCTGCCACACTCCCGCCGTCAGCCAATGGTGTGCTGGCACACCTTTGTGTGCGTGGGGCGCCTGGCGCAACCCTTGTGCGGAAACAAGCCGCGACGGCGGGCGGCGTTCCGGGGCGTACGGGATGCGGCGCGCGCCCTGCCTCACGCCAGGAAGCCCCGCAGCAGGGACGCCGTTCCCGCGCAGTGCTCGCGGGCGATCGCCCGCGCCCCCTCGCCGTCCCCCTCCAGCACGGCGGCCACCAGTCCGTCGTGCTGCTGCTGGGCGTGCTCCAGGTTCCGCACGAGCAGCGGGATGCGGCCCAGCAGGTCGTTGAGGGAGGCGCGGACGGCGGCGTACTGCGCCGTCAGGGACGGCGACCCCGCCAGCTCCACCAGCGTCAGGTGCAGCAGCGTGTCGTGCCTGCGGTAGTCGTTGAGCGCCGCCTCGCGGGTGGCGTCCAGTGCCTCGCGCAGCCGCGCGGCCCCGTCGGCGGACAGTCCGCGCGCGGCGCACAGTTCGGCCGCGCCCGCCTCCAGCACCTCGCGGAAGGCGAGCGTGTCCTCCAGGTCGGGGGCCTGTGTGCCGCGCACCCGCTCCCGCGCCGCCGCGCCGCCGGCGGGCGCCGGGCGGGGGAGGACGAAGGTGCCGCCGTACCGGCCGCGCCTGCTGGCCACGACGCCCTGTTCGGCCAGCACCCTGAGCACCTCGCGCAGGGTGACCCGGCTGATGCCCAGGCGCTCGGCCAGCTCCCGCTCGGCGGGCAGCCGTTCGCCCTCCGCGACCAGGCCGAGCCGGACGATCTGGAGTATCTGTTCCAGCGCTTCCTCGAACCCGTTTCCCGCGCGCACCGTGCGCAGCACCGTGGCCAGCCTGTCGTCCTGCGGCGTGGAAGGCATGGCACCCTCTTCCGTTCCAATGGTATCCGTGACTACCTTATGGCTTCCGCTGACCCGACAGGAGGCCCGCCCGTGGCAGACCGCCCACCACCCCTCGCCGTCGACGAGCTGAGAAAACGCGTCGACGCGGGCGAGATCGACACCGTCGTCCTGGCCTTCACCGACATGCAGGGCCGCCTGGCGGGCAAGCGGTTCGCCGCCCCCTACTTCCTCCAGCACGTCCTCGACGGCGGCAGCGAGGGCTGCAACTATCTGCTCGCCGTCGACGTGGACCTCAACACCGTGGACGGCTACGCCATGGCCTCATGGGAGCGCGGCTACGGCGACTTCGCCATGCACGGCGACACCGCCACCCTCCGCCGCGTCCCCTGGAACCCGGGCACGGCGCTGCTGACCGCCGACCTGGCCTGGCACGACGGCTCGCCCGTCGTCGCCTCGCCCCGGCAGATCCTCAAAGCCCAGCTCGACCGGCTCGCCGAGCGCGGCTGGAGCGCGTACGCGGGCACCGAGCTGGAGTTCATGGTCTTCCGCGACACCTACGAGCAGGCCTGGGACAGCGGCTACCGCGGCCTGACCCCCGCCAACCAGTACAACGTCGACTACTCCGTCCTCGGCACCGGACGCGTCGAGCCCCTGCTGCGCAGGATAAGGAACGAGATGGCCGCGGCCGGCATGGTCGTCGAGTCGGCCAAGGGCGAGTGCAACCTGGGCCAGCACGAGATCGCCTTCCGCTACGCCGACGCGCTGACCACCTGCGACCAGCACGTCGTCTACAAGACGGGCGCCAAGGAGATCGCGGCGCAGGAGGGCCAGGCCCTCACCTTCATGGCCAAGTACGACGCGCGCGAGGGCAACTCCTGCCACATCCACCTCTCGCTGCGCGACGAGAGCGGCGCGGCCGTCCTCGCCGACGACGCGGGCGAGGCGGGCATGTCGCCCCTGATGCGGCACTTCCTCGCGGGGCAGCTCGCCGCCCTGCGGGAGTTCACCCTCCTGTACGCGCCCAACATCAACTCCTACAAGCGCTTCCAGCCCGGCTCCTTCGCCCCCACCGCCGTCGCCTGGGGACCCGACAACCGCACCTGCGCCCTCCGCGTCGTCGGCCACGGGCACGGACACAGGCTGGAGAACCGCGTCCCGGGCGGCGACGTCAACCCCTACCTCGCCGTCGCCGGAATGATCGCGGCCGGACTGCACGGCATCGACCACGCGCTGGAGCTCCCCGACGCCTGCACGGGCAACGCCTACGAGGGCGACGCGGCGCACGTCCCCGCCACCCTGCGCGAGGCCGCCCTGCTGTGGCAGGACAGCGGCCTGGCCAGGGAAGCCTTCGGCGACGAGGTGGTCGACCACTACACGAACATGGCCCGCGTCGAACAGCAGGCCTACGACACGGCCGTGACGGACTGGGAGCGCTACCGCTCCTTCGAACGGATGTGAGGACCCACCGCAGTGCAGCACGAAACCGCCCCAGGCCGCACCGGGCCCCCGGCCGAGCAGCTGGAGATCATCAACCCGGCGACCGAAGAGCTGATCACGACCGTCCCCGTCACCACCCCGCACCAGGTGGACGCCGCCGTCACCCGCGCGGCGGCGGCACAGCGCAGCTGGGCGGCGCTGCCGCCGGCCGACCGGGCCAGAGCGCTGCGCCGGTTCGCCTCCGCCGTCGACGGGCACATCGAGGAACTGGCCGTCCTGGAGACCCGCGAGGCCGGGCACCCGCTGGGCAACGCCTGCTGGGAGGCGGGCAACGTCCGCGACCTGCTCGACTACTCCGCAGGCGGTGTCGAGAGGCTGACCGGAGCGCAGATCCCCGTCGCCGGGGGCGTCAACCTGACGTTCGCCGAACCGCTGGGCGTGGTCGCCGTCATCGCCCCGTGGAACTTCCCCATGCCGATCGCGGCCTGGGGGACCGCGCCCGCGCTCGCCGCCGGGAACGCCGTCCTCCTCAAACCGGCCGAGACCACCCCGCTGACCGCCCTGCGGCTGGCCGAGCTGGCGCTGGAGGCCGGGCTGCCCGAGGGGCTCTTCCAGGTGCTGCCGGGCGAAGGGCCCGTCACCGGCACCGCGCTGGTCGAACACCCGCGCGTCGCCAAGGTCGTCTTCACCGGCTCCACCGCCGTCGGCAAACGCATCATGGCCCAGTGCGCCGCCACCGTGAAGCGCGTGACCCTCGAACTCGGCGGCAAGAGCCCCAACATCGTCTTCGCCGACGCCGACCTGGAACGGGCCGCCGCCGGCGCGCCGGGATCCTTCCTCGACAACACCGGACAGGACTGCTGCGCCCGCAGCCGCATCCTCGTCCAGCGCAGCGTGCACGACCGCTTCCTGGAACTGCTGGAGCCGGCCGTCCTCGCCTTCCGCGCCGGCAACCCGGCCGACGCCGCCACCGACATGGGCCCGCTCGTCTCCGCACGCCAGCGCGAGCGCGTCCGCTCCTACGTGCCCGAGGACGCGCCCGCGCTGATCCGCGGCACCGTGCCCGAGGGGCCCGGCTTCTGGTATCCGGCCACCGTCCTGGCGGGGGCGCCGGGGGACCGGGCCGCGGTCGAGGAGATCTTCGGCCCCGTCGCCGTCGTCCTCCCCTTCGACGACGAGGACGAGGCCGTACGGCTCGCCAACGACACCGACTACGGGCTCTCCGGCTCCCTGTGGACCCGCGACGGCGCACGCGCCCTGCGCGTCTCGCAGGCCGTCGCCGCCGGAAACCTGTCCGTCAACTCGCACGCCAGCGTCCGCTACTCCACCCCCTTCGGCGGCTACAAGCAGTCGGGGCTCGGCCGTGAACTCGGCCCCGACGCGCTCGCCGCCTTCACCGAGACCAAGAACGTCTTCCTCAGCACCGAGCCGAGCACCGAGCCGAGCACCCAGGAGAGCCCGTGACCGACCAGACCGCCGCATGCCGCCGCCTCGTAGGACGTACGGCCGTCGTCACCGGCGCCGGCAGCGGCATCGGACTCGCCACGGCGCGCCGCCTGGCATCCGAGGGCGCCCACGTGGTCTGCGCCGACGTGGACGCGGAACGGGGCAGGGCCGCGGCCGAGGAGACCGCCGGGCTGTACGTGCAGGTGGACGTCACCGACCCCGAGCAGGTCGAGGCGCTGTTCCGCACCGCGCACGAGACCTACGGCTCGGTGGACGTCGCCTTCAACAACGCGGGCATCTCACCCCCCGACGACGACTCCATCCTGGAGACCGGCCTGGACGCCTGGCAGCGCGTCCAGCACGTCAACCTGACCTCCGTCTACCTGTGCTGCAAGGCGGCACTGCCCTACATGCGGGCCCAGCGGCGCGGCTCCATCATCAACACCGCCTCCTTCGTGGCGGTCATGGGCGCCGCCACCTCGCAGATCAGCTACACCGCCTCCAAGGGCGGGGTCCTGGCCATGTCCCGCGAACTGGGCGTCCAGTTCGCCCGCGAGGGCATCCGGGTGAACGCCCTGTGCCCGGGCCCGGTGAACACCCCGCTGCTCAAGGAGCTGTTCGCCAAGGACCCCGAGCGCGCACAGCGCCGCCTGGTCCACGTCCCGGTGGGGCGCTTCGCCGAGCCCGAGGAGATCGCCTCGGCGGTGGCGTTCCTCGCCAGCGACGACGCCTCGTTCGTGAACGCGGCCGAGTTCCTCGTGGACGGCGGGATCGCGGGCGCCTACGTCACCCCGCTGTAGTCCCCCGCACACTGCCCCGGTGCCGCCGGGGCGCCCGCCCACCGTGCGGCGCGCCATGGATGTAGCGTGCACACGGTCAACGTCGACAACCCAGGAGGGGCGCCACATGCGCAGCAGACCCGTGCTGACCGGCCTCACCATGGCTGCGGCTCTCGCAGCCACTCTCGTACCGGGAACCGCCCAGGCCCAGGGCCACCACGGCGGTTCCCGCCACTGCCCCCAGCTGTCCACCGAGCTGCCGTGGCACGGCGACAACCGCGCCAAGCTCCAGCGCACCATCGACGAGCGCGGCACCTGCTCACCGCACTGGCGGGGCGGCAAGCACCGGCCCGTCGCCGCGTTCGACTGGGACAACACGATCGTCAAGAACGACTCGACGGACGCCACCATCTCCTGGGCGCTGCGGCACGACAAGATTCTGCGGCCCAAGGACTGGGCGGCCACCAGCGAGTGGCTCACCCCGGCGGCCGACCGCGCGCTGACCGAGGCGTGCGGCACCGACGTCCCCGTCGGACGCCCCCTCCCCACCTCGGCGAACGACGCCTGCGCCGACGAGATCCTGCAGGTGCGCGGCGAGGCGGAGACGATGGGCGGCCAGGAGGCCTTCGCCGGGAAGTGGAACCACCGGCGCACCGTCCCCGAGTACGCCTGGGTGCCGCAGCTGTTCGCCGGCCACACGGTCGCCGAGCTGCGCTCCTACGCCCGCGCGGCCCGTGACGAGGCGCTGGCCGCCCCCGTCGGCAGCGAGCGGAAGGTCGGCACGCACACGGTGCCCGGGTACAGCCGCTACTACGCGCAGCAGAAGGACCTCGTCCGCACTCTCCAGAAGGCCGGTTTCGACGTCTACATCGTCTCGGCGGGCTCCGAGCCGGTGACCGAGGAGTGGTCGAGCGGCGTCGGGATCGACCGGAAGCACACCCTCGCCATCCGCAGCGTCGTCAGGCACGGCCGCATCACCCCCTACACCGAGGGCTGCGGAGGTACTGGCGTCAGCAAGGGCGAGGAGATCCCCTACATCGAGGGCAAGCGCTGCGTCATCAACCAGGAGATCTTCGGCATCGAGGGGAAGAAGGCCTGGAAGAAGCAGGACTGGCGGCACCGGGTCGCCATCGGCGGGGGCGACGCGGACACGGACGTGACGTTCGTCGGCGACGCCACGGGGACGCACCTCGTGCTCAACCGCAACAAGCCGGAGATCATGTGCCGCGGGTACGACGACGCGGACGGGCGCTGGGCGGTGAACCCGATGTTCATCGAGCCGCTGCCGCGCCAGGAGGACACCTACCCGTGCTCCAGCGAGGCCTTCACCCACCCGGACGGCTCCCTCGGCCCTGTCCACAGGGGTGACGGTTCGGTCATCCCGGACCAGGAGGACACGGCGTACGGCGAGGACGCCTAGGTCCTTCGTCCGGACCGTGCCGGGCTCGCGGGCCCAACGAGCGTCGCGGGGGCGCCTCTTGCCGGGGCGCCCCCGTGCGTCGCACGGATGTGCCATAGGGTTCGAGTGTGAGCATGACGACTCCGCCCGGCTGGTACCCAGAACCCGGGCTAACGCCCCCGTATCCGCCGCGGGAGCGCTGGTGGGACGGCCACGGCTGGACCGCGCAGACCCGGCAGGCCACGGGCGCGCCCCCCGCGCCGGGCGGCGGCCGGTCGGGGCGGGGGCCGCTCATCGGACTTGTCGCGGGCATCGCGGGCGCGGTGGTGCTCGCCGCCGCGCTCGCCCTGGGCAGCGTCCTGTTGCTGGGCGGTGACCCCGACAAGGGCGGCACCAGCGAGGCCGGACCCGGTGTCCCCTCCGGGGCGCCCGAGGGCGCGGGACCCGGCGAGGAGGACGAGTCCGCCCCGCCGCGGGACGACGAGCCGCCCTCGAAGGTCCCTGAGGTCGCCCGCGATCCCCTTCTCGGCGTCGGTCTCACGGCGCCCGCGGGATGGGAGCGGGCCAGCGACAGCCACGCGGCCGTCAGCAGCACGAAGGCGTACGAGTGCCCCGCCTCCCACGAGGAGGACTGCGTCAGGGGCGGCGGCGTCCTGCAGGCGACGAACGGCGCCTGGAGCGACCAGGAGACGCTCAGGAAGCTGACCGAAGCGCAGGTGGCGAAGAACGCCGAGACGTCGTACCCGAAGAAGTCGTACGGCGGCATCACCGGGCACGAGGTCGTCGAGTCCGGTGCCGTCACCGTCGCGGGCGAGCAGGGCTACCGCGTCAGGTGGCGCGTGGCCAACAAGCTCAAGCCGGACGCCTACGTCGAGGCCGTCGTCTTCCGCTCACCCGAGAGCGCCGAGCGGACCCTCGCGCTGCTGAGCAGCGTCGACATCGCCGAGGACGCGCCCGGTGTCTCCGTACTGGACGAGCTGCGCAAGGGCGTCGTGGGCACCGGCGACGGCGAGGACGAGGGCCCGCGCGAATCCGTCTGAGCGGGGCCGGGCGGGCCGGTCGCAAGGGGGCGAGGCTCCGCACGGCCGGCAGCCCCGTTCACAGGAACGTCATGCCCTCGCCCCGGTACGTCGGCACCGACTCCACCACCCTCTCGCCCGCCACCAGGTGCAGCCTCTCGAACCGTTCGCACAGCTCGCCCGCCTTGGCGTGCCTGAACCACACCTTGTCCCCGATCAGCAGGTCGTCGGCGGGCTGCCCCAGCAGCGGAGTCTGCACCTCGCCTGGGCCCTCCTGCGCGTCGTAGCGCAGCCCGCCGGGCAGGTACGGCTGCGGCAGCCGGTCGCGCCCCGCCACGCCGGAGGCCGGATAGCCCCCGCCCAGCACGGTCACCACCCCCACGCCCGGCCTGCGTACCACGGGCATGGCGAACAGCGCCGCGGGACGGCCGGTGAACGAGGTGTAGTTGTCGAACAGGCGCGGCACGTACAGGCCCGAGCCCGCGGCGATCTCCGTGACCGCCTCCTCGGCCGCCGTGTGCTGCACGCTGCCGGTGCCGCCCCCGTTGACGAACTCCACCTCAGGGGCCACCGCCCGCACGGCCGCCACCGCCGCCGCCCGGCGGGCTGCCAGCTCGCGCCGCGCCGCCGCCTGCATCAGGCGCACCGCGCGGGAGCGCAGCGCGGCGCCGGGTACGGCGTCGCCGACACCCGCCACATGTCCCTCGTAGGCCATCAACCCGACCAGCCGGAAGCCGGGCCGCCGCTGGACGAGACGCGCGACGGAGGCCAGGTCGGCGGGGGAGTGCAGCGGCGAGCGGCGAGCGCCGACGCGCACCCGCCCGCCCAGCATCCGCAGGGACGTGTCGAGTTCGAGGCAGACACGGATCTCCTCGCGGCCGCCCTCCCGCGCGGCGTCGATCAGCGCGAGCTGCGCGGGGTCGTCGACCATCACGGTCACCGATGCCGCCAGTTTCGGGTCACCCGCCAGCTCCGCGTAACCGGCCCTGTCGGCCGAGGGGTAGGCGAGCAGCACGTCCGTGACGCCCGAACGGGCCAGCCACAGCGACTCGGCGAGGGTATAGCTCATCACCCCGGCAAAACCGTCCCGCGCCAGCACCCGCTCCACGAGCGCACGGCAGCGCACCGACTTGGTGGCGACGCGTACCGGTTTTCCCGCGGCCCGTCGGACCAGGTCGTCGGCGTTGGCGTCGAACGCCTCCAGATCGACCAGGGCGAGCGGCGCGTCCAGCTGAGCGGTCGCACGGTCGTACCGTGCGCGGTCGGCGGCGAGATCGACAGTCGAATCGAACACCCTCGCAGCTTGCCAGAGCCGCGCGCCGCGGCACAGCCCCGGCACCCGCCCATCCCGCGCAGCAACCGGCGCGTTCGCCCACCTCGGCACGGTCCTCACCGCTGCCTCGGGCGGGTTGCCCACCTGCCAGGTCCGCACCGTAGAGTGACGCCGCACGCCGTGACGGGACGGCACACGGCAACAGTTCACTCTGGCTCCGGCGAACCGCCCTGCACCGCACGGCGTTCGTGCGGGCCGCATCGCGCGAAGGGGGGCGCACATGGGAGCCGACGCCGAGCGCGCCCCGGTCCCCGAGCGTCCCTCCACCCCGCCCAGGCCCGCCGTGCCCCCGCCCCCGTCCCGCGCGCCGGCCGACGCGTCCCACGCGACGCCCCCACCGTCCGTGCCGACGCGGCCGGCCGCCCCACCCCGCCCCGCCGTCCCTCCGCGCCCGAGCGTCCCCCCGCGTCCCGCCTTCTCGCTGTTCAGCGCTCCCCGGTCCACGGGTGGGCAGGACAGCACCTCCACCGCGCCGAACAGCGCCACCGCCCGCGGCGGCGGCGACCCGGACGAGCCCGGTGCCGAAGCCGTCCTCCCGGGCGGTGTCCAGGAGGAGGCCGCCCTCCCGGGCGGTGTCCGGGAGGAGGCGGGTGGCGAGCCGGAAGCGGAGCCGACCCCGGAAGACGAGTCCAGCGAACAGATGCCACATTCCCGGGAGAACACCGAGGAGACGGAGGCGGAGCGGTCCGGGCGCACGCCGGTGACCGCACCCGGCGACCGCTCGCGCGCCCTCCGCCCCCCGGTTCCCGCCTCACCGCCCCAGCCCGCTCCCCCCACCGGAGAACCCCTCACGGCCCCGCGTCTTCCCGCGCTTCCCCCGCAGCGCCCGCACACGGGTCGCCGCGACGCCGAGCCCCGGGCACCCCGGAATCCGGAACCAAGCGCCGTCCGTACCTCTCGAGCGGGAGACGCCGGGGCCGGGGCCGGGGTCTCCACCGCGAAGACGGCCACCGCCCCGCCCCGCCCCACCGAGGCCGCACGTACCCCCGAACCGCCCACAGGGCCGCCCCGTGCCACGCCGCCCGCCGGGCCGCCCCGTGCCACGCTGTTCGACGGCGCGTCCCGTGCCGTTCCGCCCGAAGCCGTCCCGCGGGTGCCGGCCGCCTCGCCGTCGCACGAGCACGCCTCGGGCGGCGGGGACGGACGGCCCGCGGGACGCTCTCCGCTGGCCGTGCGGACCGTCGTCGCGGCCGTCTGCCTCGTGCTCGGCGTCGGCCTGCTCGGCGGCTCGGGTGCCGGCATGCTGTTGAGCGGGGACACCGAACAACGCCCCGCTCTCGCACAGGGATTCGACGGCGCGCGGGCCGCCTGGCACGAGATCCCCGTCGACGACCTGTTCCCGCGCACGCTCCGGGGGAAGGGCGCGGGACCCGGCGGCGCGGACCGGAGCTGGACACGCGTCGCCATCGCCCCGGACAGCACCTGCGCCCACGCGTTCGACCCGCTGCTGGCCGAGGCGCTCGCTCCGGTCGGCTGCGCCCGGCTGATCCGGGCCACCTACACCGACGAGACCACCAGCCGCGTCACCACGGTCGGGCTGATGTTCACCAAGGCGGACCCGGCCGCCATGCGCGACCTGCGCAAGCGGTTCGCCACCCAGAACCTGACCGAACGCACCGACCTGATGCCCCGCCCGTACGCGGCGCGCGGCACCGTCGCCGCGGACTTCGGCGACGCGCAGCGCGCCAGCTGGTCCCTCCACGTGCTGCAGGACGTGCCCGTGGTGGTCTACTCCGTCTCCGGCTTCGCCGACGGCCGGGGCGTCACCGACCCCCAGCCCGCCGGGGCCGCCACCCGCAAGGGTGAGACCTCCGCCGCCGCGCAGGCCGGGCTCGGACACGACGCGCAGGGCATCGCCGACCGCGTCGAACAGCGGCTCCGCAAGGCGACGATCGAGGGCCACGAGGACAAGGACGAGTTCCCCGGCGGGCCACCGGACGACCGGGGGAAGAACGAGCCACGGAGCGACCGGGGCGACGACGGGTCCCGTGGCGACCAGGACAAGGACGAACCCCGATGAGGCGGCTGCTGCGCACCGTGCTCCCCGTGCTGAGCGCCCTCCTGGCCGTGGCCCCGGCCACCGTCGGCACCGCGCACGCACGCGGGGAGGGGCTCCAGCGCCAGGAGTGGGCGCTCAGGGCGCTCAACGCGAAGGCCGCGTGGAAGACCACCAAGGGCCAGGGCGTCACCGTGGCCGTGCTCGACACCGGGGTCGACGCCGACCACCCCGACCTGCACAAGAACGTGCTGGAGGGCAAGGACCTGGTCGGCATGGGCGCCAGCAGGGGCGACCGGGCCTGGGCGCGGCACGGCACGGCCATGGCCGGCATCATCGCGGGACACGGGCACGGCAAGGACGGCCAGGACGGGATCCTGGGCATCGCGCCCGAGGCCCGCGTGCTGCCCGTGCGCGTCCTGTTGGAGGACCAGGACCCGCAGCGCGCCAAGGCCCGCGACGAGCGCGGCACGGCGCTGGCCAAGGGCATCCGCTGGGCCACCGACCACGGCGCCGACGTCATCAACCTCTCGCTGGGAGACGACAGCGACTCGGCGCACCCCGACGCGCACGAGGACGCCGCCGTCCGCTACGCGCTGCGCAAGGGCGTGGTCGTCGTCGCGTCGGCAGGCAACGGCGGCGAGGACGGTGACCACGTCTCCTACCCCGCCGCCTACCCGGGCGTCATCGCCGTGGCCGCCGTCGACCGCAAGGGGGCACGGGCCTCCTTCTCCACCCGCCGCTGGTACGCCACCGTCGCGGCACCGGGCAAGGACATCCTCATCGCCGACCCGGACCGGACCTACTACCAGGGGTGGGGCACCAGCGCCGCGGCGGCGTTCACCTCGGGCGCCGTCGCGCTGGTCCGCGCCGCGCACCCGGACCTGAGCCCCGCGCAGATCAAGGAGCTGATCGCGGACACCGCCCGCAACACCCCCGAGGGCGGCCGCAGCGACGCCGTCGGCACCGGCGTGGTCGATCCGGCGGCCGCCATCGAGATGGGCTCGCACGTCAAGCCGCAGAAACAGCGCCCGCGCGTCGGCGCGTACGACGAGGAGTACTTCGGTGCGGCCCGCCCGGCGGACGGCGCGGGCCCCGGCTGGTTCGCGCTGGTCGCCGCCGTGGTGGGCGCGCTGCTGATCGGCGTGGCCTTCGCGGTCCACCGCGGCGTCACCTTCCGCGTACCGTCCCGCCTGCGGCGCGGGCCTCCCCGCCCGCTGTGAGGCAGTCGCGCTCGCTGTCAGCCGCCCGAACCCGCTACGAGGACTGCCGGGACCCCGGCAGGCGGGCCGGGCCCGCGCGGGGCGCCCGCCGGGTACCGGATACGCTCGGCGGGTGGCGCTCAAGAACATCCCCGACTCGGCCTTCTCCCGCGACGACGGCACCGCGGACGACGCGCTCGCCGAGGCCCTGGCCGCGTGGCGGGCCGATCCCCGCGCGCCCGACGCCGAGTCGCGCGTCCTTCAGGCGCTGAGCGGGGCGCGGCTGCTGGTGCCGGTCGTCGCCGTCCTGACGGAGGCGGAGACCGGTCAGGACGGACTGCGCCGCGACAAGACCAGCGAGATGGCCGTGCCCACCCTCAACGCGCCCGGCGGGCGCCGCGCGCTGCCCGCCTTCACCTCCACCGAGGCGCTGGCCCGCTGGCGTCCCGACGCGCGGCCCGTCGCCGTACCGCTCCACCAGGCGCTCCAGGCGGCGGCCCACGAGCAGGCCGACACCGTGGTGCTGGACCTGGCAGGTCCTGTGACCTACGAGCTGACCGGGCCCGCGCTCAACGCGCTGGCGGCGGGCCGCACGCACACCCGCCCGCTGGACGACCCCGCCGTCGGCGAGGCGGTACGCGCCGTGCTCGCGGCCGAGCCGCGGATCGCCGGTGCCCATCTGGCGCCCGGCGGCTCCACGGGCGACGGCACGCTGGCCCTCTCGCTGACGCCGGGCGCCGACGTGCAGGACGTGGCCCGCCGGGTCGCGGAGGCGCTCGCCGCCGACGAGACGGTACGCGCCCGGGTGGTCCAGGGGCTCGACCTGGCGCTGCTGCCACCGGGCAGCGCCCTGCCGGAAAACGCCTTCTACCGGGCCTGACCTGGGCGAGAAGGCGCGCGCCCCGGAGCGGGGGGCCCGCCCGAGGTGCGAGCCGCCCTGACGCGTCGGACACTCGGGAGGAAGCGCCGGGACGGACCGTCCCGGCCTGCTCCTACGACCCCCACGGGAGGTCGACATGCAGGTCAAGTCGCTCCAGGCGAGTCCGGAACAGCTCAAGGACCTGGAAGACAAGCCCCAGCCGGTCGCCGCGGAGTTCCTGGGCACCCTGCTCCTGGTGTTCTTCGGAGTGGGTGCGGCCGTGCTGGCCGCCGAGTACGTCGGCTCGCTCGGCATCGCGCTCACGTTCGGCTTCGTGATGCTGGCGCTCGCGTACGCGATCGGCCCGGTCTCCGGCTCGCACCTGAACCCCGCGGTGACGCTGGGCATGTTCCTGGCGGGCCGCCTCGACCTGGAGCTGGCGGTCAAGTACTGGGTCGCGCAGCTGGTCGGCGGTATCGCGGGGGCCGCGCTGCTCCTCCTGGTCGCCAAACAGGTACCGGGTCTGCAGACGAGCGAGACGTTCGGCAGCAACGGCTTCGGCGACCGCTCCGCCGTGCACATCAACACCGGGGGCGCGTTCGTCGCCGAGCTGGTGCTGACGTTCCTGTTCGTCTACACGGTGCTGGCGGTCACCCACAAGGTGGCGGTCGTCGGCTTCGACGGGCTGCCCATCGGCATCGCGCTGGCCGTCGTCCACCTGGTCGGCATCCCGCTGACCGGTACCTCGGTGAACCCGGCCAGGAGCCTGGGCCCCGCGATCTTCGCGGGCGGGGCCGCGCTGACCCAGCTGTGGCTGTTCATCGTCGCGCCGCTGGTGGGCGGGGCGATCGCGGCGTACGTGCACGTGCTCACGCATCCCCAGCCCAACCGCAGGCCGCGGCGCGAGATGCGGGTGAGCTGAGCCGAGTGGGGCGGCCGGGCGCGGACGGGCCGCCGCGCCGCGGGAAGGACCGGGCGCCGGTGGCTCAGCCGTGGACGGGGCCCGTGTACTTCTCCCCGGGGCCCTGGCCGGGCTCGTCGGGCACGGTCGAGGCCTCGCGGAACGCGAGCTGGAGCGACTTGAGACCGTCCCGCAGCGGCGCGGCGTGGTACGAGCCGATCTCGGTGGCGCTCGCCGTGACCAGCCCGGCCAGCGCGTGGATCAGCTTCCGCGCCTCGTCCAGGTCCTTGTGCTGCTCGCCGTCCTCGGCCAGTCCGAGGTTGACGGCGGCGGAGCTCATCAGGTGCACCGCCACCGTGGTGATGACCTCGACGGCCGGGACGTCCGCGATGTCGCGGGTCAGGCTGTCGAAGTCGGGACTGTTCTGGCCGGAGGGGTCGAAGGGCTGCCCGGCGGCTGCGGCGTCGCTCATGCGGCTCACCCTAAGCCCCGCCCGTCGACCGCCGTCGTACGGGCCGCTCGTACCGCCCGCGGGCCCCGCCGGCGGGCGTCGGCAGGTGGCGGGCGGTGCCGGGCGGCGCTCCGCCGGGCCTGCTGGTATGCTGGGGAGACGACCGGCCGGAGACCGCCCGCACGAAGGCGGACCCCGGCCCGCAAGTGGAGGCTCCGATCTCCCACCTGGTGGCCCTGCGGGCCGCGGGTCAAAGGTCAGGCTGCGCCCCGCGGAGTTCCGCGGCGGTGCTCCCGGTCTGTGAGGAGCCCCGCCTGTGACCCGTCCGGGGCGCTTTGCGCTTTCTGCGGCGGGGGTCACCACTCATTACAGACTCGTGCGCGGTCGTCCGCCAGACGGTCGCGCGGTGTACCCGAGGAGGCCCCATCAGCGCCGAGCCCCGCATCAACGACCGGATTCGCGTCCCCGAGGTGCGACTCGTCGGTCCCAGCGGCGAGCAGGTCGGCATCGTGCCGCTTGCCAAGGCCCTTGAACTCGCACAGGAATACGACCTCGACCTGGTCGAGGTGGCGGCGAACGCCCGCCCGCCGGTGTGCAAGCTCATGGACTACGGCAAGTTCAAGTACGAGTCGGCCATGAAGGCCCGTGAAGCGCGCAAGAACCAGGCGCACACGGTCATCAAGGAAATGAAGCTCCGGCCGAAGATCGATCCGCACGACTACGACACCAAGAAGGGTCACGTCGTCCGGTTCCTCAAGCAGGGTGACAAGGTCAAGATCACGATCATGTTCCGCGGTCGTGAGCAGTCCCGCCCCGAGCTGGGCTTCCGACTGCTCCAGCGGCTCGCTGACGACGTGGCCGACCTGGGCTTCGTGGAGTCCAACCCGAAGCAGGACGGCCGCAACATGATCATGGTTCTCGGTCCGCACAAGAAGAAGACCGAGGCCATGGCCGAGGCCCGCGAGGCCCAGGCGGCCCGCAAGGCGGAGCGCCAGCAGGGGTCTGCTCCCGCCGAGGCGCCCGCCGAGGAGACCGCCGAGGCGTGAGCCCTCCCGGGGCACCGCCCCGGAACCGACACGGAACAACTGACGCTTCCGCCTGCCCGCGCGGCGATCCGGAAGCGTCACTGACGAGGAGTGAAACGGCGACATGCCGAAGAACAAGACGCACAGTGGTGCCCGCAAGCGCTTCAAGGTCACCGGCTCCGGCAAGGTGATGCGCCAGCGCGCCGGCCGCCGCCACCTTCTCGAGCACAAGCCGTCCACGCTGACGCGTCGCCTTGCCGGTAAGACCGAAGCGGCCCCGGCGGACGCCAAGAAGATCAAGAAGCTTCTCGGCAAGTAAGACCCCGCTCGACCGGGACCCCATCGATCCGGGTCGGAGCGGACGGCGTCGAGCGCTGAACGGCGACGCCGGGCAGACCGCCTCCCGGCCCCCCAACAAGGAGTAATCACGTGGCACGCGTCAAGCGGGCAGTAAACGCTCAGAAGAAGCGCCGGGCGATCCTGGAGCAGGCCAGCGGCTACCGCGGTCAGCGTTCCCGCCTGTACCGCAAGGCGAAGGAGCAGGTCACCCACTCCTACGTCTACAACTACAACGACCGCAAGAAGCGCAAGGGCGACTTCCGTCAGCTGTGGATCCAGCGGATCAACGCCGCTGCCCGCGCCAACGGCATCACCTACAACCGCTTCATCCAGGGTCTGAAGGCCGCCTCCATCGAGGTCGACCGCAAGATGCTGGCCGACCTCGCGGTCAACGACGCGGCTGCTTTCACCGCGCTGGTCGAGGTCGCGCAGAAGGCGCTGCCGAGCGATGTGAACGCCCCGAAGGCCGCCTGAACACCTGCGGCCGCGCCGGTGAGCGCGCTCGCCGGCTGAACCGCCCGGCCTTCCTCCCCCGGCCCTCGGGCAGGGGGCTTCGGCCTCTCGCCGTCGTGGTTTTCGCCCCCTGCTGCGCACGGGGGCGCTTCCACGGCGGCGAGAAGTGTGTGTGGCGGCCGGGTCGTGTGGCCCCCTCCTTCGCACTCTTCCGAAAGTGAGCGAACCCCCTGATGCCGCCCGAGTTGACCTCCCTGCGCTCGCCCCGTGTCACCGCCGCGCGCAGGCTCGGCAAGCGCAGCTTCCGCACCAAGGAGCGGCGGTTCCTCGCCGAGGGGCCGCAGGCCGTGCGGGAGGCGCTGGACCACCTGGTCGAGGTGTACGTGACGCCCGAGGCCGCCGAGCGGCACGCGGACATCCTGCGGGCGGCCCGCGCGGCACGCCTGCCGGTCCTCACGGCCTCCGACGAGGTGATCGGCGAGATGGCCGACACCGTCACCCCGCAGGGCATCGTCGGGCTCTGCCGCTTCCTCGACCGGCCCCTGGAGGAGATCGCGGCGGCCAGGCCGCGCCTTGTGGCCGTCCTCGCCCACGTACGCGACCCGGGCAACGCGGGCACTGTCCTGCGCTGCGCCGACGCGGCGGGGGCCGACGCCGTGGTGCTGACCGACGCGTCCGTCGACGTCTACAACCCGAAGGCCGTGCGCTCGTCGGCCGGTTCGCTCTTCCACCTGCCGGTCGCCGTCGGTGTGCCCGTCGAGGAGGCGCTGCGTCAGCTGGCCGGCGCGGCTGTGCGGGTGCTGGCCGCCGACGGCGCGGGGGAGCGGGATCTGGACGAGGAGCTGGACGCGGGGTCGATGGCCGGGCCGACGGCCTGGGTCTTCGGCAACGAGGCCTGGGGGCTGCCGGAGGAGACCCGCGCGCTGGCCGACACCGTCGTGCGGGTGCCCCTGCACGGCCGCGCGGAGAGCCTCAACCTCGCCACGGCGGCGGCCGTCTGCCTCTACGCCTCGGCGCGCGCCCAGCGCACCCGGTGACCGCGCGCGGTGGCCGCGCGCGGTGCCGGCCCGCACGGTGAGGGTGCCGCGCGGTCACCCTGAGCTAGTAGGGTGTCGGCCCCGGGTGGCGGGACGGTGTCGGAAAGGGGCGGTACGGGATGGATGTGAACCCCGAAGAACTGCCCGACGGGCTCGTGGTCGCCGACGCCGACGGCGAGGTCGTCTGCTTCAACGCGGCGGCGGCCCGCCTCACAGGCCGGGAGCCCGGCGAGGCGCTGGGCAGTCCGCTGCCCGTCGTGCTGCCGCTGGAGGACCTCGACGGACGCCGCTGGTGGCGGCTGACCGATCCCTACGGCGGCCTGGCGATCAGCAACGGGCACCCCGAGCGGAACCTGCTGCTGCCTGGCGGGCACGAGGTGCTCGTCTCGGCGCGGTACGTCCGCGCGCGGGCGCGGGGCCCCGTCCAGCGCGTCGTCGTCACCCTGCGCGGCACCGAGGCGCGGCGGCGCACCGAGCGCAGCCACGCCGAGCTGATCGCCACCGTCGCCCACGAGCTGCGCTCGCCCCTCACGTCCGTCAAGGGCTTCACCGCCACCCTGCTGGCCAAGTGGGAGCGGTTCACCGACGACCAGAAGCGGCTGATGCTCCAGACCGTCGACGCGGACGCGGGCCGCGTCACCCGCCTGATCGCCGAGCTGCTGGACATCTCCCGCATCGACTCGGGGCGGCTGGAGGTGCGCCGCCAGCGGCTGGACATCGCCAGGGCCGTGCGGCGGCACGTGGGCGCCCACCTCGCGGCGGGCGAGCCGGACTCCCGCTTCGCGGTCGAGATCGCGGCCGACCTGCCCGACCTGTGGGCGGACCCGGACAAGATCGACCAGGTGCTCGGCAACCTGCTGGAAAACGCGGTGCGGCACGGCGAGGGAACTGTCACCATCGAGGTACGACCCGCCTCGTCCTCGCGCGATCCGGGGAAGCCAGGAAACCCAGCAGGGCTCGGCGAGCCCGGGGGGCCTGGGGAGAAGGCCACGACCGTCACGGTCAGCGACGAGGGGCCCGGCATTCCGGAGGAGTCCATGAGCCGTGTGTTCACCCGTTTCTGGCGGGGCAGCAGGCGCGGCGGCACGGGCCTGGGCCTCTACATCGTCAAGGGCATCGTCGAGGCACACGGCGGCGTGATCACGGTCGAGCGGGCGCCCGTGGGCGGCGCCCGGTTCCGATTTACCCTGCCCGTGGGCGCCCCGGCCTTCCTGGCCTGACGGATCCGATCCGCGGATCCGCGAGCACACGGCGCGCACGGGCCCACCCCGGAACCTGACCCGAGGCCGCAGCTCCGGCCTCCGCTTACCCGCCCGCAGGCACACCCCCGTAGACTCGGGCCCCGGCACGCATGTCCGGGACGGGGCGCAGCCAGGGGGCACCTCCCAGCGACAGCTGGGAGACAAATCGGAAACCACGGGAAGAGATGTCGGCACCCAACAAGTCGTACGACCCTGTCGAGGTCGAGGCACTGAAACCGGAAGAGATCGACCGGGCCACCGACGAGGCGCTCGCCGCCGTCGCGGCGGCCGGTGATCTGGAGGCACTGCGCGAGGTGAAGGTGGCCCACGCGGGCGACCGCTCCCCGCTGGCGCTGGCCAACCGCGAGATCGGCGCTCTGCCCCCGCACGCGAAGGCCGAGGCGGGCAAGCGTGTCGGGCAGGCGCGGGGCGCGGTCAGCAAGGCGCTCAAGGCCCGCCAGGAAGAGCTGGAGCGCGAGCGCGACGAGCGGGTGCTGGTCGAGGAGGCCGTGGATGTCACGCTGCCCTACGACCGCCGCCCCGCCGGCGCCCGCCACCCGCTGACGACGCTCTCGGAGCGCATCGAGGACGTCTTCGTCGCGATGGGCTACGAGGTGGCCGAGGGCCCCGAGGTCGAGGCCGAGTGGCTGAACTTCGACGCCCTCAACATCGGGCCCGACCACCCGGCCCGCACCATGCAGGACACCTTCTTCGTGCGCGGCCGGGACGGCTCGCCGACCGAGGAGGACTCCGGCGTCGTGCTGCGCACCCACACCTCGCCGGTGCAGATCCGGTCGCTGCTGGCGCGCGAGCTGCCGGTCTACGTCATCTGCCCGGGCCGCGTGTACCGCACCGACGAGCTGGACGCCACGCACACCCCCGTCTTCGGCCAGGTCGAGCTGCTGGCCATCGACGAGGGCCTGACCATGGCCGATCTGCGGGGCACGCTCGACCACATGGTGCGGGCGCTGTTCGGCGAGGGCCTGGGCACGCGGCTGCGGCCCTCCTACTTCCCCTTCACCGAGCCGTCCGCCGAGATGGACATGGTGTGCTTCGTGTGCCGGGGCGCGTCCGTGGGAGACCCGGACAACCCGTGCCGCACCTGCTCCAGCGAGGGCTGGATCGAGCTGGGCGGCTGCGGCATGGTCAACCCGCGGGTGCTGACGGCCTGCGGCGTCGACCCGGAGCGCTACAGCGGGTTCGCCTTCGGGTTCGGCATCGAGCGGATGCTGATGTTCCGCCACAACGTCGAGGACATGCGAGACATGGTCGAGGGTGACGTGCGCTTCACCAGGCCGTTCGGGATGGAGATCTGATGCGGGCGCCGCTGTCGTGGCTCCGGGAGTACGTCGAGGTGCCGGCCTCCGAGTCCGGCCGGGACGTCGCGGCCAGGCTGATCGCGGCCGGTCTCGAGGTCGAGACGGTCGAGCAGACCGGAGCCGGTCTCACCGGTCCGCTGGTGGTGGGCCGGGTGCTGGCCATCGAGGAGCTGACCGGCTTCAAGAAACCCATCCGCTACTGCCAGGTGGATGTCGGCCGGGGCCCTGAGGACCCGCAGAACATCGTCTGCGGAGCCACCAACTTCGCCGTCGGCGACAACGTCGTCGTCGTGCTGCCGGGCGCCGTGCTGCCCGGCGGGTTCGAGATCAGCGCCCGCAAGACCTACGGGCACGTCTCCGAGGGCATGATCTGCTCCGAGCGTGAGCTGGGCATGGGCGAGGACCACGACGGGATCATGGTGCTGCCGCCCGAGGCCGAGGTGGGCGCCGACGCCATCGAGCTGCTGGAACTCGTCGACGAGGTCCTCGACATCGCCGTCACCCCCGACCGCGGCTACTGCCTGTCGATGCGCGGCCTGGCCCGCGAGACGGCCACCGCCTACGGGGTGCCGCTGCGCGACCCGGCACTGCTGGACGTGGCCACGCCCAACGCGCACGGGTACGCCGTGGAGGTCGCAGAACCGCTGGGCTGCGACCGGTTCACCGCCCGCACGGTGTCCGGGCTGCGCCCCGGCGCCATCTCGCCGATCTGGCTCAAGCGCAGGCTCCAGAAGGCCGGCATGCGCCCGGTCTCGCTGCCGGTCGACATCACCAACTACGTGATGCTGGAGCTGGGCCAGCCGCTGCACGCCTACGACCGCCACCGCGTCGAGGGGCCCATCGGGGTGCGCGGGGCCCGCGGCGGGGAGAAGCTGACCACGCTCGACGGCGTGGCACGCGTCCTGGACCCCGAGGACCTGGTCATCACCGACGACCGCGGCCCCATCGGCCTCGCGGGCGTCATGGGCGGCGCCCACACCGAGATCGCCGACGGCGAGGGCGGCGAGGCGCAGCGCACCACGGACGTGGTGATCGAGGCCGCCCACTTCGACCAGGTACGGGTGGCCCGCACCGCGCGCCGCCACAAGCTCTCCTCCGAGGCGTCCCGCCGCTTCGAGCGGGGCGTCGACCCGGAGGCGGCGGCCGCCGCGGCGCAGCGCACCGTCGATCTGCTGGTGCTGCTGGCCGGCGGCACCGCGGAGCCCGGCGTCACCGAGATCCGCACCCCCTCGGGCCCGCGCACCATCCGGATGGCCGCCGACCACCCCGACAGGGTCGCGGGCGTCGGCTACGGGCGCGAGACCGTCGTGCGCCGCCTCCAGCAGGTCGGCTGCGACGTCTACGGGGATGTCGGCCCGAGCGCGCTGGAAGGCGGCGAGCGGTCCACCGAGGGTCCCGAGGAGCTGACGGTCACCGTGCCGTCCTGGCGGCCCGACCTGACCGACCCCAACGACCTGGCCGAAGAGGTCATCCGCCTGGAGGGCTACGAGAACCTGCCCGCCACTCTGCCCAGGCCGCTGCCGGGCCGTGGGCTGACCGAGCGGCAGCGGCTGCACCGCCGCGTGGGCCGGGCCCTGGCGGGTGCCGGCTACGTCGAGGCACCGTCGTACCCGTTCGTGGGCGAAGCCGTCTTCGACCAGCTCGGCCTGGAGCCGGGCGACGCGCGCCGCCGCACCGTCCAGCTGGTCAACCCGCTCTCCGACGAGGAGCCCGGGCTGCGCACCACGCTGCTGCCAGGCCTGCTGGGCGCCCTGCGCCGCAACGACGGGCGCGGCAGCCACGACCTGGCGCTGTTCGAGACCGGGCTGGTGTTCCTGCCGACCGGCACCGAGACGGTCGCCGAGCGGCTGCCCGTCACCCAGCGGCCCACCGACGAGCAGGTGGCCTCCCTGGACGGTGCGCTGCCCGAGCAGCCCCGGCACGTGGCGGTCGTCCTGGCGGGCGCCCGCGAGCGGGCCGGCTGGTGGGGCGGGGGCCGCCCCGCCGACTGGGCCGACGCCATCGAGGCGGCCCGCACCGTGGCCGCGGAGGCGGGCGTCGAGCTGACGCTGGAGAGCGGCCAGTACGTGCCCTGGCACCCGGGCCGGTGCGCCGCGCTCCACGTCGAGATCGACGGCAACCGCACCCTGGCGGGCCACGCAGGTGAGCTGCACCCGCGCGCGCTCAAGGCGCTCGGGCTGCCGCCGCGCACCTGTGCGATGGAGCTCGACCTCGACCTGGTGGAGCGCGCGGGCGCGGGCGCGGTGCGCGCCCCGCACGTGTCCACGTTCCCGGTCGCCACCCAGGACGTGGCCCTGGTGGTGGACGCCTCGGTGCCGGCCGCCGAGGTGGAGAGCGCGCTGCGCGCGGGCGCCGGCGAGCTGCTGGAGTCGCTGCGGCTGTTCGACGTCTTCACCGGCGAACAACTCGGTGCGGGCCGCAAGTCGCTCGCCTACGCGCTGCGCTTCCGTGCCTTCGACCGGACGCTGAAGGCGGAGGAGGCCTCGAGCGCGCGGGACGCGGCCGTGGCCGAGGCCGTCGAGCGCACCGGCGCGGTGCTGCGCGGGGCCTGAGAACGGGCAGCCCCCGGCGTGCGCCGGGGGACACGAAGGGGACATGCGCCACCGGCGGGTGTCCCCTTCGCCGTGCCCCCGCGACGCCTCATCTTTTCGGGTGAGATGACCGGTCGAGTCCCTGATGCGGGGTCAGGGCTGGTTACGGGTGACGAGGTGGCAGCAGCGAACTCATCATCCCGTCCGGCGGACGCTCCGCTCCGCAGCCTGATCCCTGCACGTATCGACCGGATGCCCTGGTCCGGCTTCCACACGAAGATGATCGCGGCGCTGGGCTGTGCGTGGATCCTCGACGGGCTGGAGATCACGGTCGCCAGCTCGGTCACCTCGATCCTCACCCAGGAGGACACCCTTGGGCTGTCCTCCAGCGAAGCGGGTCTGATCGCGACCGTCTACCTGGTCGGACAGGTGACGGGGGCGCTCTTCTTCGGGCGGATGGCCGACAGGTTCGGGCGCCGGAAGCTCTTCCTGCTCACGTTCGGCGTCTACCTGTTCGGCAGCGGCATGACCGCGCTGACCTACGGACAGGGCCCCGGCTGGGACGCCTACCTGTACCTGACCCGCTTCGTCGCCGGCACCGGCATCGGCGGGGAGTACGCCGCCATCAACTCGGCCATCCAGGAGATGATGCCCGCCCGCTTCCGCGGCCGGGTCGACCTGCTGGTCAACGGCACCTACTGGGCGGGCGCCATCGTCGGCACCCTCGCCGAGCTGATGATCCTCGCCTACTTCGACGACACCGTCGCCTGGCGCATCGGCTTCCTGCTCGGCCCGGTGCTCGGCTTCTCCGTGCTGTTCGTACGCCGCCATCTGCCGGAGAGTCCACGCTGGCTGATCATGAACGGGAGGGAGGCCGAGGCGGAGGCCGCGATCGGCCGCATCGAGGAGGCGGTGCGCCGGCACGGCAAGAAGCTGCCGCCGGTCGACGAGAAGGACGCCATCGAGATCAGCGAGTCGGCGCACAGCACCTACGTGACGCTGCTGCGGGTGCTCTTCAGGGAGTACCCCAAGCGCGCCGTGCTGGCCTCGACCCTGATGATCACCCAGTCGTTCCTCTACAACGCGATCTTCTTCACCTACACGCTGGTGCTCACCACGTTCTACGGCGTCTCCGCCGCGAGCGCACCGATGTACCTGCTGGCCTTCGCCGCCGGCAACCTGCTCGGGCCCATCGTGCTGGGCCCCCTCTTCGACATCGTCGGCCGCCGCTGGCTGATCGCCGGCACCTATCTCTTCTCCGGGTGCGCGCTGGCGGTGACCGCCTCCCTGTTCGCGGCGAACGTCCTGACGGCGACCACCCAGACCGTCGCCTGGTGCGTGATCTTCTTCTTCGCCTCGGCCGGCGCGTCCTCGGGCTATCTGACGGCGGGAGAGATCTTCCCGCTGGAGGTCCGCGGCAAGGCCATCGCGCTCTTCTTCGCCATCGGGCAGGCCGCGGGGGCGACGGGCCCCTACCTGTACGGCTGGCTGATCGGCGACGGCAGCAACCGCGGCAGACTCTACGTCGGGTTTCTCGTCGGCGCGATCATCATGGTCATCGGCGGTCTGGCGGAGACCTTCCTCGGCGTGGACGCCGAACGCAAACCGCTGGAGTCGGTCGCCAAGCCCCTCTCCGTCGTGCGCACGTCGGTCGGCGCGGCGCGCAGGCGGACGGTGCGCAAACTGCGCAAACCGGGGGAGCGGCCGGGCGCACCACCCGGCGCGGGCGCACCACCGGACGCCGGACCACCACCGGGCAGGGAGCAGCCACCGGGCGGGGCGCCGGGTACGGGCGCGGGGGCGCCGCCGGGCACGGGCGCGGGCGTGCCGCCCGTGGCGGGCGTGCGTGAGGCGGCCGAGGCCGGTGCGGCGCTCGGCTCGGGACCGGTCGAGCCGGAGCCCGCCGCGCTCCCCGACGAGGCCTCGAAGGCGTCGCCCGGGGCCACTCCGGACGGCACCGCTGCCAAGGCGAAGGACAAGAACGACCCCGATCCCGGGGACGAGCCGACGGCCGACACGCCCGCGGTGTGAACCGGCCGCGGCGCCGGGCGCCCACCGTCCGGCACCTACCGCCTGCCCTGGATCTCCGCGTTCCGCCGGGTCCGGGGCAGGCCTCTCGTCGGGGTGCTCAGGAGTAGGCGTAGAAGCCGGCGCCCGCCTTGCGGCCCAGGCGGCCCGCGTCGACCATCCGCTGGAGCAGCGGGGGAGCGGCGTACAGCGGCTCCTTGAACTCCGTGTACATCGAGTCGGCGACCGAGGCGACGGTGTCGAGACCGATGAGGTCGGCGAGCTTGAGGGGGCCCATGGGGTGGGCGCAGCCCAGCTCCATGCCGTTGTCGATGTCCTCGCGGCTGGCGATGCCGGACTCGAACATCCGGATGGCGGAGAGTAGGTACGGGATCAGCAGCGCGTTGACGACGAACCCTGACCGGTCCTGCGCCCGGATGGTGTGCTTGCCCAGCGTCCCGCCGACGACCGCCTCGGCGCGCTTGATGGTCTCCTCGCCGGTCGTCAGCGCCGGGATCAGCTCCACCAGCCGCTGTATCGGGGCCGGATTGAAGAAGTGGATGCCGATGACCTGGTCGGGGCGCGAGGTGGCGACGGCGAGCTTCACCAGCGGGATCGAGGAGGTGTTCGACGCCAGGATCGCCTCCGGGCTGGTCACCACCTGGTCGAGCACCTGGAAGATCTCGGTCTTGACCTGCTCGTTCTCGATGACGGCCTCGATGACGAGGTCACGGTCGGCGAAGTCGCCCAGATCCGTGGTGAAGGTCAGCCGCTCCAGCGTCTCGTCGCACTCCTGACGGCTCATCTTCCCCCGGTCGGCCGCCTTGCCGAGCGAGTTGACCAGCCGGGTGCGACCGATCTCCAGGGCCTCGCCGGTCGTCTCCGCGACCAGCACGTCGAGCCCGGACCGCGCGCACACCTCCGCGATGCCCGCACCCATCTGGCCACAGCCCACCACTCCGACGCGCTCCACGCCGGCTACAGACTCCGTCACCTCGTGCCTTTCGCTGATCTTCACGGTCCGCAGCGGCCGTTCGCCGGCCTCTCGGAGCACCGGGCGCAGCCGCTTCGCCGCCCGACGTTACCTGTGGGGGAACGCCGGAGGCAGACCGGGTGCGAAAGGTCACCTATGCGTGCTCTGCGTGGTCGGGGGAGGCGCTGGGGCCGGGGCGGCGAAGCCGCGTGCGGCGCGGCGCCCGGTGCGGGCACCGCGCCAGGCGGCCGCGCCGATCCGCCTCAGCGCCGTGCGTGCACTTCCAGCCGGCTCAGCGCTGTCCCTGCCCGTGCGGTTCCTGCACCACGGAGTCCGGGCCGGGGGAGACCACCGCCTCGTGGCCGTCGTCGAAGCGCACGCGGTACGGGGGCTCGCCCCTCGTGCCCATCACCTCGACGATCGTCGCCGTCCTGTCCTGCTGTCCCACGGTCCGCCCGTGCATCAGCAGTTCGTCGCCCGTGTTGGCTCGCATGGCATGTACCTCCACTCGCTCTTCGGAGTCCGCCTGCCGCGCGGTCTCACGCGCGGGTGCGCTGTACGACCACGATGCACACCAGCACGGCGAGCGCCGCCGCGGGTGCGGCGGGAGTCAGGCGTTCGCCGAGCAGCAGCACCGCCCATACCAGCGTAAGCAGCGGCTGCGCCAACTGCACCTGACTCGTCCTGGAGACGCCGACGAGCCCCATCGCCCGGTACCAGAACAGCAGCCCGAGGAACTGCGAGCCCAGCGCGCTCCACGCCAGGCCCACCGCCGCCTGCCCCGTCAGCGCCACCGGCTCGTACGCCAGCGCGAGGGCGCTGCCCGCGGCGGCCAGCGGCAGGCAGCCCACCAGCGCCCAGCCGATGACGTGCGCGGCGGGGAGCTCCCGTGCCAGCTTGCCGCCCTCGGCGTACCCGGCGGCGCAGAGCAGCAGCGCCCCGCACAGGAAGAGGTCGCCGACGCCGGGCGCGCCGCCGCTCTGGTACAGCGCGAAGGCGACCACCACCGCGGCGCCCGCCAGCGCGGCCCCCCAGAAGGCGGGCGAGGGCCGCGCTCCGGTGCGCAGCGAGGAGTAGACGGCGGTGGTCAGCGGCAGCAGCCCCACCACGACAGCGGCGTGCGAGGTCGTCGAGGTCCGCAACGCCAGCGTCGTCAGCAGGGGGAAGCCGATCACGACGCCCGACGCGGCGACCGCGAGCCCCGCCCAGTGCCGGCGGGCGGGCAGCGGCACCCGCCGCACCCTCAGCGTCGCTGCGGCGATCAGCCCGGCTGTCAGCATCCGCAACGCGGTCGCCGTCCAGGGACCGAACCCGCGCAGTGACCAGTCGGTGGCGGGGAAGGTCAGCGAGAAGCAGACGACACCGGCGACGGCCAGCCACACCCCGGCACGGCCCGCCTTCTCCGCGCGGCCCGCCTTCTCCGCGCGGCCGGCCGGTCCGGAGCGGTCGGCCGCGTCCGAGGGCGCGGCCGGGCCCGCGTCCGGCTCCGCGCCGGCGTTCGCGCCTGGGTCGGGCCCGCCCGTCCCCGCCGGGTGGGCCGCACCCGCCGGGTGGGTGGCCCCCGCCGGGTGGGCGGCTCCCACCGGGTGGGTGGCCCCCGCCGTGCCGGTGTCCTGGGGCGGGGCCGTTATCCCCGGCTCATCGATAGCGCTATCCTGTGCTCTCATGTCTGAGCGTAGCAGTGTCGCCGCGCTGGCCGAATGGTTGCGTGGGGAGCTGGATCGCTACTCGCCGGGCGAGAAGCTGCCGTCCAGCCGGGCTCTCGTGCAGCGGTTCCGCGCCAGCCCCGTGACCGTCTCGCGGGCGCTTGCGGTACTGGCCGCCGAGGGGCTGGTCGTCACCAGGCCGGGTGCCGGAGTGTTCAGGGCCGAGGCCCGGCGCGCCGACGCGGCGTGCGGACAGCGGGGCGACACCTCGTGGCAGGAGGTCGCCCTGAGCGCCGACGCCTCCGCCGACCAGGCACCCCGCAGCGTGGAGGCGGGCGGTGTGACCGCGACGCTCGACAGGCCGCCGCCCGGCGTGCTGGAGCTGAACGGCGGCTACCTGCCCCCCGGCCTCCAGCCCGAGAAGGCACTGGCCGCCGCCCTCGCCCGCGCGGCCCGGCGCCCGGGAGCCTGGGGCAGGCCGCCGGTCGAGGGTCTTGAGGAGCTGCGCGGCTGGTTCGCCCGGGAGATCGGCGGGATCGCCGGGACGGTGGCCCCCGGCGACGTCCTGATCACCGCGGGCGGACAGTCGGCGATCACCACCGCGCTGCGCGCGCTGGCGCCCCCGGGGGCCGCCGTGCTGGTCGAGTCGCCCACCTACCCCGGCATGCTGGCCGCTGCCCGCGCCTCGGGGCTGCGCCCCGTGCCGGTTCCCGTGGACTCCGAGGGCGTGCGCCCCGATCTGCTGGCGGCGGCGTTCAGGGCCAGCGGCGCCCGCGCCCTGGTCTGCCAGCCGCTGTTCCAGAATCCGACGGGCGCGGTGCTGAGCCCGCTGCGGCGCGGCGAGGTGCTGCGTACGGCGCGAGCGGCGGGCGCCTTCGTGGTGGAGGACGACTTCGCCAGGAACCTCGCGCACGAGGACGCGGACCCGCTGCCGCCCACGCTGTGCGCCGAGGACCCGGACGGCGTGGTCGTCCACATCCGGTCCCTGACCAAGGCGACCTCGCCCAGCCTGCGCGTGGGCGCGCTCGCCGCGCGCGGGCCGGTGTGGGAGCGGTTGCGCGCCATCCAGATCGTCGACAGCTTCTTCGTCCCGCGGCCGCTCCAGGAGGCGGCGCTGGAACTGGTCGGTGCGCCGGCCTGGGCCCGGCATCTGCGCGCCGTGAGCACGGAGTTGCGGATACGCCGAGAGATCATGCTGGGCGCACTGGCCCGCGAGGTGCCCGCGCTCCACCTCGACCACGCCCCGCGCGGCGGCTACCACCTGTGGCTGCGGCTCCCGGACGGTACGGACGAGGCCACACTGGCCGCCGCCGCGCTGCGCGCCGGGGTGGCGGTCGCGCCCGGCGCCCCCTACTTCGCCGCGGAATCCCCCGCCCCGCACCTGAGGGTGACGTTCGCGCCCGCGGCGGCGGAGAGCGACATCGTCGAGGGCGTCCGGCGCCTGGGCGCGGCCTGTGACCAGGTGCTGGCGGGCAGGTAGCCCTTCCGGTCGCAACTCCTTGGTGCTCGTGCTCACTTCTGTACGATCATGGCGGATCAAGCCGACCGGAGGTGTACCGCATGCCACCCACCGAAGAGGGGCGCGCGAGCCGGGAGTTGCTGGCCTCCGACGCCCCGCAGCGCATCGGCCCCTACTGGCTGGCGTCGCTGCTCGGAGCCGGCGGGCAGGGGGTGGTCTACGAGGCGTACGACAGCGCCGGGGAGCGCTGTGTGGTCAAGGTTCTGCGGGCGGAGGGCGCGGCACAGGACTTCGCCAAGGACAGATTCCGCAAGGAGGTCGAGGCGGCGCAGCAGGTCGCGTCCTTCTGCACGGCCCGTGTGCTGGCCGCGGATCCTCAGGCCGATCCCCCGTACATCGTCAGCGAGTTCATCAACGGCCCTGATCTGCAGGCAGCGGTCCGCCGGGACGGCCCGCTGGGCGGTGACGAGCTGGTCCGCCTGGCCACCGGGATCGCCACCGCGCTGGCCGCCATCCACGCCGCGTCCGTGGTGCACCGGGATCTGAAGCCGGCCAACGTGCTGCTCGGTCCCGACGGGCCCCGCGTCATCGACTTCGGAATCGCCCGTACGCAGGAGATGTCGCTCACCGAGACGGGCAAGGTCATGGGCACACCCGGCTACATGGCGCCGGAGGTGCTGCGGGGCGCCCGGGCGGATGAGAAGAGCGATGTCTTCGCCTGGGGCGCCGTCGTGCTGTTCGCGGCGAGCGGCCAGGCCCCCTTCCACGGTGAGCATCTCGGCGAGATCGTCGTGCGGGTCACCGAGCTGGAGCCCGACCTCACGCCCGTCCCCGAACGGCTGCGGTCCTTGGTGGGCGCCGCGCTGTCCAAGGACCCTGCCTACCGGCCAGGCTCGAGTGACCTGCTGCTGGGGCTGCTGGCCGGCGGCGCGCGGGAGGCTCCGGCAACGGATCTGTTGTCCCAGGGCGCCCGCGCGGCGGCGCTGCCGTATCCCTTCGGACACGCCCCCGCGCTCCTGCCGGACTGGGGCGAGATGGCCGAGCACGCGTTCAGGGGGCTGGAGCCCGCGGCCCAGGAGGCGGCGGAAGAGGTCCTGCTGCGGCTCGTGGTCCCGGGCGAGGCGCCCGACGGCTCGCAGGACGGGGTGCGCACCGCCTCCCGGCAGGAACTGCTGGCGGGCCGTCCCGCTGCCGAGTCGGCCGCTGTCCAGCAGGCGCTGGACGCCCTCACCGCGCAGTCGGTGCTGATCCGCGAGCCCGACGGGTCCGTCCGCCCGGCCAGCGCGGCGCTGCACCGGGCATGGCCCCGGCTGGCTGCCTGGACCGCCGAACACCGCACCGTCCTGCGTGTACTGCGCAGGACGGGCGAGGCGGCGCGGGCGTGGGACGAGGACGGACGGGACCTCGACCACCTCCAGCAGGGCAAGGTGCTGCGCGCTGCCCTGGACCAGGCCGCCACGGCGCACACCGCGCTGCGGCCGAACCGCCTGGAGCGTGAGTACCTGGCCGCGGCCCGCGCGCACGAGTCCCGCAGGCACCGTCAGCGCCGCCGGCTGCGCGGCGGGATAGCGGTCCTGCTCGTGATGGCCCTGGCGGCGAGTATCGCCGCCTGGCGGTTCCAGCGTGCGAACGACGAGCAGCGGGCTCGCGCCACCTCGCGGGATGTCGCGTCGGTGGCCGAGGGCATGCGGGGCAGCGACCCCGAGCTCGCCGCGCTGCTGAGCATCGCGGCCTGGCGGGTCTCTCCTTCCGACGAGGCGCGTGCGGGGCTGTACCAGTCGGCCTGGCAGCGCGAGAAGGCCCGCTTCAAGGACCCCACGGAAGAGCCGTCGGGTTTCGAATCAGGTATCGCGCGGACGCTGTCCCGCAACGGCCGCGTCCTGGTGTCCCAGACGACGGGAACGCTGGACGACACCATGGGCCGCTTCGACGTCCGCACCAAGAAGCGGCTCCCGCTGCGCACGGGCGGCGTGCCGGTGGAGGAGTTCGCCGTGGTCGCGGCGGACGGCAGGTACGCGGCGACGAGTGACGGCACGGTACGGGACCTCGAAACCGGTGAACGGACAGGGAAGCCGCTGGCCTCCGGCCAGAGCGTCGTGGCGCTTGCGACCGGCGGGGCCCGCATGCTCGTCCGTACCGAGGAGAGCGAGCTCTCCGTCATCGACACCCGCACCGGCCGCACCCTGCGCACGGTGCCCGACGAGTACGCCGCCCTCACCGAGAACGGGCGCCACCTGTTCTCCTGCCGCACAGGCCACCGCCCGGTCCTGTACGACCTGACCCACGGCAGCTCGACCGAGCTGCGAGCCCGGGACGCCGAAGTGTGCGGCGATGCGACCTCCGTCTCCTCCAGCGTCGACGGCGGCAAGCTGGCGACCCTCAGCAACGGGGAGCTGTCCACGTGGAACACCCGGACGGGGAAGCTGCTGTCGACCACCACCCTGGAGTCCGACGACGCCTCCGGTGAGCCGCCGGCCGACGGAGCCCTCACCATGAGCGCGGACGGGCGGACGGTGGCCACCATGGCCGACGGCAGCATCGTCGTGGCCCGCGGCACCGACCTGGACCACCCCCTGCTCACGCACAAGGCGCACACGCCGGGCGAGTCGGCAGTCTCCATGCCCACCGCCGGCTTGCTCGCCATCGACTCCCGGGCCCGCGAACTGCACTACGTGGACGGCGCCTCGGTGCACACGCTGGACCTCAGGGCGCTGGACCTCCCCAGGGAGAAGGCCTGGAGCACCATCAGCCACTACGGACCCGAAGCCGAGAGCCTCGTGACCGCACACACCGTCAAGGGCGCCTCCCGCCTGCGGACCTGGGCGGTGCGCGGTACGGCGGAGCGAGAGAAACAGCCGGACGCTCCGGCGCCGACGCGACCGCTCCACGACTTTCCCGCGCGGGCACGCGCGCCTTTGGGAACGTCCCACGGAGAGGGCCAACTGCCCTCCACGCTCAGCCCCGACGGCACGACGCTGGCCTACCCCTACGACGAAGTGCCGTCGGGGTCGTCGTTCAAGGTCGTCATCCAGGACCTGCGCGACGGGAAACCCGAACACCGCCTCGTCGATCTGGGCGGGCCGAAACGGGGCTCGGCCGAGGCACTGGCCTTCAGCAGCGACGGCCGGACGCTCGCCGTGAGCCGCACAGCGGGAGAGGGCCGCAGCGCGTGGTCCATCGACATCATCGACGTCCCGGCCGGCAAGAAGACCCGCACCGTGAAGGGCACCGGTGGCCACTGGCTCGCCCTGGGCGGCACGGGCGACGACCTCGTCCTCGTGACGAGTTCGGGCGACCGCGTGGACCCGAGGACGGGGAAGACGCACCCCAGGGCGCTCGGAACCGCCGAGGTGACCGGCGTCGCCTTCAGCCCGGACGGGCAGACGCTGGCCGTCAGCGAGCCGGACGGGATCGCGCTGTGGAATCACGACGCGACCCAGCGGTCGGGGCGCCTGCCTGGCCCGGACGAGGTGTCCGACGGCCAGGCCACGCGGCTGCGGTTCTCCCCGGACGGCCGCTCGCTCGCCGGCGTCGTGGAGGACAAGCGCGTCCAGCTCTGGGACGTGCCCTCAAGGCGGAAGCTGGGCGGCCTCCTGCCCGGGGCCGAAGCCGAGCTGCTCGACGTGGCGTTCGACGAGCGGGGCGCTCTGCACCTGGCCGGAGACCGGGTCCGCTCGCACACGATGAGCCTCGACCCGGACGAGCTGGCCGACGCGATCTGCCGCCGGGTCCACCGCCCGAAGAACCTGACGCGGGCCGAGTGGAAGCAGAACGTGCCCGGTGTGCCCTACCGCGAGGTCTGCGACGGAGACGAGTGAGACCGGCTCGCCCATGGACGACACCGGGGCGCGCCCGGCGGAGGGGCGGAGCCGCTCACCCGTTGACGAAGGACAGGCTGCCCTCGTCGTAGCGGGCACCGGCGACCTGGTCGCGGGGCGCGGCCGCCTCGATCGCCGCCAGCTCTTCCCCGGTGAGCGCGAGGTCGAGCGCCTCGACGTTCTCCTCCAGGTAGGCGCTCCGCCGGGTGCCGGGGATCGGCACCACGTCCTCGCCCCGGTGCTGCACCCACGCCAGCGCGAGCTGCCCGGCGGTGACCCCGCGCTGTGCGGCGAGCTCGGTCAGACGCTGGACGATCGCGAGGTTCCGGTCGAAGTTGCCGTCGGCGAACCGGGGCATCTTCCGCCGCGCGTCCGTCTCCTCCATGGCGTCGACGGAGGCGTAACGGCCGGTCAGGAAGCCGCGGCCCAGCGGTGAGAACGGCACGACGCCGATGCCGAGTTCGCGGCAGACCGGTGCGATCTCCTCCTCGATGTCGCGGGTCCACAGCGACCACTCGCTCTGCAGGGCGCTGATCGGATGGACGGCGTGGGCGCGCCGCAGTGTGGCCGCGCTCGCTTCGGAGAGCCCGAGGTGGCGCACCTTGCCCTCGGCCACCAGTTCGGCCATGGCGCCGACGGTCTCCTCGATCGGCACCCGGGGGTCGACGCGGTGCTGGTAGTAGAGGTCGATGTGGTCGGTGCCCAGCCGTCGCAGTGAGGCCTCGCACGCCTGCCGGACCCAGGCGGCGTCGCCCCGGATGAGCGTGGCCTCGCCCAGCTTGTTGGCGAACCCGAACTTGGTGGCCAGTACCACCTCGTCGCGGCGGCCCGCGACGGCCCGGCCGACGAGCTCCTCGTTGTGGCCCGCGCCGTAGAAGTCGGAGGTGTCCCAGAGGGTGACGCCGAGGTCCAGGGCGTGGTGGAGGGTGGCGATGGACGTCTGGTCGTCGGCCGAGCCGTAGCCGTGGCTCATGCCCATGCAGCCGAGCCCCTGCCCGGGGACGGTCAGTGCGCCCAGCCGGCGCGTGGGGAGGGTGGTCATGCGGGTGCCTCCGTGATGCTGTGGTGGTCTGTGGTGTTGCGGGTGGCCCGTTGCACTGCGGTGGTCCGTTCACTGCGGGCGTCCGTTGTACTGCGGCACCGTGGTGCGCGGAGCGCCGCGTATGTTCAGGTCGCCGACCCTAGGACTTGGAGCGCACTCCAGGGCAAGCGCACACCTCGCCGGGGGCGGTCCCGCTCACGCCTCACCGTCCCGCTGCCACACCAGGGCGGCCGAGACCGGATGGTTGCGGTACTTCTCCCACTGGGGTTTGGCCTCCAGCCAGCGCTCGTCCACGAGCCCCTCGTGCATCTCCACGAGCCGCCACCCGGCCCCCAGCCCCGCCGTCACATGGTCGCTGAGTAGGTGGACGTGGGTGCTGATCGCGATGTGTTCGCCCGAGTCGTCGGTGAAGTGGGTCGGCATGCCGGAGGCCATGATGAAGTGCGGATGGAACGCGACGACGACGCACTTCCCCCCGGGCGCCGCGATCCTGCCGGCCTCGGCGTAGTAGGGGCCCAGTTCGGGCAGGTGTTCGTCGATGAGCGAGGAGATCACCAGGTCGTAGGCGCCGGACTCCAGACCGGTGGCCCGTACGTCGCCCTCCACGAGCCGGTCGTGCACGCCCTTGGCGCGGGCGACCCGCAGCATCCCGGGCGTCAGATCCACCCCGTCCAGCGTGCCCGAGACGCCCCGCTGCCGCAGCCAGGCGCCGGTCCGCCCCGTGCCGCAGCCGAGGTCGGCCACGCGGCGCAGGCCACCCCAGTCGACGGCGGTCAGCTCCTCCAGCAGCGCGAGGTCCATCACGTCCTCGACGGTGTCCTCGTAGGTGCCGACCCACTGGCCGTATCCGGTGGCGACGTCCACAGTGCGGTAGCCGCGGGTGTCGAAGTCGGAGAAATCGAGCATGCCCGCGAGTATCGCCGGGAGCGGCGCGCACCGCACCGGGGTTTGTGGACCGCTCGCCGGCCGGTGCGGGTCAGTCGGCCGTCCGGTGTGCGGCTCCGTCGGATGCCTGGGCGGCCGCCCAGGAAGCGAGCAGACGCAGCCCCTCTTCGGAGGGGGAGCCGGGCTCCGCGGCGTAGCTGGCCCGCTCCCGCCCGTTGATCACACCATTCATTGCATAAAACTGCTGTCATGCGTATAGTCATGCCTCCGAGGAGGAGGTCCCATGACAGTGCGTGCGGCAGTGGCGGGTGCGAGCGGGTACGCGGGGGGTGAACTCCTGCGTGTGCTGGCCGGGCACCCCGAAGTCGAGGTGGGGGCGCTGACCGGCAACAGCAACGCGGGGCAGCGCTTCGGGGCGCTGCAGCCGCACCTGGTGCCGTTCGCCGACCGCGTGCTGGAGGAGACCAGCGCCGAGGTGCTGCGCGGCCACGACGTGGTCTTCCTCGCGCTCCCGCACGGTCAGTCCGCCGCCGTCGCCGAGCAGCTCGGCACCGCCACGGAAGGGCCGCTCGTCATCGACTGCGGAGCCGACTTCCGGCTGGCCGACGCCGCCGACTGGGAGCGCTACTACGGCACCCCGCACGCCGGCACCTGGCCCTACGGGCTGCCCGAGCTGCCCGGCGCCCGTGCGGCGCTGCGCGGCAGCAAGCGCGTGGCCGTGCCCGGATGCTTTCCCACGGCCGTCTCCCTCGCGCTGGTGCCCGCCTTCGCGGGCGCCCTCGCCGATCCGGAGGCCCCCGACGCGGTGATCGTCGCCGCGACCGGCACCTCGGGAGCGGGCAAGGCCCTCAAGCCGCACCTGCTGGGCAGCGAGGTGATGGGCTCGATGAGCCCGTACGGCGTCGGTGGTGTCCACCGGCACACCCCCGAGATGATCCAGAACCTCTCGGCGGCCGCAGGGCGGCGCGTCAGCGTCTCCTTCACCCCGACCCTGGCGCCCATGGCGCGCGGCATCCTCGCCACCTGCAGCGCCAAGGCCGCGCCGGGCACGACGGCCGAGCAGCTGCGCGCCGTCTACGAGAAGGCGTACCAGGACGAGCCGTTCGTCACCGTGCTCCCCGAGGGGCAGTGGCCTGCCACCGCCTCGGTCGTCGGCTCCAACTCCGTGCATCTGCAGGTGACGCACGATACGGACGCGGGCCGTCTCCTGGTCGTCGCCGCCGTCGACAACCTCACCAAGGGCACCGCGGGCGGTGCCGTCCAGAGCATGAACCTCGCCCTCGGCCTGGACGAGGGGCTGGGACTTTCCACGATCGGAGTCGCACCATGAGCGTGACAGCGGCCAAGGGCTTCACGGCGGCCGGGATCGCCGCCGGGATCAAGGAGAGCGGGGGCCTCGACCTCGCGCTCGTCGTCAACACCGGGCCGAGCCGTGCGGCGGCCGGGGTCTTCACCGCCAACCGCGTCAAGGCGGCCCCTGTCCTGTGGTCCGAGCAGGTACTGGGGGACGGGCGGCTGTCCGCCGTGGTCCTCAACTCCGGAGGCGCCAACGCCTGCACGGGCGCGCCCGGTTTCCAGGACGCCCACGCCACCGCGGAGAAGGTCGCCGAGGAGCTGACGGCGGCCACCGGCACCGAGCACGGCGCGGGTGAGGTCGCCGTCGCCTCCACCGGGCTGATCGGGCTGCGGCTGCCGATGGACAAGCTGCTGCCGGGCGTCGGTGCGGCGACCTCGGCGCTGTCCGAACACGGCGGCGAGAAGGCGGCCCTCGCCATCAAGACGACCGACACGGTGCACAAGACGGCCCGGGTCTCCAGCCCCGCGGGATGGACCGTGGGCGGCATGGCCAAGGGCGCGGGCATGCTCGCGCCGGGGCTGGCCACCATGCTGGTCGTCCTGACCACCGACGCCGACCTGTCCGCCGAGGAGCTGGACGCGGCGCTGCGCGGCGCGACCCGCACCACCTTCGACCGCATCGACTCCGACGGCGCCATGTCCACCAACGACACGGTGCTGCTGATGGCCTCGGCGGCGAGCGGGGTACGCGCCGAGCGGGCCGAGTTCGCCGAGGCGGTGCGCGCGGTCTGCGACGACCTGGGCCAGCAGCTGATCCACGACGCGGAGGGCGCCACCAAGGACATCCGCATCGAGGTCGTGAACGCCGCGAGTGAGGACGAGGCCGTGACGGTCGGGCGCACCATCGCCCGCAACAACCTCTTCAAGTGCGCCGTGCACGGCGAGGACCCCAACTGGGGCCGGGTGCTGGCGGCCATCGGCACCACGGACGCCGCCTTCGACCCCGACGCGCTGGACGTCGCCATCAACGGCGTCCAGGTCTGCCGCGCGGGCGCGGTCGGAGAGGACCGAGACAAGGTCGACATGCGCTTCCGCGAGGTCCGGGTGACCGCCGACCTGCACGCGGGCTCCGCGTCCGCCGTCATCTGGACCAACGACCTGACGGCCGACTACGTCCACGAGAACAGCGCCTACTCGTCATGAGCACAAGCGAGGCGAGCACCCGCAAACACACCGCGCTGCCCAAGGTGCAGACCCTCATCGAGGCGCTGCCCTGGCTGACCCGGCACCACGGGCGGACCGTCGTCATCAAGTTCGGCGGCAACGCCATGGTGGACGAGGAGCTGAAGGCGGCCTTCGCGCAGGACGTCGTCTTCCTGCGCCACGCGGGCCTGCGCCCGGTGGTGGTGCACGGCGGCGGCCCGCAGATCAGCAAGCAGCTCGACGCGCTCGGCCTGGAGTCCCAGTTCCGTGCCGGGCTGCGGGTGACCACGCCGGAGACGATGGACGTGGTGCGGATGGTGCTGGCCGGGCAGGTGCAGCGCGAGCTGGTCAACCTGCTCAACCAGCACGGTCCGCTGGCCGTCGGCATGACCGGGGAGGACGCCCGCATCATGGCGGCCACCCGGCACTTCGCCGAGATCGACGGCGAGGCGGTCGACCTGGGCCGGGTGGGCAGCATCACCTCCGTCGACACCGGCGCGATCGAGGCGCTGCTGGACGACGGCCGCATCCCGGTGATCTCGTCCATCGCCCACAGCGCGGACGCCGGCGACGGCGGGGTCTTCAACGTCAACGCCGACACCGCGGCCGCCGCGCTCGCCGCGGCGCTGGGCGCCGAGACGCTGATGGTCCTCACCGACGTGGAGGGCCTGTACGCGGACTGGCCGCGCAGCGACGACGTGATCAGCGAACTGACCGCCTCCCAGCTGGAGAAGCTGCTGCCGGAGCTGGCCAGCGGGATGGTCCCCAAGATGGAGGGCTGCCTGTACGCGGTGCGCGGCGGCGTGCACACCGCACGGGTGCTGGACGGGCGGGTGCCGCACTCCATCCTGCTGGAGATCTTCACGGACGAGGGGATCGGCACCATGGTCGTGCCCGACGCCGTCCCGGAACCCAGGCCGCAGGCACCTGACGACCTTCGGACACAGCAACGGAACGCGGAGGGCCCCGCATGACCATCGCCCACGACAACTCCGCCCTCACCGGCAGGTGGCAGGGCGCGCTGATGAACAACTACGGCACCCCGCGCATCCCGCTGACCCACGGCGAGGGGGCCCAGCTGTGGGACGTGGAGGGCAGGCAGTACACGGATCTCGTCGGCGGGATCGCGGTCAACGCGCTGGGCACGGGACACCCGGCCGTCGTCCGCGCCGTCTCCGACCAGATCGCCACCCTCGGCCACGTCTCCAACCTCTTCATCGCCGAGCCGCCCGTCGCGCTCGCCGAGAAGCTGCTGGAGGTGGCGGGCAGGTCGGGCAAGGTGTACTTCGCCAACTCCGGCGCGGAGGCCGTGGAGGCCGTCTTCAAGATCGGCCGGCGCACCGGACGCAGCCACATGGTCGCGGCCCAGGGCGGCTTCCACGGCCGCACCATGGGGGCACTCGCGCTGACCGGGCAGCCCGGCAAGCAGGACCCGTTCCGCCCGCTGCCCGGCGACGTCACCCACGTCCCCTACGGCGACGTCGAGGCGCTGCGCGCGGCGGTCACCGACCAAACGGCCTTCGTGATCCTGGAGCCCGTCCAGGGGGAGATGGGCGTGGTGCCGCCCCCCGCGGGCTACCTGGCCGCCGCCAGGGAGATCACCGCCGCCACCGGCACGCTGCTGGTCGTGGACGAGATCCAGACCGGCGTCGGCCGGACAGGCCACTGGCTCGCCTGCCAGGCGGAGGGTGTCGAGCCCGACCTGGTCACACTCGCCAAGGGGCTGGGCGGCGGGCTGCCGCTGGGGGCCACGCTCGCCTTCGGGGACGCGGCCGAGCTGCTGGAGCCCGGCCAGCACGGCTCCACCTTCGGCGGGAACCCGGTCGCCTGCGCGGCCGGACTCGCCGTCCTGGAGACGATCGCGGCCGACGGGCTCCTCGACCACGTCAAGCGCGTCGGCACCCGGTTGCGCGAGGGCATCCTCGGGCTGGACCACCCGAGCGTCGCTCAGGTCCGCGGTGCGGGGCTGCTGCTGGGTATTGTGCTCACCGAGCCGATCGCGCCGCGCGCGCAGCAGGCCGCTCAGGACGCGGGTTTCCTGGTGAACTCCGTCGCCCCGGACGTCGTCAGGATCGCCCCGCCGCTGATCCTCACCGAGGCGGAGGCGGACGCGTTCGTGCGGGCACTGCCCGCCGTCCTCGACGCGGCGGGCGGCGACGGAGCCGGCCGGGAGCGATGAGACACGCGGTGACGCGGAACAGATGAAGAGGGGTACGCGCACGATGACCGAGGAGCACCAGGCGGGGCAGGCCGTCCCGCAGACGCGGATGGCCCGCCACCGCCGGATCGTCGACATCCTCAACCGGCAGGCGGTCCGCTCCCAGAGCCAGCTGGCCAAGCTGCTGGCCGACGACGGGCTCACGGTCACGCAGGCGACCCTCTCCCGGGACCTCGACGAGCTGGGCGCCGTCAAGATCCGCAACACCGGGGGCGAGCTGATCTACGCGGTCCCCGCCGAGGGCGGGGACCCCACCCCCCGGGCTCCGCTGGGCGAGTCGGCCACCGAGGCGCGGATGGCGCGGCTGGCGGGCGAGCTGCTGATCACCGCTGAGGCCTCCGCGAACCTCGTGGTGCTGCGTACCCCGCCGGGAGCCGCGCAGTTCCTGGCGTCCGCCATCGACCAGGCGGGGGTGCACGAGATCATCGGGACGATCGCGGGCGACGACACCCTGCTGCTGATCAGCCGCGATCCGGTCGGCGGCCAGGCCTTGGCCGACCACCTGCTGGCGCTGGCGCAGAAGGAGCGCTGAGCGCGCGCCGCCAGGCCTCGCCCGGAGCGGGCCGGGCGCCGGCCTCGCGGAACGGCCGGTCAGTCGGCCGGGCCTCGCGGAGCGGCCGGTCGGGCTGGGCCGGTCAGTCCCGTGCGCCTTCGTGCGCCGCCGCGGCCTCGGCGGCGCCCTGGCGGGCGGCCAGCAGTGCCCAGGCGGCGAGCGGCACCTGGAGGGGAAGGCGGCCGTAGGCGAGGGCCTTCAACGGCGCGGGGCGGTTGCGCCAGTCGTAGGCCATCTGCACGTTGGCGGGGAAGACGGCCGCGATGAGTCCGGCAGCGGCGAGCCCGCCGGCCCTGCGCGTGCGGGGGAAGGCGAGTGCGGCGGCCACGGCGAGTTCGGCGGCGCCGCTGGCGTAGGTGTAGGCGCGGGCCTTCCCCGGGAGGGAGCGCGGCACGATCGTGTCGAACGGTTTCGGCGCGAGGAAGTGCAGCGCCCCCATGCCGCCCATCACGCGGGCGAGGGAGCGGGCGGGATCGAATGACACGGGCGAGCCTCCGTCGGTCTGCGGCCACTGGGCTGGTCGGCGCCCGGGGAGGCGCGCCGGGAGCCACCGTAGTTACCTACCGGTAGGAATGGGAAGAGGGGGCCGCCGTCCGGGGTAACCCCGGGTAACGGTGCGAGACGGCCCCGCCTCGCCCGGCGCGGCCCCGCCTCGCCCGGCGCGGCCCCGCCTCGCCCGGCGCGGCCCCGCCTCGCCCGGCGCGGCCCCGCCTCGCCCGGCGGCCCAGTCTCACCCCGCGGCCCCGCGTCTCAGCCCTTCTTCCGCGACAGCCAGGCCGCCGCGAGCGCGCCAGAGACGTTGTGCCACACGGAGAAGACCGCGGCCGGCAGCGCGGCCAGCGGGCTGAAGTGCGCCGTGGCCAGCGAGGCGGCGAGCCCCGAGTTCTGCATGCCGACCTCGAACGCCATGGCGCGGCTCGAGGGTTCGCCGAGCCGGGCCAGCCGCCCCGCTCCGTACCCGAGGGCCAGCCCGAGCCCGTTGTGCAGCACGACCGCGAGCATCACCAGCGCCGCGGCGGACTTGATGGCGTCCGCGCTGCCCGCGACGACCACGGCCACGATGACGGCGATGGTCAGCGCGGAGAGCCACGGCAGCACGGGCAGCGCCCTGGTGACCAGCCGCGAGGCCACCAGCCGCACCACCAGCCCCGCCAGCACCGGCAGCAGCACCGTCTTGAGGATGTCGACCACCATCGACCCCGCGTCCACCGGCAGGTACTCGCCCGCCAGCAGCAGCGTCAGCGGCGGCGTCACCAGGGGTGCGACCACCGTCGAGACCGTGGCGACCGACACCGACAGCGCCACGTCGCCCCGCGCCAGGTACGTCACGACGTTGGAGGCGGTGCCGCTCGGCGCGCAGCCGACGAGGATCACACCGGCGGCCAGCTGCGGGGACAGGTCGAGCGCGTGGGCGACCAGCCAGCCCAGCCCCGGCATGAACACGTAGTGCGCGACCAGCCCGAGCGCCACCGCCCACGGCCGTTTCGCCACGCCCCGGAAGTCCTGCGGCGTCATCGTCACGCCCATGCAGAACATCACCACTCCGAGCAGGTACGGCACCGCCTCGCCGCCACCCGCGAAGGTGCCGGGCGCGAGGAGGCCGAGCACGCCGGCCAGGAGGACCAGTACGGGGAAGACGGTCACCGCGCGGCGCGCGCCGCGCTGCTCGGCCGCGGCGGGGGAGAGGGCGGCAGGACCGGCGGGGTCCTCCGGGTCCGGGGAGGCGTTCTGCTGTTCGGTTCGCACCCGGAGAGAAAACGCCCGGCCTGGGCGGGTGTGCAAGGCCGTCTCGCGATGTGACCGCCCCCGGGCGGTGGTCCGGTCTCAGCGGGGGGCGGGGGTGGGCACGGTGAGGATGCCCAGTGTCGAGTGGGTGGGCAGCAGTCCTGTTTCCAGGACGGCCGTAAGGACGGGGCGGCTCAGCTGGGCGAGCCGTGCGCACCCCGCGTCGCCGAGAACCCGGTACGGCGCGGCCGCCAACTCGTCCGTCCGCCGCTCCACCTCGTCGCGCAGGGCCCGCCCGGCATCGGTGGCGGCCCCGTCCGCGTCCACCAGCCCCCGCGCGGCGAGCCGCTCACGGGCGGCGGCCCACTCCTGTGCGCTCCAGCCGCGCGAGGCGAAGTTCTCCACGGGTGCGGCACCGATCGCGGCGAAGGAGACCAGCGCCTCGCAGCCGTCCAGTCCTGCGGTCAGGAGCGCGGCGAGGTGGCCGTCGCCCCGGTGCTCGCGCAGGATGTTCGCCGCCTGCCACAGCGCCAGGTGCGGCTCCTTCGGCCAGGGCAGCGCCGCGTTGGCGGCGGCGAGCGGGCGCCCGGCGAGGTCGGCGGCCTCGGCGGCCGTCCTGGCCAGCGCCGCCGCCTCGGTGAGGCCGTCCTCGGTGATCCGGTCGCCGAGGACGGCGCGCAGCGCCGCGTCCACGCCTCGGGAGCGTGCCGCCAGTACCGCCTCGGGTGTGGCCGTCTGCCAGGCCGCGGGTACGTGGGCGGCGACCGTGCGCGGACTGAAGCTGTAGAAGGTGGCGGTCACCGTCTCGGGGGCGGCGGGCCCGAGCGGCGCCGCCCGCAGGGCGAAGTAGGACGGCCAGCGCTCGGTGGTGTCGTAGCCGAGCGCGGTGGTCTCCGCGGCGACCTGGGGAGCGAAGTACACGGAGGCGTAGACGGGTTCGAGCTGGTGCCACGTCTGCCGCGCGAGACTCGGGAAGTCGGCCATGGCGGTAAGGTAACGGCCAATGTGAACAGCGTCAACATGCGGGCGTGCCGCTCGTGCGCGCACTCTGGCGTCATGGCAGCCAAGAAGAAGCCGAAGATCCAGGTGCGGCGCGTCTACGAGGAGCCGCGGCCCGAAAGCGACGGCGTCCGGGTGCTGGTCGACCGGGTGTGGCCGCGCGGGGAGTCCAAGGAGAAGGCGGCGCTGGACGACTGGAACAAGGACGTCGCGCCCAGTACCGAGCTGCGCAAGTGGTACCGGCACGAGCCCGGCCGCTACGACGACTTCGCGCGGCGCTACCGGGCCGAGCTGGCCACCGAGGAGGGCGAGCGGGCGCTCGGCGCGCTGCTGGAGACCGCGTCGGGCGCCGGGACCCTGACGCTGGTCACGGCGGTGAAGGATCCCTCGATCGGGCACACCCGGGTGCTGGAGGAGGAGCTCAAGGACCGCCTCTGAGCGGAAGCGGGTCGCCGCGTCGCAGGTCAGGCATGCGTTGACGAAACATACGAGGGAGTGCATACTTATACCAGTCAGCGCATGCACGTAAGGAGAAGCCAGTGACCGAGCGCGTCGTACTCGCCTACTCCGGCGGCCTTGACACCTCAGTCTGCATCGGCTGGATCGCCGAGGAGACCGGTGCCGAGGTCGTCGCCGTCGCCGTCGATGTCGGCCAGGGCGGCGAGGATCTGGACGTCATCCGCAAGCGCGCGCTGGCCTGTGGCGCCGTCGAGGCCGAGGTCGCGGACGCCAAGGACGAGTTCGCCGACGAGTACTGCCTCCCGGCGATCAAGTCCAACGCGCTCTACATGGACCGCTACCCGCTGGTCTCCGCGCTGTCCCGGCCCACCATCGTCAAGCACCTGGTGGCCGCCGCGAAGAAGCACGGCGCCGGCACCGTCGCCCACGGCTGCACCGGCAAGGGCAACGACCAGGTGCGGTTCGAGGCCGGCATCTCCTCCCTGGCCCCCGACCTCAAGTGCATCGCGCCCGTCCGCGACTACGCCATGACCAGGGACAAGGCCATCGCCTTCTGCGAGGAGAAGGGCCTCCCCATCGCGACGAGCAAGAAGTCGCCCTACTCCATCGACCAGAACGTCTTCGGGCGCGCCGTCGAGACCGGCTTCCTCGAGGACATCTGGAACGCCCCGATCGAGGACGTGTACGACTACACCTCCAACCCCGCCACCCCGCGCGAGGCGGACGAGGTCGTCATCACCTTCTCCGCGGGCGTGCCCGTCGCCATCGACGGCAAGCCCGTCACGGTGCTCCAGGCGATCCAGCAGCTCAACGAGCGCGCCGGAGCCCAGGGGATCGGCCGGATCGACATGGTCGAGGACCGCCTGGTGGGCATCAAGTCCCGCGAGGTCTACGAGGCTCCCGGCGCCCTCGCGCTGATCACCGCGCACCAGGAGCTGGAGAACGTCACCGTCGAGCGCGAGCTGGCCCGCTACAAGCGGCAGGTCGAGCAGCGGTGGACCGAGCTGGTGTACGACGGCATGTGGTTCTCCCCGCTGAAGCGGGCGCTCGACGGCTTCATCACCGAGGCCAACCAGCACGTGTCGGGCGACGTCCGGATGACCCTGCACGGCGGGCGCGCCGTCGTGACGGGCCGGCGCTCCGAGCAGTCGCTGTACGACTTCAACCTGGCGACCTACGACACGGGCGACACCTTCGACCAGTCGATGTCGAAGGGCTTCATCGAGATCTTCGGCCTCTCCTCGAAGATGGCGGCCAAGCGCGACCAGCAGGCCTAGCCGACGTTCTCGCCCCGGCCCCTCCCCCCCACTGCTCTCTGCGGCGCACCCGCGGGGAAAGGCGAAGGGGAGGGGCCGGGGTACTCCCACCACCACAGGAGTCAGGAGCACCCCAGCAGTGACCAGCAACAACGAAGACGTCCGCCTGTGGGGCGGCCGCTTCGCGGACGGCCCGGCCGAGGCCCTCGAAAAGCTGTCCGCCTCGGTCCACTTCGACTGGCGACTGGCGCCGTACGACATCGCGGGCTCCCGCGCCCACGCCCGCGTCCTCCACACGGCGGGCCTGCTGACCGCCGACGAACTGCGCCAGATGATCGACGGCCTGGACGCACTCGAACAGGACGTCGCCTCCGGCGCCTTCCAGGGCACCCTCGCCGACGAGGACGTGCACACGGCCCTGGAACGCGGCCTGCTGAGTCGCCTCGGCAAGGACCTGGGCGGCAAGCTGCGCGCGGGCCGCTCCCGCAACGACCAGGTGGCCACGCTCTTCCGGATGTACCTGCGCGACCACGCCCGCGTCCTCGGCGGTCTGCTGGCCGACCTCCAAGGCGCGCTCGTCGGCCTCGCCGAGGCGCACCCCGACGTCGCGATGCCGGGCCGCACCCACCTCCAGCACGCGCAGCCCGTCCTGTTCGCGCACCACGTCCTCGCGCACGCGCAGGCCCTCGCGCGGGACGCCGAGCGGCTGCGCCAGTGGGACGCGCGCACCGCCGTCTCACCGTACGGCTCCGGGGCGCTGGCCGGGTCCTCCCTCGGGCTCGACCCGGAGGCCGTCGCCGCCGATCTCGGCTTCGAGGGCGGCAGCGCGGCGAACTCCATCGACGGGACGGCCTCCCGCGACTTCGTGGCGGAGTTCGCGTTCGTCACGGCGATGATCGGCGTGGACGTCTCGAAGATCGCCGAAGAGGTCATCATCTGGAACACGAAGGAGTTCTCCTTCGTCACGCTCCACGACGCCTTCTCGACCGGCTCGTCGATCATGCCGCAGAAGAAGAACCCCGACATCGCGGAGCTGGCCCGCGGCAAGTCCGGGCGGCTGATCGGCAACCTGACCGGTCTGATGGCGACGCTCAAGGCGCTGCCGCTGGCCTACAACCGCGACCTCCAGGAGGACAAGGAGCCGGTTTTCGACTCCCTCGACCAACTGGAGCTGCTGCTGCCCGCGTTCACCGGCATGATGGCCACCCTCACCGTGCACGGCGACCGGATGGCCGAGCTGGCCCCCGCCGGGTTCTCGCTGGCCACCGACGTCGCCGAGTGGCTCGTCAAGCGCGGCGTCCCCTTCCGGGTGGCGCACGAGGTCGCGGGTGCCTGCGTCAGGGAGTGCGAGAGCGCGGGCATCGAGCTGGACGAGCTGACGGACGAGCAGTTCGCCGCGCTCTCCGAGCACCTGACACCCGAGGTGCGCGAGGTGCTGAACGTGCCGGGCGCACTGGCGGCCCGCGACGGCAAGGGCGGTACGGCGCCCTCGGCGGTGGCGGCCCAGCTCGCCGACTTCCGCGCCGACCTGGACCGGCAGCGCCAGTGGGCGGACGCCAAGCGCTGACCCGTCGGCGCACACGGCGCACACGGCGCGCCACGCCGGCATGCGACGCCCGGCCACTGCCGGTACCCCGGTCGCCCGCGCCACGGTGCGGGCGACCGGGTGCGCCCGCGTCCGTCGTGGTACGGCCCGCCGGAGCCGACTACCGTGGTGCGGCAGCCGACCTGCCGGGTCGGGACCGCCGCCCGGCACCGCGCCGGGTTTCACACCGGAGCCGACGCCGACAGTGCCCCGAGGGCACCCGGCCGGGGAGATGCCGATGTCCTTCACCCGCCTCGCCGCCGCGACCACGCCGACGGCCCACCTCGGTCTGGGCCTGGCCGCGGTCGGCCGGCCCGCCTACCTCACGCTCGGCCGGGAGGCCCAGCTGCCCGCCGAGCGCGGCGTCGAGGCGCTGCGCGCCCGTACGCACGAGCTCTTGGACGCCGCCTACGCGCAGGGCGTGCGCTACCTCGACGTGGCCCGCTCCTACGGGCGGGCCGAGGAGTTCCTGGCCGGGTGGCTGCGCGCGCACCCGGAGGCCGACGACGTGGTGGTCGGCAGCAAGTGGGGCTACACCTACGTGGGGGAGTGGCGCACGGACGCCGAGGTGCACGAGGTCAAGGACCACGCGCCGGAGGCGTTCGAGCGGCAGCTCGCCGAGAGCCGCGCGCAGCTGGGCGACAGGATGGACCTGTACCAGATCCACTCCGTCACCCCCGACAGCCCGGCGCTGACCGACACCGGCCTGCACGAGCGGCTGGCCCGGCTCGCGGCGGACGGCGTCACGATCGGGTTCAGCACGAGCGGCCCCGCGCAGGCGGACGCCATCCGTGCGGCCCTGGAGGTCACCGTCGCGGGCGAGCCCCTCTTCCGTACCGTCCAGAGCACCTACAACCTGCTGGAGACGTCCGCGGCCGGCGCGCTGGCGCAGGCGCACGAGGCGGGGCTGACGGTCATCGTCAAGGAAGCGATGGCCAACGGGCGCCTGGCGGGCGGTCAGGAACCGCGTGACCTGCACATGGTGGCGCAGCAGACGGGCACGTCTCCTGACGCGGTGGCGCTCGCCGCGGTGCTGCGGCAGCCGTGGGCCCAGGTCGTACTGTCCGGCGCCGCCGACGTCGGGTCCCTCCACTCCAACCTGCTGGCCGCCGCCACCGAGCTGGACGAGGCCCAACTGGCCTCGCTGGCCGAGCTGGTGGAGGACCCGGAGGTCTACTGGCGGCGGCGCGCGGAGCTGCCCTGGCAGTGAAGTCCCAGGTCACCGGGGTGCCCACGGGTTTTTGCGTGCATGTCACACAGGTTTCGGGGCAGGTGCTCTCCCGCACGTTGAGAACTGGGAGAGACGAAAAATGAAAAAGGCACCGACAGTCGCCGTCGCAACCGCCCTCTCCGTGGCGGCGCTCGCCGGAGGGATCGGGTTCACCGCCGGAGCCTCGCAGGCGGAGGCGGACCGCAAGCCGAAGCCCGTCGTGCAGAACGACTTCGACCCGCTCGGCCCGGCCATGCACGCGACGAAGAACGCGGGCCGCACCGTCCATTACAGCGACACCGGGGAGAAGAACGCCACCCCCGTGCTGTTCATGGGCGGGACCGGAACCACGGCCCGCGCCTCGGGCATGACGGAGTTCCTGCGCACCACCCGGCAGAAGCTGAACCTGCGGCTGATATCGGTGGAGCGCAACGGCTTCGGCGACACCGAGTACGACGCGAAGCTCGGCTTCGACGACTACACCTCGGACGTGCGCGCCGTCCTCGACAAGCTGCACCTGCGCAAGGCGGCCGTCGTCGCCATCTCCGGCGGCGGCCCGTACGCGGCGCACTTCGCCGCCGACGCGCCCGGGCGCATCTCCTCCCTCCATCTGGCCGCGGCACTCCCGCCCTACGGCGCCACGGCGGAGTACTGCGGCAAGAGCGACGCGGAGCTGACGAAGTACTTCGGCGACCAGATCCGCGACCCGCGCGAGTGGTGGGGCTTCCCCGAGGACAGCCCCATGCACGACATCCCCGGCTTCACCGACCGGGCGGAGGAGGACGGCGGCCGCTCGTACTACCTGCGCGGCCAGAAGGGCGACCCGGCGGCCCAGGTGCACGAGCAGAAGCTCTACTGCGAGCGCCCGGGCCCCGACCTGTCGAAGCTGGAGGCGCCGGCGTACGTCTACACCGGCGCGAAGGACACCACCGTGCCACCCGCGACGCAGGCCCGCTGGAACAAGGCGCTGCCGTCCGAGCCGACCGTGCGCACCTACGACGACAGCGGCCACGACGTGCAGTACCGGCACTGGGACCAGATCCTGCTGGATGTGGCCGGCTACGCCGACCGGACGGCCGTGTGCACGGGACGCAAGACCCGGGTCCTGCCGCACGAGAAGGCCGAGCGCGCGGTGCGGAAGGGCGCCACGCTGGGCAGCTGCGCCTGGCGCTGACGTAGGCAGCGGGCCCAGGGGTGCTCGTCCCCCTGTGACGAGCGCCCCTGCTCATGATGAGTGTCCCTGCTCGTGACGAGTGCCCCGTCGTGACCCACGGCGGGGCTCTCTCGTTGTCTCGTGTGCGACACGAATGTCTCACAAGAAGTGCGCTTGTCTCATGAGTCTGGACCGGGAAGAGCTGCTGAGCACGGCGGCGGACGTACTGACGCGGCGGCCGACCTCCTCGATGGACGACATCGCCAAGGCGGCCCGCATCAGCCGCGCCACCCTGCACCGGCACTTCGCCGGACGCGACGCGCTCATACGCGCCCTCGAACAACTCGGCCTCGCACGCCTGGACGCCGCGCTGGACGCCGCCCGCATCGACGAGGGCGACGCCGCCGAAGCCGTGTGGCGCGTCATCGCCGAGGCCGAGCCCCACGCCGGGTTCCTCGCCTTCCTCGTCACCGAGAACCAGCTCTTCGAGCCGGGAGAACAGGACGCGGGCTGGGCCAGGATCGACGCCCGCATCGGCGCCCTCTTCCAGCGCGGACAGCACGAGGGCGCCTTCCGCATCGACCTGACCGCTGCCTGGCTGACCGAGGCGCTCTACGCGCTGGTCACCGCGGCGGCCTGGGCGGTACAGGACGGCCGGGTCGCGGCCCGCGACGCGGTACGGATGACCGCCGAGCTGCTGCTCGGCGGCGCACGACGGAGCAGTGAGAGATGAGCGCCAGAACCAAACGATCCGGAGCGGCAGCCCGAGGCGCCAGGCCCGGGGGTGACGCCTCCCGGCTGCGCTGGGTCGCCCTCGCGGTGCTGGTGCTCGCCGTCCTCCTGGTCGGCATCGACGTCACCGTCCTCGGGCTCGCCGCGCCGTTCCTCAGCGAGGACCTGCGCCCCTCCAGCACCCAGCTGCTGTGGATCGGCGACGTCTACTCCTTCGTCATCGCCGGACTCCTGGTCTCGATGGGCAGCCTCGGCGACCGCATCGGCCGCAAGAAGCTGCTGCTCACCGGATCCATCGCGTTCGGCGCCCTCTCGGTGCTGACCGCCTACGCGCACAGCGCCGAGGCCATGATCCTGTGGCGGGCGCTGATGGGCGTCGCGGGCGCCACCCTGATGCCCTCCACACTCGCGCTGATCCGCAACATCTTCCCCGACCCGAGAGAGCGCAGCCTGGCCGTCGGCATCTGGGGCGCCATGACGGCCGCCGGCACGGCCGTGGGCCCCGTCGTCGGCGGGTTCCTGCTGGAGCACTACTGGTGGGGCTCGGTCTTCCTGATCAACCTGCCGGTGATGGCCGTGCTCGTCCTCGTCGGCAGCAAACTGCTGCCCGAGTCGCGGAACCCGGCACCTGGGCCGTGGGACCTGCCCAGCGTCGGCCTGTCGATGGTCGGCATCATCGCCCTCGTCTACGCCGTCAAGGAGGCCGCGGCCTACGGCTTCCGCTGGGACGTGGCGGTCACGGGCGTCGTCGGCCTCGCCGGCCTCTACGCCTTCGTGCGCCGCCAGCTGCGGCTGCCGGCGCCGCTGCTGGACATGCGGCTGTTCGCCCACCGCGGCTTCACCGGCGCCGTGCTCGCCGACCTGCTGACCATCCTCGGCATGTCGGGACTGGTCTTCTTCCTCTCCCAGTTCCTCCAGATGGTGCAGGACCGCACGCCCTTCCAGGCCGGACTCGCCGAGCTGCCCGCCGCGGTCGGCTCCGTCGTCGCCGGTCTGTTCGCCGGCTGGGTCGCCCGCCGCACCTCGGTGCGCGGCGCCGTCTCCGGCGGCCTGATGGCGGTGGGCCTGGCGCTGGGCGCCTGCCTCTGGCTCCAGGCCACCTCCGGCTATCTGCTGCTGGGCAGCGTGCTGCTGGTCGTCGGCGTCGGCGCGGGGCTGGCGTTCACGGTGACCGCCGACGTGATTCTCTCGGCCGTTCCCAAGGAGCAGGCCGGCGCGGCCTCGGCGGTCTCCGAGACCGCCTACGAACTGGGCGCCGCGCTGGGCATCGCCCTGCTCGGCTCGGTCGTCACGGGCGTCTACCGCTCCTTCCCGACGCCTGCGGGGGTGCCGGAGGGGACGGCCGAGCACGCCCGCCAGTCGCTGGGCGAGGCCGTTTCGACCGCGCACGGACTGCCGGGCGGCGCCGAGCGCGCGCTGCTGGACGCCGCGCGGGACACCTTCACCGAAGGTCTGCGGTACGGCGCCGGCTTCGGCGCCGTCATCCTCCTGGCCGCAGCGGTACTGGCCTGGCGCCTGCTGCGCGGACAGCACTTGGAGGAGGTACCAGCCGAGGAGAACTAGCGGGGCCGCCCCGCAGGGGCGCGGGGACCGGCGCGCCACACCCCCCACCGGCAGCCCGCACACCACGGCCAGTGGCCACCGACGGACGAGCAGATGCTGCTCACCGGCCTATGCTGCAATCCCGGCCCTCCACCTGCTCGGAGAAGACACATGACCGATGCGAGCACCGGGAAAGTGGTGGTGAACAGGGTGATGTCCCTGGACGGATTCATCGCCGGTCCCGGCCACACGATGGACTGGATCTTCGAGCACATGACCTCGGCGACGTTCCCGGACGTCATGGCGGCCACGGGCGCCATGCTCATCGGCCGGGGCACGTACGAGGTCGGAAAGCGCATGTCCGACGAGAACCCCGACTACGACGGCGGGGCGCGGTTCGTCCTCACCCACCGCCCGCCGGACGAGCCGGACCCCGACGTCACCTTCCTCACCTGTGACATCGAGGAGGCCGTGGCCGTGGCACGCCGCGCCGCCGGCGGCCGGAACCTGGAGATCCTCGGCGCCGACGTGGCCGCCCAGTGCCTGCAGCGCGGCCTCGTCGACGAGATCCTGGTGTACGTGTTGCCGGTGCTGCTCGGGGACGGCGTCCGCTTCGCACCGCCGGGCCTCGACCGGATCGACCTGGAGCCGCTCGGCAACATCCAGTCGGGCGGGGTCACCATGCTGCGCTTCCACGTGCGCAGGTAGCGCCCGGCTCCAGGCGGCGCCCGGCTCTAGGCCGCCTTCGCCTTCGTCGCGTAGACGTCGACGTACTCCTGTCCCGACAGCTCCATGACCTCGCTCATCACCTCGTCGGTGACCGCGCGCAGCACGTACCGGTCGCGGTCCATGCCCTCGTAGCGGGAGAAGTCGAGGGGCGCGCCGAAGCGGATGCTGATGCGGCCGCCGCCGATCCTGGGCAGCCCCTTGCCGTCCGGCTGCACCTTGTCCGTGCCGATCATCGCGAAGGGCACGACCGGCGCTCCCGTCATCAGAGCGAGCCGCGCGATGCCCGTACGCCCTCGGTAGAGGCGCCCGTCGGGGGAGCGGGTGCCCTCCGGGTAGATGGCGAAGGGGTGGCCCTCCTCCAGGATGCGGCGGCCGGTCATCAGCGCGGCGACGCCACCGCGCCCGCCGTCCCGGTCGACGGGGATCATGCCGGCGCCCGTGAAGAACCACGCCATCAGACGGCCCTTGAGGCTCTTGCCGGTGACGTACTCGTCCTTGCCGATGAAGAAGACCTGGCGGGTGGTGACCAGCGGCAGGATCATCGAGTCGATGAAGGTGAGGTGGTTGCCCGCCAGGATCACCGGACCCGAGTCCGGAATGCGGTCGGCCCCTTCGATCTTCGGCCGGAACAGCACGCGAAGAAGCGGGCCGAGCACTGCCTTGATCAGCCGGAAACGGGACAACGGACCCTCCGCCCAGTCGGTATGGCCGTGCGCTCGGCTCTGCGCACGGACGTATGGCTCTGCGCACGGACGCGCAGATGAGGACGATACTCGCAGGCCCGGGTGGCGGGCACACCGGGTTGCTTGCACCTTTACGAGGAGTTGACACGGGTTGCCCCCGTATTGCGCTGCCCCGCACCTTCTCAAGCTCTCCGTGTTTCCCGCGTGTTCGCACTTATGTCTCCCCGGCGCGCTCCAGCCGGTCCTACGATCAGCCCGACGCGTGGCAGGGCCGGACATCGGCGCCACGGAGACTTCTGGGAGAGCGCATGGGACAGGAGCAGCAGCCGGGCCGCAGAACCCTGCTCGGAGCGGCGGCCGCGCTGAGCGCGGCGGGCGCGGTCACCCTGGGGGCCGGCGGCACGGCCGAGGCCGCCCCTTCGAGGGCGGACCGTTCCGCGGGGCGCGGGGGCGGACGCCACGAGCTGCCCACCCCCTGCGTCATCGCGCACCGCGGCACCAGCGGCTACCGCCCCGAGCACACCCTGGGCTCCTACCAGCTCGCCCTCGACATGGGCGCCGACATCATCGAGCAGGACCTGGTCCCCACCAAGGACGGGCACCTGGTGTGCCGGCACGAGAACGACATCACCGCCACCACGGATGTGGCAGACCACCCCGAGTTCGCCTCCCGCAAGGCCACCAAGACGGTGGACGGCAAGGAGCTCACCGGCTGGTTCACCGAGGACTTCACCCTCAAGGAGCTCAAGACGCTCCGGGCCAAGGAGCGCATCCCGGGCACGCGCCAGCACAACACCCTCTACGACGGCCGCTGGGAGGTGCCCACCTTCGAGGAGGTGCTGGACTGGGCCGAGGAGCAGAGCCGGCGCGGCGGCCGCCGCGTATGGCTGCACATCGAGACCAAGCACCCCACCTACTTCCGCAAGCTGGGCCTGGGCCTGGAGAAGCCGCTCGCCAGGCTGCTGCGCCGCTACGGGCGGCACAAGGCGCACTCGCCGAACTTCGTGCAGTCCTTCGAGCCGAGCAGCATCCGGACGCTGGGCAAGCTGGTGGACTGCCCCGGCGTCGTCCTGCTGTCGGGCCTCGACTCGCGGCCCTGGGACTTCGTGGAGGCGAACGATCCGCGCACGGTCGCCGACCTGGTCGAGCCCGAGGGATTGCAGTGGATCGCGGGCTTCGCCCAGGGCATCGGGCCCACCCTGGAGCTGGTCATCCCCCGCAACGCGGACGGCACGCTCGGCGACCCCACGGACCTGGTGCGGGACGCGCACGCGCAGCGGCTCGTCCTGCACCCGTACACCGTGCGCAACGAGAACACCTTCCTGCCCGCCGACTTCCGCAAGGGCGACGACCCGAACGCCTACGGTGACTCCTTCGGGGTCTTCGAGCGGTACTTCGCCACCGGCATCGACGGCCTCTTCTCCGACAACTGCGACACCGCGCTGCTGGCAGCCGCCGCCTTCCGCGACGACGGCTGAGCGCGCCGGCAGGAGAAAGATCCACACCGACGAGTGACGCGCCGCCCGTCCCGCAACCGCGGGGCGGGCGGCGCGCGTGCAGCGGCGTATGACTCAGCCCTCCCCGGAATCCGACCTGCTCCAGCCCCGGTTGCGCGCCCTGCTGGAGGCCGAGTGCGCGGCCGAGGCGGCGGCGCTCCCCGGTGCCGAGGCCGCCGACCTGCGCCAGGGCGTGTGGCTGCGCTGGCTGCTGAGGACCCGCGGGTGCGGACCGCCCGCCGAGCCCGGAGTCTGGTTGCGCGAGGCGGTGAGCGCCGAGGCGCGGGCCGTGCGCGACCGTCTGCGCCGCGAGCTGCCGGGGGACGCCGCGCCCCCGCCGCACCGGGTGCCGCCGCAGCGCCGGGTCACCGCCGCCGACGGGCGGGACGACCCGGCCAGCGAGGCGGAGGCGCCGCTGCTGAGCGCCGAGAGCCGCCGCGAGCTGAGCGGAGCGGTCGCCAGGCTGCCAGGACGGTGCCCCGCCCTGCTGCGGGCGCTGCTGTCGGGTGGGGAGCCCACATACGCCCAAATCGCCCGCGAGTTGGATATCTCACAGGGCGCCGTGGGGCCGCTGCGTTCCCGCTGTCTGCAATGCCTGCGCAGAATGCTCGCGGCACAGGTTCCACCACCCGGCCTCAGGGGAAGGGTGCGAGAGGACACCAGCGTCACCAGGGCAGACAGCACGGGCGCGGCACCCTCACATCCGCGTGCCCGTGCGCACACAACATGGGGAGGCATGCGCACATGGGCATGAGCGTGACCATCTCTGCGGCGGACGAGCGGGACGTCGAACAGATACTGAAACTGCAGTACCTCTGCTTCCAGACCGAGGCCGCACTGTACGGCGACTACCGCATCGAACCGCTCGTCCAGACGCTGGACGACCTGCGCACCGAACTCGCGCAGGGGTGCGTGATGGTGGCCCGCCTCGGTGACGAGGTCGTCGGCTCGGTCCGCGGCCGGGTCGACGCCGAGGGCACGGCCCGGATCGGCCGGCTGTGCGTCCATCCCCGCCTCCAGGGCCACGGCCTGGGCGGGCGGCTGCTGGCCGCGGTCGAGTCCCGGCTGACCGCGGAGTACGCCGCCAAGCGGTACCACCTGGTGACCGGCAGCCGCAGCGAGGGCAATCTGCGGCTGTACCGGCGCAGTGGTTACGCCCTCGTCGGCACCGAGCGGGACCGTCAGGTGACGTTGGTCGCGTTGCAGAAGGATGCCGCGGAGTACGCGAAGAGCGCCTAGGTCTCCTGCGACCCCTGTTCCGACTGTTCGGACTGTTCCGACGAGGGGGCCGGCGCGGGCTGCTCGCGGTGGCCGCGGCGTAGCCACCACAGGCCCGTCAGCGGCAGAGCCACCGGGATGAACAGGTAGCCCATCCCGTAGTCGGACCAGACCGTGGCGTCGGGGAAGGCGGACGGTTCCACCAGCGTCCAGGTGCCGACGGCCAGCACGCCCAGCAGTTCGAGACCACAGCAGGTGAGGGCGGCCTTGCGGGCGCCCTCACCGCCGCGGACGAGGGAGAGCGTGATGAAGGCGTACACCACCGCGGCGACGGCCGAGAGGACGTAGGCGAGCGGTGCCTCGCCGAACCGCGTCGTCAGCTGGACGAGGGAGCGCGAGGCGGCGCCCACCGTGAAGATCCCGTACAGCGTGACCAGCAGCTTGCCGGGCCCGGTGTTGATGCGGCCCCCGCGTCCCGGCACGGGCGCGCTGTTCGTGGTCGTCGGTTCAGGCACCGGTGCCACCTCCCCAGATGTCGTAGAGCCGCACCTGGAGCACCGCGAGGACGACGGCTCCGGCGACCACGGTCAGCGAGCCCCACTTGGTGCGCTCGGTCAGCGAGACCAGCCCCACCACGGGCACGCACGCCAGGACGCCGACCAGGTACGAGACGAAGATCACCGCGCCGTCCGCCGGGTCCCGTCCCTGCGCGAGCTGGACGATCCCGACCACCAGCTGGACCAAGGCGAGCAGGGTCACCACGGCCATGCCGATGAAGTGCCAGTCCTTGGTCGGCTGGTCGCGGTAGGCCGCCCAGCCGCACCACGCGGCCAGCGCGAGCGCGGCCACGGCCAGCGTGACGGTGAGCGGGGTGAGCATGCTCAGGAGTCTAGAAGGGCGCTCGGGCCCGCCGACGCGCGCCCCCGAGGCCCCCCGTACGCTGCCCGGCATGAAGTTCGACGCCCCCGCGACCCTGCTGTTCGACAACGACGGCACCCTCCTCTCCTCCATGGAGTCCGTCCAGCGCTGCTGGACCGCGTGGGCGCGCGAGTACGGGATCGGCGCGGAGGACTTCGCCGCCGTCGAGCTGCACGGGCGGCCCGCCGCCGACATCGTCGGCGACCTGCTGCCGGCCGCGCGCGTGCCCGAGGCGCTGGCCCGCATCGAGCGGCTGGAGGTCGAGGACGTGCCCAGTGGCGGGGTTGTGGCGCTGCCCGGCACCGTCGAGCTGCTGGCCTCGCTGCCCGAGGGGAGCTGGGCCGTGGTCACCTCGGCCACCCGCGAGCTGGCCGAGGCGCGGCTGAGGGTCGTCGGTATCGAGGCGCCGCTGGTCATCGCCGCCGACGACATCACGTACGGCAAGCCGCACCCGGAGCCGTACCTGCTGGCGGCCCGGAAGCTGGGCGCTGACCCGGCCCGCTGCGTGGTCTTCGAGGACGCCCCCGCGGGGCTGACGGCGGGCCGCGGCGCGGGCATGCGGACCGTGGCATTGGCCACAACGCACGCGCGCGAGGAGCTGGTGGCCGACGTCGTGGTGGAGGACCTGGCCGCGGTGGCCGCGCAGGTCACGGACGCGGGTGTGACGGTCGTCGCAGGGGACTGAGCGGGAGCGGGCACCGGCGGGTGGTGTCCACGGCGGCGTCCGGCATGCGGACAGCGGTCTCCGTCGCGACCGCCCCATCTGGTTTACTGAGCACCATGAACACGACGAGCTGCCGCACTTGCGCGACCGAGGCGACCTGGGCGCCCGGTGCTCGTTGTCTGCGCCCGCGGGCCTGTACGCCGCCCACCGCGCGGCGAATGTGTGCCCGCTGAGGGCCCCCGCCTGAGCTGACCGAGGCGACTCGCGCCCCGAAGCGAGTCACGAGCCCGCGCGCCCCGCCCGCAGGCGGAGAGCCACCTTCCACCGCACTGCGGTCCCTCCGCGCCCGCACGCCGCACCAGCGCGGCGGCGGGACCACTGCGCCCGCGTGCGGACCCGCGCGCTCCCGGACGGCACCCACCCAAGCGCTCACCCCACCGACACCCACGGATGTTTCTGTGATCACGACAACGGACCTCACGAAGGTCTATCGCACCCCTGGCCGCGAGGTCACCGCACTGGACGGCGTGGATCTCCACGTAGGCGAGGGCGAGGTCTTCGGCGTCGTCGGCCAGAGCGGCGCCGGGAAATCCTCGCTCATCCGCTGCGTCAACCTCCTGGAGCGCCCGACCTCGGGCACCGTCACCGTCGACGGGCAGGAGCTGACCGCGCTCGCCGGCAGCGGCAAGCGCGCGGGCAAGGAGCTCCGCAGGGCGCGGGCCCGCATCGGCATGGTCTTCCAGCACTTCAACCTGCTGTCGTCGCGCACAGTGCTCGGCAACGTCGAACTGCCGCTGGAGATCCTCGGCCACTCAGGCCAGGAGCGCACCCGCAAGGCACACGAGCTGCTCGAACTGGTCGGCCTCGGCGAGCACGCCAAGGTTCATCCCGCGCAGCTGTCCGGTGGCCAGAAGCAGCGCGTCGGCATCGCCCGTGCGCTGGCCGGCGACCCCAAGGTGCTGCTCTCGGACGAGGCGACCTCCGCGCTCGACCCCGAGACCACCCGCTCCGTCCTGCGACTGCTGCGCGACCTCAAGGAGCAGCTGGGCCTGACCGTCCTGCTGATCACCCACGAGATGGAGGTCGTCAAGGCGGTCTGCGACTCGGCGGCCCTGATGAAGTCGGGACGGATCACCGAGTCGGGCACCGTCCCCGAGCTGCTGGCCACCCCGGGCTCCGAGCTGGCGCGCGAGCTCTTCCCCGTCGGCGGCACCCCCTCGGCCGACGACCGCACGGTCGTGGACGTCACCTTCCACGGGGAGACCACCACCGAGCCGGTGATCTCCAAGCTGTCGCGCACCTACAACGTGGACATCTCCATCCTCGGCGCCGCCATGGACACCGTCGCGGGCAAGCAGGTCGGGCGGATGCGCATCGAGCTGCCCGGCAGTTTCGACGACAACGTCGTGCCGATCGGCTTCCTGCGCGAGCAGGGGCTCACGGTGGACGTCGCGGACGTCGCGGACGTCGCGGAGGTCGCGCCCGTCGCGGCGGAGCCCCAGGACAACGCCGGACTCGTCGAGGAGGGTGCCAAGTGAGCTGGTCGGAGATACAGCCGCTGCTGTTCCAGGGGTTCTGGGACACCCTCTACATGGTCGGCTGGTCCACGCTGATCGCACTGGTGGGCGGGCTGCCCCTCGGTGTGCTCCTGGTCCTGACCGACAAGGGCGGGATGCTGCACAACGCGCTGGTCAACAAGGTCGTCGGCGCGGTCGTGAACGTCGGCAGATCGCTGCCCTTCATCATCCTGCTGATCGCCCTCATCCCCTTCACCCGCTTCGTCGTCGGCCAGTCCGTCGGCTCGACGGCGGCCGTCGTGCCACTCGCCATCGGCGCGATCCCCTTCTTCGCACGGCTGGTGGAGACGGCGGTCCGCGAGGTGGACCGCGGCCTGGTGGAGGCCGTGCAGGCGATGGGCGGCGGCGCCCCCACCGTCGTCTTCAAGGCGCTGCTCCCGCAGGCTCTGCCGTCCCTGGTCGCCGGGTTGACGACGACCGTCATCGTGCTGATCGGCTACTCGGCGATGGCCGGCACCGTCGGCGGCGGCGGGCTGGGCTCGGTGGCCGTGCAGTACGGCTACCAGCGTTTCGAGACCAGCGTCATGATCGCCACGGTGGTCGCGCTGATCGTCATCGTCACGGCCGTCCAGATCATCGGCGACGCGGTGGTGCGTTTGCTGGCTGCGGGCCGGAGCGGTTCTGCCTCGGCTCGTGGTGGCTCCGCCGCCGACGGCGGCGCCGGCAAGCGACTCGCCCGCCTCGGCCGCGGCCGCACCGTGGCGCTCGCCGCCGCGGTCGTCCTGCCGCTCGCGCTGATCGGCTACGGCATCGGCCAGAGCGGAGGCGACAAGCAGACGCTCAGGATCGCCGCGTCCCCCACGCCGCACGCCGAGATCCTGGAGTACGTCGAGAAGAACCTCGCGGAGAAGGAGGGGATCGACCTCGACATCCGCAAGTTCAACGACTACGTCGTGCCGAACACGGCCACCGAGTCCGGCGAGGTCGACGCCAACTTCTTCCAGCACAAGCCGTACCTGGACGACTTCAACAAGAAGAACGACACGCACATCGTGCCGGTCGTCAACGTCGAGCTGGAGCCGCTGGGCCTCTACTCCAAGAAGGCCGGCAGCCTGGGAGGCCTCGGCTCCGGCGACACCGTCGCCGTCCCCAACGACTCCACCAACGAGGGCCGGGCTCTGCACCTGCTGGCCAAGCACGGCCTCATCGAGCTGAAGCCGGGCGCGGGTCAGGAAGCCACCCTGGGCGACATCGCGGACAAGAAGGGGCTCACGTTCAAGGAGTTGGAGGCCGCCGCCGTCCCGCGCGCCCTCGACGACGTGGACGCCGCCGTCGTCAACGGCAACTACGCGGTCGACGCCGACCTCAACCCGGCCAAGGACGCGCTGGCGGCGGAGAAGGTCGAGGGCAACCCGTACGCGAACTTCCTCGCGGTCAAGGACGGCGAGCAGGACGACCCGCGGATCAGGAAGCTCGCCAAGCTGCTCAACTCCCCGCAGGTCGAGGAGTTCATCGAGAAGAAGTACAAGGGGGCCATCGAACCCGCATTCGGGCATGTGGGATCGTGAACCCCACGGCCTGAACCGGGGTGAGTCCCCGTGTCGACAAGTCTTCTCATCGGCGCCGGGCCCCTCCCGTCGAGTGGGGTCCGGCGCTGCACATCACGGTGCCGATGCTGCATGCTGTGCACCCCGACGTGTAGGAGCGGCGCATGACCTCGACCTTCCCGGACATCTCGATCAGCACGGACCGGCTCGTGCTGCGCCCGTTCGAGGAAGCGGACGTCCCCGCGCTCACCGCCATGATGGCCGACGACCAGATCACCGCCTGGATGACGTCGCCCTACCCCTACACCGAGACCGAGGCCCGCGACTTCGTCACCCGCCGCGCCCCCGCGCTGCGCACCGGCGGAGAGGGCATCGTCTTCGCCGTCACCGAACTCCTCACCCAGCGGCTCGTCGGCTCCGTCGAACTGCGCGGCACCGACTGGCGGGTGCGCTCCGCCGAAGCCGTCTACGCCACCGCCTCCTGGGCCCGCGGCGAGGGCTACGCCTCCGAGTCGCTGCTGGCGCTCGCCCAGTGGCTCTTCCAGGACCAGAAGTTCGAGCGCGTCGAGATGCGCACCGCCGCCGACAACACCGCGGCGCAGCAGGTCGCCCAGAAACTCGGCTGCATCAGCGAAGGCGTGCTGCGCAACGCCTGGATAGCGCGCACCCGCACCGAGAACTGGGGCGCCCCGCCGCACGAGGGGCAGCGGGACCGCCCGGTGCCCCACGGCCTGCCGGAGACCCAGGGAGGCTGGGAGGACCCCGCGACGGACCGCCCCGACCCCCAGCAGGGAGGCTGGGCGGAGCTCCGCACCGACCTGATCATCTGGAGCCTGCTGCCCGAGGACCTCGACGGCACCTTCGAGCAGCTGGAGCCGCACGCCTGGTGAAGGACCGCCTCGCAGGCTCGCCGGCCGGCGCGGGAGCGCCCCGCGGCCACCGCGCCCGGTGACGGGCCGGGCCCCGCGGACGCGCGAAACCGCGCCTTCCGCGTGAGGGGGTACCCTCAGTGGGCCCCGACCTGCGATGAGCACGAACCAGCCAGGAGACCCCCAGCATGGCCGACCGCGTCACGGTGATCGGGTGGGACGGCTCGCCGCTGACCGACGCCGCCCGCTCGGCTCTCGCCGCGGCCACCCTCGTCGCCGGTGCCGCGCACCACCTGGCACTGCCCGAGGTCCCGCCGCACGCCGAACGCATCCGCCTGGGCAGCGCCACCCTCGCCGCCCGGCGCATCGCCCGTCACCGCGGCTCCGCGGTCGTCCTCGCCGACGGCGACCCCGGCTTCTTCGGTGTCGTACGAACCCTGCGCGCCCCCGAGCACGGCCTGGAGGTCGAGGTCGTGCCCGCCGTCTCCGCCATCGCCGCCGCGTTCGCGCGCGCCGGGATGCCCTGGGACGACGCACAACTCGTCGTCGCCAACAGCCGCACCCTGCGCCGCGCGGTCAACGTCTGCCGCGCCCACAAGAAGGTCGCCGTCCTCACCTCGCCTGGCGCGGGGCCCGCGGAGCTCGCCCTTCTGCTCGAAGGTGTCCACCGCACCTTCGTCATCTGCGAGGCGCTGGGCACCGAGCGCGAACAGATGACCGTGCTCACCTCGGACAAGGTCGCCGACCACACCTGGCGCGACCCGAACGTCGTCATCGTCGTCGGCGGTACCGGCGCGGGGGCCGAGACCGGCGCGCCCCAGGGCACCGCCTGGCTCGCCGGGCACGAGGTCGGCTACCCGCCGGCCGTACGCGGCTGGGCGCTGCCGGTCGCCGAGTACGCCGGCGCGAGCAGCGGCACCCCGCCACGGGCAGGGGAGTCGGTGCAGTTGCGCGCCGCCCAACTCGCCCGCCTCGGGCCGCGCGTCGGCGACCTGGTGTGGGACATCGGCGCGGGCAGCGGTGCCTTCGCGGTCGAGGCGGCACGCTTCGGGGCCGCCGTCATCGCCGTCGACAGCGACGCGGACGCCTGCGCCCACGGCTACGCCGCCGCGCGGCGCTTCGGCGTCCAACTGGAGACCGTGCACGGCCTGGCTCCGCACATCCTCCAGGACCTGCCCGAGCCCGACGTGGTGCGGGTCGGCGGCGGGGGAGCGGTCACCGTCACCGCGGTCGCCGACCGCCGCCCCACGCGCATCGTCACGCACGCCTCCACCAGAGACGAGGCGGAGGAGTTGGGAAGGGCGCTCACCGAACGCGGCTACGCCGTCGAGTGCGCCCTGCTCCAGTCCGTCGAACTGGAGACGGCGCACTGGGCGGAAACCGAACGGGCCGTTGTCTTTCTGCTGTCCGGTGTCCGTATCTGAAACCCCTGTGACGCGTGCCGGACGAACCCCGGCGAAGTGCGGTTTCTCTCCCACCCGTGGCCGGAGCGGCGCTCGGCGACGGGTAGGCTGATGGACTGTTGTGCCACCGTTCGGGGTTGACGCTTCGTCCGTCATTGTCCGAATGGTGTAGGCGAAAGGCACGTGCCGCACGGAGTGCGTGCTCGTTCTTCATCTACGGGGCGCGGCGGCCCGTCCGCCGGGTTGGAAGGAGCACCAGCGATGCGCGAGGGGAACGCATGACAGACACCGGTCAGATCCCGGGTGAGGGGCTGCCGGAGAACGCAGGCGGGCAGCAACCGGGCAGCCGGCCGGACGTCCCGGCGCCCGGCGCCTACCCCCTCACCGACCCGGCAGCCGCCGGGACACGGGACGGCGCCCACGCTCCCCACGGCCCCCACGCCACCCACGACGAAGAGGACCTTCTGCTGATGCCCTCCGCCCAGGGCGCATGGAGCGAGCAGCCGGCGCCGGCCGGCCCCGGAGCCCCGCAGGACAACGGCCACACCCAGCACTACGCCCAGGACCCGGCGCAGCCGACGCCCCAGTCACAGGCGGAGCAGCCCGGCCCGATGCCCCCGCCCGACACCTACGGGCAGACGTACGACCCGCACGGCCAGGCGGGCTCCTACGCGGCGCAGCAGCCGTTCACCGAAGGCCAGTTGCCCCAGCAGGACGGATACCCGCAGAACGGATACCCGCCAGACCTCGCGTACGGCTCGAGCGACGCCTACGCGGCGAACGGGTACGACGCCTACGCGCAGCCCGGACACGTTCCGCCGGAAGCCGCCTACGAGGTGGCGTACGCCCAGCCGGGACAGGGCGCGCCTCCGCAGGCCGCCGACCCGCACGCTGCCCCGACTCCCCACGACCCGCAGACGCAGGGACAGCCGCAGCCGCAGCCGCAGTCGGACGGGTCGGAGGGGCAACAGCCCGCAGGGGAGGATGTCCCGGTGGCGCACTCGGAGAGTGCTGCGAGCGCTGCCGCACCGCAGCCTGCTCAGCCCGAGGAGGGGGCCGCGCCGCAGCCGGAGGGCGAAGCGGCAGCCGTGCCCGGGCCGCACGAGACCGACGGCCGCGACGCGGACGCCCTCGACGTGAACGCCGTACGCCCGTCCCAGCAGCCGCACGCCGCCCAGGCGTCCACCCACAGCACCCCGCCCCACGGGACGCGCCGCCCCCTCCACCTCGGGCCGCCGGTGCCCGAGCAGTCCGGCACCGTACGCCCGCTGTCCGAGCGCCCCGCCGCGCAGGCCTCCGCCGCGCAGGCCGCTCCTGTGCAAGGCGCCCCGTCAGGCCGTACGGGCGCCGCCGCCGGCACGGATCCGCAGGCCGCTGAGGGTCAGCCGACGTCCGAACAGCCCACCGAGCCGCAGGCGCCTGCGCAGCCCGCGCCCACGGGCCCGGCGGGTGCGCCGGTCGACGAGGAGCCGCTGCCGGGTCCGCAACTCGGTCAACTGCCGCCCGAGCACCCCGGACAACCGGACCACGTCGAGCAGCCTGAGCAGGTCGAGCGGCCCGAGCAACCGGGGCACGAGGCGTCGGACGGTGAAGCCTCTCAGGCGACGGCCGAGACGGCCGCACCCGCACCCGCAGAGGCCGAAGGGGCGTCGGTTCCCGCGCCGCAGCAGGCGCAGGAACCGGCGGTGGACGAGGCACCGGCCGAAGCGGTGACGGCTGCCGGAGCCAGGACCCTTGAGGAGGTACCGGTTCCGGCCGAGACCTCACCCACGGCGGATGCCCCGGCTGCCGCGGACGCCCCCGCCCCTGCGGACGCCCCCGCCCCTGCGGACGGCTCCGCCCCTGCGGACGGCTCCGACTCCGCCGAGACTTCGGCGCCTGCTGAGGTTCCGGTGCCCGCGGAGGCCCCGACGTCCGTCGAGGAGCCCGTGTCCGCCGGAACTTCGGCGTCCGCTGAGGCCCCACTCCCTGCTGAGGCCCCGGCCCCCGCCGAGGTCCCGGTATCGACCGGGGCTTCGGCACCGGCCGACGTTCCGGAGCCGACCGAAGTCCCGACGCCCGCCGAGGCGTCCGTGCCCGCCGAGGCGCCCGTGTCGGCTGAGGTTCCGGTTCCAGGGGAGGCGGCCGCAGCCGGCGAGGCGGTCGCGGCCGACGAGACGGGTGCGCGCGGGGAGACCGCGGCGCGCGAGGCCGAGGTGGTCGCCGAGGCCGCCGAGGCGGAGGCACCCGTCGAGGCCGCTGCCGTTCCCGCTCCCGGCGATCCGACCGTGCCCGGGCCGCGCCAGGAGACCCAGCCGGGCGGACTGGCGACTGTGCCCGCGCAGGGGGGCGAGCCCCAGGCGACGCAGCAGGGCGACGCCGCGCAGGCCTCGTCCGGGACACCGCCGATAAACCAGGACGCGAGCCAGGAGACCGGCGCGCAGCCCCCGCAGGACTCCGCCGGTATCCCCGAGCAGACCACGGCACCCGCGTCCGCCGCCGACACCGGTACGGACGCGCCGGTTTCCGAGTCCTCGGGCCCGGTGGCGCCGCACCCGCAGTCACAGTTCCAGCAGCAGGAGAGCGCCCCTGCCGAGGCGCCCGCCGCCGTGTCCGAGAGCGGTGAAACGTCCGTGCGCGGCCAGTCGCCTCGAACGGGTGCGGCAGTCGAGGCGCCGGGAGCCGAGGAAGACGCGGTGCCCGTGCCCGCAGATCCCTCCGGCCAGTACGCCGACTCGGCGGCGACCGAAGCGACGGCACCCGCCGAGCCCGTCGAAGAGGTGCGGCACCCCGCCGTCGAGGCGGAGCCCGCACCGCACGAGGTGCCCGGCCCGGACGCCGAGGTCCTCGCGGCACCGACCGCGGCCCCCACCGACGAGGTCGTGCCCTCCGACGCCGAGGCCGCATCTCCCGCCGTCGCCGCCGAGGCCGGCACCGAGGGTGCCGAGGCCACCGCGAGGGAAGCCGGTGCGCCCACGCACGAGGAGGTCGACGCGGCCGCGGCGGGGCCCGAGTCGTCCGGTGGCGTTCTGCCGCAGGAAGGCCTCCAGGAAGGCCCACCGGAAGGACTCCAGGAGGGGCCGGTGGTCCCGGAGGGAGAGGCCGCTCCCGGGTTCGCCGAGGCGGAACGGGAGGCCGTGCACCGGCTGATGCGGGAGCGGCGGGACATCCGCAACGGCTTCCGGTCCGACCCGATCCCGCACGAGGTGCTGCTGCGCGTGCTGGAGGCGGCACACACCGCGCCCAGCGTCGGCCACTCGCAGCCCTGGGACTTCGTGGTCATCCGGTCGGAGGAGACCCGCAGGAGGATGCACGAGCTGGCCGAGGCGCAGCGTGACGCCTACGCCAAGTCGCTGCCCAAGGGCAGGGCGAAGAAGTTCAGGGAAATGAAGATCGAGGCGATCCTCGACACCCCGGTCAACATCGTGGTGACCGCGGACCCCACGCGCGGTGGCCGGCACACGCTCGGCCGTCAGACGCAGCCGCAGATGGCGCCGTACTCCTCCGCGCTGGCCGTCGAGAACCTGTGGCTGGCGGCGCGGGCCGAGGGGCTGGGCGTGGGCTGGGTCAGCTTCTTCGACCAGCCCGAGCTGGTGCGCGCCCTCGAACTGCCGGAGCATCTGGAGGTCGTGGCGTACCTGTGTGTCGGGTACGTCGACGAATTCCCCGACGAGCCGGAGCTGATGCAGGCCGGCTGGTCGAAGCGGCGTCCGCTCTCCTGGGTCGTGCACGACGAGTCGTACGGACGGCGTGCGCTGCCCGGCGCCGAGCCGACCGGCATGCTCGCCGAGACGCTCGGCACCATCCGCCCCCTGGACGCCAAGGCGCTCGGCGAGGCGTGGGAGCGGCAGAAGCAGATGACGAAACCGTCCGGCGCGCTCGGCATGCTGGAGATCATCTCCGCGCAGCTGTGCGGCCTCTCGCGCAAGTGCCCCCCGCCGATTCCCGAGCCTGCCGCCGTCGCGGTGTTCGCCGGGGACCACGGGGTGCACGCGCAGGGCGTCACGCCGTGGCCGCAGGAGGTCACCGCGCAGATGGTGAGCAACTTCCTGTCCCAGGGCGCGGTCTGCAACGCGTTCGCCAACCAGGTGGGCGCCGAGGTCTGCGTCGTGGACGTCGGCGTGGCCGCCGAACTCCCCGCGCGGCCGGGCCTGCTGCCCCGCAAGATCCGTGCCGGTACGGCCGATATGACGGCAGGGCCCGCGCTGACCCGCGAAGAGGTCGAGCGGGCGCTGGAGGTCGGCATCGAGACGGCGCGCGACCTGGTGGCGGCGGGCAACCGTGCGCTGCTCACCGGCGAGATGGGCATCGCCAACACCACGGCGTCCGCCGCCTTGATCGCGGCCTGCACCGGAGCGGACCCCGCCGAGATCACCGGGCGTGGAACGGGCATCAACGACGAGACGCACGCGCGCAAGGTCGAGGTCGTCCGCAGGGCGTTGGAGCGGCACCAGCCGGATCCGGCCGATCCGATCGGGATGCTCTCGGCGTTCGGCGGGCTGGAGCACGCGGCGATGGTCGGCCTCATCCTGGGCGGCGCCTCGCTGCGGACGCCCGTCATCCTCGACGGCGTCAGCGCCGGTGCCGCGGCGCTGGTGGCCCGCGCGGTGGCGCCCGAGGCGCTGGCCGCCTGTATCGCGGGGCACCGCAGCGCCGAGCCCGGCCACGTCGCGGCCCTCACCAAGCTGGGGCTGCGCCCGCTGGTCGATCTCGACCTGCGGCTCGGTGAGGGGACGGGCGCGCTGCTCGCGCTGCCGATGGTGCAGAGCGCCGCCCGTGCCATGCACGAGGTGGCCACGTTCGACGGGGCGGGCGTCACCGAGAAGGGCTGAACTTCACCGTCCGGGCGGGGAGTCCTTCTTCCGAGGAGCCCCGCCCGCAGCGGTGCCGCCCGACGCGGTGCCGCCCGATGCGCGACCGTGCCGACCGGGCTCTGTGGCGGGTGGGCGGCCCGTCCGTGACCTGCGGAACAGCCGCACCGTCCGGCTCCGCATAGGCTGTTCCCCTGCCCCTCCGTCCCGGCCGCTCCACCGCCGCAGCGGCTCGTCGTCGGCTCGGCCCCGCGAGTCGGCCCGACCCCGAGAAGGATGCCGTCCCCGATGCCTGTGAACCCCGGCGACGTCGCCACCCCCGCCTACCCCGTAGGACTCCGCCTGGCCGGGCGCCGGGTCGTGCTCGTCGGCGGCGGTGGCGTCGCCCAGCGCCGGCTGCCCGCTCTGCTGGCGGCCGGCGCGCACGTCACGGTCGTCTCCCCGCAGGTGACGCCCTCCGTGGAGGCGATGGTCACCGGCGGGGAGATCACCTGGGAGCGCCGCGGCTACCGGGAGGGTGATCTGGCCGAGGCCTGGTACGCGCTGGCCGCCACCGACGATCCGGCCGTCAACGCCGCCATCACGGCGGAAGCCGAAGCGCGGCGCGTCTGGTGCGTACGGGCCGACGACGCGGACGAGGGGACCGCCTGGACGCCGGCGACCGGCCGCAGCGACGGCCTGACCGTCGCCGTCCTCACCAGCGGGGTGCACGGCGCGGCGGGCCGCGACCCGCGCAGGTCGGCGGCGATACGCGACGCCATCGTCGCCCGTCTGGGCGACGGCACCCTCGTCACCGGGCAGCGCGGTCCCCGCACCGGGGGCGTGGCCCTGGTCGGCGGGGGCCCGGGCGATCCGGACCTGATCACGGTGCGGGGCCGGCGGCTGCTGGCTCAGGCGGACGTCATCGTCGCCGACCGGCTCGGCCCCCGCGACCTGCTCGACGAGCTGCCGCCGCACGTCGAGATCATCGACGCCGCGAAGATTCCCTACGGCCGCGCCATGGCGCAGGAGGCCATCAACGCCGCCCTGGTCGAACACGCCAAGGCGGGCAGGTCCGTCGTACGGCTCAAGGGCGGGGACCCCTTCGTCTTCGGGCGCGGCATGGAGGAGGCCCAGCAGTTGGCCGCCGAGGGCGTCGAGGTCACCGTCGTGCCCGGCATCTCCAGCTCCGTCAGCGTGCCGGGCGCGGTCGGCATCCCCGTCACCCACCGGGGCGTCGCCCACGAGTTCACCGTGGTCAGCGGCCATGTCGCACCCGACGATCCCCGCTCGCTGGTGGACTGGCCCGCGCTCGCCAGGTTGCGCGGCACGCTCGTTCTCCTGATGGCGGTCGAGAACCTCGGCGCGATCGCCGCCGCTCTCCGCGCCCACGGCCGGTCCGACGACACCCCGGTGGCCATGATCCAGGAGGGCACCATGGCCACGGAGCGCCGCGTGGACGCCACCTTGGCCACGGCCGCCGAGCGGGCGGCGGCCGAGGGCGTACGCCCTCCGGCGGTCGTCGTCATCGGCGACGTCGTCGCCGTGAACCCGTGAACCCGCGCTCCGCCGGCTGTCGCGGAGTGCCAGTCGTGCGGGTGTCCGCCGTGCGGACGCCCTCTCAGGCCCCCTCGGCGGCGAAGTCGCGCAGGTGCCGCCAGACCTGCTCGGGCACCTCCTCCGGTGCGAAGTGGCCCGAGTCGGCCAGCAGGGCGGTCGTCAGGTTCGTGACCCCGGCGCGGCGGAAACCCCGCGCGTAGGCGGTGAGGTCGCCGCCCTCGCCGTCTCCCCGCAGGTACAGCATCGGGGTCTCGACGGGCCCGGCCGCGGCGGAGGCGGCGTTGTCGCGGGCGTCGGAGGGGAAGCTCCGGTAGAGGTCGAACCCGGCGGCGAGCGCCGTCTCGCTCCGGTAGGCGGCGGCGTGTGCGGCCCGGGCCTGCGGAGTGAGGCGGGCGGGGTCGGCCGCGAGGATGTCGTAGAAGTAGTCGAAATACGCGGCCTGCCGCCCCTGGACCAGGGTTTCGGGCAACCCGGGCACGGCGTGCAGGCCGAAGTGCCAGATGTACGGGTTGCGCAGCACCTCGTCCCACGGGTCGACGCCGGGGATCACGGTGTTCATGACGACGGCCCGGCCGAGGTCGCCGTACTGCCGCAGGTACGCGTACGCCACCATGCCGCCCGCGTCGTGGCCGACGAGCGTGAGGTCGTCGAGCCGGAGGTGGTGCACGAGCGCGTGCACGGCCTGCGCGAGCCGGCGCTTCGGCGCGCCCGCTGGCTTCGGCGCGCCCGCGGGCTTTCGCGCGCCCGCGCGCTTCGGCGTGCCCGTGGTGAGGGGAGCCGAGTCGCCGATGCCGGGGAGGTCGACGGCGATGGCCCGTGCTCCCTCGGCCGCCGCGGCGCTCATGACGTCCTGCCAGCTGCGCCAGGACTCGGGCCAGCCGTGCAGGAACAGGAACGGCCTGCCGCTCGGCGGGCCCGCCGTCACGACGTGGAGCGACAGTGCGGGATCGGCTGCGGGCGTCACCTGCTGATGACTCAGCTCAATAGACATGTGGCATGTCTACTAAAAGACATGAGGCATGTCTAACTGTTACAGTGTCATCATGTCGAGCGCACAGGAGCCGAGCCCGCGGGAGCGACCCGCCTACGAGCGGGGGACCGGCTTCCTCCTGGCCCGGCTCGGCTCCCTGGTGGCGCGCTCGTGGGGCGTCTTCCTCGGCGAACACGGGCTCACCCAGAGCCAGTACACGCTCCTGGTGGCGCTCGATGAGCAGGGGCCGGTGGGCCAGCGGCAGCTCGCCCGGCTCGTGGCCGTGGACGCCAGGAACGTCGTGGCGGTGCTGGACGCGCTGGCCGCCCGTGACCTCATCGAGCGGCGCGCGCACGAGGGCGACCGCCGCCGCCGTGTCGTCCTCCTCACCGCAGCCGGACGCGCCCTCGTGGCCGCCGTCGCGGGCGCGGCCAACGCCGAGGAGGACCGGCTCCTGCGTGCGCTGAGCGCTCGGGACCGCACCCGCCTCAACCACCTGCTCCGCCAGGTCTACGCGTCGGAGGCGGCCGAGGAGCGCCGCCCCTGACCCCGTCGTCCCCTTCCCCCGGCCCCTGACCCGGGGCGGGCCACCGCCACCGCCCCATGCCGTACGCGGCGGTAACGACACATTGGCACTTCGAGCGCGACAAGGCAGTATCGGCCCGTGGCTACCGCATCCTCCCCCGGAACACCCCAGCAACCGTCGACGGACAAGCTCGTCACCGTCGAGCGCCCCGACGACCCCCGTCTCGCCGACTACACGGGACTGACCGACGTCGAGCTGCGCCGCAGGCGCGAGCCGGCCGAGGGGCTGTTCATCGCGGAGGGGGAGAAGGTCATCCGCCGCGCCCTGCACGCCGGGTACGAGATGCGTTCGATGCTGCTCTCCGCCAAGTGGCTCGACACCATGGGCGACGTCATCGACGAGGTGCCGGCCCCCGTCTACGCCGTCAGCCCCGAGCTGGCCGAGCGCGTCACCGGCTACCACGTGCACCGTGGCGCCCTCGCCTCCATGCAGCGCAAGCCACTGCCCACCCCGGAGGGGCTGCTGGCCGGCGCCCGCCGTGTCGTGATCATGGAGTCGGTGAACGACCACACCAACATCGGCGCCATCTTCCGCAGCGCCGCGGCCCTCGGCATGGACGCCGTACTGCTCTCACCGGACTGCGCCGATCCGCTCTACCGCCGTTCGGTCAAGGTGTCGATGGGCGCCGTCTTCGCCGTTCCCTACGCGCGCCTGACCGGCTGGCCGCGCGGTCTGGAGACGGTGCGGGACGCCGGGTTCCAACTACTCGCGCTCACCCCCGACGAGAAGGCCGTCCCGGTCGACACCGTGGCCACGGGCGGCGACCGGCGAACGGCGCTCATGCTGGGCGCCGAGGGCAGCGGACTGACCTCGCGCGCCCTGCGCGCCGCCGACGACTGGGTCCGCATCCCGATGGCCCACGGCGTCGACTCCCTCAACGTGGGCGCGGCCGCCGCCGTCGCCTTCTACGCGATAGCGAGGTAGCGCGGAGCGGGTGGAGCGGGCGGGACGCCCTCACCGTTCCGCGGTGGGCGACGGCGAGGCCGCCGACACCCGTTCGGTGACGTGGCCCAGGCCGCGGGTGGGACCCTCGCAGCCCTGGGCCGCGGCGATCCCCAGGGCGACCAGCAGGGTGACCACCACGAAGACGATGAGCCGCTGGCGCAGCAGCCGCCGCTTGCGGGCCGCCGGGCTGAGCCCCGCCCGTGGACGGCCGCCGCCCTCCTGGCGGGGGCCGCGCGCTGCGCTCTGCCGTGCGCCCGTGGCACGGCCGCTCCCGATCCGCTCCGTGCCGCCCCGTTCCGCGCCGCGGGGCGGCGGGGGGCCCGCGGGGCGGCGCACCACCCGTTCGTGTGCCTGGCGCCCCCCGCTCCCCGTCGGATAACCGGCGTCCCGCGCGGGACGCGACATCCGCGAGCGGGCGGATCCCGCCCCCGTCGCACGGGCGGTGCGCGGAGTGGCGGCCCGCGGCGCGCCCGTCCCCCCGTCACGTCCACGGGCCGAGCCGTCCCGCTGGGTCCGCTGCTGCGCGTGGTCGCGGGCCCGCCGCTCGGCCGACAGCGGCTCCCGCCGCCCGCCGGGCACCGGGCGCGCACCGGCACCCGGCCGTCCTGCGCCCGCGGCCCCGCCCAGCCCGGCCGCCTCACCGCCGTCGGAGAGCCCGCGCGCCTCGCGCGCCGCGATCTCCTTGAGCCGCAGCGAGAGCTGCAACGTGCTCGGCCTGTCCTCCGGCGACTTGACGAGGCAGGCGTGGACGAGGGGAGCCAGCGCCGCGTGCACCTCGTCGAGCTGCGGCTCCTCGTGCACCACCCGGTAGAGCATGATGTCCGAACTGCCCTGCCCGAACGGGGAGTCCGCCGTCGCCGCGTACGCCAGCGTCGCGCCCAGCGCGAACACGTCCGTCGCGGGGGTCACCGCCGCGCCCCGCACCTGCTCGGGCGCCAGGAACCCCGGAGACCCGACGGCGGTACCGACGTGGGTGAGGGTGCTGGCCCCCGTCGCCCAGGCGATGCCGAAGTCGATGATGCGCGGGCCCTTGGGGGAGAGCAGGATGTTCGACGGCTTCAGGTCCCGGTGCACGACCCCCGCCTCGTGCACGGCGACCAGCCCCTCGGCGAGCGCGGCCCCGATCGAGGCGACCTGCGAGGCGGGCAGCGGCCCGCCTTCGGTCACCTTGTCGTGCAGCGAGGGCCCCGGCACGTACTGGGTGGCGAACCAGGGGCGGTCGGCCTCCAGATCGGCGGCCACCAGCCTGGCCGTGCACCCGCCGCGGATGCGCCGTGCGGCCGACACCTCCCGCGCGAAGCGGGAGCGGAACTCCTGGTCCTCGGCGAGATCCGGGCGGATCACCTTCAGCGCCACCCGCTGGCCACGCCGGTCCGAACCGAGGTAGACCACGCCCATGCCGCCGGCCCCCAGACGGCGGTGGAGCCTGAACGAGCCGACGACTCGCGGGTCCTCTCGCCGGAGCCGCATCATCGCCATGTCCGTTCCCTACCTCCGGTGTCCGGCGGGGCGGGCCCCGCCTCCGGCGCCCGGTGGGAGGCCCACCGGCTGACCGGTCCGTCTGACGACGACAGCTTACGGACTGCCGCCGCGTGGCGACGATAGGCCGCGCACGCGGCGCCAGACGGAATGTCAGGGCACAGCGGACGGTGGTCAGTCAGCACAACGCGCCGTGACCGCGCGCCCGCGCGCCCTGCCGCGCCGCCCCCAAGCCGTCGTCCTGGCACGGGGATTGACGGGGCGAAAGCCGGCACGGCGGAAGGCGCCCGCGGCATCCGGGCCGGGCCCCGCGACCCCGCCGGTCCCGCCGTGTCCCCGCCCCGCGGCAGGGCGGGACGGGCCCGAGTTCCGCACCGCGGAGTGAGCGAACTCACCCGTGGAGGCGCGCCCCTGCGATACCCCCTGGGGGAAGACCCCGGGAAACCGGCCGGTGCCTCCACCCTGGGGAGTACGCGGCGCGGCTCGGCGTCATCCTGCGGGAGGCCCCGGAGTCGGTACGCGCGCATGACGCCGCAGGTCACGCCGGTGCCTAATGTGGTGGTCAAGCGGCGGACGCAGCACTCGTCCCCCGAGGTCAGACGTCCGCCGCCCCACACGACGACAGGAGCGGATCATGGCGCACACCGCCGGGCGCACGGCGCCCGCAGGGAAGGGGAAGCCGACGGCACTGGCCGGCCCGGGTACCCGTCCCGGCGGGCGGCGCCATCCGCTGGTGGCAGCAGCCATGGTGCTGCCGCTCGCCCTCCTCCTCGGGCTGGTCTCCGGCTGGGGTCGGACGGTCCTGGAACAGGCGTCGTCCGTTGCCGGAATGTTGGGGTCCTGAGCGGGCCCCGGGCCCGGTGGAGCGGACCGGGTCGGGGACTTCCGGTGGTTACAGCCCCGTGGGGACGGGGGTGCGGCGGACGGCAAGAGGCCCGGGCGGCTGGGGAGCTGCCCGGGCCTCCACGCTGTAATGCGCCCTCCACGCTGTAATGGCGCCCTCCGCGCTGTGACGGCGCGCGGCGCTTGAGCGGGTCCCTCGCACCGCGGCGTGGGCCCTGGCTGACGAGGTGCGCCGCACCGCGGCAGGGCGGCGGACCGTAGGCTGTGGCGTTCTCCGTCGCCGAAGGGGCTGCCGTGCCGATACCCGATCAGCAGGCCGCCGACCCCGCGCTGCGCAGGGCGCTCGCCCGGCTGGTGGGCGCCATGGACGGTGAGGTGCTGGCCGAACGGGCCGACGCGACGGTCGTACGCGTCGGGAACCGCGTCGCCAAGGCGCACGATCCGGACGCGGAGGCCGGGGCGCTCGCCGTCCGGCTCGGGGTCGCGGCAGCCGAGCCGTACGCGGGCGTGCTGCTCGCCCCGCTGCGGCACGGCGGTCCGGTCGAGCTGCCCGGCGGCAGGAGTGCCAGCGTCTGGCCGTACGGGAGCCCCGTGGACCCGGCCGACCCCGGGGCGGCCCCCTGGGAGGCGGCGGGCAGCCTGCTGGCCCGGCTGCACGCGGTGTCCCTCCCGGCGCCCGGCCGGCTTCCCGGGCCCCTGCCGCCGATGCGGGGCCCGGCGAAGGCGGCACGGGCTCTCGCCCGCATGCGCAGCGCCCCGGGGGGCGCCCTCGCGGCGGCGGCCCGCACCGTGGAGGGGGCGTGGGCGTCGCTGCCCGCCTGGTGCCGCGGCGAGGAGCCGCCGCCCCGTGCCGCCGCGGTCTGCCACGGCGACTTCCACCTGGGGCAGCTGGTCCGCCACCCGGCCGGCACGGGGGACTGGCACCTCATCGACGTCGACGACCTCGGCCTCGGTGATCCGGCCTGGGATCTGGCCCGGCCCGCCTGCTGGTACGCCACCGGGCTTCTCGCGCCCGAGGAGTGGGAGCGGTTCCTCGGCTCCTACGTGCGCACCGTCCGGGCCGCCGGTTTCCGGGGAGGGCTCGCACAGGCGGACCCGTGGCCGCGGCTGGACGCGCCGGCACGCGCGTTGACGGTGCAGAGCGCCGCGCTCGGCATCGCCAAGGCGCGTGCCGCGGACCGTGTGCTCGACGAGGCGGAGGAGGCCTGCGTGGCCGCCTGCGCACGGATGGCCGCCGTTGCCGCCCAGGCCGAACTCCCCGCACCCCAGGGGCCGTAGGGTGGTGCCCGCCCGGCGGAAACCGGTCGGCGTCCGAGGCCGGCTCTGGGCCGCCGGGCACGGGTCAGAGAGGGAGCAGGCGAATGATGTGTCCGAAGTGCGGTGCGCCCATGCACACGTACAACCGCAACGGCGTGCAGATAGAACAGTGCGCCAACTGCCGGGGAATCTTCCTCGACTACGGTGAGCTGGAGGCCCTCACCAGGATGGAGGCGCAGTGGACGCAGTCCGCACCTCCGCCGCCGCCCGCAGGGCAGGCGTACCCGTCGGGTCCGGCCTGGGGCGCCCCGCACCACGGCTCGCACGGGCACTACGGCCACCACGGGCACCACGGCCGTCACGGGGGCTTCGGACGGATGCTGTTCTCCTCCTGAACCCGCGCTCTTGCCGGGCGAGAGCACGAAGAGGGCCCCGGCCGACCGGCCGGGGCCCTCTTCAGGATCTGGTGGACGATACTGGGATTGAACCAGTGACCTCTTCCGTGTCAGGGAAGCGCTCTCCCGCTGAGCTAATCGTCCGTGCGCGGTACTGGGATTGAACCAGTGACCTCTTCCGTGTCAGGGAAGCGCTCTCCCGCTGAGCTAACCGCGCGTGGGGCAGGCAAGAGCCCCGAGGTCCTCGCGGACCGGTGGACGATACTGGGATTGAACCAGTGACCTCTTCCGTGTCAGGGAAGCGCTCTCCCGCTGAGCTAATCGTCCTTGGAGGTGGAGACGGGATTTGAACCCGTGTAGACGGCTTTGCAGGCCGTTGCCTCGCCTCTCGGCCACTCCACCGAGTGCGGGGGTCCCGGGAGGATCCCCCACATCGAGCGGACGACGAGATTCGAACTCGCGACCCTCACCTTGGCAAGGTGATGCTCTACCAACTGAGCCACGTCCGCAGGCGCCCGCACGCGATGGTGGCCTGGCGGGTGCCTCGTCTCCGGAGCACTTGCGTGCCGCGGCGACGTGTTGAACTTTAGCGGATTCCCGGGCCAGCTCAAATTCCGTTTCCGCAGCGTGGCCGCCGGGCGGCCCCCATAGACTCGGCGCCGTGTCCGATCTGACCCCGCTCGCCCGCTTGGGCGGGCGCCTCGCCACCGACCTGCGCGACGTCACCAGCGACCCCGAGGCCCTCGACTCGACGGGCTGGTGGGCCGTGGTCGCCGACTACGAGGGTGGCCTGCGCTGCGCCCGTTTTGGAGACGTACGCGCCGCGCCCCTGCCCGAGCCGGTGCCGGGGCGCTGGCGCGGACCGGCACCACAGGACTGGGTGAGTTCCCTCGATCACGCGGCGTACACGGACGGGGTGCGGCGAATCCGCGCGGCGATCGCCACCGGCGACGTCTACCAGGTCAATCTCTGCCGCGTCCTGTCCGCGCCGCTGCCCGACCCGTCCCCGCGGGCCTGCGACATCGACCAGCTCACCGCCCGGCTCGCCCAGGGCACCCCCGCGGCCCACGCCGGAACCGTTCGCCTCCCCGCCCACGGCATCGAGATCGCCACCGCCTCGCCTGAGCTGTACCTGGCCAGGGACGGCAGCGCGGTCGAGTCGGGGCCCATCAAGGGGACGGGGCGCTCCGCGGCCGATCTGGGGGACAAGGAGCGGGCGGAGAACGTGATGATCACCGACCTGGTCCGCAACGACCTCGGCCGGGTCTGCGTCCCCGGCTCCATCACCGTCCCCGAGCTGTGCTCGGCCGAGCCGTACCGCGGGCTGGTCCACCTGGTCTCCACCGTCCGCGGCGAACTGCCCAGGGACGCGAAGCGGCCGTGGGCACGGCTGCTGGAGGACACCTTCCCGCCCGGATCCATCACCGGCGCGCCCAAGTCGAGCGCGCTGCGGCTGATCGACGCGCTGGAGGCGGCGCCGCGCGGCCCCTACACCGGCGGTATCGGGTGGGTCGACGCCGACCGCGGCGTCGGCGAGCTGGCCGTCGGCATACGGACGTTCTGGATCGAGCGCGAGCACCCGCGCGCCCTGCTGCGCTTCGGCGCGGGCGCCGGGATCATCTGGGACTCCGACCCCGAGGCGGAGTGGCGGGAGACCGAGCTGAAGGCTTCCCGGCTGCTCGCGGTAGCGTCGGGGGAGTACGAGGAAGACAGGACCGCGCCACGGCCGGGGAGCGTGCGCAAAAGCACCTGACCAGGCGCGCGCGGTGACGAAGCGGTCCCTTCGGGCTCCCTGAGGTGAACAGCAGTGAAGATCTGGCTCGACGGCGGCCTGCGGGACGCCCACAGCGCGAACGTCTCCGTGCTCGACCACGGACTGACGGTCGGCGACGGCGTCTTCGAGACCGTCAAGACCGCCGAGGGCACCCCCTTCGCCCTCACCCGGCACCTGCACCGGCTGGCGTCCTCCGCGCGCGGTCTCGGCCTTCCCGAGCCCGACCTGGACGAGGTGCGCCGCGCCTGCGAGGCGGTCGTCGCGGCGAACCCGATGCCCTACGGCCGGCTGCGGATCACCTACACGGGTGGCCTCTCCCCGCTCGGCTCGGACCGCGGCGACGCGGGCCCGACGCTCGTCGTCGCACTCGGTGAGGCCACCCGCAGGCCGGACGCCACCTCCGTCGTCACCGTCCCGTGGACCCGCAACGAGCGCGGCGCGGTCACCGGGCTGAAGACCACCTCCTACGCCGAAAACGTCGTGGCGCTGGCACGCGCCAGGCAACAGGCCGCCACCGAGGCCCTGTTCCCCAACACGCACGGACAGCTGTGCGAGGGCACGGGCTCCAACGTCTTCCTCGTCCTCGACGGCGAACTGCACACCCCGCCGCTGACGTCGGGCTGCCTGGCGGGCATCACCCGCGCCCTCGTCCTCGAATGGACGGGCGCACGGGAGACGGAGCTGCCCATGGAGGCGCTCGAGAGGGCCGAGGAGATCTTCGTGACATCCAGCCTGCGCGACGTGCAGGCGGTCGCCCGGCTGGACGGGCGCGCCCTCGCGGGCGCGCCGGGGCCGGTGACCAGCAAGGCGATGCGGGTCTTCGAGGAGCGCTCGGCGGCCGACATCGACCCGTGAATTCGGTGGCTGTACCCCGCGTCGGCGGGTAGAACCGGGGCGTGACGACAACCCTGCGCCCCACCGGGCCCGAAGGCCGCGACGCCGAGGGCAGACGCCACCGCGCGTACGAGATCCGCGTCAACACCCGCCCGGTGGGAGCCCTCACGCTCCTCGGGCCCCGCGACTCCGGGCCCCCGTTCGGCACGATCGAGCACCTCCACGTCGAGGAGGGGGACCGGCGGCGGGGCAGGGCCACCGTCGCGGCCCTGGCAGCGGAAGAGATCCTGCGCGGCTGGGGCTGCACCCACGTGGAGGCCCACAGCGCGGCGGCGGCCGGGGAACGGGCCCCGGGCGACCACCTGTCGGCCGCTCTCGGCTACGCGGAGCGCAGCCGGCACATGATCAAGGAGCTGCGCGAGCGCCCCGCACTGCCGCCAGGCAGCGAGGACAGACCGCTGCGGGACGAGGAGTTCGCGGCGTGGTGTGAGGCGTCCGACGCGACGTACGTCGGCGGCATGATCGACCGCGGCCTCACCCGGGCCCAGGCGGCGGCCGGGGCCGAGGCGTCCCGGCGCGCGAGGCTGCCGGAGGGCGCCGCGACGCAGGGGGTCGCGCTCCGCGTCCTGACCTGTGAGGGCGCCGACGTCGGCACACTGTGGCTGGCCTTCACCGCCCTGCCCCGCCGCGACGTGGACGCCTGGGTCTTCGACGTCAACGTCGACCCCGCACGGCGCGGAGCGGGGCACGGGCGCTCACTGATGACGGTGGCGGAACACGAGTGCCTCCAGCGGAGCGCCCCGCGCCTCGGACTGAACGTCTTCACGGACAACACGCCCGCCGTGCGGCTCTACACCTCGCTCGGCTACCGCACGGCCGAGCGGTTCTACGTCAAGAAGCTTTCGTAGCGGCGCGGTTCAGCCCGCCAGGAGCCGGTCGGTGATCTCCTCGACGCGCTCCCGCAGGCCCTCCTGGCTCGTGCCGCCGTCCAGCCGCTCCCCGCCGATGACGTAGGTCGGAGTGCCGGTCACGCCGATCGCCTTTCCCTCGGCCTGGTCGGCGTCCACCGCCAGCAGGTGCCGGCCGTCGATCAGCGCCGACTCCACCTCGCCGGTGTCCAGGCCGAGTTCTCCGGCCACCTCCACGAGCAACTCCTCGCCCCGCTCGCCCAACTCGGCGGTGCGTGCCAGCACCGCCTCGGCGTAGGCGTCACCGCTGCCCTGCTCGTAGGCCTCCTCGAACGCCTGCGCGGCGGCGTAGGCGTGCTTGTGCTTCTCGAGGGGGAAGTGCCGCAGCCGGATCTCCAGCGCGTCGCCGTACCGTGCGCGCAGGGCCCGCAGGTCGCTGACGGACCGATGGCAGTCGGGGCACTGCAGCTCGCACCACACGTCGAGGATGACCGGGGGGTGGGTGTTGTCCATGGGGTCAGTCTCTCAGCCCCAGGGAGGGCCCCGACCCCGAGATCTCCCTGAACCCGGCCCGCGCCGTGGCCGTGGCGGCCCGCCCGGTGACACGATGGGGGCATGCTCACCACGACCGTCTGCGCCGCGCTCTCCGCCGCGGGCCTGGCCATCGCCTTCCTCACCGCCTGGCGCCGCCGCTTCGCCGCCGCGACGCGCATCGCCGCCGTCGCGCTGGTGCCGGTCGGGCTCGCGATGTCCGGTCTGGTCGGGCTCGGCGGCAAGATCGGCAGGGCCGTCGGCGGCTGGGCGGCCGATCTGGTGCTCAAGCCCACGGTCTGGGCGGGCTTCGCCGTGCTGGCCTGCGCCGTCGTCCTGTGGGTCATCGGCCGCGTGGCGTCCGGAAGGTCCGCGGGCAAGCCCGCCAAGCAGCCCCGGGCCCAGGAGGAGAAGCCCCGCTCGACCGGGCCCGCCTCCGGTGCCCCGGCGCTGACCACCCCGCCGTCGGGCCGGCGGAAGACGCAGGCCTCCGATGGTGAGGACTTCTCCGATATCGAGGAGATCCTCAAGAAGCACGGCATCTGACGCGCTCGCGCCCCGGAGGCTCTAGCACGCCGGCAGTGGCCATACCGGACTTTTCGCTGACTTCCACGCGAAATGGGGGCACGTGCTCGTGGCCGTCCCGGGGGGCTGAGACATGATCACGGCGAGATGGACACGACGCCGGACTCCTCGGTCGAGCTCGACGAGCTGCCGCCCCCCGAACCCAGGGGATGCCTGTACGCACTCTCCCAACCCCCGCTGATGCTGTTCCTCGCCGTGATCGCGGTGCTGATCGGCACTGCCGCGGCGCACGATCTGCTGTTTCTGTGACCGCCGTTTCTGTGCGCGCGGCTTCTGTGCACGCCACCCGACCGGCCGACGGCGAGCGCGTCTCCCGCGGGCTCAGCCCTGGGGGGCTTCGGCCGACTCGCGCTGCCGGGCGCGGTAAGCGGCGACGTGCAGGCGGTTGCCGCAGGTGCGGCTGTCGCAGTAGCGCCGGGACCGGTTGCGGGACAGGTCCACGAAGGCGCGCCGGCAGTCGGGCGCCTCACAGCGCCGCAGCCTGTCGCGCTCGCCGGAGACCAGGAAGAACGCCAGTGCCATGCCGCCGTCGGCGGCGAGATGCTGGGCGAGGGAGGCGCCGGGTGCGAAGTAGTGGACGTGCCAGTCGTAGTCGTCGTGGTCGGTCAGCTGCGGCGTCGTGCCCGCCTCCGAGACCAGCGCGTTGATCAGCCGGGCCGCCGTGCGCGCCTCCGGGGCGGCGAACACCTGCGCGAAACGCCCGCGGACGGCTCTGACGTCGCTCACGTCGTCCCCGGCGAGCGCGTCGACCCCGCTGACGCCGTGGCGCTCGACGAAGGCGCGCAGATCGGCCACGGACACCAGCGAGTCGGGCGTCTCGCCGTCCGCCATGGTGTTCAGCAGCCCGACCACCTGGTCGAGTGCGCACCGGGTGTCGTGGTTGATCTGCACGGGCCGCTCCGCTCCTGCCGTGTCCGGGGAGATCCCTCCGGCTGCCGCTCAGAGAGCGTAGTCGCTCCCGTCTGTGTCGAACGCTCAGCGGCCCGCACCGGTTCCCGCCCGGCTCCCGGGCCAGCGCGCATGCCCGGGGGCCGCGCAGGGTCCTGGGGGCCCGACGCGGCGAGGTGGTGCCACGCGGCGAGGTGGTGCCGGCGGCGAGGTGGTGCCACGCAGCGACGCCGCCGCCACGTACGAGTACGCGGCGGCGGCGTCGCAGTGTGCCGTTACACGAAGTGGTGCCGTGGCACACGGCTGCCGGGCCCGCGAACCGTCGCCCCGAGTCGGACGGTCGCGGGAACCGGCGGTCTCAGCTCTCGGCGAGGATGTGCGAGAGCTCTGTGTCGAGGTCGAAGTGACGGTGCTCGGTACCGGGCGGCACGGCCGCGTCGGTTCGCTTGAGGAAGGATTCCAGTGCCCGCGCCGGGGCCTCGAGCAGGGCCTCGCCCTCCGGGGAGCTGAGGGCGATGCACGCCACGGCCTGCCCGTGGCTGCGGGACGGCCAGACTCGGACGTCCCCGGTGCCTGTCGGCCTGTGGAGGCCTTCGGCCAGGAGATCGCGGGCGAAAACCCACTCCACGGTCTCCTCGGCACCGGTATGGAAGGTGGCGTGCACGGCGTAGGGGTCCGCCGTGTCGTACCGCAGGCCCGCCGGGACAGGCAGCGAGGACTCGCTCGAAACAACGAGGCGCAGGTGCAGCTCGCAGCTCACCGTTGTGTTCATAAGCGCCAGGGCCTTTCGCTCAGTGTGCGCTCGGGGATTCGCACGTCGGCGCAATCGACATGCCACCTACGCGCCGGTTGTAAACCCCTCTGACTGATTTGCCCGGAATCGAATCCTTCATACGGCTCTTGTAGGTTTGAGAAGTGCGGCCGATCGAGTGAACGGCCACACTCGGAAGAGGTCGGGTACCTTGTCCACCATGAGTGCGGAGAGTGACGAAATGCCACTTGGCACCCGCGAGGAAGAAGCGGCGGACAAACCGCTCGGTTCCCGCGCGCCCGACTTCATCAAAGCCTCCAGGCCGCTCCACATGAGCTGGCGCGCCGGGATATTCCTGGTGGGTCTTGCCATCGTGGTCGCGGGAGTCATCATGCTGCCCCTCCCCGGTCCTGGATGGCTGGTGATCTTCGCCGGTATGGCGGTGTGGGGGACCGAGTTCGTCTGGGCGCAGCACGTCCTGCGGTGGACGAAACGTAAGTACCACGAGGGCACCCGCTGGCTGAAGGAACGCCGCGCCGCCCGCAAGGAGCGCAAGCGTGTCAGGCGCGAGGCCGGGCAGGGCTCCTGAGCCGTCACCCACCGGCCGCCGGCTGGTCGGGAGCACCCTTTGACATGCGGTAATGTTGAGCCCGCAAGCGGGCGATTAGCTCAGTGGGAGAGCGCTTCGTTCACACCGAAGAGGTCACTGGTTCGAACCCAGTATCGCCCACCCTCGTGCACCGGGGCCCGGAAGCCGTATGCTTCCGGGCCCCGGTCGCGTCGTGGGGGAGGGGGCACGGATGGGCCGCGGTGCGCGGCTGAACCACTACCGCTTCTGCAGCACCTGGCGGCTGGCGGCGTCCCCCGCGCGCGTCTACGCGGTGCTCGAGCGCGCCGAGAGGTACCCGCGCTGGTGGCCGCAGGTCCGCTCGCTGGTCCCGACCGGCGAGGACGGCGGCACGGCCCGCATCCGTTCCGTGCTTCCCTACGTGCTCACCGTGACTCTCCGTACCGCCCGCCGGGATTCCGCGTCCGGGATCCTCGAGATCGCCATGGGTGGCGACCTGGACGGCTGGGCCCGCTGGACGATACGGGCGGACGGCGACGGCGCTCTGGCGCTCTACGAGCAGGAGGTGGACGTGCGTGACCGGCTGCTGCGGTTCCTCGCCCTCCCCGCGAAACCCCTGCTGGCTCTCAACCACGCGGTGATGATGCGGGCCGGCGAGCGCCGTCTGCGGGCCCTGCTGGAAAGGGGTTTGGATGAAGAGTGAGCCGCACTGTATGGTTCTGCACGTGCCGCCGGGCGACCGGCGCGACACCCGGGGCGATTAGCTCAGTGGGAGAGCGCTTCGTTCACACCGAAGAGGTCACTGGTTCGAACCCAGTATCGCCCACCCCGAGTTGCTGTCTCACGAAGGCCGGACCGTCACAGTACGGACCGGCCTTCTTCGCGTGCGGCCCCACTGTCCGCCCTCCACCCGTTCGGGAGCGCTGCGCCCCTTCCCCGCCCGCTCCGGCTCCCCCCCCCGTATCCCGGCTGTTTGCGGCGCCACCGCCCGGTCAGGAGAAGAGCACAGGGACCGGTACACGGAGAGCGTGATGCGAGTCGCCGCCGACGACGACGAAGTCCACTGCGGACGCGAACTGCCCGCGAGCAACGCGGCAGCCACCTGGCGAGCCCGGCAGAAGCTGGGCACCGCCGCCCGCGCCATGCTCCGCGCTGCCGCCCTCGCCGCCCACCACCGCACCGGCTACCACGGCGCCAGGGGCGAGCGCCGAGCCGACGCACTGATCGCCCGCGCGAGCTTCGACGAGGGCCCCGACGCGCAGGCCGCGGGGCGCCGGCTGACGGCTCTGCTGGCGCCACCGGTCCGCGGCGGGCCCCGTGAGGCCGTCGTGCTGGGCCGGGCGCTGCGCGCCGTAACGGAGGCCGCGCGCGGCTACCGCGCCACCGGCGACCTCGAACACTTCGACGCCGCGGTCGCCCACGGCTGCTGCGCCGAACTGACCGAGTCGCTGTGCCAGTTGCTGCGCGGTACGGAAGGCGTGCGCATCCGGCTCGGCTGGTCGCGCACGGCCGGGACGCCGCACGGCTGGCAGGCCTGCCCCGAACCGTTCCGCTTCGCCCCGCACGACCTGGCCGCCCTCGAAGAGGCGGGCAAGCACTATGTGCGCGCCGAACCCTCCGTACCCGTACGGGTGACCGGTACCGTCGTGCGTCTGCGGCGCGCGAGCTCCGGCGGTCCTGGCTCGGTGCGCATGGACGTCCTCGCCGGGGCCGAGGTCACCCAGGTGCGTGCCCGGCTGGATGAGGACGACTACCGCCTCGCCGTCCACGCCCACCTGGCCGGGCTGCCGCTGCGGATCAGTGGGCTGCTGGAGAGCAGGGGCGGCTTCCGGCGCGTCAGCGGCGTCCGGGATGTCGCGCCCGTACCCGTCCCCGGGCCCGCCCGCGAGCGGCTGCTCAAGCGGCTGCGGGGCGACCTCGACGCCTTCGAGCGGGGCCTGGCCGACTGAGCAGGAGCCCGCTCGCCAGCCGGGACGGAGCCCGGGTGACCGTTTCGCGGTCGGGCCCGGTGGCTCGGTACGATTCGAGCGCGCGGCCCCACTCCGCGCGCTCGGCGCGGCAGCGGCCGCGCACCCCAGGTGAGAGTCAGGAGAGACCGGTGTCAGATGCCCGTGTGACCATCCAACGCGATTCCGAGCGGGAAGAGCGCGTGGTGACGACGGGCACGACGGCCGCCGCGCTCTTCGAGGGCGAGCGCTCCGTCGTGGCCGTCCGCGTCGGCGGTGAGCTCAGGGACCTCGCCTACCAGCCGGCCGACGGCGAGGAGATCGAGCCCGTCGAGATCACCAGCGAGGACGGGCTGAACATCCTGCGCCACTCCACGGCGCACGTGCTGGCGCAGGCGGTCCAGGAGCTCTTCCCCGAGGCCAAGCTCGGCATCGGTCCGCCCGTCAAGGACGGCTTCTACTACGACTTCGACGTCGCCGAGCCCTTCACCCCCGACGATCTCAAGCGCATCGAGAAGAAGATGCAGCAGATCCAGAAGCAGGGGCAGCGCTTCTCCCGCCGCGTCACCACCGACGAGGACGCACGCGAGGAGCTGGCGGACGAGCCGTACAAGCTGGAGCTGATCGGCCTCAAGGGCAACGCGGCAGGCGCCGCCGAGGGCGCCTCCGCCGAGGTCGGCTCCGGTGAGCTGACCATCTACGACAACCTCGACGCCAAGAGCGGCGAGCTGTGCTGGAAGGACCTGTGCCGGGGCCCGCACCTGCCCTCCACCCGGCTGATCCCCGCCTTCAAGCTGATGCGGTCCGCCGCCGCCTACTGGCGGGGCTCCGAGAAGAACCCGCAGCTCCAGCGGATCTACGGCACCGCGTGGCCCACCAAGGACGAGCTCAAGCAGTACCTGGAGTTCCTCGCCGAGGCCGAGAAGCGCGACCACCGCAAGCTCGGTACCGAGCTGGACCTCTTCTCCATCCCCGAGGAGCTCGGCTCGGGCCTGGCCGTCTTCCACCCCAAGGGCGGCGTCGTGCGCAAGGTGATGGAGGACTACTCGCGCAAGCGGCACGAGGAGTCCGGCTACGAGTTCGTCAACACGCCGCACATCACCAAGGAGCGGCTGTTCGAGATCTCCGGACACCTGCCGCACTACGCGGACGGCATGTTCCCGCCGCTGGAGTTCGACGAGCAGAACTACCGCCTCAAGGCGATGAACTGCCCGATGCACAACCTGATCTTCAGGGCGCGCGGCCGCTCCTACCGCGAGCTGCCCCTGCGCCTCTTCGAGTTCGGCACCGTCTACCGGTACGAGAAGTCCGGTGTCGTGCACGGGCTCACCCGCGCCCGCGGCTTCACCCAGGACGACTCGCACATCTACTGCACCAAGGAGCAGATGCCGGACGAGCTGGACAATCTGCTCACCTTCGTCCTCAACCTGCTCCGCGACTACGGGCTGTCCGACTTCTACCTGGAGCTGTCCACCCGTGACCCCGAGTCGGACAAGTTCCTGGGCACCGACGAGGAGTGGGAGGAGGCCACCGAGGCGCTGCGCCAGGCGGCCGGCAAGCAGGGCCTCGACCTGGTCATGGACCCGGGCGGCGCTGCCTTCTACGGCCCCAAGATCTCCGTCCAGGCGCGCGACGCCATCGGCCGCACCTGGCAGATGTCGACGATCCAGGTCGACTTCCAGCAGCCCCAGCGCTTCGGCCTGGAGTACACCGCCGCCGACGGCTCCCGCCAGCAGCCTGTGATGATCCACCGCGCGCTCTTCGGCTCCATCGAGCGGTTCTTCGCCGTCCTGCTGGAGCACTACGCGGGCGCCTTCCCGGCCTGGCTCGCGCCCGTCCAGGCCGTCGGCATCCCGATCGGCGACGACCACGTGCCGTACCTGGCCCAGTTCGCGGCCGCCGCGAAGGCCAAGGGGCTGCGGATGGAGGTCGACTCCTCCTCGGACCGGATGCAGAAGAAGATCCGCAACGCGCAGAAGGCCAAGACTCCCTTCATGGTGATCGCCGGTGACGAGGACGTCGCGGCAGGCGCGGTCTCCTTCCGCTACCGCGACGGGTCGCAGAAGAACGGGATCCCGCAGGACGAAGCCCTGCGCGAGATCGCCGACGCGGTCGAACGCCGCGTCCAGGTGTGACACCGGCCGCCGGGTCGTGACGGGGAGGGGGCGGTCTGCCGGGCCGCCCCCTCCTCGTGTCAGGCGCTGTCAGGCGCATAAGCTGGCGGGCATGACGAGTGAGCCGGAGCAGCAGATCGGAGTGGGGACGCCGGACGCGTTCCAGCGCCTGTGGACCCCCCACCGGATGGCCTACATCCAGGGCGAGAACAAGCCGAGCGGTCCCGGAGCCGAGGACGGCTGCCCCTTCTGCTCCATCCCGGAGAAATCCGACGAGGACGGGCTGATCCTCGCCCGCGGTGAGCACGTGTACGCGGTGCTCAACCTCTACCCGTACAACGGCGGCCACCTCATGGTGGTGCCCTTCCGGCACCTCGCGGACTACACCGAACTCGACGAGGCGGAGACGGTCGAGCTGGGGGAGCTGACCAAGCGCGCGATGACCGTGCTGCGCCGCGTCTCGGGCGCACACGGCTTCAACATCGGCATGAACCAGGGCTCCGTCGCCGGCGCCGGCATCGCCGCGCACCTGCACCAGCACGTGGTGCCCCGCTGGGGCGGGGACACCAACTTCATGCCGGTGGTCGGCCACACCCGCGTCCTGCCGCAGCTCCTCGCCGATACCAGGGCGATGCTGGCCGACGCCTGGTGACCGCCGCCGCGCGTCGCTCCCGCGGCGCGCAGCCGTCGCCCCCGTGCGGGGACGACGGCCCACGTACGCGGAGGGCGGCCGGCCCGCCGTGACGGTCGGCCACGGCGCCGCAGGCGAGCCCTACGCGTCGTACACGTCCGCCTTGGACGGCTTGGCGTCCTGGACCGCCGCGCTGAGGTTGAGCGAACGGCTGCCGAACTTCTCCACGTCGCAGCCGTTCTCCTCCAGCACCCGGATGGCCGCCGCGTGGACGACCCGCAGGACGGGCGTCGCAGCGCGCATCGCGTCGTCGGCCATGAAGCGGTGCCGCCACGGCTTCTTCGCCCACGCGTGCCGCAGCCCGAACGGCTCGGGCAGGCTGAGCTTGCCGCCGAGGAAGTCCAGGACGGGCGGGAACCAGGTGAAGGGCGCGCGTGCCGCCAGGCGTACGACTTCCTTGGACTGCACCAGCGGCAGGTTGACGGTGCGGGTCTCCCAGAACTTGACGCTCTTGGAGACCTCTTTGGTCTTCGCCTTCGGGCCGCTGGTGAACAGCCCGTCCACCGGGCCCAGCGCGTGCCCGGTGACCTCGATGCGCAGCGTGTGGTGCAGCACGGTGACCGTGATCAGCAGCGTGATGACCAACTGGCCGTCCCAGAGCACGAACTGCACGCCCAGGTAGTGCCGGTTTCCGGCGCCGAACTGCTGCTCGTTGCAGATGCGCTGAATCTCGAAGTCCTTGACGCGGTAGCCCTCGATCTCCTGGCCCTCGGGGCGCTTGACCGCCTTGGCGCCCTCGGCGATGGGGGAGACGACCCAGTGCCGTATCGAGGGCGCGGGGAAGCCGCCGGTGTGCAGCGGGCCGCGCTCCAGCATGCGCAACTGGTCGTGGATGGCGCGGATGACGTCCCAGCTGCGGAACGGGTTGATGTCCTCGCCGTCCTTGGCGGGGATCAACTCCTCCGCCAGCTGCCAGCTGCCCCAGCGGGTGCCCATGCCCAGTATCCCCTTGGGGCCCGCGTAGTAGACCAGGTTGCTGGCCTGTTCGGCTGCCACCTTGGCCAGGCCCAGACGGATGCGTTCGGCGCCGGCGTCGCCCGGGTCCTGGGGAACGGCCTCGGGGATCTTGGCGCCGACCCCGGTGCCGCCCAGCAGGCTCTCCCAGCGGCTGCGCAGGTCCTTGGCGTAGCGCTCGCAGATCTGCTTGGCCCACAGGCCGCCGAGCAGTGGAGCCACCAGCATGGCGCGCAGGTAGATGCCCAGGAAGCCGTTGAAGGGCAGCAGGACGGCGAAGAGGACCACCAGCGCGCCGACGGCGACGAGCACCACCATGCCGATGGCTCCCGCCCGCCTGTCCTTGGAACCGGCGATCAGGCGGCGCATCTGGAAGGCCAGCAGCCACAGCAGCACGCCGGGCAGGAACAGCAGCCCGAAGACGGCCATCACCAGTGTCAGCCGGGCGTCGCGCTGCTTGCGCACGCGCGTGGCTGCCAGACAGTGCTCGACCACGGTCTGGGGTTCGATCCCGAAGGACTGGATGAGGGGCGCCCGTGCCCCGCCGAGCAGCCGGGTCTGGACAGCGCGCGCGTAGGCCTCGCCGAGGTTGGGCTCGAACAGGGAGAGCTTCGGTTTCTTGAACCCCGCGTCGGGGTTGGCCGCGACCAGCTTCTCCACCTCGTCGTCGCGGTAGGCGGCCGAGGCCAGCGCCTGCGACGCCGCCGTCTGACCGCCCTGGCCAGGGCCTGCGAGCGGGATCTGGGCGCCTGGGCTGAAGTCGGATGCCGCGTCGGTCTGGCTGCTGAGGTCGTCGAAACCGGCCACTTGGCCCCCACTCCGCTCGGATCTGGCTCACGGCACCGCGAGCCCGGCCTCGGCCCGGTGAAATGCCGCCGACCACGACGGCTTCCCAACTGCCATGGTCGGCACACATCTTGCCTCAGCCGAGCCGTTCCGGGCGACCGCCCTTCTTGGTGACCGTTCTTTTCCGTGACCGTCTCTGCGCACGACCGCCTCTGCTGACGACCGCTCTTGCCCGCGACGTTCCTCCCCTCCGTCTCTCACTGCCCGCCGCCCGCGGCCGCTGCTTCCTGGAGGAGGCGGGCGGCCTGTTGCTGCGGCATCGGCTCGTGCCGCGCGTAGGTGCGCGAGAAGCGCCCCGTGCCGTGCGACATGGAGCGCAGGTCGACCGCGTACCGGCCGATCTCGCTCTCGGGCACGCAGGCGCGCACGGATGTGCTGCCCGTGGCGGCCTGTTCGGTGCCCAGCACCCGGCCCCGGCGGGAGGACAGGTCGCTCATCACGGCGCCCACATAGGAGTCGGGCACGGTGACCTCCACCTCGGCCACCGGTTCCAGCAGGTGGATGCTCGCCCGTAAGGCGCACTCGCGCAGGGCCAGCGCACCGGCCGTCTGGAACGCCGCGTCGGAGGAGTCGACGGAGTGCGCCTTGCCGTCGAAGAGAGTGACCCGCACGTCCACCAGCGGGTAGCCCCCGGTGACCCCCTTGGCCGCCTGGGCGCGGACGCCCTTCTCCACCGAAGGGATGAACTGGCGCGGTACCGCACCGCCCACCACCTTGTCGACGAACTCGATGCCGGAGCCGTTCTCCAACGGTTCGACGGTCAGCTCGCAGATCGCGTACTGCCCGTGCCCGCCGGACTGTTTGACGTGCCGTCCGCGCCCGGTGACGGACGAGGCGAACGTCTCCCGCAGCGGCACCTCGTGCGCCACGGTCTCCACCCGCACTCCGAAGCGGGAGCGCAGCCGCTCGACGGCGACGTCCCGGTGCGCCTCGCCCATGCACCACAGGACGAGCTGGTGGGTGTCGGGGTTGTGTTCCAGGCGCATCGTGGGGTCCTCGGCCACCAGCCGGGCCAGGCCGTGGGAGAGCTTGTCCTCGTCGGCCTTGCTGTGCGCCTCGATGGCGACCGGCAGCAGGGGATCGGGCATCGCCCAGGGCGCCATCAGGAGCGGCGCGTCCGGGGAGGAGAGCGTGTCGCCGGTCTCGGCGCGGCCCAGCTTGGCCACGCTGGCGAGATCCCCCGCGATGGCCGCGTCCAGGTGCCGCAGCTGCTTGCCGAACGGCGCGGACAGCGCCCCGACGCGCTCGTCCGCCTCGTGGAGGGCGGGGTCCTGGTCGCCGCGGCCGGCCGTCCCTTGCCCGGTCACGTGTCCGGTCACGTGCACGGTCGAGTCGGGCCGCAGGGTGCCGGAGAAGACGCGCACGAGCGAGACGCGGCCCACGTAGGGGTCGGAGGAGGTCTTGATGACCTCGGCGGCCAGCGGCCCGTCCGGATCGCAGGACAGCGCGGGGCGCGGGGTGCCCTCGGGGGTGGTGACCGCGGGGATGCCGTGCTCGTCCGGGGTGGGGAACCCGCCGGTGATCAGCTCCAGCAGTTCGACGCTGCCCAGGCACTGGCCCAAGCTGCCGTCGGCGGGCGCGGCGGGCAGCACCGGGTGGAAGACGCCACGCGCCACGGCCTTCTCCAGGTCCGCGACGAGCGTGGTGACGTCGCACTCCTCGCCGCCGAGATAGCGGTCCATGAGCGTCTCGTCCTCGCTCTGCGCGATGATGCCCTCGATCAGCCGGTTCCTGGCCTGAGTCAGCCGCGGCAGCAGGCCCTCGCCGGGGTCGCGTTCGGTGCGCTGTCCGCCGCTGTAGTCGAACAGCCGCTGCGTGAGGAGTCCGGCCAAACCGGTGAGCGGGGCGCTGCCGTCGGCCTGCCGGTCGCCCAGGACCGGCAGGTAGAGGGGGATGACGGCGTCCGGGTCGTCGCCGCCGAGCACGTCCTGGCAGACGGTGACCATCTCCTCGAAGTCGGCGCGCGCCGCGTCGAGGTGGGTGACGACCAGGGCGCGCGGCATGCCGACGGCCGCGCACTCCTCCCACGCCAGCCGTGTCGACCCCCGCACACCGTCGGCGGCCGACACGACGAAGAGGGCGGCATCCGCCGCCCTCAGGCCGGCCCGCAGCTCCCCGACGAAGTCGGCGTATCCGGGGGTGTCGAGGAGGTTGATCCTGATGCCGTTCCAGGTGAGCGGCGCCAGCGCGAGCTGTACGGAGCGCTGTTGCTTGTGCTCGATCTCGTCGTGGTCGCACAGGGAGGTACCGTCCGCCACCCGTCCCGCGCGGGTGATCGCTCCCGAGGCGAGTGCCAAGGACTCGACCAGAGTCGTCTTGCCGGCTCCGCTGTGGCCGACCAGCACCACGTTGCGCAGTGCAGCGGGGTGGTCGGCCGCCGCTGCCCTGCCGGCGGCTCCGGGGTGTGCGTTCGCTTTGTCGGCCATGTGTCCCGCCTTCCGTCGTCACTGCTGGAGCACGCTGGAGGGGCCGAGGGGTCGCGAAGACCACCGGTTCTTCCCGAGCTTTCCACCGCCGCGAAGAGGCGTCCATACGTGGAACACGGCACTACCCGACCGTGTGCGCCGGGCGCTGTCCGGGCGTGGCTACGATGGGCCACCCGGTGGCCACACCGTCATCCGGCTCACCCCCGACGTACCAGGGACGGTCATGCTGAACAAGTACGCGCGTGCCTTCTTCACGCGTGTCCTCACCCCGTTCGCCACGCTGCTGCTGCGCCTGGGAGTGAGCCCCGACGTGGTCACCCTGATCGGCACGGCCGGGGTGACGGCGGGCGCCCTGGTCTTCTACCCGATGGGGGAGTTCTTCTGGGGCACGGTCGTCATCACGCTGTTCGTCTTCTCGGACATGCTCGACGGCAACATGGCGCGTCAGCTGGGCCGCTCCAGCCGCTGGGGCGCCTTCTTGGACTCCACGCTCGACCGGGTCGCGGACGCGGCCGTCTTCGGCGGGATCGCGCTGTGGTACGCGGGCCGCGGCGACGACCTGACGCTGTGCGCGGTGACGCTGTTCTGCCTGGCGAGCGGGCAGGTCGTCTCCTACACCAAGGCGCGGGGCGAGAGCATCGGGCTGCCGGTGGACGTCAACGGCCTCGTGGAGCGGTCGGAGCGGCTGGTGATCACCCTGGTGCTGGCGGGCTTCTCGGGCTTCGAGAAGTCCTTCGGCGTCCCCCACATCGCCATCCTGCTGCCCATCGCACTGTGGGTCGTCGCGGTCGGCAGCGCCATCACCCTCGGACAGCGGGTGGTCACGGTGCACCGCGAGGCCGCCGAGGTGGACGCGGCGGAGAACCCCGACGCGTCCTCGGCCTCCGACGCGTCCTCCGCCTCCGGTGAGTCCTCCCCCTCCGGCGCGTCGCCGGCCTCCGGCGCCGCCCAGGACGAGGAGAAGCGGAGGACCGTGTGAGCACACAGGAGGGCCGGGCGGGCGAGCTGCGAGGCCGGCTCACCGACTCGCTGTACGGGCTGGGCTGGGCCGGGGTGAAGAAGCTGCCCGAGCCCGCGGCCCAGGCCCTGGGCAGGAGGATCGCCGACGAGGCGTGGCGCCGCAGGGGCAAGGGCGTCACCCGCCTGGAGAGCAACCTGGCCCGCGTCGTCCCCGGCGCCTCCGCCACGCAGTTGCGGCGGCTCTCGCACGCGGGCATGCGCTCCTACATGCGCTACTGGATGGAGTCCTTCCGGCTGCCCTCCTACAGCGAGCAGCAGCTCATCCGCAGCGTCTCCGTGGCGGGCCTGCACCATCTGACCGGGGGACTGGCGGCGGGCCGGGGCGTCGTACTGGCGCTGCCCCACCTGGCGAACTGGGACCTGGCGGGCGCCTGGGCGGTCACCGCCACCCGCACCAGGTTCACCACCGTCGCCGAGCGCCTCAAGCCGGAGAGCCTCTACGACAGGTTCGTCGCCTACCGGGAGAGCCTGGGCATGGAGGTGCTGCCGCACGGGGGCGCCACCGCGTTCGGCACGCTGGCGCGCAGGCTGCGCGCGGGCGGCCTGGTCTGCCTGGTGGCGGACCGCGATCTGTCGGCCACCGGGATCGAGGTCTCGTTCTTCGGCGAGGCCGCCAGGATGCCGGCCGGGCCCGCGCTGCTGGCCCAGCAGACCGGGGCGCTGCTGCTGCCCGTCACGCTGTGGTACGACGAGGTCTCGCCTGCCATGAACGCCCGGGTCCACGCACCCGTGCCGGTACCCGAGATCGAGGGCCGCAGGGAGCGGGTCGCCGCCATGACGCAGACCGTGGCCGACACCTTCGCCGCCGGCATCGCCGCGCACCCGGCGGACTGGCACATGCTCCAGCGCTTCTGGAGCGCGGACCTGGCGCCCGCGGGGAGGGCCGGTACATGAGAATCGGCATCGTCTGCCCCTACTCCTGGGACGTGCCGGGAGGTGTCCAGTTCCACGTCCGGGACCTGGCCGAACACCTGATCGGTCTCGGTCACCAGGTGTCGGTGCTCGCGCCGTCGGACGACGAGACGCCGCTGCCCTCCTACGTCGTCTCCGCGGGCCGCGCGGTGCCCGTCCCGTACAACGGTTCGGTGGCCCGGCTCAACTTCGGTTTCCTCTCCGCTGCCCGTGTGCGGCGCTGGGTCAACGACGGCGCCTTCCACGTCCTGCACATCCACGAGCCCGCCACGCCCTCGCTCGCGCTGCTGGCCTGCTGGGCGGCGCAGGGGCCGATCGTCGCCACGTTCCACACCTCCAACCCCCGCTCGCGGGCGATGATCGCCGCGTACCCGATCCTGCAGCCCGCGCTGGAGAAGATCAGCGCGCGGATCGCGGTCAGCGAGTACGCCCGCCGTACCCTCGTCGAGCACCTGGGCGGGGACGCGGTCACCATCCCCAACGGCGTGGACGTCCGCTTTTTCGCCGACGCCGAGCCGAAGCCCGCGTGGCAGGGCGCTCCCGGCGCTCACACGATCGGGTTCATCGGCCGCATCGACGAACCGCGCAAGGGCCTCCCCGTCCTGATGAAGGCACTGCCGGCGATCGTCGAGCGGGCGCCGGGCACCCGCCTGCTGGTGGCGGGCCGGGGCGACGAGCAGGAGGCCGTGGCGGGCCTGCCGCGTGCCCTGCGGGAGAACGTCGTCTTCCTGGGCATGGTCAGCGACGAGGACAAGGCGCGGCTGCTGCGCAGCGTCGACCTGTACGTGGCGCCGAACACCGGCGGGGAGTCCTTCGGGATCATCCTGGTCGAAGCCATGTCGGCCGGGGCGCCGGTGCTCGCCGCCGATCTCGACGCCTTCGAGCAGGTGCTCGACGGGGGAGAGGCCGGCGAACTGTTCCCCGTCGAGGACGCCGAGGCGCTCGCCGCCCGCACCGTCGCCCTCCTGCGGGACCCCGGGCGCCGCGCCGCTCTGCGTCAAAGGGGTGAGCGGCACGTGAGGCGGTTCGACTGGGCCACCGTCGGCGCCGACGTCCTGGCCGTGTACGAGACGGTCACCGACGGCGCCGCGTCCGTCGCCCCCGACGAGCGCACCGGACTGCGCGCCCGCTTCGGCCTCGCGCGGGACTGACCCGCCCCTTCCCCACGCCGCCCGCCGAGGGCCCGGACCCGAGGACCCGATACCCACGATGCCGACCCTCACCACCGTCATCTGGATCGTCGTCGCGCTGCTGCTCGTCGGCGTCTACCTGAGCTGGACCGCAGGCCGCCTCGACCGGCTGCACGCCAGGATCGACGCCGCCAGGGCCGCGCTGGACGCCGGGCTGCTGCGCCGCGCCTCCATCGCCCAGGAGCTGGCCACGGCGGGCGTACTGGACCCCGCCGCTTCCATGGTGCTCTACCAGGCCGCGCACGACGCGCGGCTGGCCGAACAGGACCACCGCGAGGTGGCCGAGAGCGAACTGAGCCAGGCGCTGCGGGCCGTCTTCGCCGAGAGCGCGCAGCTGGAAGCGGTGCGGGCGGCGCCGGGCGGCCGGGAGACCGCCGAGGAACTGGGTGCCGCCGTGCGCAGGGTCCCGATGGCCCGCCGCTTCCACAACGACGCCGTACGGGCCGCGCGGGCGCTGCGCAGGCACCGCAAGGTCCGCTGGTTCAGGCTGGCCGGGCACGCCCCCTTCCCGCTGGCCTTCGAGATGGACGACGAGCCGCCCCCCGTACTGGCCGACCGCGGACACGGCGCGCCCCCGGCGCCCGGCAGTCCGGGCGGCCCCGGCGGTGGGGCGGAGTTCGGCGGGGCCGAGGGGCCCGACGCCGAACGCCGCGGCTTCGAAGGCCCCGGCGACGAGGGTCACGGGCCGGAACAGGGGCGCGGCGCGGACGGCTGAGCCGGCTCTGCTCCGGAGAAGGGCGTGCGGGCCACAGCAGAGCGATTGGCCCTTTTCGCGGGTGACCTCGGTCCCCGACAGTGGCAGGCGGACCCGGTGAGGGTCCGCCGCCCATCCCCTCATCGCCCCTTTCCAGCGAGGTCGAACGTGTCAACTCCGTCCACCACCCCAGCTTCCTCCCACTCCGCAGCGGTCCGGCCCGAGACCGGCACGGCCCGCGTCAAGCGGGGCATGGCCGAACAGCTCAAGGGCGGCGTGATCATGGACGTCGTCACCCCGGAGCAGGCGAAGATCGCCGAGGACTCGGGCGCCGTCGCCGTCATGGCGCTGGAGCGCGTCCCGGCCGACATCCGCAAGGACGGCGGGGTCGCCCGGATGTCCGACCCCGACATGATCGAGGGCATCATCAGCGCCGTCTCCATCCCGGTGATGGCCAAGTCCCGCATCGGTCACCTCGTCGAGGCGCAGGTGCTCCAGGCGCTCGGCGTCGACTACATCGACGAGTCCGAGGTCCTCACCCCCGCCGACGAGGTCAACCACAGCGACAAGTTCGCCTTCACCACGCCCTTCGTCTGCGGCGCCACCAACCTCGGGGAGGCGCTGCGCCGTATCGCCGAGGGCGCGGCCATGATCCGCTCCAAGGGCGAGGCGGGCACCGGCAACGTCGTCGAGGCCGTCCGGCACATGCGCCAGATCAGGAGCGAGATCGGCAAGCTGACCGTCCTGGACGGCAACGAGCTCTACGCCGCCGCCAAGGAGCTGCGCGCCCCCTTCGAGCTGGTCAAGGAGGTCGCTGTCGCGGGCAGGCTGCCGGTCGTCCTCTTCTCCGCGGGCGGCGTGGCCACCCCGGCGGACGCGGCGCTGATGCGGCAGCTCGGTGCCGAGGGCGTCTTCGTCGGCTCCGGCATCTTCAAGTCCGGCGACCCGGCCAAGCGCGCCGCCGCCATCGTGAAGGCCACCACCTTCTTCGACGACCCCAAGATCATCGCGGACGCCTCGCGCGGCCTCGGCGAAGCCATGGTCGGCATCAACTGCGACACGCTCCCCGAGACCGAGCGCTACGCGTCGCGGGGCTGGTGACCCACAGGAGGCGACCCGGCATCCCGACCTGGGAAGGACCGTGAGCATCATGGCTGAGCCGACCATCGGCGTCCTGGCTCTCCAAGGCGACGTCCGCGAACACCTGGCCGCCCTCGCGGCGGCCGGGGCGCAGCCCCTGCAGGTGCGCCGCCCGCAGGAGCTGGACGACGTGGCGGGCCTCGTCGTCCCCGGCGGCGAGTCCACCACGATCAGCAAGCTCGCCACCGCCTTCGGCCTGATGGCCCCGCTCCGCGAGCGGGTGGCGGGCGGCATGCCCGCGTACGGCTCGTGCGCCGGGATGATCATGCTGGCGGACAAGATCCTCGATCCCCGTTCGGGACAGGAGACGGTGGGCGGCATCGACATGATCGTCCGCCGCAACGCCTTCGGGCGGCAGAACGAGTCCTTCGAGGCGGCCGTCGAGATGGCCGCCGTCGACGGCGGCCCTGTGGAGGGCGTCTTCATCCGCGCCCCCTGGGTCGAGTCCACGGGCGCGGCGACTGAGACGCTGGCCTCCTACGAGGGGCACCCGGTGGCCGTCCGCCAGGGCAATCTGCTGGCCACCGCCTTTCACCCGGAGTTGACCGGCGACCACCGGGTGCACGCGCTGTTCACGCGGATGGTGCGGGCCGCGGCGTGAGCGCGACGCGCCCGGGGCGCGGAGCCCGCGAAGGGGACGTGAGCACAACCAGCCGCTGACGGTAGGATCTGCGCGTCGTAAGAAGTTGGGACTGTGAAGGAGCGAGGCTGTGTCCGGCCACTCTAAGTGGGCAACCACCAAGCACAAGAAGGCCGTGATCGATGCCAAGCGCGGCAAGCTCTTCGCGAAGCTGATCAAGAACATCGAGGTCGCGGCGCGGATGGGCGGCGCCGACCCGGAGGGCAACCCGACCCTCTACGACGCCATCCAGAAGGCGAAGAAGCAGTCGGTTCCCAACAAGAACATCGACAGCGCGGTCAAGCGCGGCGCGGGTCTGGAAGCCGGTGGCGCCGAGTACGAGACGATCATGTACGAGGGCTACGGCCCCAATGGCGTCGCCGTCCTCGTCGAGTGCCTGACGGACAACCGCAACCGCGCCGCGTCCGACGTCCGCGTCGCCATGACCCGCAACGGCGGTTCGATGGCGGACCCGGGTTCGGTGTCGTACCTGTTCAACCGCAAGGGCGTCGTCATCGTCCCCAAGAACGGCCTCAGTGAGGACGACGTCCTCGGTGCCGTTCTCGAAGCGGGTGTCGAGGAGGTCAACGACCTCGGTGAGAACTTCGAGGTGCTCAGCGAGGCGACCGACCTCGTCGACGTGCGCACCGCGCTCGTCGACGCCGGGATCGACTACGACTCCGCCGAGGCCAGCTTCGTCCCCAGCATGCAGGTGGAGCTGGACGAGGAGGGCGCGCGCAAGATCTTCAAGCTGATCGACGCGCTCGACGACAGCGACGACGTGCAGAACGTCTTCGCCAACTTCGACGTCCCGGACGACGTGATGGCGAAGGTCGACGCGTAGCGCCGCGCACGGCCCGGGCAGCGGTCCGGACCGACGATCACGGCACAGGCTCCAGGCGGCCCGGCGGAGACACCTTCCGCCGGGCCGTCGGCTCATGTCGGTGCTCCCCGATAACCTGCGGGAACACGGACACGGATGATCACCGAGAGTGGAGCGCGGAAGGGGGGGACGGCGGTGCGCGTGCTGGGAGTCGACCCGGGGCTGACCCGCTGCGGCGTCGGCGTGGTCGAGGGCGTCGCGGGCCGGCAGCTGACCATGGCGGGGGTCGGGGTGATCCGCACGCCCGCCGAGGCGGAGGTCCCCGACCGGTTGGTGCTCATCGAGCGGGGCCTGGAGGAGTGGCTGGAGATCCACCGCCCCGAAGCGGTCGCGGTGGAGCGCGTGTTCACCCAGCACAACGTGCGCACCGTCATGGGCACGGCCCAGGCCAGCGCCGTGGCCATGCTGTGCGCGGCCAGACGGGGACTCCCGGTCGCGCTGCACACCCCCAGCGAGGTCAAGGCCGCCGTCACCGGCTCGGGGCGCGCGGAGAAGGCCCAGGTCGGCGCGATGGTGACCCGTGTGCTGCGGCTCGCCGCGCCGCCCAAACCCGCGGACGCGGCGGACGCGCTGGCGCTGGCGATCTGCCACATCTGGCGCGGCCCGGCGCACAACCGCCTCCAGCAGGCCGCCGCACGGCACTCCTCTTCCGCCCCCCGTACGCCGCACAGGAACCGCACGCAGCACCAGAAAGGCACCGTCCGATGATCGCCTTCGTCTCAGGGCCTGTCGCCGCTCTCGGCCCCGACTCCGCCGTGATCGAGGTCGGCGGAGTCGGCATGGCTCTCCAGTGCACGCCGGGCACGCTGGCCGGACTGCGGAGGGGCGAGCCAGCCCGCCTGGCCACCTCGCTCGTCGTGCGCGAGGACTCACTGACCCTCTACGGCTTCGCGCAGGACGACGAACGGCAGGTCTTCGAACTGCTCCAAACAGCCAGCGGGGTGGGGCCACGGCTGGCGCAGGCCATGCTCGCGGTGCACAGCCCCGAGGCGCTGCGGGTCGCCGTCGCCGGCGGGGACGAGAAGGCGCTGACCGCCGTGCCCGGCATCGGCAAGAAGGGCGCGCAGAAGCTTTTGCTGGAGCTGAAGGACCGGATCGGCCCGCCGCTGGGCACGGCCGCTGCCCCGCGGGCCGGCTCCGCCTCACCCGCCGCCGGCTGGAGGGAGCAACTCCACGCGGCCCTCGTCGGGTTGGGTTACGCCACCCGTGAGGCGGACGACGCCGTCGTGGCCGTGGCGCCGCAGGCCGAGGCGAACGGAGCTTCACCCGATGTGGGGGTTTTGCTGAAGTCCGCCCTCCAGTCGCTGAACCGGGCACGGTGACGTCATGACGCACGAGGACCGACTGGTCGACGCCCAGGTCGAGGACGAAGAGCAGGCGGTGGAGGCCGCCCTGCGCCCCAAGCAGCTGGGGGAGTTCATCGGGCAGCCCAAGGTGCGCGAGCAGCTGGATCTGGTGCTGCGGGCGGCGAGAGCGCGCGGCGGCACGGCCGACCACGTGCTGCTGTCGGGGGCTCCCGGGCTCGGCAAGACGACACTTTCCATGATCATCGCAGCGGAGATGGGCGCCCCCATCCGCATCACCTCGGGCCCCGCCATCCAGCACGCGGGAGACCTCGCCTCGATCCTCTCCTCCCTCCAGGAAGGCGAGGTGCTCTTCCTCGACGAGATCCACCGGATGTCCCGCCCGGCCGAGGAGATGCTGTACATGGCCATGGAGGACTTCCGCGTCGACGTGATCGTCGGCAAGGGCCCGGGAGCCACGGCCATTCCGCTGGAGCTGCCGCCGTTCACCCTCGTCGGCGCCACCACCAGGGCCGGGCTGCTGCCCCCGCCGCTGCGGGACCGCTTCGGCTTCACCGCGCACATGGAGTTCTACGAGCCGGCCGAGCTGGAACAGGTGGTGCGCCGCTCGGCCCAGCTGCTGGAAGTGCACACCGACCCGGAGGGCGCCGTGGAGATCGCCGGGCGCTCCCGCGGCACACCACGCATCGCCAACCGGCTGTTGCGCAGGGTCAGGGACTACGCACAGGTCAAGGCGGACGGTGTCATCACCCGACAGATCGCCTCCGCGGCACTGGAGGTCTACGAGGTGGACGAGCGCGGCCTCGACCGGCTCGACCGCGCGGTGCTCGGCTCCCTGCTGAAGCTCTTCGGCGGCGGCCCCGTGGGGCTGTCCACGCTGGCCGTCGCGGTCGGCGAGGAGCGTGAGACAGTGGAGGAGGTGGCCGAGCCGTTCCTCGTGCGCGAGGGGCTGCTGGCCCGGACACCGCGTGGCCGTGTCGCCACCCCCGCCGCATGGGCTCACCTGGGGCTCACCCCGCCTCAGCAGACCCCGCAAGGGGGCTCCGGAGGGCCTGGACAGCAGGGCCTGTTCGGAGGGTGACGGTGCGCGTACGCGTCGGGCCAGGAACCTCGGTGCCATGCTTGACGTTGTTCCATCGGCGAAGGCTCGCTTAGACTCCGCCGACGCCCTCCCTCTGCGGAGGCCTGCCCACCCCGAATACCCAGGCCGCTGAGACGCGGCCATGCGAAGGAACTCTTCCGCCGTGGATCCTATTGCTCTGCTCCCGTTCATCGTGATCATCGGGGCCATGTTCCTGATGACCCGCTCCGCCAAGAAGAAGCAGCGTCAGGCCGCGCAGATGCGTGACCAGATGCAGCCCGGCACGGGCATTCGGACCATCGGGGGTATGTACGCCGTCGTCAAGGAGATCCGGGAGGACACCGTCCTCGTGGAGATCGAGCCCGGCACGCACGCGCTGTTCGCCAAGAACGCCATCGGCGCCGTGCTCTCCGATGAGGAGTTCGACCGCATCACGAACGGTCCCGAGGGCGAGGAGTTCGACGTCGACACGGTGGTTCCGGACGACGCCTCCTCGCTGACCGAGGGCGGGGAGTCCTCCGACGCGAAGCTGGACCTCGCCAAGAAGGGCCCCGAGGACGGCGAGCCCGCCGAGGCCGCCGAGGGCAAGGACGCGGACGAGGACGAGGCGAAGTCCGCCGAGTCGTCCAAGGAGCCGGAGGCCGAGAAGGCCAAGGCCGACACCGCCGAGTCCAAGGACCGCAAGCGGGACGAAGACGCCGACTCCAAGTAAGGTCGGCGCCGCCGGGCCGGGGCACGACCCGACCGCGGGCCGGGGCACCCCCCTTGGCCGAACGGGAGCCCGAGGCCCGGCGGCGTAGAGCACGTCCACAGACCACTTCGCGCGCCGCTGTGCCGCGCCCGGCCGAACTCGCGGGGCGGCACGGGCGGTTGGACAGGGAGAATCGAGAAGGTGGCAGCACCGAAGAGGGGCCGCAAGGCCTCCGGCGCCATGGGGAGGCCGTGGCGCTCCCTAGTGCTCATTTTGCTGGTCATGGCCGGGCTGGTCGCGGGGATGTTCGTCTCCGGCCACAAGTCTCCGCGGCTGGGTATCGACCTCGCGGGCGGCACGAGCATCACGCTCGAGGCCAAGAACCAGCCCGGCAAGCCCAACGCGATCAACAAGACCAACATGGACACCGCTGTCGGCATCATCGAGCAGCGTGTCAACGGTCTTGGTGTGTCGGAGGCCGAGGTCCAGACCCAGGGCGATCGGCACATCATCGTCAACATCCCCAAGGGCACCAACTCCCAGCAGGCGCGCGAGCAGGTGGGCACCACGGCCCAGCTCTCCTTCCGCCCCGTGCTGACACTCGCTCAGGTCGGCAAGGGCAAGCAGCCACAGCCCAATCCGTCGTCGTCCGGCTCCGGCAAGAAGTCCGACAAGGGTGCGGACGAGAGCGCGGACAAGGGCGGGGACAAGGGCTCCGGCGAGAGCGCGGACAAGGGTTCGGGTCAGGAAGGCGGACAGGGCGGGCAGGGCCGCGCCGTCACCGAGGGCCTGACCGCCAAGACCGCTCCGCAGGACCCCACTCCGACGCCGACCAAGTCCGGTGGCGAGAAGGAGACCCCCGACCCCTCGACGACGCCGCAGCAGCCGCAGCAGCCGCAGCAGCCCGGGGTCCCCGCCGACGTCGCCAAGAAGCTCAACGCGCTGGACTGCGGCAGCAAGGAAGCCCGCGCCAAGGCCAGCGAGAAGGCCGCCGCCTCCAAGGGCTCGCAGCCGATCGTCGCCTGTGACGCCAAGGAACCGATCAAGTACGCGCTCGGTCCCGTCGCCGTCCAGGGCAAGAACGTCGACAGTGCGAAGGCGGTCTTCGACCAGCAGCGCAGCCAGTGGATCGTCCAGATGTCGTTCAACGGCAAGGGCTCCGACCAGTTCGGCGACATCACCGGCAAGCTCTCGAAGAAGCCGCAGCCGCAGAACCAGTTCGCCATCACGCTGGACGGCCAGGTCCAGTCCGCGCCGACCGTGCGCGAGAAGCTGACCAACAACGCGGAGATCTCCGGCAGCTTCACCCAGGAGTCCGCGCAGGAGCTGGGCAACATCCTCTCCTACGGTGCGCTGCCGCTCTCCTTCGAGGAGTCCGACGTCACCACCGTCACCGCCGCGCTGGGCAGCGACCAGCTGACGGCCGGTCTGATCGCGGGCGCCATCGGTCTCGGCCTGGTGATCCTCTACCTGCTCTTCTACTACCGGGGCCTGTCGTTCATCGCGATCCTGAGCCTGCTGGTCTCCGCCGTCCTGACCTACGCGATCATGACGCTGCTGGGCCCGGCGATGGGCTTCGCGCTGAACCTGCCGGCGGTCTGCGGCGCCATCGTCGCCATCGGCATCACGGCCGACTCGTTCATCGTCTACTTCGAACGCATCAGAGACGAAGTGCGCGAGGGCCGTACGCTGCGCCCCGCGGTCCAGCGTGCCTGGCCGCGTGCCCGGCGCACGATCCTGGTGGCGGACTTCGTCTCGTTCCTCGCCGCCGTGGTGCTGTTCATCACCACCGTCGGCAAGGTGCAGGGCTTCGCGTTCACGCTGGGCCTCACCACCGCACTCGACGTCGTCGTGGTCTTCTTCTTCACCAAGCCGGTCATGACGTTGCTCGCCCGCAGGAAGTTCTTCTCCGACGGACACCCCTGGTCGGGACTCGACCCCAAGCGGCTCGGAGCTAGGCCACCCCTGCGGCGCGGCCGGCGCACCGTCAGCACCGACACGAAGGAGGCGTGAGATGTCCCGTCTCGGCAATCTCGGCGCCCGGCTCTACCGCGGCGAGGTCGGCTACGACTTCATCGGGCACCGCAAGATCTGGTACAGCGTCTCGATCCTGATCACCATCACGGCGATCGTCGGGCTCGTCGTCCGCGGCCTCCACATGGGCATCGAGTTCGAGGGCGGCGCCGTCTTCACGACGCCCAGGACGACCGCCTCCGTGCAGCAGACCACGGACACCGCGGAGAAGGTCTCCGGCCACCAGGCCATCGTCCAGGCGCTCGGCGACGGCGGGAAGCGCATCCAGATCGCCGAGGTCGACACCAAGACCTCCACCGAGGTCAAGAAGAAGCTGGCCGAGGAGCTCAAGGTCGACCCGAACAAGGTCGACGCCCAGCTGGTCGGACCGAGCTGGGGCGAGCAGATCGCCAACAAGGCGTGGCAGGGCCTGGGGATCTTCATGATCCTGGTGGTGCTCTATCTCGCCATCGCCTTCGAGTGGCGGATGGCAGTGGCCGCCCTCATCGCCCTCGTGCACGACATCACCATCACCGTCGGTGTCTACTCGCTCGTCGGATTCGAGGTCACACCGGGCACCGTGATCGGTCTGCTGACGATCCTCGGCTACTCGCTCTACGACACGGTCGTCGTCTTCGACGGCCTGAGAGAGAGCAGTAAGAACGTCACCAAGCAGACCAAGTTCACCTACAGCGAGATCGCCAACCGCAGTATCAACGGCACGCTGGTGCGTTCCATCAACACCACCGTCGTCGCGCTGCTGCCGGTGGCGGGTCTGCTGTTCATCGGTGGCGGCATGCTCGGTGGCGGCATGCTCAACGACATCGCGCTCTCGCTGTTCGTCGGTCTTGCCGCGGGCGCCTACTCCTCGATCTTCATCGCCACGCCGTTGGTCTCCGACCTCAAGTCGCGCACGCCGGAGATGAAGGCCCTGGCCAGGCGCGTGCACACCAAGCGGGCCAAGGCGGCGGAGCGCGAGTCGCACGAGCAGGACGCAGCGGACGACGACGGCGACGAGGACGGCCCCGGCGCCGAGCGCGACGGGCGTACCGCCGCCGCGGTCTCCGGGCAGCGGCGGCAGCCCCCCGCACGCGGGCGCGGCAAGCCGTCCGGAAGGCGCAGGTGAGCGGTGAGTACGCGCGAGTCATCCACCGCCTCGCAGCTCCCCGCCGGTGTGCGGGAGCTGCTGGCCGACCGGATCCACGACGTGGCCGACTACCCCAAGCCCGGGGTGATGTTCAAGGACATCACCCCGCTGCTGGCCGACCCTGAGGCGTTCTCCGTCCTCACGGACGTGCTGGCCGGGATCGCACGGGAACACGGCGCCACCAAGATCGTCGGCCTGGAGGCGCGCGGCTTCATCCTGGGAGCCCCCACGGCGGTCCGCGCCGGCGTCGGCTTCGTGCCCGTCCGCAAGTCGGGCAAGCTGCCCGGGGCCACGCTCTCCCAGGCGTACGACCTCGAGTACGGCAGCGCCCGGATCGAGGTCCACGCCGAGGGGCTCACCGAGGGCGACCGGGTGCTGGTGGTCGACGACGTGCTCGCCACCGGCGGGACCGCCGAGGCCTCCGTGCAGCTCCTGCGGCGTACCGGCGCCGAGGTCGTCGGCCTCGCCGTGCTGCTGGAGCTCGGCTTCCTGGAAGGACGCGGCAGGGTCGAGCGCGCTCTCGCGGGCGCGCCACTGGACGCCCTGCTCGCCGTCTGAGCGGCCCGCGCCCCGCTGTCCACGGCGGCGTACGAGGCGGCCCCCCGTAACACGTCGCCAGACGGCGGGGAGGCCGCCTGTCGTCGTCTCCAGCCCGCTCAGCGGAGGTCTCAGCGGAGGTCCCGCCCCCTCCGAGGAGTTTCCCACCCCCTTCGAGGAGGGGCCGCGCCGCCGGGATGGCTACCATGGCAGTCCGACCTGGGGTCGACCGAGGAGTGCTTTTGCCAGACGAGGCCCAGCAGCTCACCGCAGCACAGCGCAAGGAAGCGGAGGCCGCCGGCGAGGCAGCGCAGCGCCGGCAGGGCGCCGCGGCCGACGGCGCGCTGCCCGCGAAGAGCGAGGGCACCGGACGGTCCAGGGCCGCCGACACCGCCACGAAGCGGGGCGACAGCCCGCCCAGCGGCTCAGGGCGGAGCGGAAAGAGCGCCGAGAGCGGCTCCAGGGACCGTGTGGCGCCCGCGCGTGCCGTCTCCGGGGTCTCGGGCCGCTCCGGCTCCTCCAACCGCGTACGGGCCCGTCTGGCGCGCCTGGGGGTGCAGCGCTCCAGCCCGTTCAATCCGGTGCTGGAGCCCCTGCTGCGGATAGTGCGCAGCAACGACCCCAAGATCGAGTCCACTACGCTGCGCCAGATCGAGCGGGCCTACCAGGTCGCCGAGCGCTGGCACCGCGGCCAGAAGCGCAAGAGCGGCGACCCGTACATCACCCATCCGCTCGCCGTCACCACCATCCTCGCCGAGCTGGGCATGGACCCGGCCACTCTGATGGCGGGTCTGCTGCACGACACCGTCGAGGACACCGAGTACGGCCTCGACACCCTCCGCCGCGACTTCGGCGACCAGGTGGCGCTCCTCGTCGACGGCGTCACCAAGCTGGACAAGGTCAAGTTCGGCGAGGCCGCGCAGGCCGAGACGGTGCGCAAGATGGTCGTGGCGATGGCCAAGGACCCCCGCGTCCTGGTCATCAAGCTCGCCGACCGCCTCCACAACATGCGCACCATGCGCTACCTCAAGCGGTCCAAGCAGGAGCAGAAGGCCCGCGAGACGCTGGAGATCTTCGCGCCGCTCGCCCACCGGCTGGGCATGAACACCATCAAGTGGGAGCTGGAGGACCTCGCCTTCGCGATCCTCTACCCCAAGATGTACGACGAGATCGTGCGGCTGGTCGCCGAGCGGGCGCCCAAGCGGGACGAGTACCTGGCGCTGGTCACCGACGAGGTCCAGGCCGACCTGCGCGCGGCCCGCATCAAGGCCACCGTCACCGGGCGCCCGAAGCACTACTACAGCGTCTACCAGAAGATGATCGTCCGCGGCCGGGACTTCGCGGAGATCTACGACCTGGTGGGCATCCGCGTCCTCGTGGACACCGTGCGCGACTGCTACGCCGCGCTGGGCACCGTCCACGCCCGCTGGAACCCGGTTCCCGGGCGGTTCAAGGACTACATCGCGATGCCCAAGTTCAACATGTACCAGTCGCTGCACACGACGGTCATCGGGCCCGGCGGCAAGCCCGTCGAACTGCAGATCCGCACCTTCGACATGCACCGCCGCGCCGAGTACGGCATCGCCGCGCACTGGAAGTACAAGCAGCAGGCCGTCGCCGGCGCCTCCAAGGTGCGCACCGACGCGCCCAAGGGCGGTGGCAAGGGCGGTGCCGCCGACGACACGATCAACGACATGTCGTGGCTGCGGCAACTCCTCGACTGGCAGAAGGAGACCGAGGACCCCGGCGAGTTCCTGGAGTCTTTGCGGTTCGACCTCTCCCGCAACGAGACCTTCGTCTTCACGCCCAAGGGCGACGTCATAGCACTGCCCGCCGGCGCCACACCGGTGGACTTCGCGTACGCCGTGCACACCGAGGTCGGACACCGCACCATCGGCGCCCGCGTCAACGGCCGGCTGGTGTCGCTGGAGTCGACCCTCGACAACGGCGACACGGTGGAGGTCTTCACCTCCAAGGCCTCCGGCGCGGGACCCTCCAGGGACTGGCTCAACTTCGTCAAGTCACCCCGCGCCCGCAACAAGATCCGCGCCTGGTTCACCAAGGAGCGGCGCGACGAGGCCATCGAACAGGGCAAGGACGCCATAGCGCGGGCGATGCGCAAGCAGAACCTGCCCATCCAGCGCATCCTCACCGGCGACTCGCTGGTCACCCTCGCCCACGAGATGCGCTACCCCGACATCTCCGCCCTCTACGCCGCCATCGGCGAGGGCCACGTCTCCGCGCAGAGCGTCTGCCACAAGCTGGTACAGGCCCTCGGCGGGGAGGACGAGGCCAAGGAGGACATCGCGGAGACCGCGCCGCCGATGCCGGCGCGGACCTCGCGCCGGCGCTCCAGCGCCGACCCGGGTGTCGTCGTCAAGGGCGCGGGCTCGGACGTGTGGGTCAAACTCGCCCGCTGCTGCACGCCCGTGCCGGGCGATCCCATCATCGGGTTCGTCACCCGGGGCAACGGCGTCTCGGTGCACCGCACCGACTGCGTCAACGTCGACTCCCTCACCCAGGAGCCGCAGCGCATCCTCGACGTCGAGTGGGCGCCCACCCAGTCGTCCGTCTTCCTCGTCGCCATCCAGGTCGAGGCCCTCGACCGCAGCCGGCTGCTGTCCGACGTCACGCGCGTCCTGTCCGACCAGCACGTCAACATCCTGTCCGCGGCCGTCCAGACCTCCCGCGACCGCGTCGCCGTCTCCCGCTTCACCTTCGAGATGGGCGACCCCAAGCACCTCGGACACGTGCTCAAGGCCGTACGCGGGGTGGAGGGCGTGTACGACGTCTACCGCGTGACCTCCGCGCGGCGGCCCTCGTAGTGCGACCGAACGCTGTGGTGCGGTTCGTCGGCCATTCCGCCGGACCCGCGCCGCCGCGGTCGCGCGCCGTCGCGGCGGCCAGGACCCGGGGGCTCCGCCCCCGGACCCCCACGGGGCTCCGCCCCCGAACCCCCACGGGGCTCCGCCCCGAAGGCGGGGGCTGACGGCCCCCGCCTCCCTTGTCCGCCGCTACGGTGCGCAACCACCACGGTGAGTGTCCGGCGGCATGGCGGACGGCCTCAGCCCAAGCGTCCGGCGCGCCCCGCCAGGGCTTGAGGTGTTCGGCCGCCCCGCGAGGGTCACGTTCGGCCGCCCCGCGAGGGTCACCCGCCGAATTCCTGGAGGCCCTTCTGGGCCTGGTCCAGCAGAGCCTGGCGGCCCTCCAGCTCGCGTTCCAGCTTGGCGGCCTTGGCCGTGTTCCCCGCGGCCCGTGCCTTGTCCAACTGCGCGTGCAGCTTGTCGACGGCGTCCTGGAGCTGGCCCGTCAGCCCCGCCGCGCGGGCCCGCGCCTCGGGGTTGGTGCGGCGCCACTCGGCCTCCTCGGCCTCCTGGATGGCGCGTTCCACGGCGTGCATCCGGCCCTCGACCTTGGGCCGCGCGTCGCGCGGGACGTGGCCGATGGCGTCCCAGCGTTCGTTGATGCCGCGGAAGGCACCGCGCGCGGTCTTCAAGTCGGTGACCGGCAGCAGCTTCTCCGCCTCGGCGGCGAGTTCCTCCTTGCGGGAGAGGTTCTCGCGCTGCTCGCTGTCGCGCTCGGCGAAGACCTCGGCGCGGGCCTGGAAGAAGACGTCCTGGGCGCCCCGGAAGCGGGCCCACAGGTCGTCCTCGTGTTCCCGCTGGGCCCGTCCCGCGGCCTTCCACTCCTGCATGAGGTCGCGGTACTTGGCGGCTGTGGGGCCCCAGTCCCGCGAGCCGGAGAGCGCTTCGGCCTCGGTGACCAGCTTCTCCTTGCGCTGGCGCGCTTCCTCGCGCTGCGCGTCGAGCTGCGCGAAGTGCGCCTTGCGGCGCTTGGAGAAGGCGGAGCGCGCGTGCGAGAAGCGGTGCCACAGCTCGTCGTCGCTCTTGCGGTCGAGCCGCGGCAGACCCTTCCAGGTGCCGACCAGCGCCCGCAGGCGTTCGCCGGCAGCCCGCCACTGGTCGCTGTCCGCCAGCTGTTCGGCCTCGGCGACCAGTTCCTCCTTGGCGTGGCGCGCCTCTTCGGACTGCTGGGCCTTGCGGGCCTTGCGCTCCTCGCGGCGCGTCTCGACCGTTCCGGCCAGCGTGTCGAGGCGGGCGCGCAGTGCGTCGAGGTCGCCCACCGCGTGGTGGGCGTCGACCTGTTCGCGCAGGTGCTCGATCGCGGCGGTGGCGTCCTTCGCCGACAGGTCGGTGGTCTTCACCCGGCGCTCAAGCAGGTCGGTCTCCACGACCAGACCGTCGTACTTGCGCTTGAAGTAGGCGAGGGCCTCGTCGGGCGAGCCCGCCTGCCACGACCCGACGACCTTCTCGCCGTCCGCCGTACGCACGTACACAGTCCCCGCGTCGTCGACGCGGCCCCACGGGTCGCTGCTCACAGCGCCTCCTCCACAAGATGCCCGGGAGGGGCGTTGCTGGCCCCCCGGCATCGTCCACGGTTCTCGTCACAGCCAACATAGGCGACCGGCGCCCGCGCTGTCCGCATCCGGCGGGCGGCGAATTGCCCAGCCTGGGTGGCGGATGCGCGGGCGGCGACGTCCGGTCCTTCAGGACTTACGGACCGTAGCCTTGTCGATCACCACGGTCGCGTTCGGCGGGCCGTCGCCCTGCGGGGCCGCCACTCCGGCGCCGGCGATCTTCTTGAGCACCTTCATGCCGGAGTCGGTGACCTTCCCGAACGGCGTGTAGTTGGGCGGAAGCGCGCTGTCCTTGTAGACGAGGAAGAACTGGCTGCCGCCGGTGTCCGGGCCGCTGTTAGCCATCGCGACGGTGCCGGCCGGGTACTCGGCGCCCTTGAGGTTCTCGTCGTCGAGCTCGTAGCCGGGGCCGCCCGCCGGGCTGCCCTTCGGGGAGCCGCACTGGAGCACGTACAGGGGCTTGGGCTGGGGCAGCGCCGTCATCCGGTGGCAGGGCGAGTGGTCGAAGTACTTCTCGCCTGCCAGGAAGTTGAAGGAGTTGACGGTGTGCGGGGCCTTGTCCGCGTCCATCTCGACGGGGATGTCCCCGCAGCTGGTCTCCAGCTTCATGGTGTAGTCGGCGGACTTGTCCACCGTCATGGCCGGTTCCTTCTTCCACTGCTTGTCGCTGGGCTTGCCCTTGGCGGGCTCGTCGCAGGGATCGGGGGCCTTGCTGGTGGGGGCCTTCGAGGGCTTGTCCGCCGCTTCGTCCTTCTTCTCGTCCCCGTTCAGCCCGCCCGTGGCGGCATAGGCGCCGCCGGCCGCGAGGACGAGCACCACGCCGACGGCGATCGCCGTATTGCGGACGCGGGCCCTGCGCCTTGCTGCTTCCTTGCGCTGGAGGTACCGCTCGTACTTCTCCCGGGCGAGCTGCTTTCTGCGCTGCTCACTGCTGACCACGGTCTCGTCTCCTTCGAGGCGTCGCACCTGCGGGGGTTCCCGTACCGTATACGTCTCCCCTGTGGGCCGCCCCGCCCTCGTCGCTGCTTCGTACCTGTTGGCCCGGCGTACGCCCGCGCCGGTAGGCTGGCTGCTGCCTGACCGGCGAAGCGCCTGCTCGGCCGCTTCGCCGCTGTGATCCGCTGTCGGACGAAACGAAGGACGATCGTGCTTGTTGCGGGGTTCCCCGCCGGGGCCTGGGGGACCAACTGTTACCTGGTCGCCCCCGCCGCCGGTGAGGAGTGCGTGATCATCGACCCCGGCCACCAGGCCGCCGAGGGGGTCTGGGAGGCCGTCGCCAAGCACCGGCTCAAGCCGGTCGCGGTGATCCTCACGCACGGCCACATCGACCACGTCGCCTCCGTCGTCCCCGTCTGCGGTGCGCACGACGTGCCCGCCTGGATCCACCCGGCCGACCGCTACATGATGAGCGACCCGGAGAAGGGCATCGGGCAGACCATCGGAGCGCCCCTGATGGGCGAGCTGACGGTGGGCGAGCCGGACGACGTCCATGAGCTGTCCGACGGCGCGGCGCTGCGGCTGGCCGGGCTGGAGTTCACCGTCGCGCACGCGCCCGGCCATACCAAGGGGTCGGTGACCTTCAGGATGCCCGAGCAGGCGGACGTACCGCCTGTGCTGTTCTCGGGCGACCTGCTGTTCGCCGGCTCCGTCGGACGCACCGACCTGCCCGGAGGCGACTCGGAGGAGATCCTCAGCTCGCTGGCGCGCGTGTGCCTGCCGCTGGAGGACGAGACCGTGGTGCTGGCCGGGCACGGCCCCCAGACGACGATCGGCACCGAGCGCGCCACCAACCCCTTCCTGCGGCAGGTGGCGGCCGCCGGGCCGGGAGGCGGCGTCGGCGACGCCGCCCCGCGACGAGGAATGTGACGAGAAGCCACGTGAGCACCTTCAACGCCCCCAGGGGCACCTACGACCTGCTGCCGCCCGACTCCGCGACGTACCTCGCCGTGCGCGAGGCCATGGCGGCGCCGCTGCGCAGGTCGGGATACGGCTATGTGGAGACGCCCGGATTCGAGAGCGTCGAGCTGTTCGCACGCGGTGTCGGTGAGTCCACCGACATCGTGACGAAGGAGATGTACACCCTCACCACCAGGGGCGGCGACGAACTGGCGCTGCGCCCCGAGGGCACCGCCTCGGTGCTGCGCGCCGCGCTGGAGGCCAACCTCCACCGGGGCGGCAACCTCCCGGTGAAGCTGTGGTATTCGGGCTCCTACTACCGCTACGAGCGCCCCCAGAAGGGCCGCTACCGGCACTTCTCGCAGGTGGGCGCCGAGGCCATCGGCGCCGAGGATCCGACGCTGGACGCCGAGCTGATCGTCCTGGCGTACGACGCCTACCGTTCGCTCGGGCTGAGCGGTTTCCGGCTGCTGCTCAACTCCCTGGGCGACCGCACCTGCCGCCCCGGCTACCGCAGCGCGCTGCAGGAATTCCTGCGCGGCCTGGACCTGGACGAGCAGACGCGGGCCCGTATCGAGATCAACCCGCTGCGGGTGCTCGACGACAAGCGGGAGGGGGTCCAGCGGCAGTTGGCCGGGGCGCCGATGATGCGCGACCACCTGTGCGAGGAGTGCAAGGCCTTCCACGAGGAGGTGCGCGCGCTGCTGACCGACGCGGGCGTCCCCTTCGAGGACGATCCGCGGCTCGTGCGTGGACTCGACTACTACACGCGTACCACTTTCGAGTTCGTTCACGACGGCCTGGGATCCCAGTCCGCCATCGGCGGCGGCGGCCGCTACGACGGTCTCGCCGAGATGATCGGGGGGCCGCAGCTGCCGTCCGTCGGATGGGCGCTGGGCGTGGACCGCACGGTCCTCGCGCTGGAGGCGGAGGGCGTGGATCTCGCGCTGCCCGCGGCCACCGAGGTGTACGCCGTGCCGCTCGGCGAGGAGGCCAGGCGGCGGCTGTTCCACCTGGTCACCGAGTTGCGCAGGGAGGGCGTCGCGGCCGATCTCGCCTACGGCGGCAAGGGCATGAAGAACGCCATGAAGTCGGCCAACCGTTCCGGGGCGCGCTTCGCGCTGCTCCTGGGCGAGCGCGATCTGGCCGAGGGCGTGGTCCAGCTCAAGGATCTCACCAGCGGCGAGCAGACCGCTGTTCGGCTGGCGGCCGCGGTGGCCGGGGTGCGGGACAAGTTGCGCTGACCACACAGCGAGTTGGGGCAGAATGAGCCCGGTACCGGCCATGACCAGATGACGGGACGAAGGCTATGACGATGACGGCACCCCCCGGTGAGGCGCATGTGACCGCTGACGCACCGAAGGGGGGTGCCGTCGGCGCGAGCAGGGCGTTCGGCTGGATGCTGATCATCACGGGCGCCGCGGGCCTGCTCGCGTCCTGGGTCATCACGCTGGACAAGTTCAAGCTCCTGGAGGACAAGAACTTCAAGCCGGCGTGCAGCATCAACCCGGTCATCGCCTGCGGCAACATCATGCAGAGCGACCAGGCCGCCGCCTTCGGCGCCCCCAACCCCATGATCGGTCTGGTGGCCTACGGCGTCGTCGTCTGTGTCGGTGTCTGTCTGCTCACCCGCGTCACCTTCCCGCGCTGGTACTGGCTGACGTTCAACGCGGGCTGCCTCTTCGGTGTCGGCTTCGTCTCGTGGCTCCAGTACCAGTCGCTGTACGTGATCGGCAACCTGTGCCTGTGGTGCTGCCTGGCCTGGGTCATCACCATCGTCATGTTCTGGTACGTGACCGCGCACAACGTCAGGTCCGGATTCCTGCCGGCGCCCGCGGGGGTCCGCGGCTTCGCGGACGAGTTCCCGTGGGTGCTGCCGGTGCTGCACATCGGCGTGATCGGCATTCTCGTCCTCACGCGCTGGTGGGACTTCTGGACGGGCTGACCTCGGCGTCGGTGGGCGTGCGCAGCCCGCGCGCCGAGGGCCGGGCCCGTGCGGGCGGCCCGGCGGGCGGGACGGCTGTCGGTGGCCTGACTTAGGGTTTCCCGTTGTGGAGCCCGATCTTTTCACCGCAGCAGCAGAAGACCGCCAGGCCAAGGACCCCTCCGCGAGCCCCCTTGCGGTGCGGATGCGCCCGCGCAACCTGGACGAGGTGGTGGGGCAGCAGCATCTGCTGCGCCCGGGCTCGCCGCTGCGCCGCCTGGTGGGAGAGGGCGGCGGCGGCCCCGCGGGGTCCTCGTCGGTGATGCTGTGGGGCCCTCCCGGCACCGGCAAGACGACGCTCGCGTACGTCGTCAGCCAGGCCACGGACAAGAGGTTCGTGGAGCTGTCGGCGATCACCGCGGGGGTCAAGGAGGTGCGCGCCGTCATCGACGGCGCCCGCCGTTCCTCCGGCGCCTACGGCAAGGAGACCGTTCTCTTCCTCGACGAGATCCACAGGTTCAGCAAGGCCCAGCAGGACTCCCTGCTGCCCGCGGTGGAGAACCGCTGGGTCACCCTGATCGCCGCGACGACGGAGAATCCGTACTTCTCCGTGATCTCGCCGCTGCTCTCCCGCTCCCTGCTGCTGACGCTGGAGCCGCTGACCGACGAGGACATCCGCGGGCTGCTGCGGCGGGCCGTCGCCGACGAGCGCGGTCTCGACGCCCGCGTCGCCCTCCCCGAGGACTCCGAGGCACACCTGTTGCGCATCGCGGGCGGTGACGCCCGGCGCGCGTTGACGGCGCTGGAGGCGGGCGCGGGCGCGGCCCTGGCCAAGGGTGAGTCCACCATCGCCCTGTCCACCGTCGAGGAAGCGGTCAACAAGGCCGCGGTCAAGTACGACCGGGCGGGCGACCAGCACTACGACGTGGCCAGCGCGCTGATCAAGTCCATCCGCGGCTCGGATGTGGACGCGGCGCTGCACTACCTGGCGCGGATGATCGAGGCGGGGGAGGACCCCCGGTTCATCGCCCGCCGACTGATGATCTCCGCGAGCGAGGACATCGGGCTCGCCGATCCGCAGGCGCTCCAGACGGCGGTGGCCGCGGCGCAGGCCGTGGCCATGATCGGTTTCCCCGAGGCCCGGATCACGCTGAGCCAGGCCACGGTGGCGCTGGCGCTGGCGCCCAAGTCCAACGCGGTCTACCTCGCCGTCGACGCGGCGCTCGCGGACGTGCGGGCGGGGCACGCCGGGCCCGTGCCGTCCCATCTGCGGGACAGCCACTACAAGGGCGCGCAGAAGCTGGGGCACGGCAAGGGCTACCAGTATCCGCACGACCTTCCCGGCGGTATCGCGGCGCAGCAGTACGCACCCGACGAGGTGCACGGCAAGCGCTACTACGAGCCCACCGGGTACGGCACGGAGGCCCGCTACGCCCAGGTGGCCGAACGCGTCAGGGCCCGCCTGCGCGGGGAGGACGTCCAGCGCCCGTCCAGCGGCGAGCAGGGGTCCGCTACAGCCGGATGACGACCAGCGCGACGTCGTCCCCGGATCCCTCGCTGACGCCCATCCCGGCCAGCAGCGCGTCCGCCAGGTCCTCGGGGCCCAGGCTGCCGCGTTCGGAGACGGTCGCGGTCAGCCGTGCGAGCCCCGTGTCGATGTCCTCGTCCCGGCGTTCGATGAGGCCGTCGGTGTAGAGGACGAGGATGTCCCCGGGGGTGTAGGCCCTGGTGGCCTGTGCGCGCGGTTCCGCCTCGTCGGCGCGGGTGGCCAGCGGCGGGTCGGTGGCCTGGTCGAGGAGTTCGCAGGTGCCGTCCTGGCGCCGCAGGATCGCTGGTGGGTGCCCCGCGCTGCTGTAGGTGAGCGTGCGGTGCTGGCTGTCCACCACGATCTTGACGGCTGTCGCGTTCATCGCCCCCTCGACGGTGCCCGCGTACAGGCCCAGGACCTGCAGGGCCCTGGCGGGTCCGTCCGTGGCGCGCATCGCCGCGCTGAGCGCGCTGCGCAGCATGCCCATGACCGCGGCCGCCTCCAGGCCGTGGCCGACGACGTCGCCGACGGCCGCCGCGAATCTGCCCTCGTGGGTGTCGGTCACGTCGTACCAGTCGCCGCACACGTTGAGGGTTCCGGCGGCCGGCAGGTAGCGGACGGCGACGTTCGGCCGGGGGAGTCCCGGCGAGTAGAGCATCGCCTCCTGGAGGGTGAGTGCCACCTGCCGCTCCTGGGCGTTGGACCGGCGCAGTTCCTCGTTGATCCGGACGAGTTCCTGGGCCCGCGCGTACAGCTGTGTCGTCAGGTCGGGTGCGGCCTTGCGGGAGCGGGGCTCGGCCGGTTGCGCGCCCTCACGGACCGCGACCCGCGTGCCGTCCCGCGCGGGCAGGTCCGCGCCGTCGGCCGTGGCCTCGGTGAGCGCGGGAACGCTGCCGTGCTGCTGCTGGTAGGAGCGGATGAAGCCGGTCATGTCCTCTTCGCGGCACAGCACGGCGTCCACGGATCCGTCCGGGGCCAGCAGGGGGGTGTTGACCGTGTGCCACCAGCGCTCCTCGAAGACCCCGGGCTTGCCGGCGACGGGGATGTCGTACTTCTGGAGCGGGATGACGTCCACCTTGCGGAAGGTGACGACCCGGTGCAGCGAGGATTTCAGGCTGCGGATGCCGTCGGCCTCGGGGTCGGCGCGGTTCTCGGGGAAGACGTCGAAGATGTGGTGTCCGACCAGCTCGTCCCTGATGCGCAGGGTGAGCTCCAGATACGCGCGGTTGACGTCCCGGATGACCAGGTCGGGGCCCAGCAGCGCGTAGGCGCTGGGCGAGGCGGCGAAGATGGCCGCGTAGTCGATCTCCGGTGACGTCACACGCTCCCTGCCGACTCCCGGGCAAACCTCCGGATAAAAGGGACACATCCACTCTAGTGAGGGCTGTGGGGAGCCGCGCGGCAGGCGACCGCGGCCGTTCTGCCGCACGGCTCGGCGGGCGGCCGGCGGGGCGCGCCTCGTCAGCCGCCCCGGGCGAACAGGGAGTGCATCGCGTGCCGCAGCCCGGCGACGGAGGCGACGGGCTCGGCGAAGTCGAAGCGGGTGTCCAGGCAGGCGCCGGCGGCGTTCCAGCCCCGCACGCGCAGTCCGAACCTGTCCAGGGCCAGCGGCGCGGCGCGCTCCCACCCCTGGCAGGCACACAGTGCGCGCACCTGCTCGGCGTGGGCCGCGGCCAGGTGCTGGAGAAGTTCCGCCTCGTGGGCGGCGAGGGGGTCGGGTGACGCGTCGGCGAAGGCGTCGGGTTCCACTTCCTCGGCGCCCCACAGGTCGTCGACGTAGGCCTCGCCGACCTCCAGCCGCAGCATTTGGCGGGACGATCCGGCGACGGGCGCGGAGGGGGCGGCCTCGGCCAGCAGGCGGGCGCAGGCGGCGCGCTCGTCACCGCGTACGGGGGTGAGCCAGCCGGCGATCCAGGCGCGTCCGCGCACGCGGTGCGGTACGGAGACCGGCGCCACGTCCGTGATCTCCATCACCGCGGCGAGGTCGTCGTCCTGCGCGTAGGCGCACACGCGCGCTTCCACGGAGTCCGCCGCAACCAGCACGATGACGTCTCCGCCGGGGGTGACGGCGCGGGCCTCGGGGATGCCGGCCGCCGGGTCGGGGCCGGCTTGGGCGGCGCCGGGAATGGTGAGCAGGGCGGATACGCTGGATTGCGCGAGGGTTCGTACACGTTCGGCGGCGGTCGGCTGCCGGGCGTCTTCCACGGGACGCGGCTGTTCCTCCTCGGCGTGTGTGCCAGGCAGGGGGATCCCAGGTCGAAACATGCGTACTCCTCAGCTAAGGTAAGGCTCACCTAACTTACACGGAGGTCTGTTCAACGTGAACCAGTCGCGTCCCAAGGTCAAGAAGTCGCGTGCCCTGGGTGTCGCGCTGACCCCGAAGGCCGTCAAGTACTTCGAGCAGCGCCCGTACCCGCCCGGGGAGCACGGCAGGGGCCGCAAGCAGAACAGCGACTACAAGGTCCGTCTGCTGGAGAAGCAGCGCCTGCGCGCGCAGTACGACATCAGCGAGAGCCAGATGCGCCGCGCCTACGACCGCGCGCGCAAGACCGACGCCAAGACCGGTGAGGCCCTGGTCGTCGAGCTGGAGCGGCGTCTTGACGCGCTCGTGCTGCGGGCCGGCCTGGCCCGCACCATCTACCAGGCGCGCCAGATGGTCGTGCACGGCCACATCAGCGTCAACGACCGCAAGGTCGACAAGCCGTCCTTCCGCGTCCGTCCCGACGACGTGGTGATGGTGCGCGAGCGCAGCCGTCAGAAGCACCCCTTCCAGGTCGCCCGTGAGGGTGGCTACGCGGGCGAGGGCGAGACCCCGCGCTACCTGCAGGTCAACCTGCAGGCGCTCGCGTTCCGCCTGGACCGGGACCCCAACCGCAAGGAGATCCCGGTGATCTGCGACGAGCAGCTCGTCGTCGAGTACTACGCGCGCTGACCTCAGCGGTTCCCCAGCGGCCCGCCCTTCGGCACCGGCGACAGCCGGTCCGCGAGGGCGGGCCGCGGCGTTTCCCCTCCGGCTTCCCTCCCGCTCGATCCCCACCGGTACACCCCGCGGGTGTCCAGGGCCGGAATCCGGTACAGGGCCACTCCCGCCACGCGATAAGGTCGGTACCTCATACGCCGCCGCGGTCGGCCACCCGGCGAGCGGCGGCCGACCCCATGACCTCAAGGGAAGCGGTGCAGCGTGTCCGGTGGAGAAGTGGCCGGTCTCCTCGTGGCCGTCTTCTGGGCGATCCTGGTGTCGTTCCTCGCCGTGGTGCTGGTGAGGCTCGCACAGACGCTCAAGGCGGCGACCAAGCTGGTGACGGGCGTGACAGAGCAGGCAGTCCCCCTCCTGGGAGAGGCGTCGGCGACCGTCCGCTCCGCACAGACCCAGCTGGACCGCGTCGACGCGATCGCCTCCGACGTCCAGGAGGTCACCTCCAACGCGTCCGCTCTCTCCTCCACGGTCTCCACCACCTTCGGCGGCCCGCTCGTCAAGGTCGCGGCGTTCGGCTACGGCGTACGGCGCGCGCTCGGCCGCAAGGAGCCCGGGTCCCAGGGGACGCGGGACGCGGGAAACGTCGTCGTCGGCCGTACCGTCCCCGCCGCCCGGCGCGGCGGCCGCAAGCGCCGAAGGGGCTGATCCCGCATGTTCCGCCGAGCCTTCTGGTTCACCACGGGCGCCGCAGCCGGTGTCTGGGCCACCACCAAGGTCCAGCGCAAGATCCGCAGCCTCGCGCCCGACGCGCTGGCCGTCCGCGCGGCAGACAAGGCCGTCGAAGGCGGCCACCGGCTGCGCGAGTTCGCCCTCGACGTCCGCGCCGGAATGGCGCAGCGCGAAGGTGAACTCAAGGACGCGCTGGGCCTCGACGCACCGGAGGAGCCCGGCCCCGTGCCCCGGCTCCCCGGCCGCCGGACGGCCTCGCTTCCGCGCCAGCAGAGCGCCCCGCAGCAGGGCACCCCGCAACTGGGCACCGTCCACCCCGCGCCCCGCCGGGACCCGAGCGGCCCCCAGGCCCACCCCCACCACTCGAACGACCGGAATGAGGACCACTGATGGAGTCGGCTGAAATCCGCCGCCGCTGGCTGCGCTTCTTCGAGGAGCGGGGGCACCACGTCGTGCCGTCGGCGTCGCTGATCGCGGACGACCCGACGCTGCTGCTGGTGCCCGCGGGCATGGTCCCCTTCAAGCCGTACTTCCTGGGCGAGGTCACCCCGCCCTGGTCGCGCGCCACCAGCGTGCAGAAGTGCGTGCGCACGCCGGACATCGAGGAGGTCGGCAAAACCACCCGGCACGGCACCTTCTTCCAGATGTGCGGCAACTTCTCCTTCGGCGACTACTTCAAGGAAGGCGCCGCCAAGCTCGCCTGGGAGCTGCTGACCAGTCCCCAGGCGCAGGGCGGCTACGGCCTCGACCCCGAGCGCCTGTGGATCACCGTCTACGAGCAGGACGACGAGGCCGAGCGCATCTGGCGCGACGTCGTCGGGGTGCCCGAGGAGCGCATCCAGCGCCTGGGCATGGAGGAGAACTACTGGTCCATGGGCGTTCCGGGTCCGTGCGGGCCCTGCTCGGAGATCAACTACGACCGCGGGCCCGAGTTCGGCCGCGAGGGCGGCCCGGCCGTCAACGACGAGCGGTACGTGGAGATCTGGAACCTCGTCTTCATGCAGTACGAGCGGGGCGAGGGTTCCACCAAGACGGACTTCGAGATCCTCGGCGACCTGCCCAGCAAGAACATCGACACCGGTCTCGGTCTCGAACGCCTGGCGATGATCCTCCAGGGCGTGCACAACATGTACGAGATCGACACCTCGCGCGCCGTCATCGACAAGGCCACCGCGCTGACCGGTGTCTCCTACGGCGCCGCCGAACAGACCGACGTGTCGCTGCGCGTGGTCAGCGACCACATCCGCACCTCGGTCATGCTCATCGGCGACGGCGTCACCCCGGGCAACGAGGGCCGCGGCTATGTGCTGCGCCGCATCATGCGCCGCGCCATCCGCAACATGCGCATCCTGGGCGCCACCGGGCCGGTCGTCCAGGACCTCCTCGACGTCGTCATCGAGACGATGGGGCAGCAGTACCCCGAGCTGATCACCGACCGCAAGCGCATCGAGACCGTCGCGCTCGCCGAGGAGGCCGCCTTCCTCAAGACCCTGAAGGCCGGCACCAACATCCTCGACGGCGCCGTCACCGAGACCAAGCAGTCCGGCGGCACCGTCCTGTCCGGCGACAAGGCGTTCCTGCTCCACGACACCTGGGGCTTCCCCATCGACCTCACCCTGGAGATGGCCGCCGAACAGGGCTTGTCGGTGGACGAGCGGGGCTTCCGCAGGCTGATGAAGGAGCAGCGGGAGCGCGCCAAGGCCGACGCCAAGGCCAAGAAGACCGGCCACGCCGACATGTCGGCCTACCGCGAGATCGCCGACAGCTCCGGCGCCACCGACTTCACCGGCTACTTCGAGACCTCCGGCGAGGCCACCGTCGTCGGCCTGCTGGTCGACGGCGTCTCCTCGCCCGCCGCCAGTGAGGGCGACGACGTCGAGGTCGTCCTGGACCGCACCCCCTTCTACGCCGAGGGCGGCGGCCAGCTCGCCGACACCGGCCGCATCCGGCTGGAGGGCGGCGCCGTCATCGAGGTGCGCGACGTCCAGCAGCCGGTGCCCGGCGTCAGCGTGCACAAGGGCACCGTCCAGGTCGGTGAGGTCACCGTCGGCTCGGCGGCGCACACGCAGATCGACGGGGACCGGCGCCGTTCCATCGCCCGCGCCCACAGCGCCACCCACCTCACCCACCAGGCGCTGCGTGACGCGCTGGGCCCCACGGCCGCCCAGGCCGGGTCGGAGAACGCGCCGGGCCGCTTCCGCTTCGACTTCGGCTCGCCGGCCGCCGTTCCGGGGACCGTGCTCACCGACGTCGAGCAGAAGATCAACGAGGTGCTCGCCAGGGAACTCGACGTGCACGCCGAGTACATGGGCATCGACGACGCCAAGAAGCAGGGCGCGCTCGCCGAGTTCGGTGAGAAGTACGGCCAGACCGTGCGCGTGGTGACCATCGGCGACTTCTCCAAGGAGCTGTGCGGCGGCACCCACGTGCACAACACCTCCCAGCTCGGCCTCGTCAAGCTGCTGGGCGAGTCCTCCATCGGCTCCGGCGTGCGCCGCGTGGAGGCGCTGGTCGGCGTGGACGCCTACACGTTCCTGGCCCGCGAGCACACCGTCGTCTCGCAGCTGACGGAGCTCGTCAAGGGCCGCTCGGAGGAGCTGCCCGAGCGGATCTCCGGGATGCTGACCCGGCTCAAGGACGCCGAGAAGGAGATCGAGCGGTTCCGGGCCGAGAAGGTCCTCCAGGCCGCCGCCGGGATCGCCGACGGCGCCAAGGACGTGCGCGGCACCGCGCTGGCCGCCGCCCGGGTTCCCGACGGCACCGCCGCCGACGACCTGCGCACCCTCGTCCTGGACGTGCGCCAGCGCCTCGGCAGCCGCCCCGCCGTCGTCGCGCTGTTCGCCGTCACGAACGGCCGCCCGCTCACCGTCATCGCCACCAACGAGGGCGCCCGCGAGGCCGGGCTGCGCGCCGGTGACCTGGTGCGTACGGCCGCCAAGGCGCTGGGCGGCGGCGGTGGCGGCAAGCCGGACGTCGCCCAGGGCGGCGGCCAGAACCCGGAGGCCGTCGACGAGGCCGTCGCCGCCGTCGAGCGCCTCGTGGCCGAGGCCGGGGGCAACGCCTGATGGACGCGGTGGACCCCGGGGCCGTGGCGTCCTTCCGGCGCGGCAGGCGGCTCGCCGTCGACGTCGGTGACGCCCGGATCGGGGTCGCGAGCAGCGACCCCGACGGGGTCCTCGCGACCCCCGTCGAGACGGTGCCGGGCAAGGACGTCCCGGCGGCGCAGCGGCGGCTGGCCGCGCTGACCGAGGAGTACGAGCCGCTGGAGGTCGTCGTCGGACTGCCCCGGTCGCTCAGCGGCGGGGAGGGCCCGGCGGCGGCCAAGGTGCGCGCGTTCGCCGAGCAGCTGGCGAAAAACATCACACCGGTCCCGGTGCGGCTCGTGGACGAACGCCTCTCCACGGTCACCGCCGCGGCGGGCATGCGGGCCTCGGGCGTCAGCTCCAAGAAGGGACGTGCACGCATCGACCAGGCGGCGGCCGTGGTGATCCTGCAGAACGCGCTGGAGACGGAGCGCAGCTCGGGGGGTCCGCCGGGGCACCGCGTCGAAGTGGTTGTCTGACCGCTGTGCGGTAACGTTCCGCGCGACACGGCAGCCGCCGCACCCTCACGCGTGCCCCACACGCCCAGGGCCGGTTTCGACCCGGACACCCCGGCACGCGGCCCGGCTGCCGCTCTCGCGTCTCAAGGGGATCGATGACTGAGTATGGCCGGGGACAGGGCTCCCAAGCATGGGACCCTGACGACCCTCTCTACAGGGATCAGCAGCCCGCATACCCCGGTGGCTGGAATCAGCCGCCGCCCCACGCCGAGCAGCAGTACGCCGAGCAGCAGTACGCACCACAGCAGTACCCGCAGCAGTACGGCGACGGTGGCTGGTTCGATCACCAGCACGACCCGTACGCCTCGCAGGGGCACGGGCAGACGTACGCCCCGGCGTCGTACGCCGACACCCAAGGACATCACCAGGCCGGTCAGACTGCGGACCCCTACGGCACCGGGCAGTACGCCACCGGCGCCTATCCGACGGGCGAACACCCCTCGGAGGGATACGGCGCCCTCGGGTACGCGACGGGGGAGTACCCGGCAGGGGAGTACGGCACGGGCGCGTACCCGACGGGCGGATACGCGACAGGGGCGTACGGCGCGGGGGCGTACGCGTCGGGGGAGTACCCGTCAGGGGAGTACGGCACCCTCGGCTACCCGTCGGGTGAGTACGCGACCGGGGAGTACCCGGCCGGAGGCCCGCACACCGGCCAGTACCCGACGGGGGAGTACGGCACGGGCGCGTACCCCGTCGGCGACTACGCCACGGGTGAGTACGCCACCGGTGAGTACTCGACCGGCGAGTACGCCACGGGCCCGTATCCGGTGGGCGCCTATCCGGCCTCGGAGCACACGGGCGAGACCGCCGCGCCGTACGAAGCGCCGTACGGCTACCTGACCGAGTCCGCTCCCCCGCAGCACCCGCACGAGGGCGGTCCCGTTCCCGCCCACCGGCAGGCGCCCGGGAACGGCGCCGACCCGGAAACCGGCTGGGACCCGGGCCCCGACCAGGGCGAGCGTGCCTTCTTCCTGGACCGGGACGACGACGATTCCGGCACTCCATGGAACGAGGACGAGGACGAGGACGAGGCGGACGGCGACGCGGGCCGCCGACGCGGACGCAGGGGCGGGGGCGGCACCAAGCGCGGCCGCGGCTGCGGCCTGGTCATCTCCGCGGCCCTCGTCGCCGGTGTCGGTGTCGTCGGCTATGCCGGCTACGACTTCTACCAGTCGCACTTCTCCCCGGCGCCCGACTACCCGGGCAAGGGCTCGGGCGACGTCATGGTGGACGTTCCCGAGGGCGCCTCGCTCATGGAGATGGGCCAGGTCCTGCACAAGGCGGGCGTGGTCAAGAGCGCCGGGGCCTTCGTGGAGGCGGCGGGCGACAAGCGCATCCAGGCCGGCACCTACACCCTCCGCAAGAAGATGTCCGGGGCCGACGCCGTGGAGATGATGCTCGACCCGGCGAGCCAGAACGGCCTCATCATCGCCGAGGGCTGGCGGGCCAAGAGGATCTACGAGGAGATCGACAAGAAGCTCGACGTCCCCGAGGGCACCACCAAGAAGGCGGCCGCCTCGGGCGACATCGGGTTGCCCGAGTGGGCACACGGCAAGCCGGAAGGTTTCCTCTTCCCCTCCAGGTACAGCGTCGGCAAGGACAGCGCCCCCAAGGACGTGCTCCGCAAGATGGTCGACCGCGCGGAGGCCGAGTACGCCAAGACCGGGCTCGAGGACGAGGCGAAGAAGGCGGACAAGACGCCGGAGGAGATCATCACCATCGCCTCGCTCGTGCAGGCCGAGGCGCAGGAGGACCACGAGTTCGGCAAGGTCTCCCGGGTCATCTACAACCGCCTCGACAAGAACATGGCTCTCGGCTTCGACTCGACGATCAACTATGCGATGGGCCGCTCCACGCTGAACACCTCGGTCGCCGACACCAAGTACCCCTCGCCGTACAACACCTATCTGCACAAGGGGCTCCCGCCGGGGCCGATCGGCAACCCGGGGCACCAGGCGATAACGGCCGCACTCGACCCGACCGCGGGTGACTGGCTGTACTTCGTCACGGTCAAGCCGGGGGACACCCGCTTCACCGACGACCCGAGCGAGCACCGCGAGAACGTCCAGGACTTCAACAAGGAACAGCGCAAGAAGTAAGGAGAGCGGCGGCTGATGCCCCACCCCGTTTCCGAGACCGCCACCCGCGCCGCGGTCCTCGGCTCACCGATCGCCCACTCCCTCTCGCCGGTGCTGCACAGGGCCGCCTACGCCGAACTCGGGCTCGACGCGTGGACCTACGACAGGTACGAGGTCGCCGAGGAGGGCATCGCGGACTTCCTCGCAGGACTGGACGCGCGGTGGGCGGGTCTGTCGCTCACCATGCCGCTCAAGCGGGCCGTGCTGCCGTTGCTCGACGAGGTCAGCGAGACGGCCGCCTCGGTGGAGGCCGTCAACACGGTCGTGCTCACCGGGGAAGGACGCGCGTTCGGCGACAACACCGACATCCCCGGCATGGTCGCCGCGCTTGAGGAGCGCGGCATCGGCGGCGTCGAGTCCGCCACCGTGCTGGGCGCCGGAGCCACCGCCTCCTCCGCGTTGGCCGCCCTCTCCCGCGTCTGCGAAGGCGAGGTCACCGCCTACGTCCGCAGCGAGGAGCGGGCCCGCGAGATGCGCGGCTGGGGGGAGCGGCTCGGAGTGGCCGTGCGGACGGCGGACTGGGCGCGGGCCGCCGAGGGGCTGCGGGCGCCGCTCGTGGTGTCCACCACGCCCGCGGGGGCGACGGACGGGCTCGCCCAGGCGGTGCCCGCGTCCGGCGGCACCCTCTTCGACGTCCTCTACGACCCGTGGCCCACCCCGCTGGCCGCCGCCTGGCCCGGCACCGTCATCGGCGGGCTCGACCTGCTGGTGCACCAGGCGGTGCTCCAGGTCGAGCAGATGACGGGGCGCAGCCCGGCCCCCCTGGCCGCCATGCGGGCCGCGGGCGAGGCGGAGCTGTGCTCCCGCACCGTCTGACGCAGGGCCGGGCGGCCGGCCCCGCGCACTGTCCGGAGGGTGGGCACGGGACCAGGCCCTCGCCACCGGCATGGGAGGATCGCTCCCAGGAAAGAGGACGGGCCGCATGGCGGCCGAGAGGAGCACAGTTGAGCAGGTTGCGCTGGCTGACCGCCGGGGAGTCGCACGGCCCCGCACTCGTGGCGACGCTGGAGGGCCTCCCCTCCGGCGTCCCGGTGACCACGGACATGGTCGCCGACGAGCTGGCGCGCCGCCGCCTCGGCTACGGCCGCGGCGCCCGCATGAAGTTCGAACGCGACGAGGTCACCTTCCTCGGCGGCGTACGCCACGGGCGGTCCCTCGGCTCGCCGGTCGCGGTCATGATCGGCAACACCGAGTGGCCCAAGTGGGAGAAGGTGATGGCGGCCGACCCCGTCGAGGCCGACGAGCTGGAGCAGCTGGCCCGCAACGCCCCGCTGACCCGCCCCCGCCCCGGCCACGCCGACCTCGCCGGGATGCAGAAGTACGGCTTCGACGAGGCCCGCCCGATCCTGGAGCGCGCCTCCGCGCGCGAGACCGCGGCACGCGTGGCGCTGGGCACCGTCGCCCGGTCCTTCCTCCGCGAGACGGCGGGCGTCGAACTCGTCTCCCACGTGGTGGAGCTGGGCGCCGCCAAGGCGCCCTACGGCACGGTCCCGCAGCCGGCGGACGTCGCGCGGCTGGACGCCGACCCGGTGCGGTGCCTGGACGCCGACGCGAGCGAGGCGATGGTCGCGCAGATCGACCAGGCGCACAAGGACGGTGACACGCTGGGCGGTGTCGTGGAGGTCGTCGCGCACGGCGTGCCCGTCGGACTGGGCTCGCACGTGCACTGGGACCGGCGGCTGGACGCGCGGCTGGCCGGGGCGCTCATGGGCATCCAGGCGATCAAGGGCGTCGAGCTGGGCGACGGCTTCGATCTGGCGCGGGTGCCGGGCTCGGAGGCGCACGACGAGATCCTGGCCACCGAGGACGGCATCCGCCGCGCCTCTGGCCGCAGCGGCGGCACCGAGGGCGGTCTGTCCACCGGCGAGCTGCTGCGGGTGCGGGCGGCGATGAAGCCGATCGCCACCGTGCCGCGCGCCCTGGCCACCGTCGACGTGCGCACCGGCGAACCGGACAAGGCCCACCACCAGCGCTCGGACGTGTGCGCGGTGCCGGCGGCGGGGATCGTCGCCGAGGCGATGGTGGCGCTCGTGCTGGCGGACGCGGTCGCCGAGAAGTTCGGCGGCGACAGCGTGCCGGAGACCCGCCGCAACGTGCGCGGCTACCTCGACTCCCTGGAGATCAAGTGAGTGGCCCCGCGGTGGTGCTCGTCGGCCCCATGGGCGCCGGAAAGTCGACGGTCGGCGCGCTGCTGGCCGAGCGCCTGGGAGTGACCTGCCGCGACACCGACGAGGACATCGTCGCGGCGGCCGGCAAGCCGATCTCGGAGATCTTCCTCGACGAGGGGGAGCCGCACTTCCGCGAACTGGAGCGGGCGGCCGTGCGCACCGCGCTCGCCGAGCACACGGGCGTCCTCGCCCTCGGCGGCGGCGCCGTGCTGGCCGACGAGACCAGGGCGCTGCTGGCCGGACACCCGGTGGCGTTCCTGGAAATGGGCGTCTCCGAGGCCGTCAAGCGCGTCGGCCTGGACGCCGCACGCCCGCTGCTCATGATCAACCCCCGTCAGCAGTGGCGCGCCCTGATGGAGGAGCGCAGGCCGCTGTACACCGAGGTGGCCCGCGTCGTCGTCAGCACGGAGGACCGCACGCCCGAGCAGGTCGCCGACGAGATCCTCGCCGCCCTTCAGCTCCCGTCCACCCAGCCGGAGAACCAGCGATGACCACCCCTCACCCGTCCGTGTCCCGTATCACCGTGGGCGGCTCTGCGGGCACCTCCCCCTACGAGGTGCTCGTCGGCCGGCAGCTCCTCGGGGAGCTTCCCCAGCTCATCGGCTCACAAGCCCAGCGTGTCGCCGTCCTGCACCCCGAGGCGCTGGCCTCCACGGGTGAGGCGCTGCGCGAGGACCTCGCCGAGCAGGGGTACGAGGCGATCGCCGTCCAGCTGCCCAACGCGGAGGAGTCCAAGACCGCCGAGGTCGCGGCCTACTGCTGGAAGGCGCTGGGGCAGACCGGCTTCACCCGCACCGATGTGATCGTCGGAGTCGGCGGTGGGGCCACCACGGACGTGGCCGGATTCGTGGCGGCGACGTGGCTGCGCGGGGTGCGCTGGGTCGCCGTGCCCACGACGGTGCTGGGCATGGTCGACGCGGCCGTGGGAGGCAAGACCGGCATCAACACCGCCGAGGGCAAGAACCTGGTGGGCGCCTTCCATCCGCCCGCCGGGGTGGTGTGCGACCTGGCGGCACTGGAGTCGCTGGGCGTCCACGACTACGTCAGCGGTCTCGCCGAGATCATCAAGGCGGGCTTCATCGCCGACCCGGCCATCCTCGAGCTGATCGAGTCCGATCCGCAGGCGGCCAGGACGCCCCAGGGCCCCCACGCCACGGAGCTGATCGAACGTGCGATCCGGGTGAAGGCCGAGGTCGTCTCGGAGGACCTGAAGGAGTCGGGCCGCCGGGAGATCCTCAACTACGGGCACACGCTCGGGCACGCCATCGAGAAGAACGAGCGCTACAACTGGCGCCACGGCGCGGCCGTCTCGGTGGGGATGGTCTTCGCCGCCGAGCTCGGCCGGATCGCGGGCCGGCTCGACGACGCGACCGCCGACCGGCACCGTGCGGTGCTGGAGTCGGTCGGGCTGCCCGTCACCTACCGTGGTGACCAGTGGCCCAAGCTGCTGGAGACGATGAAGGTCGACAAGAAGTCGCGCGGCAACCGGCTGCGCTTCATCGTCCTCGAAGGGCTCGCCAAACCGGCCGTGCTGGAGAGCCCCGACCCGGCGATGCTGCTGGCCGCGCACGCCGAGATCGCCGCCTGAGCAGCGCCGTCGGCGGAGGGGACAGGCCGCTTTTCCCGGGCGGCCCGCGGTCCGTGGGAGGGAACCGCCGGGCGGCCCGGCCGCGTCGGGCACTCGGGAGCGGACCCGGCCGTTCCCACAGGGGCGGCCGGGGACGGTACCGTCAGTAGCCGAACGCACAGCATCACACCGGGCGTTGCGCGGCGACGCTCGCACACCTTGAGACGGAGTTGGGGTCCGGATGCAGCACAGCGGTGCCCAAGGCGCCCACCCAGGCTTCGGGGCACAGTGGCCCGTCCCCGCACCGTCGCCGGGCGGTCTCGCGGCGGGTGGCTTCTCTCCGCACCCTCCGCACGCGCAGGCCCCGCCGCCACACCCTCCCCAGCCCCAGCCGCAACCTGCACAGCCCCATCCGCAGCCTGCACAGCCGCAGCCGCAGCCGCAGCCTGCACAGCCGCAGCCGCAGCCGCAGCCGCAGCCGCAGCCGCCGGGCCCGGGTCAGGGGGCGGCCCCGCAGCCTCCCCACCCCCCTCAGCAGCCGCCGCACCAACCACCGCTCCAGCCACCGGCGCCACCCCAGCCGCAGGCCCACCCCCAGCACCCGCAGCAGCCCCTCCCGGCTCAGCCGCAGTCCGCCCCCGCGCCCCCCGCGGGCGCGCCCGCGCAGCCGGGCGGCAGCATGCCTCCGGCCGAGGCGACCGGTCACGTCAGACTGGGGCCGGGGGCGCCGGTCGAGATACCGGCGCCGGACGCCACCCCGGCCCAGCTGGACGCCACCAGGGCCGCCGTCGCGGTCCTGCTCATCGGCCCGGCGGGCGCGGGCAAGACCACGGTCGCGCGGTACTGGGCCGACCACCGCGCCGTGCCCACCTCCCACATCAGCCTCGACGACGTGCGCGAGTGGGTGCGCTCCGGCTTCTCCGACCCCCAGACGGGCTGGAACGAGAACTCCGAAGCCCAGTACCGCCTCGCCCGCCGCACCTGCGGCTTCGCCGCCCGTAACTTCCTGGCCAACGGCATCTCCTGCATCCTGGACGACGCCGTCTTCCCCGACTGGCCCGTCATCGGCCTCGGCGGCTGGAAACGGCACGTGGGCCCCGGGCTCATCCCCGTGGTCCTGCTGCCGGGGCTGGACATCGTGCTGGAGCGCAACGCGCAGCGCAGCGGCAACCGGCGCCTGGCCGACGAGGAGGTGGCCCACATCCACGGCCGGATGGCGGGCTGGTACAGCTCGGGGCTGCCGATCATCGACAACTCGCGGCAGGACATCGCGAGCACGGCGCAGATGCTCGACAACGTCGTCGCGCGCAGCCTCGCCAGCCCGGTCAGCTGGTGACCGGCACGCCCCGCCACCCGGAACGACCCTCGGCTGACCCGACAATCGCAATCCGCTCGTCCGCACGGCCGTGTCCGGGCGGCCCGCGCGCCCCGCGCTGCGTACCCTCGGCATATGTCCGAGGTGCATGTGTCCCGCCGCGCCCGGCTGCGCGACCGCTGTGCGGCGAGCACCGCCCACGACGGTCCCGCGGACGCGGTGCTGATCTCCCGCCCCGCCAACGTCCGCTATCTGACCGGTCGTGCGGCGCCGGGCAGCGTGCTGCTGCTCGGCGCCGACGGCCGGGACGTCCTCGTCTCGGCCCCGGGCCAGGGCCCCGCCAACGGCGCCCACCCGGCCGACGACCTGAAAGAGATCACCCTGGACGTGCCGGGCGGCCCCTCCGGGGCGCCGTCGGAGGCGGGGGAGGGGGAGGCGCAGGGCGGTGCCCGTGGCGACGCGGCGGTGCTCGCCGCCTCGCTCGCCGAGCGCGGCGGTGCCCGCGCGCTCGCCGTGGAGGAGCACCACCTGACGGTCGCCAGGCACCGTGCGCTGACCGCCGCCGCGCCCTCGGTGGACCTGGCCGACCTCGGCCTGGTCGTGGAGCAGCAGCGGGTGGTCAAGGACGAGGAGGAGATCTCGGCGCTGCGCGTCGCCGCGGAGATCACCGACCAGGCCCTCGGCGAGCTGCTGGAGTCGATCCTGGTGGGGCGTACGGAGCGGCACCTGGCGCTGGAGCTGGAGCGCAGGCTGATCGATCACGGGGCCGAGGGCGCCGCCTTCCCCACGTCGGTGGCCACGGGGCCGAACTCGGGGCTGCCGGGGCACCGCCCGACGGACCGGCGGGTGGAGGAGGGCGATTTTCTTTCGGTACGACTGGGGGCGCGCTACCGCGGGTACCGCTGTCAGATCGGTCGCACGTTCGTCATCGGGACCGCGCCGGACGCCTGGCAGGTCGAACTGTACGACGTCGTCTTCGCCGCTCAGCGGGCCGCGCGGGAGTCGCTGGGCCCCGGGGCCGAGTGCCGCGAGGTGGACCGGGCGGCGCGCCAGGTGCTGGGCGCCGCCGGGTACGGTGCGGCGCTCGGAGAGTCGACGGGGCACGGTGTGGGGCTGGAAATCGGTGAGGACCCTCGGCTGTCGCCTCAGGCCGTGGGTAAACTTGACGCTCGTGTGCCGGTCACCGTCGAACCGGGGGTCCATCTCCCGGGCCGGGGCGGCGTCCGGATCGACGACACGCTCGTCGTCCGCCCGCAGGCGGACGGCGGACCCGAGCTACTCACCATCACGACCAAGGAGCTGCTCGCCCTCTGACCCCTGCCGGGGTCGGGCCCACGGGCCGTAGGGTGCGGCAGCGCCCTGGTCTCCGCAGCAGTCTCAGGAGATTCCGCGACCGTGGCATCCACGAACGACCTCAAGAACGGCATGGTGCTCAAGCTCGACGGCGGCCAGCTCTGGTCCGTTGTCGAGTTCCAGCACGTCAAGCCGGGCAAGGGCCCCGCCTTCGTCCGTACCAAGCTGAAGAACGTCCTGTCCGGCAAGATCGTCGACAAGACGTTCAACGCGGGCACCAAGGTCGAGACGGCCACCGTGGACCGACGGGGCATGCAGTTCTCGTACATGGACGGCGACTACTTCGTCTTCATGGACATGGAGACCTTCGACCAGCTCCACGTCGAACGCAAGGTCGTCGGCGACGCGGCCAACTACCTGATCGAGGGCTTCGACGCCACCGTCGCCCAGCACGAGGGAGAGGTGCTCTACGTCGAGCTGCCGGCCGCCGTCGATCTGACGATCAAGCACACCGAGCCGGGTGTCCAGGGCGACCGCTCCACGGGCGGCTCCAAGCCCGCCGAACTGGAGACCGGCTACAGCATCCAGGTGCCGCTCTTCATCGTCACCGGCGAGAAGATCAAGGTCGACACCCGCTCCGGCGAGTACCTCGGCCGGGTGAACAGCTAACCGTGGCCGCACGCAACAAGGCCCGCAAACGCGCCTTCCAGATCCTCTTCGAGGCCGACCAACGCGGCGCCGACGTGCGGACCGTGCTCGCCGACTGGTTGCGGCTCGCACGGACGGACACCCGTCAGCCGCCCGTCTCCGAGTACGCGATGACCTGCGTGGAGGGCTACGCGGAGAACGCCGCACGGATCGACGAACTGCTGTCCACCTACGCGGTGGACTGGACCCTCGACCGGATGCCGGACGTGGACCGCAGCATCCTCAGGCTCGGTGTCTACGAGCTGCTGTGGAGCGAGGACGTCCCGGACGCCGTCGTCATCGACGAGGCCGTTCAACTGGCGAAGGAGTTCTCGACCGATGAGTCCCCGGGTTTCATCAACGGCCTGCTGGGCCGGCTGAAGGACCTCAAGCCGACGCTGCTGCGCTGACGCCCGGTCTCCCGCCGCCGAAGGGGGTGCCTTCTCCCGCGAGAAGGCACCCCCTTCGTCTCCGGTGCGACGCGCGAAGGCGTCTTCTGCGCGCCGCACGCGTCGGCTCCTGTGCGCCGGAGCGTCGGCTCCTGTGCCGCCGTAGGGAAAACGGCGGTGCCGAACCGGCCGCACCCGCCGGACGTGGCCGGGTGCGGTCGGCTCGGCACCGCCGGTTCCGCCGTCTTACGAGAGGCGCTCGACGGGGTGTCCTGCGGCGGGAGGCGCGCTCTCAGACCTCTTCGTGGGAGACGGCCCGCCGCGCGTCGGCGTCCAGGACGCCCCAGCTGATGAGCTGCTCCGTGAGCACGGAGGGGGACTGGTCGTAGATCACGGCCAGTGTGCGCAGGTCGTCCTGGCGGATGGAGAGGACCTTGCCGTTGTAGTCCCCGCGCTGCGACTGGATCGTCGCCGCGTACCGCTGGAGCGGGCCCGCCTTGTCGGCCGGCACGTGGGCGAGGCGCTCGAGGTCGAGCACCAGCTTCGGCGGCGGCTCGGCGGCTCCGCCGGGGGTGGTGCCCGGCAGCAGCTCCTGGACCGGCACCCCGTAGAAGTCCGCGAGCTCGGCGAGGCGCTGGACGGTCACGGCCCGGTCGCCGCGCTCGTACGAGCCCACCACGACCGCCTTCCAGCGGCCCTGGGACTTCTCCTCGACACCGTGGAGGGAGAGGCCCTGCTGGGTGCGGATGGCGCGGAGCTTGGCTCCGAGCTGTTTGGCGTATTCGCTGGACATATGGCTCCCCGGACGCTGGATCTCGCTGAGCGGCTGCGCCACGCGGTTCGCTGCGCCGCGCTCTTCGTAACTCACTGTGAGGTTACGCAGCGTAATGTGCCGCGTCAAGCCGAGGGGGGCCAGACGGCTGGTGCGGCCCCTGCGCGAGGGCGCCCGAGCGGTCCTGGTAGCGTGGGGCGACGACGACAAGACGTCCTTTAAGTCCCGTCCCGTGAGGCGGCCAAGGAGGTCCGATTTCCATGGACAACAGCAGCGCCAGTCTGCAACCGGCGCGCCCCGTGCTGGAGGCGCCGGACATCAAGCGGGTTCTCATCCGCATCGCACACGAGATCGTCGAACGCGCCAAGGGCGCCGACGACGTGGTACTTCTCGGCATTCCCACCCGCGGCGTCTTCCTCGCCCGGCGGCTGGCCGACAAGCTCGAGGAGATCACCGGCAGCGCCGTCCCGGTCGGCTCGCTCGACATCACGATGTACCGGGACGATCTCCGTCTGGGCCCCGCGCGTGCCCTCGCACGCACCGAGATCCCCGCCGAAGGGGTCGACGGACGACTCGTCGTCCTGATCGACGACGTCCTCTACTCGGGCCGCACGATCCGCGCCGCGCTCGATGCCCTGGGTGACATCGGGCGTCCCCGCGCCGTCCAGCTCGCCGTTCTCGTCGACCGCGGTCACCGTGAGCTGCCGATCCGCGCCGACTACGTGGGCAAGAACCTGCCCACCTCGCAGCGCGAGACCGTCAAGGTGCAGCTGACCGAGGAGGACGGCCACGACGGCGTGCTGCTCGGCGTCCGCGAGGCCGCCGCCGGCGAAGCCGGCGTCGACGACGCGGCGGAACGTCCTCGCCACGGCACCGCCCCCGCAAGCTAGCCGCACCCCCGGCCACCCACGCCCCGCGCGTCCGGCCTGGCACGGCCGCCGTGCGGCCCGCACCGCACGCCCGCGTGCACGCCGTCAGGACGGACCCCGCGCGCCGGGGCACGCACCGGCGCGCGACGTGCACGCCGCGCCGCGTCCGCCCCTCGCGACGACCTCATCCCACCCCACGGAAGGCCCAGGCAACAGATGAAGCGTCACCTCATCTCGGCCGCCGACCTCACCCGCGACGACGCCGTCCTCATCCTCGACACCGCCGAGGAGATGGCCAGGTTCGCCGACCGGCCGATCAAGAAGCTGCCCACCCTGCGCGGACGCACCATCGTCAACCTCTTCTTCGAGGACTCCACCCGCACCCGGATCTCGTTCGAGGCCGCCGCCAAGCGGCTGTCGGCCGACGTCATCAACTTCTCGGCGAAGGGCTCCTCGGTCTCCAAGGGCGAGTCGCTCAAGGACACCGCACTCACCCTGGAGGCCATGGGCGCCGACGCCGTCGTCATCCGGCACGGCGAGTCCGGAGCCCCGCACCGGCTGGCGACCTCGGGGTGGATCGGCGGTTCGGTCGTCAACGCGGGCGACGGGACCCACGAGCACCCCACCCAGGCGCTGCTGGACGCCTTCACCATGCGCCGCCGCCTGGTCGGGCGGGAGGGCGCGGGACTCGACGGGCTGCGCGTCACCGTCGTCGGCGACATCCTGCACAGCCGCGTCGCCCGCTCGAACGTCCACCTGCTGGCCACCCTGGGCGCGCACGTCACCCTCGTCGCCCCGCCCACCCTCGTGCCGATCGGGGTGGAGGGCTGGCCGTGCGAGGTGTCGTACGACCTGGACGCCGTGCTGGCCACGTCGGACGCGGTGATGATGCTGCGCGTCCAGCGGGAGCGGATGAACGCGGCGTTCTTCCCCACCGAGCGTGAGTACGCCCGCCGCTACGGGCTCGACGACGACCGCATGGCGCGGATGCCGGACAGCGCCATCGTGATGCACCCCGGGCCGATGAACCGCGGCATGGAGATCACCGCGCAGGTCGCCGACTCGCCCCGCTGCGCCGCTGTCGAGCAGGTCGCCAACGGCGTCAGCATCCGGATGGCCGTGATGTACCTGCTGCTCGGCGGCGCCGAGCCGGCGCTTTCCCGTACGGACGAAGCCCCCACGAAGACCCCGATGCCCCAGGAGAACAACTGAGATGACCGATCAGAAGACGACACTGCTGCGCGGCGCCAGGGTCCTGGGGGGCGAACCGCAGGACGTGCTGATCGAGGGGGGCGTCATCGCCCGGGTCGGCCGCGGTCTCGACGCCGCGGGCGCCGAGGTGGTCGAGGCCGAGGGGCGCGTGCTGCTGCCGGGCCTGGTGGACCTGCACACCCACCTGCGCGAGCCGGGCCGCGAGGACTCCGAGACCGTGCTGACCGGCACCCGCGCCGCCGCCAAGGGCGGTTACACCGCGGTGCACGCCATGGCCAACACCTTCCCCGTCGCCGACACCGCGGGCGTGGTCGAACAGGTGTGGCGGCTCGGCCGGGAGTACGGCTACTGCGACGTGCGGCCCGTCGGCGCCGTCACCGTCGGTCTGGAGGGCAAGCAGCTCGCGGAGCTGGGCGCCATGCACGACTCCGCCGCGCAGGTGCGGGTCTTTTCCGACGACGGCAAGTGCGTGGACGACGCCGTGATCATGCGGCGGGCGCTGGAGTACGTGAAGGCGTTCGACGGCGTGGTCGCCCAGCACGCCCAGGAGCCCCGGCTGACCGAGGGCGCCCAGATGAACGAGGGGCTGGTCTCCGCCGAGCTCGGCCTGGCCGGCTGGCCCGCCGTCGCGGAGGAGTCGATCATCGCCAGGGACGTGCTGCTCGCCGCGCACGTCGGCTCCCGCGTCCACATCTGCCACCTGTCGACGGCGGGGTCCGTGGAGATCGTGCGCTGGGCCAAGTCCAAGGGCTGGAACGTCACCGCCGAGGTCACCCCGCACCACCTGCTGCTCACCGACGAGCTGGTCCGCTCCTACGACCCGGTCTACAAGGTCAACCCGCCGCTGCGCACCGAGGCCGACGTCATGGCGCTCCGTGAGGCGCTGGCCGACGGCACCATCGACTGCGTCGCCACCGATCACGCCCCGCACCCGCACGAGGACAAGGACTGCGAGTGGGGCGCCGCCGCCATGGGCATGGTCGGCCTGGAGACGGCGCTGTCGGTCGTGCAGCACACCATGGTCGAGTCCGGGCTGCTGGACTGGGCGCAGGTCGCCGACCGGATGTCCCACCGGCCCGCCGCCATCGGACGGCTGGCGGGACACGGCCGCCCCGTGGCGCCCGGCGAGCCCGCCAACCTGGTTCTCCTCGATCCCGCTTACCGTGGAGACGTGGACCCCGCGGGCTTCGCCTCGCGCAGCGCCAACACCCCCTACAAGGGCCGTGAGCTGCCCGGACGCGTCACCCACACCTGGCTGCGGGGCCGCGCGACGGTCGTGGACGGGGCATTGAAGTGAGCGGTGTGAGCACGTTGAACCACCCCGTGGCCGCACTGGCGGCCGCACAGGAATCACAGGACGTCACCGACTGGGCCGCCCGGATCGGCTGGGTCGTCGGGCTCGTCCTGTTCATCGCGCTGCTGTACTGGCTGATGCGCCAGGGCTGGAAGTGGCGCGGCACCCTCCAGGGTGACCTGCCCGAGCTCCCGCAGCGCCCCGAGCACCCCGGGCAGCCACTGCTGGAGGCGGCCGGGCGGTACCACGGCTCCACCAGCGCGGGGCAGTGGCTCGACCGGATCGTCGCCCACGGCCTGGGCACCCGCAGCCGCGTCGAGCTGACGCTGACCGCGCGGGGCCTCGACGTCGTGCGGCCGGGTGCCGAGGACTTCTTCGTCCCCGCCGAGCGGCTGTGCGGCGCCCGGCTCGACACCGGCATCGCGGGCAAGGTGCTCACCGAGGGCGGCCTGCTGATCGTCACGTGGGAGCACGGCGGACGGCGGCTCGACTCCGGATTCCGCTTCGACCGCTCGGCCGAGCAGGCCGCCTGGGTCGAAAAGATCAACGCAATGAGCGGCGACAAGGGTGCCGCCGCCACGCAGCAGCACAAGGAAGGCGCATGATGAGGACCTCCGCCAGGGGAGCGACCGGTACGACGGCAGATCCCGCCCTTCTCGTACTGGAGGACGGCCGCACCTTCCGCGGGCGGGCCTACGGGGCCGTGGGGGAGACCCTCGGCGAAGCCGTGTTCTCCACCGGCATGACCGGCTACCAGGAGACCCTGACCGACCCGTCCTACCACCGCCAGGTCGTCGTGATGACGGCCCCGCACGTCGGCAACACCGGCGTCAACGACGAGGACCCGGAGTCGGCGCGCATCTGGGTGGCCGGCTACGTCGTCCGCGACCCGGCCCGCACCCCCTCGAACTGGCGCTCCACCCGCTCCCTCGACGAGGAACTGCGCGACCAGGGGGTCGTCGGCATCAGCGGGGTCGACACCCGCGCGCTGACCCGGCACCTGCGGGAGCGCGGCGCCATGCGCGTCGGCATCTTCTCCGGCGAGGCCGCGGCGGCGGGCGAGGCCGCGCTGCTGGCGCGGGTGCGGGAGGCGCCCGCCATGCAGGGCGCCGACCTGTGCGGTGAGGTCGCGACCCAAGAGGCCTACGTCGTCCCCGCCCACGGTGAGAAGCGGTTCACCGTCGCGGCCGTCGACCTCGGCATCAAGGGCATGACGCCGCACCGCATGGCCGAGCGCGGGATAGAGGTGCACGTGCTGCCCGCCACCGCGACGGCCGAGGACATCGACGCCGTGAACCCCGACGGTGTCTTCTTCTCCAATGGTCCGGGCGACCCGGCCACCGCGGACCAGCCCGTCGAACTCATGCGCGGCGTACTGGAGCGCGGCACCCCGCTGTTCGGCATCTGCTTCGGCAACCAGATCCTCGGCCGCGCCCTCGGCTTCGGCACCTTCAAGCTCAAGTACGGCCACCGCGGCATCAACCAGCCCGTCCAGGACCGCACGACGGGCAAGGTCGAGGTCACCGCGCACAACCACGGCTTCGCCGTCGACGCGCCCACCGACCGGGTCAGCGACACCCCCTACGGGCGGGCCGAGGTCAGCCACGTCTGCCTGAACGACGGCGTCGTCGAGGGACTGCGGCTGCTCGACAAGCCCGCCTTCAGCGTCCAGTACCACCCCGAAGCGGCAGCGGGCCCGCACGACGCCGCCTACCTCTTCGACCGCTTCGTCGAGCTCATGCGCGACGGAAACACCCAGCACGACGCCACACCCCTGGAGGACCAGCGTGCCTAAGCGCACCGATATCCAGTCCGTCCTGGTCATCGGATCGGGCCCGATCGTCATCGGGCAGGCCGCCGAGTTCGACTACTCCGGCACCCAGGCGTGCCGCGTGCTCAAGGCCGAGGGCCTGCGCGTGATCCTGGTCAACTCCAACCCGGCCACCATCATGACCGACCCGGAGATCGCCGACGCCACCTACGTCGAGCCGATCACGCCCGAGTTCGTCGAGAAGATCATCGCCAAGGAGCGCCCCGACGCGCTGCTGCCCACCCTCGGCGGCCAGACCGCGCTCAACGCGGCCATCTCCCTGCACGAGTCCGGCGTCCTGGTGAAATACGGCGTCGAGCTGATCGGCGCCCGCCCCGAGGCCATCCACAAGGGCGAGGACCGCGACCAGTTCAAGGAGGTCGTCGAGGTCGTCCGGAGCAAGATCGGCCACGGCGAGTCCGCGCGCTCCTACATCTGCCACTCCATGGACGACGTGCTGCGCGGCGTCGAGGAGCTCGGCGGCTACCCCGTCGTCGTCCGCCCCTCCTTCACCATGGGCGGCGCCGGCTCCGGCTTCGCGCACGACGAGGAGGAGCTGCGCCGCATCGCCGGGCAGGGCCTCACCCTCTCGCCGACCACCGAGGTGCTCCTGGAGGAGTCCATCCTCGGCTGGAAGGAGTACGAGCTGGAGCTGATGCGCGACAAGAGCGACAACGTCGTCGTCGTCTGCTCCATCGAGAACTTCGACCCGATGGGCGTGCACACCGGCGACTCGATCACCGTCGCGCCCGCCATGACGCTGACCGACCGCGAGTACCAGATCCTCCGGGACATCGGCATCGCCGTCATCCGCGAGGTCGGCGTCGACACCGGCGGCTGCAACATCCAGTTCGCCGTCAATCCCGAGGACGGCCGCGTCGTCGTCATCGAGATGAACCCGCGCGTCTCCCGGTCCTCCGCGCTCGCCTCGAAGGCCACCGGCTTCCCGATCGCGAAGATCGCCGCCAAGCTGGCCGTCGGCTACACGCTGGACGAGATCCCCAACGACATCACCCAGGAGACCCCGGCCTCCTTCGAGCCCACGCTCGACTACGTCGTGGTCAAAGCGCCTCGCTTCGCCTTCGAGAAGTTCCCCGCCGCCGACCCCACCCTCACCACGACCATGAAGTCGGTCGGCGAGGCCATGGCGATCGGCCGCAACTTCACCGAGGCGCTGAACAAGGCCCTGCGCTCGCTGGAGAAGAAGGGCAGCCAGTTCGACTTCGCCACCCCGGCGGCCGAACTCGGCGAGAAGACCGAGCTGCTCGAGCTGGCCTCCCGCCCCACCGACGGACGCATCAATACCGTGATGGCCGCCATCCGCGCCGGCGCCACGCAGGAGGAGGTCTTCGAGTCGACGAAGATCGACCCCTGGTTCGTCGACCAGCTCTTCCTGATCAAGGAGACGGCCGACGCGGTCGCCGCGGCACCCGAGCTCAGCGCCGAGATGTTCGCCGAAGCGAAGCGGCATGGCTTCTCCGACGCTCAGATCGCCTCCATCCGCTCGCTGCGCGAGGACGTGGTGCGCGAGGTGCGGCACGCGCTCGGCATCCGCCCCGTCTACAAGACCGTGGACACCTGCGCCGCCGAGTTCGCCGCCAAGACGCCGTACTTCTACTCCTCCTACGACGAGGAGAACGAGGTGGCGCCCCGCGAGAAGCCCGCGGTGATCATCCTCGGCTCCGGCCCCAACCGCATCGGCCAGGGCATCGAGTTCGACTACTCCTGCGTCCACGCCTCCTTCGCGCTCGGAGCTGCGCCTTCCCCTGTGGGCGGCTACGAGACCGTCATGGTCAACTGCAACCCCGAGACCGTCTCCACCGACTACGACACCTCCGACCGGCTCTACTTCGAGCCGCTCACCCTGGAGGACGTGCTGGAGATCGTCCACGCCGAGCAGCAGGCGGGCCCCGTCGCCGGTGTCCTCGTCCAGCTCGGCGGCCAGACCCCGCTCGGCCTCGCCCAAGACCTCAAGGACAACGGCGTGCCCATCGTCGGCACCTCGCCCGAGGCCATCGAGCTGGCCGAGGAGCGCGGCGCCTTCGGCCGGGTGCTCACCGAGGCCGGGCTGCCCGCGCCCAAGTACGGCACCGCCTTCTCCTTCGACCAGGCCAAGGGCATCGCCGCCGAGATCAACTACCCGGTCATGGTCCGCCCCTCCTACGTGCTGGGCGGTCGCGGCATGGAGATCGTCTACGACGAGCCCTCCCTGGAGTCCTACCTGGAGCGCCACGCGGGCCTCATCGAGCGGCACCCGGTCCTCATCGACCGCTTCCTCGACGACGCCATCGAGATCGACGTCGACGCCCTCTACGACGGCACCGAGCTCTACCTCGGCGGCGTCATGGAGCACATCGAGGAAGCCGGCATCCACTCCGGCGACTCCGCCTGCGCCCTGCCCCCGATCACGCTGGGCGGCCACGACATCAAGCGGCTGCGCGCCTCCACCGAGGCCATCGCACGCGGCGTCGGCGTCCAGGGCCTGATCAACATCCAGTTCGCGATGGCGGGCGACATCCTCTACGTGCTGGAGGCCAACCCCCGCGCCTCCCGCACCGTGCCGTTCACCTCCAAGGCCACAGCCGTCCCGCTCGCGAAGGCGGCGGCCCGCATCTCGCTGGGTGCCACCATCGCCGAGCTGCGTGCCGAGGGGCTGCTTCCGGCCGAGGGCGACGGCGGCGACCTCCCGCTGGACGCCCCGATCTCCGTGAAGGAGGCCGTCCTGCCCTGGAACCGCTTCCGCGACGTGCAGGGGCGGGGCGTCGACACCGTGCTCGGCCCGGAGATGCGCTCCACCGGCGAGGTCATGGGCATCGACTCGCTCTTCGGCACCGCCTACGCCAAGTCGCAGAGCGCCGCGTACGGAGCCCTGCCGGGCAAGGGCCGCGCCTTCGTCTCCGTCGCCAACCGCGACAAGCGGGCGCTGATCTTCCCCGCGCGCGAGCTGGTCGCCATGGGCTTCGAGCTGCTGGCGACCTCGGGCACCGCCGAGGTCCTCAAGCGCAACGGCATCAACGCCACCCTCGTCCGCAAGCAGAGCCAGGGCCCCGGGCCCGCGGGTGAGCCCACCATCGTGCAGCTCATCCACGACGGCCAGGTCGACCTCATCGTCAACACCCCGTACGGGACCGGCGGCCGGCTGGACGGATACGACATCCGCACCGCGGCCGTCGCCCGGTCGGTGCCGTGCCTGACGACGGTGCAGGCGCTGGCCGCGGCCGTGCAGGGCATCGAGGCCCTGGCCCGCGACGAGGTCAGCGTGCGCTCCCTGCAGGAGCACGCCGAGCACCTGGTCGCGGCCCGCGAGAGCTGAGTCCGTTCTCTCTCCCCCCGCCCCTCCCCCAGACCTCGTCCGGGGGAGGGGCGGGGGCCATGACAACCACAGGAACCCACCACCCACATGTACGGACTCCTCTTCCGCACGCTCTTCCGCCGGATGGACCCGGAAAACGCCCACCACCTCGCCTTCTCCTGGATCCGCACGGCAGCCCGCACCCCCGTCCTCCGCACCTTCGCCGCCGCGGCCCTCGCCCCCCGCCACAAGGAACTCCGCGTCGAGGCTCTGGGCCGCCGCATGCACGGCCCGCTCGGACTGGCCGCGGGATTCGACAAGAACGCGGAGGGCATCGACGGCCTGGCGATGCTCGGCTTCGACCACGTCGAGGTCGGCACCGTCACCGGCCGTGCCCAGCCGGGCAACCCGAGAAAGCGGCTCTTCCGCCTGGTCGAGGACCGGGCGCTGATCAACCGGATGGGCTTCAACAACGAGGGCTCGGCCGCCGTGGCGGCACGGCTGGCCGCGCGCCGTGCGGTCTTCCGTACCACCGTCGGCGTCAACATCGGCAAGACGAAGACCGTGCCCGAGGAGGAGGCGGCCGCCGACTACGTCGCTTCCACGGAGGCGCTGGCCCCGTACGCGGACTACCTCGTCGTCAACGTCTCCTCGCCGAACACTCCCGGACTGCGCAACCTCCAGGCGAGTGCACACCTGCGTCCGCTCCTGACCGCCGTACGTGAGGCGGCCGACCGCACGGTCACCACACGCCGCGTGCCCCTGCTGGTCAAGATCGCGCCGGATCTGGCGGACGAGGACGTCGACGCCGTCGCCGATCTGGCCCTCGAACTGGGGCTGGACGGGATCATCGCGACCAACACCACCATCGCCCGCGACGGGCTGGGCCTCAGCGCGGGTCCGTCGTCGAGGGCCGAGGCCGGCGGACTGTCGGGCGCTCCGGTCCGCGACCGCTCGCTGGAGGTGCTGCGGCGGCTGTACGCGCGCGTCGGCGACCGGCTCACGCTGGTCGGGGTCGGCGGCGTGACCACCCCCGAGGACGCGTGGCGCCGCATCCTCGCCGGCGCCACGCTGGTGCAGGGCTACACCGCCTTCCTGTACGAGGGCCCGCTGTGGATGCGCCGGATGCACGAGGGGCTCGCCCGGTTGCTGGCGGCCAGCCCGTACGCCACCCTCGCCGAGGCCGTCGGCGCCGCACACCGCGAAGAGGAGGCCGCCGCATGACGGAACCGGAGCCCTTCGGCGCCCGGCTGGCAAGCGCCATGGACACGCGGGGGCCGCTGAGCGTGGGCATCGATCCGCACCCCTCCCTGCTGCACGACTGGGGCCTGGACGACGACGTGGCGGGGCTCGAGCGGTTCAGCCGTACGACCGTCGAGGCGCTCGCCGGACGCGTGGCCGTCCTCAAGCCGCAGTCGGCGTTCTTCGAGCGCTTCGGCTCGCGCGGCGTCGCCGTGCTGGAGAAGACGGTGGCCGAGGCGCGCGCGGCCGGAGCGCTGGTGCTCATGGACGCCAAACGCGGCGACATCGGCTCCACGATGAGCGCCTACGCCGCCGCGTTCCTCGATCCGGCGGGTCCGCTGTTCTCGGACGCGCTCACCGTCAGCCCCTATCTGGGGTTCGGGGCGCTGGCCCCGGCCGTGGAGGCGGCCACCGCCGCCGGTGCGGGGCTCTTCGTCCTGGCGCTCACCTCCAATCCGGAGGGCCGGGAGGTGCAGCGCGCGGCCGGTGCCGACGGGGCGACGGTGGCGGCCACCGTGCTGCGCCACCTGGCGGAGTCGAACGCGGGCGCCCGGCCCCTGGGCTCTTTCGGCGCCGTGGTCGGCGCCACGCTGGGCGACCTGTCGGCGTTCGAGCTGGACGTGAACGGTCCGCTGCTCGCTCCGGGGATCGGGGCGCAGGGCGCGACGCCCGCCGATCTGCCCGCGGTCTTCGGCCCCGCTGCCCGGAATGTCGTCCCGAGCGTGAGCCGGGGAGTCCTTCGTCACGGACCCACCACAACCGGACTACGGGACTCCGCCGCACGCTTTGCCGACCAGGTGCGCGAAGCAGTGGGCTGAGCCGGACGGTATCGGGGCCGGGGACCCGCGTGGTCCCCGGAAAATGCGTCGGGTATGTCCAGAAAAGTCCTGGTCGAGCGAGGCTGACCAGGACTTTTCGTCTGTTCTCGCTGACTCCTGGCCTCACTGCCGCTAGTCTCCGTCGAGAGCACCGCGCACAAGCGCGTTGCTCGTTGCTCCGCAGGTGGGGGAGCAGTAGGTTTCCTCACCGATCCGTATCCGACAGTTCGACATCCGAGGTGACGTAGGCGTGGCTCTTCCGCCCCTTACCCCTGAACAGCGCGCAGCCGCGCTCGAAAAGGCCGCCGCGGCTCGCCGGGAGCGCGCCGAGGTCAAGAACCGGCTCAAGCATTCCGGTGCGTCCCTGCACGAGGTCATCCAGCAGGGCCAGAAAAACGATGTGATCGGCAAGATGAAGGTCTCCGCTCTCCTGGAGTCCCTCCCCGGCGTCGGCAAGGTCCGGGCCAAGCAGATCATGGAGCGCCTGGGGATCTCCGAGAGCCGCCGCGTCCGCGGTCTCGGCTCCAACCAGATCGCCGCCCTGGAGAAGGAGTTCGGCGGGAAGGCCGCCTGAGGTCTCAGGCACTCCCGTTAACCGGGATAATCACTGCATGAGTTCTGCAGTTCCCCGGGGGGAGACCCCGGCACCCCCGGTCGGCACGTCGCGGCTGACCGTGCTCTCCGGTCCCTCCGGGGTCGGCAAGAGCACGGTCGTCGCCCACATGCGCAAGGCCCACCCCGAAGTCTGGCTCTCCGTCTCCGCCACCACCCGCAAGCCGCGGCCCGGCGAGCGTCACGGGGTGCAGTACTTCTTCGTCGACGACGAGGAGTTCGACAAGCTCGTCGCCAACGGTGAGCTGCTCGAATGGGCGGCGTTCGCGGGAAACCGCTACGGCACCCCCCGGCAGGCGGTGCTGGAGCACCTGGAGCGGGGAGAGCCCGTCCTCCTGGAGATCGACCTGCAGGGGGCGCGGCTCGTCAAGCAGTCCATGCCCGAGGCGCAGCTGGTCTTCCTCGCACCACCCAGCTGGGACGAGCTGGTCAGGCGACTGACCGGCCGGGGTACCGAGGCGCCCGAGGTCATCGAGCGCAGGCTGGCCGCGGCCCGTACCGAGCTGGCCGCCGAGGCCGAGTTCGACCGGACCCTGGTCAACACCTCCGTCGAGCAGGTCAGCGCCGAGCTGCTAGCCTTGATGCGTATCGATTGACCCGCAGCCTCGGCTGTGCCTGCCGCGCAGCGTGCGGACGCGTGCCGCGCCGCTGCTCGCACGGCGATCGATCCCCTCTTCATTCACCCTTCGGAAGGCAGAGAGTGTCCTCTTCCATCACCACGCCCGAGGGCATCATCAACCCGCCGATTGATGAGCTGCTCGAGGCCACCGACTCCAAGTACAGCCTCGTGATCTACGCCGCCAAGCGCGCGCGCCAGATCAACGCGTACTACTCCCAGCTCGGTGAGGGCCTCCTCGAGTACGTGGGCCCCCTGGTGGACACCCACGTGCACGAGAAGCCGCTCTCCATCGCGCTCCGCGAGATCAACGCCGGCCTCCTCACCTCCGAGGCCATCGAGGCTCCGCCGGTCGGTCAGTGACCAGTCGGTAGCACTTCCACCAGGGGCCCGGCAGCGCGACTGCCGGGCCCCTGGTGTGTCATAGGGGCACCAGGACGCGCGTGGGGAGAGACGAGTGACGCAGGAGCGGGACGAGGCAGCCGGGGCACCCGGCGCGGGCGGCGGCCGGCAGGCCAGGCCGAAGGTCGTACTCGGCGTCAGCGCAGGCATCGCCGCCTACAAGGCGTGCGAGCTGGCCCGGCGCTTCACCGAGAGCGGCCACGAGGTGCGTGCCGTCCCCACCCGGTCGGCGCTCCACTTCGTCGGGGCCGCCACCTGGTCGGCGCTGACCGGCAACCCCGTCGCCACCGAGGTGTGGGAGTCCGTCCACGAGGTGCCCCACGTGCGCATCGGGCAGCACGCCGACCTGGTGGTCGTCGCGCCCGCCACCGCCGATCTGCTGGCCAAGGCCGCCCACGGCCTGGCCGACGACCTGCTCACCAACACCCTGCTGACCGCACGATGTCCCCTCGTCTTCGCCCCCGCGATGCACACGGAGATGTGGGAGCACCCCGCCACCCAGGAGAACGTCGCCACGCTGCGCCGCCGTGGCGCCGTGGTCATCGAGCCCGCCGTCGGCCGGCTGACCGGCAAGGACACCGGCAAGGGGCGGCTGCCCGACCCGGACGCGCTCTTCGACGTCTGCCGCCGGGTGCTCGCCCGGGGCGCGGCGGGCGCGGGATGCGACCTCGCCGGGCGCCACGTCGTCGTCAGCGCGGGCGGCACCCGGGAGCCCCTCGACCCGGTGCGCTTCCTCGGCAACCGCTCCAGCGGCAAGCAGGGCTACGCCCTCGCCCGTACGGCCGCCGCGCGCGGCGCTCGGGTGACGCTCGTCTCCGCCAACAGCGCGCTGCCGGAACCCGCGGGCGTGGACCTCGTCCGCGTCGGCAGCGCGAGGGAACTGCGCGAAGCGGTGACCGAGGCGGCGGCCGACGCGGACGCGGTGGTGATGGCCGCCGCCGTCGCCGACTTCCGCCCCGCCTCCTACGCCGACGGAAAGATCAAGAAGAAGGACGGCCAGGACCCCGAGCCGCTGGCGCTGGTCCGCAACCCGGACATCCTGGCCGGTCTCTCGGCGGACCGCCCCCGTGCCGGGCAGGTGGTGGTCGGCTTCGCGGCAGAGACCGACGACGTGCTGGCGCACGGCCGCGCCAAGCTCGCCGCCAAGGGCTGCGACCTGCTGGTCGTCAACGAGGTGGGCGAGTCGAAGACCTTCGGTGCCGAGGAGAACGAAGCCGTCGTGCTGGGCGCCGACGGGAGCGAGACCGCCGTGCCCCACGGGCCGAAGGAGGCCCTCGCCGAGACCGTGTGGGACCTGGTCGCGCGGCGCTTCCCCGGCCGGGGGTGAGCGGCTGGGCCCCGAGTCCCCGGCCAGCGGTGAGCGGCTGGGCCCCGAGGCGCGGGGGCACCGTCCGGAACCGGAGCTTCCGGCCCCTCGGCGGGCCTGATCCGACGCCCGCCCGAGTGGGCCGGAAGTCGTCGAACGTCGTCGAACGGGGCCGGAAGGGCGCTCTTGACCCCGGCGGCGACTGACCGACACGCCCTGACATGTCGGCATCTTCCACCCGGTTACGGTGGCGAGCGAGTTCGAATTGGGCAGGTCACAGTCGTCTCGTAGTTCGAGAGTCCGTGATTGGATACCGGCGGAGATGGATAAACTGGCCGCGGACCGTGCTTGGGCGCAGCCCCCGACCGGTCCGCCCCATGTTCAGCCAGCAGCCGCTGCAACCCCAGGGAGCGATGTGTCGCGCCGCTTGTTCACCTCGGAATCCGTGACCGAGGGTCACCCTGACAAGATCGCTGACCAGGTCAGCGACACGATCCTCGACGCACTCCTCAAGGAGGACCCGCACTCCCGGGTCGCCGTCGAGACGCTGATCACCACCGGTCTCGTCCACGTGGCCGGTGAAGTGACGACCAAGGCCTACGCGCCGATTTCCACCCTCGTGCGCAACAAGATCCTCGAGATCGGTTACGACTCGTCGAAGAAGGGCTTCGACGGCGCCTCCTGCGGCGTCTCCGAGTCCATCGGCGCCCAGTCGCCCGACATCGCGCAGGGCGTCGACAGCGCCTACGAGCGCCGCGTCGAGGGCGATGAGGACGAGCTCGACGAGCAGGGCGCGGGCGACCAGGGCCTGATGTTCGGCTACGCCTGCGACGAGACCGCCGAGTTCATGCCGCTGCCCATCACCCTGGCGCACCGGCTCTCCGAGCGGCTCTCGACCGTCCGGAAGAACGGGACGATCCCGTACCTGCGCCCCGACGGCAAGACCCAGGTCACCATCGAGTACAACGGCGACAAGGCCGTGCGCCTGGACACCGTGGTGGTCTCCTCCCAGCACGCCGCCGACATCGACCTCGACTCGCTGCTGGCACCCGACATCCGCGAGTTCGTCGTGGAGCCGGAGCTCAAGGCCCTCGTCGACGAGGGCATCAAGCTCGACACCGAGGGTTACCGCCTGCTGGTCAACCCGACGGGACGGTTCGAGATCGGCGGCCCGATGGGTGACGCGGGACTGACCGGACGCAAGATCATCATCGACACCTACGGCGGCATGGCCCGGCACGGTGGCGGTGCGTTCTCCGGCAAGGACCCGTCCAAGGTGGACCGCTCCGCCGCCTACGCCATGCGCTGGGTCGCCAAGAACGTCGTGGCCGCGGGGCTCGCCTCCCGCTGCGAGGTCCAGGTCGCCTACGCCATCGGCAAGGCCGAGCCGGTCGGTCTCTTCGTGGAGACCTTCGGCACGGCGACCGTCGACACCGAGAAGATCGAGCAGGCCATCTCGGACGTCTTCGACCTCCGCCCGGCGGCGATCATCCGCGACCTCGACCTGCTGCGCCCCATCTACGCGCAGACGGCCGCCTACGGTCACTTCGGCCGCGCGCTCCCCGACTTCACCTGGGAGCGCACCGACCGCGTGGAGGCTCTCCGCAAGGCGGCCGGGATCTAGTTCCCGGCCGCGTGGTGCGGGGCCTGCGGGGCCGCCCTGCCCGTGCCGGGCAGGGGCGGGCTTCGGCCCGGCCCCTCGTCCCGTCCCGCCTCCCGTCCCCGGCGATCCCGCCGGGACGGTAGCCGGTCGGGACGGCGGCCCGTCGGGGTTCGCCCCCGCGCCGACCGTCTCCATCCGCCGAGCCCACACCGGAGGCCCGGCACCCCATGCTGGCGGGGTGCCGGGCCTCCGGCATGGGCGCCTGCCGGCGTGCGGGGCGTATGCGCACGGGAGTGCGGGCCTCGGGCGTGCGGGTTTCGCACGGGGGTGCGGCCTTGGGTATGCGGGCCGCGGGCGTGCGCACTGTGCGCGTGAGACGGGCGTGCGTCTGTGCGCGTGAGAGATGCGCGGCCCGGTGCGTTGGCGGGCGGTATATGCCTCGCCCACTTCGGGCCGCGGCCCCTACGCTGACCGTGGACGCGCCCGGTGCGCAGGCGGGGGCTACTTCCCATTTGAGTGATCTCTTCGCGGGTTCGAATCCCGTCGCCGGTCCCTCCCCGGGGCCGGTGTGGCCGAGCGGCCCAAGGCGATGGCAGGGCTTTGCCCGCGCCTCTGCCGGTCAGAACTCGGGCGCGTCCAGTGTGTCGTCGTCGACCCCTCCCGGCGTGGCCGGCGTGCCCGGTGTGCTCGGGGTGTCTGGTGCGCCCTGTGTGCCCGGTGTGCCCTGTGTGCTCGACGAGGTCGGTGTACCCGGCGGGGCCGGCTCCTGTGCCGCGGGGTCGAAGCGTTGCCGGATGGCCTCGCTGGCTCCCTCCCGCGCGATCTTGGCTGCGCCCTCGTGCAGCGCTCTGGCCAGTACGCCCGCGTCCGGGTCGCCGGCCCGGACCTCCATCGCCGCCAGCAGGTCCGTGAAGACCTCCACCGGTGAGGGCGCCACATCCTCGTTCGTCTCGAACCCGGCTTCGAGCGGTGCACCGAACGGAGGAGCACCTCCCGGCACGCTTCCGGCGAAGTGCCCGTGGCCGTGCTCGCCGACGTGCCCGTGCCCGTTGACATGGCCGGCCGGGTCGCCGTCGTGGCGTCCGTTCAGGCAGCCGTTCGCAGCCGGTGCGGGCCCCTCCGGGACGCCGGTCGGGTGCGGCACCAGGTGGGCGTAGCGCTCGGGGACCTCCTCGTTGTTCGCCGCAGAGGTCAGCTGGGCGAGCACGCCGAGATCGTCGACGGTCTTGCGGATCTGCTCGTCGTTCTTGGTGAGCCACCACACCACGGCGCTGCCGGTGTCGTGGAGTACGTCGTTGCCCAGGCACTCGCGGCGATCCCGCTCGTACCGGCGCTCGTGCGCCCACAGCGTCTCGTCCTTGCGGACCGCGGCCAGCTTGCGCAGCCGTACGGCGTCCGCCTCCGAGAGGGTGAGCGTCACGTTCTCCGCCATCGCGAGCACCCGCCCCTCGGGGTCGGCGCGCATGACCGCGAGCTCGCCGCTGAGCCGGTGCTGGGCCACCGAGCCGCGGTGCGGCTGCCACTGCTCGGTCACCTCGCGCGCCCTGTCCAGCACCGCGCTGACGGCCACCCCCGCGGGGCTGAAGGGAGCGCTGTTCTTGGGCTGCTCCTCGGGCCACCAGCGGATCGTGGCGGAGAACCTGAAATCGTAGTCCTGGGCCGCCGAGGGGAGCACCACGTCGGTGACGGTCTCCTCTCTGCGCTCGGGCGGATCGGTCGGCCGGTCGGGCTCGGCCGTGAACTCCTGGGCGAGCGGGTCGACGGGAGGGACGGCCCAGCGCCGCATGGCCAGGCAGGCGGACACGAAGGCGACCGCTGCCGTGCCCCAGGCCCAGGCCGGCCAGCGCAGGGCGAGGCCGGCGATGACCAGGACCAGGCCGAGAAGGACGGTGCAGAAGCCGGTCACCGTCTTGTGGCCAGAACTCATGGGGTCTCCTGACTCCTCTCGGTGCGCACGGCGCTCAGCGGGCGGCCGCGGGCGTAGGGGACGGGTGGGGGCGCGGCCCGGTTCCGGCGGCCTCCCAGAGGGCGTTCACGGTGTGCTGTCGTGCGGGGTCGCCCGCCGCCCAGGAGCAGGCGGCGGCGTAGACGGCTCCGAACGCCGCCCGCTGCCTGGCACACGCCGTGGCCAGCGCCCGCAGTGCGGCCCGGCGGGCGGCGGGCCGGGTGTGTGCCCGCTCCAGCCACGCTCGCAGGGCCTGTCGCCACCGCGGCGGGGGCAGGTGGGCGAGCGCGGCCGTCCAGTGGTCCGCCAGCAGCGTCGCCACCGTGGCGTCGCCCGTCATCCGGGCCGGATCGGCGACGTGAAGGAAGATGCCCAGGTCGCGGAGGCCTCGGGGCTCCTCACCCGGCGTGAGCCGCCTGAGCAGGCTGCGGTAGAGGCGGTCGTCGGAGTCGGTGATGCGGGCCAGCGCCTCACGGGCCGTGACGCGCACGCCCTGCTCCCGGTGCCGGCTCACGTGGCGCAGCCGGATCATGGCCTGGTCGGGGAAGCGCCGGGAGAGCACCTCGGAGCACACGCCGATCACGACGTGGGCGCGGTGGGCCGGCAGCGCGGCGTCCTGGGCCCATCTGTAGAGCTGTTGCCTGAAGTGGCTGCCGTACCGCGCGTGGACCACACCCTCTCCCAGCGCTCTGGCCGCCATCGTCAGCTCCTCCTGCGAGGCGGACGGCCGGGACCAGCGCTCAGCCAGTGCCGCCAGACCGTCCGGGGGCCCGGTGCGCAGGCGCTCGTGCGCGAAGCGGGTGACCAGTTCGAGCCGGTCGGCGCGCTCCAACGCCGTGAAGCCCGGTGCCGCGCGGAGCCAGTCGGCCAGCGGTCCGCGCAGCTGCGGATAGTTGTCCCAGAACCAGCGGCGTACGCCGGCGTCGTAGCCTGCCACCGTGAAGCGGACGCGGCCCCGGTGGGCTGCCGCCTTGATCTCGGTGAGCCGGGCGGTCAGCGTGCGGTGGTGCAGCAGGGGCGTGGCCACTTCGGGGTGTTCGACCGCCCGGGCGAGCCGGACGGCGGCCTCGTGGACCGTGTCGGTACGTGCCCCGTGCAGCAGCGCCGTCGTCAGCAGGAGGGCACGCTGCGCACCGCTGTCCAGCCCGGACAGGTGCGTTTCGACGTCCTGCGCCCCCTGAGCGCGTGTGGCGAGAGCTGTTTTGAGCCAGGTGGCGAACTGGGACCCTGGCGGGGCGCCCTCCCGGGCGGCCCTGATGTCCTCGCTCAGGTCCGCCGTCTGGGCCATGGTGGCTGTCCTCAGCTCGTGCTCCAGCTCGGGCACGGCCACCTCGGCCCGCCGGACGCGGATGCCCCCCTCGCGCAGGTGTGCTTGGAGTACGGCGGCCGGGTCGGGGCGCTCGAGTCCGACGACGAGCCCGCGGAAGACGTGCTCGAACCCCGCCCGCCACTGGACCGGCAGGACGACGGCCAGCCAGGCGTCGCACGCCCGCACGACCTTGAGGAACCAGGGCAGCTCCGCCATGAAGGTCTCATAGCGGCGCGAGGGGACCGCGGACAGGTCGAGCAGCAGGGCGGCTCCCCGCTCCACCTGTTCCCGGTCCAGGGCGCGGCCCGCGGTATCGCCCTCCTCCGCCTGGTCGACGAGCTCACGGAACCGCCGGCTGCCCTGCGGGAGCTGACACAGGAAGACCTTCGCCGCCGCACGGGCGCCGTGTCCGCGGCCTGCCGTGAGCATGACGGCGTGCTTGTCCTCCAGCAGCTCACGGGCCCGGTCGCTGCCCGCGGGGTCCACGAACCGCCGCCGCAGCGCGCGGAGTTCCTCCACGGCGATCTGACGGGGATCGCGGCCGCTGCGGTCGGACGACGCGGACGCCCTGATGTCCCCGTAGGAGAGCCCGTAGTAGATGTGCTGGTCGCCCGGGCCCGTGTGGAGCGGACCGCGTGCGTCCGCCACGTGGCTGGAGGAGTTGGACGAGGCGGATGGAGTGGTCATCGCCGCTCCCCGAACCGGTGCCGCACGCCCCCCTTGTTGTCGCCGCTGACGTAGGTGGCGCCTTCGCCCTCCAGGTGCGGCTGGTGCACGTGCTGCGCCGCCGGACCGGTGTTGAGAGGACCGTGCGCGTCGCGGATCACCGTGGAGGTGACGCCTCCGGTGATGTCGCGGGCCTGGATGTGGCCGTCACCGTCGCCCGTGACCGTGTTGGCGGTGGAGCCGTCACCGGCGGGGTGTGCGGAGGGTTCGGCGGCGCTGTCTTCCTCCAGACCCGGGACCAGCTCCGAGAGCACCTCGGCGATCCTGCCGAGGTCCGTCGACGCCTGCTGGTGGTCGTAGCGCAGGGACTGCACGTAGGCGAGCCGGGCCAGCGGCTGGGGGAGCGTCGCGGCCTTGAGGCGTTCCGTCCGGCGTCCGATGAGTACGGGAACGACCAGCGTTCCCTCCATAAGGGCTTCCAGGATCTCCTTGCGCACCCAGTCCTCGGCGTCATCGAGCGCCCTGCGCCCGGGACGGGCCGGATCGGGGGCGTCCAGCCAGCCGGGACCGATCAGGGCGAGGAGGGCGTCGCTGCGGCGGACACCGGCGAGCAACTCGTCCGGGTAGAGCTGCCCCGGCTGAATGGACTCGCTCGCCCGGAAGACCAGCCCTTCGCCGAAGCGGTGCGACAGGTCGCGGGCGATGGTGGTGGCGGCCTGCTCACCGTCGCCGGTGCGGTAGTTGACGAAGACATGCGGCATGGCGGCTCCTTGTCGGGGTCGGAACGTGGGGCGAAGAAGGGTCAGATGTGGGTGGCCAGCCACGGAGCGAGCTCGCTCGCTGACCGGGTGGGGTGGCGCCGCAGGACGTGCGCGAGGCGGCGCAGGTCGGTTCTGATCGTCGCGGAGGCGACCGAGTCCGTCGCCGCTGTGAGGGACTGGACGAGCGCGCAGGCGTGGTCGACCTCGCCCGCGGCGGCGTGCGCGAGCGCCCGCCGTATGCCGTACCTGGCCTGTGACCTGAGCGCGTGCGCAGGGAGCGCGGCCGTCTGGCGGTCCAGCACCTGCGCGGCCTCGGCGGGCAGCCCCAGGTCGTACAGACACCAACCGGTGATCATGGAGACCGGGTCGGCCAGTGTGCTGCTGCCGATGACCGGGGTCTGGGACCGCGCGTCCTCGTCAGCCGACCTGGCGGCCGACGCGAGCAGCTCCCTGGCCGCGTCCAGATCGCGCATGCACGAGCGGCGGTCACCCGCCAGCGCGTGCCCCTGCGCCTCGCGCTGCGCCGCCAGCCCGCGCACCCGGTCACTCCCGGCCAGCCGCCGCGCCCGGCGGGCCAGTTCGACTGTCTGTGCCGCGTCGCCACGGTAGAGGGTGACCAGCGCGCGACGCACCAGCGCATACGCGGCCAGCCCGTGATCGCCGCCCTCCTCGGCGAGTTCCACCGCGCGGTCCGTCCACCACAGGGCGCCACGCTCGTCACCGGTCTCCTGGACGAGCCAGCCGATGTACTCGGCGTAGCGGGACGCCAGCGACAGCAGCCCGTTCCTGGAGCGCAGGTCGGCCTGGTGCGCCAGCGAACGCAGCGTGTGCGTCTGCGCGATGAGCGGCGGGAGGACCAGGTGCGGGCCCGCGCTCTGGCCCAGTGAGCGGTAGTGGGCGAACAGGGAGCGTGCCGTGTGCAGGACCGTGCTGCTGTCGGTCCGCGGCGCCGGCCGTCCCAGCGGAACGACCGAGGCGGCACCAGCCGCCACCACGCTTCTGCGGGGCACCGACTCGAAAGAGGCGTCGCCCGTGGGGTCGAGGCGCATCAGCCAGGTCTCACCTTCGTCGGAAACGGGCTCGGGAGTCGGACTCGAAAGAGTGAAGGAGGGAGCGGAAGCCGCCAGGCTCCCGCCCGCATCCAGGGCCGTGTCGCAGAGCCGGGCCAGCTGAGTTGACGGGGCCTTGAGGCCTCGCTCGACCTTGCTCAACTGGCTCTTGCTGTAGTGGACGAGAGCGCTGAGCCGGCCGAGCGTGAACCCTCTGGCGAGGCGCAGCCGACGGAGTTCTGGTCCGAAACCGAGCGGCTGCCGGGGCTGCTGGAGCACTGCTGACCTCCGTGTCTCTCACTCCGGGCGGGTGCCCCTCGCCGCACTCAGCTTGGGGGCGCGCCCGCCCGGCCAACAAGGCGTGGGGGCCGTTTCCCGTTTCCCCCTGCGGAGCAGGCAACAGCAAGCGCGGTGCCGCGTCGAGACCGCCCGCGGAGCGGAGTGAGCACTTACTCCTTGACGGAGTGAGTGCTCACTCCGTACGCTCGGGGCATGAACGAATCACAGGCGAGGCGCAGGGCGCCCGCGATGGACCCGGAACAGCGGCGCGCGATGATCGTGGCGGCAGCACTCCCGCTCGTCGTCGAGTACGGACCGCTGGTGACGACCGCGAAGATCGCCCGCGCGGCCGGAATCGGCGAGGGCACCCTCTTCCGCGTCTTCACCGACAAGGAGGCACTGCTCGCCGCCTGTCTGGAAGAGGCGCTGCGGCCCGACGACACTCTCGCGCACCTCGAAGGGATCTCCCTCGACCAGCCGCTGCCGGACCGACTCACCCAGGCAGCCGAAGTCATGAGGGGCCACATGAACCGGATAGGGGATGTCGCCGGAGCCCTCGCCTCCGTCGGCAAGGCGGCGAGGCCGGCCGCCCCCGAGACCGCAGGCCCGGAGGAGACCCGGAACCGCCGCGAGGCCGGGCTGGCCGCACCCCGCGCCGCGCTCACCTCGCTCTTCGAGCCGGACCGCGCCGTGCTGCGCATGGCACCCGAACGGCTCGCCGACACCTTCCAGTTGCTGCTGATGAGCACGGGACGCCCCGGCGCCCCCCAGCCTCTGGAGGACGCGGAGCTCGTCGATCTCTTCCTGCACGGAGCTCTCACCGCCGGCCCGAAGCGCCCGGAGGAAGGCGGAGACGAATGAGCGGCGCGACCGTGCGAAACCCATGACGCCTGGCAGTCGCCCAGCTACTCCTGGGTACCCGCGGCCGGGCACCCGACGCGCCCCCGGCCACGTGACCGGCATGACGGGCACCCTGGGCGGTCTCCTTGCCACAACCGTTCTTCTGCCACCCGTGGCGTGGCTCCCCGTGGTCTCTCCACGGGCCGCTGGACGTGCTCGCTGGGGGCCGGCCGCGCACCGGCGCGAGAACGAGACCGCCAAGAGGACGAGTGGCGAGCCCGTGACGAGACGAATGGGAACCAAACCGTGATGTGCACAACTGCCACCGGCGTGGGGCAGCGCAGCAGCCCCGTGCCGGATCGACAACCGGCCGCCGGCTTCGGGCCGTCTGCGAAACTGAGCCGGTGAGCAGGGACAACGGCGGACCGGAGGACAGGCGCGAGCAGTCGCAGCAGCCCGAACAGGCCGAACAGCTCGCCCTCATCCGGGAGACGGTCCGCGAGCACAAGGCCCGGCCGCCCAGGGCGAAACCCCGCACCTGGCGGGGCGCCGAGCTCGCCACGCGGTTGCCGGTGGCGCGCGTGCTGGTCGACAAGGGACTCGTCCACCTCGACCGGTTCTTCGACTACGCCGTGCCCGCGGCGATGGACGAGGAGGCCCAGCCGGGCGTGCGCGTCCGGGTGCGGTTCGGCGCGGGAGAACGGGAAGGACGCCGCGAAGGCGGCGGCCTCATCAACGGGTTCATCGTGGAGCGCCGGGCCGACTCCGACTTCACGGGACGACTCGCCCCCCTCGCACAGGTCCTCTCACCCGAACCCGTCCTCACCCCCGAGCTGCTCCAGCTGTGCCGCTCGGTCGCGGACCGCTACGCGGGGTCGCTGGCCGACGTGGTCCAACTGGCCGTCCCACCGCGACGCGCGCGAGCCGAGAAGCAGGCTTCGCCACGCCGCCCACCCAGGCCGCGGGCCCCGGAACCCGGCGGCTGGTCCCGCTACCCGCACGGCCCCGCCTTCCTGCAGGCGCTCACCGACAAGTCCGCGCCTCGCGCGGTGTGGACGGCCCTGCCGGGCCCCCGCGACTGGGCCGACGAACTGGCCCGCGCCATGGCCACCACCCTCGCCTCCGGGCGCGGCGCACTGGCCGTGCTGCCCGATGGCAAGTCGGCCGCCCGGGTGGACGCGGCACTCACCGCGCTCGTCGGCGAGGGACAGCACGTGCTGCTGACCGCCGACGCCGGCCCCGAACCCCGGTACCGCCGGTGGCTGGCCGTCAGCCGCGGTGCGGTGCGCGCGGTCGTCGGCACCAGAGCGGCGATGTTCGCGCCGGTGCGCCGCCTCGGCCTGGCCGCGATCTGGGAGGACGGCGACTCCGGGCACAGCGAGGAGCGTGCCCCGCAGCCGCACGCCCGGGAGGTGCTGCTGCAGCGAGCCGTGACCGAAGGCGCGGCGTTCCTGCTCGGGGCGCACGGCTGCACGGTGGAGGCGGCGCAGTTGGTGGAGTCCGGATTCGCCCGTCCGCTGGCCGCCGACCGTGACACGGTGCGGGCCGTCATGCCCCGGGTCCGCACGGCCGGCGAGGGTGACGAGGGGCGCGACCCGGCCGCCCGCAGCGCCCGGCTCCCCAGCCTCGCCTGGCGCAGCGCGCGGGACGCGCTGGAGCACGGACCGGTGCTGGTCCAGGTGCCGCGCCGCGGATATGTGCCGAGGCTGGTGTGCGAGCGGTGCCGGGAGCCGGCCCGCTGCGCCCACTGTTCGGGGCCGCTGGAGGCGTCGGGGGAGGGCACGGCGCTGCGCTGCGGCTGGTGTGCGCGCGAGACCCCGCAGTGGCGCTGCCCCATGTGCGCGGGCACACGGTTGCGCGGCAGCGTCATCGGGGCCCGGCGCACGGCGGAGGAGCTGGGGCGGGCCTTCCCCTCGGTGCCGGTGCGGACCTCCGGTGGCGAGCACGTGCTGGAGTCGGTGCCGGCGCGCCCGGCGCTCGTGGTCGCCACCCCGGGGGCCGAGCCGGTGCCGGAGGGCGAGGACGGGTATGCGGCCGCCCTGTTGCTGGACGGCTGGGCGCTGCTGGGACGGCCCGACCTGCGTGCGGGCGAGGAGGCCCTGCGCCGCTGGCTGGGTGCCGCCTCACTGGTGCGTCCGCAGGGCGAGGGCGGCAGCGTGGTGCTCGTCGCCGAGGAGTCGATGCGCCCGGTCCAGGCTCTGGTGCGCTGGGACCCGGCCGGGCACGCGCTGCGGGAGCTCGCCGACCGGGCCGAGCTGGGCTTTCCCCCCGTCTCCCGGATGGCGGCGGTCACCGGCCCGCCCGAGGCAGTCGCCGCGTTGCTGGATTCCGCCCGGGAATCCGGACTGCCTCAGGGGGCTCAGGTGCTGGGCCCTGTGCCCCTGCCGGTACCGGCCTCCGGGCGACCGCGACGTCCCGGTGACCCGCCGCCGGGCCAACTCTGGGAGCGCGCGTTGGTCCGAGTGCCGCAGGGCAGTGGCGCCACGCTGGCGGCGTCGTTGAAAACCGCTCTGGCGGGGCGGCTGGCACGCAGGGAGGGCGCGGTGCCACACGTGCGGGTCGATCCGGTGGACATCGGCTGAGCCGGGCGCCCTGTCGGAAGCCCAGAGCGCCCTGTCGGAGTCCCCGAGCGCGCCGGCCACCTCGCGTGCACGTCCGTGTCGATGAACCCGGGCGCGACCGAGTGCGCCGCGATGCCCCGGGCGCACAGCTCCGTGGCGGGGTTGCGGGTGCGGTTGGCCGGGGCGCCCCTTGGTGTGGCGCCGTAGGGAATGGCCTCCGCCATCGGGGGGCCGGGCGGGTAGCCGGCGGCGCACGGGAGCCGGCGCCGGTAGTGCTCCTGGTCGAATCCGGGGGCCTGCCTGCGGTTACGGCACGAACGCGCGGGCGCGGTTCGGGTAGTCCGGACGGTCCGGTCACTCACGGCGCGCGGGCAGGACTTCGCGAGCCGCATGGCAGGGTGTTTCTGGGTCCACCCCTGCGGGGGTGCTGGACCGCTGGTGGGCCGAACGGGCCGTCTCTAGCGTCGAGTTCATGATGGAGGACACGAACGCAGAACGGAAAAGTGCCACCCGGCGGACGGCGCTGCGTGGGCTGGGACTCGCGGCGGGAGGCATGGCGCTGGCCACCGGGCTCGGAACCTCGCCGGCCGCGGCGGCCCCGCGTCGCGGACCCGGAACTTACGTGCTGGTGCACGGTACCCACAGCGCCGGCGCGTTCTGGATGCCGATCGCGCGGGAACTGGTGCTGCGCGGCCACCGCGTCGTCATGGTGGACCAGCCGCGGCACGGGGCGGAGGCTTTCGTGGCGGAGTCCTACCAGCGGCAGGACCTCACAGCGATGGCGGTCGAGCCCTCCCCGCTGAAGGGCCTCGGGCTGGACGACTACGAGGCGCGCGTCACGGGCATCGTGCGGCAGGCCGCACGGAACGGCCCGGTGGTGCTGGTCGGGCACAGCCTGGGTGGTGTGTCGGTCAGCCGTGTCGGTGACGCCGTCCCGCACCTGCTGCACCACATCTGCTACATGGCGGCCTTCTGTCCCAGCCGCGTCCTGCCCACGGCGGACGCCTGCACGGCGGCACCCGAGAACGCGAACGCCGTCAGCCCGGTGGAGCTGACGGTGGGCGACCCGGACCGGCTCGGGGTGTTGCGGCTGAACTTCCGTACGGGTGCCAGCGGTGAGTTGGCCCTCCTGAAGGAGATGATCTGCGCGGACTACCCTGACGCCGACTTCCGCCGGGTACTGGCCGGCATGCAGACCGACGAGCCCGTCGCCGCCTATGCGGGCCGAGCGGTCGGCCGGGCCGGCAACTGGGGACGCATTCCCCGCACGTACCTGCGTTTCGGCAGGGACCGTACGATCGCCACCGCGCTCCAGGACAGAATGATCGCCGAAGCCGACGCGTCCACACCCGGCAACAGCTTCCGCGTGCACGATTTCCCCGAGGCGTCACACGTGGGCCCGCTGGATCCCACCCCGGTTGCGGACGTCTTGGACACGCTCGCGGGGCAAGGGGACTAGGGCCTGTCCGGCGGATTATGTGACCTTCTGACTGATCGCTGTTCCCCGTCCATCGGGCGGGTGCCACCGAAGCCCGCCGGCTCATGTCAGCGGCGGCAAGGCAGACGGTTTCCGCCGCGACCGCAGGCACCTGCGAAGACGCCGAAGCAAGCACACGATCCCGGAGCCCAGGGGCCAGGCCGAGGGGCCGGCGGGCCGACCGCCGACGCAAGCGCGGGCGGCAGGCCCGCCGGGCGCGGGCAGGAGCACTACCGGCGCCGGAACGAAGTCGAGCGGACCATCGTCCGGTTCAAGAACTCCCGGGCGGTCACCGTCCGTTACGACAAGAGAGCCTATGTCGTCCGCGGCACAGTCACCGCAGCCGCGATCCGACTACGGCTCCGGCCATGATCCGCAGGGCAGGACCTAGCCGTTGCGGGGGGAGGGGAGTGCGCCGGGGCGCGGATCGTGGCGGTCGAGGCGCTCGTGGCGGGGGTCCCGCCGTGGCTCGGGCCGGGGCTCGGGGGGCGGGGCCGACGAGGCGGACTGCTGCGGTGGGATCGACCGGGCCACGGGCACGGCCGGACGCGGACCGGTCACCGCGCTGGGGGAGCCGGGCACAGGGCGGGGCCCGGCGGGTGCGACCGGTACGGCTTCCGGCTGCCGGGCGGCGGGCGCCTCGGTGTTCTCCGGGACACCTCGTGCGGTCCCGCGCCGGGAGGAACCGTACCTGCGGTGCACGGCCTGCTTGGTGACGCCCAGCGCCGAGCCCACGGCGTCCCAGGAGAAACCCAGTGAACGGTCGAAGTCGACGGCGGCGGTGACCAGCGTTTCGACGCTGTCGCGCAGCTCCTGGGCGAGCCTGACGGTCGGCGCGGGAGCGCGACCGTAGACGACGAAACCGGCGGAGGGGCCGGTGCGTCGGGGGCGATAGACGTTGCCGAGCTGCGCGGTGAGGGTGCGCAGCGCGTCCACCTGGCGGCGGACCCGCTCGATGTCCCGCACCAGAAGATGCAGGCTGGCCCGCGCCTGGGCGTCGTGCGTTGCGTGGTCGGCCATGAAGAAGCCTCTCGGACCGGCTGAAAGGGGGCGTTTCAGCTGTCGTGCTGGATGGGGGTGACTGGATATCTGGGTGACGGGGTGACGGGGTGACTGGGGCGTGAAGGGTGGTGGGGAAGAGGGGGAAGGAGAAAGGAGAGAAGAAAGGGGAGGGAGGGGGGAAGAGGGTGGTGGGAACGAGGCCGCGGCGCCTTCGCGGGGCGGGGCGGGGCGGCAACTCGATTCGGTCAATCTGACTTGACCAACGCGACGATGGGCCCTCGGGTCACGCTGCGGGGGCGTGGACGGAGCGTCGGCAGGGCGCGCGGGTGCCCGTACGCCCCCTCCGGCGCGGGCCTGACGATGACCGTAAACTGGGGCGTCTTTCCGCGCGTGAGAGGTAGTTCGCCACCGATGAGGCTCGTCTTCGCAGGCACACCAGAGGTCGCCGTTCCGGCGCTCGATGCCCTGATCGCTTCCGAGCGGCACGAGGTCGCCGCCGTGGTCACCCGGCCCGACGCGCGGGCGGGACGCGGCAGGCGGCTGGTGCCCAGCCCCGTGGCCCAGCGCGCGCAGGAGGAGGGCATCGAGGTACTCAAGCCCGCGCGCCCGCGGGACGAGGACTTCCTGGCGCGGCTGCGGGAGATCGGGCCCGACTGCGCGCCTGTCGTCGCCTACGGCGCGCTGCTGCCCCGCGTCGCGTTGGACGTTCCCGTCAAGGGCTGGGTCAACCTGCACTTCTCGCTGTTGCCTGCCTGGCGTGGCGCGGCGCCCGTGCAGCACGCGTTGCTCGCCGGGGACGAGATGAGCGGTGCCACCACCTTCCTCATCGAGGAGGGGCTGGACTCGGGCCCCGTCTACGGCGTGGTCACCGAGGAGGTGCGCGCCAGGGACACCAGCGGCGATCTGCTGACCCGGCTCGCGTTCGCGGGGGCGGGGCTGCTCGCCGCCACGATGGACGGCATCGAGGACGGCAGCCTTCAGGCGGTGCCGCAGCCGGAGGAGGGCATCTCACTGGCGCCGAAGATCAATGTGGAGGACGCCCGTATCGACTGGACCGCGCCCGCGCTCCGGGTCGACCGGGTGGTGCGCGCGTGCACGCCGGCGCCCGGAGCGTGGACCGTCTTCCGCGGCGAGCGGCTCAAGGTGCGCTCCCTGGCGCCGCTGTCCGCGACGGCCACGACCGCGGGCGGGGTCGCGGGCGGGGAGGAGCTGCCGCCGGGGGAGCTGAGGGCCGGCAAGAACGCGGTGCACGTGGGTACGGGGTCGCACCCGGTCGAGCTGGAGTGGGTGCAGCCACAGGGCAAGAAGCCCATGCGGGCGGCCGACTGGGCGCGGGGCAGCCGCATCGAAGAGGGCGCCGGGTTCGAGGCGTGACAGTTTCCGGTCTCCGACCCGCCGGTTCCGGTCTCCGACCCGCCGGTTCCGGTCTCCGATCCTCCGGTTCCGGTCTCCGACCCTCCGGACGCGGTGAGGGGGCGTGGGGTCGTAGGGTGGAGGTCTCGATCCCTCGTTACGCGGAGCACCTTCAGCTGTGAGCACCCCACCCCGTCACGGCGGTCAGCCGGGCAGGTCCACCACACCGGGAAGAACAGGTAAGACGGGCAAGGCAGGCCGGTCCGGCAAGGCGGGCAGGCCCGGGAAGCCGTACCGGCGGCCGCGCAAGGATCCGGTCCGCATCCTCGCCTTCGAGGCGTTGCGCGCCGTCGACGAACGCGACGCCTACGCGAACCTGGTGCTGCCGCCGCTGCTGAGGAAGGCCCGCGAGAAGGACCCCGACGAGGGCGGTCTGGACGCGCGGGACGCGGCGCTGGCCACGGAGCTGGTGTACGGCACGCTGCGGTGGCAGGGCACCTATGACGCGATCATCGCGGAGTGTGTCGACCGTCCGCTGCGCGAGGTCGACCCGCCGGTGCTGGACGTGCTCTCGCTGGGTGCCCACCAGCTGCTGGGCACCCGCATTCCGCAGCACGCCGCGGTGAGCGCCACGGTGGAGCTGGCCCGGGTGGTGCTGGGCGACGGGCGGGCGAAGTTCGTCAACGCGGTGCTGCGGCGGATCACCGCCGACGATCTGGACGGCTGGCTGGAGCGGGTGGCGCCGCCCTACGACGAGGACCCCGAGGAGCACCTGGCGCTGCGCCACGCCCACCCGCGGTGGGTGGTCTCCGCGCTCTGGGACGCGCTGCCGGCGCGGGCGCGGCAGGGTGGCGGCCGTGCGGACATCACCGCGCTGCTGGAGGCCGACAACGAGCGGCCGGAGGTCACGCTGGTGGCCCGCCCGGGCCGGGCGTCCGTCGAGGAGCTGAGTACCGGCGAGACGGCGCCGGGGCGCTGGTCGCCGTACGCGGTGCGGATGGCCGAGGGCGGTGAGCCCGGGGCGCTGGACGCCGTGCGTGAGGGCAGGGCGGGGGTGCAGGACGAGGGAAGTCAGCTCGTCGCGCTCGCTCTGGCCGACGCGCCCGTGGAGGGCGGGAGCGACCGGCACTGGCTGGACGTCTGTGCGGGTCCCGGCGGTAAGGCCGCCCTGCTGGGGGCGCTCGCGGCCGGGCAGGGGGCGACGTTGTTGGCGGCCGAGAAGCAGCCGCACCGTGCCCGGCTGGTGGCCCGTGCTCTTCAGGGCAATCCGGGGCCGTGGGCAGCGGTCAGCGCGGACGGGACGCGGCCTGCGTGGCGGCCGGGGAGTTTCGACCGGGTGCTGGTGGACGTGCCGTGTACCGGACTCGGCGCGCTGCGACGCAGGCCCGAGGCCCGGTGGCGGCGCACTCCCGAGGATCTGGTGGGGTTCGCCCCGTTGCAGCGCGGGCTGCTGCGGCAGGCGGTGGCGGCGGCCCGGGTGGGCGGTGTCGTCGCGTATGCGACGTGCTCGCCGCATCTGGCGGAGACCCGCGCCGTCGTCGACGACGTGTTGCGCGGGACGGAGAAGGATCCGCGCGGCCCGGCGGTCGAACTCCTGGACGCCCGTCCGCTGCTGCCCGGGGTACCGGAGCTGGGCGAGGGTCCTGACGTCCAGCTGTGGCCGCATCTGCACGGCACGGACGCGATGTACCTGGCGCTGCTGCGCCGCACGGCGTGAAGGCCGTTCGGCGTGCGCACCACGGCGTGGAAGCCGTTCGGCGTGCGCACCACGGCGTGGAAGCCGTTCGGCGTTCGCACCACGGCGTGAAGGCCGCGCGGCGTGGGAGCGACTGGGGCGTAAGGCCCCAGGGGGCGGCGGCGCCGCCAGGCAGGCGCGCCGTGGCCGCGGCGCTCCCCACCGAATGATCACTTCGAACGTCCACACGGAATACTGGTAACCATGGCTCAGATCAACCCCAGCATCCTGTCCGCCGACTTCGCGCGGCTCGCCGACGAGGCGGAGGCGGTCTCCGGCACCGGCGGCGCCGACTGGCTGCATGTCGATGTCATGGACAACCACTTCGTGCCCAACCTGACGCTGGGCGTGCCCGTCGTCGAGTCGCTGCGCAAGGCCACGGACACCCCGCTGGACTGCCACCTGATGATCGAGGAGCCGGACCGCTGGGCGCCGGCGTTCGTGGAGGCGGGCGCGGGTTCGGTCACCTTCCACGCGGAGGCGGCCGCGGCTCCGGTGCGGCTGGCGCGCGAGGTCCGCGCCGAGGGCGCCCGTGCGTCCATGGCGCTCAAGCCGGCCACCCCGATCGAGCCGTACGAGGACCTGCTGCCCGAGCTGGACATGCTGCTGGTGATGACGGTGGAGCCGGGCTTCGGTGGGCAGGCGTTCCTCGACATCATGCTGCCGAAGATCCGCCGCACCCGGCAGTTGATCGACAAGCACGGTCTGCAACTGTGGCTCCAGGTGGACGGCGGGGTCTCCGCCTCGACCATCGAGCGGTGCGCCGAGGCGGGTGCCGACGTGTTCGTGGCCGGCTCCGCGGTCTACGGTGCCGAGGACCCGGCGGAGGCGGTGCGCGCGTTGCGGCGGCAGGCGGAGCGGGCGGCGCAGGCGGGCCGTCCGGGTCAGGAGGAGGCCGGCCGCCCGGGCCAGGGGAGCTGAGGTGAACGCTGGGTGACCAGGGTCACGTTTGTCAGGGGATCTGCAAGGATGAACGCGCGGCGCGTACGTGCCGCCAGCGCGGACACGGCAAGACAGTGAGGTGAGAGCGGTGTCGTCGGGGCGAGCCACGCGAATGGGACCCGCCGAGCTCATGCAGGCGGCGGCGATGGCCCGCCGTTTCTATCTGGAGGGCAAGTCCAAGATTCAGATCGCGGACGAGTTCGGGGTGAGCCGCTTCAAGGTGGCCCGGGTTCTGGAGACCGCCCTCGAACGTGACCTGGTGCGCATCGAGATCAGGGTGCCGGCCGAGCTGGACGCCGAGCGTTCGGACGCGCTGCGGGCCCGCTTCGGGCTGCGGCACGCGGTCGTCGTCGAGTCGCCCACCGAGGCCGTCGACGACGCGGCGGACCCGGAGAACCTCGGCGAGGTCGCCGCCGACCTGCTGGGCGAGCTGGTCACCGACGGCGATGTGCTGGGTCTGGCCTGGGGGCGCTCCACCATCCACATGGCGACGGCGCTGCGCCAGCTGCCGCCGTGCACGGTGGTCCAGCTCACCGGTGTCTACGACGCGGGCACGGCCGACCGCGGTTCGGTGGAGGCCGTCCGCCGTGCCGCCGAGGTCGCGGGCGGGGAGGCGCACCCCATTTACGCGCCGATGCTGCTGCCGGACAGCTCCACCGCGGCAGCCTTGCGCCACCAGACGGGCATCGCCCGCGCTTTCGAATACTTCGACAAGGTGACCGTCGCCGCCGTCTCCATCGGCTCCTGGGAGCCGGGGATCTCCACGGTGCACGACATGCTCAGCGCCCGGGAGCGGGAGCACTACTCGTCGCTCGGGGTGGCCGCCGAGATGTCCGCGCACCTGTTCGATGCGCAGGGCCGGCGGATCGGCCGCGACCTGGGGGAGCGGTGCATCACCGTCGAGGCCGAGCGGCTGCGCCGGATCCCGGAGGTCGTGGCCATCGCCGGGGGGCACCGCAAGGCGGCCGCCGTCGGCGCCGTACTCCGCTCCGGACTGGTGACCAGCCTGGTGACGGACACCGCGGCCGCCGACTGGCTGCTGGCCGAGGAAGAACCGGGCCCCCGTCCGGCGTTGGAGCGTACGGATCCGGACAGCACCGCCGCTTCGTAGCAGTTCGCCGCAGGACGCTCAGCGGACCTGCGTAGTCCTCGTGGAAGGTTGAGAAGGGCAGCAGCCATGACGACCAAGAGCACCAAGCTGCCGGGGTTGGGCAAGCAGTACGACATCACCACCCGGACCGGGCGCCACATCTCGGTGGTCGCCCACCAGGACGGCCGCAGGTTCCTCGGTTTTCACCCGGAGGACGACCCGGACGCCTGTCTGGCCACGGTGCAGCTCGACAAGGAGGAGGCCGGCTCCCTGGCGGAGATCCTCGCTCCCGGCGAGAGCCCGCGGCTGGGCACCTGCGAGATGGAGATCGACCTGGTCACCGTCCGCATCCCGATGTCGGGGCAGTCCCCGTACAGCGGGGAGCCGCTGGGTGCCACCCAGGCGCGGAGCCGTACCGGCGCCTCCATCGTCGCGGTGCTGCGCCGTACCGGCGCGGTGCCCTCGCCGACGCCCGACTTCCGGCTGGAGGCGGGGGACACGCTCGTCGCCGTCGGGACCCGGGAGGGAGTGGACGAGCTGACACGCATCATTTCCGGCACCTGAGCCGCCGGGACAAGCCGCTGGACAACTGAAAGGCCCTTTGTGCACGACACCACCGTCCTGCTGATCGAACTCGGCGCCGTCATTCTGGGACTGGGGCTGGTAGGCCGCTTCGCCGGCCGTATCGGGCTCTCCCCGATCCCGCTCTACCTGCTGGGAGGTCTCGCCTTCGGGCAGGGGGGCCTCTTCCCGCTGACCGCCACCGAGGGGTTCATCGAGGTCGGTGCGGAGATCGGGGTGATCCTGCTCCTGCTGCTGCTCGGTCTGGAGTACAGCGCCTCGGAGCTGGTCACCAGTCTCAAGACCCAGTATCCGTCCGGCATCGTCGACTTCGCGCTCAACGCGGTGCCGGGCGCGGTGGCGGCGCTGCTGTTGGGCTGGGGCCCGGTCGCGGCGGTGGCGCTGGCCGGTGTCACCTGGATCTCGTCGTCCGGGGTGATCGCCAAGGTGCTCACCGACCTGGGCAGACTCGGCAACAAGGAGACGCCGGTCATCCTGGGTGTGCTGGTCATCGAGGACCTGTCGATGGCCCTCTACCTGCCGCTGCTGACGGCGCTGGTGGCCGGGCTCGGGCTGGCGGGCACGAGCGTGGCGATGCTGGTCGCGGTGGGTACGGTCGGCATCGTGCTGCTGGTGGCGCTGCGTTTCGGCCGGCACATCAGCCGCGCCGTCAGCTCGAACACCCCGGAGATGCTGCTGCTCGTGGTGCTGGGGCTCACCCTGCTGATCGCGGGCATCGCCGCGAAGCTCCAGGTCTCGGCGGCCGTCGGCGCGTTCCTGGTGGGTATCGCGCTCTCGGGTGAGACGGCCGAGAACGCGCGCAGCCTGCTCACGCCGTTGCGGGACCTGTTCGCCGCCGTCTTCTTCGTCTTCTTCGGGCTGAACACCGATCCCTCCCAGATCCCGCCCGTGCTGGTGCCCGCGCTGATCCTGGCCGTGGTCACCGCCGTCACGAAGGTGCTCACCGGCTGGTACGCGGCGGGGCGTGCGGGAGTGGGCGGCAAGGGGCGGCTGCGCGCGGGCGGGGCGCTGGTGGCGCGGGGCGAGTTCTCCATCGTGATAGCGGGGCTCGCCGCGGGCGTGGACTCGCGGATCACCCCGCTGGCGACCGCGTACGTGATGATCATGGTGGTCTTCGGCCCGCTGACCGCCCGCTGGACGGAGCCGGTGGTGCGCCGTCTGAAGGGGGTGGCCGACGCGCGCCGCACGCGCCGTGACGCCATGGCGGGGGAGCCCGCGTCCCCGCAGGCCGAGGTCGTCCCCGACCCGGTGAGCGGTGGCAGCCATGCTCCGTAATCAGCCAGTGCCGAACCGTGCTCCCCTTGTGCGATCCCACCACGGCGCGCTGTCCACTCCGGCGGATCCTCCCCTCTCGCATGGATGTGCGGACGTGGGAGACTGAAGTACGTGCGTTTTCTCAATGATCAGCGGCCCCCGTACGACCTGACGTACGACGACGTCTTCATGGTGCCGAACCGCTCGGCGGTCGGTTCCCGGCAGGGCGTGGACCTCTCCTCGCCCGACGGCACGGGCACCACCATCCCCCTGGTGGTCGCCAACATGACCGCCATCGCCGGACGCCGTATGGCCGAGACCGTGGCTCGCCGCGGCGGGCTCGTGGTGATCCCCCAGGACATCCCGATCGACGTCGTCACCGAGGTCATCGGCTGGGTCAAGCGGCGCCACCACGTCCTCGACACCCCCATCACGCTCGCCCCCACCCAGACGGTCGCCGACGCGCTCTCGCTGCTGCCCAAGCGTGCACACGGCGCCGGCGTCGTGGTGCGGGACGGGCGGCCCGTCGGTGTCGTCACCGAGTCCGATCTGACCGGCGTCGACCGCTTCACCCAGCTCTCGGAGGTCATGACCAGCGAACTGCTCGTCGTCGACGCGGACATCGACCCCCGTGACGCCTTCAACCGGCTCGACGCCGCGCACCGCAAGTTCGCGCCGGCCGTCGGTCCCGACGGCAAGCTGGCCGGCATCCTCACCCGCAAGGGCGCGCTGCGGGCCACCCTCTACAGCCCCGCCGTCGACGCGGAAGGCGCCCTGCGCGTCGCCGCCGCCGTCGGTATCAACGGCGACGTGGCGGCCCGTGCCCGTGCGCTGCTGGACGCGGGCGTCGACACCCTCGTGGTGGACACCGCCCACGGCCACCAGGAGGGCATGCTCGAAGCCCTCAAGGCCGTCCGCGCCCTCGACCCGGCCGTTCCGGTCGTGGCCGGCAACGTCGTGGCCGCCGAGGGCGTGCGCGACCTGATCGAGGCGGGTGCCGACATCGTCAAGGTCGGCGTCGGCCCCGGTGCCATGTGCACCACCCGCATGATGACCGGCGTCGGGCGGCCGCAGTTCTCCGCCGTCCTGGAGTGCGCCGCCGAAGCCCGCAGGTTCGGCAAGCACGTGTGGGCCGACGGCGGTGTGCGGCACCCCCGCGACGTCGCCATGGCGCTCGCCGCCGGAGCCTCCAACGTGATGATCGGCTCCTGGTTCGCCGGCACCCACGAGTCCCCCGGCGACCTCCAGCAGGCCGCCGACGGGCGCCTCTACAAGGAGTCGTTCGGCATGGCCTCGGCCCGCGCCGTGCGCAACCGCACCCAGGAGGAGTCGGCCTACGACCGTGCCCGCAAGGGCCTGTTCGAGGAGGGCATCTCCACCTCCCGGATGTTCCTCGACCCGGCCCGCCCCGGCGTCGAGGACCTGATCGACTCCGTCATCGCGGGCGTCCGCTCGTCCTGCACCTACGCGGGCGCCGGCACGCTGGAGGAGTTCGCGCGGAAGGCCGTCGTCGGCGTCCAGAGCGCCGCGGGGTACGCGGAGGGCAAGCCGCTGCACGCCAGCTGGTGACCGCGTCCGCCACCGGCGCCGCACCCCGGGCAGGGGCGCGGCGCCGACCGTGTCCGAGGGCTTCCGCCCCACTCCGGTGCGTGATCGGATGACGTGCGTGAGCACCTACACGCGCCATGCGAACACGGGCACAGGGCCTGGCGAGATCACCCCGGACGGCTGCGCCGTGGAGGTCTACGCCCGGCTGCCGGAGAGCGGCGAGACCGACATCGTCGCCTCGGCGGTGGCCGAGTCCCGCGGGCTGACCCTGCTCGAACTCGGTGCGGGCTCCGAGCGGATGACCCGCCCCCTGGTCCGGCGCGGCTTCCGGGTGACCGCCGTCGACGAGTCGCCTGGCATGCTCGGGATGGTCGAGGACGCCCGCACCGTGTGCTCGGCCATCGAGGACCTCGCTCTCGGCGAGCGCTTCGACGTCGTCACCCTCACGTCCTTCCTCGTCAACACCGCCGACGACGATCTGCGCACCGGGCTGCTCGACGCCTGCGCCCGGCACGTCGCCTCCGACGGCTGCGTCGTCATCCAGCGCCAGCACGACAGCCGCCACGAGGACGTCAGGCCGGGGCACGGCTGGCACGCGGGCGGCATGACCGTCACCACCACGGACGTCGAGCAGGTCGGCGACGGCCTCACGCGCTCCCGCGTGGAGTACACGAGCGAGGGGCTGACCTGGGTGCAGACGTACTACTCGCGCCTGCTGACCGAACCCATCTTCGCCGAGACGCTCTCCGCCGCCGGGCTGCGCGTCGACCGCTGGCTGACGGAGCGGCACGACTGGGTCCGCGCCGTACCGGTCAGCTGAAGAACCCGTTCCCCGACGGCACGTCCAGCTCGTCGCGCAGGGCGCGGACCACCGCCGAGGCGACCAGCGCGTGTCCCGCGTCGTCGGGGTGCACGCCGTCCACCAGGTGTCCTGGGCCGATCAGACCGGCTCCCGGCAGCAGCGCGAGCCGGTCGTCGCCCGCCGCGATCCGGGCCCGTACGGCCTCTTCCATCGCCGTGCGCAGGCCGGCCAGGGTCGCGCCCAGGGCGTTCGGCTCGCGCTCGGCCTCCGGACGCGGCAGCGCAGAGACCACCAGCAACGGCGTACGGGGGTGCCCGGCGCGCACCAGACGCAGGAAAGCCGTGACGGTCTCGCCCATCAGCCCCGTCGAATACGGCACGCCCGTCCAGCAGTTGCAGCCGAACGCCAGGGTCAGCACCGAGCCGGGGAGGCCCGCCAACTGCTCGGCGCTCGCCAGCTCCCCGTGCGCCGACCCTGTGTAGCCCAGATTGACGGTGTCCAGGCCCAGCGTGCGGCCCGCGACCGCGGGCCAGCCCAGCGAGGGCGCCGACGCCGACCAGCCCTCCGTGATCGAGTCCCCGTACACCAGCCAGCGGGGCCGCCGCGGCGCGGGCTCTGCGCCGCGCACCCCCAGCAGCACCGGCGCGTACCCCTCCGGCGGGTACAGCACTCCGGGGCCGCCCGGCCAGTCCACGCGCAGCACCCTCGCGCCCTCCCGCGGGGTCTCCGGGACGGCGGTGATCCTCTCGCCGTCCCGCAGCGCCTCCCACAGCCGGCTTCCCTCCCGCAGCGCGTCCACGGTGCCCAGGGCGGCCGCACGGTAGCGCACCTCGAACGGGCCCCGCGCGACGAACTCCAGCCGCACCCCCACCGGCATCCGGGCGCGGGCCCAGGTCGCGACCGGCAGCCGGGCCGCGTCCGCCGGGTCGGCGCGCACGCACCGGTCGCCATCCCACCAGGCCACGCCCCTCAGGAACGGCCCTGCGTCCTGCCACCCGCCCATCTCTTCCGGCACCCTCGCCCGTCCTTCCGGCCGTTCCGCGGCCCCGGTTCCCTCGTGTTCTACTGGCGCCGTGCCACAGAACGATCTCGACACCCTCGACGAACGCATCGTCCACGCCCTCGCCGAGGATGCCCGCCGCACCTACGCCGACATCGGAGCCGAGGTCGGCCTGTCGGCGCCCGCCGTGAAGCGGCGCGTGGACCGGCTGCGGGAGCGCGGCGCGATCACCGGGTTCACCGTACGGGTCGATCCGGCCGCCCTGGGGTGGCAGACGGAGGGCTTCATCGAGATGTACTGCCGTTCCCGGACGGCGCCCGAGGACATCCGCCGGGCGCTCGCGCGCTATCCCGAGGTGGCCTCGGCCTCCACCGTGACCGGGGACGCCGACGCGCTCGTGCAGGTGTTCGCGGCGGACATGCGGCACTTCGAGACGGTACTGGAGAGGATCGCGGGCGAACCCTTCGTCGACCGCACCAAGTCGGTGCTGGTGCTCTCCCCCCTGCTGCGCCGCTACAACGCGGGCCCCCCGCTGTAGGAGTGCCCCGGCCCCCGGACGGAGTGCGGGGAGGGGCGGGGCGCTCCCACACGGCCGCGCAACAGAACGTCTGCCCCCGCGCAGATCGCGCAACAGATGGAGGGTGAGCCCGCAAGATCGGCAGCTTGCCGCCCGCAAAGGCGCTCCGTAGCGTCGAAGGCGTGCGTATAGCCCTCCATCAGACCCGGTCCGCGGGCCTGGACTCCCTCGACGGCGCGGCCCGCGAAGCAGCGGCGCGCGGCGCCCGGCTGCTGCTCACCCCTGAGCTCTCCCTCACGGGGTACGTCCTCGGCGCCCCGGCGCGGTACGCGGAGCCGGCGGACGGCCCCAGCGCGGCGGCGGTCTCCCGCATCGCCGCCCGCCACGGGGTGGCTGTCGGCTACGGCTACCCCGAGCGGGGCGAGGACGGCGCCGTCCACAACACCGCCGGGCTCGTCGGCCCGGACGGCGAGACCCTCGCCACCTACCGCAAGACGCACCTGTACGGCCCCTACGAGACCGAGCACTACACGCCCGGGGCCCGCCTGCTGGTCCAGGCGCGGCTGGAGGGGCTGACGTTCGGTCTGCTGATCTGCTACGACGTCGAGTTCCCCGAGGCCGTCCGCGCGCACGCCCTCGCGGGCACCGACGTGCTGCTCGTGCCGACCGCGCTGATGCGCCCCTACGACACCGTGGCCACGACGCTCGTTCCCGCGCGGGCCGTGGAGAGCCAGCTCTACGTCGCCTACGCCAACCGCGTGGGCTGCGAGGGGGAGTTCGACTTCGCCGGGCGCAGCGCTCTGGCCGCTCCGGACGGCACGGTGCCGGCCCGCGCCGACGGTGCCTCGCAGACGCTGCTGGTGGCCGACGCCGACCCGGCGCTGCTGGCCGCGTCCCGCGAGCGCAACCCGTATCTCGCCGACCGCCGCCCCGAGCTGTACCCGGCCTGAGACCCTCCACGCCCGCCCCGGGGCGTCGCCCCGCCCCTACCCCTTGCCAGGCCCGTCCCCCAGGAGCACCTCCGCATGACTTCCACCGTGCCCACCGCTGCCCACGAGCAGGACGAGCGGCAGCCCGCAGGTGAGACGCGAGCGCAGCGTCCGCTCACGATGTTCGGCCCCGACTTCCCGTTCGCCTACGACGACTACCTGGCGCACCCGGCGGGTCTGGGCGCGGTGCCGCCCACCGCGCACGGCAGCGAGGTCGCCGTCATCGGCGGCGGCCTGTCGGGCCTGGTGGCGGCGTACGAGCTGATGAAGATGGGGCTCAAACCCGTCGTGTACGAGGCCGACCAGCTCGGCGGCCGGCTGCGCACCGCGGCGTTCGAGGGCGGCGACCCGTCGCTGCGCGCGGAGATGGGCGCCATGCGCTTCCCCCCGTCCTCGACCGCGCTCCAGCACTACATCGACCTCGCCGGGCTGGAGACCACGCCGTTCCCCAACCCGCTGGCGCCCGACACCCCCTCCACCGTCGTGGACCTCAAGGGCGAGTCGCACTACGCCCGTACGCTGGAGGACCTGCCGCCCGTCTACCACCAGGTGATGGAGGCGTGGAACGCCTGCCTGGAGGAGGGCGCCGACTTCTCCGCGATGCAGCGGGCGATACGCGAGCGGGACGTGCCCCGCATCCGCGAGATCTGGTCCCGGCTGGTGGAGAAGCTGGACAACCAGACCTTCTACGGCTACCTGTGCGACTCCCCGGCCTTCTCCTCCTTCCGGCACCGCGAGATCTTCGGCCAGGTCGGCTTCGGCACCGGCGGCTGGGACACCGACTTCCCCAACTCGATCCTGGAGATCCTGCGCGTCGTCTACACCGGCGCCGACGACGACCACCGCGGCATCGTCGGCGGCAGCCAGCAGCTGCCGCTGCACCTGTGGGAGCGCGAGCCCGGCAAGCTCGTCCACTGGCCGCAGGGCACCAGCCTGGCCTCGCTGCATCCGGGCGGCGCACCCCGCCCCGCCGTCACCCGGCTGCACCGCACCGCGGGCAACCGCATGACCGTCACCGACGCGGGCGGGAACATCCGCACCTACCCGGCCGCCGTCTTCACGGCCCAGTCGTGGCTGCTGCTCAGCCGCATCGACTGCGACGACGCGCTGCTGCCCATCGACCACTGGACGGCCGTTGAGCGCACCCACTACATGGAGTCCTCCAAGCTGTTCGTCCCCGTCGACCGGCCGTTCTGGCTCGATGAGGCTGTCGACGACAAAGGCAGGCGCACCGGCCGCGACACGATGAGCATGACGCTCACCGACCGGATGACGCGCGGCACCTACCTGCTGGACGAGGGACCCGACCGGCCCGCCGTCATCTGCCTCTCGTACACGTGGTGCGACGACAGCCTCAAGTGGCTGCCGCTGGACGCGAACGAGCGCATGGAGGTCATGCTCAAGTCGCTGGGCGAGATCTATCCCGGCGTCGACATCCGCAAGCACATCACCGGCGACCCGCTCACCGTCTCCTGGGAGGACGAGCCGTACTTCCTCGGCGCCTTCAAGGCCAACCTGCCGGGGCACTACCGCTACCAGCGGCGGCTGTTCACCCACTTCATGCAGGACCGGCTGCCCGCGGACCGGCGCGGCCTCTTCCTGGCGGGCGACGACATCTCCTGGACGGCCGGCTGGGCCGAGGGCGCCGTGCAGACCGCGCTCAACGCCGTGTGGGGCGTCATGCACCACCTCGGCGGCGCCTGCGACCCGGCCAACCCCGGCCCGGGGGACGCCTTCGAGGGGATCGAACCGGTGCTGCTGCCGGAGGACTGAACCGGCCGGACCAGGAGGCCGGGGGCGGGAGGCGGGCTACAGACCCGCCTCCGAGACCGCTTCGCGCAGCTCCTTCGCGGACTCGATCAGCTCCTGGGCGTCGCGGCACTCCAGCTGGTTGTCCAGCAGCACCTCGCTCACCCCGGCCCGCGCCGCCCCGGCCAGGTCCTCCACGATCTGCTCGACACTGCCCTGGTAGGGGCTGCGCCTCCCCTCGACGGGGCGGTCGGTGACCCGGACGAACGCCCGGACGGTCGTGGACAGTTCGGCCGGGTCGCGCCCCACCTCGCCGGCCAGTTCCCTGATGCGGGCGTGGGTGGCGACCACCTGCTCGTTGGAGACCAGCGAAGGCAGCCAGCCGTCGGCCCGCCGCACCAGCCGCCGCAGCGCACGGTCGTTGCCCGCCGCCAACAGCACCGGAACGTGGGACGCCGCAGGCTTGGGGCCCACGGCCGACGGGGTGAAGCGGGTGCGGCCGCCCTCGTAGGAGGCCGGGTCGGCACCCCAGACCTCGGCGCACACGTCCAGCAGCTCATCCAGAGCGGCGCCGCGCGAGGCGTAGTCGGCGCCCGCCGCCGCGTACTCGTCGCGCGACCAGCCCGTGCCCAGACCGGCGACGAGCCGGCCCCCGCTGGCCGCGTCCAGCGAACCCAGCGCCCGCGCCAGCAGGAACGGCGGGCGCAGCGGACCGACCAGGACGGCGGAGCCCAGCCGTACGCGCCCGGTGACGGCTGCCGCCATCGACAGGGTGACCAGCGGATCGGCGACCGACCTGAAATACGCGGACCACTCCAGACCCGGGATCAGATACATGTCGTCCACGGGCCGTTCCGGCCGCATGATCCGCTCCAGCACCCAGACGCTGTCGTACCCCATCTCCTCGGCCGCGCGCGCCACCGCCGTCACGTCCGTGGCCAGGTCGTACGTCCCCGTCTGCGGCAGTCCAAGCCCCAGTCGCAGTGCCATCTCGCCCTCCGTCAGCTGATCGCCCGTCGTCGGCGCCCCGCGCCGGGGCCGTCACCCGCGCCCGTGGTACCACCTGCCTACGCGATCAGGTCCTTCCGGGCAATGGCGCCTCCCCGGGCCCGACGCTCAGTGCCACAGCGGTGTCAGCAGGCAGCGGCCCGTCATGGCGACCGTCGAGTCCAGCCCGTCCGCCATGTCCTCCAGCAGCTCGCCGCACGTGCGCAGCCCCCACAGCGCCCGGAACGCGGCCCACGCGCCGCACCGGGCCCGCTCCAGGCTCCACGCACCGATCAGATGCGTCAGCGGATCGGCGACGTCCAGCAGGTCGGGGCCCGGCATCAGCTCCTCGCGGATGCGCTCCTCAAGACCCGTCAGCAGCTCACCGATCCGCTCGAAGTCCGTCTCCAGGGTCTCGGGACCCACCCCGAGCGCCTGACAGGTGTCCACCAGCGCCAGCGGCAGGTCGTGGCAGATGTGCGCGTTGATGCCCGCCAGGGCGAACTGGAGCGGATGCACGGACGGATGGCGACGGAACCGGAAGAGCGGACGCCAGCACGCGGGCGTGCGCAACCCCGCGGCCTCGGCGTCCACCGCGTCCAGGAAACGCCGGGCGAAGCGCGTGCCCAGCTCGCCGGTGGCGGCACGGTCGGCGAAGTGCCCCGAGACCAGCCGCCGCTCCAGCTCCTCGGTCACCGACAGATACACCCGGTCGAAGACGGCCACCCCGTCCTGGCGCGGCAGCGACGCGCCGATCTCCCGCATGCGAGCCGTCACTTCGGCGATCGACGCCGACGACACCGCGCGCTGCGCGGGTACCTGGTCCGTAGAGGTCATGCCACGCAGGGTGACAGCTGGCCACACGCCACGGGGCCAGCCCGCACCGCAGGGCCCCCGGACGGAGGACGCGCGAGCCCCCGTTCAATCGGCGCGCCGGCTCACTCCTTCTCGTCGTAGCCGCTGGTGCCCTCGTCCAGCAGCGGTTCCTGCGCCTTGAGATGCGGCGGGGCCAGTGCCTTGAGGACGTGGTAGCCGGTGAGGACGACGATCGTGCCCAGCGCGATGCCGCTCAACTCGAAGGTGTCGGTGAACTTCAGGGAGACGCCGCCGACCCCGATGATGATGCCCGCGGCCACCGGCACCAGGTTGAGCGGATTGCGCATGTCCACGCGGTTGTTGATCCAGATCTGCGCGCCGAGCAGGCCGATCATGCCGTACAGGATGACGGTGATGCCGCCGAGCACGCCGCCGGGGATGGCCGCGACGATCGCGCCGAACTTCGGGCAGAGCCCGAAGAGCAGAGCGAAGCACGCCGCCGCCCAGTACGCGGCGGTCGAGTAGACGCGCGTGGCGGCCATGACCCCGATGTTCTCCGAGTACGTCGTGGTGGCCGGGCCGCCGAATGCCGTCGAGAGCACGCTGCCCACGCCGTCCGCGGAGATCGCGGTGCCCAGCTGGTCGTCGAGCGGGTCACCCGTCATCTCGCCGACGGCCTTCACATGGCCCGCGTTCTCGGCCACCAGCGCGATCACCACCGGCAGTGCCACCAGGATCGCCGACCACGAGAAGTCGGGGCCGTGCACCGACGGCAGCCCGAACCAGTCGGCCTGCCCCACCCCGGACAGATCCAGCCGCCAGTGGTCCACGGTCTTCCCGCTCGCGTCCTGCGAGTGGATCCGGCCGAAGACCATGTCGAAGCCCCACGACAGCAGATACCCGACGACCAGCCCGAGAAAGATCGCGATGCGCGACCAGAAACCCCGCAGACACACCACGGCGAGACCGGTCAGCAGCATCGTCAGCGCAGCCGTCCACTGATCCTGCGGCCAGTAGGTGCTCGCCGTGACCGGCGCGAGATTGAAGCCGATCAGCATGACGACCGCGCCGGTCACCACGGGCGGCATCGCCGCGTGGATGATCCGCGCTCCGAACCTCCGCACCGCCACACCGACGAGGAAGAGCACGGCACCGACCACCAGGATCGCGCCGGTCACCGTCGCGCTGCTGCCGCCCTGGCCGCGGATGACGGCGGCCACGCCGACGAACGAGAGGCTGCACCCCAGGTAGCTCGGTACCCTGCCGCGGGTCGCGAGCAGGAAGAGCATCGTCGCGAACCCGGACATCATGATGGCCAGGTTGGGATCGAGGCCCATCAGGACGGGCGCCACGAAGCTGGCGCCGAACATCGCCACCACGTGCTGGGCGCCCAGGCCCGCGGTCCGCGGCCACGACAGCCGCTCGTCGGGCTTCACGACGGCACCGGGTGCGGGGACGCGCCCGTCCCCGTGCACCTTCCACCGCACGCCGAGCCCACCCATGTTCGCTCCCGCTCTGTACCTGGCCGATTCTGATCGCCCCACATCCTAGTTCGACCACCACTGCCCCCTCCCCGCCCCGGTCAGGGGGGGCGGAACAGCCCCGTCGCCCCGCCGCAGTCTTGTCCCGCCGCGAGGATGGCGTACTCCCGCCGGGATGTTCGGCGGTGTCGTACGACCGTCTGCCGGGGGTCCAGCAGGGGGCGGGGCGAGCTCCCTTGTTCCGCCGCGACGGCGGCGCACCCCCGCCGGGGTGCTCGGCGGTGCCGTACGACCGTCCGCGGGGCTCAGCAGGGGGCGGGGCGAGCCGCCTCGTCCCGCCGCAGCGGTGGTGCGCCCCCGCCGGGGGTGCCCGGCGGTGCAGACACGACCGTTCGCGGGGAGCGCCCCCAGGGGCGAAGGGATGGGAGACGGCCGGGGAAGTCGGCAGAGGCACAGTGCCGAACGTCAGGTGCGCAGAACGGTGGCCATGGCCACCAGCCCCAGCAGCAGGGCGGTGACGACGCCGAAGGAGACCGACAGCGTGGTCGTCTGGGCGATCCAGCCGACGATGGCGGGCGCGGCCAGGCCCGAGGCGTAGGCCAGGGTGGCGACCCCGGCGATGGCCTGTCCTGGCGCGGTGGCGCTGGTGCGGCCCGCCGCGGCGAAGCAGAGCGGGACCACCACGGCGATGCCGACGCCGATGAGGGCGAACCCGGCGACGGCCAGGGCAGGTGTGCGGGCGGCGACGACGAGCGCCGCGCCCAGTGCGGCGAGCACTCCGCCGCTCCGCACCGTCGCCACGGGGCCGAACCGCCGCACCACCGCGTCGCCGGACAGCCGGGCGAGGGCCATGGTGCAGGCGAACGCCGTGTACGCGGAGGCGGCGAGGCCGGGTTCGGCCCCGGTGACGTCGGCCAGGTAGATGCCGGACCAGTCCATCGAGGCGCCCTCGGCGAAGACCGCGCAGAAGCCCAGCAGCCCGATGGCCAGCGCACCGCGCGTGGGAAGCGCGAACCGGGGCGGCGCTTCGGTGCCGTCCTCGCCCCCGGTGCCGCCCTCCCCGCCGGCGGGGAGGGCCGAGGCTCCGGCAGGTGCGGCGGCGGGCTCGGTCCCGGGTGTCCAGCGCGCGGCGACCACCGCGAGCGCGGCCAGCAGTGGCGCGGCCGACGCCAGGTGGACCCGCCCGTCGAGGCCCGCGTGGGCGGCCAGTACGCCGCCGGCGCCGCCGACCAGGGTGCCCACGCTCCACAGGCCGTGCAGCCCCGACATCACCGAACGTCCGTACGCCTCCTCGACGCGTACGCCCTGGGCGTTCATGGCCACGTCCATCAGCCCGAGCCCGCACCCGTAGAGGAACAGCGTCAGGCACAGCCAGCCCAGCGCCGGTGCCAGCGGCGGCAGCGCGAGTCCCGCGCAGCAGACCAGCGACACCCAGGCGAGGGCGCGCCGCGGGCCGTACCTGTGGGCGAGGCGGGCGGAGAGCGGCATGGCGGCGGAGGCGCCCGCCGTCATGAACACCAGTGCCAGTCCCAGCCAGCCGGGGCTGAGGTCGAGGTGTTCGCGCAGCCAGGGGATGCGGGTGGCGAAGGTGCCGCTGGCCGTGCCGTGCACGGCGAAGACGACCGAGACGGCCACCCTCGCGCGCCGTACCTCGCGGCCGGGGCGTGACCTGCCGGAAGCGCCCTCTGCGGTGGCCTCCGGGCCCGCGCCGTGCGGCCGGTCGACGCCCACGGGCGCCGTCGCGCGCCGGTCGCCGGGCGTGGTGTCCGTGCTCGACTCCGGCTCCCGCCGGCTGTCGCCCGTCTGCATCCTGTCCCTGTCTCCCCTTGGCCGCCACCCGAACCCTGTGAGGCGCCGCTGCCCCGTGAGGCGCCGCTGCCCCGTGAGGCGCCGCTGCCCCGTGAGGCGCCGCTGCCCCGTGAGGCACAGCTACCCCGTGAGGCACCGTGCGGCCGGGCCGCCACCGGCGCCGGCCGAGGGGGACCCCGCCGGTGTCCCGCGCTGATCGTGCCCGGCTCGCGGTCGGTTCGAACACCAGCGCAGGGAGTGGTCACGGACGCGCTGTTTTCGGCCACTGTGAGTCAGCGCACAGCGCCCGCCCGCATGGGTCCCGCTTCCGCGTGGCAGACTTGGGGGTATCTCCCGGCCGAAGGCTGGGGGAGTACCAGTGACGTCAGCGCACTCCGGGGTCGGTGAAAGTCCGAACCGGCGGTTACAGTCCGCGACCCGACCGCAGCCAGCGGCCGGTTGACCAGGTGAGATTCCTGGACCGACGGTGAAAGTCCGGATGGGAGGCAGTGCGCGGCGGGCCGAAGCCGGTACGCCGTCCTCGTCGGCGGCCCCCCCCGGGCAGCAGCCTGAGAAGGGGTCCTCCGCCCCGGCGGGTGTCGCACCGGATGCGGGTCCGCCCTCGTCCCTCGAGGTCTCTCGAGCAAGCCCCGGAGTCTGTGCCCGATGAGGCAGGAGGACCCGGTGGCCCCCCACCCCCAGGCGCCGTCCGCGCCGCAGGCCGAGCGCGAGGCCATGCGCCGCGCGCTCACCCTCGCCGCGCGGGGGCTCGGCTCCACCAGCCCGAATCCGGTGGTCGGCTGCGTCGTTCTCGACCGTGCGGGCCGGACCGTGGGGGAGGGCTGGCACCAGCGTGCCGGCGGGCCGCACGCCGAGGTGCACGCCCTCGCCGAAGCCGGCGACGACGCGCGCGGCGGCACCGCGGTCGTCACTCTCGAACCCTGTGACCACACCGGACGCACCGGACCGTGCTCGCGGGCGCTCGTCGACGCGGGTGTCTCGCGCGTCGTCTACGCCGTCGCCGATCCCGGTCCAGAGGCCGCGGGCGGCGCCCGTACCCTCGCCGCCGCCGGTGTCGACGTCGAGGGCGGGCTGCTGGCCGACGAGGCGGCCGCGGGCAACATGGCGTGGCTGACCTCGGTGCTGCGCGGACGCCCCTACGTGACCTGGAAGTACGCTGCCACGCTCGACGGGCGCACCGCCGCTGCCGACCGCTCCAGCCGCTGGATCACCTCCGCCGAGGCCCGCGCCGACGTGCACCGGCTGCGCGCCGAGTCCGACGCGGTGCTCGTCGGTTCCGGCACGGCTCGCGCCGACGACCCGCACCTGGCCGTGCGCGGGATCCCCGGCGCCGTCCAGCCGCTCCGCGTCGTCGTCGACAGCGAGGCCGCCGCCGTCAAGGCCGGTGCGCGGGTCCTCGACTCCGTGGGGCCCACCCTCGTGGCCGTCGCCCGTGACGCGGACGCCGCGGCTCTCGAAGCCGCGCTGCGCGGCGCCGAGGGGGATGCCGCACTGCTGCGGCTGCCCCGGGCCACCGAGGGGCCCGGGCTCGACCTGGGTGCCCTGCTGGCCGCCCTGCACGCACGCGGTGTGCGCTCCGTCCTGCTGGAGGGCGGCGCCACTCTCGCCGGCGCGTTCATCGCCGCGGGGCTGGTCGACCGGGTGGTCGGCTATCTGGCGCCCGTACTGCTGGGGGCCGGGCCGCCGGCGCTGGGCGAGGCCGGAATCAGCACGATCGCGCAGGCGTTGCGGCTGACCGTGAGCGAGACCGTGCGACTCGGGCCCGACCTGCGGATCACCGCCGTGGGCGGCGCGGCATCCGGGACGTCCCACGCCGCAGGCCCTGCCGCCACCGCCGCCACTGCTGTCACTTCTGCCACCGCCGGAGCGAAGAAGCCGTCCGAGCAACCAGAGGAGTCCTGAGTGTTCACCGGAATCGTGGAAGAGCTGGGCGAGGTCGTCGCCGTAGAGGACCGGGGCGAGGCGGCACGGCTGCGGCTGCGCGGGCCGCGCGTCACGGCGGACGCGGGCCACGGGGACTCGATCGCCGTCAACGGCGTGTGCCTGACCGTCGTCGAGACGAGTGACGGCGTCTTCACCGCCGACGTCATGGCGGAGACTCTGCACCGCTCCGGTCTCGGCGCGCTGAAGGCCGGCTCGCCCGTCAACCTGGAGCGCCCCATGGCGCTGGGCGGGCGGCTCGACGGCCATCTCGTGCAGGGGCACGTCGACGGCAGGGGCACCATCACGGCCCGCAGCGACGCGGACAGCGGCACCGAGATCACCGTCGGCCTGCCCGACGGGCTCGGCCGGTACCTGGTGGAGAAGGGCTCGATCACGGTGGACGGCATCAGCCTGACCGTGGTGGAGGCGGGCGAGGCCCACTTCACCGTCTCCCTCATCCCCACCACGCTCGCTCTGACCACGCTCGGCACCAAGCAGCCGGGCGACCCGGTGAACCTGGAGGTCGACGTCCTGGCCAAGTACGTGGAGCGGCTGATGGGCGCCGCACCCACCGGCCGGGAGACTCCGAGTGGCAGCCAGGCCCCGCACCGGGGGGAGAGGGAAGGGGCGCGGTGAACGTCTTCGAGTGGCTCAACAGCGAGGCGTTCACCGTCTTCGGGCAGCGCGTCATCTGGTCGGACATGCTGGGCAACACCATCGGGCTGCTAGCCCTCGCGCTCGGCTGGCGCCGCTCCCTCGCCACGTGGCCCGCGCAGTTCCTCTCCGGGCTGATACTCGTCGGCGCGTTCGCCTACGCGCACCTGGCCGGCGGTGTCGGCAAGCAGCTCCTGGTGATCGTGGTGGCCCTGTGGGGCTGGCGACAGTGGCGTCGCGGCAACCAGCGGGCCCAGGACGGCTCCATCGCCGTGCGGTTCGCCGGCCGGCGCGAGCGCGCGGTCCTCGCGCTGGGTACGGCGCTGGGCACGGTGGCCGTCGGCACCCTCTTCAGCCTCGTCCCGGCGCTCTCGTGGAGCCCGTGGGCCGACGCCTACATCTTCGTCGGCACGCTGGCCGCCATGGTCGCCCAGGCGCGTGGCCTGGTGGAGTTCTGGTTCGCCTGGCTGCTGGTCGACGTGGTCGGCGTACCGCTGGCCTTCAGCAGCGGGCTGGCCTTCTCGGGACTCGTCTACGTCGTCTACCTCGGCCTGGTGCTGTGGGGCCTGCGTGACTGGTGGCAGCGGTCCCGCAGCGGTGCCCGCGCCCCGGCGGGAACCCGTAAGGAGCCCGCGCTGGGCCCGAGCGGAGCCGCGCTGTGAACGTCGCCGCGGACAGGCCGGCGCACCGCGAGCCGGCGCCCTGCAAGGAAGAAGGAGCGCGCTGATGACCTCTCTCCCCAACCGGCACGACGTGCCGGCCCCCGCCGCGGGCGCCGCCTCGCAGCCCGGCCGGACGGCCGGTCGAGCCGACCCCCTTCCGACCGCCGGCGAAGCCGACCCCCTTCCGACCGCCGGCGCAGCCGACCCCCTTCCGACCGCCGGCGCAGCCGGCGGCGGAGCGCACCTCGACCTCGTCCTCGACCCGGTCGAGGAGGCGGTCCGCGACCTCGCGGAGGGCCGTCCCGTCGTGGTCGTGGACGACGAGAGCCGGGAGAACGAGGGCGACCTGGTGGTGGCCGCCGAGCTGATCACGCCCGAGCTCGTCGCCTTCATGATGAGCGAGTGCCGGGGGCTGATCTGCACCCCGATGGAGGCCGCCGACCTCGACCGGCTGTCCCTGCCGCAGATGGTCGCCGAGAACACCGAGTCGATGGGCACCGCCTTCACCGTGTCCGTGGACGCGACCGGTGCGCACGGCGTCACCACCGGGATCTCCGCGGCCGACCGCGCCGCCACGATCCGGCTGCTCGCCGCCGCCGAGGCCACCGCCGAGGACTTCGTGCGTCCCGGGCACGCCTTTCCGCTGCGGGCCAGGCCGGGCGGCGTGCTGGCGCGGACCGGGCACACCGAGGCGGGTGTCGACCTGGCCAGGCTCGCGGGGCTGCGGCCCGCCGCGGCCATCGTCGAGATCGCGGGCGAGGACGGTGCCATGCTGCGGCTGCCCGAGCTGGTGCCGTTCGCGCGCAAGCACGGGCTGCGGATCATCTCCATCGAGGACCTGGTCGCCTACCGGCGCAGTGCCGAGCCGACGGTGCGCCGCGAGGCCGCCACCCGGCTGCCCACCCGGCACGGCGAGTTCCGCGCCTACGGCTACCGCTCGACCGTCGACGGGGTCGAGCACATCGCACTGGTGACCGGCGACATCGCGGGGCCCACCGCGTCCGGCGGCGCCGTCGGCGGCGAGGACGTGCTCGTGCGGGTGCACTCCGAGTGCCTGACCGGGGACGTCTTCGGCTCCCAGCGCTGCGACTGCGGGCCCCAGCTGGAGGCCTCACTCGAACGTGTCCAGGAAGAGGGCCGCGGCATCGTGCTCTACCTGCGGGGCCACGAGGGGCGCGGCATCGGGCTGCTGTCCAAGCTGCGCGCGTACGAGCTGCAGGAACACGGCCGCGACACCCTCGACGCCAACCTCGAACTCGGCCTCCCCGCGGACGCGCGCGACTACGCCGCGGCCGCGCAGATCCTCACCGACCTGGGCGTGCGGTCGCTGAGGCTGCTGACGAACAACCCCGACAAGACCGCGGCGCTGCTGCGCCACGGGCTCCGGGTCACAGGACGGGAGCCCATGCCCGTGCAGGCGGGCGAGCACAACCTGCGCTACCTGCGGACCAAGCGCGACCGCATGGGACACGACCTGCCCTGGCTGGACGCGGACCGCACCTCACCCTGCGGCACGCAGTAGCGGCCGCGCGGTACCGACGAGATCACCCAGAAGCACACCAGACACCTGCGAGGAGCACCGTGAGCGGCAAGGGCGCACCCGAACTGACCGTCAAGAACTGCCAGGACCTGCGCGTGGCCGTGGTGGCCGCGCAGTGGCACCAGCAGGTGATGGACGGCCTCGTCGACGGCGCGCTGCGGGCGCTGGGCGAGCTGGGCATCGACGAGCCCACCCTGCTGCGCGTCCCCGGCAGCTTCGAGCTGCCCGTCGTCGCCAAGGTCCTCGCCGACCGGGGCTACGACGCGATCGTCGCGCTCGGTGTCGTCATCCGCGGCGGCACCCCCCACTTCGACTACGTGTGCCAGGGCGTCACCCAGGGCCTCACCGACGTGGCGGTGCGCACCGGCGTCCCCATCGGCTTCGGCGTACTGACCTGCGACGACGACGAGCAGGCCCTGGACCGCGCCGGTCTGCGGCACTCCAGCGAGGACAAGGGCCACGAGGCGGTCACCGCTGCCGTCGCGACGGCCACGACCCTCAGGACGGTGGCCGAACCCTGGCGCTGAGCGGCCGCCGGGACCGCGTAGGGTGGCAGACACCATGGCGAACAAGACATTCGAGCAGCTCTTCACCGAGTTGCAGCACAAGGCCGCCCACGGCGACCCCGCGACCTCCCGCACCGCCGAGCTCGCCACCGCGGGCGTGCACGCCATCGGCAAGAAGGTCGTCGAGGAGGCCGCCGAGGTCTGGATGGCCGCCGAGTACGAGGGCGACGCGCGCACGGCTGAGGAGATCTCGCAGCTCCTCTACCATCTCCAGGTGCTCATGGCCGCCAAGGGCATCGCCCTCGAGGACGTATACGCTCACCTGTGAGCGTCCGAACGTCCCCGCTCACCACCCACCACTCACCGAAGGAAGCCGCCCCATGCTGCGCATCGCCGTCCCCAACAAGGGTTCTCTCTCCGGCCCTGCGGGGGAGATGCTGCATGAGGCCGGCTACCAGCAGCGCAAGGCCTCCAAGGAACTCGTCCTGGTGGACCCGGAGAACGAGGTCGAGTTCTTCTACCTGCGCCCCCGCGACATCGCCATCTACGTCAGCTCGGGACGCCTCGACATCGGCATCACGGGGCGCGACCTGCTGCTGGACTCGGGAGCACGGGCCGAGGAGCTGCTTCCGCTCGGCTTCGCCCGCTCGACCTTCCGCTACGCGGCCAAGCCCGGCACGATCACCTCGCCCGACGACCTGCGGGGGCTGACGGTCGCCACCTCCTACGAGGGCATCGTCGCCCGGCACCTGGCGGACAAGGGCATCGACGCCTCGGTCGTCCACCTCGACGGGGCCGTGGAGACGGCCATCGAGCTGGGCGTCGCCCAGGTGATCGCGGACGTGGTGGAGACGGGAACCTCGCTGCGCAACGCGGGCCTGGAGGTCGTCGGGGAGCCGATCCTGCAGTCCGAGGCCGTCGTGATCCGCAGGAGTGGGGGTGAGGAGCAGGAGAACCCCAAGGTGCAGCAGTTCCTGCGCCGCCTCCAGGGCGTCCTGGTGGCCCGCACCTACGTGATGATGGACTACGACATCCGGGCCGAGCACCTGGAGGAGGCCGTCGCGCTCACCCCGGGGCTCGAGTCGCCGACCATCTCGCCGCTGCACGACCAGGGCTGGGTCGCCGTCCGCTCCATGGTCCGCACCAGCGACGCGCAGCGGATCATGGACGACCTCTACGACCTGGGCGCCCGCGCGATCCTCACCACCGGCATCCACGCCTGCCGCCTGTGACATCCGCCCGCCCCCGACGACCCGGCACCGGAGCCATGCCATGACCGACAGCGCCGAACTGCCCGCGCTCCCCGTCACGTTCCGGCCCACACGTACCCGTGTGGTGCTCATGACGGCCGGTGTCGTCGTGTGCGTCGCTCTCACCGTCGTCGCGCTGATGCTTGAAATGGGGGGCGGTGAGCGGGCCAGCTTCATCGTCACCGGTGTGCTCTTCCTCGCCGTACTGGCGCTGCTGAGCCGTCCACAGGTGACCGTCGACCCGCAGGGGGTCACGGTCGTCAATCTGACGACCAGGCGCCGCCTCGAATGGGCGCAGATCATCGCCGTGCGGCTGCGGCCGGGCGACCCGTGGGTCTCGCTCGACCTGGCGGACGGCACCAGCCTCCCCGCCATGGGCATCCAGCCGGGCATCGCCAAGCGGCAGGCACTGGCCCACGCCCGCGCGCTGCGCGCCCTCGTCGACCAGGGCGGCCCGCAGGAGGGTTCGGCGGCGGGCGCGGCCGGCCGAGCCGACGGCTGAACCCCGGCGCGGTGCCGCGCGTCTTCGCGGGGTGGGGGCCAGTGTTTACCCTGTTGCCCACCGGCATGAGCCGCCCCGCGCTCCGAGCGCACCAGCGACCCGAGGAGTGACCACCTCACACGATGGACGGATCGTCCTGTAGTACGTGCGCCGCGTCCCGTGCACCGGGGGGCGCGGCATGACCCTCCCGCTACTGCTGCTCGTCGTGGCGTTCGCCCTCATCCTCGCCAACGGCTTCTTCGTCGCGGCGGAGTTCGGGCTCGTCACCGTCGAGAAACCCGAGGCCGAGCGTGCCGCCGCGCAGGGCGACCGCAAGGCCCGCACCGTCGTCCGCGCGCTGCGTGAGCTGTCCTTCCAGCTCTCCGGCACCCAACTCGGCATCACCCTCACCTCGCTGGTCACCGGCATGCTCGCCGAGCCGGCGCTCGCCCGGCTGCTGGACGGGCCGCTGACCGCCACCGGCCTGCCCGAGGGCGCGGTCGGCGGCGTCGCCGTCGTCCTCGGCATGCTGATCGCCTCCGCCGTGCAGATGGTGGTGGGCGAACTGGTGCCCAAGAACTGGGCGGTCTCCAGGCCGTTGGCCGTCGCCCGGTTCGTGGCGGGACCGCAGGGCCTCTTCTCCCGGCTGTTCCGGCCGGTGATCGCGCTGCTCAACGCGGCCGCCAACCGCATGGTGCGGCTCTTCGGCGTCCAGCCGGCCGAAGAGCTGGACTCGGCACGCACCCCGGGAGAACTGGTCTCGCTGGCCCACCACTCGGCCCGCGCCGGAGCGCTGGAGCAGGACACCGCCGACCTGTTCGTGCGCACCCTCGCCCTGGGCGAACTGACGGCGCAGCACGTGATGACGCCGCGCGTGCGGGTCAGCGCCCTGCAGGCACTGGCGACGGCCGAGGACGTCCTCAACCTGACCCGCGCCACAGGACTCTCCCGCTTCCCCGTCTACCAGGACACGTTGGACGAGGTCACCGGCATGGTCCACCTCAAGGACGCGCTCGCCGTCCCCGCCCACCTGCGCCTGCACACCCCCGCGGCCCGCATCGCGGTCCCCGCGCTGCTGGTGCCCCGCACGCTGCCGGTGCGGCCCCTGCTCGCGCGGCTGCGCAGCGAGCAGCCCATCGCCGTCGCCGTCGACGAGTACGGCGGCACCGCGGGCGTCGTCACGCTGGAGGACATCGTCGAGGAGATCGTCGGCGAGGTGCGCGACGAACACGACGGGCAGCTCTACGACGAACTGCCCGAACTCGCCCCGGCGCCACCCGGCGCGGACGGCCGCCCTGCCTGGGAGGTCGACGGCGGCTGCCGGGTGGGGGAGCTGCGCCGCATCGGCCTGGAGGTGCCCGAAGGCCCGTACGAGACGGTGGCGGGGCTCGTCGCCGACCTGCTCGGCCGCATCCCCGCACACGGGGACACGGCGCAGCTGCGGGTGCCCGCGTCCGGGCCCCGCTCTTCGGGCGACGACTCGCGGGGCGCGGCGGGGGAGTGGCAGCTGCTGGTGCGGCACGTCGCCCACCACCGTGCCGAACGCGTCCGCGTGACCGCCCCGGCACACCAGCGCGGCGAGACGGCCCGCAGGGCACAGACCAGTGAGGTGGCCGCGCGATGAGTTTCCTGCAACTCGTGTTCGCGGCGCTGCTCGTGCTCGGCAACGGCTTCTTCGTCGGAGCCGAGTTCGCCCTGGTCTCCGTACGCCGCAGCCAGATCGAACCCCTCGCCGCCGAGGGCTCGGTGCGCGCCCGGCGGGTGCTGCGCGGTCTTGAGACGCTGCCGCGCATGATGGCCGCCGCGCAGTTCGGCATCACGGTGTGCTCGCTGACCCTGGGCGCCGTGGCCGAACCCACCGTGGCACACCTGCTGGAGCCCGCCTTCCACACGCTGCGGCTGCCCGAGCCGCTGGTGCACCCCGCCGGATACGTGTGCGCGCTCGCCCTCGTGGTCTTCTTCCACCTGGTGGTCGGCGAGATGGTGCCCAAGAACCTCGCCATGGCCGACCCCGAGCGGGCCGCGCTGTGGCTGAGCCCGGCGCTGGTCGCCTTCGCCCGGGTGACCGGCCCGGTGACGCTGGCCCTGGGCGCGTGCGCCACCGTCGTCCTGCGGCTCTTCCGCGTCGAGCCCAAGGACGAGGTCGAGGCGGTCTTCACCAGCGAACAGCTCGGCCGGCTGGTGGCCGACTCGCGGCAGGCGGGGCTGCTGGAGGCGGAGGAACAGGACCGGCTCGCCGACGCGCTCCAGCTGGGCTCCAGGCCGCTGACCGACGTCCTGCTGGGCCGCACCGACCTGGTCACCGTCGGCACGGACGTCACCCCGCGCGAAGTGGAGGAGCTGACCGTGCGCACCGGCTACTCCCGCTTCCCCGTCCGCGCCGACGACGGATCCTTCCTCGGCTACCTGCACGTCAAGGACGTGCTCGACCTGGAGGAGGGCGAAAGCCCCGTGCCGCGGCGGCTGTGGCGGCCCATGGCGACGCTGCGCGGGCACACGCCGCTGGACGACGCGCTCACCGCCATGCGGGCCGGCGCCTCGCACCTGGCGGCCGTCGCCGACGCCTCGGGCCGGGTGCTGGGCGTGGCGGCGCTGGAGGACGTCCTGGAGATGCTCGTCGGCGAGGTCCACGACCCCGCGCACACGGAGACCGCGCTGCCCCCGGCGCGGCACGTGCAAGGCCCGGCACCCGGGCTCAGACCGGCGGCTGCGGGTCGGGAGGAGCCCCGTCAGGCCCCCGCCCCGACAGCACCTCCCCGTACGCCTGCATGAGGTCGGGAAGCCGCAGCGTCGCCAGGTCGTCCCGGGTGGGGGTGCCCGCGTACCCGGACAGCCGCAGATCGCGGTAGGCGCAGCTCTTCTCGTACAGGGTGCGCAGGAAGCGGCCGTTGCCCAACTCGTCGATCCAGCCCTGGTCGACGACGTGGCCGCTGATGCTCCGCAACTCCTCCAGCGCCTCCTCGTCCCACACGTCGCCGCCTTCGGCTGCCAGCACCTCGCCGATCGCCGTCAGCTCCAGCGGGCGGTAGCTGGGGAAGTCGACGCGGGTCGTGAAGCGGGACGAGAGACCGGGGTTGGCCGCCAGCAGCCGGTCCATCCCCTCCGGATAGCCCGCCAGGATGACCACGAGCTGGTCGCGGTTGTCCTCGGCGCGTTTGAGGAGCACCTGGAGCGCCTCGTCGCCGTAGGCGTCGCCCTTGCTGTAGCCGGAGTTGGACAGCGCGTAGGCCTCGTCGACGAACAGCACGCCGCCGAGCGCGGAGTCGATCAGCTCGTTCGCCTTGACGGCGGTCTGGCCCAGGTACTCGCCCACCAGGTCGGCGCGTTGGGCCTCCACCAGGTGGTCGCCGCCCAGCAGGCCCAGCGCGTAGAAGGCGCGGCCCAGTATGCGGGCCACCGTGGTCTTGCCCGTGCCCGAGGGCCCCGAGAAGACGAAGTGCCGCTTCGGCGGCTGCACCGGCAGGCCCTGCGAGGCCCGCAGCCGCGCCATGTGCAACTGCGCCGACAGCGCCCGCACCTGGCGCTTGACGGGCTCCAGACCGACCATGCGCTCCAGCTCGTCCAGCGCCTGCGCCAGCAGTACCGGGTCCGAGGGACCGGCCGGCAGCCTGCCGTCCCCGCCCGCCCCCCACACCGTGCGCTCCCGCAGGACGCCGGTGTCCACCCGGATGGGCTCGGCCGGATCCCCGGAGTCCTCCAGCCGCAGTTCGTCGGCGCGCGGATCCACCACGGGGTCGGCGGGCTCGGCCGCGTCCGCCTCCCCGGGAACGGCACCCGCGGGTGCCTGCCCCGTGGGTGGCTGCCCCGCGGGGACGGAGCCCGGCGCGGCGTCGCCGAACGTGCCGCCGCAGCCGGTGGGTTCCAGCGGGGCGCCGTCGGCGGGGTCGGCGGTGCGGGCCGCCTCCCCCGGGGGCTCGTAGCTGTTGTCGTAGAACTCCAGCGCCGCGTCGACCGCCCCGCCGCCAGGGCCGAGCGCGCCGCCCGAGAGGACGGCCGCGGCCAGATCCTCCGCGGTGCCGCCCGCCCCGTCGCTCTCGGCGATGGTCGTCAGGCGTGCCGCGGTGTCCATGAACGCGGGATCGATGCGGTGCACCGCCCGGTACAGGGGCAGCGCCGCCGCGCTGCGTCCCGTGCCCTCGCGGGCGCGCGCCAGCCAGTAGCGCAACTCCTTGCGCTGCGGCTGTTCGCTCCTGCAGCGCATCAGGGCCGCGGCCAGCAGCGGCTCGGCCTGCCCGTACATCTCCAGCCTGACCCGCGCCATCCCGGCGAACAGCCCGGCCTCGATGCCCAGCAGCGCGTCGTCCACCAGCGGCTCGGTGTGGGCGACCAGCCCCTCCCAGTCCTTGGCCAGGTAGGCGCGGCACGCGTGCAGGAAACGCACCTGCGGGTCGGCGTCGACGGGCGGGCAGCCGGCCAGCGCGCGGTCGAGCTCGGCGACGTGCCGGCCGTCGAGCCAGTGCGAGGCGTGGGCCAGCAGCAGGTCGCGTTCGTACTCCAGCACCGGCTGCACCCACCAGCCCAGCCAGTACCAGGAGTTGAGGGTGCGGCCGTGGCGGCGGCGCTGCTCGCCGAAGCGGTCGCGGTGGTGGTACATCCGCAGCAGGGCTGTGGCGGTGTCGGCCCGCAGCGCGTGCAGTCCGAGCCAGGCGTCGGCCATCCCGGGATCGAGCCGCACCGCGGTGCGGAACTCCTCCTCGGCCTGGGCGTAGCCGCCGACGGTGTAGGCGTCCACCCCGCGAAGCCACGCGAGTTCGGCCGGGGCGTGCAGGCCCTGGGGGTCCTGCGTGCCGAAGTTCCTCACGTCCCCCACGAAACGTCCCCCGTCATCTGCCGGTTATCACCCGGGGTTCCCGCGCTGTTTCGCATCGTACCCGCGCGCGGGGCACCGTCGAAGGGTGGTGTACGGGCCGAGTGGGTGCGGTGGCCGGGGGAACGCGGCGGTCCGGGCCCGCGTCGCGGGGCCTGTCGGAGCGAAGGTTTCCGCAAAGCCACTACGAAGCGTGAGGAAAATGCACTGTACTGCTTCCGCTTGAGCGTTTTCGAGCAGAACGAAGCCCCCGGTCACGGGGGAACAACCGGGGGCTTCGCGTCCGCAGACGGCCTGCGTAGACCGCCTGTTGGAAAAGTAATCGGTTCGAGGCTCACGGGTCAAGCGACGCGGTTGCACTCAGTGCCGCGGATCGGTGTCAACCGCCTTGAGCTATACGGAGGGTCATATTCACCGGAGAGACCGGAGCCCCTCCGGTGCGCCCGCACACCTCGTACCACCCCTGTCTCTCGCGACGCTCCCGCACCAGGAAGTCCGCGCACGGGCGGGACGGGTCGGCGGCGAAGTGCGCCCGCTCCGCGGGGATCCAGCGGTCCCAGAACCCCCGCTGGCCGGGGCCGTCCCGCTCCTGGCCGCGCCGCCAGGCCTCCTCGGGCGGCATGTCCATCCACAGCAGGCAGGCCAGCGAGGGCCGCAGCGCCGCCCGCCCCGCGCCCACGCCCTCGACGAGGACGACAGGAGCGGGCGGCAGCACCGCCTGCGTGGTGCGGGACCTGGCCACCCAGTCGTAGACGCCGTAGCGTGCGCTGCGGCCTCGCTCCAGCGGGCGCAGCACCTGGGAGGTGAACCGCTCCGTCCAGTCGAAGAGCGCCTCGTGGCAGGCCACGTCGTCCAGGTGCAGGACCGGGGCGCCCTCCAGCAGCGCCGCCAGTTGCCGCGCGCAGGTCGTCTTGCCCGAACCCGCGTGCCCGTCCACACCCACCAGCCGCACGGGGCCGCAGGAGGCGGGCAGAGCGGAAAGGTGGCGGGCGAGCGCTTCGAGGGTGCGGGGAGCGGGCATTTCTCCAGCGTACGCGGCGCCTCGTGCGGCCCCTCGACGATGCCTCGCTCGGATGTGCGGCACCGGCACCGGCCGGCACCGTCGGCACCGGACTCTCCGGGCGACCCTCTGGGTCGACCTCTCCGGGTCGACCTCTGGGGGCCGCCCTCCGGGCCGTGCCTCTCCGTGCGGTCGTCCGTCTCCGGCGGCACCCACTTCGCCACTGGCCGGGCCAATGGTGACGGCGTGCCGAAAGGGCGAAGCCCTGGCACGGGCTCTCCCGAGCCGTAATAGTGGGCTGTCCGCGGACGCCCGCGCACCTGTGAGAACACCGCGCCGGACCATCGACTGACCGACCCACCGACTGGGGGCACCCCGCATGACCAGCAGAATCGCCAACCGCCGCACTGTTCTGGCCGCCGCCGTCGCCGTGGCGGCCTCGGCCGTCGCGGCCCCGCAGCCCTGGCAGCCGACGGCCGGTCGGGTGGCACGACCACGACGCACGGCGGGCGGGACAAGCACAGGCCCGGCAGGCCGGGGAAGGCGGGAAACGTGGAGCTGCACACCTGGTCCTCGCGGCGGGACTGGACCACGGGGCAGGCCAAGGGCACCGAGGTGCGGTCGGGACACCGCCCCGGCATCGTCCTGGCGACCCCCGCGGGACGCACCGACTACACCGACCCGCACACCAAGAAGACGGCCACCTGGGAGTACGCCACCTGGACCTCGCCCCGCCACACCTGCGCCGTGCCCGCCGGCGAACTCATCGCCTCCTGGAACGCCCACACCCCCGAGGGCACGTGGATCAGGACAGAGGTGCGCGGCACCTACTCCGACGGGACGGACACGCCCTGGTACACGATGGGCGTGTGGACCTCGGGCGACGGGGACGACGTACCGCGCCGCACCTCCGTCGACGGCCAGAGCGACGGAAAGAGCACCGTCTACACCGACACCTTCTCCATCGACGACCTCGGCAGCGGGCTGCGCCTCGCCTCCTACCGGCTGCGCCTGACGCTCTACCGCGCCCCGGGTTCCGACACCTCACCGACCGTGTGGCGGGCCGGCGCGATGTGCTCGGACGTGCCGGAGCGGTTCGAGGTCCCCGCCTCCGAGCCGGGCCTGGGCCGGGCGGTCGAGCTGAAGGTGCCGCGCTACTCCCAGGAGATCCACAAGGGGCAGTACCCCGAGTACGACAACGGGGGAGAGGCCTGGTGCAGCCCCACCTCGTCCCAGATGATCATCGAGTACTGGGGCCGCGAACCCACCGAGGACGACCTGGCCTGGGTGAACCCCGACTACGCCGATCCGCAGGTCTGCCACGCCGCCCGCTACACCTTCGACTACCAGTACGAAGGCTGCGGCAACTGGCCGTTCAACGGCGCCTACGCGGCCTCCTATCTGGACATGAACGCCGTCGTCACCCGCATGAGTTCCCTGAACGACGCCGAGGAGTTCGTCGCCGCGGGCATCCCGCTGATCACCTCGCAGTCCTTCATCGAGTCCGAGCTCGACGGCGCGGGATACGGCACGTCAGGACACCTGATGACCGTCATCGGCTTCACCGGGGACGGCGACGTCATCGCCAACGACCCCAACTCCCCGGACAACTCCTCGGTCCGCCACGTCTACAAGCGGAGGCAGTGGGAGAACATCTGGCTGCGGACCAAGCGCAAGGACGCCGACGGCAAGGTCAAGAGCGGCACCGGCGGCGTCTGCTACGTCTACTGGCCCCTCGACCCGACGCCGGCTCAGCGTCGGGTGCTGCGCAAGCACGGGCTGGCCTGAGCCCGGAGGGCATGTGGTCCGCATACACGGCGGACACAACCTGACGGCAGCGCTCGCGGCCATCCTGCGTCAGGTGCCCGTAGTGGTCGATCGTGACCTTGATCGAACGGCGCTCCAGCCGGCGGGACACCTCGTGGAGGGAGACGCCGTTCGTCAGGGTCACGGTGGCCCACTTGTGCCGCAGATCATGCGGCGTGTACCGACGCGCGACACGCTCCCGAACGAGCTGGCACACCGTCGCCCGCCTGACTCGCGCGGGTCGCCCACCGATCCCCTGAAGCGAGTCCCAGAACGAAGCCACAGGCGGTCGCGTCCGTAGCGCCTCGGACCGCCCGCCACTGGCGCACGGCCCACCCGGTCTCGCGGTGGCTGCCCGCACGACGCCGACCCGCTGGCGGACGACGCCTGACCGCGGCGCCCCGGTCCCGTGGCTGCCGTGCGGGCAGCCACGGGACCGACTCGTCCGCGAACGAAACGTTTGCGTTTCGCTTGAGGGTGCCCTAACCTCTCCAGGCGGAACGGATCCGTTTCGTTCCCCTTGTCGGACATCGCCGCACACAGCAAGAAAAGAAATGACCTTCCCCCTCTCCGCGCCTCCGACTCCGTCTGCCGCGTCCCGCCCCGGCACGCGCCGCACCAGGCTCACACCCGAGCGCGAGAACGAGTTGTTCACCGCCGTCCTGGACCTGGTCCGGGATGTCGGCTACGAGACCATGACCATGGAAGCCGTGGCCCTCGCGTCACGGTGCAGCAAGGCCACCCTGTACAGACAGTGGCGGGACAAGCCCTGCCTGGTGGCGGCGGCCCTGCGGCACATGCGCCCCTTTCGCCTCGACCATCTGGACACCGGCTCCCTGCGCGGCGACCTCTACGAACTGGCGCGAAGAATGGGCGGAGCCACCAAGGACCTCGACCTGATGCGCGGCGTCGTCCTCGCCATCCGCAAGGACGCGGACCTCGCGGAGGCGGTGCACGCGGCGCTCGTCCAGCCGGAGATCGACGTGCTGAACGCGATCCTGGAACGCGCCGTCGCACGAGGAGAGACGGACCCCGGCAATCCCGCAGCCGCTTTCCTTTCGCACATGATCAGCGGAGCCGTCTTCTCCCGGCCGATACTGGAGCAACGCGAAGCGGACGCCGGCTACCTGGTGCGCTATCTGGACGCCGTCATCCTCCCGGCACTGACGCGGACCCCCACCCCGTAAGGCCACACGGCAGCCCTCCGGCACGCGGCACCCCCGCAACGCGGCGGGGCGGCGCGCAGGTCGCGGGACCGTACCGGCACAGCAGCGCACCGGCGCCCACCCCCGATCCGACGCGGACCAACCGAACGCCTGGCCCAGCGGCCCGAGACCGCCGACTGGACCGACCCGAGAACGAGCGGGACCACGCATGTCAACGACTTCCATCGACCCCCGCGCCGACGGCGCTCCACCGCACGAGCCGACGCCCGCGACACCGGCGGAGCCGGCCCCCCACCACGTGCCGAACCGCTGGTGGGTCCTGGTCGTGATCGGCCTGGCCCAGCTCATGGTGGTGCTCGACGCCACCATCGTGAACATCGCGCTGCCCTCGGCCCAGCGGGACCTGGGCTTCAGCAACGACGGCAGGCAGTGGGTCGTCACCGCATACTCCCTGGCCTTCGGCAGCCTCCTGCTGCTCGGCGGGCGGCTGGCCGACCTGCTCGGACGCAAGACCACCCTGCTCGTCGGTCTCGTCGGCTTCGCCGGCTCCTCGGCGCTGGCCGGGGCCGCCGGCGACTTCTCCGTGCTGGTCATCGGGCGGGCCCTGCAAGGCATCTTCGGCGCCGTGCTGGCGCCGTCCGCGCTCTCCCTGCTGACCACGACCTTCACCGACCCGAAGGAACGCGCCAAGGCCTTCGGCGTCTTCGGTGCCATCGCCGGCTCCGGCGGCGCGCTGGGAATGCTGCTGGGCGGCGTGCTCACCGAGCACCTGAACTGGCGCTGGACCCTGTACGTCAACCTCGTCATCGCCGCGATCGCCCTCGTCGGCACGCTGCTGTTCGTCCGCCGCCCCGCCGCCGCGCAGCGGCCCAGGCTGGACCTGCTGGGAACGCTGCTGATCTCCGCAGGGCTGTTCTGCGTCGTCTTCGGCTTCTCCAACGCCGAGACGCACTCGTGGGGCAGCTGGATGTGCTGGGTCTTCCTCGCCGGCGGCGCCGTGGTGATCGTGCTGTTCGGCCTGTGGCAGACGCGCGCGAAGAACCCGCTGCTGCCGCTGCGGGTGTTCGCGGACCGGAACCGGAGCGCGTCCTTCGCCTCGGTGTTCATCTCCGGCGCCGGCATGTTCGGTGTCTTCCTCTTTCTCACTTACTACCTGCAGCAGGTCCAGGGCTTCACGCCCGTCAAGACCGGCCTCTCCTTCCTGCCGATGATCGGTCTGCTGATGGTGGTGGCGCAGGTCTCCACGACCGTGCTCATCCCCAAGATCGGCCCCAAGCCGATAGTGCCGCTCGGCATGGCGCTCTCCGCCGGGGGCCTGGTCCTGCTCACGGAGCTGGACCTGGGCAGCTCCTACGCGCCGCACGTCCTGCCGTCTCTGCTGCTGCTCGGCGCGGGCCTGGGCCTGGTGATGCCGCCGGCGATGAGCCTCGCCACCCTCGGCGTCGCACCCAACGACCAGGGCGTGGCATCGGCGGCCATCAACACCATGCAGCAGGTGGGCGGTTCGATCGGCACCGCGCTGTTCAGCACGGCTGCCTCCAGCGCGGTCACCGACTACATGAAGGGCCGCGCGCCGACGAAGCTCAACATCGCCCACGCGAGCCTGCACAGTTACGCCACGGCGTACTGGTGGGCGACCGGGTTCTTCGCCGCGGGCCTCCTGGTCACGCTGTTCCTCTACCGCCGCGGCCGCCCGCACGCGGCGCCGCGGGAACAGCCGGCGCAGGCAGCCCCGCAGGCAGCCCCGCCGGAAGACCGGACGGCCCCGGTGGCCGCGCCGTCGTCCCCGGCTCCGGCCACGCCGGCTCCGGACGCCTCCGCCGCGACGGCCCCGCCCGGGCCCGATCCGGCCGGGATGTCCGGGCCGGGGATCCGGGGCCGGGTAGTGGACGAGGCCGGCTCTCCCGTGCCCGGTGCTGCGGTCACCCTCATCGACCCGTCGGGCCGCCAGCTTGCCCTGGCCACCGCCGGGCACGACGGCCGGTACGGAGTGCAGGCGCCGGACGCCGGCAGCTACATCCTGGTCGGCTCCGCCACGGGCCGGCAGCCCCGGGTGATCACCCTCACCGTGCAGACGGTCCCCCTCGACCACGACGTGGTGCTGGCCGGCGGCAGCGGCCTGACCGGCAAGGTCCTCGCCGGTGCTGGACCCGTCGCGCAAGCACTGGTGGTGGTCACCGACACCCACGGGGAGGTCGCACAGGCGGTCACGTCCGCCGACGACGGCGCCTACCGGCTCACCGAACTGGTTCCGGGCAGCTACACGTTGACGGCCAGCGCGACCGGATTCCAGCCCTTCACCAGCGCCGTGGAGGTCGGCGCCGGCGCCTTCACCCAGCAGGACGCTCACCTGCGGTCGGCGGCGGTGCTGCGCGGCATCGTGCGCGGCCCGGACGGCGCCCCGCTGGCGGACGCCCGGGTCACCCTGCTGGACACGGCGGGCAACGCGATCGCGCTCCGCACGACCGGCAGCGACGGCGTGTACGCCTTCACCGACCTGATGGAGGCGCAGTACACGTTGGTCGCCAGCGGCTACCCGCCGACCGTCACGCATCTGACGGTCACCGGCGGCAGCAGGGACGGCTTCGATCTGGAGCTGGAACACACCGACTGACGACACGTCACACGCACGACGACAGGGGGCGGACCCCACGCACGGGCCCGCCCCCTGTCGTCGTCCCGCACCTCAGAAGCGGGGCGTGCGGTGCGCGCGGCGCGAGGCGAGGCCTTCGCGCACCTCGGGCCCGGCGAAGCCGTAGAACTCCAGGGCGAGCGAGGCGTCGACGACTGAACCAGCGACCTGCCGGTACCATCACGTCCGCACCGCCGTCCGCCTCGAGCATGCGGAGGGTGCGGTAGACGGTGGTGAGGCTGATCACGATGCCGGCTGATCGCGATGCCGGCTGACTCCGCGACCGCGTGCAGGGACCGCGCGGAGACGAAGTCCTCGCACGCCTGAAACAGACTCAGCAGTTCGCGACGCTCAGCCGTTGGTCATCTCGACCAGCCGTTCCTCTGTACGGGAGAGCGCGGCCTCTCCGCCGCGCACCAGAGCGGCGTCACCGGCAGGCGGTCGTGGGGCATGGTGTCAGTCCTCCGGGCGGAGGAGGCCGCGCTCGTACGCCTTCCGCAGGTACTGGGGCACCAAGTGGGTGCTCCCGTCGATGGTGACGGGGGCGAGCGGCGGAGTGCCGGCGCGCCACTGTGCGCGGCGGTGGCGGGTGTTGCTGCGGGACATCTTCCGCTTTGGGACAGCCATGACGGTCCTTTTCGTCGGCAGGGAATCGGCAGGGAATCGGGAGGGGGAGGGAGGGCGCTGCGGAGGTCAGCGGCTGGAGTAAGGGAGCAGTGCCATCTCGCGGGCGTTCTTGATGGCCGTGGCGAGCAGGCGCTGCTGCTGCCGGCTGACGCGGGTGACGCGGCGGCTGCGGATCTTGCCGCGGTCGGAGAGGAACTTCCGCAGCAGGTCGGTGTCCTTGTAGTCGATGTACGTGATGCCGGCCGCGTCGAGCGGGTTGGGCCGGTTCTTGCGTGCGACTGCGGCTTTGGTGTGGCGGGGCATGGCAGATTCCTTGGTGACGCGAGCGGGGAGAGTCAGGCGACGGGGTCGAGCAGTTGGTCGAAGCCAGTGGGCCGGGGCAAGGCTTCGGGCCCGCACACCAGCTCGTCGTCGGTCAGCAGGCAGGAGTCGAGCAGGGAGGCAAGGCCCGCTCGGTCCAGGTCGGGAGAGGTGAAGACGAGGTGTTGGCATCGGTCGCCGTGCTCGGGGTGCCAGTCCAGTGCGGCCGCGGCGCGGCGCTCGGCCGGCATCATCTCCCAGGCGGCGTCTGGGAGCGCGGCCATCCACGGTCCGGTGTTCTCCACGTACAGCGCTCCGCCGGCGGCGTCCCAGGCGAGCAGGTTGTCGGGGCGGTCCGCCAGCCAGAACCTGCCCCTGCTACGGGCCGCGGCGCAGCACAGATCCTCCAGCGCCGCGTAGAGGCGGCCGGCATGGAAGGGGCGGCGCCGCTGCCAGACGAGCGTGCTGACACCCGCCTCGTCGCTTTCTTGGGGGAGCCGGGCGCAGGCCGGGTGCTGTGCGGCGGCCGCCGCGTTCACGTCGAAGCCGCCGACCACGGTGGTGCCCAACTGCCCGGACTCGACGGGAATCTGGCTCGCGGTGGGGTGCAACTGCCGCAGGAGCGCCAGATCGTCGAGACCGGTGGCGGGGTTGTCGGCCACGGCGAGGACAGGGGCGTATTCGAGTTGCCGCGCGAAGGTGTCGCCGATGGTCCGCTGGTCCGTCGCGGCCGCGGCGAGTCCCGCGTCCGCGAGGTCGTCGCCATTGGCAAGGCAGGGCAGGATCAGCGTGGGGTCCACGGCGGTCACCACGTTGGTGAGCCGGAAGGCGCCGTCGCCGTGGGCGGCGATGACCTCGGCCATACCGCGGGGCTCAACCGAGTCCCACAGCTCCACGATCGCGAGGCGGGTGAGGCCGCCGTCGGCCAGCCGCTCCAGTTCGGGGACGAGGTCCTCGCGCAGGGCGCAGCAGGCGCAGTCGTTGACCAGGGGTGTCTCGCCCCACGAGGTGTCGCCTGTGGCGTCGCGGACGCTGCGGCACACGGTGCCCGTCGAACCGGCGGACAGGTCGTGGTGCAGGGCGACGCTGCCGGGCACCTCGCGCAGCAGCCGTTCGACCGTGGCACGCCGGGCATCGGCATGCAGGCCGCCGACGACGACTACGGGCATCGGTCCTTCGAGGGTCATCGGCGGCCCCCTTGCCGTCCGTAGCGGCGCTCGAAACGCTCGACGCGGCCGGCGGTGTCCAGCACGCGGGCGGTGCCGGTGTAGAAGGGGTGGCTGGCGGAGGAGATCTCGACGTCGACCACCGGGTAGGTGTGGCCGTCCTTCCATTCGATGGTCTCGCTGCTGGTCATGGTCGAGCGGGTCAGGATGGCGAAGTCACCGGCCTTGTCGCGGAAGACGACCGGGCGGTAGTCGGGGTGGATTCCAGGCTTCATGGGTTTCCCTGGGTCGGGGTGCCGGCAGGCGGGCGGGATCGGTGCGGTCAGCGCTCTTCGCGGAAGGCGACGTGGCGTCGGGCCACCGGATCGAACTTGCGCAGGACCAGTCGGTCCGGGTCGTTCCGGCGGTTCTTGCGGGTCACGTAGGTGTAGCCGGTTCCGGCGGTGGAGCGGAGCTTGATGATCGGGCGTACTTCGTTGCGAGCCATGGCGGGTAGCATACGACAATGATTTCCATTACCGGTAAGCCGGTGAAGAGAAAGGTGGAGGCCGCATGTCCGCCCACTGCCAGCTGACCGGAGTCCGACCGGTCTTCGGCAAGAAGATCTCCCACTCCCACCGGCGCACCCCGCGCAGGTTCGACCCCAACATCCAGAACAAGCGCTACTGGCTGCCCAGTGAGAGCCGTCACGTCCGTCTGAAGCTGAGCGCGCGTGCCGTCAAGACCGTGGACGTCATCGGCGTCGAAGCCGCCGTCGTCCGAATCCGAGCCCGTGGGGAGCGTGTCTGATGGCGAAGCAGAGCAAGATCGCGAAGAACGAGAAGCGGAAGCAGATCGTGGCCCGCTACGCGCGACGGCGCGCCGAGCTGAAGGCCGTCCTGGTGTCCCCGTGGGCGACTGGCGAGGAGAAGGCGGCGGCGCAGGCGGAACTGCGCCGTCAGCCGCGGGACGCGAGCCCGACCCGCGTGCGCAACCGCGACAGCGTGGACGGCCGCCCCCGTGGCCACCTGCGCAGGTTCGGCCTCTCCCGGGTCAACGTGCGTCAGCAGGCCCACGCCGGACAGCTGCCCGGAGTGACCAAGTCGTCCTGGTGAAACCGGGGTCGGCAGGTGGGGGCGGGAGATGCGTGCCCCCGCCTGCCGCGCGGCGCTCACCCGCGGCGAGGCGCCCGGAAGCGCTGAGCGCGGGCCGGAGTCTGGGCCGGCCCCTCGGCGTGGGCCCCGTGCGTGACGCCGTTACGGCATGCGCGTGGCGGGGACGCTGAGGCGTGGTTGGCCGCCCTCCAGGCGCATCCGGCCGCCTTCCAGCACCAGCACGTCGTCGGCGGCACGTTCGACCACCTGGGGGTCGTGTGTGATGAGGAGCACGCCCAGCGACCGTTCCTCGCACAGCCCGCGCACGAGATCGAGCACAGCCGCCTGGGCCACCGAGTCCAGCGCCGAGGTCATCTCGTCGCACAGCAGGACCCGGGGCTCGGCTGCCAGCGCCCGGGCGATGGCGATGCGTTGGCGCTGCCCGCCGGAGAGCCGGCCTGGTGTCCGCCGGGCGATCTCGGGTGGCAGACGGACCAGGGACAGCAGCCGCTCGACCTCCTCGTCGATCCGGTGTGCGTCCCGCATGCCCCTCAGGACGCGCAGCGGCCGCACCAGGGCTTCGCGGACCGGGTGCAGGGCATGCAGGGTCTCGGTCGGGCTCTGCGGTACCAGCTGTATCGCGGCGCGGTCCGCCGCCGCTCTCCCGCGCGCCCGTCGTGGCACGGGGCGCCCGTCGAGCAGGACCGAGCCGCTCACCGGCGGGTGGAGCCCGGTGACGCAGCGCGCCAGGGTCGTCTTGCCGCTGCCGGAGGCGCCGGTGACGGCCAGACATCGGCCCGGCTGGAGAGTCAGGTCGACGTTCTCCAGTATTCGTCGGCCGCCCAGCGCCGCGGTGAGCCCCTCGACGCGCAGGACCGGTGGTGTGCCGGGGGTCGGATCCCCCGGTCGCCCGGGCGGTGGTGACGCCGCGTCGACCAGTGCCGCCCCCGCCCGCGACGCCGGAGAGGCGAGGACCCGGCCGGCCGGTGCGTCCTCCACGATGCGGCCGTCATCCAGCACCACGACCCGGTCGACCAGCCCTTCGACCGACGAGAGGTCGTGGGTGATCCACAGCAGGCCGACGCCGGCCTCGCGGACGCGCGCCAGCTCAGCACAGACCTCTTCCTTCGCTTCCGCGTCGAGCGCGGACGTGGGCTCGTCGAGCACCAGGAGCCGTGGGCCGCGAGCGAGGGCGACGGCCAGGGCCGCCCGCTGCTGCTGGCCGCCGGAGAGTTCGCCCGGGCGACGGTGCGCGAACGAGGCGGGCAGGCCCACCCGGCGCAGCAGCTCCCCGGCTTCCCGGGGGTCCCGCGTCCGCAGCGCGCTGGACAGCGTGCTCGACAGACGGCGGTAGGGGGTGAGGGTCGTCCCGGCGTCCTGTCCGAGGTAGGCGACGGTGCGACCGCGCAGCTCCGGGTGGGGAACGGGCAGCGTGTCGTGCCCGTCCACGCGGACCCGGCCGCCGCCCGGAGAGATGCCCGGCCGCACGTGGCCCAGGACGGAGAGCGCGAGAGTGGTCTTCCCGGAACCGGAAGCGCCGACCACGGCCAGTGCCTCACCGGCGCGTGCCGCGAGGGATATGCCGTCCAGCACCGGGCCTCGGGCCGAGTGCAGCTTCAGGTTCTCGATGGCGAGCATCGCGGGCTCACTCCTCGGCTTCGGTGCGGAACACGTTGTCGGACAACAGGTTGACGCCCACGGCGAGGAAGGCGATGAGGGTCAGCGGGGCCAGCAGTGCCCAGGGCTGCAGGGCGGCACCGGGCAGTGCCTCGTGGACGAGGGTGCCCCAGTCGAACCCCGAGACGCCGACGCCCAGGAAACCGGCGGCACTGACCAGGTAGAGGGAGAAGACGAAGCGGAGCCCGGCGTCGGCGAGCACCGTGGTGGCGACGAGCGGCAGCACTTCGTGGCGCAGCACCCAGGACCACGGCTCACCCCGGGCGAGCGACAGCTCCACATGCGGCCGGCGCAGCACCGGAAGGGCGGCGGCTCGGATGACCCGGGCGGACAAGGGAGCGCCCGCCACGCACGCCGCGAGGACGACTCCCGCCCGGCTGGGTACGGCCGTGAGGACCAACAGCAGGGCGAGCATGGGCGGGAGCGCGGCGAGGGCGTCGAAGGGGCGCATCACCACGCCCTCGGCGGCCGGCCTGCGGTGGGCGACGAGGGCCGCCGACAGGCCCGCCAGGGTGCCGAGCGCCACAGTGACGGCGGTGGCGGCGACCGTGGTGAGCACGACCGGCGGAGCCCCGAGCAGCAAGCGGGACAGCACGTCGCGGCCGAGGTGGTCGGTGCCGAGCGGATACGCCGGAGCGGGCGCCGCGTAGGGCGTCGTCACCAACTCCGTCGCGGAGTGCGGCGCGAGCCACGGCCCGGCGAGGCCGACGGCCAGGACGGCGCCGAGCAGAAGGGACAGCGCCCAGGTCCGTGTCCTGACGCGCCGCCTGACGGGGGACGTGCGGGGCCGCCGGTCGTGGAGACCACGAGGTGACGATGCGGGGGCCTTCATACGGATCCCGTCCTTCCGACTGCGGCACCGACGAGGTCCGCAGCGATGGTGGCCAGCAGGGTGAGGCCCCCCATGAGCATCGCGAGCGCCTGCACGACCGGCAGGTCGCCGGTGCTGACGGAGGAGACCAGCACCGTGCCGATGCCGGGGTACCCGAACACGGACTCCACCAGGACTGTGCCGCCGAGCAGCCCGGCCGAGGTGATCAGCCAGATCTGGGCGGCTGAGGGCAGTACGGCGGGCAGCACACCGTGGCGCAGCACGACCCGCTCCGGGAAGCCGTTGAGCCGCATCGCCTCCACATGTGGGGCGCGCGAGGCGACCAGCGCCTGTGCCCGGACCACGCGCGTCGCGTACGCGAGGCTCACCCAGAGGAGACTGAGCACCGGCAGCACCAGTACATCCGGGTGGGCGAGCGGTGAGTCCCCGGAGGGGACCAGGGAGGTCGCCGGCAGCCAGCCCAGTTGCGCGCCCACCAGGAGGGCGAGCATGGCCGCGACCACGAACTCGGGTACGGCTGTGGTCAGAAGCAGCACGGTGGAGCCGGTGCGGTCGGTCCGGCCGCCGGCCCGGCGGCCCAGCGCGATGCCGAGGACGAGGGAGAGGGGCACCAGGAGAAGAAGGGTCAAACCGGCCAGGACCGCGGTGTTCCCCAGCCGGCCGGCGAGCATGTCGGCGACCGGTGTGCCCGTTGCCGACATGCCGAGGTTCCCGTGCAGGAGGCCGCCGGCCCACTCCAGGTAGCGCCGGGCCAACGGCTCGTCCAGTCCCAGCCGTTCGCGCGCTGTCGCCACCTGGTCCGGTGTGGAGTTCGCCCCGAGCCGGGCGGTGACGGGATCGCCTGGTAGCAGGTCGACGCCGACATAGACCACGAGAGACAGCGCTGCCAGGAGGAGCACGGCGGTCGCCAGCCGACCGCTGGCATACCGGATCAGGCCCCTGGTCACGCGGTGAACCCGACCTTCCCCAGCCAGGGGTACTTCGGCGACTCGCGGTTCTCGATGCCCGTCAGTTGCGCCTTGGCCAGGCTCAGCACATCGGCGCGCCCCCAGGCGATCCAGTTCCCGCGGTCCGCCATGACCCGCTGGGCCTTGGCCCAGGCGTCGGCCCGGGCGGAATCCGAGGTGGTGGATATCGCCTCCGCCACGGCGCCCTGCAGCTCCTTGTCCGGGAAAGCCAGCGTCTTGAACGCCGCCGACCGGGTGTACGCCAGAGCGAGGGAGACGGGCCCGAGGGGGAAGGAGATCGCGTCGCACGCCTTCATGCCCGCCGGGTCGTACCCCTGCGTCGTGCTCACCTTGACCAGCGAGGCGTCGAGGCCGAGTTCCTTCAGCTGTTCGACGAACAGTTCGGCCGAGGAGTTGAGCCCCGACTCGTACTCGGCCGTGCGCACCACGAAGGGCTTCCCCGTGGCACCGGCCTTCCTCAGCAGTCGCTTGGCCTTCGCCACGTCGCGCTCGGGGACAGGGACGTCGTCGAGGTAGTACTTCGCGCCGGCTCCGAACAGGTCGTTGGCGGGCTTCCCGTAGCCCAGGAAGACGGCTTTGACCAGCGCCTCGCGGTCGATGCCCAGTTTGATCGCCTCTCGCACCCGCGGGTCGGAGGGAAGGGTGCGGCCGACGTTGAGGACGAAGCCGTACGTCGTGCGCAGGTCCTTGCCCGCGTCGCGGATCTGCAAGCCGGTTCCCGGTGCCCCCGCCTTCGCCGTGGCGAAGGAGATGTCCGAGGCGTAGTCGGCCTGGCCGTCCCTGACCGCGTTGACCCGGGCCTGGGCGTCGTCGACGCTGAGCAGGACGACCTTGTCGGCGGGGCCGTCGCCGTCCCAGTAGCCGTCGAAGCGCTCCAGCCGGGTCTCGGTGCCCGCCTTGAAGGACGTGAGGCGGTAAGGCCCGGTACCGACCGCGGACTCGGCGGTGAAGGAGTCGGTATTCCGCTTGATGACGTACAGGCCGGCGCCGGCGAACAGGGTGGCCGGGTCGCCGACGGGCTGCCGGGTCGGCACGAGGACGGTGTGGTCGTCGTCGCCCGCCTTGGCGGAGGCGAGATCGAAGTAGGCCGACAGCTCACTCGGGGACACGCGGTCGGGAGAGGCACGGTACTTGAGCGTGTGCACGACGTCGGCGGCGGTGAAGGACGTTCCGTCGTGCCACTTCACCCCCTTTCGCAGGGTCAGCGTGCAGCGCTTGGCCTTGCTGTCGACCTCGGCAGCCGTGGCGAGCGCCGGCTTGGCCTCGCCGTCGGTGAAGGAGAACAGGGTGTCGAAAAGGACCGAGTAGCGAGCGAGGTCGCAGGGCGAGGTGCCCACGGTCGGATCGAGCGATTCGGACGCGCCCGCTCCGGCGAAAGCGAGCCGTGCGGTGCCGCCGCGCCGCGCCTTGCCGGTGGGCGCGCCGGTCACAGCGGGCGCCGCGGCCTTGTCGGAGGCGCAGCCGGCGAGCGAGGGGACGCCCGCGGTGGTGACACCCAGACCGATGAGGGCGAGAACGCCGCGCCGGGTCACGGAAGAAGAGGGGAAGGCAGGGCGGTGAGACATGACACTCCGAGTGCGTACGGGGCGCGTGCCCGGGGGTGCCGGACCGCCCTGAGAACGAGAGACTCATTTAGCCACACATGATAATCATGTTCAACCGCTGGCGAGTCGCGGTCGCGGCGGGGCTCAGCGGCGGCACTGCCTGTAAGGGAAATCGGTACGCACAGCGCCGCGAGCACCACCTCGGACAACCGTCGGCAGGAACAGGCGGCCCAGGGCGATCTGGGCTGAACGCACCCACACGCAAGGATGGTCGAACCATGCTCGATGATTCCCAGAGGCCTACTCCCGCACCGCAGCCTGACGCCAACCAAACGGAACGTACGGTGAGCGCTTTCCACACCGCTAGCAGCGATTTCGCCCGCCTCGGGCCACACCTGTGGGAGCCCATCGGTGCCGCCACCACCGCCCGCACCGAGCCGGAAAAGGGCCAGCAGGTGCTCGATGCCTGCTGTGGCAACGGTGCCTCAGCGCTTCCGGCCGCCCACTGTGTGGGCAGCTCGGGGAAGGTGGACGCCGTGGACCTCGCCGCCCCCCTGATTGAGGAGCTGCGTCACCGGGCTCGAGGCCTGCCTCAACTATGCGCTCACACCGCTGATGCCACGTCCTGGACCAAGAGCGGGTACGACGTGGTTCAAGCCGCGCTGGGCATCTTCTTCTTCCCTGATATGACCGCAGGCACTGAGTATCTGGTCAGTCGCCTCCGGCCGAGCGGACGCGCCGGCCTGACGATCTGGCGGCGCGGTGCCATGGAGACAGCCGCAAACCATCTGCGCAGCGCCCTGGCGCGAGTGACGGGGGCCGCCCCAGGGCAGCGGCCCGCCCACCTCATCGATCGCATCAACGACGCCCGTGCCTTTCGCGCCTGGCTCACCGAACGAGGCCTGGCCGACGTCACGGTCGCTGTCCACGCCTTGCGCCTGCCCCTGACCTCGGAAATCGCATGGCTGGTCATCACCGGGTCCGGGTTCGCCGGGGTGCTGCGAGGTCTGTCCGAAGAAACCACTCGCGCCGTCCGCGACGCCTACCTCGATTCCCTGCAGGAGGCCGGTGTTGACGAACTCGACGCCACGACTCTCATCGGTGTGGGAACCCGGCCCCGGTGAACAGTCAGGAGGTGGGGCAGGGAGGTCGCGTCTTTCTGCATGGGCGACCCCGGCCGCACGGAAAGCGACGTCCTGTGTGAGCGGGAGGCTCTCGCCGCGCTCCGCCCGCGAAGGTGCGTGAACGCCGAGCCCGGCGGCGATGGGGTCAGAAACCGCCCGGCTCAGCTCCTCTCCTGGAAGCAACGCGGCCCCTCCCGCCGCCGGGCCGAGGACGCTGTGCTGTCCGAGAGGATCACCGCTCACCATGAGCGATCGCACGGCACCTACGGTGCGCCGCGTATCCGTGCTGACCGCGTGAGGTCGACGGCCCGCCGATCGGCCGCAGGCACGTCGCCCGGCTGATGCGTGCCGTCGGCCTTGAAGGGCGTGCACCGCCGCCCTGGCCATGGCCGTTTCAGCCAGAAGACCCCGCCCCGGCCTGGTCCGTCACGGCAACACGACGCTTGGCTTGTACCGAGTATGGCCGAGTGCCGCGCTTACGCCGCCATAGCACATCTCTTGTCGCGGCATATGCGGGCCGTCCTTGCTCTCATGGGGTTGACAATCGTTTTCACTTGGAGCTTGTATGAGTGACGCCCGACGGCCCCCCGGTTCGCGCCCCCCGTGCCGCTGTGGTGAGCACTTCGCTGGGCGCTGCCACCGAAGGAGAGAACACCCGTGACGGACGCCTGGTTGCGCTGCCGAACGCCCCGACACAGCCCCTCGGCCCGTCTGGTCTGCCTGCCACACGCGGGGGGCACGGCCGGTCCGTACGCGGCCTGGGGAGCAGGACTTTCCGACGACATGGAGCTGTCCGCCGTGCAGTACCCCGGGCGTGAGGACCGGCTGGCCGAACCACCCGCCGACGACCTCGGGACGCTGGTGACCGGTCTGAGCGCGGCGCTCCTGCCCCTCACCGAACGGCCGTTGGTGCTCTTCGGCCACAGCTTCGGAGCCGTCGTCGCCTACGAGACCGCGCGCCGGCTGACCGCATGGGGGGCCGCCCCCGACCATCTGGTGGTTTCCGGCCGCCGTGCTCCCTCGCTGCCGTCCAGTGGCGACATGCACACCCGGCCCGACGACGATCTCGTGGCCGAGCTGGTCCGGCTGGGCGGCACCCGGGGTGACGTGCTGGCCGACTCCGCCGTCCGCGATGTCTACCTGCCCGCCGTACGCGCCGACTTCAAGCTCGCGGAGACGTATCACCGTCCCGCCTCCCCGCCGCTGGGCTGCCCCGTCACCGCGGTGATCGGGAGGACCGACACCGAGGTCGACGAGGCACAGGCCCGTGTTTGGGATGCACACACCACCGGCCCGTTCGCGCTGCATGCCTTCCCGGGCGGTCACTTCTACTTCACGCCCCGCCGCGAGCCCGTCTTGCGCCTCCTCGCGGACATCACCCGCAGCGCCGCGGCCACCGGTGTCCGCGCTCGACTGGAAAGCGAGAACCTGTCGTGACCCACCGCGACCCCTTCCCCGAACGCCGATCGCCCTTCATGGGCGACCCCGTCGCGGTCGCCGCCGCCCTCTGCGCGGCCACCGAGGCGCCCTATCTGCTGTACGAACTGGGCGGCGCCGTCGTGTGGAGTGAGGGCGAGGCCGCGGTCGTCGAGGTGGGTGGCGCGTCTGTGCGGTCGTACGGCACCGACGCCGTGGCCGTGGAGCTGCCCGCGGGGGCTCACCCGCTGTCCGACGCCGGACAACTCCTTCAGGCGCGAACCGGCGGTACCGGCTCGGCGCACGGCTGGATCTCCTTCGAGTTCGCCCACGGGCGCTTCGGGAGGGAAATGCCGGAGGCCGCCACCCTCGCCCGTTTCGTCGTGCCGGAACGAGAGATCCGGCTGACGCCGTCCGAGGCCGTACTCCGGGCCGAGAGCCCGGAGGCCCTCGACGAACTGGAGCGGCGGCTGAGTGCGGCCTTGACTTCGGCACTCACACCCGCCACCGAGCGTGTCGCCGTGGACTTGGAGGAACAGGCCGAGCCGTACCGAGCCGCCGTCACCGACGCCGTACGCGCCATCCGCGCCGGGGAGCTGGACAAGGCCATCGTCTCGCGAGGCGTGTCCGTGCCGGAGGAACTGGACCTGCCGGCCACGTATGTGGCGGGGCGGCGTACCCATCTGCCGGCCCGCTCCTTCCTGTTGCGGCACGGTGGCTGGGAGGCCGCCGGGTTCAGCCCCGAGATCGTGGCCCGGGTCGACGCCGAGGGTCTGGTCACCGCGCAGCCACTGGCCGGTACGCGCGCCCTGACCGGCGACCGGGACGCGGACGCCGCCCGTCGCACCGCATTGCGGCGTGACGCCAAGGAAGTGTTCGAGCACGCCGTCTCCGTGCGCCTGGTACAGGAAGAGCTGACCGCGGTCTGCCGCCCGGAGTCGGTGCGCACCGAGGAGTTCATGGCCGTGGCGGAACGGGGGAGTGTGCAGCATCTCGCGTCCCGGCTGCGGGGCCGGCTGGCCCCGGAACGCGACCGGTGGGAGGCGCTCGCCGCGCTGTTCCCCGCCGTGACCGCCTCCGGGATACCCAAGCGCTCCGCGCTCGCGGTGATCCGCGGTGCGGAGCGGCGGGAACGGGGGCTGTACAGCGGAGCGGTCGTACGGCTGGAGGCCGACGGCACCCTGGACGCGGCCCTCGTGCTGCGTACGGTGCTGCGCCACAACGGCCGGACCTGGCTGCGTGCCGGTGCGGGCATCGTGGCGGACTCCGACCCGGCGCGGGAGCTTGAGGAGACCCGGGAGAAGCTGCGCGCGGTCAGCGGCCACCTCGTGCCCGCGACCGGGCCGGGCGTCTCCGAAGGCGGGACCGTGTCCGAGTCCGGGGCCGTGTCCGAGTCCGGGGCCGTGTCCGAGGGTGAAGGAACGGCAGCCGTCGAGGCCGCTGTGACCGCCTCGTGAGCCGGGCCGGGCGCCCGCTGCGGGTCGTTGTCGCCGGGACGGCCTTCGGCCGCATCTACCTGGACGCCGTACGCAGCGACCCGGAAGCGTTCACCCTCAGCGGCATCCTCGCCAAGGGAGGTGACTACTCCCGGCGGCTGGCCGAGCAGTCCGGAGTGCCGCTCCACACGGATGTCGCGGAGCTGCCCGACGACACCGACGTCCTGTGCGTCGTCGTCCGCTCGGGCGCCACCGGAGGCCCCGGCTCCGACATCGCCCGCGCGGCACTGCGTCGCGGCATGCATGTGCTCCAGGAACACCCCGTCCACGCGGAAGAACTGGCCGACAACCTCAGAGCGGCCCGCGACGGCGGCGCCGCCTACGCCGTCGGCACCCTCTACCCCGATCTGGCGCCGGTGCGCGCCTTCCTGGCCGCGGCCGAGGCGCTGCGAGCGCGGGGACCCGTCCGGTTCATCGACGCCGCGTGCAACAGCCAGGTCGCCTACCCTCTGCTCGACATCCTGGGCCGGGCCGCCGGGGCGCTGCGGCCCTGGGCCTTCCACGCCCAGCCCGCCCCCGACGCCTCATGCGCCGGTCCCGCTGACCGGGCACAGCCGTTCCGCACACTGCACGCTGTGGTCGGCGGCACGCCCGTCACCCTCCGGGTGCAGAACGAAGTGCACCCGGACGACCCGGACAACCACTCCCACCTGCTGCACCGCATCGCCCTCGGTACGGACGCCGGTGTGCTCTCCCTCGCCGACACCCACGGACCCGTGCTGTGGAACCCGCGCCTGCACGCGCCGCGCGATGCCACCGGACGCCTGATCCTTACCGGGCCCGGCACCGAACGGCTCGCCACCCCGTCCACCGTCCCACTGCACCCGGCCGCCGACAGCTACCACCAGGTCTTCGCCCGCCTGTGGCCGCGGGCAGTCCTGGCCGCCCTGCACCGCCTGCGCGAGGCCGCGGCCGACCCGCTCCGACGGCCGGCGGCCGGACAGTGGGCGCTCTCGGTGTCCCGGTGCTGGGCCGACCTGACCGCACAGCTCGGCATGCCCGAGCTGATCACGCCCCCCGAGCCGCCCGTCGTGCCCTGGACCGACCTGCGGGACGCCGCGGCCGGCGCCGTCGCCTCCTTCACCACCGATTCCGCGGAAGGTCCGACCCGATGACCGAACCTTCTCCCCGCTCCTCCCTCTCACGGCGGTGCAGTCACGTCCTGGTGCGGGTGCACGACTTGCCCCGCGCGGTCGACGGCTTCCGTGCTGCCGGCTTCCAGGTCGCCTACGCGACCGCTCCCGAGCGCAAGGCCCTGCACGCGCACGTCTGGTTTCCAGAGGGGCCGGTGATCGAGCTGGTGACCACGCCCCCGGTGGCCCGCTGGATGCGACTGGCCGTCGACCTTCGCTTCGGCAGGGGTGCGGGCGAGCGCATGCTCCGCTGGGCCGGCCAGGAGGAAGGCTTCTGCGATCTGGCCCTCCTGGTGGAGGACGTCGAACTGGCCGACCTCACCAGGGAACTCGCTGCCGACGGGGTGCCATGCGGGCGCGCCGTCCGCTGGCGGCGACGGCGTCCCGACGGCAACGAGACGCACTTCGCCTTCTCCTACCCGAGGTCCGGACGCCTGCCGTTCCTGGTCACTGCCTACGACCCGCCGCAGCACCCCGCCGACGTACGCCATCCCAACGGAGCGCGGGCGATCTCCCGGATCGTGCTCGGGGTCCGCCCGGCGGACCTGCCCGCCGTCCGGCGCCTGGCGGGCGACGCACCGGGCCTGCGGCTGGAGGAGGCACCGGTGACCGCCGTGCGCGACGTGCACCTCGCCGGACTGGCCGAACCGCTCGACCGGGCCCTGCTGCACGGCGCCGTACTCGTCCCGGCCGACACCACACCTATGCCGCCCATCACCCACGACAAGGGGTCCTCCACGTCATGACCGCACCCACCACCGCGGCCGGCCTGCTCGATGAACTCACCGACCTGGGAGTCGAGTTGTGGAGTGAGAACGGCCAGATACGCTTCCGGGCCCCGCAGGGTGTCCTCACCGAGGAACGCCGCGCCGCCATGCGCGCGCACAAGGAACAGGTCGTCGCCCTGCTGGACGCGGAGGACGCCGCCCGTACGGTCACCGCCGATCCCGCCGCCGCCCACGAGCCGTTCCCGCTCACCGACGTGCAGAGCGCCTACCTGCTGGGCAGGCGGGACCCGTTCGGGCACGGCGGGGTGGCCTGCCACGGCTACCTGGAGGTCCACTACCCCCGCCTCGACCCCGCGGCCCTGGAGGACGCCTGGAACGCCCTGATCTCCCGGCACGACATGCTGCGGGCGGTCGTCCACGAGGACGGCTACCAGCAGGTCCTGCCCGAGGTGGAGCGCTGCCGAGTCGCCGTCACCGACCTGCGCGACGCACCGGACCGCGGCACGGCGCAGCTGGAAGAGGTGCGGGCCGACATGGGCCACCGCACCTACGACACCGCCCGCTGGCCCCTGTTCGAGCTGCGGGTGACCCGGCTGCCCGACGGAGACGTACTGCACTTCTCGCTGGACTCCCTGGTGGCCGACTGGGCCAGCGCCGCGATCCTGCTCGACGAGCTGGACACCCTCCTGGCCTCACCCGACCCCTCGGACACCTCCGGGCTGCCGACGTCTGCGATCTCCTTCCGCGACTACGTCCTGGCCGAACGCGCCCAGCGCGCCACCGCGCGCCACCGCCGCGACCGCGACTACTGGCGCTCGCGACTGGACTCCCTGCCTCCCGCGCCCGACCTGCCGCTGGTCACCGCACCCGCCGAGCGCGAACCCCGGTTCGTGCGGCTGTCCCACCGCATGCCGCAGCCGGCCTGGGAACGGCTGCGGGGCCGGGCGGCGGACCGCGGACTGACCCCCACCACTGTCGTCCTGGCCGCGTACGTGTCGGTTCTGGAGCGATGGAGCCGCCGCAAGTCCTTCACCGTCAACCTGACGCTGCTCAACCGCCTGCCCCTGCACCCGGACGTCGACCGCCTGGTCGGCGACTTCACCTCCGTCACCCTGCTCGCGGTCGAGGAGCAGGCCGGAGCGGCTCCCGCGGAGCGGGCGAAGCGGCTGGGCGAGCGCCTGTTCACCGATCTCGACCACCGCCTGTACTCCGGGGTGGAGGTCATCCGCGACCTCACCCGGGCCCGCGGCCGGGACGCGGCCCTGATGCCGTACGTCTTCACCAGCTCGCTGGGGCTGGGCCCCGGCTCGTCGGAGGGAAGCGGGCGCACCCTGGGGGCGGGCATCACCCAGACCCCGCAGGTCTTCCTGGACTGCCAGGTCGGTGACGGCTCCGGCGACCTGGAGGTCAACTGGGACATCAGGCGGGGCATGCTGCCCGAGGGGATGGCCGAGGACATGCTGGGCACTTTCGGCGCGCTGCTCGAAGCGCTCGCCGACGAGCCCGACGCCTGGGACAGCGCCGAGCCCGTCGCCCTGCCCGCCTGGCAGGCCGAGGAGCGCCGCGCCGCCAACGACACGGCGGGACCGCTGCCCGACGGCCTGCTGCACGAGGGCTTCTTCGCCCGCGCTGCCGCCAACCCCGACGCACCGGCGCTGCTGGGCGCCTTCGGCACGGTCAGCTACGGCGAACTGGCCCGGAGTGCCGGGGCCGTGGCCGACGCCCTGCGCGCGGCGGGCCGCACCGAAGGAGACCGGATCGCCGTCGTCATGGACAAGGGCCCCGAACAGGCCGCCGCCGTACTGGGCGCCTTGCTGGCGGGCTGCGTCTACGTGCCCGTCGACACCACCCAGCCCACGCTGCGGCGCGCCCGGCTGCTGACCGCCTCGGGCGCCCGGCACATCCTCACCCAATCCTGGGTGGACTGGGCGGACGACGGCGAGGGGCGCCCCGAGGGCATCGACCGCAGCGACGTCGACCGCCTCAAGCCCTCCACCGCACTGCCGGTTCCGGCGGACGGCGACCCCGAGGCACCCGCCTACGTCATCTACACCTCCGGCTCCACCGGCGATCCCAAGGGGGTCGTCACCTCCCACCGCGCCGCGCTCAACACCGTCACCGACATCAACGACAGATTCGGGATCACCGGCGGCGACCGGGTGCTCCAGCTCGCCCAGCTCGGCTTCGACCTGTCGGTGTACGACGTCTTCGGCGCGCTCGCCACGGGCGCCGCCCTGGTCCTGCCCGATCCTGCGCGCGGCGCCGACCCGTCCCACTGGGCGCGGCTGGTCGCCGAGTACGGCGTGACCCTGTGGAACTCCGTGCCGGCACAACTCCACATGCTCGCTGACTACGTGACCACCGAGCCCGTCGCATTGCCCACCCTGCGGCTGGCCCTGCTCTCCGGCGACTGGATCCCCGTGCCGCTGCCCGGCCGGCTGCGAACCCTGCTGCCCGGGCTGTCGCTGACCTCCCTCGGTGGTGCCACCGAGGCGGCCATCTGGTCCATCCACCACCCGATCACCGAGGCGGACGACGGCCGCACCAGCATCCCCTACGGCGTTCCGCTGCGGAACCAGGGATTCCGGGTGCTGGGCGAGGACGGGGAGGACTGTCCGGTCTGGGCCCCCGGCGAACTCTGCATCACGGGAGAGGGGCTGGCGCTCGGCTACCTCGGCGATCCGGATCTCACCGCCCGCAGATTCCCCGGCCACCCACGCGACGGGCAGCGGCTGTACCGGACCGGGGACGTGGGCCGCTATCTGCCCGGCGGCGAGATCGAGTTCCTCGGCCGGGACGACAACCAGGTCAAGATCCGCGGCCACCGTATCGAACTCGGCGAGGTCGAGGCCGCCTTGCTGGCCCACCCGGCGGCAGGCGCCGCCGCGGCCGTGGTGAGCGACGCCGGCGGCGACCGTACTCTGCTCGGCTTCGTCGAACCGGCCCCGCGCACCCGGCCGGACGAGACTGCCCGGGACACCCGGCTCAAGACCGCCGCCCAGCGCTACGCCGACCGTCTCCTGCCCGGCGCCGCAGCCGAGCGGATCGCCGCCCATCACGAGGCCCTGCGGCGGGCGTCCCTGCTGACCATGCTCGACGCCCTGCGGCGGCGCGGAGCGCCGGCCGGCGAGGCCGAGAGCGCGGACGAGATGCTGGACGCGGCCCGCGTGGCTCCACGGCACCGCTGGCTGGTGCGGCACTGGCTGGCGGCGCTGACGGACGCCGAGCTGCTGAGGCGGGACGCGGACGGCCGCTACCGGGCCGCGCATCAGGCCGGTCCCGAGGACGTCGCGCGCGCCTGGCACGAGGCGGCCCGCGGCGTCGCGGACGGCCTGTGCACGGACGAATACCTCGCCTATCACCGCGCGCACGCGGAGCGCCTGGACGCGCTCCTTGAGGACCGCCTCAACCCCTTCGACCTGCTCTTCCCCGAAGGGGACGACGCCCCCGCCCGCGCCGTCTACCGGGACGACGCCCTCTCCCGCCACCTCAACGCCGCCCTCGCCGCCGTCGTCCACCGCCGGGCGGCCGAGCACGAAGGACCCGGGCCGCTGCGCGTCGTGGAACTGGGCGCCGGCATCGGCGCGACCACCGAGTCGGTCCTCCCGCTGCTCGAAGGGCTCGCCGTGGACTACCTGTTCACCGATGTCAGCCCGTCCTTCCTGCCCCGGGCACGCGCCGCGTTCCACGGGCAGGGGGTGCGCTACGGCGTGGTGGACGTCGACCGCGGCCTCTTCGCGCAGGGGCTGCCGCCGAACTCCGCCGACCTCGTGGTGTGTGCCGGAATGCTCAACAGCGCCCGGGACAGCGCCCGTGCGGTGCGGGCCGCAGTCGAACTCCTCGCGCCCGGAGGGCTGCTGGTGGTGACCGAACCGGTCGGCGCTCACCCGCACATCCTGCTCACCCAGGGGTTCCTGATGGAGCCGGGTGACGGTGACCACGAGTACGGGACGTGCCCGCTGCTGGACGAGGCCGGCTGGCGTGACGTGTTCGAGCGTGCCGGAGCGGAGGACGTGCTAACCCTGCCGGGCTCCGGCCACGCCTTCGAGCCGGCCGGACACCGGCTGTTCGTGCTGCGCGCGAAGACGGACCGGGCACCGGTGCGCCCGGAAGAGGTCGCCGCGTTCGCCGCCGAGCGGCTGCCCGCGGCCATGGTGCCCGCCCAGTTGCAGATCGTCGACGCGCTGCCGGTCACCGCCAACGGCAAGATCGACCGCCGGGCACTGGCAGCGCGACGCCCGGGTGAACTGGCCGGCGCGGAGGTGGAGGCGCCCGGCGCCGACGCCGGACTGGAGGAGCGGCTGTGCGCGCTGTGGGCCACGGCCCTCGGGATCACCGCGCTCGCGCCCGAGGACAACTTCTACGACCACGGCGCCGACTCGCTGATCCTGGCCCGGGTGGCCGGCCGGCTGCGGGAGGACGTGCCCGAGGCGGCGGCCTTCGCCTACGACGCGCTGCTGCGGCAGATGCTCAACGAGCCCACCGTCCAGGCACTCGCCCGCGCCCTGAGCATGTCCGGGGAGCCCGGCGCGGGAGCCGCACCCGGCGAGTCCCGCGAGACCGGAGGCAATGCCCTCCTCGTCCCGTTCGGAGGCGCCCCGCACCCGGACGGCACCGTGCGGGTCATGTTCCACGCGGCACTCGGCACCCTGGACTACTTCCAGCACCTCGGCCGGGCGCTGGCCGCCCAGGACCTCGGCCCGGTCATCGGCGTGGCCGTCGCCGACGCCGAAATCTACACGGCGACGCCGCCGGAGCAACTGGTGGCGACCGTTGCCGACCGCTACGCCCGCCGCCTCGCCGACGAGGGATACACCCGCTTCCAGCTGATCGGCTACTGCCTGGGCGGGCTGCTGGCCACCGAGGTCGCCAGGCGGCTGACCGAACGCGGTCTCAGGGTGGACGATCTGACCCTGGTGGACAGCATCCCGATGTTCCTGGACACCGACGAGGAACTGGCCTACGAGTCCATCTTCGTGCCCAACCTCGGCCTGGATCCGGTGCCCGCCGTCTTCGGACCGGGCGTCGCCGACCGGGACGTCTACCGTGCGGTGGAACTGCTCACCGCACGCGGGAACGGACGCATACAGGCCGGTGCGCTGGGTGCGCTGGACGGCGACGAAGGACTGGCAGCGGTGGCCGCCGCCGCCCGCCGCGCCGCCGAACGTCCCCAGGAGGAGCGGCTGGCCGGCTACGCCCGCGCAGCCCAGGACAACGCTCAGGTACCGGTCGACGCCGAGCTGGTCCCCGCCCTGTTCCGCACCTGCCGGCACAGCATGAAGGCGGCTCACCTGCAACTGGAGCCCTACGCGGGCGACATGACGTTCCTGCGGGCCGAAGAACAGCAGTCGTTCGGCGTCACCGGCGGCGTCGGCCACCTCGCCGAGCCCTTCTGGGCCGAGACCTGCCTCGGCAGGTTCACCGTCACCGACGTACCCGGCAACCACTTCAGCATCATCGAACTGCCCCACGTGCACACGGTTGCCGAGCACCTGGCGGCCCCGCTGCGGCCGGGCCGGGACACCAAGGGAGTCACCGCCCGATGACCACCACCACCGAACCCACGACCGCGCCCGAGCAGCCCGCAGCCCCGCCGGCGCCCCCCGACGACCGCGACGACCGCGACGAGCGGCGGCGTACCGCCGATGCGCTGCGCCAACTGCGCCGCCCCGTCGCCTGGATGACCCGCCTGGGCCTCGTTCTCGGCGCGATCGGCGCCGTCACCAACCTGGTGCCCTTCGTCGGCATCGCCGAGATCGGCCGCACGCTGCTCGCCGACGGCCCCCTGGACCGCGACCGCGTGGTCACCGCGGCCGTCGTCGTCGCCGTGACCCTGGTCATCGGCTGGAGCTGCAACGGCACCGCTTTGTGGATCACCCACCTCGCCGACGGCCGGCTCCAGGCCGGCCTGCGGCGCCGCATGGTCGCCAAGCTCGGCCGGGTGCCGCTGGGCTGGTACTCGGCCACCACCTCGGGACAGGTCCGCAAGGCCGCCCAAGAGGACATCGACGACCTGCACCATCTGATCGCCCACCACGACGTCGAACTCTCCGGCGCGGTCACGCTTCCGCTGGCCGGTCTCGGCTATCTGCTCTGGGTCGACTGGCGGCTCGCCCTGCTGGCGCTCGCCACCCTGCCCGTCTACTTCACCGCCTACGCCTTCATGATGCGCGGCTTCACCGAGAAGATGACCGAGCTGGACTCCGCCTTCGGCCGGGTCAGCGCCGCCGTGGTGGAATTCGTGCACGGCATCGGCGTCGTCAAGGTGTTCGGCGGCACCCGCCGCGCCCACGCCGGATACCGCGAGGCCGTTCACGCCTACGGCGACCAGTACGCGGGCTGGGTACGGCCGGTGCTCAAGCTGGAGGCATACACCTCCATGGCGCTGTCCGTGCCGGTGATCTCCGTCGTCGGAATGGCCGGCGGTATCTGGTTCACGCACGAGGGCTGGGTCTCTCCCTCCGACGTCCTCGCCGAGGTGCTGGTCGCCGCCGTCCTGCCCACCACCCTGCTCACCCTCAACCAGGGCCTCACCGCGCAGCGCAAGGCGGTGGCCGCAGCCGGGCGCATCACCGCGCTGCTGGACGTCCCGGAACTGCCGGTCACCGACCTGCCGCGGCGGCCGAACGGCAACGACGTCGTCCTCGACGGTGTCCTCTTCGGATACGAACCCGGCCGCCCGGTGCTCCACGGCATCGACCTCACCTGCCGGGCAGGCACCGTCACCGCCCTCGTCGGCGGATCGGGCGCCGGCAAGTCGACGCTCGCCGCACTCGTGCCGAGGTTCCACGACGTGGACGCCGGCGCGGTCCGCATCGGCGGCACGGACGTGCGCGACATGGCACCCGAGGAGCTGTACCGGCACGTCGGGTTCGTCCTGCAGGACGTGCAACTGCTGCACGGTACGGTCGCCGACAACCTGCGCCTGGGCCGCCCGGACGCCACCGACGCCGAACTCGTCGCCGCCGCGACCACCGCTCGCATCCATGAGCGCGTCACGCGGCTGCCGCGCGGTTACGACTCGGTCGTCGGCGAGGACGCACGGTTCTCCGGCGGCGAGGCCCAGCGGCTCACCATCGCCCGCGCCCTGCTCGCCGACGCGCCCGTCCTCGTCCTCGACGAGGCCACCGCGTACGCCGACGCCGAGTCCGAGGCGGAGATCCAGGACGCGCTCTCCACTCTCGTGCGGGGCCGCACCGTGATCGTCGTCGCCCACCGGCTGTCCACCATCACCGGCGCCGACCAGATCCTCGTCCTCGACGCGGGCCGGGTCGCCGAGCAGGGCACGCACACCGAACTGCTCGCCGCCGACGGCCGCTACGCCCGCATGTGGGCGGCCCACCGCCCCGCCGGCACGCCTGACACCGAGCCGGCCGTGCTGTCAGAGCCGGCCGAGCCGGCGGGGCGCGCCGAATCCGCCGTGCGAGCCGAATCCGCCGAGCGAGCCGAACCCGCCGAGCCGGCCGAGGAGACCGAGGAGACCGAGAAGACCGAGGAGACCGAGGAGACCGAGGAGACCGAGAAGACCGAGGAGACCGACCGATGATCCGCCACCTGGCCACCGTCCTGGGGCCCGAACACCGGGGCGCGCTGCGCCGCTACCTCGCCTGGCTGATCGCCTACGGGGTCCTCGAAGGCGTCGCCATGGCCTTCCTCGTACCCGTCCTGCGTGCGCTGTTCGACGGGGACACCAGCGGTGCACTGCGGCACCTCGCGGTGCTCGCGGTGCTCGTCGTGGCGACCTGCGTCGCTCGCTACCAGCAGGCCATGCGGGGCTTCTCGCTGGCCGTCGTCACCCTCACCACCCTGCACGACCGGCTCGGCGATCACCTGGTCCGGCTGCCGCTGGGCTGGTTCACCTCCGAGAAGGTCGGCCGGGTCGCGCGTTCGGCGACCACCGGCACCTTCACGGTCAGCAACGTCTTCGCCCATCTGCTCACCCCGGTCGTCAGCGGCATCGTCACCCCCGCCACCGTCGTGCTCGCCATGCTCGTCCTGGACTGGCGGCTCGGCCTCGTCCTGGTGTGCTGCGCACCGCTGCTGTACGCCACCCACCGCTGGTCCGCGGCCTGGATCGGCCGCAGCGAGCACCAGCGGGACTCCGCTGACGCGCAGGCCGGCAACCGGGTGGTGGAGTTCGCGCGGGCGCAGAAGACCCTGCGGGCCTTCGGACGCGACCGCGCGGGCTACGCCCCGCTGGAGGCCGCGGTGGACGCACGCAGCCGGGCGGGCGGCCGGATGCTCGCCGAGACCATGCCCCGGCTGCTCGCCAACGGCCTCGCCGTTCAGCTGTGCTTCGCCGCCCTCGTCGCCACCGGCGTGGCCCTCACGCTGCACGGCGCCGTGGGGCCCGCCGCCCTGGTCGCACTCCTCGCGCTCGCCGCCCGGTTCGTCGGGCCGCTGTCGGAGGCGGCCGGTATGAGCGGCATGCTGCGCATGGCGGGCAACGACCTCGGCAGGGTCGCCGCCCTGCTGGACGAGGAGCCGCTGCCCGACACCGACACCCCGACCGCCCTTGAGCGCTCCGGCGAGATCACCTTCGACAAGGTCACCTTCGGCTACGAGGACGACAACCCGGTTCTGCGGGACGTCTCCCTGCGCATCCCGCCCCGCACCATGACCGCGGTGGTCGGGGCGTCCGGTGCCGGCAAGACCACGCTGGTCCGGCTGATCGCCCGCTTCTTCGACGCCGACGTCGGATCGGTCCGTGTCGGCGGCACCGACGTGCGCGAGATGCCGGTCGAGCAGTTGATGGCCCAACTGGCCCTGGTCCAGCAGGATGTGTACCTCTTCGACGACAGTCTGGAGGGCAACATCCGCGTCGGCCGGCCCGACGCCACCGACGAGGAGGTGCGCGAGGCCGCCCGGATCGCCGGCGTGCACGAGATCGTCGAGCGGCTGCCGGATGGCCTGGCCACCCGCGTCGGCGAGGGCGGCGCCTCCCTGTCGGGCGGAGAACGGCAGCGCGTGTCCGTCGCCCGCGCCGTCCTCAAGCGCGCCCCGGTCGTCCTGCTGGACGAGGCCACCGCGGCGCTCGACCCGGAGAACGAGAAGTACGTCCAGCGCGCCCTGCGTACCCTCATGGCGGACTCCACCCTGCTGGTGATCGCCCACCAGCTGTCCACCGTCGTGGCCGCCGACCAGATCCTCGTCCTGGACGAGGGCCGCGTCAGCGAGCGCGGCACCCACGACGAACTCCTCGCCGCCAGCGGCCTGTACGCCCGCTTCTGGGAGCGTCGCCGCCGCAGCCGCGGCTGGCGCCTGGTGCCGGACAGCCCGGCCGAGGTGACCCGGTGATCGGCGTGATCGGCGGCTACGGGGATGTGGGAGCCCACGCCGTCCTGGCCCTGCGCCGGGCCGGCCACCGGGTGCGCCTCGGTGGGCGGTCGGCGCGCGCGGCGGCGGAGTTCCGCGCCCGCCACCTGCCCGGTGACACGGCGGTGGAACACCGGGTGGTGGACGTCCGCGACGGCGACAGCGTGACGGCATTCGCCAAGGGGCTCAGCGTCCTGGTCAACTGCGCGGGCCCCTCCCACCTCACCGGTTCCGCCGCCGCCGACGGGGCCCTGCGGGCGGGCACCGACTACGTGGACGCCGCCGGGGACGACGCCCTGTACGCGCTCCTGGACGACGGCCGCTACCGGAGCGCGGGCCGGACCGCCGTGCTCTCCGCCGGTCTGCGCCCCGGTCTGACCGGGCTCTTCCCTCGGGCCGTGGCCCGCCTGGCACAGGCCGGGGGGATGGCACAGGCCGAAACGGTCACGGTCCGCACCCGGGTGCGGGATCTGTTCACCCGCACCTCCGCCCTGGAGTACCTGCACGGCGCCTCCACCCCGGGCCCCGGCCCCCGCGCGGCCTGGCGGGACGGAGCCCTCCGGTCCCGAGCGCTGACCCGCCACAGCGTCACCGACCAGCCGTTCTTCCGCGGCACCCACACCGTGCTGCCGCAGCTGTCCGCCGAGGACGCGCGGACCGCACAGGCCCTCGGTGTCCGCGACGGCGACTGGCTGACCCTGATACAAGGCGAGCACGTGCTCGCGGCCCTCGACCGGGTGCATGTGCTGCCACCCGAAGAGGCGGCGGAGGCCCTGTGCCGGGCGGCCCGGCTCGACCTCGCGGGATGTGTGCCCGCCGTCACCATGGTCGTCGTCCTCACCGGGGGCGCGGCCGCCCGCGCCGCGGTCCTGCACGGCACCGGAAACGCCCCACTGAGCGGCGCCGTCGCCGCCCACACGGCGACGAGCGTGCTGCGCGGCGAGATACCGCCGGGCCGGTACTTCGCGGCCGAGGCACTCGACCCCGAATCCGCCGTCGCCACGCTCACCCGTGGTCCCGGCCCGGACGGCGGGGCGCCGTGCGCCCGGGCCGAGCTGCTGCCCGAGGGAGCCGACCCGTTCGCACCGGACGCCGTAGCCGAAATGGGGGCACTGTGACAGCCTCGCTCACCGATGCGCGCGCCGCACGTCGGCTCCGCCCCCACCTGCGCCGTCTCGACCACGTGAGCCGCACCGCGATGACCGCCGCACTGCGTCCGGCGCTGCCCGGCACCGCGGACGACATCGCCGACCGCCTCCCTGTGGCCCCGCGCCACCGCGCACTCCTGGAGCGGTGGCTGGCCGCGCTCAGCGCCGCCGGGGAGGCCCGGCGCGACGACAACGGCCGCTTCGACGCCGCCGCTTCGGCGGGTGACGCGCCCTCCCCACACGAGCTGCCCGTCCTCTACGAGCGGCTCGGCTTCCCTCCGGCGATGGCCCGCCTGCACCAGGCTGCCCTCGACCGGCTGCCGGACCTGCTGAGCGACCAGGTCGCCCTGACTGATCTGCTGCCCGAGGACACCGAAGTGGTGGCCGCCCTCGGCGCCTACCAGCGCAATGCCTTCACCGGGCGGCTGCACGAGCGGTGCGCTGACCTGGTGGCGGGCGAGGCCGCCCGACGCGGCCCCGGACGGATGAGGGTGGTCGAACTGGGCGGCGGGTCCGGGGCCACCACCGAAGTCGTCCTGGGCGCACTGCGAGGCCACCACAGCGACTACGCGTTCACCGACGTCAGCCCGCTGTACACCGGCGCCGCCGCCGAACGTCTCGGCGTCGGGACGGCGCTGCTCGACGTGGACGCCGACTTCGCCGCCCAGGGCTTCCCGGCGGGCAGCGCCGATGTCGTCGTGGCCGCCAACGTGCTCCACAACGCCACCGACGTACCGGCCACCCTGCGCGGGATCCGCCGTCTGCTGGCATCCGGCGGCACGCTGCTGCTCGTGGACTCGGCCGGTGACTGCGACACCGTCCTGACCTCGATGCAGTTCCTGCTCTCCCCGCCGTCCGGATCGCGGCACGCCGCCAACCCGCGCGGGCGCTTCACGGACGGCAGGGCCACAACCGCCACCGTCTTCCCCGCGGCGGGGGAGTGGGAGAAGGACATGGCCGAGGCCGGCTTCACCGTCCGGAACCGCTACCCGGACGACGCGGCAGGACCGGCCCCGGCCGGCCAGTACCTGTGGCATGCCACCGCGCCCGAGACCGGCGACGCGGACCTGGAGCCGCTGCGCCGGGCCCTCGGGGACCGGGGGCCGGAGCCGGTCTGCACGGTCGGCGGTGCGGAGTTCGACGCGGCGGCCGTCCTCGCGGCGGTGCGGCACGCGCCCGCGACCCGGCTGCCGGACGAGGCGGTCCGGTTCTTCTCGGACGTGGCGGACGCGGCGGACGCGGCGGACGCGGCGGATATGGCCTTGGCCGTCGCACGGCCGCAGGCCGGGCCCGCGACGGGCCCGCCACCGCACACCCTTGTCCTGACGGGCGATCCGGCGGGCGCCCGGGCGGCCCTCGGCACCTGGGCCCGCGGCGGCCGGGTCACGGCGGTCCCGACCGCCACTCCGCCCGCCCGGCTGCTCGCCGACCTCGAACTGGTGGGTGCCACCGAAGCGGTCCTCCCGCTGGTGCTGGTGCGTGCGCTGCCCGCCGCGCCCACCGCCGCCCTGACCGATCTGTCCGCGCTGACCCGCGTGATCTGCACCGAACCGGGTGCCGGACCGCACGAGGCCACCGCCTGGTCGGAGCTGGGCCCGCACCTGGAGCACCGGGCACCCCACGCACCCGTCGGTTCTGGCAGTCCCGGGGTCATCGCGGACACGGCCTCCGCCGCGGCCGACGCGGCCCTGCGCGACCTCGACCCGCATGCCTCGCTCGACGCGGCACACACGGTGGCCCGGGCAGCGCTGCACAGCATGCTGCACACCTTCCACGAAGCCGGCTGCTACACCCGCCCGGAAGAGCGCCGCACCCCCGAGGAGATCGCGGCCGCCGTCCGCCCGGCTGACGACCACCGGCGACTGCTGCTCCGCTGGCTGACCGTACTGACCGGGGAGGGGCTGCTCGTCGCGGACGGCTCGGGCGCTCTCCGGTGCGCCGCGGACCCGGAGGCGTACGCCGACCTGGACGCGGTGTGGGGGCCGGCCCGGCAGCGCTGGCGCGCCGCCCACGGCTCCGCCGCGACCGTCACTTACGCACGCCGCTCAGCCGGGGAACTCCTCGCGCTGATGTGGGGTGAGCGTTCCGCGGCCGAACTGCTCTTCCCGCGCGGCGGGACGGACACCGCACGTGCGCTGTACCGGGAGAGCGCCACCGCCCGCTACCAGCACCACGCCGCCGCCGCGCTGGTCGCCGCCCACCTGCGCGAGACGGGGGGAGGCGCCCGCCGCGTCCTCGAAGCGGGCGGTGGCACGGCGACGACCACCGAGGTGGTACTGGCGGAGCTGGACCGGCTCCCCGGGGCGCCCGTGGAGTACCTGTTCACCGACGTGTCCCCGTTCTTCCTGGACCACGCCCGCGGCCGGTTCGGCGACCGGCTGCGGTACGGCCTGCTGGACGTGGACCGTAACCCCGTCGAGCAGGGGCATGCGTCCGGTTCGTACGACGTGGTCGTGGCGGGCGGGGTGCTGAACGCGGCGGCCGACACGGACCTTTCGATACGTGGCCTGAGCCGGCTGCTGATGCCCGGTGGATTGCTGGTGCTGACCGAACCGACCCGGGAGGAGTACTGGGTGCTGGCCTCGCAGGGCTTCCTGCTGACGGAGCCACGCGACGCCCGGTCGGCCACCGGCGCCTCCTTCCTGACGCACGACCAGTGGCGTGCCGTACTCGACGGCGCCGGGTTCCTGCCCGTCGCCGACCTGCCCGCCGACGGCCACCCACTCCACCCGCTGGGCCACCGCGTCTTCGCCGTCCGGCGCCCTGCTGCCTGAACCACCCGCCCACCTGAACCACCGGCCGTTTCGCCCACCGTGGCGGCCGGCCCGATAGGAAACCGAGGAACACCATGTGCGGAATCACCGGCTGGGTGGCCTTCGACCAGGACCTCACCCAGCGGGGCGACACGGTCGACGCCATGACGGCGACCCTCGCCGACCGCGGCCCCGACGCGAGCGGCGTGCGCCTGTACCGGCACGCGGCGCTGGGCCACCGGCGCCTCGCCGTCATCGACCTGCCGGGCGGCGCTCAGCCCATGACGGCGGACACGCCCGACGGCGAGGTCGCCCTCGTCTACTCCGGCGAGGTCTACAACCACCCAGAGCTGCGTGCCGAACTCCAGCGCCGTGGGCACCGGTTCACCACCCGCAGCGACACCGAGACCGTGCTGCGCGGCTACCTGGAGTGGGGCGAGGCCGTCGCCGAGCGCCTCACCGGCATGTACGCCTTCGCCCTGTGGGACGAGCGGCACCGGCGCATGGTCCTCGTCCGCGACCGCATGGGCGTCAAGCCGCTCTACTACCACCGCACCCCCGACGGCCTGCTGTTCGGTTCCGAACCCAAGGCCGTCCTCGCCAACCCGGCCTTCCCGCGCCGCGTCGACACCTCCTGCCTGCGCGAACTCGTCGGCTTCACCAAGGCGCCAGGCTGGTCGCTGTGGAAGGACCTGTACGAGGTCGAGCCCGGCACCGTGCTCACCTTCGACCGGGCCGGGATGCGGGAGCACACCTACTGGCGGCTGGAGACCGCCGAGCACACCGACGACGCCCCGACGACGGTCGAGCGGGTCGCGGCCCTGCTCGGCGAGATCGTGCCGGAGCAGCTTGTCTCCGACGTACCCCAGTGCGTGCTGCTCTCCGGTGGCCTGGACTCCAGCGCCGTCACCGCGCTCGCCGCCCGGCACCAGCGGACCGTGGGGGAGAAGCCGCGTACCTTCTCCGTGGACTTCGCCGGCTACGAGGAGAACTTCCGGCCCGACGAGTTCCGCGACACCCCCGACGCCCCGTTCATCCGCGAGGTCGCCGCCCACGTCGGTGCCGACCACCGCAACGTGGTCCTCGACTCCCGGGCGCTGACCGACCCGTCGCTGCGCCGCGCGGTGGTCGCCGCCCGGGACATGCCGATCGGCCTCGGCGACATCGACAGTTCCATGCTGCTGCTGTTCCGCGCGATCCGGGAGCAGTCGACGGTCGCGCTGTCGGGCGAGTTCGCCGACGAACTGTTCGGCGGCTACGTCTGGTTCCACCACCCGGCCGCCCGGGACGCCGACACGTTCCCCTGGCTGGCGTTCCAGAACACCTACACCGCCGACCGCACCGAACCGCTCCGTCCCGAGCTGCGCGACGCCCTCGACATCGGTGCCTACGTCGCCGACGAGTACGCCGGAGCCGTCGCCAAGGTCGAGCACCTGCCCGGCGAGGACCCCTTCGAGCGCCGGATGCGCACCAACAGCCACCTCCACATCACCCGGCTGGTACGGGCCATGCTCGACCGCAAGGACCGCATGTCGATGGCGACCGGCCTGGAGGTGCGCGTCCCGTTCGCCGACCACCGCCTCGTCTCCTACGTCTACAACGCACCCTGGGCCCTCAAGACCGTCGACGGCCGCGAGAAGGGCCTGCTGCGACAGGCCGTCGCCCGCCTGCTGCCCACCTCCGTCACCGAACGCGTCAAGAGCCCGTACCCCTCCACGCAGGACCTCGCCTACGCCACCGCGCTCCAGGAGCAGACCCGGCGGCTGCTCGCCGACCCCGGCCACCCGGTGTTCGCCGTCTTCGACCCCGGCTGGGCCCGGCGCACCGCCGACACCGACCCCTCCGCCGTGACCGGCGCCCTGCGTACCGGCCTCGAACGCCTCCTGGACTTCCAGGTGTGGGCCGACCTGTACCGCCCCGGACTGGATCTGCCGTGACAGCCGTCGCACCCGCCCGCCCGCACTGTCTCCCCGGAGGAACCCAGTGACCGCCCCCTTGCCCACCGCCCCGCTCCCGCTCGACGAGCGCTTCATCCAGGACGCACACGCCGTCGCGGCCGAGCTGCGCGCCGCCGCGCCCGTGCGCTTCGTGGAACTGCCCGGCGGGTTTCCCGTCTGGCTGGTCAGCGGCCACGAAGAGGCCCGCACCGCCGTCACCGACCCCCGCCTCAGCAGCGACGGGGTCTACGACCGGCTGGAGCGGCTGCGACTGGGCGGCGGCGAGGACACCGAGAGCCACTTCGCCCCCGAACTCGCCAAGAACCTGCTCAACCTCGACCCCCCGGACCACACCCGGCTGCGCTCCCTGATCACCAAGGTGTTCACCGCCGGCGCCGTCGCCCCGCTGCGCCCGCGTATCGAGGCCATCACCGACGAACTCCTCGACGCCATGGAGAAGGCGGGGCCGCAGAGCGAACTCCTCGCCGACTACGCGCTGCCCCTGCCCATCCGCGTCATCTGCGAACTCCTCGGCATCCCCTTCGAGGACCGCGAGCGGTTCACCGCCTGGACGCACACCATGGTCGCCGCCGTCACCCCCGAGGAGATCGGCGCCGCCTCGACGCGGATGGCGTCCTACCTCGGCGACCTCGTCGAGGCCAAACGCCGCGAGCCCGGTGAGGATCTGCTCACCCGCCTCGTCCACGTCAGTGACGGCGGTGACCGCCTCTCCCGCGACGAACTGACCGCCACCGCCGTCGTGCTGCTGACCGGCGGCTTCGAGACCACCGTCAACCTCATCAGCAGCGGCGTACTCGCGCTGCTGCGCCACCCCGAGCAGCTCGCCCTGCTCAAGGCCCGGCCCGCACTGATGCCGCAGGCCGTCGAGGAGTTCCTGCGCTACGAGACCCCCAACAACCTCTCCAGCCCCCGCTACGCCACCGAGGATGTCGAACTCGGCGGCGTCACCATCCCGGCGGGCCACTTCGTCATGGTGTCCTGGCTCGCCGCCAACCGCGACGAGCGGTTCGCCGAACCCGACCGGCTCGACCTCACCCGGCCCGCCGGCGGACACCTCGCCTTGGGCCACGGCATCCACTACTGCGTCGGCGCCGCACTCGCCCGTCTGGAGGGGGAGATCGCCTTCGGCCGGCTCCTCGCCCGCTTCCCCGGCCTCGAACTGGCCGTGGACGAGTCCGCGTTGCGCTGGCGCTTCTCCACGGCCATGCACGGCCTGGAAGCCCTGCCGCTGCGGCTCGCCCCCGCCGCCGGATGACCCCGCCCCCGCCCACCGACCGAGGAATCACCGTGCCCCTGCTCGACGGATTCACCCCCTGGCCCGAGCCGGTCGCCGCGCGCTACCGCGCCGAGGGCTACTGGGCCGGCACCACCCTCGGCTCCGTCCTCCGGGACGGTGCCCGCCGCGCCCCCGCGCACACCGCCCTGGTGGCGGACGGGCGGCGCCTGAGCTACGCCGAACTCGACGAGGCCGCCGACCGGGTGGCCGCCGGACTGCGCGCCCGCGGCCTCAAGCCGGGCAACCGCCTCCTGGTCCACCTGCCCAATTCCCTGCCCTTCGTCCTGACGCTGTTCGGCTGCTTTCGTGCCGGTGTCGTCCCCGTCCTCGCCCTGCCCGCCCACCGGGAGAGCGAACTCGTCCACCTCGCACGCCTCTCCGGCGCCGCCGCGTGCGTCGTGGAGGGCGGTGGCCCGGAACAGGACGGGCTGGCCCGGACGGTACGCACCGGTGCCCACACCATCCGCCACGTGTTCACCAGCGGCCCCGCCGAATCCGGTGCCTTCACCCCCCTTCGATGCGCTGCTGTCCGCCGAGCCGCATCCCGGCGCCCCCGACGACGCGCGCCCCGGGGACGTCGCCGTACTCCTGTTGTCCGGCGGCACCACAGGACTGCCCAAACTGATCCCGCGCACGCACGACGACTACGCCTACAACCTACGGGCGAGCGCGCAGGTCGCCGGACTCGACGCGAGCAGCGTGACCCTTCTCGCCCTGCCCGCCGCCCACAACTTCGCCCTGGCCTGCCCCGGGCTCCTGGGCACCCTGCACGCCGGCGGCACCACCGTGCTGGCGCCCTCAGCGGATCCGGAGACCGCCTTCGGCCTCATCGCCCGCGAACGCGTCACCACCGTGGCCCTCGTCCCCCCGCTCGTCCTCGCCTGGCTGGAAGCCGCTGAGCTGCTCGCCCCCGACCTCAGCAGCCTCACCCTCCTCCAGGCGGGCGGCGCACGGCTCAAGGAGGAGGCCGCCCGGCGCGTACGCCCGGTCCTCGGCTGCGCCCTGCAACAGGTATACGGAATGGCGGAGGGACTGCTGAACTTCACCCGCCTCGACGACCCCGACCAGACCGTCTTCCACACGCAGGGCCGCCCCCTGTGCGAGGCCGACGAGGTCCGCGTGGTCGCCCCCGACGGCACGGACGTGCCCGACGGCGAGCCGGGCGAGCTGTGGACGCGCGGCCCCTACACGCTGCGCGGATACTTCCGGGCCGAACGGCACAATGCCACCGGCTTCACCGCCGACGGCTTCTACCGCTCCGGTGACCTGGTGCGCCGGCTGCCCGGCGGGAACCTCGTCGTCGAGGGGCGGCTGAAGGACGTGATCAACCGGGGCGGCGACAAGGTCCCGGTCGAGGAGGTCGAGAATCACCTTCTCGCCCACCCCCGCGTCCACGACGTGGCCCTGATCGGCTACCCGGACGCCGACATGGGCGAGCGCACCTGCGCCTTCGTCGTCCCCCGCGGCGAGGCCCCCACCCGGCGCGACCTCATCGACCACCTGGTGACCCGGGGCCTCGCCGCCTTCAAGCACCCGGACCGGGTCCGCACGCTCGACGGCTTCCCCCGCACAGGCGCGGGCAAGGTCGACCGCGCCGCACTCGCCCGCACCATGGAAGCCACCGCGGAGGCACTGTGACCACGCCCGTCCCCTACCCCTTCAACACGGACACCGGTCTGGACCTGGCCGACGCCTACCGCGTCGCCCAGGACACCCCCGGCCTGCTGCGTGTCCAACTGCCCTACGGCGAACCGGCCTGGCTCGTCACCCGGCACCACGAGGCCCGCGCGGTCCTCGCCGACGCCCGCTTCTCCCGCGCGGATGCCCAGCGGGACGCGCCGCGCACCACCCCGGTCAGCCCCATCGGCCTGGTCGCCACCGACCCGCCCGACCACACCCGGCTGCGCCGTCCGGCGGCCCGTGCCTTCACCGCCCGCCGGGCGGAGGCGCTGCGCCCCCGCGTCCGCGCCCTCGCCGAGGACGCCGTCCGGCGCATGACCGCCCGGGGAGCCCCCGCCGACCTGGTGGAACACGTCGCGCTCCCCGTGCCGATCGCGGTCATCCGCGAACTGCTGGGCGTCCCCGCCGAGGACCGGGACCTCTTCCGCGGCTGGAGCGACACCATCCTTTCCACCAGCGGGGCGACGCCGCAGGACTTCCTGGCCGCCACGGGCTCGCTCAAGGCGTACATGGGCGAGCTGCTCGACCGGCGGCAGGCCGAGCCCGCCGACGACCTGATGACCGCGCTGCTGCGGGCCCGCGACGAGGACGCCCCCGACGACCGGGCCTCCCGCGACGAACTGATCGAGCTGTGCATCGCGATCCTGCTCGGCGGATACGAGACCACCGCCTCCCAACTCGCCAACCTGACCTGGGTCCTGCTCACCGAACGCCCCGACGCCCTCGCCGAACTGGCCGGCCGCCCCGAGCGCGCCCGCGCCTGGGTCGGCGAACTGCTGCGCTACGTCCCCCTGGCCGCCTCCGCCTCCCTGCCGCGTTACGCCCTTGAGGACGTGGAGGTGGGCGGCACCACGGTGCGCGCGGGCGAGCCCGTGCTCGTGGCCATCGGCGCTGCCAACCGCGACGCGCTGCGCTTCCCCCGGCCCGACGCGCTCGACCCCGACCGCGACACCACCGGGCACCTCGCCTTCGGCCACGGCATCCACCACTGCGCCGGCGCGGCGCTGGCCCGGGTCGAACTGGAGGAGGGACTGACCGCACTCGCCCGACTGCTGCCGGGTCTGCGCATGGCCGGCGACGCGACGTGGAAGACGGCCGCGTTCCTCCGAGGCCCGGCCGCCTTGCCGGTGGCCTGGTGACACCGGCCGACCCCGAGAAAGGTGCCAGCGGCCGACCCCGGGCCCGGTGACACCGGCCGACCCCGGGCCCGGTGACACCGGCCGACTCCGAGAACCCACCTACGGGCCGTACCCACAGGCCACCACGGACACCGGCGCGGCGGCCGTCCCCGCCGTGCCGGCCCGTATACCCGCGAGACAGAAGGAAGACCCGTGCTGACCGACTCGACCGATCCGGCCACCGCCGAGACAACGGACCTGGAGGTCCTGCGCGCCCGGCTCGCGGCGGTACTCGACCTGCCGCCCGGCACCCTCCACGACGACGACAATCTGATCGCCCTGGGCCTGGACTCCATCACCCTGATGAAGCTGGCGGCCCGCTGGCGGCGCGCCGGGACCGAGGTGTCCTTCGGCGCACTCGCCGCCGCCCCGACACCCGCCGCCTGGCACGCCTTGCTCTCCCGAGCGGGTACGCATGCCTCCACAGCGCCGCAGCCCGGCACCGCACCGGAGGGCGACGACGAGGCGGCAGGACCCTTCCCGCTCGCCCTGATGCAGCACGCCTACTGGGCCGGACGCTCCCCCGGACAGCGACTCGGCGGCGTGGCCGCGCACTTCTACCACGAGTTCGACGGCACGGGAGTGGACCCCGATCGCCTCGACGCGTCGGTACGCTCCGTCCTCGCCCGCCACGACATGCTCCGGGTCCGCGTCCTGGACGACGGCACCCAGGAGGTCCTGGAACGCGCCCCCTGGCCCGGCCTGCGCGTGACCGACCTGCGGGACGAGGAACCCGAAGCCGCTGAGGCCGCGTTGGACCGCGTGCGCGCCGCGCTCTCGCACCGCGCGATGGACATCGGCTCGGGTGAGGTCTTCGACGTCCGGCTCACCCTGCTGCCGGGCGGCCGTACCCGCACCCACGTCAACCTCGACATGATCGCCGCCGACGCGCTCAGCCTGCGGGTCCTGCTGGGCGACCTCGCCGACGCCTACAGCGCGGGTGGCCAGGCGCCGCGCGCCAAGCCCGGCTACTCCTTCCGCCGCTACCTGTCCGACCGCGAGTCCCACCGGGCCGGCCCCGCCCGTGCCGCGTACGAGGCGGACCGTGCCTGGTGGCGCGACCGCCTCGACAGCCTGCCCGGGGCCCCCGAACTGCCCGCCGCGGGCCACGACGCCGACGCCACGGCCGTCGTCCGCAGGCACCGAATCCTCGGCCCCGAGCGGGCAGCCGCCTTCGAGGGCCGGGCCAGGGCCCACGGGCTGACTCCCGCGCTCGCGCTCACCGCCGTCTTCGCCGAGGTGCTCACCGCTTGGAGCAGCGAGCCCTCCTTCCTGCTCAACCTTCCCCTGTTCGACCGCGAACCCCTGCACCCGGACGTCGAGGACCTGGTGGGTGACTTCACCTCCTCGGTCCTGCTGGCCTGGGACGGCACCGAGCCGGGCACCTTCGCCGACAGGGCCGGACGGCTTCAGGAGCGGTTCCACGCCGACGCGGCGCACGCCCGTCACTCCGGCGTGGAGGTGCTGCGCGACCTCGGCCGGCACCGTGGCGCCCAGACCCTCGCCCCCGTGGTCCACACCAGCGCGCTCGGTCTCGGCCCGCTCTTCCCCGCCTCGGTCACCCGCGTCTTCGGTGAACCCGCATGGATCATCTCCCAGGGCCCACAGGTGTGGCTCGACGCCCAGATCACCGAACTCGACGGCGGACTGCTGGTCAACTGGGACGCCAGGGAAGCCGCGTTCGCGCCCGGCGTCCTGGACGCCATGTTCGACGCGTACACCGCCCTCCTGGACCGGCTCACCGACGACGAACACGCCTGGACGACTCCGGCAGGCGACCTGCTGCCCGCGGGACAGCGGCAGACCAGGCAGACCGTGAACGACACGGGCCGCCCGCCCGGCGCCGGACTGCGCCTGCACGACGAGTTCTTCCACCATGCCGCCACCACCCCCGAAGCGCCCGCGCTGCTGTGGGGCACCGATACCGAGCACCTCACGTATGCCGAACTCTCGGCGCGCGCCCTCGCCGTCGCGGGCCACCTGCACGCGCACGGCGTGCGCCCCGGTGACCTGGTCGCCGTGAGCCTGCCCAAGGGGCCCGAGCAGGCCGTCGCCGTCCTCGGCATCCTCGCGGCCGGCGCCGCCTATCTCCCCGTCGCCGTCGACCAGCCGGCCGCCCGCCGCGACCGCGTCCTGGAGTCAGCCGGCGCCCGGCTCGTCCTCGACCGCCTGGACACGGCCCTCACCGCCGACCCGCTGCCCGCTCCGGTGCCGGGCACGCCCGACGACCTCGCCTACGTGCTGTACACCTCGGGATCGACAGGCGAACCCAAGGGCGTCGAGATGGCCCACGCGGCGGCCATGGGTACCGTGGCCGACCTGCGGTACCGTCTCGGACTCGGCGCCACCGACCGCATTTTGGCGCTGTCCGCGCTGGAGTTCGACCTCTCCGTCTTCGACCTGTTCGCGCCGCTGGGCACCGGGGGAGCCGTCGTCTGCGTACGGGAGCCGGAACGGCGGGACGCCGACGCGTGGCTCCGCCTGGCACACACCCACCGGGCGACGGTGCTGAACTGCGTGCCCGCCCTGCTCGACATGTTGCTCACCGTCGCGGAGGCCGGGACGGATGCCACGGACACGGCCGGCCCCCGGCCGCTGCCGCTGCCGCTGCGTGCGGTCCTACTCGGGGGTGACCGGGTCACCGTCGACCTGGCCGGACGGCTCGCCCGCCAGGCTCCCGACTGCCGCCTCGCCGGGCTCGGCGGCACCACCGAGGCCGCCATCCACTCGACCTGGCAGGAGGTCACGCTCCCGGTCCCCGAGGACTGGAGCATCGTCCCCTACGGCCGTCCGCTCACCGGCGTACGCTGCCGGGTCGTGGACGCGCTCGGCCGGGACTGCCCGGACTGGGTGCCCGGTGAACTGTGGATCGGCGGCGGCGGAGTGGCCCGCGGCTACCGCGGCGACCCCGGCCGCACCGTCGATCGCTTCGTCGAGCACGACGGCCTGCGCTGGTACCGCACGGGAGACCGCGCCCGCTACCGCGCCGACGGCACCCTGGACTTCCTCGGCCGCACGGACCACCAGGTCAAGGTGCGCGGGCACCGGGTCGAACTGGGCGAGGTCGAGGCCGCGTTGACCGCCCACGCCGAGGTGACGGAGGCCGTCGCGGTGCTGCTGCCGAGCCGTCGGCTGGCGGCGGCCGTCGTCCCCGTTCCCGGAGTGCTTCCCTCGCCCGCACATCTCAGGGAGCACCTCGGCACACTCCTGTCGCCGGCCATGGTCCCGGACACCACGGCGGTGCTCCACGAGCTGCCGCTGACCCGCAACGGCAAGACCGACCGCGCCGCTGTCCGGGCCCGCCTGGCCGAACTGGCCGCCGACCATCAGGAACCGGGCGCGCCGGGCGTCCACGAGCCGCCCCGCACCGATGCCGAGTGCCTCGTCGCCGCCGCCTGGACGGACGTTCTCCGGCTGCCCGCACCCGGGCCCGGACGCACCGATGACTTCTTCGCCCTGGGCGGCGACTCGCTGCTGGCCACCCGCATCATCAGCCGGCTGCGGGCAGACGGGGCACAGGGGATCGCACTCAGCGCCCTGTTCGCCCACCCGAGCCTCGCCGACTTCGCCGAGACCCTCCACCTCGGCCCGGCGCGTCCCCCGGCCCAGCCGCCCGCACCCGACCCCGAGCACCGCCATGACCCGTTCCCGCCCACGGACGTGCAGCTCGCCTACTGGCTGGGCCGCGGCGAGGACTTCACCCTCGGCGGCGTCGGCTGCCACTTCTACCGCGAGTACGACATACCCGGCCTGGACGTGCCCCGTCTGGAGGAGGCCGTCAACCGTCTCGTGGCGCGGCATCCGATGCTCCGGGCCGTCTTCGACGACGAGGGCAACCAGCGTGTCCTGGCTGAGGTGCCCCGCTTCACCGTAGAGGTCACCGAAGCAGCGGGCGACCCCGACGCCTCCCGGGCCGCCCTGCGCGATACCTGGTCGCACCACGTCTTCCACCCCGGCCAGTGGCCGCTGTTCAGCGTTGCCGCCGTCCGCGACGACCACGGCGCACGTCTCGCGGTCGGCATGGACAACCTGGTCCTGGACGCGCTGAGCATCCTCACCTTCTACTCCGAGCTGTCCGCGCTCTACGCCGATCCCGACGCCGAGCTTCCGCCGGTAGACGTCACCTTCCGCGATCACGTGCTCGCCACCAGGACCGAACCCGACGAACTCGCCGCAGCCGAACAGCACTGGAACAAGCGGCTCGACACGCTGCCCCCCGCGCCCCGGCTGCCGCTCGCCGGCGACCCGGCCGGCATCACCGCCCCCCGCTTCGAGCGACGCACCGCCGTCCTCGGCCCGGAGGCCCGCCGCGCCCTGGAGGAACGCGCCCGCGCCCATGGCGTCACCCCCTCCGCCGTGCTGCTGACGGCGTACTGCGAGGTGTTGTCCCTGTGGAGCGCCGAGAGGGACCTCACGGTCAACCTGACCCTGTTCGACCGGCGCGAAGCCCATCCGCACATCACGCGAGTCCTCGGTGACTTCACCTCCCTGGTCCTGGTCGGCCACGAACACCGCCCGGACGAGCCCTGGCTGACCGGCGCCCGCCGTACCCAGCGCGAGCTGTGGCAGGCTCTCGACCACCGCTCCCTCTCCGCCGTCCAGGTGCTGCGCCGTTTCGCCCGCCGCACCGGGCAGGCGGAGGTGACCATGCCTGTCGTCTTCACCAGCGCCCTCGGCCTGGACGCTGGGGACGACCCGGCCGGACTCTTCACAGACCAGGTGTACGGCATCACCCAGACCCCGCAGGTGTGGCTCGACCACCAGGCCGTCGAACGGCGCACACCCGAGGGCACCGTGATCGACCTGCACTGGGACTCCGTCGAGGGCCTGTTTCCCGCAGGTGTCCTGGATGCGATGTTCACCGCCTACACCGCCCACCTGCACAGGCTCCTGGAGGCCGACTGGAACGCCCCCCGGCCGGTCGGTCTGCCGCCGGTTCAGCGCATCGCCCGGGAACTGGCCAACGAGACGGCCGCACCCCAGCGGGAGACCTCCCTGCACGCCTCCTTCTTCCGCAACGCCGCAGCCCGCCCGGACGCCTCGGCGATCCTCACTGACGGTGCCGACCGCCCCGTGACGTACGGCGAACTGTCCCTGCGAGCCCGCCGCGTGGCCGCACTGCTGACCGCGCACGAAGTGTCCCCGGGGGAACCGGTCGCTGTCTGCCTGCCCAAGGGAGCCGAGCAGATCGCCGCCGTGCTGGGCGTCCTCGCCGCCGGAGCCGCCTACGTCCCGATCGGCGTCGACCAGCCCCGGGTGCGCCGCGACCGTATCGTCACCGGGGCGGGCGTACGGCTGGCGCTGACCGCGGGTCCCGGCGACGACTGGCCGGTCACGGCCGTACCGCTCACCGAGGCCGACCGACACCAGCCCCTGGACGTCCCGGCCGTCGCCGCCCCGGACCAACTTGCGTACGTCATCTTCACCTCCGGGTCGACCGGTGGCCCCAAGGGCGTGGAGATCACCCACGCCGCCGCCGCCAACACGGTCGAGGACATCAACGACCGCTACCACGTGGGCGCCGACGACCGGGTCCTGGCCGTCTCGGCCCTCGACTTCGACCTGTCGGTGTACGACGTCTTCGGCCTGCTGTCCGCCGGCGGTGCCCTGGTCACCGTCGCCGAGGACGAGCGCCGCGACGCCCAGCGGTGGGCCGAACTGTGCGTCCGGTACGGGGTGACGGTGTGGAACACCGTCCCGGCGCTGCTCGACATGCTGTTGACGGTCGTCGAGTATCAGTCCGAGCAGGTCCCCGGTACCCTGCGGCTAGCTCTGCTGTCCGGCGACTGGATCGGCCTCGACCTGCCCGGCAGGCTCTCCGCGTCGGTCCCGTCCTGCCACCTCGTCGCCATGGGCGGCGCCACGGAGGCGGCTGTCTGGTCCAATGCGCACGACGTCGAGGGGCCGCTCCCCGGCTGGCCGTCGATCCCTTACGGCATGCCTCTGCGCAACCAGGGCTACCGGGTAGTCGACGCACCGTGCGGAGAGGACCGGCCCGACTGGGTCCCCGGTGAACTGTGGATCGGCGGCGCCGGGCTCGCCCGCGGATATCGCGGTGCGCCGGAGCTGACGGCGTCCAGCTTCGTCACGGCCGGCGGCCGTCGCTGGTACCGCACCGGCGACCTCGGCCGCTACCGTCCCGGGGGAGTGCTCGAGTTCCTCGGCCGCACCGACGACCAGGTCAAGGTACGCGGTCACCGCATCGAGCTGGGTGAGATCGAGGCCGCACTGTCCGCGCACCCGGACGTGGCCCGCGCCGCGGTCGCCGTGTCTGGCACCGGCGCGGCGCGCGAACTGCTGGCCGCCGTCGTGCCCACCGGAGGACAGGAGGGGACAGTGCTGGTCAAGACGCTGGGGCACTGGCTGGATGACCGGCTGCCGCACGCGATGGTCCCGCGGCGGATCACGGCACTGCCGGCGATCCCCCTGGGCAGGAACGGCAAGGTGGACCGGCGGAGTCTGACCGCCGCAGTCACCGCGGCCACCCAGCCGCGGTCTGACGGAAGAGCCGGCGACGCACTCGACCCTGTCGAGCGGTCGGTCGCACGGCTGTGGGAGAGCATCCTCGGCGTTCCGGTCCGCACTGCTGAGGACAACTTCTTCACCCTCGGCGGAGACAGCGTCCGAGCGGTCCGGCTGATCGAGCGGGCCACCGGTGAGCTGGGCGTGCGGCTGTCGCTGGCCCGATTCTTCGCCCGGCCGACCGTCAGTGCCTTCGCCGCCCTCGCCCGCCGGGAGGGCGTGTCGTCGTCCGAGGGAGCAGAGCCCGTAGAGGAAGGGATTCTCTGACCGCGGACGACGGAAGGTCACCGGCTGCCGGAGCCATAGGTACGTGCTGAGCCAGCTCCTACGAGGTCCCTGAGGCGCAGCATCGTCTTCGGCGACTCAACGCCGCCGAGAGCCGGACGTTGGTGTCTGGCCTGCGGGTTTCGCTGGACGGCGGGAGGGACCGAAGGCAGGTGGTGTCCGCGCGCACCGCGGACACCACCGGCTCACGTCCGACGAGGCCCGGCACACCGGGATCCCGCGCCGGCGGCTCTGTTTCTGGTACTACGGCCAGCGGGTGGAGCCCCACGCACACCGAAGCAGCGCCGTGTCGCCTGCCGGATCCCCCGCCCTGTCGCCGGAACAGACGGCCACGAGCAACGGGAGGCCGGCGGTACGTCACGGCTTCGGCCGCTTGCCGCTTCGCCCGGCCGTTGACCCGATCGCCCGTCAGGACCGCTCGCCGGTCGGAAAGGACACCCTGTGCGCCACTCGTCCGACGGCGGGGATCCGCCCGCGCCCCCAGCCACCCGGTCCGGTTCCGGCTCGGGAGCCGGTTCTGCTTCCGAGATCGAGTTGAGGGCCTTCCTCAGACCCATCGGCACCCCGCTCCCGCTCGGCTTCCTGGGACTGGCCGGGGCCACCACCGCACTGGCGGGGCTGCAACTCGGCTGGTTTCCCGTTCTCGAATGGCCGCACGTCGGCCTCGTGGTGGTGGCGTTCGCGGTGCCGCTGCAACTGCTGGCGAGCGTGTACGGCTTCCTGGCACGGGACGCCGTGGCCGGCACGGGCATGGGCGTACTGGCCGGGACCTGGCTCGCCATCGGCCTGGTGATGCTCAACTCGCTTCCCGGCAGCACGAGTGGCGCCCTGGGAGTGCTACTCATCGCGGCGGCCGTCTGTCTGCTGGTCCCGCTGCTGAGCGCCCGGGCCTCGAAACTGGCGGCCAGTGCGGTCCTGGGCATGGCCGCGATCCGCTTCGCGGTCACCGGGGTCTATCTGCTGACCGCGGAGGCGGCCTGGAAGACGGCCGCCGGAGTGTGCGGGGTCGTCCTCGCAGCGATCGCCGTGTGCGCCGCACTTGCGTTCGAGTCGGAGAGCGGTCCGGGCCGCACCCTCCTGCCGACGCTGCGCACCGGCGCGGGCCGTCGCCAGATGACGGCTCCGCCCGAGCGGGCGAACATCGGCCACGAGCCAGGCGTCCGGCCGACGCTGTGACGGGTGGCGCTGCCCGGCGCCGGCAGCCGCTCGCACCGAAGCGGACCTGGGCGGCGCCTGGCAGGCGCACGCTGCCTGGCGCCGCGCTGCCCCAGGCGCACATGGCCAGGCTTCCCCGTCCATGTGCCGGCTGTCGTGTGCCGGCTGCCGCGGTCTCCATGTCACTGCCGCGACCGAAGAAGTGCTGACGCTCGTATGACGTAACGGTGTGTTAACGGCGATCGCGACGGGGTAATGCGTGACGGCGTTCGCAGGGAAGCACTAGGGAAGGTGCACGATGCCGCAGACCGCTGATTTCCTTCTCCACCGCCTTCGGGAATGGGGCGTGCGGCGCGTTTTCGGCTATCCGGGGGACGGCATCAACGCCCTGCTGGGGGCTTTCGACCGGGCCGAGGGCGACCCGGAGTTCATCCAGACGCGGCACGAGGAAATGGCGGCCTTCATGGCCACCGCCCACGCGAAGTTCACCGGAGAGCTGGGCTGTTGCGTAGCCACGTCGGGTGGAGGCACGATTCACCTGCTCAACGGCCTCTACGACGCCAAGCTCGATCACCAGCCGGTGGTCGCCATTCTCGGTCAGCAAAAGCGCATCGCTCTCGGCTCCGCCTATCAGCAGGAGATCGATCCGAACACGCTGTACAAGGACGTTGCCGAGTACGTCCAGACGTGTATGCACCCCGCGCAGGCACGTCAGCTCATCGACCGTGCCTGCAAGGTCGCTTTGGCCAATCGCACGGTCGCGGCGGTCATTGTGCCGGAGGACGTCGCGCAGGAGCCGGCGCAGCCCTCGCCCCCGCGTGAGCACGGTGCGGTCTATACCAGCGTCGGCTACGTCAAACCCCGCGTCACGCCGCCCGCGACCGAGCTGCGCAAGGCGGCCGACATCCTGAACGAGGGCCAGAAGGTCGCCATCATCGTCGGGCAGGGCGCGGCGAAAGCGTCGGAGGAGGTCGGCCAGGTGGCCGAGCTGCTCGGAGCCGGGGTGGCGAAGACGTCGCTGGGGCGGGAGGTGCTGCCCGACGAACTGCCCTACGTCACGGGGCCCATCGGCCTGCTGGGCTCCACGTCCAGCCACGCGATGATGATGGGCGCCGACACGCTCTTCATGATCGGCACCAGCTTCCCGTACGCGGAGTGGCTGCCGCCGGAAGGCCAGTGCCGGGGCGTGGAGATCGATCTCGACGGCCGGATGATCGGTGTGCGCTACCCCATGGAGGCCCAGCTGATCGGGGACTCCAAGGAGACGCTACAAGAGCTGATTCCTCTGCTGGAGCGGAAGAAGGACCGTTCCTGGCGCGAACACGTCGAGGCGCAGGTGTCGGAGTGGTGGGACATCCTCGATGATCGAGCCCATGACAAGGCCGATCCGCTGAACCCCGAGCTCGTGGCTCACGAGCTGTCCAAGCGGTTGCCGGACGACTGCATCCTGACGACCGACGCCGGCTCGGTGGCCAACTGGTGGTCGCGGCACCTGAGACTGCGTGAGGGCATGCGCGCGTCACTGGCCGGCAACCTCGCCACGATGGGCCCTGGGACCCCCTACGCGATCAGTGCCAAGTTCGCCTACCCCGAGCGGCCCGTCATCGCCATGGTCGGCGACGGCGTCTTCCAGATGAACGGCATGCTGGAATTGATCACCGTCAAGCGGTACCTGGACCGGCTCGAGGGGTCACCGCTCATCTTCTGCGTCTTCAACAACCAGGACCTCAACCAGGTCACCTGGGAACAGCGGGCCATGGGCGGCGAGCCGAAGTTCATGGGCTCGCAGTACATCCCCGAGGTCCCGTACGCGGAGTGGGCGAAGCTGCTGGGCTTCACGGGGATCCGGTGCGACAGCCCGAAGTCGATCGGAGCGGCGTGGGACGAGGCGCTGGCGTCGACGAAGCCGGTGGTTCTCGAAGTGGTCGTCGATCCGGAGGTTCCGCCGGTGCCGCCGCACATCAAGAAGATGCAGGCCAAAAAGGTGGCGAAGGCGCTGCGACAGGGCGACCCGGAGGCATGGGGCATCGCCACCAAGGGCGGCAGGCAAAAGGCACACGAGTTCACCGAGTCGCTCAAGCGGTCCCTGCCCGGCACACACAACTGACCCGTGCCTGATCAGCGCACAGGAGTGCATCCGGAGCCACCGCCCGTGGTGTTGCGTGACTACGCGCTGCTGGCGGACGGGGAACGCGGCGCCCTGGTGGACCCGCACGGCGGGATCGTATGGATGTGTGCCCCTCGCTGGGACAGCGACGCGGTCCTCTCGGCGCTGCTGGGCGGCGCGGGCGCCTACACGGTGGGCCCGGTGGACCCCTGGCACGTGTGGGGCGGGCACTACGAGGAGGGAACGCTCATCTGGCGCTCGCGCTGGATGACCCGCGCCGGCGCGATCGAGTGCCGAGAGGCGCTGGCCTTTCCCGGAGACCCGCACACCGCCGTCCTGCTGCGGCGGATCGAGGCGATCGACGGCCCGGCCCGGGTACGCGTCGCCCTGGACGTGCGGGCGCGGTTCGGCGCGTGCGCCATGGAGAACCTGTCCTGCCACGACGGCGTGTGGGAGGCCCGCAGCGGCGGACTGTACGTGCGGTGGTCGGGAGCCGGGGACGCCCGCAGCGATCTGGCCCTGACGTTGACCGTGCCGCACGGCGGGCACCACGACTTGGTACTGGAGGTCTCGGACCGCCCCTTCGAGCAGCCGGCTTCGCCGGCGTGCCGCCTGTGGGAGGGCACCGAGAACCAGTGGCGCGGGAAGGTTCCGAAGATGGAGGGCGTCCTCGGCGGGCGGGACGCACGGCGCGCCTGTGCCGTCCTCCTCGGGATGACCAGCCGCACCGGTGCGACGGTCGCCGCCGCGACGACCTCGCTGCCCGAGCGCGCCGAAGCCGGCCGCAACTACGACTACCGCTTCTCCTGGATCCGCGACCAGTGCTACGTGGGGCACGCGGCGGCGGCCGTCGGCCCGGAGGCCTTCCCCCTGCTGGACGCCGCGGTGGGATTCATCGCAGAGCGGGTACTGACCGACGGCCCCCAACTGCGCCCGGCCTACACCCTCGACGGCGGGATCGTCCCCGACGAGCGGGAGCTGCCCCAGCTCCTCGGCTTTCCCGGCGGTGGCAATCGCGTCGGCAACGGCATCAACGACAAGTTCCAGCTCGACGCCCTGGGCGAAGCGCTCCTCCTGTTCGCCGCCGCCGCGGAGCACGGACGGCTGGAAGGCCACCACTGGCGTGCCGCCGAGTGTGCCGCCGCTGCCATCGAGCGGCGCCGCGACGATCCGGAGACCGGTATCTGGGAGCTCGACCGCAGGCGCTGGACGCACTCGCAGCTCATCTGTTCGGCCGGGTTGCGTGCCGTCGCCCGTGCGGGCGCCGCCGGGCCGCAGGCCGCACGCTGGACCGCGCTGGCCGACAGCCTGCTGGCCCGTGCGGCGAGCGACTGCGTCCACCCGTCGGGCCGCTGGCAGCGGTCCCCGGGGGACGAGAAGGCCGATGCCGCTCTGCTCCTGGCGGCGATCCGCGGTGCGCTGCCGGCCGACGACCCGCGCAGCGTGGCCACGCTGCGAGCGGTCCGCGAGGACCTGACCCAGGACGGCTACGTCTACCGCTTTCGCCACGACGACAGGCCGCTGGGAAAGGCCGAAGGCGCTTTCCTCCTGTGCAACTTCTTCACCGCCCTGGCGACCCGTCAGCAGGGTGAGGAGGCCGAAGCCCGTGGCTACTTCGAACGCGCTCGCGCGGCCTGCGGCCCGGCCGGGCTCTTTTCGGAGGAGTACGACGTCGGCCAGCGGCAACTGCGTGGAAACCTCCCCCAGGCATTCGTCCACGCGCTCCTGATGGAGACGGGGGCGCGCCTGTCCGCCACCTGACGCGGCAGGCCACGAGCGGCCCCCGCGGCGGGAGCGGATCAGTGCCGCGCTCCGAACCGCCGGCCGGCCCCCCGCTGCCCTTCTCGCGGCGGCCTGCCGGCGCAGTCGCACCCGGTGCGTCCTGGCGGGTGCCGCCCTGCTCGCCGGATCGGCGCTCACCCGATTCGGCGTCTTCCACGCGGGCCTCGCGTCCGCCGAGGACCCGAAATACACGGTCGTGCCCCAGCGCGACCGACTCCGGGACGCAGCGACATGACAGGCCTGCCGGCCGCGCTCCAGGAGGAGCACGACGGTATCTGGAAGCTGTTGGACTCCCTCACCGGTGGAGCCGGCGCCCCGGAACCGAACACCGCCACGCAGCGACACCTCGCACAGCAGTTGGTGGCGCTCCAGTCCGGACACGAGTTCAGCGAGGAATTGGTCGTCTGGCCGGCCGTGCGACGCCTGTGCGCACACGGCGACGAGTTGGTGCGCCACGCCCTCGGCCAAGAGCGTGCGCTCAAGAGAGCGCTCAACGAGTTGGCGCACATCAGCCCCGGTGGCCAGGAATTCACCGACTGCGTCAACATGATCGCCGGGCACAACCGCAGCCACCTCGCCTACGAGCAGAACGAGGTCTGGCCCCGCCTCGGCGACAGCATGTCCGACGCCGACGCCGAGCAGCTCGCTCGGCAGTGGGCGGCGACGCGTCGCCGCGCGCCCAGCCGCCCTCACCCGCACCTGCCCACCCACCCGTCTCTCCTCGGCCCCGCCAGCACCGCGGTCGCCGCCTTCGACCGCATGCGCGGCCTCCTCACCCGCCGAGCCACCGCACGGAGGCGGGACTCCCCGCCCCGGGCCGCCGACTGAGGTCGGGAGGCCGACCCACCGTGTGACGGGGGCGGCCCCGCCCACGGCAGTCGGCCGCATGCACGTTTGCAGGGGTCTCCGCGTGCGGTAAAGGACACATTCGCGGTTCTGCCGGCCCGGCAGCCCGGTTCACCCACCGCGCCGAGGAGGCCGAGACACGATGGCAAGCACGACGCGGCGCCCAGTCGCCGTGGTGACCGGCGGTACCGGGGGAGTGGGGCGGGCGGCCGTACGCGAGTTCGCCGCGCGCGGTTACGACGTGGCCGTCCTGGCACGCGTGCGCGCCGGGCTGGACGCGGCCGTCGAAGACGTGGAGGCGGCCGGAGGAAGGGCGCTGGGCATCGCCGCGGACGTGGCCGACCACCAGGCGGTCCGGCAGGCGGCCGAGCGGGCGGAACAGGAGCTGGGCGCGATCGACGTCTGGGTGAACGTGGCGTTCACGGGATCGTTGGCCTTCTTCTGGGACACCTCTCCGCAGGAGTACGCACGCATGACCGAGGTGACCTACCTGGGGCAGGTCAACGGCACCCGGGCCGCACTGGAACGCATGCGGCCCCGGGACCGCGGCGTCGTCGTCAACGTCGGCTCGGCCATGGCCTACCGGTCCATCCCGTTGCAGTCCGCCTACTGCGGTGCCAAACACGCTGTCAAAGGGTTCTCCGAATCGGTCATGACGGAGCTCATCCACGAGAAGAGCAACGTCAAGCTGTGCATGATCCAGCTTCCCGGGCTCAACACCCCTCAGTTCAACTGGAACCTCAGCCGGATGCCCCGGCACCCGATGCCGGTGCCCCCCGTCTTCCAGCCGGAACTGGCCGCCAAGGGCATCGCCTTCCTCGCCGAGCATCCTCGCCGCAACATGTGGGTGGGGGTCTCCACCGCGCTGACCATCTGGGCCGAGCGCCTGGCCCCGAAACTGGTGGATCTGTACCTGGGGCGTAAGGGCGTCCAAAGCCAGCAGACCGGCAAGGACGCTCCTCGGTGGGGAGCGAACCTGGAGCACCCCGCGGACGAGGAGACCGATCGAGGCGTTCACGGCGCCTTCGACACCATGGCGCACGAGCGTGACCCGGTGCTGTGGATGTCCCAACGGCGGCGCGGCGTCCTCGGCGGCCTGGCGGCCGCCGCGGCAGTGGGACTCGCGGCCGCGTGCGGGCGGGCGGCTCGCGCTTCCAGGTGAGCAGAGGCCCGGTGACGGGTGCGCTGACAGACACCCGGTGACGGACAGAGCCGGGCTCGTGCGGCGGTCGGGCCAGCAAGACGGTTCGCCCCTGCCGGGGTGCGCCCGTGGGCCCGACACCTGCTCAGCGCCGGGTCCCGCGCAGGCACGGGACGGCATGAGCGCCGCAAGCAGGCAGTGGCCCGGCAGCGCTCCTGCCGGGCCGGGGTATCGGCGGGGAGAGAGCACCGATTGGGATGGGCTATCTGGTGATTTCCGATTAAAGTCTCTTCGTCACTGCTGGTTATAGGGCCGGAGCCGGTGCGCGGGGGTGCGCCGGTGCCGGCGGGGGAGGGCCTGTCGGGCATGAGCCGTCGCTCCAACGGGTTGGTCGGGATCTGGGCTGAGGCGCAGCGTCAGCAGCAACGTCGGGCGGAGGCGCAAGCCAGGTTCCAACGGGAGCAGGAGCGGCGAGAGCGGTCGTACCAGCGGGAGCTGGCGCGCAGTTATCGGGAGCAGCGAGCGGCGTACCGGCAGCAGCGGGACGCGGATGCCAGGCGGCGGACCGAGGAGCTGGACGCGCGGGTCGCCGCCCTGCAGGGCCTGCTGGCGGAGGGGTGCCGCGCTCCCGCGTTCCGCGCGGGTGTCCTCACCCGCGCGGAGACCGTCGAGGCCTTCGCCCCCGGCAGGCTGGCTGAGCCCCTCCGCATGCCGGAGCCCCACCAGTACCAGGCGCAGGGCGGTTGGACGGCCGGCCGGCGAGCCCAGGCGCAGGCGGAGGCGCGCGCCCGGTTCGAGCGGGACTGGCACGCCGCGCAGGCCGCGGAGAGCCGGCGTCAGCAACAGCTGGCGGAGTACCGGCAGCAGTACGGTCAGTGGGCACTGGCGCAGCTCGCCGAGATCCGTCGGCACAACGCGGGCATCGCCGAGATGACGGAGGCGCTGCGCCGCGGTGACGCCGACACCGTGGTGGAGTACTTCTCCGCCGCGCTGTACGCGTCCACGGGCTGGCCGGAGGACCTGCCGCGGCAGGTGACGGCCGCGTACGACGCCGGCGCGCGGCAGTTGGTGCTCAACTGGGAGCTGCCCCGGTTCGACGTCGTTCCCGAGGCGAAGTCGGTGCGGTACATGCCGACCGCCGACCGGGACAAGGAGACGGCCCGGCCGGTGACGCAGCGCCGCGCGTTGTATCGGGACGTGCTCGCCCAGTGCGTCCTGCTCGCGCTGCACGACCTCTTCGCGGCGGACGAGTCCGGCGTACTGGAGTCCGTCGCGTTGAACGGCTTCGTGGACGACCACGAGCCGGCGACGGGCAGGCGGGCCCAGATCTTCCTGGCCACGGTCATGGCGTCACGCTCGTCCTTCGACCGGCTGCACCTGGAGCAGGTGAGCGCGCTCGACTGTCTGGTGGACGAGTTGCGGGGACAGCTGTCGCCGCGCCCCGACCAGCTCGGCGCGATACGTCCAGGGCGAGTTCCTGAGGACGTCGGCAACGACGTCGTCACGCACGGAGGCGGCGAGGAGCCCGACCTGTACACGATGGACCCCCTCGCCTTCGAGTCGCTGGTCGCGGACCTGTTCCGTGCCATGGGCATGCAGGCCGTGACGACGCAGCGGTCGAACGACGGCGGTGTGGACGTCGACGCGCTCGATCCGACGCCGATCCGCGGCGGCACGATCGTCGTGCAGGTCAAGCGCTACCGCAACACCGTGCCGCCGACCGCCGTGCGTGACCTGTACGGCACCGTGCAGGACGCCGGAGCCAACAAGGGCGTACTCGTCACCACCTCCCGGTTCGGACCCGGCTCGCACACCTTCGCCAACGGCAAGCCCCTGGAGCTGGTGTCCGGTACCGACCTGGTCGACCTGCTGCACCGGCACGGCCTGCGCGGGCGCCTGGGCGGCGGCGGACGTGCGGCGGCGGCGCCCCGCGCCGGTGACGCGCTCCCGGACACCGCGGAGCCGCAGGACGAGCCCGGCGACGGCGCCGCCCTTCCCGAGCACAACATGCTGGGCATGTACTGGTCGGGCGGTGTCGCCCTGGACGTGTGCGCGCTCGTCTGCCACGGCAACCAGGTCCTCGACGAGGACCACTTCGTCTTCTTCAACAACCACCAGACGCCGGACGGCGTGGTGCGCGCGCTTCCGGCCGTCCCTCCGGACAAGGCCGCGCTTCAGGTGATTTTCGACGCGCTGCCCCGCCGGGCGGATCGGCTCGTGATCGTCGCCGCGGTCGATCCGGTGGCCAATCCGGCGGCCGATCTGTCCGGGTTCACCAAGGCGGGCATCCGCCTGCTGGACACCGAGGGCACCGAACTCGACCGGCTGGAGGTCTCCGACGGCCGTCCCGCCGAAACCGCGCTGGTGCTCGGCTCCTTCCGCCGCCGCGCGAGCGGCGACTGGGAATTCGTCGCCGGCGGCAAGGGGTACGGGGGCGGCCTGGAGGAACTGGTCCAGGACTACGGCATCGAGGTGGCCTAGCGACTCCCCTTCCGCCGCGGTGCCGCCTCCCCTGCCGCCGTGGTGCCGACGGACCTTCCGCCGTGGTGCCGGCGGGGTCGCCGCGCCGGATGTGCCATGCAGCTCAGGGCCTGAACTTCAGCACGGCGCCGTCCTCGTTCTGTGCGACGACGGTGATGGTCAGGTCGTCGCCGAACTGGGCCACACCCCCCGAGCCGCCCAACTGCATCACGCTGCCCCCGGTCCGGAAGGTGACGGAGTCCTTCGCCACGGTGACGTGCAGGTTCAGCCCGTTCGCCGTGATGTCCTTCGTGCCGGTCACCAGCACCTCGCACGTGCCGTCCGCGCAGGCCCCGGTCTTCTTGCCGTCCGCCGCCTTGGGAAGCGGCCCCGAAGACGCGGGAGCCGGGGACTGCGTGGCCTCGTCGGGCTTCCAGCCCGGTGCGCACTGTTCGGCACGTTCGTGCGCGGCCGCGATCTCGCGGTCCTTCTTCGTCAACGCGGTCAGGCCAGGCTTGGGTGAGGTGAGGGACTGGATGAGTTTGTCGACGTCCTCGGCGCCGCCCTTGGGGTTGTCGAGGGCCGCTTTCGGGAACACCTCGTCGAGCTTGGTCCCGACGTCCCCCAGCTTCTTCAGCCAGGCGGCTTGCAGCCGGTCGGCCGCGGGAGGGCCGGAGGGTTCGAGCTTGGCCAGTTCGCCCTCGACCTCGCGCACCTGGGACGAGGCCCCCGAGATGTAGCTGAAGGCGAGGAAGTCGGCCGAGTCCATCCCCTCGCCCGCGTTCCGGATCTCTGTCACGTCCTCCGTGCTCTCCTTGCGGATGTTCTTGAGCGCGGTCGTCGACTCGCACATGGCTCCGACCCACTTCACCAGCTTCTTGGACGGCGGACGGGCCGATGCCGGATCGGCGGACGCCGTGGACTCGCCCTCCGCTCCGCCGGCCTTCTCGTCCGCCCCTCCGCAGCCGCTGAGGACCAGCACCAGTCCGGCGGCCACCACGCCGACGCTCCCCGTCTTGAACATCCCACGACCTCTCTCCGCGCCGCGGCCGCCTCCGTGAGGGGCCGACTGCCGACTTCTCGAAGCGAGTCCACTCCCGCACGGATTGTTCAGCCACCCCTCGGCGGCGGCGAACAAGCCGGTGGGGGAGGCGAGCGGGCGGCAGCGCGCTGCGCGGCGGTGCCTCGTCCGTTCTGTTCGGAATCCAAGGTTCCGAACGGATCTCTTCCTCCCCGGATGAGGGTCGATCCCCTGGTCATTCAGGTCTCAACTACTTAGAGTGCCGACCCATGAGGTCCCCACAGGTTCCGAACGGGGGACTGCTCAGCCGCTCCCGTACGGTCGCACCGGCCGGCTGGAGCCGCTGGCTCGTCCCGCCCGCCGCGCTCTCCGTCCACCTGTCCATCGGCCAGGCGTACGCCTGGAGCGTCTTCAAGCCGCCGCTGGAGAAGGCGCTCGGTCTCTCCGGGACGGAGAGCGCGCTCCCCTTCCAGCTCGCCATCGTGATGCTCGGTCTCTCCGCCGCGTTCGGCGGCACTCTCGTCGAACGCAAGGGCCCGCGCTGGGCGATGGCCGTCTCGCTGCTCTGCTTCGCCAGCGGGTTCCTCCTCTCCGCGCTCGGCGCGGCGACGGAGCAGTTCTGGCTGATCGTCCTCGGCTACGGCTTCGTCGGCGGCATCGGCCTCGGCATCGGCTACATCTCGCCCGTCTCGACGCTGATCAAGTGGTTCCCCGACCGTGCGGGACTGGCGACCGGTATCGCCATCATGGGCTTCGGCGGAGGCGCGCTCATCGCCTCGCCCTGGTCCTCAAGGATGCTGGAGAGTTTCGGGGCGGACAGCGGTGGGATCGCCACCGCCTTCCTGGTGCACGGACTCGCCTACGCGGTCTTCATGGCGCTCGGCGTCCTCCTCGTGCGGGTCCCCGCGGACGGCTGGCGTCCGGCGGGCTGGACGCCGCCGACCGAACAGCGCGCGATGGTCTCCACCGCACAGGTGTCGGCCCGCAACGCCCTGCGCACACCGCAGTTCTGGTGCCTGTGGGTCGTCCTGTGCATGAACGTGACGGCGGGAATCGGCATCCTGGAGAAGGCCGCCCCGATGATCGGGGACTTCTTCGCCGGCACCAGTACGCCGGTCTCCGTCTCCGCGGCCGCCGGGTTCGTCGCGCTGCTCTCGCTCACCAACATGGGCGGGCGCCTGGTGTGGTCGGCCACCTCCGACGCCATCGGGCGGAAGAACATGTACCGCGTCTACCTCGGTGCCGGCGCCCTGCTCTACCTGCTCATCGCCACCACCGGGAGCTCCTCGAAGCCGGTCTTCGTCCTCTCCGCGCTGGCGATCCTCTCCTTCTACGGCGGCGGGTTCTCCACCGCGCCCGCCTATCTGAAGGACCTCTTCGGCACCTACCAGGTCGGCGCCATCCACGGCCGCCTCCTCACCGCCTGGTCCACCGCGGGCGTGCTCGGCCCGCTCATCGTCAACCGGGTCGCCGACAGCCAGGAGGCGGCCGGGCGCAGCGGGCCCGGGCTCTACAGCCTCTCCCTCTACATCATGATGGGTCTCCTCGTCGTGGGCTTCGCCGCCAACGAATGCATCAGGCCGGTGCATCCGCGTTTCCACGAGCCGGCCGCGGAGGGCGGCACGGCGGACGCGTCCGCAGGACCCGCGAACGGAACGGAGGCCCCCGATGGCTCCCAGCAGCGCCTCGCCTGACCCGGCGGCGCCCCGCCGCACCTGGCTCGCCGTCCTCGTCTGGCTGTGGGTGGGCCTGCCGTTCGCGTACGGTCTCTACGAGCTCGTGCTGAAGGCCACCCAGCTGTTCACCGACTGACCAGCTGTTACCGACCGGCCGGTTGTCCACGGACCGACCGGCCACGGCTCAGCGCTCGCTGGGGAAGCGGCGCCCCAGCAGGCGCGACCCGTCCTGAGCGGCTTCGCGTCTCACGGCTCCGGCAGGCGGCTGAGGTCGAGTTCGGTACCTGCGATCTCCGTGCGCAGCGCGCTGAGCTGCTGGTAGTGGTCGACGGCTGACGCGTGCTGTGCCTGGACCAGTTCGAGCACGAGGGCGTGCAGGATGGTCAGTGGCGCGAGGAGTTCGTTGGCGGCTCCCTCGGTCGAGTCGGGCAGCGGCAGCACCGTTTCGGCCCTGGTCTCCCTGCCCTCGTCGGTGGCCTCGGTCAGCAGGACGCTGTGCGCGCCGACGCGGTGCGCGTGGTCGAGGACGATGCCGATCTCGCGGAAGAGGCGCAGCGGCGCGATGACGACCGCGGCGTGTGCGGGCCGCAGCCGCAACAGGTCGTCGGCGAGCCGGAATCCGGTCGCCGTCCAGGAGTCGGACGCCTTGCCCGCGCGGCGGAGGCTCAGCGCGAACTGGTCGGCGAGGGCGGCGCCGGGGCCGATGCCGTAGGCCCACACGTGCGTGGCCTCGTTCAGCACGTCCACGGTGCGCGACCACACGGTGGTGTCGATGAGCGTCGGCACTTCGCCGAGCAGCCCGCGTCCCGCGTCGATCACGGGGTGCAGCGCGGTGTGCGCCGGGCGCAGCCGCTGCACCCGGTCGCCGAGGACCTGGGCGGGATCGCGGCGCCGTGCCAGGTGGTGGACGAGGCTGCGCTTGAGGTCGCCGAGGCCCGTGAAGCCGAGCTTGCGTGCGGTACGGATCACCGTGGCGTCGCTGGTCCCCGTGGCCTTGCCGAGCTTGGCCGCCGAGGAGACGGCGGCCTCCTCGGGGTGCCGTTGCAGGTACTCGGCCACGGCCCGTTCGCCGCTCGCCAGGGGCTCCGCCCGGCGCACGCGCTGGGCCAGCGTGTCAGATGAAGTATTCACGTCGTCCATTGTCCATCCATGAAGTGAATGCTACGTTCCTCGGGTCAACGCTCCCGACCCCGCGGAGACAGCGATGAAACCACCCCCGCAGCCGCGCGTCGCCGTCATCGGCGTGGGCACCATGGGGAGCCAGGTCCTCCACCAACTCGCCTCCCGCGGCGTGCCGGTGACCGGTTTCGAGCAGTTCGACATCGGACACGCGCGAGGCGCGGCGGGCGGTGAGACGCGCATCTTCCGCATCGCCTACAAGGAGGGCGGAGACTACGTCCCGCTGCTGCGCGAGGCACGGCAGGCGTGGGAACGGCTCGGCGCCCAGGCGGGCACCCCGCTGCTCACCCCGTGCGGGGCGCTGACCATCGGCTCCGCGCAGGACCCCGATGTGCGCACCGTGCTCGGCGTGGCCGAGGAGTGGGGCCTCGACGTCGAACAGCTCGACCGCCCCGAGGCGGAGCGCCGCTTCGGGCAGCACCGGCTCTTCGAGGACGACGTCGTCCTGCTCGACCGTGCGGGCGGGCTGCTCGACCCGCACCGGGCGGTGGTCGCGACCGCCCGGCTCGCCGAGCAGGCGGGGGCCGCGGTACACACCCGCACCACCGTCCTCGACGTCGTCCAGACCGGCAGCGGGGTGGCGGTCCACTACCGGGCCCAAGGCGGCGTCGAGGTCGCCAAGTTCGACCAGGTCGTCCTGTGTACAGGACCCTGGATCGCCCGCACCGTGCCGAGGCTCGCCGGTGAGGTCGAGGTCCGCCGGGCCGTGCTGTGCTGGTTCGACGCGGGCGGGGAATGGGCCCCTGAGCGCTTCCCCGTGGGCATCCGGCGCAGCGGAGCGGACAACAGCTTCTCCTTCTTCCCCGACGTCGGCGGCGGAGTGAAGGTCAACCTGCACGTGCCCAAGTCGCCCGTGGCCGACCCCGACCGGCTCGACCCCGTGGTCGAGCCGGACTACGCCTCGCGGGTGTCGGCCGCCGTGGCGCGGTGCCTGCGGGGCCTGCCGGACCGGCCCACCGCCACACGCACCTACATGGACGGCTACACCGCAGACAACCACGGCATCATCGGCCGCGATCCGGACCGGCCCGACGTCCTGGTCATGGGCGGGTTCTCCGGTCACGGCTTCAAACTGGCGCCGGTCTTCGCCAGGTCGGCGGCCGACCTGCTGCTGACCGGCCGTACCGACATCCCCATCGCTCACCTGTCGCTGTCGCGGCTGTCCTGAACCTCACGCGGAGGAGGGTTCCATGCTACGTATCGGCATCGACGTCGGCGGCACGTTCACCGACGTGACGGCCCTGGACACGGCCGACGGCCGGTTCCACATCCACAAGTTGCCCTCGACCACCGACGACCAGTCCGTCGCCGTCGCCGAAGGTGTCCGCGCGATCCTGCGCAGGACCGGGGCTGCGCCAGGCGACGTCGGATACCTCGGGCACGGCACCACCGTGGCCACCAACACGGTGCTGGAGTCCGACGGCGCACGCACCGCGCTGGTCACCACCGCGGGGTTGCGGGACGTACTGGAGATCGGCCGCCAGCAGCGCCCCGACCTCTACGACCTGGACGCCGACAAGGCGCCCGGGCTGGTCCCCAGGTCGCTGGTGCACACGGTCGCGGAGCGGATGACCGCCCAGGGAACGGCGCTGGTCCCGCTGAGCGAGGAGGACGCCGACGCCGTGGTCGACCGGGTCCGCGCGGCGGACCCGGAAGCGGTCGCGGTCTGCTTCCTGCACAGCTACCGCGACGACACCCACGAGCGGGAGGTCGTCGAGCGCCTGCGAGCCGCGCTGCCGGAGGCCTACGTGTGTGCGTCTGCGGACGTCGCCCCGGTCTTCAGGGAGTTCGAACGGTTCTCGACGGCCGTGGTCAACGCCTACGTCGGACCGCGGATCAACCGGTACATGTCGCGGCTGGCCGAGCGGATCGAGGCGACCGGTGTACCGGTCCTGCCCAAGGTGATCGGTTCGAGCGGCGGCATGATGTCGCTGGAGTCGGTCGCCCGTCACCCGGTGAGCACACTGCTGTCCGGGCCCTCGGCCGGTGTCGTCGCAGCCTCCCACGTCGCGGGCCAGGCCGGCTTCGGCAACCTGATCACCTTCGACATGGGCGGTACGAGCACCGACGTGTGCCTCGTGCGCGACGGGCGGGCCCTGGTGTCCACCCAGCGCCGGATCAGCGGCCGTCCCGTGCGCACCCCGTCGCTGGACATCCACACCGTCGGCGCCGGCGGCGGCAGCATCGCCAGGGTCGATCCAGGGGGAGCGCTGGAGGTCGGCCCGGCCAGCGCGGGCTCCCAGCCGGGGCCCGCCGCGTACGGGCGGGGCGGCGACCAGCCCACCGTCACGGACGCGAACGTGCTGCGCGGCAGGTTGAACCCCCGGTACATCCTGGGAGGAGCGCTCGCGGTGGACCACGAAGCGGCAGGACGCGCGGTGGAAGGCGTCGCGAAGGCGATGGCGGCCGACCGCTCGGTGGCCGCGCGCGGTATCGGCCGGATCGCGTCCGTGAACATGGCCTCAGCCGTGCGCAAGGTGTCGGTCGAGGCGGGTGAGGACCCGCGCGGTTACGTCCTGGTCGCCTTCGGCGGCGCCGGACCCCTGCACGCGGTCGAAGTCGCCAGGGAGGTCGGCATGAGCACCGTCGTGGTGCCGCCGAACCCGGGCACCCTGTGCGCCCTGGGCCTGCTCGTCACCGACATCCGCGCCGAGTTCGCCAGGGCCGTACTCGAAGAGGCGGACGAGCACAGCCCCGAGAAGCTCGACGAGACGCTGCGCGAGGCCCACGACTCCGCGCGCGACTGGCTGGCGGCCGAAGCGCCTGCGGGCGCGGAGACCAGGATCACCGGGGAGGCCAGGTTGCGCTACGCACGCCAGAACTTCGAGCTGTCGGTTCCGCTGCCGCAGCGGGTGATCGACACGGCACACTTCGGCTCCGGCGCCGTGGCGGAGATGGTGGCCTCCTTCCACGCACAGCACACGAAGAGCTACGGCTACGCACACGCCGACGCGCGGGTGCAGATCGTGGAGATCCAGCTGACCGCCGCCGCCGTGGTCGACAAGCCGGACCTGCCGTCCGTGGAAGCGGGCTCCGACCCGGACGAGGCCCTGGTGGGCCGCCGCGAAGTCGACTTCGACGAGACGGGCCCGCTCGACACGCCCGTCTACGCACGCGCCGCGCTGCGCGCCGGAACCGCGCTGCCGGGCCCGGCCATCGTCGAACAGCTCGACACCACGACCGTCATCACCCCCGACGCCACCGCGCTCGTCGACGCGTACGGCAACCTCGTCATCGAAGTGGAGCAGCGTTGAGCGACCAGACGCACACCCCAGACCCCATCACGGTGCAGGTCATCGGCGCGTCCCTGGTGACCATCGCGGAGGAGATGGGCGCCGTGCTGCGCAGGGCGAGCTACTCGACCAACATCAAGGAGCGCTCCGACTGCTCGACCGCGCTGTTCGACGCGGAGGGCAAGCTGGTGGCGCAAGCGGAGAACATGCCCATCCACATGGGGTCGATGACCGGCCTGATCGACGCGCTGCTCGCCTCCGAGCTGACCGTCCGACCGGGAGACGTCTTCCTCACCAACGACCCCTACCGCGGCGGCGGCACCCATCTGCCGGACCTCACCATGGTCAAGCCGGTCTACGTGCACAGGGAGGCAGCCGGGGAACCGGACGCGGAACTGGTCGGCTACAGCGCCAACATCGCGCACCACTCCGACATCGGCGGCCGGGTCCCCGGCAGCAACGCGGGCGACTCGGACTCGCTCTTCCAGGAAGGGCTGCGCATCCCGCTGGTCAGGTTCGCCACGGCCGACGGCCTCGAACAGGCGCCGCTGGCCTTCGTCGAACTCAACTCGCGGCTGCCGCACGAGCGCCGCGGCGACATGCTGGCGCAACTGGCGTCGGTGGAGGTGGGCGAGCGACAGCTGCGCGAGGTGCACAGGCGCTACGGCACGGCGACGGTGCACGCGGCGACCGCGCACCTCCTGGACCACTCCGCGAAACGGCTGGCGGCCGCGCTGCGCGAGGTCCCCGACGGTACGTACCGCTTCAGCGACCTGATGGACCCCGAGCAGGCCGAGGGCGAGGGCGAGGACGCCGGCCTCGGGCCCGGTACCCGGATCGAGGTCGCGGTCACCGTCAGCGGCGACCGCGTCGCGCTGGACTTCGCCGGTACGGGCCCGCAGTCGCCCGTGGGGATCAACGTGGTGCGACCGGCCCTGGAGGCGACCGTCTACTACGCGCTCAAGGCCGTACTCGACCCCGGTATCCCGCCCAACGGCGGCTTCTTCGACGCGGTCGGCATCACGGCCCCGCGGGGCAGCATCGTCAACCCGCGCGAGCCCGCACCCGTCACGGCCCGTACGGACACCTGCCAGCGGGTGGCCGACGTCGTCCTCGGCGCGCTGGCCGCAGCCCTGCCCGGCCGGGTACCGGCCGCGAGCCACAGCACCGTCACCTACGTGACGTTCTCGGGGGAGCACGGGGACGGCTTCTTCGTCTATCCCGAGGTGGTGGCAGGCGGTGGCGGTGCCAGGACAACGAAGGACGGCATGGACGCCGTCCAGGTCCACATCACCAACTCCTCCAACCTGCCGATCGAGGCGCTGGAACAGGAGTACCCGCTCCTCGTCGACACCTATGAGCTCATCCCCGACTCCGGCGGCGCCGGCACCCACCGTGGCGGGCTCGGCGTGCGCAGGGACGTACGGGTCCTCGGCGACGGCGCCGAGTTCTCCGCGCACGCCGACCGGCAGGCCACCCGGCCCTGGGGGCTGAACGGCGGACACGACGGCAGCCCGGGACGCTTCGTGGTCAACCCGGGCCGGGACGGCGAGCGGCAGCTGCCGGGCGGCAGGCTCTCGGGCGTACGGCTTCGCCGAGGCGACGTGCTCAGGGTGGAGAGCCCCGGCAGCGGGGGCTTCGGGCAACCTGCGGCCCGCGACCCCGAGCAGGTGCGCGAAGACCTGCGCAACGAACGCATCACCGCACGTGCGGCACACGACCTCTACGGGCTCGGACGGGCAAGCGACCACGACCGGCAGTGACCGAACGGAGTGCAGGCATGACCACCACATCGGCACCCCAGCAGTCTCCGGCGGTGGACAGGTCCCTCGCCCGCCGCGTCACCTGGGCGACCTGGACAGGCTGGGGCCTGGACGGCTTCACCAACCAGATGTTCCCCCTCGCACTCAGCGGCATCATCGCCGCCTTCGGCCTGACGACGGCGCAGGGCGGCCTGGCCACCTCCGCGGCGCTGCTGAGCTCGGCCGCGGGCGGCGTGGTCGGCGGCAGGCTCGCCGACCGCTTCGGCCGGGTACAGGTCCTGGTCCTGGTCATCTGCGGATACGCCCTGTTCACCGGATTGACCGCCACTTCGCGCAACTTCGAGTCCCTCCTGCTGTGGCGCACCCTCGAAGGGTTCTTCTTCGGCGCCGAATGGCCGGTGGGCGCCGCGCTCATGGCCGAGTTCGCCGCACCGGAACGCCGGGGGAGGGCACTGGCGTGGGTGCAGTCCGCGTGGGCCGTCGGCTGGGCGGGCGCCAACCTCTCCTATCTGCTCAGCCACGCCTGGCTGCCGGACACGGTCGCCTGGCGGGTCATGTTCGCCGTCGGCGTCCTGCCCGCACTCGTGGCGCTGATCATCAGGCGCAACCTCCGCGACCTCCCGCGGAAGCGCACCGCCACCGCCGCCGCGGACGCGGCCCCTGGGAAGCCGCGGAAGAAGGGTGCGTTCGCCGAGCTGTTCTCCCCGGGCCTGCGGAAGGTCACCGTCCTGGGCACGCTCTTCGGCGCGACCGGGCTGGGCAGCACCTACGCGATGCAGACCTGGATCCCGCTCTACCTGAAGGACGAGCGCGGGCTCAGCGTCAGCAGTACGGCGCTCTACGTGTGGTTCATGATCGTCGGGAACTGGCTGGGCTACGTGCTGGGCGGCCACCTGCACGACCGGATCGGACGCCGCTGGGCCTTCACCGTCTTCTACCTGGGGACCGCGGTCTTCGGCTTCCTGTTCATGGCGATACCCGTCGACGCCCTCTGGTACAACCTGGTGCTCGCCCTCGTGGTCGGCTTCTTCATCGCCGCCCAGGCCTCGGGCAAGGGCGCCCTGTTCACCGAACTGTTCCCGGCGCACGCGCGGGGCACGGGCGCGGGCATCACCTACAACGTGGGGCGAGGCGCCGCGGCGTTCAGCCCCGCGCTCATCGGCTGGGCGGCGGCGAGCAGCGGCCTGGGCATGGCGATCGTCATGGTGGTCATGGCCTGCACCCTGCTGACCCTGCTGTTCATCTGGCTCATGCCGGAGACCAGGGGACGGGTCCTGGACTGACGCCGGCCCGCGGCTCCAAGGCCGCGCCCGGCGCGTTTGACCTCCCCCGACAGGCGCTCGTCTACTGGGGGGACACATGGCCGCCGAACCGCCCAGGAGACCCCGTGAGCAACGACGAGCGCCGCGAGCGGTACGCGAGGGCGCTGTACGCGACCCTCGGCTACAGCGCGGAGCGCCACCCCTGGGCGGGTCTGTCCCCGGCCAGGCGCGAGGTCTGGTACGTCCGCGCCGACGCGGCCATCGCGGTGGCCGACGAGGAGATCGCCCAGCGGGCCGCCCCGCGGCAGACGTGACGAGCGGCGCCCGCGCCCTTCCCGGAGCGCGGGCGCCGCTCGGCCCCTGGCACCCGGCCCGCGGCCCGGCGAAGGGGCCGCGCCCTACGCGGGCTCGGTGCGGATGCGCAGTTCCCCGTCCGCCACCTCGACCAGCAGCCGGGTGTGCGGCTGGAGTTCGCCGCCCAGCAGCATGCGGGAGAGCCGGTTGTCGACCTCGCGCTGGATCGTGCGGCGCAGCGGCCGGGCGCCGTACTCGGGCTGGTAGCCCTGCCGGGCCAGCCAGTCGACGGCCTCGGGGGAGAAGTCGATCGACAGGTCCTGGGCGTGCACCCGGCGCCGGGTCTCCTCCAGCAGCATGTCGGTGATCTGGCGCAGCTGCGTGTCGTCGAGCCGGCGGAAGATCACGATCTCGTCGATGCGGTTGAGGAACTCGGGACGGAAGTGCTCCCGCAGCGGGCGCAGCACCCGCTCGCGCCTGGCCTCCTCGTCGGCCTCGTCGCCCTGGCCGAAGCCGAGGACGGCGCCGCGCCCCGTGATGGCCTCGGATCCCAGGTTGCTCGTCATCACGATGACGGTGTTGGAGAAGTCGACCGTCCGGCCCTGCGAGTCGGTCAGCCGCCCGTCGTCCAGCACCTGGAGCAGCATGTTGAAGACGTCGGGGTGGGCCTTCTCGATCTCGTCCAGCAGGAGCAGCGAGTACGGGTTGCGCCGCACCGTCTCGGTCAGCTGCCCAGCCTCCTCGTGGCCGACGTATCCGGGCGGTGCGCCGACGAGCCGGCTGACGGTGTGCCGCTCCTGGTACTCGCTCATGTCCAGCCGCACCATCTTCTCGTCGCTGCCGAACAGGGTCTCGGCCAGCGCCCGCGCCAGCTCCGTCTTGCCGACGCCGGTGGGGCCGAGGAAGAGGAAGCTGCCGATCGGCCGCTGCGGGTCGGCCAGGCCGGCGCGCGAGCGCAGCACGGAGTCCGCGACGGCGGTGACGGCCTCGTCCTGGCCGATGACCCGCCGGCGCAGGTGCTCCTCGAGACCGAGCAGCCTGTCCTTCTCGTCCTGCGTCAGGTTGCTGAGCGGGATGCCGGTCTGGCGGGAGATGATGTCGGCGATGTCCTCCACGGTGACCTCGGCGATCCGGTGGTCGCCCCGGCTCTCCTGCTTGCTCTCGTCGCGGCCGATGGACTCCTCCAGCTCGCTGAGCCGGTCGCGCAGCTGCTTGGCCTGCTCGTAGTCCTCGGCGGCGACGGCCTGGTCCTTGTCCCTGCGGACCTGTTCGGCCTCGCGCTCCAGCGCCCGCACGTCGGTCCCGCGGGTGGCCGTGCGCAGCCGCACCCGCGCCCCTGCCTGGTCCAGCAGGTCGATGGCCTTGTCCGGCAGGAAGCGTCCGGTCAGATACCTGTCGGACAGCTCCACGGCGGCGACCAGCGCCTCGTCGGTGTAGCGGACCTGGTGGTGCGCCTCGTAGCGGTCGCGCAGCCCGCGCAGGATCTCGATGGCGTCCGCGACGGTGGGCTCGGGCACCAGCACGGGCTGGAAGCGCCGGGCGAGCGCCGCGTCCTTCTCGATGTGGCGGCGGTGCTCCTCCAGCGTCGTCGCGCCGATGACGTGCAGCTCGCCGCGGGCGAGCGGCGGCTTGAGCATGTTGCTCGCGTCCATCGAGCCGCCCTCGGAGCCGCCGCCCGCGCCGACGACGGTGTGCAGTTCGTCGATGAAGACGATCAGATCGTCGGTGTGGGCGCGGATCTCGTCGATGAGGCCGGTCAGCCGCTCCTCGAAGTCGCCGCGGTAGCGGGTTCCGGCGACGATGCTGCCGAAGTCGAGCTGGACGACGCGGCGGCCCAGCAGGTTGTCCGGCACGTCGCCCTCGGCGATGCGCTGGGCCAGGCCCTCGACCACGGCGGTCTTGCCCACCCCCGCCTCGCCGATCAGCACCGGGTTGTTCTTGCCCCGGCGGGCGAGGATCTCGATGGTCTGCTCGATCTGCTCGTCCCGCCCGATGACCGGGTCGATGCGGCCCTCGCGGGCCAGTTCCGTCAGGTCGCGGCCGTACTTGTCGAGGTTGGGGGTGTTGCTCTCCCCCGTCTGACGCGTCCGTCCTGCCGGCGCCTCGGGCCCGCCCTGGCTGGCGCCGCCGTACCCGCTGCCGGCCCGGGCGGAGCCCGGATCGAACCTGGCGGCGTTGAGGATCCGTCCCGCCGTGGAGTCACGGTTGGCCGCCAGCGCGACGAGGACGTGCTCGGCGCCGATGTAGGAGGCGCCGCGCGAGCGGGCGATCTCGTGCGCGTCCAGCAGGGCCCGCTTGACGGCGGGGCTGACGGAGATGGAGCTGCGCGGCGGGCCCTCGTCCGCCACCCGGTCGATCTCGGCGGCCAGCGCGTCGGGGTCGGCCCCGGCCCGCTCGACCATGCTGTGGGTCGGCTCCGCCGCGAGCGCCGCACGCAGCAGGTGCTCGGTGTCCAGATCGCTGCTGCCGTGCTGGGCCGCGTACGAGGCCGCGTCGGTGACGAGCTGCCGGGCAGGCTCGCTCATCAGCCGGAAGAAGTCGAAGTGGCGCGGATCTCCGCGCTGCCCGCCGGCCCCGGACGGAGTGCCCCCGAGGAAACGCGCGACGAACTCTTCGAACGGGTCCCGACCGAAGCCTCCGGGACCCATGTACCCGCTGGTCATGGAGTATCCGTCCCGCTGACCCGACCGAGCCGGGCCACGCTGTGTCGACTGCGAAGTGGCTACCGACCGGGGTTCCCGTGAACGCCCGCACGACACACGTACGACGGCACCGACCGTGACGACCCCGCGTGCGCGGACGCCCACGCTCGGTGTGACCGCGCCGGAATCGCTCCCTCACCGCTCCAGGAGGGTTCCCAGCGGGCCGAGGTCGAGGTTCAGGTCGTCCCGCGTCAGCCCGTGCTGGACACACAGTTCGTCCATGCGCTCGTCCAGCAGCATCAGCGTCGTCCCGATCCGCTCGACCTGGTCGTCCGAGACGTCCCCCAGGTCGCAGCGGTGCAGCGCCTGGCGCTCCATGAGCTGCCGCAGCAGTTCGACGACGGTCAGCACGAGGCACACCAGGTCCCGGCCCACCCGGTCGGGGTCCAGCTCCAGCCGGCCGGTCCGGCCCTCGGACGCGGGGCGGCGCACGGCACCGGGCGGATCGCGGGGGTCCGACGCCGTCACAGCGGCCCCCCGTCTCCCCAGGGAGCCGCGACGCGCTCGTTGACGGACGAGAGCAGCGCGTTCAGCGAGAGCCGCACCAGCGGCACCTCCGCGATCGCCAGTACCAGGTCGCCGCTGACCACCACACCGGTGTTGAGCACCCGGTCCAGCAGATCCACCAGCGGCACACCGAGCGGCGCCCCGCTGTCCGGGCCGTCCCACCGCACCACCTCGCCCACGTGCTCACCCACGGGCATCGCTCTCACCTCCGTCCACGAACGAGTACGGCACCCACGGGCCGGTCAGCTCCACCTCGACGCCCCGGCACTCCGGACGCTCCCGCACGGCCTGGACGGCCTCGGCGACCTCGTCCCGCCGCCCCTCGGCCACCAGATACGCCGCGTTGAGCAACTGCGCTCCACGGCCGCCGGTGACGGCCGCGTCGTGCGAACGCAGCCGCCGGCTCGCCACGGCGAGACCACCCAGCGCCCGGTCCACCGCCTCCGCGGCGCCCAGACCCGCCTCCTGCCGCTGCTCCCGCTCCTGCCGCACGCCCCGCAGCCGCTCCAGGTAGGCGTGGCCCGGGCGTGCGGCAGGGCCTCGCGCGGCTTTGTCGTCGGGGCCGGCGGGCGCCGCTGCACGCTCGGGCGTGCCCGGCCCTTCTGCCCGCCGCTCCGTGCCCGGGCCGCCCCGGACCTCCCGGCTCGCGTAGACCTTCACACCCCATTCGACCCGCCCGGCGATCCGCCGCAACGCGCCCAGGAAACGGCTCGCGTCGGCGCTCAGCGCGGCGCGTGCCCGTCCGTCACCCAGGTAGAGCGTGGCGAGAGGCAGCGGAAGCGTCGGCGCGGCGGCGGCCGCGGCGGCGATCACCGCGTGATGGGCGCGGGCGCAGCGCTCCAGCTCCGCCCGGTCACCGAGCCGCTCCCGCAGGGCTTCCTCGCCGAACGAGGCGGCGGGCACGTCCTGCACCACGGCCTCCAGCGCGCCGAAGCGCAGCAGCCGCACGGGCGCGCCCGGTGCCTGCCCCGGCAGCCCGGCGAACACCTCTGGATCGCAGCCCCGGCAGACGGCGTACACGTAGGTGGCGGAGAGGGCGGCGGGGGAGGAGGCGGCTGTCGGTGAGGTCTCCGGTCCGGGCCCGGTGCCGCGTACCGTCTGCGTCATCTGCGCTGCCCTTCCTTGACGTGGTGCCAGCTGTGGCTGCGGCTCTCGTCCCAGCCCTCGTCCCTGCGCCGGCCCTGGCGGCTCTCCCCGTCGGCCACCGCCGCCTCCTCCTGCGGCCCGCCCGCCTCCAGTTCGGCGACTCGTTGCCGCAGCCGCTTGTTCTCGTCCTCGACCGCGTCCCGGTGCGCGCGCGTGGAGAGGGCTGGGTCGGTCTCCCACCAGTTGATGCCTGCCTTCTTCGCCGTCTCGACGGAGGAGACGAACAGGCGCAGCCGGATGGTCAGGAGCTCGATGTCGAGGAGATCGATCTTGATGTCTCCGGCGATGACGATGCCTTTGTCGAGGACGCGTTCGAGGATGTCCGCGAGGTTGGCCGGCCCCGAGGGCGTGGACGGCGCGTGGTTGAGCGGGCGTTCCGCGATGTGTTCGGTCACGGCCGGCCGGCCCCCTCAACGCCGCCCATCATCGTCCTCGTCGTCTTCGTCGTCCCCTTCGTCGTCGTCCTCGTCGTCGTCTTCTTCGTCGTCCTCGTCATCGAACTCGTCCCCCTCGTCCTCGCCTTCGCCCTCGTCCTCGTCCCGGTCGTCACCGTCGTCTTCGCTCTCGTCTGCGTTCTCGTCGTCGTCCTCACCCGGCTCCCGGCCCTCGCCGTCGTCGTGCTCCGAGGACTCCTCGCGCTCCCGTCTCTCCTTCTCCTCCTCTTCCTCCTGCTGGACCACGTCGTCGTGGCTGCGGGCGACCTCGCCGTCGCGGATCTCGCCACGCCAGCCGTCCACCTCGTCGGACTGGAGCGTGACGTAGCGCTGGAAGTGCTTGAGGTCGAGGCGGAGCCGCCTGCCCTGGGCGCGCCAGATGTTGCCGGTCTTCTCGAAGAAGCCGGACGGGTAGTACTCGACGACCACCGCGACGCGGGTCAGGTTCTCGTCGAGGCGGTGGAAGCTGACGGCGCCGTTCGTGGTGCCCTTCGACCCTTCGGACGACCACACGATCCGCTGGTCGGGGAGCTGTTCCGAGACGGTCGCCTCGTAGCTGCGGGTCGAGGGCCAGACGCGCACCTTCCAGGTCGTCTTGGTCTCGTCCTCCTCGTCCCGCGAGACGCTGGAGACGCCGTTCATGAAGCTGCCGAAGTCCTCGAACTGCGTGAAGTGGTTGTAGACCACGCGCAGCGGCCGCCCGATGTCGACGTGTTCGATGATGTTGATGGCCTTGAGGTCCCCGGCCTTGCTGCCCCCGCCCATGCCGACCGCCTCCTTGGCCTTGCCGGCCACCTTGTCCTTGGCGCTCTTGGCCTTCTCCGAGACCATCGCCTTGACCGGGTTCTCGCCCTTCATGGCGCGGGCGGCCGTGCTCGCCAGGTCGCCGCCGCCGGCCTCCTTGAGTTTGCCCGGGTCGGCGAGGTCCGTGAGTTTGTCCGTGACCTTGCCGACGACCTGCTTGCCCGACGCGCCCAGGTATTCCATGAGCTGCTCACGCAGCTGCTCCAGGGGCGAGCTGCCACCGCCGCTGTCTCCGCTCTGCTCAGCCACGGCGCTCCCTCCTGCGGTCCGAGCGGTCGGTGGATGTCCGCGCCGAACTGCTCGAGGACGCCTTCTTCCGCGGCCTGCCCGCCGACGAGCCGTCGGCGGACGTGCTCTGACGTGCCCGTCCGCCGCTGCTGGTCCTGGGGGGCGCCGCCCGCCGGGGCCGCTCGCGCCGCGCCCCGTCCGACGCGTCGGAGCCTTCCCCGCCCTCCCCGCCGTCCTCGGACCGCTGCCGTTCCCGGGACCTCTTCTGCTGCCGCGCGCCCTCGCCCTCGCCCGCGCCGCTGTCTTCGCCCTCGCCCTCGTCCGCGCCCTCGTCCCGGCCCTCGCCCCCGCCCTGCTGCCCGTCCCGCTCTCCCTGTCCGTCCTGGCCGCCGAGGCGGTCCGTACGGGCGCGCAGGGAGTCGGTCAGGCTTTCGATACGGCGGTTGGCGACCGAGCCGGCCGCGGTACGGGCCGCGGCCATCATCTGGTCCTTGACCTGGTCGGCCAACTCCTCGAACTGCGGTGTCTCGGTGATCTTCCGGACGCCCTTGCTGATCAGCTCCTGCGGATCGAGGCCGAGACGGCGTCCCGCCACCAGCGAGCCGACGGCGAGGGCCAGTTTGGCCTTCTTCGTACGGCCGAGGAGGTAGCCGCCCGCCACCCCCGCGAGGACGGCCGTTTTGCAACTGTCGTTCATGCCTGATTCCTTGGGTTCGGTGACGTCTCGGTCACGTCGGACGCGGTGTGTGCGGTGGACGTGGTCACGGTGCGGGTGCCGGCCGCGGCGCTCGGTCCGCGCTGTTCCAGCAGGTCGAGCAGGCGTTCTTCCTCCCGCTCGAACTCCTCCTCGGTGAGCTCCCTCTCCTCGTACGCCCGGTTCAGTTCGCCGAGCTGTGCCCGGACCGTCGCCGGGTCGTACAGCTCCTGCTCCGCGACGTCGAGGAGCCGGCCCGCCACCCACTCCACGCCCCGCACGGGCGCCAGCGGCAGGAGCAGTACCCCGCTGAACAGCCCCACGTCAGCTCCCCACAGCGGAGGTCCGGACGGCGGTGCTGCCGGGGGAGCCGGGCGCTTGCCCTTCCTCGGACGCCGGGGATTGCGGGGGCTCGGGAGACCCCAGCGGCTCCTGAGAGCTCTGGGAGTCCGCGGACTCCTCCGGCTCCCGGGGGACGAAGCTGTAGCACGGCAGCGGGCCCGTCAGGCGCAGCTCCACCCGCTCCTGGTGCGCGGCCGCGAACTGTTCCACCGCCGCCCTGAACCGCTCGCCGCGCGCCTGCGGGACGAGGAACGAGGCGTTGAGGACGCACCCGGGAACCTCCGGGCCCCGCACGACCTCGTCGGCGAGCCGGACCAGCGTGCGCAGCGCCTCTTCGGCGGCCTCGGCGGCCCGGCGGGCCAAGCCCTCCGCGACCGCCTGCCCGAGCCGCACGTTGCCCTCGTAGGACGGTCGGCGCCGCACGTCCGCCGCGAGCCGCCGCACGCCCGCGTCGTCCCGCACCAGGGCTTCGACCGCGGACTGGACGGGCATCGCCTTGAGGTTCATCTCGGTGCGGCTCTCCAGGCGCCCGAGTGCCGCGAGGTGGGTCGGCGCCGCCGCGCGCACGGCCCGCTCGACCTCGGCCGCGTCCTCGGCGACCATGCCGAACCGCATCGGCAGCACGGGCCCCTCGGCCCCCAGCGCGGTCAGCAGCTCCTGGTGGGCCATCAGGTCGCGGCGGCGCGCCCGCAGATCGGGCGGTACGTCGCTGACGAGGGCCGCGAGCGCGCCCACCGGGAGCAGCCAAACCCGCGCCGGAGGTCTGCCCACGCCCCGGGTGGAAGGCGCAAGGGTGCGGTCGGCGTGCACGATGCCGTAGACGTAGAGGCGGGACGCTCGGGACGCTGTGGTCATGGTCACGCCTCCTGGGCGCGCCGGGTGGCGCGGGTTCCCGCCCGGGAGGCGGAAGCCGTCCGGGAGCCGGAGCCCCTGCGTGCGCGGGGTGCCTCCTCGGGCTCCTCCTCGTCGGGCTCCTCCTCGTCGGGCGCCTCGTAGTCCTCGCGCTCGACGTCGTCGTCCTCGTCGCCCATGCCGATGGCGTCCTTGACCTTGCCGCCCACCGACTTGGCTGCCTTCTTGGCGCCGCCCTTGGCCACGCCGCCGGCCATGCCGGCGAACAGGTCGGGCACCGTGCGGCTTGAGGCGTCCTGGTTGAGGTCGAGCCGGTTGCAGACCTCGGCGAAGCGGAGGTAGGTGTCGACGCTGGCGACCACGATGCGGGCGTCGATCTTGAGGATCTCGATCCCCACGAGCGAGACCCGCACGAAGATGTCGATCACCATGCCGCGGTCGAGGATCAGTTCGAGGACGTCGTAGAGGGTCCCGGCGCGCGGGACGCAGACCGCGGCCTCGTTGTAGGTGGTGGTCGTCATGGCTGGCTCTCCCTCGGGGACGGGCGCGGACCCGTCAGTCGTCGCTCGCGCCGCGCCGGTAGCGCCGGATCCGTCGGTACTGGGCGAGGTGGCCCTTGCTGTCGAGCTCCACCTCGTAGGTCGCCAGCAGGCTGGTGGTGTCGGGGATGCGCGGCACCTCCAGCACGTCGACGTGCACCCGCCAGCCGTTCTCCGCTCTGCGCACGGCCGAGATGCCCTCGGTCTCGTGCCCGATCAGCCGGGTGAGGCTCCGCGACGCGCGCCGCGCGGCCTCCTCGGGCCCCTTGGACGCGGTGGCGGACGCCGACGTGGAGCCGCTCCTGGTGGCGCCCCTCGAAGCGGACTTCGACGCGGGCTTCGACGCGGGCTTCGACGTGGACCTCGAGGCCGTCTTCGCGGCGGGCTTCGAGGCGGATGTCGCGGCGGGTCGGGCCCGCTGTTCACGTTGCTCCGGCATGAGCACAGTCTGTTCAGCAGTGGTCACCCTCGGCATCCGGTGCTGATCCATCCGGGTCCCGGGGTCGCGCGGGCGGCCCATCGGCACGGGGTCCGGGGCGTTCTCGCAAGCCGTCGTGGCCCCGGCGCCCCGGGCCCCCTTCTGGCCTGCGTCCCCTGACGGTGCCGTGCCGGGCGGGGCCCCGGTGTGTCTGGTGGGGCTCGTCGAGGAGTCGTGCGTACGGTTTCCCCGCATACCGGGCATACAGCGCGGTGCGGGAGGAGCCAGCATGGAACAGCGGCGCGTCTTCGCTCAGGTCCTCACCGTCGAGACGGTGATCGCCTCAGTGGTCTTTCTCCTGGTGCTGACGGCGCTGCTCTACTCGCTGATCCGGCGCCGCGCGGGGGCCGGGGTCGGCCCCTCGCCCCGCTCGGAGCGCCCGCGGCTGGAGGTGAGCTATCTCGCGGCGCTGGTCGTCATCGCGGCGGGCCTCGTGGTCTACACGGCCTCGGCCAACGACTGGATGCACCCGGGAGGGGACGCCCAGGCAGCGGGGCGCGGCGGGGAGAAGGCCTCCCCCGTGGAGGTGGACGTGACCGCCTTCCAGTGGTGCTGGAAATTCACCCACCCCGCCCCGGGCACCCACCAGGCCGCCCACGGCAGCCACGAGCCCGACGCCCACCGCCCCACGGACGGCGGCCACGAGCCGAACGCCCGCCGCGCCACAGACACGCACCACGCCGCAGACACGCACCGCGCCGCAGGCGCGCACCACGCCGCAGACACGCACCACCCCGCAGAGGCACATCACGCCGCGGACGGCGGGCACGGCTCCGACGGCGCGCACGAGCAGCGCTCCGACGGCGCGCAGGCGGCCACCACCACGGCGAACTGCCGCGATGGCCGGCTGCCCACCCTCGTCGTGCCCACGGGGCGGACCGTGCGGATCAAACTGACCTCGCAGGACGTCATCCACTCCCTCTGGGTCCCCGCACTCCGCTACAAGATGGACGCCTTCCCCGACCACACCAACAGCTTCACCTTCACCGTCGACAAGGAGGGCCGCTGGATCGGCCGGTGCGCCGAGTTCTGCGGTGACCGCCATCACGCCATGGAGTTCTGGCTCAAGGCCGTCTCCCCCGAGGAGTACGACGACTGGGTGTCCCAGCACCAGCAGGACGGTCCCACCGAGGGAGCGGCGGCATGACCCTGGCGCCCGATCCGCCCGCCGACTCACCACCACAGGCCGCCCAGCCCACCGGCGCTTCCCGACCGGTACGGCCGGCCTCCTGGCTCGGGTGGCTGACCACCACCGACCACAAGCGCGTCGGGCTGCTCACCATGGCGACCGCGATCGTCCTGTTCTTCCTGATGGGCGTCCTCGCCCTGCTGATGCGCAGTCAGCTCGCGCAGCCGGGGCAGAACTTCTTCGGGTCGTCGACGTACAACCAGATGTTCAGCATCCACGGCTCGGGCATGATCTACATGGTCATGACCCCGTTCGCCATCGGGCTCGGGGTCTACCTGGTGCCGCTCCAGATCGGCGCGCCCGCCGTCGCCATGCCGCGCGCCACCCTGTTCGGCTACTGGCTCTACGCGCTCGGGGCCGTCCTGATGCTCTCCGGCTTCGCCATGCCGACCGGCGCGCACGCGGACGGCTGGTTCTCCTACCCGCCGATGGCCAGTTCGACCTACTCGCCGGGCGACGGCACCCCGCTGTGGATCGTCGGCGTCTTCATGGCCACCGTCGGGGCGCTGCTGATGGGCTGGGCGGTGCTGTGGACCGCACTGCGCAAGCGGGCCCGGGGCATGACGATGCTGCGGATGCCCGTCTTCACCTGGTCGATGATCGCCGCCACCCTGATGGTGATCGGCGCCTTCCCCTCGCTGCTCGCCGCGCTGGTCATGCTCGCCGTGGGAAGGGCCGACCCCACGGTCTTCGACTCGAACGCGTGGAACATCGGCTACCAGCACCTGTTCTGGTTCTACGGCCATCCGGTGGTCTACGTGATGTTCTTCCCCTACCTGGGTGCCGTCGGCGAGGTACTTGCCGTCTTCTCCCGGCGCAGGTTCTTCGGCTACAAGGGCACCGTCATCTCCCTGCTCGTCTTCGCGGCGCTGTCGATGAGCGTGTGGGGCCACCACATGTTCGCCACGGGACAGGCGACCAACGACTACTACTCGCTGACCTCGATCGCCCTGCTCGTGCCCGCGGGCATCGAGTACTTCGCCCTGGTGGGTACGGTGCTCGGCGGGCGCCTCGTCTTCCGCACCCCCATGCTGTTCGCGCTGGCGTTCATCCCGCAGTTCCTCATCGGCGGCCTCACCGGCATCATGGTCGGCACCCCGGCGCTCGACTACCACGTGACGGACAGCTACTTCATCGTCGCCCACCTGCACTACGTGCTCTTCGCCGGCAGCGCCTTCGGCCTCTTCGCCGCGATCTACTTCTGGTTCCCGAAGGTCACCGGGCTGATGCTGGACGAGCGGCTCGGACGCGTCCACTTCACCCTGATGGTCATCGGCACCAACCTGACCTTCCTGCCGATGTTCGGCCTCGGCTACCTGGGCATGCCGCGCCGCGTCGCCACCTACCCCGAGTGGGCGGGCTTCGGGCTGCTCAACCTGCTGGCCTCCATCGGCGCGGGGTTCCTCGCCGCCGCGATGATCGTGTTCGTCCTGAACCTCCAGCAGGCGTTCAGACGGCGCGTCCCGGCCCCCGCCGACCCCTGGCAGGGCAACTCGCTGGAGTGGGCCGCCCCCTCGCCGCCGCCGCGGTACAACTTCACCACCGCGCACCCGCTTCCCCCCATCACCAGCAACGCGCCCCTCCTCGACGCCCGGATGCGGCAAGGGCGGCACCGCAGACCGCAGCGGACCCCGAACGGGGAGCGCGCGTGAGCGGGCCGGTGCCGCGCCGGCTGCGGCGCCACCCCGGTGCCGTGGTCGTCGGCGGCTGGGCGTGCCTCAACGCCGTGCTGCTCGGTGTCCTGACTGCGTACGGCGAGAGCGAACTGGCGCTGCTGCTGTGGGCGGGAGCCTTCCTCGTGCTCGTACTGGCGTGCTGCGCCGTGCTGGTCTCCTGCTCCCGCGGCCCGCTGGAGCTGACGCGCTACCGGGTGCCGAGCACCGGCGGGGCCGTCGTCCTCCTCACCGCGTGCGGGCTCGCCGTGGGCGGGCTGATGTTCGTCTTCGGCTCCTGGCTGGTCGCCGTCGCGGGACCGCTCCTGCTCGTCGCCGCCGTCCTCGCCCTCAGACGGCGGAGCCGGGGGAGCGTATGACGGCCCCTCACCACGCCGGGGGCATCTGGACGATGGCCGGGTGGGGACTGCTGCTGTCGGCCGTGCTGCCGGGGCTCCTGCTGGCCGCGCGGGGCCGGCTGCCCTGGGACGGCGTCGCCCGGCGGCTCTCCCCGCCGCCGGGCACCGCGCTGGCCGGGTTCGTCCTCGCGCACGCGGCGGTCACGCTCGCGGAGAGCTTCCTGGCGCCGGGCACGGTGGTCCGCGCCGCGATGTACGCCGTACTGGTGGCCGCCGGGCTGGCGTTCTGGCTGCCCGTCCTCGGCCCGGGAAGACGGCTGAGCGACGCGGGACGCTGCCTCTACCTCTTCGTCGCGGCCCCCCTCCTGGACATCCCTGTCGTGGCGACGCTCGCCCGCGGGCACGCGGCCGGCGGCCTGGCCATGATCGTCGGCATGCTTCCGGTCGGACTCGTCGCGGCGGCCCTGACCTGGCGGTGGATCGCGGCCGAGGAACGCGGGCGGCAGCGGGAGGAGAGCGCCCCCGTACCGGCGCGGGCGAGGGCGGCTCACGTCGTCGAGCCCTGAGCACACCCCGCGCGCCCCGCACAGGTCCCAGGGCGCGACTCCGTTGGGGGAAGGCGGCGTTTGAAGGCTTCGCCGCCCCGGGACCGCTGCAAGGGCGACCGGTAGGAGTCCCACGGGAGATGCCGGCGCCACCACCACGGGACAGCGGCCAGGAGGCGAGCGCAGGTGCTGCTCTTGCGACGGAAGGCGCGGCAGGCGAGACGGCGGGAGCGGGCACTGGGGGCCTCCCGGGCGCTGGACAGACGCCTGCCGCTGATGGAAGCCGGAAAGGAACTCCTCCGCAAGGCGTTCCCCGACCACTGGTCCTTCCTGCTCGGTGAGATCGCCCTCTACAGCTTCCTCGTCCTCGTGCTCACCGGCAGCTACCTGACGTTCTTCTTCCATCCCGACATGGCGGAGAAGCCCTACCACGGGGCGTACATCCCGCTGCGGGGCGTCGACGCCTCCGAGGCGTACGCGTCGGTGCTGCGCATCTCCTTCGAGATCCGGGGCGGCCAGCTCATCAGGCAGATCCACCACTGGGGCGCACTGGTGTTCGTGGCCGCCATCGGGATCCACCTGTTGCGCATCTTCTTCACCGGGGCCTTCCGGCGGCCCCGCGAGGTCAACTGGGTCATCGGAGTGACGCTGTTCGGACTCTCCCTCCTGGAGGGGTTCGCCGGCTACTCCCTCCCGGACGACCTGCTGTCCGGCACGGGACTGCGCACCTTCCAGGGCATCATGATCTCGATCCCGATCGTCGGCACCTATGTCAGCTTCTTCGTCTTCGGCGGCCAGTTCCCCGGGCACGAGATCGTCCCACGGCTGTTCATCTCGCACGTCCTGTTCATCCCCGGCCTGCTCATCGCGCTGATCACCGTGCACCTCTTCCTGGTCGTCTACCTGAAACACACCCAGTGGCCGGGAAAGGGCAGGACGAACCGCAACGTGGTCGGCAAGCCGATGGTGCCGCAGTACGCGGCGAAGTCGATCGGCCTCTTCCTCGCGGTGTTCGGCGTGCTGACGCTGCTGGCGGCCACACTGCAGATCAACCCCATCTGGACCTACGGGCCCTACCGCGCCGACCAGGCGAGCATCAACTCCCAGCCCGACTGGTACGTCGGCTTCATCGAGGGAGCGCTGCGGCTGATGCCGCAGGCGGAGACCAGGCTGTGGGGGCACACCGTGGTCTGGGACGCCTTCATCCCCGGGGTCGTCATCCCCTCGCTGCTCTTCCTCGTCCTGTACGCCTATCCGTTCCTCGAACGGTGGGTCACCGGGAACTGGAAGGAGCACCACTTGTGCGACCGCCCGCGCGACCAGCCCACGCGCACGGGGCTCGGCGTCGCAGGCGTCACCACGTACGCCGTGCTGCTGGGCGCGGGCGGACAGGACGTGCTGTCCGTGCTGTTCACCTGGCCCATCGAGTCCCTGACGTGGATCTTCCGGGGTGCGTTCTTCCTCGCGCCCCCGCTCGCCTTCTGGCTGACCAGGAGGGTGTGTCTCGGGCTGCAGGCCCAGGACCGGGTCCGGCTGCGCACCGGAGACGGTACGGGAGAGGTGGAACAGGTCGCCGGCGGCTACCAGGAGGCGCGTACGCCGCTGGCCGGTGCCGAGCAGCACACGATCCTGGTGAGGGATGTCCCGCCCCGGCTCACGGCCGACGAGGCCCGCCGCACGGGAGCCCTGCGCCGGCGGCTCTACTTCTGGTACTACGGCGAGCGCGTGGAACCCGACCGCACGCCGAAGCAGCGCCGCGTCGTGAAGAAGATCCTCACCCCGCCGGAGGAGCCGGAGGAGCCGGAGGCGAGGGAGAAGCAGCAGGCGGGCGGGGAGTAGCCCCGCCGCGCGTCGGCCGGAGCCGGCCCGGCTCCGGCAGGGTTCGGGCCAGCAGCCACGCCAGCGCGGGCATGACGATCAGCGGCGTCAGCGCCGTCCGCAGCGACGTGGCGTCGGCGAGGGCCCCGATGGCGGGCCCGGCCAGGCCGCCGACACTGACCGCCAGACCGAGGGTGAAGCCGCTGGCCGTTCCCACGCGGCTGGGCAGGTAGTCCTGGCCGAGGGTGACCTGGAGGGAGAAGGGGACGTACAGCCCCGCCGAGGTCAGCGCCACGCACACGTACAGGAGCGGGCCCGGAACAAGCACCGTTCCGGCGACGGCCGCCACCGTGACCAGGTAGGCCCGGCGGACCACGGCCACCCTGCCCCACCGGTGGGCCAGGCCGCCGCCGAGCACCGTGCCCACCGCGCCACCGAGATAGAGCACGCACAGCGCGGCCGTACCCGCGGCCGCGCCGCCCCCGGTGCGCTGCTGCGCGAACAGCGACAGGAACGTGCTCAGCCCGACGAACGTGACCGACCGGCAGACCACCACCAGCGACAGGCGGACGAAGGAGCGGCCGTCGTCGCTTCCCGGGCGCGGCGCGGCACCGTCCGCGCTCCGGCCGAACGCCCTCAGCGCACGCGCGACGGGCAGGTACAGCGCGCCGCCGAGAACCGCGGGCAGCACGAACAGGGGCGAGTAGCCCAGTCCACCGCACGCGACGACGGCCGTCACCATGAGCGGAGCCGCGGCGAACCCGAGGTTGCCGCCCAGGGAGAACCAGCCCATCGCCGAGTGCCGCCCCCGGCTCGCGAGCCGCGCCACGCGGGCGGACTCGGGGTGGTAGGCCGCCACGCCGATCCCGGAGACCGCCACGCACAGCAGCGTCAGCGCGTAGGACGCGCTCAGCCCGCTCAGCGCGATCCCCAGACCGCCCAGGAGCGTGCCGGCGGGCAGCAGCCACGGCAGCGCCCGCCGGTCGGTGAGCGCCCCGAAGAGGGGCTGGGCGACGGAGGAGAGGAGGGAGGCGGCGAGGACGAGGCCCGAGGCCGCGGCGTAGGAGTAGGCGCGCTCGGCGACGAAGAAGGGGACCAGGGCCGCCACGGCGCCCTGGTAGACGTCCACGCAGCCGTGCCCGACGGACAGCAGGGGGATGGCCGACCTGCCCGTTCCCTCGCGCGACGGGCTGCCCGGCGTGCTTCTCGGTATGTTTCCCGGCGTGTTTTTCGGCACGGCGCCCACGATCCGCGCCCGAGGGGCTGTCCCGCTTTCGATAAGCTGCCAACCACTGATGGAAACCCGCCAGATCGCGCCGGCACCCCGGGCAGGCCACGACCGCGAGGTCCGCCACGAGGCCGGGGCGCCCACCCGCTCCCGGTGGCTGACGCCGGGCGAGGTCATCGACGCGCACCGGCACGACGACCACCAGATCGTCTACGCCGCCCGCGGAGTCGTCCTGGTCACCACCGACGGCGGGTCCTGGGTCGCGCCGGCCAACCGCGCCCTGTGGATCCCCGCCGGCACCGTGCACGCGCACCAGGCCCGCGGCGACCTGGAGCTGCACTTCCTCGGCCTGCCCGCGGCCGTCAACCCGCTCGGCCTCGACGAGCCGACCGCGCTGAGCGTCAGCCCGCTGCTGCGCGAGCTGCTGCTCGCCTCCACGCGCTCCCCTGGGGACGGCAGTGCCGAGCGGCGACGGCTGCGGGCCGTCCTGCTGGATCAGCTGCGTGCCTCCCCGCAGCAGCCGCTGCACCTGCCCGCGCCCACCGTCGCGCGGCTGCGTGCCGTGTGCGACCTGCTGTACGCGGATCCGGCCGACAACCGCACCCTGGCCCAGCTGGGCAGCCAGACCGGCGCGAGCGCCCGCACCCTCTCCCGGCTCTTCCGCAGCGACCTGGGCATGACGTTCCCGCAGTGGCGCACCCAACTGCGCCTCCAGCACGCCCTGCTGCTGCTCGCCGAGCACACCCCCGTCACCACGGTGGCGCACCGGTGCGGCTGGTCCTCGGCGAGCGCCTTCATCGACGTCTTCGGACGCGTCTTCGGCCACACCCCGGGCGCGCACACGGCCTGAGAGTCCGCGGCCGCCCCGGCTTCACCCGGCGACGCCCCCTGCGAACTCCCGTGCCGTCACGGGTGGCCGGCGCAGACGACCGCGATGAGCTCGTGCACCGGCCCACTGCCACACGCGTCGTCCGTTCGCCACAGCTCCTCGCTCCCCCCCGGTTCCCCGCCACCGTGAACCGGCCGATCTCGCGTGCCGGTTCTCCAGGGCGGACAGTGTGCACCGGGCGGCCCCCGCGGACAACTCGGATGCGGGAGCCGGAACTTCGGGTGCGGGCGCCTGCCGCTCAGTCGCGGAACGAGCCGTCCGCACGCCGGGCGTGGCGGGACAGCAGATGTCCGCACTGCGGGCAGTGGCGCCGCAGCCCCCGTTTGAGGACGTAGGCGATGCCCAGCGTGCACAGGTACACCAGGCCGACGACGGTGTGCTGCACCAGCTTTCCCAGGCCTGATTTCGTGCACGTCGCGCAGTCGCGGCAGCCGGAAGCCATCGGGTCCCCCTCGTGATCGGGTCTTCGTTCTCTCGCTGGTCAGGACGCACGAGGGGGGCGGGCGGGGTGCCTCGCGGGGCGCGCGGGGACCGAGCGGGGACACGACGGCTACCCGGCTGTGACGAAGAGCGCGGCGGCGCGCCCCACGCGGTCAGTCCGTACGGTCCTCCGTGCGGTCGCCGCCCCACCGGGTGTGGAAGGTGCCCTCGCGGTCGTCGCGCCGGTAGGTGTGGGCGCCGAAGTAGTCACGCTGGGCCTGGGTGAGGGCGGCGGGGAGCCGGGCGGCGCGCAGCCCGTCGTAGTAGGCCAGCGCCCCCGACATTCCCGGCGCGGGCACCCCGTGCCGGGCCGCCGCGGCGACGGTGCCGCGCCAGGCGTCCTGCGCCTCGCCCAGCTCCTGTGCGAACTGCGGATCGGCCAGCAGTGTGGGAAGGTCCGGCCGCTCGGTGAAGGCGCCACGGATCCGGTCGAGAAAGGCCGCACGGATGATGCAGCCCGCGCGCCAGATCGCGGCGACGGACCCGAGGTCGATGCCCCAGTCGTAGGCCTCGCTCCCGGCCCGCAGCATGTCCCAGCCCTGCGCGTAGGAGATGACCTTCGAGGCGTACAGGGACTGTTCGACCTGGGCGGCGAAGCGCTCCGCCTCGTCGGCGGCCATGCGCGAGGGCGCCTGCTCGGCCGCTCCCGGCCCCGGCAGCGACGCCGCCGCCCGGCGCAGCCGGGCGTGGCCCGACTGCGACCGCGCGAAGACCGCCTGGGCGATTCCGGGCACCGGGACGCCGAGGTCGAGCGCCGTCTGGACGGTCCAGCGCCCGGTGCCCTTCTGCTCGGCACGGTCCGCGACGACGTCGACGAACGGCCGGCCCGTCCTGGCGTCCGTGTGGGTGAGGACCTCGGCGGTGATCTCGATGAGGTAGGAGTCCAGGCGCCCGGTGTTCCAGCGCCGGAAGACCTCGGCGATCTCGGCCGGCTCCAGTCCCGCGACCCCGCGCAGCAGGTCGTAGGCCTCCGCGATCAGTTGCATGTCGGCGTACTCGATGCCGTTGTGGACCATCTTCACGAAGTGTCCGGCGCCGTCGGTGCCCAGGTGCGTGGTGCACGGTGCGCCGTCCGGGGCGCGGGCCGCGATCCGCTCCAGCAGCGGGCCGAGTGAGCGGTACGCCTCCGCCGAGCCGCCCGGCATGATGCTCGGGCCCAGCAGTGCGCCCTCCTCGCCGCCCGAGATCCCGGTGCCGACGAAGTGGACACCGCGTTCACGCAGCGCGGCCTCGCGGCGCCTGGTGTCCTCGAAGTGCGCGTTGCCGCCGTCGACGATCACGTCACCGGCCTCGACGAGCCGCGCGAACTGTTCGATCACCGCGTCCGTCGGCCCGCCCGCCTTGACCATCACCACCAGGCAGCGCGGCGGCCGGAGGGCGGCGACGAACTCCTCGGGCGACCTCGTGGGGACGAAGGCGCCCTCGTGCCCGAACGCGTCCACCAGGTCCCGGGTGCGGGCCTCGGTCCGGTTGTGCAGCGCGACGGTGCAGCCGCTCCGGGCGAAGTTGCGGGCGAGATTGCGCCCCATGACGGCCAATCCGGTGACGCCGATCTGGGCTGTCGCTGTCATGTGCGTCCCTTCCGGCATGTGCGTCCTTCCGGGTGTCTCCGTGCGGGTGTCGGTGGCGGGGCGCTGTCCGGCCCCGGGTCAGGGCACGGCTGCCCTCTCGATCGTCTCCCGACACTCCCGCGTCCGCTCGCCGTGCCGTCGGCTCTCACTTGGCGTCGGCGTAGCACCGCACGACGGCGGTGGTGAAGGGGAAGCGGACCGGGGTGTCACCGAAGGCGGCGCGGGCGGCCTGCCGGCCTGCGGCGTCGATGGCCTCGCGCACCGGGTCGGCCTCCTCGGCGGGGCAGTGCACGATGACCTCGTCGTGCTGGAAGAACACCAGTTCGGCCGTCAGCTCCGCGAGCCGCTGCCGCAGCCCGGCCAGCATCAGGACCGCCCAGTCCGCCGCGCTGCCCTGCACCACGAAGTTCCGGGTGAAGCGGCCCCTCGCCCGCACCGCGCCCGCCGCCCGGGCGCCGGCCCGGCCGGATTCCCCGTCCGCCCCCGCGAAGCCCTCGCCGGCCTCCGGGCCCGTCCCCGAGGCCTCGTCCCCGGGTGACCCGCCGTCCTCGCGCCCCACGGGCGGACACGTACGGCCCAGGTGGGTACGGACGAGGCGGCCCTCCTCGCCCGCGCGGGCCGCCTCGTCCACGTAGGCGACCGCTGCGGGGAACCGTCTGCGCAGGGCGGCCAGGTTCCGCAGGCCGTCGCCGCTGGTCTGGCCGTAGACGGCGCCGAGCAGGGCCAGCTTGGCCTGGGCGCGGTCACCGGAGAACGCCCGCTCCGAGAGGGCCGTGTACAGGTCGCGTTCGCTGCCGGCCACCGCCATCAGGCCCGGATCGCGGGAGACGGCGGCCAGGACGCGCGGCTCCATCTGGTCGGCGTCCGCGACCACCAGGCGCCGGCCCGGATCGGCGACCACGGCACGGCGCACCACCTTGGGAATCTGCAGCGCCCCGCCCCCGTTGGTGGTCCAGCGCCCCGAGGCGGCACCACCGGGAACGTACTCGGGATGGAAGCGCCCCTCGCGCACCCACGCGCGCAGCCAGCTCCAGCCGTGCGCGGTGTAGAGCCGGTAGAGCTTCTTGTACCGCAGCAGCGGCTCGACCGCCGGGTGGTCCACCTTCCTCAGCTCCCAGGCCCGCGTCGAGCCCAGCCGGATTCCCTGGCGTGCGAACGCCTGCAGGACGTCGGCGGCCAGATCGGGCCGCACCCGCTCGTGGGGCCCGAACGCGCGGGACACCTCCTCCTCCAGCTCCACCAGCCGGCGCGGCAGGCCACTGCCGGCGTACCGCTCGCCCAGCAGCTCGGCCAGCAGCTCGCGGTGGATCTCCGCGCTCCACGGCACCCCCGCGTGGCCCATCTCCCCGGCGACGAGCGTGCCCGCGGACTCCCCGGCGAGCAGCAGCCGCATCCGCGCGGGATGCTCGGTCCGCTCCGTCCGCTCCACCTGCGCCGCGTACACCTCCAGCAGGGCGTCGAGGGGGTCGACACCGTCGGGCAGCGGCACAGGGCCCGTCTCGAACAACGAGGGCTGCGGGTCGGTCTCGCGGTGGACGGGCTGCCGGTCGGGCGGCACGGGCAGCCCGCGCAGCCGTGCCAGGGCCGCGGGCAGCGTATGCGGGTCCCCCGCCCGGCCCTCGTGACCGAGGAGCAGCGCCTCGGCGGCCTCCACGTCGTAGCACCGCTCCACCCGCACGCCCGCGGCGAGCAGGCCGGGCTGGACCTCGGCCGTCGCCCGCCACACCCACCGCGCGACCCCTTCACCGGCGCGCACCGCGGCCGCCGCCGACTCCTCGGTCCGCACGGGGCCCGCGCGGCCGCCCCGCGCGTCCAGCGGACACACCCGCACCCGGCCGCCGCCCGCGGGGGCCAGCGCCCACCGGCGGGCGTCCCGCGGCCGCGTGGTGTGCGCCCCTCCCTCCCCCGCCCCCGTGCCGTTCGCCCCCGTGCCGTTCGTCATGCCGGGAGTCTCCCAGCCGCCTGTGACAGCGTCCCTGCGACCGGCCGGCCTCGCTCCTGCGACGGGTCCGCCGTCGGGCGGGGGAGGGGCCCGTGCGCCGGCGTGCCGGTGTCCCTCCGCCGGCCCCGCAGCGGCCGACATATCCGCACCGTTCCGGGACACTCGGAGGCGGAGGGATTCCTCCCGGCTGAGAGGTGGGCCATGGACATATCCGGTGTCATCAGCACGCTCGTCGTCGGCGTGGTCATCGGCGCGCTCGGGCGACTGGTGCTCCCGGGCAGGCAGCGGATCGGGTTCCTGTGGACGATCCTGGTCGGCATCGTCGCCGCGTTCATCGGTACGGCGATCGCCGGCGCCGTGGGTGTCGCCGACACCCGGGGTTTCGACTGGATCGAGCTGATCATCCAGATCGTTCTCGCCGCGCTCGGCGTCAGCCTGCTCGACCGTGCACGCGCGGGCCGAGGCGTCCGCAGGTGAGGCGCGGACAGCGAACGGGTGGCGGGCCTGCGGCCCGCCACCCGCGGTGCGGAGTGGGGCGTGCCACGCGTGCACGCCCCCCTCACACGCCTACTTGATGGCCTTGATCAGTTCTCCGTTCGCCGTGTCGCCGCTCAGCTCCCAGAAGAAGGTGCCGCCGAGCCCCTGCTGTGCGGCCCAGTCGCCCTTGGCGGCGATCGTCTCGGGGGTGTCGTAGCTCCACCACTGGTTGCCGCAGTGCGCGTAGGCGGTGCCGGCGACCTCGCCCGTGACCGGGCACCGGGTCTTGAGGTCCTTGTAGTCCTCGATGCCCTGCTCGTACGTGCCCGGTGCGGGGCCCGTCGCCGTGCCGCCGGGCTCGGACTGCGTCACGCCGGTCCAGCCGCGGCCGTAGAAGCCGAGCCCGTACAGCAGCTTGCTTGCGGGTACGCCCATCTCCTTGAGCTTGGCGACGGTGGCCTCGGTGTTGAAGCCGTCCTTCGGGATGCCCTCGTACGAGGTCAGCGGGGAGTGCGGGGCCGTGGGGCCCTTGGCGTCCCAGGCGCCGAAGTAGTCGTAGGTCATCGGCAGGTACCAGTCGACGTACTGTGCCGCGGTCTTGTAGTCGGTGGCCTCCAGCTTGCCGCCCGCGGACGCGTCGGCGCTGATGGCCGCCGTCACGAGCTGGTCGCCGAACTTGCCGCGCAGTGCCTTCGTCAGGTCGGCGAAGGCGTCGGGGCCGCTGGTGTCGCAGGTCAGGCCGCAGGCGTTGGGGTACTCCCAGTCGATGTCGATGCCGTCGAAGAGGCCTTCCCAGCGCGGGTCGTTGACCAGGTTGTAGCAGGACTCGGCGAACGCGGCCGGGTTCTGGGCCGCCTGCCCGAAGCCGCCCGACCAGGTCCAACCGCCGAAGGACCACAGGATCTTCAGGTCCGGGTGCTTCTTCTTGAGCTTGAGCAGCTGGTTGAAGTTGCCGCGCAGCGGCTGGTCCCAGGTGTCGGCCTGGCCGTCGACGCTCTGGTCGGCCGTGTAGGCCTTCTCGTAGTCGGCGTAGCTGTCACCCACGGTGCACTTGCCGCCCTGGACGTTGCCGAAGGCGTAGTTGATGTGGGTCAGCTTGTCCGCCGAGCCGGAGGTCTCGATGTTCTTGACGTGGTAGTTGCGCTGGTAGACGCCCCAGTTGGTGAAGTAGCCCACGGTCTTGCCCGCGGCCGTCTGCGACCCGGCGGCCCGGGTGGACGCCTTCGAGGCGGCGGCCGGTGCGGTCGCCTCCCTGGGCCCTGCCGACGCCGTGGCCGACAGCAGCGTCGTGGCCAGGACGGCGGCGCAGAGGGCACCGAGGAAGGCGAGGAGTCCGCGGCGCCTGGAGGGCGGCGACACCTGGCGCCTGGTGCGACGGGTGGGAGAAGACCCGGGGTGGTGGGTGGGAGAAGACCCGGGGTGGTGGGTGGGAGCGAAGGGACGTCTTTCCGGTCCGAGCATGGTTCACCTCGCGTGTGGGGTGCGGGGGACGGGGTGCTGCGGCCGTGCCTGTCGTACGTTCCGGGAATGTAGAAGGACTAGACCAGTGCGTCAATGGTTCGGACCAATTTCCGTTCACGGTCGCGCCGCCGCCCGTTCACCCCCGCCCCTCGCCCAGCTCACGTCCCTGCGCCGGTGACGAAGGGCGCGCGATCGGGCATACTCCAACTCGCCGCAGCCGCTGGTCAGCCACCGTCGCGACCCGACGGTGCAGTATCACGGCTGAGGCAGCGGCACTCCCGGCCCGCGCGGGCCGGCACCCACGGCGGCCCGCCACACCCCGGCGCGACCGCCGCAGTTCCCCGATCCGAAGGAGAGCGCGCACCATGCCCCAGGACGGTCCCCAGCCGGTGGAACGCGCACTGCCCACTGACGAGGCGCGCGATCTGCTGGGCCTCGTACGCGAGTTGGTGCAGCGCGAGATCAAGCCGGCGGCCGCCGAGGAAGAGGCGGCCGGCACCTTTCCGCGCGAGACCTTCCGCCTCCTGTCCCGCTCCGGCCTCCTGGGCCTCCCCTACGCCGAGGAGCACGGCGGCGGAGGTCAGCCCTACGAGGTCTACCTCCAGGTCCTCGAAGAGCTCGCGGCGGCGCGCCTGGCCGTCGGGCTCGGCACCAGCGTCCACTCCCTCTCCTGCCACGGGCTCGCCCACTTCGGCAGCAAGGAGCAGCGCACCGAACGGCTGCCCGACATGCTCGGCGGCGGTCTGCTGGGTGCCTACTGCCTGTCCGAGCCCGCCTCGGGTTCCGACGCCGCCTCCCTGCGCACCCGCGCCGTCCGGGAGGGCGGGGGCGGTGCGGGCGGCGGGGGCTGGGTACTCAACGGCACCAAGGCGTGGATCACCCACGGTGGTGTCGCCGACTTCTACACCGTCCTGGCCCGCACCGGCGAGGACGGCCCCCGCGGCATCACCGCCTTCCTCGTCCCCGCGGACGCGGAGGGGCTGAGCGCCGCACCGCCCGAGCGCAAGATGGGGCTGAACGGCTCTCCCACGGCCCAGGTCCACTTCGACGACGTGCGCGTCCCCGACACGTGCAGGCTGGGCGAGGAGGGGCAGGGCTTCACCGTCGCCCTCTCCTCCCTGGACGCCGGACGCCTGGGCATCGCGGCCTGCGCCGTCGGCCTCGCCCAGGCCGCGCTGGACGAGGCGCTGGTCTACACCGCGCAGCGCGAGCAGTTCGGCCGCCCCCTCGCCGACTTCCAGGGGCTGCGCTTCGCGCTGGCCGACATGGGCACCCAGATCGAGGCCGGGCGTGCCCTCTACCTCGCCGCGGCGCGGCGCGGCGACGCGGGCGAGCCGTTCTCCCGGCAGGCCGCGATGGCCAAACTCTTCTGCACCGACACCGCCATGCGCGTCACCACCGACGCCGTGCAACTGCTGGGCGGCTACGGCTACACGGCGGACTTCCCCGTCGAGCGGTACATGCGCGAGGCGAAGGTCCTGCAGATCGTGGAGGGCACCAACCAGATCCAGCGCATGGTGATCGCCCGGCACCTGGCGGGCCCGGAGAGCAGGAGCTGAAGCCCCGCGGGGCGCGCACGAGAACCACCCAGATCCACTCAGGACCCAGGGAGGACTCACATGTCGTCAGCCGCACCACGCTTCACCCGCCGAGGCGGCATCCGCACCGCCGCGGCGGCGGCACTCGCCGTCCCCCTCGCGGCCGGCGCCGCCGGTGCGCACGCCGCCACCGCGCGCGCCGTACCCGCCCAGCAGCCGGGCCGGCCCGGGGGCGGCGGCCGGAGCCGGACGCTCCGTGTCATGTCGTTCAACCTGCGGTACGCCTCCGCGACCCCGCCCCACAGCTGGCCCGAGCGGCGCCCGGTCACCCGGGCGCTGCTCCAGCGCGAGCGCCCGCACCTGATCGGCACCCAGGAGGGGCTCTACGCGCAGCTGAAGGACATCGCGGCGGACCTCGGCAGATCCCGCTACGACTGGATCGGCACCGGCCGGGCCGGCGGCAGCAGGGATGAGTTCATGGCCGTCTTCTACGACGTCCGCAGACTGCTCCCGCTCGCATACGACCACTTCTGGCTCTCCGACCAGCCCGCGCTGATCGGTTCGACGACGTGGGGCAACACCGTCATCCGGATGGTCACCTGGGTACGGTTCCGCGATCTGGTCACCGACCGCGAGCTGTTCCACCTCAACACCCACCTCGACCACCAGAACCAGCACTCCCGCGCACGTTCGGCGGACCTCATCACCGACCGGCTCGGCGAGCTGGATGCGGCGCTCCCGCGCCTGGTCACCGGCGACTTCAACGTCCCCGCGCACGCCAACCCCGTCTACGACACCCTGCTCTCGGACGGGAAACTGACCGACACCTGGGACGCGGCCGAAAGCCGCAGCACGCTGTACGGCACCTTCCACGGCTACGAGCCGCTGGTGCCGGACGGCGACCGCATCGACTGGATCCTCGCCTCGCCCGGGGTCCGCACACGCCGCGCGGAGATCCTCACCTACGCGCGCGACGGGCAGTACCCGAGCGACCACCTGCCGGTGCAGGCGCTGGTGGAGCTGTAGGCGCCGCGCCCCGCGTCTCAGGCCTCCGCCGCCTGACGCACCTCGTCGGCCACCTTCGAGCTGAGCGCCGCCCGCACCAGCCCGGCCGCCAGCGGCGCCAGCTCGTCCTTCCCCACCATGCCGGCCAGCTTCCCGGCCGACTCCGGCAGCCCCAGCTTCCGCGCCCCCTGGAGCGCCTTGCCGTCCAGGTAGGGCTGGTATTCAGGCCACACCGCCTGGGCCTCGCGCAGGAAGATCGAGACGCCCATGGGCCCGATGCCGGGCACCTCACGCAGGGCGCCCTCGGGGTCGTCGCTCCTGCGCAGCCTGCGCAGGTCGCCGCCCCACCGTTCGAGCACCAGTTCCGCGCCCTCGCCGAGCATCGTGGAGGTCCGCTCGTCGTAGCGGCGGTAGCCGCCCACGCCGAGCGCGTCCACCCGTTGCTGCCAGGTGGCGTCGGCCATCCGCCGCGGGTTCTTCATGCCCGCGTCCGTGAGCGCCCGCGCGCTGGCGACCGCGATGTCCGCGCGGATCCGGGCGGACAGCAGCATGGAGAGGACCAGCAGCTGGTACAGGGGCATGGGGGTGTCGCGCAGAGTGATGCCGGCGTCGTGCGCGTAGGTCGTCCCGTGCCGCTTCAGCAGCTCCCTGACCAGCGCCCGCTGCCGGCCGGAGCCACTGTTGCTGCTGCTCTTCGTGCTGCTCTTCGTGCCTGTCCTGCTCTTCGTGCTCGCCTTCGCCATGGCCGCCTCCTCGGGTGCCCGGGTCCCCAGCCGTACGGGATCCACGCGGGCCCGTACGGCGCTGTGCGCTCAGCTCTTCCTCGGAGGCGAGGGGGAGGAAACGCCCGCTCAGCCGCCTGGCCACGGATGCCCTGACCCTGCACCGCGGCACGCTGGAGGAGGTGCGGGAGGAGGGCTACCTGAGCGGGGTGGAGGCCGGTGCGGGGGAGTGACGCGCGGTCACTCGACCCCGGCGTGCGCGCGCCTGGCCGGGCGGGAGCCGGGGAGCACCACGTGGGAGAACGGCTGGGTGCGCCAGTCCAGGCTCTCGGGCAGCCGCAGCAGTTCGCCGACCGTGTGCTCCTTCGGCTCGCGGTCCCACGGCTCGGCGTCCCGCACCGGGCGGCCGGAGCCCTGGCACACCGTCAGACCGAACGGATTCCACGGTGAGGCGCACAGCCCGTGGCGCGGCAGCTCACGCTCTGAGGAGAAGACCGCGATCGCCTGGGCGCAGTCGGGACACCGGACGCGGAGGGCTTCGTACATCTCGTCCTCGAAAACGGATCCGGGCGGCTCGTCGGACACCTCGGAGCCGTCCAGAAGGGCAGTTGCCTCGCCCTGGTGAGCGTCGCTCAGGTGAGCGGTGTCCTGGCGAGCGGAGCGGGACTTCGTCGTACGCATGTGATCCCCCTTGATGGAACGGCCGGGCTCTCGGCTCCGGCCACAGCAAGCACTTCCCGTCGTGCCACACGCGTAATCGCCCCGTGCCGTTGGACGCCGGTGCATAAGTGTGGCCTTCATCACATACCTCATGGTTCCGTGCTTCCGGTGCTGCCCCCGCGTGCCACGGCGCGCCGTCCCCGTGCGCCGGGGCGCACTCGCTGCGCGGACGGCGCGGGGGCGCTACGGTGATCCGCTGTGGAGGAACTCGACCGTCAGATCGTGGAACTGCTCGTCAGGGACGGGCGGATGAGCTATACCGACCTGGGCAAGGCTACCGGCCTGTCCACCTCGGCCGTGCATCAGCGCGTACGCCGCCTCGAGCAGCGCGGCGTCATCCGCGGCTACGCCGCGCTCGTGGACGCCGAGGCCGTCGGGCTGCCCATGATGGCCTTCATCTCCGTCAAACCGTTCGACCCCAGCGCCCCGGACGACATCGCCGACCGGCTGGCCGACGTGCCCGAGATCGAGGCCTGCCACAGCGTCGCGGGCGACGAGAACTACATCCTCAAGGTGCGCGTCGCCACCCCCATCGAGCTGGAGCACCTGCTCGCCAGGATCCGCACCCTGGCCGGGGTCTCCACCCGCACCACCGTCGTCCTGTCCACGCCGTACGAGGCCCGCCCGCCCCGCGTCTGACCCCTCACGGGCGCGCTCCACCCCCGCGCACCGGCGCGGCGTCCGTAAGCGGGAGACTGTCCCCATGAGCGACAGCACAACCCCCGCCACGCCCCGCACCCTGCTGCTGCGCGGCGGCGAGGTCCACAGCCCCGCCGATCCGTTCGCGACCGCGATGGTGGTGGAGGGCGAGCGCATCGCCTGGATCGGGTCGGAGGGCGCTGCCGACTCGTTCGCCGAGAACGTCGACGAGGTCGGCTACCTCGACGGCGCCCTCGTCACCCCGGCGTTCACCGACGCGCACGTCCACACCACGGCGACCGGACTGGCGCTGACGGGCCTCGACCTGTCGGACGCGCGCACGCTCGGCGACGCGCTCGCCCGCGTCCGCGCCTACGCTGAGGACCGGCCGCACGACCGGGTGCTGCTGGGCACGGGGTGGGACGCCAGCGCCTGGCCCGAGCAGCGCCACCCAGGACGTGCGGAGCTCGACGAGGCGACCGGTGGACGCCCGCTGTACCTGACCCGGATCGACGTCCACTCCGCCCTCGCCACCACGGCGATGCTCGACCTGGTGCCCGGGATCACCACCCGCGCGGGGTACAGCGCCGACGCGCCCCTGACGGGCGACGCGCACCACGCCGTGCGCGAGGCCGCGCACGCCACCCTCACCCCGCAGCAGCGTGCCGAGGCCCAGCGGGCCGCCCGGGAGCACGCCGCCTCGCTCGGCATCGGCGCGCTGCACGAGTGCGCGGGCCCCGACATCTCCGGCGAGGAGGACTTCACCTCCCTCCTCGCACTCGCCGCGGAGGAAGCGGGACCTCGGGTCTTCGGATACTGGGCGGAACTCGTCACGTCAGCAAAGGAAGCGGACCGGGTCAGACAGCTCGGTGCCCTCGGCGCGGCGGGCGACCTGTTCGCCGACGGCTCCCTCGGCTCCCACACCGCGCACCTGTGCTCCCCGTACGCGGACGCGCCCCACACCACAGGCAACGGCCAACTGGACGCCGCCACCGTCGCCACCCACGTCGCTACCTGCACCGAGGCCGGGCTGCAGGCCGGGTTCCACGCCATCGGCGACGCCGCCATCCGGTCCGTCACCGACGGCGTGCGCCGCGCCGCCGAGAGCGTCGGCACGGCCCGCGTGCGGGCCGCCCGGCACCGTGTCGAGCACGCCGAGATGCTGACGGAGGCGACCGTCGCGGACTTCGCCGACCTCGCCCTCACCGCCTCCGTGCAGCCGGGCTTCGACGCGGCCTGGGGCGGTACGGACGGCATGTACGCGCGGCGCCTGGGCGCCGAACGGGCCGCCACCCTCAACCCGTACGCGGCACTGCTGCGCGCCGGGGTGCCCCTCGCGCTGGGCTCCGACAGCCCCGTCACCCCGCTCGGCCCCTGGGAGGCCGTCAGGGCCGCCGCCTTCCACCGCACCCACGCGCACCGGATCTCCGTGCGCGGCGCCTTCACCGCGCACACGCGCGGCGGCTGGCGCGCGCTCGGCCGTGACGACGCGGGTGTCCTCGTTCCCGGCGCACCGGCCGACTACGCGGTGTGGCGCACCGGGCCGCTCATCGTCCAGGCCCCCGACACCCGGGTGGCCAACTGGTCCACCGACCCGCGCTCCGGTACCCCGGGGCTGCCCGATCTGACGCCGGGCCGCGAAGTGCCCGTCTGCCTGCGGACGGTGGTCGGCGGACGTACGGTCTACGCACGGCCGGACGAGTGATGTCGGCGGCGCGATACGGCTGAACGAGACCCCTCCGCCCGCCGTGCCGTGGTCCTCATCTCGCTACTGACCTGCTGATTTGGAGAAACACCCCAGGTAGGCGGGCTGTTGACAACGAACGCCCGGAGCCGGGTAGGTTCGGCCGCGTCCACCAACAGGACGTCCGACCGGGGAGCTTCCGCGCTGTCGTCGAACCCCGCTGGGCCAGGGGTGGTGTACCGCACCGGCGCACCACCGCTGCGAGCCAGGTCCAGCGCCGACGGCACGGGGAACAGAACCCTCCGCCGGCCGGCGGGTGTGACCCGGTACGGGGCCCGGACGCTCAGTAGACAACGGCTTTCGGTAGATCCGCAGCCAGCGGGTCCCAGGTCGGCCCGAAGGGCGCCGGGCCCCGATCCGCAGATCCGCCCTCCGGTCCCCGGGCCTTCTGCGCGCCCGCGCCCCCACCGCTTTACGCCTCCCGGGCCCCCTGGCGGCCCCCGCGCGTTGTACGGTCACCTCACCACCGCACGACCCGCACCGCACGACCTGCTAGGAAGGCCGCGACCTTGGCATCGGGCCCCGACACCACCCCCGCCTCCTCCCCGGACGGCTCCCGGGAGCGCACGGCGAAGCCCGCCGCGCCCCGCAGCGCGCCCGAGGGCGTCAGCGCGGCACCCGCCGAGCCGTCGCCCGCCGAGGAGAGTGCGACCGCGCCGGCGGAAGGGCACGTCGCGCGCAGTGACGTTCCGCCGGACTCCCAAGAGCCCCGGCCCGGAAGGTCCGAACGCCCCGGCAGGCTGCGGCGGCTGGCGGCGCTGGCCCGGCGGGAGTGGCGCCGTACGGCGCTGGCGGCCCTCAGCGGAGTGGCGCTCGCGCTGGCGTTCCCACCGTACGACCTGTGGCCGCTCTCGCTGGTGGCCGTCGCCGCGCTGAGCCTGCTCACCCGCGGCCGGACCGGCCGCCAGGGCGCGTGGTCGGGGCTGGCGTTCGGCTGGCCCTTCTTCCTCGTCCTGCTCACGTGGCTGCACGTCGTCGGCTGGGACGCGGTGATCGGGCTCGCCTTCCTGCAGGGGCTGTTCGTGCTCGGCCTCGGCGCCGGGCTCGCGCTCACCTCGCGGCTGCCCGCCTGGCCGCTGTGGGGCGCCTGCCTGTGGGTGACCGAGGAGTTCCTGCGCGACCGTCTCCCGTTCGGGGGCTTCCCCTGGGGACGTCTCGCCTTCGCGAACACCGGATCGCCCTTCACCCCGCTGGCCGCACTCGGCGGCGCCCCCCTCGTCACCTTCGCGGTCGCGCTGACGGGGACCCTGCTGGCCGCCGTCGTGCTCACCGCCTGGCGGCTGCGCCGGGCCACCGCCCGCGCCGCCCGCACCCCCCGCGCCTACGTCACCGGGCTCGGTGCCCTCGCCCTGGCGGCCGCCGTCACCCTCGCCGGGTTCGCCGTGCCGGTACCGACCCAGGCCGCCGACACGGCCCGCATCGCCGTCGTCCAGGGCAACGTGCAGCAGCCGGGCATGGACTTCCTCGGCCGGCCCATGCAGATCCTCAACAACCACGTCGAAGCCACCCTCGACCTCGCCGAGCGGATCAAGCAGGGCAAGGAACCGAAGCCGGACCTGGTGATCTGGCCGGAGAACTCCTCCGACCTCGACCCCTACAAGTACCCCGAGGCGGGCGACCGCATCGAGGAGGCCGTCAAGGCCGTCGGCGTTCCCGTCCTCGTCGGGGCTCTCGTCGACCACCCCACCAAGCAGGGCTACGTCGAGAACCAGGGCATCGTCTGGGACCCGAAGAAGGGGCCAGGGGCCTCCTACACCAAGCAGCACCCGGTGCCGTTCGGCGAGTACGTGCCCTTCCGCGACCAGCTCAGCAAGGTCATCACGCGTCTCCAGCAGATCCCCAGGGACTTCTACCCGGGTGACCACACCGGGGTGCTCCAGACGGGGCCCGCCCGGCTGGGCGACGTCATCTGCTTCGAGGTCGCCTACGACGAGATCCCCCGGGACACCGTCAAGGACGGCGCCCGCGCACTCGTCGTCCAGACCAACAACGCCACCTACGGCAACACAGGCCAGCCCGAGCAGCAGCTGGTGATGTCCAAGCTGCGCGCCATCGAGCACGGGCGCGCCGTGGTGACGGCGGCGACCAGCGGCATCAGCGCCATCGTCGCGCCCGACGGTACCGTCACGCAGCGGACACAGGAGTTCACCCAGGACGTGCTGACCGGCACGCTCCCGCTGCGCGACGATCTCACCGTCGCCGACCGCGTCGGTGCGGCTCCCGAGTGGGTGATCGCTATCGTGGGCGTGCTCGCCTGCGCCGGGGCCTGGCTCCTCGGCCGCAGGAAGCGCGGCGCCCGCGAGGGGGCGGCCCCGACCACGGCCGCCGCGGGTGCCGAAGGGCAGGGGGAAGCACCGCAAGGCACCGACCACGATCAGCACGACCGACAGGCTCAAACGGAGGGGCAGCACCAGTGAAGGACGGCGGACAGCGGCGGTACGGCCCCCTCGGCACAGCCCTGGTCATCATCCCGACCTACAACGAGGCCGACAACCTGGGACCCGTCGTCTCCCGGGTGCGGGAGGCCGTGCCCGAGGCGCACATCCTCGTCGCCGACGACAACAGCCCGGACGGCACCGGCAAGATCGCCGACGAGATCGCCGCCGAGGACGCCCACGTGCACGTGCTGCACCGCAAGGGCAAGGAGGGTCTGGGCGCCGCCTACCTGGCGGGCTTCCGCTGGGGCATCGAGGCCGGCTACGGCGTGCTGGTCGAGATGGACGCCGACGGCTCCCACCCGCCCGAGGAGCTGCCCCGGCTGCTGACCGCGCTGGGCGGCGCCGACCTGGTCATCGGGTCCCGCTGGGTGCCCGGCGGCCGCATCGTCAACTGGCCCAAGTCCCGGGAGTTCCTCTCGCGGGGTGCCAGCACCTACTCGCGGCTGCTCCTGGACGTGGACGTGCGGGACGTGACGGCGGGCTTCCGCGCCTTCCGCAGGGAGACGCTCGAGGGCATCGACATGGACGCCATCACCTCCCAGGGCTACTGCTTCCAGGTCGACCTCACCCGGCGCACCGTGCACGCCGGCTACCACGTGGTGGAGGTGCCGATCACCTTCGTCGAGCGGGAGCGCGGCGACTCGAAGATGAGCCGGGACATCGTGGCGGAGGCCCTGTGGCGGATCGCGGCGTGGGGCGTCGAGGACCGGGTCAAGAAGGTCACCCACCGCAAGGAGCACTGACCCCTTCCCTACGCGCCGCCAGGCACACTGGAGACATGACGACGCGCGCACCCTTTCCGTACGGGCCCTCAGGACAGGACTCGGGCGGTGGAGGCGGCGGTCCGGGGCGAGGGGAAGGTTCCGGTTCCGGCGGCGCCCCGCCGCCTAGGCCGCCCCGTTCCCGTGCCCGGACGCTGGTACCGCTGGCCGTCGCGGCGTGGATCGTGCTGGAGATCTGGCTGCTGATCCTGGTGGGGGAGGCGGCCGGCGGGTTCACCGTGTTCCTTGTGCTGGTCGCGGGCCTGGTGCTGGGCTCGGCCGTGATCAAGCGAGCGGGCCGCCGCGCCTGGAACAACCTCGCCGAGACGGTGCAGCACGCCCAGGACCAGGCCAGGGCCGGTGGCCGGCCCGACGGCACGTCCCCCGACGAGAAGACCGGGGCGCACGGCCGCGGTGGCAACGGCACCGCCATGCTGGGCGGTCTGCTGCTGATGATCCCGGGCCTGCTGACGGACGTGGCCGGACTGCTGTGCCTCTTCCCGCCGACCGCCAAGCTGCTGCGCGGCACCACCGAGCGGTTCCTTCAGCGGCGCAGCGGCTTCCCGCCGGGCGGCCTCGGTGACACCTACCAGCAGGCGCGGGCGGCCGAGCAGCAGGCACGCATGCACCGCCCCGACGGCAAGGTCGTCCAGGGCGAGGTCGTCCGCGACGACGAGCCACAGGAGCGCGGTGGGGGACAGGGCCGTGACGCGGAGCGCGGGCGCGGCGGCGAGCAGGGGCGCTGAGCGCCTCTCGTGTCCTGACCGGTCCGGGCACGTAGGTCCGGACCGGACGGACGTACGAGAGCAGTCCACGCAGCCGGGACATACGAGAGCGGCCCGCGCAGCCGGGACGTACGAGAGGGCCCGGTCCACGCTGCGCTCGCGTGGGCCGGGCCCTCTCGTCGTGTACTCGGCGCCTTGGCCGACGGGGGTCAGGCGGACTTGCGCTTGTTCCCGCTGTCGTCACGGGGGTGCACCGCGAGGTTCATGGTGCCCGAACGCAGCACGGCGAGCCGCTCGGCGAGGACCTCCTCGAGCTCCTCGCGGGTGCGCCGCTCCATGAGCATGTCCCAGTGCGTACGCGCGGGCTTGCTCTTTTTCTCCTCGGGACCCTCGCCGTCGACCAGGAGGGCCTGTGCGCCGCACACCTTGCACTCCCACTCGGACGGAATCTCGGCCTCTACCGAGAACGGCATCTCGAATCGATGTCCGTTCTGGCATGCGTACTCCACGGCCTGGCGCGGAGCCAGGTCGATACCGCGGTCGGTCTCGTAGCTGGTCACCACGAGTCGCGTGCCGCGAAGAGCTCGCTCACTCATGAATTCGTGCCTCCCGGGCTGGTCGCCCACAGGACAGGTGTCGCTGTCGTCGTCATCCGGTCAACGTCCGGCCGCCGGTGAAGATTCCCGCGTGGGGAGATCACCCACCCGTCACGCACCTCCACTCGTGACGGAGGGGCCGCACGCCGCTGCTCCTCGTGCCGCCGCTTCGTTGATCTGCGGTACCCGCCGATGACCGGTTTGTCACAAATGACAGGAGATGTCACCCACTGTTCGCATCTCTTCTGCACGCAGTAACGGGTCAGTCCGGTGGGCCAAGGGCGTACACTACCGGCCCGGCACCCCCAGGTCTAAATCAGGTCTGAATCCGGCCCGGTGCGACGTTGCCCACGGCCGCCGCCGCGCGCCGTACGGGTACCCGCGCCAGCAGGGCGAAACCGAGGGCGAAGAAGACCACCAGCGACAGGATCGCGTACCGGTAGTCGCCCGTCAGCTGGAAGGCGAGACCGAACACCAGCGGCCCCAGCCAGCTGGTGCCGCGGTCGCTGATCTCGTACAGCGCGAAGTACTCCGCCTCCTTGCCGGCGGGCACCAGGTGCGAGAAGAGGGAGCGGGACAGCGCCTGGCTGCCGCCCAGCACGAGACCGATGCCCACCGCCAGCGCGTAGAACCACACCGGCTCCTCGCGGGGCAGGAAGTAGCCCGCGGCCACCGTCACCGTCCAGGCCACGAGCGAGCCCAGGATGGTGCGCTTGGCGCCGTACCGGGCCGCGAGCCTGCCCAGCAGCAGAGCACCCGCCACGGCGAGCACCTGCACCAGCAGGATGGCGCCGATCAGCGTCGTCTGGTCGAGCCCGAGGCCCTCGGAGCCGTAGACCGACGCCTGGGTGATCACGGTCTGGATGCCGTCGTTGTAGAGCAGGTACGCCAGCAGGAAGAGCAGGGTCAGCGGATAGCGGCGCAACTGTCTCAGCGTTCCGGCCAACTGGCGGAACCCCTGCCCGAAGGGGGCGCGCCCCGCCCCGTGCCGTGCGGCGACGGGCCGCTCCCGCAGGCGCAGCAGCGGTACGACGGTGAAGACGGCCCACCACAGGCCCGCCGAGGCCAGGCAGATCCGGACGGCCACCGACTCGGTCACGCCCAGCGCGTCGTGGCCCAGGAACAGCCCCAGGTTCGCCACCAGCACGAGCGCCCCGGAGCCGTAGCCGAACGCCCAGCCGCGTGAGGAGACCGCGTCGCGCTCCTCGGGCGGCGCGATCTGCGGCAGGAAGGCGTGGTAGAGCACGACCGAGACGGCGAAGCTGACGTTGGCGACCACCAGCAGCACGCCGCCGAGCAGATAGCGGTCGCCGTCCAGGAAGTACATGCCCGTCGTCGCTCCGGCACCCAGGTAGGCCGCGGCCCCCAGCAGCGGCTTCTTGCGTCCTGTGCGGTCGGCGAACGCGGCGGCCAGCGGCATCACCAGCACCGACAGCAGCACGGAGGCCGAGACCGCGTACGGGAAGAAGGAGCCGGCGCGCACCGGGATGCCCAGCGGGTGCACGTACCCGTCCGCGTCCGCCGCCGCCTTGGTCACCTCGGTCAGGTACGGGCCGAGGAAGACGGTGAGCACGCTGGTGGAGAAGACGGAGTTGGCCCAGTCGTAGAAGCACCAGCCGCGCTGCTCGCGCCGCCGCTCCCGTACGTCGCCGAACGCGCCGGGCTCCGCGTCGCCCTCGCCCTGTGGTGCCTGTGCCGTGACCGCGCCCATTCCGTTCCTCCCCGTACCCCGCTTCACGGCCCGTACCGCTCGTCGGGCGATCGTGTGCTGATCGTCGGACGATCTTCGAAACCGGTGCGGGGAGACTACAGTCCGCCGCTCCGGCGACGGAAAGGCCCCGAGCTCTCGCCCGGGCGTCTGGCAGGCTGAGCGGCGCCCGCACGCCCTTCGCGGGCCCGCCTTCCTTCCGGGGGCCTGCTGGTATCCGCTGATCCCCCCCCCGTTGATCCGCCCCCGTACCGTGAGGAGTGCCCCGCCGTGTCACAGGACCGCGAGCAGCCACAGGGCGCGTCAGGACCGGCCGAGCGCACCGCCACCGTCGGCGGCCGCCGCGTCACCTACCTCGACTCGCAAGGCCCCAGGCCCGCACTCCTGGCCCTGCACGGTCACTTCGGACGCGGCCGGATCTTCGCACCGCTGGCCCGCGCGCTCGCCGGCCGCTACCGCCTTCTCGCCCCCGACCAGCGCGGCCACGGCCACTCCGACCGGGCGGACACCTACGCTCCCGAGGCCTACGCCGACGACGCCGCGGCCCTCCTGGACGCGCTCGCCATCCCCTCCGCCGCCGTACTCGGCCACTCCATGGGCGGCGCCGTCGCCTTCGTCCTCGCCGCGCGGGCCCCCGAGCGGGTCCGCGCCCTGCTCGTCGCCGACATGACCGTGCTCAACCGGGAACCCGAAGCCCATCCCGTGCTCGACTGTTCGAGGTGGCCGCGCCGCGCCGCGAGCCGCCGCGCGCTCGGTTCCGCCATCGAGGCGCACGGCGTTCCGGACGCGGGCTACTTTCTGGACAGCGCCGCCGAGTTCCACGACGGCTGGGGGCTGCTGTGCGACCCCGGCGCCATGATGGCCTCGCAGCGCGCCTTCGCCGGGGACCTGAGCGCCTGGTGGCGGGCTTCCGGGCAACCCGCGCTGCTGATGCGCGCCGAGCACAGCTTCATGCTGTCCGAGCGGGTGGCCCGCCGGATGGCAGACGAACGCCCCCGCACCGAACTGGTCGCCTTCCCCGGCTGCGGCCACTGGCTGTACGAGGACGACCCGGACGGATTCGCGCGGGCCGTCGGTAGCTTTCTCGACCGCGCCGTCGGCTGAGCGCCGCCCTCCCCGCCGAGCCTCCGGCTCAGGGACCGCCAGACCGCCCGGCCGGCTCCGCCCTGCCCGTTCAGTCCCGCGGCCAGACACCGCGCTCGGTGAACACCTCGCGCACCATCTCCAGCTGGTCGGTCATGATGCCGTCGACGCCCAGGTCCAGCAGCGCCTCGGCGCGTGCGCGGTCGTTGACCGTCCACACGTGCACCTGGAGCCCGCGCGCGTGCGCCGCCCGTACGAAGGCGCGGTCCACGACCCGTACCAGGCCGTGCCGTTCGGGCACCTGAGCGCACCCGGCGCCCCTCGGCAGCCGCCAGGGCAGCCGGCAGGCGCGCATCCGCAGGGCCAGGACTCCGCCGGTGCCCAGCGAGGTCAGCAGCCGCGGCCCGGCCAGCGCCCGTGCCCTGGCCACCCGCGCCTCGTCGAACGAGCCGACGCACACCCGGTCCCAGGCGTCCTCGCGCTCCAGCAACTCCAGCAGGGGGACGAGCGCGTCCGCGGCCTTGACGTCGATGTTCCAGCGTGCGCGGGGCAGCGAGCGCAGCAGGTCGGCGAAGAGCGGTATCGGCTCCCTGCCCGCCACCCGGGCCCTGCGCACCTCGGCCAGGCTCAGCCCGGCGATCGGGCCGTCGGCGTCCGTGGTGCGGTCCAGCGTCGCGTCGTGGAAGGCCACCAGGGCGCCGTCGGCGGTGGTGTGGACGTCGGTCTCCATGTAGCGGTAGCCGAGCTCGGCGGCGCGGGCGAAGGCCGCGTGGGTGTTCTCCAGGCCCGAGGCGGCACCGCCCCGGTGTGCGAAGGCCAGCGGTGCCGGGTGGGCCAGGAAGGGATGCGCGGGGCCGGGGGAACGGCCGTCTGTCGGTCGTACGTTCGTCACCGCCGCAGTATCGCGCGCCGCTGCCGGCCGCCACGGGCCACCACCCGAGAGGCGCGCTGCGTACCCTTCGTGCTCTCCGCGCTCTCCGCGCCGGAGGCTGCGGCACCCTCTGCGCCCGAGCCCGCGGCACCCTCTACGCCGGTGCCCCCGGTGCCCCCGGTGCCCCCGGTGCCCTGTTGCTCGGGCAGGGCGAAGACGCGGAGGAAGAACTGGGCGAGCGGGCCGATCGCCAGCGCGTACAGCACCGTCCCCACGCCGAAGGCGCCGCCCAGCAGGATGCCGCTGATCAGCACCGCCACCTCGATCCCCGTTCGCGCGAGCCGGATGGAGCGGCCCGTGACCCTGTGCAGCCCCGTCATCAGCCCGTCACGGGGCCCCGGGCCGAAGCGCGCAGAGATGTAGAGGCCGGTCGCGGCGCCGTTCAGCACCACACCGGCGACCAGCAGCCCGATCCGGAAGACGAGCGCGTCCGCGTGCGGCAGCAGCCACAAGGTGGCGTCCATCGACAGACCGACCAGGAAGACGTTGGAGACCGTGCCCAGCCCGGGGCGCTCCCGCAGCGGCCACCACAACAGCAGCACCAGCGCCCCGACGACGATCGAGACGGTGCCGATGGACAGGCCCGTGTGTTCGGACACCCCCTGGTGGAAGACGTCCCACGGGTCCAGTCCCAGCTCCGCGCGGACCATCAGCGCCGCGCTCGCCCCGTACAGCACGAGACCCACGTACAGCTGGACGAGCCGACGGGGCAGACGCCTGCTGGAACCGCCGGAACTGCCGGAACCTCTCGATGTGGACAAAGACCTACCCCTTCTCGTGCCGGTGGACCGTCGCGTGGCACTCTGTGGCATGGAAGCAGGCCATTTCTATGGCCAATCTCGGAGAGGTGGACCGAAGAGATGGCGCACTGGAACTCCGCGGTGGGCGCCGTGCAGCTCGCGCGGCTCCTGGGTTCGCAGCACTCGGTGCGGCGCGAGGCCAAGGGAGCGGCGCGGGACCTGATCGCTCCGGGAAGCGTGCTTGCGGGCGGGAGCGCCGCCGACGTAGCGCGCAAGGTGCCCGCTTACCGTTCCCTGGCCGACGGCCTGCGGCTGCTCGTCCTGGAGGGCCGTATCCCCGTCGCGACCCGGCTGCCCGCCGAGCGGGAACTCGCGTCCGCGCTGTCGGTGAGCCGTACCACCGTCGCCGCGGCCTTCGAGGCGCTGCGCGCCGACGGGTTCCTCGCATCGCGCCGCGGCTCCGGCAGTTGGACCACCGTGCCGGCGGGCAAGCCACTGCCCACCCGTGGACTCGACCCCCTCCCGCCGGAGAACGAGGGCACCGTCATCGACCTGGGCTGCGCCGCGCTGCCCGCCCCCGAGCCGTACATGAGCGAGGCCTTCCAGCGGGCACTGCCGGCCCTGGCCCCCTACGCGCACACCCACGGCGACTACCCGGCGGGGCTGCCCGTGCTGCGGGAGACGGTCGCCGCGCGCTACACCGCGCTGGGCGTACCCACCATGCCGCAGCAGATCATGGTCACCACCGGCGCCATGGGCGGTGTGGCCGCCCTGGCCCGGCTGCTGGTGCCGCGCGGGGAGCGCATCGCCGTCGAACACCCTTCCTACGCCAACATCCTGCAACTGCTGCGCGAGACCGGCGGCCGCCTCGTCCCGGTACCCATGGCCGACCGGCTCGCCGGATGGGACCTGCCCGCCTGGCACCGCACCCTGCGCGAGGCCGCGCCCCGGCTCGGGTACGTCGTCGCGGACTTCCACAACCCGACGGGCGCCCTGGCCGACGCGGAGCAGCGCCGCGAACTGATCGGCGCGGCCCGTGCCTCGGGCACGGTCCTCATCGCCGACGAGACCATGGCCGAACTGCCGCTCGGACCGCCGGGGGCCACCGGCACCCCCGCCACCGGGTCCCCTGGCCTGGAGATGCCCCCGCCCATGGCGGCCTACGACCCGGGCGGTTCGACCGTCATCACCGTCGGCTCCGTCAGCAAGTCCATCTGGGCCGGGCTGCGCATCGGCTGGATCCGCGCCGCACCCGAGGTGATCCGCAGTCTCACCGCGGCCCGCGCCTACGCCGACCTGGGCAGCCCCGTCCTCGAACAGCTCGCCGTCAGCGAACTGCTGTCGGGCGACGGCTGGGAACAGGCCGTCACGCTCCGCCGCGCGCGGGCCAGGGAGAACCGCGAGGCGCTCACCGCTGCCGTGCGCGACCTGCTGCCCGACTGGGAGTTCACCGTGCCGCACGGCGGCCTCACTCTGTGGGTGCGCACCGGTGGTCTGTCCGGGTCCCGGATCGCCGAGGCGGCCGAACAGCTGGGCGTGCGCGTGCCGTCGGGTCCGCGGTTCGGTGTGGACGGCGCCTTCGAGGGGTTCGTCCGGCTCCCGTTCACCATCGCCGAGCCGCTCGCCAGGGAGGCCGCGGGACGGCTCGCGGCCGCCGCCGACCTCGTACGCTCCGGCGCCCCCACCCCCTCCGACCTGCCCCGCTCCTACGTGGCCTGACCCTTGCAGTAAGGGGCCTGCCCCGCTCCTACGTGGCCTGGCCCTCCCGCGGAGGGGCGACCCGGAACGCGGTGGCCGCCGCGCCCTCGCCCGTGGACGGCTCGTGCACGGACGCCGGCAGCAACTGGCCGACCGCCAGCCGTTCGGGCTCACCCACCGTCTCGTCCAACGGGTCGGGCGTGGCGGGCACCTGCAGCCGCAGCACCGGCCCCTGGCCCAGTCTGGCGAACCCCCGGCCGCGCGCCACGTGCGCTCCCGGGCCGGTCTGCGGTGCCTCACCGAGCACGGCTCCCGCCTGCCCGGGCGACACGGAGCCGAGCACCACCCTGGCCCTGGCGTGCGCCAAAACGGTGTCCGTGAGCATGTCCAGATCCTCGAACTGCTCGGCCACCACGACGGTCACGCCGGCGGCGCGGCCGTGCCGCAGCGGCACCCGCAGCAACTGCTGCGGGTCGATCCTCTCCTCGGCGTCCGCGAGATGGCTGAGCGCCGCGGGCCGGTCCAGCACGATCCACAGCGGCTGCCTGACCTCCTCGGGCACCGGCTCGCCGCGCTGTCTTGCCCTGCTGGTCACCAGCAACCGCCGCTCGGTCTCCCGTGCCGCCCACTCCAGCGCGGACAGCGCGCCGGGCAGCGTCGACTCCACGCCCAGCACTCCGTGGCGCGCCGCGAAACAGGAGAACTCGCCGCCCCCGTCGCCGTCGACGAACAGCACCTCGCCCCGGTGCAGCGCCTGGAGCGCGAGCGAGCGCAGCAGCGAACTCGTCCCGGCCCCCGGCGTTCCCACGGCCAGCAGGTGTGGCTCCGTCGCGCGGTGCCCGGTGCGCCACACCACGGGCGGTACGTCGAGGGGGGCGGCCGCGCCCAGGAAGTGCACGGGAACGGTGCGCCGGACCTCGTAGCCGTCCGTGAAGCCGAGCACCGTCTCGCCGGGCGCCGTGACGAACGGCCGGGCCAGTACGCCGCAGGGGAGCGGTGCGAGTGCCGCCATCTCCAGCCGGTTGCCCTCCATATCCCAGCTGAAGCGGTACTCGCGCCCCCGGCCGGTCTTGGCCGCCAGCACGCGCTCGACCCGCAGCCGCTCCTCGGGCTCGCCGTCGAGGAACGCGGCCGGGTAGCTCAGCAGCAGGTCGCTGATCCGCCCGTCGCGGAACGCGAACTCCTCGAAGACGCGCTCCCACGCACCCCCGGGGACGTACAGCGGCTCGTGGTGCGGATCCTCCGCCGGCGCGAAGTAGGGCACCAGCGCCTCGTAGAGCGCCCTCAGGCGCGCGCACTCCTCGACGCTGGGCCCCGTGCGCGCGGCGGGCCTCGTCGCGCCCTCCCTCCCGTACCATCCTGCGGCGGCCAGCAGGCCCAGCGCCGCCAGCACGGGGCCGAAGGGCAGCACCCACACCAGGGCACCGCACGCCGCGGCGACGAACAGCGCGGGACCCCGCCGTTCCCTCGGCGTGCGGTCCCACCAGGCCCTGCCGCGGACCGTGAGGCACCGCACCCCGCGGCAGAGCACCAGCACGGGATGCAGCACGTCGAGGACCCCGTCGACCCCCGCCCGCGCCGCACCCCGCCCGGCACTTCGAGCGCCACGCCACGACAGCGGCTGTGTCTTTGGCGGTTTCAGCGGTTCAAGCGGTTTCAGCGGTTTCGGCGTCCTCGGCGTCTTCGCCCACCGGCCCACGCCCAGCTCCTCCCTGGCCTGCTCGCCGCGGGTCCGCCGCGTCGGCCGCGGACCCGCGCCGACGACTAGAACTTGATGCCGCCGAGGAGGCTCGCCAGGCTTTCACCTCCCGCTTTGATGCCGGGTGCCATCGCGGTGCCCGCGATGTAGAAGCCGAAGAGGGCGCACACCAGCGCGTGGGAGACCTTGAGATTGTCCTTCCGGAAGAACAGGAAGACGATCAGGCCCAACAGCACGACACCCGAGATCGAGAGAATCACCAGTACTCCTGATGTAGGGGACGGTCACCATGAGTTTCACCAGCTTCACAGATCGTGTGCTTGGTAGGAAACTCGCATTTGGGTGATTTACTGCCTAACGCCCCTGAACGGGTCGTGTCGTTGCCGGGCTCGCGGTGGAACCCCCTTCTCGTGGCACACCGCGCACCGGCCCCCGAAGCGGGCACCGGGACAGGATCCGGCCGCCAGCCTTCACCCCCGTCATCCCCGTCGCCCTCGGCGCTCCCGCCGTCCTCCCGGCGACCGCCGCAGGCCTGCCCGTACCGCCGGCAAGGCGGTACGGGCGGCGCCGGCCCGCTGGCAGGCCAGCGCCACCAGGAGGAGCACGGCAGGACACGCGAAGGCCGCGGGCGCCGCCACGATCCGCAGACCGGCGGCGGCCGCCCCGCCTGCCACGACGGCGACCAGCCGGAGCCCGGCCCAGGTGCTGGGCGGCGGGCCGCCCGCGGGCAGTTGGGCGAACAGGGCGGTGAGCGTGCCGGTGAAGTACGTGCTCGGCGCCGCCATGGAGCCGCCCGCGAGCATGGCCGAGGACTGGAGGCCCATCGCCGTCGCCGCCGTCACCAGCAGCACGGTCCGCCACTCTCCCTCGGGCGCGCCGCCCGAGGAGGCCGCCACCCCGGCGAACCCGCCCAGCAGCAGCACCTCCAGCCACAGGCACCCCACCACCCGCTTCGGCCAGCCGCCGGGCCGCGCGCCGGTGTCCGCACCGCGGCACACCCTGGCGGCCAGCACGGTGCCCGCCACGTACCCGGCGAGGGCGAGCGCGGCGGGCAGCCCGCGTGCGCCGCCGCTGCCCGCGGTGACCCCCATCAGCACGAGGTTGCCTGTCATCACGCCCGCGAACACGTGGCCGAGTGCGGTCAGCGCCAGCGCGTCGACGGAGCCGGACGCCGCCGCCAGGAACAGCACCGAACACTGCGCACGTGCGTTCATGCTCTCGGCCATCCCGTCACGGTAGGCCGCGCCCGGGCCGCCCCGGCCGCCGAACCGCCGCGCAGCCGGCACCCTCACGCCCGCCCCGACGCCCCCCGCGGGGCACATCACTGTCCCCGGGGCACATCTCTCACGGAAAGGCCCCTGCCATGACCGACGCCAGCGGTTCGACCGCGTCCGGCGGCTCCTCCGAGTCCACCGACTCCGGCAACTCCGGCGACCCGGTGACGGCCTCGGCAGCCGAAGCCGTACTGTCCGGGCTCGGGGACGTCCGCGAGAGCCTGGAGAGTTTCTACAAGGACCTGCACCAGCACCCGGAGCTCGGATTCCAGGAGCACCGCACGGCGGGTCACGTCGCCCAGGCGCTGAACGAGTGGGACTACGAGGTCACCGAGGAGGTCGGGCAGACGGGCGTCATCGGCGTGCTGCACAACGGTGAAGGGCCGACGGTCCTGCTGCGCGCGGACATGGACGCGCTGCCCGTGCGCGAACAGACGGGCCTGCCCTACGCCTCCGCCGCGACCGGCACCGACAGTGACGGCGTGGAGCATCCGGTGATGCACGCGTGCGGCCACGACGTGCACGTCACCTGCCTGCTGGGCGCGGCCCGGCTGCTGGCTGCCGGCACCGACGTCTGGCAGGGCACGCTGGTCGTGCTCTTCCAGCCGAACGAGGAGAACGGTTCGGGTGCCAGGGCGATGGTCGACGACGGTCTCGCCCAGCGGATTCCGCGCCCCGACGTGGCGCTGGGCCAGCACGTGCTGCCCGCGCCCGCCGGATCCGTCCTCACCAGGTCCGGCGTCATGATGGCGGCCTCCGACAGCCTCCGCGTCACCCTGCACGGGCGGGGCGCGCACGGCTCCATGCCCGAACGCGCGATCGACCCGGTGGTGTTGGCCGCCATGGTCGTCATCCGCCTCCAGACCGTCGTGGCGCGCGAGATCTCCGCCACCACGCCCGCAGTGGTCACCGTCGGCTCGATCAGGGCGGGCAGCGGGCCCAACATCATCCCGGACACCGCCGAGCTCCAGCTCAACATCCGCTCGTTCGACGAGGAGGCACGCACCCGCATCCTGACCGCCGTCCGCAGGATCGTGACCAGCGAGTGCGCCGCCTCCGGCGCGGACCGCGACCCGGAGTTCGAGACCCTGAGCGAGTTCTTCGTCACCGACAACGACGAGGAGGCGACCAGCCGGATCGCCGCCGCGTTCGAGGCGTCCTTCGGGCGGGACCGGGCGCTGACGGTCGGTCTCGTCCCGGCCAGCGAGGACTTCGGCGAACTCCCCGCGGGCCTCGGGTGCCCGTCCAGCTACTGGGGCCTCGGCGGCATCGACCCCGACACCTACCGCAAGGCCGAGCGCGCCGGGACCGTCGACCGGGACATCCCCAGCAACCACAGCTCCCGCTTCGCGCCGGTCGTCCAGCCCACTCTCGACATGGGCGTCCGCGCCCTGGTCACCGCCTCCCTGGCCTGGCTGGCCCCGCGGCCGAAGGGCAGCTGACCCGTCCCTGCGGGCGATGACTGCGCGGCCGCGCCGGCTGAACTCAGCCGGCGGCCCGTCTCGCTGCCCGACGGGGACGCCCCGGAGCGGAGCGCCCGCGCCGGCGCACCGATGCTGCGGTACAACATGCGGCCGAACCGCGGCACGGGCCGTGGAGAGTCGTCGTCACCACCGCATCCACCGGCGGTGACCGGCGACGGGTAGCCGCCCCCCCGGGGTAGGAGGCCACCAACTACCGCCGCGCTGCGCGCCGTTGTGCGCTCGTACCGGTGCCCGACGACGCGGACGTCTACACCCGGCTGGCCGCCTGCCTGGGGCGCCGACCGTAGTCAGCGGTACGAATCGCCAACCGTGGACGGCACAACCATCGGCCATCGGACGTGTCTCTCTGCGACGGAAGCGTCAACAGAGCATGACTGTGGGCCCCTGGTTGGCTGAATTACCAGGGCAGCCGTTTCCCGCTGTCATCGGCATCGACTACGGTCGAGGATTCCCCAACGGGAGGATTCTCCGGTTGAGGCCCGCAACGGGAGGTTCATGGACACATCGCCGCCACGCCACACCCGGAGCGAGGCCACCCGGCTGCTCTGCGCCGGCAGCTACCTGAGCCCCGACTTCCGCAGGCAGGTCGTCGACGAACTCGTGGCGCACGAGGAGCGAACGGTCGCTCCCTCCCTGGGGGTCGATGTCCTGCCCGTTCTCGGACACGCGTTGCGCGCACGTCGTCTGGAAGCCGTAGCGGCGGTCGCGCTGCTGACGGCCTGGGCCGTCTTCTTGACCGCGGACAGGGAACCGCTGCTCTCCGTCCCGGACACCTTCCGGGCATTCCCGCCGTTCGGCCTGCTCGCGACGGTGAACGAGCACTCACCGTGGGCCTGTTGGTATGCGGTGGTGTGCCTGGGCATGCTGCTGGCCCGCTACGTCTCCGGCCTGCCGCTCGCGAGTTACATGGGAGCGCCCCTGCTCTCCGGATTCCGGAAGCTGGGCCTCATGCGGAGGGTATTCGGCATCGCCCTCACCTTGCTGTCCTGGGTGCATGGTGCCGTCTACTGGTTCTTCGCGCTGATCCTCTGGCGAGGAGGCCCCGTTGCCGTGGTCTTCCCGCTGCTGATCGCCTGCGTGGTCTGGGCCCACCGGGTGCGAGTGACCCGGATCCTGCGTTCCGAACTGAGCCGGGAGACCTTCGCCCACCGGCACGAGGCACGTCGAGAAGTCCAGCTGCCCGACACCGCGCGCTACCGCAGGTTGCGGCGCTTCATCCTGCGCGAACAGCACGCGTCCGGATCCGTCTACAACCCTCAGCTCCCGTTCGTCGGCGCAGGCACACCGCACCAGCCCTGGTCCCTGGCCCTGGAACTGCAGCACACGGGGAAACACGGCGTCGCCGGCGAAGGCGGGCGCGCCCTTCCCCCGCAGAGCACGGGCACCGATCCGGCCCTCACGCCACGGCACGTCATCGACCTCATCACACCGCGTCTCGAATCGCTCCGTGCTGCGGCTGCCCGCACCGGCCGGGACCGGCTCAAGGACCTGGAGGTCCAGGAATTCGTCTACCTGCCCGCCGGTGTGCCCCGAAGCAGCGACGTGGTCTTCCGGCCCGAGCAGCTGCAACAGCACCTCGGCGATGCGGTGAACGAAGGCGCGGAGGCCCGCCGCCACTTCCTGCGCATCAGAGTCGGCGCCTGGGACGAGCAGATCGTGGTCACCGTCTTCGTACGGGTACACACCCAGGGCGGGATGCTGATCCTGGAGGTCGCCCCGCATGTGCTCGGGCCGATCAGAGAGGACTTCGCCGAGGTCGACGCGGTCGCTGCCCGCTCGGGGGCGGTACGGGACGTTCCACGCACCGCGTTGCGGGCACTGACTCTCGGACCGAGCACGTCCATGGCCGCACGTGACTGGCCGAGCGAACTCGTCCGGTCCGTCTTCGCCGCCCCGAGCGTAGCTCCGGCCACCGGCATCTCGGCGCTGTGGACCCTTCTCATGGTGTTGCGGACCTGGCTGCTCGAGCCGGAACACGCGACCCCGGGCGCACCCGTCAAATCCGTGCGGGAAATGGGTAGTGCGGCGGTCTCCTCGCTCTTCCAGGAGATGGACGTGAGCCGGTACGTGAAGACCGTTCAGGACCGTATCGCCTCGGGTGTCAGGGACGCCCTGGAACAGCGGGGTTACCGGACGGACAGGTTCGAGCAGCAGATCGTCAATGTCGGAGAGGGCGGTCTCTTCATCGGTGAGATGAACGGGGGCACCGCGCTCGGCCAGGTGACCGGTGGTGCGGTCGCCACCGGCGAGAGGGGCCGTGCGCGCAGTACCGCTGCGCAGGCCGCCAAGGACGGGAGGGTTGAGAAGTGAGCCGGAGCGAGCAGCCCGATCAGCCGGAGAGCCGACGCGAGGAGAGGTTGGCCGGCGGTGGCGACGTGCACATCGGCGCCATGACCGGAGGCGCCGTCGCGACGGGTTCGCACGGGCGGGCCGTGCACCGGGCCGCGCCGGCCGGTTCTCCGAGCGAGGACGTCACACGGGAACTGGTCGCGGCCTTGGCCATGCTGAACGAACACCTGCGACTGCTGACGCCCACGGAGGAGACGGCCGGAGTGCGCTCCGAGATCGAGACCATCAGGGCCGACATCGACCGTTCGGGGGCCGCGCCCGCCTCGAGCCTCGAGCGGCTCCGCGCCTACCTGGAAGTGGGTACGACGGCCGTCTCGGGGCTCGCTTCGGCTCTGCCGGTGGTTCAGGCCATCGAACGAGTACTCGGCTGAGGCGCACGGGGTGCGCTACGACCCGGAGAGCCAGCGATGGGTGGTCGAGGACGACACTCCGCCGTCCCCGGGCCTGGACTCGCCGCAGGACCCTCCCGCGCGCAGGACCTCGCGCTGGTCGGTACGGCGGCGTTTCTCGCAACGGTGGCCGGAAGCGGCACAGTTGGCGGTTGTCGTCGCCTTCTGCGGAGGAGCCATGGTCGGGTTGTGGGCCGGACATGTCCGCGACGACGACGGCGATGCACCGTCCCAGCCGCCGGCGACGCACAGCGGGCACCCGGGGCCGGGCCCATCGCAGCCCTCCGGACCGTCCGGCGGGGACGAGGCGCCCCCGGGAAGCCCCCCAGGTCCGGAAGGTCCCGAAACCGGCGCCGTCGCGGGCCCGGACGGCTCCCGCACAGAGGTGCCACGGGGCTGGAAACGCTTCGACATGTTCCGCGAGCCGGACAGGGTCAGCTACGAAGCGCCGGCCGGAAGAGCACACCGCGTCATCATCTTCAGGGCGCACGAACAAACCCCCGCCGCCTCGCTGCATGCCGCTGCGGAGCGCGGCAGAAAAACCCTCCCCGAATACCACCAGAACACCTACCGGGTAGGCCCCGGGACCGCCATGCGCGAGTTCACCTTCACCCATCACAAGTTCGGCGGACAACTCGCCGTGGACCGCCGCTTCACCGCGGACGACAAGCGCTACGCGGTCATCGCCTACGGGCCGCCCGAGGCGGCCGAGGCGACCAGGAAGGTGGCCCACCGTGCCGTGACCACCTTCCGGAGCACCGACTGAGGCCCGCGCGCCCCGAGAGGGATTTGTCGCGGCACCGGCGAACCCGCTCTCGGCCCCCCTCCGGCCCGTGCGAACGAGGTGAGAGGGCGGGAGGAAGCCGGGGCGACGGGCCTTCGCACCCACACGGCCATTCCTTTGTGGTGGAACGCGTTCTACTGTGTGCGCCGCTACGGGGACCCGTCGTGGAGCGGAGGGGCCGTGTATCTGGACTACACAGCGGAACAGCAGGAGCTGCGCGCACAACTGCGCGAGTACTTCGGACGGCTCGTGCCCGAGGACGCGCACACGCGCTACGCCGAGCCGGCCGCCCAGAAGGAGTTCTACCGACGCACCGTGCGGCAGCTGGGCCGGGACGGATGGCTGGGCGTGGGATGGCCGCGCGAGTACGGCGGCCGGGGGATGAGCGCCGTCGAACAGTTCGTCTTCTTCGACGAGGCGGCGCAGGCGGGCGTCCCGCTGCCGCTGATGGCGCTCAACACCGTCGGCCCGACCCTCATGCGCTACGGCACCGACGAGCAGAAGGGATACTTCCTGCCGCGCATCCTGGCGGGCGAGCTCGACTTCGCCATCGGCTACAGCGAACCCGAGGCCGGCACCGACCTGGCCTCCCTCACCACCCGCGCCGTGCGCGAGGGCGACGCCGAGAGCGGGCACTACCTCGTCAACGGGCAGAAGATCTGGACCACGAACGGGGACACCGCCGACTGGGTGTGGCTCGCGGTGCGCACCGACCCCCACGCCAAGCCGCACCAAGGCATCACCCTGCTGCTCGTGCCGACCGACGACCCCGGCTACTCGTGCACCGTCATCACCACGCTCGCCTCCCACGACACCACGGCCAGCCACTACGAGAACGTGCGGGTGCCGGTGAGCCGCCGCGTCGGGGAGGAGAACGGCGGCTGGCGACTGATCACCACCCAGCTCAACCATGAGCGCGTCACGCTGGCCGCACACGGCACCATGGCAGTGCGCGCCCTCGCCGACACCCGGCGCTGGGCGCGGCGGACCAAGCTCGCCGACGGCCGCCGCGTCATCGACCTGGGCTGGGTCCGCACCCGTCTGGCACGCGCGCACGCCCGCCTGGACGCGATGAAACTGCTCAACTGGCAGATGGTGGACGCGCTCGACAAGGGCGCGCTGACCCCGCACGACGCCTCGGCCGTGAAGGTCTACGGCAGCGAGGCGCGCCGTGACGCCTACGCCTGGCTGATGGAGGTCGTCGGCGCCGCGGGGCCGCTCAAGGAGGGCTCGGCGGGCGCGGTGCTCGGCGGGGAGCTGGAGCGCGGCTACCGCAGTGCCGTGATCTTCACCTTCGGCGGCGGGAACAACGAGATCCAGCGCGAAATCATCTCCTGGATCGGTCTCGGCATGCCGCGGGTGCGGCGCTGAACGTCCGTACGGTCCACCTGTGCGGTCCGTTCGGTGTACGAACACGTCACTAGCGCGCCGAACCAGTCAAAGGCGTACACCCTGTCCCCGGAGGGCATACACGGGCAGGAACGAGGCAGCCATACTGGGCAGACAGGGAGGAACGCGCACCAGGACGTGACGACGGGGGCGAGACGGGGATGGTTCCAAGCACCCTGATCCATGACCGTTACCGGCTGCTCGAGCTCATCGGGCGCGGCGGTATGGGAGAAGTGTGGCGGGCGCACGACGAGTCGCTGGGCAGGAGAGTGGCGGTCAAGTGCCTCAAACCACTGGCACAGCGCGGGGACGCCGCGTTTCTGCGCGTGGTGCGCGAGCGCTTCAGGCGTGAGGCGCGCGTCGCGGCCTCGCTGCAGCACAAAGGCGTCACGGTGGTGCACGACTTCGGCGACGACGAGGGCCTGCTCTACCTCGTCATGGAGCTGCTGGAGGGGCGCAACCTCAGCCAGTTGCTGGAGGAGAGCAAGCGGCAACCGCTGCCGGTGTCCGAGGTCCTCGATGTCGCCGAGCAGGTCTCCGCTGCCCTGGCCTACACCCACGCGCAGGGTGTCGTGCACCGCGATCTGAAGCCGGCGAACGTCATGCGTACGGCGGACGGCACCGTCAAGATCTGCGACTTCGGCATCGCGCGCCTGGCCCACGACATCGGCTTCACCGCCAAGCTGACCGGCACCGGCATCGCCATGGGCACCCCGCACTACATGTCGCCCGAACAGATCGCCGGAACCGCCGTCGACCACCGCAGCGATCTCTACTCGTTCGGGTGCGTCCTGTACGAACTGGCCACCGGCGCGCCCCCGTTCACCGGAGGGGACGCCTGGTCCGTCCTCGTCGGCCATCGCGACGTGCCGCCCGAGCCGCCCCGCAGCCACCGCCCGGAGCTGCCGGCCCCGCTGGAGGAGGTCGTCTCCTGGCTGCTGTCCAAGGCACCGGAGGAGAGGCCGGACGACGCCGCGGACCTGTCGGCGCGACTCGCGGCCGCCAGGGCCTGCCTCCCCGCCCGGTCCGCAGGGCCGGCGGCTTACGCGGGATCCATGGGCCCGGCGGACTCCGCCGGCCGGGCGATCTCCGCCGGCTCGCCGGCCTTCGTGGGCCAGGCGGCGGGCGAGCTGGCGGGGTGGGGCGGCGCGGCGGCGCGAGAGGCCCTGCTGGCGTGGGAGGACCCGGCCGTGCGAGGCGGCAGGCGGCCGGGGGATGTGGGCGCGGACGACGCGCGGGACGGCGAGGCCGCCACGGAAGGGCCGGCCCCCGGCCCGGTGACCGGCCCCGCGGAAGCCGCCCCCCTGTGGATGCCCGGGTGGGCCCGCGGCATGGGCGGTGGGCTGCCGGCCCACGGTCTGCTTGCGCGGCGGACACCGCCGTGGGTCGGGGCCGAACCGAGCGGACTCTCCGGGCAGTGGGCAGGCGGCGGCCCCGCCTGGCCCCCGACCGCCGACGAGGCGCCGGCGGCGGTTGCGGTGAGCGGGGGTGGCCCCCGCGCGCTCTCCGCGGCGCCCCGCGCACGCTCCACCGAGCCTCGCGCGCTTTCCGCCGAGCCCCGTACGCCCGGCGCGAGCAGCTGCGCCGCGCCCGCCGACCCCCCACCCGTGCCGGCCCACCCGCCCCATGCCGCCCACCCCCCGGGGGCCGCCCACCTGTCCGGGGCCGCCCACCTTCCCGGGGCCGCACTCCTGCCGGGCGGTGCCCACCCGCCCGGGGCAGCCCACCCGTCCCATGCTGCCCATCCGCCGGCTGGTGCCCGTCCCTCCGGCGGCGCCCACCTGCCCGGGCCGATCCACCCGCCCAACTCCGGCGACCCCTCCTGCGGCGCCCACCTGCCCGGGCCGATCCACCCGCCCAATGCCGCGCTCCCGCCGGATGGTGCCCACCCGCCCGCGGCAGCCCACCCGTCCCATGCTGCCCATCCGTCGGCTGGTGCCCGTCCCTCCGGCAGCGCCCACTTGCCCGGGCCGGTCCACGCGCCCAACTCCGGCGACCCGTCCTGCCGCGCCCACCTGCCCGGGGCCGCCCACCCGTCCGGGGCCGTCCACTCGCCGGATGGTGCCCAACCGCCCGGGGCAGTCCCCCCGTCCAACACCGCCCTCCCGCCGGGCGGTGCCCAACCGCCCGGCGGCGCGCACCTGCCTGCTGGTGCGCGCCCCGCGCTGCTCGCCGTCCTGGCGAGCAGGCACAGCGCGGGGGAGAGCCTGGGGCGCCTCGGCTGTTGGGGAGAGGCGTACGAGGCGCACGCGGCGGTCGCCGCCGAGCGGTACGAGCTGCTTGGTGCCTGCCACCCCGACACGCTCACCAGCCGGTTGGCGGCCGGTCACGCGCTGGGCCGGCTCGGCCGCTGGGAGGAGGCCTGGGAGCTGTGCCACGGTGTGGCGCTGGACCGTGCCCGGATCTTCGGGGACGAGCACCCGCACACGCTGTCGGCCCGCGACGAGAGCGCCGGCTGTCTGCGTCGGCTCGGCCGTGCCGCCGAGGCCGTGGAGCTGAGCCGCGACCTGGTCGCGGCGCGGACTCGGGTGAGCGGCCCGGCCGCCCCGGCGACGCTGCGGGCCCTGAGCGGACTGGGCGCCGGACTCGGCTGCCTCGGCCGCTGGGAGGAGGCGCTGGACATGCACCGGCACGTGAGCTCACTGCGCCACCGTGTGCTGGGTCCTGCCGATCCCGAGACGCTGGCCAGCAGGAACGAGGAGGCGCACTGCCTGGAGCGGCTGGGCCGCGGCGAGGAGGCGGCGCGGGTCTACCGGGCGCTGGCGCTCAGGTCGTGACGAAGCACGAGGGGCCGCTCACGTCGCGAGGGGGCAGGCGCGGCGCCGCCGGCGAAAACTGACGCCGCGTCAGAAAAAGTCTTCCCTCCGACACCAGGCTGCGGCATCCTGCGCCCATGCAGACGGAGCTGAGCACCCAACTGGGAGCAGAGCACGCACTCTTCGGCTTCACACCCTTCCCCGCCGTGGCTGCCGCGCTCACCCGCGCGGGCGGCTTCGGCGTGCTCGGCGCCGTGCGGTACGGCGCCGCCGACGACCTCAGACGCGATCTCGACTGGATGGCGGCGCACACCGGCGGGCTGCCGTGGGGTCTCGATGTCGTGATGCCGGCCAAGAAGGTCGAGTCGGTCACCGAGGCCGACGTCGAGGCCATGATCCCCGAGGGGCACCGCCAGTACGTGCGGGAGGTTCTGGACAGGTACGACGTCCCCGACCTGCCCGACGGCCAGGACGGCGGCTGGCGCATCACCGGCTGGATGGAGGAGGTCGCGCGCAGCCAGCTCGACGTCGCCTTGGACTATCCCGTCAAACTCCTGGCCAACGCGCTCGGTTCACCGCCGCCCGACGTGATCGAGCGGGCTCACCAACGCGACATCCCCGTCGCCGCTCTCGCCGGCAGCCCCCGGCACGCCGAGCGGCACAAGGAAGCGGGCATCGACATCATCGTCGCGCAGGGCTACGAGGCCGGCGGTCACACCGGGGAGATCGCCACGATGGTGCTGACCCCCGAGGTCGTCCGCGCCGTCGCACCCCTCCCCGTGCTCGCCGCGGGCGGCATCGGCAGCGGCGAGCAGATGGCCGCGGCCCTCGCGCTGGGTGCCCAGGGCGCCTGGCTGGGTTCCGTGTGGCTGACCACCACCGAGGCCGACCTCGGCTCGCGGGCCCTCACGCGCAAACTACTGGCCGCCACGGCCGGGGATACGGTGCGCTCCCGGGCGCTGACGGGCAAGCCGGCGCGGCAGTTGCGGACCGACTGGACGGACGCCTGGGAGCCGGGTCAGGGGCCGGGACCGCTTCCGATGCCCCTGCAGGGCCTGCTGGTGGCGGAGGCCAACTCGCGGATACAGCGGTACGAGGTGGAGCCGCTGCTCGGCACGCCCGTCGGGCAGATCGTCGGGTCCATGAACAGCGAGCGTTCGGTCCAGGCCGTCGTCGACGAGCTGACCCGCGGGTTCGAGGCCGCCGTCGCGCGGCTGAACGGCATCGCGGGTGCCGGCTGAGGGACGGCCGGCAGGGGGACGGGCCGACAGGGGGACGGGCCGACAGGGAGGGGGGCCCGCGGAGCGCGGGCGGAGGACGGGGAACGGGGAGACAGCGGCACAACCCAGAAGGGAGCCCGAGATGAACGCACCCAACGGGTTCTGGGCGCAGGCCCAGCAGGACCCGGGGCGTACGGCCCTGATCGCACCGGGCGGTGACCCGTGGTCAGCCGACCGCCTGCGCGCGGAGTGCGACAAGCTCACGCACGGCCTGCGGGCGGCGGGTCTCAAGGAGGGCGACGCGTTCGCCACGGTGCTGCCCAACGGCCCGGAGTTCATCGTCGCCTACCTTGCCGCCACCCAGGCGGGCTTCTACATGGTTCCGGTCAACCACCACTTGGTGGGCCCGGAGATCGCGTGGATCCTCGCCGACTCGGGGGCGAAGGTCCTCCTGGCGCATCCGCGGTTCGCCGCCGCGGCGACAGCGGCAGCGGACGAGGCCGGGTTACCGCCGGGGCAGCGCTACGCCGTGGGCGGCGCCGTCGAGGGCTTCCGCGCCTACGACGACCTCGTGCGGGACCAGCCGGCGACGCCACCGCAGGAGCGCACCAGCGGCTGGGTCATGAACTACACCTCCGGCACCACGGGCCGCCCCCGCGGCATCCGCCGCCCGCTCAGCGGCAAGCGGCCCGAGGAGACCTATCTGGGCGGTTTCCTCGGCATCTTCGGCATCCGGCCCTTCGACGGCAACGTGCACCTCGTCTGTTCGCCGCTCTACCACACGGCGGTCCTCCAGTTCGCCGGCGCGGCGCTGCACATCGGCCACCGGCTGGTGGTGATGGACAAGTGGGATCCGGAGGAGATGCTGCGGCTCATCGACCGGCACGGGTGCACCCACACCCACATGGTGCCCACCCAGTTCCACCGGCTGCTGGCGCTGCCGGACGCGACCCGCCGGGCCTACGACGTCTCCTCGATGCGGCACGCCGTCCACGGCGCCGCGCCCTGCCCCGACCACGTCAAGCGGGGCATGATCGAGTGGTGGGGCGGTTGCGTGGAGGAGTACTACGCGGCGAGCGAGGGCGGCGGCGCGTTCGCGACGGCCGAGGACTGGTTGAAGAAGCCCGGCACGGTGGGCAGGGCCTGGCCGATCAGCGAGCTGGCCGTCTTCGACGACGACGGCAACAGGCTCGGCCCGGGGGAACTGGGCACCGTGTACATGAAGATGTCGACCGGCGGGTTCTCGTACCACAAGGACGAGGACAAGACGCGCAGGAACCGAATCGGCGACTTCTTCACGGTCGGTGATCTGGGCTACCTGGACGAGGACGGCTACCTGTTCCTGCGGGACCGCAAGATCGACATGATCATCTCGGGCGGGGTGAACATCTACCCCGCCGAGATCGAGGCGGTGCTGCTGACCCATCCCGCCGTCGCGGACGCCGCCGCCTTCGGTGTGCCGCACGACGACTGGGGTGAGGAGGTGAAGGCGGTCGTCGAGCCCGCCGCCGGGCACGAGGCGGGGGAGAGGCTCGCCGAGGGGATTCTGGCCCACTGTGCGGACCGGCTCGCGGGATACAAACGCCCCAAAACGGTGGACTTCATCGCCGAGATGCCCCGCGATCCGAACGGCAAGCTCTACAAGCGCCGCCTGCGCGACCCCTACTGGCAGGACCGCCCCTGAGGCGCCCCGCGGTCCACCGCGGCGAACGATGCGCAAGAGAGACCTCGTGGCCACTTTCCACCCCATCCTGTCGCGGCCATGATGATCACGCGTGGTCGCGGGCCACCTGTCCGCGCGGCGCCGTCATCGGCAATCCACGGCAGGAACAGGAAGAGGTCCTATGCCCGGGCTCTGGAGCGGGGAAGGCGTACTGCGCCGCAAACCCATCGAGCAGATCGACGAACCTGAGGGAGGCTCAGGACAGCAGCTCACCCGCACGCTCGGCCTGCGCCATCTGACGGCGATCGGCGTCGGCGGCATCATCGGCGCGGGCGTCTTCAGCCTGGCGGGCACCGTCGCCAACGGCAAGGCAGGCCCTGCCGTGCTGATCTCCTTCCTCATCGCGGGTCTGGCCAGTGCCTGTGCGGCCCTGTCCTACGCGGAGTTCGCCGGCCTGATCCCCAAAGCGGGCTCCGCCTACACCTACGGCTACGCGGTGCTGGGCGAGCTCGGCGGCTGGTTCATCGGCTGGGACCTGCTGCTGGAGTACACCGCGATCGTCTCCGTGGTGGCCATCGGCATCTCCGGATACTTCTCGTTCCTGCTGGAGGAGATGGGCGCCTCGCTGCCCGCCTGGATGCTGGGCGCGCCGGGAACGGGCGACGGACACCGGGTCGACCTGTTCGCGGCGCTGCTGTGCCTGCTGATCGCCTACGCGCTGACCCGCGGCATCAAGAGCGCGGCACGGTTCGAACTGGTCGTCGTGGTCCTGAAGGTCGCCGTCGTCCTGCTGGTGATCGTCGTCGGCGTCTTCCACATCAAGTCGGCCAACTACGAGCCGTTCTTCCCCTTCGGCCTCTCCGGCGCGTTCACCGGCGCCGCCACCGTCTTCTTCGCCGTCTTCGGCTACGACGCGATGAGCACGGCGGCCGAGGAGTCGCAGGACGCGCAGAAGCACATGCCCAAGGCGATCATCTACTCGCTGGTCATCTCCATGGTCCTGTACGTGGCCGTGTGCCTGGTGCTGACGGGGATGCAGAACTACAAGGACATCGACCCGGACAGCGGCTTCTCCACCGCTTTCAAGTCCGTGGGTCTCAGCAGCGTCGCCGACATCATCGCCGTCGGTGCGATCATCGGCATCCTCACCGTGATGTTCACCTTCATGCTGGGCGTCACCCGCGTGTGGTTCTCCATGAGCCGCGACGGGCTGCTGCCCAAGTGGTTCGCCAAGACCGACCCGGTGCGCCACGTGCCCGTCCGCGTCACCTGGATCGTGGGCGTCGCCTCCGCCGTGCTCGCCGGCTTCCTGCCCATCGAGGAGGCCGCGGAGATGACGAACATCGGCATCCTGCTGGCGTTCGTCGTCGTGTGCGTCGCCGTGATCGTCCTGCGGTACCGGCAGCCCGACCTGCCGCGCAAGTTCAAGGTGCCCGGCATGCCCGTCGTCCCGCTGCTCGGGGTGGTCTTCTCCATCTGGCTGACGACCTACCTCTCCTGGCAGACCTGGGTGCGCTTCGGCGTGTGGTTCGCCATCGGGCTCGTCGTGTACTTCGGCTACTCGTACCGCAGGTCCGAGCTGGCCAAGCGGCCTGACGACACCGCGCCGCCGTCCTTCGAGAAGAAGGACTCCTAGCCGGGTACGGTCCCCCGTATGAGCGAAAACGGAACGCGGACGGTTGTCACGGACGGAGTCGCGCTCGCCTACCGTGCCTGGGGCGCGGAGACGGGGGTCCCCGTCGTCCTGCTCCACTGCCTCGGTGAGGACGGTGAGGACTGGCGCGGCCCCCTCGTCTCGGCGCTCGGCGGCGAGCACCCCGTCTACGCGCTCGATCTGCGCGGTCACGGCGGGAGCGACAGGACCGGGTGCTACGCCATGGCCGACTTCGTCGCCGACCTGCGCGGGTTCCTGGACGCGCTCGGTATCGGGCGGGCGATCCTGGTCGGGCACTCCTTCGGCTCCGTCGTCGCCTATCTCTTCGCCCAGGAGCACCCCAAGCGGGTGGACCGGCTCGTCCTGGAGGAGACCGGCGCGATGCGGCCGCTCGATCCGCCAGGGGAGGTGCCCGAAGCGCCCCGGGGCGCCCAGCTGTTCGACTGGGAGGTCACCGTCCAGTGGGTCACCCAGCGCAACGAGCCCGACCCCGGCTGGTGGGAGCGGCTCGCGTCCATCACCGCGCCCACCCTGCTGGTGGGCGGCGGTGACCGCTCCCATCTCCCGCAGGAGGACCTGCGGGAGATGGCCGAGCGCATCCCCGACGCCCGTGTCGTCACGATCGAGGGCGCGGGCCACCTCGTCCACGAGGCCCGTCCCATGGAGTTCACCCGCGCCGTCCTCGACTTCCTGACCGAGACCTGACCCCGGGGGCGGCGGGGAGCGGCGGCCTCAGCCGGCGGCGGGGTCGAAAGGGACGGGCCAGTGGCGGGAGCGCAGCAGCGCTTCGGTGCCGCCGTCGGCGCACAGGACGGTGCCCACACAGAACGACGCGGCGGGGGAGAGCAGGAAGCGGACGGCCGCGGTGACCTCCGCGGCCCGCCCCGCGCGGCCCAGGGGGACCGGGTAGGCGGCCATGCCGTCCGCGGTCAGCGGGTCGGTGCGGCCCGCCGCGGTCATCGGTGTGTCGATGAGCCCGGGCGCCACCGCGTTGAGCCGGATGCCGCTGCCCGCCCACGCGTGGGTGACCGCGTGCTCGCGCACGTACCAGGCCAGTGCCGCCTTCGTCGCCGGGTAGGTGGCCACGCCGCCCGCGTGGTCGGCGAGGGCGCGCGCCCGGTCCTCGTCCCCGGCCAGGCACGCGGTTGCCAGCTCCGTCGGCCAGCCGGGCTGGCACGTCGCCGAGTTGGAGGAGACCAGCACGGCAGCGGGCCCGCGGGGCGAGCGCAGGAGCGCGGGCCGCAGCCCCTGAAGGAGCCGTACGGCGCCGAAGTGGTTCACCGAGACCATCAGCGACCCGGGGCGCCCTGTGGCCGCCGCGAGCCCCGCGAAGGGGACGAAGCCGTCGAGGACACCGTCCGGGAGGAGTGCGCCGATGCGCCGCAGCGCCGCGTGGCGGCCGCCGGCCGTCGCGAGGTCGGCGGTCACCTCGACGCCCGCCAGGTCGACCCCGATGACGCGGTGGCCTTCCCGGTCCAGTTCGGCGGCGAGCGCGGCGCCCATGCCGGAGGCGGCGCCGGTGACGACGTAGGTGGACACGGATGCGGCCCTCCGGACTCAGGAGACGGGGTCGACCAGCGCACGCCTGCTGCGGATGCGGCCGGCCGGCATGCACGTGTCGCACGGTATGCAGGCCGACCGCACGGCCTCACCCGCGCGTTCCACCTGCCGGGATGTTGCCGTCCGCCTCCGGTTCGGGGCGGTCAGCGCGTCGCTGTCCAGGAGGCCGCCTCCTCAACCGTGCGCCTGGCCCAGCGGTAGTCGGCCTTGCCGCTGGGGGAGCGCTGGACGAGGTCGCAGAAGACGACCGTGCGCGGCACCTTGTACCCCGCCAGCCGCCCGCGCGCGTGCGCGCGCACCGCGTCGCCGGTCAGCGCCGCGGCGCCGGCCCGCGGTTGGACGACGGCCGCCACGCGGTTGCCCCAGCGCTGGTCGGGGACGCCCGTCACGAGGGCGTCGTAGACGTCGGGGTGCGACTTGAGCGCCTCCTCGACCTCCTCGGGGAAGACCTTCTCACCGCCGGTGTTGATGCACTGCGAGCCGCGTCCCAGGACGGTGACCACACCCTCCTCGTCGACGGTGGCCACGTCGCCCAGCAGCACCCAGCGGGCGCCGCCCGCCTCGAAGAAGGTCTCGGCGCTCTTGGCGGGGTCGTTGTAGTAGCCGAGCGGGACGTGGCCGCGCAGGGCGATACGGCCCGTACCGCCGGGTGGCACCGGCTCGTGGGTGGCCGGATCCACCACCGCGGTGCCCTCGTTGACGGCGATGCGGAAGCCCCTGGCGGGGCCGGAGTCCGCCGTCGCCGTGCCGTTGAAGCCGGACTCCGAGGAGCCGAAGTTGTTCAGGAGCAGGGCGTGCGGCACGAGTTGCGCGAACTGGTCCCGTACCGCCTCGGAGAGGATCGCGCCGGAGCTGGAGACCGCCAGGAGAGAGGAGCAGTCGGTGCCCCGCAGCGGCCCGGCGAGCGCGTCCACCAGGGGGCGCAGCATCGCGTCGCCGACCAGCGAGACCGCCGTCACCTTCTCGCGCTCGACGGTGCGCAGCACCTCCTCGGGGACGAACTTGCGGTGCAGCACCACCTTCTGCGCGTAGTCGAAGGCGATGAGGAGGGTGAGCGTGGAGGTCCCGTGCATCAGCGGGGGAGTGGGGAAGAAGACCAGACCCTCGCCGCCCGCCGCCGCCCGCTCGGCCAGTTCCTCAGGACGCCTGACGGGCTCCCCGGTGGGCGCCCCGCCGCCCAGCCCGGAGAAGAAGAGGTCCTCGGCCCGCCACATCACGCCCTTGGGCATGCCGGTGGTGCCGCCGGTGTAGATGAGGAACAGGTCGTCGGCCGAGCGTGGCGCGAAGTCCCGCTCGGGTGAACCGGCCGCCAGAGCCTGCGCGTACGCGACGGGGGCCACGGACGGTTCGGGCGCTCCCTGCGGTGCCGCCCCGACGCGCACGAGGTGGCGGAGTGTCCGGGTGTGCGCCAGGGCGCCCGCCACCCGGGCGGTGAACTCGCCGTCGAAGACGAGCGCGACCAGGTCGGCGTCCCGGTAGAGGTAGGCCAGTTCGTCCTCGACGTAGCGGTAGTTCACGTTGACGGGAACGGCACGGATCTTGAGGCAGGCCAGCAGGGTCTGCACGTATGCGACGCCGTTGTACAGGTGCAGTCCGACGTGGTCGCCCGCGTGGACGCCGCTGCCGGCGAGGTGGTGCGCCAGGCGGTTGGCCGAACGGTCCAGCTCGGCGTACGTCAGTCTGCGCTCCTCGCCCGTGCCGGGGTGGTCCAGGTGGACCAGCGCCTCGCGGTCGGGAACGGTGTCGGCGATCGACTCGAACAGATCGGCAAGGTTGTACTCCACGGCGCGCTCCTCCATGCCAGGGCCCCGGCGTACGTGCTCGGATCGGCGTACGGCGTTGGTGCGTTCCCCCGCGCGTGGCGTCCGGTGCTGCTCGCGGCACCGTGCCTCCGGCGCTCATCAGAGCACCGGGGCGCGAAGACGGGAAGGGGCCCGGCACAAGAAATATGACGGCCTGTCAGAAAACTCTTGAAGTCCGCGCTCCGCTACTGCAACCTGTTCCAGGTCCGCGAGGCCGCGCCTCGGCCCTGGAGACAGGAGGCCCCACGATGGGCGGCACCGAACATCTGACCGTGGAGCGGGTGGGGGCCACCCTGGTGCTCACCCTCAACCGCCCCGAAGCCAAGAACGCCCTCTCCCTGGCCATGCTCGTCGGGCTCTACGACGGGTGGCTCGAAGCCGACGCCGACGACGCCGTACGCTCCGTCGTCCTCACCGGCGCGGGCGGTACCTTCTGCGCCGGCATGGACCTCAAAGCGCTGGCCGGGGGCGGGATGGAAGGCCAGCGACACCGCGCACGCCTGCGCGAAGAACCCGACCTGCACTGGAAAGCCATGCTCCGGCACCACAGGCCGCGCAAACCCGTGATCGCGGCGGTCGAGGGCCACTGCGTGGCAGGCGGCACGGAAATGCTCCAGGGCACCGACATCCGCGTGGCCGGCGAGAGCGCCGTCTTCGGCCTCTACGAAGTACGGCGCGGGCTGTTCCCCCTCGGCGGCTCCACCGTGCGGCTCCCCCGGCAGATCCCGCGCACCCACGCCCTGGAGATGCTCCTGACGGGCCGCCCCTACAGTGCCGCCGAAGCCCAACACGTCGGCCTGATCGGACGAGTCGTCCCCGACGGGACCGCGCTGGACGCCGCCCTGGAGACCGCCGAACGCGTCAACGCCTGCGCCCCGCTGGCCGTCGAGGCCGTGAAGGCCTCCGTCCACGAGACGTCCGCCATGACGGAGGAAGAGGGGCTCGCCGCCGAGTTGGAGCGCGGCTGGCCCCTCTTCGACACCGCCGACGCGAAGGAGGGCGCACGCGCCTTCGCCCAGAAGAGGCAGCCACGCTTCAAGCGGGCATGACGGCTCCTCCCCACCCGGCACACCGGAAAGGACCCTCATGGACGACGTGCTGACCGCCCCCATGGTCGTCGAGTTCCCCTTCACCCGCTCGCTCGGCCCCGTCCTCAGCGCCTTCCTCACCGGCCTGCGGGAGCGGACCGTCCTGGGCGTCACAGCGACGGACGGCCGCGTGGTCGTGCCGCCCACCGAGTACGACCCCGTCACCGCCGAGGAGGTCCGCGACCTGGTGGAGGTCGGCCAGACGGGAACCGTCACCACCTGGGCATGGAACGGCACCCCCCGCAGGGGACAGCCGCTGGCGCACCCGTTCGCCTGGGTACTGGTCCGCCTCGACGGCGCGGACACGGCCCTTCTGCACGCCCTCGACGCACCCGAGGGACCCGACTCGGTCACCACCGGGATGCGGGTGCGCATCCGGTGGGCCAAGGAGCGCACCGGCGCCATCACGGACATCGCCTGCTTCGAAGCCGCGCCCCACGACACCCCGCTCCGAGACCGGCCCGCCTCTCACCCCGGGACGTTCGCCGAGCCCGTCACCGGCATCGTCGCCGCCGCCCGCCTCGACTACACCTACTCGCCAGGACGGGCCCAGACCCGCTACCTCAACGCCCTCGCGGAACACCGCACGAAGGGCGAACGCTGCCCCGAGTGCCGCAAGGTCTACGTGCCGCCGCGCGGCGCCTGCCCCACCTGCGGGGTGGCCACCGGCGAACAGGTCGAGGTCGGCCCGGCGGGCACGGTCACCACCTTCTGCGTCGTCAACATCAAGGCCAGGGGCCTGGACATCGAGGTGCCCTACGTCTACGGGCACATCGCCCTCGACGGTGCCGGACTGGCGCTGCACGGCCGCATCGCCGGCATCCCCTACGACCAGGTGCGCATGGGGCTGCGCGTCGAACCCGTGTGGACCGAGGGCGGCCGCCACCCGGACCACTACCGGCCCACGGGCGAACCCGACGCCGCCTACGAGACCTACAAGGAGCTGCTGTGACCAGCACGGAACCTGAACCCGGCCAGGTCGCCGTCGTCGCCTTCGCACAGTCGCGCCACGCGCGCGCGACCGAGGGCCTGTCCGAGGTCGAGATGCTGCTCCCGGTCCTGCGCGACGTACTCGACCAGACAGGACTGTCCACCGGCCAGATCGACTTCACCTGCTCCGGCTCCTCCGACTACCTGGCGGGCCGCCCCTTCTCCTTCACGATGGCACTCGACGGGGTGGGCGCCTGGCCGCCCATCGCCGAGTCCCACGTCGAGACGGACGGTGCCTGGGCGCTGTACGAGGCCTGGGTGAAGCTCCTCACCGGCGAGGCGGAGACGGCCCTCGTCTACTCCTACGGCAAGTCCTCGGCCGGCGACCTGCCCGAGGTCCTCACCCGCCAGCTCGACCCCTATTACCTGGCGCCGCTGTGGCCCGACTCCGTGTCCCTGGCCGCGCTCCAGGCCCGCGCGCTGCTCGACGCGGAAGCGACCAGCGAGCGCGAGCTGGCCGGTATCGCGGCACGCAGCCGCGCCGCCGCGGCCGACAACCCCCACGCCCAGGTGCGCGGCACCTCCCCGGACGCCGACGCGCTGCTGTCGGACGGCTACGTCGCCCAACCGCTGCGCCGGCACGACCTGCCGCCCGTCAGCGACGGCGCGGCCGCCGTCGTGCTCGCCACAGGGCGCACCGCGCGCCGGCTGACCGCACATCCGGCCTGGATCCGCGGCATGGACCACCGCATCGAGGCGCACAGCCCGGGCGCACGCGACCTCACCCGCTCGCCCTCGACCCGGCTTGCCGCCGAACACGCCGGCCTGTTCGACCCCGGGGCCCCGCCCGTCGACGTCGCCGAACTCCACGCGCCGTTCACCGCGCAGGAAGTGGTGCTCCGCGACGCGCTGCGGCTCGGCGAGGAGACCGCGGTCAACCCCTCGGGCGGCCCGCTGACGGCCAACCCGGTGATGGCGGCGGGGCTCATCCGGATCGGCGAGGCCGCCGCGCGGATCGCCCGCGGCGAAGCCCGGCGCGCCGTCGCGCACGCCACCTCGGGGCCCTGCCTCCAGCAGAACCTCGTCGCGGTCCTGGAGTCCGACGCCCCCGCCGAAGGCGGCCCCCGCGCGGGAGGCCCCGCAGAAGACGGCTCCGCAGAGGACGGCTTCGCCGAAGACGGCTTCGTCAAAGACGGCCAAGGAGGAGAAGGCGCATGAGCAACTCCGAGGTTCTCAGCGGTCGCGGGCGGGGCAAGGAGCCCGTCGCCGTCGTCGGCGTCGGCCAGACCAAGCACGTCGCGGCACGCCGCGACGTGTCGATCGCGGGGCTGGTACGGGAGGCGGCGCGGCGCGCGCTGGAGGACGCCGAGCTGACCTGGGGCGACGTGGACGCCGTCGTGATCGGGAAGGCGCCCGACTTCTTCGAGGGCGTCATGATGCCCGAGCTCTACCTGGCCGACGCGCTCGGCGCCGTGGGCAAGCCCATGCTGCGGGTGCACACGGCGGGTTCCGTCGGCGGCAGTACCGCGCTGGTCGCCGCCAACCTGGTCGCGGCCCGGGTCCACGGCACCGTGCTGACCCTCGCGTTCGAGAAGCAGTCCGAATCGAACGCCATGTGGGGCCTCTCCCTCCCCGTCCCCTTCCAGCAGCCCCTGCTGGCGGGAGCGGGAGGCTTCTTCGCCCCGCACGTACGCGCGTACATGCACCGCACCTCGGCGCCCGGCCACATCGGCGCGCTGGTGGCCTACAAGGACCGCCGCAACGCGCTGAAGAACCCCTACGCGCACCTGCACGAGGAGGACATCACCCTGGAGAAGGTGCGCTCCTCACCGATGCTGTGGGACCCCGTCCGCTACTCGGAAACCTGTCCCTCCTCCGACGGGGCGTGCGCCATGGTGCTGACCGACCGCGCGGGCGCCGCCCGCGCCCCGCGCCCGCCCGCCTGGATGCACGGCGGCGCGATGCGCAGCGAACCCACCCTGTTCGCGGGCAAGGACGCCGTCTCGCCGCGCGCCGGCAGCGACTGTGCCGCCGACGTCTACCGGCAGGCCGGCATCACCGAACCGCGCCGCGAGATCGACGCCGTCGAGATGTACGTGCCCTTCTCCTGGTACGAACCGATGTGGCTGGAGAACCTCGGCTTCGCCAAGGAGGGACAGGGCTGGACGATGACCGAGTCGGGGGCGACCGAGCTGGACGGGGACCTGCCCGTCAACCCGTCAGGTGGCGTGCTGTCCACCAACCCCATCGGCGCCTCGGGCATGCTCCGCTTCGCCGAGGCGGCGCTCCAGGTCCGCGGGCTGGCCGGCGCCCACCAGGTCGAGGGGGCGCGCAGAGCGCTCGGGCACGCCTACGGAGGCGGGTCCCAGTTCTTCTCGATGTGGCTGGTGGCAGCCGACCCGCCCACCTCCTGACGCGGTCCGGACCCGGCTGCCTGACTGCTTGCAGAGAACACACGCCACCGCCTCCTCCCGCTGGCGTAGGCTCGGCGGGTCAGCCCGAGGAGCGAGGACGGCGAGGACACGATCGTGGCGCTGTGGGAGCGGGAAGCCGAACTCGCCGCCATCGAAGCGCAGCTGACCCGCTTGTGCGCGTCCTCCCCGAGCGCCTGTGACGACGACCGGGCCCGGGTGCTCGCCCTGACCGGAGCCACCGGGCTCGGCAAGACCGCGCTGTTGTACGAGACCGCCGCGCGCGCCTCGGCACGCGGTTGCACCGTCGTCTACGCGCGCGGCAGCGAGCAGGAGCAGGAGAGCGGCTTCCACGTCCTCCGGGCCCTGTGGGAGCCGGTGCTGCCCCTGCTCGACGCGCACGCGCCGGACGACCGCTCCCACCTCGCCGCTGCGGCGGTCGGGCTGAGCGCGCCGGCGTGCGCCGTCGGCCCTCCCCCGCACGCCGTGTACCGGGCGATCGACCAGCTCCTGGCCCGCCTCGCCGCTCACCTGGCCGCGCGCGCCGCCCCACTCGTCGTCCTCGTCGACGACGTCCACTGGGCCGACCCCGCGTCGTTGGCCTGGCTCACCCGCTTCCTACCGCGTGCGCCGACGCTGCCCCTGCTGTGCGTGCTCGCCTACGACCCCCGAGAAGCGCGCCCCGAGCTCGCGGAACTGCCGAACGCTGCCGGCGGCGCCCCACAACACCACGCGCTGGACGCGTTGAGCGCACACGCCGTGGACGCCCTCGTGCGGGCCGCTTTCGAGGGCGCTTCCGAGGAGCCCCTCTTCGGCGGGGACACCTCCTTCGCGCAGGAGTGCCGCACGCTGACGGCCGGCAACCCGCTCGCGGTCACACGGCTGCTGGACCGGGCCGGGGAGGCCGGCCTCAAGCCGCACCGAGACAGCCTGCCGCGGCTGGCCGAACTCGCCCCGACGGTGTGCGGGCCCGGCTTCCACGACCACCTGCAGGGTTTCGGGCCCGACTGCGTACGGCTGTGCTGGGCCGTCGCCGTCCTCGGCGCCGCCGCCACCCTTCCCCTCGCCACCCGCGTCGCAGGGCTCGGCGCGCGGGCCGCCCGCCGTGCGGCCGACACACTGCGCCGCGCACAGGTGCTCGACATGCCCCCGCGCACACCGGACGGCACCCCGCCGGCCGACGAGGAGGCGGTGTGCTTCACCCACCCCTCGTTCGCGGGGGAGGTCTACCGCGCCATACCCTCCGGCCTCCGCACGGCCCTGCACGGTCAGACGGCCGCCACGCTCGCCCTGACCCGCCCGGGCCACCTGGCGAGCGCACACCATCTGCTGGAGGTCCACCCCGACGCCGACCCCACCGTGGTGGCGGAGCTGCGCCGTGCCGCACGCGCGTACGCGAGGGCGGGCGCACCCGAGGCCGCGCACCGCTGCCTGGGCCGCGCGCTCAGCGAGCCGCCCGCCCGCCAGGACCGTCCCCTGCTGCTGTACGAACTGGCCTCGGCCGCCCTCCGCTCCGGTGCCCCCGCCGGCGCGGTCCACCACCTGCGCGCCGCTCTCGCCGAGCCCGACTGCGACGCTCCTGTGCGCAGCCGCGCCACCCGCCTGCTGGCGCTCGCCGAGCGGCGGTCCGCCGACCGGTGACCTCTCCGGCGGTCCCCGTCCGAGGCCCTGTCCGGGATCCCTGTCCAGGGCTCGGAGACGGGGCGGGACGGGAGAAGGGGGCAGCGGAAACGCGGTACCGGCCACGTACTATTGCGGCATGTCGTTCCTCCGCCGCCGCAGCGCCTCCGTGCCCGCAGGGCCGGACTTCGATGTCCTGGCCATGGACCCGTCCGACTGGCCGGGGAATCTCGGCGCGGGCCTGCTGCCCGCGCCGGACGGCACCTGCCAGGGCGTCTTCCTGCGCTACGACCTGTTCGGCGGCCGGGGACCCGCCATGGTCATCGGCAACCTGCCCGAGGGCTCGCCTGCGCGGGAGATCGACGAGGGGGACGTTCCGTTCGAGGTGGCGCAGCTGCTGTCCGCGCTGGAGAACGACGAGCACGTCGAGGTCGTCGGCTCCGAGGACGACCCGGTGATGCACGAGGACAACCTGCTCATCGTGCGCCGCGTCAAGCTGTCGGAGGACCGGATCTCCTGCGTCCAGTTCGACCGCAGCGACGGTGTGCTGGTCACCATCGCCAGCTGGGACCGTCCCATCACAGGCGACCTGTACGCCCTTCTCAAGCCGCTGCCCGCGGAGATGTTCCAGCAGTAGCGCCCGGCCTCCGGGCAGCCGGCCCGCAGGGGGCAGGCCGCAGGTGGGGCGAGAGGCGCTGCCGACCCGGATCGCCCGCCCGCGCGGGCGGGCGGGCGAAACGGGCCGGCGAGGCCGGCGGCCCCGGGCGGCGGGCCGCGCCGGGCCCGGCGCGTTGCCTCAGCGCACCAGCCGCACGTCCTCCGCCTTCACGAACGCCACCCGGTGGCCGAGCTGGATCTGGTAGTACTTCTGCTTCCCGCGCACCACCTGGAAGTGTTCCGCCTCGGGGTCGTACTCCACCGCGTACAGGTACTCGCCGGGCGTCCGCAGCCCGGTGACGTAGCGCTGTCCTGCCGCCACCTTGTAGGGCAGCGGAGAGAGGGCCTGTACCGGCACGTCCTCGGGATAGGCCTCCGCTTCCGGATAGGCGCGCCCGTAGACGGGGATCTCGTCGCGCCCTTCCCGCGGTTCGACGAGGGTGCCACGGGCGGGCACGGCCACTGGCCCGTCGGACGGATTGCGGAACCAGGCCTTCCGGCCGAGGTACCAGATCGCCGTCCACTCTCCCTTGCGGTCCGCGACCGCGTACTGCTGCCCGGCGGTGGCCCGCGCCCCCGTGTCGTTCACCCCCGTCGTCGCGGGAGAGCCGTCCGGCCGCAGCCCGACGTCGTTGACCAGCGGCGAGGACGCGTCAGGCGCCTGGTGCAGCCGGACGGCGGAGGAACCGTGTGCCGGGCACGGCTCGCCCTCGGACGCGCAGCCGGTGAAGACCGGCCGGTTGCCGTCGTAGGAGGGCCGGATGGTCACCACGCCGGACTTCGGGCCGCCCTTGGGCGTGAACGGCTTGCCCAGCAGCGCGAAGTAGTGCTCCCAGTCCCAGTACGGGCCCGGGTCGGTGTGCATGCCCTTGATGCCGGAGGTCGTCGTGGCGGGCACGTTGTCGTGGCCGAGGACGTGCTGCCGGTCCAGCGGAATGTCGTACTTCTTGGCGAGGTACTTCACCAGCCGGGCCGAACTGCGGTACATGGACTCGGTGAACCAGGCGTCCGGTTCCGTGAGGAAACCCTCGTGCTCCAGACCGATGGACTTGGAGTTGACGTACCAGTTCCCCGCGTGCCAGGCGGCGTCCTTGTTGCGCACGTGCTGCGCGATGTGCCCGTCCGAGGAACGGAGGGTGTACTGCCACGACACGTACGTCGGGTCGGTCACCAGATCCAGCGTCCTCTCGTACACCTCCTCGGTGTCGTGGATGACGATGTAGTCGATCTTCTGGGACCGGGGCCGCCGCGTCCTGTCGTGGTTCCCGTAGTCCTCCTCGCCCGAGCTGTTGGTGAACTTCTCGTACGGCGCCGGATACCACTCGCAGTCCACGTTCCGCGGGCACTCCGCCTTGCCGTGCGGCGTGCGGGAGCGGTCGGCCGCGGCCGGAGCACGCAGCTTCGGGCTGGCGTCGAGCGTGACCGTCTCCCCGGTGTCCGTGGTACGCCGCTCACCCTGGCGCACCACGTCGAACACGTCGTCGGCGAACGCCGTCGCGCTCGGGTCGCCCTCGCCGCCGCCGGGGAAGGCGGCCACCGCCTCGTACCAGTCCGCCGGGTCCGCGCTGAGCGGGTGGCCCAGCCGGTGCTGCGCGTCCGCCAGCAGCGCCGCGCCGCCCCGTACGTTGGCCGCGGTCGAGGAGCGCAGCGCGTCGTGGGAGAGCCCCGTCAGCTCGGCGGCCCGCTCCAGCGTCCGCAGCCGGGCGGGGAGCCGCTTCGGTGCCTTCTGGGCCCGCTTCGCCTTCGCATCGGAGTCCTCGTCCGCGCTCCGGGGCGGGCGCGCCGCGTCGCCACGGGCGTCCTGCGCGCCCGCGTGGTCGCGCGGCCCGGAGGCGGCCAGCGCCGCGCGCGCGTCCGTCAGGTGCATCGGGCCGAAGCCGCCGGACACGCTCGGCGCGCCCCGGTGGGCGTCCCAGCGCGACTGCAGGTACGAGACGCCCAGCAGCAGGTTCTCCGGCACGTCGTACTGGTCGGCGGCCGCCGCGAACTGCGCCTGGAGGCTGTCCGCGGGCCGGTCCGCCGCCCGGGTGCCGGCCGTCAGCAGGGGGACGACGAGCGCCGCCGCCACCACGGGCACGGCGACGGAGCGGACAGTGCGCCCGCGCCGGGCACCGGCGTCCCGCCTGCCGGGGCGTCTGCCGTCGGGTGTGCTCTCGGAATCACGGAAGGGTCGTGGCAATGCCGCCTCCTCGGAGAGTGCGCCGTGCGATCACGGGCGCGAGCAGTCCTCAGACGTACCGACTTGCCGACGATCCGTCAATCATTCCGCGCGCAACGGGACGGCGCATGTCATCGGGTGGGCGAGGCGTCACCGGTCAGACCGGTGACGCCCCCGGGGGTCCCCTGAGTCCGGCCCTTCTCTCCCGAGCGATTCCGCCGCCTGACCGGAGCGTTACGGCCGACTCGTCGCAGCGCTGCGAACGGCTCTTCGCAGCGCTCCGGCCGACCGCCGCCTCAGCGGGTGCCGACAGCGGCCCGGACGGCGCGGCGCGCCGTGCCGCAGTCCTCGTGCAGCCTCCGCAGCAGCAGCCGCTGCGCCTCGCCGGTGGGCATCACGCCCGCCCGGACCGCCGCGGCGGCCTCCGCCGCACCCTGCGGTGAGGTGTCCCGCATGGTGCGCTGCACCGCCGTCTCGCAGGTGCGGATCTCCCGGGTGAGGATCATCATCAGGTTCACCAGGAAGGCGTCACGCGCCGCCGGGCCCGCCTTCTGGGCGAGCTGGCTGAGGTGGCGACGCGCCAGCGGGGCGTCGCCCAGCGCCGTCCACAGGGTCGCCAGGTCGTACCCCGGCAGATACCACCCGGCGTGCTCCCAGTCGACCAGCGCGGGGCCCGTCGGGCCCAGCATCACGTTGGTCAGCAGAGCATCGCCGTGGCAGAACTGCCACGGCACGCTGCGCCTGCCGCCGGGGCCCCCCGGCTGCACCAGGCCGTGCAGCAGCTTGTGCAGGTCGCCCAGGTCGCGGTCGGTCAGCAGGCCCTGCTCGTGGTAGCGCTCCAGCTTCGCCGGATAGTCGATCGGACGCTCGAAGAGCGCTCCCGGCGGATCCCAGTGATTGACGCGGTGGAAGGAGCCGAGCACGGCTCGCAGGTCCGCGGCCGGGGGCGCCTGGAGGGGGTGCCGCTGCGCGGCGGCCACCCGTCCCGGCACCCGTTCGATGACCAGCGTGCAGGTGTCCGGATCGGCGGCGATCAGCCGGGGCGTGCGGATCGGCGGGCGGTGTCGCACGAAGGCCCGGTAGACCGCTATCTCGTGCTGGAACCGCTCGACCCACGCGGGGGAGTGGTCCAGCAGGCATTTCGCGATGACCGTGTTGCGGCCCGCCGTGCCCGCCAGAAGCACCGAACGTCCGCGCCTGCGGAGCATCTGGACGGGGGCGAAGTCCGGACAGACGCGGTGGATCGAGGCGATGGCGGCTCGCAGCTGCGCGCCGTGCGGGCCGGACAAGTCCAGCCTCCCGCTGACGGGTTGGGACGCGGTGGCGGCGGGCGTGCGTCGCGCGGGGCGCGCGCCGGCGTGCGGACCGGGCGGACCCGGAGTGCGCGGTGGGCCCGGCGTGCGCGGAGGTTCGCGCGACGGCTCGGGGGCCAGCACGGCCGCTCGCCTTCCGTAAGGTTGCTGCGGGACCACGTGGGGCCGACGCTGCACGGACACGGGGGATGGTGCTGAATACGCTGAATACATGGCGCGCGAGATCCCTTCGTGTGCCGACGGGTTGCCGCGCCTCCCCGGCTGCCCGTCGCGGGCAGTGCACCCTGGGGAATGCCGGCCCTGACGGCGTGACCGGGGTGGCGCGTTCCTACACGACACCCGGCCGCGGGTGGCACACCATCTGGCGGACCCTGGCGAACCCTGGCGAATGCGCTCGGGGCCGCCGCACCGAGTCGTACTGAAGTTACTGTCAACTCAGCCGAGAACCTGGGGGCTTGACGTGACCAAGGGACCCAACGCGCGCCTCGCGGACCTCTTCGCCCTCGCCGGCTGGTCGAAGGGCGAACTCGCCCGGCTGGTCAACCGGCACGCGGGGGTCATGGGGTATCCGCAACTGGCGACCGACACCTCACGGGTGCGGCGTTGGATCGACACGGGGGAGACCCCGCGCGATCCGGTGCCGAAAGTGCTGGCGTCCCTGTTCACCGAGCGACTCGGCCGTGTCGTGACCACAGAGGACCTCGGATTCAGCCGGCCGGGGCAGACGGCTTCGAGCGAACCCGCCGAGGGGGTGCCCCTGCCGTCCGGGCAGGTTGCCGCGGTCCTCACCGAATTCACGGGAATGGACCTCATGCTCAACCGACGCGGCTTGGTGGGTGCGGGCGCCGCGCTCGCCGCAGGATCGGCACTCAGCAGTGCCATGCACGACTGGCTCACGGCGGCACCGACGGGCGGTTCGGCCCAGGGCGGTGCGGGCCACGGCGGACCGGCGGTGGCCGCTCCAGCCGCCTACGACCGCTACGAGGCGACCCCGGTGGGGCTCCAGGAGGTCGAGGCACTGGAACGCTCCGTCGAGGTCTTCCGCGCCTGGGACGCCGCCCGCGGCGGCGGCCTCCAGCGCAAAGCGGTGGTGGGACAGCTCAACGAGGTGGGCGGCATGCTCGCCTACCACCAGCCGGAGCCGCTGCGGCGGCGCCTGTGGGGCGTCGCGGCCAACCTCGCGGTCCTCGCCGGATGGATGTCGCACGACGTGGGCCTGGAGCCCACCGCGCAGAAGTACTTCGTCATCGCCGCGCACGCGGCCCGTGAGGGCGGAGACCGCCCCCGCGCGGGAGAGGCGCTCTCACGCGCCGCTCGCCAGATGGTGCACCTGGGGCGGCCCGACGACGCCCTCGACCTGGTGAAACTCGCCCAGTCGGGATCCGGGGACGGGGCACTGCCCCGTACGCGCGCCATGTTCCACACGATCGAGGCGTGGGCGCAGGCGTCGATGGGCCGCGGCCAGGAGATGCGCCGCACCCTGGGCCGGGCCGAGGAACTGTTCGCCTCCGACGCGGGAGACGTGCCGCCGCCCAGCTGGATGCAGATGTTCGACGAGGCCGATCTGCACGGCATGGAGGCGCTCGCCTTCCGCACCCTCGCCGACCACGAGCCCGTCGCGGCCAAGACCGCCGAACGCCACGCCAAGCGCGCCCTGGTGCTGCGTGAGGAGGGGCGCCAGCGCTCCCAGATCTTCGACTACATCTCGATGGCCTCGGCCTGCTTCATCTCCGACGACCCCGAACAGGCCGACCGCTACGCGCGCCTCGCCCTGCTCTCCATCAGCGAGAACTCCTCGCACCGCACCTGGGACCGGCTCCGTGAGATGTACCGCCTCACCGGAGAGTACGCGGGCTACGCGGCCGTCGAGCAACTGCGCGAGGAGATGCGGGACGTGATGCCCCGCGCGCCCAAGCCGTCCCGGGGCGGCAGAGGCCTCAAGGACGCCGACGAGCTGAAGCGGGCGCCGGGTGACGTCAGGGGCATCCCGGGCCCCCGTGGCTCCCGGGGGGCCAGGTCCGTGTGAACCGATCGGCGCCAAAGTGAACCGCCCGGCCCGCTCAGCGGGTGCGGGCGGTTTCGCTGAGCGGCGTGCCCGGACAGCGGAACCGTCAGGGTGTCACGCGGGCGACCAGCACGCAGGCGTCGTCCTCACGTGTGCGGTCGTCGAACTCCTCGGCGATCATCCGGACACACTCCTGGGCGGACGAGGCGGAGGCCAACCGGCCGGCCATGGCCAGCAGCCGCGCCGCGCCCGCGTGCGGAGTGCCCACGTGCGCCGCGCCCGCGCGCTGTTCGCCCGCGTGCTGCTCGCCCGGGTGCGGAGCGTCCTCTCGGCCGGCCGCCCCGGGCCGCCCGCCCCGGGGCGCGAGGCCGTCGGTGTGCAGCACCAGCAGGTCACCGGGCGACAGCTGTGCGGTGCGCTGCCCGTAGCGGGCCCCCGAGGTGACACCCAGCAGCACGCCCTCAGGGCGTGGCAGCACCTGTCCGACCCCGCCCCGGATGAGCAGCGGCGGCGGATGACCCGACTGCGACCACGTGAGCGAGCGGGTGTGCGGCGTGTAGTGGCAGCACAGGGCGCTGCCCAGCGAGGGCTGGGCGGCGGAGTCGAGCAACTGGTTCAGGTGGCCCATCAGCGGCCCGGGCCCCACCCCCGCGACCCCCATGCCCCGCACGGCGCCCAGCAGCATCGCGACGCCCGAGGTGGCGGCCACCCCGTGCCCCGTCAGATCTCCGACCGTCAGCAGCGTGGCGCCGTCCGGCAGGCCCAGCGCGTCGTACCAGTCCCCGCCGATCAGCGTGCTGGTCGCGGAGGGCAGGTAGTGCGCCGCCAGGTCGAGCGCACCGCCGGTCCGCGTGTCACCCTGCGGAAAGCGCAGTGAGCCCCGCCAGGGAGGCAGCACGGCGCGCTGGAGCTCGACGGCCAGGCGGCGCTCGGTCTGCGCGAGGTGCGTCTCACGCTGGAGCGAGTCGCGCGTCTCGCGCACCGCGCGCTCACTGCGCCGCAGCGCGCTGACGTCCCGCACCACCGCCCACATCGAGGCGGTCGCCCCCTCCTCGTCGAGCACCGGTTCGCCCACCAGGTGCACCGTGCGCACGGAGCCGTCCGGGCGCACCAGGTGGAACTCGTGGTCGATGGCCCTCCCGTCGACCAGACAGTCGGTGAACGCGGTGGCGAGACCCGGCTGTTCCTCCGGTACGACCCACGAGGGGAGTTCGTCCAGGGAGAGCGGGCCGTCCTCCTCGGTCCTGCCGAAGATCCGGTAGAGCTCGGGCGACCAGGAGATGTCGTCGGTCAGCAGGTTCCAGTCGGCGCTGCCGACCCGGCCGACCAGCTCGGAGGCCGCGTTCCTGCGGGGCGTGGCGAGGGTGCCGTAGGCGGCGCCCTCGCTCACGCCCCGCGGATCGTCCGACGGGAGGCCGTGCGGTGGCAGATCGTGCGGCGGCAGGTGTCCGCTTACCGGTCCGCCGGCCGGTGCGCCGTGACCCGGCGCACCGGCATCGGGGGCGGTGGGAGGCAGCCCTTCGCGTAACTGGTCCAGCTGGCCGCCGACATCGTCGAGCTGATGCACGGCGAGCTCGCACAGTGCGCGCTGCCACCTGGCGCGGAGGGCTGCCTCGCCGATGCCCTGCTCCGCGGCGCTCGCCGCGTGTGGACCCGCCTCGGGCCCGCTCCCTCCCGCGCCGCGTCGCACCGCGTCGAGACCGCCGCGCAGGGTGCGGGCCTGGGTGATCAGAGCGTCCAGGGTGCCGCGGTCCGGAGGCTGGGCGGCGGAGTGGTCCGCATGCGCAAAGGAGGACATGGAGGGCTCCGATACGGGGGAGAGTCGGTTACGACTGTCGCACAGCCGACGACTGCCCGTAAGGGATTCGGCCACACTCGATCCGGTGGTGCTGCTGTCATATGTCAGCCGCGCGACGGGCGCCTGCCGATCGGAGCACGGGCACGTGCCGAGCGGGAACGACGGGCACGTGCCGAGCGGGAACGACAGGCTCGTGCCGACCGGGGAGCGACGGCGCACACATCGGCCGGAAGACAGGGCGCCGCGCCGAACCCCGGGCGGGCGGACCGAGAGGAGTGGCCGGTGGACGCGGGGCGACCGGCCGGTGCGCGTGCCGGGAGCCGCACGCCCCGTCCGCCCCCTCTTGACCTCGGGCTCGGCGGAATGCTTACTTCCGGGTAGGCTCCGGCCGGTCCCGCGACTCTTTCCGAAAGCTGAAACCCAGGAGTAGAACCGCGGTCACCGGCAAGAATGCCCGGCAACGGAAATCCCGTTGCCAGTCGAATACCCCGCACCGGATGCTGACTCTTATGTTCGTCGATTCCGTCGATTCAGACATAGCGCCCAGCGGCACGCTGCTCGGCCTCCTGCAGAGAGGCCGTGGCGACGGGACGCTGCACGCCCTGGCCGCGCCGCGCGCCGAAGCGCTCGGCGCACTGCGCCAGTGCATCCTGCACGACCCCAGGCGCGACTGGCAGATCGAACACCGCTCCCTGTACTACGCCCGTCTGCACAGGGAGCTGGACGCCGGGCTCGACGACATCGCCGCACACCTCTTCGACCCCGCCGACCTCCAGTGCGCCCCGGACGAGGCCGAGGTCCGCACCGGCCTCGCCCTCTCCGTCCTGGGTCACCTGGCCTCCTACGCCGCCGCGCAGGGCACGGCCTGGCAGGAGAACGCCCCGCTGCGGCTGCTGCGCCGCTATGCCACCGCCGGCAGCAACTGGCAGTGGGCGCTGGACGAACTCGCCGTCCGCGACGACGACGCGGGGCTGCGCCCCCTCGGGCCCGCCATCCTGGCCAGGTTCCCCCAGACGCCCGAAGGGGACGCGGAGCTGGCGGCCGCCGCCCGCGACGCCTTCGAACCCCGCCCCTGGCGCCTGTGGGCCGAGGACGCCGCGCACCCCGAGCAGGCCGACCGGCTGCGACGGGCCCAGGAGTGCCGTTCCTTCGACCGCTGGCAGCGCCAGATGCGCACGGACGGGCCGCGTCCCGGCTGGAACGTGCGGGAGATCCTCGACTGGGCCCAGGACGGTTACGAACAACACCCGCCCCAGCACCGGGAGGCCCCCGCGGCGCGCTGTCTGTCCGCCGTCGCGGGACCGGACGACCGGCCGCTGTTGCTGGAGGCCGCCCGGGGCCACCGCGAGGCCGCACGCGCCGCCGCCCTGCGCCACCTGGCCGACCGCAACGACCCGGGCGTGCTCGACCTCATCGAGGAGGCAGCGGGCGATCCCAGCGAGGCGCTCGCCCGCTGCGCCCTCTCCTCCTTCGCTCGCATGCGGTCCCTGGCGGCTCTCGAACGCGCCAGGCGCTGGGCGGCCGCTCCCGAGGACACGTTGGCGCCGGGCCTCGCCACCGTCGCCGCCGAGATGCTCGCCTGCCGGGGCGGGGGCCAGGACACGGACGCCGTGCTCGCCGCGCTCCGCCGCATCATCCGCCTCGAGGGCCCCGACAGCCCCGCGCTGTGGCCGCTGGTGGACGGCGCGGGCCGCCTGTCCATCGCCTGCGCCGCCCCCGTGCTGCGGCACATCTACCGGGAGACCGCCTCCTCTCAGCTGCGCGGTCGTACCGCCCGGTCCCTCGCGGCCACCGATCCCTCCTTCCCCGCCGGGTTCGCCATCGAGTGCCTGTGGGACTGCGAGGAGACCACTCGCCAGGTCGCGGCCGAGTGCGCCGCCACGGGCGACGCCCGCGTAGTGGAGCGACTGCGCCGGCTGGCCGCGGACCCCGCGGAGGAGGCCGACGTCCAGACCACGATCCGCGGCCGCCTCACCCCACCTGCGTAACCCCCTAGCCCCCACCCCCTGACCCCCTAAGCCCCGGCACCCCGCGCTCCCTCCGGACCGGTACGCGTGGCTTCCCCCGGGCCGAGGTCCGTGAGGAGCAGACGGCCCGGGGCCTCCGTCAGCGCGAACGGTGGGCGCGTTGCCCTCAGGGCTGCCTGAAGGGTGACCCCGCTCGTCCAGAAGACCGGGATGTCGCCCCCTTCGGGTCGTACCCGACCACCGGAATCCGGCCGGGAGAGCGCCCGGATGCCGAGTGCCCCCGGGTCCCCGACGTGCACTGGACCGCCCTGGCCGTGTGGCGTGGTGGCACCCGCGGCGCGCGCCGCGGGCACCAGGTGAGCGGGGACGGGCCGCATCGCCACCACCAGCGGACCGCACAGCCTTCCCGCCGGGCGGCACGAGCGGTTGGTCACGTACAGGGGCACCGTCTGTCCCTGTTCCAGGTGCCGCAGGGGGACGCCCGCCGCGGCCAGTTCGGCGTCGAGGGCGACGGGACGGCCGAGCAGGAAGGGCACGAGGTCGTCGTGCCAGCGGTCGGTGACCTCGCGGGGTTCGGCGAGGAGTTCGCCGTCCTCCCAGACGCGGTAGCGCGGCAGGTCGGTACGCAGGTCGGCGCCGCGCGCCAGTGGGGTGCTCCAGCCACCCGGCTCACCGATGTCCAGTACGGGCAGCGCGTGGCGGTTCCGCGCGCAGTAGGACGACAGGTCCGAAGCCCACGCGAGGGGGACGGCCGCCAGATGTGCCCGCACGTGTCCCGGTGCCCAGCCGGCCGTGTGCGTGTCGAGCCCGGCCCGGTACAGCGCCCGGGCCTCGGCGGGTCCTGTGCGGCCCGGTGTGCCGGTGTGCGGTGCGGTGGTGGACATCCCGTTCCCCCCTGTCTGCGGTGTGTCGTGCCGTGGCGGCTCGTGGGCGGGCCCGGCCCGGCCCACGCCCGCTCGGCTCGGGTCAGCTCATATCGGCGCGGCTCGGGTCAGCTCGCTTCAGTGCACGGTGACGTGCGCCAGTTCGCGGCCGCGTGTCTCGGGCAGGCCGAGCAGCGCCAGGGCCGCGAGGGCGTACGCGGCGGCGCCGAACACCAGCGCGCCGCCGACGCCCCAGCTGTCGGCCAGCGTGCCCACCAGCGCGGGGAAGGCGGCACCGAAGCCGCGGCCGACGTTGTAGGCGAAGCCCTGTCCCGTGCCGCGTACGGAAGTGGGGTACAGCTCGGCGAGGAAGGAGCCGAATCCGCTGAAGATGGCGGACATGCAGAATCCGAGCGGGAAGCCGAGCACGAGCAGCAGCGCGTCCGCGCCCTCGGGTACGCGGGTGTAGCCGAGGACGCAGGCGGCGGAGGCGGCGGCGAAGACGGCGATCGTCTTCTTGCGGCCCAGCAGGTCGGTCAGGTAGCCGCCGGCGAGGTAGCCGAGGAACGCGCCCAGAATCTGCGCGGCGAGGAAGCCGCCTGTGGTGACGACGGCGAGACCGCGGTCCTCGGCCAGGTAGGCGGGCACCCAGGTGGCGAGCGTGTAGTACCCGCCCTGGACGCCGGTGGCCATGAGGGAGGCGAACACCGTGGTGCGCAGCAGTCCGTGCCGGAAGACGGCGGCGAAGGTCGCGGCGGGCGAGCGCCGGGTGTGCCGCTGCTCGGCCGCGGGCGCGTCGCTGACGTTCCTCCGCACGTACAGCACCAGCAGTGCGGGCAGTGCTCCGGTGAAGAACATCACACGCCAGGCCGTCTGGGGCTCCAGGAGGCCGAAGACCGCCGTGTACACGAGCACGGCGAGCCCCCAGCCGACCGCCCAGGCGCTCTGTACGGCGGCCAGCGTGCGGCCCCGGTGGCGGGCCGAGGTGTACTCGGCCACCAGGACGGCGCCGACCGCCCATTCGCCGCCGAAGCCGACGCCCTGGAGCGCCCGGAAGACGAGCAGCGTCTCGTAGTCGGGTGCGGCTCCGCACGCGACGGTGAACAGCGCGTAGGTGACGACGGTCGCCAGCAGCGCCCTTACCCGCCCCACCCGGTCGGCCAGGACGCCGGCCAGGGCGCCGCCCACTCCCGAGGCGACCATCGTCACGGTGACCAGGAGCCCGGTCTGACCGCCGCTGAGATGGAAGTACGCCGCGATGGCGACCATGCTCAGCGGCAGTGCGTAGAAGTCGTACGCGTCCAGGCCGTATCCGCCGAAGGCGCCCGCGAAGGCGCGCCGCCCGCGGGGGCCCAGGGAGCGGAGCCAGGCGAAGGCCGGGCTCTCTTCGTCGTCGTGACCGTTGTCGTCGCTCGCGGCGCGAGCCTTGTCAGTCGTGCTCATGGGCACCTCGCAGACAGCGGACCGGCGTCCGGACGGACGCACGCCAAGGGGGCGGCCGTACAGCCGAGTTGGGGCGGGGAGTGACGCAGGTCTCACCTCGCCGAGCCTCAAAGTAGAGGATTGTTGAACGATTCCGCAATCCTCACGTTGTCTCGTTCTCGGAACTGCGGTTGACTTCGGCCATGACCGACAACGTGCTGGAGGAACTCAGCGACGACCGCAGACTGTTGGGGCGCACCAGCACCGCCGAACGCGTCGCGGGCATCCTGCGCGGCCGGATCATCGAGGGCGGGTTCCGTCCCGGCATGCGGCTGGCGGAGGAGGAGATCGGCCGCGCGCTGGGCGTCTCCCGCAACACGCTGCGCGAGGCGTTCCGGCTGCTCACCCACGAGCGGCTGCTCGCCCACGAGCTCAACCGCGGCATGTTCGTCCGCAAGCTGACCGTCGAGGACCTGGAGGACCTCTACCGGGTGCGCCGCCTGGTCGAGTGCGCCGCGCTGCGGCAGTTGGCCGCCCCGCCCTACGCCCTGCACACGATGGACGCCGCGGTGACGGCGGGGCTGAGCGCGCGGTCCGAGGAGCGCTGGCGGGACCTGGGGACGGCCAACATGCACTTCCACCAGGGGATCGTCGAGCTGGCCGGAAGTCCACGCGCCGACGACATGATGCGCGGCGTACTGGCGGAACTGCGGCTCGTCTTCCACGTCATGGAGAACCCGCGCCGCTTCCACGAGCCCTACCTGCCGCGCAACCGCGAGATCCTGGACGCGCTTCGCGACGGCGACGCCCCCGGAGCCGAGCGGCTGCTCGCCGTCTACCTCGACGACTCCAGGCGCCAGCTCGCCGACGGATACGCCCGCCAGCTAGGCTGACGGGCCGGCTCACGCCCGCGCTGCGCCACCGCACCAACCAACCCGGACCGCACCAACCGCCCGGACCGTGACAACCGTGCCGTTTCGGGTCTTGTCAGTGCGACGGCTTAATGTGTCCGTCGTGACTGAGAGCGCCACCACGACGAGCAGCCCGGTGGGGACAGGTGCGTCCGCGCCCACCCCGGCCCCGGGCCCCGCGGCCGACGAGGGCCTGGCCCGCCGCCTGCGCGCGCTCGCCTGCACGGCGCCGCTGCACGACCTCGACACCCGCAAGGCCAACCTCGCGGGCGAGTACGGCGCCTACGAGATGGCCGAGCTGGCGCTGGCGGCCATCGATCAGGTCACCCTCCAGATGGACTTCGACACCGGTGCCGACCACGAACAGATCCTCGCCAGGCTGCTGCCCCGCGTCGCCGCCCAGGCCCCCGGCCGCCCGACGGCCGAGCACGAGCGCGTCGCCCGCTGGGTGCTGGAGAACCTGATCAACGTCGGCAGCGTGGACCGCGGCTTCCGCGCCGTCTACGGCACCTTCGGCACCGACGGCGTCTACGTACGGCGGGACTACGACTTCAAACTCATCGAGGAGGTTCCGGGGCCCGGCGGCAGCGTCTACCTGCGCACCACGGACGAGGCCGTCAACGTCCTGGTGGGCGCCCTGGACACGGACGTCACCAGCGCCCAGATCGCCGCCGAGGTCAAGCTTGAGGTGCTCATCAACCGCGGGCGCCTCGCCGACGCGCAGCTCGCCGCCGAACAGGCCCGCTACCGCACCGTGCAGTACGCCGAGACGCTGCGCCGCACCCTGGAGGCCACCCGCCGCGACGTGCGCGCCGTCGACTGGCTCAACGCCGTACCCGACATGATCACCGAGGCGCTGGACCACGTCGCCGACCGCTACCGCCACGAGAACGCCATCCTCACCAACATCCGCAAGGCACGCGACGAGGCCGACTCCGAACGCGGGCCCGACCACAAGCGCCGCGCGGCCGAACTGGTCGACATCGTCAAGGACTGCATCCGCCGCCACACCCAGCTCCAGTCGCGGCTGCTGGAGGCGGGCCCGCTCTTCCGCGCCGAACAGGACAGGCAGGCCTTCGCGCCACCCGCGGCCCGCGCGGGACTCGACCTCCACGGGCAGCTCCTCGCTCCGCTTCTGCCACTGCCACTTCAAGACGCCACCCGGGTGACCGACGCCTTCTTCGCGCGGGGCGTCGGGCTGCGGACACCGGGCGCCGTACGCCTGGGCGATCTGACCGACCTGCTCCTCACCCCGCCCGCCCCCCGCGAGCACCTCGGGGCCGAGATGCCCGAGCCCGACCTGGTGGCCACACCGGACGACAGCCGCTTCAGCGAGCAGCAGCTGGAGGCCGCCATGGAGTTGCTGGAGCTGCCCCCCGACGCTCCCCGCCGGCTGTCGGGGCTGCTGGCCGACGCCCGCCGGCGCGACCCCGATCTGCCGTATCTCATCGCCCTGCTGGCCGTGCACGCGGCGAGCCCGCCGGTGGGCACCGCCTACCGGCAGGGCGAGCAGCGGCTGGTGTTCGCCGTCGACGACGGTACGCAGTTGGAGGACGAGCAGTTCGGCGGCGCCGACCTGATCGTGGGGACGGCGCTGCTGGATGCCGCCGGGATGGCGGCCGACCGGACGGAGGCGGTGTGACCCCTGCCCACCGCGCCGGTAAGCGGCGAGGCCCCACGCTTCCGCACGAGACGAACGAGTACGGATCATGACTGACTTCACCCCGGAGCCCGACCCCGAGGAGGGAGCGGGCCGCAGCGCCGCCGCACCGCAGGTGACCCCCGCGGACGCGGCGGACGCGGCGCGGCTCGTCTCCTACGGGCTGCACCCCAAGCTGGTCCCCGCCAGGGACGCGGACTACACCGAGCTGCTGCGCCGCTACCGCGACGAACCCGCCTTCGCACGCCTGGCCGACGCCGTGGCGACGGGACTCGGACTGGTGGTCCTGGAGGTCTCCACTCGCGCGGGCATGGCCCTCGCGGCCGCCGAGGACTCCGTCTTCGCCGTCCGCATGGGCGACTACGCGCGCCGGGCCACGGCCGACTCCGCGGACCGCTTCCTGCACGGCCTCGCCCATCTCGCCTGCGCCGCCATGGCCTTTCCCCGGCCCGAAGACCTGGCGGACGACGGCTACATCGGCCGGATCACCGTCAACGGCGTCGACTCCTTCGTGCGCCAGGCGTGCCGCAAGCTGGAGGAGCGGGCCGAGGCCGAGGGCGAGAACACCGACCCGGCCACCGACGCGCCGAGCCTGGAGGCCGCCTGGCGGGTCTACGCACGCCGCAGCGCGACCGGCGCCACCAAGGACGCGCGCAGGCTCGCGGGGTCGACCACGGGCATCGTCGCCAAGGCCGCCTCCTTCCTCGCCGACTCCGGCTTTCTCCAGCGGACGGGCGACGACGCCGGCGGCACCTACCGCACCACAGCCCGCTACCAGCTCCAGGTCCGCGACATGGCGGGCAACGCGGCCATGGCGGAGCTGCTGGAGCTGGGCGTCGTCCCCGTCTCCGACGGCACGGCGAGCCTGCTGCCGCCGCGCGACGAGGACGGCCTGGACCTGGCCCCCGACGCCGGGCTCCCCTTCCACTCCTGACCCACCAGCTGCCCACGCCCACCCCGCCGACGTCCCACACACGAGAGCACCGCCGCCATGTACGAGCTGTCCCGGATCCGCCTCTACTCCATCGGGCCCGCCGGCGCGCGCTACGCCGACACCGTGCTGGACCTGCGCGGAGTGGGGGACGCCGTGCCCAGCCCCGCACCGGCGCAGGCGGACTTCTTCGAGGAGGAGCCCCAGGGCCCGCCCCGCCGCCCCGCGCCCGCGGGCGTCCTCTTCCTGGAGAACGGCGGCGGCAAGTCCGTCCTGCTCAAGCTGATCTTCTCCGTGATGCTGCCCGGCCACCGCAACACCCTGGGCGGCGCCAGCTCGGGTGTGCTGCGCAAGTTCCTGCTCGCCGACGACTGCGGCCACGTCGCCCTGGAGTGGCAGCACACCCGCACCGGGGAGACCATCGTCGTCGGGAAGGCCAGCGAATGGCGGGGCCGGCAGGTCTCCGGCGACCCGCGCAAGTTCGCCGAGGCCTGGTACTCCTTCCGCCCAGGACCCGGACTGTCGCTGGACGCGCTGCCCGTCGCCGAGTCGGCCGCGCTGCGCCCCCGCGTCGAAGGGGCGTCCTCGGCGCGCGGCAGGCGGCGCACCATGAAGGGCTTCCGCGACGTCCTGACGGAGACCGGAAAGGCGTACCCGAATCTGGACGTGGTCTGGGAGGAGGTGCACGAGCGTTGGAACGAGCACCTGACGTCGCTCGGCCTCGACCCCGAGCTCTTCCGCTACCAGCGCGAGATGAACGCCGACGAGGGCGAGGCGGCGGGCCTCTTCGCCGTCAAGAACGACTCGGACTTCACCGACCTGCTGCTGCGGGCCGTCACCGACACCCGTGACACCGACGGGCTCGCCGACCTCGTGCACGGGTTCGCGCACAAGCTGGGACGCCGCGCCGAGCTGACCGCAGAGCGGGACTTCACCGCGGGCTCCCTCGAACACCTGGAGCGCATCACCCAGGCCGCCGAGGCCCGCGGCCGCGCCCGCGAGATCCACGCGGGCGCCGAGCGCCGCACCCGGTCGCTCGCCCAGCGGCTGACCGCGCGCGGCACCCAGGAGCGCGGTCGCGCCGCGGAGCTGGCCGAGCAGCTCGCCCAGGCCGGGGAGTCCGTCACCGCGGCCGAGGGCGCCCGCTCCCGCGCCTCCCGCGTCGCCGCCGAACTCGCCTACCGGCACGCTTCGCTGGCGCTGGCCGCCGCGGAGAAGTCGGCGGCGGCGCAGAAGCGCGAGCTGGGTGAGGCCCGTACGCTGCACGCGGCGTGGCAGGCGGCGGAGACGGTGCTCGCGCACCGCACGGCCGCCGACCGGTCCGCCCGCGTGGCGGCGGCCATCCGGGAGGCCGAGCGGGACGCGGCGCCCGCCCTCGCCGCGCGTTCCCAGGCGGCCACGGCGCTGGTGCGGGCCCTGAACACCGCGGCGGAGGACAGCGAACGCATCGCAGGCGAGCAGGAGGAGCGTTCGAGCGCCCTGCTGACCGACAGCGAGCGGTCCCACCGGGAGGCCACCGAGGCCGCCACCGAGGCACAGCGCGCCCGCAGCGAGACCGAGCACCTGCGCCAGCGGCTCACCGAGGTCGAACAGGAGATGGCCGAGGCGGTGCGCGCGGGCTGGCTCGACGACAGCGACCCGGACGCCGACCCCGCCCGCGCCGCGCTCGAGGCCAGCGACGCGGAGAGGAGCGCCGTCGCCGCGTTCGAGTCGGCGCGCGACGCGGCGGCCCGCAGCGGCGAGCGCGCCCGCGAGCTGGCGGGCCGGCACGCCGGCGCGGAACTGGCCGCGGCCCGCGCGGCGGACGCGGCCGAGGCGGCGGAGTCCACCCATGCGGCCGAACGCGCCACGGCCGAAGCCCTCGGCGTCGAGGAACGCCTCGCCGAGCTGCTCGGTCTGCCCGGCGCACCAGCCGGCGGCCCGGCCTCCTCCCGCCGTGCCGCCCCCGGTGCGGGCGCGAGGGGCCCGGCCCGTGCCGCCGTACCGGGCCAACGCGACGTGGGCAACGCGCCGGACGCGCTGGCCTCGACGGCGGAGGAGGGGCCCGGCGCCGGCGAGCCGGGGAACGCCCGCTCCGCCGACAGCGACGGGACGGCCGCGCGTCAGGACACGGGGGATGACCGCCTTGCCGGTCCGGGGCAGGCGGCAGGCGCCTCCGAGGGCGCAGCGGACCACTCCCCGCACCCGGACGAGGCGGGCCCCACGGGCCCGCTGACCGCCGAGGAGGTGGACCGCAACGCCGAGGCGCTCCAGGAGCTGCTGGACGAGGGCGTGGCCCGAGCCGAACGCCAGCTTTTCGACCTGCGCACCGCGGCGGCGGACGACGCGCGGATGCTCGGTGCGCTCGGCGACGGCGGGCTGCTGCCCCCGGGCCCGGACGTGACGGCCACGGTCGAGTATCTGGGCGAGCACGGCGTCCCGGCCCTGCCCGGCTGGCGCTACCTGGCCCAGTCCGTCGACCCCGCCGACCACGCGGCGGTCCTGGCCGCCCGCCCCGAGCTGGTCGACGGCGTCGTCATCACCGACCCGCGGTCGCACGCGCGCGCCCGTGAGGTGCTGGCGAGCGCGGCGCTGCTGCCGCGCTCAGCCGTCGCCGTCGGCACCTCGGCGGCGCTGCTGGCGCCGGCGCCAGCACCCGACGGGGGCGGGGAGACGGGCGACTCCGGCGTCTTTCTCGTACCGCCGAACCCGGCCATGCACGACGAGTACGCGGCCGACGACGAGCGCCGCCGGCTGCGCGAGCGGGCCGCCGCCCGCGACGAGGAGATCCGCGCGCTGGCGGCACGGCTGGCCGCCGACCGGGCGCTGGCCGCCCGGCTCGCCTCATGGCGCACCGGCTGCCCCGAGGGCCGCCTCGGTGCACTCGCCGACGCCGCCGCCGAGGCACGGCAGGCGGCCGAGGCGGGCGAGCGCCACCTCGTCGAGGTGAGCGAGGCGCGCGTGGAGGCCGACGCGCAGGCGGCCGAGACCGCCCGCGTGCGCGACGAGCGGGGGGAGCGGGCACAGCGGGCGCGGCGCAGCGCGGACGCGCTGGCGGGGCTCGCCTTCCGGCTGCGGGAGCGCACCGCGTGGCAGACCCGGTTGCGGGAGCTGGCCGACGACATGGCCACGGCGCAGGAGCGCGCCGAGGCGTGCTCGGAAAAGGCGTACGCGGCGGACGAGGACCGGCGCACCGCACAGCGCGCCGCCGACGACGCCCGCCGCACGGCCCGCACCCTGAGAGCGGAACGTGCCGAGATCGCCGGCGTTCCCGACGCCCCCGAGGAGCCCGACGCGCCCGGCGAGGGGGCGCCGGCCGACGGAGGGGCCGACGCGGCCGGGGGGAAGGCGGCCGGTGCCAGGCCGGCGTCGCTGCCGGACCTGCGTGAGGCCTACCGTTCGGCCTCCCAGCTCTACGAGAAGGTCGGCGTCGGCGCCGACCTGCGCGCCGAACAGGCCCGCGCCGAGGGCGACGAGTCCGCCGCCAAGGCGGCGCTCGACCGGCTCACCAACAAGGTGCGCACCCGCGCGGCCCAGCTCCTGGAAGGTCCGGACGGAGCCGACGGCCCCTCCCGGCAGGCGGCCGCCGCCCGCGCCGAAGCGCTCGTCCAGCGGCTGGAGTCGCGCGGCTCCGACGTCAGCGAACAGCTCGGCCGGCTCCGCGGTGAGGCCGAGCGGCTCGCGCCGCCGGACGGGCACGCCCACACCGAACTGCCCGCCGAGCGGGTGCCGGGCGACGCGGCCGAGGCCCAGAGCCTGCTGCGGACGGCCAACGCGGAACTGGCCACCAGGGGCGACGAGCTCGACGCGGCGCGCGCCGCCCACGAGTCGCTGCGGCGCGCCCACATGGCCGCCGAGGACGCCGCCGGCGGCTTCGACGAGACGGCGACCACCCTCCGGGACCTGCTGCGCGACCCCGCCGCCTCCGTCGCCGCAACGCCCCACGGCGAGGAGGAGCCGCCCGAGCCGTATCCCGGCGCGCTCGCCGAGGCCCGTCAGGCGGCGGCCGAGGCCCGGCGCTCGCTGCGCGGTTGCGCCGCCGACCTCGGTTCCGCGGAAGGGGCCGTGCGTGAGGCCTGTGACGTGCTCGTACGGCACGCCAACTCCAGCCGCTACGAGCACGTGCGCACCCCGGCCAGGCAGCAGGTGCGCGAGCTGCCCGCCTCGGCGCTGCCCGACCACGCGGCTGCCTGGGCGGCGGCGTTCGCGCCCCGGCTGCGGGTACTGACCGACGAGCTGGAGCAGTTGGAGCGCAACCGGGACAGCATCGTGGACCGGCTGCGCGGCCTGGTGGAGTCGTCGCTGACGACGCTGCGCTCGGCACAGCGGCTCTCCCGCCTGCCCGAGGGGCTGGGGGAGTGGTCGGGCCAGGAGTTCCTGCGCATCCGGTTCGACGACCCCGACCAGGCCACGCTCACCGAACGGCTGGGCGAGGTCATCGACGAGGCCACCCGCACCGCCGTGCGCAAGAACTCCGACCTGCGGCGTGACGGCATGTCACTGCTGCTGCGCGGCGTCCACGCGGCGCTCCAGCCGCGCGGGGTGTCGGTGGAGATCCTCAAGCCGGACGCCGTGCTGCGCGCCGAGCGGGTGCCCGTCGGACAGATGGGCGACGTCTTCTCCGGAGGCCAGCTGCTGACCGCGGCCATCGCCCTGTACTGCACGATGGCCGCCCTGCGCAGCAACGACCGCGGCCGGGACAAGCACCGGCACGCGGGGACCCTGTTCCTGGACAACCCCATCGGGCGGGCCAACGCCACCTATCTCCTGGAGCTCCAGCGGGCTGTCGCCGACGCCCTGGGGGTCCAGCTCCTCTACACCACCGGCCTGTTCGACACCACGGCTCTGGCGGAGTTCCCGCTGGTGATCAGGATGCGCAACGACGCGGATCTGCGTGCGGGCCTGAAGTACATCAGCGTGGAGGAGCACCTGCGGCCGGGTCTGCCGGGCCCCGCGGACGAGGAGGGCGGGGCCGAGGTGCACGGGGAGATCACCGCGACACGGATGTTCCTCCGCCCCGACCACGCGCGGCCTTCGGGTGAGGAGAGCGGCTCTGCCGAGCAGCCGTCACCGGAGGCTGCGGGCCCGCACGTTCCCGCTCCTCAGCCGCCGAGGGACGCGCCGGGCGCGGCACCCTCCCGGCACCCCTGACGTCCCGCTTGTCCGGTCCGTCCTGCCCGTCCGGTCGGTCCCGTCCGTTCTGGCGATCCGGCCGGTCCGGCCCATCCCGTGCGTCCCGTGCGTCCCGTGCGACCCGTCCGTTCTGGTCCGGGCCGGCGCCCTGTGCCGTTTCCTCGCGTCCCGCGCGCCGGTGTGCCTCCACCGCGCGGCGCCGTGCCACGCTGCTGGGCTCCGAGACGACGCCATGCCGCTGGACCCACACCTGCCGCGTGATCCACACGTCCAGCACCGCCCATGTCGCCACGATGGTGCCGCCGATGGTGGCGAGCACCATGGGGAAGGCCAGCCACACGCCGGCCATCGAGCAGAAGAACGCGATCATGAGCAGCACCAGCGTCAGCGCCGCGATGATCACCGCACGCGCCGCCGCCGCCCGGACCGGATCCGGCAGGCGGGGTTTCGTATACATCCTGTTCACTCCCCCTCCACGACCCCCTCGATCTTCCCACGGTTCCGCAAACGTGTCCTTGGACACAAACCCTGAACGCCCGCCCGGGCATCGACGGACAACTCAGGATGAGGCGCCACGGACCGCCTGTTCCCGTGCCCGTACACACCTACGAGTTGCCGGTGCGTCAGTAGTAAGCTCACGCCGTTTGCTGTCGGTACACGCCCCCGTGCGCTGGGGAGTACGTAGGGGAGGCCATGCGCTTTCGCGGGAAGTCCATCCGCCGGAAGATCGTGGTGCTGCTGCTGGTGCCGCTGGTGTCTCTGGTGTCCATTTGGGGCTTCGCGACCTACATCACCGCGACGGAGGCGAACAGCCTGCTGCGGCTGGATGAGATCACCCGCAAGATCGGCGATCCCACCGAGGACGCCGTCCAGGCCATCCAGCAAGAACGCCGCCACATCATGGTGCACATCGCCGACCCCCAGGGCGGCGCGGGACTGGAATCCCTGCGCAAGGCGGAGCGCGCCACCGACAAGAAGGTCTCCGCGGTCCGCCGCAACGCCGCCGACGGCAGCCTCCGTTCCGATCTGGGCCCCGACTCGCGGGCCCGGCTCGACGACTTCCTCGGCGCGCTGGACGGCCTCGACGCGCTCCGCTCCCGGGTCGAGAAGGACACCATCACCCGCGGCGGTGCCTTCCAGGCCTACAACGAACTGGTCGACCCCGCCTACGCGGTCATCAGCTCGCTGAGCGCCGTCGACGACGTCGGCCTGGAGAAGGAGGGCCGCGCCCTCGTCTACGTCTCCCTCGCCCGTGAGTACCTCTCCCGTGAGGATGCCCTGATGGCCGCCGCCTACGCCGCGGGCGAGTTCACCCGCGGCGACCAGCGTGCCCTCTCGGACCGGGTCGCCGAGCGCAACATCACCTACCAGACCAACCTGCCCTCCCTGCCGGCCACCGACCGGCAGATGTTCGAGAACTACTGGAACAGCACCAACGGCCGTACCCTGCGCGGCAACGAGGACGCCGTCATCGCCGCGGGGCCCCGCAGGACCGAGGGCCCGGTCGGTCAGGAGCGCTGGCGCCAGGGCATCACCGCGGCCCTGGACGACCTCAAGCGGATGGAGGTCAAGGCCCAGCAGCGCTACCAGGACCGGGTCGACCCCGTCGCCACCCGCGTTCTGGTGCAGGCGGCGGCCGCGGGGGTGCTCGGGTTCCTGGCCGTGCTGGCCTCCCTCGTCATCTCCATACGGGTGGGCCGCAGCCTCGTGCGCGACCTGGGCGCGCTGCGCAAGGAGGCCAACGAGTCGGCGGGTGTGCGGCTGCCCAGCGTGATGCGGAGGCTGGCCGCGGGTGACCGGGTCGACGTGGAGGCCGAGTCCCCGCACCTCGACTACTCGGCCGACGAGATGGGGCAGGTGGGCCAGGCGCTCAACACGCTGCAGCGCGCCGCCGTCGAAGCCGCCGTCAAACAGGCGGACATGCGGCGCGGCGTCTCCGAGGTCTTCGTCAACCTCGCCCGGCGCAACCAGGTTCTGCTGCACCGCCAGCTCACCCTGCTCGACGCCATGGAGCGTCGCACCGAGGACGCCGACGAGCTCGCGGACCTCTTCAGGCTCGACCACCTCACCACCCGTATGCGCCGCCACGCCGAAGGCCTGGTCATCCTCTCAGGCGCTGCCCCCTCCCGGCAGTGGCGCAAGCCCGTGCAGCTCATGGACGTCGTGCGGGCCGCCGTCGCCGAGGTCGAGGACTACGAGCGGATCGAGGTGCGCAGGCTGCCGAGGCTGGCGGTCGACGGCAGCGCGGTCGCCGACCTGACGCACCTGATCGCCGAGTTGCTGGAGAACGCCACCGTCTTCTCGCCGCCGCACACGGCCGTGCAGGTGCTGGGGGAGCGTGTGGCCAACGGCTTCACGCTGGAGATCCACGACCGCGGCCTGGGCATGACCGCCGACGCGATGCTGGACGCCAACCTCCGGCTCGCCGAGACGCCCGAGTTCGAACTGTCCGACACCGACCGGCTGGGCCTCTTCGTCGTCTCACGACTCGCCCAGCGCCAGGGCGTCCGGGTCTCCCTGCAGCCGTCGCCCTACGGCGGCACCACGGCCGTCGTCCTGATCCCCGGCGCCGTCCTCACCGAGACCCCGGGTCGCGACGAGGAGCAGCGCCCGCCCCGCACCGCCATCGAGGCCGGCGGAAAGCCCGCCCGGCCTCTCGACGGGCCCGTCGAGCTGGAGGCCCCGATCGACGAGACACCCCCCACCCGTGAAGGCCGCGGTCTGCCACAGCGCAGGCGGGCCCCTGCCACCGGCCCCGTTCCCGCGGCGGCCGGGGAAGTGCACCAGCAGGCCCAGGACGAGGCCGCCTCCGCGTCCCGCGGGCAGGACCGCACCGCGGCGGATGCCGCGGACGAGGGCGGCGCGAACGGCGGGCAAGCGCCGCTGCCGCGCCGCCGTTCCGGGACACCCGTGCTCGTCTCCGACAACGGCTGCACCGTCGGTCCTGACCGCCGCTCAGGACCGGAGCGGCGTACCGGCGAAGCGGACCGTCAGGACTCCGGTACGGGCGCGCACACGGGCGGGCCCGCGCCGCTGCCCCGCCGTAAGAAGCCCGGTGCGGCTTCCGGGGCGCAAGGAGACCGTCCGCTGGCGGAGGCCGGCACCACGCCGGACGCCGGCGCCTCACCGGACGCCGGCACCCCGCGCGACACCGGCACCCCGCGCGACACCGACGCCTCGCAGAGTGTCGGCCCCACGCGGGACGCCGGTGCCTCCCCGGCCGACAACGCGTCCCCGGCCGACAACGCCTCGCGAGTCGGCGGGCTGCCGCGCCGGGTGCGGCAGGCGAGCCTCGCACCGCAGCTCAAGGCCGACACCCCGACCGTCAGCACCCGCATGCCATACGGCCGAGCGGGCACCCAGGATTCCAGCACGCCGGATGCCGCCGAGCGCGACGCCGACGAAGTGCGCAGCAAGATGGCCTCCCTCCAGCGCGGCTGGGAACGCGGCAGACGCGAGAGCGAACCGCCGCACGACGCGGGGGAGTCAGCACCAGGAACGACACCGGGAGGGGACGGTCGATGACCGCACCGAACGCCGCATCGCACTCCGCTGGAAGCGGCGAACTCAACTGGCTCCTCGACGAACTGGTCGAGCGCGTGGGCAGCATCCGCAAGGCGCTCGTGCTCTCAGGTGACGGCCTCGCCAGGGGCGCGTCGCAGGGCCTCACCAGAGAGGACAGCGAGCACCTGGCGGCCGTCGCCTCCGGGTTCCACAGCCTGGCCAAGGGCGTCGGCCGCCACTTCGACGTGGGCGGCGTCCGCCAGACCGTGGTCGAACTGGAGGACGCCTTCCTCTTCGTCACGGCGGCGGGGGACGGCAGCTGCCTGGCCGTACTGGCGGACGCGGAATCGGACGTCGGCCTGGTCGCCTACGAGATGACGCTGCTGGTCAAGCGCGTCGGTGCCCACCTGAGCACCGCGCCGCGCGCCACCCCGGCGGGCGGCACCACCACAACCAACTGACGCGGACGGTGGACGGCGGGGGATCTCGGGAACGAGGCGGGGAAACCGGGGGAACGAGGAAATGAGGGGACGGGGCCGGCAATGACGGACCACTGGTTCGACGACGCGGCAGGACCCGTGGTGCGGCCGTACGCGATGACGCGGGGCCGCACCCGCAGCAGCGTCGTCGCGGCGCAGCTCGACCTCATCGCCCTCGTCCTGTCCGACGAGCCGGGCGAGGGGTGCGCGGACGATCCGGAGGGGCCGCCCACCGAGGACGCGCTCCTCGCGGATCACTCGCTGGCCCCCGAACACCTCGACATCGTCCTGCGCTGCCGCCGCTCCGCCCTGTCGGTGGCGGAGCTGGCGGCCGAACTCGATCTGCCCGTCGGTGTCGTCCGGGTCCTGATCGGCGACCTGCTGGAAGCCGGACTGGTCCGCGTCACCCGTCCCGTCCCTCCGGCCGAGCTGCCGGACGAGAGCATCCTCAGAGAGGTGATCAATGGTCTTCGGGCGCTCTAAGCGGGGTGGCAGGAAGGCCCCCGCCGAGCCGGTCACGCTCAAGGTACTGGTGGCGGGCGGATTCGGCGTCGGCAAGACCACCCTCGTGGGGGCGGTCAGCGAGATCAAACCGCTCCGTACCGAGGAGACGCTGACCGAGGCCGGACGCCGGTTCGACGACACGCAGGGGGTGGAGGCGAAGACCACGACGACGGTCGCCATGGACTTCGGCCGCATCACCATCCACGACGAACTCGTGCTCTACCTGTTCGGCACGCCGGGGCAGGACCGTTTCTGGTTCCTGTGGGACGAGCTGGCCAGCGGCGCGCTGGGCGCCGTGGTGCTCGCCGACACGCGGCGGCTGGAGGACAGCTTCGCCGCCATCGACTACTTCGAACGCCGCTCCATCCCCTTCACCGTCGCCGTCAACTGTTTCGACGGGGCCGACCGCTATCCGGCGGAGACCATCAGGGAAGCGCTCGACCTCGACGGGGAGGTGCCGGTGATGCAGTGCGACGCGCGGCAGCGCGAGTCCGCGCGGGACGTGCTCATCTCCGTGGTGGAGCACGCCATGCACACGGCCGCGCAGCGCGCCGCGCACAGCCCCGCCGAGACCTGAGCAGCCCAGTCGGTGCCGTCCTGGCGGCGTGCGCCGCGGTGCCGGCGGGGCTGAGAAGGCGGCCCGGCGGGGCTGTGCGCGCGGGTGCGCCTCAGCTCTCCTGCCACCCGAAGCTGCGTTCGACAGCCTTGTGCCAGTTCTTGTACTCCCGCTCCCGGTCCTCCTCGCTCATGGCGGGCGTCCACTCGGCGTCGCGCTGCCAGTGGGAGCGCAGCTCGTCCAGGTCCGACCAGACGCCCGTGGCGAGTCCTGCCGCGTAGGCGGCGCCCAGGCAGGTCGTCTCCGCGACCACGGGACGGATCACGGGAACGCCGAGCACGTCGGCCTGGTGCTGCATCAGCAGGCTGTTGGCCGTCATGCCGCCGTCGACCTTCAGGCTGGTGATCTCGACGCCGCTGTCCTGGTACATGGCGTCGACGACCTCACGGGTCTGCCAGCTCGTCGCCTCCAGCACGGCCCGCGCGAGGTGGGCCTTGGTCACGTACCGGGTCAGCCCCGTGACCACGCCCCGCGCGTCCGAACGCCAGTACGGCGCGAACAGCCCGGAGAACGCCGGAACGATGTACGCGCCGCCGTTGTCGTCCACACTGGCCGCCAGCCCCTCGATCTGCGAGGCGTCGTCGATGATGCCCAGCTGGTCCCTGAACCACTGCACCAGGGCGCCGGTGATGGCGATGGACCCCTCCAGGCAGTAGACGGGAGCCTCGTTGCCCAGCCGGTAGCCCATCGTCGTCAGCAGCCCGTTCCGGCTGGGGACCGGTCGGTGCCCGGTGTTCAGCAGCAGGAAGGAGCCGGTGCCGTAGGTGTTCTTGGCCTCGCCGACGCCGTAGCACGTCTGTCCGAAGACGGCCGCCTGCTGGTCGCCGAGCGCCGAGGCCACGGGTACACCCGAGAGCCGGCCCACGGCGGTGCCGTACACCTCCGAGGAGGAACGGATCTCGGGCAGGACCGCGGCGGGCACGTCCATCGCGTCCAGCACCGACTGGTCCCACTCCAGCGACTCCAGGTTCATCAGCATCGTCCGGGACGCGTTGGTCACGTCCGTGACGTGTCCGCCGCCCTCCGTGCCGCCGGTCAGATTCCAGATCAGCCACGAGTCGAGCGTGCCGAACGCGATCTCGCCCCGCTCGGCCCGCTGCCGCAGCCCCGGCACCTCATCCAGCAGCCACGCCACCTTCGGCCCCGCGAAGTAGCTGGCCAGCGGCAGCCCCGTACGGTCGCGGAAGCGGTCCTGGCCCGCGTCGCCGCCCAGGTCGGCGCACAGCTGCGAGGTGCGGGTGTCCTGCCACACGATCGCGTGGTGCACCGGCTCACCCGTCGCGCGGTCCCACAGCACCGTCGTCTCGCGCTGGTTGGTGATGCCGATGGCGCTCAGCTCGTCGGCGCGCAGCCCCGCCCGCTCCAGCGCCCCGTCCACCACCGACTGCACCCTGGTCCAGATCTCGGCGGCGTCGTGCTCCACCCAGCCGGGTCTGGGAAAGATCTGGCGGTGCTCCTGCTGGTCGACGGCGACGATCCCGCCCCGCTGGTCGAAGACGATGCAGCGGCTGGAAGTGGTGCCCTGGTCGATGGCTGCGACGTACTTGTCCGTCATGGTTGACGACCCCTCGTTCGGTGCGTTCGGACGTCGTGCTCAGAATGCGGCCTTACGCGGCAGTGCGCCGAAGCCCCGCCGATCGGTGCCCTACGGCCCCGCCGATCGGCGGCCCACCCGCCGGCGACGGCCGCCCCACCCGGCAGCGACGGCGGCGCCGGCGGCGAGCGTGACGGCAGTGTTCAGCCGGGCCGAGAGGCAGTCAAGGCCGCTGACACGACGGACGCCGCGGCCCGTTGTGCGACGTGATCGTCGCGACTGTCACGGGCACGTCACCAGACCCTCACGTCCCCGTACGCGTACCGGATCATGCGAACCACCCCCGCGGGAAGCACGTCCACACTGAACAAGAACGGTGGCACGGGACCGACGGGGGTGGTCCCGAGCCACCGTTCCTCATCTCCCGGTTCCCTGATAGATGAGGGGAGCATGAGACGCATCCGCACCGCACCCCGCATCCCCCTCCTGGCCGCAGCCGCGCTCCTCGCCCTCGCCGTGGCCCCGGCCCCCGCCGCGGCCCACTCCGCCACAGGCCACGGCCAGGGCCACGGCCGCCACGGACACGGCCACGGACACGGCCACGGGGACGGCCCCGAGGCTCCCAGGGAGTTCGTCGCCCTGCACGACGTCGCCCCCACCATCCGGCAGGAGATCCGCTACCAGACCCCGCACAACTTCGTCGGCGAACCCATCGACGGCTACCGCGAACCGCTGTGCCTGGTCACCAAGGACACCGCGAAGGCCCTCGCCAAGGCGCAGCGCTCCCTCCTCAGGCGCGGCTACACCCTCAAGGTGTACGACTGCTACCGCCCGCAGCGCGCCGTCGACCACTTCGTCCGCTGGGCGCAGGACCTGGACGACGAGAAGATGAAGGCCGAGTTCTATCCCCGCGTCGAGAAGAACCGGCTGTTCGAGGACGGCTACATCGCCGAGAAGTCCGGGCACAGCCGCGGCAGCACCGTCGACCTCACCGTCGCCGAACTGCCGGCCGCACCGACCCGCCCCTACGTGCCGGGCGAGCCGCTGACGCCGTGCTACGCGCCCAAGGGCGAACGGTTCCCCGACAACTCCGTCGACACGGGAACCGGCTTCGACTGCTTCGACACCCTCGCCCACACCGACGACCCCAGGATCACCGGCGAGCAGCGCGCCAACCGGCAACTCCTCAAGACCACACTGGAGCGGCAGGGCTTCACCAACCTGCCCGAGGAGTGGTGGCACTTCACTTACGAGCCCGAGACGTTCCCCGACACCTACTTCGACTTCCCCGTGGAACGCGGCTCACTGTCCTCGCGTCACTGAACCTCATGACGCACCCGGCGCGGGGTGCCGCCGCCCGGCCCCTCACCCGCAGCGGCAACACCCCGCGCCGCCGTCACCTGACCCGCACCGCGTACCCCACCTCGCCGCCGTCCTCCCGCTCGACCACCACGGACCCTCCGCGGCCCACCCGCACCGTGAACCGTTCGGCCCGCGGACGCTCCCGGCCCTCACCCGGATCGGGGATCAGCAGCCCGCCGCCGGTCCGCCCCGGGGCGGGCGGCCACACCTCCAGCTCCGTCTCTCCGCCCAGTGACCGCACCGGTACCGCCGTACCGGCGCGGGCCAGTACCGGCACCCGGTCCAACGGCGCCGCCACCCGCACCGTCGCCGGCCCCTTGAGCGGCCGAGCCGTGGCGGTGTCGTACCAGCGGCCCGCGGGAAGCCGGACGGCACGCTCCCGCACCCCGGGCTCCAGCACCGGCGCCACCAGCAGCGCGTCCCCCAGCAGGAACGCGTCCTCGCAGTCCCGCAGCCGGCGGTCCCGCGGATGCTGCCACCACACGGGACGCACGTACGGCGCACCCGTGCGGTGCGCGAGCTGAGCGAGCGTCATCAGATAAGGGGCAAGCCGCTCGCGCGCCGCCAACGCCGCCCGCACGTGTTCCAGCACCCGCGGGCGGGACTCCCACGGCTCCCCTTGATCCTCCTCGGCGGCCCGGGTGCGCAAGAGCGGCAGATACGCGCCCAACTGGAGCCCCCGCACATACAGCTCGGGCGACGCCTGTGCCGACGCCTCACCGATGTCGGGCCCCGCGTACGGAATGCCGCACAGGCCGAGCCCCAGCACCAGCGACAGCGCCGCCCGCAGCCCCTCCCAGCCGCCGCCGGCGCCACCCGTCGCGGACCCGCCGTACCGCTGCGTCCCCGCCCAGCCGGAACGCGAGACCAGGAAGGGACGCTCCTCGGGCCGCAGTTCCCGCAGCCCCGCGCAGCCGGCCTCGGCCATCGCCAGCGCGTAGACGTTGTGGGCCTCCCGGTGGTCGCCGCCCCGGCCCTCCAGAGCGTGGCGCGCGGACAGCGGCAGCGTGGGGTCGCCGAAGGCACACAGCGAGAAGGGCTCGTCCCCGGTGTGCCACACCCCGGCGAACCCCTGCTCCAGCCGCTCCGCGTACAGCGCACCCCACCACTTGCGTACCCGCCGGTCCGTGAAGTCGGGGAAGACCGCCTCGCCTCCGTGCGCCCCTCCGCGCACCACACGGCCCCCCGCCTCCCGTACGAACACGTCGGCCGCGCGTCCGCTGTCGAAGACCGGGTCGCCCGCCCGCGCCCGCACCGCGGGCCCGACCGACGACACCAGACGCACCCCGGCGGGCAGCGGCCACGGCGCCGGCCCCCGCGCGCCCGCCCCACGGGCGTCGCCCCCGGTGGAGCCGCGGCCGTCGGAGGGGAACTCCTCGACGTGCAGCGCACGCAGCGGCAGCCCGAGCGCGCGGCGCCCCTCGGCCACCCGCGCCGGCCGCTGCGCGTCGCCGGCCGCACCGAGCGCGTGCTGGTATCCCAGCGCCCAGCCGGGCGGCACCGCCGGGGCGCCCGTCAGCGCGGCCCAGCCGTGCAGCATGCGGGAGGGTGCGCCGGCCACGGCCCAGTACCGCAGCGGACCGCCCGTCATCCGCACCTCGCACCGCCCGGGACGGTCGTGCCCCGAGCCCAGCCCCTCAGCGCCCTCTTGCAGGTCCACCCGCCCGTCCCGGGAGTTGTCGTGGAAGACGAGGAGCGTGCCCGCGTCCGCCACGCTCACCAGCACCGGCATCGTCACCGACAGGGGAGGGGACACGAGACCCGACAGGCCTCTCTCCGTGCCCGCCCGGCCGGGTGCCGAGCCCGACCGGAAGGGCGCGGAGCGCCGCGGTCCTGGTGCGGTGTTCCACAGGCGGTACGAGCCAGAGCGCAGCCGGGGCCCGTCGGCCCGACCACCCAGCCCGAAGAAACGGGCGTCCGCCGGCAGTTCGGAGCGCTGAAGCCACCGCGGCCCCGCCGCCGCGGCCGCCCCGCCCGACTCCGCCCACCACCGGGGCGGGTGGTCGCGGCGCAGCAGCGCGCCACCCGGCGTACGCACCTCCACAGCGCCCAGCCGCGAGACCGTCACCAGCATCCGCTCGGAGACCACCCGCCAGCCGCCGTCCTTGTCCGGCTCCAGACGCGCCCGCTCGTCGGCAGCGGGAGCGGCCCCCGCCAGCGCGTACGACGGCTCAGGATCGGCACCGTCCCAGCCGACGAACACCGCGCCCGCCACCGTCACCCGCACACACAGCACCGACCGCGCGAAACGGACCGTCCCTCCGCCGGGGCCCGGCTCGGCACCCGTTGCCTCACCCGGGGTGCGCGCCCGCTCCGCCCGCTGCCGCGGCAACCCCTCCGCGTCGGCGCGCCGCCTGCGCCACGCCGCCCGCCACGCCCCCACCCCCCGGCCCCTGCCACCCACCGTCACCGACCGCACCAGGTCACGCGCGTCCATGCTGCTCAGCCTGCCACCGAAGCAGCGCCGCGTCAGCGCTGTTCAGCGGGCGTTCACCCGCTGGTCACCAGGGGCTCCGCACACTCCGCACAGCCCGGATGTGTGACTCTTGCCCTGGCACAACCTGTGATCGCATGGCATCGTCCCGGCCGGAAGACGCGATGACGCGTACAGACGCCAGGGAGCCGCACCATGACCGCAGCGCACAGCGACAGCAGTACCTCGCACCCCTCCGCACCGGAGGCGCTCTGGCGGCCCGATCCCGCCGGCTTCCCCACGGCACGCCTCACCCGGTTCCAGAGCTGGGCCGCACAGCACCACGGTGCCCCCCAGCCCGACCCCGACGACCCCGTCGCCTCCTACGCCGCACTCCACCGCTGGTCCACCGCACACCTGGCCACCTTCTGGTCCGCCTTCGCCGACTGGTGCGACGTCCGTTTCAGTACGCCCTACGAGACCGTACTGACCGACGCCTCCATGCCCGGCGCCCAGTGGTTCCCCGGCGCCACCCTCAACTACGCCGAGCACGCGCTGCGGCACGCCGAGGATCCCGCACGCGCCGACGAGCCCGCCCTGCTGCACGTCGACGAGACCCACGCACCGGCCCCCCTCAGCTGGCGCGACCTGCGTGCCCAGGTCGCCTCCCTCGCCCATGAGCTGCGCCGGCTCGGCGTCCGCCCGGGGGACCGCGTCAGCGGCTACCTCCCCAACATCCCGCAGGCCGCCGTCGCCTTCCTGGCCACCGCGGCCGTCGGCGGCGTGTGGACCTCCTGCGCCCCCGACTTCGGCGCCCGCAGCGTCCTCGACCGCTTCCAGCAGGTCGAGCCGACCGTCCTGTTCACCGTCGACGGCTACCGCTACGGCGGCAAGGAACACGACCGCCGCGAGACCGTCGCCGAGCTCCGCGCCGAACTGCCCACCCTCCGCGCCGTCGTCCACGTCCCCCTGCTGGGCACCCCCGCGCCCGAGGGCGCGCTGGAGTGGCACGACCTCACCTCCGTCGACGCCGAACCCGAGTTCGAGCAGGTCCCCTTCGAACACCCCCTGTGGGTCCTCTACTCCTCGGGCACCACAGGACTGCCCAAAGCCATCGTCCAGTCCCAGGGCGGCATCCTGCTCGAACACCTCAAACAGCTCACCCTGCACAACGACATGGGGGCGGGCGACCGCTTCTTCTGGTTCACCTCCACCGGCTGGATGATGTGGAACCTGCTGGTCTCCGGGCTGCTCACCGGCGCCACCGTCGTCACCTACGACGGCAGTCCCGGCTACCCCGACACCGCGGCCCAGTGGCGCGTCGTCGAACGCACCGGCACCACCATCTACGGCACCTCCGCCGCCTACGTCATGGCCTGCCGCAAGGCCGGCGCCCACCCCGGGCGCGACCTCGACCTCTCCCAGGTCAAGTGCGTGGCCACCACCGGCTCCCCACTGCCGCCCGACGGCTTCCGCTGGATCCACGACGAGGTCTCGCCCGACATGTGGATCGCCTCCGTCAGCGGCGGCACCGACGTGTGCAGCTGCTTCGCCGGCGCCGCACCCACCCTCCCGGTGTACACCGGAGAACTCCAGGCACCCTCACTCGCCGTCGACCTCGCCGCCTGGGACCCGCACGGCACGCCACTCCTCGACGAGGTCGGCGAACTCGTCGTCACCCGGCCCATGCCCTCGATGCCCGTCCGCTTCTGGAACGACCCCGACGGCTCCCGCTACCACGACAGCTACTTCGACATGTACCCCGGCGTCTGGCGCCACGGCGACTGGATCACCCTGACGAGCCGCAACACCGTCGTCATCCACGGACGCTCAGACTCCACCCTCAACCGGCAGGGCGTCCGCATGGGCTCAGCGGACATCTACGAGGCCGTCGAACGCCTCCCCGAGATCCGCGAGTCCCTCGTCCTCGGCGTCGAACAGCCCGACGGCGGCTACTGGATGCCCCTGTTCGTGCACCTGGCCGAGGGCGCCGTCCTCGACGAGGCGCTCCGCGACAGCATCAAACAGACCCTGCGCAAGAACCTCTCACCCCGCCACGTGCCCGACGAGATCATCGAGATCCCCGCCGTCCCCCACACCCTCACCGGCAAACGCCTCGAAGTCCCCGTCAAACGCCTCCTCCAGGGCACCGCCATGGAGAAGGCCGTCAACCCCGGCTCCGTCGACAACGCCGAACTGCTCGACTTCTACGCCCAGCTCGCCCGCGACCGCACCTGAAGCGCCGACACGACGAGGAGGGCCGCCCCGCGACAGCGCGGGGCGGCCCTCCTTTCTCGTCTCGTCAGCCTCGTGGCGTCACTCCCCGGACAGCACCGCCTGCGCCGCCGCGCGCGCCTCCGGGCCGCTCTCCGCCGCCCGCGCCGCGGCCGCGGCACGCTCGCACTGCGCCAGCGTGTGCTTGGCGAGCTGCGCCCGCACGAACGGGATCGCCGACGAACCCATCGACAGGCTCGTCACCCCCAGCCCCGTCAGCACACAGGCCAGCAGCGGATCCGAGGCCGCCTCGCCGCAGACACCGCAGCTCTTGCCCTCCGCCGCGGCAGCCTCCGCCGCCGTCGCCACCAGGTCCAGCAGCGCGGGCTGCCACGGATCCTGCAACCGCGAGAGCGCACCCACCTGACGGTCGGCGGCGAACGTGTACTGCGCCAGATCGTTCGTCCCCAGCGACAGGAACTCCACCTCCTGGAGCACCGAACGCGCCCGCAGCGCCGCCGAGGGAATCTCCACCATCGCGCCGAACTTCGCGCTCAGCCCCGCCTCGCGGCACGCCTCGGCGAACGCCCTGGCATCCGCCCGGTCCGCCACCATCGGCGCCATGACCTCGAGGTAGACGGGCAGCCCCTCGGCCGCCACGGCCAGCGCCCGCAGCTGCCCCTGCAACACCTCGGGGTGGTCCAGCAGCGTCCGCAGACCGCGCACGCCCAAGGCCGGGTTCGGCTCGTCGGCGGGCGTGAGGAAATCCAGCGGCTTGTCGGCCCCGGCGTCCAGCACCCGCACCACGACGCGCCCCTCCGGGAATGCCTCCAGCACCTGCCGGTACGCCTCGGCCTGCTTCTCCTGCGAAGGAGCCCGCTCGCTGTCGTCCAGGAACAGGAACTCCGTACGGAACAGCCCCACGCCCTCCGCGCCGGCCTCCACGGCCGCCGGTACATCAGCAGGACCGCCCACGTTCGCCAACAGCGGCACCTTGTGCCCGTCCGACGTCGCGCCGGGGCCCTTGGCGGCCTCCACAGCCGCCTTGCGCTCCTCGGCGTCCCGCGCGAGCGCCTCCCGCTCCGCTTCCGTCGGGTTCACCGCCACCTCACCGGTACTGCCGTCCACCGCGACGACCGTCCCCTCGGCCAGCTCACCCGCGCCCGGCAGCGCCACCACGGCCGGCACCCCCAGCGCCCGCGCGAGAATCGCACTGTGGCTGGTCGGGCCGCCCTCCTCGGTCACGAAACCGAGCACCAGAGCCGGGTCGAGCAGCGCGGTGTCCGCGGGCGCCAGGTCCCGCGCGATCAGCACGTAGGGCCGGTCGCTGTCCGGCACGCCCGGCATCGGCACGCCCAGCAGCCGGGCGACGATGCGGTTG
>NZ_CP093846.1:0-975000 GCF_022699385.1 Streptomyces tubbatahanensis | reverse complement strand
CGTGAAACCGTCCGTGCCGGCTTTGCTGGTTTCGGGAGTGGTGGAGCCGACGGTCCAAGTCTGTAGTAGGTGAGTGATGGGGTGACGCAGTGAGGTAGTCCATCCCGGGCGGTGGTTGTCCCGGGGTAAGGGTGTAGCCCGAGGAGTAGGTAAATCCGTTCCTCGTTACAGGGGTGAGACCTGATGCCGAGCCGTTTGTGGTGAAGTGGATGATCCTGTGCTGTCGAGAAAAGCCTCTAGCGAGGTGTGTGGCGGCCCGTACCCTAAACCGACTCAGGTGGTCTGGTAGAGAATACCGAGGCGTTCGGGTGAACTATGGTTAAGGAACTCGGCAAAATGCCCCCGTAACTTCGGGAGAAGGGGGGCCACACCTGGTGATCACTTTTGCAGTGTGAGCTGGGGGTGGCCGCAGAGACCAGCGAGAAGCGACTGTTTACTAAAAACACAGGTCCGTGCGAAGCCGTAAGGCGAGGTATACGGACTGACGCCTGCCCGGTGCTGGAACGTTAAGGGGACCGGTTAGTCACATTTCGGTGTGGTGAAGCTGAGAACTTAAGCGCCAGTAAACGGCGGTGGTAACTATAACCATCCTAAGGTAGCGAAATTCCTTGTCGGGTAAGTTCCGACCTGCACGAATGGCGTAACGACTTCTTGACTGTCTCAACCATAGACCCGGTGAAATTGCACTACGAGTAAAGATGCTCGTTTCGCGCAGCAGGACGGAAAGACCCCGGGACCTTTACTATAGCTTGATATTGGTGTTCGGTTCGGCTTGTGTAGGATAGGTGGGAGACTGTGATGCGGGCACGCCAGTGTTCGTGGAGTCGTTGTTGAAATACCACTCTGGTCGTGCTGGATGTCTAACCTGGGTCCGTGATCCGGATCGGGGACAGTGTCTGGTGGGTAGTTTAACTGGGGCGGTTGCCTCCTAAATGGTAACGGAGGCGCCCAAAGGTTCCCTCAGCCTGGTTGGTCATCAGGTGGTGAGTGTAAGTGCACAAGGGAGCTTGACTGTGAGACTGACGGGTCGAGCAGGGACGAAAGTCGGGACTAGTGATCCGGCGGTGGCTTGTGGAAGCGCCGTCGCTCAACGGATAAAAGGTACCCCGGGGATAACAGGCTGATCTTCCCCAAGAGTCCATATCGACGGGATGGTTTGGCACCTCGATGTCGGCTCGTCGCATCCTGGGGCTGGAGTCGGTCCCAAGGGTTGGGCTGTTCGCCCATTAAAGCGGTACGCGAGCTGGGTTTAGAACGTCGTGAGACAGTTCGGTCCCTATCCGCTGCGCGCGTTGGAGTCTTGAGAAGGGCTGTCCCTAGTACGAGAGGACCGGGACGGACGGACCTCTGGTGTGCCAGTTGTTCTGCCAAGGGCATGGCTGGTTGGCTACGTTCGGGAAGGATAACCGCTGAAAGCATCTAAGCGGGAAGCCTGCTTCGAGATGAGGACTCCTGCCTCCTTTGAGAGGGTAAGGCTCCCTGGAGATGACGGGGTTGATAGGCCGGATCTGGAAGCCCAGTAATGGGTGGAGGTGACCGGTACTAATAGGCCGAGGGCTTGTCCATAGAGGCTCGCGTCCACTGTGTGGGTTCTGAGACAACAACCCGAGCACCCCCACGTGTTGTGGTGGGGTTGTGCCGGTTGTGTTTCGTAGTGTTTCGGTGGTCATAGCGTGAGGGAAACGCCCGGTTACATTCCGAACCCGGAAGCTAAGCCTTTCAGCGCCGATGGTACTGCATGCGGGAGCGTGTGGGAGAGTAGGACGCCGCCGAACCTTTTGTGAGAGAAAGCCCCGTTGGCACACGCCAACGGGGCTTTCTTTTTTGCGTTCGGCAGCGGAGTTCCTCCGCGTTCGACGTGCTGTCAGCGCTGCCCGATGGTTCAGCCCGCGCACGTCAATGGTTCAGTCCGCGCACGCTGAGGTTCCGGCTCGCCAGGCGTTACCGTCAGGCGCTCCCCCAGGCGTAACCGCCATGGGTCACCGCCAGGCCCTCCAGGCATTGCACTACCGCCTGGCGAGAGCGCTGCCGGCGTCGTGCGGTCCGCCCACCCTTCATGCCACCCCGTGCACGCTGGGTGAGCGGCGCCCGGTAGGGTCAGGGAGCATCGTCGGCACGTTCACACAGGAGGTCCACGGGTGGAGGTCCAGGAGACGCGGGTCCAGACGGACCGGGTCCTCACCATCCCGAACATCCTCAGCATGGCTCGTCTGGTCGGCGTGCCGGTGTTCCTGTGGCTGATTCTGTGGCCGGAGTTCGGCGGTCCGAACTGCGACCTGTGGGCACTCCTCGTGATCGTCGCGAGCGGGGTCAGCGATTACCTCGACGGGAAACTGGCCCGTCGGTGGAATCAGATCAGCAGCCTGGGCCGTATTCTCGATCCGGCCGCCGACCGGCTGTACATCCTCTCGACGCTGGTGGGTCTGACCTGGCGCGAGATTCTCCCGCTCTGGCTGACGATCGCGTTGTTGGCCCGCGAACTGCTGCTTCTCGTCATGGTGTGGGTCCTGGACCGCCATGGCTATGCGCCGCCCCAGGTCAACTTTCTCGGCAAGGCCGCCACCTTCAACCTCATGTACGCCTTCCCGTTGCTGCTGCTCAGTGACGGAAGTGGATGGCTGGCATCACTCGCTGCGATCTTTGGATGGGCCTTCGCCGGTTGGGGTACTGCGCTCTACTGGTGGGCAGGGATCCTTTACGTGGTCCAGGTCCGCCGTCTGATCAGCGTGGATGCTGAAACCGACTGAACACCCGCCTCCGCTCGGAGGCCGACTGCCCTGAATTCGGCTTTGTGGGCCATCCTGGAGGGGTGAGGGTCGGTATGACCGTCGTCTGTATGAGGAGGACGCTTCCGACATGAAGGCCGTCGTGATGGCTGGCGGCGAGGGCACGCGCCTTCGCCCGATGACCGCGAGCATGCCCAAGCCGCTCCTGCCAGTGGTGAACAAGCCGATCATGGAGCATGTGCTCAAGCTGCTCAAGCGTCATGGGCTCACCGAGACCGTGGTGACCGTGCAATTCCTGGCTTCGCTGGTCAAGAATTACTTCGGTGACGGTGAAGAGCTCGGTATGGAACTCAGCTATGCCCATGAGGAGAAGCCTCTGGGTACGGCGGGCAGCGTCAAGAACGCGGAAGAGGCGCTGAAGGACGATGCGTTTCTCGTCATCTCGGGCGACGCGCTCACGGACTTCGATCTGAGCGATCTCATCCGGTTCCACAGGGAGCGCGGCGCGATGGTCACCGTGTGTCTGACCCGGGTGCCGAATCCGCTGGAGTTCGGTATCACCATCGTGGACGACGACGGGAAGGTCGACAGGTTCCTGGAGAAGCCGACGTGGGGGCAGGTCTTCTCCGACACGGTGAACACCGGCATCTACGTGATGGAGCCGGAGGTGTTCGACTACGTCGAGGCCGACGCGTCGGTCGACTGGTCGGGTGACGTCTTCCCGCGGCTCATGGAGGAGGGCAAGCCGATCTACGGCTATGTCGCCGAAGGCTACTGGGAGGACGTCGGCACGCACGAGAGCTACGTGCAGGCGCAGGCCGACGTGCTCGAGGGCAAGGTGGACGTCGAGCGGGACGGGTTCGAGATCTCGCCTGGCGTCTGGGTGGCGGAGGGCGCGGAGGTGCATCCGGACGCCGAGCTGCGCGGCCCTCTCTACATCGGTGACTACGCGAAGGTCGAGTCGGGCGCCGAGGTGCGAGAGCAGTCCGTCATCGGGTCGAACGTCGTGGTCAAGAGCGGTGCCTTCCTGCACCGCGCGGTGGTGCACGACAACGTCTACGTGGGTCCGCAGAGCAATCTGCGCGGCTGCGTCATCGGCAAGAACACCGACATCATGCGGGCCTCGCGCATCGAGGACGGGGCTGTCGTCGGTGACGAGTGCTTCATCGGTGAGGAATCGATCGTTCAGGGGAACGTGCGTATCTACCCCTTCAAGACGATCGAGGCCGGCGCGTTCGTCAACACGTCCGTGATCTGGGAGTCCCGTGGGCAGGCGCACCTGTTCGGGCCGCGGGGCGTCTCCGGCATCCTGAATGTGGAGATCACGCCCGAGCTGGCAGTCCGGCTGGCGGGTGCGTATGCGACGACGCTGAAGAAGGGCTCCACGGTCTGTACCGCGCGTGACCACTCCCGCGGTGCCCGCGCACTGAAGCGGGCCATCATCTCCGCGCTCCAGGCCAGCGCCATCGACGTACGCGACCTGGAGAACGTGCCGCTCCCTGTGGCCCGCGAGCAGACGGCGCGGGGCAGCGCGGGCGGCATCATGATCCGTACGACGACCGGTGTGCCGGACTCGGTCGACATCATGTTCTTCGACGAGCGCGGCGCGGACCTCTCCCAGGCCAAGCAGCGCAAGCTGGATCGCGTCTACGCGCGCCAGGAGTACCGCCGCGCCTTCCCGGGCGAGATCGGTGATCTGAGCTTCCCCTCCAGCGTCTACGACTCCTACACGGGATCTCTGCTGCGTGCCGTGGACACCACGGGGATCGCGGAGTCCGGGCTCAAGGTGGTCGTGGACGCCTCCAACGGCAGCGCGGGGCTGGTGCTGCCGAGCCTGCTCGGCCGCCTCGGTGTGGACTCGCTGACGATCAATCCGGGGCTCGACGAGGCGCGTCCGACGGAGACGGCGGAGAGCCGGCGGGCCGGTCTGGTGCGGTTGGGGGAGATCGTCGCCTCGGCGCGGGCGGCGTTCGGGGTGCGGTTCGACCCGGTGGGTGAGCGGATCTCCCTGGTGGACGAGCACGGCAGGATCGTCGAGGACGACCGCGCGCTGCTGGTCATGCTGGACCTGGTGGCCGCCGAGCGGCGCAGCGGCCGGGTGGCGCTGCCGGTGACCACGACGCGGATCGCGGAGCAGGTCGCGGCCTACCACGGCACCCAGGTCGAGTGGACGACGACCTCGACCGACGACCTGGCCCGGGTCAGCCGGGACGACGCGACGGTCTTCGGAGGCGACGGGCGCGGCGGGTTCATCGTTCCCGAGTTCAGTTCCGTCTTCGACGGTGCGGCCGCTTTCGTGCGGCTGATCGGCCTCGTGGCCCGTACCCAGCTCACCCTCAGCCAGATCGACGCGCGGATTCCGCAGGCGCACGTGAGCCGGCGGGACCTGCCGACGCCGTGGGCGGTCAAGGGGCTCGTGATGCGTACGGTCGTGGAGGCGGCCGGGGACAGGTCGGTCGACACCACCGACGGGGTGCGGGTCGTCGAGTCCGACGGCCGCTGGGTGATGGTGCTGCCCGACCCCGCGGAGGCCGTCACCCATCTGTGGGCCGAGGGACCCGACGAGGCCTCGGCGCAGGCGTTGCTGGACGAGTGGGCTGCCGTGGTCGACAGCGCGGGGCACTGAGCCGCGGGCAGTACGGCGGCCGGGTCCGCGGCCTGCGGCGTCCGCCGTAGCGTCGTGGAGCCCTGCCGCTCCGCGCCGTACGCGGCGGGGCGTGCCCTTCCCCCAAGGCAGGGCCAGGGGCAAGTCCCGCCGCTCGGCGCAGAGGTGGGCGCGTTCGGTGGCAGGGGTCGTCACGTGCGACGATGTGCGGCATGTCGCAGCAGCAGCCCAGCCGGAGCACCTTGTCGCGGTTCCCGCGGCCCGATGCCTCCATGTCGCTGCTGACCAACGTGATGGAGCACAGCCTCGACGAGGGGTACGCGGAGGCCGCCGCGCGGCGGGGCGAGGTGGGTCGCTCGCGGATGCCGCGCACCCTGCGGGCCAAGCTCGGTCTCGCGGTGGGGCTGGTGCTGGCCGCGCTGGTGGTGACCGTCGGTGCGGCGCAGGCGCGCATCTCCGCGCCGAGCATCGCCAAGGAGAAGCAGGAGTTGATCCAGCGGATCGAGTCGGGTGGCAAGGAAGCCGACACGCTGGGTGAGGACGTCGAGAAGCTGCGCTCCTCCGTCGAGGCCGAGCAGCGCGAGGCGCTGGAGAAGCACGGCGACGAGCGGGGCCGCACGGCGGCGCTGCTGGCAGGCGCGACGCCCGTCAAGGGCCCCGGTCTCAAGCTGGTGGTGGACGACGCGGAGGACGCCGGTTCCGGCGAAGGCGACGGCCCCAGGAAGAGCGACGGCTTCTCCGACACGGGGCGGATCCGGGACCGCGATCTCCAGCGGGTCGTCAACGGGCTGTGGGCGGCGGGTGCGGAGGCCGTCTCGGTCAACGGTCAGCGTCTGACATCGCGTTCGGCCATCCGCGCGGCGGGGGACGCGGTCCTGGTCGACAACAAGCCGCTGGTGCCGCCCTATACGCTGCTTGCCGTCGGCCCTGGACAGAAGTTCAGCAGGACGTTCCAGGACAGCGTCGACGGGCAGTATCTGTACATCCTGCACAAGGACTACGGGGCGAAGACCAGCATCTCCGTCCAGGACGAGGTCCGGCTGCCGGCCGCGCCGAGTCTGAATCTGAGAACAGCGAAGCCTGTGCGAACAGGGAAGGGCAGCACATCGTGATCGCCGTACTGGGCCTCGTCGTCGGAGTGGTGGCCGGACTCGTCGTCCGGCCCGTGGTGCCGATGGCCGTCGAGCCCTACCTGCCCATCGCTGTCGTCGCCGCGCTGGACGCGGTGTTCGGGGGGCTGCGGGCCATGCTGGACGGCATCTTCGACGACAAGGTCTTCGTCGTCTCCTTCCTGTCGAACGTGGTGGTGGCGGCGCTGATCGTCTTCCTGGGAGACAAGCTCGGGGTCGGTGCCCAGCTCTCCACCGGGGTGGTCGTCGTCCTGGGCATCCGGATCTTCTCCAACGCGGCCGCCATCCGCCGGCACGTCTTCAGGGCGTGAGGCCGATGAGCGACGAGCGCGGGCCGCGGCAGGAACTGCCGCCCGAGCGGCCGGAGCGTGCGGAGGAGTCCGCGGGCGAGAAGGTGTCCGATGACCAGGGGGCCGCGCGGCTGACCGGGCGGCAGCGGCTGGCCAAGGCCGTCTGGCCCCCACGCGTGACGCGTGCCCAACTCATCGTGGCTCTTCTGTTGTTCGTCCTCGGCCTGGGGCTGGCCATCCAGGTGCGCTCCACCAGCGAGAACAGTGCGCTGCGCGGAGCCCGCCAGGAGGACCTGGTGCGCATCCTGGACGAGCTCGACGACCGCACCAAGCGGCTGGAGGACGAGAAGCGGAAGCTGACCGGGCAGCGCACCGAGCTGGAGAACAGCTCCGACCAGGCGGAAGAGGCCAGGAAGCAGACCAAGCAGAAGGCGGCGCAGCTGGGTGTGCTCGCCGGTACGGTGGCGGCCGAGGGGCCCGGCATCAGTATGACGATCAACGACCGGGCCGGCACCACCGATTCGGACACGCTGCTCGACGCCGTCCAGGAACTGCGGGCCGCGGGGGCCGAGGCGATGCAGATCAACGGGGTGCGCGTGGTGGCGAGTACCTATTTCACCGACAGTGGCGGCGGAGTGAACGTGGACGGGCATAAGATCGACCCTCCGTACCGGTTCGAGGTCATCGGCAAGCCGGCGGATCTCGAACCGGCGCTGAACATCCCCGGCGGAGTCGTGCAGACACTGAAGAACAAGCAGGCCACGGTGCATGTAACCCGCTCGGGGAAGGTCACGGTGGACGCCTTGCGACAGGCGAAGCGGCCTGACTACGCTCGGTCGTCATCGCAGTGAGATGGTGGGGGGGGTTGCGGGGGGTCGGCGGGCCGGCCGGGCACCGCGTGAGGGAAACTGTCTACAGGTCACGGACGTTAGACGGGCGTCGAGAGTGACCAATGAGAGCATCGAGGGTCTGTCCTGCCCCACGGGCGGGTCTGTTTCGTGCGAGGGGAATCGCCCGTGAGTTTTTTTGCGAAGTTGTTCGGCAAGGGCCGCCGGAGCGGTGACACGGGTACCGCGCGGCACCGTGCGCCCCGCGACACCGAGGTGACGGGCACCGCCCCCGGGAGTGGCGGGGAGCGCCCGCTGTTCCGCGATGAGGTGGCCGGGCCCAAGGGCGACAATTCGGGTGGTCACAGCGCGTTTTCTGTTGACCCCGGTACGCAGGGGCGCATAGGTTCCCAGGCACCGCAAACCTCAAATCCAGGTGGAGGTTCTGCCTTGCCGGTGTGTAACAGGTGTGGAGCCCAGGTCGCCGAAGCGAGCCGGTTCTGCTCCAACTGCGGAGCCCCTCTGCGGGGCGGCGTGCCCGCGGAGGGGTCGTCGGAGACGACGTCGACGATCTCCATCTCCGGGCTGGAGGCCTACGACTCGGAGTCCACGGGCCAGCACGTCTCTCCTGTGCTGCCGCCCGAGGCCCAGGCCGCCGTGGAGGCGCTGCCGCTGGGCTCGGCGCTGCTGATCGTGCGGCGTGGCCCCAACTCCGGCAGCCGCTTCCTGCTCGACGGGGAGCTGACGACCGCGGGCCGCCACCCGGAGAGCGACATCTTCCTCGACGATGTGACGGTCTCGCGTCGTCACGTGGAGTTCCGGCGCGGTGCCGACGGCGCCTTCACCGTCTCCGACGTCGGCAGCCTGAACGGCACCTACGTCAACCGTGAGCGGATCGAGGCGGGAGTGCCGCTGGCCAGCGGCGACGAGGTGCAGATCGGCAAGTACCGTCTGGTCTTCTACGGGAGCCCGCGCACCGTCTGAGATTCCGCAGGGAGGCTCGTGCTGCACACGCCGTCCGGCGGTGCCCGGGTGGGCACCGCCGCCAGGGACGCAGGGCAGGGGAGCGGTCCGATGAGCATCGGCGCCGTCCTGCAGGCGCTCCGTGAGGAGTTTCCCGAGGTCACCGTCTCCAAGATCCGTTTTCTCGAGGCGGAGGGCCTCGTCGAGCCGGCGCGGACACCGGCGGGTTACCGCAAGTTCCGCGCCGAGGACGTCGAGCGGCTCAGTCACGTGCTGCGCATGCAGCGTGACCACTACCTGCCGCTCAAGGTGATCAGGGAGCAGCTGGAAGGCGCCGCGCACGGCAGCTGTCCGTCCGCGGCGCTGCCCCCGTCGGACGAGCCGGGGGAGGCGCACGAGCCAGCCGAGCCGGAGGGCCGCCAGGCGGCTCAGCAGGCCGCGGGTCAGCCCGCTGCCGTGCGCCTGGGCCGGGAGGAGCTGCTGGCCGCCGTCTCGGCGGCGCCGGAGGAGCTCGCGGCGTGGGAGGAGTACGGGCTGCTCCGCGCCGACGCGGAGGGCGGATACGGGCACGGGGAGCTGGCGGTGGCGCGCCTGGTGGCGGAGCTGGGCCGGCACGGCCTGGAGGCACGTCATCTGCGGGCGCTGAAGCTGTGCGCCGAGCGCCAGCTCGATCTCGCCGAGCAGACCGTGGCATCCCTCAGAAGGCACCCGGATGCCCGTACCAGGGAGCTGGCGCAGGGGACGGTCCAGGAGCTGGCCGGGCTGTCCGCGCGGCTCTACACGGCCTTCGTGCAGGCCGCGCCGGGCACCTCGGGTGACTGAATCGGCACACCGGTGCCGTGGCCGGACGGCTGCCCGACTACCCAAACAGGCGCGGCACGGCCTAGGGTTGCTGTGTGAATGAGCTCGACGTCGTGGGTGTCCGGGTGGAAATGCCCACCAACCAACCGATCGTGCTCCTGCGAGAAGTGGGAGGCGACCGCTACCTCCCTATCTGGATCGGCCCGGGGGAGGCGACCGCGATTGCCTTCGCCCAGCAGGGCATGACCCCCGCACGCCCACTCACCCATGACCTGTTCAAGGACGTCCTGGAAGCAGTGGGTCAGGAGCTGACCGCGGTCCGCATCGTGGATCTGCGGGAAGGCGTGTTCTACGCGGAGCTGGTTTTCGCCAGCGGCGTGGAAGTCAGTGCCCGTCCGTCCGACGCCATAGCGCTCGCCCTGCGCACCGGCACGCCGATCTACGGCAGTGACGATGTGCTGGACGACGCGGGTATCGCGATCCCGGACGAGCAGGAGGACGAGGTGGAGAAGTTCCGCGAGTTCCTCGATCAGATCTCTCCGGAGGACTTCGGCACCAGCAGCCAGTGACGCCCCTGCTCGCCGTGCGCCGCGTCCGCCGACGCGGCGCGGGGGAGTGCGCGTCAGCGGCCGGGGGCGGTGGTCAACCAGCCAGCTGTTCCCCAGGCGAGGGCACGCGAAACCACTCCTGGGGGCATTATCACTCGCCGTGCCGAGTGTGGCGATCGTTGACGCACTCGGAGTGACTGCCTACCTTCATGTGGGCAGGTTCCGGGGGTAACCCGGGATGTGAAGGACGGAGGTCGGCGTGGCAAGCACCGGCGGCGAAGGTACGGCGGCTGGCGATTCGTCCCTACTCGACGGTCCACGGGCGGCCTACGGGCGGCAGGTGCCCCCGGGGCGGTCCGCCGCCGGTTCCCGGACGGACGGGGCTCCCGGCGAAGCGGCGGATTCCCCGGCTGAACAGGTCGGCTACCGCGGACCGACCGCGTGTTCCGCGGCCGGCATCACCTACCGCCAGCTCGACTACTGGGCCCGCACCGGGCTGGTGGAGCCCAGCATCCGGCCCGCCTACGGGTCGGGCACCCAGCGGCTCTACGGCTTCCGCGACATCGTCGTTCTCAAGATCGTCAAGCGGCTGCTGGACACCGGTGTCTCCCTCCAGAACATCCGTGCCGCCGTCCGGCACCTGCGCTCACGCGGCCGGACCGACCTGGCGCGGATGACGCTGATGAGCGACGGGGCGACGGTCTACGAGTGCTCCTCGCCCGACGAGGTGGTCGATCTGCTCCAGGGCGGCCAGGGAGTCTTCGGGATCGCCGTGGGCGTCGTGTGGAAGGACGTCGAGGGCGCCCTCTCGCAGCTGCACGGGGAGCGCGTCGACACCGGGGAGACCCTGGTGGGCGACCACCCCGAGGACGAGCTGGCCCGCCGCCGCAACCGCGCGGGCTGACGGGCGCAGCGCGCCGCGCCCGGGTGACCGGGCCGGTTGTCGGTGCCATGCGGCAGCATCGGACGTGTGAGGACCGAGCCGACCATCCTGCATCTGGACATGGATGCCTTCTTCGCCGCGGTGGAGCAGGCGTCCAAGCCGAGCCTGCGCGGGAAGCCGGTGGTGGTCGGCGGGCTCGGCCCGCGCGGGGTGGTCTCCACCGCCTCGTACGAGGCCAGGCGCTTCGGGGTGCACTCGGCGATGCCCACCGCGCAGGCCAGACGCCTGGCGCCGAACGCGGCCTACCTGGGCACCCGCTTCGGGCTCTACCGGGCGGTGAGCGAGGTGGTGATGGAGCTGCTGCACGCGCTCTCGCCGCTGGTGGAGCCCCTGAGCCTCGACGAGGCGTTCGTGGACCTGGAGGCCCACGAGGCGCCTGCGGGCACGCAGGGCGGCGCCGAGGGGGCGCGTCAGGTCGGTGAGCGGCTGCGGCGGGACATCCGGGCGGCGACGGGGCTCAGTGGCTCCGTGGGGCTGGCCGGCTCCAAGATGCTCGCGAAGATCGCCTCCGAGGAGGCGAAGCCGGACGGCCTGGTGCTGATAGAACCGGGCACCGAGCGGGACCGCTTGGCGCCCATGCCGGTGAGAACGCTGCCCGGGGTGGGGCCCGCGACGGGTGAGGTGCTGCGCCGTGCGGGCATCACCACGATCGGCGAGGCGGCGGAGGCGGGCGCGGACGAGTTGCTGCGGCTGCTGGGCAAGGCCCACGGCGCGGCCGTCCACGCCATGGCCCACGGCATCGACGACAGGCCCGTGGTGGCGGAGCGGGACGCGAAGTCGGTCTCCGTCGAGGACACCTACGACGTCGATCTGACCGACCGCACACGGGTGCGACTGGAGGTGGAGCGGCTCGCCCGGCGCTGTGTGACGCGGCTGCGCGCCGCAGGACGGTCGGGGCGGACGGTGGTCATCAAGGTGCGCAGCTACGACTTCTCGACCCTGACCAGGTCGGAGACCCTGCGGGGGCCCACCGACGATCCCGGTGTCGTCAGGGAGGCGGCGCTGCGGCTGCTGGACGGCGTGGACACCACGGCAGGGGTGCGCCTGCTGGGCGTGGGCGTCAGTGGCCTGGCGGACTTCACGCAGGAGGACCTGTTCGCGCAGGCCCAGGCCGCGCGGAGCGAGGCCGAGGCCGAGGCGGCGCGGCAGGCCGCGGAGGCGGACACCGAGCGGGACAGCGCGGTCGTGGAGGAGCCGGACGCCGCGGTGCCCGCCGACCGGCAGTGGATTCCGGGGCGGGACGTGCGGCACGCGGCGCACGGCAGGGGCTGGGTGCAGGGCAGCGGCGTCGGGAAGGTGACCGTCCGCTTCGAGGAGCCCGACACGCCGCCAGGCCGGGTACGCACGTTCGCCGTGGACGATCCGGAGCTGGAGCCCGCCGAGCCGGTCATGCTGGACGCGCGCGTGGCCGAGGCGCTGGCACGGCAGGCCGCACCGGCGCCCGAGGGCGGCCCGGGGGCCGGTCAGTCGCCGGCGCCGGCGATCCGTCCGAAGTCGCGGTCAGGCGGCGCGGGTGCCTCGTGGGGCAGTGGGGTGTCGAGACCGTAGTGGCGGTAGAGCTGGAGCTCCTGTTGCGGTGAGAGGTGGCGGCCCACGCCGAAGTCGGGTGCGCCCCTGATCAGATCGCGGGCGAAGGGCACGCGCAGGCCGGTCTCGTCCAGCCGGGAGGGCTCCAGCGGTACGAAGGCGTCACGGCTGAAGATCCCGGTGCGCAGGGCCGCCCACTCCGGTTCGCCGGTGGCGTCGTCCAGGTACACCTCGTCGACGGTGCCGATCTTGTCTCCCCGGCTGTCGAACGCCTTGCGGCCGATCAGGCTCCGCGGGTCTATGTCGGTCTGCACGGATCTCCCTCCCACGGGTTGCGACATGCTGTTCCTGCTCGTACTCACTACGAAACGGTACTTTTCGGCCACTGGCCACTTGAGCACACACCGGGTTACCACCGAGGGGCTCGCTGATACGCTCGTAAACGGCTGTCGACCCCGTGCGGGAGAGTCCTCCGGGAAGTTTCCGGAGGCGCCGAAGGAGCAACTCCTCCCCGGAATCTCTCAGGCTCACGTACCGCACGGACGAGGTCACTCTGGAAAGCAGGGCGGGCCCCGGACCAGCGCCGATGCCCCTCCTCACCGACGGTGTAAGCCGAGCGTCCGGTCAGTGGGGCGGATCGGTGAAACTCTCAGGTCCGGATGACAGAGGGGGAGGCCGAACGGGCACCCGTGGAAGGTGCCCCCCGAGGTCGCACAGACCAGGAGGCCCCCGCAGATGACTTCCCACCGCATCCCGCTGACCGAGTTGGAGAGCGGCACACCGTTCGAGAGCCGGCACATCGGGCCCGACGCGGCCGCGCAGGCGAAGATGCTCGCCCAGGTCGGGTACGGATCGCTCGACGAGCTCACCGCGGCGGCGGTACCCGACGTGATCAAGAGCACCGAGCGGCTGGCGCTCCCCGAGGCCCGCAGCGAGGCCGAGGTGCTGGCCGAACTGCGCTCGCTCGCGGAGCGCAACCAGGTACAGCACTCCATGATCGGCCTCGGGTACCACGGCACCTTCACGCCGCCGGTGATCCTGCGCAACGTGATGGAGAACCCGGCCTGGTACACCGCCTACACGCCGTACCAGCCGGAGATCTCCCAGGGGCGGCTCGAGGCGCTGCTCAACTTCCAGACCGTCGTGGCCGACCTGACCGGCCTGCCCACCTCGGGCGCGTCGCTGCTGGACGAGCCGACGGCCGCCGCCGAGGCGATGGCGCTCTCGCGCCGCGTCGGCAAGGCGGGCAAGCGCGGCTCCACCGTCTTCCTGGTCGACGCCGAGTGCCTGCCGCAGACCGTCGCCGTGCTGCGTACCCGCGCGGAGCCCACCGGGGTCGAGGTCGTCGTCGCCGATCTGGGCGAGGGCATCCCCGACGAGGTCGCCGACCGCGGCGTGTTCGGCGTCCTGCTCCAGTACCCGGGTGTCTCCGGCGCCGTACGCGACCAGCGGGCCGTCATCGAGCGGGCCCACGAGCTGGACGCCGTCGTCACCGTCGCCGCCGATCTGCTGGCGCTCACCCTGCTGACGTCGCCCGGCGCGTTGGGCGCCGACATCGCCGTCGGCTCCAGTCAGCGCTTCGGGGTGCCGATGGGCTTCGGCGGCCCGCACGCGGGCTACATGGCGGTGCGCGACGCGTTCGCACGCAGCCTGCCGGGGCGCCTCGTCGGCGTGTCGAGGGACGCCGACGGCGAGCAGGCCTACCGTCTCGCCCTGCAGACCCGCGAGCAGCACATCCGCCGTGAGAAGGCCACCAGCAACATCTGCACCGCGCAGGTGCTGCTGGCCGTGATGGCCGGGATGTACGCGACCTACCACGGGCCCGAGGGGCTCGCCGCGATCGCGCGCCGCACGCACCGCTACGCCGCGCTGCTCGCGGCCGGGCTGCGGGACGGCGGTGTCCAGGTCGTCCACGGCGCCTTCTTCGACACGGTCACCGCGCGGGTGCCGGGACGGGCGGCCGAGGTCGTCGAACGGGCGAGCCTGGCCGGGGTCGACCTGCGCCTGACCGACGCCGACCACGTCGGCATCGCCTGCGACGAGCTCACCACACGCGCGCACCTGACCGCCGTGTGGCGGGCGTTCGGGGTCCTCGGTGACGACGCCACGAGCGACGTCGCGGCGCTGGACGCCGCGACCGGGGACGCGCTGCCCGAGGCCCTGCTGCGCACCGACGAGTACCTGACCCACCCGGTCTTCCACGAGCACCGCTCCGAGACGGGCATGCTGCGCTACCTGCGCCGGCTGGCCGACCGCGACTACGCGCTCGACCGCGGCATGATCCCGCTCGGCTCGTGCACGATGAAGCTGAACGCCACGACCGAGATGGAGCCGGTCACCTGGCCCGAGTTCGGCGGACTGCACCCCTTCGCCCCCGCCGAGCAGGCCGAGGGCTACCTGACGCTGATCCGCGAACTGGAGGAGCGGCTCGCCGAGGTCACCGGCTACGACAGGGTCTCCCTCCAGCCCAACGCGGGCTCCCAGGGCGAGCTGGCCGGGCTGCTGGCCGTCCGCGCCTACCACCGGGCGAACGGCCACGAGCAGCGCACCGTCTGCCTCATCCCCTCCTCGGCGCACGGCACCAACGCGGCCAGCGCGGTGATGGCGGGCATGAAGGTCGTCGTCGTCAAGACGAGCGACAACGGCGACGTGGACGTGGCCGACCTGCACGCGAAGATCGAGCGGCACGGCGACGAGCTGGCCGTCCTGATGGTCACCTACCCCTCGACGCACGGCGTGTTCGAGGAACACATCAGCGACGTGTGCGCGGCCGTGCACGAGGCGGGCGGCCAGGTGTACGTGGACGGCGCCAACCTCAACGCGCTGCTCGGCGTGGCGAGGCCGGGCCGCTTCGGCGCCGACGTCTCACACCTGAACCTGCACAAGACCTTCTGCATCCCGCACGGGGGCGGCGGTCCCGGCGTCGGCCCGATCGGCGTGCGGGAGCACCTGGCCCCCTACCTGCCCAACCACCCGCTGCAGCCCGCCGCGGGCCCCGAGACGGGCATCGGGCCGGTCTCCGGCGCCCCGTGGGGCTCGGCCGGCATCCTGCCCATCTCGTGGGCGTACGTGCGTCTGATGGGAGCCGAGGGGCTGCGCAGGGCGACGCAGGTGGCGGTGCTCAGCGCCAACTACATCGCCAAGCGCCTGGAGCCGCACTACCCGGTCCTCTACACGGGGCCGAACGGGCTGGTGGCGCACGAGTGCATCATCGACGTGCGGCCGCTGACCAAGCAGACCGGTGTGAGCATCGACGACGTCGCCAAGCGGCTGATCGACTACGGCTTCCACGCGCCGACGATGTCGTTCCCCGTCGCGGGGACGCTGATGATCGAGCCCACCGAGAGCGAGGACCTGGCGGAGCTGGACCGCTTCTGCGAGGCGATGATCGCCATCCGTGCCGAGATCGACAAGGTCGGCACGGGGGAGTGGGACGCGCAGGACAACCCGCTGCGCAACGCCCCGCACACCGCCGCGATGCTCGCGGGCGAGTGGCAGCAGGCGTACGGGCGCGAGGAGGCCGTCTTCCCCGCCGGCGTGAAGGCCGCCGACAAGTACTGGCCGCCGGTGCGCCGGATCGACGGCGCCTTCGGCGACCGCAACCTGGTGTGTTCCTGCCCGCCGGTCGCGGAGTACGAGGCCGGGTAAGCAGGCACCGCCGCCGCCCACGAGGCGGCGAGCAGGCACACGTGTCGGGCCCTGTGCGGCGCGCGCCGCACAGGGCCCGACACCTACCCGTGGCCTGGTGCGGGCCTCAGGCGGCCGTCACATGCCGGGTGCGGAGCGGCCGGTGCGGTGCGATGATCTGGCCGTCCGGCAGCAGCTCGCCGGTGTCCTCGAAGAGGAGGACCCCGTTGCAGAGCAGGCTCCAGCCCTGCTCGGGGTGGTAGGCCACGGGGTGCGCGGCCTCCCTGTCGGCGGAGTCGGCTGTCGGGCACAGTGGCTGGTGCTGGCACATTGTCGCTGTCGTCTTCCGTCGTGTGATGGCGTCTGTCCTGCGGCGCTTGCTCTGCATGGCCGTCCCCCCGTAAACCGTGGTCCGTTCCGGTCCATCTCCCAGTGTTCCGCCGCCGGCCCGAATTCGCAGGGATTTCGCGTCAGCATGTACCCAACCGCTCAGACGCGTCACCCGTGCGGGCGGTTGCGGTCAACGGTTCGGTGTTCGCGGCAGGTTGAGACCGCCGAAAGGTACGCGTAGGTCCGGGCCGGGAGCGGCGGGCCATGTCGCCACGACGTGCACACCGGTGGACAGCTGATCCCTCAACGCCGAGCGGACCGGCGTACACGGCATGTGCCGCGGCACGCCGGCGGGGACGGCTGTCAGGCGGAAGTGCGCAGCAGCGGGGCAGTCTGGGCCTCGGAAGCAGCCGCAGGGGCGCTCGCGCCAGTGGCCGTGACCAGCCGGCGGGTCAGTACGGGCAGCAGCGCGTCGACGCGGTGCGCCGTGTGGGCGGCGATACCGGGTGGCGCGGGAGCCAGTGGGATCAGCAGGTCGGCCGGTTCGGGTTCGCCCTCGGCGGGGTCGGCGGAGGTGTCCCGGTGGAGCCACAGGGTGAGCATGTACAGCTCCGGGACCGACAGCAGCCGCGGCTGGCAGGGCGTCGGCAGCGCCTCGGCCTGGTGCATCGCCCGCACCGTGGACAGCACGTAGGGGCCCTGCCGGAACTGGCCGAAGGCCCAGCCGTCCGCGGTCAGGACCGCTTCGGCGGTGCCGGCGTAGGCCGCGCCGTGCGGCCCTGCGGCCTCGCTCGTCTCGTCGCGCAGCAGGAAACGCCAGCCGGTCAGGCGGGTGAGGGGACCTGGTGCCGCCTGGCCGGCGTGTTCGCGCGCGTGCGTCCGCTCCTCGGTTCGCGGCGCCACGTGGGCCATCTCGTAGGCGGGCAGCGGGAGTTCGGGACGCAGCCGGCCCTGGGCCGCGCGCAGGGACGCGGAGGCGCGGGTACCTCTGTGGGCCGTCGGCGAGCCGAGGGCGGTCAGGACACTGCGCAGGGCTGGGGCGGGGGCCTCGGATACGTGCAGCGGCATGGCGGGTCGCCTCTCTCGGGAGACACACGGTGCTGGCGGGGGCGCGACGGCGGTGTCGGCGCGAAGGGGCCGCGAGCGCGGCGGGAGGGGTCGACGGCGGGTCGGGTCGCCAAGTCTCTGCCTCGTTCGTGCAGTTTATACGAGATGTGTTCGAGAGAGGTTTCCGCTAACGTACGCCGATGTTTACCGAAAGGGGACAACCGGCCGAATCGCCGTGCTTTTCACCTGCGCTGACGACGGGTGAACGGGTATGACCTCGGGCGCGGGAGGAAACGCGGTCGGCCTGTTGTGGTCGGTGTTTCTCACAAGGAGATGCCGCTGGGCTGGGACGCTGCCGTATGCCGAAGGAATGTGCCGTCCGAGGTGCGCCAGCCTAGCGGTAGTTACCCGCCCGGTCAGCCCTGGCAGGCGTTATCCACGGCCAGGCAGGGCATTATCGGTGCACGCTCGGCCACGTACGCCCCAAAGATATCCCGGCGCCAGCCACGAGCAGGGAGGAAGCCCCCGATGGGAGAGAAGGTCGTCGCCGACAGGTTCGACCTGTCCGACCGGCGGCGGTACCGGCAGAAGCTGCACAAGTGCCTGGAGGGGCTGTGGCAGCTTCTGGAAGAGAAGAGGTTCGACCGACCCAGGAACCTGATGGGATTGGAGATCGAGCTGAATCTCGCGGACGCCCAGGGCCAGCCGCTCATGGTGAATGCCGAGGTCCTCCAGCGGATCGCGAGCTCCGATTTCCAGACCGAACTGGGACAGTTCAACCTCGAAGTGAATATCGTGCCGCACGCGCTCTCGGGCCGCGTTCTCGACCAGCTCGCCGAGGAACTGCGCACGGGCCTCGCCTACGCGGACCGCCAGGCCCGCGAGGCCGAGGCGCGCATCGTGATGATCGGCACCCTGCCGACGCTGACGCCCCGGGACCTGACGGTGGCCAACCTCACCGACGTGGACCGCTACCGGCTGCTCAACGACCAGATCATGGCGGCCAGAGGCGAGGAGATCACCCTCGACATCGACGGGGTCGAGCACCTGACGACCACGTCCGCGTCGATAGCTCCCGAGTCCGCCTGCACCTCGGTGCAGTTGCATCTGCAGGTGACGCCAGGACGGTTCGCCGACGTGTGGAACGCGGCCCAGGCCATCGCCGGGGCGCAGATCGCCATGGGGGCCAACTCGCCCTTCCTGTTCGGCCACGAACTGTGGCGCGAGTCGCGGATCCCCCTCTTCCTCCAGGCGACCGACACCCGGTCGCCGGAGCTGCGGGCACAGGGCGTGCGCCCCCGCACCTGGTTCGGCGAGCGCTGGATCTCCTCGGCGTACGACCTGTTCGAGGAGAACGCCCGCTACTTCCCCGCCCTGCTGCCGCTGCGCGACGAGGAGGACCCGCAGCGGGTGCTCGCCGCCGGCGGGGTGCCCTCGCTGGGGGAGCTGACCTTGCACAACGGCACCGTCTACCGCTGGAACCGCCCGGTCTACGGCGTGATGGACGGGGCGCCGCACCTGCGGGTGGAGAACCGGGTGCTGCCCGCGGGCCCGACGGTGACCGATGTGCTGGCCAACACCGCGTTCTACTACGGGCTGGTGCGGGCGCTGGCCGACGACCCACGGCCGGTGTGGAACCGGATGCCCTTCGCGTACGCGGAGCGCAACTTCGACGCCGCCTGCCGCCACGGCATCGAAGCGGAGCTGTGGTGGCCGCGCTCGGGGCGGGGCTCGGGACTGGTGCGGCGGCCCGCCACCCGGCTGGTGCGCGAGGAGTTGCTGCCGCTCGCCGCCGCCGGGCTCGACGCCTGGGGCGTGGAGCCCGCGGACCGCGACCGCTGCCTGACGGTGATCGAGGAGCGGTGCAGGCGCGGGGTCAACGGCGCTTCCTGGCAGGCGTCCGCCTACCGCGGCGCGCTGGAGTCCGGGCTCGAGGGCGACAAGGCGCTGGCCGCGGTCACCCGCGCCTACTGCGACCGGGCCGCCGACGGCGCGGCCGTCCACACGTGGGACGACGGACTCTGACATCGAGGGCCTGTGGGGCGGGTCAGCCGCGGCTGCCCGCCTCCACGATCGCCTTGAGGATCACCTGGTGGATCTGGGCCGGGTCGCTCACCCGGTGGGCGGAGCCGCCGGTCGCCTTCGCGAGCTCCTCGGCGGCCTTCTCGTCGGCGTCGGGGCCCACAGCGATGGCGATGAGCGGGAGCGGCGCCTTGCGCTCGCTCAACTGTTCCAGCTCGGCCACCAGTTCGGCGCGCGAGATGCTGCCAGGGTCCTCGTTGGCGCCGTCCGTCAGGACGACGAGCGCGTTGAACCTGCCCTTCGCGTACTGCTTGCGTGCCTGTTCGTAGGCGGCCAGGGTGGTGTCGTAGAGCCCGGTCGCGCCGCCGGGGATGGGCTCCATGCCCGCGAACGCCTTGGTCAGCCGGGACCGCTGGGTCACCCCGTCGCCGTCCTGGTGGCCGAGCCGGCGCGGCGGCACCAGCTCGCGGTAGTCCCTGCCCCGGGCCAGCCGGGTGGAGAACTCCCACAGCCCCACCTCGTCCTGCGGCGTGAACTGGGTCAGCCCCTGTGTCAGCGAGGCCTTGGTGACATCCATCCGGGAGCGTCCGGGGCGGCCGGGCACGGGCGCGGCCATCGAGGCCGAGGCGTCGACCACCAGGGTGAAGCGGGCGCTCTGCACGGTGATCGTCCACATGCCCAGCGCCGTGCGGACGTCCTCGGTGGCGGGCGGCTCGCCCGGCGTGGCCGTGTAGGGCTGCGGGGCGCGGGCCCCAGCGGTGCGCGCCACACCCCCGGCGGCCTCGCCGTCCGGTGGCCTGAAGCCGTGCCGCCGCAGCTCCCGGCGGCCCGCGGCGCTGCCCAGGAGGGTCTGGAAACGGGTGGCGGCCCGACTGGTCGCGGTGTCGCGCTCGCCGGTCTCCAGCAGCGTGTACGGAAAGTCCAGGGCGGTGGAGCCGTCCTTCGTGGAGCCGGGGTAGAACAGCCGCAGCCCCGGCGCGCCGCCCCGCTTCCTGTTGTGCGCGTACGCGGCCTGCTCGGACAGGAGAAGGGCCTGGTTGCGCCGCGGATTGCCCAACTCGGCGCCGGAGGTGTCGTGCGGCAGGGTCGCCAGGACCTGCGAGTCGCCGGGCGCGGTGCGCTCGGCGAGCTGTCTGGCGGCCGCGGCGGCCGCCGTCCGGGAGGCGTCCGCGTCCTTTCCTGCCGTCGCGCTCTGGATCCGGGTGAGGGCCAGCAGGCCCGTCGCGCTGCGGACCGGGTCGGCGGTGCCGACGCGCAGGTCGCCCTCGCCGTTCGCGGCGGTGGCGAGCTGCGCCCACGAGTAGGTCGTGCCGGGCCAGCCCATCTCCTCGGCCGCCGCGGGGACGGCTGCCAGGGTCAGCGGTGAGCTGGCGACGCTTCCCAGCGGGCGCAGACCGGTGTCCCTGCCCGAGGAGGAGGACGCGCGGTCCGTCCATATCCGCGAGTCCGGCAGCCAGACGTCGAAGTCCTCCGCCGCTTTCCCGCCGCCTCTTCTCAGCGCGGCCGCCATCTCGGCGCCGGTACGCTCGCCGACGTGAACGTCCAGGCACTGCCCGTCCGATCTGGCGTTCTCCTCGCGCGCCCGGTCGGCGACGGCCCGGAGGGCGGGGGCGATGGCGGGCGCGGCGGCCACGCGCAGCTCGACCGTCGACCCGTCGCACGCACCGCCGAAGGGGAGCACTCCGGTGCGCGTGGCGACGATGGTCCCCGCCCCCAGCGCGACGACCAGCCCCACGGCGAGGAACACGGTGCGCCGGCGTGCGCGCCCGCGCGTGCCGTGCCGTGTATGGGTGCCCCCGCGCCCGGACCGCTTCCCGGCGTGGGGCCCCCGCGGCCCGTGCGCACCGGAGTCGTCGGGCAAGCTGTGTCGTGGCATGGCGTGATCGCCCCTCCCGGAAGCCATCCGGCGCCGGTGGGGGAGCGCGGCACACCCCGTCGGCGCTCGTCCCCCCGGTCGCCGCGCACGATCCTGTACCTGCTGCCGTGACCCTAGCGTGGTGACGGGGCGGGTGAGGCGTGATCGCCCGACCGAGGCCAAGACGGCATATGCAACAGGAGGTTCGTGTGCGCGGACAGGCGCCCGACAACCCGCCGCCCACCGCGGCGGTCTTCCCCGAAGAGGGAGCCCGGCGGCGCACACTCCGTACGGAGGCGCTGCTCGTCCTGGCGCTCTCGCTGGGGGCCAGCGGCATCTCCTCGCTGATCAGCTTCGTCGGTGCGCTGACGCAGCCGGGCGGGCTGGGCGACCAGGCGGCGCGGCTCAACTCCTCGCAGGCGCCCGGACGGCCCTGGCTCGACCTGGCGTGGCAGCTGTTCGGCATCGCCACCGCGCTGGTGCCGGTGGCCCTGGTGGCGCACCTGCTCACCCGGGAGGGGGCGGGCGGGCTGCGGGCGCTGGGCCTCGACCGGCGCAGGCCGGGGTTCGACCTGGGCTGGGGCGCCGCGGTGGCCGCCGGGATCGGCGGCTGCGGCATCGGCTTCTACCTGCTGGCGCAGGCGAACGGCTTCAACCTCACCGTGGAGCCCGAGTCGCTGCCCGACGTGTGGTGGAAGTACCCGGTGCTGATCGCCTCGGCCGTGCAGAACTCCGTGCTGGAGGAGGTCATCGTCGTCGGCTATCTGCTGCGCAGGCTGGGCCAGTTGGGCTGGTCGCCCGTGGCGGCGCTCGCGGCCGGCGCGGTGCTGCGCGGCTCGTACCACCTCTACCAGGGCATCGGAGGGTTCCTCGGAAACCTGGCGATGGGCGTGGTCTTCGGCCTCCTCTACCTCAGGTGGCGGCGGGTGGGGCCGCTCGTCGCCGCCCACGCGCTGATCGACATCGTCGCCTTCGTCGGCTACGCGCTCCTCGCGGGGAGGGTCGACTGGCTGCCGACCCCGTGAGCGGCCCGGCGGGCGCGCCGGGTCACAGCGGGGCGTGGAGGGTGGCGTCCAGCACGGTGACGGCGCTGCCGCCGAGCAGCGTGCGCGCGCCCCGCAGCGTGGTGCGCACATAGCCGGTACGCCGGGAGACCTGGAGGCCGGTCAGTTCCGCGCGCCCGAGACGCTGTGACCACAGCGGCGCGAGCGCGGTGTGAGCGCTGCCGGTGACGGGGTCCTCGGGGACGCCCTGCGCGGGGGCGAACATCCGCGAGACGAAGTCGTACGGGCGCTCGTGTGCGTCCTCGCGCGCGGGCGGCGCCGCGGCGGCCGTCAGGAGCACCGCGGGGCTGGGCAGCGCGGACACGGCCGCGAGGTCGGGCGCCAGCCCGCGCAGCGTTGCCTCGTCGGCGATCTCCAGGACGAGCATCCCCAGGGCGCCGGTGTCCCACGCGGCCACCACGGGCGCGCCGAAGGCCTCCGCGGCGCCGTCCGGTACGCACACCTCCGTCAGCGTGGCGGTGGGGAAGTCCAGGGTGAGGGAGTCCGCTTCCCGGGAGGCGCTGAGTACCCCGCTGCGCGTGCGGAACCGGACGCGCCCGCCCTCGGGCAGCACGCCGTCCTCCGCGAGCAGGTGCGCGGTCGCCAGTGTGGCGTGCCCGCACATGTCCACCTCCGTCGTCGGCGTGAACCAGCGCAGCGCCCAGTCGGCTTCCGGGTCGTCGGCCAGCGGGTGGGCGAAGGCGGTCTCGGCCAGGTTCATCTCGGCGGCGAGCGCCTGGAGGCTCGCGTCGGCCGGGAAGGCGCGGGGCGCCTCGGCGTCCAGCAGGACGACCGCGGCGGGGTTGCCCGCGTAGGCGTGTGCGGTGAAGGCGTCGACGGTGCGGATTCTCATGGCCCGCGACGGTACGGGGACCGGGTGGGCCCGGCACACGGCCAATCGGCGGCAGGTGGCTCGGAGGGACTTGTCGCTTCCTGCTTCCCGATATATCGTTGAGACATCGCGACTAGTTCACAACGTATCTGGGAGGAGTCAGCGATGTATCCCTTCGGAAGGGAACACGGCACAGAACACGGCAAGGAGCGCGGTAAGCGCCACGGCATGGAGCACGGTCCCCGGCGGTACGGGCCTGGGCCGGGGTTCGGCGTCGAGGGCCCCGAGGCGGGACGCCCCTGCGGCCCGCACGGCGGCGGAGACCGGCGGGGCCAGGGGCGCGCGGCCTTCGGCCCCTTCGGGCCGCCGTTCGGCGGGGGCGGTCCCTTCGGTGGACGCGGTCCGCGCGGCCGCGGTGGTCCCCGCGGCCGCGCCCGGCGCGGCGACGTGCGCGCCTCGATCCTCGCGCTGCTCAAGGAGCGCCCCATGCACGGGTACGAGATGATCCAGGAGATCGCCGAGCGCAGCGGCGGCGCCTGGAAGCCGAGCCCGGGCTCCGTCTACCCGACCCTCCAGCTGCTGGAGGACGAGGGTCTGATCAGCAGCGAGAGCGAGGGGGGCAAGAAGCACTTCTCGCTCACCGAGGCGGGTGTCTCCGAGGCCGAGGCCGGCGCGGAGGCGCCCTGGGAGGACGCGGGCCGCGGCGCCGACTGGGAGGCGCTGCACGAGGTCCGCACGGCGGCGGGCGGGCTGACGGCCGCCTTCCAGCAGGTGTGGGCGACCGGCACGCCCGAGCAGCGGGAGAAGGCGCTGCGCGTCGTCAACGACGCCAGGAAGAGCCTCTATCTGATCCTGGCGGAGGAGGACTGAGCAACGTCGGACGTCTCCTCCCCGAGGAGGAGACGTCCGACGTCCTGCCCACCCTCTGGGGGACAGGCATATGCCACGGGGCGCCGATGAAGCCGCACAGGTGCATGTGATGTGGTGGTTGTGTGCACAGCCCTACACCGTCCAGCCGTCAGACCGTAGCGGAGGCAGACGACGCCGTCGACCCGCAGGTCAGCGACGCGTTGGCGGCCATGATGGCGACCGCGCGCCGCCGGGCCGCGCGGGACGGGGACCGGCAGATCGACACGGCGCACCTGCTGCACAGCCTGCTGGAGTCGGACAGCTCCACCTGGGATCTGCTGGACGGCGGCAGCCCCCAGGTCGGCAAGCTCCTCGGCTACCTCGTCCAGCGCAGCATCGGCTACGGGCTGCGCTGGCAGAGCACCCTGGAGGACTCGGGCGCCGTTCCCGCCGTCTCCGAGCAGCCCGGCGGCGTCCCGGGGTGGTCTCCCAGCGCGCGGGCGGCCCTGGAACTCGCCGGTGAGCGTGCCCGGCGCCGGGGGCGGGAGGAGGCCGAGGGTATCGACCTGTTCGCCGGCGTGGTGGCCGATCAGGAGTGCCGCGGGGTGGAGGTGCTGCGCCGCGCCGGGGTGGACGCCGCGCGACTGGCGAGGCGACTGGGAGTTGCCTCTCGTCAGGAGTGACAGGGGTGACACTCCTGACGGGCGTTGACATGATGTGTTCATGCACGTCACCTCCTCGTCCCTGGACGCCTCGCGGGCCCGCACCACGGGACTGCTTCTCGCGCTCGTCTCCGCCTGCTCCTTCGGCAGCTCCGGCGTCGCGGCCAAGCCGCTGATCGAGGCCGGTCTCGAGCCGCTCCACGTCACCTGGCTGCGGGCCGCCGGCGCGGCCGTGGTGCTGCTGCCGCTCGCCTGGCGGCACAGGTCGCTGGTGCGGGAGCGCCCCTGGCTGCTGCTGGGCTTCGGGCTGCTCGCCGTCGCCGGGGTGCAGGCCTTCTACTTCACGGCGCTCTCCCGCATCCCCGTCGGCGTCGCGCTGCTGATCGAGTACCTGGCGCCCGCGCTCGTGCTGCTGTGGGTCAGGTTCGTGCAGCGCCGCCGGGTGACGCGGGCCGCCGCCGTGGGCATGGTGCTGGCCGTCGGCGGCCTCAGCTGCGTCGTCGAGGTGTGGGCGGGGCTGCGGCTCGACGGGCTCGGGCTGCTGCTCGCGCTGGGGGCTGCGTGCTGCCAGGTCGGGTACTTCGTCCTCTCCGACCACGGCAGCACCGCCGAGGAGGGGCAAGCCGCCCGGCGGCCCGCCGACCCGCTGGGGGTCATCGCCTACGGCCTGCTCATCGGGGCGCTCGCGCTGACGCTGATCGCCCGGCCGTGGAACACGGACTGGGCGGTTCTGGGCCACAGCGCCGCGATGGACGGCACCGATGTGAACGGGCTGGTGCTGCTGGCCTGGATCGTGCTGGTGTCCACCGCGACCGCCTACGTCACCGGGGTGGTCTCGGTGCGGCTGCTCTCGCCGCCGGTCGCGGGCGTGGTGGCCTGCCTCGAGGCGGTCATCGCGACGGTGCTGGCCTGGGTGCTGCTGGGCGAACACCTGAGCGCCGTCCAGCTCGCTGGCGGTGCCCTGGTGCTGACGGGCGCGTTCATCGCGCAGCGCTCCACCCCAGCGCCGCAGCCGGGCGCTTCCGCCTCGGGCGCTCCCGTCGCGGAGGCCCCGGTCGCGGCATCCACCGGGACCCCCGAGACGGACCGGGACGTCAGCGCGCGGTGAGGTAGCCGGGCACGGGGGTCCCCGGATTGAGGTGGTCCGCAGGTATGGGGGTGCCGTAGGCGGGGGAGACGGGCACCACGCCGGTCCAGTACGGCAGGTCCAGGTCCTCCGGGTCGTCGTTGGGGCCGCCCGTGCGCACCTTGGCCGAGACCTCGTCGAGGGCCAGCCGGATCACCGCGGTCGCCGCCAACTCCTTGGGATCGGCCCTGCGGGAGTCGTCCGCGCGCCCGTGCACGACGTTGTTCACGACCGCGTCCAGCGCGGCCAGCCGCTCCTCGTGGTCGGTGACCTCGTACGCGTCTCCGTGTGCCACCACCGAGCGGTAGTTGATCGAGTGGTGGAACGCCGACTTGGCCAGCACCAGCCCGTCCACGTGGGTGACCGTCACGCACACCGGCATCCCCGACGCGGAGCGCCCCGCCTCACGCAGCGGCCGGGATCCGGTGGAGCCGTGGACATAGAGGTGCTCGCCCACGCGTGCGTACAGCGTCGGCAGGACGACGGGCCGGCCCTCGCGGACGAAGGCGAGGTGGCACAGGTAGCCGGCGTCGAGGATGCCGTGCACCGCCTCCCGGTCGTAGGACATCCGCTCCCGCGCCCTGGTGCCGGTGGTGCGGGACGTGCGCGCGTACGGCGTGCGGGTGGTCGTCTCGTCGGGCAGCGGGCTCGCCATGGCATCTCCTTTTGCACTAGTGCATAATGTTTTTTGTGCTAGGAGATTACAGGGTCGAAGGCCGCGGCGCAGCGGAGATCGCGGCCAGTGTCGAGAGCGGCGTCGGCAGCGGAGCCCTCGCCCCCGGTGACCCGCTGCCGCCGATGCGCGAGCTGGCGGCCGAACTGGGCGTCAACCCCAACACGGTGGCCGCCGCGTACCGCACGCTGCGCGAGCGCGGCGTCATCGAGACGGCGGGGCGGCGGGGGAGCCGCGTGCGGGAACGGCCCGCCACAGCCCCCCGCGAATCCGTCCGGGTCACACCCCCCGCAGGCGGCCTCGACATCTCCACCGGCAACCCCGACCCGGCGCTCCTGCCTCCGCTGGGCCCCGCGCTGGCGGCCTCCACCGATGCCGCCGCCCGTGCTCCCGTCCTCTACGGCGCCCCCGACACCGACCCCGCTCTCGCCGCACTCGCCCGCGCCGCGCTCGACGCGGACGGTGTCGCCGCCGGGCCGCTCGCGGTGACCTCGGGCTCCCTCGACGCCATCGAGCGGGTCCTCGGAGCCCACCTGCGCCCCGGTGACCCCGTCGCCGTCGAGGACCCCGGCTGGGGCAGCCTCCTCGACCTCATCCCCGCCCTCGGGCTGCGCCCGCTGGCCGTCGCGCTGGACGACGAGGGGCCGCTCCCCGGCGAGCTGGAACGCGCCCTGGGACAGGGGGCGCGCGCGGTCGTCGTCACCTCCCGCGCGCAGAATCCGACGGGTGCCGCCGTGACCGCCGCCCGCGCCCGCGAGCTGCGCGCCGTACTGGCGGCACGGGAGGGCACGCTGCTGATCGAGGACGACCACGGGCACGGCATCGTCGACCTGCCGCTGCATCCGCTGTCCTGCGCCACCCGGCACTGGGCCCTGGTCCGCTCCGTCGCCAAGGCCTACGGCCCCGACCTGCGGCTGGCCGTACTGACCGGAGACCGGCTCACCGTCGACCGCGTGCGCGGCAGGCAGCGGCTCGGCCCCGGCTGGGTCAGCCACCTCCTCCAGCGCGCCGTCGCTCACCTGTGGCAGTCCGGGGCCGTCGACGCGGCCCGGGTGGCCGGCTCGTACGGCGCGCGGCGTACGGCCCTGCTCGACGCGCTCGCGGAACGGGGCGTGGCGGCGCGGGGGCGCAGCGGCATGAACGTCTGGGTGCCCGTGCGGGACGAGACGGGCACCGTGGCCCGGCTGCTCCAGGCGGGCTGGGCGGCAGCGCCCGGCGCACGCTTCCGGCTGGCGTCCCCGCCGGGCGTGCGGCTGACCGTCTCGCCGCTGACCCCACCCGGCATCGACCGCCTCGCCGACGACATGGCCGCCGCCCTGCGCACCGAGCGGGCGGGACGCTATGACTGAGCGGGCGGGCGCTACGGCTGAGGGGGCGGGGGGGGGCTACGGCTGAGCGGGCGGGACGCTACGACTGAGCCGGCGCGAGCTTGCGGAAGTCCCAGGAGGCGACCTTCTCGGGGGTGAGCCTCAGCCAGGCGTGCCGTCCGTCGTGCGGCATCTCGGCCAGACCGAAGTACTTGGCGGGAAACAGGCGCTCCACCTCGGTCAGTCGCGGACAGTGCGCGCCGGTGCGGGGCGCCTCTCCGACGCACTCCACCCGCCCCGTCAGCTCGGCTCCGCGCAACTCCCCGTACCCCTCGCCGTCGTCCACCACCACCGCGATCCGCGGGTCCCGCAGCAACTGCGCCCAGCGGCGGCTGCGGGTGAGCGAGTAGAGCCACAGCGAGGTGCCGTCCCACACGAACCACAGTGCGCTCACATGCGGGGCGCCGTCCGTACCCACCGTCGCCGCCCGGCAGGTGCGCCGGTCCCTCAGGAAGGCGTCGAGCTCCTCGGACGTCATCATGATCCGGCGCCCCCGCCGCTGCTTGGTGACGGCCATGCCGTTCCGCCTTCCGTACGCCCGGCTCGTGGCCCGAGGCAACTGACACCCTGTCAGGAAAAGCATGCGGGCTCTTCCCGTCCGGCGCAATGCCTCCTACCCTGCCTCCACTTCCACCAGGAGAGGGGAGCTCCCGCATGCCCCCGCACGCACGGCTCGCCGCCCAGCTCGCCCCCGCCACCACGGCCCTGCTGACCGTCGAATGCCAGCGCGGCGTCGTCGGCGAGGACAGCGCGCTGCCCGAACTCGCCCAGGCCACACGGGAGTCAGGGGTGCTGCGGCGCGTCGCGCAGCTCGCCGGTGCCGCGCACGGTGCCGGCGTGCAGGTGCTGCACGCGATCGCCGAGCGGCGCCCGGACGGGCGGGGCTCCGGCCGCAACGCACGGCTCTTCCGCGCCGCCGAGCGGCTCCCCGTACGGCAGGAGCCCGGCTCGCCCGCCGTTCAGGTCGCCGAACCCCTCCCCGTCACCGAGCGTGACCTGGTGGTACGGCGGCTGCACGGCCTCTCGCCCCTCGCGGGCACGGAGGTCGACGCACTGCTGCGGAACCTGGGGATCCGCACACTCGTCGTCACCGGCGTCTCGGCGAACGTGGCCGTGCCCAACGCGGTCTTCGACGCCGTCAACCTCGGCTACACCGCCGTGATCCCCGCCGACGCCATCGCGGGCGTACCCGCCGACTACACGCCCGCCATGGTCCGGCACACCCTCGCTCTCGTGGCGACGGTCACCACGGCGGACGCGGTCCGCGCCTGCTGGGAGGCCGTGTCCGCCGGTGTCACCGCCCCGCCGCTGTGATCACCCCGGTGCCTTCGGCCGGAGGGGAGGGAGCCGGTCAGGGACGGTATCCTGGCCCGAGCGGTGGTCCCCGACCGCCGCGACGGCGGTGGGGCCCGCCGTAACCGAACCGCGGCGAGGGCGCCGCCAACGGTCCCTACTTGTGCACGCGCACGCCTGCCTGCACGGGCGTGCCCGACGAGTAGGAGACGACACATGGCCGGACACGGCCGAGGCCCGCACCCCGTGCCGAACGAACCCGTCGACCCGGATGTCGACCTGCGCGTCCCCGCCCAGCGCGACGAGCTGCGCCGGCGACACGCCCCCGTCGTGGCCGCCGTCTCCCTCGGCGGCGGCATCGGGGCCGCCGCCCGCTACGGAGCCTCCCTGCTGTGGCCGACACAGGCCGGGACCTTCCCGTGGACCACACTGCTGGTCAACGTCACCGGCTGCGCGCTCATCGGCCTGTTCATGGTCGTGCTCACGGAGCTTCGATCGGCCCACCGGCTCCTGCGGCCCTTCTTCGGCACCGGCGTTCTCGGCGGCTTCACGACGTTCTCCACCTACGCCACCGACATCCAGCGCCTCATCGAGGAAGGCAGCCCCCGCACGGCCCTCGCCTGTCTCGGCCTCACGGTGGCCGGTGCCGTGGCGGCCGTGTGGGCGGCGGCGTCGCTGACGCGACGGGCCCTCGCCTGGAGGCAGCGGTGAGGCGCGCCATCGGCGGCCCGTCCGCCCGACCACGACCGGGAGGTCCGCGATGAACTGGCTGCTCGTGATCGTCGGGGCGATGGCCGGCGCACCGCTGCGGTATCTGACGGACCGCGCGGTGCAGTCCCGGCACGACACCGTCTTCCCCTGGGGCACCTTCACCGTCAACGTCGCAGGCAGCCTGCTCCTGGGCCTGATCACCGGCGCCGCCACCGCGGGGGCGGCCTCCACACACACCCAACTGCTCCTGGGCACCGGCCTGTGCGGAGCCCTCACCACCTACTCCACCTTCTCCTACGAGACGCTGCGCCTCGCGGAGAACGGTGACCGGTTCTTCGCCGCCGCCAACGTCGCGGCCGGCGTCGCGGCCGGTCTCGGAGCGGCCTTCACCGGAGCCGCGCTCGCCCACGCCATCTGGGCGTGAGGCTGCGGAGCCGGGGCATGCGGCCGGATGCCCCGGCTCGCAGCCGTACGGGCCGGGCCCGCAGCCGCACAGCGCACACTCACGTATCGGTAAAGTCGTCTCCCGCTTCGCGCTCGCGCATGGGTCGGCGCTCCACGTCGGCCCATGCCGCCGCCGTACGTGAGCACCGCGCGCTGCTCGGCGTACGTGGACACCGCGCGCTGCCCGGTGAGAGCGCCGGTCGCCGTCCTCCTGTCGGGCACGGGTCCGAAGGCACCGGGGTCGGGATCTTCCGCGTGCTGAGAACCGCCACCGCCTGGCGGACACCGCCCCCCACCGCGTCTCCCCGGAAAGGAACATCCTCACTGTGCTTGTCGCTCGCTCAGTCGCCCTGTTCGTCGTGGCCGCCCTGTTCGAGATCGGGGGTGCCTGGCTGGTCTGGCAGGGCGTCCGCGAGCACAAGGGCTGGGTGTGGATCGGCGCCGGCGTCGTCGCGCTCGGTCTCTACGGCTTCGTGGCGACCCTCCAGCCCGACGCCCACTTCGGGCGCATCCTCGCCGCCTACGGCGGGATCTTCGTGGCCGGGTCGCTCGTCTGGGGCATGGTCGCCGACGGATACCGGCCCGACCGCTTCGACGTCATCGGCGCTCTGGTCTGCCTCGTGGGCATGGCCCTCATCATGTACGCGCCGCGCGGCCGTTGACGGCGCGCCGCTGCCCTGCCGCCGCTGCTGTCGCGGAGCGGTCGACATGTCTCAGCCGCTTGGCCGCTTGGTGTGCATGCCAACCGCTCGCATGCGCCGCACGGTTCAGACACGCCCGGTATCGAGTCCCGGGGTGCGGGCGGCGGACCGGAGTGCCTGTCGAATAAAAATGCCGAGACGGCAAAGTTGCTGAGTAGGCATCTTCAGCTCTATCGTGACGTCATGTCCGATGAGCCGGCGCTGGGTCTGCGTGAGCGCAAGAAGAGCGACACTCGGAAGGCGCTGAGCGACGCCGCCGTGGAGTTGCTGTACGAGCGCGGTCTGAAGAACCTCGTGCGGGAGGACATCGCGGCCCGGGTCGGCGTGTCACCGCGCACGTTCGGCAACTACTTCGCCAGCAAGTACGAGGCCTTGGCCTACCGGCTGGGTGACCGGATGCGCCGCAGCGCCGAGCTGCTGCGGGCCCGCCCCGCGGACGAGCCGCTGTGGACGGCGATCGCCGAGGCCGTGGTCGAGCCGCTGCGGGCGGACGGAGCGCCGTTCGGGCGGCCGACACGTGAGCAGCTCGTCGAGTTGCGCGAGTTGACCCTGATGCCTCAGATGCAGGAGGCCATGGCGCGGGCGTCGGTCGACGCTCTCGTCGACGCGATCGCCGCACGCACGGGCACCGACGCGCGCAACGACCTGTATCCGCGACTCGTCGCGCGCGTGACCGTCACCGCGGTGAACACCGTGCTGGACCGCTATGTGCACGCGGACGAGCCCGTGAAGGTCCCCGACCTGCTCCGCGAGGTGATCACCCGCATCTCGGAAGGGCTGCCGCCGCCCGAGCGGTGACCGGCAGCGGCCGCCCCACGGGGGCGGGCAGCGCGCCGGCTGACCGACGCAGCAGGCCGCGTGGGCGATTCCGAGCCCGTGGGGAGGGGACGAGCCGCCATGTCAGACACAACCGCCGAAGGGGAGGCCGAGGCGGGGCCGACGGTGTCCGCGGCGGGCAGCGACCGCCACCTCAAGCTCGGCGTCGGCGGCCTCCTGCTCGGCATGTTCCTCGGCATGATGGACAACTTCATCGTGAGCACCGCACTGCCGAAGATCGTGGCGGACCTGGGCGGGCTGACGTCCCTGGCCTGGGTGATCACGGCGTACTCGCTGGCCATCGCGGCGTCCACGCAGATCTGGGGCAAGCTGAGCGACCTGTACGACCGCAAGGTGATCTACCTGTTGTCGGTGGCGCTCTTCCTGGCCGGGTCGATGCTGTGCGGCCTGGCGCAGGACATGGCCCAGCTGATCGTGTTTCGCGCCCTGCAGGGGTTCGGAGCCGGCGGGCTGGTGGTCGGCGCCCTGTCGATCACCAGCGTGCTGCTGACCCCGCAGGAGTCGGCGAAGGCCGGGTCGTGGACCGGGCTGCTGATGGGGGTCTCACTCGTCGGCGGGCCGCTGATCGGTGGCCTGGTCACCGACGCGTGGAGCTGGCACTGGATCTTCTACATCAACGTGCCGTTCGGCATCCTCTGCGTTCTCGCGACGCTCGTCGGCGTCCGCCTGCCCGCCGCGCCGAAGCCGAGGAAGAAGGTGCGGATCGACTACCTCGGCATGGTCCTGCTGACCGCGGGCGTCGTGTGCCTGACGCTCGTGACGACCTGGGCGGGAAACAGCTACGCGTGGGGGTCCTCGCGGATCATCGGCCTCGCCACCGCCGGAGTGCTCGCGCTGGCCGCGCTGGTGTGGGTGCAACAGCGGGTGGCCGAACCCGTTGTGCCGCTGCGGCTGTTCCGGCACCGCAACTTCGCCCTCGCGCAGATCCTGGGCTTCGTCTTCGGCGCGGCCATGGTCGTGCCGGTCACCTTCCTGCCGTTGTACGCCCACAACGCCAAGGGTGTCAGCTCGATCGGCAGCGGCCTCCTGCTGCTCCCGATGATGGCCGGGATGGTGTCGATGATGAGGACGGGGTCGGCGTGGATCCGCCGCACCGGACGCTTCCGCATCCTCCCGATCACCGGCAGCGCGGCCCTCACGGTCGGCATGGTCCTGCTGCTCCTGCTCAGCCCGGGGACGAACACACTGCTCGGCGCCCTGTACGTCGTGCCGATCGGCGTCGGGCTCGGCTGCCTCGTCCAGAACACGGTGCTGATCTCCCGTACGGCCGTCGAACCGCGCGACATGGGGGCTGCCATGGGAGTGGGTTCGCTGACCCGGACACTCGGCACGGGCATGGGGGTGGCGCTCTTCGGGGCGCTGTACGCCGGCCGGCTGAGCGGCAGCCTGACCGACAGGATCGGTGCGCGGGACGCGTCCTCACTGGTCGCCTCCGGCAGTGACGACCAGGTGGAGTCGCTCGGCCGGATCCCGGCGCGGGTGCAGGAGGCGTGGGCGAGCGCGGTGACCGACGGCCTGCACGTGGTGGCGCTCGCCGGTGTGGTCGCCGGCATCGTCGCGGTGGTGTCCGCGGTTCTCGTCCGCGAGGTTCCGCTCGGCCCTCCGCCGGCGCCTCCCCGAAGCTCCTGACCGCCGGCACGGGTCACGGCGAAGCAGGTCGGCTGGCTTCGTCAACGTGCAGGGACGGCGTTTGCCGACGAGTGCCGACGGCGATCAGTGGCCAGAGAGCCCGCGAGTGTGAGCGGGGCCGAGTAGCGGTGGGCGCGGACCGGAATCCGGCCGTAGCGGTCGACCCGCCGTTCGAATACTCGACCTGTCTCGAACGGTTCGCCGGGCAGCGGACCGGTCTCCGTGCGGTCCGATGGCTGCGGTGCGCAGCGCACGACTCCTGTTCGAGGGACGACTCCGGGGCGAGAGCGTGCACTTCAGGAGACGGCGCCCTCCGTCCAGGCGCGCTTGAGGATCTCGTCCACGGTCTCGTCCACCGTCTGGCCCGAGGTGTCCAGCCACAGCCCGATCCGCGAGGTGCTCTGGCGCAGCACCGCGTCCAGGTCCCGGGGCTGCCAGTCCGGGCCGTACCCGGTCTTGGCGCGCTGCTGCTCCCGCTCCAGCACCGCGTCGGGGTCCGGTGCCAGTACGACCACGGCCAGCGGCCGGCTCTTGATCATCTCGGCCATCTCCGCCAGGTGCTCGCCCAGCACGATGTCCTGGACGATCGCGGTGAAGCCCGCCGCGCAGTACGCGTCGGCGGACGCCGCGGCCAGTCGGTACCGGAGCCGGAGCTGGGCGAGCGCCTCCGGGTCCGGCTCAGCGGTCATGTTCACCTGGCCGCCCACGATCATGCGGCGGAAGGAGTCGCCGCGCACGTGGGCCGACCGGTCCAGTCGCTCGGCCAGGGCCTGCGCGACGGAGGACTTGCCCGCCGCGGAGATGCCCGAGATGACGATGACGCCGTTGCCTTCCCCACCGCACCGGGCCGGGGAGTTCTCGGTCATGAGGTGGGGTGGTTCCTCTCTTGTGTCGCGTCGCGCGATGCCGCGGCGCGTGGAAACGTGGACGGAAATGCCCGGTGGCGAAGAATTCAGTACGCCCCACGTGCCCGGCTTCGGTTCCCGGCGCATGCGCAGACCATAGCGTGCGGCGACCATCCGCAGATACTCGATACAACTGGCAATCGCGTACGTCGACTGGCGGCGACGTCGAACCGCGTGTCCTCGGTGGGTAAGTGAGTAGCGGCTGCTGAGAACTTTTCGTCGGGGCTGTAGATCTCCTGCCAAATGTCGACGTGCTCGAAGAGGTAGTTCGACTGCCGCGGGGTGATGGCCCGGCAGCACCACCCGATCGAGTGCGGCACGATGTCGAAGCCGAGGTGGGCGCCCTCGGTCAACACCCGGTCGAGCGGCACCGCGATGCGCCCCGGCCCGGCAGACGGTCGGCCAGGCTGTCCGGAACGGAGAGTTCGTCTTTCACCATATCCGGATACTCGAACACCTGAACTCGCCCTTTCTCGACGTGTCCTGTCCCAGGTGACGCGCGTGCGCGGGCGCCGAGATGAGTGAGGCCGATGTGTGTGCTGGCCGCGATCATGGGATTGGGCGATCCCCAGACTCACGACCGCGGAATTGCCGATCGATTCCACCACGCTGTGTGCCCTTCACGTGCGGGATCAGGGCCTGGCTGTCGTGGACGTTGGCCCCCGAGATGCCGACGGACAGGGGCAGACCGGTCCGCTCGGTGATCAGGTGGATCTTCGAGCCGGACTCGCCCCGGTCAACAGGGTTCGGACCCGCCAGGTCCCCCGTTTCAGAATCCGCATGTTCACCGAGTCGATCGCACGCCGCGACCAGTCCAGGTCGCCACAGGCACCGAGTTCGTCGAGGACCAGACGGTGCAGCTGGCCCAGATCTCTGGCCTTCGTCCACTCAGTGAACCTGCGGTGGGCCGTCGCGCCCGACGGCCCGAAGGACGCCGCCGGCAACTGCTGCCACGTGCAGCCCGAGGTCGCCACGCACGCGATCGCAGCCAGCACCTCACGGTCGCCGTCGCGGCGCCGGCCGCCTCCCTGTGGCCGTGACGGCGCCTCAGGAACCACCCGCTGAAACAGCTCCCACAACTCCTCGGGCACCATCCGCTCAACGATCCCCACGCTAGGAGGCTGCCGACCCTAGTGGAAAGGTCCGTGGTCAGCGGGATCTTCAGACGTCGGGCAGCGCGGCCGGAGCGGACGCCTCACCCTCGGGTCGACGCCCCCTTGACCGGAGTGAGCACTCACTCCGATACTTGTGGCCATGACGACAACATCAAGTCGGCGAAGAGCGCCGGCAATGGGTCCCGACAGTCGCCGGGAGATGATCGTTCGTGCTGCGCTTCCCTCGTGCGAGGTGGCCGTCCCGGCAGCTCGGAGGCCCCGCCCGAGCGTGCGGCAGGTTCCCTGCCCGTGCGAAAGGCGCTGGCCGAACTCTTCGAGCCTGAGCGGGAGTCGCTGCGGTCGCCTCCCGAGCAGGCAGCACTGATCTTCCTGGGGCCGCTGTTCGTCGGGGCTGGCAGGCCGCCGGCAGGAGGCGAGCCAGCGGATCCGTCGACGCACTGGGGAGTGCGCGACCTCGTCGACGTCTTCCTGCACGGCGTCCTGTCCCAGCCGGCCGAGAACTGAGAGGCGAAGCATGCCCATTACGCTGAACCACACCATTGTCCCAGCCGTCGACAACGAGACGGCAGCACGCTTCTTCGCCTCCGTCATGGGGCTGGAGTATCGAGGTGCACATCGGCATTTCGCGCCGGTGCAGGTCAACGATTCTCTGACGCTGGACTTCATGTCCGTCGAGAACCCGGTCGGCCATCACCTGGCCTTCGACGTGGACCCCTCGTCCTTCGACGCCATCCTCGCCCGGCTCCACGCCGCCGGGGCGCCCTACGGCAACGATCCCAGCGAGCCCGACAACGGCCGGATCGATCACCCGTTGTGCCCTCGTGGCCTGTACTTCACCGACGACGCCGGGAACCTGTACGAGGTTATGTCCCCCAGGTAGCGGCCGACCGGAACTGCGATCCACATCCCGCTCAACGGTGACAGCCGTGCTCAGCCACCACACCTTGCCGACGGTAATGGCCGGCCCGGGCTCGGGCTTGTCAGCGGCGCCGCCAGTCGAACCAATCGAGCCGGCGAGTCGCATGGTGGACGGGCCGGATAGTCGTAGAAGCGAGACCCCTTGGCACCCGCCCCGGCGGAAAGCTCCTGCCGGGCTCGCTTCGGCAGCCGTTTGGCCAGGCTGTCTGCCCGGAAACGGCCTGCGCCAGCGGGGACTTCGGCCGAGCAGACGACGGCCAGTACGTAGCTCACGCCGCGTGCTTCCAGAGCCGTCCGCAGCTTCGCGTTGCCGCCGTGGACCTCCAACCGGCCGCCATCCGAGTCCGTGGTGAGGTAGGAAGGATTGGCCACTGCACCGGTGGTGTGCACTACCTGTACGGCTCCTGCCGTGGGCTCCACCTGGGCGATAGTGATGCCGTGGCCTCCAGAGGAGGTGAACGACCCGATGTGCGCGAGCATGCCGGCAGGCCCCCTCATGGTGGCGCGCGACGGCTATACCTCAGGCCAATGGCTAGGTGCTGCACCCACCGGCACGAGGTGTGGCATGCGCTGAGGACGCTCTTCGAGCGCCGAGCAGCGGTCGCATCGACAACCCTCAGGTCGCCGTCTGGACGAGGACGGGAAGGGTCGCCGGCCCGTGGACCAAGCGGGTCGGCCGCCAGGCCACTTGCTCCGGAGGTACGGCGAGTCGGATCTCCGGGAAACGGGCGAAGACCGCTCGCAGGGCGAGTTCCGCCTCCGCGCGGGCCAGTGGTGCGCCCACGCACCGGTGGATCCCGTGGCCGAAGGCGAGGTGACCGCCGGCGTTGCGGCCGAGGTCGAGCCGGTCGGGGGAGGCGAAGCGCTCGGGGTCGCGGTTGGCGGACCCGATGGCCACCGCAACCGGGGCGCCGGCCGGGATCTCGACACCGCCCAGCGCGAGGGGCTCCGTCGTGTACCGGAACGTGGCGGTGCTGACGGGGGAGGCGTGGCGCAGCATCTCGTCCAGCGCGCCTGGCACGAGATCCGGATCCCTGCGCAGCCGTTCCAGGTCGGCGGGCTGCTGGAGGAGCGCGAGGAGGGCGGAACCCAGGAAGTTGGTCGTGGTTTCGTGGCCGGCGACCAGGAGGAGGACGGCGAGGGAGACCAGTTCCTCCTCGCTGAGCTGCTCTGCACCGTCCCGGGCCAGGATGAGGTGGTCGAGGAGCGCGTCGCCCGGGCGGTCCCGCTTCTCGGCGATGAGGCCCGTCATGTACGCGGCGATCTCGTGCGAGGCCGCGTCGATCCGCTCAGGGTGGCCCGCCGCGAAGAGGTCGGCGGACCAGCGCTGGACCTGCGGCCGGTCGGCCTCGGGTACGCCGAGCAGCTCGCAGATCACCGTGACGGGAAGAGGCATGGCCAGGTCCGCGATCACGTCGACCCGACCAGAGGCGGGCCACTGGTCCAGGAGGGCGGCGGTCACCTGCGCGATGAACGGGCGCAGCGCGTCGACCGCGCCCGTGGTGAACGTCTTGGTGACCAGCTTGCGCAGGCGGGTGTGGCGCGGAGGGTCGCTGGCCAGCATGCTCCGCGCCACGGCGGGGTGCAGCCGACGCCTGGACCCCTTGTCGGCGAAGAAGGCGGCGGTGTCCTTCGACAAGCGCGGGTCGCCGAGCGCCTGCCTGGCCTCCGCGTATCCGGTGACGAGGTAACTGGTGTGCCCGGACGTGCCGCTCCGCACTCGCTGGACAGGGCACGTGGGCTGCTGGGCGCCACCAGGGCTGTACGGGTCTTGCTGACCCTGCGGGGATTTCTTCACATGGCCAGACTCCTCTCCTCTCGACACGTTCGTCACCCGCGACGCGGGAAACGCGTCACCCGCGAGGTGGGTCGGCCCCTCCCCGAGGGGATCATCGCGGGGCGAAGGAGGAGGTCGCCCGGCTCAGGGAACGAGGACGATCTTCCCCTTCACTCGCCCGCTCCCGATGAGCCGGTGGGCCTCGGTCACCTCCGTCAGCGGCAACGCGTGCTCGATGTGCACCCGCAGTCGGCCCTGCTCGATCAGTTCGTTGAGCTTCTCCAACGAGGCGTAGTCAGGCTCGACGCCGAGACTGACGCATCGCGCGCCGTTCCGTCACGCCTGGCACAGCCGCAGCACGGGTGGCGCTCACCAGGACCCCGCCGGGCCGCAACACCTGCATCACCCGTTCCGCGTCGGGCCCCGCGACCAGACCGAAGAGGACCTCGGCCTCTCCCACGGCCGCCGCGACATCGGTGCTGGTGTAGGTGACGGCCTCGTCGGCGCCGAAGCCGCGCACGAACGCGTGCTTGTCTTCTCGCGCCGTCCCGATGACGTACGCGCCCCGCGTCTTGGCGATCTGCACCGCCAGGTGTCCCGTCCCGCCTGCCGCCCCGAGAATCAACACCCGCTGCCCGCTCGCCACCCTCGCCGTGTCCACCAGCCCTTGCCAGGCGGTGAGTGCGGCCATCGGCAGCGCCGCGGCCTCGACATGGGTGAGAACGGCAGGCTTGTGGGCCAGTTGGCGGGGCGGGGCGACGACGTACTCGGCGTAGCCGCCGCCGCGCCACGGGAAGTGCACCAGTCCGTAGAGCTCGTCGCCCGGTGCGAAGCGGGTGACGCCGGGCGTGACCGTCTCGACCACTCCCGACACATCCCAGCCCGGGATGAACGGCAGCGCTCCCCAAGGCACGGCGCCTTAGCGGAACTTCGCGTCCACCGGATTCACGCCGGCTGCCTTCACCCGCACCAGCACCTCGCGGGCTCTCGGCCGGTGCACGGGCGGAGAACCCCTAGGTGTGCTGTCCCGGGAGGTTGGTGACGGGGACACGCCGCGTCGCGTCCCCTACCTGCCCTGAGTCCTCACGTGTCCGCTCATGCCCGTTTGTTGACACGCCCCCTCCTCAACTGGAGACTCGCGTCACAAAGAGGGCGATGTGAGGATGCGGATGCAGCCGTTGCACACCGGTGACCCCGACTCCATCGGCGGCTACCGTCTGGAGGGGCGGCTGGGGGCCGGTGGGATGGGCCAGGTCTTTGTCGGCTCCTCCCCGTCCGCGGAGGGGCGCAAGGTAGCGGTCAAGGTCATCCGTCCCGAGTACGCTGAAAATCCGCAGTTCCGCGCGCGATTCACCAGGGAAGTTGAGGCTGCGCGCAAAGTCGGAGGAATCCACACCGCGCAGGTCGTCGACGCCGACACGCAAGCGGATTCCCCTTGGCTGGTCACGGAATTCATCGCGGGCCCTTCGCTGCACGAGATGGTCGGCAAGGGCGGACCGCTCACACCGGAAAAGGTACGCCTGCTCGGTGCGGGGCTCGCTGAGGGACTCGCCGCGATCCACCGCTGCGAACTGATCCACCGGGACCTGAAGCCCGGCAACGTGATCATGGCAAGCGACGGGCCGCAGATCATCGACTTCGGTATCGCCCGCTCAGCGGACGCTTCCGCCCTCACGTCTGTCGGCGCGGTCGTGGGGACGTTCGCGTTCATGTCGCCCGAGCAAGTGCGGGCGGAGCCGGCCGTACCAGCGAGCGACGTGTTTTCGCTGGGATGCGTCTTGGGCTTCGCCGCCACCGGCCACAGTCCGTTCGACGCGGACTCCGTCCCTGGCATCGTGCACAAAATCATCAACCGGCCGCCCGAGCTTGATGACCTCCAAGGCGACGTGCGCGAGGTAATCGCCGCCTGTCTGGTCAAGGATTCCACGCGACGGCCGTCCGTGGCCGAGATTACTGCGCGGCTGACCGCCCAGGGCTTAGACGCTGAGCGGAGTGCGGACCATACAGCGATGACCGCCGCGCTGGCGGTCGCGCTGCCCCAGACAGTCCTGGCGACCGTGGAGAGCCCTGAGCGCCTGGAAGGCCCGGCCGTCCCTCAGACTGGAGGTCTCCAGCGGCGCACGCTGCTCCTGGCTGCGCTCGGTGGAGTCGGTGTGGCGGGTGCGGGCATAGGAGCTGCGCTGTGGCCAGATTCCAACAGCAAGGACGCCGGCGGCAACCCGGGGGACACCTCGACTCGTAAGGCATCGGCTTCCCCGGCGGCTCTCTCCCACCCACTCGCCACATTCAAAAGCGTCGGCGCGTGGTCGCTGGCCTTCAGTCCCGACGGCACAAAACTGGTCAGTATCGGTCACACCGAAAGCTCTCCTTCCAAGACCTTCATCCGGCTGTCAGACGCGGTCACCGGCCACACGATCACGACTCTGTCCGAGGGCGACCTCGACTACACGTCCCTGGCACTCAACAAGGACGGCGGCGTCCTGGCCGTCTCGGGGCACAGGCGTGAGGGGAAGCTCAGGGAGAAGGCGCAGGTCCAGCTGTGGGACATGGCCGCGCGTCGGGTCACCTCGGTTTTCGACGGCTACGGCGAGGACTGCACGGTGGCCTTCAGTCACGACGGCACAACACTGGCCATCAGCGGACAGAAGGATGCCACGGAGCACTTCCGCGCCTTCATCGAATTCCGGGACACAGACACACGCCGCGTCATCGGCAGCTTCGACATCGGTGGGGCCGACGACAGGCCGGCCACCGCGATGGCTTTCAGCCCCGACGGCCAGTACCTGGCCGCCGGGTCGTCGGGCAAGAATGTTTCACTCTGGGATGTGGTCAAGGGGCGCGAAAAACTTGGCACGATTCTCCCTAAGGCGGGCGCTTCGGACGGGATCGCCTTCAGCCCCGACGGCAAGAACGTCGCCGTCGGCAGCGCCTTCATCGCACCCACCCTGTGGGACACCAGTACCGGCAACACCTCTCGTATCGAGGCGGCCGTCGGTGTCGCCCCGGTGGCGTTCAGCCCGGACGGGAAGACCCTGGCGCTGGGGGGCTCGGCCGGCAGCGACACCGTGTGGTTGTGGGACGTCGCGCGTCGCCGGGTGACCGCCACCCTGAGGGGCGACGCAGACGACCCCGGACCCGCGTCCCTGGCGTTCAGCCCGGACGGCAGGACGTTGGCCTTCGGTATCAGGCTGTACTCCTCGAGCGGTGAGGACGCCGGATCCCTCGTACGCCTCTGGAGGCTCCCCTGACCTCCCCAGGCGCCGGGTGTGCGGCGGCCCTCGGCGCTGGGGTACTGGAGGCCCGGCCCCCGCCCCGGCTCCTTGGCCGGGGCCGGGGCCGGGGCGAGGTGGGCCACAAGGTCGAGGTCAGTGCTTGCCGACGTGTGTGCGTTCGAAGGTGGCGGCGGCGGATTCCAGGCGCCACTGGGCGGCTGCCTTCGGGCTGTCGGCCAAGAGGCGGCCGCAGGCGCCGCCGGGACTGCCGCTGCCCAGGCGTTCCTTCGCGCAGGCCGAGGTGGGCCGGTAGCCGTCGCGCGTCGGGTTGCCGCGCCACAGGCTGCGGCCTGGCAGGAAGGCATACTCCAGCGAGGCCCGCGCCAAGTCCTTCAGTTCGGGGTAGCCCAGCCGGTAGGTGGTGGACGCGTACTGGTATTCGTGGCTGATGTCGGTGCGGGAGATCCCCGGATCGTCGGTGGACAGGACGACCGGCACGCCGTAGGCGCGGTAGGTGTTGAACGGGTGGTCGTCACCCTTCACACCGAGGATCTGCGCGTTGCTGGTGAGCGGCACCTCGACGGCCGTCTCCCGGCGGGCCATGGTGCGGGCCAGCTTCTGCCAGTTGTTCTCGTGTACGAGGTCGACGCCGTGACCGATGCGCTCGGCCTTCGCCACGTTCACCGCCTCGCCGATGTGGAAGGACAGATCCTCCGGCTTGACCAGCCCGGGCCACAACTCCCCGGCGTGCAGGGTGATGTGGGCCTTCGGGTACTGCTTGCCCAGGTAGTTCAGCATCCGCATCTGGAGCCGGTAGTTGCGCAGTGCGCTCTCCCCGTCCTCGGGCTGGACAAGGTTGACCGCGACGAACCGGGGGTCGCGTTCGGCCAGCCGCAGGCCGAGTGCGATCTGCGTGAAGACGCGCTCGGGCGAACTGCCGCGGGAGACCTGCGAGATCCACCGGACGGGCAGCCGGCAAGCGCGGCGGGGGTGTGCGGTGTCGCAGCGTGCCTCGGTGCGGAACTCGGCGCCTGTGCGGTCGGCCTCCTCCCGGGCCTGTGCCACCAACCTGTCCAGCTTGCCCCCGGCGAGGAGCTTGCGGTGCATCCGTGCCGGGTCCGGGTCCCAGCCGACCTCTTCGGCGAGCTTCTTCGCGCCCTCGGAGGCGGGGGTCGCCATCGTCTCCAGGTAGGACTGGTTCTGCTGGGCCGCGTGCTCGGCGACCTCAGCGAGGAGCTTGCCCGGATGGCGCCAGGTCACCTCGCCGAACTTGCCGAAGGCAGCGAAGAAGTGGTCGTGCCCGGACTCGCCCTGCGGGAAGTCCTCCATGGACCAGGCCCGCACCAACTCCTCGTGGAACGCCTCGTCGGTGCGTGCGTCGGCGGCCGGGCGGGCACCGTCCTTGCACGGCGGCTGCACCGCGGTCATCGTCTTCTTCTCGATGCACAGACCGTCCTGCGCGGCGAGTTCGATGAGGTACTCGGTGGTGACGGCGCCGGAGAGGTGGTTGTGCAGGTCGCCGCCCTTGGGCAGCTTCCGGAAGAAGTCCCGCAGCCGGCCCGGGTCGTTGCGGGCGGATTCCAGGTAGGCGGCGGTGCGCGCCTCGGCGGGCGTGGCGGGCGGTCGGACGGCGGGCCCGGCGGCGCGGCCGGCCTTGTCGGACCGGGCCTCGTCAGGTTGAGCGGCGGCCGGCAGCGCGGACAGCGCAGTCAGCAGACAGAGTGCGGCAGCGCCCGTCGGGTACAGCACCCGGCGGCGGCCGATTCGGGATCGATGAGTCACCTGAACATGATCGACAGGTCGGGCGATGTGTGACGGCGATCCCGGTGACATCACTCGATCGTGGGGTTGCCCCGAGGCGGCGTATGAAGCGCCAGTGGCCACGGGCGAGCGATGTGCCACCGTCAGTCGTCAGGTGCGGCTGGGTGCCGGCCCGGGTCATCAACCAACCTGGCGCCAGTGGGAGGAGCGGGATCGTCGACGGCATCGAGACCCGGGTCGGCGGCCCGCCGCCGGACGAGAGACCGGGGCAACGTCCTCTCCGGCAAGAGCGGGTAGAACGCCCTGTACCCTGTAGAGCCCTGTTGGCCCGCCCCTCGCGGCCGTCGTCGCGAGCATCGAGCAGCTCTTCGTGAAGATCCTCCGCCGCCGGAGAGGTCGGGATCACGGAGGCACGCACGGTTTACATACCTCACTTTAGCGTATTGAATGGCCCCGTATCCGCCTCCGGTCGGCGGGGGACGATGGGGACAGGCATTCAAACGCACGGGGGCGTTCGCGAATGAGATTCACCCACTCAGCCGCACCACATCCAGGGCGACCGCGCGCGCAGGCTTCGTTGGCAGCCGCGAGTTGAGGACTCTCAGGGTTACTCATGGGAAAGCCCGTCGAACCATACTCGGCACCTGCTCCCGACAAGCAGCCGGACGGTGCCCGTAGCGGCTTCGGAGTTGAGCGGCGGTTACGCGAAAGCGCCCTGCACATCGCCGTGCTGGGCCCGATGGAGGTCTGCTTCGGCGACGCCGGGAACCGCGCCCCGACCGCCGCCATGGCCCGCCGCACCCTGGCGGTCCTCCTCCTGCACGCGAACCGGGTCGTGCCGCTGTCCCTCCTCATCGACGAGCTGTGGGACGAAGCACCGCCGCGACTGGCCCGCAAGACCGTGCAGACGTACGTGTACCAGCTCCGGCAGGCGTTCGGGCACCTTTCACCCGAGGTGATCGAGACCAGGGCAACGGGTACATGCTGCCTCTGGCCCCTGGTGAACTCGACCTGTGGGACTTCGAGCAGGGGCTCTCGCGGGGCAGCGCGGCCCTGGAGGAGGGTGACGCGGAGCGCGCGGCCGCCGTGCTGCGTGAGGCGCTGGACCTGTGGCGCGGCTCGGCGTTCGCCGACATCTCGCCCGGGCCGATGCTCGCGGCTCGCATCGCCCAGATCGACGAGGCGCGGCTCTACGCGCTGGAGCTGCGCATAGAGTCCGATCTGCGGCTCGGTCGGCACCGGGGTCTGCTCGGCGAGCTGGCGGAGCTGACGGCGATACATCCGCTGCACGAGGAGTTCACCGCTCAGCTGATGCTGGCCGCGCAGCGCTCGGGTCAGCGCGGGACCGCGCTGGACGCCTTCACCCGGCTGCGGTCCCGGCTCATCGACGAACTGGGTCTGGAGCCCTCCAGGCGGCTGAGCCGGCTCCAGCAGCAGGTGCTCAGCCAGTAGTGGCCCGGGGCGCGGCGAGTGCGCGCTGTGCGGCCCGCACGGCGCTGTTGAAGGAGACCTCACTCAGCACGCCGGGCGCTGCCACCTGGTCACCCGCCAGGTAGACGCCGTCGCCGCGGTCGATGGCGGGGCGGTCCCGCCAGGAGTGGCCCACCGGGTCGATCGCGCCCGTACGGTTGACGGCGACGCTCTCTCGGCGCTGCACGGTGCGCTCCCGCCAGCCGGGGAAGCCCTGGTCGAGTAGGGCCTCGCCGCGCCGTACGGCCTCCTGCCGCAACTCCGCCGCGGCATGCGGGAACTGCGCCTGAATCAGCGAGTTGCCCCGCGGCGCCAGGCCGGGATCCTGCGCGGTGAAACGCTCGATCCAGCCGGGCGCGTCCAGATCGGAGACGGCGAAGGCGTCGCCGGGCCGTCGGGCGACCGCCAGGTCGATCAGCATGGTGCGGGCTCCGTGCCAGCTCAGGCTGGAGTCGCCGAGGAGCGAGGCGGCCGACGCCAGCGGAGTGGCGACGACGACGGGCCGGTCGGCGGGGAGTTCGGTGACGCGTTCGCCCGTACGCACGTCCACCCCGAGTCGGCGCGCGTGCCCGGCCATCCGGTCGATGAGCGACTGCCAGCCGCCCCGCGGGTAGTGCGCCTCGGGAGGGAGGCTGGCCGCACGCCGGAACCGCTCCTGGGTGAAGGCCGCGGACAGGCTGCCGGGGTCGTGGTGGAAGAGGGCCACGGCCGCGAAGTTCGCGGCGGCGCGCGCGGTGTCCTCGCCGACGAGGGAGGCCGCCCAGGTGTGGAAGTCGGTGTCGACGGGCGCCTCGCGGTGCCGTGCGAGCTGCAGCAGCCCGAGTGGCGGCATGCGGCGCAGCGCGCCGTGCCGGTGGTAGCGCAGGCGCAGGGCTTCGCGCAGGGGGAGGCGGGCGAGCGGGCTGAGGAGCCGGCGGTGCTTGAGCCAGGCCCAGTGCGGGCCGCCGTTGTAGAGGGCGTGCGGGCCGTCGTTGGTGCGGAACGGACCGTTCCTGGTGCGGGCCCGGCCGCCCAGTGTGCGGTGGGCCTCGTGCAGCGTGACCGTGGCCCCCGACTCGGCCGCGGTGATCGCGGCGACCAGGCCGGCGAAGCCGCCGCCGATGACGGTGACGGTGACAGGGGCCATGGAACACCTTCCGTTCTGCTTCCGGTCTGTGCGGTTGTACGTCCCACCCCTCGCTGTACAACGGGCGGGGCGCCCAAGTGTCACGCCAGGCAGCGCCTGCGGCCTGGACGCCGTGGCGGGTCCGCCTTGGTCGATCCTTGGCCGGAGCCTGCGACGATCATCGGGGTGACCATCTGCAAGGGGATACGGCCCCTCTCGCCGGGGGTTAGGAAGCCATGAGCAGTCAGATCGGACCAAAGGAGCCAGCGGAGCAGGTGCCGGCCTGGCCGGGGGAGGAGCCGTTGGGCACCCGGGCCGCCGCACGGGACCCGGTCGCCGATCCCGGCGTGCCCCCGCACGAATACCGCGTCCAGGACCTCGACGGGCGGGCCGCCAAACGCTCCGAGCGCACCGTCGCCCTGGTCTTCACCGTCTCCATGGCCGCCACCGTTGGCTTCATCGCCGCTTTCGTGGCCTTCCCGCCCGACAAGATCGTCTACGTCTGGCCGCTGGGACGTGTCAGCGCGCTCAATGCCGGCCTGGGCGTCACCCTCGGCATCGCCCTCTTCTGCATTGGCGCCGGCGCGGTGCACTGGGCGCGCACCCTCATGTCCGACCACGAGCTGGTCCAGGAACGCCACCCCGTCACCGCACGGCCCGAGGTCCGGCGGCGGGTCCTGACGGATTTCGGGCAGGGCGCGCGGGAGTCGCAGCTGGGCCGCCGGAAGCTGATCCGGAACACGATGTTCGGCGCGCTGGTGATGGTGCCGCTGTCCGGGGCCGTCCTGTTGCGGGATCTGGGGCCCCTGCCCGAGGACAAGCTGCGGCACACCATGTGGGCGAAGGGCAAGCTGCTGATCAACGAGAACACCAAGCAGCCGCTGCGTCCTGCGGACATCACCGTCGGCTCGCTCGCCTTCGCGCGGCCCGAGGGCCTGGAGGAGGACGACCACGACTTCCAGGCGGCGATCGCCAAGGCGGCTGTGATGCTCGTCCGGCTGGAGCCGGGTGACATCAAGGACAAGCGGGAGCTGGACTGGTCCCATGAGGGGATCGTCGCCTACTCGAAGATCTGCACCCACGTGGGCTGTCCGGTCAGCCTGTACGAGCAGCAGACGCACCATGTGCTGTGCCCGTGTCACCAGTCGACGTTCGACCTGTCCGACGGTGCGCGCGTGATCTTCGGCCCGGCGGGGCATCCGCTGCCGCAGCTCAACATCAGCGTCAACAAGGACGGTTACCTCGAAGCGCGGGGCGACTTCGCGGTTCCTGTCGGCCCGGCATTCTGGGAGCGTGGATGAGTATGGGGAAAAAGGACGACGACGCGGCCGTGGTGAAGCGGAACGCGCCCGCCGGTGAGAAGGTCGCCGACTGGGCCGACGGCCGGCTCGGCATCTACACCCTGGCCAGGGCCAACGTGCGCAAGATCTTCCCGGACCACTGGTCCTTTCTGCTGGGCGAGATCGCGCTCTACAGCTTCGTCGTCATCATCCTGACGGGTGTCTATCTGACGCTGTTCTTCCACCCGTCGATGAACGAGGTGGAGTACCACGGTAGTTATGTGCCGCTGCAGGGCGTGCGCATGTCGGAGGCGTTCAAGTCGACGCTCGATATCAGCTTCGACGTGCGCGGCGGTCTGCTGGTCCGGCAGATCCACCACTGGGGCGCACTGATCTTCGTCGCCGCGATCTTCGTGCACATGATGCGGGTGTTCTTCACAGGCGCCTTCCGCAAACCGCGCGAGGTGAACTGGGTCTTCGGTTTCCTGCTGCTGGTGCTGGCCATGTTCACCGGCCTGACCGGCTACTCGCTCCCGGACGACCTGCTGTCCGGCACGGGCGTCCGGTTCATGCAGGGGGCGATCATCTCGACGCCGGTCATCGGCACGTATCTGTCGATGTTCCTCTTCGGCGGCGAGTTCCCCGGCCACGACTTCGTGGCGCGCTTCTACTCGATCCACGTGCTGCTGCTGCCCGGCATCATGCTGGCCCTGGTGGTCGCGCACCTGGTCCTGATCTTCTACCACAAGCACACCCAGTTCGCGGGTCCCGGCCGGAGGAACACCAACGTCGTGGGCCAGCCGTTCGTGCCGGTCTACGTCGCCAAGGCGGGCGGCATGTTCTTCCTCGTCTTCGGCGTCATCGCCGTTGTCGCCGGCCTGTTCGCCATCAACCCGGTGTGGGCGATCGGTCCCTACCGTGCCGACCTGGTGTCCACCGGCGCACAGCCCGACTGGTACATGGGCTTCCCCGAGGGGCTCATCCGGATCATGCCCGGCTGGGAGGTGAATGTGTGGGGTCACACGCTCGTGCTGGGTGTGTTCATCCCGCTCGTGATCTTCCCCCTGATACTGGTGGCCCTCGCGGCCTACCCGTTCATCGAGTCGTGGGTCACCGGGGACAAGCGGGAGCACCACATCAACGACCGGCCGCGCAATGCCCCGACGCGTACCGCGATCGGTGCGGCCTGGGTCGCCTGCTACTTCGTGCTGCTGGCCGGCGGCGGCAACGACGTACTGGCGCTGAACTTCAACCTGTCGATCAACGCCATCACCTGGTTCGTGCGCGTCGGCCTCTTCGTCGTGCCCGCCGTCACCTTCGTCGTCACGCGGCGGATCTGCCTGGGCCTGCAACGCAAGGACCGGGAGAAGGTGCTGCACGGGCGGGAGACCGGCACCATCAAGCGGCTGCCGCACGGTGAGTTCGTCGAGGTGCACGAGCCGCTGTCGCAGGCTCAGGCGCACACGCTGACCGCGCACGAGCAGTACGAGCCCTACGAGGTGGGTCCGGCGACCGACAAGCACGGCGTACGCCGCAAGGTCTCGCCCATGGAGAAGCTGCGCGCCCGGATCGCGGCGGGTATGTTCGGCGAGCGGGCGCAGATCGCCAAACCGTCCGCCGCGGAGTACGAGGAGGCCGCCGGGGCGCACGCTCTCGGCCATGGGCACGCGAACGGGCAGCACGGGCAGCACGGGCAGCACGGGCAGGGTGAGCGCGGCTCCGGTGAGTTGTCCGCAGCCGGGGACGACGGCAGCTCGGTGCCCGGGCCCCGCGACAGGGAGGGCAGCCGCCGCTGACGCCCGCACCGGCACGCCCCAGGGGCGGCACAGTCCACGCCGGACGGTGCCGCCCCACCGCACGTAGCCGGGCGCACATGCGCCTGTGCAGTTGTGATCCTCCTGTGGAGTCAGAGGAGCTCGACGGTGGCGTCTGCCGGCAGCCGGCGTCGGCAGTCCAGCACGTAGCGTGACTCCCGCGCGATCAGCGGGTAGTCGAAGGCGTCGTGGTCGGTCAGCAGCACCACCGCGTCGGCCGCTGCCAGTTCCGCCGTGCAGAAGTCGGCCCTCCGCAGCCGGCTTCCCGTCGTCGGCGGCTCGACCACGTGCGGGTCGGCGGCGCGGACGTCCGCGCCCAGATCGCCCAGCAGCTCCGCGATCCGGAGCGCCGGGGACTCCCGGGTGTCGCCGCTGTTGGCCTTGTAGGCGATGCCGAGCAGCAGGACGCGCGAGCCGGCCAGGGAGCGGCGGCGGTCGTTGAACGCCCGGAGCAGGCGCTGCACGACGTGGTCCGGCATGTGAGTGTTGATCTCGTTCGCGAGCTCCACGAACCGGAAGCGCCTGCCCAGCGTGTGCTGCACCCGCCAGGACAGGTATTCGGGGTCGATGGGCAGGCAGTGCCCGCCGACACCCGGGCCGGGGGTGAAGCGCATGAAGCCGAACGGTTTGGACGCGGCGGCGTCCAGCGCCTCCCACACGTCGATGCCCAACTCGTGCGCGTAGACCGCGATCTCGTTGACCAGAGCGATGTTGACGTGCCGGAAGGTGTTCTCCACCAGCTTCGCCAGCTCGGCCGCGGCCGGGGTGGCGACCGGTACGACGCGGTCGACGATGCTCTCGTAGAAGCGGCGCACCGCGGCGAGCGATGCCGCGTCGATGCCGGAGACCACCTTGGGTGTGTTGCCCAGGTGCCAGACGCGGTTGCCCGGGTCGATGCGTTCGGGGCTGTAGCCGAGGTGGAAGTCCGTGCCGGCGGTGAGTCCGGAGCCCTCCTCCAGCAGCGGCGCGACGAGCTCCACGGTGGTCCCTGGGTAGGTGGTGGACTCCAGGACGACGGTGGCGCCGGGACGCAGCCGGGCGGCGAGCGTGCGCGAGGCGTCCTCGATGTAGCTGAGGTCGGGCATGCCCTCACGCAGTGGGGTGGGGACGGCGACGACGGCGGTGTCGAATCCCTCGATGTCGTCCGGGTTGCCGGTGGGCAGGTAGGCGCCGGCGTCGAGCACCCTGGCCACCTCGCCACCGGACACGTCCTCGACGTACGACTCGCCGGCGGCCAGTCGCTTCACCCGGTCACTGTCGGGGTCGTAACCGACGACGTGGTGCCCGGCGCCGGCCGCGCGTACGGCCAGGGGCAGGCCGACGTAGCCCTGCCCGAGTATTGCGACCTTGCTGTGCATGGGTCCTCCGGATGTCACGTCGGGGTGGGAATCGTCAGGTGACGTGGTCGTGGCCGTCGGTGCCGGTGGAGCCGTCCTAACTGTCCGGGCCGTCCGGGCCGTCCGGGCCGTCGAGGCCGAAGAAGCCGCACACGGCGTCGGCGACCTGGCGGGTCTGCGCCGGTGACAGGTGCGGGTGCAGGGGCAGCGCGAGGTGACGTGCGGCGGCCCGGTCGGCACCGGGCCAGGGCGCTGCCGCGGGGCCGTCCCCCGTGCGCGCCGGTGCGAAGGCGGCCAGCCGGGGCAGCGGCGAGGGGTGGTAGACGCGGGAGCCGACACCGTGCGCGGCGAGGTGCCGGGCCAGCGCGTCCCGGTGCGGGGTGTACACGGCGTACACGTAGAGGCAGCGGCCGTCGGCGCCCGGCTCGGGTGCGGCCAGCCCGCGGTCGCGCAGCGGCGCGAACCGCTCGCTGTAGTAGTCGGCGACGGCGCGGCGGCGGGCCAAAAGCTCGTCGAGTGCGGGGAGCCGGGCGAGCTGGAAGGCGGCGTGGATCTCGTCGAACCGGCTGTTGAGTCCGATCTCGTGGTGCAGGAAGCGGTTCACCCCGTCCTGGCCGTGGTTGCGCAGCATGCGGGTGGCGCGGGCGAGTTCGGTGTCGTCGCTGAGCACGATCGCTCCCTCGCCGGCCATCCCGAACGGTTTGACGGGATAGAAGGAGTACAGGCCGAGGTCGCCCCAGGTGCCGGCCGGCCGGCCGCGCAGGGTGGCGCCCTGCGCGACGGCGGCGTCCTCGACGACCTCCAGCCTGTGCCGGGCAGCCAGTTCGCACACGGCGGGCATGTCGGCCATGGAGCTGAAGACGTGCGCGGGCACGATCGCGCGGCTGCGGGCGGTCACGCGGCGCTCGGCGTCGGCTGGGTCGAGCAGGCCGGAGTCCGGGTGGACGTCGGCGAAGACGGGCGTGGCCCCCACTCCGAGGACACACGCCGCGAGGGGTTCGGCACCGAACGCGGGGACGATCACCTCGTCACCGGGGCCGATACGGGCGGCGCGCAGCGCGAGGCTGAGCGCGCCGGTGCCGCTGCCGCAGGCGATGACGTCCCCGGCGCCGGTGCGGTCGCGCAGCGCGCGCTCCAGAGCGGCGCAGCGGCGGCCCAGGATGAACTTCTGCTCCGGGTCGGTGGCCACCTGGCGTACGGAGGTGAGCAGCAGCTCACGGTCGGCCGGGCTCATGGCGGGGTGGGCGTAGGGGACGTGCGCGGAGGCGGCCGCTGCCATGCCGGCCGGGGCTGTGGGGGCTGTGGGGCCGTTGGTGGTCACGAATGGACTCCCCCCGTGGTGAAGGAACGGATGACCGCGCAGACGTGGTCGACGTCGGCCTGTGTGAGCTCCGGGTAGAGCGGCAGCGCGACCGTGTGCCGGGCCGCGGCCTCCGCGTGCGGGAAGTCGCCCACACGGTGGCCGTGTCCGGCGAAGCAGGGCTGGTTGTGCAGCGGTCGCGGGTAGTAGGTCTCCGTCTCGATGCCGTGCGCCGACAGGTGGCGGATCAGGCCGTCCCGGTCCGGCGCCTCGATGACGTACACGTACCAGACCGGGTCCACGGACGCGCCGCGGCTGTCGACGGCGGGCAGTCGCAGCAGGCCGGCGACGTCGGCGAGTTGCTCGGTGTAGCGGGCGGCCAGTTCCGCGCGGCGCCGGATGTCGGCGTCGAGCCGCGCGAGGCGGGTGAGCAGAACCGCTGCCTGGATGTCGTCCATCTTGGCGTTGAACCCGACGAGTTCGCCCTGCTGCGCGCACTCCGTCAGGGAGCGGGCGCCGCCGGGGGCGCGGCGCGGCCGCCCGTGGTTGCGGAGGGCCGCGGCCCGCTCGGCCAGCTCGTCGTCGTCCGTCAGTACCATGCCCGCGTCACCGAGCGCGCCGAGCGTCTTGGTGGGGAAGAAGGACAGCACCCCGCCCTCGCCGATCAGGCCGGTGTGGACGCCGTTCCAGCGCATGCCGACGCCCTCGGCGCTGTCCTCCAGGACCTGCAGCCGGTGCCGGGCGGCGACGTCCAGCACGCTGCCCATGGCGGCGGGCTGGCTGAAGAGGTGGACCGGCATCACGGCCTTGGTGCGCGGCGTCAGCACCGCCTCCAGAGAACGCGCGTCGATGCCGTACGTCGCCGGATCGATGTCGGCGAAGACGGGGCGCCCGCCGGCAAGCGCCACCGAGGTCGCCGAGGAGGCGAAGGTGAAGGCGGGCACGACGACGTCGTCGCCCGGGCCGATGCCGGCGGCCCGCAACAGGAGCACCAGCGCGTCGGTGCCGTTACTGACGGCCAGCGCGTGTCGGGCGCCGGTGAAGTCCGCCATGCGCGCCTCCAGTTCGGCGCAGGCCGGGCCGCCGGAGTAGACGCCCGAGTCGAGGACCTCACCGAGGCGGCGGCGCAGTACCGGCCACGACTCCTCGAAGGCGGCGGTCTGCGTGAAGAACGGCACTTTCCGCGGCTCGGGTACGGGCTTTGAAAGGGCCGAGATGCTTTCTTCCGTTCCCCTGGTCATGGCCTCTTCTCCATCACTAGAACGTCTCGGAGAGGCTAGGGCAGCGCATTCGAGGGCAGGAATAGCAGCCGGGAGGCAATGGCATGGCAACTTCGCAGGTTCCCCGTGGCAACGTTTCGCACGAGTGTGCCTTTCCCGCTGGTGGCAACTCTTGTTCGCTTGCTGTCATTGACCGCGTCCGGGCCAGAGTCGATGGTTGGGTTGATTCCGAACTCGAAACGCAGGAGCGCCCGATCGTGTCTGTGGATTCCGTGGAAAACGCACCGCAACCGCACCGGAGAGTACTCCTGGCCGAGCCGAACGGATTCTGCGCCGGGGTCCGTCGGGCCATTGCCATGGTGGAAAGGGCGCTGGATATTCACGGCGCTCCCGTATACGTACGCAAGGAGATCGTTCACAACCATTACGTCGTCCGCGCGCTCGAACGCCGCGGCGCCGTCTTCGTCGACTCCGAGCAGGAGGTGCCGGAGGGCGCCGTCTGCCTGTTCTCCGCACACGGCGTGGCGCCCGCCGTGCGGGCCGGGGCGCACGCGCGCCGGCTGCGCACGATCGACGCGACCTGTCCGCTGGTGTCGAAGGTGCACCAGGAGGCCCGCCGCTTCGCCCGGAACGGCCGCACGGTGCTGCTCGTCGGTCACGCCGCGCACGAGGAGGTCGAGGGCACTTACGGGGAGGCTCCGGACCGCACGGTCGTCGTCGAGGACGAGGCCGACGCCCGCGGTCTCGACCTGCCCCGGGACACCCCGGTCGCGCTGCTCACGCAGACCACCCTCTCGGTCGCGGAGACCGCGGGGATCACACGGGTGCTGCGCGAGCGTTTTCACGACCTGGTCACACCCGCGGACAGCGACATCTGCTACGCGAGCACCAACCGGCAGGTGGCCGTCAGGCAGGTCGCCCGGCGCAGCGATCTCGTCCTGGTCGTCGGCTCCCGCAACTCGAGCAACTCGCTGCGCATGGTGGAGGTGGCCCGGGACACGGGCACCCCCGCGCATCTGGTGCCGGAGGTGTCCGAACTGCGGGAGTCCTGGCTGGCCGGCGGAGCCGTTGACACGGTCGGTGTCAGCGCGGGGGCCAGCGCCCCGCAGATCCTGATCGACGAACTGCTTGCCCGCCTCGACGAGCTGGGGTTCCACGAGGTGGGGCCCGTCCGGACCGCCGTCGAGGACGTGGAGTTCGCCATGCCCGCCCACCTCACCGCCGACCGCGGCCCCGGGTGACCCGGGCCCACGCGCTCGCCCCGCCGGCCGCCCGCCGCCCTCCCTTCGCCGAGAGGAATTCCGATGACCGTGTCACCTCCTTCCGCTGCGCTCGCCGCGGCGACCGCCGCCGCCCGGGCGCGCGCGGACGTGCTCGCCCGTGCCGAGGAACGGCTCGACGGGCTGCTGGCCATGGAACGCCGGCGGTGGGCCACGGTGGACCACCGTGCGACCGTCCCCGTCGACACCATCGCCCACCTCCTGCGCGCCGGCGGCAAGCGCCTCCGCCCGGCCTTCTGCGTCATCGGTTTCCTCGCCGCGGGCGGCGACCCGGCCGACGACCGGGTCGTGGACGCGGCCGCCGCCACCGAGTTCCTGCACGGCTTCGCCCTCCTCCACGACGACGTGCTCGACGACTCCCCGCTGCGGCGCGGTGCGCCCAGCGCCCACGTACGCCACGCCCGCGAGCACCGCGAGCGGCGCTGGCAGGGCGAGTCCCGGCGGTACGGGGAGGGTGTCGCGGTGCTCGCCGGGGACCTGGCGTTGTCGTACGCGCTCCGGCTCGCGCAGGAACTGCCGTCCGAGGCGCGGCGCGTGTGGGCGGACCTCGTCAGCGAGATGATCGTCGGCCAGCACCTGGACGTGGCCGTCGCCGCCGAGGCCGTGACCGACCCCCGGCTGTCCGCCTACATCGCCAACGCCAAGTCCGGCCGCTACAGCATCCGCAGGCCGCTGGAGCTCGGCGCGGCGCTGACCGGCGACACGTCACTGTCGGACGCGTTCGCGGCGTACGGTACGGCGCTGGGCGAGGCATTCCAGCTCCGCGACGACCTCATCGACGTCTTCGGCGACGCGCACGTGGCGGGCAAGCCGGTCGGCGCGGACGCCGAGAACCACAAGATGACGCTGCTGATGACCACCGCCGTCCGGCACGACGCGCGCGTACGGGACATCGTCGCCCGCGGCGGCGACGACCCCGCCGGGCAGGGCGCCGCGCTGCGCCGCGCCCTGCAGGAGACCGACGTGCTCGCCACCATCGAACGCCGCATCGACAGCCTCGTGGCGGACGCCGGCCGCGCCCTCGAGGACGCTCCGATCGGCGAGGAGTGGCGGCGCCAACTGGCTGACATGGCCGTCGTCGTCGCCTACCGGGACAAGTGACCGGGGCTCGGCATGCCTGTGACGACTGCGATGCGCACCTTCATCGTCGGCTTCGGCCGGTCTGGACGGGGCCTGCACTGGCCCGTGCTGCGCGGCCTGCGCGACCAGCTCGGAGCGGACGGACCGTGGGCACCGGAACCGCCGCTCGTGTGGGACCTGCGGGACGTCCGCGAGGAGGCGGCACGCTGCGGGCTGACGGCGGTCGCCTCCCTCGACGAGGGCGCCCGGCTGACCGATTGCGAACGTACCGTCGTCCACGTGTGTACCCCGCCCGCTGAGCGGCTGCACCTGCTGGAGCGGCTGGCGGGCCTCGGCTTCACCCAATTCCTCGTGGAGAAGCCCCTCGCCGCCGACACGGCCTCCCTGGACGCCATCGACACGCTGGTGCGGGAGCGGGGGCTCGCCGTGCGCGTCATCTCGCCGTGGCTCACCAGTGAGCTCACCCGGGAACTGGGGGAGCTCATCGCGGGCGGGCGGCTGGGGACGCTGCGCTCTGTGCGCTTCCGTCAGTTCAAGGCGCGCTGGGGACGTACCCTGCACGGCCACGGCCACGGCACGGTGTTCGACGTCGAGCCGCCGCACTCGGTGGGCGTCGCCCTCCGGCTGGCCGGTGACGCCCGGCTCGTCGGCGCCGACTGGGCGGACATGCGGTGCGGTACCCGCGCCGTCTCCCGGATGGGGCGCGGCCGGATCACGCTCCAGCACGTCACCGGGGTCAGGACCGAGATCGTCTCCGACCTGACCATGCCGACTCGCGAACGCAGCGTGACGCTGACCGGAACGGGCGGCGAGGCAGTGGGCCACTACCCGGTCAGCGACGCGGACCACTACGCCCAGTGGACGGTCCGCACCGCCGGGCAGGGGCGGGCCCGGCGGTGTGTCGCCTACGACGACGCGCTCGCCGCCTACCTGCTCGGCGCGTACCGGGACTTCGCCGCGGGCCGGGCCAGGCCGGGCGACGGCAGGGCGGACGACTACCGCATCGGCCGACGGGTCGTGCAACTCCTCCAGGAGGCGAAGTCGCTCGCGGGAGCCCCACCGGACGCGTCCACGGACGCACCCACGGACCCGGACGGGTACGGGTACACGGACGCGTGCCCGCCCCCGGAGTCCGGCTCTTCCGCCGTTACGGGGGCTGCCGCCCATGACGCCTGAATCCACACTCCCGCCCTTCGAGCTGTGCGGCATCGGTGACGAGGCGGCGCCGTCACTGGAGCGGCAGCTCACGGCAGTGCGCCTGCTCGGCTGGTCGCGGCTGGAGCTGCGGTCGGTCGACGGCGTGCCGGTGTCCGAGCTGTCCGCGCACGCCTTCGCCCGGGTGGTGGACGCGATCGCAGAGGCCGGCGTCACCGTGCCCTGCGTGGACTCGCGGATCGCCAACTGGGCCCGGCCCGTGAGCACCCCCTTCGCGACGGACCTGTCCGAACTGGACGTGCTCGCCGACCGCTGCGCCGCACTCGGCACCCGGTTCGTACGGATCATGAGCTACCCCAACGACGGTCTCCCCGAGCCACACTGGGAGCGTGAGGTGCTGTCCCGGATCGCACGGCTGACGGCGCGCGCCGAACGCGCCGGCCTGGTGCTGGTGCACGAGAACTGCGCGGGCTGGGCCGCGAGCGAGCCCCAGCGCATGCTGCGGATGCTCGACGCGGCTCACGGCAGCCCGGCCCTGCGGCTGCTCTTCGACACCGGCAACGGCATCGCGTACGGCTACCGGGGGGCCGGACTCCTCCGCGAGATCAGCCCGTACGTCGCGCACGTCCACATCAAGGACGGCACCGGCGACACGCGGCGGCAGCACTACACGCTGCCCGGTGAGGGTGACTGCGAGGTGGCCGCCTGCCTGCGGCACCTGTACGCGCACGGCTACACCGGGGGGTTGTCCATCGAGCCGCACGTCAATCTCCGCCCGCACGAGGGCTGGTCCGATCCGGCGGGGGACCATGTCGAACCCTTCGTGGCCTACGGACGGCGGCTGGAGCGGCTGCTGGCCACCCTCCGTACGGGCGGTGGCGCGTGATGCCCGGCACCCGGGAACACGACGGAACGCCCCCCGAGGCCCGGCTGTCGGCTGCGGACCGGGAGTTGCTGCTGCGGCTGATGGAGCTGCCGACCGCCGGGCCGCTGGAGACGGGCCCCGGCGCGACGCCGCAACTGTGGAGCGCCCAGGCCGCCTACGCCGAGGCCGCTGCCCGGCTCGGCTGCACCGTGGTGCACCACGCCGCGCCCCAGCCGGAGACGCTGCTGGCGCCGGGCGTGCCCCGCACCGTGACCGAGGCGGCGGCCGAGCGGCAGGACTTTCTCGCCTGCCAGCCCAGCACGGTGCTGCGCCTGGGGCCCGAACTCCCGCACGAGGCGACGGTGATGTTCAACGTGCACCTGGACACGGTCGCCGGCGGCGGGCCCGCCCACTTCGACGGGAGGCGGTTCCACGGGCGGGGCGCCATCGACGCCAAGGGCCCGGCCGTCGGACTGCTTGCCGGCCTGCGCGCCGCCCTCGCGGCCTGCCCGGAACTGGGCACCCGGGCCGGGGTCCTCATCCAGCTCGTCTCCGGTGAGGAGGGCGGTGCCATGGGGGTGTTCGGTACCCGTCCGCTGGTCGAGGCCGGCTGGACCGGCAGGCTGAACGTCTTCTGCGAACCAACCGGACTGCGCGTGCTGGACCGCTCCACCGCTGCCATGACCGCCGCGCTGCGCGTCCGCGGGCGCGACGGGATCGACGACACGCCGGGTGGCGGCCACAACGCGACCGTGCTGCTCGGCCACCTCGCCCAGCACCTGGCCCGGGAACTCCCGCAGCCCGCCGACGGGCAGGTGTGCGTCGGTGGCCTGCACACCGGGACGATGCACAACAAGGTCTACGGCTCGGGCGACTTGCTGATCAATCTGTCCTACGGCTCGCCCGCTACGGCCTGGATGCTGGAGAGGGCGCTGAAGGACGCCGTACGCAGCGGGGTCGCGGAATTCCGCGAACGTTTCGCCCGCCACCCGTCTTTCGCGCTGACCGCCGCTGACGCCGACCGGCTCGTACGCCTGGACTGGCTCAAACGCGGCCTGCCCGCCCTCGGCCCCGGTCCCGGCGGCGAGTCCGGTGCCGGCGGCGACCCCTGGTGCGCGGAGCTGCTGCTGGAGCGGGCGGGGCTGGAGCCCTGGCCGGCCGGCGCACCGGCCTTCACCTGCGACGCGATCTGGCTGGCCGACGTGCCCGGCACCTCGACGGTCGTTCTCGGCCCCGGGGACCTGGACGCCAACGGCGCGCACGCCGAGGAGGAGTTCGCCGACCTCGCGGACCTCGACGCGTACGCCGGCCACGTCGCGCGAGTCCTCCTCCACTTCGCCCGGAACAGTCCACCGACCACCCCCCGGACCCTTCGACCGCCCCTCCCGGAGGCAGCCTCATGAGCACCGTCATACCCCCGCCCGCCACCCGCGCCGGTGGACAGGTGCGCGTCGCCCCGAACGACCTGCTGGACTTCACCGCGGGGGTCTTCCGGGCCCGTGGCGTGCCGGCGGTCCGGGCCCGTACGGCCGCCGAGGCGCTGGTCCACGGCGACCTGACCGGTATCACCTCGCACGGCCTGGTCAACTTGACGCGGCTGTACCTGCCGCTCTTCGACGACGGTCGCTGCGACCCCGCGGCCGAACCACGCACCGTCACCGACGCGGGCGCGTCCGTCCTGCTCGACGCGGGCCGCGCCCTCGGCCTGTGGGCCGCCGCCGAGGCCGTCGATCTGGCGGCCGAGCGGGCCCGCCTGCACGGCGTCGGCCTCGTGTCCGTACGCGACGCCACGCACCTGGGCTGCGCCGGGGCGCACGCCCTGCGCGCGGCCCGAGCGGGCTTGATCTGCCTGCTGGTCTCCAACTGCGGCCGGCAGCGCATCACCCGCCCGCCCGGCGCCCGCGCCGCCATGCTGGGCACCAACCCGCTGGCCTTCGCCGCGCCCGCAGGAGACCAGCCCCCGTTCGTCCTCGACATGAGCACCACCGCGGTACCCACCGGCCGCATCCGGGGCGCGGCCCGCGCCGGCCGGGCGATACCGCCCGGCTGGCTGGTCGACGACCAGGGGCGGCCCGTCACCGACCCGGGCGCGCTGGACCGCGGCGAGGCATTCCTCACCTGGCTCGGCGGTGCCCCCGAGACCGGCGCCTACAAGGGGTACGGCCTCGGCCTGCTCGTGGAGGTGCTGGGGGCGCTGCTGCCCGGAGCCGGGCTCGGCCCGGCGCCCGAGGCATGGGCGGGCGGCGGTGGCCCGACGGGCCGCGACGACGACATCGGCTTCGCCGCGCTCGTCGTCGCCCCCGGCAGGCTCCGCGCGCGGGACGAGTTCGACAGGCAGGCGGACGGTCTGTTCCGCGCGCTGACCGGCGCGCCCGCCCTGTCCGAGGACCGCCCCGTCCGCTATCCGGGCTGGCACGAGGCCCGGCGGGCCGCCGAGCACGCCCGCACAGGAGTACCGCTGCCCGGCGCCCTGTACGCGGAACTGCGGGCCACCGCCGACGCCCTGGGCCTGCCCGTACCGCAGCCGGTGGACCCGGCAGACCCCATGAACCCGACGGACTCGACGGACTCGATGAACCCGACGGACTCGACGGAGGAGCCGCGATGACGACAACCCCCCTGCGGATCGGCGTGGTGGGCCTGGGAGTGATCTCCCGTTTCTACCTCGCCGCCCTGGACCGCGCCCCCGGCCTGGAACTCGCCGCCGTGTGCGATCTGCGCGACGAGGCCCTGGAGCCGCACCGGGCCGCCACACCGTGCTTCACCGACCACCGGCACATGCTGGCGCAGGCCGCACTGGACGCGATCGTCGTCAACGTCCCCAACGACGCGCACGCGGACGTGTGCCGGGACGCACTGGCGGCGGGGTGTGCCGTCTGCGTGGAGAAGCCGCTCGCGCTGACCGCCGCGTCGGGGCGGGAGCTGGCGGAACTGGCGCGGCGCCGGGAGACCGTGCTGTTCACCGCCTTCCACCGCCGCTACAACGACAACGTGCTGGCGCTGCTGCGGGCGCTCCCGCCGGACGTACCCGTGGCGTCGCTGACCGTGCGCTACCTGGAGAAGATCGAGGAACACGTCGGACAAGACCGCTGGTACCTCGACCCTGCCCGGTGCGGCGGCGGCTGCGTCGCCGACAACGGCCCCAACGCCTTCGACCTCGCCCGGCTCCTCCTCGGTGAGGTGGCGGTGGACTCCAGCACCGTCACGCGCGACGGCGACGGTACCGACCGGCAGGCGGTGGTCCGGCTCACCTCGGCGGCGGGCATCCCGGCCACGGTGGAGCTGGACTGGTCGTACCCGCGCGGCGAGGTGAAGGACGTCACCGTGCACCTCGCCGACGGCACCCGCCACCACGCGGACATGCTCGCCGGCCACGACTCCTTCAAGAGCTCGCTGTGGCACGAGTACGAGGGCATCCTCGGCGCCTTCACGGAGGCGGTGCGTTCCGGCGACCCCGGCGGCGACACCGCCCGCGGCGGACTGGCCGCCCTCGAACTGGTCGCCGCGGCCTACGCCGCGGAACACCCCTTGGCAGGTGCCCGATGACCCCGCACACGGCCTTCCCGACGAACCGGGAGAACGGCGCCAAGCGCGAGGTCACCGGCGAGATCGTGAAGGTGCTCAAGCACCGGCGGCAGGATCGCGGAATGCAGCTGGAGGAGTTCGCCTCCCGCTGCGTACAGCGCGGCGAACTCCACGAGCTGGTCACCACCGACCATCTGGAGACTGCCCCCGGATCCCGCATCGACCGGGTCGGCTTCCTGGGCTTCGCCGAGTTCGTGCAGGCCGGCGTCGTCGATCGGGGCGACACCGTGCTCATCGACGACCGGCCCATCGGGACCGTACTGGGCTTCGACGCCTGTCACTTCCCCAACCACTACAACGTGCTCATCCGCACCGAGCACCTCCTGACCGGGCCCGAGGCCGAGCTGCGCCCCGGCAGCCACCTCGTCTTCCGCGCGCCGCAACTCACCTGAACCTGCCCGAGAGACCGGAAATGCGAACGGAGATGCCTGACATGGCGCTTCTGGAGACCCTCACCGGACCCGGTGAGCTGCGCGGCCTGAGCCAAGGTCAACTGGAGACGCTGGCCGCGGAGATCCGCGCGCTTCTGATCGAGAAGGTCGGCGCCTCCGGCGGCCACCTGGGCCCCAACCTCGGAGTGGTGGAGCTGACCCTCGCCCTGCACCGGGTCTTCGACTCGCCGAAGGACACCCTGCTGTGGGACACCGGGCACCAGACGTACGTGCACAAGCTGCTCACCGGTCGGCAGGCCGGCTTCGACCGGCTCCGCGCGCACGGCGGCCTGTCCGGGTACGCGTCGCGTGCGGAGTCCCCGCACGATGTCATCGAGAACTCGCACGCCTCCACCGCCCTCAGCTATGCCTGCGGTCTGGCAAAGGCGCGCGCCCTGGCGGGAGTGCGGGACCGGGCGGTCGTCGCGGTCGTCGGGGACGGGGCACTGACCGGCGGCCTCGCCTGGGAGGCGCTCAACAACCTCGGCGGCCGACCGGACCTGCGGGCCGTACTCGTGCTCAACGACAACGGCCGGTCGTACGAGCCGACGGTGGGCGGAATCGCCGCGCACCTGGGCAGGCTGCGCGGCGCGGACAGCGCGGGTGGCGTGGGTGACGTGGGTGGCGGGGCGGGTAACGTTTTCGAACAGCTCGGGCTGGCGTACCGGGGGCCGGTCGACGGGCACGACACCTCCGCCGTCGAGGAGGCGCTGTGCGCGGCACGTACCGCCGACCGGCCGGTCGTGGTGCACGTCGTCACCGAGAAGGGCCGCGGTTGGCCCGAGGCCGAGGCCAACCAGCTCGACCGCTGCCACGTGGTGCGGGCCGCCTCGCTCGCTTCCGCCGCCTCTCCCACCTCGCCGTCGTGGACGTCCGTCTTCGGCGAGGAGATCGTCCGGATCGGCGAGCAGCGCACCGATGTGGTGGCGCTGACGGCGGCGATGCGCGAGCCCGTCGGCCTGCTGGACTTCGGGCGGCGGTTCCCGGACCGCACCTTCGACGTCGGCATCGCCGAACAGCACGCCGCCGTGTCGGCCGCCGGCCTCGCGCTGGGCGGGCTGCACCCCGTGCTCGCCCTCTACGCGACCTTCGCCAACCGTGCGTTCGACCAGCTTCTGATGGACGTCGCCCTCCACCGTTGCCCCGTGACGCTGGTGATGGACCGTGCCGGCGTCACCGGCGACGACGGCCCCAGCCACAACGGCATGTGGGACCTGTCGCTGTGCCAGGCCGTGCCCGGCCTGCGCGTCGCCGCGCCGCGCGACGCGACCCGACTGCGCGAGCTGTTGTGCGAGGCCGTCGCGTACGACGACGGCCCCACCGCACTCCGCTTCCCCAAGGGCCGTACGGGCGCCGACATCCCGGCACTCGACACGCACGCCGGCATCGACGTTCTGCGCAACGACCCCGGCCGGGACGTCCTCGTCGTCACCGCAGGCCCGATGGCCCGCCTGGGGCTGGAGGTCGCCGACCAGCTGTACGCACAAGGCCTCGGCGCCACCGTCGTCGACCCGCGCTGGGTGGCGCCGGTCAACCCCGAACTGGTCAACGTCGCCGCGCACTACGCGCGCACCGTCACGATCGAGGACAACGGGCGGACGGGCGGCATGGGCGCCGCGCTCTCCCAGGCCCTCGGCGACGCGGGCGTACGCACGCCGCTCAGGTCGTTCGGGCTGCCGCAGACATTCCTCGAACACGGCTCCCGGGCCCAGGTGCTCGCCCGCTACGGCCTGAGCACCGGGGACATCGCCCGGCAGATCCTCGCCGACGCGGGCGCGGCGGGCGGCGACCGGCGTACGGACCGGCCGACGACTGCCAGGAACTGACCACCGGCCACGACACAGGAGGAGTGAACGCCATGAGCACGCACCTCGGGATGCCCCAGCTCCCGGCCAGGCTCGCGGAGCGGCGCGGGAGCAGGCGGATCCAGGTCGGTGACGTACCGGTCGGTGACGGCGCGCCAGTGTCGGTGCAGTCCATGACCACGACCCGCACGTCCGACATCGGTTCGACGCTGCGGCAGATCGCGGAGCTGACGGCCTCCGGCTGCCAGATCGTGCGGGTGGCCTGCCCGACCCAGGACGACGCCGACGCGCTGCCCGTCATCGCCCGCAAGTCGCAGATTCCGGTGATCGCCGATATCCACTTCCAGCCGAAGTACGTCTTCGCAGCGATCGACGCGGGCTGCGCGGCGGTGCGCGTGAATCCAGGGAACATCAAGCAGTTCGATGACAAGGTCAAGGAGATCGCTGAGGCCGCGTCCGCGGCCAGAACCCCGATCAGGATCGGGGTGAACGCCGGGTCGCTGGACCGGCGGCTGCTGGCGAAGTACGGCAAGGCGACGCCGGAGGCGCTGGTGGAGTCGGCGTTGTGGGAGTGCTCCCTGTTCGAGGAGCACGGCTTCCGGGACATCAAGATCTCGGTCAAGCACAACGACCCGGTCGTGATGGTCAACGCCTACCGGCAGCTCGCCGCCCAGTGCGACTATCCGCTGCATCTCGGGGTCACCGAGGCCGGTCCTGCGTTTCAGGGGACAGTCAAGTCCTCCGTCGCGTTCGGTGCGCTGCTGAGCGAGGGCATCGGTGACACCATCCGGGTGTCGCTGTCGGCGCCGCCGGCCGAGGAGGTCAAGGTCGGCATCTCGATCCTGGAGTCGCTCGGCCTGCGCCGGCGCGGTCTGGAGATCGTCTCGTGTCCGTCGTGCGGCCGGGCGCAGGTGGACGTCTACAAGCTCGCCGACGAGGTCACCGCCGGTCTTGAGGGCATGGACGTGCCGCTGCGGGTGGCCGTCATGGGGTGCGTGGTCAACGGTCCGGGCGAGGCCCGCGAGGCCGACCTCGGCGTCGCCTCGGGTAACGGCAAGGGGCAGATCTTCGTGAAGGGCGAGGTCATCACGACCGTGCCGGAGTCGGAGATCGTCGAGACGCTCATCAGCGAGGCCCGGAAGATCGCCGAACAGATGGAGAAGGACGGCGTCGAGTCCGGCGAACCCCTGGTCGTGGTGTAGGCCGGGTCGCGGGGCACCCCCTGGGCCCGAAGGACGGGGGTGCCCCGGGACCCGGCATCGTCACGGTGAGACGGCGAGCCGGGAGGGCGCGTCCCGGGACGCACCGCCCACCGGGGCGGAATCGGTACGGAGCACCTTGTTGGCCACTTGGATACGGGAGGTGCAGCCCAGCTTCCGCATCACCTTCCGCAGGGTGTTCACCGCGGTCCACTCCGCGATGCCGAGGCGAATGGCGACCTTGCGGTTGGTGAGTCCCTCCGCGACGAGGGCGGCTACCTCCCGCTCGCGCCGGGTGAGGGTTTCCAGGGCCGCCGCGTTCAGAGGACAGGCGAGCGGCTGCGGCGGCTCCAGCGCCTGGCCGGCGGCCTCGTGCGCCGACAGCGCGGCGCCCCGCCTGCGCTGCGTCTCGAAGGCCGCGTCACCCAGGCGTTCGCGCGCAAGCGCCCGCAACTCCCTGCCGGCGGCGACCGGGTGGTGCAGCGGTACGCTTCCGGCCCGCTCCTCCACGGCGTCCGCCGCCGCCAGCAGCCGCGCCGCCCGCTCCCAGGCGTCCCGGGCCCGCCCCTCGCGCCCCACCAGGGCCGCCGTCATCACCCGCAGAGCCGACCCCAGCGCGGGCTCGTCGCGCAGTTGGCGCAGCACGAGCAGCGCCCGGCGGGCCAACTCCTCGGCCCGCTCGACCGCTCCGTCCTCCACCACCAGTCCCGCCCAGGTCAGCCGTGCGAGCGCCGCGCCGCGCGCCTCGCCCTCCTTCTCGTGCAGCCGTACCGACTCCTCCGCCAGCCGCACGGCCTCACCGGCCTCGCCCCGGTCACGGCACACCTCGGCGAGCCGGCCCAGCGCCGAGGCCCGGCCCACCCCCATCCCGAGGTCCCGGTAGGACTCCAGCGCCTCCTCCAGCAGCTCGCCCGCCTTGTGCAGCCGCCCCGACGTGTGGGCGAGCCACGCCAGTTGTTCCCGCGCCCGCGCCGCCCGCGCGCGGTCGTCGGCCAGGTCGTACGCCCGCAGGGCGTGCTCCAGCCGACCGCGCCCCTCTTCGAGGTCGCCCGCGTGCAGCTGAGCGGTGCCGAGCGCGGCCTGCAGCGCGTTGTGGACGTCCGGTGTACGCGGCGGCCCCGCGGACCTGACCTGTTCCAGCCGGTGCACGGCCTGCCGCGCCTCGCCCCGCATCAGCCAGTACGGCAGCGCGGCGGTGGCCAGCCGGGCGGCGCGTTCGCCGTCGCGCACGGTGAGTTCGGCCAGCGCGACGAGGATGTCCGCGCGCCAGCGGTCGAGCCGCTGTGTCGCCAGTGCCTGCTGGGGGCCGTCCAGCAGCGCCAGATTCGCCAGCGCGCGACGGGCGAAGTACGCGGCGTGCGCCTCCCGGATCGCTGCCAGTACCCTGTCGTGCTCCAGCCGTCCCCATGCGTGCGAACGCGCGTGCCGCAGCATCCGGAACCGCACGCTGCCGTCCGGCTGTTCCCGCGAGAGCAGCAGGCTGTGAGCGAGGAGTTCCTCCAGCGCGTCCTGCGCGTCCTGGGCCGAGATGTCCAGGACCCCGCTGACCTCCAGGCTGTCGAAGTCCGCAGCGAACACCGCGAGCCGCAACAGCAGGCCGAGCCGCTCCGCTCCGAGCGTCGACCACCCCTCCTCGACGGCGCTGCGCATGCTCAGGTGCCGGGACAGGGTGTCCGCCGACGACCCCTGCAGGGCGCCGGGGCTCCGCTCGAGCTCGTCCAGGAGCGCGGCGGGTGAGGCCACCTTCAGCCGGGAGGCGGCCAGTTCGAGCGCGAGCGGCAGCCCGTCCAGGCGTACGCACATCTCCGCCACGGCGGTGCGGTTGTCGGCGGTGAGCTGGAACCCGGGACGCGCTGCCCGCGTCCGGTGCACCAGCAGCTCGACGGAGGGCACGCGCGCCAGCCGGTCCAGCTCCGCCGTGTCCGCCGCGCTCGGTACGGCCAGTGGGGCGAGCTGGACACAGCGCTCGCCGTACACGCCGAGCAGCCGCGTGGCGGCGGTCACCACACGCAGCCGGGCTGCCGAGTCGACGAGTTCGGTCACGAGGGGGCCGCAGCCGTCCGGGGGCGGGCCGCCGCCGCAGTCGAGGACGAGCAGGAACTCCCGGTCGCGCAGCGCGGTGATCGGCCATGGTCCGAGGCGGAGGGCGGCGGCGAGGGCGTCCGCGAGGCCGGTGCTGCCCGCCGGCAGGCCGAGCTCCTCCAGCTCCACCCGGCAGCCTCCGTCCGCGAACTGGCCGACGACGGCGTCGAAGAGGGCCGCTGCCATCAGGCTCTTGCCGACGCCGGTGGGCCCGGTGAGCGTGAGCACCCGGGTGCTGTCGGACAGCACCCGGGCCTCGAGGCCCGCGAGTTCCTCATCCCTGCCGATCACCGGGGTCCGTGTGTAGCGGCCCGCATGTCGAGTGGTGACCGGGGCGGCAGGGGCCGCGAAGGCGTCCGGGCCCGGCGGTCCCGCCGGGCCCGGCTCGCTTCCCTCGTGGTAGTTTCCGCCGTGCCGTGCCTCGTCGCGATTGAGCATCGTCCGGCTCCTTCCGTCCGTCCCCCGACAGCTCGCGCCGCGCGCAGCAGAGGTTCACAGCAGACGGCCAAGGAAGGCGCAATCGCCGGTCAACGGAGAGAAAAGAGGCCGTTGGCGGTGGGTGCGGGGACTGTGCGGAGTGCGGGGTGCTTCTCCTCCGGTGCGTTCCCGGGTACGGTCGAGGGGCCGCAAGGCCGGAACATACCTCGACATACGTCTGCGGACATCGCGACGTACGTCGCGTACCCGGGCATGTCGCCGCCGACGACTCTGCGGAATCCTCCCCTCACATCGGGCGGCGGGACAGCAGCCGATGAGCGGCCAGCTCGCCGGACTGGACCGCGGCTTCGCTCGTGGGCCGCTGGAAGACCCAGTCGCCCGCGTACTCCACGGCCCGCACCGGCCGGTCGAGGAAGCCGCTCTGCAGCCGCAGCGCTTCGGGGGTCGCCTCCGGGGCCGCATGCCGGAAACGGTGAACGGACGGTCGCGTGCGCAGCGCCGCGCGCAGACCCGGCGCGTACCGTTCGGCGCGCGGTAGCACCGCGTCGGCGATCTCGTGGTCCGGTGCGTCCAGCAACTCCCGGGTGGCCCGGGGAGAGGTGAGGATGCTGACGAGGCCGCGGCCCGCCGGTGCCCGGTTGCCGGCCTTGAGGTGCTCGAACGTGAGGCCGCTGACGTAGCCGTCCTCGCTGTCCGGGACCAGCAGCGCGTACACCGGCGGGGTGCCGCGCCGCTGCGGTGCGGACAGCGGCCGGTCGACGGGGCACGTCACCCGGATCATCGGCGCGTACGACGCCGCCCGCAGGAACTCCCGCTCACCGGCGGGCGCATCGGGGAACAGCGTCCGCGCCAGCGGCGACGGCACCGCCAGCACCGTGGCGCGCGCGGTGACGACGTCGCCGCCGGCCAGGTCCAGCCGCACCCCGGCCGGGCTGTCCTTGACCTCGGTGACGGTGCGGCCGGTTCGGAGGTCGAGGCCGGCCGCCACCCGCCGGGCGAGGGCGTCCATGCCGTCCCGGTAGGTCCGCCAGCCGAGCAGTCCGCGCGTGGCGATCATCGTGGCGACGAGCGGAGCGACGCAGGAACGTTCCGGATCCCAGCCCCAGCCGGTACTCACCGCGGGCTGCAGGACATAGTCCAACAGCTCATGGCGCCTACCGGACGCGAACTGGGACACGGTGCGGGTGCCCAGCGGGCTCGTACCCGGGCGCCGGGTGTCGAACCGGCCCGCGGACGGCAGCAGCGAGGCGACCAGCGCGCCGAGTGCCATCCGGCCGGCCGGCGACAGGCCGGCGCCGGTGAGGGCCCCCACCCAGTGCCCGGTCCCGGCGTGGGCGCGGCCGTGCCGCCACACCCCGGAGAGGCTGCGCACTTTCAGCACCTGGCCGGGCCGGTCAAGCCCGACATCCCTGATGAGCCGCCAGGTGGCCGGATAGCCGCGGGTGGCGAGGGTTTCGGTGCCCTCCTCCACGATCCAGCCGTCCCGCCGGTGCGCCTTCATACGGCCACCCACGGCGCCGTCCGCCTCGAATACCACCGGGCTGCGGCCCGCCGCCCGCAGCCGGTGCGCCGCGGTCAGCCCGGCGATGCCCGCCCCGACGACGGCGACGTCCACGTCGCTCTCGTGGCTCATGTCCAGCGTCCCGTGCCGAACGTGGCCGTGCCGCCGAGCAGCCGCTCGCGCAGTTCGTGGCGGCGCACCTTCCCGGTGCTGGTTCGCGGCAGCGACTCGCTGTCCAGGACGACCGGTTCGGCCATGCCCGGAAGGTCGGCGGTGGCCCGCTGCCACGCCGCCGGGTCCAGCGGGCCGCCGCGCAGGCTCACCACCGGCACCGGGCGTTCCCCCGGTACGCCCAGTACCACGGCCTCCAGCAGCTCCGGCAGCCGGTCGGCCAGCACGTCCTCCAGTTCGATGCAGCTCGTGCCGGGGATGAGATCGACCTCTCGGTCCAGCAGCCGGAAGAGGCCCGTGGGCGAACGCACCACCCAGTCACCGGTGTTCCACCAGCGGCCCACCGTCTTGGTATGCCAGCGTTCCTCCTCTCCCAGGTAGCCGATGCAGCGCCCGTCGGTGCGGGCGAAGGCCACGCCGGGCGTGCCGGCCGGCACCCGGCGCATCGTCTTCGGGTCGACGACCCGCATGCCGGTGAAGCCGGGGATGGGACGGCCGACGTTGCGGGTGGTGGGGTGGCGTTCGCCCCGCGCGGCCAGGGCCCGGCGGGTGAGCAGCCGGAACGTCATCGGCCCGGTCTCCGACTGGCCCCAGCCCTGCAGCCAGGCGGGGAACGGCCGCCTGGTCGCGGCGAGGAAGCGGCGCACCGTGGGCGGATGCATGGCGTCGAAGGTGCTCACGAACACGCGTACGGCGCGGAACGGGCCGTCCGGCCGCCGGTCCGCCAGCTCCTCCCAGGCGGTGAAGGTGGCGGGCGCCGCCTCCACGTACGTCGGCCGGTGCCGCGTGAACATCCGCTCGGCGGTGCCGGGGTCGGTCCGGTCGATGACGACCGCGTGCCGCGGCGCCAGCCGCAGCGTCCCCGCGCTCCAGGTGATCATGCGCATGTGGTTGTAGGGCGTGGCGGTGGCCACGGTGTCCCAGGGCTTCATGCCGACGACCGGCCAGGGCAGGGACTCCGTCCGGCCGAGGTGGCCCATGAGGGTCTCGGCGGAGTGCACCACCAGCTTGGGCACACCGGTGGTGCCGGAGGTGTGGGTGGCGACCATGGGCTCGTAGGAGGCGGTCCGCACCGCCTCCGGCACGGGCCCGCCGCGCAGCTCGGCCGCGGCCACCGCGCCCGGCGCGGGCCCGTCGACGCAGACGGTCCGTGCGACGGTGCCGGTCAGGTTCGCGCCCGCGTCGGTGCCGCGCTGGAGGATTTCCTTGGTGGTGACGAGGACATGGGCGGCGGCGTGTTTGAGCACCATCTGCAGCGTCTCCGGGGCCAGCGCCCCCGAGACCAGCACGGGCAACGCTCCGAACCGGGCAGCGGCGCAGGCGAGAACGAGATAGTCCCAGTGGTTGTCCTTGGCGATCGCGATCCGGTCGCCGGCCCGCGCACCCGACGCGTACAGCCACGCCGAAGTCTCCGCCGTGAGCTGCGCGAGCGTACGGCTGTCGTACTCGGTGCCGCCGGCGGGCGCGATGTCGAAGGGGCGGCTCAGATGGAAGCGCGTCCGGCAGCCGCGTTCGGCATGGTGGTCGAAAAGCCGGCCGAGGCTGACGGGATCCTTCTTGTAGCTCATCTCTCTCCCTCTCCGTTCTGGGGCCCGGGCCTGCCCTAGCCCGCGAAGTGAACGAGGTTGACCAGGGCCAGGCAGGCGATGCCCGTACGGAAGGCGCTCACGCCGCGCCGGCGCGCCAGCAGGGCGTCGCCGCCGCGCAGGAAGGCCGCGTACTGGCGCAGCCGCAGCGCGGCGAGCGGCAGCATCGCCGCGACGGCCCACCACGGTGCCCAGCCGGCCGCCGCGGCGGCCGGCACCAGCAGCAGGTCGGTGGCGGTGAGCGCGCCGATGAAGCGGCGGTTGCCGCGGTCGCTGGTACGGACGGCGACCGTGCTGCGTCCGACGGCCTTGTCGCCGCTGATGTCCTTGGTGTTGGAGTACGCCGAGACGAGGATCTGCCAGAGCCCGAACAGCACCGCCTCGACCAGCACCAGCGCCGGCATATGCCCGTCGAGATAGCCGTAGGGGGCGATGACGAGGACCATCGGACAGCCGGCGATGAGGACTTCGCCCAGACTGCGGTAGCTGAACTTCAGCCCGTACGAGTACTGCCAACTCGTGACCAGCACCAGCCCGGCCGCCAGCAGCGCCCACCACGGCCGGTGCGCGGCCTGCACGGCGGCGAGCGTCCACAGGGCGGCGCCCCAGAGCAGGGCGAGGGTGCCGAACCACGTGGCCTGGCGCGGGGTCAGCGCCCCGGTCAGAAGCGGTTTGCGCTGCAACGGACGCAGCGGCTCGCCGTCGGCGCCCACGTAGTTCGCCTGGTCGCTGCCGTCCCTGAAGCCGTTGACGTCGTCGAAGGCCATCACCGCGGAGACCACGCCGAACTGGCCCAGCATGAACAGTCCGACGGTGAGCAGCGACTCCCAGACGAAGCCGGAGCCCGCGCTCGCGGCGTAGGCCGTCATGACGACGATCACGCTGAGGTAATAGTCGAGCACGAACTCGGCCTTCGAGAGCCGGAGATACGTCCGCAGCCAGCCGGCCCGTCCCGTGGCTGGCCCCGCGCGGCCCTGCCGCTGCCGCGGCGCCGCGCCGTTGGGCTGCCGCCCGGCAGCCGGGATCACATTCATGGCTGGTCTCCCGATCTGGTGAAGGGGCGCGGTGCTGCCGCCCTGGGGGGCACCTCCCGGGCCTTCCGGGCCCAAGGGGAGATCAACGGGACACGGCGGTCAGCGCCTCAGCGGCGCGCATACCGGAGAGCATCGCGGCCTCCGAGATGGGTGAGGTGAAGTAGTCGCCCGCGAAGACCACCGGGCCGCGCTGCTGCCGGATCACGCGGGCCGACCGGCGGTAGCGGCCGGGCTCCGGTACGGGCATGGCGTGCGGCCGCTCCGCGATCTGGAACGGCTCGGCGTCGGCGGGGAAGTCCGGCCACAGCCTGGTGACGAGCCGGCTCGTCTCCGCGAACTGCTCCTCCGCAGGCAACCCGAGCAGCCGCCGGGTGGCAGCCCGGCCCGGATAGACGAACGCCAGGTGCTTGTCGACGGGGCGGCCCTCCTCGTCACGTACCTGCCGGGGGAAGGTGATGATCGTCTTGACGGGCGGGTCGTCGGCGCCGGCGGCGACGATGTGCGCCTCGGACGGCATGCTGCTGTAGTCCACGAGGTAGGAGACGGACAGCGCCGGCTCGTAGCGCTGGCTCTCCAGGAACTCGCGGATGTCCTGGCTGACGGTCCCGGTGGGCAGGGCGGCCGTCAGCTTCGCGGCGACGGGCGCGGTGGTGGCGACGACGACGTCGTCGAACCGCTCCTCCGAGACCGTGCCGCCGGCGTCGCGTGCGGAGACGAGCACCCCGTCGCCGTCCATCTGCAGGTTCGTGACCTCGTGTTCGAGTCGGATGTCCGCGCCCTCGGCGTTCCGCTCGGCGATGACCTCCATGCCGTTCAGGAAGACGTAGAACTTCGCGCCGGCCACCTGGGCCTGCATCGCGCGCACGTGCGCGGCGGAGATCTCCTCGCAGCTCCACAGCCAGAACGACTCGATCTCCGGGCGCAGCAGACTGTCGAATCCGCGGCGGCTCAGAATCTTCCGACCGTACTGCGCGGCAGTGGTGCCGTCGTCGAACGGGGCGAGCTTCAGCGGGTCGAAGATGTCGAGCTGCCTTCGGCGGAGCGTCTCCTTCGCCGTCGCCGTCAGAAAACGGATCCGGTCCCTCAGCGGAACGTGCGGATAGCGGAACAGACTGCGCAGCGAATCCGAGAGAAGCTCGGCGGGGGTTCCGTCATCCACCACGATGACGTTGTTCGACATGTCCACGAGCTGGTCCTCGAGACCGTATTCGCGGATCCGGTCGAACATAATCCGGTAGAAACTCGTGAACCACAGGTTCACGCCGACGTCCGGTTCGATCTCGGCCCGGTGCCAGGACCGGGCCCGGCCGCCCAGCCCTGGCGACGCTTCGTAGACGACCACGTCCACGCCGGACTTGAGCAGTTCCTTGGCTGCGGCGCAGCCGGCCATGCCGCCGCCGATGACGGCGGTTTTGTTCCGTTGCGTCATGCTTGCGCACCTCCAGCGCCTACCTGCTTCCGATCCCGTCCCGCAACGTAGGCGCAGGCCAGGTGGGGTGAAATAGCAGGCGGATGGCAAAAACCGGAAGAGCAAGTTGTTGCCATGTTTTCGAAACGGCTGCGGCACATAGCCTGGTGTGGCACGATGGGGCCGCTGCCAGTCAGCATCAGCACGACAGCCCCCCCGGTAACAACGGCGTCCGCCGACGAAGGGTTAGTCAGAATGTTGGCCGCATTGGCTCGGTTCGTAGCCGGTCGCAGTAAGCTGATTCTCTATCTCTCTGGCGCATTACTCGTCATAGCGGGCGCGCTGGGCGGGGGTGTCATACAGAAGCTGTCCACCGGCGGCTTCATCGACAGCTCCACGGAGTCGGCGAAGACGGCCGCCGTCATGGACGAACGATTCGAAGCCGGTGCCCCCAATTTCACCCTCGTCATCACCGACGACAGAGGTGTCGACTCGCCTGAAGTGGCCTCGGCGGGAGCGCGTCTGACGCAGCGGCTGGCAGACGAGAAGGGCGTCGAACAGGTCGTTTCCTACTGGTCGTCGGGCAAGGCGGAGTCGCTGCGCGGCGAGGACGGAGACCGCGCTCTGCTGCTCGCCCGGATCTCGGGTGACGAGGACGCCGTCCAGAGAACTTTCGAGGAAATCAAACCGCGTTACGACGGCACGGTCGCAGGACTCGACGTCTCACTCGGCGGCACGGCGCTCGCCAACCAGGAGATCACCGAGACGACGGAGCAGGACCTCCTCAGGATCGAGATGGTCACGTTCCCGATTCTGCTGGTCGTGATGCTGTTCGTCTTCCGCACCGTCGTGGCCGCTCTGGCCCCGCTCATGGTGAGCGCACTGACCATCGTCTCGGTGCTCTTCACGCTCCGCGTCCTGACACTGTTCATGGACGTGTCGGTCCTCGCCACGAACGTGGCGACCGGCCTCGGCCTCGGCCTCGCCATCGACTACAGCCTCATCTTCATCCGGCGCTACCGTGAACAGCTCGCCACCGGCGCGGACACGGACGCCGCTCTCGCCACGTCCCTGCGCACCGTCGGCCGCACCGTCCTGTTCTCCGCCGTCACCGTGGCGCTGGCACTCGCCGCGCTGCTGGTGTTCCCCTTCTACTTCCTGCGTTCCTTCGCCTACGCCGGTATCCCCACCGCGCTGTTCGCCGCGATCATCTCCGTCACGGTCCTTCCGGCGCTGCTCAAGGTGCTCGGACCGCGCATCGAGAAGGGCCGCGTGCTCGGCCGGAAGCGGAAGGCCGCTGCCGCGCCGCCCGGTGGCGAGAGCGCCGCCTTCTGGCACCGGCTGGCCGTCACCGTCATGCGGTTCCCGCTGCCCGTCGCGGGCGCCGTGATCGCCTTGCTGCTGTTGCTCGGCGCACCCTTCCTCGACCTGCGGATGAGCCTGCAGGACGAGCGGGTGCTGCCCGCCGAGACCCAGTCGCGCCAGTTCGGCGACGACTTCAGGGAGCACTTCGAGTCGCAGGAGACGCAGGCCCTCAACGTCGTCCTCAGCGACACCCCCGGCCGCGGCGAGCGGAACGGGCAGGTGACCTCCTACGCGGAGCGGCTGTCCCGGCTGGACAACGTCGCCCGCGTCGACACCGAGGTCGGCTCCTTCACCGACGGCGGCCGCAGTGACCCGCCGACGCCCCGCTCGTCACGGTTCACGGCGGAGCACAGCACCTATCTGTCCGTGGTGCCACACAGCCAGTCGCTGTCGGAGAAGGGGCGCGAACTGGTAGCCGACATCCGGGCCGCCTCGGCGCCCTACCCGGTGCGGGTGGGCGGCCCCGCTGCCGAACTCACCGACTCCATCGGCGCGATGAACGACCGGCTGCCGCTGGCCATCGGGTTGATCGCCGTCAGTTCGTTCATCGTGCTGTTCCTCTTCACCGGCAGTCTGCTGCTGCCGTTCAAGGCTCTGATCCTCAACACGCTGAGCCTCAGCGCCACTCTCGGGGTGCTGGTGTGGGGCTTCCAGGACGGCCATCTGGAGGGTGTCGTCGGTGAGTTCGTCACCACCGACTCCATCACCTGGACCGTGCCGGTGCTGCTGTTCTGCATCGCGTTCGGTCTGTCGATGGACTACGAGGTGTTCCTGCTGTCCCGCATCAAGGAGGAGTACGACAAAACCAGGGACAACACTCTCTCCGTGGCGCGCGGCCTGGCCCGCACCGGCTCCATGATCACCTCGGCGGCCGTCCTCATAGCGATCGTCTTCCTGGGCTTCATCATCTCGGGGATCGTCTATCTCAAGGCGATCGGCATCGGCTTGGCGCTGGCGGTCCTCATGGACGCCACGCTGGTCCGGGGCACCCTCGTGCCGGCGTTCATGCAGCTGATGGGCCGCGGTAACTGGTGGGCACCGAAGCCGCTGCGCGCCCTGCACAGGAAGGTCGGGCTCCACGAGGGCGAGGCGCACCCGGCCCCGTCCTCCGCGGACGACGGGCCGTCCGGGCTGGCGGGGTCGCAGCGGGAGGACTCCCCGGTCGGCGGCCGGTAGTCGCACGCGGGGGGCCAGTCGTGGGCCGGGGCGCCGGCCTGCGCGGCGGCCGCGACGTAGACGCGACGTCACCATGACACCTCACACCAGAGGCCGGTAAGGGCCGCCGTGCCATCGGCGCGCTGTTCGAGGGTGCGGAGAAGGGGCTGGTGGCGGACGGCCGAAACTCCCCGGATTCTCCCCAGGGCCGGTCGGGGCGGATCGCCGAGATCGGGCCGCGGAAGTCTGCCGTGGATTGCAAGGCCATGCAGCCGTATAGCCTGATGGAATGCTTCCAGAAGTCACAGCCACCCGCTATGTCACACCCTTGCGGGAAGGCGGCTCCCTCCCCGGGCTCGTTGAGGCAGACGACCTGGGTACTTATGTCATGAAGTTCACCGGAGCCGGGCAGGGCCGCAAGACGCTGGTGGCCGAGGTGCTGTGCGGAGGGCTGGCCCGGCGGCTCGGGCTCCGCGTGCCCGAGCTGGTGGGCATCTGGCTCGACCCGGTGATCGGCCTGACGGAGCCCGACGAGGAGGTGCAGGAGCTGCTGAAGGCGAGCGGTGGGCTCAACCTCGGCATGGACTTCCTGCCGGGTTCGCTCGGCTTCGACCCGCTCGCCTACCGGGCCGACCCCGCACAGGCCGGCCGCGTGGTGTGGTTCGACGCGCTGGTGAACAACGTCGACCGCTCCTGGCGCAACCCCAACATGCTGGTGTGGCACGGCGACCTGTGGCTGATCGACCACGGCGCGACGCTGATCTTCCACCACAACTGGCCCACCGCGCAGGCCGCCGCCGACCGCCCCTACGACGCCTCCGACCACGCGCTGGCCTCGGCCGGCCCGCTCGTCGAGGAGGCGGCCGCCGAGCTCGCGCCGCGGGTCACGGCCGACCTGCTGGCCGAGTGCGCCGCTGACGTTCCCGACGTGTGGCTGGAGGACGAACCCGGTTTCGCGAACCCGGACGAGGTACGCGCCGCGTACGTCCGGGTACTGGCGGCGCGCGCCCGTACGATCCATGAGCGGATCACGGTCGGCGAGCCGAGCGAGGACCGGCCCTCCCAGGCGCCGGGGTGGCTGACCGGGAAGGACGGCGAGAGCAAGTGACACGCACGACGACACCGGGGACCCGGGCGGGGGCGCGCGGTGACCTCGACGTGTTCGAGTACGCGCTGCTGCGTGTCGTTCCCCACATCGAACGCGGTGAGTCCATCAACGCGGGCCTTCTCGTCTACTGCCGGGCACGCTCCTTTCTCGCCGCGCGCACCCATCTCGACGAGGACCGGTTGTTCGCCCTCGACCCGTGCGCCGATGTCCGGGGGGTGCGGGCCGCGCTGCACGCCGTGGAGAGCGTGTGCGACGGGGGCGTGCGGGCCGGACAGGCGGCAGGCGACGACGTGGGGCGGCGCTTCCGGTGGCTGGTGGCGCCGCGCAGTACCGTCGTGCAGCCGGGGCCCGTGCACACCGGGCTGACGGCCGACCCGCGGGCGGAGAGTGAACGCCTGCTGGACCTCCTGGTGCGCTGAGCCGCCTCCGGGGTGACCGGGGGTGGCCGGGGGCGCCCCCGGCCACCCCCGGGCCCGGCGTTGACAGGGCGGTGCCCGCCTCATAGCGTCACGTCTGCCGTAGGTACTAAGCGGTTGCTCACCCAGCTCAACCCGCTCATCCACTCAGGCCGAGGAGAGACCAGCATGTCCAGCACCGAGCAGCGAGTCGCCATCGTCACGGGCGCAGCCCGGGGGATCGGCGCGGCCACCGCCGTCCGTCTGGCGGCCGAGGGGCACGCCGTCGCCGTCCTCGACCTCGACGAGGGCGCCTGCGCACAGACCGTCGAGGAGATCACGGCGCAGGGAGGCAAGGTGCTCGCCGTCGGCTGCGACGTCTCCGACTCGGCCCAGGTCGAGGCCGCCGTCGCGCGCGTCAGCACCGAGCTGGGGGCGCCCGTCGTGTTGGTGAACAACGCCGGGGTGCTGCGCGACAACCTGCTGTTCAAGATGAGCGACGACGACTGGGACACCGTCATGAACGTGCACCTGCGCGGTGCCTTCCTGATGTCCCGCGCCTGCCAGAAGCACATGGTGGACGCCGGGTTCGGCCGGATCGTCAACCTGTCCTCGTCCTCGGCGCTCGGCAACCGCGGCCAGGTCAACTACTCGGCGGCCAAGGCCGGCATGCAGGGCTTCACCAAGACGCTCGCCAAGGAGCTGGGCAAGTTCGGCATCACCGCCAACGCCGTGGCCCCCGGCTTCATCGCCACCGACATGACCGCGGCCACCGCCGAGCGCGTCGGCATGGGCTTCGACGACTTCCAGGCCGCGGCCGCCACCCAGATCCCCGTCCAGCGTGTGGGCGAGCCCGCGGACATCGCCAACGCGGTCGCCTTCTTCGCCGACGAGAAGGCCGGGTTCGTCTCGGGTCAGGTGCTGTACATCGCCGGCGGGCCGCTCGACTGACGGCGGACGGGAAGCGACAAGAGGCGGGATCAGCGAGATGACACAGCAGACAGCGGGCGGCGGGCGCCCCGACAGCGGGCAGGTCGCCCTGATCACCGGCGGCAGTCGCGGCATCGGCTTCGGCATCGCCGAGGCGCTGGTGGCGCGCGGTGACCGGGTGTGCATCACCGGGCGCAACGAGGACGCGCTCAGGGAGGCGGTCGAGCGGCTCGGCTCCGACCGGGCGATGGGCGTCGCGGGCAAGGCGCACGACCTCGAACACCAGGCGGCCGCCGTCGAGCGGGTGATGGAGACCTACGGGCGCATCGACCACCTGGTCAACAACGCGGGCACCAATCCGGTGTTCGGGCCGATGGCCGAGCTGGATCTGAACGTCGCGCGCAAGGTGTTCGAGACGAACGTGATCTCGGCGCTCGGCTTCGCGCAGCGCACCTGGGCGGCCTGGCAGAGTGAGAACGGCGGCACCATCGTCAACGTCGCCTCCATCGCCGGCATCTCGGCCTCCCCGTTCATCGGCGCCTACGGCATGAGCAAGGCCGCGATGGTCAACCTGACCCTCCAGCTCGCGCACGAGTTCGCGCCGCGGGTGCGGGTCAACGCGGTGGCGCCCGCCGTGGTGAAGACCAAGTTCGCCGTCGCCCTGTACGAGGGCCGCGAGGAGCAGGCGGCGGCCCGCTACCCGATGGGGCGGCTGGGCGCACCCGAGGACGTGGCGGGCGCCGCCGCGTTCCTGACCTCCTCCGAGGCGGGATGGATCACCGGCCAGACGCTGACCGTGGACGGGGGGCTGTTCCTCAACGCCGGCGTCGAGTAGCGGGGGCGCGCGAAGCCGTCCGGGTGCCGGAACGTCAAGTACCGGTGCCCGGACGGCGTTTGGGGCTCCGATACGGCTGTGGCTGGGGTAATGTCATGGCGCTTTCTCCGTCTTGGACAGCGCCCTGGTGCGGCGCGGTCCTGGGCACCGCACCAGCCAGACAGGCACCGCCGACTGAGGAGCGCACGTTGTTCGACCGGAACGGGCTGCTGAGAGCCGCAGCGACCATCCTTCCCCTCGCCCTCGTGACCGGGTGCAGTGCGCTGCCCGGGGGCGGCGAAGAGGAACACAGCATCGTGGTCGGCACCACCAGCGCTCCCAGCTCTCTGGATCCGGCCGCCGCCTGGGACGGCTCCTGGGAGCTGTACAGGAACATCTACCAGACGCTGATGACCGTCCCGAACTCCGGCACCTCGCCCGAGCCCGACGCCGCCAAGAGGTGCGGCTTCACCGACGCGGCCAGCAAGGTCTACCGCTGCGTCCTGCGCAAGGGACTCACCTTCTCCAGCGGCAAGCCGCTGGACGCCGAAGCGGTCAAGCACTCCTTCGACCGCACCACGTCCATCGAGTCCCCCTCTGGCCCCTCGGCACTGCTGGCCAACCTGGACGAGGTCGTCACGAGGGGCGACCGCACGGTGGTCTTCCGGCTGAAGAAGTCGGACGCGACCTTCCCTTACATCCTCTCCACCCCCGCCACCTCCCTCGTCGACCCGGACGAGTACCCCACCGCCAGCCTGCACCCCGGCGACACCGCCATCGGGTCGGGTCCGTACACGCTGGAGAGCTACCAGCAGGGAAAGCGGGCCGAACTGGTCAAGAACCCCGACTACAAGGGCCCGGCGGAACTGCGCAACGACTCCGTCACCATCCGGTACTACTCGCGCTCGGCGCGGATGGTCAGCGACCTGAAAGCCGGGCGAATAGACCTCACCTACCGCGGACTGACCCCCGGGCAGGTCTCCGCGTTCCAGGAGGCGAGCTCCTCCGGCGACAACTCCGTCGACCTCAGTGAGATGACCGGCTCCGAGGTGCACTTCCTGGTCTTCAACCCGCAGGACGAGCAGGCCGCCAAGCCGGCGGTGCGCCGCGCGATCGCCCAGCTCGTCGACCGCACCGAACTGGTGCGTGACGTCTACGACAGGACGGCAGAGCCGCTGTACTCCATGGTCCCCACCGGCGTCACCGGGCACACCAACGCCTTCCTCGACCGCTACGGGCGCCCGGACGAGAAGAAGGCCCGACACACCCTCCGCGACGCGGGCATCACCGACAAGGTCGAACTGACCCTGTGGTACGCCGAGGACCGGTACGGGGACTCGACCCGGCGCGAGTTCGCGGAGCTGGAAGAGCAGCTGGAGGACTCGGGGCTCTTCGACATCACGGTCAGGTCGCGCGCCTGGGACGACTTCCAGAAGGGCTACCTCAAGGGCGACTACCCGGTCTTCGGCCGCGGCTGGTCGGCCGACTTCCCCGACGCGGACAACTACATCACGCCCTTCGTCGGCGAGGACAACGCGATGGGCACCCCCTACCGGAACCGGGAGCTGACCGAGGAGCTGCTGCCGTCCTCGCGCAAGCAGAGCGACAGGGGAGCGGCCGGGCAGGCCTTCGCGAAGGCCCAGAAGCTGATGGCACGGGACGTGCGGCTGCTGCCGCTGTGGCAGGGCAAGGTCTACATCGCCTCGGAGAAGGACGTCGCGGGTGTCGAATGGGCGATCGACTCCTCGGTGATCATGCGGATGTGGGAGCTGTACAAGAAGTCGAGCTGGTAGCCGCCCGGCTCCCGGCTTCCGGCTCCCGTCCGGGACTGTCGGTGGCGGGCGGTACCTTCGGTGCGGTCGTCGGGCACGGGGCCCGGCCAGCCGCACCGCAGGAGGTACAGCGCGTGAAGGAGATGCTCCCCCCATCCTGGCAGGGGGTTCTCGGTGAGGAGACCGAGCAGCCCTACTTCAAGGAGCTGGCGGTCTTCGTCGAGGAGGAGCGGGAGCGCGGACCGGTGTATCCGCCCCGCGAGGAGGTGTTCGCCGCCCTCGACGCCACGCCGTACGAGCAGGTGAAGGTCCTCGTCCTGGGCCAGGACCCCTACCACGGCCCCGGTCAGGGCCACGGCCTGTGCTTCTCGGTCCGCCCCGGGGTCAGGACACCGCCGTCGCTGCGGAACATCTACAAGGAGATGCGGGACGAGCTCGGCCACCCCGTGCCGGACAACGGCTTTCTGCTGCCGTGGGCCGAGCAGGGCGTGCTGCTGTTGAACGCGGTGCTGACCGTGCGCGGGGGCGAGGCCAACTCACACAAGGGCAAGGGCTGGGAGAAGTTCACCGACGCCGTGATCCGCGCCGTCGCCGCGCGTCCCGATCCGGCCGTCTTCGTGCTCTGGGGCAACTACGCGAAGAAGAAGCTCCCGCTCATCGACACCGGGCGACACGCTGTGGTGGAGGGAGCCCACCCCTCGCCGCTCTCGGCCAAGCGGTTCTTCGGCTCCCGCCCCTTCACCCGGATCAACGAGGCCGTCGCCGCCCAGGGCCACACGCCCATCGACTGGCGCATCCCCGATCTGGGCTGAGCCGCGCCGGGGCCCAGCCCGTGGTGTGCGCCATTGTCAGAGGTGGCCGTTAGCGTCGGAGGACGACCGGCGAAGCGGTCGTGCGAGGCGGCGTACGGCAGACGGCGTACGGCACACGGCGAACGGGAGGAGCCCCTCGTGGCGGAGCCCCAGCAGGACGCGCCCCAGGGCGCGGAGGACGCGACCATGGTCAGAATCGGCCAGGCCATCATGCTGCACCGCGGCGGAGACCGGGAGGAGGCGAGGAACCGCTTCGCCGCCCTGTGGGCGGAGACGGACCCCGGAGTGGACCTCTTCCACCGCTGCACCATCGCGCACTACATGGCCGACACCCAGGACGAGCCGGCCGACGAGCTGGTGTGGGACCTGCGCGCGCTCGCCGCCGCCGACGCGCTGGAGGGGGACGAGGTCAGCTGGGGCGAACACCAGCTGGCCGTTCGCTCCCTCTATCCGTCCCTGCACCTCAACATCGCCGCTGGCCACGCCAAGCTCGGTGACCAGAGCGCGGCCCGAAGCGCACTGGAGCGGGCCAGGGACAAGCTGGACGCGCTGCCCGCCGACGCGTACGGAGAGGGCATTCGTGCGGCGATCGAGCGTCTGGAGAAGCGGCTCGCCGACGGCGCCGGCTCACCCGGCACCACCGCGGACGGGCCGGGCGGAGGCGGGGACCACCTGCCGTAAGGGCTCACCTGCCGCCCGGGCTCACCTGCCGTAGGTGTCCCGGCAGATGCGGGCCTGGGCGCTGTCCGCGTCCCACCGCCCGTACGCCTCGCCCAGGTCGCACAGGCCCGAGCCGGGCCGGGTGCGGCGCTGCCCCGTGCCGTGCCCGTGCCCGTGGCGTTCGTGCGCTCCCGAGTCCGCGTCCCGCCCGGCGGCGCCTGCCTGCGCGCGGCCCCCGCCGTCGTGCCCCCGGGCGCCGGGGAGCCGAGCGGGGCCGGGTGCGGGCCGGTCGGGAGAGTGGGCCGTGGAGGTGTCCCCGCCCGCCGCCCCCGCACCGGAGCGCGGCGCGGTGTCGCCCCGGGCGCCGGCGGTGCCGCGCCGTCCTGAGGCCTTCTCCTGGTGCTCGTTGTGGGAGAGCGCCTCCTTCGCGGGGGACCGGGCCACACGCGGGGAGGCGTCCCGGTGGCCGGACGCGGGGGAGTGGTGGGAGGCGGAGCCGCCGCCGGGCGCGCCGGGGTCGCCCGAGACGGTCATGCACCCGGTCGCGGTCGAGAGCGCCATCCCCGCGACGGCCATGGCTTTCGTGATACGTGACATCCACGCAACTCTTCCGCCGTCTCGCCCCGGCTGGAAGCCCTCCCAGGGGTGATCGCGTCCGGCCCGGGTTGATCGCGGGCCGATCAGCAGCCTTCCTGGCTTTCGGTTCAAAGGCTCCCGGCCGGCCGCCGGTGTCAGAACCCGGTCTGCCCGTCGATGCGCTCACGGAGCAGGTCGGCGTGGCCGTTGTGCCGCGCGTACTCCTGGATCATGTGCGTGTACATCCACCGCAGTGACGTCCGCCAGCCCGTGCGGTGGGGGTGGGTGGCGACCTCGTCGAGGGACCGCCCGGCGGCGGACTCACGGGCACGGTCGATCTCGCGGCGCCAGGCGGCCAGCGTCTCCTCACCTTTATCGGCCTCGGCGGTGGAGAAGTCGTCGTTCGGCGCCTGCGGGGTGCGGTAGAGCGGTGCGGAGTCCTCCTCCCGCCACATCCGGCGGAACCAGTGGCGTTCCACGTCGGTCATGTGCCGTACCAGGCCGAGCAGTGTCAGTTCGGACGGCGGCGCCGCGGCCCGCCGCAGCTGCTCGTCGCTCAGGCCCTCGCACTTGGCGGCGAGTGTGGCGCGCTGGAGGTCGCGCCACTGCTGGAGGATCTGCCGTTCGGATCCGGTGCCCTCGGGAAGTCGGACGCCGCTGAGAGTGGTCGGCGGCCCTTCGGGCGCTGCCTCGTTCTGGCTCGTCATGCGCGCATCCTTTCGACTTCTGTCAGCTCTCGGGGGAGGGAGTGCGGGAGGTGCAGGCAGCCGCCTCGGCCGTGGCGGTGGACGTGCCGGTGCCGGGGGCGGTGGCCGCGGGGGCCAGCAGACCGGCCAGGATCTCGCGCAGGCCGGTCCGCAGCTCCTCCTCGCTGGGAACGGCGGCGTTGTACGAGCCAGCGGTGCAGGTGAACATGATGCCCTCGCACCAGGCCAGCAGGGAGAGCGTGTGCCGCTCGGGTGCGGTGGACCCGGCGGCCGAGAGCAGGCGCCGCAGCGGTTGGGCGAAGTCGCTTCTTCCGGTGCTGTTGTAGTGGGCCCGCAGCTCGGGGCGCCGGGTGGCTTCGAGCGCCAGTTCGTAACGGGCCACCAGCAGGGTGCGGTGCCGGGTCAGATGGCGGTGGAGTGCCGCCGCGACGAGGTCCGCGAGCGGGCCGGGCCCCGAAGGGCCTTCGTCGGCCGGTGGTGTCTCCTGCGGGAGGAGGGCCGCGCCTTCCAGGACGGTCAGCCGTTCCACCACCGTCTGGAGCAGGGCTGCCCGTGTGCGGGCGAGGTTGGAGGTGGAGCCCTGCGGCAACCCGGCCGCCTCGTCGACGGCGCGGTGGGTCAGGCCCCGCAGCCCGCGTTCGGCCAGCAGCCCGATCGCGGTGTCGGCGATCAGCTCAGAGCGGGGAACAGCGGTGTCGCGAGAGGGCATGGGGGCAATCTACCCGCACACTACAGGGGTAGTATCCTCGGATCTGAGAACACTACAGCTGTAGTCTCCTGGCCTTTTGGGAGGTACCCGTGCACACCCCGCGCGCCCTCGTCGCCGGAGCCGGCGTCGGCGGCCTCACCGCGGCCGTCGCGCTCGCCGACCGCGGCTGGACCGTCACCGTCCTCGAACGCGCCGGCGCGCTCGAACCCGTCGGCGCGGGCATCGCCCTCGCCCCCAACGCGCTGCGCGCCCTCGACGTCGTCGACGTGGGGGACGACGTGCGCGCCCTGCGCACCTGGAGCGGACGCGGCGGTCTGCGCTCGCCCTCCGGCCGCTGGCTGGTGCCCACGACCGGTGACCGGACGGCCGCGCGCTTCGGCGACCCCCTCGTGCTGATGACCCGCGCGGCCCTCGTCGGCCTGCTGCGCACCAGATTGCCCGACACCGTCACCCTGCGCACCGGCACGGCCGCGAGCCTGACCGACCCGGGAGCCGAGAGCCGGCCCGCCGCCGTCACCACGGGCGACGGGCACACCATGGAGGCGGACCTCGTGGTCGCCGCCGACGGCATCCACTCCGCGGCCCGCCGAGCGCTCTTCCCCGCCCACCCGGGGCCCCGCTACGCGGGCTTCACCACCTGGCGGTTCCTGACCGAAGCCCCCGAAGGCGGGGTCGAGCCGCACGAGACCTGGGGGCGGGGCCGCATGTGGGGCACCCAGTCACTGCCGGACGGCAGGGTCTACGCCTACGCGGCCGCCGCCCTCCCCATCTCGTGGAGCACCCCCGACGGCGAACGAGAGGCGCTTCGGCGGATGTTCGCCGACTGGCACAGGCCGCTGCCCCAGCTCATCGAATCCGTGTCCGAGCAGGCGGTGCTGCGCAACGACGTCCACCACATGACCGAACCGCTCCCCGCCCACCACGCGGGTCGCACCGTCCTGCTCGGTGACGCCGCGCACGCGATGGCCCCCAGTCTGGGCCAAGGCGGCAACCAGGCCATCGAGGACGCGATCGTGCTCGGCCGGCTCGCCGATCCGGCCGCACCGGTCGCCAGAACCCTGGCGGCCTACACCGGGCAGCGGCTGCCCCGCACGGCCGAGGTCGTGCGGCGGTCGGCGCGCGCCGCCCGGATGACGACCCTCACCAGCGCGCCCGCCTGCGCCCTGCGCAACGGAGCGCTCGCCGCCGTCAGCCGCCTGGCGCCCGCCCTGACACTGCGCGCGCTCGCGGGGATCGCCGACTGGCGCCCGCCGGAGCCCACGACCGCCGACGGGACACGGTCACCCGAACGGTGAGGAAACCGCGAGCCCCCCGCACGCCGGTGACGAGCCCCGCCAGGCGCGACGGGCCCGCTCACGGGCGCGGTGGATGCGAGCGGGGGCTCGCCGGCGGGCGCGAGCGGAGGGTCAGCGGCGGGCGGGCACGGTCAGGCCGGGGCTCCCGTCCTCGTCCCGGTCCCGCTGCCGGTCCCGCCGTGACCGCACCGCGCGGGCGGCCTCGAGTGCGAGGTACGCCGCCAACGCGGTCAGCGCCAGCCGCGCCGTCCAGTCGCCGAAGCGCACGTACAGCGTCGTGCCGCGCGCCAGCGGCACCTCGGTGAGCGTGGCCGCACTGGTGGCCGTGTCCATGCGGCGCCCGACCTGTTCGCCCTCGGGCCCGAAGGCCGCGCTGACACCGGTGAGCGTCGCGTGCACCATGGGGCGGCCCGTCTCGGCGGCTCGCAGCGCCGCGAGAGACGCGTGCTGCCCGGGTGCCCAGCTGTGCTGGAAGGTGGAGGTCGAGGACTGGGCCACCAGCACCCGCGCGCCCTCGGCGGCCAGGTGCCTGCTCATGTCGGGGAACGCCGTCTCGAAGCAGATCAGCGGCCCGAACCTCGCCCCTCCCGACCGCATCACCACAGGTTCTCGACCCCGCTGCCGGTCCTCGCCCGCCGCCCGCCCGACCGAGGTGGCCCAGCCCAGCACCGAACGGAAGGGGACGTACTCGCCGAAAGGCACCAGCCGCATCTTGTCGTAACGCTGTCCGGTCAGCCCGCCCCCGTCCACGAGGACCGCGCTCTTGAAGATGCCGGGCCGGTCACTGCGCTGGGAGTCCACGTTCACCAGCAGCGGCGCGTGCGTGGCCCGGGAGAGCGCGGCGAGCCGACGCACCAGGGACGGGTGGCTGCGCAGGTCGTATCCGACGCTGCTCTCGCCCCACACCACCAGGTCGGGCCGGCGGCCGGCCAGGCGCCGGGTCAGTTCCTCGCCGCGCGCGAACCGTTCCGCGCGCGAGGACGTCTCGCCGATCTGCACCACGGCGACACGTGTGGCGCCCGCGGGGTGCGGGCGGGGCGCCCACATCCAGACTGCGCACGTGGACACGGCGGTGGCCAGTACGGCGACGGCCGCGGCCCGGCGGGCGCGCGGGACCGCGAGCAGCGCGGCGAGGGCGGTGTTGACCGCCACCACCACGAAGCTCACCAGCCACACGCCACCCACCGAGGCCAGCCGCAGCGCGGGCGTCACCTGCCACTGGCTCGCGCCCAGCAGCCCCCAGGGGCCGCCCAGGTACTCCCAGGAGCGGATCAGTTCGGCCAGCAGCCAGCCCGACGGCACCAGCACCACCGCGGCGGCGAACCGGCCTCCGGTGGGTGCGCCGGCCAGCAGCCGGTGGACGAGCCAGCCCCACGGCAGCCACAACAGCCCCAACAGCGCGGCGAGAAGGACGATGAACACGTGCAGGCTCGGCATCAGCCAGTGGTGCATCGCCAGCATGAAACCCGTACCGCCGAGCCAGCCCGCCCGTGCGGCGGCCCGGGGAGTGGGCGCGGCCCGTACCAGCAGCAGCCAGGGCACGAGGGCCGCGTACGCCAGCCACCACAGCGCGGGCTCGGGGAACGCCAGCGCGGGGACGGCCCCCGCCGGCAGCGGCAGTGCCCGGCGCGCCCAGCGGGCGGCCGGGGCGGCACGCACGGCCGGGGTGGCACGCATGCCCCGCCTCCTTCGTCCGACGCTCACTCACCAGTGTGAGGGAGGGGACAGAAGATGACGAGGTCGGCGCGGCAGATGATCGCCCCCGGCGCTCCGGCGCTCCGGCGCTCCGGCGCTCCGGCGCTCCGGCGCTCCGGCGCTCCGGTCCTCCGGTCCTCCGGCGTTCGGCGCCTCCGCGCCTGGTGCCCGCGTTCGGTGACTCCGTGTCCGGCGCTCGGCACAGGTCGCGCTCGGCCGGACCGGCGCCCGCGCGAGTCCGCCCGCCGCGCGAACGGCCGGGGGTGGACAGATGGGGCTCGCCCAGCTCGGGCGAGCCCCCGGTGGCGTTACCGCGCCGCGACCGGCCGGCGGCCGACAGGCTTGCCGCGGCCGCCCGCTCGTGGCACCTCGGCGCGCCTGTCGTCGGCGGGCCTCTTGCGGTGGGCGAACTCCGCGTCGGCGGTGTGCCCCGTCCCGCCGCCGTGCGGGACCTGCGGGCCCCCGTCGCGGGGCGGGGGCAGGGTCCGGCCCGGCTCGTCGGGCGAGGTGTGCCCCGGCGGCGCACCGTGCGTCCTGCGGGCGCTGTCGACCGTCAGTGCGACCAGACCCCAGGTGGCGACCGCGCCGGCCACCAGCGCCAGTACGGCACCCGTCGCGCCGTACCGGAAGCCCTCGTCCAGCAGGACGATGCCGGCGGCAGCCGCGACCACGGGGTTGGCGACCGTGGCCGTCGCCAGCGGCGTCGCCAGCCCGCCGCCCCGGTAGGACGCCTGGGAGGTGGCGAGCCCCGCGGCGGCCAGGGCGACCGTCAGCACGGCCAGCGGTACGGAGATGAGCAGGGGAGCGGACATCCACCTGTCGGCGAGCGTCTTGACGAAGACGGACGCCGCGCCGTAGGCCACCCCCGCTGCCAGGGCCAGGCACACGCTCCGCACCGCCAGGGCGCGGCTGCCCGGCCGGGCGCGTCCCCGGCGTCCGAGCACGGCCGCCGCACCGACCAGCAGTGCGAGGGCTGCCAGCACGCTGGTGGCGAGCGACAGTTGGCCGCTCCCGCGCAGCGAGTCGGCGCCCGCGTCACCGGTGAGCAGCAGGACACCGGCCAGCCCGGCGGACACCAGCAGGATGCCGCGCCAGGTGGCGGCGGCCACTCGGCGCCGGCCCACCGCCGCGGCCATGGGCGCGGCCAGGACGAGGGTGAGCACGCCGAGCGGCTGAACGACCGTCAGCGGCCCGAGGCCGAGCGCCACCACGTGCAACAGCGCCCCCGCGCCCTGGAGTCCCGCCGCCGTCCACCAGGTGCCCGAGCGCAGGAGTCCCCAGCGGCTGGGAGAGGTCGTCGCGGCGATCCGCTCCTGCCCGATCGCGGCCAGCGCGTAGCTGATCGCGGAGACCAGGGACAGCAGCGCCGCGGCCGTCAGCGCGCTCATGTCCGTCCCGTCCGGTCCTGGTTGGGCTTCGCGTTCATGTCACCACGATCCCGTGTGCGCGCGGATCTGTCGTCACCTGCCGGGAGCGTCTTGGCGTACAGCCAGCGGAGTACGTCACCGCTCGATGTCCCCCTGCCAGGTGACGCGGTCATGGGCCGGAAGGCACAGTCTCCGCCGGGCGCGGGTCCTACGGCCGGTGCGCGGGGAGCGGTCCCTCGCCGGAGACCTCGACCGGGCCGAAGCCGCTGCCGCGGATGGCGATGCGGCCCTCCCGCCCGTCGATGAGCCGCAGCCGGGCCGAGTCCCCTTCCAGTTCGGTCCACAGCGGCTGGCTGCCTTCCGGTCTGATGGTGCCGAACCAGGCGCTGTCGGCGTCGGTCGCCTCCGTGAACAGCGCCGCGTCGACGGGCACCTCGGCGGCTCCGGTCAGCAGGGTCGCCGGGCCACGGTAGAAGTTGTCCATGTATCCAGTGTGGCAGCGGGCGCCCGACCCGGCACTGCCGTCGCCGGCGTCCGGTTGGTCTCCGTCCTGTCGGTCCCCGTAACCGACGGAGCCCCGCCGCCCGCGGTGGCGGGCAGCGGGGTCCGGGCCGACGAGCCGACGTGCGCTGTGGGTCAGTTCGCCTTGCAGGCGTTCTGCGAGGCGGGGCTCAGCAGCGCGACGATCGGGTTGCCGCAGACGTTCGCACCGAGGTCCAGGACGTCCGGGTCGTTGTACTGGCCGGGGTGCGGGTCGCTGCTGGCGGCCGCTGCGGTGCCGGCGGTCCCGCCGAGCACGGCGACGGCGCTGAGCAGGCTGGCTGCGATAGCGGTACGAATACGCATGTTCGCTCCCATGAGAGGTAGCTGTTGTCTCCACGTCCACCGTGGAGGTACGGGTACATAGCGCGCATTTCGGACTACTCCGGGCGTGTGTCCGCGCTGGTACCGTGCCTGCCCTGAGGCGCATGAAGGGGGCGCGCATGAGCGGGGAGAGCCGGTCCGCGCGGAGCGAGCCGGACGCCGGTGCGGGAGAGGGGCGGCAGGCCGAGGCGGCGCCGCTTCCCGGGAGCGAGCCCGTCGAGGAGCCGGAGGGTACCCAGGGCAACAGCCCGAGGAGCGTCCTGTGCCGCATGTGCGGCCAGCCGTTGCGCGACCGTGCCTCCCGCCTGTGGGGGCTGGGGCCCGCCTGCCGCCACAAGCTCGCCGTGCGGACGGCGCCCGTACCGCCCGCGCACGAGGTCGCACAGGACACGCTGCCGGGGCTGTGAGCCGCGGCCCGCGCCGGGCAGGGGAGAAACGCCGGGCGCGCCCCCGCACCTTCCCGAGGGGGAGTGGTGATCATGGTGCCCGGAGCCAACCGGCGAAAGGCGACTGACGTGTCACAGCCACCGCACTCCGGCCGTCACCGACGAGACACCCCCCGTTCGGGCGGGACCCGCGCGGGCACCGAGCCGGTGACCGCGCGCAGCGACCTGCGGCTGCGCACGCTGCTGTCGTCCGTCGGCATCCCCGTCTTCGCGGCGGCGACCGCCCTCCTCGCCTGGTGGGCGGCCTCCTCGGGACCGCACAGCTCACCGAGCGACCGCGTGCTGAGCGTGCTGGCGGCGCTGTGCGGGGTGTTGACCCTGGCCGCGGTCGCCGACCTGCTCGTGCTGCGCCGCCGCCGGCGGCAGGAGCGCGCCGGCCGCTGACCCGCCGGGCACCGGCCCGGGCCCGCGCGGCTCAGCCGACGGACTCGCCCGCGTGCGGGCCCACCACGCCCGCCGCGATCAGCGCGAACAGGACCAGGCCCAGCACGATGCGGTAGATGACGAACGGCATGAAGCTGCGGGAGGAAATCCACCGCATGAACCACGCGATGACCGCGTAAGCCACCACGAACGCCAGTGCCGTCGCGAACAGTGTCGGCCCCCAGGAGACGTGGCCCTCGCCGATGTCCGCCAGCTCGAACAGGCCCGAGGCCAGCACGGCGGGCACCGCCAGCAGGAACGAGTAACGGGCCGCCGCCTCACGCCGGTACCCCATGAACAGGCCGCCGCTGATCGTGGCCCCCGAACGGGAGACGCCGGGCACCAGCGCCAGCGCCTGCGCGCAACCGTAGAGGAGCCCGTCGCGCACGTTGAGCTGTTCCAGCGACTTGCGCTCCCGCCGTACCCGGTGGCGGCCGCCCCGCGCGTCGCGGGCCGCCATCCGGTCGGCGACACCGAGGACGACGCCGACCACGACCAGCGTCGTGGCGATGAGCCGCAGATCGCGGAACGGGCCCTCGATCTGGTCCTTGAAGGCCAGCCCGAGCACGCCGATGGGGAGCGAGCCGACGATGACGAGCCAGCCCATCCGCGCGTGGTGGTCCCGCCGCGCCTCCCGGCTGGTCAGCGAGCGGAACCAGGCGGCCAGGATCCGGCCGATGTCCTTGCGGAAGAAGATGAGCACCGCCGTCTCGGTGCCGATCTGGGTGACGGCGGTGAACGCGGCGCCCGGATCCCGCCAGCCGGCGAAGGCCGCCACGAGGCGCAGGTGCGCGCTGGAGGAGATCGGGAGGAACTCGGTCAGTCCCTGGACGAGTCCGAGGACGAAGGATTCAAACCAAGACATCTGCGCTGGGGCTCGTCCCTGTGGTCGTCGGTGTCAGCGGTGGTGGGCGGAGGTCCTCGCTGCCGCGCGGTCGCGCGCGGCCCCGGGCTCCGTCACGTACCCGGCGCCGGTCGTCCCGGCAGCCGCGGCGGCGGCCGCCTCCGAGGTGTCCTCGGCCGCCGTGCCGGGCAGGTCCGCCGCCTCCGGGCTCGGGCCGTGCGTCGCCGCGTGGGACGGCCGCGCCGCGTGGGAGGGCCGCGCTCCGTCCCGTGCGCTTTCCCTGCGGCGCAGCTGGGCCCGTTTGCGCCAGGCGAAGACGGCCCCGGCCAGTCCGGAGAGCGCGATGAAGCCGAAAGAGGCGAGGAAGACGGGTGAGGTCGGTGTGGCCGCGCTGGAGCCGGCGATCACGTACGCCGCCGTGTTGGGTACGGACCCCACGGCCGTCGCGCTCAGGAAGGCGATCCAGCGCATACGCGAGACGGCGGCGCCGTAGTTGGAGGCGGCGAACGGCACACCGGGCAGCAGCCTGATCACCAGCATGGAGCGGAAGCCGTGCTTGCTCAACTGCCGGTCGGCGGCCGTGATCCAGCGGCCGCGCAACAGGGTGCGCAGCGCGTCTTGGCCCAGCAGCCTCCCGAGTCCGAAAGCGATGCCCGCGCCGATCACCGTCCCGGCCGTGGCCGAGAACGTGCCCGCCTGTGCGCCGAAGAGGACGCCCGCGGCGACGTTGAGTACCGGACGTGGCACGAACGCCGCCGTGCACAGCCCGTAGGCGGCGCCGAAGAGGGCGACGGCGGCCCCGCCGGCGACCTCGGGCGGCCAGCCGTGCGCGAGCAGGCGCTGGGGCTCGTACAGCAGCATCGCCGTGGCCGCGCCGCACAGGAGGACGGCGAGGAGGGCGAGGCGGGTCCAGGGAGAGAGCAGCGTCTGAGCGAGACGGCCGGGGAGTCCGTCTGGCTGCATGGCGGGGACGGGCACGTGGGGAGCGTAACCGACGAACCGGTCCTTCCGCCGTTCGAAGGCGTGCGGAAAGTCCGGAAGATTCCCTCACGGAACGGTGTTCGCCCCCCGTCCACCCCCGCTTCCACCTGTGCGGAAGGCGACCGGGGCGGGCCGGAGGCGAGCCTGGCGAAAAGCGTTCGACGGGCGCAGGCCGGCTCGGGGATGATCGGGCGGTGTTCCGGCAGCTCGACATCCCGACGCCGGCCGCGGTCGCGGCCGGTTCGCGGGCTGCCGCCTTCCTGACGCGGGGCGTGTGTGCCTGCCCCCTGCCGTGCGGCGCCGACGGCCGCCGACGCTGACCCTTCCCGGACCGCACCGAGGACCCCACGGGGAAGGGTCGGTCCTTCCCGGGGTCCCGCTCGCCACCCCGCCACGGCCCCGGAGGGCACCTGTGTCCGCGTACACCCGTCCGCACCCGCTTCCGCACCTGACCATCGGCACGCTCGGCCCCCGAGGGCACGGCAAGACCACGCTCGCCAGGGCCCTGTCGGCCGCCGGGCCCTGTCCCTGCTGCGCGGGACCCGACCTCGACCGCCGGCGGTTCGGTTACGCCACCGACACCCGGCGCTACACCGTGCTCGACCCGGCCGACGACCCCGACCGTCTCGACGGTGCCCTCCTGGTCGTCTCCGTCCTGGAGGGCGCCAGGACCGGTACCGCCGCCCATCTGGCACGCGCCCGCAGGACGGGTCTCCTTCCGCTCGTCGTCGCCCTCACCAAGGCGGACCAGGGCAGCGACGAGCTGACCGATCTGGTGGAGGCCGACGTACGGGCTTTGTTGACGGCGCACGGTCACGCGGGGGAGACGCTCCCCGCCGTCCGGGTCTCGGCCCTCGGCTCACTGGCGGGCGATTCGCGCTGGCGAGGCGCCACCGAAGCCCTGCTCGACGCCGTCGACACCTACGTCCCGCTGCCCGGTGGCGGGGAAGGCCTCCCGCTGCCCGGGAACGGGGAAGGCCGAGGCGGGGAAGGAAGGCGGGGCCCCTGCGACCCCCGCACGGTCGGGTGAGCAGGCGCCACCCGCACAATGGGACGGTGGAGATCAAGCCCGACGAACGCGTACCCCGCACCCGGACCGTCCCCTCAGGCGCGGCCAAGCTGATGCCGGACATCGACCGGCCCGGGGGCTGGCTGCTGACCGTGGACGGTGCCCCGCAGTCCTACGTGGACCTCGACGCCCCCGAGCACCTGGAGTTCGAGTACGCGCGCCGCGTCGGCCACCTGCTCGACCTGGCGGCTGATCCCGCCGGACCGCTGGACGTGCTGCACCTCGGCGGCGGCGCCCTCACGCTGCCCCGCTACCTGGCCGCGACCCGGCCGGGATCCCGGCAGCGGGTCGCCGAACCGGACGCGGAGCTGGCCGCCTTCGTCGCCGCGCACCTGCCGCTGGCCGCCGACGCGGACGTCCGCGTGGAAACCGCCGACGGACGGGCGATGCTCGAAGACGCCCCCGACGCCGACGCCGACGTGGTGATCTCCGACGTCTACGGAGGGTCGACGATGCCGGCCCACCTGACCACCCTCTCCTACGCCCGGCAGGCCGAGCGGGTACTGCGCCCCGGCGGCAGCTACGTGGCCAACCTCGCCGACGCGGCGCCGTTCCGCTTCCTGGGCTCCCAGCTGGCGACCTTCGCGGCCGTCTTCTCCTGGCTGGCCATCATCGCGGAACCCTCGGTGCTGCGCGGGCGCCGGTTCGGCAACGTCGTGCTGCTCGCCTCGCATCACGAGCAGCCCTGCGAGGAGCTGGCCCGGCGCTGCGCGGGCGACCCCTTTCCCGCGCGGGTGCTGCACGGGACGGCGCTGCGGCCGCTCACCGAGGGCGCGCGCCCCGTCGAGGACGGCGACGCCGTGCCCTCCCCCGAGCCGCCGAACGGCGCCTTCAGCATCGGCTGAGGGCGCCGTCCCGGGCGGGCCTGGACGCCGCGGCGGCGCCGAGGATCTTCCGTTCGGGCCCGCGAGCCCAGCAAGATCCAAACGAGAGGCTCCGCAGGGCGGAGCGGGTCAGCCGCGCGGCTCCGCGCCGCCGCCGGGCGCCTCGTAGTTGCGGAGGCTGCCGGTGATCTTCTTGATGGTGGCCTCCGAGAGCTCGTCCTTGACGCCCGCGTCGGTGTAGAGGACGAAGATGGCCAGGTCACCGTTGGTGTTGATCCAGGAGACCGTGACGGCCTTGCCCGCGCTCGTGGAGCACTTGTCCTCCTTGGGCGCTCCTGTGACGGTCGCGGTGGCGGTGTGGCCCTTGATGCCGTGCTCGTTCTCGAACGCCTTGGGCTTGGAGACCTTGAGGGTGCCCTTCTGCTTCTGGTCGTAGCCCGCGATCACGAAGTTGCCCGCGGCGATCTTCGCGGCCTCCTTGGTGTTCTTCGAGCCCTGCCCGCCCTTGGTGCCCACGGCCGCGCGGCTGGACTCCTTGCACCAGTTGTCCTTGTAGTAGGCGGGCGCCGACATGGCGACCAGGACCTTGCCCTTGTCGTCCTCGAAGCCGGTGATGGTGCCCTGGCTCTCGACGGTCCAGTCGTCGGTGTCGGGGACGTCGAAGGCGGAGTACCACTTGGGGTTGATGACGGTCTGCCAGCCGGCGACGACGGGCTCGGAGGGGTCCTTCGCGTCGTCCTCGCCGCCACCGCCACCGCCGGGGTCGGCCTTCTCGGTCTTCTTCGGCTTCTCGGCGGTGGGGGAGGCGGACTTGTCGGCCTCGTCCTTCTTGCCGTCGTCGTCCCCGCCGAAGACCATGAAGCCCGTCACCGCGGCCGCGGCGACCGCCACCGCGACGACGGCCGAGATGATGACCGTCTTCTTCCGGTCACCGCCTCCGCCGCCCTTGGGTGCCTGGGGGGCTCCCGGGACGCCGGCCGGACCCCACTGTCCTGAACCGGCCGCGCCGGGCTGCTGGCCGTACGGGTACGGGGGCTGCCCCGGCTGGCCGTGCTGCCCGTAGCCCGGCTGCTCCGCGGGCTGTTGTCCGTAGCCGGGCTGACCTGCCGGCTGTTGTCCGTAGCCGGGCTGACCTGCCGGCTGTTGTCCGTAGCCGGGTTGGCCCGACGGCTGCTGCCCGTACCCGGGCTGCTGGTAGGGGTTCGGCTGTTGATAACCCGGCTGCTGGTACGGGTTCGACTCCCCCGGGTTCTGCTCGCCCCCGGGCTGCTGCTGTCCTGGCCACATGGCCGACAAGCCTATGGTGCGACAACCGCCCCGGCCACGGTCGCCCTCGGATCGGTACCGACCCGCTACACGACGGGGGCCGGAGCGCGACAGGCGACGGCACCGCACGACGGTTACTCGGTGGTAACGTGCGGGCATGACGACAGAGCCCCAGCCGGACATAGGCGCATTGATGACGGCATCCGTGCCGATGGCCCGCACCCTGAAGCTGGAGTACCTCGAGACCTCGCCCGAACGCGTCGTCGTCTCGCTGCCCGACCAGAGCGAGTTCCACAACCACGTGGGCGGCCCGCACGCGGGGGCGATGTTCACCCTCGCCGAGTCGGCGAGCGGCGCGGTGACCCTCGCCGCCTTCGCGGACCAGCTCTCCCGGGCGGTGCCGCTGCCGGTGCACGTCGAGATGGACTTCAAGAAGCTCGCCAAGGGCGTCCTCACCGCCACCGCCGAGCTCGGCCGCCCGGCCGCCGACGTGGTCGCCGAGCTGGACCGCGGTGAGCGCCCCGAGTTCCCGGTGAAGGTCGCCCTCACGCGGGCCGACGGCGCCGTCACCAGCGAGATGACCATCGTGTGGACGCTGCGGCCGAACGACTGACCCGCCGCGGCCCCCGTCAGGAGAGTGCGCAGCTCGGCGCGATCCCGTCGGCGCACGCCCGCCGCACGTCGAGTAGGCTTCCGAACTCGAGCCCGAATGCCGTGGAAGGAAGCCGTAGTTGCACATCCAGGAGTGGCTGGAGCACATCCCGGCCGTCAGCGTGTACCTCCTGGTGGGGGTCGTCATCGGCCTGGAGAGCCTGGGAATCCCGCTCCCCGGCGAAATCGTCCTGGTCAGCTCCGCGCTGCTGGCCTCGCAGCAGGGGCACATCGACCCGGTCGTCCTGGGTGTGAGCGCGACCGCGGGCGCCATCGTCGGTGACTCGATCGGCTACGCCATCGGCCGCAAGGGCGGCAAGCCGCTGCTGGAGTGGCTGGGCCGCAAGTTCCCCAAGCACTTCGGGCCCGCCCACGTGGCCACCGCCGAGCGGTCCTTCCAGCGCTGGGGCATGTGGGCGGTCTTCTTCGGCCGCTTCATCGCGCTGCTGCGCATCTTCGCCGGGCCCTTGTCGGGCGTGCTGAAGATGCCGTACTGGAAGTTCCTGACGGCCAACGTGCTGGGCGGTGCGGTGTGGGCGGGCGGCACCACGGCCGTCATCTACTACGTCGGTATCGTCGCCGAGGCGTGGCTCAAGCGCTTCTCGTGGCTGGGGCTGGTGGCTGCCGTGCTCATCGGCGTCGCCTCCATGGTCATCGTCAAGCGCCGCTCGGCGAAGATGGCCGTCTCGACGGAGGAAGACCCGGCCGACACCTCGCAGGGCGGCGGCCCGGCCGCCGCGGACGGGGTCACGGAGGCGGACGGGGCCACCAGTGGCGCAGGCGGCGGGCCCGCCGCGGACGCGGCCGGAAAGTCAGCCCCCGCTCCGGCTCCGGCCGGGGACTGAGGCCCGGACGCGTGAGCGTCGGCAGGGCGCGGCGGCAGCGAGTGGAACAGGACGCGGAGCGGAGAGCGGTGTGGCAGAGCGAGGGCTGACAGTGAACGTCGCAGGGCACACGCCCGAACTGGACGCCGACGCGTTCCAGGCGCCCACCTCCGTGGTCGCCGGTGAGGTCACCATGGCCGCCGGATCGAGCGTCTGGTACGGAGCCGTGCTGCGCGCCGACGCGGGGCCGATCGTGCTGGGCGAGGGCAGCAACGTGCAGGACAACTGCACCGTCCACGGCGACCCCGGCTTCCCCGTCACCATCGGTACGGGCGTCACCGTCGGGCACAACGCCGTGCTGCACGGCTGCGCCATCGAGGACGACGTGCTCATCGGCATGGGCGCCACCGTCCTCAACGGCGCCCGGATCGAGGCCGGCTCCCTCGTCGCCGCCCAGACCCTGGTGCCGCAGGGCATGGTCGTCCCGGCAGGGTCCCTGGTAGCGGGCGTGCCGGGCAAGGTGCGCAGGGAACTGACCGACGAGGAGCGCGAGGGCATCAGGTTCAACGCGGCCGCCTACGTCGAGCTCGCCAAGCAGCACCGCGAGGCCACCCTCGACGAGGGCCCCGCCGGCGCCTGAGCCGCGCCCGGAGTTACCCGTGAGGAACCTCACCGGCGGCGGCCGCCCGCGCGGGCGCTACCGTGACGGCGTGCCCTCGATCCAGAACACGTTCTCGTTCCTCACCTCCCGTGCGCTGCACGGGGTCTGGCGGCGCGTCCAGGAGGCCGGAGCCGTCACGGCCCGGCGCCCCGGCCCCTACGCGTTCCGCCGGATCGGGTCAGGCACCCGGCTCGCCTTCCCCCAGGGCACTCTCTTCGGCACGCCGTGGATCGAGCTGGGCGACCACTGCGTCGTCGGCCGGGACGTGACCCTGACCGCCGGGATGATGCCGGACCTCGACCTCGGGCCCGACACCGTGCTGCGACTCGGCAACGGCGTGGTCCTGGGCAGGGGCAGCCACATCATCGCGGACACCCGCGTGCGCGTGGGGGACGACGTGTTCTGCGGTCCGTACGTCTACATCACCTCCACGAACCACTCCTACGACGACCCGGCACGCCCCGTCGGCAAGCAGTGGCCGCGCACGGCTCCGGTGGAGATCGGTTCCGGCAGCTGGATCGGTGCCGGGGCCGTCATCCTGCCCGGCGCCTCGCTGGGACGGAACGTCGTGGTGGCGGCGGGCGCCGTCGTACGGGGCGAGGTGCCCGACCACGCCGTGGTGGCCGGTGCCCCCGCGAAGGTGGTGCGCCGGCTGGACCCGGAGGCGGGCTGGCAGCCGCCGCTGCGCACTCCGCCGCCTGTGCCCGTCCCCGAGGGCGTCACCCCGGAGCAGTTGGCGGCGCTGGCCGATCTGCCGGAGCAGCGGGGGACGGGAGCTGAGCCCGGGCAGCTCGGGGACGGGAGCTGAGCCCGGGCAGCTCGGGGACGGGAGCTGAGCCCGAGCAGTCCGGGGGCGGGGACTGGGGAGGGGCCAGGCGGTGGGCCCCGTCAGCCGGAGGCGAGCAGCACGGTGCCCAGCAGCGCCAGCCCGGCGCCCGCGGTCTGTGCGGCGCGCAGTCTCTCCTGGAGCACGCCCCGTGCCGCCAGCGCGGTGACCACCGGGTAGAGCGAGGCCAGCACGGCGGCGACGGTGACGGGTCCGTGCTGGGCGGCGACCGCGTAGGTGCCGTTGGCGGCGACGTCCGCGAGCCCGACGAAGGCCAGCGCGGGCAGTGCTGTCCACACCGCCCGTATGCCGGTCTCCGGCAGCGCGGGGGTGCCCTTCCGCACCGAGGCGTAGAGGACTCCGCCGCCCACGACCACGTTCACGAACCGCTGGACGAACAGCGTCAGGAAGAGCCCGGTGACGGTCGGCGAGGCCTCGGCGACCAGGCTCATCGTCGCGCCGAAGCCGAAGGCGGCGACCAGGGCCAGCAGGATCGTCCGCTGCTGGACGGGTGCTCCGCCGCCGCCCACACCACCCGCCAGCACCACGCCGGCGACGGCTATGAGGGTCCCGATCGCCTGCACCAGGCCGGGACGCTCGCCGTGCAGCACCATGCCGACCGCCACCGGGACCGCCACGCTGCCCAGGGTGGCGACGGGGGAGACCACGCCCATCGGGCCGATGGCCAGGGCGCGGTAGAAGCACAGCATCGCGGCGGGTCCGATGGCTCCCGCCGCCACCGCGCACCACAGCAGCCGCGCGTCCAGCTCGCTCCAGGCGCCCGTGGCCAGCACGACGACCGCGAGCACCGCGCAGGCGGCCCCCTGCGAGACGACGACCACCGTCAGCTCGCGCAGCCGCTTGCTGAGCAGGCCTCCGCCGAAGTCGGCCAGCCCCAACAGCAGGCTGGTGGCCAGGGCGAAGACAGCGGTCATGGCGGAATCCCTCGCAGTACACTGTGGTGAACACTCAAGTCCAGCACACCGTAGTTCAACACAGTGCACTCTGTCATTGATTATTTTGGATGGTGCGGAACGCCGTGACGGACCTCGACCAGCTCACGCAAGCCCTCGCCCGCAACCTGAAGAGCCTGCGGACCGAGCGCGGTTTCACTCTCGACGCCCTCGCCGCACGCGCCGGCGTCAGCCGCGGCATGCTCATCCAGATCGAACAGGCGCGCACCAACCCGAGCGTCGGCACCGTCGTCAAGATCGGTGACGCCCTCGGCGTGAGCATCACCTCGCTGCTGGACTCCGACCAGGAACCGCAGGTCCGGCTCGTACCGCCCGAGCAGGCCATCCGCCTGTGGACCACCGACACCGGCAGTCACAGCACCCTGCTGGCGGGCACCGAGGCGCCGGGGCCGCTGGAGCTGTGGCACTGGAGACTGATGCCAGGCGACGCCAGCACCTCCGACCCGCACCCGCACGGCACCACCGAACTCGTCCACGTCACCGCCGGGACCCTCACCCTCGACGTGGACGGCACCGGGCACGCGCTGCCCACCGGGACCTCCGCCTGCTTCGAGTCCCACGTCCCGCACGGCTACCGCAACGACGGCACCGAACCCGTGGAGATGACGATGGCCGTCTCCGTGCCCGAACCGCGCTGACACCCCGCCCCGCGCTCGCTAGGGTGCCTGCCATGCGAGCCCCCATCGGAGACTTCGACAACGCAGTGCCCGCCCCCGACGCACTGGACCGGCTGACCGCGCCCGTGGCCGCGGCCGTCCGCGGCTGGTCGGGGCCCGTCCCCGCCGACCAACTGCTGTACGTGGACACCGATCCGGCCAAGGCCGACACCGCCGTGTTCGTCGAGGCGTACGGGAAAGACCTCCTGGGGACCTCGGCCAACTGCGTCGTCGTGGCGGCCAAGCGCGGCGGCGAACGGGCCCTCGCCGCCTGCCTCGTCGGCTCCTCGGCCCGCGTGGACGTCAACGGCGCGGCCCGGCGTGGCCTCGGCGCCCGCAAGGTGTCCTTCGCGCCGCACGAGAGTGCCGTCGGCGAGACGGGCATGGAGTACGGCGGCATCACCCCCATCGGGCTGCCCGCCGACTGGCCGCTCCTGGTGGACGCCGAGGTCGCCGCGCTGCCCTGGGTGCTGATCGGCAGCGGCAGCCGCAGGGGCAAGCTGATCGTGCCGGGCAAGGCGCTGGCCGCCCTGCCCGGCGCCGAGGTCGTCGAGGGGCTGGGGCAGCGCGGCTGAGACCTTGCGGCCCGCGCGTGTGCCCGGGGCTGCGGCCCGCGCGTGTGCCCGGGTCAGGCCCCGGTCTCGTGTTCGGCGGATCAGTCCTCGGCCGCGTGGCGCGTGCTCACGTCCAGCGAGAGCGGAACCGAGTGCTCGGCGAAGCCCAGGGACCGGTAGAGCCGTTCGGCGTCCGGCGACGCGTGCAGGTCCACACGGGTCACCCCGCGGCGGGCGAACTCCGCCAGCATCGCCTCCGTCGTCGCCCGCGCACAGCCGCGCCCGCGGTAACGCGCGTCCGTGCACACGTTGAAGACGAAGCCGAACAGCCCCAGCGGGCTCACCGGAGCGGGCAGCCGCTCCTCGACCCGGCCCACCGCGCACGCCGCCAGGTGGGCGGGCTCACCGGAGGTGTCGCCGTCCACCACGAACGCCAGCAGCGGGGAAGGCTCCTGGGCGAGCTGCCGCCGTGCCACCCGCACGGCCTCCTCCTCCCAGGGGCCAGGCTCGTCCTTGCCGTGCATCTCGGCGAACATCAGGCGGCGCAGCCGCACGATCTCCCTCGCGTCGTCCGGTACCGCCCTGCGTGTGGTGATCATGCCGGGGATTCCAGCACACGCCCGGTCAGCCGAGCCGGGGGATCTCGATCGCCGGACAGCGGTCCATCACCATCCGCAGCCCCGCCGCCCGGGTGCGCTCGTAGGCCGCCTCGTCCACCACGCCGAGCTGGAACCAGACCGCCTGGGCGCCGATCGCCACCGCCTCGTCGGCCACCTGCCCGGCCTGTCGGGAGTTCACGAAGACATCGACCACGTCCACGGGGAAGGGGACCTCGCTCAGACTGGTGTAACCCCGCTCTCCGTGCACCGTCTCCGCCTTCGGATGGACGGGCACGATCCGCTTGCCGTAGCGCTGTAGCACCTCGGCCACCCCGTGGGCGGGCCGTGCGGTGTTGCCCGACAGGCCCACCACCGCCCAGGTGTCGCCCAGCTCCGCCAGGATGCTCCGTACCGTCGCGGAATCGCCGTACATGTTCTCGTCCCCTTCGTCGGCTTCATCGGCTTCATTGGGTTCGTCGGGTTCATCGGGTTCTGTGAACTCATCGTGCGGATCGGGCTCGTCGGGTGCCGCCTCGGGTGCGCTGCCCGTGGCAACGGCGGCAGCCCCGCGCGGATTCCCGTCCGGCGGGCCATAGGCTGCCCGTATGCAGCAGGAGCAGCCCGCCGGGCCCGAGGAGTACGTGACCGTCGCCGCCGAGGGCGTGCACGAGACCGAGGTCAACCGCTCCCGCTTCCTGTGCGCCCTCGCGCCCGCCGCCACCGAGAGCGAGGCGCAGGAGTTCATCGCCCGCGTCCGCAAGGAGCACCCCGGAGCCAACCACAACTGCTCCGCCTACGTCATCGGCGCCGACGCGGGCATCCAGAAGGCGAACGACGACGGCGAGCCGGGCGGCACCGCGGGCGTGCCCATGCTCCAGATGCTGCTGCGCCGGGAGGTCCGCTACGCGGCCGCCGTCGTCACCCGCTACTTCGGAGGCGTCAAGCTCGGCGCCGGCGGTCTGATCCGCGCCTACGGCGGCGCCGTGGGCGAGGCCCTGGACGCCGTGGGCACGGTCACCCGGCGCCGCTTCCGGCTGGTGACCGTCACCGTGGGACACGAGCGGGCGGGCCGGCTCGAGAACGACCTGCGCGCCACCGGGCGCCAGGTGCGCGACGTGCGGTACGGCGCCGAGGTCACCATCGAGCTCGGGCTGCCCGAGCGCGAGGTCGACGCCTTCCGCGGCTGGCTCGCCGACGCCACCGCGGGGAGCGCCGGGGTCCAGCTGGGCGGCGAGGCGTTCGGCACGGTATGAGCCGCCCGGCGCACGCGCCGCGGCGCGTGCGCCGGGCGTATGGCCCGGGGCGCGTGATCGAGGGCGCACGACCCACGGCGCGTTGGGCTTGTGACCCATGCCCGCGGACGCGCGCCACGCGGTCCGTGCGCGGGGTGGCGGCGCGCGTTGTCAGTGGCGGGTCCTAAGGTCGTTGACCATGCGTCTGCTGCACACCTCGGACTGGCACCTGGGCCGGAGCTTCCACCGCGCGAGCCTCCTCGACGCCCAGCGCGCCTTTCTCGACCATCTGGTCGCCACCGCCCAGGAGCGCGCGGTGGACGCCGTCCTCGTCGCCGGCGACATCTACGACCGCGCCGTGCCCTCGCTGGCCGCCGTCGAGATGTTCGACCACGCCCTGCACCGCCTCGCCGAACGCGGCATCGCCACCGTGATGATCTCGGGCAACCACGACTCGGCCCGGCGCCTGGGGGTCGGCTCGAAGCTGATGGGCCGCGCCGGTGTGCACCTGCGCACGGATCCGGAGGAGTGCGGCGTCCCGGTCCTGCTGCCGGACGGTGCGGGGCATGGTGAGGTCGCCGTCTACGGCGTGCCCTACCTCGAACCCTCCCTGGTGCGGCACGCGCTCGGCGCCGGGGCGGGCGGCCACACCGCCGTGCTCGGCGCCGCCATGGACCGGGTGCGGGCCGACCTGGCCACCAGGCCCCCGGGGACCCGCTCGGTGGTCCTGGCGCACGCCTTCGTGACCGGCGGCGAAGTCAGCGACAGCGAGCGGGACATCACGGTCGGCGGTGTCGCATCCGTGCCCGCCTCCGTCTTCGACGGGGTCGATTACGTGGCACTCGGCCACCTGCACAACTGCCAGACCCTCACCGAACGGGTGCGCTACTGCGGCACGCCGATCGCCTACTCCTTCTCCGAGGCCGGACACCCCAAATCCATGTGGCTCATCGACCTGGGGCCGGGCGGCGAGGTGACGGCCGAGCGGCTGTACTGCCCCGTGCCGCGCCCCCTCGCCCGGCTGCGCGGCAGCCTGCAGGAGCTGCTGGAGGACCCGGCACACGAACGGCACACCGACTCCTGGGTGGAGGCCACGCTCACCGACGCCGCCCGCCCGCACGAACCGATGGCACGCCTGGCCGAGCGCTTCCCGCACACCGTCAGCCTGGTCTTCGCGCCCGAGCGGGAAGAGGCCGACGACACACGCTCCTACGCCGTACGCCTCAAGGGCCGCACCGACCGGCAGATCGCCGAGGACTTCGTCGGCCACGTACGCCCCGGCCGTGCCGCGGCGCCCGAGGAGCGCGCGATGCTGGGCCAGGCGCTGGAGGCCGTCCGCGTGGCCGAGAGCGAACAGGACGAGCCGGCGGCCCCCTCTCGGACGGCCCCCGCGGCGCGGTCCGCCGCCTTCGGCCACCGCACCGGCGCCGAGGAGGCCCGATGAGGCTGCACCGGCTCACTCTCACGGCCTTCGGCCCGTTCGGCGGCACCCACACCGTCGACTTCGACGCACTCTCCGCCGCCGGTCTCTTCCTGCTGCACGGCGCCACCGGCGCGGGCAAGACCTCCGTGCTGGACGCCGTCTGCTTCGCCCTCTACGGCAGCGTTCCCGGCGCCCGGCAGCAGCCGGGCGGCACCCTGCGCAGTGACCACGCTCCACGCCACACCCTCACCGAGGTCGTACTCGAACTGACCGTCGCGGGGCGCCGCCTGGAGATCACCCGCGCGCCGGAACAGCTGCGCCCCAAGGCCCGGGGCAGCGGGCTCACGCGCGAGCGTGCCCGCTCCGAGCTGCGCGCCTGGGACACGGACACGGCGCGGTGGCGGGGTCTCAGCCGCTCCCACCAGGAGATCGGTGAGGAGATCGGCCAGGCGCTCGGTATGAGCAAGGACCAGTTCTGCCAGGTCGTCCTGCTGCCGCAGGGCGACTTCGCGCGGTTCCTGCGTGCGGGCGCCGAGGACCGGGCCAAGCTGCTGGGACGCCTCTTCGACACCGGCCGCTTCGCCGCCGTCGAGGAGCAGCTGGCCCAACGCCGCAAGGCCGCACAGCACGACGTCGTCACGGCCGACGAGGAACTGCTCGCCCTCGCCCACCGCATGCGGCAGGCCGTCGGCGACCCTGCGGAGCTGAGCGAGGGGCCCGGCGCCACGGCAGCCCCCGCCGGTCCCGTCTCCGTGCACGGCAGCGAGGCCCTGCCCGGCCAGCGAGCCGGTACGGCTGCCCTCGCGTCCCGGTCCCCAGGCGTCGGCCGTACCCCCGCCGGCGCCAAGGCCGCACGTGGCGCGAAGTCCACCGGGCGGGGCGCGAAGACCGCAGGACGCGGGGCGAGGACGCCCCTCGGCGGAGCCGAGCCCGCCGAGCGCCCGGCGTTCGCGCCCGGCGACGCGGGGCTCGCCGACGCGGTCCTGGCCTGGGCGGCGCAGGCCCGCTGCCACGCCAGGGAACGCCTCACCTCGGCGGCCCTCGCCGCCGAGACGGCCCGCGAGCGGCACAGCACCGCCCTGCAGCGGTGGGAAGAGACCCGCGAGCTCGCCCGCGCCCAGGACAGGTTCGCCCGTGCCCGGCAGCGCGCCGACGAGCTGGCCGCGGCGGGCGCCGAGCACGACGCGCTGCGGCAGCGGCTGGAGAGCGCCTACGCGGCCGAGGCGGTCGCGCCCGCCCTCCGCCTCCACGACACCGCGCGTGACGAACACGCCCGCGCCGAGGCGGCCGAACGGAACGCGCGGTCCCTGCTCCCCGAGACCCTGGCCGACGCGCCCTGCGAGCGGCTGAGCGCGCTGGAGCGGGAGACCGGCCAGGAACTCGGCGCGCTCGGTGCCGCCCGCGAGGAGGAACCGCGGGTCGCCGGTATCGAAGCCGAGGTGCGCAGGCTCGACGCGGAGTCCCGCGCCGACGAGGAACTGCTCGGTGAGGCGGAGGAGTGGCTGGCGGGCTGGGAGGAGCGCCGGCACGCCCTCCAACGCCGTGCGGACGACGCCCAGGAGGCGGCCACCCGTGCCGAACGCCTCGCGGCTCTGCTCCACCCCGCGCGTGCCCGCCTGAAAGCGGCCCGCCGCCGCGACGCGTTCGCCGCGGAGATCGAGACGGCCGTGGAGGCTCTCCAGCGCGCCCGCGAACAGGCCGCCGAAGCCAAGGAGCGCTGGCTGGCACTTCGGGAACGCCGGCTGCGCGGTATCGCGGCGGAGCTCGCCGCGAACCTGGCGGCAGGCGAGCCCTGCGCGGTGTGCGGTTCTCCCGAGCACCCAGCGCCCGCCCGCGAGGCGGCGGACCACGTGGACCGCGCCTCCGAGGAAGAGGCGCTCGCCGCCTCCCAGCGTGCGGGGGAGGCGCGCGAATCGGCCCGCCAGCGGCTCGCGGCCCTCCGCGACAGCCACACCACCGCGGCGACCGAAGCCGCCGCGGCCCCTGCCCCGCCGGCTCACTCCGGCGCACACGGTGACGGAGCTCCGGCGAGGGAGGAGGCCGCATCGCAGAGCGCCGGTGCACTGCGCGCCGACGCGGTGACCGCCGGCCCTGAGGGTGCCGCCCCGGCGAACGCCGGCCCGGGGGGCGTCGGCATGGCGAGTGCCGGCCCGGTAGGTGGCGACGCGACGAGCGCGGGGCCGGGGCGCACCACCGCCCCGGGCGCCACGGTCGCGAGCACCGACGCCCCTGGTAGCGACGCCTCCAGTACCGACGTCCCCGGCAGCGACGCCCCAAGCCTCGACGCCCCCAGCGTCGAGGCACTGGCGGGCGTGGTCGCGGAGTTGGAGAGCGCGCACGCTCGTGCGCACGCGCAGGCAGGTACAGCGCACCAGGCGCGCGAGGCGTTGGCCGCCGCGGAGCGGGAGTTCCAGGAGCGCAGCGTCGCACGTCAGGACGGTGAGCGCCGCGCCGCGGGCCGCGTCTCCACCCGGGACGCGCTCCAGCGCGAACGCGCCTCCCTCATCGAGCGGCTGGACCGGGCACGGGGTGAGGCTCCCAGCGTGGCGGCGCGCTACGCGCAGCTGGAGCGCCGGGCCGCGCTGCTGTCCGGGGCCGCCCAGGCGGCTCAGACCGCGGAGGGCGCCGCCACGCGCCTGGCCGAGGCCCGCGCACACCTGGCCGAGGCCGCCCGCCAGGCCGGCTTCGCCACCGCGGGCGACGCGGCGCGGGCCGTACTGCCCGCCTCCGAGCAGCGCGGACTGCGGGAGCGGCTGGAGCGCAGGCGGGTCGAGGAGGCAGCCGTGCGCGAGGAACTGGCCGATCCGGTGCTCGTCGCGGCGGCGGCCAGGCCCCCGGCCGAACCCGAGAGGGCCCGCGCGGCGGCCGAGGAGGCGGAAGAAGGGCTGCGCGCCGCCGAGGCCGCGCACCACGCGGCGTCCGGCCGCGTCGAGGCGCTGGACGAGCTGGGCGGGCGCGCGGTGGCGACCGCCCGGCGGGTCGCGCCGCTGCGCACGGCCTACGACCGGCTCGCGCGGCTCGCGGGGCTGACGGCGGGCACCTCGGCCGAGAACGAGCGGCGCATGCGGCTGGAGTCGTACGTGCTGGCCGCCCGTCTCGAACAGGTCGCCGAGGCGGCCTCGGCCCGCCTCGAGCGGATGTCGGACGGCCGCTACACGCTGGTGCACTCGGGGGAGCGGACCGGCGGGCGCGGCAGATCCGGGCTGGGGCTGCACGTGGTGGACGCCTGGACGGGCGCCGAACGCGACACCGCGACCCTCTCCGGCGGGGAGACGTTCTTCGCGTCGCTCGCGCTCGCCCTCGGCCTCGCCGACGTGGTCACCGACGAGGCGGGCGGCTCCCGGCTGGAGACGCTCTTCATCGACGAGGGTTTCGGCAGCCTGGACGAGCAGACGCTGGACGAGGTGCTGGACGTGTTGGACTCGCTGCGCGAACGCGACCGCTGTGTCGGCATCGTCAGCCACGTCGCCGACCTGCGGCAGCGCATCCCCGCCCAGCTGGAGGTCGTCAAGTCCCGGGCGGGTTCGGCCGTGCGCCACCACACGGCACCCGTCCCGGGCTGACGCCCCTTCCCGCCGCTGAGGCCGGGAAGGGGCGCCCAGGCCCTATGAGTACGGCCCGACCGGGCCGTGGGCCGCTCTGCGCCCCAGGCTCAGAGCGCGGACAGCTCCGCGACCAGGTCGTCGAGGCCCAGGGAGCCCAGCGAGAGAGCGGCCATGTGCCAGGACTTGGCGTCGAAGGCGTCGCCGTGCGCCCGCTGGGCCGCGGCCCTGCCCTGGAGCCAGGCGCGTTCGCCCAGCTTGTAGCCGATGGCCTGTCCTGGCATGCCCAGGTAGCGGACCAGCTCGCTCTCCACGAACTCGGCGGGGCGGCCGCTGTGCATGCCGAAGAACTCCTGCGCGAGCGCGGGGGTCCACCGCTCGCCGGGGTGGAAGGGCGAGTCGGCCGGGATCTCCAGCTCCAGGTGCATGCCGATGTCGACGATCACTCGGGTCGCCCGCATCATCTGGGCGTCGAGGTAGCCCAGCCGCTGCTCGGCGTTGGTCAGGAACCCGAGCTCGTCCATCAGCCGCTCCGCGTACAGGGCCCAGCCCTCGGCGTTGGCGCTGACCATGCCGACGGTCGTCTGGTAGCGGGAGAGCTTGTCGGCGACGTACGTCCACTGTGCCAGCTGCAGATGGTGTCCCGGCACGCCTTCGTGGTACCAGGTGGTGACCAGGTCGTACACCGGGAACCTGGTCTCGCCCATGGTGGGCAGCCAGGTACGGCCCGGGCGGGAGAAGTCCAGCGAGGGCTGGGTGTAGTAGGGCGCGGCGGCGCTCCCGGGCGGGGCGATGCGCGACTCGACCCTGCGCACCTTCTCGGACAGTTCGAAGTGGGTGCCGTCCAGCTCCGAGATGGCCTGGTCCATCAGCCCCTGCAGCCACTCGCGGACCTCGTCGACGCCGTCGACGGCCTCGCCGTGGGTGTCCAGGTGGCGCAGCGCCTCCCAGGGGGTTTCCGCGCCTGGCAGGATCTTCTCCGCCTCGGTGCGCATCTCGGCCAGCAGCCGGTGGAACTCCTGCCAGCCGTACCGGTAGGCCTCCTCCAGGTCGAGGTCGGCGCCGTTCCAGTAGCGGGACCAGAGCGCGTAGCGCTCGCGGCCGACGGTCTCCTCGGCGCCCGCGACACCCGGCTGGTAGACGTCGCGCAGCCAGTCGCGCAGCTCGCGGATGGCGCGGGTCGCCTCGGCCGCCGCGCCGTCCAGTTCGGCCCGCAGGGCCTCGGGCCCCTCGCCCGCGAACTGTGCGAACCAGCCGCGTTTGTCGCCCCCTTCCGCCTCGCCGAGCCACTCCGTCAGCTGGCCCAGCACGGTGGAGACCTGGCGCGGCCCGGCCAACAGGCCCCGGGAGAGCCCTTCCGCGAGGGAGGCGCGGTAGCCGTCGAGCGCGACGGGCATGGCCCGCATCCGCGCGGCGACCTGCTGCCAGTCCGCCTTTGTCTCGGACGGCATCACGGTGAAGATGCCGCGCACCGAGTGCACGGGCGAGCTGAGGTTGCTGACCGCGCGCAGGCTCTCGCCTGCCTCGTGGACGGCCAGCTCGGCCGTCAGGCGTTCGCGCAGCAGCCGCGCGCAGCGCCGCTCCTCGTCGCTGTCCCCGCCGGGGCGGGCCTCGGCCGCGGCCAGCTCGTCCAGCGTGGCGCGGCAGAGGGCGGCCATGGCCTCCTGGCCTGCGGGGGAGAAGTCGGGCAGTTTTCCGTGGCTGTCCGGCACCCCGAGGTAGGTACCGGAGATCGGGTCGAGGTCGACGAGCGCGTCGACGTAGGTGTCGGCCACCTGGCGCGGCAGGGGGGCGGCGGACGCTGAGGCGTTTGCATCGGACATGGGGCCCATCCTCGTACGGGCGGGGCCACCGCGTCAGCTCCCCGGGTACGCGGGCCGCGAACGCGCGGGGCGGAGGCCGGGCGGGCGCCCGGAGACGCTCAGCGCGGCGCGACGGCGGTGGGCTCCAGCGCGGCGGTCACCACCACGGTTCCCTCCTCGACCTGGTAGTCGAGCGGCAGCCCCAGACCGCGCATCGTGGCGACCATGCCGGTGTGGGAGGCCTGGGTGACGGCGTAGACGCTCTGGCAGCCTCCCTCGCGCGCCAGCTGCGTGAGCCTGCGCAGGAGGGCGGAGCCGATGCCGCGGCGCTGCCAGGCGTCCTCGACCAGCAGCGCGGCCTCCGTCTCGTCGCCGTCCCACAGCAGATGGCCGAGCGCGACCAGCTCGCCCGCGGCCGACTCCACGGCCAGTGTGCGCCCGAACCGGGGCGAGAGCAGGTGGCGCAGGTAGCTGTCGGCGTCGCGCACGGGCCCGTGGTACCGGCGGCCGAGGGTCTGGTGCGAGCAGCGCGCGTGCATCGCCAGTGCCGCTTCCAGGTCGCCCTCGTCGGCGCGGCGGACGGTGACGGACAGGCCTTCGGGGAGGGCGAGCGCGTCGGTGTGGAGCGGGGTCCGTCGACCCAGGGAGGCGTCGAACTCCACCAGCGCGTGCGCCCGGGCGTACTCGGTGGGGGTGAAGGGCACGTGGGGGCGTTCCACGACGATCTCTCCTCCGGCGGGGTCGGGCAGGCGTAGTGACGTGCCCTCAAGTGTGCCCTGAGCCGGGGTGTCTCCGGGGAGAGAACGGATACGGCAGCGGCCCAGCAACCGGCGCAGTGACAGCGGGAGTTCGGCGCTGTCGAGCGCGGTGCGGGTCGCCAGCCCGAGGACGCGCGCGGGGGTGTCCACCAGCTCGTGCGCGTCGGCTCGCTCGGTGTGCACCTCGGTGCCGCCCGCCTCGGTCAGCGCTGCCGTCAGGTCCCGGGCCTGGAGGCAGGCGGGGGCCCGCAGCAGGAACTCGTCCACCGTGCGGTCGCCCAACGGGTGGGTCTGGAGCGCGAGGATGTCCACGCTTCCCGCCGCCAGCGCCGCGCACACCCGGGCCAGGGATCCCGGTTCCTCGCGCACGGTGGCCCGCACCCGCCACAGCGTCCTGGTTCCGTCCGGCGCGGGGCGCGGCTCTGGCGCGGCGGCCGCGCCCGCGCTCTCCTCGTCGCGCACCCCGGGTGCCGCCGGGGCGCACCACGCCCGCCACCCAGCGCGGGCGGCTCGCAGCGCGCGGTGCCAGGGGCGCGGAGGGGCGGCCCTGTGCCCGGTCTTCTTCGCGTCCCCGGTCTTCTTCGCGGCGGAGTCAGCCATGCGTTCACCCTTGCGGACGGGTGTTGCCTGGCCACGAACGGTGCGTGACGAGTGCGTAACAGGACCCCTCGACCGGTAAACGTCCTTTTCCCGTCATGTACGCGTACCGGTGGTGGCCGCCTGCCGGGCCAGCCGCCGCAGGGCCCACCCGCAGTGGTGCGCGTAGAGCCGCTGGAGCACCGGCACCAGCGGCCCGCCCACGCGCGTCCACCAGGTCGCCGGCCTGCTGTAGGCCCGTACGGTCAGCCAGACGCGTCCGTCCGCCGCGTGCTCGACCCAGAACGCCTCCTCGCCGCACTCGGGGTGCCCGGGGAGGGTGCCGTACGCCCACCCGGCGCGGCGCTCCTCATCGAGCGCCCACACCACCCGGCAGGGTCCTCGCACCCGCAGCCGTCCCACGCCCAGCCCGACCGTGACCTCCACCCCGGGCGCCGCCCGCTCGGCGTCCGCCCGCACGCGCACCCCCATCGCACGGTGCATCCGCCACTCCAGCAGGGCGCGCGAGGCCGCCGCGAAGACGGGCTCGCCTGCGCCCAGCAGGGTGCGCACGCACAGGCCGTTGAAGCCGGGAGGAGTCACCCCCTGTGCGGTGCGGCCGACGGGAGAGTAGGTGAAGGGGACGCCCATGTGCCCAGTCTCCCGCACCCGGGCGTCCCCCGAGGGACCTGGCGGCTACTGCCCCACCCTTCCCGGCTGGAGCACCTTGGTGAACAGCACGGCGCCGCCCTCCTCGCGCAGCCGCACGGTCAGTTCGCCGGTGGAGCCGTCGATGTCGACCTGCCCGAAGTACTGCCCGCCCTCGGTCGGCGGGGTGTTCGCCCGTGTCGGCGCCTTGACGAACTTCTGGTCGGGGCCGAAGGTGCCGTCCAGTTCGAGCGCGGCGAAGCCGCCCGCGTTCATCGGCCCTGACACGAACTCCCAGAACGGCGCGAAGTCCTTGAAGGCGGCCTTGTCCGGGTCGTACCGCTGGGCGCACGTGTAGTGCACGTCGGTGGTGAACCAGACCGTGCCGGTGATCCGGCGGTGCTTGATGTGCCGCAGCAGCTCGGCGATCTGCAGCTCGCGGCCCAGCGGGGCGCCCGGGTCGCCCTGCGCGACCGCCTCGTAGTCCGTCTTGCCGTCCGGGACGACGAGGCCCAGCGGCATGTCCGAGGCGATCACCTTCCAGGTGGCGTGGGAGCGCGAGAGCTCACGCTTGAGCCACTCCAGCTGCCGCTCGCCGAGGATGCCCTGCGCGTCGTCCGGCTGCCGTCCCGGCGAGTTGGCGTTGCGGTAGGCGCGCATGTCGAGGACGAAGACGTCGAGGAGCGGACCGTGCCGCACGACGCGGTGGACACGCCCGTCCTCGTCCCCCGGCCGCAGGGTGCCGAGGGGGAAGTACTCGCTGAACGCCCGCAGGGAGCGGGCCGCCAGTGTCGAGACGTCCTTGACCGTGTACCGGTCGTCGTCGAGGATCTCACCCGGATACCAGTTGTTGAGCACCTCGTGGTCGTCCCACTGCACGATCCACGGCACCTGCGCGTTGAAGTCGCGCAGCTTGCGGTCCAGCAGGTTGTAGCGGAAGTTGCCGCGGAACTCCGCCAGTGTCTCGGCGACCTTCGACTTCTCCTCGGTGGTGACGTTCCGCCACACACCGCCGTCCGGCAGCTCGACGCGCTCCTGGATGGGGGAGTCGGCGTAGATGGCGTCGCCGCTGTTGAGGAAGAAGTCCGGGTTCAGCGCGCGCATCTCGGCGAAGATGGGGTAGCCGCCGCGGTCGGGGTTGATGCCCCAGCCCTGTCCCGCCAGGTCGCCCGACCACAGGAACCGCACGTCCCGCCTGCGGTGGGGTGCGGTGCGGAAGGTGCCGTACACCGGCTCGCCGGTGCGCCGCGGATCGTCCGGGTCGGCCAGGGTCACCCGATAGTGGATTTGTTCTCCCGCCGGCAGTCCGTGGAGCGCCGTACGCCCTGTGAAGTCCGTGTCCGGGCCGACGAGCGGTCCGTGCCACCGCCGCGGGTTGCGGAACGTCTCGGTCGCCGACGTCTCCACCAGCATGCGTGCCCGGCGGTCCGAGCGCACCCACACGAGACCGGAGGAGGAGGTCACGTCCCCGGCCTGGACGCCCCAGTCGGCCGACGGGCGGCCGCGCCGGGCCTGCGCGGGCGCCGCCGCGCCCACCAGGGGGAGCGAGAGCGCGGCTGACGCGGCTGCCGTGCCGCGCAGTACCGCGCGGCGCCCGTGGGATCTGCCGGTGGTCGGATCGGCCTGTGCCATGGACGGACTCCTCGATGCGGTGAGATGTCTGACGGTCGCTGCCGCCTCGTCGGTCTCTCGTGCCGGTCGGATACGCCGGAGCAGGTGTCCGGGCGGCGCGTGCGGTGCCGGTTGTACCCCGCCCGGGTGCCGTGCACCCGGCGTCCCAGTGAACACCCGCCGTCACACTCGGCAGAAGGGGCCCGTCCCGAGTACGTACCGTCCGGCCGTTCCGATCGTCCTAGGATGCCGCTTCACGGACAACTGAGACCGCACGCCACACGCACGCCGTTCCCCGGCACGGGAGGCACGATGACCACCAGCCGAACGCCCGCACAACTGCGCGGGGAAAGGCGGGCGCAGGGCCTGGCCCCGCACGGGCCCGAGCGCGTCGCACGGGCGGAGGAACTGGTCGCGGCGGCCGAGGAGCTGCCGGGTCCTGACACGCGCGAGGGGCGCGCGGCGCTCGCGGAGGCGCTGCTGCATCTCGCCGCGAGCCGCGCGTTGGGCACCGGCGCGCGCGTGTGCGCCCCCCTGGTGGCCCGCGCGCTGGACCTGCAGGACGCACACCCGGACGCCTTCGACGAGGACGCCTGGTTCGCACTGCTGTGGTCGCTGCGCTGGGCCGTCGAGGACGTGCTCGGCGACCCCGCGGCCCCGGCGGCGGACGTCGAGGAGTGGCTGTCGGTGATGTCCCGCCGCCACGCGCGCGCGGGCCTGTCCCAGCGCGCCGTGCACGCGCGGGAGTTCATGGTGGCGCAGGACCTCGGCGACAGCCCCCGCGCCGTCCGCGCCTACGACGCCTGGCTGGAGGCCGAACGGGACGAGAGCGCCGACTGCGCGGGCTGCGAACTCGCCTGGCGCGGACAGGCCCACGCCGCGCGCGCCCAGCGGGCCGACGCCGTACGGGCGGGAGCGGGCGCGGCGGACGACGAGGCGGCGCTGCGGCTGTGGGAACCGGTACTGCGCGGCGACTACCCGTGCACGAGCCGCAGATCCACGCTGCTGGCCGACTCGCTGCCGCCGCTGCTGCGCCTCGGCAGGATCGAGGAGGCGCGCTCCCGGCACGTCGCCGGGTATCTCCTGGTGCGGGACGCGCCCGCCGCCGGCGGCGCTGCCCTCGCCCCCCACCTGGAGTTCTGCGCCCGTACAGGGAACGAGCCGCGCGGGCTGGAGATCCTCACCGAGCAGCAAGGCGCGCACCGGCGGCAGGACGGCGACCCGGCGGGGCACGGCGCCTGGATGGCCTCCGTCGCGCAGCTGACGCGGCGGCTGGTGGAACTCGGCCGCGGGGACCTGCCCGTGCCAGGTCCCGGGGGCCGCCCCCTCACGGCCGCCGCGCTGGAGGAGGAAGCCGCCTCGCTGGCCCTGGAGGCCGCCGCGCGCTTCGATGCGCGCGCCGCCTCGGAACACCACCGTGCGGCCGTCCGCGCCCGGCTCGCGCTGCGGCCGTGCGTGCGCCGTCTCCCGCTCGGAGTAGGCCCCGGCGCGCTGCCGCGGCCCGGGGCGCCGGCAGCGCCGGCCGCGCCCGACCCGCACGGGATGCTCGCCGAGGCACGCAGGCTGAGCGCACTCGGCCATCCCGCGGCGGCGACGGCGTGGGTGGCGGCCGACGACGCCGTCACCCGCGGCGGCGTGGAACTCGGCCAGGGCGAGCAGGCCGAAGTCCTCGACCACCTCGCCATGCTGCTCTCCCGCCGGGACCCGGCGGCGGGAGCGGCCCGCTTCACCGAGGCGGCGCGCCTGTTCGCCGGTGCGGGCCTGCCCGGCGAAGCCCTCGCCTGCCGGGCCCGCGCCGTCTTCTCCGCCTCCTTCGCGCCGGAGGGCACGCGCGTACCGCCTGAGCCCATCGGCGCGCTGTGCTCGGAGGCCAGGCGGCTGCACGCCGAAGGGAGCGTCGGCACCCGCCACGCCACCGCCGTCCTGCTGACGGGGGCCAGGATGCGGGCGCGCGAACTGGGCCCGTGGGCGGACGGCGACGAGGAGGACGGCACGCCCTTCGACGCCGCCCGGGGCGCGCCCGACGCACTCGGCCCGGCGGCGGACGCGCTCGACGCCGAGCTGGCCGACCTGATCGCCCTGGCGGAACCCGACCGCGCGGCGCCGGGGGTGCGCGCCCGTATCGCCGAGGCCACCGAGACCCGCGGCCGTCTGGCCGCACAGCGCGGCGCGCCCGCCAGGGCGGCGGAACTGCTCACGGCGGCGGCCGGGCTCTTCCACGAGGACGGGCGCCCCTGGGCCGCCACCGGCCCCGAACTCGCGCTCGCCCGCCTGCTCATGGACACGGGAGACCACAAGCGCGCCGACGAGGTGCTGTCCGGCGCCCTGGAGGAGGACCGCACCGAGGGCCGCGCGGCCCGCACCGCGCACGACCGCGCCCGTCTCCACCTGCTGCACGCCGACGTGCACGCCGCGCAGGGGCTCCTGACCGACGAGGCCGCTTCCCTGCGGTACGCGGTGCACGAGTTCAGGGTGGCGGGGGAGGGGGACGTGCCCCGCGCCATGCTCCGCCTCGGCGGCTGCCTGCTCGCTCTGGAGGAGACGGACGAGGCCGCTGCCGTGCTGGTCGGCGCCTTGGACGGGCTGCTGGAAGCCGCCGACGAGACGGGCATCGTCCAGGCGTGCGTCTGGCTCGGCCACGCCAGCGGCAGGCCCGAACAGCTGCGGGAGGCCGCCGGGTTGCTGCGCCGGGCGGCTCTCGGGCCGCAGCCGTGGCAGGACCGGCACGGGCGCGCCGTCGTCACCCACCTGGCCGCCGACACCCACAGGGCCGGGCACAGGTTCGCGGAGGCGGAGGAGCTGTACGCGGGTGCCGAGGAGCTGTGGCGCGCGTTGGGGGACCACCACGCGGTCATCCGTACGCTCCACGCCCGCGCCTGGCTGGCGAGGGAGTCGGGCGCGCAGGTGGGGGAGTCGCTGCGCCGCATGGACGCGGCGCAGGAGGAGATCGCCGCGGTGCTGCGCCGCCAGGAGGCGGAGCTCGACGAGGAGCAGCGGCTCCGCCTGCGGCTCGAGGTCGGGCACACCTTCCGGCAGACCGCCGAGTTGCTCATCGAGCCGGTTCCGCTCCCGCTTGTGCTCTCCGGTGAGCAGGGGGAGGCGGCGCTGGCGTGCTACGTGCAGGGCATCACGTACGCCGACCGTGCCGTGGAAGCCTTCCGGGCGTGCGGCGAGGCGGGGTTGCACGAGGCGACCGGCGCGGAGCTGCGGGCGGCCGGGCTCGAAGCCGACCTGGGACGCTACGAGGCCGCCGTCGTCCGGCTCACCCGGGTACGCGCCACCTACCCGGAGGGCACGCCCGATCCGCACGGCACCGTCACCGAGCGCATGAGTGAGGCGAGCGCGCTGGAGGTGCGGATCGAGAACGCGCTGAGCTGACGTCCGGGATGCCCCTCGGGGGGCGCGGCGTGGCGTGCGGCAGGCGCCTGGCGGCGGTGGGCGCCGCTTCTTCCGTGGGTTTGGGACAAGTTTCAACGACCGGGTGCATGGCAGCAGCAGGCACATCCGTACGATCGTCCGCGGCTCCCGAGGAGCCCCCACCCCCCACGATGAACGAGCGTCACGAGCACAGCCAAGAAAGAAGGACGATCAGTATGGGCCTCGGAACCCTTCTACGGAGAAGGCCGAAGCAGGCCGACCGAGGTGGGTGGATGGCCGGGCTCCCGGCCGACGCCGGGTTCGCCGTGCTGCAGATCACCGACCCGGTCGGTGAGCCGCTGCCGAATGCCGAGATCACTCTGACGTCCAGCGAGACGGGTCGCCGCATGGTCAGAACGACCAGCGACCCCTACGGCCTCGTCACGGCCGCACTGCCACACGGTACGTACGCTGTCATGGCCACGCTGGAAGGCTTGCAGCCTGCCCACCGCACTCTCGACGTCATCGCGGGCACCCGGCCCGCGCCGCAGAGCATCCAGCTGCTGTCGGGTCAGACCCCCGAGCTGCCGCAGCCCGGAGTCTGGCTCATCGACCCGCCGCACACGGCGATCCGCTTCGTCGCGCGGCACGTCGGCATGGCCAACGTGCACGGCAGGTTCACCCGCTTCGAGGGCGGGATACGCGTCGCCGAACAGGTCGAGGACAGCTATCTGGAGATCAGCATCGAGGCGGCGAGCATCGCCACGGGCAACAGGTCCCGGGACGACCATCTGCGCTCAGCGGACTTCCTGGACGTCGAGCGCCACCCCTACCTGCACTTCGCGAGCAACCGGTTCATCCACCGCTCGGGCTCCAAGTGGACGGTGCAGGGCACGCTCACGCTGCACGGCGTCAGCCGCACCGTGAGCCTGGACACCAACTACCTGGGCGCGGTCAACGGCGGATACGGCGAGGAACTGCGGTGCGCCGCCCGGGCCACCGCCGAACTCCACCGTGAGGACTACACCCTCAACTGGCGCAACATGCTGGCCCGCGGAATCGCCATCGTCGGCCCCACGGTCCAGTTGGAGATGGACGTGCAGGCCATGTACCGCACGCACGACACCCCGACACCGCCGCAGTGATGAGGCGGTGACCGCCGCACCCCGCGACCGGGCCCGCCGCCGGGTCGGGTCGCGGGGTGCGGCCGCCGGTCACGGCCCCTCGGGCAGGCCGGGGCCGGCTGCCCGGGCCGTGTCCGTCACGACGCGGGCGACGGCCGCCGGGTCGTCGTTCATCGGCACGTGTCCGCAGCCGCGCAGCCGCACCAGACGGGCGCCCGGAATCGTGTGCTTGGCCCGTACGCCCTGGCGGCGCAGCAGCAGCCTGTCGCGGTCGCCCCAGCCGATCGTCACCGGTATGTCCGCGATGTCGTGAGTGAAGCGCGAACCGGGGCGCCGCCCCTCCGCGAGGACCGGAGCGAAGCCGCTCCCCTGCCGCAGCGCGCGGGTCTCGGCCACCACGGAGTCGGGTGAACGCCGGCCGGGACGGGCGTAGATGGTGCTGGTGAGCGCGGCACGTCCCGCGGCGGAGTGAGCCACGGGACCGAGCAGCGCGTCCGGCAGTGCCCGCGCCCCCGCGCGCATCCCGCGCAGCACCGAGAAGGCGTACAGCCGCTCCGGCGTGGTGTAGAAGCCGGCGGGGGACAGCGCGGTCACCGACCGCGCGTGGCCGTGCAGGCCCAGCTCCAGCGCCAGCAGCCCGCCCAGCGAGTTGCCCACCACGTGCGGGCGTTCGACGCCCAGCGCCGCACACGTGAGGGCCAGCAGCGGCACGATGTCGGCGATCCCGTAGGAGAGGCCTTCGGGCAGTCCGGGCGAGGCGCCGAACCCCGGCAGGTCGAGCGCGATCACGTCGTGGCTTCCCGCGAGGACGGTGAGCACGGGTTCCCACGCCTGCCAGTGGTGGCCTATGCCGTGCAGCAGGAGCATCGGTTCGCCCTGTCCGCGCCGCTCGTAGGCGACCTCGAAGGCGGGGAGACCGGGCGGGGAGACCTGGAGGGTGGAGGCGGAGACGCGGGCGGGTGTCTGGGGGGTGAAGACGGCGGGCATGACCACTCCTGGTTCCTGTGGCGCGGGGCGCTGCGGCAGGTTGACACGATGTCAGCAAGAAACCCGGCACGGAAGCCCCGCGCGGCACAGCGGCCGCGCCGCAGGTGGCCTGAGGACCAGGTGAGCGCGGACACGACAGAGTTCTGCCACGGACACCGCCCCGCGCTCTCCGGCCTGGCCTACCGCGTGCTCGGGCGCGCAGCCGACGCCGGGGACGCCTGGGACGCGGGAACGCCGAGAACGCCGAGAACGCCGAGAACGCCGAGAACGCCGAGAACGTCGAGAACGCCGAGAACGTCGAGAACGCCGTAAACACCGCGCGGGAGGCTGGCTGCGCGTGACGGTGCCCGCGAGAGCGCGGCGACCGCGGGCCGGGACAGGCGCGGCGAGCCGCCGCGGGTCACAGGCCGCCCGCGACCCGCAGTACGGCCCCCGAGGTGTAGGACGCCTCGGGGGACAGCAGCCAGGCGACGGCGTCGGCGATCTCCTCGGGTTCGCCGGGGCGTCCCGCCGGTGTGATCGCCGCTTTCTTCCAGGCCCGGTCGGGATCCCCCATCGCGGCGTGCATCCCGGTCAGCACGGAGCCCGGCTGCACGCAGTTGACCCGTACGCCCTCGCCGGTGAACTCCTTGGCCAGGCCCACCGTCATCGCGTCGACCGCCGCCTTCGAGGCGGCGTAGTGCACGTACTCGCCAGGAGAGCCGAGTGTGGCGGCGCAGGAGGAGACGTTCACGATGGCGCCGCCCTGCCCGCCGTGCGCGGTCGACATCTCGCGCAGCGCCCGGCGGGCGCACAGCAGCGCACCCGTCACGTTGACGTCCACGACCCGGCGCATCACCTCGGGCGCCGTCTCGGTGAAGCGGCCCAGCGGCCCGGAGACCCCCGCGTTGTTGACCAGCCCCGTGACCGGTCCGAGCGCGGAGCGCACCGTGTCGAAGAGGCCGTCGACCGCCTCGGCGTCGCTGGTGTCCACCCTCGCGGTGACCGCGTCGCCGCCGGCCGCCCGTACCGCCTCCGCCGTGCGGGCGGCCGCCTCCTCGTCGTGGACGTAGCCGATGCCCACGTGGTGCCCCGCGCGGGCGAGCCGCAGCGCCGTTGCGGCGCCGATGCCCCGGCTTCCGCCCGTGACGACGGTGACGCGCTGGGAGGCGGGTGGGTCGGGGCGGGGCATGGGCTCCTCCGGGGGCGGGGGGCGAGACGAGACGTCTGATCGATGATCGATCATTTCAGCGTCCCGGTGGCTCCGCAAGGCCCTGCCGGGCGGCGCGGGCACCGCCGCCACCGCACCGCGTCGATTGGTCTTGACCAAGGGTGGGGGCCGTCCTATCGTCAGGGACATACGCAAGGGCCTTTAAAAAACAAGGACACATAAACACCGCCACACCGCCCGCTGGGCGAACGGGGATTGCGGAGGCAAGGGTGGGGACCACGCAGCTGGAGACGGTGCCGGAGCCCAAGTACTGGCACCTGAAGACGGTGCTGTCCGAAGCGCTCGACTCCGAGTTCGCGGTCGGCGAGATCCTGCCGAACGAACGCGAGCTGGCCGCCCGCTTCGGCGTCGCCCGCGCGACGCTCCGACAGGCGCTGGAGCAGCTCGAACTGGAGGGCCGCCTCCAGCGCCGCCGCGGCGTCGGCACGACGGTCGCGCCGCCTCGGGTCGGCGTGGACGTCGGCTCGGAGAGCGGCCCCCACACCTGGCCGGGCGCCCCGGGCGACGCCTGGCACACCGATGACCACGCCTGCGTGGCAGCCCCCTCGACCGTGGCGCAGCTCCTCGACGTGGACACCGAAGCGCCCGTGCACGCGGTGCGGCGCAGCCGGATGACCGGCGGCCAGCAGGTGGCGTCCGAGATCCTGTACGTCCCCGCCGACACGGTGCCCGCCGTCCCCACGGACGCGGAAGGCGCCGAGGGCGCGGGCGGCACGACGCACCCCACGGCCCGCGCGCGCACCGTCCTGCGCGCACTCCACCAGTGCGAGCTGGGCGGGCAGGACCGTACCGTCGAGCTCGGTTCCGCGCGCGCCGACGACGCGCGCCGTCTGGACCGACTGCCCGGCGCGCCGGTGCTCGTGGTCACCACGCGCTACCTCGTCGACGGCCGCACGGCGGCGGTCTCCCTCGCCACCTACCGGGCCGACACCTGCCGGCTGTCGTTCAGCGACGGCGACGCGATGTCCCTGATGGCGAGCTGACCCGGACCCACCCGCAGGCGGCTCCGGCTAGTGGGCCTCTTCCGGCTCGTCCAGCGTGAACAGTTCGTTCTCCGCGCGGTCCAGGGCGACCCGCAGCGCCCCCGTCGCCACGGCCGTCTCTCCCAGGTGCGAGAGGGCCACGCGCGGCGGCCGCAGGCAGTAGCGCGCCAACTCGGCGCGCAGCGGGTCCAGCACGCCGTCCAGGCCCGAGGCCCAGCCCCCCACCACCAGCAGCTCGGGATCGAGTGCCAGCACGAGCGCCGCCACGTCGTGGACCAGGCGGGCGAGGAAGCGGTCCATGGCGCGCCGCGCCTGGTCGTCGCCCCCCTTGGCCTGCGCGAACACCCGTGCCACGGCCGCCTCGTCGAGCGGGTGCAGCGGCTCGTCCGTGGTGGACAGCAGCCGCTCCGGCGTCGCCTCCCTGCCCAGCAGGTGCAGCGCGCCGATCTCCCCGGCCGCGCCGCCGAAGCCGCGGTGCAGCCGTCCGCCGATCAGCGACCCCGCGCCGGGGCTCAGCCCGGCGAGCACCATCACCACGTCGTCCACGCCGCGCGCGGCGCCCTTCCAGTGCTCGGCCAGCGCCGCGGCGTTCGCGTCGTTCTCCACCAGCACGGGGCAGCTGAACGAGCGCCGCAGCCGCTCACCGAGTGCCAGACCCGTCCAGCCGGGCAGCGCCGTGCCCAGGTGCACCGTCCCGTCGGCCTCCACGATGCCCGGGGTGCCGACCCCGACCGCGCGCAGCGTCTCCCGCGCGGTGCCGGTGCGGCGCAGCAGCTCGGCGAGGGTGGCCCGGCACTTCTCCAGCCGCACGTCGGCCGGTGCCGTCTCGGCGATCTCCCGGGTCAGGGACCCCAGGATGCGGCCCGTCAGGTCCGAGAGCACAGCGGCCACCCGGTGCGGGCCGATCTCCAGCCCCAGCAGGTGGCCCGCCTCGGCCCGGAAGCGGAACCGCCGCGCGGGGCGGCCGCGCCGCGCCGTGCCGCGCGGCTGCTCCGGGTCGTCCTCGGCCTCGGCCACCAGGCCCGCCGCGATGAGGTCTTCCACCACGCCCTCGACCGTGGGGCGCGACAGCCCGCTCGCGTGCACCAGTTCGGTGAGGGTCAGCGCCGTCGGCGTCGCCGGTCCGCGCAGCGCCCGCAGCACGACCGTGGAATTGATCCGCCGCAGCAGGGACGGATCCCGTCCGCTCAGACCGCTCACGCTCCCGCCTCCCTGCCTGTGCGCGTGGGGCGGATCGTAACCGCTCCCGGCGATCACGGCGAGTGGCGCGGGTACCCCGCCCGCGGGGGCCGCGTACCCGCGAGCGGAAGAGCCGCCCAACCGGCTGTCGGTACCGGAAGGTTGACTGGTCGCATGCACCTCGCGCACCATCTCGCAGCTGTGGAGCGTCTGCATGTGGTCCCCGGCGCCCACCTGATCACCTTGCGCACGGCTGCCGTCGATCCCGAAGGCGACCCCGTGGAGGCCCTGGAGGCCGAGCGGGAGATCCGTGCCGAGCGCGAGTCCCTGGTCGCGCTGCTGTCCGCGAGGTGGGGAGCTGCCCGGACCCTCGACTTGGGGCCGCACCTGCTGGCGGCGGCCGACGGCGCCGAGCTGCCCGAACCGGAGCGCGGCCTGTGCTGGCACGTCGCCGAGCTGGCTTTCTGGACGGTGCGCGGGCGCTGGTGCGGCGTGGGCGTGGCCCGTCGAAGTCCCGAGGCGCCGCACCGACTGCTCGCGGCCGTCGCCGAGCACGGCAGGCCGGTACCTCACGAGCCCGGATGACCTCCACCGCCCCGGCGCGTGGCGGGGAAGGTCAGTCAGGGCGGACGAGCAGGCGTTCAGGACCGTGGAAGACGAGGTCGTCGGCGTAGTGGACAGGGGCGTCGGCCAGCGCCAGGCGGGGCAGCGTACGAAGCAGCTCGGCGAAGGCGATCTCCGCTTCGGCACGGGCCAGCAGCGCTCCGAGGCAGTAGTGGATGCCCAGGCCGAAGCCGGTGTGGCGGCGGGCGTCGCGGAAGAGGTCCAGCCGGTCGGGGGCGTCGAAGCGTGCGGGGTCGCGGTTGGCCGAGCCGAGTACGAGCACGAGCCGGCTTCCCCGGGGGAGGGTACGGCCGGCCAGCCGGGCGCGGTCCGGGCAGTGCCGGGTGACCATCTGCACCGGAGCGTCGTAGCGGACCAGTTCTGTGACGGCGGCGGGCATCAGCTCAGGGCGGGCGCGCAGCGTGGCGAGCTGGTCCGGGTGGGCGAGCAGGGCGAGCAGGCCCTTGCACAGCAGGTTGGTGGTCGTCTCGTGCCCTGCTGTCAGCAGGTGTACGCACGTGCCGACGAGGACGTCGTCGTCGAGGCCCGAGGAGGCCGCGCGCGCCACCATCGTGCCGATGAGGTCCGTGCCGGGGCGCGGTCGGCGCCTGCGCCGGGTGAGTTCGGCACGGAAGTAGGCGTCCAGGTCGCGGGCTGCGGCCTCCGCCACCGACCAGGCGTCGGCGCGATGGGCGGCGCGGGCCCTGGTGGCCTGCTGGAGGCCCAGAGCGCGCTCCCGGAACCAGCCTCGGTCCTGGGGCGGTACGCCGAGCAGTTCGCCGATGACCAGCAGCGGCAGCGGGGCGGCCAGTTCCGCCACCAGGTCGGCCTGCCGCCGGGTGGCGAGCTCGGCCACCAGGGTGTGTGCCAACTGTGCGATGCGGGGGCGCAGCGCGGCTGTCGCGGCGGGGGTGAAGGCGTCGGCGACCAGGGCACGCACCCGGGTGTGGCGTGGCGGGTCCATGAAGACCATCCAGTGTGCCGTGGTGCGCATCAGGTGGGGCCGGCCGGCCGGCACGCGTGCCGGGCGCGGGCCGCGCAGGTAGCGGCGGTCGGTCAGCACCCGGGTCACGTCGCGGTGGCGGAAGAGGTACCAGGAGCCGTCCGGGGCCTGGTGGACCGGGTCCTGTTCGCGGTACTGCCGGTAGTGCGGGTAGGGGTCGGCGAGGGGCACGGTCCGCACGTCGAACCCCGGGAGGGGAGGTGTCATGTCGCCTCGTGCCGGAAGAGGTCGGCGTAGAAGTGCATCATGCCGATGACCTGCTCGGGGACCGCGGGACATGCGCGTGCGGCGGCGGCCAGGTGCGCGAACCGCAGGCCGATGGCGCGGCGTGCCACGTCCGGGCGCGCTGTGCCGGCGGGTACGGCGTCGAGTTCGAAAGTGGGTCCTGCCGTGCGGCCGCGGTGTCCTGAGTCCATGGTGACCAGCAGCTCGGCGAGCGGGCGCATCATGCCCGTCATCACGTCGATGGAGGCGTTCATCAACTGCGACCTGCGCAGGCTGGCGTCGGGCTGCTGACCGAAGTGCTGTGCCATGAGCTGGAGCGCCAGGTGGTACGAGCGGTTGAACAGCTGGGCCACCGTGCGCGCGGTGGGGTGCGTCACCTGTGTGCGGTTGCCTTCGCCGGGGTGCAGCGACGGGTTGCGCAGCACCGGGTAGGCGGGGTTCCACAGGACCCGTCGTCCGTGCGGGCCGGGCACCCGCTCCTCGGCCAGCAGTTCGCCGATCCGGGTGAAGGTGTGGAAGTGGGAGACCTCCCTCGCAGGCGCCGCCGGGCCGGTGTCCGCCCGCCCGCCCGGCGGAGCGGGGGCGGTGACGGCCGCTCCTCCCTCGCCCTGTTCAGTGATCACGTCGATCGCGAACAGCGCGCTGGGCAGGTCGTCCACCTCCAACTGGTAGTCGGGGTTTGTGGTATCGATCGTCTCGCGCAGGAAGAGGTGGTGTTCTCCGCCGCCACGCCCCCGCTCGACGAGGAACAGGCCGGGAACCCGGCTCAGCCCTTCCCGGATGCCCGCGTAGAGCTCGCTGATGGTGCTCCAGGTGAAGCGGCGGCGTTCAGGCGTGCCGGTGGGCGCCGAGGACCCGTGCAGGACGGGCACCGAGGCGGCCGGCTGTTCGAGGGCGATGTAGCGCTGCAGGCTGCCGATGCTCAGCGGTTCGAGAGCGAGGTCGAGCGGAACGGGCAGCTCGGCGTTGAGAGTGGCGAAGTCGATCACCGGAAGGTGGAAAGGTTCGCCCATTGCCATGATGATGTTGTTGACGAGCAGGAAGTGGATCATCTCCTCGCGGGCGACGCCGAGCAGGCTGCCGCGTACCCCGTCGTCCAGCGTCGTCCCACCCTGGCCGCAGACGAGTTCGAGCTGCCGCGGCGTCCAGGTACCGCGCCGTACGTGGGTCAGTCCCGCGCCGTAGGTGGGCAGCGAGTAGGCGGCGTACAGGTACTGGAGCATCACGGCCAACTCCAGCGTCGCGGCCTGCTTGAGGGTGTGCCACAGCTCGCCCCGGGTGGTGATCGCCGACTCGGTCGCCGCACGGGCCGGCAGGGTCACAGGCGGCCGGTCCCGCGCCTGGAGATTGCGCAGGTAGGCCACCAGCAGTCGGGCCTTGGCCGCGGACAGGTCGCGGCTGGGCGGCATGTAGTACGTCTTCGACGCGTTGACCGGATCGCACATCTGCGCGATGAGGGCGGCGTACGTCTCGACCTTGCAGCGGTCCGCGAGGCTGAAGACCTCCGCACGCATGAAGGACGACGTGTGCTCGTAGTACGCGAACACCTCCCGCTGCACCAGGGCGAAGTCGACCTCACCGCGCGGCACCTCGTCCAGGTGCCGGTCGTCCGGAAGCACGCGTACCGCCAGAGCCCCTGCCCCGGCCCAGAAGCCCAGCGCGTCCCCGTCGTCGTACGCGGTCCAGGCCGAACCCGGCGCGCGGGGATCGACGGGGGGCTCCGTGTGCGGTTCGGCGGTGAGCAGCACGCGGCAGGTGCCCGCCCGCTCCCCGCGCAGGGTCACCGCGCCGTTGCCCCGTTCATCGGTGCGCACCGTGCACTGGGACGCGTAAGCGGCCCCGTCGTGGCACAGGCCGAGAGGTTCGGCGTCACCGACGCGGGCCGCAGGACCACCGGCGACCGGGTCGCCCGGCAGAGCGCGCGGGTTGTGGTACTGGCGCACCCGCACGGCGCCCACCGGCGCGGGCCTGCCCCTGACGAAACTGCGCAGCGGCACCCGTACGGCATGGTCGCTTTCGGGGGAACGATGCTGCAGCACCACCAGGGCCTGGTCCGACTCGATGGTGGTCTCCCGCTCCCTGAGCAATGTGCGGCGCTCACCGCACGACGCCGCTCCGACCAGCCGCAGCCCCTCCTCCTCCGCCACACACCAGCCGGGCTCGGCGTCCACGGTGACCAGGCCCGAGGTCGCCTCGGCGCCTTCCAGGTACGCCGCCTGGGGGACGCGGGCGACCAGCCGGTCCGTGGCGGCGGTGCGCAGTTCGAGATCTCCCGCGCCGAGGGGCGGCCCGAGCCGGTGCAGTGCCCCGTCCACGCACCGCTGCTGCCGGGAGGCGAACCGCACGGCGGAGACCATGTTCAGGCCCACCCCGTGCCGCGCCACCCGAACCGTCATGTGGCGGAGCGGAGAGCCGGCCACAGGGACCAGCAGCCGCCCCGCAGGACAGGTGCGCAGTTCCTCGCTGTGCCAGGGGGCGACGGTTCCCCGCACCCGCCACCTGGCAGGCGTGTTCGGGCTGCGCGGTGTGGCCCTGTTGTCCAGCGCGAACTGGACGACGACACCGTCGGCGCCGTGCAGCACGGCGTCCCGCAGCGCCTCGGCGGCGGGTGAGCCCGCGGCCCCGGGCAGCCAGTCGAGTTCCGCCGCCTCCATCGCGAACTGGTGGACGGCGCTGTAGCGAAGGTCGGGCGCGAGAAGGTGGTCGCCGACCTCCTCGATGTGGTCCAGGTGCACCCAGCGCGGCGGATGCACGCCCTTCACCCCGCCCGTGAACGCGTAGGCGCCGTCGTGCGAGCGGCCGCGCCGCCCGAGACCGAACCGTCCGGCCATCAGCGCCGTCGTCCACCGGGAGGCGGGATCGAGGTCGAAGATCCGCGCGCGGTTGACGGTGGTGCGCAGATACGGGTTGTAGTGCCCCCAGACGTCGACACTGCTGCCGACCAACGGGTCCGCCTCGGTGCGGCCGCCGCCCGCGCCCGGCGCGGTCTCCACCGAGAGCACCCGCGCGTCCAGTGAGAAGTGCCCGTTGCCTTCGAAGTCGCAGCCCTTGGCGGCGCTGAAGGCGCCGTGCGGGTCCGGGCGCCCTTCCTCGTCGAAGCGGGGGCCGCGCTCGTCCAGGAAGGCGTGGTACTCGTCGGCGGGCCTCTCCGCGGGGAACGGACCCTCGTCCGTCAGCACCCGGTGGGTCGCCAGATCCACCAGTCCGCTGCGCGGCCCGGTGGGCAGCCGGGTCGTCGCGACGCCCGCGAAGTGCAGTCGGGGCAGGTCGAACACGCTCATCGCGCGACTCCTTCGGTGTCGTCGTTGCCCGCCGGCAGCGCGCCGTGCCGCCGGACGGCGGGGGAGTGCGCCACGCCGGCCACCGCCCGCAGCGCCGACTCGATGGCACCCTCGATCCACGCGGGAGCCGTCGAGCAGTGCTCACCGGCGAAGAACAGCCGGTGCACCGGCCGGGCGGCCCGGACTCGTTCGGCCTCGACCTCCCGCGCGCCCATGCCCCAGCGCGTGGTGCAGCCGGCGTCGAGGGACGAACCGCTGCCCCAGGCCACGCTGACCGCGGCCCGCACCATGCCGGACCGCCGCAACTGGGGGTGGAGCGTGCTCAACTCGTCGAGCACCAGCCTGTGGCGTCGGCGCTGGGGCAGGCGGCCGAGCCAGGCCGCCTCCGGGCCGATGGTGTAGCTCGCCACCAGCGCGGCGCCGTCATCGGTGGCATCCTCCGCTGGCGGGTAGTAGGTCTGCCGGATGCGCCCGCCGGTGAACGACGCGCCTCCCCTGATACCGCCGTCGTGCAGCCAGAACGGTTCGCGGCAGTGGAAGGCGACCTTGGTGGCCGGGCAGTAGACCACCTCGTCGAGCACCGCCAGCTTGTCCTCGTCGAGCCCACCGAGCCGCATCCCGCGCAACGCCGGAAAGGGGAGGGTGCACACGGCGAGTTCCGCCCTGTGCGTGCGGGTCCTGCTCCCCGCGCGCACCAGGACCCGCACCCCGTCGCGCTCCAGGGTGAGCGCCACCGCCCGGTGCCCGCACCGCACCGGCCCGCGCAGACGGCGTGCCAGTGCCCGGGGCAGCCGGTCCATCCCGCCGCGCAGACGCAGCAGGTGCGGGCTGGTCTCGGTCAGTACGTCGTCCAGGAAACTGCTGAGCCGGACACCGCACGCCGCGCGCAGTCGGGGGTGCGCGGCGAACACCCCCTGCAGGTCCAGCCGGTCGGCGTCGGGGCCGCGCAGAAACGGCTCGAGATCGGTACGCGCCACCATGTCCACAAGACGCCGCCCCATGTCCCGGCTCAGTTCCTCTCGCAGGTCGGCGGGGGCGATGGCGTCGACCACGGCCGTCAGCCAGGCGCCGAAGAGCACGGCTCGCCGGTCTTCGGCGCGACGCGGGCGGTCAAGGCCCACCTTCGCCCGGAAGTCCGCGCACAGGTGCGGGGCGGCGTCCCGTACGCGGACGAATCCGCCGGCCGTCCGCAGCTTCGCGCGCTCCTCGGACAACAGGGTGGCGAACGGGCGCAGTTCTCCCTCCAGACCGAGCAGCCGTACGTACGTCAGCGTGTGCGTGTGGTCGGCGGGTATGCGCATGGCGCCGAGCTCCACGGCAGGCGCACCAGGCCCGGCGCCGAAGCGGTGGGTGCGTATCCGCCCGCCGACGTACGGAGCGCCTTCGAGTACCTCCACCCGGAATCCGAGGCGCTCCAACTCGTAGGCCACCACGAGGCCGGCGATTCCGGCGCCCAGCACGAGGACGCGCGGGCCGCCGTCGGCCGCAGCCGACTTTCCCGGCGTTCTTGCCGTGTTCCTCGGCCCGCGGGCGCGCTCACTGGGTGACGCGCTTGATGCGCACATTGTTCGTCGCTCCCGAATTCCGCCCCCGGTACCGGGGCGGCTGCTTGGTGCGGAGTGATCCGACTTTCTGCGCTATTCCCGGGCTCTTGCGGTGTGCAAGCGCAAACCAGACGTTCGGATGAAGTCGTTGGATCCGGCGCAGTCGGCGCACTCCCCTCATGCTCCGGAGCCGCACCGGCGCCCGGCTGTCCACCAGGAGCGCTGCTCCGGGCGCAGTGCGCGTGGTGCGCAGAGAAGGAGAAAACGGCACTGCTTTCTCCGATATGTTTTCGAAGAGTGGTCGAAGGCTGCCGGCAATCCGTTCCTGGGCAGGAAGCGAAAGGGCCGGCGGCGAACGCGTCGGCGCAGGTATGTGTGGCCGCACCCGGAAATGCGAGCGCACATGAGAATGCGACCGCATACGGGAATGCGGCCGCTCGCCGAAAGGCGATCGCACGCGAGACGGCCGCACCCGTGAACGCGACCGCGTGCGACGGGCCGATCACACGTGCCACCGCCCGGGCAGCCGGAGTTGGGGAGGGAATTCATGAGCGCCACAGTCACGGTCCTCGGCCTGGGGCCGATGGGCACGACGCTCGCGCACGCGTTCTTGGACCAGGGGCACCGTACGACCGTGTGGAACCGCACGCCCGGCCGTGCCGAGGCACTGACCGCCAGGGGGGCAACCGAGGCCGGCACAGCGGCCGAGGCGGTCGCCGCGAGCCCGTTGACCGTGCTCTGCCTCGCCGGACACGACGCGGTACGCGCGGTCCTGGACCGGGCGGCCGAGGCAGCGGGCGGCCGCACCCTGGTCAACCTCACCTCCGGCTCGCCCATGGACGCCCGGGAAACGGCCGCCTGGGCCGGCCGGCACGGCAGCGCCTACCTGGACGGAGTGCTGATGACCACGACCTCCGGTCTCGGCAGGCCGGAAGCCCTCCAGCTCTACGCCGGATCACACGCCACCTTCGACGCGGTCCGCCACCCGCTCGGCGCCCTCGGCACACCCCTTCACCTGGGCACCGAACCCGCGCTCCCTTCCGTCTACGACACCGCGCTGCTGAGCATGCTGTGGGGCGCCCTCACCGGGTGGCTCCACGGGGCCGCGCTCATCGGTGCCGACGGCCCCGGAGGCAACGTCGCGGCCACCGCTTTCACCGACGTGGCCGGGCAGTGGCTGCCGACCGTCCACGCGTTCCTGCGCACCTACGCCGGACAGGTGGACAGTGGCAGCTACCCCGGTGGGGACTTCACCCTCCGGCTCCACCAGCGGACTCTGGGCATCCTCAAGCACGCCGACGAACTGCGCGGTGTCACCTCCGGACTGCCCGAACTGGTCGGGCGCCTCACCGACCGTGCCATCGCGGAGGGACACGGCGAGGACAGCTTCGCCCGCCTGATCGAGTTCCTCCGCGAACGCGGGGCGGCGTGAACACCCCCGAGGGCGGCGCGTCGCCTCGCCGAGAGGGGGAGGGCGACCGCGTGCCGCGCCGCCAGGGCAGCACCGGCCAGCGGCATGCCCTCTGGGACGCGGTCGTGCTCGGTGCCGGGCCGACCGGGCTCGCGCTGGCGATCGCGCTGCGCCAGTACGCCCTCGACGTCCTGATCGTCGACAAGGCGTCCGACACCAAACGCGAGGCGCGGGCCAGTGTCGTGTGGCAACGCGGACTCGAAGCGCTGCGCGACCTCGGCTGCGCGGAAGCCTTCCTGCACCGTGGACTTCCCCTGGAGTGCGGCGAGTTCCACGTGTGCGGAAGCCCGGCCGGAGTGCAGGAGCTGAGCATGCCGCACACGGCGTTCCCCTGCCCCGTGTCCATCGAGCAGGACGACATCGAACGGCTGCTCCGGGCCCGCCTGCGGGACCTCGGGCCCGATGTGCGCTGGTCCAGCGAAGCCGTGGCCCTGCGCCCGGGACGAGACAGCGTGGGCATCGACCTGCGCGGCCCCGGCGGAAACATCCGTACGGTGGAGGCCCGTTGGGTGATCGGCTGCGAGGGCTCGCACAGCCTCGTGCGCCGTAGCCTGGGCCTCACCTTCGACGGCAGGCAGCGGACAGGACTCCAGTGCCTCCAGCTCAACGCCCGTCCCGACTGGAGCCACCCGGGCACCCCGCACCGCACCAGGATCTTCGTCAACCACCGCATCACGTTGATCACCGACCCGGTGCCCGGTGGGGCCACGCGCTTCTACGCCTTCCGTCCCGACCCCGACCCGGCCGTCGAGGGCCCGCCCGACGTGGCCGAAATGACGAGGCTGGTCGCCGCCGCCACCGGAGAGGAGACCGTGCGCCTGGAGCCCACCGAACCCCGGTGGGCCAACCGCGCCCGGTTCCACGACCGCATCGTGCCCACGCTCCGCGGTGGCCGCGCTCTGCTCGCCGGGGACAGCGCGCACCTGTGGGCGCCCATCGGCGGGCGCGGCCTCAACACCGGGCTGCTGGGCGCCCACAACCTGGGCTGGAAACTCGCCGCCGTCCACCACGGCTGGTGTCCCGAAGCGCTCCTCGACACCTACACCAGCGAGCAGCGCCGCACCGCGCTCGACGTCATGCGCGCCATGCGGCGCAACGTGCTCGAACTTCCCCCAGGGCGCGCCATGCTCACGGCGCTTCGCCTGTTCCTGCCGACCGCACTGCGCAACCGGCGCGCGGCGCGGCGGGGAGCGTTGCTGCTGAGCGACTTCGGCCGCCACTACCGCGACAGCGGGCTCTCCGGTCGCAGGGGAGCCCGCACCGGCCTCCGGCCCGGCGACCGGCTCCCCGACTTTCCGCTCGCCGGCGGCCAGGGCGGCAGCCTCCATGGACTGCTGTCCTACCAGCACTGGTCGTTGCTGCACATCGGCGGCGGTGAGCACCACGCGATGCACGCCGAGCGGCTGCGTGAGCTGACGCGCCCCTACGCGCTGCCGCTGCGGCACCGCGGTGTCAGCCTCCGTGCGGAGCCTGACGCCCCGCTCCCCGAGGGGACCGTGCTCCTCGTCCGCCCCGACGGGCACCTCGCGCTGCGCGTACCGGAGCTCGACCACCGGTCGCCGGCTGCCTACCTGGACCGCTGGAGCACCCGTCGGCCCACCTGACCTCCCCCCGGGCCGGGCGTCACTCCTCGGGTGAGGCCACCAGGCGCAGTCTGCCGAACTCCGCGGCCAGCGCCGGCGGCGTGTAGTGCGCGTTCAGGCCGCTGGGATTGGGCAGCACCCACACAGGCACCCCGCCGATCAGCCGCTCCTGCGGGCCCATCACGGCCTTGCGCTCGTCGAAGGCGGCACGGTAGGCGGTCACGCCGAGGACGGCCAGCCAGTGGGGCCGAAGCCGGGCCACCTTCTCCTCCAGCAGCCGCCCGCCCTCGGTGAACTCCTCGCGGGAGAGCTCGTCGGCGCGCGCCGAGGCCCTGGCCACCACGTTGGTGATGCCCAGGCCGTACGAGAGGAGTTCGTGCTCCTCCTCGGGTTGCAGTCGGCGCGGAGTGAAGCCGGAGGCGTGCAGCGCGGGCCAGAAACGGTTGCCGGGACGGGCGAAGTGGTGGCCCGTCGCCGCCGAGAGCAGCCCCGGGTTGATGCCGCAGAACAGCACCCGCAGCCCTTCGGCCGCCACGTCGGGCACTGGGGGCGCCTCCCGGACGGAGTCTGGGGGACGGTCGCGGGCGGCCTCCAGCTCCTCCCGGGTGAGGCGCGGGCTCAGAGGATCGCCCCCGGCCGGTAGGCGGCCGCCTCCGGGTGCAGCGCGGCGACCTCCTGGACGCGCGCGACGACCTCGGCCGTCTGCGCCGCCGCGGCGCCGGTGAAGGAGAGCCGGTCGGCCATCAGCGCGTCCAGCGCGGCGCGGTCCAGCGGGATGCGGGCGTCGGCCGCCAGCCTCTCCAGCAGTTCGTTGTGCTCGGCGCCCTCGCGCATCGCCAGCGCGGAGGCCACCGCGTGCTCCTTGATGGCCTCGTGTGCGACCTCGCGGCCCACCCCGGCGCGCACGGCGCCCATCAGCACCTTGGTCGTCGCCAGGAACGGCAGGTAGCGGTCCAGCTCCCGGGCCACCACGGCGGGGAAGGCACCGAACTCCTCCAGCACCGTCAGGAACGTCTCCACCATGCCGTCGAAGGCGAAGAACGCGTCCGGCAGCGCCACGCGCCGCACCACCGAGCAGGAGACGTCGCCCTCGTTCCACTGGTCGCCCGCCAGTTCGGCCGCCATGGAGGCGTAGCCGCGCAGGATCACCATCAGGCCGTTCACGCGTTCACACGAACGGGTGTTCATCTTGTGCGGCATCGCCGACGAGCCGACCTGGCCCTCCTTGAAGCCCTCGGTCACCAGCTCCTGGCCCGCCATCAGCCGGATCGTCTTGGCCAGCGACGAGGGCGCACCGCCCAGCTGCACCAGGGTGCTGACCACCTCGTGGTCCAGGGAACGCGGGTACACCTGGCCGACGGAGGTCAGGACCCGCCCGAAGCCGAGGTGCTCGGCGGTCCTGCGCTCCAGGTCGGCCAGTTTCGCGGCGCCCTCGTCTCCGCCGCCCATCAGGTCCAGCATGTCCTGCGCGGTACCGACCGGGCCCTTGATGCCGCGCAGCGGGTAGCGGCGCAGCAGCTCCTCCAGCCGTTCGAAGGCGACCAGCAGCTCGTCGGCGGACGTCGCGAACCGCTTGCCCAGCGTCGTGGCCTGCGCGGCGACGTTGTGCGAGCGGCCCGCCATCACGAGCGCCGCGTGCTCACCGGCGAGCGCGCCCAGCCGGCTCAGCGCCGCCACCGTGCGGTCCCGCACCAGCTGGAGGGAGAGGCGGATCTGGAGCTGCTCGACGTTCTCCGTCAGGTCACGGGAGGTCATGCCCTTGTGTACGTGCTCGTGCCCGGCCAGCGCGTTGAACTCCTCGATGCGGGCCTTCACGTCGTGCCGGGTGACCTTCTCGCGCTCCGCGATCGAGGCCAGGTCCACGGTCTCCAGCACCCGCTCGTAGTCGGCGAGGGCCTCCTCGGGCACGGCGACACCCAGGTCCCGCTGGGCCTTCAGCACGGCGAGCCACAGCCGCCGCTCCAGCACGATCTTCGACTCGGGGGACCAGATGCGGACCAGCTCGGGGGAGGCGTAGCGGGACGCCAGGACGTTCGGGATGCGCGGCTTGTCACTCACGCCGCCCGAGTCTACGGGCCGCTGCGCTGGGCCGGCGGGGCGCCTGCCTGGGAAGAGGTGCCCTTGCCGAGCGCTGCCGTCTGCGGGTGCGCTGTGGTCGCGCGCGCAGTCCCCGCGCCCCTTCGGGGCGCCTGGGCGCTCAGAGGACGTCGAGCTCGGGGCGCTTGGGTGCGCGCCCGTCGCCGGAGGAGCGGCCGGTCAGCCGACGGCCTATCCAGGGCAGCAGATGGACGCGGGTGAAGCGCAGGTCGGCCAGGCGGCGGGTGGGCCAGGACGGCGGTCGGGAGGGCGGCAGCGGCGCGTCCCAGTCCGCTTCGGCAGGCAGCCCGAGCCGCTGCCAGACGGCCTCGGCGACGCGGCGGTGTCCCTCCGCGCTCAGGTGCAGCCGGTCGTCGGCCCACAGCCGGGGGTCGGACAGCGTCCGGGACCCGAACAGGTCGACGACCACGGCGCCGTGCCGCTCTGCCAGCTCGTCGATGAAGGAGAAGAGGGCCTCCATACGGCCCCGGTACCGCTCCAGCACGGGACCGCTGCGGCCGGGACTGCGCATCAGGACGAGGGTGGAGCAGGACGGGGCCAGCTTGCCGACGGCCTCCTCCAGCAGCGCACACACCCGTGCCGTGTCGCAGCGCGGCCGCAGCACGTCGTTGAGCCCGCCCACCAGCGTCACCAGATCGGCGCCCATGGCCACCGCGGGGTCGACCTGGTCCTCGGTGATCTGGCCGATGAGTTTGCCGCGCACGGCCAGGTTGGCGTAGCGGAAGTCGGGCTCCAGGGCGGCCAGCCTGGCCGCCAGCAGGTCGGCCCAGCCGCGGTAGGCGCCGCCGGGCAGCGCGTCGGACATGCCCTCGGTGAACGAGTCTCCCAGGGCCACGAACGAGCGGAGGGGAGAGGCGGGTTGCGAGGACGCCGCGGGGGAGGGAGCTGTGCTGGTCACGGTCGCCCATGGTAACCCGTTGCCCCGAGCAACGACTCTCGCCCTCGGGGCAACGGGCACCACCTCGCGGTGGCTACGGGCACCACCTCGCGCGGGTCACGGCTGGCCGACCAGTTCCCGCAGGACGTCCTCCATCGTCACCACGCCGGTGGCGCGCCCGTCAGGACCCGTCACCGCCGCCAGGTGCGTGCCGCTGGACCGCATCGCGCCCAGCACGTCGTCCAGCGGCAGCGAGGCCCGCACCCGGGCGATCGGCCGCATCGCGGTCAGCGGGAACGGGGACTCGCGCGGCGAGGCGTCCAGCGCGTCCTTGACGTGCAGGTAGCCCAGCACGCGTCCGTCGTCGTCGACGACGGGGAAGCGGGAGAACCCGGACTCCGTCGACAGCCGCTCCAGGCCCTCGGGCGTCACACCCCGGCCCGCGATGACCACCTTCGGCAGCGGTTGCGCCACGTCGCCGACCGGCCGCCTGCCCAGCTCCAGGGCATCGCGCAGCCGCTCGGTCGAGCGGTCGTCCAGCAGCCCGGCCTCGCTGGAGTCGGCGACCATCTGCGCCAGGTCGTCGTCCGAGAACGCCGCCTCGACCTCGCTCTTGGGCTCCACGTGGATCAGCTTGAGCAGCCCGTTCGCGAACGAGTTCACCGCGAAGATCACCGGGCGCAGCGCACGCGAGAGCGCCACCAGCGGCGGCCCCAGCAGCAGCGCGGCCCGCTCGGGCCCCGCCAGCGCGATGTTCTTCGGCACCATCTCGCCCAGCAGCATGTGCAGGTACGTCGCCAGCGACAGGGCGATCACGAACGAGACCCCGTGCGCCACCCCGTCCGGCACGCCCATCGCGTGGAACACCGGCTCCAGCAGGTGTGCGATCGCGGGCTCGGCGACCACGCCCAGCACCAGCGTGCACAGGGTGATGCCGAGCTGGGCCGCGGCCAGCATCTGCGCCACGTGCTCCAGGCCCCAGAGCACCTTGCGTGCCTTCTTGTCGCCGTCCTCGGCCAAGGGTTCGATCTGGGCGCGGCGCACCGAGATCATGGCGAACTCGGCGCCGACGAAGAACGCGTTGACCACCAGCGTCAGCAGTCCGATGATGAGCTGGATCGCCGTCATCGCCGTGCCTCCGCCCATGCGTCGTCGTCCGTCTGTGCGGGGTCCTCACCCGGCCTGGGGCTGTGCAGCCGCACCTGGGCCGCACGCCGCCCCGACGCGTCCGTCACCTCGATCCGCCAGCCGGCGACCGTCGCCGTGTCACCCGCGGCCGGGATCCGGCCCAGCTCGGTGGCTATCAGGCCCGCCAGCGTCTCGAAGGGGCCCTCAGGGGCGCGGAGCCCGATGGCCTCCAGCTGGTCGGTGCGGGCCGCGCCGTCCGCGTCAAAGATCCGCCGGCCCTCGGCGTCCTCTCCCGCCGGGGCCAGGTCGGGTGTCTCCAGCGGGTCGTGCTCGTCGCGGACCTCGCCGACGACCTCCTCGATGATGTCCTCCAGGGTGACGACACCCGCCGTGCCGCCGTACTCGTCGATGACGACCGCGATGCTGCGGTCGCCGCCGGAGAGCTGGTCCAGCAGCCGGTCGACCGTCAGCGACTCGGGCACCAGCAGCGCCTCGCGCATCAGCTCGGTCACCGGGCGCCGCGGCCGCTGCTCGGCGGGCACCGCCAGCACGTCCTTGATCCGGACGATGCCGACGACGGTGTCCAGGTTGCCCCGGTAGACGGGGAAGCGGGACAGTCCGGTGGCACGGGTCGCGTTGGCGACGTCCTCCACCGTCGCGGCCACCTCCAGCGAGGTGACCTGCACGCGGGGCGTCATGACGTTCTCCGCCGTCAGCTCCGCCAGGTGCAGGGTGCGCACGAACAGATCGGCCGTGTCCTCCTCCAGCGCGCCCTCCTTCGCGGAGTGCCGCGCCAGTGCCACCAGCTCCTGCGGCGAGCGGGCCGAGGCCAGCTCCTCGGTGGGCTCCAGGCCCATCCGCCGCAGGATGCGGTTAGCGGTGTTGTTCAGATGCCGGATCAGCGGGCGGAACGCGGCGGAGAAGACGCGCTGCGCCGTCGCCACCCGCTTGGCCACCGGCAGCGGCTTGGAGATCGCCCAGTTCTTGGGCACCAGCTCACCGATCACCATCAGCACGACGGTGGACAGTGCGGTGCCGAGCACCAGTGCGACGGACGAGGAAGCCGAGGACGGCACGCCCATCGAACGCAGCGGCCCGGCGATCAGCGCCGCGATGGACGGCTCGGAGAGCATGCCGACCACCAGGTTGGTGACGGTGATGCCCAGCTGGGCGCCGGAGAGCTGGAAGGTGAGGGAGCGCACGGCCGCCAGCGCGCTCTTGGCGCCGCGCTCACCACGCTGCTCCGCCCGCTCCAGTTCGCTGCGCTCGACGGTCGTGAGGGAGAACTCCGCCGCGACGAAACCACCGCAGGCCAGCGCCAGCAGCAGCGCCACGAGCAGCAGAAGGACTTCCATCAACGCTCCTTCACCTCCTTCCCATGGTGGGCCAGGAGGCGCGGGCACGCGCGGCGTCGTGAGGGCATCGGCCGCACGACATGTGGGGGGATGCAACTAGGAGGGTCGCCCATGGGCGGACGCTCACACCTTTCACTTGTGATGACGGCGCCGGGCCTGCGCACGTGCGGGCCCGGCGGTGTTTCCATCGTAAACGGACCGGATGGCGCGCGGGTTCCCCCGCTGACCGGGGCGTTTCCCGGGGCCCGTCAGCCGGGGAGGGTTTTCACCCAGCGGCTCCAGAGGGGTTGCGGAGCGTAACCCGCGGCCTCCCAGGCGCGGTGTGCCCGCTCGTTGTCGTCCAACACCATGGCGTCGCCGCGCCGGCCGCCGAGCGCGGCGAACCGCGCCTCCGCGGCCGCCAGCAGTCTCCGTGAGACGCCCCTGCGGCGGTGGGAGGGCAGAACGGCCAGCCGGTAGAGGGAGCACCTCCACCCTCCCCCAGCCTCCGGCCGGGAGGTGCCCCCACACCCCGCGATCACCGTGCCCACGAGCTGTCCGTCGTGCTCGGCCAGCAGCAGGGCCTCCGGATCGCGGGCGATCAGTCGGCCGACGCCCTCCCGGTCGTCGCTCACGCTGGTGCCCTCGGCCGCCTCGCGCCAGAAGGCCAGCACCTGGTCGATGTCCCCCTCGCCCGCGGGGCGGATGCTCAGTTCACTCATGCGGCGGATACCACCACGCCCGCCGAACCGACCGCCACGCCGTTCTGCCTGGTGGGACGGCGGCGTGGTGGGGCGATGCGGCGGTTCGAGGGGCGGCGGCTCAGCTCGGGTGGCCGCACCCTCCGAGTGAGGGGGCGAGCCAGCCGGGGGCGGCGGCGCGGAAGGGCTCGGGCGCTAGCCGGCCCGCCCCTGCGGGGACGGCGCCCACCAGTGGAAGGCCGGCGTAGCGGGGGAGGTCGGCCACGTTGCAGCGCTCGGCCAGGCCGGGGTCGGCGGGCAGGGAGCCGATCACCATGCCGGCCCCCGCCACCCGCCGGGCCCGCAGCGCCTCGGCCGTGAGCGCGGCCGTGTTGAGCGTGCCGAGCCCCGCCTGGACGACGACGAGCACCGGGGCGGCCAGCAGCCGGGCCACGTCCGCCAGCGTCGAGCCCTCCTCGTCGAACCGCACCAGCAGCCCGCCCGCGCCTTCCACCAGCACGAGATCGTGCGAGGCGGCCAGTTTCTCCGTCGCGTCCGCGACCTCGCGCGCGGACAGGCACGCCATGCCGGCTCGCCGGGCGGCGGTCTGCGGAGCCAATGGTTCCGGATAGCGCGCCAACTCGACCCCGGTGATCCGGTTCTCTCCCACGAGGCGCCCGACCTCGGCCACGTCCCCGGGCTCGCCGGACGCCACCCCGGTCTGCGCGGGTTTGAGCACGGCCACCGACCGTCCCGCCCGCAGGGCGCACGCCGCCACCGCCGCGGTGGTCACCGTCTTGCCGATCTCCGTCCCCGCCCCCGAGACGCAGAGCACACCACGCATCGTCCGTCCAGCCCTTCCGCTCTTTGCTCTCACGCTCCGCGCCGCCACCGCGCTCACGGCGGCGCTCTCACGCTTCCCGCGCCACCGCGCACATGGCGGCGGCGATCCGTGCGACGTCCTCGTCAGCGGTGACATACGGCGGCATCGCGTACACCATGTCGCGGAACGGCCGCAGCCACACCCCGGCCCGTACGGCGGCGCGGGTGGCGGCGGTGAGGTCCACCTCGTGGTCGAGCCGGACGACACCGATGGCCCCCAGTACGCTCACCTCCCGCACGCCCGGCGCCCCGGCCGCCTCCACGAGCCCGGTACGCAGCCCGTCGCCGACCCGGCGCACCTGGGCCGGCCAGTCCTGCGAGAGCAGCAGGTCGAGGGAGGCGCCCGCGACGGCGGACGCCAGGGGATTGCCCATGAACGTCGGGCCGTGTGCCAGCACCGGCACCGAGCCGCGGGCGATCCCCTCCGCCACACGCGGGGTGCACACGGTCGCCGCCATGGACAGGTAACCGCCGGTCAACGCCTTGCCGACGCACATCACGTCCGGCACCACCCCGGCGTGTCCGGCCGCGAACAGCGCGCCCGTGCGGCCGAAGCCGGTGGCGATCTCGTCGAGGACGAGCAGGACGTCGTGCTCGTCGCAGGCCTCGCGCAGCGCACGGACGTAGGCGGGGGAGTGGAAGCGCATGCCGCCGGCGCCCTGGACGACCGGTTCGACGATGACGGCGGCCAGCTCGTGTGCGTGCCGCCCCACCAACTCCCGCAGCCGCGCGAGGTATCCCTCGTCGGGTGCGGCGTCGAAGCCGGGGGGCGGTGCTTCGGCGAACACCTGAACGGGCAGCGCGCCCGACCACAGGTGGTGCATCCCGCCCTCCGGGTCGCACACCGACATCGGCTGCCAGGTGTCGCCGTGGTAGCCGCCGCGCCACGTCATCAGGCGCCGCTTGCCCGGCATGCCCACCGAGCGCCAGTGCTGGAGGCACATCTTGACCGCGACCTCGACGGCGACCGATCCCGAATCGGACAAGAACACGTGTTCCAGGTCGCCGGGGGTGAGGCGGGCCAGCCGCTCCGCCAGCCGCACGGCGGGCTCGTGCGTGAGGCCGCCGAACATCACATGGCTCATCCGGCCGAGTTGCCCGCGGGCCGCCTCGTTCAGCACCGGGTGGTTGTAGCCGTGGATGGCCGACCACCAGGACGACATGCCGTCGACCAGCTCCCGCCGCCCGTACACCTCCCGCGCCAGCCGCAGCCGCACGCCGGAGGCCGACTCCACGACGAGCGGCTCGGCGATGCCGGGCATCGGGGCGTACGGGTGCCACACGTGCCGCCGGTCGAGCGCCAGCAGTTCGGTGGGCGTCAGGGATGCGGGGGCGCGCCCGTCGCCGCGCGCCGCCGCGGTGGCCCGCTCAGGCATTGGGCGGCAGCTCCGTCCCCGCGCCGCGCCGCCGCACCGCCACCCGCTCGTGCGGGCGTGCGGGCCGGCCGGCCACCGCATCCGCGCCGCCCGCGCGGCTCCCGGCCGTCACCGCGCCCGCGCCGTCCGCCTCGTTCACCCCGTCCGGACCGTCCGGACCGTCCACACCGCCTCCGTCGTTCGCACGCTGCCCGCGCCGGTGTCCTGGCAGTGTCGTCGTCGCGGCGTCCTCCACCACGAACCCCGCGTCCCGGATCATCTCCAGGTCGGCCTTCCCGGCCTGCCCCTCGCTGGTGAGGTAGTCGCCCAGGAAGAGGGAGTTGGCCAGGTACAGCGCCAGCGGCTGGAGCGACCGCAGGTGCACCTCGCGCCCGGCCGCGAGGCGGACCTCCACGTCGGGGCAGACGAAACGCACCATGGCCAGGATGCGCAGCGCCCGCTGCGGTGTCATGTTCCACTCGTCGGCCAGCGGGGTGCCCTCGAACGGCAGCAGGAAGTTGACGGGCACCGAGTCCGCGTCCAGTTCCCGCAGCGAGAAGACCACGTCGACGAGGTCCTCGTCCGACTCGCCCATGCCCGCGATCAGCCCCGAGCACGGCGAGAGCCCCGCGTCCCGCGCCCGTTCGACGGTGGAGACCCGGTCCTCGTAGGTGTGCGTGGTGCAGATGTCCCCGTAGGTGGCCTCGGAGGTGTTGAGGTTGTGGTTGTAGGCGTCGGCGCCCGCCCGGCGAAGCCGCTCGGCCTGTCCGTCGGAGAGCAGCCCGAGGCAGGCGCACACCTCCACCTGCTCGTTGCGCTCCTTGATGGCCTCGATCGTCTCCGAGACCCGGGAGACGTCGCGGTCGCTCGGTCCCCGCCCGCTCGCCACGACGCAGACCCGCTTGGCCCCGCCGCGCACGCCCGCCGCCGCTGCCTCGGCGGCCTCATCGGGCTTCAGCCAGGAGTACTTGAGGATGCCCGTGCGCGAACCCAGCCGCTGTGAGCAGTAGGAGCAGTCCTCGGGGCACAGCCCCGACTTCAGGTTCACCAGGTAGTTGAGCTTCACCCGCCGCCCGAACCACCGGCGGCGCACCTTCCCGGCCGCCGCGACCACGTCGAGCAGGTCGTCATCGTTTGTCCGCAGCACCGCCAGTGCCTCGTCACGTGTGGGCGTCTCGCCCCGCACGCCCTTGTCCGCCAGTGCGTTCAGCAGGTCGTCCATGGGCATGATCCTGGCCGACGGCACCGCACCGGGGTATGGAGGAAGTCCACAAGAGTGCTCGTCCGAGGTGTGGACGTTGTCACACCTCGACGTCCGGCATGGCAGGTTACGTTCTATTGACTACCTACAAACGCCCTGGCCGTTGGCCGGGGCGTGACGCCGCCCGGACGAAGAGAGCACCATGCCCACGGACCCGGCCCACGACGCTGCCCGGCACACGGCAGTGCCCCCCTTCGCCGACCCCTTCGCCTGGACGGCCGACGTCCTGCGATCGCGCCGCACGGCCGGACTGCTGCGCACCCTGACACCGAGGCCCGCCGACTCCGCACTGCTCGACCTGGCGGGCAACGACTACCTCGGGCTCTCCCGCCACCCCGAGGTGACCTCGGCAGCCGCCCGGGCCGCCCGCCGCTGGGGTGCGGGCGCCGGCGGCTCCCGGCTGGTCACGGGAACCACCGAGTTGCACGCCGAACTGGAAGCGGAACTGGCCGGTTTCTGCGGCTTCGAGGCGGCGCTGGTCCTCTCCTCCGGGTACGCGGCCAACCTCGCCGCCGTCACCGCCTGCACCGCCGACCCCGCGGGCCCGGGACTCCTCGTCTCCGACGCCCGCAACCACGCTTCGCTCATCGACGGCTGCCGCCTCTCCCGCGCCCGTACGGCCGTCGCCGCGCACGCCGACCCGGAGGCCGTCGCCAAGGCACTCGCGGCCCGCGCGCCGGGGGAGAGCGCGCTCGTCGTCACCGACTCGGTCTTCTCCGTCGACGGCGACGCGGCACCACTGGGCGCGCTGGCCGCCGTCTGTGCCGAGGCGGGCGCTGGACTGCTCGTCGACGACGCGCACGGTCTCGGTGTCCTGGGCGAGGGCGGGCGAGGAGCACTGTGCGCGGCCGGGCTCGCGGGCGCGCAGGGCACGGTCGCCACCGTCACCCTGTCCAAGGCGCTGGGCAGCCAGGGCGGCGCTGTCCTCGGCCCCGCGCACGTCATCGCCCACCTGGTCAACAGCGCCCGCACGGTCATCTTCGACACCGGCCTCGCCCCCGCGGCGGCCGGAGCCGCCCTCGGCGCGCTGCGGCTGCTGCGCCGCGAACCCGAACGGGCGGCCCGCACCCGCGCGGTGGCCGCCGCCGTGCACGGCCGGCTCAGCGCCGCGGGTCTGGACGCCACCCGCCCCGACGCCGCGGTCGTCGCCGTCCGCGCGCCGTCCGCGCGGGCCGCTCTCGCGTGGGCTGCCGCGCTGCGGGCCGTGGGCGTCCAGGTCGGCTGTTTCCGCCCGCCGTCCGTCCCCGACGGCGTCTCCCGGCTGCGGCTGACCGCACGCGGCGACCTGGACGGGGCCGCTCTCGCGCGGGCTGTGGACGCCGTGATCGCGACCGCCCCGAGCGGCGGCTGACGGGGCCAGGACCGGCGGGTACGCCGCGTTACGTCCCAAGGCGGACAGAGGTGAGCCATCAGGGACAAGTTCACCGCTTCGAGCGACAGTTGACGGTGCAACCAGCAGGTTCGGCCGCACAGTGCCCGGCGGAGTGGCACTCTGTCGCGCAGCGGTCGACCGGGCCGCTCCGTCTCCCGCTCTCCTCACACCGACGCCCGCCGCCGCAGACGCGGCAGCCCACGGCCCCGGGAAAGGGACGCCCTCGCCATGGCAGACAACCAGGAAGCGACGCTCACGCTGCCGAGCGCACCCGCCTCCGTCACCGCGGCACGCAGACACGTCACGGACGTCCTGCTCTCCTGGGGCCTGGGCGAGTCCACCGACGCCATGGAGTCGCTGCGCCTGATCGTCTCCGAACTCGCCACCAACGCCGTCCAGCACACCTGCGGGCAGTCCCCGGTCTTCACCGTGGACCTGCGGCTGGAGGGCGCCGAGTGGCTGCGCCTCGGCGTGAGCGACTCCCACCCGAGAAGGCCGCGCCGCCTCCCCGCCGCCGTGCAGCAGGACAACGGGCGCGGCCTGGCCATCATCCGCGCCCTGACAGCGGAGTCGGGCGGCCGGATGACCGTCGCACCCGCAGGACGGGGCGGCAAGACCGTCTGGGTCGACATCCCCTGGGTCCCCATGGCCACGGCCTGAGGCCGGTCGGGCGCCAGGTGGCTCCACGGGGAACCGGGGGGAATCACCGCCGGCGCAGTTCACCGAACCAGCGCACGATCGCCGAGGTGGCCGCGACGTTGGACCCCAGGTGACGGGATCCCTGGTGGTCGACAGCGCCGAGATCAACCACCGGGGCCTCCACGCCGCTGGTGCGCAGAGCCTCCTGGCACCGCTCCGTGTTGGCGGTGACGGCCTGCTCGTCGCCCGTCGCCATGTAGAGCCGGACCGGTGCGCGGGGCGCCCAGTCGGTGCATACGGCGTCTGTCGTGCGCAGCGCCGCCGCCATCGGCCCCGACGGGTGCGCGAGCAACGTGCGGCCGTGCTCGGTCAGCAGTGCGTCGAGAGCGCCTGGGGTGCCCCGCATCAGCTCCTCCCCGGTGTGTGTGCCGTCGAAGAGCGCCTCCACGGTGCTGTCGTACGGGGCTCGGAAGACCTCGCTGGGGCTGTCGTAGACGTGGTGCAGCCGGTTGAACGCCACCAGCGTGTACGCCGCGTACACCACGCCGGACTTGGCCTCCAGCCTGCCGTCGAGAAGGGCCGGCAACTCCGTGCCCCCGAAGTCGTACGCGCCGCTGACCGGTGCCAGTCCGCCGAGTTCGAACCAGCGGTCCTCGCCCGCCTGAAGAGACCGGCTGAGCCCCAGTGCCGCCGAGGCGCCCTGCGAGAAGCCGGTGACCATGACCTTCCGCTCCAGCACATGTCCGGTGCGCGGCGCGAAGGCGCGGGCTGCCCGCAGCATGTCCAGGGAGGCCGTGGTCTCGGAACCGACGTCCATCCAGGGGTGCGGGCCGGGCCCCTCGCCCATCCCCAGGTAGTCGGGTGCGACGCCCGCGGCGCCCGCCGACGCGTGCGCGATCACCGGCGCGGAGACGAAAGCTCCTCGCTGCATGGACGGGGCATCGTCCTTGTGACTGCCGGTGCCGTGCGCGAAGGAGACCGCGTGCAGCGGTCTCATGTGTCTCGCCTGCCTCTTGCTGTCGAGCGGGAGGACGAACAGACCACTCGCCGTGGTGGGCTTTCCGTGCGGATCAACGGTCCGGTAGACCAGCCGGTACGCGACCACGCCGTGCCGCACGGTGTCGTCTTCGAACCCCGCGCTGCGCAGTTCGGCGGCCACCGCCTGCGCAGTCGCGAGCGTGTACAGCTTCTCGGCGGACACCAGCGTGCCCCTGCCGCGCACCTCGTGGTGCGCCTGGGCGTGCGCCTCGGGGTGACCGGCCGGCACGGCGACGGCGGTGGTGCGGGCCGGCCCGCTCAGCAGCAGCCCGCAGCAGACGGTCGCCCCCACTGCTGCCCGCAGGCCCCCGCGGTACCACGGGGGCCTGCGTGAGAACGGTGAGGCGGAGATGACCACGAGTTCCTCCAGAGGTCGCTGAGCGAAGGCGAGTTCAGCCTCACGCCTTCCACACGACGACGCACTGGTGCGGGCCACCCGACCCGCCCGGTGCCTACCCCCCGCCGCCCTGGTGCACCTGCCCCCTCCGGGGTCCTGCCGCGAGGGCGAAGACGTCACCGGTTGAGGAGGTGACGACTCGACATGCGGCGCAGGTACGGCCGCAGCCCGTGGTGGCGGCCGTCGCGACCGCGCCGCACACCTGCGCAGCTCACCACTCAGGGCCGGCCGGCGAGGCGGGGCCCGTGGCCCGGGACCGTGTCGTCTCCGCGCGCGTCAGAAACACCACCCCGGTCAGCAGGACGAGCGTGCCCAGCAGCATCGGGGCGGTCAGCCGCTCGCCGAGCAGCCCGACGGCCAGCACGGCCGCACTGACCGGTTCGATCAGCATGACGACCGACGCCGTCGCCGCGCGGACGACGGCCGCGCCCGCGAAGTAGAGCGGATACGCGAGCGCGGTCGGAACAGCCGCGACGTATCCCATCAGCCCCACCACACGCAGCAGGTCGCCGGAGTGCGGCACCGCTCCCTCGGCCAGTGCGAAGGGCAGCAGGACCACGGCGCCGACCGCGAACGACCAGGCGGTCAGGGTGAAGGAGCTCTCCCCGCCGCCGGCGCTGCCGGCCCGCCGGGCCAGCACGACGGAACCGGCGAAGGACGCAGCCGCCCACAGCGCCAGGACGACTCCGTCGGCGCGCACTGCGCCCTCACCGCCGCCGAGTACGAGCACGGTCAGTCCGGCCAGCGCGGCGGCCACGGCGAGGGCGCCGCCCCGGCCGAGCCGCTCGCGCAGCGCCAGCCGGGCGCTCAGCGCGACGAACACCGGGCTGGCGCCCAGCGTGACGATGGTCGCCACCGCGACGCCCGTGGCCGGTACCGCGGCGAAGTAGGCCGTCTGGAAGACGGCCAGGCACAGCCCCGTCGCCACCCGCGACGCGACCCGCCGACGGGGGAGGCCGCTCGGGCGCGGCGCGGGCGCGGCTGTGCCGGGCCCGCGCCGCCGCAGCGCCCGTACCGCGGCACGGCCCGCGAACAGCAGTACCAGCCCGCTCACATAGCGCCAGAAGGACACCGCGAGGGGGCCCGCATCGCTGGCGGAGTAGACCAGATCGACGGCCGCCCCCGTGGTGCCCCAGGTGGCACCGGCGACGGCGAGGAAAAGGAGGCCGTGCCCGACGGGCAGGCCGTATGAAGATGTCGGCACGAGAACGCGCTCCGCGTAAGGAGAGGTGGATGGTGTCCCGTTCGCGGGCACCACCGACCTCCGCGGCGGACGGTCGTCCGCCGCGGCAGCCGTGGGTGGCGGCCCGCCCTACGCGGTGGGCGGGGAGAGCAGCGCGGTTGCCGACGTCATGGTCCGCACTCTAGCCACGCCGTGGCGGCCCGACCAGTCCCGCACGCCGCTCCCCGTCGAGCACGCGCAGCGCCCGCTCCAGCGTCGCCGCGTGCAGTTCGCTCTCGCCCCGTTCGTGCATCAGCGTCAGCGCGTCCCGCAGCCGGACCGCTTTGCTGACCAGTCCCTGTGCGGCACGCAGGCTCCGGTAGGTGTCGCTGCCGCGCGCCGGATTGATCCTGCCCATCAGGTCGAGGGCTTCCAGGTAGGTGTCCACCACGTCGCACTCGGCGCGCGTCAGCGCGGGCAGCGGCGGCAGGTCGGAAGGACACGGGTGGCTCGCCATGGCCGGTTCACCTCCGTACGGGGCGCGCGGGGGAGGTTTTGCGGCTGGCCGTGAGCCGGTCGATGATCCCGTACTCGACGGCCTCCTCCGCGGTGAAGATCTTGTCGCGTTCGAGGTCCGTGCTGATCCGGTTGCGGGGCCGGCCTGTGTGGCGTTCGTACAGTTCCTCCAGCTTCTCCCGGGTCCTGAGCATCTCCCGGGCCTGGATCTCCAGATCGGCGATCTGGCCCTGCGCGGGTTCGGCGAGGGCCGGCTGGTGGATGAGGACGCGGGCGCCCGGCAGCGCGAGCCGCTTGCCCGGGGTGCCCGCGGCCAGCAGGACGGAGGCCGCCGACGCGGCCTGTCCCAGGCAGACGGTCTCGATGTCGCAGGTGACGAACCGCATCGTGTCGTAGATCGCGGTCATCGCCGTGAACGAGCCGCCCGGCGAGTTGATGTAGAGCGAGATGTCCTGGTCGGGTGCGGTGTGTTCGAGGTGCACGAGCTGGGCCATCACGTCGTTGGCCGAGGTGTCGTCGATCTGGGTTCCCAGGAAGACGATCCGCTCCTCCATCAGCTTCGAGTACGGATCCATCCTCCGCATTCCGCTGCTGGTGCGCTCTGTGTACTCGGGCAGGACGTACCGGGCCGTCGGCTGGTTCCGCATGGCGTCGCACTCCACTGTCGTCGCGTGAGAAACGTACGGACTGTACAGAACGTACGTCGAGCATCTCACCACGAACAGCGGCCAACGTCCCCTGCCCCGGGCCCGATTCCGCTGCGGGCGAAGCGGCGACCGGCCCGCCGACCAGGCGTGAGGGAGCCCGTAACCGTGCGCTGACCTGGGGTTTCATCGACCCCTAGAATGGGGGGATGGCTTACGAGATTCCGGTGACGCAGGCCCGGGCCGAGCTGGCGGATCTGATCAACCGGGTCGTCTACGGGAACGAACGCGTGGTCGTCACCCGGCACGGAAAACCGCTCGTGGGGCTGGTCCCGGCCGCGGACCTGGAGCGGCTGGAGGCGACGGACGGGCAGGCGCGCGAACAGGAGGCGGAAGAGGTCATCAGCACCGTCTCGGGGTTCCGCGAGGTCGGCGGGGGCGCCGCGGCCGCCGAGCCCCGGCGGTTCGGCATCGCCGCCGAACACCGCGGCCCGGCCGCCGGAGACCGGCGACCGGGCCAGGGGAGCTGAGCGCCACGCGCGTGCGCGGCGCTCGTCAGTTGTTTTCCCGCACCGCGTGCCCGGTGCTCAGGAGCTGAGTTCCCACACCGCGTGCGCGATGGCGTCGCTGTGCAGGTCGAGCGCCTCCTCGTTGATGTTCGTAAGGTCGTCGCACGCCGAGTGGTAGCACGCGTCGTACGGCTCGCCCGCCGTGCCGCCCCACTTGTCGGCCTGGGCCTGCGTCATGGTCTCGCCTGCGCCGGTGAAGCTGCCGCCCACGGTGACCCCCGCGTCCTTGAACGAGGCGTGGTCGCTGCGCCCGTTGACCTCCTCGGACGCCTCCGTCTCGATGCCCTTGGACTGGAACCACTCGGTGAAGACCGCCTCGACGGAGGGGTCGTCCTCGTAGACGAAGTGGCCCGCGTTGGGTGAGCCGATCATGTCGAAGTTGAGGTAGGTGTCGATGGCGCCGATCTCGTCCTGGCCGAGGCGCTCGACGTAGTGGCGCGAGCCGACCAGGCCTTCCTCCTCGGCGTCCCACCAGGCGAACCGCAGGTGCTTGGAGGGCTTCAGGTCGGCCTTGGCGACGGCCAGGGCCGTCTCCAGGATTCCGGCGGAGCCCGAGCCGTTGTCGTTGATGCCGGGGCCGGAGGAGACCGAGTCGAGGTGGGCTCCGGTCATGACGGTGGAATCCGTGGCGCCGCCGGGCCAGTCGGCGACGAGGTTGTATCCGGTGCTGCCGTTGTTGTCGAACTCCTGGATGGTGGTCTTGTAGCCGGCGGCGTCCAGTTTCTCCTTGATGTAGTCGAGGGAGGCCTTGTAGCCGGGCCGGCCGTGCGCACGGTTGCCGCCGTTGGCCTCCGCGACCGACTGGAGGTCCTTGAGGTCCTGTTGGACGGCGGCGACGGAGATGTCCGGCGCCTCGGCGGCGTGCGGCCCCTTCTCGCCGGCGCCGGGGCTGGCCTGTGCCCCGGCGGCACCGAGGAGGGTGAGGGCGAGCACCGCGCTGGAGGCGGCGGCGAGTGCGGTGCGGCGGTGGTGTCTGCGCGGGGTGCCGGTTGCGCTTCCGCGTATCTGTCCGCGTGTCACTGCTGGGCTCCGATGCTGTCGTGGGGGGATGTGGGGGGTGCGCCGAGGACGGCGGCCGTCGCCCGGAGCGGCGAGGCGATTGACGCGGACATGAGACTGCTGGCGCGGTGCTGTTCCCGTCAAGAGCGCATAACGGACGGGGTGTCGCGGCCAGCGGAGAGGGGTGCGGCGGCGCGCTGCCGAGCGCCGCGCAGTCCGCCGAGGGCGAGCGCGGTCAGACCGAGCACCGACCAGACGGTCAGCACCAGCACGGGGGTGTCCACGGCACGCCCGTCGAAGAATCCGACCCCGCGCAGCAGCGTGCCCCCGGCCCCCGGCGGCAGCCACTGGCCCAGCGTGCCGACAGGGGCGGGCAGGAGCTCGGGCGCGGACGGCACCCCGGACCACGGATTGCCCAGCAGCACCGAGAGCATCGCGCCCGCCCCGATGCCTTTGAGCCCCAGCAGGGCGCCGAGCCCGGCGACGGCGGAGCTGACCGCCAGCACTGTGAGGCCGAACGCGCCGACCTCCGCCCACCAGTCGCCGGCCAGCACGCCCAGCCAGCTGTCGGTGAGGGCGGTCGCGGCGAGACCGACCAGCGCGGCCGCCGCGAGCAGCGCGAGCATGCCTCGCGTCCCGCGCAGCCGCATCAGGGTCACCAGCGCCCCGGTCGCCACCCCCGCCAGGGCGAGCGGGAGCACGCTCGCGCTCAGTGCGGAGCCGCGCGGGTCGCCCGGCGGTGGGGGGACGACGTCCTCGGTGCGCAGCCGGGTGCCGTCGGGCGCGGCCTCGGCTGCCGCCTGGGTCAGCAGTTGGGCGACGGCCGGGCCGGCCGCGCTCGCGGTCAGCAGCTTCGGCCCTCGGGGGGTGGCGACGAGGGCGCCGTAGACGTCCCTGTCGCGTATGGCCTCGCGGGCAGCGGCCTCGTCCGCGTAGCGGTGCAGCGCGAAGGCGTCCGGGTGCTGCTCCAGCCGGGCCTCCACGGGTGCGGTGGCCGCGGCGGGTCCGGCGACGCCGAGTGGCAGGTCGCGGGGTGCGGTGCGGGCGGCGGGCCAGGCGAAGGCCCACAGCGCGAAGGAGACGAGCAGGGGGACGGCGACCAGGACCACGAGGGGGCCCGGCAGCTTGCGGGCGCGTCCTGGCCCGGGCGCGGAGGTGGGTGCTTCCGGTGCGGTCATGAGGCGACCTTTCGTCGGCCGGCGCGGCGCCTCGTGACACAGGCGTCGCCCGAAAGAGAATGAGCGTTCGTTTTTAATGGCGGGGACACCGTGCCGCCGTCCGGGATGATTGTCAAGAAGGAACGTTCGTTTTAGGCTGGCGCCATGGCTCGTGTCTCCCCTGAACACCTCGAAGCCCGCCGTCGCCAGATCCTCGACGGCGCCCGCCGCTGCTTCCTGCGGGACGGCTTCCACGCCGCCTCCATGCAGGACGTGCTGCGGGAGAGCGGGCTGTCCGCCGGCGCGGTCTACCGGTACTTCCGCGGCAAGGACGAGATCGTCGTGGGTGTGGCGCAAGAAGCGCTGGCCACGATTCGTGCCTCGTTCGAGCGGGTGGCGGCCGCCGAGGTGCCGCCGACGCCTGACGAGCTCTTCCGCGAGGTCTTCGGCAGGCTCCAGGAGGACATGGGCGCGGGCAAGGACCCGCGGGAGCTGCCCCGCCTGCTCGTCCAGGTGTGGGGCGAGGGGCTGCGCAACCCCGAACTGGCCGACGCGTTGAACGAGGCGTACGCCCGGCTCTCGGTGCAGTGGGCGCGCCTCGTCGAGGAGTACCAGGCGTGGGGCTGGGTCGATCCCCAGGCCAACACCGTGCACGTGGCCCGCACCCTGATCGGCGCGGTGCAGGGGTATTTCGTCCAGCAGGCGCTGTGGGGCGGGATCGCGCCCGAGGAGTTCGCCAGGGGGCTGCGCGCCCTGGTCTCCATGTCGGCGCCGCAGCGCCCGGATGGCGCCCCGGCTGCCTGAGTGCCAGCGGTGCGCGGTGCTCGCCGAGTGCCCCGTGAGCCCTGGGGGCCCCGTGAGCCCCGTGAGTCCTGGAAGTTCTGTGTGCCCTGTGAGTCCTGTGAGCCGTGCGGACGGCCGCCGATAGCTGCGGGGAGAGGTGTTTACGGCACCGAAACAGTTACGTCGTAACCTCAGGGGCAGTTGCGGCCGTAGTGTCGCGTGTGTGATACATCTACCGACGTGTGTCGTCGCCGCAGTGACCTGGGCGTTCCCGGGCGCGGTGACGACGGTGAGGTGGAGAGTATGCAATTGACCCCGCACGAGCAGGAGCGGCTGCTCATACATGTCGCCGCCGACGTGGCACAGCGGCGCAAGGACCGCGGAGTGCGCCTGAACCACCCGGAGGCGACCGCGCTGATCACCGCGCACGTGCTGGAGGGCGCCAGGGACGGGCGCACCGTCGCGCAGTTGATGGAGTCGGGACGCACGGTCCTCACGCGCGACGACGTCATGGAGGGAATCCCCGAGATGCTCCACGACGTGCAGGTCGAGGCGACGTTCCCCGACGGCACCAAGCTCGTGACCGTCCACGAGCCGATCGCCTGACCGCGCCGACGAGGAGCCGCACACCATGATTCCCGGTCAGATCCTTTACGCCGCAGATCCTGTGCCGGTCAACGAGGGCGCCGACGTGACCCGGCTGACCGTGCTCAACTCCGCCGACCGGCCCGTCCAGGTCGGCTCCCACTACCACTTCGCCGAGGCCAATCCCGGACTCGACTTCGACCGCGAGGCCGCGCGGGGCAGGCGCCTGGACATCGCGGCCGGAACCGCCGTCCGCTTCGAGCCCGGCATCCCCGTCGACGTCGCCCTCGTACCCATCGGCGGCCGGCGTGTCGTCGCCGGATTGCGTTCCGCCACTGGAGGCCCCCTCGATGCTTGAGCTGTCCCGCGCCGCCTACGCCGACCTCTTCGGCCCCACGACCGGCGACCGCGTACGGCTGGCCGACACCGCGCTCGTCGTCGAGATCGAGGACGACCTGTCCGGCGGCCCCGGGCGCTCGGGCGACGAAGCCGTCTTCGGTGGCGGCAAGGTCATCCGCGAGTCCATGGGGCAGTCGCTGGTCACCCGCGCCGAGGGAACCCCGGACACCGTGATCACCGGAGCGCTCGTCCTCGACCACTGGGGCGTCGTCAAGGCGGACGTCGGCATCCGTGACGGCCGGATCGTCGCGCTCGGCAAGGCAGGCAACCCGGACACCATGGACGGCGTCCACCCGGACCTGGTCATCGGCCCGGAAACCGAGATCATCGCCGGCAACGGCAAGATCCTCACGGCCGGGGCGATCGACGCGCACGTGCACTTCATCTGCCCGCAGCTCATCGACGAGGCGCTGGCCTCCGGCATCACCACGCTGGTGGGCGGCGGCACCGGGCCGGCCGAGGGCTCCAAGGCCACCACGGTCACCCCCGGTGCCTGGCACATGGCCCGCACGCTGGAGGGCATGGACGGGCTGCCGGTCAACGTCGGGCTGCTCGGCAAGGGCAACACCGTCTCCCGCCCCGCGATGATGAGCCAACTGCGCGGCGGCGCCGTCGGGTTCAAGATCCACGAGGACTGGGGCGCCACCCCGGCCGCCATCGACGCCTGCCTGTCCGTCTGCGACGAGACCGGCGCCCAGGTCGCCATCCACACCGACACCCTCAACGAGGCCGGGTTCGTCGGCGACACCCTCGCCGCGATCGCCGGGCGCGGCATCCACGCGTACCACACCGAGGGGGCGGGCGGCGGGCACGCGCCCGACATCATCACCGTCGTCGGCGAGGCCAACGTCCTGCCCTCGTCCACCAACCCGACGCGGCCGCACACCGTCAACACCATCGAGGAACACCTCGACATGCTGATGGTCTGCCACCACCTGAACCCGGCCGTGCCCGAGGACCTCGCCTTCGCCGAGTCCCGCATCAGGCCCAGCACCATCGCCGCCGAGGACACCCTGCACGACCTCGGCGCCATCTCGATCATCTCGTCCGACTCCCAGGCCATGGGCCGCATCGGCGAGGTCGTGCTGCGCACGTGGCAGACCGCGCACGTGATGAAGGAGCGGTACGGGGCCCTGGCGGGCGACGGGCGGGCCGACAATCTCCGGGCACGTCGCTATGTCGCCAAATACACCATCAACCCGGCGGTCGCGCAGGGCATGGACGACGAGATCGGCTCCGTGGAAGCCGGCAAGCTCGCCGACCTGGTGCTGTGGGACCCCGCCTTCTTCGGCGTCAAACCACAGCTCGTCATCAAGGGCGGACAGGTCGCCTACGCGCAGATCGGCGACGCCAACGCGTCCATCCCCACCCCGCAGCCGGTGCTGCCGCGGCGGATGTTCGGCGCCACCGGGCGGGCCCCGGGCGCCAACTCCGTCAACTTCGTGACCCGGACCGCGTTCGACGACAACCTGCCCGAACGGCTGGCCCTCACCAAGCGGTTCGTCGCCATCCGCGACACCCGCCCCGTCACCAAGGCCGACATGCGCCAGAACGACGCCCGCCCCGACGTACGCGTCGACCCCGACACCTTCACCGTCACCATCGACGGCGACCCTGTCGACCCGTCCCCGGCGAAGACCCTGCCGATGGCGCAGCGGTACTTCCTGTTCTGAGCGACACCCTCTCCCCGCGGCCGAGCGCCGGGAGACGACTGGAGGTTCACACCATGAGCGCTGGCGCCGCCACCTTGCTGGTGCTCGCCGACGGCAGGTTCCCCGCCGGGGGGCACGCCCACTCGGGAGGTGCCGAGGCCGCCGTGAAGGCGGGCCGGATCCGCGACGCGGCGAGCCTGCACCGCTTCTGCGCGGGCCGGCTCCACACGGCAGGTCTCACTGCGGCGGCCCTCGCGGCGGCCGCCGCGGCGGGGGCCGACCCCCTCGCCCTGGACGAGGCAGCCGACGCGCGGACGCCCTCGCCCGCGCTGCGGCGTACGGCACGCAGACTGGGCCGGCAGATGATGCGCGCGGCCCGGGCCACCTGGCCGGGACCCGGCCTCGACGCGCTGGCCGCCGCCCGCCCCAAGGGCGCGCATCAGCCGGTGGTGCTGGGCCTGGCGGCACGCTCCGCGGGCCTCACCCCGCTGGACGCCGCGCACGCCGCCGCGTACGAGAGCGTGAGCGGCCCCGCGACGGCGGTCGTCCGCCTGCTCGGCCTCGACCCGTTCGACGCCACCGCGGTGCCGGCCCGCCTCGCCCCCGACATGGAGGAGGTGGCGAGACGGGCCGAGGAGGCGGCCCGCGGCCCCGTCGAGGACCTGCCGGCCGCCTCGGCACCGCTGCTGGAGATCACCGCTGAGCAGCACGCGGCCTGGCCCGTACGCCTCTTCGCCTCCTGAGGACGGCCCGCCCGCGCCTCGCCTCCCGAGGACGGCCCGCCCGCTCGCCGCCGCACGGCGTCCCGCTCCCGTCTCCCCCGGGCGCCGGCCGTCCCCCCTTGCCCCGCCCGCCCTCACCGACCCGTACCCCTGCCCGTACTTCCTGGAGGACCCCGTGCATCTCGACCACCCCACCACCTACCCCGAGCGGCACAGCGCCTCGGCCGTGCGGGCCGACGGCAGCCGCAGGGCGCTGCGCGTCGGACTGGGCGGCCCCGTCGGCTCTGGCAAGACCGCGACCGTGGCGGCGCTGTGCCGCGCGCTGCGCGACCGGCTCTCGCTCGCCGTCGTCACCAACGACATCTACACCCGCGAGGACGCCGCCTTCCTGCTCCGCGAGGCCGTGCTGCCGCCCGAGCGGATCGCCGCGGTGGAGACGGGGGCCTGCCCGCACACCGCGATCCGGGACGACATCTCCGCCAACCTGGAGGCGGTCGAGGATCTGGAGGACGAGATCGGCCCGCTCGACCTGGTCCTGGTCGAGTCCGGCGGTGACAACCTGACGGCGACGTTCTCCAAGGGCCTGGTGGACGAGCAGATCTTCGTCATCGACGTGGCGGGCGGTGACGACATCCCCCGCAAGGGAGGACCCGGCGTCTCCACGGCCGACCTGCTCATCGTCAACAAGACCGACCTGGCCCCCTACGTGGGCTCCGACCTGGAGGGCATGGCGCGGGACGCCAAGCAGCAGCGCGGCGAACTGCCCGTGTTCTTCCAGTCGTTGCGGGGCGAGCCCGGTGTGGATCCGGTGGCCGACTGGGTGCGCGCCCGGCTCGCGGACTGGACGGGCGCGGCGGACGCACCCCGGGCCGAGCCTGAGCAGGCGGCGGCCCACGCAGGTCACCAGGCATGACGACGGCGACAGCGCTGCCCGCCACCGGCGTGCGGGCCCACGCCCGGATCACCGCGGCACCCGACGGGCGCGGCGGCACGGCGCTCCCGTTGCGCAGCGGTGAGGGGCCGTTCGCCGTGCGCCGCACCCGCTCGGCGGACCCCTCGCGGGCGCGGGTCACTCTCGTGGGGGCGATGAGCGCGCCGCTGGGCGGGGACCGGCTGGCCATCGAGACCCGCGTCCGCGCCGGCGCGGCGCTGCGGGTGGACGGCAGCGCCGCCACCCTGGCCTTGCCGGGCCGCACCGCGGACCCCGCCCACTGGGACGTGCACCTTCAGGTCGGTGAGGGCGGCCTGCTGCACTGGCTGCCCGAGCCGCTGATCTCCGTGTGCGGCAGCGAGCTGCGCCAGCGCATCCGCGTAGAGCTGGCTCCCGGCGCCCGCCTCGTGCTGCGGGACGAGCAGGTGCTCGGCCGCGCGGGGGAGGGCCCTGGGCGGCTCAGCAGCCGCCTGACGGTGCGGTACGCCGGGCGTCCGCTGCTCGACCAGCAGCTCGACTTCGGCCCGGGCGCGCCCGGCTGGGACGACGGCGCGGTGCTGGGAGGGCACCGTGCGGTGGGCCAACTCCTCGTCGTGGACCCCGGTCTGGGCGACGAGCCGGAGCAGCCGAGGCTGCTGGGTGAGACGGCCGCCGTCACCCCGCTGGCGGGTCCCGGCGTGCTGGTGACGGCCGTGGCGCAGGACGCGCTGCGGCTGCGGTGGGTGCTCGACGAGGCGCTGACCTTCACTTCTTGGTGAGGTACGGCACAAAGATACGTCTTGGTAAAGAACCAACCTCTGCCCTGTCCCTTACCGCCCGTGAGGGAGAAAGATCCCCCTGACACCACCACCGTGGTCACCGACCACCGCCGTCACACATGCGGCAGCACCCGAAGGGGGACAAGTACACGTGACCAGACGGAAGGCGGCCATAGCCGCCGCCGGCACCCTCGCCGCCGGAGCCCTCACGGCCGGCCTCATATCCGTACCGAACGCGTTCGCCGACGGTACCGGCACCCACGCGCAGCACACCGGGCGGCACGGCTCCGCCGAGGCCCGCGGCGTCCACAAGGCGGCCGCCCGCGCCGCCCGCGCCGGTGTCGACTGGAAGGACTGCCCCGCGGACTGGGGCCTGAAGGACGGCGTCGAGTGCGGCTGGGTGAGCGTGCCGCTCGACTACGCCAAGCCCGACGGCAAGAAGATCAAACTCGCCGTCGACCGGGCCCGCAGCACCGGCGGCAAGGGCAAGCGGCAGGGCTCCCTCGTCTACAACCCGGGCGGCCCCGGCGGCTCCGGGATGGCCTTCCCCAACCGCATCCCCGACGAGAACCCGCTGTGGGCCAAGGCCGCCACCGCCTACGACTTCGTCGGCTTCGACCCGCGCGGCGTCGGCCACTCCGCGCCCATCTCCTGCGCCGACCCCCAGGAGTGGGTCAAGGCACCCAAGGACGACCCGGTGCCCGACAGCGAGGCCGACAAGCGCGCCCAGCGCAAGCTCGCCAAGGAGTACGCGGACGGCTGCAAGGAGCGCGGCGGCGACCTCCTGCCGCAGATGACCACGCCCAACACGGCCCGCGACCTCGACGTCATCCGTGCCGCGCTCGGCGACAAGAAGCTCAACTACCTCGGCGTCTCCTACGGCACGTACCTGGGCGCGGTCTACGCGGAGCTGTTCCCCGGACACATCCGCCGGATGATCACCGACAGCATCGTCAACCCCTCGCCGAAGAAGATCTGGTACGACGTCAACCTCGACCAGGACATCGCCTTCCAGACCCGCTGGGAGGACTGGAAGAAGTGGGTGGCCAAGCACGACGACGTCTACAACATCGGCTCGACGCCCGAGAAGATCGAGGCCAAGTGGCGCGAGCTGCGCTCCACCGCGAAGAAGGACCCCATCGGCGGCGTCGTCGGCCCCTCCGAGCTGCTGGGCTTCTTCCAGAGCGCCCCGTACTACGACTCCGCCTGGGCCGAGGTCGCCTCGGTGTGGGCCGCCTACCTGGGCGGTGACGAGAAGCCGCTGATCGAGGCCGCGGCCCCCGACATGTCGGACGTCGAGGGCAACAAGGCCAGCGAGAACAGCAACGCCGTCTACACCGCCGTCGAGTGCAACGACGCGCAGTGGCCGCGCGACTGGAAGATCTGGGACCGCGACAGCACCCGGCTGCACGAGAAGTACCCGTTCCTGACCTGGTCCAACGCCTGGATGAACTACCCGTGCGGCGTGTGGCCCCTCAAGCAGCACAAGCCGCTGAACATCCACGCCAAGACCTCGCACCCGGTGCTGATGATCCAGGCCACCCGCGACGCGGCCACTCCTTACCCCGGTGGCGTCGAGCTGCACAAGCGGCTCAAGGGATCCCGTCTGATCACCGAGAAGGGCGCGGGCTCGCACGGCATCACCAACCTGAAGAACGACTGCATCAACAAGCGTGTCGACGCCTACCTGCTCAAGGGCACCGTCGACGCCAAGGACGTGACCTGCTCGCCGCACGCCGAGCCGCAGCCGGTCAAGTCCGCGGCCAAGGCATCGGCGAAGGCCAAGGCCGCAGCGGTGCCCGCCCGCACTCCGTGACACCGTCCGCGAGGGACGCCCACTGAGGGCAGGCAGCCGCGAGGGGCGGACCGGATGCGTTCCGGTCCGCCCCTCAGCCGTCTCTCACCGCCCGTGTGACGCCAGCCAGCTGTCCTCGGCCGCGTAGTCGAACAGGCGCTCCAGCGGTTCGTACGCCGCGGCCAGCCTCGGCAGCGCCTCGGCTACGTCCCGGCCCCGTATGTGGTCTGCCAGCCACTCCACCGTCGCGGGCAGCGCCTGCTCGTACGTGGTCACCGGCCGGTAGCCCAACTCCCGCTCGGCGGCCGACATGTCCAGCACCAGCGGATGCGGCAGCGACCACGGAGTGAGGCCCACCGACGGCGCGTCGGCGGGCGGCGCGCTGTCCATCAGCACCGTCTCGCACTCCCAGCCGAGTGCCTCGTCGTGCAGTTCCGCGATCCTGGCGACCGTCGGCGCCTGCGGATCGGCGGCGTTGAGCACCCGCGACCCGGGACGGCGCCCGGCACAACGCACCAGCTCCGCGATGTTGTCGACATGGACCGGGTGGAAGCGGCTCTCCCCGTTGTACGCCAGCACCCGCACCCGGCGCCCGTCCAGCCACCGCTTGACGAAGTACGCCTCGCGCGGGGTGCGGCAGTACGGGCCGTACACGGCGCTCGCCCGCAGCATCGTGACGGGCAGCCGGTCGCCCAGCGCCGTCAGCGCGTTCTCGATGACCACCTTGCGCGCGCCGTACACCTCCTCGTCCGGCCGCATGGTGCGGTCCGTCTCCGCGAGGGGCACCCGGTAGCGCGGCCAGCCGTCCGGCTCGTCCTGGGTGGCGAAACCGCGGCCCTTCTCGTCCTCGTAGACGGCTGCGGTGGACAGGACGACCGCCGAGCCGATCCGGCCGGCGAGGCCCGCGATCTGCCGGGCGTGCGCAGCGGTCATGGCCGTCACGTCGAGCAGCAGGCCGAAGCCGTCGCCCACGGCCGCCTCCAGTGCGCCGGGCTCATCCCGGTCCAGCGCGACGGCGCGCACCTGCGACGGCCATCGCGCGTCCCGTCCGCCGCCACGGGAGGCGGCCGTCACCTCCCACCCGTCCCCGGCCAGCGCACGCACCGCTGTCCGCCCGATCTGACCCGTCGCGCCCAGCACCAGGGCTCGTGATCCGTTTGCCATGAAGGCACGCTAGGCCTGCGGCGGCCCGGCAGTCAGCAGGGTTTCGCCCTCGACGATTACGCCGACGGCGCATCCTTCGCGGCGCCGCGGCCCCTCAACGTCCCGCGCCGCGCCGCCCGTCGGCGCCGGCCCCGCCTGCCGGCCCCCGCGAGCGTCCCTTCGAACGTCTGCCCCGGGCGCGCTCCTCGGCCTGCGCCGCCTTCGCGTCGGGGGCGTACATGTCCACGTACTCCTGTCCCGACAGCCGCAGGATCTCGTGGATGATCTCGTCGGTGGCCGCCCGCAGCACCGTCCGCTCGCTCTCCAGTCCCGCGAAGCGGGAGAAGTCCAGTGGCTCACCGAATCTGATGGTGACCCGTCCCATGCGCGGCAACTTGCGCCCCGGAGGCTGGAGTTCGAACGTGCCGACCATGGCGCACGGCACCACCTTCACCCCCGCACCGAGCGCCATCGCCGCCACGCCGACCCGGCCCTTGTAGAGGCGGCCGTCGTGTGAGCGGGTGCCCTCCGGGTAGATGCCGAGCAACTCGCCCCTGCGCAGCACCCGCAGCCCCTCGTCGATGGCGGCCTGCCCCGCCCCCTTGCCCGAACGGTCGACGGGAATCTGCCCCACGCTGTGGAAGAAGGCCGCCGTCAGCCGTCCTTTGAGACCAGGGCCCGTGAAGTACTCGGCCTTGGCGAGGAAGGTGATGCGGCGCTTGAGGATGGCGGGCATCACGAAGTGGTCGGAGAAGGACAGGTGGTTCCCCGCCACGATCGCCGCGCCCTCCGACGGCACGTTCTCCAGACCCTCGATCCGGGGCCGGAAGACCAGCCGCAACAGCGGCCCCAACAACACGTACTTGAGCACGTAGTAGAACACCGGTCGCCTCCGGGCCCTACGCGAGCGGCTCGGCTGTCGTGTCGCCCCAGGCAGGCGAGCCCACCCGGCGCCCTCGGGCCGTGCGTATGCCTGACCCCCCGCGAGCGGGTCCGATCGGGTCCATGCTGACTCCCTGCTGACGTGTCTGGCATGGCCGGCGTGCCTGGCATGGTTGACGTGCCCGACGCGCCGACGACCTGCCAGGCCGTGTGATCGTCGTGTGATCCAGGTAACGATCGTAGCCCCTCCACGGAGTGGAAGGTTTCTTCGCGCACGAGAGCCGTAAACCCCCCGGGCGACGAGGCCCGGGGGGCGGGAAGAGAACTCAGGCGGCGCGTTTGCCGGGGCGGTGACGGTGGTGACGGCCGCGTCCGAAGCGCTCCGGATCCCCCGGCCGCTCCTTCGCGGTCTCCTCGTCGCCCTCGGCGGTGGGCTCCGGGTCCCGGTCCCCCGCGCCGCGCTCGACGGCGTCCGCCGCCGTGGGAAGCCCGGTCACCTGCAACTCCGGGAGCGTCATGGCCGCATCACGCGGCGCGGCGGCGGGATCGGACGGCAGAGATCCCGAGAAGAGGCCCGCGAGATCCGGCGAGACCGCCCCGGTGCGCGGCCCGCGCCCCTGCGCAGCGGACCGGAAAGTGCGGGCGACCTCCTCCTGCGGACCGGTCCGGACCGCACGTTCCCGTGCGCCCTTCTGCGTTGCGCCTGCCCCCGCTTCCGCTGTGGCCGCCTGCTGTCGCGACGCGGAGGAGGCGGCGCCCGGCGCGGAGGAATCCGTGTCCTCCGTGTCGGGTTGCTGCGCGCGCTCCAGGAAGCGCAGAAGCTCGACGGGGAAGGGGAGGACGAGAGTGGAGTTCTTCTCGGCGGCGACAGCCGTGATGGTCTGCAGCAGCCTCAGTTGCAGGGCCGCCGGCTGCACCGACATCTGCTCGGCCGCTTCCGCGAGCCGCTTCGACGCCTGGAGTTCCGCGTCCGCGTTGATGACCCGGGCCCGGCGTTCACGGTGCGCCTCGGCCTGCCGGGCCATCGACCGTTTCATGGTGTCCGGCAGCGACACGTCCTTGATCTCCACGCGGTCGATCTGCACGCCCCAGTCGACGGCCGGGCTGTCGATCATCAGCTCCAGGCCCTGGTTGAGCTTCTCCCGGTCCGAGAGGAGATCGTCCAGGTCGCTCTTTCCGATGATCGACCGCAGCGAGGTCTGGGCCATCTGCGAGACGGCGAACTGGTAGTCCTCGACCCGGATCACCGCGTCCGCCGGTTTCACCACCTTGAAGTAGACGACCGCGTCGACGCGGACCGTCACGTTGTCCCGCGTGATGCCCTCCTGGGCGGGGACGGGCATGGTGATGATCTGCATGTTCACCTTGCGCAGCCGGTCGACGAACGGAACGACGAGCGTCACCCCCGGTCGTCGCACCTCTCCGAGCAGCCGTCCGAGGCGCAGCACGACCCCGCGTTCGTACTGCTTGATCACGCGCACCGACGACAGGACGCCCAGGAGCGCGAGCGCGGCGACGACCACGATGACAGTTATCAGAACTTCCGGCATGTCGGCACCTACCGTCCAAAGCGGCTGTTAACAGCGTAGATCGGTCCGGCGTGTTCGGGCGAGTGGACGGCGCAGAGCACCGTCCCGCGCGCCCCGCCCCCGCGCCACCGTCACGCACCGCCGATCAGGAGACGACCCACTGTCACCGGTCACGTGCCCGAGTTGCCCCCGCCCCGCGCGGGCCCGAACCTGGGAGAGCCGTGGGGGCGGCTGCGTTCGTGACGCCGAGCCGGGAGGCGCGACGATGACCCAGACACCTCGCACAGCGCAGGCGTGGCCCCGCCTGCGGGTGGCGGACTGGTCCGAGACCAGGGACACCCTGCACATGTGGACACAGATCGTCGGCAAGGTACGGCTCGCCCACGCGCCGCTGGTCAACCACTGGTGGCAGGTCACCTTCTACGTCAGCGCGCGAGGGCTGACCACCTCGAGCATCCCGTACGGCACCGGAGCCTTCGAGATCGAGTTCGACTTCGTCGACCACCGGCTGCACATCCGCACCAGCGACGGCGGCACCCGGCACGTTCCCCTGGCGCCCAAGCCGGTGGCCCGGTTCCACCACGAGACGATGCGGGCCCTGGACGAGCTGGGCATCGAAGCCCCGATCCAGGACCACCCGAACGAGGTCGAACCGGCGATCCCCTTCACCGAGGACCTCCGGCACGCCTCCTACGACGCACAAGCGGCGCACCTGTTCTGGCGCCAACTGCTCCAGGCGGACCGCGTCATGGGCGCCTTCAGAGCCCGCTACGCGGGCAAGGTCAGCCCGGTGCACTTCTTCTGGGGCGCCATGGACCTGGCCTGCACCCGCTTCTCCGGACGTTCCGCCCCCACCCACCCGGGCGGCGCCCCGAACTGCGGGGACTGGGTCATGGTCGAGGGCTACTCACGGGAACTGAGCAGCTGCGGATTCTGGCCCGGCGGAGGAGAGGAGGGCGCCTTCTATGCGTACGCCTACCCCGAACCCGACGGCTTCCGCTCCCACCCCGTCGCACCCGCCGACGCCCACTACAGCCCGCAGAACGGGCAGTACCTGCTGCCCTACGAGGCGGTGCGCACCGCCGGGAACCCGGATGCGGCGCTGATGTCCTTCCTGCAGAGCACCTACGAGGCAGCCGCCGACAACGGGGGCTGGGACAGGCCGGCTCTCGAAACCGACCCGGATCGCTGGAGCGAGCGCCGCTGAGCGTGCGGGTACCGGGCCGCCGCGTGCGGGTACCCGGCCGCCGTTCCCCGGCCCCTCAGCCATCAGACTCCAGGAGGTATCGCCGTGACATGCTTCGACCGACGCGATCTCGGACTGCTGACCTTGCGCCTCGGCGCGGGCGGCGCACTGTTCGCCCACGGCGCCCAGAAGCTCTTCGGCTGGTTCTCGGGCCACGGCCTGGAGGGCACCGCCCAGTTCATGGAGTCCCTCGGCTACAAGCCGGGCAAAGCCAACGCGGTCGCCTCCGGCCTCGCCGAGGCCGGAGGCGGGGCGCTGCTCGCCCTCGGGCTCGCCACCCCCGCGGGGGGCGCGGCGGTGGTCGGCGGCATGGCCGGCGCGGCCGCGGTCCACGCCCCCAACGGCTTCTTCAACACCTCGGGCGGGTACGAACTGCCCGCCCTGTACGGCCTGGTCGGCGCCGGCATCGCGGTGGCGGGTCCTGGCCGGATCTCCCTGGACCACGCGTGCGGCCATCACCTGAACCGCGCCTGGATGGTGCCCGCGGCCCTCGCCGCGGCGGCGGCGGGGGCGACGGCGGCGGTGAAGTCCCGGAGCAGCCAACTGCGCGCGTCCGAGAACACCGAAGAGGCCCCGAGCGCTCCGGATGCCCAGGAGCCGATGCAGGAGACCTCTCAGGACGAGTGAAGGGGCCGGGCCGGGTGCCCGGTCTTCGTGGCCTGCCTGCCGGTCACCTTCCCCGGCGGCCACTTCTACCTCACCGCACAAGCGCCCCAGGTCGCGCAGCTGATCACCACGCGGTGCGGCGGTAAGTTGTACCGATGACCGACGACCTGCCGCCCGGCGGCGCCGTGCTCGGCGCCGCCGAACTGGACGCCCGCTGGGCGGATCCCTGGCGTCCGGAACACGCCGCTGAGCGGCTGGAGGGGGTGAGCGCGCCCTGGTGCGTCGCGGCGGGGTGGGCGCTCGACCTGTTCCGAGGGCAACAGTCACGCGAGCACGGCGACCTGGAGATCGCCGTGCCGGCGGCGGGCTTCCCCGAGATCCGGCGCCGTTTTCCCGAGGGCGCGTTCGACGCGGTGGGTTCCGGACGGATCTGGACGGAGCCGGGGCCCGAGGCGCTGGCAGCCACGTACCAGACCTGGCTGCGCGATCCGGGGAGCGGCCAGTACCTGCTCGACGTCTTCCGCGAGCCGCATGAGGGCAGGACGTGGATTTGCAGGCGGGACGAGAGGCTCCGGCTGCCGTACGACAGACTCATCGAGCGGACGGGGGACCATATCCCCTACCAGGCCCCTGAGGTGGTGCTGCTGTTCAAGGCGAAGGCGCCGCGGCCGAAGGACCAGGCGGACTTCGACGCGGTCCTGCCCCTGCTGAGCCCCGCACGGCGCGCTCTCCTCGCCGGGTGGCTGGACCTCGTGCATTCCGGGCACCCCTGGCGGTCCAGGCTGCACGCATGACCGACCCCGGCTCCTGCCGTCGCCCGTCAGCAGAAAGTCAGCATCTTGGCCGGCTCCGGGGTTTCAGCGCGACGTTCGGGAGCGGGGGAGCGGGGAGTGGGTCGCCGTCGTAGCCCTCCACCTCGCCGAACCTCCGCCCTGCCGTCCAGTCGGCCCGGGCGCGTGCGATGTCGTCGTGCGAAGCGCCGAGGAAGTTCCACCACAGGACGATCTCCTCGCCGAACGGCGTGCCGCCGAGGAGGAGCAGGCGGGCGGGGACACCTGCCGTGTTGGTGAGGGCCAGGGTGGTGCTTCCGGGGCGGAGAGCGCCGAGTTCGGCGGGGCCGAGTGCCTGCCCCGCGAGGGTGATCTCCCCGGTGTCGACGAGCACGCCGTGCTCGAACTCCGGGTCGACCGCGAGAGTGGTGGCCGCGTGCGGTTCCAGCGTGATCTCGGCGCCGAGCAGCGGGGTGAACGTGGGCACGGGCGAGGTCTCGCCGGCCAGGGAGCCGAGGAAGACCCGGGCCTCCCCGCCCCGCAGGGGCACCGGACGTGGCACGTGGTGCTGGAAGGCGGACGCGGTGTGCCGGTGCGTTCCGGGCAGGGCAACCCACAGCTGGACGCCGTGGAGGACGGTCGTCCGGGCGGTGGAGACCTCCGAGTGACTGATGCCGTGACCGCCCGTCATCACATTCAGCTCACCCGGGCGGACGAGCGCGCGGGTGCCCAGACTGTCGCGGTGCTCGATCTCGCCCGAGAACAGCCAACTGACGGTTTGCAGACCGGTGTGCGGATGCGGAGCGACGTCCATTCCGCCGGTCACGGAGACGTCGTCGGGCCCGTAGTGGTCGGCGAAGCACCAGGCGCCGATCAGGGAGCGGGCACGCTGCGGAAGTGTGCGCCGCACCGTCATCCCTCGCGGACCGCCCAACGGCACGCTGCGTGGGAAGAGCACTTCGACGTCCGGCGCCGGCTGTGTGTGGGGGCCGGCCGCACAGCGCACCTCGGCCGGGCGTGTCTCGGTGTTGCTCACCTGACGCTGCTCCTCCCTCCGGGTGGCCTGTCCGGCCTACTCCGGACGCCATCGTATGTGCCAGGAAGAGACCCGCGACCGGGAGACGGCCGCCTGCCCCCGCCGGAGAACAGCTCACGACTCCAGGTAGCGCAGAACCGCGAGAATCCGGGGGTTGTACCCTGCGGCGTGCCGCAGACCCAGCTTGTCGAAGACGGTGCCCAGGTGCTTCTCCACCGCGCTCAGGGAGATGTGCAGGTGCGCGGCGATCGCCGCGTTGGTGTGGCCCTCGGCCAGCGATTCGAGCACGCCGCGCTCGCGCGGGGTCAGCCGCGCCAGCGGGTCGGTGTGTGTGGAGCGGAGCACCAGTTGCCGTACGACTTCCGGGTCGAGGGCGGCACCGCCCGCGTGGATCCGCTCCAGCGCGTCGAGGAACTCCCCGACCTGCGCGACCCGGTCCTTGAGCAGGTAGCCGACCCGCTCGGGCCCGGAGGTCAGCAACTGGGCCGCGTAGTGCCGTTCCAGGTGCTGGCTCAGTACGAGGACACCGACCTCGGGCCACCGGTCGCGGATCTCCAGGGCGGCGCGCAGCCCCTCGTCGGTGTGGGTCGGCGGCATCCGGATGTCCACGACGACGAGGTCCGGGGGCGCGGCCTCGACAGCGCGCAGCAGACCCGGGGCGTCCGCCACCGCTGCGGGAACCTCGTGCCCTTCTTCGGTGAGCAGCCGCACCAGCCCTTCCCGCAGGAGGGTGGAGTCCTCGGCCAGCATTACGCGCACGGCAGCTCCGCTGTGACGATGGTGGGTCCCCCGGAGGGGCTGTGCAGGTGCAGTCGTCCGTCGAGGGCGCCCACCCGGCTGCGCAGCCCGGTCAGCCCACTGCCTGCCGGGTCGGCGCCGCCGACGCCGTCGTCCTGGACCCGGACGAGGAGAAGCGCCTCCTCCTGCCGCACGCTGACCACGACCCCGGTGGCGGCCGCGTGCTTGGCGGCGTTGGTCACGCACTCCGAGACGAGGAAGTAGGCGGCTGTCTCCACGGAGGCGGGCAGGGGGCGGCTCAGGTGGAAGTCCGTGCGCACGGGCAGTCCGCTGCGTTCGGTGACAGAGGCGAGAGCTTCTCGCAGCCCGAGGGCGTCCAGCGCGGTCGGGTAGGCCCGCCAGGCGACCTCGCGCAGTTCCCGCAGGACTTCCTGCGACTCCAGGTGGGCCTGGTGGACGAGTTCGCCCGACCGTTCGGGAGTGCCCTCGCGCCGGGCGCGGCCGAGCAGCATGGCCAACGCCACCAGCCGCTGCTGCACACCGTCGTGCAGGTCGCGTTCGATGCGACGGCGCTCGGTGTCCACCGCGCGCAGCACCGCGGCGCGGCTGGCGGCCAGTTCGTCGATGCGCCGCCTGAGGAGATCCCGCTCCGAGGGGCCGAAGCACGCGCGTGCCAGGCGTGCGTCGGCGCTGTCCAGCCAGCGCAGACCCTGGACGTCGAGGAAGAGCAGTACCCCTCCGAGGAGGCACTGTCCGGCCAGGTCGAGCCAGTCGAGCGTGCCCCGCGCCAGCCCGGCGACCAGGAGCGCGGCCAGTACGGCCCCGACACAGAGGAGGGCCACGACCACACCGGTCAGCAGGCCCGCGCCGGTGCGCGCCGCGAGGTAGCGCACGATCCGCTCGTCGGGCGCCTCGCCGTCGGGGAAGTCGGGCGCCTCGCCGTCGGGGAAGCGGGGGGTGCGGTGATCGGCGCGGTGATCGGGGAAGCGGTCGGCGAAGAACAGCGACCTGCGCCGCCGCTCGACGGCGGCCAGTCGCCGGGCCCCTGCGGCGAAGGTGGCCACGGCGCGCCCTCTGGTACGGGGCCACAGCAGCAGCGGACCCAGGAGGACGCCGGCGAGTACGAGGTACAGCAGCCCGGGCAGCGCGGTGACGCAGCCCGCCAGAACGCCGACGGTACGGCGCGGCAGTGTGGGAGTCGCCGGTTCCGCGGTGCTTGCGCGCGCGCCGGGCGTCGCGTCCAGCGCCCGTCCCGCGCCTCCCGCGTATCTCGAGCCTTCTGCGTGCTCCACGTCCCCCGCGTCCCCCCTCACCACGGGCGCCGAGAGTAGCCGGGCCCCGGGACTCGGGCAAGATCGTTCACCGGGCGCCGCCGCACGCGCCGTCCGCGGACTCCCCGGGCGGGCCGGTGCCGGTGCCGGTGCCGGCGCACAGGCGTCAGACGTCGCGCACGCGGTGCCGACACGGAAAGGGGGCCGGTGGGCCGAACACCGTGGCGTTCGGCCCACCGGCCCCAGGAGGCACCGCAGGAGGGTTGGCCCCTGCTTTTCTCCGCCGGTCAGGCGACTCGGCTATCGCCCTTGGCCACCACCGCTGTGTTCGCCGCCCTTCTGGCCGGCTTCGGAGGCACGCTGCGGGTCGTTGGCGAAGTTGCCGCTGCTCTCGTGGCCGCCCTTCTGGCCGGCTTCGGAGGCACGCTGCGGGTCGTTGGCGAAGTTGCCGCTGCTCTCGTGGCCGCCCTTCTGGCCGGCTTCAGAGGCACGCTGCGGGTCGTTCGCGAAGTTGCCGCTGCTCTCGTGGCCACCCTTCTGGCCGGCCTCAGAGGCGCGCTGACGGTCGTTGGCGAAGTTGCCCTGGTTCTCGGCCATGGTGAATCCCTCCTCATGGAATTCGGGATGTGATCTCTGTCTGAGGCGGCGGGTACCCGAGGCGTCCGCCTCAAACGGATGGATTCCGGATCAGCCGAGAAAATCTGCGGCAGGCCGCAAGTGGGCGTCCAGAGCAGGTCCTGACCTGCTGTGATGCCCGCTCTTCCGCATCTCATCGACCAGCCGGACGAGGCGGAGCGGCTTCCGGTTCCGCCTCGTCCGGCCGGCGGGGAGCCGGATGCCGGGCGCCGGGCGCAGGCCCTGGTCACCGGCGGGAACCGCGCGCGCCGCCCGCGCTTTGCCTCCCGTACGGCGGACTGCGCACAGCGGCACGGGAGCCGTCGCCGAGGCCGGTGAAGGCTGCTGCGAGGGTCACCCTGAACGCGGTCGGTCCTTTGGCGGGGTGCCGCCGCGTACGGCGTAGGTGAAGGCGCGTTCGCCCAGCAGTTCCTCGACGGCGTCGAGGAGTTGGAGGACGTCGGTGGCGATCTCGTCGGGTGTGCGTCCCGCGACCAGGCGGCGCCCGATCTCGGCGAAGACCAGCGAGTGGAACCATCCGATCTGCCCGGCGGCGGCGCACAGCGTGGGGTCGTCCCTGTCGGTGCCGGTCTCCGCGGCGAGCTGCGCGGCCAGCGCCTCGGTCATCTCGTGTCCCAGGTCTTCCAGGCGTGCGGTGAGGGTGGGTGCGGCCCGCATCATCTCGAAGACCTGCCCGAAGCCGTCGGTGAGGCCGAGCTGCCGTTCGCGGCCGCGTACTTCCTCGCGCAGCCGGGTGAGTACCGCCCGGGCGGGCGACGCGCCCGTCGGCCGCTCCCGGACGATCTCGGCGAGTCGCAGCGGGGAGGCTTCGTCGGGCGGCAGTACCAGATCCTCCTTGGCCTCGAAGTAGTTGTAGAGGGTGTTCACGGACACCTCGGCCTCGGCGGCGACCTCCGCGATGGTCACCTTGTCGAAGCCCCGCTCCACGAACTGGCGCATGGCGACCTCCCGGATGCGTCGCCGTGTCTGCCGCTTCTTGCGCTCCCGCAGCCCCTCACTCATACAGGAAGTCTAACCCGACTGCAAAACTGAATCGCATTGCACTTTTGCAGTGCGCTGTGTTTTCCTCCTGGCATGGAAGCACCCACCTCTCTTCCGGACAGGCCCGCTCTCGACCTCCGCGGGCTCTCCCTCACCTACGCGCTCGGGGCGGGCCCCGTGCACGCCGTGCGGGGACTCGACCTGACGGTGGGGCGCGGGGAGATCCTCGGTTTCCTCGGCCCCAACGGCGCGGGCAAGACCAGCACGCTCCGCATGCTCACCACGCTGCTGCGGCCCACTGGCGGCACGGCCCGCGTCGCCGGGTACGACCTGCTCACCGAGCCGTCCGCCGTCCGCTCCCGGATCGGTTACGTGGCCCAGGCCGGCGGTCTCGACCCGGGCTGCGGCGCCCGCGAAGAGCTGGTCACCCAGGCCCGGCTGCACCACGTGCCCAAGCCCGAGGCGCGGCGCCGGGCGGCCGAACTCGCCGACGACCTCGGCCTGACGGAGCTGCTGGACCGGCCGACGGCGGCTCTCTCCGGTGGTCAGCGGCGTCGGCTGGAGATCGCCCTCGGCCTGGTCAACCGGCCCGAGGTCCTCTTCCTCGACGAGCCCACCACCGGGCTCGACCCGGGCGCTCGCGCCGAACTGTGGGACCTGGTGCGCCGCATCCGCCGCGAGCACGGCACCACGGTCTTCCTGACCACCCACTATCTGGACGAGGCCGACACGCTCGCCGACCGGGTCGTCGTCGTCGAGGGCGGCCGCCCCGTCGCCGAGGGCACCCCCGAGGCGCTCAAGCGGGACCACGGTCCCGGCCAGGACGCCTCCCTCCAAGACGCCTTTCTCGCCCTCACCGGACGCGGTCCCAGCCGGGAACCCGTCGCCGTCTGAAACCACAGCCCGCCCCAGCGACCCGACGCGTCGAGCACACCGACAGCGGTCGCTTCACCGACGGAAGCGCTCATCGCCATGACCACCGAGACCGCCACTTCTCCACCCGCTGCCCCGGAACCGCCCGAGGGCGGGCACTTCTGGGCCGACACGGGCCTCGTCTTCGGCCGCTGCCTCCGCGCGACGCTGCGCTCGAAGACCAGCCTGTACTTCGGGATGCTCCAGCCGCTGCTCTTCCTGGCCCTCTTCGGCCCGCTGCTGACCCACCTCGACCTGGGGCAGGAGGGTTCGTCGTGGCAGACGCTCGTGCCCGGCGTCCTCATCCAGCTGGCGCTGCTGGGCGGCGCGTTCGTGGGGATGGGGCAGCTGGTCGAGCGCACCACCGGCGTCGTCGACCGGATGCGGGTCACCCCGGTCAGTCCGCTCGCCATGCTGCTCGGCCGCACTCTGCGGGACGTCGTGCAGTTGGTGGCCCAGTCCGTGCTGCTGGTGCTCCTCGGGCTGGCCTTCGGGCTGCGGGCCCCATGGTGGGGGATCGTGGTGGGCCTGGCCTTCGTCGCCGTGCTGTCCGCCGCGCTCGCGGCGCTCTCCCACGGTCTGGGTATGAGGGTGAAGACGACGCCCGAGTTCGCCGCCATCGCCAACACGACCGTGCTTCCGCTGATGCTGCTCTCCGGCCTGCTGCTGCCCATGGAACTGGCCCCCGGCTGGCTCGACGGCGTCTCGCGCGCCGTCCCGTTCCGCTATACCGTCGACGCCGTCCGTGACGTCTTCCGCGGTGACTTCTCCACGGCCAAGGTCGCCGCGGGTGCCGCCGTCACCGTCGGGTTCGCCGCCCTGTGTCTGGCGGCCGCCGCCCGGCTCTTCCGGGGCCGTCCCCAGGGCTGACGGCGGGCTCGGCCCGGTCGGCGTGTCCGGGGCGTGTGCGGCGTGTCAGGACGCAGGGCGTGTGCGGGGTGTCCGGCGTGCTCGGAGCCGCGGCCGCAGGCATACGTCCGCGCCCAGCGGGGACCCGCAGGGACGCACGCGAGACGACGGAAAGGACGTGAGGTCACGTGCGTGTTGCCTTTCTCGTCGCGCCCGAGGGCGCAGAACAGATCGAGCTGGCCGACCCGTGGGACGCCGTGAAGGAAGCGGGCGGCACGCCCGTCCTGCTGTCCACCAGCACCGGGCCCGTCCAGGCCTTCAACCATCTGGACCGGGGCGACACCTTCCCCGTCGACCAGCTCGTCGCCCAGGCACAGCCGTCCGACTTCGACGGACTCGTCCTGCCCGGTGGTGTGGCCAACCCCGACCTCCTGCGCACGGACCAGAAGGCCGTCGCGTTCGTGAAGGGGTTCTTCGAGGCGGGGCTCCCGGTCGCCGCCATCTGCCACGCCCCGTGGACCCTGGTCGAGGCCGACGTGGTGCGGGGGAGGACGCTGACCTCGTATCCGAGCCTGCGTACCGACATCCGCAACGCGGGCGGCAACTGGGTCGACGAGCAGGTCAAGGTCTGCGACGGCGGTACCAACAAGCTGATCACCAGCCGTAAGCCCGACGACCTGAAGGCGTTCGACAAGGCGTTCCTGGCGGAGTTCGGCTCCGGCGGCTGACCGGCGGGGTCACTTCCTGGGGCCCCGCCCCCGCGCCGGGCTCCGGCGGCGTTGAGAGGCCGCCGGAGCCCGGCGCTGTGTGCGGCGCGTTTCCTCGGTCCTGCTCCGCGACGTTCCTCGCCGCCGGTGTGTGCTCAGCTCCGCGGCGCGAACATGGTGAACATGGTCCATCCGCGGATCGCGTACACGGTCCTCTCAGTTCCGGGTCGCGTACACGCCCAGGGTGACCAGGCCCAGCACCACCCAGCAGAACCAGAGCCACCCGCTGCTTCCCAGGGCCACCGTGTACGCCGTGACCACCACCAGGCCCACGACCGTGCACACGGTCATCGCCTTCGCGGACGCCGGCACCCGCGTCAGTCCAGCCATCACAGCACTGTCCTCCTCCCGGCGGCCCCGCGGTGTACGGGTCGCGCACGCACCGGGACCGCGGCCAGGCCACCATGGTCGCTCGTCCGCGGCCCCGTGCGCCACCGCGCGCCTCAACGCTCCCGTGCACACCTCGTCGCGCCCCCAGGGGCTCGCGGGCTCGCCGGGACGGCGTACCGGCCGCGGGCCGCCCTACTGCTCCCGGGTCCTCAGAGAGGCCAGGTAGGCGTTGTACGCGGCCAGCTCCCGGTCGCCGTCACGGTCCGCCCTGCGGTCCCGGCGCCTGGCGTGGCGCTGCTCGGTGACGTACCACTGGAACACCAGCGCCACCAGCACGATCACCGAGGGGATCTCGCTGAACGCCCAGGCGATACCGCCGGCCGCCGACTGGTCCGACAGCGCGCTGACGCCCAGGGAGGCGGGCGGGTCGGCGTACGTCTCGATCATCGGCTCGGACGCCATCATCAGCGCGATGCCGAAGAAGGCGTGGAAGGGCATGCCCGCGAACAGCTCAAGAATCCGCATCACGAAGCCGGGGCGGTGCGGGCCCGGGTCCACGCCCATGATCGGCCAGAAGAACACCAGGCCCACGGCCAGGAAGTGCACCATCATCGCGAGGTGCCCGACCATGGAGCCCATGAGGAAGTCGAAGAGCGGGGTGAAGTAGAGGGCGTACAGGCTCGCGATGAACAGCGGGATCGTGAACGCGGGATGGGTGATCACCCGCATGTAGCGGCTGTGCAGCAGCGCCACGAGCAGCTCCCGCGGCCCCTTGCGGCCCCGCCCGGCGGACGGCAGCGCCCGCAGCGTCAGCGTCACCGGGGCGCCCAGCAGCAGCAGGATCGGCGACAGCATGCTGATCACCATGTGCTGCACCATGTGCACGCTGAAGAGCACCATGCCGTACTCGTTGAGGCCCGTGCACATCACCAGGGCCACGGTCAGCACCCCGGCGACGAAGCCGACGGTGCGGCCCACCGGCCACGCGTCGCCCCGCCGCCGCAGCCGCACCACTCCCCAGCCGTAGAGCGCCAGCGCCAGCAGGCACCCCACCAGGAAGAACGGCTCACCCGTGAACGCGAGTCCCCGCGCGACCGTGAACGGCGGCAGATCCATCGTCATGCCGTGCCCGCCGTGATCCATCCGAACTCTCCCGCAACCGACCGATACGCCCGCACCAGACTAGAACCGCCCGTGGCGGACACCCTCAGCGGGGCACCCGCCACGGGCGGTGTCGTGTCGGAACCGGCCTCGGCAGGCCCGAGGGCCAGGACGAGCCGGGTCGACCGGGGCGAACGGGCCGCTCGGGCCGACCGGTCGGCCCGGGCCGGCTCAGGCCGGCTGGGTCGCCGCGGCGATCCGCTCCTGGCGCAGCGCTTCGTACCAGGTGTCGTCGACCGGCGTGAGCGCGTTCACGTCCAGCGACAGCTTGATCAGCATGTCCGCGATCAGCGGATTGCGGGCCAGCACGGGACCGTGCAGGTACGTGCCGAAGACCGTATCGCGCCAGGCGCCCTCGGTGCCGTCGCCCGTCCCGTTGCCGTTGCCGAGCCGCACCCGGGCCAGCGGGCGCACCCCGGGGCCGAGGTGGGTGATGCCCTGGTGGTTCTCGAAGCCGGTCAGCTGGGGGAGGCCCAAATACTCGTCGGAGTCCCCGAGGACGTCGCCGACACAGCGTGCGGCCTCGCCGCGGCTGCTGGTCACATCGAGCAGCCCGAGTCCGGCCGACCGCTCACCGAGGTCGTTGACGAACTCGTGGCCCATGATCTGGTAGCCGGCGCACACGGCGAAGACGATGGCGCCGTTGTCCACCGCCCGGTTCAGCCCGCCGTCGCGCAGCAGCCGCTCGGCGGCCAGCCGCTGCGGCCTGTCCTCGCCGCCGCCGATCAGATAGATGTCCCCTGAGGTGGGGATCGGCTGGTCGGAGCGGACGTCCAGCCGCTGGACGTCCAGCCCCCGCTGCCGCGCCCGACGCTCCACCACGAGCGCGTTGCCCTGGTCGCCGTACGTGCTCAGCAGGTCGGGGTAGACCCACACCAGACGCAGACTCGTGTCACTCATGCCGCCAGTTCTCCTTGCGCGGGGTCGAAGGGGCCGGACGGCCGAGGGTCGGCGTGCGGGCCGTCCGGATCCCAAGATACGGGTGATCAGTTGCCGACGGCGCGGCGCAGGTCCTGGAACGCGGTGTAGTTGGCGATGGCCTCGATCCGTCCCGGCGGGCACCTGCGCACCGCGTCCGCGGCGTCCTCGCACACCTGGAAGTGCACGCCCGCGACCTCCAGCCGCACCGCGAGGTCCAGCTTGCGGTCGCCGATCACGCAGATCGGGTGCCCGGCGAGGCGCCCGTAGTCGACGTCCCACAGCCAGGAGGTGTCGGTGCCGTCCGCGCTGCGGGCGTTCACCGCCAGGATCACCGGGGCGGGCGGCGGGTCGATCAGGGAGAAGGTCTCCAGCCACCCGGCGGGGTTCTTGGCCAGCAGCAGCCGGATGTCGCGGTCCTGGTACTGCACCACGTCGTACCGGCCGGCGACGGCCTTGACCGCGTACATCCGCTCCAGCGCCGTCTGCGGAGGCACTCCGAAGGCGGCGGCGACGGCGGCCGAGGTGGCCGCGTTGGCCTTGTTGGCGCGGCCGGGCAGCTGGAGGTGGATCGGCCAGGCGGAGCCGTGCGGGTCGAGCACGTGGTCACCGGAGAGCGCCCAGGTCGGCGTCGGGCGGCGGAAGCCGCACTCGGCGCAGAACCAGTCGTCGCCGGGGCGCTGCATCACGCCGCCGCAGGCGGGGCAGGACCAGGCGTCGTCCTTCCACTCCTGGCCCGCGGCCACCCACACCACGTTGGGGGAGGAGGAGGCGGCCCAGACCACGAGCGGGTCGTCGGCGTTGGCGATGATGACGGCCTTCTGGCCCGAGAGGCCCTCGCGCCACCGCTCGGCCAGCATCCGGGTCTCGGCCGCACGGTCGAGCTGGTCACGCGAGAGGTTCAGCAGCGCTATGGCCTTGGGCGTCACGTCCCGGGCCACACCGGAGAGGTACTTCTCGTCCACCTCGATCACGCCGTACCGGGCGCTGGATCCGCCGGCCAGTGCCGAGGTGATGCCGGCAGGCATGTTGGCGCCCAGCGCGTTGGAGACCACCTCGCCGTTGGCGCGCAGCGCCTCGGCGATCAGCCGGGTGGTCGTCGTCTTGCCGTTGGTGGCGGACACCAGCACCACGTCCAGGTGCTGGGCCAGCCGCTGCAGCAGGTCCGGGTCGAGCCTCAGCGCGACCTTGCCGCCGATCACCGACCCGCTGCCGCGGCCCGCGGCCCGCGACACCGCCGCGGCCGCCTTGCCCGCCGTCACGGCCAGCTTGGACCGCGGCGACAGTGGCTCCGCATTGCCTGACATCGTCCTTGAACCTCCTAGCCCCTCGCGTAGAGGAGAAGCCTACCGAGACACGGGCCGGGTCAGGACCGCGCCACCCTGCGAAGATCACCGGTCTGGCGCCCGGCGTAGGGTGGCGGCCATGCGACGCGGCCGTATCCCGGGCTCCGACGGCGCCGTACGCCCGGTGCGGACGTACGGCGATCCGGTGCTGCACGCACCCAGCCGCCCCGTCGCGGAGGCGGACGGGCCGCTGGGCGAGCTGGTGGCGGATCTGTTCGCCTCGATGTACGCGGCCCGCGGTGTCGGCCTTGCGGCCTGCCAGGTCGGTGTACCGCTGCGGGTGTTCGTCTTCGACTGCCCGGACGACGAGGACCGCCGCCACCGGGGCCATGTGGTCAATCCGCGGCTGGTGCACACGGAGGGGCCGACCGTACGGGGGCCCGAGGGCTGCCTGTCGCTGCCCGGGCTCGAGGCCCCGACGCCGCGCTTCGACGTGGCGGTCGTCGAGGGGGAGGACGTGGCGGGGCGTCCGGTGCGGATCGAGGGCACCGGCTTCTTCGCGCGGTGCCTCCAGCACGAGCACGACCACCTCTCCGGTGGCCTCTACACCGACAGGCTCGGCCGGCTGGCGCGGTGGCGCACCCTGCGCGCCGTCCGCAGGGCGGAATGGTCCGCTCCGCTGCCCGAGTCCGCTCCGCTGCCCGAGGACGGGTAGCGGGGCCGGCCGGGGCTCAGAAACCCGGGCCGCCCACGCGGTCGCCCGCCGCGGCCAGCCTGCCCCACAGCAGGTCGGCCAGGTGGCGCACCAACTGGTCGCGCGCGCACGGCTTCTCGCGCAGCCACCAGTCGCCGGCCGCGTGCATCATGCCGACGATGCCGTGCCCCCACACCCGGGCCAGCTCCTCGCTCTCGGGCCCGAGATCGAGCCGCTCGGCGATGACCGTGGCCAGCTCCTCGCCCAGCCGGCGCAGCAGGGGCGCCGAGTGCTGTCCCACGTCGAAGCCCCGTTCGCTGCTGGGGGAGTCCTCCGCCGGATGCATCAGGAAGCGGTAGACCTGGGGATGGGCCTCGATGGCGGCCAGGTACGTCTCCAGTGTGGCCTCGACACGCTCGCGCCGTGCGCTGGGCGCGTCCAGGGCGGCGCGCAGTGAGGCCAGCAGTGCGTCGGTGTGCCGGACGGCGAGGGCGCGGTAGAGGCCGCCCTTGTCGCCGAAGTGCCGGTAGAGGATGGGCTTGGTGATGCCGGCCTCGGCGGCGATGGCGTTCATGGAGGCGCCCGGGCCTTCCCGCAGTACGACCCGGTCGGCGGCCTCCAGCAGTTCCCTGCGCCGTTGTTCGGTGGAGTTGACCCGGTCGTCCTGGTGCGTGGTCTCCATGCGCGTCTCCCGCCCCCTCGTGCGTGCTCCAGCGTCGCAACGTAACACCCTCCGACGGCGCTCACGTGCGCGGATGCGGTGCGCAGCGGGGCGGTGAGCGGGAGTTGACATCGGCTACTGGCGGGTAACAGACTGCGGATTACCGATGGTAACGACTGAATGAGACTGGCGGAGGACCGACGATGGCCGAAACCGAGTTCGCACTGGACCTCAACGACGACCAGAAGGAAGTCCGCGACTGGCTCCACGGGTTCGCCGCCGACGTGATGCGCCCCGCGGCAGCCGAGTGGGACGAGCGCGAGGAGACCCCCTGGCCGATCATCCAGGAGGCCGCCAAGATAGGCCTCTACTCGCTCGACTTCTACGCCCAGCAGTTCTTCGACCCGACAGGGCTCGGCATCCCCATGACGATGGAGGAGCTGTTCTGGGGCGACGCGGGCATCGCCCTCTCGATCGTCGGCACGGGCCTGGCCGCCGTCGGCGTCCTGGCCAACGGCACCGAGGAGCAGATCGGCACCTGGGTGCCCCAGATGTACGGCGACGCCAGTGACGTGAAGGTCGCCGCCTTCTGCTCCTCGGAACCGGACGCGGGATCCGACGTCGCCTCCCTGCGCACCCGCGCCGTCTACGACGAGGCCAAGGACGAGTGGGTGCTCAACGGCACCAAGACCTGGGCCACCAACGGCGGCATCGCCAACGTGCACGTGGTCGTGGCCAGCGTCGACACCGAACTCGGCTCCAAGGGCCACGCCTCCTTCATCGTCCCGCCCGGCACACCCGGCCTCTCCCAGGGGCAGAAGTTCCTCAAGCACGGCATCCGCGCCTCGCACACCGCAGAGGTCGTCCTGGACGACGTGCGGGTGCCCGGGCACTGCCTGCTCGGCGGCAAGGAGAAGCTGGACGAGCGCCTCGCCCGCGCCAAGGAGCGCGCCAGGAAGGGGGGCGAGAGGGTGAAGAACGCCGCCATGGCGACCTTCGAGGCCTCCCGCCCGGCCGTCGGCGCGATGGCCGTCGGCACCGCGCGCGCCGCGTACGAGGTCGCGCTCGACTACGCCAAGACGCGGGAGCAGTTCGGCCGCCCGATCATCGACAACCAGGGCGTCGCCTTCCAGCTCGCCGACATGCGCACGAGCGTCGACGCCGCCCGCCTGCTGGTGTGGCGCGCCTCCTGGATGGGCGTGAGCGGGCGCAAGTTCGAGTCGGCGGAGGGCTCCATGTCCAAGCTGTTCGCCAGTGAGACGGCCAAGAAGGTCACCGCACAGGCCATCCAGATCCTCGGCGGCAACGGCTACACCCGCGAGTACCCGGTGGAGCGGATGCACCGCGACGCCGCGATCTACTCCATCTTCGAGGGCACGAGCGAGATCCAGCGCCTGGTCATCGCCCGCACCCTGTCGGGTATGCCGATCCGCTGAGGGCTGGCCGGACCGGGCGCCGGGGCCGCACCGGGCGCCGGCCGGCGCCCGGTGGAACCGTCCCGAGGTCGGAGGGAGGCCAGGCGGGCGGCACAGGCGTGAGGCGGCCCGACCCCGTACACCGGGGATCCGAGGGGGCAGGGCCGCTCAGATGCCCGGCCGGTAGCGCAGCGGATGGTCGTCGGGGACCTGGACCAGCACGATGCGGTGCCCGTCGGGATCGGCGATCCACATCTCGACCAGCCCCCAGGGCTCTCGCAGCGGGGGTCGCAGCACCTCGGCCCCGGCCCGGGTGAGCTCCTCGTGCGCGCTCGCCACGTCGGCCACCTGGAGCCAGAGCTGGAGCGTCTCGCCGGCGGGCCCCTCACTGCGCCCGGAGACCTCCAGGAAACCGCCGCCCAGGAAGTAGACGGTGCCCCGCTCGGGGCCCGTGCCGAACTCGCGGGAGATCTCCAGGCCCAGCGTCTCGCCGTAGAAGGCCCGCGACCTGTCGGGGTCCGTGGGCCGCAGCAGGACGCGGCTGCTCAGTACATGCACCATGCCTCGGCACTGTAGTGGTGACGCGCCGGGCGCCGTCCGGCGCCACACGTCCGTGCCGCGTGCCCGCACCGGGCGTCTCCGGGCCGACCCGGGCCGGCGCCACGTCCCACGCGGTATGCCCGATAAGGTCGGTCGACATGAGCGACACCGCGCAGCGGGGCGGACTGCCCCTGACCTTCCGCCATGCCGACCAGGCCGACATCCCCGTGCTCACCGCGCTCGTGGAGTCGGCCTACCGCGGAGACGCCAGCCGCGCGGGCTGGACCACCGAGGCCGACCTGCTGGAGGGCCGGCGCACCGACCCCGAGGGTGTCGGCGCCGTCGTCCGCGACCCGAAGAGCCTCATGCTGGTCGTCGAGCGCGAGGACGCCGTCGTCGCCTGCTGCCAGCTCGAGCACCGGGGCGAAGAGGCGTACTTCGGCATGTTCGCGGTCAGCCCGAGCTTGCAGGGCGGCGGTGTCGGCCGGGCCGTGCTCGCGGAGGCCGAGCGGACGGCGCGCGTCCTGTGGGCAGCCACCCGGATGCGGATGCAGGTCATCAGGCAGCGGGAGAGCCTGATCGCCTGGTACGAGCGGCGCGGCTACACCCGCACAGGTGAGTGCGCCCCCTTCCCCTACGGCGACGAGCGCTTCGGCATCCCGCAGCGGCCCGACCTCGCCTTCGAGTACCTGGTCAAGCCGCTGGGGTGAGCCACGGGGGAGGGCCTGCCGGCCGCCCTCCCGTCTCAGGCCGGTGCGCCGGCCGCGGCCCGGATGCCGGGCATGTCCGTGACGACGCCGTCCAGGCCCAGCTCGCGGACGCGCGCCAGGTCCTCGTCGGTGTTGACGGTCCAGCTGATGACCTTGATCCCGGCGGCGTGGGCGCGGCCGACGATGTCCGCGTCGAGGTGCCGCAGCTCCAGTGAGATCATTCCGGCGCCCAGCTCCCTGGCGCGCTCGGGCGCGGTGGGGGAGGAGCGGCCCGCCACCAGTACGAGCGGGATGTCGGGCAGGTGTTCGCGGGTCTCGCGGAGCGCTTCGGCGTGGAAGGAGATCACCGTCACGCGGTCGTGCAGCGCGCGCCGCTTGATGGTGTCGGCCAGCACGCGTGCCGCGGCTCGGTCCTTGATCTCGGCCTGGAGCGGGCTGCGGACCGCGTCCACGACCTCCTCGAAGACCGGCACCCGCTCGCCCTGCCCCGCGTCCAGCGCGCGCAGCTGGGCGAGGGTGAGCTCGCCGATGGGCCCCGCGCCGTCCGTCGTGCGGGCCACGTCGGCGTCGTGCATCACCACCAGCGCGCCGTCCTTGCTCAGGTGCAGGTCCAGCTCGATGACGTCGAGCCCCTCGCGTTCGGCGCGGACGAAGGAGCGCAGGGTGTTCTCGGGCTCGACGCCCATCACTCCGCGGTGTCCGACGGTGAGCAGTGGCACGGTGCGGTCTCGCTTTCGTGCGGTGTCAAGGCGGTGGCGCGGCCAGAGTAGCGGTCGCCCCGCCGCCCGGTGGCCACGCACCGGATGTCCGGGTGACCGGCCCTGGTCGCGTCCTCCGCGGGGCGGTCGCTCAGCTTTGCCGGAGGCGCCGCCGAGGATCTTTCGCCCCCAGGCCTCCGGGGCTCTGCCGGTGCCCTGCCGGAGGCCGCCCGAGGCCCTACCGGCTGCTGGGAAAGGCGATCGCTCGCGCCGTCATTGGCCGGAAGAATGACGGCGGTACCCCAGGTAACGCAGGATAATCTCCTGCGCCCTCCCCTTGAGGAGAGAAGGCGGCGCGTATACGGTTTCCCTACGCGAGTTTCTCCTGTGGAGGGGTCAACATGACGGAAATCCTTTCGCCCGGACTGCCCGACGGTGGCGTTTCGCCGTCCGGAAGTGCCGTTGCCGAGAGTGTGGCCGCGCACCCCGCCTGGGCCGTACTGAAGGCGGCCGTCGAGGCGGTACGACCCGCACAGTCCAAGGACGGCTCGATCGACTTCGACGCCGAGGACGCCCCGGCGCCCGAGGCGGTGCGCGAGGAGCTGGAGCGCGTCGTGAGCGCCGTCGAGGAACTCTCGCCGCTACTGCCGCACGACGCCGACTACCACCGTGCCCTGGTCACCGACCTGCGCCGCTGGGCCGACGGCGGTTTCGGGGTGCCCGACTTCCTCGACTCGCTGCTCGCCTTCCAGCCCGCGCAGGGCCGCGCCGACGGCCTCCAGCACCTGGTCGTCTTCCCGATGTACACGCAGAACGGCAACCCGGACCGCAACCTGGAGGCGGTCGTCCTGCGCATGGTGTGGCCCGACTGGCTGGCCGAGCTGGAGCGCACCCGCTACGACAACCCCCTCTTCTGCGGCATCACCTTCGAGGACTTCACCTCCGGCTACGACACCCACTCCGCGGTGCTCTTCCCGGAGACCATCGCCGTGCGCGAGGCCCCGGAGCGCTTCAGCTGGGGCGGCATCTTCTGCGACCGCGAGGCCGCGCGCTTCCGCCGCGTCGTCCAGGCCGCCTGCGACGTCACCAGCCTCGAACTCCCCGAGGAGGCCCGCGCACTCCTGGCCGACCAGGAGCGCTGCCAGCAGACGTTCGTGCTGTGGGACATGGTCCACGACCGCACCCACAGCCACGGCGACCTCCCGTTCGACCCCTTCATGATCAAGCAGCGGCAGCCGTTTTGGATGTACGGCCTCGAAGAGCTGCGCTGCGACCTGACCGCCTTCCACGAGGGCGTGAAACTGGAGGCCGAAGGCCTGCCGCAGGGCCGTGACGTGCAGTACGCCATGCTCTTGGAGCGGCTCTTCCGCTTCCCCGTCACCGGTGAGCGCAAGCGCAACTACGACGGGCTCGGCGGCCAGCTGCTCTTCGCCTACCTCCACCAGCACGACGCGCTGCGCTGGACGGACAACAAGCTCGCCATCGACTGGGACCGCGCCCGCCGGGTCACCGTCGCCCTCCGCGAGGAGATCGAGACGCTCTACCGCGCGGGGATCGACCGCCCCAAGCTGGTGCACTGGTTCAAGGCGTACGAGCTGGTCTCCCGCTACCTCGCCCCGCACCCGGGGTCCACCTGGGCCAAGGGACCCGACGCCCTCGACCTGAGCCTGCCCCCGCGCAAGCTGGTGGACGAGGTGCTGCCCGACGAGTTTCCGCTCAGCATGTTCTACGAGGCCCTCGCGAAGAAGCTGCGGAGTGTGATCGCATCGACTCAGGGCATCACCGCCGGCAGTCGGATCCAGGCCACCGCGGCGTGAGCGGTGGACCGGGCGGAGCGGCGGCAGGTCGGGAACGCGAGGAGGCGACGGAGATGACGGACGAGACGACACGGCGCGGCTACGAGGGCAACGGGGAGGGCGGGCTCCAGGGCCGGGTGATCGCGGTCGCCGGGGCGGCGGGGCCCGCGGGGCAGGCCACGCTGTCGCGGCTCGCGGAAGAGGGCGCGACGGTCGTGGGGTGCGACGCGGACGCCGGGCGCCTGGCGCAGGCCGTGGACGCCGCCAGGTTCGCACACGGGGGAGCGACGGTCACGGGGGACACCGTGGACCTGCTCGACCTGGAGGAGACCCGCGCCTGGGCCGCGAAGACGGAGAAGGAGTACGGGCGCGTCGACGGTCTCGTGCACCTGGTCGGCGGCTGGCGCGGCTCGTCCTCGTTCGCGGAGACGGACCTGGCCGACTGGGACACCCTGCACAGCCTCCTCATCCGCACCCTCCAGCACACCTCGCTCGCCTTCGAGGCCCCGCTCAAGCGTGCGGGCGACGGCCGGTTCCTGCTGGTCAGCGCGCTCGGTGCCAGCAAGCCCACGGCGGGCAACGCCGCCTACGCCGCGTCCAAGGCGGCAGCCGAGGCGTGGACGCTCGCGCTCGGTGACGCCTTCCGGAAGGCGGGGGGCGAGAGCCCGCCGCCGGCGGCCGCTGCCATCCTGGTGGTGAAGGCGCTGGTGAACGACCAGATGCGGGCCGACCGGCCGAACGCGAAGTTCGCGGGTTTCACGGACGTGGGCGACCTCGCCAAGGCCGTCGCCGACACCTGGACCAAGCCCGCCGAAGAGCTGAACGGAACCCGCCTGTGGCTGACGCCCCACACCTGAACCGCCCCGACCGGTCCCCGGCGCAGCCGGCCACCGACGCCAGACGCCGCCACGACCCGGAGGTCCGCGGTTTCGCCAGCGACAACTACGCGGGCGTGCACCCGGAGATCCTGGCGGCACTGGCGCTCGCCAACGGCGGCCACCAGTCCGCCTACGGAGCGGACGACTACACCGCGCACCTGCAAGACGTCGTCCGCAGCCACTTCGGGCGCCGCGCCGAGGCGTTCCCGGTCTTCAACGGGACCGGAGCCAACGTCGTCGCGCTCCAGGCGCTGACCGACCGCTGGGGCGCGGTGATCTGCGCCGACACCGCGCACATCCACGTCGACGAGTGCGGCGCCCCCGAGCGGGTCGGCGGGCTGAAGCTGCTGACCGTCCCCACCCCGGACGGCAAGCTCACCCCCGAGCTGATCGACCGGGAGGCGTTCGGCTGGGACGACGAGCACCGGGCCATGCCGCAGGTCGTCTCGCTCGCCCAGAACACCGAGCTGGGCACGCTCTACACGGTGGAGGAGATACGCGCGCTGTGCGACCACGCGCACGAGCGCGGCATGCTCGTCCATCTGGACGGCGCCCGCATCGCCAACGCGGCGGCCGCGCTGGACGTGCCCATGCGCGCCTTCACCAACGCGGCAGGGGTGGACATCCTCTCCTGCGGGGGCACCAAGAACGGCATGCTCTTCGGCGAGGCCGTCGTCGTCCTCAACCCCGACGCCGTGCGCCACATGAAGCACCTGCGCAAGCTGTCGATGCAGCTCGCCTCCAAGATGCGCTTCATCTCGGTGCAGTTGGAGGCGCTGCTGGCGGGAGACCTGTGGCTGCGCAACGCGCGCCACTCCAACGCGATGGCGCAGCGGCTGGCCGAGGGTGTCAGGGGCGTGGCGGGTGTGGAGATCCTCTACCCCGTGCAGGCCAACGCCGTCTTCGCCCGCCTTCCGCACGACGTGAGCGAACGCCTCCAAAAGCGCTACCGCTTCTACTTCTGGGACGAGGCGGCGGGCGACGTGCGCTGGATGTGCTCCTTCGACACCAGCGAGCAGGACGTGGACGGCTTCGTCGCCGCGCTGCGCGAGGAGATGGGCCGCTGAGGGGTCGCCCTGCGGCCGACGGCCGCAGGGCGCAAGGCGCTGAAACCGGGTTGAAACCGCGCTGAACCCGTCTCGTCGCAGGCTGTGCCGCATGACAACCGCAGCGCATCAATGCGCCATCGCAGCCAGCGGGCTGCGCAAGTCCTTCGGCGAGAAGAAGGTTCTCGACGGCATCGACCTGAGGGTGCCACAGGGTACGGTCTTCTCCCTGCTCGGCCCGAACGGCGCGGGCAAGACCACCGCCGTGAAGATCCTCTCCACGCTCGTCGCCGCGGACGGCGGCCGGGCCAGCGTGGCGGGACACGACGTCGCGGCGGACGCGCAGGCGGTGCGCGCCGCGATCGGGGTGACGGGGCAGTTCTCGGCCGTGGACGGGTTGCTCACGGGGGAGGAGAACATGCTGCTCATGGCGGACCTGCACCACCTGCCCCGGCGTGAGGGGCGGCGGGCGGCCGCCGAGCTGCTGGAGCGGTTCGCGCTGACCGAGGCCGCACGCAAGCCCGCGGCCACCTACTCGGGGGGCATGAAGCGGCGCCTGGATCTGGCGATGACGCTGGTCGGCAGGCCCCGGATCATCTTCCTCGACGAGCCGACCACCGGCCTGGACCCGCGCTCCCGCCACGCCGTGTGGGGCCTCGTCCGCGACCTGCTGGGCGAGGGCGTCACCGTCTTCCTCACCACCCAGTATCTGGACGAGGCCGACGACCTCGCCGACCGCATCGCGGTCCTCGACGACGGACGGATCACAGCCGAGGGAAGCGCCGAGGAGCTCAAACGGCTCGTCCCGGGTGGGCACGTGCGGCTGCGGTTCACCGATCCGGTCGCCTACCAAGAGGCCGCCGCAGTCCTGGGCGGGGCCGCTGCCGACGGCGAGGGCCTGTCGCTGCGGATTCCCAGTGACGGCAGCCAGCGCGCGCTGCGCTCCGTGCTGGAGCGGTTGGACGCGGCCGGTATCGAGGCGGACGAGCTGGCCGTGCACACCCCCGACCTCGACGACGTCTTCTTCGCCCTCACCAACGGCGAGACCCGCTCCGCGCCATCCACCCCGTCCGCCCAACCGGAGCAGCCCACTCGCCGGAACCCGCACCCGGAGGCAGCCCGATGAGCGCCCTCTCCCTGGCCGCACGCGACGCGAACACGATGCTGCGCCGCAATCTGCTCCACGCCCGCCGCTACCCCTCCCTCACCCTCAACCTCCTCCTCACACCGATCATGCTGCTCCTGCTGTTCGTCTACGTCTTCGGCGACGTGATGAGCGCGGGCATCGGTGGCGGGGGAGCGGACCGCTCCGCCTACCTCGCCTACATCGTTCCGGGCATCCTGCTGATGACCATTGGCGGCACCGTCGTCGGGGCCGCGGTGTCCGTCGCGACCGACATGACCGAGGGCATCGTGGCCCGTTTCCGTACGCTGGCGATCCACCGCGGCTCGGTGCTCATCGGGCACGTCGTCGGCAGTGTGCTCCAGTCGGTCATGAGCGTCGTCCTCGTCGCCGCACTCGCCGTGGCCATCGGGTTCCGCTCCACGGACGCCTCGGCCCTGGAGTGGCTGGCCGCGGCGGGGCTGTTGGTGCTCTTCGCCACGGCGCTCACCTGGATCGCCGTCGGCATGGGGCTGGCCAGTCCGAACGCCGAGGCCGCCGGCAACATGGCCATGCCGCTGATCCTCCTCCCGCTCATCTCGAGTGCGTTCATCCCGGCTGAGACGATGCCGGGCTGGTTCCGGCCGATCGCCGAGTACCAGCCCTTCACGCCCGCCATCGAGACGCTGCGCGGGCTGCTGCTCGGCACCGGGATCGGCAACGACGGCTGGCTCGCGGTCTCGTGGTGCCTGGCGCTCGCCGTGCTCGGCTACTTCTGGTCGACGGCGCTGTTCAACCGCGAACGGGGATGAGCGCGCGGACCGCCTCCCGCAGTGCGTCCCGCTCCAGGGCGGCGTACTCCGACACCGCGTCGGCGTACGCCGCCCTGTCGGCGTCCTCGGCCGCCTTCCGGGCGCGGTCCGCCGACATCGTCGGCTGGAACTCGCGTGCCACCCCGATCCGTTCGGCCAGCGCGATCATCCGTACGGCGTCGGGGCCGGCGTCGGCCCCCGCCCCCGTGCCTCCCCGCGCGCCGCCGGGGGCGAGTTCCGCCAGGCCGAGGGCGTGCAGCACCGTCCCCCACACGAGGAGTTCCATGGGCGAGCCGCAGGGGCGGGAGAGCAGGGTCCGCAGCCCCCGCCACAGCCGGTCGACGGGCTCGGCGACCAGTTCGAGGCGGCCGGCGTACGCGTGCGCCGCCACCGCCGCCGACTGGACCTGGAACGCCCACGGGTCGAGCCAGAAGTCACCGCCCTGCGTCGGGCCCGCCGCGCACAGCCGTTCCACCGCGCCGCGCCACATGCCGAGTCCCGCCTCCGTCTGCCCGCGGGCCAGCGCGATCTCGGCGCGCCCGCCGAAGTCGGGCATGTAGAAGGCGTCCTGCTGCGCGGGAGCGTCGCCGGCCGCCTGGCGCAGCCAGTACTCGGCCTCGTCGGGGTCGCCGCGCTGGAGGCAGGCCAGGACGAGGGACGAGCGGATGAAGAGGTAGTCGCGCCCGTCGTTGAGCCGCGGCAGCACCTCGAGCACCGCGGTGAGGTGTGCGTACGCCGCGTCGCCCTGCCCGGTGCGCAGGCACAGCTCGCTCAGCCTGGCGTGCCCGGTGAGCAGCACGGAGGGGTTGTCGTACGGAGCCAGTGTGGTGATCATCCGGCGGGCCGAGGCGAGCGCGCGGTCGATCTGGTGCTCGAACTCCCAGGCGTAGGAGGCGATGCACTCGGCGACGCCGGCGACCAGGGGCTGCTCGCTGCCGCACAGTTCCCGCAGCACCTCGTAGTCGGGAGGGAGCATCTCGGGGACCGCGCCCAGCACTGCCGCGGCCGCCCGCAGCAGCGTGTCGGGCGCCGCCGGGGGCAGCCGCCGCAGTGCGACGAGCTGGCGTGCGGGTGGCGGCCCGTACCCCATGAACAGGCCCGCCGTGCACAACACCGCGGCCGCACGGGCGACTTCGACGTACTCGGCAGCGGGCCTGTAGTGCGACAGCGGCGGTCCGGTGTCCGAGGCGAGCGCGGCGAGGCGGGGGAAGTTGGTGTCGGTGGACCACAGACTGGCGAGGACGGCGGTGAGCGCGGCGAGGGCCGGGCCGTCCGTGCGGGCCAGGGCGTGTCGTAGGGCCGCCACGAGGTTGTCCTGCTCGGCCTTGATCCGCTCCCAGGCGGCGATCGGATCCTGTCCACGATGAGGGCTCCTTCCCCTCGCAACGCCGAGGGGGAGCCCGGAGAGCGGAACGGGTCCCGAGCCGAAGAGTACGTCGTGGTGGGCGACCCCGAAGTCCCGCGCCCAGGCCAGGAACCGGTCGACGGCCTCCTCGTCCTCCCCCGCCGCCGCGCGCCTGGCCGCGCTGAACTCCCGTACGGTCTCCAGCATGCCGAACCGCGCACCGGCCGGGGTGTCGACGACGGTCAGCAGCGACTGGCCGGCCAACTGCTCCAGCAGGGGAAACGCGTCCTCGCCGAGGACCGCTTCCGCCGCTTCGCCGAGGAACCCGCCGGGGAAGACGGAGAGCGTGCGCAGCGCCGCCCGGGCGTCGTGCGCGAGCAGGTTCCAGCTCCACTCCACGACCGCGTGCAGCGTGCGGTGGCGCTCCGGCGCGTCCCGTGCCCCGCCGCGCAGCAGCGCGAACCGGTCACCGAGGCGGCGGGCGATCTGCGGCACGGACAGCACCCGCACCCGGGCCGCCGCCAGCTCCACGGCGAGCGGCAGCCCGTCGAGGTGGCGGCAGAGCTCGGCCACCGTGTCAGGCGGCAGCTGCACGCCGGGCCGCGCCGCCCTGGCCCGCTGCGTGAACAGCTCGACGCAGGTGTCCAGGCCGAGCTCCGGCAGTGTGTACACCGCTTCGGAGGTGAGGTCCAGCGGGGCCCGGCTGGTGGCGAGCACCCGCAGCTCCTTCGAGGAGGAGACCAGGGCCCGCACGAGCGCTGCGGCGCCCCGCACGACCTGCTCGCAGTTGTCGAGCACGAGCAGCGCCGGCCCTGGGCCCAGTACGCCGAGGATGCCGGTGACCGGGTCGGCCGTCAGGTGGCCGCTCATGGCGCCGTGCCGCCCCTCTCCCGCGCCCAGCGCGGAGGCCACCTCCGCGGCCACGTCCTCGTCGACGGTCACGCCGGCGAGCGGCACGAAGTACACCACGGCCTGTGCGGCCCGGCGGCTGACGGCGTGTGCGAGCCGGGTCTTGCCGAGGCCGCCGGGGCCGACGACGGTGACGGCACGGGAGGCGCGCGAGAGCGCTTCCACCGCCGCGATGTCCGCCTCCCGGCCGAGGAGCGGGTTCGGTTCGTGCGGCACGCCGTGCCTGGCCACGGGCGTCTCGCCGCGCAGGAGTTCCTGCTGTACGGCTCTGAGCCCGGTCCCGGGGTCCGTGCCCAGGCGCTCGCGCAGTCGGCGGCGGTAGGCCTCGTACCGTGTCAGCGCCGCGGACGGGCCCGCTGTCCGCGCCTCGGCGCGCAGCAGCGCGGCGAGCACCTCCTCGTCGTGCGGGTGCGCCGCGGCGGCCGCGGCCAGCGGCCCGGTGGCCTCGGCGTGGCGGCCCAGCCCGGCGAGCGCGAGCGCCCTGGCACGCAGGAGTGCGCCGTGCGCCCGGGCCAGCTCCCCGCGCAGCGCGGCCACCGGGTCGTCCGTGGGTCCCGCGCCGGCCTCGGTGCCCTCCCACAGCGCGAGTCCGGCCTCGGCCGCGGCCAGCGAGCCCGCGTGGTTCCCCGCTGAGGCCCGCTCCGCGCTCGCGGCGGCGTGCGACAACAGCGCACAGCTGTCGACCTGGTCCTCAGCCAGTGCGAGGCGGTATCCCGTCGGCGTGCTGAGGAGGACGCCGGCGCCCAGCTGGGCCCGCGCCCTGGACACCAGGACCTGTACCGCCTTTCCCGGCCGCTCCGGTAGTGCCTCGGGCCACAGTCCGGCCACCAGCCGCTCGGTGCTGCACCCCGCGCGCAGGTCGCCCGCGAGGAGGGCGAGCAGGCCGCGGAGCCGGGGCGCGGTGATCTCCTGCCTGCGGTAGGCGACGCGCGGCAGCAGGGTCAGGTCGGTGGTCACCCGTGCAGATTAGCCAAGGCGCGTGCGTGCTCACGGGGCCATTCCGCTCTTCGCGAAGGGCCGTTGGCGACGTGCCCGCTCTTCGCGAAGGGCCGTTGGCGACGTGCGGCGAGCCCACCCCGGCGGGTGACGCTTGTGGATGTGGCGTGATTCATGTGTGCCGATCAGCTCACCCTGTTTGAGGGCAGCGGTTGTGTGAAAGAGTGCCAGATACATAGGTGGCCGATACACATGACCTTTGGTGAAACCTTTACTACGGGGGGTTCACGTACATCGGCCGCACACCGAAGGTCGGAAGCCGGAGGAAACACATGTGCGGAATCACCGGGTGGGTGTCCTACGACAGGAACCTGGTCTCCGAGCGGGCCACCGTCGACGCGATGACGGAGACCATGTCCTGCCGCGGCCCGGACGACACCGGCATCTGGGCGGAAGGACCCGCCGCGCTCGGTCACCGCAGGCTCGCGATCATCGACCTGCCGGGCGGCACGCAGCCGATGACGGTCGAGACGCCCGAGGGCAGCGTCGCGATGGTCTACTCGGGGGAGACCTACAACTACACTGAGCTGCGCCGTGAACTGAGCGGCCGCGGCCACAGGTTCACCACCGACTCGGACACCGAGGTCGTCCTCCACGCCTACCTGGAGTGGGGCCCGGCGCTGGCCGAGCGTCTCAACGGCATGTACGCCTTCGCCATCTGGGACAGCCGCACCAAGCAGCTCGTCATGGTGCGCGACCGCATGGGCATCAAGCCCTTCTACTACGCCGAGACCGCCGACGGCGTCCTGTTCGGCTCCGAACCCAAGGCGATCCTGGCCAACCCGCTGGCGCGCCGCGAGGTCACCCTCGACGGGCTCCGCGAGCTGTTCGCCTTCGTCAAGACCCCAGGGCACGCGGTGTGGGAGGGGATGCGCGAGGTCGAGCCCGGCACCGTCGTGACGGTGGACACCAACGGGATACGCACCCACGTCTACTGGACGCTGGAGACCCGGGCGCACACCGACAGCAAGGACGAGACCATCGCGCACGTGCGCGAGCTGATGGACGACATCGTGCGCCGCCAGCTCGTCTCCGACGTGCCGCGCTGCACCCTGCTGTCCGGCGGGCTCGACTCGTCCGCCATGACGGCGCTGGCGGCCAACCAGCTGCGGGAAGGCACCGGAGAGACCGTCCGCAGCTTCGCCGTCGACTTCGTCGGCCAGGCCGAGAACTTCGTCGCCGACGAACTGCGCGGCACCCCGGACACCCCGTTCGTGCACGACGTGGCCCGCGCCTCCGCCACCGACCACCAGGACATCGTCCTCAGCTCCGACGACCTGGCCGACCCCGAGGTGCGCTCGCGCGTCATCAGGGCCCGCGACCTCCCCGCGGGACTCGGTGACATGGACGCCTCCCTCTACCTGCTCTTCAAGGCCATCCGCCGGCATTCGACGGTGGCCCTGTCCGGGGAGTCGGCCGACGAGGTCTTCGGCGGCTACAAGCACTTCTTCGACGAGGACGCACGCAAGGGGCAGACCTTCCCGTGGCTGGTGCAGTTCGCCCAGACCATGGGCGAGGACGACAACGTCCTCAACGGCTCGGTGAGCCGCGCCCTGGATCTGCCCGGCTACACCCGGGACAGCTACGCCACGGCCACCTCCGGCATCCAGCGTCTGGAGGGGGAGAGCGATTTCGAGTACCGGATGCGGGTGATCTGCTACCTCCACCTCACCCGGTTCGTGCGCGTCCTGCTGGACCGCAAGGACCGCGCCAGCATGGCCGTCGGCCTGGAGGTGCGCGTCCCGTTCTGCGACCACCGGCTGGTCGAGTACGTCTACAACACGCCCTGGTCCCTCAAGTCGTTCGACGGGCGCGAGAAGAGCCTGCTGCGCGAGGCGACCGCGGACGTGCTGCCGCGCTCGGTCTACGACCGGGTCAAGAGCCCCTACCCCTCCACGCAGGACCCCAAGTACCACACGGCGCTGCAGGAGAACGTCAAGGACCTGCTCGCCAAGCCTTCCCACCAGGTCTTCGACCTGGTCAGCAGGGACTGGCTGGAGTCAGCCGTCAAGGTCGAGACCCCGCAGATCACCCAGGCCTCCCGGCGCGGCCTCGAACGCGTCCTCGACCTGGCGCTGTGGATGGACATGTACGCCCCCACGCTTACACTCGCCTGACCTGATCAGGACGAGCCCGTGGGGGGAGCGATGGGGACCCGGGACGCGGCATTCGACACGGTGATCGCCCTGCACCGGCTGTTGCGCTCACTGCGCAGGACGAGCCCGACGGGCGGGCTGCAGCCCACCCAGCTGATCGTCCTGTCCATGCTGACCGAGGCAGGACCCAGCCGGGTCGGCATGATCGCGGAGCGGGTCCCCTGCTCCCAGCCGACCGCCACCGCCGTCGTGGCGGAACTGGAGACGCTCGGCCTGGTGCGCCGGGAACCCGATCCGACGGACGGCCGCGCCACCCGCGTGGCCGTCACCGAGGAGGGGACCGGCGCACTGCGGGGCGTGGCGCACGGCGAGGCCGAGGAGCTGTTGCGGCGCCTCGGCTCGCTGTCCGACGACGAGGCGGCCCGGGTCCTGGCGGCGGCGCCGCTGCTGCGGCGGCTCGCCGAGGCAGGGCGCTGAAGCGCGGCACTGGGTCACGGTACTGGGGCACAGCACCGGGCAGCGGCGCGGAGGAGGCCGGATCGCCCGCAGCCGGGCGCCGTCCGTGCACCGGCAGCGGGCCTGCCGGGGTCGCGCCGGGCTACAGGGCGCGGGCCTGTGCCGGTGTCGGTGCGGTGCCGCCCAGGTGGGCCGGCTGCCACCAGGAGTCGGCGGCGCCACCGGGAGAGGCCGGGTACGCCCGCTGGGCGGTCTCCAGCAGGTCGTGCACGCGTTCGCGGAGCCGGTCGGTGAGGCTCACGGCCGTCTCGTCGGGGTCGGGGCTGACGGGCGGGCCGACGCGGATGGTGATGGGCAGGTGGTTGCGCCCGAAGTCCCGCTTGTGCCCCTTGGTCCACAGGCGCTGCGTGCCCCACAGTGCCATCGGGACGAGCGGCACCCGCGCCTCCTGGGCGAGCCGGGCGGCGCCGGACTTGAAGTCCTTGAGGGTGAAGGAGCGGGAGATCGTCGCCTCGGGGAACACCCCGATGACCTCGCCGGCGCGCAGTGCGCCCAGCGCGTGCGTGTAGGCGTGTTCGCCGCGCGAGCGGTCGACCGGTATGTGTTTCATGGCGCGCATCAGCGGACCGGAGACCTTGTGCCGGAAGACCGAGTCCTTGGCCATGAACCGCACCAGCCGTTTGGCGGGCCGGGCGGCCAGGCCGGTGAAGATGAAGTCCAGGTAGCTGATGTGGTTGCTCACCAGTACGGCGCCCCCGTGGGCTGGCACGTGCTCGCTGCCGCGTACGTCGAAGCGCAGGTCGAGCGCCTTGAACCAGGCGCGCGCCGCGCCGATCACGGGCGGGTAGAGGAGATCGGCCATGTCGGGGGACCCTTTCGTCGGGGTGCCTGCAAGCGGTCTCCAGCAGGCCGTACGGTGACGGAACGGGTGGTTCCGTGCATCGGGAACCTACGGTCCGTACTTACGGGTGCGTAACTTCCGGCTCCGGCAGATCGTTCCCCAAAGCATTCCTCCTGGCTACCCTCGCGGCAGACTTGTCCCCAAGCACGCGGGTATCCCGTACTCGGCCAGGGAATGGAGGCTTTCGTGACGCAGCGCGTGAGCGCCGAGCTGCTCGGCGAGCGGGACCTGGGGGAGCGGGCGACGCTCCTGCAGTTCTCCAGCGCCTTCTGCCGGCCCTGCCACGCGACGCGCCGCGTCCTCGCGGACGTGACCGCCATGGTGCAGGGCGTCGCGCACATCGAGATCGACGCCGAGGAGCACCTCTCGCTGGTGCGCGCGCTCGGGATCGAGGCCACACCCACGGTGCTCGTCCTCGACGCGGACGGGCGGGTCGTCAAACGGGCGGCGGGCCAGCCGCGCAAGGCCGACGTGATCGCCGCGCTGGGCGCCGCCCTTGCCTGAATCCGACGAGGTGAGCCGCTCACCGCCGGCGCGCGGTCCGGGTGCGCCGGCGTGATCGAGATCCCGTTCAGTGGCACTCGCTTCGTGCCGCCCCGCGTGATGGAGTTGGCTCATCACTCTCCCCGTTGGCAACGTCACAGTTCGGCGGTCTTGAGAACGGGGAACGTGCTGGATGTACTGACGAGTAATATTGTGGACGGACCGCCGGTCCCGCAGGGGCCGGACCCGTAAGTCGAAGCAGTAGGAGAGCCGGCGTGAGCTTGAGGATCGTTGTCTGTGTGAAGTACGTGCCCGACGCCACCGGTGACCGGCACTTCGCGGAGGACCTGACCACCGATCGCGAGTCGGTCGACGGCCTGCTCTCCGAGCTGGACGAGTACGCCGTCGAGCAGGCGCTGCAGATCGCCGACGCGGCGGACTCCGGGGACGGGGCGGAGATCACCGTGCTGACCGTGGGCCCCGAGGACGCCAAGGACGCGCTCCGCAAGGCGCTGTCCATGGGTGCCGACAAGGCCGTCCACGTCGAGGACGACGACCTGCACGGCACCGACGCGCTGGGCACCTCCTACGTGCTGGCCAAGGCCATCGAGAAGACCGGTTACGACCTGGTGGTGTGCGGTATGGCCTCCACCGACGGCACGATGGGCGTGCTGCCCGCGATGCTCGCCGAGCGGCTCGGTGTGCCGCAGGCGACGCTGCTGTCCGAGGTCTCGGTCGAGGACGGGACGGTCACAGGACGCCGCGACGGCGACGCCGCCACCGAGCAGCTGTCGGCCCGGCTCCCCGCCGTCGTCTCGGTCACCGACCAGTCGGGCGAGGCGCGTTACCCCTCCTTCAAGGGGATCATGGCCGCCAAGAAGAAGCCCGTCGAGTCGCTGGACCTCGACGACCTGGACATCGACGCCGACGAGGTCGGCCTGGACGGCGCCTGGACCAAGGTCGAGGACGCGGCCGAACGCCCGCCGCGCTCCGCCGGCACCGTCGTCAAGGACGAGGGCGAGGGCGGCAAGCAGCTGGCCGAGTACCTGGCGGGTCAGAAGTTCATCTGAGCGGCCGACCCCTCCCCGCCTTCCCCGACCTCGCTCGACCCCCTTCCCGATCCCGCGCAGGAGAGCAATCCCATGGCTGAAGTCCTTGTCTACGTCGACCACGTGGACGGCGCCGTCCGCAAGCCCACCCTCGAACTGCTGACCCTGGCAAGGAAGCTGGGCGACCCGGTGGCCGTGCACCTGGGCCCGAACGCCGAGGAGGCCGCCAAGACGCTCGGCGAGTACGGCGCCACCCGCGTACTGGCCGCGGACGCCGCCGAGTTCGCCGACTACCTCGTCGTACCGAAGGTGGACGCGCTGCAGGCCGCCTACGACGCCGTCTCGCCCGCCGCCGTGCTGGTGCCCTCCTCCGCCGAGGGCAAGGAGATCGCCGCCCGCCTCGCCGTGCGCATCGGCTCGGGCATCATCACCGACGCCGTGGACCTGGAGGCCTCGGACGAGGGCCCGGTGGCCACCCAGTCGGTGTTCGCCGCGGCGTTCACCACCAAGTCCCGCGTCTCCAAGGGCACACCGGTCATCACCGTCAAGCCCAACTCCACGAGCCCCGAGACCGCTTCCGCCGCCGGTGCTCTGGAGGAGCTGTCGGTCGGCTTCGGCGAGGCCGCCACCGGCACCAAGGTCACCTCGCGCACCCCGCGCGAGTCCACCGGACGCCCCGAGCTGACCGAGGCCGCGATCGTCGTCTCCGGCGGCCGCGGCGTCAACGGTGCGGAGAACTTCCCGCTGATCGAGGGCCTGGCCGACGCGCTGGGCGCCGCCGTCGGTGCCTCGCGCGCCGCCGTCGACGCCGGCTGGTACCCGCACTCCCACCAGGTCGGCCAGACCGGCAAGACCGTCTCGCCCCAGCTGTACGTGGCCACCGGCATCTCCGGTGCGATCCAGCACCGCGCCGGCATGCAGACCTCCAAGACGATCGTGGCCATCAACAAGGACTCCGAGGCCCCGATCTTCGACCTGGTCGACTACGGCATCGTCGGCGACCTCTTCGAGGTCGTTCCCCAGCTGACCGAGGAGGTCAAGACTCGCAAGGGCTGACCACCGAGGCCGAAGGGCCCCGCACCGGATCGCGGTGCGGGGCCCTTCGGTGTGCGCGATGGCCACGCGAGGGCCGGGCCGCCTCAGAAGGAGAAGACCGAAGCCCCCTCGACGCCCTTCACGCAGGGGTTGGCCCAGGTGCGGGCGAAGTCGACGCGTGCGCCCTCCCACACACCCTGCGCGGTGACCGTGACGGGCTGCCACTCCCTGGTGCACAGGCGGCCCTCTTCGCCGGCCAGTGCGGTGAAGTCCCCGTCGGCCGCGCGAAGCTGGGCGCACGCCGTGTCGGCGGCGGGGTGAGTGCCGGAAGGGGTGGGCGTGCAGTTGAGGGTGACGGCACGCTTCGCGGCCGCGGCGGCGCTGTCTCCGTCGGTGACGGTGAGGACCAGAGCCGAGGGGGCGTAGAGGGAGGTCGCCTCGGCGGGCGCGGCCTGGGCGGGCGCGGTCGCGAGGGCGAACGCGCTGACGGTCCCTGTCACAGCGGCCGCCAGGGTGAGGGCGGCGCTCCGGGACGCGGTCTTCCGCATTGTGTGCTTCCTTCCGCTTTGAGGGGTGTGCTGAGGGTCGTGCCGGATCGGCGGGCTTGAGTCTGCCGAGTCCGGATGCGGAAAGCACATCGGCACCATGTGTTTCGGTAACATTGTGCATTGAATCAGTGGCGCAAAGTGATATGTGTCCTCCGTGCCCGCCTGCGGCAACACCCTGCCGTTCGCCCCCCGTTCAGCCTCGCCGGCTGAAACCCGCCCCTCCACATCGGCCGGATTGCGGGCCATGGGCCGGTTCCGTGTGCGAGGGGCCCTGCCGTGCGCGAGACGCCCCGGGGCTCCTGCCGGCCTCTGAGGACCCTTGACTGGCTGGTCAGCGAGCCATAACGTCGCGGCACACCGACTTCAACGTTTTGTTGAGGCCGGGTTGTCGTCAGCGTGTTGTCGTCAGCGAGAAGGAGCGTAGATGTCGCAGGGTGGGACGGCCGGGACCAGCTTGGGCGCCGGCGTCGTGGCGGAGGTGGCCGAGGCGCTGGCGCCGGTGGACGCCGAGCTCGCACGGCGGTACCCGGGAGACCCCGGCACGCGGCAACCGGTGCACACCGTGTACGTGCCCGCCGACGCCGTCTCGCCCGGCACGGTCGGCGAGTGGGGCGAGGCGGCCCTCGCACTGCTCGACGCGCACGCCCCGGACGCGGGCGCCCTCGCCCGCGTTCTGGACATGGACGAGTCGCTGGCCGGCCCCGTCTACGACCGCATACGCGACAAGCTGCGCCGCGAGCCCGTCGAGGACCTGCGCATCGACTTCGAGGACGGCTACGGGGCCAGGTCCGACGAGGAGGAGGACGCCGCGGCGGTCCGGGCCGCCCAACTGGTCGCCGACGCCTTCGCCGGCGGAGCCGAAGGGCCCGCACCGTCCTACGCCGGCATCCGCATGAAGTGTATGGAAGCCGCCGTCCGCGACCGGGGCATCCGCACCCTCGACCTCTTCCTCACCGGACTGATGGAGGCCGGTGGCCTGCCGGACGGGCTGGTGCTGACGCTGCCCAAGGTGACCTACGCCGAGCAGGTCACCGCGATGGTCCGGCTGTGCGAGGAGTTCGAGAAGGCCCGCGGCCTCGAACACGGCCGCATCGGGTTCGAGATCCAGATCGAGACGACCCAGTCGATCCTGGGCGCCGACGGCCGGGCGACGGTGGCCCGGATGATCGACGCGGCCCAGGGCAGGGCGACCTCGCTGCACTACGGCACGTTCGACTACAGCGCCTCGTGCGGCGTCTCCGCCGCCTACCAGGCGATGGACCACCCGGCCGCCGACCACGCCAAGGCCGTCATGCAGGTCGCCGCCGCCGGCACCGGCGTCCGCCTCTCCGACGGCTCGACCAACGTCCTCCCGGTGGGCGACCGCGCCCAGGTCCACGACGCCTGGCGCCTCCACCACCAGCTGGTGCGCCGCTCGCTGGCCCGCGCCTACTACCAGGGCTGGGACATGCACCCGGGCCACCTGCCCACCCGCTACGCCGCCGTCTACGCCTTCTACCGCGAGGGCATGCGGCGCGCGGGTGAACGCCTGGCGGCCTACGTGGCGCAGACGGCCGGCGAGGTCGCCGACGAGCCCGCGAGTGCCCGCGCGTTGAGCGGGTACCTGCTCCGTGGCCTGGACTGCGGCGCGCTCGACACCGCGGAGGTCAAGGAGGTCTCCGGTCTCGACCGGGCCGAGCTCGACCGCCTCGCGGGGCGCTGAGCCCCGCCCAGTCCCCGGGCGGCCGCCCTGGTCTCGCGCGGCCGCCCGGCCTGGCCGTTCTCATGCCGACGCGGCCGCCCGCAACAGGCGCAACTGGCCGAACTCGGCGGCGTTCTTCATCAGTTCGGCGTTGACCCAGGCCACCATGTCCGTGACGGTGTGCGCGGGGTCGTTGTCCCAGGGGAACGGCGCGACCGCCTCCCACTCGGCGTCGGTCAGCCCCTCCAGCGCCGCCAACCACTCCTCGCGCAGCCCGCGCAGTTGCGCGACGGCGGCCGCCTCGACCGCCCCCTCCGACCCGGTCGCCGTGCCGGGCGCTCCGCCGGGGAAGGCGATGTCGGTGCGGTCCCGTGCCGGGCGGCCTCGTGTGTGGTCGAGCGTCACGCCCCACCACCAGGCCACATGCCAACTCAGCCACGCCATGGTGGGCACGGGCACGGGCACCGGTTCCGGCTCCGTCTCGGCGAATTCCGGTACCCAGGCGCCGTCAGCGCCCGGCCGCACCGTCCAGCAGTGGCGGGCCGGCTCCCACAGCAGGTCTCCGGGTGCCAGCCGCTCCAGGTGGTAGGCGAACAGGGACCAGCTCAGGTCGAACTGCCGGCGCAGCACGGCACGTCGCGCATCGTCCATCGGCCGACCCTGTCAGGCGGAGCGCGGCCCGGCACAGCGGTTTTCCGCGGCCGCCGCCCGGGCGCAGCGGGAGAACGGCAAGAGCGCCGGTGAGGTTAGCCTTCGGCCCCCAGCCGCTCCCACCGGTCGGCGAGCGACGTCAGCTCCCGCAGGAGCCGGCCGCGGTCGGCCGGGCCGTACGTGTCGAGCAGGCGCTCGTCCAGCTCCCGCACCCGTGCCTCGGCCGCCGCGAGGGTGCGTTCGCCCTCCGGCGTGAGATACAGCAGCTTGCGGCGGCCGTCGGCCGCGGTCGTCCTGCGCTCCAACAGGCCGCGCTTCTCCAGGCGTTGGGCCAGGTCCGCCATGGTCGAGGTGTCCAGCGCCACGGCCGAGGCCAGGGAGCTCTGGTCGCTGCCGGGGTAGACGTGCACCGTGGTCAGCACGGCGAACTGCGGTCCGGTCAGTGTCCGGTCCACGGCACGCACCCACGCCGCCAGATACGCCTGGTGCAGGCGCCTGACCTGATAGCCGGGCGCGCTCGTGAGCCGCTCGGGAGCGGCAGGCGGGGACGCGGGCGCGGCCACCGCCGCGGAATCCGCAGGAGTCGGGGTCTTGTCAGCCATAGAGCCACTTAAGCACGGCAGTTGGACAGGTCAGGAAGCGCGGGGCGGACCGTCGCATTCCGCCGGGCGCCGCGTCGGAATCCCGGTCGAGCCCCAGCCGAGCCCCAGCCGAGCCCCAGCCGGGGCCCGGGCCGGAAACCGGAGACCCCCTGCCCGTGTACGGTTCGGTGCCCGACCCTCACCGCGGGTCACCACGAGCGGGCGTACCCGGAGACGATCTTCCCCCTCGTGCGCATCACGGCCGCACCGTGGGTACCTCGCGGGGCGGAGGTGGACCATGGACGACGACAGCGCCGAGATCCTGTTCATCGGCAACGCCACGCTGCTCATCCGCTACGGCGAGCTCACCCTGCTCACCGACCCCAACTTCTTGCACCAGGGGCAACACGCGCACCTCGGCTACGGGCTGCTCTCCCGGCGGCTGACCGAGCCCGCCGTGGGCCTGGAGGACCTGCCGCCCGACCTGGACGCCGTCGTGCTCTCGCACCTGCACGGCGACCACTGGGACCGGACCGCACGCCGCGGCCTGGACCGAGGACTGCCCATCCTGACCACGCCGCACGCCTCCCGCGTCCTCCAGGGCGCCCAGGGCTTCCGCCGCGCCATGGGGCTGCGCACCTGGGAGAGCCACACGCTGGTGCGGGGCCAGAGCCGGGTCCGGGTCACCGCGGTGCCGGGGCGCCACGCCTTCGGCCCGCTGGAGAAGCTGCTCCCGCCGGTGATGGGCAGCGTCCTGGAGTGCGGGCCCGCCACCGGGCCCGCGCGGCTGCGGATCTACCTCAGCGGCGACACCCTCGTCTTCGAGGGGCTGCGCGAGATCAAAGCCCGCTGCCCCGACCTCAACCTGGCGGTCCTCCACCTGGGCGGGACGACGCTGCCGGGCGGGAAGGTCGTCACGATGGACGGAGGTCAGGGAGCCGAGCTGGTTGGGCTGTTGCAGCCGCGCCTGACGCTTCCGGTGCACTACGACGACTACACGGTGTTCAAGTCGCCGCTCGACGACTTCGTCTCCGCGCTGGAGGCCCGAGGCCTGCGGGACAGGCTCGTGGACTGCCCCCGCGGCGCCCGCGTCACTGTCGGCGCGGCGGCCGAGGTCAGCAAGGTCGGCCCGGTGCGGGCACCGGCACTGTGACCCAGACCGGCTGGCCCGACCGATCCGGCCCGGCCCGGCTCGGGGACGCCTGCTCCGCCTGCCGGGCCCGCCCGGTCCACCTGCCGTCGGGTAGGCGGGGCGGGGATGGTTCGGGGCGGCGCGTGCAGCCGTTCGCCGTCCCCCCGCTGCCGTCCGCGTCAGTCCGGGGGCGGTATCTCGCCCGAGCCGCGGGCGACCAGCTTCGTCGGGCGGGAGAGCGTGCGCGGCGGTTCTTCGGCGCCGTCCAGCCGCCTGAACAGCAACTCCGCGGCGCTGCGGCCCAGGTCGGCGGGGTCCTGCGCGATGACCGTGACCGGCGGGGAGAGCAGATCGGCCAGCTCGAAGTCGTCGAAGCCGACCAGCGCCACAGGCCGGCCGCGCCGCTCGGGCTCGGCCAGCACCCGCACCAGGGTGACCGTCACCCGGTTGTTCCCCGAGAAGACGGCCGTGACCGGCGCTGCGCCCCCGCTGCCGTCGAGCATCCGGGCCGCGTCGGCCCGCACCCGGCCGGAGCCGGTCGGGCCGAGCGCGACCCACGACTCGCTCACCGGCAGCCCGGCCTCGGCCATCGCCGCCCGGTAGCCGCGCAGACGCTCCTTGGCGGTGTGGATGCCAGGCCTGTCGCCGATGAAGCCGATCCGGCGGTGTCCGTGCGCGATCAGATGGGCCACCCCCGAGCGGGCGCCCTCGAAGCTGTCGGAAAGCACCATGTCGGCCTCGATCCGGCCCGGCGGCCGGTCGAGGAAGACGGTGGCGACGCCGGCGGCGATCTCCGGGGCGAGGTACCGGTGGTCGTCGCTGGCCGGGACGATCACCAGTCCGTCGACGCGGCGGGCGCACAGGGCCAGTGCCAGCTCGCGCTCCCGCTCCGGGTCCTCGGCGCTCGATCCGTTGATCAGCAGCGCTCCGTGCGCGCGGGCCACCTCCTCGACCGCCCGGCTGAGCGGTGAGTAGAACGGGTCGGCCAAATCCTCGACGACGAGGCCGATGCTGGCCGTCGTGCCCTTGCGCAGCACACGGGCGCTGTCGTTGCGCCGGAACCCGAGCGCGGTGATGGCCTCCTGTACCCGGCGCTCGGTGTCGCTGGAGACCCCGGCCTCGCCGTTGACGACCCGCGAGACGGTCTTGAGGCCGACACCGGCGCGTGCCGCCACATCCTTCATGGTGGGCCGGCCCGCGTGCGGGCGTCCGCCGTGCCGCGCCGCGTGCGGGACGGCGGCACGCGCGCCGGTCCGTGCGCCGGGAGCCGTCGACGCGGTGGGGGAGGCGGCCGGTCCGGTCTCGTCGGTGGGGGAGCCGGCGGGGTGCGCGGGGTCGGCGGTGCCGGAGGCGTTGGGGGCGTCGGCCACGTGGGACTGTCCTTGTCGGGGTGGGTGTCGCCTGTCGGGGGTGCCGCCCTGCGGGGTGGGGCGGTGATCGCGTAACGAGCAGCATAGCCCCGAGGCGGGTGGGGACTGGACAACGTTGTCAGAAGTGGCAAGACTTGTGCGGTCCGCCCGCGCTTCGCCGTGGGCTCGTCCCCCGCACGCGCAGGAGTCAGCTGCCCATGCTCAACGACCTCGTCGCCGCGCTCGACATCGGCGGCACCAAGATCGCCGGTGCCCTGGTGGACAGCGGCGGCAGACTGCTGGCGCGCACGCGGCGGCCCACCCCCGCCAAGGAGAGCGCCGCGGCGATGAGCGCGGCCGTGGACGACGTCCTGCGCGAGCTGACCGCCGGCGACGCGTGGGCCCGCGTCGGTGCCGTCGGCATCGGCAGCGCCGGGCCCGTGGACGCGAAGGCGGGCACCGTCAGCCCGGTCAACATCCCCGTCTGGCGCGAGCACCCCCTGGTCGCCGACGTCCGCGAACGCACCGGCGGGCTCCCGCTCTCCCTGATCGGCGACGGCCCGGCCATCGCAGCGGCCGAGCACTGGCAGGGCGCGGCGCGGGGACGGGCCGACGCCCTGTGCATGGTCGTCTCCACCGGCGTAGGGGGTGGCCTCATCCTCGACGGCGCCCTCCACCCCGGGCCCACCGGCAACGCCGGGCACATCGGCCACATCAGCGTCGACATGAACGGCGAGCTGTGCCCCTGCGGCTCGCACGGCTGTGTCGAGACCATCGCGAGCGGCACCAACATCGCACGCCACGCGCTGACCTCGGGCTGGCAGCCGGGACCCGACCAGGACGCCACCGCCGCCGGAGTCGCCGCGGCGGCCCGCGCGGGCGACGCGGCGGCCCGCGCCGCCTACGACCGCGCCGCACGTGCCCTCGCCGCGGCGATCGCCGCCACCGCCACCCTCGTCGAAATCGAGATCGCGGTCATCGGCGGAGGCGTCGCCCACGCGGGCGACGTCCTGTTCACCCCGCTCCGCCAGGAACTCCAGCGGTACGCGACCCTGCCCTACGTACGCGGCCTGGAGATCGCCCCGGCCACCACCGGCACGGACGCCGGGCTCGTGGGCGCGGCCGCCGAGGCGCGGAAACTGATCGGCGCGGGGGCCGCCTGAGCGCGGCCGGCCCTGCGCGGCGCGGGGCCGCGCCACTTCCCCGGGCGTCGAACTCCACTTCTGTGCCGCGGCCGCGTGCTGCGCCGCCGGCCGGCACGGCGCGTGCACACTCGATGCGGGCGCCCCGGTTTCCCTGTTACCGAATCCGGACGGATGCGCGAGAACAAGGTCCGCCCCGGCGCCATCTCACCGGGTACAGCGAAACAGCCGATGCGGCCGCTCGCCTCGCCGGAACAGGCGGAGGCGCCGCGTCCTGACAGACCTTGGGGAGCTTCATCGTGATCACGCACCGTGCCCGCCGTACCGCCCGTTCCGCCACCCTGGCCGCTGTGACCGCCGCGCTGGCGTTGGGCCTGACCGCCTGCAACGGTGCCGATGACGACGCGAAGACGGCGAGCGCCGACCGCGCCGCCGATACGGCGGACAACCGGCCCGCCTCCAGCGGCAAGGACAGCGCGGAGCCCAAGAGCGGTGGTGACACCGAGGAGGGAGAGGGCTCAGCGGCCGCCTCGGGTGGAACGGACGAGGCCGCGGGTCAGGGCACGGGCTCCGGCGCCCAGCAGTGCCGCGGAGACGAGATGCTGGTCACCGCGGTGCACCGGTTCGCGGGTCAGGAGGGCGACCACCTGCTGGTCACAGCGTCGAACGAGGGCAGCAAGCCGTGCTGGGTCACCTCGTACCCGGCCGTGAAGCTCGGCGGGGACGTCGACGGCGCCGCACTGCCGCACGCGAAGAAGGACGACCCCAGCAGCGACGAGCGCATCACGCTCCAGGCCGGAGACAAGGCGTACAGCGCGGTGAACCTGTTCGACTACGGCTCGAAGCACCACACGGCGGACTCGTTCGCCATCGGGCTGCGCGGTGCGGACGGTGACGTCGGCCCCTTCTACTCCGTCGACTCCAAGGGCAAGAAGCCGCAGTTCAGCTGGAACGAGGCCGACGTGCTGAACTGGAACACCGAGAAGCCGTACGACTTCTGAGCTGTGCCGGCCGGGTGCCGCGGTGCGACTCGGCCGGCACAGCTACAGCGCGGACACACGGTGACGCGTGCCGAGGAGGGCCGGGGCCTTCCCGACGGGCGGTGTGCCCCCGGCCTCAGCTACCGTCTGCTGCCGTCGCGTGGGCCCGTACTCCCTTCAGGTGCCGCGTGAAGAACCGGGCCGCGGCGTCCCCCGCGGACTGCGGGACCCCGGTGTGGCCGCCCATATTGGCGTGCAGGGACTTCTCCTTCGAGCCGAAGGCGTCGAACAGGTCCAGGGCCGCCTGCCGGTCGTTGCCCTCGTCGTCCCACTGCAGCAGGACGTGCAGGGGAACAGTGACCTGCCGGGCCTCCTCGAACATGGCGCGAGGCACCAGACTCCCCGCGAACAGCCCTGCGGCCACGACGCGCGGCTCGACCACCGCCAGCCGGATCCCGATGGAGATCACTCCCCCCGAGTACCCGACAGGACCGCCGATCTCGGGCAGCGACAGGAAGGCGTCCAGCGCGGCCTGCCACTCGGGCACCGCCTTGTCGACCAGGGGGAGGATGAGGGCGTCGACGGTCTCGTCGCTGACCGGCTCGCCGGCCTGCATCGCCCGGCGCAGGTCGGCGCGGGCCCGGTCGAGAGCCGGCCACCCGGGCCGGTCGCCGCTTCCGGGGAGCTCGATGGTGGCTGTGGCGAAGCCTTCCGCCGCGGAGTGCCGGGCGCGGGCCACCAGCCGGGGGTACATCCTGCGCAGCCCGAGCGTGGGGTGGCCGAGCAGGATCAGTGGCACTGGCGCGGAAGCGGACGCGTCTTCGGGCGTCCACAGGAAGCCGGGGATCTCACCGAGAGTGAACGCGCGTTCGAGGACGCCGTCGTCGAGGCGTCGCGCGGAAGTGATCTGCATGGTCGTGCCTTTCGGGAGTGCACTCGATCAAACGGCGCTCCCGGGCGACCTGCCTACCGCCCGACCGTGACCCCGAAGGGGAGCACCCATGGCAATACTGCGTTCACGGGTACCACCTCCTCGTCCTCTCGCACGGCCTGCCGGAAACGTAGCAGTGGGCGGCCCCCGGCCACCACATGTTTTTCGCGGCGTCGCGCCACGGCGGCGCCCCTCCCCAGGGCGCCGCCGAGCACGGTCAGGCCGGCAAGCGTGCTTCGGGAGCCGTCGCGCTCACCTCTCGTGCTTGCCGTGGCGCAGCGGTTCCTCCGGCTCGGCCGCGCCGGCGGGGGAGACCGGGGAGCCGCCCGAGCTACCGGCGGGGATGTCGGGGCCCCCGGCGCGGGCGTCACCCCGCGAGGGCTCCGCGCCCGCGTCGAGCTGCTCCAGGCGCGCCGCCAGGATCTCCTTCACCTGCGGCCGGTCGGCGTGTGCCTGCTCGTACTCCGCGAGCCGCCGCACGTCGTCGCTTCCCAGCGACCTGATCCTGTGCTCCACGCTCCCCGCCGGCAGCTGATCGTAGTCGGGCAGCGGCAGAGCGTCGGACTGGTGTGCTGACATGGGTTCCGGCCTCCTGGGGTGCGACGGATTCCGGGATCGGGCGTCCGCTCGTCGCAGGAGCGGGCGCCGCCTGTTCACGGTGTGTCCCCGCCACGCGGCGGGCACCACAGCTCGGCGGGTAACCACCGAGCGCGCCCGGCACACGTCAAGACCGTCACCGGGGGCGGCGGCGCTGTCGCAGGCCCGGTGCCGTCACACCTCGGCGGCGGCGGAGTGCGGGCGCGGCGGGGTCTCCACCGCCCGGGCGTACGCGGTCGGCGTGACCCCCACGGCGGCGGTGAAGTCACGGACCAGGTGGGCCTGGTCGCTGTAGCCCAGCTCGCCGGCCAGCTGGGCCCAGTCCGTCGGGGGCCAGGCGGTGGCGCGCTCCATCGCCTCGTGGACGCGGTAGCGCAGGATCGCCCACTTCGGACTGACGCCGACGTACGTGGCGAAGAGCCGTTGCAGCGTACGCACGGACACGCCCTCGTCCGCGGCCAGGCGCTCGACGCGCAGGACGGTGCGGTCCGTGCGGATCCGGTCGGCCAGGGCCATGGCCTGCTCGGCGGCGGGATCGGTACGGGGGGAGAGGGAGAGCAGGAAGGCGTCGAGTGCGGCCACTCTCCCCTCCTCCGCGTCCGGGCGCAGGACCCGGGTGGGCACGTCCCTCGGCCGGACGCGGGCGAGAACCTCCCGCGCGCCGGCCGCCTCTCTTCCGGCCGCCTCGCTGTCGGCCGCTTCCCTTCCAGCAGACGCCTCCCCGCCGGGCGCCTCTGCGCCAACCGCCCCCTCGTCGGGCGCTCCTCCGTCGCCGAACGCCTCGTGCAGCGTCAGCTGCCTTCCTCGCAGGGCTGTGAGAGGGCGGGGCGGCGACAGAAAGGGATGGAAGCCGCCAGGGCGGAACTGGACGCCGCACACACGTCCGGAGTCCGCCAGCTTCGTGGTGAACAGGTCCGTGGCGACCCCCGCCACCAGCCCGCTCGCGACGGCGATCTCCGCGGGGCCGCGCCGTTCGAAGACGAGGTTGACGCACGGGTGCGGGACGACCTGCGAGACGTACGGCTCCTCCAGGTCCCAGTCGATCAGCCAGTAGTGCTCCACCCAGCGGCGCAACGGCTCGGCCGCCGGTCTGCGGCGGAAGTGGACCCGCGCCATCAGCGACGGCGCCTGCACGATGCCCCGCGTGTCGCTGCGCGGTTCCGCCGCGGCCTCACGGGCAGCGGGCGTCCGGTTCGCGCCGTCCGACGCCTTCGCACTGCCCTTACCTGCCATGACGGCGATCTTATGCCCGGCACTGTCGCGTTTCTTCAAGCCCCGGCCCGTGGCCCGGACCTAGCGTGACGGCATGGCCAACGAACTCTCCTCTCTCATCGGCGGAGCCGCCGGCGCCGCGGACCCCGTCGTGCGCGGCATCACCGACGAGCAGCTCACGCTGCCCACCCCCTGCGCCGAGTACGACGTACGGGCGCTGCTCAACCACCTCTTCCACGTCGTCGTCGGTTTCCAGGCCCTCGCCGCACGGGAGGCCGCCGACTTCTCCACCACCCCCGACTACCTCCAGGGCGACTGGCGTGCCCGCTTCGGCGAGGAGACCGGCAAACTGGTCACCGCGTGGGCGGCGCCCGACGCGCTGGAGGGCGTCTCTGAGGGCATGGGCATACCGCAGCGCACCGTGGCCCACATGGTGCTCGGCGACCTGCTCGTCCACGGCTGGGACCTGGCCCGCGCCACCGGCCAGGACTACCGGCCCGACCAGGCGGTACTGGACGAGGTACAGCCCGCCGTCGAGGACATGGCGCCCATGGCGCGCAAGGCGGGCGTCTACGGCGAGGAGGTTTCCGTACCGTCCGACGCCACCCCCCTCGAGAAGGTGCTCGCCGCCACCGGCCGCGACCCGCGCTGGTCGCCCAGCTGACCCGGCTCCGGGGGCGGGCCGCCTCGTCCTTCGGGACCTTTGCCGGCCCCGTCCGGGCCTCGGGCGGCCGTTCCTTCCCCTCTGTCCGTCGTTTTCAGCCCTCCCGCGCGGGGCCGCGCGCGCCCCGCCGTACGCGCCGGGGCGCGGGCGCCGTGCCTCTCCGGGCGCCGGGAGAGCCGCCCCGGCGCGTTTCCCCCACCGGGTGATGCGGGCAACTGAACGGGGACGACGGATGAGGGGGGAACACCGTGATCGTCTGGCTGAACGGCGCGTTCGGCGCGGGCAAGACCACCGCGGCGAACGAACTGCTCGACCTGCTTCCCGGCAGCACGCTCTACGACCCCGAAGTCATCGGCGCCGCACTGCGCCGCATGCTGCCCAAGGAACGCCTCGGACAGATAGCCGACTTCCAGGACCTGCACTCATGGCGGCGGCTCGTGGTGGACACGGCCGCCGCTTTGCTGACAGAGGTCGAAGGACCGCTGATCACCCCGATGACGCTGCTGCGGCGCGAGTACCGCGACGAGATCTTCGGCGCGCTCGCCGCCCGCCGCATCCCCGTACAGCACCTGCTGCTGCACGCAGACGAACCCGTACTGCGCGAGCGCATCGACACCCGCGCCGCCGATGACGGCGGCTCCACCCGCGCCTGGTGCCTGGCACACCTGTCCTCGTACCGGGCGGCTCTGCCGTGGATCACCGCCGAGGCGCACACGCTCGACACCAGCCACCTCACCCCCCGGCGCACGGCCGAGCGCCTCGCCGAGGCGATCGGTGAGGGGGCGGGCACCGCCGGCATCGTGCAGACCCCGGAGCCGACGGCCGAGACGGTCGCCGCGGGGGTGCTGCTGTTCGACGACCGCGACCGGGTGCTCCTCGTCGACCCCACCTACAAGCCGGGCTGGGAGTTCCCCGGCGGCGTGGTCGAGCGCGGTGAGGCGCCCAGCACCGCGGGCGTCCGCGAGGTCTACGAGGAGTTGGGACTGCGGTTGCCGGCGCAGCCGGCGCTGCTGGTCGTCGACTGGGAGCCGCCGCAGCCGCCGGCGTTCGGCGGGATGCGGCTGCTCTTCGACGGGGGGCGGCTCGCGGCCGAGGACGAGGCCGCGCTCCTGCTGCCGGGCGCCGAACTCCGCGACTGGCGCTTCGTCACCGAGGAGGAGGCCGCGCGGCTGCTTCCTGCCAACCGCCTGGAGCGGCTGCGCTGCGCCCTGCGGGCCCGCAGGGCGGGACACCCCCTCTACCTCGAGGGCGGTGTCCCGACCGGCTGCGGCCACCTGCTGCGCTGACGTTCCCGGGCCTGGTGCCCGGGGGCGCTGGGGTCAGGCGTTCTTCTGCTGCGCGTATCCGTGCAGGAAGAGCGCCTCGGCCACCGCCATCCGCTCCAGTTCGCGCGGGTCCACGCTCTCGTTCACCGCGTGGATCTGCGCCTCCGGTTCGCTCAGACCGATGAGGAGGATCTCGGCGTCCGGGTAGAGGGCGTCCAGCGCGTTGCACAGCGGGATCGAGCCGCCCATCCCGGAGACCTGCATCTCCAGCCCGTCGTACGCCTCGCGCAGCGCGGTGGCCATCGCGGTGTACGCGGGGCTGGAGGTGTCGGCGCTGAACGGCTGTCCCTGACCGATCACCTCGGTCGTCACGCGCGCCTGCCACGGCACGTGCGACTCGACGTGCGCGACCAGCAGTTCGATGGCCTTCTCGACGTCGGTGCCCGGCGGGATCCGCAGCGAGACCAGGGCGCGCGCCGAGGCGTGCACCGAGGGGGTGGCGCCCACGACCGGTGGGCAGTCGATGCCCAGTACGGTCACGGCCGGACGTGCCCACAGCCGGTCGGCGACCGCGCCGCCGCCGAGCAGACCGACCCCGTCCAGCACCTTGGCGTCCCGCCGGAAGTCCTCCTCCGGATACGGCATGCCCTCCCATCGCGCGTCCGCGTCGAGGCCGTCGACGACGGTGTTGCCCTCGGCGTCCCGCAGGGAGTCGAGCGTGCGCAGCAGCGCGGCCAGCGCGTCCGGTGCCGCGCCGCCGAACAAGCCCGAGTGCAGGTTTCCTTCGAGCGTGTCGACCTGGACCCGCAGCAGCGTCATGCCGCGCAGCGTCGCGGTGACGGTGGGCACGCCGCAGCGGAAGTTGCCCGTGTCCCCGATGACGACGGCGTCAGCGGCCAGCAGCTCGGGGTGCGCACGCGCGTACTGCTCCAGACCGCCGGTGCCCTGCTCCTCGGAGCCCTCCGCGATCACCTTGACCGAGACGGGCAGCCCGCCGTTCTCCCGCACGGCCCGCAGCGCGAGCAGGTGCATGACGAAGCCGCCCTTGCAGTCGGCCGCGCCCCTGCCGTACCACCTGCCGTCAGCGCCGTCCGTCAGCTCGAACGGCGGGGTACGCCAGGCCGCCTCGTCCAGCGGCGGCTGGACGTCGTAGTGCGCGTACAGCAGCACCGTCGGCGCGCCCGCGGGGCCGGGCAGGTAGCCGTAGACCGACTGGGTGCCGTCCGGCGTGTCCAGCGCCGCGACGTCCTGGAAGCCCTCCGCGCGCAGCGCGTCGGCGATCCACCTGGCGGCCCCCTCGCACTCGCTGACCGGGAACTGCTCCGGGTCCGCGACCGAGCGGAACGCCACCAGCTCGCTCAGCTCGGACTTGGCGCGGGGCATCAGCGAGGCGACGGTGGCCGCGACGTCCGCGGTCAAGGCGGCCGGTCCCGCCGCGGTGGACGTGGGGGCTGCTGCGGGCGTGGCCGTCGGTTCTGACGGGGGCTGCGGCATGGGAACGCTCCTTGTGGGCGCGACGTTGGCACACGTGTACGGACACATGTGTATCGCACGTGACCCGCCCCGTAGGATGCGGTGGGCCATACAGTCAACAGAGGTCAACCGGGAGCACAGCACATCGTGAGCAGCGAGAACGCAGCCGGGAACGAGGACGTCGAGCCCGCGGGGGACCGGTGGGAGGACCGCCCCGTCTGGGACGTCGTCGTGGTCGGCGCCGGGCCCGCAGGCGCCTCGGCCGCGTACGCGGCGGCCGTCGCCGGCCGCAAGGTGCTGCTCGTGGAGAAAGCCGAGCTGCCGCGCTACAAGACGTGCGGCGGCGGCATCATCGGCCCCTCCAGGGACTCGCTCCCGCCCGGCTTCGACCTCCCGCTGCGCGACCGCGTGCACGCGGTGACCTTCACTTTGAACGGCAAGCTCGCCCGCACCCGGCGCGCCCGCAGCATGCTCTTCGGCCTGGTCAACCGGCCGGAGTTCGACAACGCCCTGGTGGAGGCGGCCGTCAAGGCCGGAGCGGAGGTGCGCACCGGCGTCGCCGTCTCCCGCGTCGAGCAGCACGGGCCCGCCGTGCCCGACCGCCGCACGGTCGCCGTCGTGCCGGCGGGCGAGGACGAGCCGGTCCTGGCCAGGGCGGTGATCGGCGCGGACGGCAGCGCGAGCCGGATAGGTGCCCACGTCGGCGTCAAGATGGAGCAGGTCGACCTCGGTCTGGAAGCGGAGATCCCCGTCCCCGACAGTGTCGCCGAGGACTGGGCCGGGCGGGCGCTGGTGGACTGGGGCCCGCTCCCCGGCAGTTACGGCTGGGTCTTCCCCAAGGGCGACACCCTCACCGTCGGCGTCATCTCCGCGCGTGGCGACGGCGCGGCCACCAAGCGCTACCTGGACGACTTCATCGGCCGGCTGGGCCTGGCCGGGTTCGAGCCCCGCATCTCCTCGGGACACCTGACCCGCTGCCGCGCCGACGACTCACCGCTCTCCCGCGGCCGGGTCCTCGTCGCCGGGGACGCGGCCGGTCTTCTGGAGCCCTGGACCCGCGAGGGCATCTCCTTCGCGCTGCGCTCCGGACGGCTGGCGGGGGAGTGGGCGGTACGCATCGCCGAGGCGCACGACGCGGTGGACGCGCGCCGGCAGGCCCTCAACTACGCGTTCGCCGTCAAGGCGGGACTCGGCGTCGAGATGGGCGTCGGGCGGCGGCTGCTGCGGATCTTCGCCCGTCGGCCCGGCCTCTTCCACGCTGCTCTCACCGGCTTCAGGCCCGCCTGGAACGTCTTCGCGCGCTTCACCCGCGGCGCCACCTCGCTGGCCGAGGTCGTCCGGGTGCACCCCGTTGCCCGCCGCGTTCTGGACACGTTCGACCGCAGGGAGGCCGCACGCGACGGCTCCGAGGCGGCCGAGGACGTGAGGGAGGGCGCCGTCGCCGCCGCTCAGCAGGGCGCCGAGCAGGACGACCGCGCGGACGGCGCCGGTGAGCGGCCTTCGCAGGGCCGTGACGAGCCGGGTGGCGAGTCGGCGCGACGCCCCTCGGCCTGACCCGGCCCGCTCGTCGTACCGAGGTGGCGGCCCCACGCGGCCGCCCGCGGGCCCGTACTCCCCGGGGAGTAGCCGCGAGCACCGCGCCCGGCTGACGACGCACCGTACGAGGCGCGGCTAGCGTGAGAGGCGTGGTCAGCACCCCTTCCTCCGCCGCCGCTTCCGGTGACGGCGACGCCCCTGCCCTCGGTCACGGCACCGCCCCTGTTCCCGGTGACGGCGACGCCGCGGCGGCGGGCCCGTCACCGGCGCGGCGGTCGCGGTGGCGGCGCCGGCCGGGAGAGCTTCCGGCTCCGCCGCCCTGGGCGCGGCGGCGCGTTCCGTGGGCGACGTCGGTCGCCGTCTTCGTCCTCCAGCAGGCCGGCACGGGTTTCGCCGCGCACAACCAGCGGGCCGGCGACGTGGTCGGTCCCGACGGGGCCGCCCGCCTCCTGCTGACGCTGGGGCCGCTGCTGCTGCTGGTCAGGTACCGCTACCCGCGCTGTGCGGTCTGCGGGACGGCGGCGGTGACGCTGGCGTATCTGGCGGCCGGCTACCCCTACGGTCCGATCCTGATCAGCGTCGTCGTCGCGGGCTTCGCCGCGCTCGTGACGGGGCACCGGTACGTGACCTGGTCCGCCCTGGGGGTCCTGTGGGTGGGCAACCTGCTGGTGGCCCATACCTTCCACCACCTGCTGCCGCCCGGTGGAGATGCGCCCAGGTCCTGGGGCACGGACCTGTTCATGCTGGTGTGGATGGTGGCGCTGTGCACGGCGGGTGAGCTGGCCCGGGTGCGCCGTGCCGAGCGGGAGCGCAGGCAGCGCGAGGCGGAGGAGGCCGAGCAGCGGCGGGCCGGCGAGGAGCGGCTGCGCATCGCCCGCGAGTTGCACGACGTGCTGGCCCACAGCATCTCCGTCATCAACGTCCAGGCAGGGGTCGGCCTCGCCCTTCTCGACGCGGAACCGGAACAGGCGCGGACCGCGCTCACCACCATCAAGGCCGCGAGCAAGGAGGCGCTGGGCGAGGTGCGCCAGGTGCTGGACACGCTCCGTGCGCCGGGGGAGGCGCCCCGCGCCCCCGCGCCCGGGCTCGACCGGCTGGCCGAGCTGACAGAGCAGGCCGCGCGCGCCGGGCTCCAGGTCGCCACCGAGACGGAGGGGGCGCCCGTTCCGCTGCCGCCGGGCGCCGACCTGGCGGCGTTCCGCATCGTCCAGGAGGCCCTCACCAACATCGTGCGCCACTCGGGCTCCCGCACCGCGCGCGTGCGCCTCCACTACGGCGGCACCGCCATGGATCTGCTCGTCGACGACGAGGGGCCGGCGACCGGCAGTGGACCGACCGGCGGCGGCATGGGGCTGGTGGGCATGCGTGAGCGGGCCGCGGCGTTCGGGGGCACGCTCGAGGCGGGCCCGCGCCCAGGTGGTGGCTTCCGCGTCCTGGCGACGATCCCGCTGCCGCCCCCGCAGGGCGGCGCGCCGCTACAGTGACCGCCCTGCCGCACCGCAGAACCACAGGGAGACACCGTGATCCGCGTCCTTCTCGCCGACGATCAGGTCCTCGTCCGCGCCGGATTCCGGGCGCTGTTGGACGCGCAGCCCGACATCGAGGTCGCGGGCGAGGCGGCCGACGGCCAGGAGGCGGTCGCGCTGGTCCGGGAGACCTCCCCCGACCTGGTGCTGATGGACATCCGGATGCCCGTGCTCGACGGCCTGGCTGCGACCCGCCGCCTGACCGGCGACCCGCGGCTCGCGGCGGTGAAGGTCGTCATGCTGACCACGTTCGAACTGGACGAGTACGTCTTCGAGGCGCTGCGCTCGGGGGCCTCCGGGTTCCTGGTCAAGGACACCGAACCCGAGGAGCTGGTACGGGCGGTGCGCGCGGTCGTCGGCGGGGACGCGCTGCTCTCGCCCGGCGTGACCCGCCGCCTGATCGAGGAGTTCGCCGCCCGCTCCAAGCAGCCCGCGGCGGCCGAGGAGCTGGCCCGGCTGACCGAGCGGGAGCGGGAGGTGATGGCGCTGGTGGGCCTGGGTCTCTCCAACGAGGAGATCGCCCGCCGGCTGGTCGTCTCCCCGCTGACGGCCAAGACCCACGTGAGCCGCACGATGGTCAAGCTGGGCGCTCGCGACCGCGCCCAACTGGTCGTCCTCGCCTACGAGTCCGGCCTGGTGCGCCCGGGCTGGCTGGGCTGAGCCCCACCCGGCGGACGGGCGGTCACGCGTCCCGCGTGCGGTCACGTCTCCCGCGAGCGGTCACGTGTTCCGTTTGCGGCGCACGTAGAGCTGTTTGCGGACGCGTGCGACGACGGTGCCGTCCGCGGCCGTGACGGTGGACTGAAACCACGGCAGCGCCTTGGAGCCGTCCGCGGTGGCCGCGCGGATCTCCTCCACGCGCTCCTCGGGCAGCTGGAAGTCGGCGTAGACGTCGCCCCGCCCGGGGGAGACGAACTCGATCTCGGCCGCCTTGTCCCACACCACGTAGTCCCGCCCCAGCCTGTTGACCGCCAGCAGGCAGAAGAAGGGGTCGCTCATCGAGTAGAGGGAGCCGCCGAACTGGGTGCCGAAGTAGTTGCGGTTGAACCGGGTCAGGCGCAGCCGCACCCGGGCCCTGCTCCAGTCCTCGGCGACCTCCAGCACGCGCACGCCGGTGCACCGGTAGGGCGGGTACCAGTTCAGGGCCCGCCGCAGGCCGCTGGGTGTGCGGAGCACGTTTGCCATGGCGGCGAAGTTACCACGCGCGTTACCCATGAGTAATGGCGCTCTCGGCGTCGGCTGCCCCCGGGCGCTCCGCCCGCAGGAAGGCGCCCAGCGCCGCCGCCAGTTCGGCGGGCGCGTCCTCCTGGACGAGGTGCCCGGCGCCCTCCAGCAGGTGCAGCGTGGCGCCGGGGATCGCCGCCGCCAGCGCCCGTCCGCGTGCGACGGGGATCCAGGCGTCCTCGGTGCCCCAGCAGACGAGGACGGGGAGCGCGAGGTCGCCGTAGCGCTTCTCGATCTCGTCGGTCCAGCGCTGCCCGTTCTGCGCCATCTGCCGGTAGAGCGCAGGTTGCCCCTCCTCGCCCGTCCAGGGCTCGGCCAGCCGCTCGATCACCTCCCGGCGCAGCCCGGGCCCGCCGACGGAGGCCACGTACTCCCGTACCAGCGCGCCGTGCAGGGCGGGCGGCAGTTGGGCGAACACCTCGGCGTGCTCGCCCAGCAGCCGGTAGGCGCCCGAACCCCAGGGGGCCAGCGCGACCACGTCCACCAGCGCGAGCCGCGCGAAACGCGCACCGTGCAGCAGGTGGGCCCGCAGGGCGACGGCGCCTCCGAAGTCGTGCCCCACCACGGCGGGCCGCTCCAGCCCCCAGTGCTCCAGCAGTGCGGCGAACAGCCGGCCCTGCGCGTCCAGTGAGACGTCCTGGCCCTCGTACTTGGCCGAGGTGCCGTAACCGGGCATGTCCCACACGAACACGTGGTGGTCTTCGGCCAGTGCGCGGGCGGTGTCGCGCCACACGAAGGAGGACCACGGGGTGCCGTGCAGCAGGACGACGGGCGGCAGGGCGGGGTCGCCCAGCGCGGTCCAGCGCACGGTGCCCGCGGGGCTGTCGTAGGTGCGATCCAGCGTCCAGGTCTCGTTCATGGGGACCACTGTGCTGGCCGGTGGGCCCGCACACCATTGGCCGGAGGGCCGACAAGTGCAAGGATCTGGCCACGCCGGCTGTGGGGGGCGCGGTGGCCGGTCAGCCGTGCGGGAGCACCGCCCGCCGCGTCGCCCACGCCGTGAGGGAGGCGAACGCGGCGAGCACGGCCACCGTCAGCAGCGCGGTCGGGAGCGAGAACCAGTCCGCCAGGAAGCCGATGGCCACCGGGCCGACGAGGATGCCGCCGTAGCCGAAGGTGGAGGCGGCGGCGACACCGCCGGGACCCGCGAGGTCCCCGGCGCGCCCGATGGCGATGGGGAAGACGTTCGCGAGACCCAGCCCTGTGAGCACGAACCCGGCCAGGGCGAGCCACACCGAGGGCGCCAGGGAGCCCAGCAGCATGCCGCAGCAGCCCAGCGCGCCGCCCGCGATCAACACCCGGTCGGGGCCCAGCCGTTCGACCAGGGTCGTCCCCGACAGCCGCCCCAGCGTCATCGCCCCGGCGAACACCGAGTACCCGGCGGCGGCCAACCCGGCGCCCGCTGACAGGTCGTCGGCCAGGTGCAGGGCGCTCCAGTCGGCCAGAGCGCCCTCACCGTACGCCGTGCACAGGGCGATCAGACCCAGTACGGCGACCAGCCACCGCGCGCGCCCGGGCGCCCGTGCGGCGTTGCCCGTCGCCTCGGCACCGTCCCCCTCGCGCCGCGCGGGCTCGAGCGGGAAGCGCAGCAGCGGCCGGGCGAACAGGAGCGCGAGCAGCAGCCCAGCGGCGGCGAGCAGCAGCAGGTGCCGGGTCGGGCTCAGCCGCCCCGCGACCAGGCCGCCCAGGCCCGCGCCGAGCATCCCGCCGAGGCTGAACGCGGCGTGGAAGCCGGGCATCACGGGGCGGCGCAGCGCGGCGATCAGGTCGACGGCCGCGCTGTTGAGGGCGACGCTCATGCCTCCGTACGCGGCGCCGAAGACGAGCAGCACCAGGCCGAGGGCGAGCGCCGAGCGGGTGAGGGGCGGGAGGGCGACGCTCAGCGGCAGCAGCAGCCCGCAGACGAGCACGACGGGTTGGCTGCCCAGGCGCGAGCAGAGTCTTCCTGTGAGCATCATGGTGGCCACGGCGCCCGCTGAGACGCCGAGCAGGGCGAGGCCGAGCGCGCTGGACGACGCGCCGGTCTGCGCCTTGACGGCGGGGATGCGGACGACCCAACCGGCGAAGAGGAAGCCGTCGAGAGCGAAGAAGACTGTCAGGGTGATGCGGAAGCGGCGCAGGTCCGGGCGAGGGGAGGCGGCGGGTGGACGACCGCGGTGCCCCGTTGCACCGGCGAGCGCCGACCGTATTTTGTTCAGTGTCGGCACAAAGAGAGAATAGAGGCGTGACCCAGACGCGTACAACAAGGCTGGAGCGAGGGCGTTCGGCACTCGGACCCGCGCTGGAGCTGGTCCACACCGGGCAGGCGCCCACCCGCGCGGTGCTCACCGCCGAACTCGGCGTGACCCGGGCGACAGCGGGAGCCGTCGCGAGTGAACTCGAAACCCTCGGGCTCATCACCGTCGACCCCCACCCCACGGCACCGGTCGGCACCCAGGGCCGCCCCTCCCACCGGCTGGCCGTCAACCCGCGCGGCCCGGTGGCGCTGGCCGCCCAGATCCACGCGGACGGCTACCGCGCCGCCCTCGTCGGCCTCGGCGGGCACCTGGTGGCCACCGCGCCCGGCTGCGGCACCGTGGACGCCGACCCGGCACAGGTCATCAGCGAAGTCGTCCGAACGGGCGCCCAGTTGCTGAGCGACACCGGGCGGCGGTGCGTCGGCGCCGGACTCGCGGTGCCCTCCGCCGTCGCCGAACCCGAGGGAACCGCGCTCAACCCCCTGCACCTGGCCTGGCAGGCGGGCGCCCCCGTGCGCGACACCTTCCGCGCCTGCCTCGCCGAGTCCGGCATCACCCACGCGGCGGGCGGCCCACCGGTCACCGGCTTCGCCGCCAACGACCTCAACGTGGCGGCCCTCGCCGAGTACCGGCACGGCGCGGGACGCGGAGCCGGACACCTGCTCGTCGTCGGCACAGGACACCAGGGCGTGGGCGGCGCCCTGGTACTCGACGGCCGTCTGCACACCGGCAGTTCGGGCCTCGCCCTGGAGGTCGGCCACCTGACCGTGGACCCGGGCGGCCGCCCGTGCCACTGCGGCAGCCGCGGCTGTCTTGACGTGGAGACCGACCCGGCCGCCCTCTTCGCCGCAGCCGGACGCACCCCGTCCGACCGCGACTCGCTGCTGGCCCAGGCAGGTGAACTGATCCGCACCGAGTACGCCACCGACGCCCGGGTGCGCGCGGCGGCGGGGCGGCTCGTCGACCGGCTCGGCCTCGGACTCGCGGGGCTGGTCAACATCCTCAACCCCGACCGCATCGTGCTGGCCGGACTGCACCGCGCCCTCGTCGAGGCCGACGGGGAGCGGCTGCGCGGCGTCGTCGCCGACCGGAGCCTGTGGGGCCGCAGCGGCAGCGTGCCGGTACTGCCCAGCGCGCTGGAGCACAGTTCGCTGGTCGGCGCCGCCGAACTGGCCTGGCAGCCCGTTCTCGACGATCCGATCGGTGCGCTGGGAGGATGAACCCATGCGGATCGAAGCGGGACGCGCCCGCGAACTCGACGTACTCCAGGAGATCGAACGGGCGGCGGGGCGCTGGTTCCGCGACATCGGCATGGACGAGATCGCCGACGACGAGCCGCCCACGCTGGAGTCGCTGGGCAGCTACGCGCGCTCCGGCGGCCTGTGGGTCGTCACCCCCGAGCCCGGGAGCCGGCCCGTCGCCTACGCGCTGACCGAACCCGTCGACGGCTGCCTGCACGTCGAGCAGATCTCCGTGCACCCCGACAGTGCGCGCCGCGGTATCGGCCGCGCCCTCCTCGACGAGCTGGCGGCCAGGGCGGCCGCCGACGGGATACCCGCCCTCACCCTCACCACGTTCGCCGACGTGCCCTGGAACGCGCCCTACTACGCGCGCCTGGGCTTCCGGGCCCTCGCCGCGGGCGACCTCACCCCCGGGCTGCGGCAGATCCGTGCCGACGAGGCCGCCGCGGGCCTCGACCGCTGGCCCCGCCTGTGCATGCGCCGCGAGACGAGCCGCCCGGTGGGCCCCGCGCCGGCCCGGAGCCCGTACTCCCCGCGAGGTACCTCCGTTGCCGCCGGCCGTACGACGACCAAGCCGCCCTCCGGCGCGCACCCTCGATAGCGAGCACACACCACGGCCCGCTACCGAGGAGCTGAGAGAGATGGACCTGCTGGCGCACTGGCACGACGGCGGGGGCCCCGGCCCCTGGATCCTGTTCTTCCCGCTGGTCTGGGCGGTCGTCGTCGCCGGCGGTGTCACCCTGCTGCGCCGCACCGCGGGGCGCGGTCGCCGCGCGCCCTGGCAGCCGCGGACGGCGCACGGCCACCGGACTCCGCGCGGCACGGAGACGCCGCTCGACCTGCTCGGTCGCCGCTTCGCCCGCGGAGAGATCGACGAGGACGAGTACTGGCGCCGCACCTCCGTGCTCAGGGCGAGCCTCAGCGAGGGGGACGGTGAAGCACAAGGCGGCAGGCGATGAGCGTGCCGCTGCCGCCGGCCGGGGCCGCGGTCCTGTGGGGGCTCACCCCGTGGGGGCCGTCTCCGCCTCCACGGGGGTCGGTACGGCCGCGGCGGGGGAGGTGTGCGGCCGCCGCCCCACCCGGGTGGCGGCCCGCGCCGCGTGAGGCCCTGACTCCGAAGACGTGCCCGACCCCTCCGTCCCCGTACTGGAGCGGCGGCGGGGAGCCGCCTTCCGCGGGGGCGCGGGCAGCGCGAACCAGACGGTCTTGCCCGAGCCGTCGTGCTGGGTACGCACGCCCCAGCTCTCGCTGATCGCCGCGACCAGCGCGAGCCCCCGCCCGTGCGTGGACAGCTCTTCCCGCCGCGCCCCGGCACCGCGGGCGGCGTGCGGCAGCCGCGGGTCGTGGTCGCGGACCGAGACCGTCAGGCGGTTCCAGACGAACGAGAGCTCGACCGTGCAGTGTTTGCCGGCCGGGGCGGGGTTCTCGCCCACCGCCTCGTCGCCCGCCGCATGCTTGAGGACGTTGGTCAGCAACTCGGTCAGGCCGAGGCTCGCGGTGTCGACGAGGGTCTCCAGGCCCCAGTGGCACAGCTGTGCGGAGACGATGCCGCGCACCTCGCCGATGCGTGAGGGCAACGCCTGGAACTCCACGGCGCAGTGCCGCCCCGGGGCCGGGGTGGTGTGCTCGGTCGTGCTGCTCAATGGACTGATCACGACGCGACTCCCTGCCTGCTTCGGAACCGCCCCGCAAGAGGGCGGGGCCGGACCACCACATGTGACGTGTGTGCACGTGCGTTACACGGTCAGCATGCGACCCGGAGAGCAGGCCCGCAACGCGGAGCGACGGTGTGACTACCGTCCGCGTCAGGTGCCGAGTACGCCACGCTCGGCTGCGGACTTCGCCCGGGCCGTCCGCACCGCCGACAGCAGGCCCTCGCGGTGTCTGAGGCCCAGCCGGAGCACGTAGCTTCTGCCGCGCAGTGTCGCCAGCGCCTGATCGCGCAGCCCGTAGCCGCTGATGCGTACCTCGTCCACCGGCGCGCTGTCGATCTCACTCCCATAGCTGGTCATCAGCACCAGCTCGCCGTCCCGCACCAGCACGTGGCCGGCCCGGGTGAGTGAGCGAAGCATCCGCCGTATCCCCACGCCGGTCGCGTCGAACTCCGGATCCACCACGACACACCGCCTCCCACCGGGTCATCCCGCGAAGGTACCCCCGAACAGTGCGCACACACCCCCGGAAGGCCCACCCCTTGCCAGGAGCATGCCCAGGTCCGCCTCCGTCTATCAGCCCGCCCCTATGATCGACTCCGTGAGCGCCACCGAACCCGCCCCTCCCGTCCCCGGCCTCCCCACCCAGGACGTGGACCGCAGCGACGCCGACCGCCGCGCATGGCTCAAGGAAGCGGTGCGCAAGCTGCGGGCCGAGAGCGGCCGCAGCGCCGACACGCACCTGCTCTCCTTCCCGCTCCCCGAGGAGTGGGACATCGACCTCTACCTCAAGGACGAGTCGACCCACCCCACGGGCAGCCTCAAACACCGGCTGGCACGCTCGCTGTTCCTCTACGCGCTCTGCAACGGCTGGATCCGCCCCGGACGGCCCGTCATCGAGGCCTCAAGCGGCTCCACGGCGGTGAGCGAGGCCTACTTCGCCAAGCTGATCGGGGTGCCGTTCATCGCGGTGATGCCCCGCACGACCAGCCGCGAGAAGACCCGGCTGATCGAGTTCCAGGGCGGCACGTGCCATCTGGTGGACGACCCGCGGACGGTGTACGAGGTCTCCGCCCGGCTCGCAGCCGACAGCGGCGGCCACTTCATGGACCAGTTCACCTACGCCGAACGGGCCACCGACTGGCGCGGCAACAACAACATCGCCATGTCCGTCTACCAGCAGCTGTGCACGGAGCGGCACCCGGAACCGGCCTGGATCGTGACCACGGCGGGCACCGGGGGCACCTCCGCCACCTTCGCGCGCTACATCCGCTACATGCAGTACGACACCCGGGTGTGCGTCCCGGACCCCGAGAACTCCTGCTTCTTCGACGGCTGGACCCGGCGCGACCCCGACGTCACCACCGAGGCGGGCTCCCGCATCGAGGGCATCGGCCGCCCCCGGATGGAGCCGAGCTTCGTGCCCGGCGCCATCGACCGCATGATGAAGGTTCCCGACGCCGCCAGTGTGGCCGCCGTGCGGATGCTGGAGCGGGCGCTGGGCCGCAAGGCGGGCGGCTCGACCGGAACCGGGCTGTGGAGCGCCCTGCTCATCGTGGCCGAGATGCTGGCCCACGGCGAAAGTGGCAGCGTGGTCACCCTGTTGTGCGATCCGGGCGAGCGCTACCTCGACAAGTACTACTCCGACGCCTGGCTGGCCGGGCAGGGACTGGACATCTCCCCCTACACCCGCACCCTGGAGCGCTTCTTGACCACGGGGGAGTGGGTCTGATGACGGAGAGCGGCCCGGAAGGGTGGGGGAGCGGGGTGCGGCAGCGGGGTGAGCCGCGCCCGCCCGGCCGAACGCGCGTCAGCCGCTCGTGGGCCGGACGGTGTCCATGATCTTCTCGATGTCGGCGTCCTTCAGCGCGTGCGGCACCCCCTGGTCCGCGTACATCACCCACCCGTGCATGGTGCCGTCGGGGAGCTTCTGGGCGATGCTGTGCACGACGGCCTTCGGCGGCACACACGAACTCGGCCGGTGGGTGACGGTGACCTCGGCGGTCGCGGTGTAGCCCTCGATGCCGCCGTGCTTGTAGGGCTCGGCCTTGCTCACCTTGATCTTCGGCTTGTGGTCCTCGCCGCCGTACGCGGCGAAGCCCCAGTTGCCCGCCCAGTTGCGCGCGTTCTCCGCCAAGGTGCCGTCCTTGCCGCCGCCCGTGGTGCCGACGGTGGCGAGCTGTCCCTTGCCCGCCGCACCGATCGCGTCCGGGTTGGGGCTCGACGCGCAGCCGCCCTCGCGGTAGTTCGCGGTTCCGGTCATGACGACGATCGGCTTGCCGTCCTGCCCCGTGTAGGAGAGGGCCGTGCCCTTGTCGAGCACCTTCCACTTCGCGGCCTTGCCCGGCACGTCGTAGCGGAAGTGGTGCTTGGGCATGGACTGCGTCTGCCACCCCGAGTGCAGCGGCTCGTCGGCCGACGGGCTCGACGGGGCGGAGGAGGAGGCGTCACCCGAGGGGGCCTTCGAGCCGGCGGCGCCGGTGTCCTTGTCCGCGGTCTTGCCGTCGTCGTCGCACCCGCTCAGTGCGAGGACCGTGCCGATGCCGAAGGCCGCGAGCAGGGTCCTCTTCCTGCGGGGGGAGGGGATCGGGGCCGACTGCCGGTGGGGAGCGAGGTGCGGGAAGAACTTTGACCGAGACATGATCACCACTCTAGGTGAACCGCGATGTCCCTCCTGCACCCGGGCCGATCCGCACCGCATCCCTTCCTCAGGCGCGCAGCCGGCCCTCCAGCTTCCGCATCGCGTCCCTGAACGAGGCCCTGATGCCCGGCCTGCCCAGGCGCAGCGCCGCGTGCAGCACCGGCGTACCGTCCACGGCCATCGTCCAGCGCACCCGCGTGCTGCCCGCGGGGGAGAGCCGCAGCTCCCAGTCCTCCATCATCGCCCGGACACCGGGTGCGCTGGTGCGGTCGATGCGGTAGGCGTAGCGCTGGGAGGGGTGGGCCGCCACGATCGTCTCGTCGAAGAAGCCGCCGCCCTTCAACCGGACGGCGCGCCCCGAGCCGCCCCGCGTCGGCCGCACCTCGGTGACCGCCGTGAACCAGCACGGCCACGCCGTCACGTCGTCGGCCAGCGCCGCGTACACCGTCTCGGCCGGCGCCGCCACGTCGGCGACGAAGGAGAGCCGCAGCGGCGCGGTGTCGGCGAAGTCGAGTCCGACCGAGCGCAGTTGACGAGCCATACGGGCGACCCCCAGAGAGCGGACGAGTGCAGGAAAGCCCCCAGCGTAGCCGCGGCCCCGGCACCCCCGACGTGCCCCCGCCCGCCCACCGGGACGCGGCCACTCAGGGGCGTGGAGACCAGCCGGGAGCCGCGTCCCCCACTCTCAGGGCAGTACACCTAGAGCTCGTCCGGCTCCTCGGATCCTGCCTCCTGCTCGCCGGCCACCACCAGCTCAGGCAGCCTCTCCTGCATCTCAGCGCGCGCCTCGGACGGCAGCCCGCCGTCCGTCACCAGTGTGTCCACCTGGTCCAGCGAGGCGAACGAACTCAGGCCCACCGTGCCCCACTTGGTGTGGTCGGCGACGACGATCACCCGGCGCGCCGAGCCCACGAAGTGCCGGTTGGTCTCGGCCTCCGCCAGGTTCGGCGTCGAGAGCCCCGCCTCCGCCGATATCCCGTGCACGCCCAGGAACAGCGCGTCGAAGTGGAGCGAGCGGATCGCCGCGTCCGCCACGGACCCCACCAGCGAGTCGGACGGTGTGCGCACCCCGCCCGTCAGTACCACGGTGGCGGCGCCGGGGCGACTCCCGGAACCCTGGCCGCCGCCGGAGCGCTGCGCGGCGTGGAAGACATCGGCGACCCGCACCGAGTTCGTCACGACCGTCAGATTCGGCACGTCCACCAGATGCCGCGCCAGCGCGAACGTCGTCGTCCCCCCGGACAGGGCGATCGCGCTGCCGGGCTGCGCCATGGTGGCCGCCGCGCGGGCGATGTCCTCCTTCGCGCTCAACTCCAGCGAGGACTTGGCCTCGAACCCCGGCTCGTGCGTGCTCGCCTCGGCGACCGGCACCGCGCCCCCGTGCACCTTCTCCAGAGCGCCCTGCCGTGCCAGCGCGTCCAGATCCCGCCGCACCGTCATGTCGGAGACCGACAGCTTCCTGGTCAACTCGTTGACCCGCGCCCCACCCCTGCGCCGTACCTCCTCCAGGATCAGCGCACGCCGCTGCTCGGCGAGGAGGTTCTGGTTGTCGCTCACTGCCCTTCTCCGTTCCGTTCCCGCCTGGTGTGACCGGCACCGTCGAGGCTGTGGGGAGGCCCCTGGTGGGGGCCATCCTCCCACGCGCGCAACAGGCACGCTCAGGCCGGGAACCGGCACTCCGCACGCCACCTTCACCCCTGAGGGGGTAGCACGGGGGCCGCTCGGCGGTGATGCTGTCCTGTGCGCGGACGTCCGCACAGCTGACACACCGTTCGGGGGATCCGGGGGAAGAAGCACAGTGCCGTCACACCACACAGACCCGCCCGCGGACCAGGCGGGCGGCCTCTCGCTGGAACTGCTCGTCCACGGTGTCGGGGGAACGACGCCGTCCGAGATGCTCGGCGACCCACGCACCGTCCGCGTCACCGGGGACCGCACGGCGGCCGTGTACCGCCGCACCGAGGACGAGGACGCCGAAGCGCACCCCGAGGACTACGCGGACGAACCGGTGCGCGAGGCGTACTGCTGGTCCAACCTCACCTCGGGCAACGGAGCCCGTGCCCTGTGGCTGATGCTGCTGCCCTTCATGGTCGTCAACCTCGCACACTGGACCAGGCCCGCCTCCCGCGGCCGCCGCACCACCGAGCGCGCCCACGGACTCCTCGTGCGGCTGACCGCGCTCTCGCTGACCGTGCTGCTGGTCGCCGCCGCCTGCGAGGTCGCGCTCGATCTGATCGCCTGGCAGTGCGCGGGGAGCAGCGCGTGCGCCCGCGACCGCTCCTGGCTCGCCTTCATGGCTCCCGACGCGTCCGCGGGCCACGGCGGCTGGTGGAGCCAGCCGGGACGCAGGCTCGCTCTCGCCGCGGTACTGCCCGCGGGACTCACCGTGCTGCTGTGGTGGCTCTCGCACCGCACGTGGAGCGCGTACGAGTCCCAGCCCCCGCTGGAGCGCCCCGTCCCCGAGGACGACCCCGCCGCCGAAGGGCGCCCGCCGCTGTCCCTGCCCGGATTCTGGTACGGCAAGCGGCTCGTCGCCCGGCTGCGTGCCGCGCACACCGCGGCCGGTTTCCTCACCGTCGCCGCCGCGCTGACCGCCGCCGCCACCCGGCAGGACCGCAGGCCGGGGGGCAGCGCGGCACTGGACGCGGTGGGCTGGGCGTTGGAGAGCCTGGTGGTGGCGGGCGGCCTGTGCGTGCTCTTCGTCGTGGGCCGCAGGGGGCGCAAGGAGAGCGAGCCGGACGACCGTATCGACAGCCTCACCGTGCGGGTACTGCCCGGCGCCTCCGCCGGCGTGCTGGTGCTCGCCGTCGTGCACAGCGGCTGGAGCCGCCCGGGCTGGACCTCGGGCGGCTCCCTCCCGGGCGACGAGACCTTCAGCGTCCTCGCGGTGCTCCAGGGCACGCTCGTGATCGCGCTCGGCGCGCTGAGCCTGCGGCTGCACCGCACCACCCGCCTGCCGCGCACCGCGCTCGCCGGACTGGCCTCGGCGGCCGTCGCCATGCTGGCCTGCGCACTCGGCGGACTGCTGTCCGGCGGAGTCTCCCAGCGGGTCGGCGACTGGCTGGACGGGCCCGGCACCCCCGGTGAGGGCGACGGCCACATCGGCGGCCCGCCCACGATCCTCACCTGGCAGGCCTCCGTCATCCCCGTGCTGCTCACGCTCGTGCTGCTGCTGGTCTGCTGGTTCGCCTACCGCGTCTGGCGCGACGCGCGGCGGTTCACCGACGACGTCACGGCCGGCTACCCCGGCTGCGTGCCCGACCCGACGCGCTCCCGCAGGATTGCCGCTGCCATCGCGCGGGCCGGCCTCACCGACGAGGCGGCCTGGCTCGCCGCGACCGTCGCCGTGGCCACGCTCGTCCTCGGCGGTGTCGCCGTGCTCGGCACGCTGACGACCGGCCAGGTACCGGGCGAGGCGACCGAGGGCGCACCCGCCGTCGTGGCCGGTTTCGCCGACACCGTGCAGGCCCTCGGCTCCTGGCTGATCGGCTTCGGCTTCGTCCTCCTGCTCACCTGGGGGCGCCGCGCCTACAAGGACCCCTCGGCGCGCCGCACCGTCGGCATCCTGTGGGACGTGGGCACCTTCTGGCCGCGCTGCGCCCACCCGTTCGCACCGCCGTGCTACGCGGAGCGCGCGGTGCCCGACCTCGCCTGGCGGATGGCGCTGTGGACGGACCGGCAGCCCACCCGGCGCCTGGTGATCTCAGGACACTCGCAGGGCAGCGTGCTGGCGGCAGCCGCCGTCTGGCAACTCGATCCGGGCACGCGCCGCCAGATCGCCCTGCTCACCTACGGCTCACCCCTCGAACGCCTCTACGGGCGCTGGTTCCCCGCCTACTTCGGGCCCGCGCGGCTCGGCGCGCTCCACGGCGACCTGGAGTGCTGGCGCAACCTGTGGCGGCTCACCGACCCGATCGGCGGTCCGGTACGGCCCGAGCGGGCCGAGACCTCCGAGCCCGGACCGCCCGCCACGTGCCGGGGCGTCGACCGCGGCCCGCTGCTGGACCCCCTCGCCTACGGCCGCACCCCCGCGCTGCCGCTGCCCGAGCCGATCCTGGCCCACAGCGACTACCAGGCCGACCCGGCCTTCGAACAGGAGCGCGCCGGGCTGCTCGCCCGCCTCAAGGAGCGCTCCGCGCACACCGCCGAGGAGCCGAAGAGCACGCCGAGCCACGGTGCCGATCACGCACCCGGTGCGGGCATACCGCGCCAGCCCGACCCCGTGGCGGACCCGGAACCGGAACGGGCGCACGCTCAGGCGGAGCGGGGCAGGTCCTCCGGATAGAGCAGGGTCAGGTCCTCGGTGGTCGGGTCAGGCAGCTGCGCGACCCGGCCCGCGTGCCGCTCGACCATCGCCTCGAACGTCTGCCGCGCGGTGCGCCCGTTGCCGAACGAGGGGCCCTTGGGCAGCCGCGCGAAGTAGCGCAGCAGCGCCTGGCGGGCACCCTCGCTCAGGTCGTACTCGTGCTCGTCCGCCTGCTGTTCGACGATCAGCAGCAGCTCCTCGGGCGCGTAGTCGCCGAAGGAGATCGTGCGCGAGAAGCGGGAGGCCACACCCGGGTTGGAGGCCAGGAAGTGCTCCATCTCGGTGGTGTAGCCCGCGACGATCACCACCACGTCGTCCCGGTGGTCCTCCATCAGCTTCACGAGCGTGTCGATGGCCTCCCTGCCGAAGTCGCGGCCCGCGTCCTGGGGCGCCAGCGCGTACGCCTCGTCGATGAACAGCACACCGCCCTTGGCCTTCTCGAACGCCTCCTGCGTGCGGATCGCCGTGGAACCGATGTGCTCGCCCACCAGATCGACACGCGAGACCTCCTTCAGGTGGCCGCGCCGCAGCACCCCGAGGGAGCGCAGGATCTCGCCGTAGAGCCGGGCCACCGTCGTCTTTCCGGTGCCGGGAGAGCCGGTGAAGACCAGATGCCGCCGTGCGGAGGCCGCCTTGAGACCCGCCGCCTGCCGCCTGCGGCCGACCTCGATCATGTCGGTCAGCGCGCGGACCTCGCGCTTGACGCCCTCCAGGCCGACCAGCGCGTCGAGTTCGCCCAGCACCTCCTTGGGAGCCCGCGCCTCCTGTTCGACTCCCTCAGTCGCGGCGCTCTCGTCACCGGCCGGTGCGGCTTCGGTGCCCGGGCTCGCCGTGCGCTGCCGCGGCACGGTGACCGTGGCGGTCAGCAACCCCGGCGTGCCCTGTGCGGGCGAGGGGGCGGTGCCGAGGGCGGGCGCGGCGAGCGGTGCCACGGGCGCCGCGCTCTCGTCGCTGGTGCAGTCCTCGACGGTCGGGCCCTCCTCCGCGAACTCGTAACCGCCGCGCGCGCACCGCTCCGTGCGGCAGCGCCGCAGCGTGGTACGGCAGCCGTCGATGACGTGGAAGCCGTAGCCGCGCGAGCCGGTCACCCGGCAGTTGTGGAAGGTGCCCCGCCCCTCGGCCGAGACGTAGAAACCGGCTTCCGCGGCGCCGCTCACCGTGCAGCGCTCCACCGTCGGATCGGCGCCCTTGGTGACGATGACGCCGGTCGCGGTCTCGTCGACCGTGCAGCCGCTGAGCACCCCGCCGCTGCCGTGGTCGCGGAACCAGGCGCCGGTGCCCGCCTTGCTGATGCGCGAGTCGTCCAGCTGGACGACGGCACCGTCGCTGACCGAGACGGCGGTGCCGCGCACCTGGGACAGATCGCTGTCGAGCACGTCGGCGCGCGAGCCGCGGTCGAGGACGAACAGCGCGTCGGGCACCGTGTGCACCCGGCAGGTGTCCAGCACGGCGGTGGCGCCGTCGCTGACCCACACCGCCGGATAGTCGCCGGTGCTCTCGTGTATCTCGCAGCCGTTGGCGTCCACGCGGGTGCCCGGATCCCACACCGACAGACCGTTGCGGCCGAAGCGCCGCACGGTGGAACGCGTCAGCGTCAGCACCGAACGGGAGCGCAGATCGACGGCGTTCTCGGGGATGTCGTGGATGTCGCAGTCGGCGAGGGTGACCACGGCATCGGTGTCCAGGGTGACGCCGTCCGCCGAGGTGCGGTGCACCCGGCAGTCGGTGAAGTGGCCACTGGCGCGCGACGCCACCCGCACACCACTGCCCTTGATCTCGTACACCTCGCAGCCGACCGCCTCCAGCGTGCTGCCCTCGCCCTGGAGCGTGATGCCGGCGCCCGAGGCCAGGTGCACCCGGCAGTGCGCCAGCCGCGGCCGCGCGCCGTCGCGCACGAGCACGCCGGACTGCCCGGCCGCCACCACCTCGCACTCCTCGTAACTGCCGCTCGCCGCGCCCATGATGCTGAGCCCGAGCCCCGCCGGGTTGTCCACCGTGCAGCGCCGCACGGTGGGACGGGCACCGCCGCGCACCTCGATACCGGCCGCCGAACGGGTCATCACCCGCAGCCCGGCCAACTCGGGCGCCGCGTCCTCGACCAGCACGGCGGGAACGGCGGAGTCCTGGCCCTCGATCTGGAGGTCCTGGACGAGGGCGGCGGAGCGCAGGGTCAGCGCCACCCCGTCGGCGGGCGCGATGCGGACCGGGCCGCCGCCCGGCCTCTCGGGCCCGCGCAGGGTCACCGTGCGCTCGATGACGAGGTTCTCCCGGTAGGTGCCGGGCGCCACGGTGAGGACGTCACCGTCACTCGCGGCCTCCAGCGCCGCCGACAACGACGCGTACTCGCCCGTGCGCCGCCGCCAACGCGACGTGCCGCCGTGCGTCACCTGGACCGAGCCCTGTGCCATGGAGTGCTGTGCCCCAACCTCGTGCGATGCAAGATGCGTTGTCCCTGGCACGGATCGCGGAGTGCGCCGTCCGTGCTGGTCGCACCACCGTAGCGTGCGCCGGTGCTCCGGGTTGACGGGTACGGGCGAGTGACCCGTACAGAACTCAACTGCTGTTGCCGGTACGTCCCCAGTCGGGGCCGATGCGGCCCCACTCCTCGTCCCAGCGCGCGTACCGGCGTCGCAGCGCCAGCCGGATCGCGGCCCGCCGCCCGGCCTCCAGTACGGCAGCGGTGAGCGCGGCGGCGCCCAGCCCCGCGAGGAGCGCGTGCGAGGCGGCGCCGCGCGGGCTCATCGGGCGGGAGGTGAGCCGGCCGTGCCGGTCCGTCCACACCAGGAAGCGGCTGCCGGGTCTGACCGGGCTGCGCAGCACCAGGGTGCCCGTGTGGGAGGAACCGTCGGGCCCCGCCCAGCGGGCGGTGACCTGGTTGCGGTTCGGCTGCCGGCCCGCCGCCGTCTCCGTCTCCGAGTCCAGCGGGGGGCGGACGACGACGTGCTGGGCCGTCGCCCACGTGCGCCGGCGGTCGTGCTGCTGCTCGTGCGCCGTGCGCAGCATCGCGTCGTGGGTGGCCTCCTGCGCGGCCCAGCCCACCAGCGGGACCCCCACCACCATCAGCACCGCCGCCCACAGGGACAGCCAGGCTTCGCGGCGGTCGCTGCGGCGGGCCAGCGCGTTCCCACGCCAGCGCCACAGACCGACGATCGTCAGCACCGCCGCACACCCCCTTCTCGCCGTCCGTCAGCTCTCTCGACCGGCGCGGTACCCGCACGAGAGGAACCGCCGGCGCTCCGCGCGGCCGGTCCGCGCCCGCTCGCCGGGGTGCGGCGGCCGGGCGGCCGCGTAGCCCGGGGCGCCGCGTGTCCGCGCAGCCGCCTGGTCGAGACGGCCGTACGGGGACGGCTCGGGGCGCGCTTCGCCCGGGGTCCGTGAGCTCCTCGGATCCCCTCGTGATCCGCCGAGTTTACTGAGCGATCCGCCGCGGGCGGAGGGCGGGCGCGGATCCGCCGTCCGCGCGCCCCCACGCGCCCCCGCACGTCCTGGTGAGTTTGCGGGGCGGGGCGGGCGGCGGGCGCCGACACGCGTGTTGCGCAGAGTGATCGCAGTGGCACTTTCATCACGCTCGGTGGATGAGGATACGCGCCGGCGGCCCGCCATACCCCGGTCGTTGTCGCGACATTCGACGTGCTCGCGCATCTTTTGAGTGATTGCCGCATCTCGCGCGGCTCACCTAGCTTCATGGCCGCAGCGCGTGAATTACCAGATGATCACTGAGATAGGCGGTGTCGGATGACGACTGCGGCGGAGCGTAATTCCGGAAGCGAGAGCGCGGAAGCGGCGCAGCAGAGCCTTGCCACGGCGGCGGCACGGAATCTCGCGACCACCACGAAGACACCCCCGCAGATGCAGGGCATCAGCTCCCGGTGGCTGCTGCGGGTCCTGCCCTGGGTCCAGGTCACCGGCGGCACCTTCCGGGTCAACCGGCGGCTCAGCCACACCCTCGGTGACGGGCGCGTGGAGTTCGTCTCCACCGGGTCCGACGTGCGGGTGATCCCCCTGGAGCTGTCCGAGCTGCCCATGCTGCGCGGCTACGACGACCTGCCGACCCTCGAAGCCCTCGCCGCCCGCTGCGAGCAGCGCGACTTCGGCCCGGGCGAAGTGCTCGTGCGCGAGGGCGAGCCCGCCGACCGGCTGGTGCTGATCGCCCACGGCAAGCTGCGCAAGTCCACCCGCGGGCGGTACGACGGGGAGAGCACCCAGGGTGTCCTGGCGGACGGCGAGTTCGACGGCGACGACCGGCTGACCGGCGAGGCGGGCACCTGGGACCACACCCTGACGTCGCTGACCAGCGGCACGGTCCTCACCCTGGAGCGCGGCGCCTTCGACTCCGTCCTCGCCGACTCCGACTCGCTCCGCGCCCACCTGACCGCCTCCAGGTCGCTGATCCCCTCCCAGCGCACGGAGAACGGCGAGTCCGCCATCGAGCTGGCCTCCGGGCACGTCGGCGAGCACGCCCTGCCCGGCACCTTCGTCGACTACGAGCTCAAGCCCCGCGAGTACGACCTGGAGGTCGCCCAGACCGTGCTGCGGGTCCACACCCGCGTCGCCGACCTCTACAACCACCCGATGAACCAGCTCGAGGAGCAGCTGCGGCTGACCGTGGAGGCGCTGCGCGAGCGCCAGGAGCACGAGCTGATCAACAACAGCGGGGTCGGGCTCCTGCACAACGTGGACATGAAGCAGCGCGTCCACACCCGCTCGGGCCCGCCCACCCCCGACGACCTCGACGAGCTGCTGGCCACCGTCTGGAAGGACCCCAGCGTCATCCTGGCGCACCCGAAGGCGATCGCCGCCTTCGGCCGCGAGGCCAGCGCCCGCGGCGTCTACCCGCGGTCCGTCGACTACGAGGGCCACTCCGTGCCCGCCTGGCGCGGCGTGCCGATCCTGCCCTGCAACAAGATCCCGGTCAGCCCGCAGGGCACCACTTCCGTCCTGGCCATGCGCACCGGAGAAAAGGCCCAGGGCGTCGTGGGACTCCACCAGACAGGAATCCCCGACGAATACAGCCCGAGCCTTTCGGTTCGCTTCATGGGTATCAACGAGAAGGCCGTCATGTCCTATCTGGTGAGCGCCTACTACTCCGCCGCCGTGCTGGTTCCCGACGCGCTCGGAATGCTGGAGGACGTGGAAATCGGGCACTGAGGCGGGCGGCTGACGCAGCCGCCAGGAAATCCGGAAACAGGCACCAGGAAGCACCAGAAACTGGGGACAGATGACCACGCACCCCGAAGAGACCCAGCAGCAGACCCCCTCCAGCCTCGCCACGGCGGCGGCGCGCAATCTCGCCAGCACCACCAAGACGCCCCCGCAGATGCAGGGGATCTCCCCGCGCTGGCTGTTGCGCGTCCTGCCCTGGACCGAGACCACGGGCGGCAGCTACCGCGTCAACCGGCGCCTCACCCACACCCTGGGCGACGGCCGGATCGAGTTCGTGACCACCGGCGCCGACGTCCAGGTCATCCCCTCGGAGCTGCGGGAGATCCCGCTGCTGCGCGGGCTCGATGACGAGGCGACCCTGCGGGCCCTCGCCGACGGCTTCACCCAGCGCGAGTACGCGGCGGGCGACGCGCTCACCACCCATGGCGAGCCGGCCGACGAACTGCTGCTGATCGCACACGGCCGGGTCGGCAAGCACGCGGCGGGGCGCTACGACGACGAGGTCGACCTGGGCGTGCTCGCCGACGGTGACCACGCGGGCGACCAGATCCTCACCTCGGACCCGGGCACCTGGGAGCACACGCTGCGGGCCAGGACGCGCTGCATCGTGCTCGCGCTGCCCCGCGACACCTTCCAGCAGACCGCGGACAACTCACCGCCGCTGCGCAGCCACCTCGACGCCGTGCTCTCCCGCGCCGTGCCCGCACAGAACCGGCGCGGCGAGGCGGACATCGCCCTCTCCTCGGGCCACGCGGGCGAGGCGCTGCTTCCCGGCACCTTCGTCGACTACGAGCTGAACCCCCGCGAGTACGAGCTGTCGGTCGCGCAGACGGTGCTGAGGGTGCACAGCAGGGTCGCCGACGTCTACAACGACCCGATGAACCAGGTCCAAGAGCAGCTGCGGCTGACCGTGGAGGCGCTGCGGGAGCGCCAGGAGCACGAGCTGGTCAACAGCCGGGAGTTCGGCCTGCTGCACAACGCCGACCTGACCCAGCGCATCCACACCCGCAGCGGTCCGCCGACGCCCGCCGACATGGACGAGCTGATCTCCCGCCGCCGCAAGACCCGGTACATCCTGGCGCACCCGAAGGCGATCGCCGCGATCGGCCGCGAGTGCAGCAGGCACGGGCTCTATCCCGACCAGGTCGAGGTGGAGGGCGTCAAGACGCGCGCCTGGCGCGGCATCCCGATCCTGCCCTGTGACAAGATCCCGGTGCGCGAGGACGGCACCACCTCGGTGCTGGCCATGCGCACGGGGCTGGAGGACCAGGGGGTCATCGGCCTGCATCAGACGGGGCTGCCTGACGAGATCCAGCCCTCGCTCAACGTCCGCTTCATGGGCGTCGACGAGCGGGCCCTGATCTCCTACCTCGTCAGCGCCTACTTCTCCGCCGCCGTGCTGGTTCCCGACGCGCTCGGCATCCTGGAGGACGTCGAGGTCTGAGAGGACGTCGAGGTCCGAACGCCGGCCCCGGGGGCGGCCCGCCGTGGTGGGCCGCCCCCGGGGCCGGGGTGTCGGGTCACCTGCCAGGCCAGCGCCATGTGGTGACCTCGGGCATGTCCTCGCCGTGCTCGAGGATGTAGCGGTGGTGGCGCTCGCGCAGGTCGGCCGCGCGCTGCCGTACGGTCGCGGCCCGCGCGCCCAGCCCCTCCGTCCGGTCGATCACGTCCATGACCAGGTGGTAGCGGTCCATCTCGTTGCGTACCACCATGTCGAACGGCGTCGTCGTCGACCCCGATTCGCGGTAGCCGCGCACCGCGAGCTTCGGGTGGACGGTGCGCCCGTAGACCAGGCGGTGCACCAGCCAGGGGTAGCCGTGGTAGGCGAAGATGACCGGCCTGTCGCGTGTGAAGAGGGCGTCGAACTCGGTGTCGGCCATACCGTGCGGATGGTCGCGGTGGCGCATGAGCCGCGCCATGTCCACCACGTTCACGACCCGCACGGCCACCTCGGGCAGCCACTCGCGCAGCAGTGAGGCGGCCGCCAGCGTCTCCTGCGTGGGGATGTCACCGGCGCACGCGAGCACGACGTCCGGCCCGTTGCCGCCGTGCTCGGTTCCCGCCCACTCCCACACGCCGACGCCGCGCGCGCAGTGGTCGCGGGCCGCGTCCAGGTCGAGCCAGTCGAAGCAGGGGTGCTTGCCCGCCACGATGACGTTGACGGTGTCGCGGGTGCGCAGCGCGTGGTCGGTGACGCACAGCAGGGTGTTGGTGTCCGGCGGCAGGTAGACGCGCACCACGTCGGGGCTCTTGTTGAGCACGTGGTCGATGAAGCCCGGGTCCTGGTGGGAGAAGCCGTTGTGATCCTGGCGCCAGGCGTGCGAGGTGAGCAGGTAGTTGAGGGCGGCGACGGGGCGGCGCCAGGGAACCTCGCGGGCGCTGTGCACCCACTTCACGTGCTGCGAGGCCATGCTGGAGACGAGGTTGGTGAACGCCTCGTAGGAGGCGAACATGCCACTCCTGCCGGTGAGGACGTACCCCTCCAGCCAGCCCTGGCACAGGTGTTCGGACAGGACCTCCAGTACGCGCCCGTGGCGGCCCAGGTGCTGGTCGGTGGGGAGCAGCTCCGCCTGCCAGCCGCGGTCGGTGGCGTCGAAGACGGCGCTCAGGTGGTTGGAGTCCGTCTCGTCGGGCCCGAACAGGCGGAAGTCGCGCCGCTCCTCGGTGTCGCGCAGCAGCTCCCGCAGGTAGGAGCCCAGCTCGCGCGTCGGCTCGTGGGAGGAGGCGCCGGGCCGCTCGACGGCCACCGCGCAGGACTCCAGACCGGGCAGCGGCAGCTCGCGCAGCAGCCGCCCGCCGTTGGCCTCGGGCACTGCGCCCAGGCGCAGGTCGCCCTCGGGCACCCACTCCAGTACCCGCGGGCGCGGCCTGCCCGCTTCGTCGAACAGCTCTTCGGGCCGGTAGGAGCGGAGCCACCGCTCCAGCTGCCGCAGCCGTTCCGGGTCGTCCCGCACCCCGGGCAGTGGTACCTGGTGCGCACGCCAGGTGTCCTCCACCGGGACCCCGTCCAGCTCCCGCGGCCCCGACCAGCCCTTGGGCGTACGCAGCACCAGCATCGGCCAGCGCGGCCTGACCCGCGCGCCCTCCCCGCCCTCGCGGGCCGCACGCTGGATGGCGTCGATCCGCTCCATCGCCACATCGAGCGCGCCGGCCAGCGCGCGGTGCGCCTGCGCGGGCGGGGTGTCCTGCTCCGCGGTGACGAACAGCGGATCGTAGCCGTAGCCGCGCATCAGCGCTTCCAGCTCGTCCTCGGGCAGCCGGGCCAGGACCGCCGGGTTGGCGATCTTGTACCCGTTCAGATGCAGGACCGGGAGCACGGCGCCGTCGTGCACCGGGTCGAGGAACTTGTTCGCGTGCCACGATCCTGCCAGCGGACCCGTCTCCGCCTCGCCGTCTCCCACGACCGCGCACACCAGCAGGTCGGGATTGTCGAACGCCGCGCCGAAGGCGTGCGCCAGCGCGTACCCGAGCTCCCCGCCCTCCTGGATCGATCCCGGCACGCTCGGCGCCGTGTGACTGGGGACCCCACCCGGCTGCGAGAACTCCGCGAACAGCCTGCGCATGCCCTCCTCGTCGCGCGGCACGTCGGGGCGCAGCTGGGAGTAGGTGCCCTCCAGCCAGGCGCCCGAGAGCACCGCCGCGGCCCCGTGGCCAGGACCCCACACCCCCAGCGTGCGGCGGCCGCGGGTGCGGATCAGCCGGCCCAGGTGGGTGTAGAGCAGGGTCAGCCCCGGGCAGGTGCCCCAGTGGCCCAGCAGCCTCGCCTTGATGTGCTCGGGGCGCAGCGGCTCGCTCAGCAGCGGGTTGGCGCGCAGGTAGAGCTGGCAGGCCGACAGGTAGTTCAGGGCGCGCCAGTGCGCGTCCAGCCCGTCGGCCTCACGCTCGGTGAGGGGCTCGTGTTCCGGCATGCCGGATGGGTACCAGGCCGGGGCGGATCCGACACCCCGCGCGCCCCCCGCATCCCGTACGACACCCTGGACGCGCACCGCGCCAGTGGGTGCCGGCCCGACTCGTCCGGGGCGTTGCCCGCCGGCTGCGCCCGCTGCACGATGACGGGGTGCGCAATCCATGGCTGGCGCTCGAGGCGGGGGCGGACGCGGCCCAGCGGGCCGGAGCCCTGCGCCGCGCCCACGAGACGTTCCTGACCGGCGGTACCGTCGACGCGCCCGTACGCGAGGTGGTGGCCGACTCGTGGCGGCGCTGCGCCGGGGCGCGGCTGGCCCCCGAGAGCATGGCCGGTGTCGAGGTGGACGACGCGGGCCTCGCACTGCGCCGCGAACGGCACCCACTGGCCCGCGCGATGCCGCTCTTCCGCGAGCTGCTGGGCACCATCGCCGACGACGGCGCCCACCTGCTGTCCGTCTGCGACGAGCGCGGCACCATGCTCTGGGTCGAGGGACACCCCCAAGTGCTGCGCCGGGCCGAGCGGATGAACTTCGTCCCCGGCTCGCAGTGGGCCGAGCGCGCCAGCGGCACCAACGCGCCCGGCACCGCGCTCGCCGTCGGCCACGCCGTGCAGATCTTCGCCGCCGAGCACTACTGCCGCCCCGTACAGGACTGGACGTGCGCGGCCGCACCCGTGCACGACCCGCGCACCGGGCGCGTCGTCGGCGCCGTCGACCTCACGGGCGGCGACCACCTCGCCTCTCCGCACAGCCTCGCCCTCGTCCAGGCCACGGCGCGGGCCGCCGAGGCCCGCCTCGCCGCGCTGGGCCCGGGCCCGGATGACGGTGGCACGCCACCCGACGGCGGCCTGCTCGCCGTTCTCGGCCGCGACGAGGCACGCCTGCACCGCCCGGGCGCGGGGGGCCTGCGGCTCGGACGGCGGCACAGCGAGATCCTGCTGCTGCTCGCCGCGCACCCCGACGGGCTGACCGGTGAGGCGCTCGCCCGCGAGCTGTACGGGGAACGCGACGTCAACCCCGTCACCCTGCGCGCCGAACTCTCCCGACTGCGGCAGCTGCTCGGACCGCTGCTGGCCTCCCGCCCCTACCGGTTACGGCACCGCCCGTACACCGACTACGACACCGTGGGCGAGGCGCTGGCCGCGGACGATCCCGCCGCGGCGCTCGACGCCTACACGGGGCCGCTGCTGCCCGCCTCCGAGGCCCCCGGCGTGGTGCGGCTCCGCCGGCTGCTGGAGAACCGGCTGCGGCGCCACCTGCTGTCCGGCGCCGAACCAGGGCTGCTGGAGCGGTGGCTGTGCACCGCGGGCGCGGAGGACGACCTGGAGGCGTGGGAGGCCCTGCACGGCCTGCGCCCGTCAGCGCGTACGGCGGCCAGGGTGCGCGAACTGAGCGCGCTCTACGGGCTGTCACCGGGCGCGGTCGGGACCGCCCGTAGAGCGTGACGGGCCGAGGACGCGACGCCGAGGGTGACGAGCGGCGGGATGCCGCGCGTGACGAGCGGCGGCATGCCGGACATCGTCAGCGCTCGCAACCTATCCGCAACGTCGCGGGGACTAGCCTCCCGGCACCGCCCGCCCGACGGCCGCGCCGACCCGCGTGAGCCGACCGCCGGGCGGGGCCCGTACGAGTCGGCCGGCGCAGGAGCCGGCCAGCACAGGGAGGCAGAGCATGAGCCGCTACGCCGCGCCCGGAACCGACGATGCGCTGATGAGCTACCAGTCGCGCTACGACCACTGGATCGGCGGCAGCTATGTCGCCCCCAAGCAGGGCGGCTACTTCGAGAACCCGACCCCGGTCACCGGAGCGCCCTTCACGGAGATCGCCCGCGGGACCGCGGAGGACGTCGAGCGTGCCATCGACGCCGCCCACGAGGCCGCCCCGGCCTGGTCACGCACCTCACCCGCGGAGCGCGCGCAGGTGCTCAACCAGATCGCGCAGCGCATGGAGGCGCACCTGGAGGAGCTGGCGGTCGCCGAGAGCTGGGAGAACGGCAAGCCCGTCCGCGAGACGCTGGCCGCCGACATCCCGCTGGCCATCGACCACTTCCGCTACTTCGCCGCGGCGATCCGCTCCCAGGAGGGGTCGCTCTCCCAGATCGACGAGGACACCGTCGCCTACCACTTCCACGAGCCGCTCGGCGTCGTCGCGCAGATCATCCCGTGGAACTTCCCGATCCTGATGGCGACCTGGAAGCTGGCGCCCGCGCTGGCCGCGGGCAACACCGTCGTGCTCAAGCCCGCCGAGCAGACCCCGGCGTCCGTCCACTACTGGATGAGCCTGGTGGCGGACCTGCTCCCGCCCGGCGTCGTCAACATCGTCAACGGCTTCGGCGCCGAGGCGGGCAAGCCGCTGGCGAGCAACGCGCGGGTGGCCAAGGTCGCCTTCACGGGGGAGACGACGACGGGGCGGCTGATCATGCAGTACGCCTCGGAGAACCTCAGGCCCGTCACCCTGGAGCTGGGCGGCAAGAGCCCCAACATCTTCTTCGAGGACGTCTCCGACGACGCGGACGACTTCTACGACAAGGCCCTCGAGGGCTTCGCCATGTTCGCCCTCAACCAGGGGGAGGTGTGCACCTGCCCCTCGCGCGCCCTCATCCAGCGCAGCCACTACCGCGCCTTCCTCGACGCGGGTGTGCAGCGCACCCAGGCCCTCGTGCAGGGGCATCCGCTCGACACCGAGACCATGGTGGGCGCGCAGGCCTCCAACGACCAGCTGGAGAAGATCCTCTCCTACCTCGACATCGGCACTCAGGAGGGCGCACGCGTGCTGACCGGCGGCGGGCGCGCCGAGCTGGGCGGCGAGCTGGAGGGCGGCTACTACGTGCAGCCGACCGTCCTGGAGGGCAGCAACGACATGCGGGTCTTCCAGGAGGAGATCTTCGGCCCCGTCGTCTCCGTCACCGGCTTCGACGACTTCGACGACGCCATCCGCATCGCCAACGACACCCTCTACGGGCTGGGCGCGGGCGTGTGGACCCGCGACGGCTCCCGCGCCTACCGCGCCGGGCGCGCCATCCAGGCCGGACGGGTGTGGACCAACTGCTACCACCAGTACCCGGCCCACGCTGCCTTCGGCGGCTACAAGCAGTCGGGCATCGGCCGGGAGAACCACAAGATGATGCTGGAGCACTACCAGCAGACCAAGAACCTGCTGGTCAGCTACGACGCCAAGAAGCTCGGAATGTTCTGATGGCCTCGCCTGACGAGCGGTCGGAGTCCGAGCGGTCGGAGTCCGAGTGGTCGGAGTCCGAGCGGGTCGCCGTCACGCCCGCGGCCGCCGAGCTGCTGCGGACGCTCACCGCCAAGCACGGGCCGCTGATGTTCCACCAGTCCGGCGGCTGTTGCGACGGCAGCAGCCCCATGTGCTACGGCAGAGGCGAGTTCCGCACGGGCGGCTCCGACGTGCTGCTCGGCGAGCTGGAGATCGACGGCGTGGCCGAACCCGTCCCGTTTTGGATGTCGTCCGCGCAGTTCGCGCTCTGGAGCCACACCCGTCTGACCGTCGACGTCGTCGAGGGAAGGGGCAGCGGCTTCTCGCTGGAGGCCCCCGAGGGGGTGCGCTTCCTGATCAGGTCGCGGCTGGTCGGCAGCTGAGCGCTCCGGCGCCCCGAGGTCCGTACACGCCCGCGGGCACCGCCGTCTCCCCCACGGCGGCGCCCGCGCAAGCGCTCCACACGCGTGCGTCGCGCTCGCGACGGCGCGTCAGTACCCCCGGCCGCCGTACTGGTGGCCGCCGTACGGGTCCTCGTACTGGCCCGGCATCTGGCGCGGAGCCGCCGGGCGCGGGGCCACCGGACGCATGTACTGCGTCGCCTGGTTGTGCATCGCCTGCTGCTGGTACTGCTGCACCTGGACCTGCGGCTGCGGCTGCGGCGGCATCTGCTGCATCGGTGCCTGCGGCTGCCCCGGGCCCTGCGGTCCCGGATAGCCGTAGCCGCGCGGCGGCGCCTGCTGCGGAATGTGCGGCGCGGGCGTGTGCTGGAGCGGAACGGGGCCGCCCTGCATGCCCGAACCTCCACCGGGCGGAAGGGCGGCCGGAGCCTGCCGGACCGGCTGCTGACGCATCGGCGCGGCCTGCTGCGGTACGGGCTGCGGCGCCGGGGGCTGCGGCGCGGCGGCGCCCGGATATCCGTATCCGGGCGCGTGCTGCAGCGGAGCGGGCTGCGGCATCTGCGGCTGCCGCGGGTCGGGGCCCGCGGGCAGTGCCGGGGGCAGCGCCGCGAGCGCGCCGCCCGTACTCCCCGTGTCATAGGCCGACGGCACCCGGATGGGAGCGATCTGCGGTGTGCCCCGCTCAGCGACGAGCATGTCGTAGATCGGCGTCTCGGGATAGGACGATGCAGCGTAGTAGCCGCCGCTGTAAGAGCTGCGGGGGGAGGTCATGCTCATAAGGTAAGCCCACAATCCGCATCGGCACTAGAGAGGTACACACACAACGCCTGGCCCACCCGCATCACCGCAGGCGGGCACCTGTTTTCACCCCGCAGGAGCGACCGCGCCAGGGGAGCGCGCGGGAGGAGCTCGACCGGGGGCCGAAGCCCCCTCATGCCGACCGTGTTGACACGCGGTCAGGCATGGCGAGACGGCTCGTTCCCGCCTGTCTCCTGAAACGGGCGCGCGGGAGGAGAAGCTGACAGAAGCATAAGCCCACCGGCAATGCCCCCAAACGCCCCTGCCCGAACAAGTTGTTCGACTTTCGCGGGCTGCGGCGAGAAGAGCGCGGAGGGGCTTCGGCGGGCGCGGACGCGTGCAATAGGTTGGGAGGGACCGGAACGCGGGGCCCACCGAGCCCGAGGGGGAGTGGCTATGACGATGCGCAAGGGGACCAACGTCCCCGTAACCGCTGCGACGGTCCGGATCGAGCTGGGCTGGTCGTCAGGACCGCTCGTGCCGGACGTCGACGCGTCGGCACTCCTGCTCGACTCGCACGGCAAGGTCCGCTCCGACGCGGACTTCGTCTTCTACAACCAGCCCCGGCACTCCTCGTCGGCCGTGCACCACGAGGGCAAGAACCCGATAGGTGAGGCCTGCACCGACGCGCTGACCGTCGACCTCACGCGCGTCGAACCGGAGATCGACCGCATCGTCATCGCGGCCTCCGCCGACGGCGGCAGCTTCGGCCAGGTGCCGGGACTGTACGTACGCCTGCTGGAGGCCGGAGCCCCCGGAGCCCCGGCCACCGGGCCGGAGATCGCGCGCTTCGACCCGGCCGACGCCGCGGCCGAGACCGCTTATCTGCTGGGGGAGCTCTACCGCAGGCAGGGCGCGTGGAAGTTCCGCGCCGTCGGCCAGGGGTACGACAGCGGCCTGGCCGGTCTCGCCACGGACTTCGGCATCAGCGTCGACGAGCCGTCCGCCGCTGGCGGTGCGCCCGCCCCGGCCGGCAGCGGCGCGCCGCTGCACCCGCACAGCGCCCCCACCCCGCACGTGCCGGAACCCCCCGGGGTGCAGGCGCCCGGTCTGCCGCAGGGACCCGGCGCCCCCAGCACCCCCGACCTGCCGACCCCCTCGGTCCCCGGCCCGACGGCGGACGCACCCCCCGCCCCCTCCATGCCCCCGGCCCCCTCGGCCCCCGCCCCCGCGGCTCCGACACCACCGGCGCCTCAGCCCGCGCCCGCCGCCCCCGCCGCTCCTGCCGCGCCCGTGCGGCTGAGCAAGGTGACGCTCACCAAGGAGGCCCCGTCGGTCTCCCTGACCAAGCAGGGCGGCACCTCCGGCGCCATGCGGGTCAACCTCAACTGGACGACCCAGGCCCAGCAGCCCAAGGGGCTGGCCGGACGGCTGAGCAAGGCCATGGGCGCGCTGACGGGACCCGACCTGGACCTGTGCGCCCTCTACGAGCTGGCCGACGGCCGCAAGGGCGTCGTGCAGGCGCTCGGCAACTCCTTCGGCTCGCTGCACCGGCCGCCCTACATCCATCTCGACGGCGACGACCGCACCGGCGCCGTGGAGACCGGCGAGAACCTGACGCTCAACCTCGACCACGCGGCCGAACTGCGGCGCGTCCTCATCTTCGTCACCATCTACGAGGGCGCGCGCAGCTTCGCCGGGCTGCACGCCACCGTCACGCTCAGGCCGCAGCACGGCGCGCCCGTCGACTTCTCCCTCGACGAGTGCACCATCCCCTCCACCGTGTGCGCCCTCGCCCTGATCAGCAACGAGAGCGGCGAGTTGATGGTGCGTCGCGAAGCGCGCTACCTGGTGCCGCAGCGGGGCGTGAGTCCTCAGCGCACCGTCGATCAGGAGTACGGCTGGGGCATGCAGTGGACGCCGGGGCGCAAGTGACGGGGACGGGGCGCGCGGCACGGCGTCGCGCCCCGAGAAAGACCAGTCCGCCCTGCAAGAGCGGAGGCCGACCGGCCCAGGGAGGCGCCGTCAGCCGTAGGTACGGCCCTTCCACGCGGCGCCCCGGCCCCGATAGTGCTGCACCGCCGAGTCGACGGTCATCGCCAGGTAGAGCGCGGCCGTCACAGGCAGCAGGAGCGCGAGCCACAGCGGCTGACCGTAGTAGCGCAGCATCGGCAGGTACGTCAGCGTCATCAGCAGCCACGCCGCCCCACCCGCCGGCGACCCCGCGCACGCCCACACCGGCGGCACCAGGTACACCAACACCAGCCCCACCACGGTGCCGACCAGCAGCAACGGGTTGTTGAGCAGCTGCGCGTAGGCGCTGCGCGAGACCATGCGCCACAGCGGCCGCAGGCCCGCGTACGGGCGCACACTCGTCACGGAGTCCGCGAGGCCCAGCCAGATCCGGCCCCCGGCGCGCTTGACGGCGCGGCCCAGCGTCACGTCGTCGATGACCGCGTCCCTGATGCTGTCCGGCACCCGGGCCCGCACCGCGGTCTCGGTCCGCAGCAGCGCGCAGCCCCCCGCCGCGGCGGCGGTACGCGCCGTGGGTCTGTTGACCCAGCGGAACGGATACAGCTGCGCGAAGAAGTACACGAAGGCCGGCACGATCAGCCGCTCCCAGCCGGTACGCACCCGCAACCGCGCCATCTGCGACACCAGGTCGAGCCGCCCGGCGAGAGCCCCGCGCACCAGCCGGCGCAGCGAGTGGGGGCCGTGCGCGATGTCGGCGTCCGTCAGCAGCAGGAAATCCGGCGCCTGGCCACCGGTGCCGTGGCCCGCCCGCGCGTGGGCGATCCCGCACCGCAGAGCCCACAGCTTGCCCGTCCAGCCCGGCTCCGGCTCCCCGGCAAGGAGCACCGTCAACGGCAGGGCGTCCGGCGTGCGTTCCGCGAGCGCGCGGGCGAGCCGTCCCGTACCGTCCGTGGATCCGTCGTCCACCAGCAGGACCTCCGCCCGCCCCGGGTACTCCTGCGCCAGCAGCGACGGCAGGCTCACCGGCAGCACCTCGGCCTCGTCACGGGCCGGCACGACCACGGTGACGGACGGCCAGTCCGCGGGCCCCTCGGCGGGCGCGGGCGGCATCCGCACGTCGGTCCGCCAGAAGAAGCCCTGCCCCAGCAGCAGCCACACCCACGCGGCCAGCGAGGCGAGCGGAACGGCGGAGGTCCAGGTGAGGGTGGTCATCGAGCGGCAGTCTGCCGCACGCGGGCCGTCGGGGGCACCATGACGAGCCGGGTCCGCGGAGCCGATCGATTACAGTTGTTCACCGTGAAGATCGCGCTCATGGACTCCGGTATCGGCCTGCTCGCCGCCGCGGCGGCGGTGCGCCGCGCACGCCCCGACGCCGACCTGGTCCTCTCGCTCGACCCCGACGGAATGCCCTGGGGCCCCCGCGACGCGGAGGGAATCACCGAGAGAGCCCTCCTGTGCGCCCGCGCCGCCGCCGCGTACGAGCCCGAGGCCCTGATCGTGGCCTGCAACACCGCCTCCGTGCACGCGCTGCCCACCCTCCGGGCCGAACTGGAGCCCGCGCTGCCGGTCATCGGCACCGTCCCCGCCGTCAAACCCGCGGCCGCGGCCGCCGCCACCACCGGGGGCCGTGTCGCCATCTGGGCCACGCCCGCCACCACGGGCAGCCCCTACCAGCAGCAGCTGATCGAGGAGTTCGCGAACGGCGCCGACATCACCGGCGTCCCCTGCCACGGCCTCGCCGAAGCCATCGAGAACGGCGACGAACAGCTGATCTCGGCGGCGGTCGAGGCCGCGGCCCGGCGCACGCCCGCCGAAGTGCGGACCGTCGTCCTCGGCTGCACCCACTACGAACTGGTCGGCGAGCGCATCCGCGAAGCCCTCGGCGGCCCCGGCTCCGACGGGCCGGCGCTCCAGGGCTCCGCCGTCGCCGTCTGTGCGCAGGCGCTCCGCCGTGCGGGCATCTCTCCCGACCCCGGTGCCGCACCCACCGGCGGCCTCACGGTGCTGCACAGCGGCAGGACCAGCACTCTTCCCGCCGCCGCGCTCACCTACGCGGAGGGCCGCCTGCTGGCCCTGGCCCCGGCCGCGCGCGGCTGACCCCTTCACGCTCCGTATACACCCCTTCGGGGGCTTTGCGGACGGCTCGGCTTCACGGGCTGCCCCCGCCGCGCCGCGGGAGTACGCTGCCGAACATGACGGATCTGCCCCGCGACGGCGCGCCCCCCGCCGAAGGTGGCGCCGGATTCCGCGGCCCCGACGACACCCCTCTCGCGCCCCTCGCCCCACCCGCGCCCCTGGCGGGCGCCGCTTCGGCCGCGAGAGCCGAGGGGTGGACAGGACGGGCCACCAGCCGCCTCCAGTGGGGGCTCGCCGCCCTGGGTGCCGGCTGCCTGGCGCTCGGTATCGAGCTCGCCGTCGACCCCAGCTGGTCGGGCGGTCTCGTGCCGCTGGTCATGTCGGTCGTCGGCTGCGTGGCCGCCGGGCTGCTGATCCTCTTCGGCACGCTGGCCTTCGTCCACGTCGAGGTCACCGTCGACGAGGACAGCCTCCAGGTGCGCTGCGGCCACGCGGGCGTGCCGCGACGACGGATCCCCCTGCGGGACGTCGTCGCGGCCGACCACGCGCCCACCGTCACCCCGCGGCACTGGGGCGGCTGGGGCTACCGCTGGCGCCCCGGGATGGGCACGGCGGTGGTGATCCGGCGCGGCGAGGGAGTCGTCCTGCGGCTGGGGGACGGCCGGGTCTTCACCGTCACCGTGGACGACGCCGAGGCGGCCGTCCAGCACATCCGCGCCCGCCTCGCCGTACTGCGGCCTGATCCCGGCCCCACCTGATCACGTGTCCGAGCGCAGCAGCAGATGCCCGCGACGGAACCGTTCCCCTTCGCCCGGCTCCCGCAGCATCCGGCCGACCTCGGTGAAGCCCGCCTCGCCTGCCAGGCCCGCGAGGTCGTCGATCGGCCACCGGTAGGCCGTCGTCACCTTGTGGTCGAACGCCGTGGCCGGCTCTCCTTCCGACTCGAAGAAGGCGAGCAGCAGCGTTCCGCCGGGCGCGAGCACCCGACGGAACTCCTCGAAGTACGCGGGCAGGTCCCGCGGTGGGGCGTGGATGACCGAATACCAGGACACGATGCCCCGCAACCGGCCGTCGTCCACGTCCAGGGCCTCCATGGCACCGATCTCGAACCGCAGGTCCGGGTACGCCTCGCGGGCGAGGGCGAGCAGCGCGGGCGACAGGTCGACGCCGAAGACGTCCAGCCCCAGGTCCCGCAGGTGCGCCGTGAGGCTCCCCGGGCCGCACCCCAGCTCGGCCACGGGTCCTGGCCCCGAGGCCCGCACGGTGTCGGCGAAGGCGGCGAGCACCGCGCGGTCCAGCGGGAACCCGTCGAGCGCGTTGCGGGCGAGGTCGGCGTAGAGAACGGCGACGGCGTCGTAGGCGTCGGCTGTCGCACGGTGGTATGAGGAAGGCTCTGTCACAGGCGAGGACACTAGAGCCTTTCCGACACGTTGACGACCGGATACCGCACCCGCCTCACGGGGCCTCCTCGCACGGCCGTGGCGCCGACCGCGTCGTAGGGTCGGTGCATGGCCACTCCTGACTTCATCCGTGACCTGCGCCTCTCCGCGGGGCACCAGTTGCTGTACCTGCCCGGTGTCACCGCGGTCGTCTTCGACGACCGGGGGCGGGTGCTGCTGGGCCGGCGTGCCGACACCGGTACGTGGTCGGTGATCGGCGGCATCCCGGAGCCGGGCGAGCAGCCGGCGGACTGCGCGGTGCGGGAGGTCTTCGAGGAGACGCACGTGCGGTGCGTGCCGGAGCGGGTCGTCTCCGTCCACGGCATCGAGAAGCCCGTCACCTATCCGAACGGCGACGTCTGCCAGTTCATGGACATCACCTTCCGCTGCCGTGCGGTCAGCGACGACGCCCGCGTCAACGACGACGAGTCGCTGGAAGTGGGCTGGTTCGGCCTGGACGCGCTGCCGCCCCTCGCGGACTTCGCCGTCTTCCGGATCAAGCAGGCCACGCAGGAAGGCCCCGCCTGGTTCGAGGGCATGCCGAAGGCGTAGCCGGGGCCGGGCCCCGTGGCGGCGCGACGGGCGGGCCCGCGTGCGCAAGCCCTGCGGCGCCGGCTGTGCGCGGCGCCGCAGGGGCCCTGTCACACGAGCCGGTCCGCGGGGTCGTCGCGCAGCAGTTGGGCCAGCACGTCGAACTCGTTGAACAGCGTCCACTCCTCGGTGATCCGCCCCTGTGAGAGGTACAGCTGGGTGAGCCCCCACAGGTGGACGCGGCGGCCGGTGGGCCGGCCGTAGAGGGCGTGGCCCCGGTGGGTGCCCACCGCCGTCCAGCGCACCGAGACCCGGTAGCCGTCGGCCTCGTTGCCCATCCAGTAGACCTCGTCGACCTGGTGGCCGAGGTCGGGAAACGTCGCGAGCAGGCCGCGGGCCATGCCGCGCACGTCCGCGCGGCCGTAGCCTGTCCGGTTGGTCGGCCCGTACCAGCGCACGTGGGGCGCGTACGCCCGGTCGACGGCGCTCAGGTCGCGCCGGTTGTAGACGTCGTGGTACAGCGCCCGCACCAGGTGGTCGGGGTCGAACCCGGCTCCGTCCGCACGGCGCGGGTAGGGGAGGGGCTTGCGGCCGCCCGTGAGACGGTCCACGTCGCCCAACTGCCGGTCGGTGAGCGGGCTGAGGCCGCCCTCGTTGCCGAAGGCGCGGGCGGCCTCGCGCACGTCGATGCCGAGTTGGTCCAGCTTCGCCGCGGTGTTGTAGAGGACCCACTCCTCGGTGATCTCGTTCTCGACCACTTCGCAGTTGGCCATCACCCACGTGCGCAGCGGCTTGCCGGTGGCAGGACCCCACTGCCAGTCACCGGTGTGGGTACCGGTGTTCTGGGCGCGGTGGGAGGTGACGAACCCGTCGCGGTCGTCGCCGGCCCAGATCACCTCGTCCGCGTAGTGCCGGCAGTCCGGAAAGGCGTGGATGTTCGCGATGGTGCCCGTGACCAGCGGCTCCACGCCCACCTTCAACCCGCTGTCGTCGTGCAGGCGGCAGCCGGGCGCATACGTGTCGTAGACGTAGCCGACGTCCTGGTCCTCCCAGATGCGGTGCGTGATGCGGACGATGTAGTCGACGATGTCGCTGTAGGTGTCCTCGAAGCCGCGCATCGGATGCCGCCGCTCGCCCACCGGATAACCGGGCGCGTCGGCGCCGTTGCCCGGACGCAGGGCGATGGAGAAGTCGGGCGGCATGTACCGCCGGTTCGCCCGGTCGGTCCGGTCGGCCGCGGGGTGGTGCGCCGCCTCTGGCCCGCCCGCGGGCCTGGCCCGGGAGCCCCCTCCGCTGTCGGGTGCGCTCGCCGGCTGCGGCGGCACCGTTTCGCGCCCCGCGGTGGTGTCGCCGCTGTCCGTGCCGCTCACGCCGACTCTCCCTTCGTCAGGGCCTCACGGCGCAGCGTGGCGGTGGCGCCGTGCGCGGCCATTCCCTCGTAGGCGGAGATGGCCTCCACCGCGCCGGCCGACTGCTCGGTCCCCTCGCGGGTCACCCGCTGGTAGGTGAGCGGCTTGAGGAACCGGGAGACCGAAAGGCCCGCGCTGTGCCGGGCACCGCCGGCTGTGGGCAGAACGTGGTTGGTGCCGGCCATGCCCTTGTCCGAGTAGGCGACGGTGGACCACTTGCCCAGGAAGACGGAGCCGTAGTTGTGCAGCCCTGCCAGGTAGGCCTCGTCGTCCGCTGTCTGGATCTCCAGATGTTCCGGGGCCAGTTCGTCCATCAGCTCCATGGCTGTCCCGGCGTCCCTGGCCCAGGTGACCGACCCGTGGTTGCGCCAAGCGGGCCCGGCGATGTCGCGGGTGGCGAGGGTCTCCAACTGCCGTTCGATCTCGGCGATGACCGCCTCGCCGAGCTCGGCCGAGGTGGTGACGAGCGCCGCGGGCGACTCGGTGCCGTGCTCCGCCTGGCCTAGGAGGTCGGCGGCGACCAGCACGGGGTCGGCGGTCTCGTCCGCGAGGACGGCGACCTCGGAGGGGCCCGCGGGCAGGTCGATGGCGACCTTGCCGTACAGCTGCCGCTTGGCCTCGGCCACATAGGCGTTGCCCGCCCCCACGAGCATGTCCACCGGACGCTCACCGAGCAGCCCGAACGCCATGGCGGCCAGCGCCTGGACGCCGCCGAGAACGTAGGCGCGGTCGGCGCCCGACAGGTGAGCGGCGAAGAGCACCGCCGGGTCAGCGGCCGCGTTCCGGCCGGGTGGTGTGCAGGCGAGGACGGCGGGAACACCCGCCGCCTTGGCCACCCCCACGGTCATGAAGGCGCCGGCCAGCAGGGGGAAGCGCCCGGCGGGCAGGTAGGCGCCGACGCGCTGGACGGGCACGTAGCGCTGCCCGGCCACCAGCCCCGGGGCCAGCTCCGCCTCGAAGTCGACGAGGTGGGAGCGCTGCCGCAGCGCGAAGTCGCGGGTGCGGGCCTGCCCCAGCTCCAGTGCGGCGCGTACGTCGGCGGGCAGTTCGTCCCCGGTACGGGCGAGGTCCCGGGCGGATATCTCGACGTCGGGCAGGTCCCAGCCGTCGAGGTCCTTGGCGTAGCGCAGGACGGCGTCCATGCCCTCGCGTTCGATGGTGGAGAGCATCTCGGAGACGCGGGCGGCGACCGCGGGGTCGCGCTGGGCGGCGGGGGAGTCGGGCGGGGGCTTGAGGAAGCGGTACGAGCCGTCGAGCTCCGCAAGACGGGAGGTGCTGAATCGCATACCGGTCACGCTAGAAGGACCTCCAATACTGGACAACCCTGAGTTGTCCCGCGATATCCATAGGGTTTTCCTTGAGCCGGCGGGTCACTGGCCGGCTGCCTGCCGGTTGCCGGTTGCCGGTCGTCGTTCGCCGTTCGGCTGCCGCTTGTCGTCTGACGCGTACGGCGCACAGGCGCGCGCGGCCACGCCGCGTTCAGCTCCCGTACAGAGCCGGGCGCAGGTCGGCGAACAGGTCGTTGTGCCGGGTGAGTTGCTTGTCGCGGCAGACGGCGGGATCGACGACAGCCGAGACCGCGCCCCGGCCCTCTCTCGCATCGCAGGAGAGCACCCAGCCGTCGGCACCGACGATGGTGCTGCCTTCCGTCCACGCCTGCCCGCGCTCCGTCCCGGAACGGTCGCAGCAGGCGACGACCACGCGGTTGACCCGCGCCGCTGCCTGGGCGATGACGACCTCAGGCGGCCGTTCACCGGGCGGCCGGGAAACGAGCGGCCAGTTGACGGGGACGGCCAGCAGGTCGGCGCCGTCCCGTGCGGCGCGGCGCGTGTACTCGGGGAATTCCAGGTCATAGCAGATGAGGACGGCGACGGCGCCGTGCGCAGTGTCCACGACCGGCGGCGGGCTCTCTCCGGGAGTGAAGAACAGTGTCTCCCGGTCCCACAGGTGCGCCTTGCGGTGGACTGCGCGGACACCGCCCGCGTCCAGGAGCGCCGCGCTGTTGTAGAGCCGCCCGTCGCCGCCGCGCTCGGGGAAGCCGCAGACCACGACCGTTCGGCCGTGCACGGCCGCGCACCACTGCGCGAGTTCGGGCCCGTCGGCTGCCACCGCGCAGGCGCCGGCCTCCTCCCGTGAGGCGAAGCAGTAGCCGGAGGTGGCCAGTTCCGGCAGGACGAGGAGGTCGGCGCCTGCGGCCGACTCGGCGGCGATGGCCTCGACGACGGCCCGCTGGTTGGCGGCCGGGTCCCCCAGCCGGGGAGCCAGCGTCCTGCACACCACGCGGGTCATCGGGGCCCGGCCGCTGCCGGGGCTTCGGGAGCCGGTGAGTGGCCCTCTGCACCGCGCGCGGCAGTCGTTTCCCCGGAAGCCGGCATCACCTCGTCGCCTGCGTGGTCCGTCGCTGCCGGGGCCTCACCCGGGGCGAGGGTGCGGCGAGAGGTCTCCCGGAAGCCGAGGAGGACGGCGAAGAACGAGATCACCGCGAGCGCGCCGAGATATCCGGAGACGGCGTACAGGGTGCCGCTCCAGCCGACCAGGGCGGTGGCGACCATGGGTGCCGTGCCGGAGAACACCGAGAAGGGGACGTTGAAGCCGAGCGCGGTCGCCGTCACCCGCACCCGGGTCGGCACCATCTCCGGCAGACTCGCGGTCGCGGGTACCGCGATGCAGAACTCCGGGATCAGGTAGATCAGTTGAGCCAGCACAGCTGACCCGAAGCTGCCCTGGTGTGCCACCCAGAACGCGAGCGGAACGAGGGTCACGCAGGCCACGCACCCGGCCAGCAGCATCGGCTTGCGCCCGATCCGGTCCGAGAGCCACCCGGCCAGGACGAGCAGGGGCAGATAGGCGGCCAGGGAGATGAGGTTGCTGGCGAAGGCTGCCGAGTGCCCGAGGCCGCCCTCGGTGTCGAGCCACTGCGGCAGGTAGGTGACCCAGGTGTAGGAGAGCACCGCGTTGGTCATGGCGTAGCCGGTGAAGGTCAAAAGCGGCCGCCAGTAGGCGCGCAGGGTCTCCCAGATCGGCGACTCCTGCGGTGCGGGGTTCTTGCGCTGGTGCTCCAGGAACGCCGGTGTCTCACCGACCCTGCGGCGCAGCAACAGTCCGCCGAGGGACAGGGGCAGGGCGATCAGGAAGGGCAGCCGCCAGCCCCAGGTGGCCATCTGCCCGTCGTCGAGCAGTGCTGAGACGAGGGCGGAGAGACCGGCTCCGACCAGCAGTCCGCCGAACACGCCGAGGGAGGCGTAGCCCATGTACAGGCCCCGGCTGCGGCGCGGCGCGTATTCGATGATGAAGGTGAGCGCTCCGCCGTACTCGCCGCCGTGCACCGCCCCCTGGAGGATGCGGATCACCAGCAGCAGTGCCGGGGCCATTGCGCCCACCTGGGCGTATGTCGGCAGCATGCCGATGCAGGCGGTCAGCACGCCCATCAGGACGATGGTGAGCATCAGCATGGTGCGCCGGCCGACGCGGTCTCCCATCCTGCCGAAGATCACACCGCCCAGCGGCTGGACGAGGAAGCCGATGGCGAACGTCCCGTAGGTGCTGAGCAGGGCGACGGTCGGGTCGCCACCGGGGAAGAAGGAGCCGGCCATCACCGGTGCGAGGTAGCCGTAGAGCCCGACGTCGATCTGCTCGATGAAGTTGCCGATGCATCCGGCGACCACCGCTTTGGGCATTCCGGCCTTGCCGGGTGGTGGGGCGGGGCGTTCGGACGGTGTCGACGCTGTGGCCATCGTGGTCCCCCTTCGGGGTGTGAGGGGACGGGCCCCGACGTCCGGTGCCGGGAGGGGCGCGTCCCGCAGGCGTCGCCGCACGTATGCACTCGGGCCCATGCTCGTGGCTGTGCATTCGTATGCGTGAGGAGTGCGGTCAAGTTAGCGGCGGCACAGGGGAGCGTCAACAGCAAGCCGATCCGAATACGTATGGGGAAAGGTGCCGGGTCACCGGACCGCCTCCGGATGCGCCTCGCGCAGCATGTCCTGGGCGAGGCGGGCCAGTTCACGCGTCGCGGGAGTCAGCGGGCGGCCACGTCGCCGCACCAGGGCGATGGTGTCGTAGAGCGGTTCGGCGAACGGGGCGCTGCTCAGCCGTGCCGGAAAGTTCTGGCTCTCGACGACGGCGCGCGAGGCCACCGTGTCACCGATACCGTGCGCGACGAGCTTGAGGGCGGACTCCACGTGTTCCAGCTCGATCAGCGGCCGCAGGGTGAGTCCGGCCAACTGCGCCCGCTCGGCGAGCTGGCGGCGGGTCGGGTCCTTCCAGCCGAAGTGCGCGTCGTACAGGATCAGCGAGGCGTTCGCCAGCTGCTCGATGGTGACGGGCCGGCGGGTACGCTCCGGATCCAGGCTGACGTAGCGCACCTCGTCGCGTACCAGCGGTGTGACGGTGAGTTCCTCGTCGTCCACCGGCAGCACCACGAGACCCGCCTCCAGCTCGCCGCAGGCGACGGCCGCCGCGGTCTCCGCGGAGTTCTGGCCCACCAGGCGGACCTGCACGGCGGGGTAGCGCGCGTGGAACTGCCGCACGAGGTCGGCCAGCAGGTAGTAGTCGGCGTTCCTGAGCATGCCGAAGGTGGCCGTCCCGCCGCCGAGCGACCCGAGTGACCGCACCGCCCTGCTGCCGTGCTCGACCGCGGAGAGCGCCTGCTCTGCGTAGGGCAGCAGCTCCTTGCCAGGACCACTGAGGACCAGGCGTCGGCCGCCCCGGGTGAACAGCTCGGTGCCCAGCTCCTCCTCCAGGCGGCGGACGAGCTCGGAGACCGACGGCTGTGCCATCCGGAGCTGTTCGGCGGCGGCCGTGAAGGAGCCGAGCTGCTGGGCGAGGACGAAGGCACGGAGCTGGTTCAGTGTCATAGGGCAATCCTTGGCCAAGCACTGGATATGTCAAGGTTGTCCTTTGGGGAGCGGGCTCTTAACGTCCCCGACATGGCACCAAGCACGTCGCAGCCCCCAGCCGGACAGCCCGAGCGCGCTCCGGACGGCACCACACCGCACACGGCGGACCGCCCCCCGGACGACGCGGTGGACGACGACCGCGTGCGCGGCGATGGCGTTCGGGACGACGGCGTGAGCGGCGATAACGTTCGGGGCGATGGCGTGCGCGGCGACACCGGCCGGCTCGCCCACGGCCTCAAACGGCGGCACGTCACGATGATCTCCATCGGCGGGGTGATCGGCGCGGGACTGTTCGTCGGCTCCTCCGCCGCCATCGCCACCGCCGGGCCCGCCGTCCTCGTCTCCTTCGTCCTCGCCGCCGCGCTCGTGGTGCTGGTGATGCGGATGCTCGGCGAGATGGCCACGGCCCGTCCCGACACCGGCTCGTTCTCCACCTACGCCGACCAGGCGCTCGGCCACTGGGCCGGCTTCGCCGTGGGCTGGCTCTACTGGTGGTTCTACGTGCTCGTCATACCCATCGAGGCGACGGCGGCCGCCCGCATCCTGGCCGGCTGGTGCGGGGGCCCCGCATGGCTGTGGGCGCTCGGTGTCACCCTCGCCCTCACGGGCAGCAACCTGCTGAGCGTCGCCAACTACGGCGAGTTCGAGTACTGGTTCGCGCTGGTCAAGGTCGTCGCGATCTGCGCCTTCGTCGCCCTCGGGGTGCTCGCCGTGCTCGGCCTGCTGCCCGGCGACGGCGCGGCCGGGATCAGCCATCTGACCTCCGACGGCGGCTTCGCCCCCAACGGCTGGACCGCTGTCGTCGCCGCACTGCTCACCGCCATGTTCAGCTTCCAGGGCAGCGAGGTCGTCACCATCGCCGCCGCGGAGTCGGCCACCCCGAGAGAAGGCGTGCGCAAGGCCGTCAACGCGGTGGTCTGGCGGCTCGGCCTCTTCTACCTCGGCTCGACGTTCGTCGTCGTGTGCCTGGTGCCCTGGGACGCCGCCGGACTCGAGGTCGGCAGCTACCAGTTCACGCTGGAGCGCATGCACGTGCCCGCGGCCGGACCCATCATGGACGTCGTCGTCCTCGTGGCCGTCGCCAGCTGCCTCAACTCCGCGCTCTACACCGCCTCCCGGATGGCCTACTCCCTCGCCCTGCGCAACGACGCACCCGCCTCCTGGCGCAGGGTGACCGCGCGCGGCGTGCCACGGCACGCCATCCTCAGCTCCACCGCCGTCGGCTTCCTCGCGGTCGCGGGCAACTACTTCCTGCCGCAGAAGCTCTTCGGCTACCTGATGGCCTCCAGCGGCGCGATCGCGCTGATGATGTACCTGACGATCGCGGTCACCCAACTCGCCATGCGCCGCAGGACCGACGCGGCGGGCGAGACCCCCCAGGTACGGATGTGGCTGCACCCGTGGCTGACCCTCATGACGATCGCCTTCATCGTCGCCGTCCTGCTCATCATGGCCGTCACCCCCGGCCACCGGCTCGAACTGTGGCTCTCCCTGACGCTGTCCGCCGTCCTCGTCCTCGCGGGCCTGTACGTGCAGCGACGGCAGCGACGACGGAGCGGGTCCGACCCACACGAGCGTGCGGGCGACCGCGCGCCCGGCCCGCGCGCCCGCCCGCACGCGAGGTGGCCGGACGGCGCGCGAGGCGACCATCCGGCCACCTCACCCACCCGGTCAGCGCGCTGAGGCCGTCGGGGGACACCTGCGTCATTGGCCGCCTGGCTGGTCCTCCACCCCGCCGGGGAGATCATCCGCCGGGACCGGGCAGGCGCATACGCTGAAAGTGCACGGCGTGGTGCCCCCGACGCTGTGCAAGTTGTCGACCGATTCCCTTCGTGGAAGGGCCTCGGCCGAGCCGGATTTGCACTGCTCCACAAGATGATCCTGCTCCAGTGACACTCCGAGCTGCCCCGCAGAATCGCCCGCCTATGGAGCCGTATCGCGCAAGTCGGGGCGCTTCCTTGGCAGCCCGAAGCCGGACATCTCCTTTTCCTCGTAGGACAGGAAGCCCAGGCTCCGGTAGAACGCGTGGTTGCGGCTGCCTTCTTCCGAGGACTCGTGGTCGGTGGACAGGAGGAAGAACCGGCAGTGCGCGTAGCGCCGCATCACGTACTCGACCAGCGCCCGGCCCACCCCCTGCCTGTGGTTCGCCGGATCGACCACGACGTCCTGGACATAACAGATGTGCTCGTCGTCGGAGACGGTCCGGGCCAGTCCGAGGAGGGTTCCCGATCCGTCTCGTGCCGTGACGACGAGGTGAGAGTTCACGAGACCGCGACAGAGTTTGTCGACGTCGCTGGTGTAACCCTCCCAGCCGACCGAGTCATAGAGGCTCAGCATCTCAACGGGATCGAAGACGTCCTCTTCTGCGATGACCATCTCGACCCCCTATGCGCTGGTGCCTCTTCCTACCGTCAACTCGACATCACACATGTCGGGCGCGTCAAGATCGGTTCCTGTCTGACCCGGCCGTCTCTCGCTGGCTCTCTCGGCTCGTGGACGGGTATGACCTCCGCACCTCCTCGTCCTGACCGAGCGCGAGGAGAAGAACAGCGTCGCCATCGCCTCGAACGAGCCGAAGAGCCCACCAAAGTCGGCTGAACCTCTCCAGGGCGGTGGCACGATGACTTCGCCAGCGCACACGTATGCTCTGACATGGCCTACTTGATCACCGACGCTCACCCTGACGACGCTGCGGTCTTGGGGCCCTTGCACCTGAGGAACTGGCTGCAGAACTACCTCAACGCGGAAGCTCGGGTCGATGAGTCCTGGATCGATCCGTGAGCACCGTGGTTCATCCGCCACAGCGGAAGGCATCGCGGAGTGGCGAGAGTTCATCGAAGTAGCGAACCAGCAACCTGCCCCGCACTTCTGTCGTGTCGTCCGGTCTGGGCCGGAGATCGTCGGCTACCTCTGTGGCCACTGGGATGAGTCGGTCATCCTCGGACCGATGTATCTGCTGAGCCATGCCCAGGGCCAAGGGCTCGGTAGCCGCCTGTTGGCCGAGTTCTTCACCTGGGCAGGTCCCGCACGCATCCGCCTGGGGGTCGCCGACTACAACAGTCGGGCCATCGGGTTCTACCTGCGCCACGGCTTCGAGATCACAGGTGAGCGTTACCTCTGGCGAGGGAGAATGCCCACCCTGCCTATGACCCGCGACGCCCCAACCGCAGACATCAGCTGAGCGCCGTGTCTTCGGCATGGCCATACCGACGCCGCGTCGGCAACCGGTCATCACCGCGCGGCCGGTGAGGTCGAAGGGAGGGGGCGGTGCGCGGGTCATCGTGAGGGCTTCCACGAGGTGGCGAAGCATCAGGTGGCGAAGCACGAGCTGTCAAAGCATGAGTTGTCGAAGACGGCCGGTGCGCGGGTGCGCCTGCGCCCGCGGAGGTGCGGGCGCAGGCGAGGCGCGGGTGACGGGGGCCGCCGTGCCGCACGGTCGGGGCCTGCCCGTTCCCTCTGACCGCCGAGGAGACCGCGCGCCGCCTCGCCAAGTACGTGGCGAGGCGGCGGACCTCTGCTGTCCTGTTGCTCCGAGCTCGCGCATCACCGCGTCTCAGCTGGACGCGGTGATGCGGGCGATCGCCTCGATGGTCAGCGCCCGCTCGTGGGGCTGGGTTTCGAGGGCGCGGTGGAGGGACAGCCCTTCGATGAGGGCGTCGAGCTGACGCGCCGTCGAAGGGTCGAAATACCGTTGCAGGGCCTGCCGGCTGCTGTGCATCCACGCGCGGGTCAGCTCTCGGTAGGCCGGTTCCCGGGCCGCCAGGGTGTACAGCTCGTGGGTGAGCACGAGTTCTCGCTCGTTGCCGTCCGAGAGGCGGTGCACGAGGTCGGCAACGGCCTCGCGGGCCTCGTCCGGGGTGGTGGCGGCGGCGAGGTGTTGCTCGAAGAGCGCGATGATGGTGCCGGAGAAGCTGGTGAACGCCTCGCGCAGCAGTTCGTCGCGGTTGTGGAAGTGATAGGTCATCGAACCGAGTGGTACGCCCGCTCGGGCTGCCACCTTGCGGTGGGAGACGCCCGCGACACCCTCCTCGGCGATGAGGTCGAGCGCGGCGCTGATGATGCGCTTACGACGTTCGGGATCAACGCGTCCGGTTGCCAAGGGTCCTCCTGTTGCGGGGAGCGGGTCTATGGGCAGGATCGTCTCCGGCGAGCACGCCGATCGGCAGTACCTGCCGGGGGCCTGAGCCACCCACGTCGGCGGCACCGCCCTCCGGAGCGCCGGTTCGGGGCCATTGTGTGAGGAACACCGGTCGCAGATCCGCAAGCGTACGATCGTACGCACGCCAGTGTACGATCGTACGCCTCTGCTGTCGCGCGATTGCCGAGGCTCCATGCCCCCCACACTCCGCCACTGGCGCACCTCCCTGTTCGTCCTCACCCTCGCCACCGGCATCGGGATGGCCTCCTGGATCGCGCGTACCCCCGCGATCCGGGACTCCCTGGCGGTCTCCAGCGCCGGCATGGGGCTGGTCCTCTTCGGGCTCTCCGCCGGGTCCATGACGGGCGTCCTCCTCTCCAGCGGGATGGTGCGGCGGGCCGGGGGGCGGGCCACTCTGCTCGTCAGCGCCGTCCTCATGGTGGCCGGACTGGCCGTCGTCGCCGGTGCCGCCACCGGTGCGCTGGCCCCTGGCGTCTTCTGCGGCCTGGCGCTGTTCGGAGCGGGTGTCGGCCTCGGCGAGATCGCCCTCAACATCGAGGGCGCCGCCGTCGAACACCACCTGAGCCGACCTGTTCTCCCCCTGCTGCATGGAGGCTTCAGCCTGGGCACCGTCGTGGGCGCGGGGCTGGGAATGGCGCTGACCGCGTGGCGGTTCCCCGTCGTCTGGCATCTGTCGGCGGCGACGGCGGTGGTCGCCGCCGCGTCCGTGTGGGCGATACGCGGAATACCGGCCGGGACGGGCAGGGCGACGGGCGACCCGGGCGAGGTGAAGCGGTCGGGCTGGCGGGCCCAGTTGCGGGTGTGGCGCGACGGACGGCTGGTGCTGATCGGCGTCATCGTCCTGGCCATGGCCTTCGCCGAAGGGTCCGCCAACGACTGGCTACCGCTGTTGATGGTGGACGGGCACGGCACCAGTGCCACCGGCGGCTCGCTCACCTACTTGCTCTTCGCCGCCGCGATGACCTGTGGCCGCCTGGCCGGAAACGCTCCCCTGGCCCGTTACGGCCGGACTGTCGTCATCCGCGCCGGCGCTCTCGTCGCGGCAGCCGGCCTTGCCCTGGTCATCTTCTCCTCCAGTGCGCTTCTCGCCGGCGCGGCCGTCGTCCTGTGGGGCCTCGGCGCGGCCCTCGGTTTCCCCGTCAGTGTGTCCGCCGCGGGGGACGACGAGACGGACGCCGCGGCCAGGGTCGGTGCGGTCGCCACCGCCGGATACGCGGCCTTCCTCGTCGGCCCGCCCCTCCTCGGCTTCCTCGCCGAGCACGTCGGACTGCGCGCGGCCATGGCCGTCGTCCTCCTCCTGTTGGTGATCGCCTCCCTTTTCGCCGGCGCGATGCGGCCGCGTCACACGCCCAGCGCCGTGCGGTGATCGATCCGAGCCCGGCAACGGCCGCCATGCCGGTGCGGGCTCGGCTCGGCACAACAGGTTCCCCCCGGCTCCCGCAAATTCCCGCGACCTCCACCGATGAGTGTGAGGGTTGCGGCCTGTTCCCGCGCCTCACTCGCGACTCGGGCATGCCTCGGTGCCGTCGCTGGGGTAACGGCGCCCCAACCGGCGAGCCGACGCCTGGTGAGACAGCACGCCCTCGCTGCACCCCTCCTGCTGTCCTCTCCCCGTAGCCGTAGCCGTAGCCGTAGCCGTAGCCGTAGCCGTAGCCGTAGCCCAAGGTCGCGGTCGAGGGCGGCCATCGGCTCTCACGGCTCGTCGGGCCACACCGGGTACGCGCGCGTCCAAGCCTTGACCCAGCGGTCGGCACCTCTTACGGTGCTCGCGTTGGCATACGTATTCATGCCAAGGGGAGGGACTGACGTGGTCCGGCGCGCAAGCCGGCCGTGATGCAACGGGAGGACTCGTGACCGCGACCGCTACGGCCGCCGTCGAAGCAGGCGGCAGAACCCAGGCCACACCCGCCGAGGTCCGCAAGGCCATCTGGGCCGGCGGAATCGGTAACTTCGTGGAGCAGTTCGACTTCGCCGTGTACGGCTACCTGGCACCTCTGATGGCTCCGGTCTTCTTTCCCGAGACCGACCCGTTGGCCAGTGTGCTGAGCACCTATGCGCTTTTTGCCATCTCCTTCCTCATCCGGCCCGTGGGAGGTTTGCTGTTCGGCCGGTTCGGCGACCGCGTCGGCCGGCGCAAGACGCTCTCACTGGCAATCGTGTTGATGGGTGTCCTCACCGCGCTGATCGGTGTACTGCCTTCCTATGCGCAGGTCGGCTTCGTCGCCCCCGCGCTGCTGCTGGTGGTCCGCATCCTGCAGGGAGTGGTGCAGGGCGGCGAATACGTGGGGGCCATCGCGTTCATCGTCGAATACGCCCCCCAGCGGCGGCGTGGTTTCTATGGCTCGTTCGTTTCGATGAGCGTTTTCCTCGGTCTGCTGGGCGGTGCCGGGCTGTCGTCGTTGCTGACCACCCTCCTGCCGCATGAGGAGATGACCACGTGGGGCTGGCGGCTGCCGTTTCTCCTGGCGTTGCCGCTGGCGCTGACGGGCCTCTACCTCCGGCTCCGCATCAAGGAGACCCCGGAATTCGAGGCCGCTACACACAGCGGTGACGAGGTCGTGCAAACCCCGCTGCGAGAGGCCCTCGTGTCGCAGTGGCGGGGCATCCTCGTCTTCTGCGGTGCGTCGATCACGCTGGCCGTGCTGTCGTACGGCTGGGTGACCTACCTGCCCCAGTACCTGAGCGGCACACTGAAGGTCCCCCAGGGCGAGGCTTTCCTGTCCAACGTCATCTCGATCGGGGTTCTGGTACCCCTGTTGCCGCTTGCCGGGGCGCTTTCGGACAGGATCGGCCGCAAACCCATGCTGATAACCGGCGTGCTCGCCTGCATTTTCCTGGTCCCTCTCGCTTTCCTGGTGCTGGAGGAGGGCACGTTCACCAGCGCGGTGCTCGGCCAGTTGATCTACATCGTCCCGGAGTTCTTCCTCACCGGCATCGTCACCGTGTGTGCGGCGGAGTTCTTCCCGACCAAGACCCGGTACAGCGCCAGCGCGATCGCGTTCAACAGTTCGTTCGCCATCTTCGCCGGTGCGACGCCCTTCATCGCGACCCTGTTGGTGTCGCGGTTCGGCACCGTCTACGCACTGTGGGGTTTCCTCGCCACGCTCGCGGTGTTCTCCCTCTTCGTCATTCTGCGCTTCATGCAGGAGACCTACCGCAGTGCGCTTTCCGATGACAAGTACACAGCACACAACTGAGCGAGGAGCGAGGAGCGACATGTCCGAGCAGCCCACGTCGAGCATGGCGGGCACGGAATGGCACGACATCGTGGATTTCGTCGAGCGCTCGACTTACCGCATCTGGAACGAGCGCGAGGTGGACCTGATCACGCGGACCTACACGCCGCAGACGATCACGCACATGGACTCCGGCGACATGGTCGGTGTCGAGCACGTCGTCGAGGACACCGAGCGCGCGCTCGCCGGCAGGGAGGGCTTCCGCGGACGTATCGACGAGACGATCTGGACGGGCAACGACCGGGACGGGTACCGCACCTCGATGCGCTGGACGTGGACCGCGCGCAACGCAGGCGACCCCGTCTTCGGCGGCCCCACCGGGCGTTGGATCCGGGTCAGCGCCACGGCGAACTGCGCGGTGAAGGGGGAGCACTACGTCGAGGAGTGGAAGGCGTGGAACCCGGGCGCCCGTGCGGCCCAGTTGGGCATCGGCCACGATGCCGCGGCGCGGATGTGGGCCAGTACGTCCACGGGTAGGCAGCAGCCGGAGGGGCGTACCGCGGCGGAGTTCGGCGTGCGGGTCCCCGCGATCCCCGCACGCGTGCACGGCTCCGGCGAACTCGTCCAGGACCACCTGACCGCCCTGTTCGGCAAGGGGGACGCCGAGCGTGTGTTCGCTGCCTACAGCAATGACGCGCGGCTCTCGGTCGGCACGTCGCGGACGTACCAGCACCTCGCGGGTATCAAGAACTACGTGGACGACTGGCTGCGGCTGATGCCCGAGAGGGAGTTCCGCATCGACGAGCTGTACTGGCTCGAGGACTTCAACCTCGACCGGGTGGCGGTCAGGTGGAACCTCGCCGGGACGGTGCCGACCCCACGCGGCGAGCGTGAGGTGTCGGTCATGGGCATCAACCATGTCCATGTGCACGGAGGCAAGATCGTCGCCGAATTCGCGGAGTTCGACGAACTGTCACTGCACCGCCAGATCGCCGGCGTGTGACAGGCGTGTGAGGCGTGTACGGCCCGTGAGGCGTGTACGGCCCGCGAGGCGCGTGAGCGCGTAGGGGCGCGGCCTGGCGTGGGGCCCGGTCCCGGTGCGCTCGCCTTGTCACGTACTCCGTGCTGCCCTCACCCCGCGACCCGAACCGGCGTCGAGGCTCCGCCGGCGACCGGCGACCGGCGACCGGCGACCGGCGACCGGCGACCGGCGACCGGCGACCGGCGACCGGCGACCGGCGACGGGTCGCCGGTCACCGCATTGCCGCGGCCGTGTCCAGGCCGAGTGAGCAGCCCGCGCCACAGTCAGTGCGCCGTAGGCGCGACGCTCACGAACGCGCGGACCACACCTCGCGTTTGACAAACACACGCAACGGGTTTTGCATGCTGAGCATACGTATGCATGCCTAGTAGGAAAGTGCAGCAGGAAAGGAGAACCATGACATCCCCTCTCGTCACTCAGGAGGAGCTGGACCGGCGGACCATCCGCCGCAGCGACTTCGTCTCGTGCAACCAGGCGTTCATCGACTGCCGTACGCCGGGCTCGGACCAGAAGGAGAACTACGCCATGGTCGGCCCGGGCGTCACACAGAGCTCCAGTCAGGTGGTGAACCTGCGTGAGCCGCACGGCTACAACATCGGAGCCGCCGCCATGCCGCACGGCATCACCAACAATCTGCACCTGCACTTCACCGCGGAGGTCTTCCTCTGCTTCCGGGGGGAGTACCTGCTGCGCTGGGGCGCCGAGGGGGAGGAGGGGGAGCTGACCCTGCGGGAAGGGGACATCGCCTCCATTCCGACCTGGATCTTCCGCGGTTTCACCAACACCGGGCCCGACGACGGCTGGCTGTTCACCTGCCTGGGGCACGACGAGACCGGCGGCATCATCTGGGGCCCCACCGTGCTGCGCGAGGCCGAAGGACACGGCCTCTACCTCACCTCGGACAACCAGCTCGTGGACACCGTCGCCGGCGAGCAGCTGCCGGACAGTGAGGAGCTGGTCCGGCCGATGGATCCGGCGGACATCGCGTCTCTCGTGGACTACTCGGCGGACGACATGCGCAGGTACGTCGCCACGCAGGACGACCTGGAGTGGTGCGACCAGGCGTTCCTCTGCGGTGTGGTACCGGGTGGGCGCGCCGGGCTCGCCCTGGTGATCGGGTTCGGCATGACCGAGAACCGCCGCCAGGAGCCGCGGATCTACCACCCGCACGGGCACAACATGGCGTGGCTGCGGGCGGACCCGGACGAGGGCCTGCTCACCCACCGCCACAGCGAGACCCAGGTGCTGATGGTGAAGGAGGGCGAGTGGGAGGTCCGCCTCAACCACCATGACGAGGTGAGCGTGCGGCTCGGCCCCTGGGACATGCTGTCCGTTCCGGCGGGGGCCTGGCGTTCGATGCGCAACGTGTCGGACTCCCCGGCCACCATGGTCGTCGTGAACGGCGGTGACGGCCGAGTGCGCCTGGAGTGGGCGGACGAGGTCGTCAAGGCGGCCGCCGACGCCGGTTTCGCGCGCGACCACAACGGCTACCTCGCCCCGGCCCACCTCGTACCGGCTTCGGCGCCTCGATGACGGGCCCGAAGACGGGGAGGGGGCCGCTGCCTTCGGTACTCGTCCCCGGCATGCTGTGTGACGCCGAGCTGTGGACGGAGGTCGAGCCGGCGCTGCCCGGGCCCGTCGTCCACGCGCAGATCACCGCACCGTCCATAGCGGACATGGCCGAGGAGGTGCTCTCCAGCGTCGAGGGCGAGTTCGTGCTCGTCGGGCTGAGCCTCGGCGCGATCGTCGCGTTCGAGGTGGCCCGGCGGGCCCCCGAGCGACTGGCCGGCCTCTGCGCGCTCTCGACCAACGCGCAGGCGCCGCGGCCCGGGCAGCTCGCCGGCTGGCGGCAGCTGGCGGAGCGTGCCGCGGCAGGTGAGTTCGAGTCGGTGCTCACGGACCGGATCCTGCCCACGATGTACGCGGCCGCTGACCCCTCGGAGCCGCTGCGGGAACGGTTCCTCGGAATGGCGCGCCGCATCGGCCCTGACACCTTCCGCGCCCAGCTGGCGGCCCAGGCGACCCGTACGGACGCGCACGCGGCCGTGGCGGCGCTGGAGTGCCCGGTGCTGGCGCTCTGCGGCGCACGAGACGCCCTGTGTCCGCCGTCGTTCCACCGCGACATCGCCCAGCGAGCAGCTGCCGGCTCACTCCGGGTGCTCGCCGACGCCGGCCATCTGCTCCCGCTGGAGCGCCCCGGCGAGACCGCCGCGTCGCTGCGCCGCTGGCTCACCGACGTGGTCGGTACGCCGTCTGCCGCCACCTGTGACTGAACACTTCCGCACGTACGACCAGGAGCCCGACATGCGAGAGTTTTTGAAACGACCCGTCCCCAAGGAGAAGGCCGGCCAGGACTCCGGTCAGGTCGCCGACCGTGTCTCCGCGATCCTCACCGACATCCGTGACCGGGGTGACGCGGCCGTCCGCACGTACTCCGAGCAGTTCGACACGTGGTCGCCTGAGACGTTCCGCCTGTCGCCTGAGCAGATCGAGAAGATCGTCGCCGACGTTCCGCAGCAGGTGATCGAGGACATCACCTTCGTCCAGGAGCAGGTGCGCACGTTCGCCCGGCACCAGCGGGAGGCGCTGCGCGACATCGAGGTGGAGACACTGCCCGGGGTCCACCTCGGCCACAGGCACCTGCCGGTGTCCGCCGCGGGCGCCTACGTACCCGGCGGACGGTATCCGCTGACCGCCTCCGCGCACATGACGATCGTGACCGCCAAAGTCGCCGGTGTGCCGCGGGTGGTGGCGTGCACGCCGCCCATCAGGGGAGAGGTCCCGGCGGCCACCGTGGCCGCCATGCACCTGGCCGGGGCCGACGAGATCCACCTGCTCGGCGGGGTGCAGGCCGTCGCGGCGATGGCGGTCGGCACCGAGACGATCGACCGGGTGGATCTGATCGCCGGCCCCGGCAACGCCTATGTGGCCGAGGCCAAGCGACAGCTGTTCGGCGAGGTCGGCATCGACCTGTTCGCCGGGCCCACCGAGATCCTCGTCGTGGCGGACGAGGCCGCTGACCCGTTCGTGGTCGCCGTGGATCTGCTCTCCCAGGCCGAGCACGGGCCCGACTCGCCCGCCGTGCTGGTCACGACCTCGGCGGAGCTGGGCAGGGCCGTGATCGAGCACATCGAGCGTCTGTTGCCCGGCATGCCGACCAAGGACTTCGCCGAGCCCGCGTGGCGCGACCACGGTGAGGTCGTGGTCGTGGACGCGCTGGAGGAGGCGTTCGCGGTCGCGGACGGCTACGCGAGCGAGCACGTGGAGGTCCTCACCGAGAACCCGCGGCAGGCGCTGGAGAAGATGCGCGACTACGGTGCGCTGTTCCTCGGCGAGGGCACGTGCGTCAGTTACGGGGACAAGGTCATCGGCACCAACCACGTGCTGCCGACGCGGGGTGCTGCCCGCTACACCGGTGGCCTGTGGGTCGGCAAGTACCTCAAGACGGTGACCTACCAGGAGGTCACCAACGCCTCCTCCAGCGCGTACCTGGGCGAGGTGTGCGGCCGGGCGGCCCGCGTGGAGTTGTTCGAGGGGCATGCCCGTTCGGGTGACGTGCGGGCGGCCAAGTACGGGAACGCCGAGCTGCCCTGGGCGCAGGGCGAACCGACCGGGACACAGCGGTGACGGCGCCCGTCGAGGGACGTACCGCGCTGGTCACCGGGGGCGGCAACGGGCTGGGCCGCGCCATGTGCCAGGCGCTCTCCGCCGCCGGAGCGAGGGTCATCGCGGTGGGCCGCACCCGCGCGACGGTGGAGGAGACCGTCGCCTCTCTTGCCGGGCCGGGCCGCGCGGCGACCTGCGACGTGGGCAGTCATGAGTCCGTGGCGGCCCTGGCGCGGGAACTCGCCGGCGAGGAGGTCTCCGTCCTCGTCAACAACGCGGGGGTGCCCGGGCCGGTCAAACCGCTGGTGGACATCGAGCCCGAGGAGTGGGACGGGGTCTTCGACGTCAATGTCCGCGGCGTCTACCTGATGTGCCGGGCGTTCCTCCCGGCGATGACCGAGCGCGGCCGGGGCGACGTGGTCAACGTCGCGTCGGTCTCGGGCAAGCGCCCGCTCGTGCGGCGTACGCCGTACTGCGCCTCGAAGATGGCGGTGCTCGGGCTGACCACCACCCTCGCGGGGGAGGCGGGGCCTGCCGGTGTGAACGTCAACTCCCTCTCCCCGGGGCCGGTCGGCGGGCCGCGGATGGAGCGGAACTTCCGGCTGGAGGCGGAGCGCACGGGCACCACTCCCAAGGCGGCGGAAGACGCCTTCGTCTCGCGCGCGTTGCTCGGACGCATGGTCACCGAACAGGAGGTGGCGTCCGCGCTGGTCGCCATGTTGCAGATGCCGGGCCTGTGCGCGGCCGACATCGATCTGTCCGCGGGGATGGTGGCACGGTGAAGGACACGGACCCGGTGCCGCTCAAGGAACGGCTGACCGGCGGGGAACGCCTCCTCGGCGGACTGCTGAGGCTGCCCGCAGGGCCGCTGGTGGAGATGGCCGGTGTCGCGGGGCTCGACTTCGTGGTGATCGACTGCGAGCACGGTCCCGCCGACGTCGTGCCCCTGCAACAGCACATCCAGGCAGCCGGGGCCCACGGGCTTCCCGTGCTGATCCGCGTAGGCGCCGAGGAACCCTCCCTCGTCCTGCGGGCACTCGACGCGGGGGCCCAGGGCATCATCGTGCCGCACGTGGACAGCGCGGACCACGCCCGCAGGGCGGTGGCCTGGGCGCACTACCCTCCGCAGGGGGAGCGGGGCTTCGCCACCTACAGCCGCTCGGGGCGTTTCGGCCAGGCGGGCATCGCCGAGCACCTCGCGCACGCCGCCGCCACCACGGTGGTCGTGCCGATGCTGGAGACGCCGCGGGCGTGTGCGGCGTCCGGTGAGATCCTGGCGGTTCCGGGCGTGGACGCGGCGCTCGTCGGGCCTGCGGACCTGTCGGTCGCGATGGGGCTGACGGGCGGTGCGGCCGAACCGGCGGTGCGCGGCGCCACCCAGGAGGTTGTCGAGGCGGCGAAGCGGGCCGGCAAGCCGATGGTGACGATCGTCAACTCGACACAGCAGGCTGCCGCCGCGCCCCCGGGGGCCGTCCTCTACAACCTCACGCACGTCCTGATGGGGACTCTGCGCGCTCTCAGCACGCCGGAGCGGTAGCTGACGTCCGCTCTGCCCGGCGGTCGACCGGTGTGCCGTCCACGACGGCACACCGGCAAGCGCACCTTCCCCCACCCGCGCCCCGTGCCCGGAGGGAGAGCGGCGACATCGGACGAACGAGGCACGCGGTCGCGGTGCCTCAGTCCGTTCGGGCGACCGCGTGGGTGCCGCGCAGCGCCAGCTGCGCCGGGAAGACGACGCGCTCCGCCTCTCCCTCGCCGCCCTGAGCGATGCGCTGCACCAGCAATCTGGCCGCCGTACGGGCCATCTCGTGCATGTCGTGGCGGACGGTGCTGAGCCGGAAGCTCTCCCAGCCGGCCATGGGAATGTCGTCGAAGCCGAAGACGGTCAGCTCGTCCGGCACGGTGACCTGCGCGGCGAGGGCGGCGTTGAGGGCGCCGATGGCCACCACGTCGTTGCCGCAGAAGACGGCGGTCGGGCGTGGCCGCAAGGCCAGCAGTTCGCTGAGAGCGGCGTACCCGGTGGCGAACTCGAAGGGGCCGCGGAGCACCGCCTCCTCGGCCAGGCCGATCCCGGCCTCCGCCAGCGCGAGGCGGAAACCCAGCTCACGCTCCTGCCCGGTGGTGGTGTTGCGGGGACCGAAGATGCCGGCGATGCGGCGGTGTCCGAGTGCGACGAGCTCACGGGCCACCAGCCTGCCGCCCTCGGTGTTGTCCACGACGGCGACGGGTGGGCCCAAGATCCCCGTCTCGCGGTTGAGGAAGACGAACGGGAGGCCGCGCCGGGTGAGTTCGGCGGGGAGAGCGGACTCGGTCGTCGCGGTCGTCAGCACCACGCCGTCGACCGACTGCCCCAGCAGCCGCTCGGTGGCCACCGCGTCCTCGGAACGCTCGGTGAAGAGCATCATGCGGTAGCCGCAGCGTTCCAGTTCGTCGTGGAGCGGGGCGACCAGGTGGGGGTAGAACGGATTCGTCAGGTCGGTGACCACGACGCCGACCCGGCGCGTGGCGCGGGTGGACAGGCTGCGGCCCGTCTCGCTCGGCACGTAGTTGAGCGCCTCGGCTGCCTGGCGTACGCGCTGCCGGGTCTCCTCGGACACGCGGGGGTCGCCTCGCAGGGCTCGGGACACCGTCGGTTGTGACACACCGGCCAGCCGCGCGACGTCAATGCTGGTGATCGCCACCGCCGTGCCTCCCGTATGTCCGCTTCCCCGGCTGCTCAGCATACGTCGGAACACACCGGTGGACGTGCGGGGGTAACGCCGTGAAGCCACGGGGACGGGCCCGCTCCGACCGCTGGGATACATACGTAGAGCCACCCGTGGCCCGGCGGACCCGGTCAGGGCGCGGGGCGAGGCGCCGGCCTCGGTGTGGCGGGGCCGAGGGGAGCGACTCGGCGGTGAAGCGGGGGGCTGCCCCGCCGGCCAGAGGCGGGGCCCGACCGGCGCGGGTGCGGCGGCCTCTTCGTCATCCGGCCCGGTCGGCTCGGGGTGCCGTGCGGCGCCGGAGGGCCTGTTCGATCTGTTCCAGTGAGCGACCGCGGGTCTCGGGCACCCGGCGCAGTACGAACACCCAGCAGGCGGCGTTCATCAGGGCGTAGAAGAGGAAGGTGGCGGTCCGCCCGAATGTCTCCACGGCGGTCAGCGCCGTCAGGGCGATCAGCAGGTCGAACCCCCACACCGCGGTGGTGGCCAGACTGACGCCAGGCCCGCGTACGGCCAGCGGCAGGACCTCGGGGGCGAGCAGCCAGACCACGGCCTGCATGGAGGCCCCGTTGAGGAAGATGTAGGCGAACAGCCCCAGGATGACGGTCCACCTCTGCCCGGCCGAGCCGTCTGCCGCCAGAAATCCCAGCCCCAGGACCGCCATGGCCAGGCCGGACCCGGGAAGCAGCACGAGCAGCAGCCTCCGGCGGCCGGTGCGGTCGACGAGCAGGGCGCCGGCGATGCCGGCGAGCACGAGCATGACCCCGATGCCGACTCCGGTCAGCAGCGCCGTCGAGTCGCCGAAGCCGGCGTCGCTGAGCAGGGTCGGCGCGTAGTAGACCATCGCGTTGATGCCGGTGAGCTGGGAGAAGGCCGCGATACCGAGGGCGACGACCAGCGCGGGCCGGACCCAGCGGCCCCGCAGCGCACCCCAGCCCGCTCCCCGTTCGTGGCTGCGTACGGCGTCGATGTCCGCGAGTTCGCTCTCGATGTCCGAGCCGGGCTTCCGCAGCCGGGTCAGGATGTCGGAGGCCCGCTTCGGGTGCCCCTGGCCCACCAGCCAGCGGGGGCTCTCGGGTAGTGGAAGCATGCCCAGGGCCAAGGCGGCGGCCGGAATCGCGGCCAGGGCGAACATCCAGCGCCAGCCTCCCGGCCCGGCGAGGGCGTAGCCGACGAGGTAGGAGAGGAGCTGGCCGGTGGCTACCATGAGTTGGAAGAGCACCATCAGCCGCCCGCGCACGGCCGCGGGCGCCGTCTCGGCGATGTAGACCGGGACGGTGTTGGCGGCCGCGCCCACGGCCAGACCCAGCACGACCCGGGCCGCGACGAGGGAGCCGACGCCGGGGGCCACGGCCGCGATGAGGGAGCCGGCCGCGAAGACGACGGCCACGCCGATGACGACGGGCCGGCGGCCGTGGCGGGCGGTCAGCGTGCCGGAGACGGGGGCGCCGATCATGGCACCCACCAGGATGGCGCTGACGACCACCTCCTGTTGCCGCGAGGAGAGGTCAAGGTCACGGCTCAGGTCCAGCAGTGCGCTGGAGATGATTCCGGTGTCGTAGCCGAAGAGCAGGCCGCCGAGGGCCGAGATGCCGGCGACGGCGTAGAGCAGCGCGGGGTTCCGCTCCGGGGCGGCGCCGGGGTCGGCCGACTTCGTCGGTGGGGGGACGGTCACGGGGCGGTCCTTTCGGGTGCGCGGCGTGTTTCTCGACGGCTGCTGGGGGGCGGCTGCTGGGGGGCCCGCCTCAGGCGTCCGGCTCCGCGTCGCCCATGACCAGCCCCTCGATGGTGTGCTTCTGCACGATCGGGCTCAGTTCGTCGACGACCGGGCAGCACAGGTGCTTGCGTACGCGCTCGGGCAGGGACGCCCAGTAGTCGCGGGTGACGGCGAGGTCGTGCTGGGCCTCGTTGCCGGCTCCCGGCGCGTCCATGCCCAAAACGAGGACCGGACGGGACTTGGGGGAGTGGTTGGCGGTGCCGCGGTGCAGGGTCAGCGCCGACCGCGCCGAGAGGTCGCCGCGCTTGGGGTACTTGCGTACGGCGCGCGAGAGGTAGCGCTCGTAGTCCTCCCTGGGCGGGAACATGGCGTGGGAGAAGCGGGTGTCGTCGTCCCACTGGGTGCCCGGGGCGATCTCGAAGGGACCCATGTCCTCAGCGGTGTCCACGCCGGTGACGTTGAAGGCGAGGGAGGTCAGCCTGCGCTCGTGGCGGGTGGCGTCGGGCAGGGGGAAGTCGCGGTGCCAGGGCTGGTTGACCGCGCCGGCGAAGGGGATGTCGAAGCCCAGTTCGACGACTCGGTAGTCCGAGCCGAGGACGGCCTCGCTCACGGCCCGCACCCACGGGTGGTCGACGAGGTCCACGAACCCCCGCAGCTGCTCGGGGTGTATTTCCACGTAGTAGCGGTTCGGGCCGCGTCCTACGGCTCCGCCAGGACGCCGGCGCGCCTCCTCGTAGGCGGCCTCGATGTCCTCGCGCATCCGGTCCGCCCACTCCGGCGCGAAGGCGCCGCGGCGTGCGGTGATGCCGTCGGTGTACAGGTCCCGTACGGCGGCGCCCACCTCCGCGTAGCCGAGCGTGGCCGGTGCGGAGGCGGTGGTGCCGTCGAGGGTGAGGGGGGTGCCCACGGTGGCTCCCTTCGGTCGGGGCTCAGGTTTCCCGATACTTTGCAACGTGGAATGCAACGTGGCAATAGGATGAGGGAAGAATCTTCGGGGCAGGCAGGAACGGCCGTGGGAGGATCTGCACCGTGCCCGGCGGCGCCCGGGACGGCGCAGGCCGGGGAAGGGCTGGAGAGGAGCGAGGTGGCCGCGAAACTCAAGGACGTGGCGGAACGGGCGGGGGTGTCCGTCCGTACGGTCTCGAACGTCGTCAACAACGCGCCCTCGGTCGCGGAGGGGACCCGTGCGCGCGTACTGCGGGTGATCGAGGAACTCCAGTACCGCCCCAACCTCGCCGCCCGCAACCTGCGCCAGGGCCGCACGGGGCTGATCGGCCTGGCCGTGCCCGAGATCCGCTCCCCCTACTTCGGCGAGCTCGCGGAGCTGCTCATCGACGCGGCCCAGGACCGCGGCTGGACCGTGATCCTCGACCGCACCGACGGCTCAGCCGAACGGGAGCGCCGCCTCGTCGAAGGCGCCGAGCGGCACACTGTCGACGGGATGATCATCAGTCCCTGGGCCCTCACGCCGGAGGAACTCGTCCGCCGCAGCGCGACCCTGCCGCTGGTGGTGCTCGGCGAGCAGGAGGCCGAAGGCACCGCCGACCATGTCACGATCGACAACGTCACTGCCGCCCGCGAGGCCACCGCCCACCTGCTCGCGCTCGGCCGGCGGCGCGTCGCCGCCGTCGGACTCCAGCCCCAGCTGCGCAACGGCACCGCCGAACAGCGCGCCCGGGGCTACCGGGAAGCCCTCGCCGCCGCCGGCCTTGCCGAAGACCCCTCGCTCACCCGTACGGTGACCACCCTCCACAGGGAAGAGGGCTACCGGGCGATGCGCGAACTCCTCCTGAGCGACCGGCAGCCCGACGCCGTGTTCTGCTTCAGCGACGAACTCGCCCTCGGTGCCCTGCGCGCCGTATGGGAGCACGGCCTGGCCGCACCGTCGGAGGTGGCCGTCGTCGGATTCGACGACATCGAGGACGGCCGCTACGCCACCCCTGCCCTGAGTACGGTCTCTCCGGACAAGCGGCAGATCGCCGACCGGGCTCTGCAGTGCCTCGCCGATCGCATATACGGCCGCCTGGAGAACCTGCCGGCCCGCCGGATCACCATTCCCCACCGGCTCCTCACCCGCGAGAGCAGCACGGAGCGGAAGACCCCCTGACCGCCAGGTTTCCTGCCCGCCCCTTCCCGACCCTTCCGGCCCGGCATGTTCACCCCCCGGGCCCCCACCCGGGTGTGGTGAGGGTGCGCTCGGTGTTGGCCTTCTGGCGGCGGCGTTGGCCAAGTGAGACAACACGCGTCGGCCGGCTCTTCGTAGGGAACTACGAAGAGCGGGCCCCCGCCTGCGAAAGTCTTCATGTCTTCCACCTCTGGCTGACGTCACACGGGGGACGGTGTACTCCTCACACAAGTTGAACGAAGGCGTCGAGGCGCGCTGATTCCCCGCGGGTGCCGTCGGACGAGCCGAGCTCGCGACCGCACGTGTGGAACCCGCCAGTTGCCCTGGCCGAGCGGTGTCCCGCACGTCCAGGCCACCGGGGAGTCCCCGCCGTCTCCGAACGGAAAGAAGCGACCGTGACTGCGCAGACCCAAGAAGCGAACACCCAAGATCGCGAGCGTGCCTGGATGGGCGAGGCGATCAGGCTGGCCACCGACAGCGTGGCGAACGGCGGCGGTCCGTTCGGTGCCCTGGTCGCCAAGGGCGACGACATCATCGCGTTCGGGAACAACCAGGTCACCGCGGCTCTGGACCCGACGGCGCACGCCGAGGTGAGTGCGATGCGCGCCGCCTGCAAGCAGCTCGGCACCTTCTCACTCGAGGGCTGTGTCCTGGTCACCTCGTGCGAGCCCTGTCCGATGTGCCTCTCCTCCGCGCTGTGGGCGCGGGTCGACCGGATCGTCTTCTCCGCCGACCGGCACGACGCCGCGGTCGCCGGTTTCGACGACCGCAAGTTCTACGACCTGTTCGAGAAGCAGCCGACGTCGATGTGGCCTGTGCACGTCGAGCAGTTGGACCTGCCCCACCGTACGGCGCCGTTCGACGCGTGGCTGGCCAAGTCCGACCGCGTCGACTACTGACTGCCCGCTCCGCCGCGTCTCCTCTTTTTTTTGTGGGGGGGGGGGGGGACTGGCCGCTGCGGGATGTCGGCGCAGTAGGCGCCGGGGCCGTACCCAGGGGAGGCGAAGTGAAAGCTGCGGCCAGCCTGTGATGGTCGCGTAACAAAAGATCTTGATCCCTTGAGGCGTCATCCGAACGCGTGGTGGGCTTCAGGTGACCGAAACGATCTTGGAGCGCGGTGCGGCGCGGCGCTTCGCGGCGGCCGGACACGAGCCCGGCCGCTCGCGAAGCCGGCCGGCCCCTTCGCGCTCGGTGACAAGCCGAGCCCGCATGCCGTCCAGCCGTGCACGCACCACCGCGCCTACGTACGCGAAGAGGGGAAACATGCGCAAGTTCCAGCGCGCAGCAGTCGCCGCCGTCGGCCTCCTGGCCTTCTCGGGCATCGCCGCCCAGTCCGCCCAGGCCGCACCGGCCGCAGCGACTACCAAGGCCGCCGCCCAGTCCGGGTACTACAACGGCACCTTTGGGAGCTTCTCGTCCTGCAAGTCGTCAGGCGACAACACTCCGCACATCGTCAAGTTCCACTGTGACCAGAACGAGAACGGCAGCTGGTCGATGTACGTCGATGAGGACACCTGCAGGGCGGCCACCCCGAACAGCACGGCTGCTCAGGCTTCCCCGAAGGGCGGGATCTCCACGAGGGGATGCTGAGGACTCCTCGGCACAGACCGGCCGGGGCCCTCTTCGGCCTCGGTGGCACGTGAATTCCAGTGGTCGCTGCGACACCGCCTGGTCCAGGCGGTGAGCAGGCCACGCAAGAAGCCCGGCTGGTGTCTTCCAGCCGGGCTTCTTGCGTGGGCAGGCCGTTCCCTCCTGACTTCGGCTCGTCAGGGTGGCGTTGCTTCGTCGAGGATCAGGCCGGTGCCGGCTGTAAGCGGCGAGGGTGCCGGGAAAGTGCGGGAGGCCCGGCGCCGGGCTCTTTGGACGATAGGCCAACGCGCGAGGAGTCATTCGATCGGCTCGTCAGAGCTTCCTCTGAGCCCGACACTCGTTTTCCCAGGTCGGGTTGACTGGCGGGTCTGCGGCAACTTAGTTTCAAGCACACCGACCCCTAGGCGGCCAGAAGGAGGCGAAGTCGGATGTCCACCCTCTCCGACCTGCAGCGCCTCGCTCAGCGGACCGCCTGGGTTCCGGGCCGCGTAGCCCACGGCTGCTGAGTAGCCCCCTTCTCCCGGCGCGCCCGTACAGCGCCCCGGCCTCTTCCGCTCTTCGTCATCGCCGGCGGCACGCCGTCCCGTGCCGGTCCGCGCTCCCGGTTCTCAAGCCGTGCCACCGAAAGAGAAAGCCACTGAAATGGCGACTAGGATCATCAGTACGACCGCGCACCGAAATGAGGATGTGTCATGGTAGCGGCGCGGGCCACGGTCAATGGGAAGGTCACCCCGATTTCCCCGGCCGCACCCCATACATCGGTTCTGGATTTCCTGCGTGAGCGCGGGCTCACCGGGAGCAAGGAAGGCTGCGCCGAGGGCGAATGCGGCGCGTGTTCGATCCTGGTGGCCCGTCCGGGGGTGAACAAGCCGACCGACTGGGTGGCCGTCAACGCCTGCCTGGTTCCGGCCGCGGCTCTCGACGGGCAGGAGATCGTCACCTCCGAGGGCCTCGCCACCGCGGGCGAACCCGGCACGCCGCCCACGCTGCACCAGGTGCAGGAGGAGATGGCGCTCCGCGGCGGCTCCCAGTGCGGTTACTGCACACCGGGCTTCGTGTGCAGCATGGCCGCCGAGTACTACCGGCCCGACCGCTGCGCGCACGCGGGCACGGGCCCGGCAGAGGGCGACGCGGCCGGCACGTCCGACGCCGAGCACGGTCCCAACGGGTTCGACCTGCACTCGTTGAGCGGAAACCTGTGCCGCTGCACCGGTTACCGCCCGATCCGCGATGCCGCGTTCGCCCTCGGCGCGCCCACCGAGGACGACCCGCTGGCACAGCGCCGCGAGCAGTCCCCGCCCGCGCCCGTGGCCACCGAGTACGCCCAGGGCGAGAGCGTGTTCCTGCGTCCTGGCACGCTGAGCGAGGTGCTGGGGGTGCTGCGCGAGCGGCCCGAGGCGGTGGTGGTCGCCGGAAGCACCGACTGGGGTGTGGAGGTGAACATCCGCTCCCGCCGGGCGGAGTGCGTGGTCGCCATCGACCGGCTGCCCGAACTGCGGGGCCTGAGCGTCGAGTCCGACCACATCGAGATCGGCGCGGCACTGACGCTCACCGAGATCGAACGCCGGCTCGACGGCCGCGTCCCGCTGCTGGCGCAACTGTTCCCGCAGTTCGCCTCCCGGCTCATCCGCAACGGCGCGACCCTCGGCGGCAACCTGGGCACCGGCTCGCCCATCGGTGACAGCCCGCCCGTGCTGCTCGCACTGGAGGCGTCGGTGGTACTCGCCGGCGCCGACGGTGAGCGCGAGGTCCCGCTGGCGGACTACTTCACCGGCTACCGGCAGAGCGTGCGCCGTCCGGGAGAACTGATCCGCGCGGTGCGCATCCCGCTGCCGCTGTCGCCCCTCGCGGCCTTCCACAAGATCGCCAAGCGGCGCTTCGACGACATCTCCAGCGTGGCGGTCGCGTTCGCGCTGGACATCGAGGACGGCCTCGTCCGCACGGCGCGCATCGGGCTGGGCGGCGTCGCCGCCACGCCGGTCCGCGCACTGGCCACCGAGGCGGCCCTGGAGGGCAAGCCGTGGGTGCGGGAGACCGCCGAGGCCGCCGCCGAAGTGCTGCGGGCCCAGGGCACCCCGATGAACGACCACCGGGCCAGCGCCGAGTACCGCTCCGCGATGCTCGGCCAGAGCCTGCTGAAGCTGTACGCGGAAACCACTGAGGCGGTGTCGGCATGAGCCATCTGTCCGAGCGTCCCGAAGCACCTGTCGTCGGCGTGCCGATGCCGCACGAGAGCGCCAGCCAGCACGTCACCGGTACCGCGCTCTACACCGATGACCTGGTCCACCGCACCAAGGACGTGCTGCACGCCTACCCGGTCCAGGTCATGAAGGCGCACGGCCTGATCACCGCGCTGCGCACCGAGCCCGCGCTGGCCGTGCCCGGTGTGGTCCGGGTGCTGACCGGCGCTGACGTGCCCGGCGTCAACGACGCGGGGATGAAGCGCGACGAGCCGCTCTTCCCCGACGAGGTCATGTTCCACGGCCACGCGGTCGCCTGGGTGCTCGGCGAGACCCTGGAGGCGGCCCGGCTCGGCGCGGCGGCCGTCGAGGTGGAACTCGACGAACAGCCCTCCGTGCTCACCCTCCAGGAGGCGATCGCGGCCGACAGCTTCCACGGCGCGCAGCCGGTCGTGGTCACCGGCGACGTGGAGGCGGGCTTCGCCGACTCCGCGCACGTGTTCAGCGGCGAGTTCCAGTTCTCCGGTCAGGAGCACTTCTACCTGGAGACGCACGCGGCGCTGGCGCAGGTCGACGAGAACGGGCAGGTGTTCATCCAGAGCAGCACCCAGCACCCGTCGGAGACCCAGGAGATCGTCGCGCACGTGCTGGGCGTCCACAGCCACGAGGTGACCGTGCAGTGCCTGCGGATGGGCGGCGGCTTCGGCGGCAAGGAGATGCAGCCGCACGGGTTCGCGGCCGTCGCGGCGCTCGGCGCGAAGCTGACCGGGCGTCCGGTCAGGTTCCGCCTCAACCGGACGCAGGACCTGACGATGTCGGGCAAGCGGCACGGGTTCCACGCCGAGTGGAAGATCGGCTTCGACGCGGACGGCCGCATCCAGGCGCTGGAGGCACGCCTGACCGCGGACGGCGGCTGGAGCCTGGACCTGTCCGAGCCGGTGCTGGCCCGCGCGCTGTGCCACATCGACAACACGTACTGGATCCCCAACGCGCGCGTCGCCGGCCGCATCGCCAAGACCCACGCGGTCTCCAACACCGCCTTCCGCGGCTTCGGCGGACCGCAGGGCATGCTGGTGATCGAGGACATCCTGGGCCGCTGCGCGCCGCGGCTCGGGCTGGACCCCATGCAGCTGCGCGAGCGCAACTTCTACCAGCCAGGACAGGGCCAGACGACTCCGTACGGGCAGCCGGTCACGCAGCCCGAGCGGATCTCCACCGTCTGGCGGCAGGTCCACGAGGACGGCGGCCTCGCCGACCGCAAGCGCGAGATCGCGGCCTTCAACGCCGCGCACCCGCACACCAAGCGGGCCCTCGCGCTCACGGGCGTGAAGTTCGGCATCTCCTTCAACCTCACCGCCTTCAACCAGGGCGGCGCGCTGGTGCTGATCTACAAGGACGGCTCCGTCCTGATCAACCACGGCGGCACCGAGATGGGCCAGGGCCTGCACACCAAGATGCTGCAGGTGGCCGCGACCACGCTGGGCATCCCGCTGCACAAGGTGCGGCTGGCCCCCACGCGTACCGACAAGGTGCCCAACACCTCGGCGACCGCCGCCAGTTCCGGCGCCGACCTGAACGGTGGCGCGGTGAAGGACGCCTGCGAGCAGCTGCGTCAGCGGCTGCTCCAGGTGGCCGCCTCGCAGCTGGGGGCGAACGCCTCCGACGTGCGCATCGTCGAGGGCGTCGCGCGCGCTCTGGGCAGCGACAAGGAGCTGGCCTGGGACGAGCTGGTGCACACCGCGTACTTCCAGCGGGTGCAGTTGTCGGCGTCCGGCTTCTACCGCACCGAGGGGCTGCACTGGGACGCGAAGACCTTCCGGGGGTCGCCGTTCAAGTACTTCGCCCACGGCGCCGCGGCGACCGAGGTGGAGGTCGACGGCTTCACCGGCGCGTACCGCATCCGGCGGGTGGACATCGTGCACGACGTCGGCGACAGCCTCTCCCCGATGATCGACATCGGTCAGGTCGAGGGCGGCTTCGTGCAGGGCGCGGGCTGGCTGACTCTGGAGGACCTGCGCTGGGACACCAGCGAGGGACCCCACCGCGGCCGGCTGCTCACCCAGGCGGCCAGCACCTACAAGCTGCCGAGTTTCTCGGAGATGCCCGAGGAGTTCAACGTCACGCTGCTGGAGAACGCCGCCGAGGAGGGCGCGGTCTACGGCTCCAAGGCGGTGGGCGAGCCCCCGCTGATGCTGGCGTTCTCGGTACGGGAGGCGCTGCGGGAGGCCGCGGCGGCGTTCGGTCCCGCCGGGGTCAGCGTGGAACTCGCCTCGCCCGCGACGCCGGAGGCGGTGTTCTGGGCGGTCGAAGCGGCCCGCGGCGGTGCCGCACAGCGCGGCGGTCACGCGCGGCACGACGCTCGTGACGGCAGCGTGGTCCGCGCCGGCGCGAGCGCCCTGAGCAATGCCTGACACGACCTGGGTGGCCGCGGTCGCGCGGTTGCGGGCACGCCGGGAACCCGGCGTGCTGGTGACCGTGGCGACCGTGCGCGGCCACGCGCCCCGCCGGGCCGGTGCCAAACTCGTCGTGGGGCGGACCGGTGCCTGGGGCTCGATCGGCGGCGGCAACATCGAGGCCGTGGCGATCGACCGGGCCCGCGAGCGTATCGGCACCGGCGATCCGGAGCCTGAGCTGATGGACTTCGCCCTCAACGACAAGGTCACCAACCGGCACGGCGTGCAGTGCTGCGGGGGAGCCGTCACCGTACTGCTCGAACCGCTGCCCGTGGTGCCCGCGGTGGCGCTCTTCGGTGTCGGGCACGTCGGTCTCGAGCTGGCGCGCATCCTGGCCCGCCACAGCCTCGACCTGCACCTGGTCGACACCCGCACCGACATGCTCACCGACGAACGGCTCGACGTGCTGGCGGACGCGGTGGCGCAGGTCCACGTGCACCACAACCCGCTGCTTCCCGAGGAGGCGCTGGCGGAGCTGGCGCCCGGCACCCACGTTCTGATCATGACCCATGACCACGCCGAGGACGCGGCGCTGGCCGACGCGGCCCTGCGCACCACGGGGCTCGGGTCGATCGGCCTGATCGGCTCGGCCGCCAAGTGGTCGCGGTTCCGGCAGCGCCTGGCCACCGAGGGCGGTCACGACGACGCCACGATCGACCGGATCAAGACCCCGATCGGCCTGAGAGAGATCACCGGCAAGGAGCCCGCCACGATCGCGGTGAGCGTCGCGGCGGACCTGCTGCGGACCTTCGAGGAGGACCGCAGCTGAGCGCCTCGCGCCGGCTGGGTCAGGGCCCTGCCCTGCGTACGGCTCGGACCGCGTCGTCGTCCGTGGCCAGCCGGGCCGTGACCCAGGCCAGCGCGGGGGCGTTCCGGTCGAGGTCCTGGCGGTCGATCGCGGCCAGCCGGTCGCACGGCTGGTGATAGCAGGGGTCGAACATCTGCCCGGCAGTGCCGCCGAAGAGTCTCTGCTGTGCCGCCGTCTTCACCCCCAGGTTGCCCCCGTCGATGCCGCCGACCGGAAGCCCCGCTTCCTGGAAGACCAGGTGGTCGGAGCCGATGGCGCCCGGATCCTGGCGCTCGAAGGGCAGCCCGTGCCGGGTGAAGTACCCGGCGAACAGTTCGGCGAGCTCGTGGCTGCCGCCCGACCCCGTGTCCCACACGAACCGCCCTGAGTTGGAGGGCGCCAGCAGCTCGCCGTTGAGGACGGCCGCGATCCTGCCGCGCTCGGCGGCGGAGAGGTGGTCCACGTAGTACCCGGAGCCGACGTCGATGATCTCCTCGGCGCCCCACCACATGAACCTGACCTTGTTGCGCACCGCGTCCTGGTGCGGTGCCATCGCCAGCGCCGTCTGCAGGACGGTCGCGGCCGTCGAGCCGTTGTCGTTGATGCCGGGGGCCTCGGGGACGCTGTCCAGGTGCCCGCCCAGCACGACCACGTCGTCGGGGTCGCCGCCGCGGGTCTCGGCGATCAGGTTGACCGTCTCACGCTCCACGTTCCGCGCCCGCAGGGTCAGGCGCACCCGTGCCCCGGGCCGCGCCGCCGCCTGCCGGGCCAGCCGCTCCCCGTCGGTCTGCGAGACCATGCCCATGGGGATGCGGAAATCCTCCGGATCGATGGCCATGAGGCGGTAGTTGTTGCGCGGTGACGGGGTCGGGTAGTACATCACCACAGCGCGTGCACCGGCCCGCGCGGCGACCTGCTGCTGGTGCGCGTACCCGCAGGCGTTCCTGGCCAGGACGACGACGGAGCCGCGGACGGCCACCCCCTCGTAGTCGCCGGGCTCGCAGCCGGTTCTGCCCTCGGGCAGGGCGACGGCGCGCGCGTTGACGCCGTGCGCGGCGGTCGAGGGAGTGAACCGGGTCATCAGCACGGGCACGTCGCGGGGGCCGCCGCGGCCCGCCCGCACGGACAGCCGCTCGCTCGTGACGTCGAAGTCGGTGTAGGGGACCTTCTGCCGCCGCACCGCGTACCCCGCGTCCTCCAGCTGCCCGGCGACGTACCGCACCGAACGCGTGAACCCGGGCCGGTTGTAGCCGCGGTCGCCGCCGCTGGCGTCCGCGATGCGCTGGAAGGCCCGCAGGTGGCGGAACACGTCACGGCCGCGCACCTGGGAGGCCAGCCGGTCGGCCGTCAGCGCGCGCGACGCGGCGGCGCGTGCCGGTCCTTCCCCGGCGGGAGCGGTCGCGGCGGCGGCCACCGTCTGCTGGCCGGCCAGGCAGGTCAGCGTCAGCGCGGCTGCCGCCGTCAGTCTCAGTACCCGGCGCAGCGGGCGGGAAGAGGTACGCACAGGAAGTCCCTTCGAGCGGTGACCCGCGACGGCGGGCGGGGGACCGGCCGCGCGCGGGCGACGGCCGGCTCGGGCTCCCTGACCGGGGCAGGGCAGGGCAGGGCCAGGCAGGGCGGGGCCCGGGCATGTGCCGGGTCAGCGCTCCGGGCCCGGGGCCGGGCCGGGGAGGCCGCGCGGGGCGGTCGCGGGCACGGTCACGGGCCGGTGTCGCGTACGCGGACGGGGAGCGTCCGCAGTCCCCGCAGCGTCGCGGTCGGCTCGTACTCGGCCGTGCCGGACGGGACGAATCCGAGGCGCGCCTCACGCAACGCCACGAGCACGGCGCGCAGTTGCAGCGTGGCCAGGCCCGCGCCCAGGCAGGCGTGCGCGCCCCGGCCGAAGGCCAGATGCTGCCCCCTGCGGCGGCCGAGGTCGACGGTGTCAGGATCGGGGAAGACGTCCGGGTCGCGGTTGGCGGCGCCCAGCAGCAGCACCAGCACCTCACCGCGCCCTATCCGCTGCCCGGCCACCTCGCCGTCCCGCACGCACACCCGGGCGTCCGCCTGCACCGGGCCCTCCAGCCGCAGCAGTTCGTCCACCAGCGTGTCGAGCCGCCCCTCGGCGGCCGCGCGTTCCGGCAGCGCCTGTTCGCCCGTCACCAGGCGGGCGAGCGCGTTGCCCAGCAGACGGCTGACCGACTCGTACCCCGCGTGCAGCACGGCGCGCAGCGAGTTGGCCAGCACGGCCTGCGAGACCTCGGGCGTGCGCGCACGGGCCGCCCGCACGGCTCCGATGAAACCGCCCTCCTCGGCCGTCTCCAGCCATGTGCCGACCATGCGGCTCAGCTCTTGTCTGGCCTTGACGCCGGGCTCGGCGCGCGAGGGGTCGAGACCGGCGTCCATGCTGCGGACGATGGCGTTCGACATCTCCTCGAACCAGGGCCCGTCGGGAGAGGCGACGCCCAAGAAGTCGCACATCGTGTGCAGGGCGAGGGGGCGGGCGACCTCGCTGACGAGATCCACCGGGCGGTCCGTGCCGCGTACGGCAGCCAGCCGTCGCGCGGCGAGCCGCGCCGCGGTGTCGGTCACCGCCGTGTGCGAGCGGGTGTGCAGCGCGGAGACGAGCAGGTGCCGGATCGCTCCGTGGGCGGGCGGGTCGAGGGACTGCACGCTCAGCAGAGCCTCGGGGATCTCCTCTCCGACCCTGCGGAAGTCCGAGCCGAAGGAGGCCGAATCGCCGAGAACCGCACGGCACTCGGCGTGCCCGGTGAGGACCCAGGAGTCGAGCTGCCCGTGCCAGTAGACGCGCTGATGCTCGCGCAGCCGCCGGTAGAAGGGGTGCGGTGCGGCGATGACCTCGGGCGCCAGTGGGTCGTAGCGGGTGTCCCGCTGTCGGTGCGCCGCGGCTCCCGTCATGGTCTGCCTCTCTCGCCGGTGCGGTTCTCCGCCGGTGCGGTTTACGGAGTGCGCCCCTCGGGGGCGCCGTTCGCGGCCACGCGTTCAGACGCGTGGCCGCGGTGACGTGGTGTCATCAGTGGACGTAACGCATGGCGCTCTCCTTTCCGTGACGGGGTTCGGCGACGCCGTGGACACAGGAGTCGACGGCGCGTTCATGAGGGCCCCGGTATTTCGGGGCGGATGGAATTCATCCGAAAGCGGGGGCGCCGTTCTTCCCGCGAGGCGCCTGCACATCCATGGCGGTGGCGGTGCTCGCTCGTTGAAAGAAAAGCAATCCGCGCATCCCGCCTTCCCTGTTGGTGCGGTGACGGCTGGAAGTCGACCGTCGTCACCTTCCGACAGCGATTGCGTTCCGCGCAAGGGGCGGCACGTCGAAAAACGCCACTTTTCCACCGGCGGAAAAGTGAACGACGTATTCCGCCGTGACGTACGGGGGCGGGTCAGGAACAGTGAATGCGGAACGGGCGAGCGGGGCACGCACATATGCGGCAAGCCGCTCGACAGGACGCGACTGCAAAGGTGTGTACCTATGGAGATACGGGTGCAGTGCAGACCACGCAGCAGACGGAGACCGGGGCGTACTTCGTGAGCGCCGCACGGGCCTTCGCGTTAATGGCAGCTCTCGCGGAACTGGAGGAGGAGGACCCGGGCGCCCACCGGCTGGGCGTCATCGCCCGCCGCGCGGGTCTGAGTCCCTCCCAGACGAACAAGCTCCTCGCCCAGGCCGAGGAGCACGGGCTGGTTCGCCGCACCGGCTACGGCCGCTACGCGTTGTCCCCGACCGCGGCGGCGACGGACACGACGGCGGCAGGCACGACGGCCCGCCCCGCGACGGCCCGCCCCGCGGCGGATCCATCGGCGGGGCCCGGGGGACGTCCGGCGGCGCGTCCCTCGGCGGGCCCGGCGGAACGTCCCGCGGCGGGCCCGGCGGTACGGTCCACGACGGGTGCGGCGCGCCCACCGGCGGCGATGCCGGCGGCATCGGCGGTGCGCAGGGCGAGGGCGCTGACGGCGGAAGGGGCGAAGGCGTCGGTGACGGGACCGGGACCGGGGCCGCTGACGGCGCGGGAGCGGCCGGCGCCGGCCCCCCGTGGCCGGGTCGGTCCCGGCATGGAGGGCGCTGCCTGCGGCCGGACAGGCCCCGTGTGCACCGTCCCGGCACGGTGACGCGCTCGAGAGGGCGAGAGGCGGCCCGGGCCGGACATCGGCGCGGGACGGCGCGGCGCGGGTGCCCGAGCGGACACCCGCGCCCGCCTCACCGCTCGCGGGTAAGCCTCACACCTTGCGGTAGGTGTACGCCTCCTCGGCCGCCGCTGCCACCGCCGCGAGGTCGCCACCGCCCGCGGCCGTCACCACGGCGCCGATCGCGCCTTCCACCAAAGGGGCGTCCAGCAGCCGTGCCGGGCCGGGCAGTTCGTCGCCCTCGGCCAGCAGCGTCTTGACCGTCAGTACGGCGCTGCCCAGGTCGGCGAGGAGTGCGACGCCCGCCCCCGCGTCCACGCGCCGGGCCGCCTCGGTGATCACCTCTTCGCTCGTGCCCAGGCCGCCGTCCGGCAGGCCGCCCGCGCCGGTGACGGGCGCGTCGGGCACCCCGGCGAGAGCGGCGGCCATCGAGGCCACCGCGTCGGCGACCTGCTTGCTGTGGGAGACCAGCACGATCCCCACCCGGGCTCCGTTGTTCGCGTCCGCCATGCTCAGGCGCTCCCTTCCGCTTCGCCGCCCGCTTCGGCGAGCGCCGCCATCAGCAGTGCCGCGGAGGCGGCTCCCGGGTCCTGGTGGCCGATGCTCCGTTCGCCCAGGTAGCTGGCGCGGCCCTTGCGCGCCTGGAGCCCAGTGGTGTCCTCCGCACCCTTCTCGGCCGCCGTCCGGGCCGCTCGCAGATCCTTGCCGCCACTGTCCGCCAGCGCGTCGGCGGCCGGCCTGAGCGCGTCCAGCATCGTCTTGTCGCCCGCGTTGGCGCCGCCCAGCTGGGCCACCGCGTCGATGCCCGCGCTCAGCGCCCCGGCCAGCTCCTCGCCGGTCACCACCTCGGCGTCACCGAGCGTCTTGCCCGTACGGCGCAGCAGCGTCCCGTACAGCGGGCCCGAAGCGCCGCCGACCGTCGAGACGAGTTTGCGGCCGGCCGTCATCAGCACCGAGCCCGGCGTGGCGGGCACGCCCTCGTCCAGCTCGCTGCGGACCGCTTCGAACCCGCGGCGCATGTTGCCGCCGTGGTCGGCGTCGCCGATGGCCGAGTCCAGCTCCGTCAGCCGGTCGGCCTCGCGGTCGACCGCGTCCGCCGCGGCCCGCATCCAGCGCGCGAAGAAGGCGGCGTCCCAGCCCTCCGCGCTTCCGCCGGTGCCCTCGCCGGCGCCGTTCGTCACCTTGCCGCTCACCACTGTCCCTTCGCCGCTGTCCCGGTGTCTCTCGTGCTGCCACGTGCGGGGCGTACCGCGCCCGGCGGCAACGGCGGCGCGCCCTGTCCCGCACGCGGCACCCCGGCCGCGCCGGAATCCCGCCGACCGGACCGGTACCGGGTGCGGTACCGGATCCCGACGGGCCAGGACCGCCTCGCGACGGTGTCCCCCCTCACCGCCGCTGCGCGCTCCCGCTCAGACGCCCCACCGCAGCCCCGGGGTGCGCACAGGCGCGTCCCACAGCCGCAGCAGCTCCTCGTCGGCCGGGCACAGCGTCACGGAGGCGCCTGCCATGTCGAGCGAGGTCACATAGTTGCCGACGAGGGTACGGGCGACCGGAACCCGCCGCTCGGCCAGGACCCGGTGCACCTCGCCGCAGAAGCCGTACAGCTCCAGCAGCGGCGTCGCCCCCATGCCGTTGACCAGCGCCAGCACCGGCTGATCGGAGGGCAGCTCCTCCAGTACGGCGTCAACGGCCGCCTGAGCGATCTCACCCGAGGTCATCATCGCGCGCCGCTCCCGGCCCGGCTCCCCGTGGATGCCGACGCCCAGCTCCAGCTCGCCCGACGGCAGCTCGAACATGGGGCCGCCCTTCGACGGGGTGCTGCAGGCGCTCAGCGCCACCCCGAAACTGCGCGACGACTCGGCCACGCGACGCGCGGTGTCCGCGACCCGCTCCAGCGGCGCGCCCTCGGCCGCGAGCGCCCCGGCGATCTTCTCCACGAACAGGGTCGCGCCGGTGCCGCGGCGCCCGGCCGTGTGGGTGCTGTCGGTGACGGCGACATCGTCTTGGACCAGCACCTTGGCGAGGCGCACGCCCTCGTCCTCGGCGAGCTCGGCCGCCATGTCGAAGTTCAGGACGTCGCCGGTGTAGTTCTTGACGACGAACAGCACGCCCTCGCCGCTGTCCACGGCCGCCGCGGCCGCGACCATCTGGTCGGGAACGGGAGAGGTGAAGACCTCGCCCGGGCAGGCGGCGTCCAGCATCCCCGGCCCGACGAAACCTCCGTGCAGCGGCTCGTGACCCGAGCCGCCTCCCGAGACGAGCGCCACCTTTCCCGCCACGGGCGCGTCCCGGCGGACCACGATCCGCCTGTCCACGTCGACCGTCAGCTCCGGGTGTGCCGCCGCCATCCCCCGCAGCGCGTCGGGGACCACGGACTCGGGAACGTTGATCAGCATTCGCATGTGTACCTCCGGGCGAGACTAGCAGCCACACCGACGAGCCGCGTGGCCGCGAAGTGCGCACGCCCCGGCGGAGGCGTGCGCGTTTTGCGCGGCCGCGCAAGCCCCGGGCGAGCGGCCGCGCAAGTCCCGGGCGAGCGGTCGCGCGAGTGCCGCGCGGGGGCGGTCGCGCGAGTCCCGGCGGGCCGGTCGCGCAAGCCCCGCGCGGGGCCGTGCGGCTGCGCGGGGAGTCGTGTACGTCATCGGCCCGCTGCCCAGCGCCGGCCCGGGGCGGTGGTCCGGGGCGGGCCGGGGCCTCGCGCGGCCGCCGGGGTCGCGGCCACGGCGCGCGGTGGCCGGGGAACCGCGCATGACCTCACCTGAGCCGAGCCGATAGGCTTCCACGCCATGGCAGCACCGATCCCCAAAGCAGAACTGCACCTCCACATCGAGGGCACCCTCGAGCCCGAGCTGGCTTTCGCCCTCGCCGAGCGCAACGGGCTCACTCTCCCCTTCGCCTCGCAGGACGACCTGCGGGCCGCCTACTCCTTCCAGGACCTCCAGTCCTTCCTGAACCTCTACTACGCGCTGATGACGGTGCTGCGCACGGAGGACGACTTCGCCGACCTGGCCGACGCCTACCTCGCCCGCGCCCGTGAGCAGGGTGTGCGCCACGCGGAGATCTTCTTCGACCCGCAGGCGCACACCGCGCGCGGCGTCGCTGTGGGCACCGTGATCCGCGGGCTCGCGCGGGCGCTGGACGCGGCGCCGGACAAATACGGCATCACCACGCGGCTGATCATGTGCTTCCTGCGCGACGAGAGCGCCGACTCCGCGCTGCGCACCTTCGAGGAAGCGCGCCCGCATCTTCAGCTCATCACCGCGGTCGGCCTGGACTCGGCGGAGGTCGGCAACCCGCCCGCGAAGTTTCGCGAGGTGTTCGAGCTGGCGCGGGAGGCGGGCCTCAAGCGTGTGGCACACGCCGGTGAGGAGGGTCCGCCCGCTGGCGTGTGGGAGGCCCTGGACGTGCTGGGCGTGGACCGCGTGGACCACGGGGTGCGCAGCATGGAGGATCCGGAACTGGTACGGCGGCTGGCCGCCGACCAGGTGCCGCTGACGGTGTGCCCCCTGTCGAACCTGCGGCTGCGCGTCGTCGACCGCCTCGCCGACCACCCGCTGCCCGCGATGCTGGACGCGGGCCTGATGGTCACCGTCAACTCCGACGACCCCTCCTACTTCGGCGGCTACGCCGAGGACAACTTCACCGCCGTGCGCGAGGCGCTCGGGCTGGACGAGGAGACGCTGCGCACCCTGGCCCGCAACTCCTTCCGGGCCTCCTTCCTCGACGAGACGACGCGGGAGGCCTACCTGAAGGAGGTCGACGCCCACGTCTTCCGACGCGAGCCGTAAGGACGGAGCCGCCCCTAACGGGCCAGCAGCTCCCGCAGGGCCTCGCTGATGTCCCGCGGCGCTTCCTCGGCCATGAAGTGGCCGCAGGAGACGGTGGAGTGCCGCAGGCCGGGTGCCCAGGCCCGCCACAGGGCGGCGGCTTCGTAACCGAGCGCCGCGCCCCAGTCCTGCTGCAGCACGGACACCGGCATGGCCAGCTGCCGCCCCGCGGCGCGGTCGGCCCGGTCGTGCTCGACGTCGATGCCCGCCGAGGCGCGGTAGTCCGCCACGATGGAGGGCACCGCCTTCGCGCAGGCGGCCAGGTAGGCGTCGCGGATGTCGGCGGGCAGGGCGTCGGGGTCGTTGGCCCAGATGTCGAGGAAGTGCGAGAAGAAGGCGTCGGCGGCTGCCTCGATCATGCGCTCGGGCAGGCCGGGAGGCTGGGCCATGAGGTAGAGGTGGAAGCCGACGGCCGCCGAGGTGCCGTGCAGGGCCTCCCACATGTCCAGGGTGGGCAGGACGTCGAGGCAGGCCAGGTGGGTGACGGCGGCCGGATGGTCGAGCCCGGCCCGGAAGGCCACGAGGGCCCCGCGGTCGTGGCCTGCCAGGGCGAAGCGGTCGTGCCCCAGGGCGCGCGCGAGGGCGACGACGTCGGCCGCCATGGTGCGCTTGGAGTAGGTCTCGCCATCCTCCTCCCGCGGTTTGTCGCTGTCGCCGTAGCCGCGCAGGTCGGGGCAGATGACGGTGTGGTCGGCGGCCAGGTCCGCGGCGACGTGCCGCCACATCAGGTGGGTCTGCGGGAACCCGTGCAGGAGAACGACCGGCGAGCCGGACCCTGCGACGGCCGTCTGGAGCGCGACGCCGTCCGCCACCTGGACGCGGCGGTACTCGAAGCCGGGGATCCGGGGGTCGGTCCCGGAAGGTGTGCGTGCTGTCATGGCTGTCCTCACTGCTGTCACTGCCGTCACTGCCGTCACTCGTCTCGGCCGTGCCGGCCGTCTCGTTCTGTCGCCGCTCAGCGGGGTCGCTGGGGGCGTCACCGAAGGCGGGGCTTCGGCCTCGCCGGCCCGCGCTTCGCGTCTCCACCCTGCGGGCCGTGGATGAGCAACCGATGAGCGCGTATACGTTTGGGGTCGGCGAGTGGTACGGGAGATGGGGACGCCGGAGTGCGGGTGCGATACGGAGTTCTGGGCGCGGTCGCGGCCTGGAGCCCAGACGGCGAGGCCCTGGCCCTCAAAGGGCCGCGGCACCGGGCCGTCCTGGCCCGCCTGATCGTCGCCCGCCGGCAGGTCGTGACGGTGACGCGGCTGGTGGAGGACCTGTGGGAGCGCCCGCCCGACGACGCCGTGGGCGCGGTGCGCACCTTCGTCTCCGCGCTGCGGCGGGCCCTGGAACCCGAGCGGCCGCCCCGCAGCCCCTCCCGGCTGCTGGTCACGGAGGGCTCCGGTTACGCGCTGCGCGCCGCGCCCGACGACGTCGACGCCTGGCGGTTCGAACAGGCCGTTGCCTCCCTCGCCGACGCGCAACCCGCGCGGGTGGCAGACCGCCTCACCGAAGCACTCGCCTGGTGGCGGGGCCCCGCCTACGCCGACTTCGGCGACGCACCGTGGGCGCGCGGCGAGCGGGCGCGGCTCACCGAGCTGCGCCTCCACGCGCTCGAACGCCGAGCTGGGGCGCGCATCGCGCTGGGGGAGGCCGCGCGGGCCGTGCCGGACCTGGACGCCCACGTGGCGGAGCACCCGTGGCGCGAGGACGCCTGGCAGCTGCTCGCGCGGGCCCTGTACCGCACCGGCAGGCAGGCCGACGCGCTCTCCGTGCTGCGCAGGGCCCGCGGCATGCTCGCCGAACAGCTCGGGGTGGACCCGGGGCCCCGGCTGCGCCGCCTGGAGGAGGACATCCTGCGCCAGGCGGAACACCTGGACCAGGGCGCGGCCGGCACGGCGGCGCAGGTGTGGGCGCAGGCCACCACCGCCTACGAGAGCAACGTCTCGGCGCGCTCCCGGGTCCACCTGGAGTCCACCGTCGGCCTCATGCGGGACCTGGCCGTCACCGGGGGCGGCGGGCTGGAGTCGGCCAGGCACCACCGTGTCGCCGCGGTGGCCGCCGCCGAGGAGATGGGTGATCCCGAACTGACGGCACGCGTCATCGGCGTCTTCGACGTGCCCGCGATCTGGACCCGCGCGGACGACCCCGAACAGTCGCGGTGGCTGGTGGGCGCGGCGGAGCGGACCCTGCGTCTGCTTCCGCCCCCGCCCGCTGTCCCGGGCCCCTCGCCGGACGCGTCCCCAGCGGCCGACGCGCACGCCGCGGCGCGCTGTCGGCTGCTGGCCACCGTCGCCGTGGAGTCGCGGGGCGCACTGCCCGGCGGGGAAGCCGCCCGGGAGACGACGGCGCGCCCGCTCCAGGCGGCCCGGCAGGCCGAGGAGATCGCCCGCGGCCTCGACGACGCGGCGCTGCTGGCCTTCGCCCTCAACGGCACGTTCATGCAGACCTTCCACCGTGCCGGACTGGCGGCACGGCGCGACGCGATCGGCGCCGAGGTGGTGGACCTCGCCGCGCGGCACGGGCTGGCGCGGTACGAGGTGCTCGGCCACCTCATCCGCCTCCAGTCCGGGTGCGCCCGCCGCGACCTGGCGGGAGCCGACCGGCACGCCGCCGCGGCCGACGCACTGGCCGCACGGCACGAACTCCCGCTCGTCGCCGTCCTCACCACCTGGTACAGGGCGCTGCGGACGGCCATGACCGGGGCGCCCGAGTCCGCCCGGCACGCCTACGAGCAGGCCGCCGTGTGTCTCGACGGCGCGGGCATGCCGGGGCTGCGCGACGGCCTGCCGCCCCTCGCCCTGCTGAGCGTGCAGATCGCGCACGGGGAGCCGCTCACCGTGGACGAGGCGGCCGACTGGGGCCCGTACGAACCCTGGGTGCGCCCCACACTGCTCGTAGCCCAGGGGCGCAGGGAAGAGGCCGGCGCGGCGCTGCGCGCCATGCCCCCACCGCCGCGTGACCTCCTGTTCGAGGCGATGTGGTGTCTCGTCGGCGACGCCGCGGCGGCGGTGGGCGAAAGCGCCGTCACGCGGCGGGCCCTGGCCCAGCTGGCGCCGGCCGCCGGGGAACAGGCCGGCGCGGGCAGCGGCCTGCTCACCTTCGGGCCCGTCGCCGACCACCTGCGCGTCATGACCGCGGCCCTGGAGAGCTGACCGCCCCTTCCCGGCAGGGGAGTTCGGACTGTCTCCGTGCGCGACCTGGCCGATACAGTCGGTCCGGTACCGGACTCAGGGGAGGGCTGGCGTGTTCGAGGTCGTCACGGTGGGGGCGCTCGCCGCGTTCTTCGGCACGGTGGGAAACGGCGCCGCCGGGGAGTTGGGCAAACGGCTGCTCCTGTCGACCGGCGCCCAGGTGCGCCGCACCCTGGGGTGGGGAGCGCCGCTGCCGGGCACCGAGGAGGAGCGCGAGGATCTCGCCCGTCGCGTGTACATCCGGGTGAGCGCGGACCGTCGGCAGGCGGACGAGTGGGCGCTGCTGTTGCGGAGCCTGCCGCGGGACGCGGCCGAGCTGCGGCCTGGCGCGGGACTGCCGCCCGCAACGCGCCACTTCACCGACCGCGAGAGCGTGATCAGGCAGGTGCAGCGGGAGGCGAGGCGGGCCGCAGGGGGCCGTCCGCGAGTCGCGCTGCTGTACGGACCCCCGGGGATCGGCACCAGCGCGGTGGCCCTGCACTGGGGAGCAGGCCAGGCCGACCGGTTCCCCGACGGGCAGTTCTACGTCGACCTCCGCGACGGCGCAGGGGAGCACCGCGTGGCACCGGCCGCCGTGCTGGGACGCCTGCTGGAGCGCATGGGCGTGGAGCCCGACCGGATCCCGCCCACAGGTGAGGCCCGTGAGGAGCTCTACAGAAGCCTGACGGCGGGACGCAGGGCGCTGGTGGTGATCGACCACGCCTGCACGGCGGCCCAGGTCCGCGCGCTGATCCCCGCCACGCCTGAGGTCTTCCTGCTGGTCGTCTCCTCCGGCCCGGCCTTCGCGCTGGAGGCGGAACGTGTCGCCGTGCCCCCGTTGCCGGACCGGGACGCGGTGAAGCTGCTGCGGCGGGTGGCGGGCCAGGAGCGGGTGACGCGGGCCAAGCGGCACATGCCGGCGCTGCTGGACCACTGCGCCGGCAACGCCTACGCACTCAGGGTCGCCGCGACGCGTCTGCTCACCGAAGAAGCCCCCCTCCCCGACGACGCGGAGGAGACCATGGAACGTTCCGTACATCCCGTACGCGGGCTGGTGCACGCCGCGTCGCGCCGCCTGCGCCCGGAGACGGCCCGGCTGTGCCGACTGGTCTGCCTGGGCGACTGGCCGGCGATCGACGCCGAACTGGCCGGCTGGGCCGCGCAGGTCGCGCCCGGCGAGGCGGCCCGCATGCTCGACTAGGCCGCCGAGGCACAGCTGGCGGAGCCCACCGCGGAGGGCCGCTACCGGTTCAGGCCCGAGGTGCGGCGCGCGCTGGCCGACGCGGCGGGCTCGCAGGAGACCGTTCCAGCGTGCGTGGCCGCGGTCTCCCGCGTGGTCCAGGGCCTGCTGAACAGGGCGCTGCACGGCGCCCACGCGGCGCTGCCGCAGAGTTGGCGTGTCGAGCCGGCGCCCGCGGAGGGGACCGCGTACGCCGACGAGGCCGCCGGCATGACGGCACTGCTGGCCGACAGTGCGAACGTGCTCAGGGCGGTCTTCGTGGCGCAGGAGTACCAACAGACCGACACCGCGCTGCGACTGGCCCGCGCCCTGTGGCCACTCCAGCTGAAGGCCGGGCACTTCGACGACGTGCTGCCCGCCCTCCGGTTCGCCGCGGGCTGCGCGGAGCAGCACAGTCCGCACTCCCGCATCGCCGGCGCGCTGCACTTCCAACTCGCCCACTGCCTCGGCGAACTGCGGCACCACGACGAGGCGGACGGCGAGATCGAGGCGGCCCTCGCCTGTGAGCGCGCGGTGGGCCATCTGCGGGGCGAGGCCTCGGCGGTGGAGCTGCGGGGCCTGCTGCGGCTGTCGGCGTGGCGGTGGGAAGAGGCGTTCGCGTGCTTCACCGAGGCCGAGCGCCTCTACCGGCTCATCACGCCGGGCCAGGAGGGCGCAGCAGACCTTCCCCGCGCGCTCGCCCTGGCCACGCGCCACCAGGGGAGGGCGCTGCGCGGCATGCGCGAGTTCGCCCGCTCCCGCGCCCGGCTGGTCAGCGCACGGGACTTCTTCGCGGAAGCGGGCGAGGCCTACAACCACGCCCGCGCTCTCACCGACCTCGCGGAAACGCTGCACGACGAGGGCGACCAGGCCGGGGCACTGGAGGCCATCGCCGAGGCCGAGCGGCTGCTCACACCGGAAAAGGCCACGACGCACCTGCGGTATCTGGCGGATCTGCGGCGGCGGTGCGAGGGCGCGTCGTAGCCGGCCTGACCCGCACCGGGTGCGACAGCGCGGCGGTGTGCACCCGCAGCGTCGTGCCGTCGGACGGCAGCCGGCCGCCGCTCGCCAGCCACGCGTACAGCGCCGAGGCGAACGCGGCCGGATCGGCGTCCGCTCCGTCCCCGGCGGACAGGTCGAGCAGACGGCCTTCCCTGGTGCGCACGGTGCACGAGTCGGGCCCGGTCACGAAGCCGGCCAGCGCGCAGTGCGGATGCCGGCGCAGTACCTGCGCGCTCCACCTGCCAGGACCGCCCAGGCGGGGATCATCGGCTCCGCCTTCCCGCACGATCACGTCGGCCGCCTCCAGGTCACCCGGATCCCGGGTGTCCTCGTGGACGGCCAGGTGTGTCTCGCCGAAGGTGTGGGCGTGGTACGGCTGGTCCGTCGAGCGTTCGAGGTGAACGTCGCGCCCCTCGACCCGCGTGCGCACGTGCAGGGGCGCCGTGCGGCGGGGCGGCGCGTACGGTGGCAGCGGCAGCGGCTCCAGCAGGGCGGGCGCGGCGGGCTCCGGCAGCTCCATCAGGCCGTAGAAGCGGCGGCGCAGCGCGGCGGCCGAGGCGCCGGGCGCCGAACTGGTGTGTTCGGCCGGGCCGCTGAACGGCCTGTGGTCCGCCAGCAGTTTCTCCAACTGTTCGGGCAGCTCACGGCGCGGATCCAGGCGGGGGGCCTCCCGCACGAACTCCGCGAGCGGGGCCTCGGGGTCCAGCCTGTCGTCGTTCGCGGACGCCAGCAGCACGGGCACGCCGAGCGCTGCCGAGTAGTAGGTGACGGCGCCGAAGTCCCCCAGCACCACGTCCGCCGCCAGCAGCGCCTGCCGCCACGCGTGCACGGGGTCGATCAGGGTGAGCCCGCTGCGTCGCGCCCGGTCCAGCCACGCGCGGATCTGGCCGGGACCGTGTCCGTACCAGATGTTGGGGTGCAGCACCGCGGCGACCCGGTACTCGTCGGCGGGCAGTTCCGCCGCGAGACGGGGCAGCAGTTCGGGCAGCAGGTCCTGGCCGCCACCGTTGCCGAAGAACCCCTCGGGGTTCCACGTGGAGTTGAGCACGAGAAGGCGCTGTCCGTCGCGCACCCCCAGTGCGCGGCGGAACCGGTCCCGGTAGGGGCGGCCGGCCAGCATGCGGTCGAAGCAGGGGTCTCCGGCGAGGACGGCGGCCTGGGCCGCTTCCGGACACGTCCGGCGCAGCCGCTCGACCTGTTCCGGATGGGACAGCACCAGAGCGTCCACGAACGGCTCGCCCTCCGCGAGCAGCCACTCCCGGGACAACCCGAACGTCGGCTCCCCCTCCCGGCTCCCGGCACCCGGCACCCGGCACCCGGCACCCGGCACCCGGCACGGCCAATTTTTTAGTGTATCCGACACCGTGTGACAGTACGGCCAACTTGCCCTGAAGCAACTCGATCTGACCACCGAAACTGGCGGAGACGGCGAGATCCACCGGGGTCGTCAGCGCCTGGTTCCAGGGCAGCACGGGCAGGCCCAGCTCCGCGAACAGTTCGCGCATACCTGCCTGGTAGGCGGAGGAGCCCGTCGAGGTGACCAGCAGCTGCAGCCGGAAGTCGTCGTGGAACAGCGGCAGCACATCCAGCAGCCGGCCCGCCGAGGTGACGTTGTGCACCACGAGCAGCACCCGCCGCTCGGTGCTCCGGCTGGTCCAGCGCTCGGCGTCCCGCCCCACGGGCACCCGTATCGCCGGCGTGTCAGCTGCTCCCACGCGTCACCCTCGCTTCCCCTCCGCGCCGTACGGCCGCACCGGCCCAGCGGATCACCCTAACGAGAAGCACTCTCGACGGGCGCGTCGGTGCGCGCGTCCTGGCGGCTCACAGCGGGGTGGCCGCGTGGAGGATGACGACGAGCGCCACGGCGGCGTTGGCCGAGGAGAGCGCCGAGACGGCGGCGCCGACGGCCGCGAGCCACGCGGCGAGCCCCGCGACGAGCCCGGGGGCGGTGGTCGGCGGGAGCCAGAGCCGCGCGGTCGGCGCCGGGTCGAGCAGCGCCTGCACGCGCCGGGGTACCTGTCCCGCGCCCGCGAGCGCGGGAAGGGTCCGCGGCGGGCCGTTGCGCGCGAGGAGAGCCGCCTTGCCGACCGCGCGGGCGGTCAGCCGCCGGTCACCGACGATCCGGGCGGCCTCCTCGTCGGCCCACCGCTCCACCCCGAAGGTGACGGCCGTGCGCAGGGGCCGCAGGAAGGGGTTGGCGACGGCCGCGAGTTCGGCGAGGAGCAGCAGCAGGGGATGGCGGGCTGTCAGGTGTGCGCGCTCGTGCGCGAAGAGCGCGCGCCGTTCGGCCGGTTCGAGCGCGCCGAGCAGGGACCTGGTGACCACGACCCGTGAGCGCGTACGCCGGTTTCCGGGCAGAGCGAAAGCGTAGGGCGCGCTGTCGGGCAGTATCGCGACGGGGGAGGGCGGCAAGCCGTCGAGCGCGCGTCGGACGCGCCGCCGGACGCGGAGGTGGCGCGCCACGGTGACGCAGCCCGCGCCGACAAGCGCGAGGAGCGCCGGGATGGCGGCCTTCCCCAGGATCTCGTCGTAGGGGACGGCCGCACGTACTTCCGGATGGGACCACGCGTCGGGGAGCGGGTTGCCGGGCAACTGAGCCGTGCCGACGACGACCAGCAGCGCCAGGCACAGGGTGCTGCACGCGGCCAGGACGACGCCGGCCGCGACCAGCAGGCGCGTCGTGGCCCTGGGGTGCAGACGCCGCTCGGCGAGCCGGGCCACCGGCCAGGACGTCAGGGGCAGGACGAGAGGGAGGAGGACGAAGAACCCCACGGCTCAGTCGCTCTTCCCCTCCGCGTCGCTGCCCGGCGCCTCGGTGCCGGCACCGGTGGCCGGGTGTGGGGCGCGGTCGTGACCGCCCTCGCCGGTCTGCGTCAGCAGCGAGCGCAGCAGTTGCTCGTCGTCGTCGGTCAGCCCTGTGACGAAGCGGGTCAGCACGGTACCCCGGTCGCTCTCGCTGTCGAGCACCTGCCGCATCCGGTGAGCGGCCAGCCCCGCCGCGTCCGCCGCGGGCGTCCAGACGAAGGAGCGGCCGGCCTTCTCGCGGGTGACGGCCCGTTTGGCGAGCAGGCGCGTGAGGATGGTGACGACGGTCGTGTAGGCGAGGCCGCCGCCGAGCTGTTCCCTCACCCATGCGGCGGTGACGGGCCCCGGCGCGGCGTGCAGGGCGCTCAGCACCGTGGCCTCCAGCTCGCCCTGTCCGCGTCGGCGTCCCCGCTCGTGCGCTGTCTCGCCCACAACTCCTCCCTCCGCCGGCCGGCGCCGCGCGTCGGCCGGCCACCGTGCGACCGGCCCCGTGCGCTCGGGACGTGTGGTCGCCGCGCCGCTCGCTTGAGTATCTTCTACAGCCTTGTAGATTTTCGCGTCCCGCCGGGTTGTTGGCAGCCCGCCGGGTGTCTGGGAGGAAGAGTAATGGGAGCTTCGCCGCCCGGGAGTGGGGCCGTCCCCCGCTTCCAGACGGAAACCGGCAGGGAGTTCGCGCAGGTGGTGGACGAAGCCCTGCGCTCGGAGGCCTTCCGGCGAGAGCTGCGGGGAGCGCCGGCCGGCACCGCGGAGCGTCTGAGGGACTGGGCGCACGCGTCCGCCGAAGAGCTGGCGGGCGCGGCGGCGGCGGAGTACCGCGCGCTGTGCCGGATACGCGACGACCGCATCGCCCGCGGCCGGGCGGCACCACCGCCGAGGAGGGTGCACCGGATCCGTGGCGGCGGGTTGTCCGCGGCGCTCGCCGTGCTGGTGCCGCTGGTCGCCGCCGCCGCGGCCGTGATCTTCCTGGTGCTCGGATACGTGCTGATGCTGGTACGCGCTCAGCGGGACGTCGGTGCCTCGCTCGTGGTGACGGGGTGGTCGGGGGCCGGGGTCGCCGCGGTGACGGGCGCCCTGGGGCTGGGCAGGCTCGTCGTCACAGCGCGCCGCCACTCCAGAGCGGGCCCCGCGTCCGGGCCCGGCGGTGCGCCGGGCCTCGCGGAGGGCCGGCGTGCGGGGGAGAGGGCCAGAGCGGAGGAGAACGCCAGAACGGCGTGGCGCGCTGCTCTGCTGGAGCGCGCGGTACTGCCGTACCTGCGCGAGCGGTTGCCCGACGCGAAGCGGGAGGCGTCCGCGAAGCGGGAGGCGTCCGCGGAGTGTGAGACGTCCGCGGAGCGGGGGGTGTCCGCCGAGGGCGAGGCATCCGGAAGGCGGGAGGCAACGGCCGAACGGGAGGCGTCCGCGAAGCGTTCCGGTCATCACAGCCCCGACTACGGGTCTTTCGAGTACGGGTCTTTCGACTACGGAAGTTTCGACTTCGGCAGCCCCGACTTCGCCGGCCCCGACTACGCGGGCCCGGATTTCGGCAGCCCCGCACGCGGCGGCCCGGGCACCGGCGACCGTGACCCCGACGGCGATGCGCCCGACTCCGCCGGCTACGACCGCGATGCGCCCGACTCCGCCGGCTCCGGCCCCGACGGCCGCGACTCCGGCTCGGGAGGCCCAGCCGGAGGAAGGGACCCGCACGGCGGGTGAGGGGGCGGGGCGAACGCCAGTGCGCCCGCGACCCCGTGCTCCCCGCGCGGGCCGCGGCCCGCGCGGGCCCGCTCGGGCGCTCAGTTGCGGGAGTTGCCCAGCAGGAGGCGGTAGAGGATGAGCAGGACGAGCGAGCCGCCGATGGCGGCGCCCCAGGTGGGCAGGTCGAAGAACTCCTGCCGGATGGGGCGGTCCAGGAACGTGCTCGAGATCCAGCCGCCGACGAACGCGCCCGCTACCCCGATGAGCACGGTGCCGATCAGGCCGCCCGGATCGCGGCCCGGCAGCAGCACCTTGGCTATGGCTCCCGCCAGCAGGCCGAGGATGATCCAACTGATGATGCCCATCACATACCTCTCCAGTTCACCGGCAACGGACGTACCGGCGCACGGAAAGACGCCGAGAGGCGCGGAACAGTTCCATGGTTGCGCAACTGACGGGGTGCCGTGAGGGAGGAGGTGTGGCGGCCTGACCGGCACCACCGGCACCGCGCGCCTCTAGACTGAGGCCCGTCGCGGGCGCGCGGTCCGCGGCGGGGGCGGCCGCGGGCCGGTCGCCTGAAGACGTGCGGACGTGCGGACGGGAGTGCAGCGGTGGCATCGCAGGCAGGCGGTCACACGGACCCGTCCCCTCGGGTGCTGGCAGAGGCCGCCGCGGCCTTCGGCCTGCTCGCCTCGCCCTCGCGGGTGCACATCGTGTGGGCGCTGTCCCAGGGGGAGTGCGATGTGACCCACCTCGCCGAGCGGGTCGGTGGCACGCTGCCGGCCGTGAGCCAGCACCTGGCCAAGCTGAAGCTGGCCGGGCTGGTGCGGGCCCGGCGTGAGGGCCGGCGGCAGGTGTATCTGGTCGACGACCCGGTCGTGGTCGCCGTGGTGCACGAGATGGTGCGGCAACTGGACGTGGAGCCCTCGCGGCCGCGGCGGGTTCCGCGGCTGAGTGAGTTCGGTGCCTGAGACGGCGGGCCTCTCCCGCCGCGGGGAGGGGCCGGCACGCGCCCGTAGCGAGGCGGCGCCGCTGGAGCACGCGGCAGGGCTGGCGGCCCACGCCCCGCTCACCGCGCTGCGGCGGCTGGAGGCGGGCCCGCGTGGGCTCACCGAGGCCGAGGCGGCGGATCGGCTGGCGCGGTACGGCGAGAACGCCCCGCCCTCGTGGCGCACCCCGTCGCTGTGGCGGCGCCTCGGCCGCGGTGTGCGGGACCCGTTCACGGCCGTCCTGCTGTGTCTGGCGGTCGTCTCCACGGCCGTGGGGTCGCTGGGGGCGGCGGGGGTGATCGCGGCGCTGGTCACCGTCAGCTGTGTGCTGCGGGCCAGCGGTGAGCTGCGGGCGGACCGGTCGGTCGCGGGTCTGCGGGCCCTGCTCGCCGGCACCGTCACGGTGGTGCGGCGCCCCGACGCGGACGCGGCGCGACCGCTGCCCCGGGAGGTTCCGGTCGGTGATCTGGTGCCGGGGGACGTGATCAGGCTCGGCCCCGGCGATCTCGTTCCGGCCGACGTGCTGCTGCTGCGTTCCACGGGTCTGGTCGTGCATCAGGCGCCGCTGACCGGCGAGTCGGGTCCGTTGCCCAAGCACCGCGCCGACGCGGCGGCCGTGCCGCCCGCCGGTGACACCGCACTGTTCGAACAGCCCCACCTGTGCTTCCAGGGCAGCAGCGTGGTCGCGGGTGGCGGTACCGCTGTGGTGATCGCCACCGGCGCGGCCACCCGGCTGGCGGCCGGGCACGGGCACGCACGCGCCGCGCACGGCGCCTTCGACCGTTCGGTGCGCGGCGTCGCCCGGGCCCTGGTCCGCTTCATGCTGCTGACGCCGCCGCTCGCCCTCGCGGCCGACGCGGCCGTCAGCGGGCACGGGGTGCAGATCCTGCCCTTCGCCGTGGCGGTCGCCGTCAGCCTGACGCCGGAGATGCTGCCCGTCGTCACGACCGCCGTCCTCGCCCGCGGTGCCGTCTCCCTCGCGCGGGAACACCGGGTGATCGTGCGGCGGTTGTCCGCGTTGCCGGACCTCGGCGCCATGGACGTCCTGTGCCTCGACAAGACGGGCACTCTCACCCAGGACCGTCCGGTCGTCGACCAGGCGCTGGGCGCGGACCTGCGTCCTGACCCCGCGGTCCTGCGCTGGGCGGCGCTCAACGCGCTGTGGACCGTGCAGCTGGCCGAGAACCCGGTGCCCGACGCGCTGGACGAGGCGGTCCTCCACGCCGCGGCGCGAGCGGCGGGGCCCGTGGACGGGAGCGGTTCCGAACCCGGTGCCGAGGCGTGGGAGGGCGTGGCCGCGCTCCCCTTCGACCCGGCCAGGCGGCTGTCCACGGCCGTCGTCAGGGAGCCGGGGCGCCTGGGCGTGCACACGCTCGTGGTCAAGGGCGCGGTCGACACCGTGCTGGAACGGTGCGCGCTGCCGGAAGCCGAGCGTGAGGCGCTGCGCGCGGTGGCCGCGCGGTACGCCTCCGACGGCCTGCGGCTGCTCGCTGTGGCCACCGCCGAACGCGGCTCCCGGGCCGACGGGCGCGGCGTGGGCGTGGCGGACGAGCGCGGTCTGGCCTTCGTCGGGCTGGTCACGCTGCGGGACTCCCTCACCGAGGACGCGCCGGAGGTGCTGCGCGCGCTGAGCGGGCGCGGCGTGGAGGTGAAGGTCCTCACAGGTGACGATCCGGGTACCGCCGTCCGCACCTGCCGGGAGCTGGGCCTCGACCCGGGCGACGACGTGCTGACCGCTCGCCGTATCGACGCGCTCGGCGACGACGAACTGGCCCGCGAGGCCGGGCGCGTCCGCCTGTTCGCGCGGTGCACCCCGCGCCACAAGGCGCGCGTCGTCGCCGCTCTGCAGGCCGACGGGCGTACCACGGGGTTCCTCGGCGACGGTGTCAACGACCTGGCGGCGCTCCGCGCCGCCGACGTGGCACTGTGCCCGCGCGACGCGGTCGCGCCCGCACGCGAGAGCGCCGACGTGGTCCTCGGCGAGCGCCCGTTCGCCGGGTTGGGCCATGCGCTGGACGCGGGCCGCCGCGCGGGTGTCTCCCTCACCGCCTATCTGCGCGTGACCCTCTCCTCCCAGCTCGGCAACGCCCTGGCGATGCTCGCCGCCGCGCTGCTGCTCCCGTTCGTGCCGATGCTCCCCGCGCAGGTCCTGGTGCAGAACCTGTTCTTCGACGCGGCGCAACTGACCTTCGCCTTCGACCGGCGCGGCTCCGCCTCGCCCGGGCGGCCCGCCGCGCTGCGGCCCGGGCAGATCCTGCGGTTCATCACCGCCTTCGGGGTGCTGAACGCCGCGGCCGACCTCGCCACCTTCGCGGTGCTCGCCCTCACCGTGCGCGGCGCGGCCGACGCGAGTGGGCAGGCCCTCTTCCACGCGGGCTGGTTCACGGAGAACCTGCTCACCCAGGCGATGGTGATGGTGCTGCTGCGCACCGTGCCCCGTCTCCGACGCCCCGGCCTGCCAGGGCCCGTCGCGCTCGCCGCTCTCCTGCTGGCGGCCACCGGGATTCTGCTGCCCCTGACCGCTCTCGGCCCGTTCCTGGGCATGGTCGCCGCGCTGACGCCGCTGTCCTACGCGCTGCTCGCGCTGGTGCTGTTGCTGTACGGCGTCGCGCTCGCGGCCGCCATGAGGCGGTACGCACGCGAGGAGCCCACCGGTGCCGGCGCGAGCGCCGGTTGTATGGTTGCGCAATAACGCAACTGTCGAGGAAGGGAGAGGCGGCAGTGTTCTTGCGCAACGGTCTGGAGCCCTGGCATCTGCTGGTGGTGGCGCTGGTGGCGCTCCTCGTCTTCGGCTCCAAGAGGCTGCCGGACACCGCCCGCTCACTGGGCAAGTCCCTGCGGATCCTCAAGAGCGAGACGCGGGCCATGAAGCAGGAGGATGCCGGGCGGCCCGGGCCTGTCCGCTCGTCCGCGGACGAGTTTTCGTCCCCGGAGGAGAAGCCCCCGAGCGCGGGCACACCCCCGGATGCGGGTCGGGCCGCGGACGCGGGTGCGCCTCCGGCCGCGCGGGGGTAGGCCACGACCAGGGCTTCCTGCGGGGCTCGGCCGGACCTGGGCGTTTCCTGCGGAGCCTGCTCCGGGTACGGGGACACCACTGTTCGTAGCGTGCGGCCCGCGGGTGGGCCGTGGCTTGTCGCGCAGTTCCCCGCGCCCCCCTCTGGGCGCGGCCCGGAGTGTCAGCGTGGGGCGGGTGGGGCCGTCGAGGCGCGCACCATCAGATCGGCGCGGACCGTGGCGACGTCGCCGGGTGGCGGGGTCTCCAGGCCCAGCGCGAGACGTCCGGCCCTGGCGCCCGCCTCGTGGAGAGGCAGCCGCACGGTCGTCAGCGCGGGGGAGGCGTCCGCGGCGAAGGGAAGGTCGTCGAAGCCGCCCACCGAGACATCCTCGGGTATGCGCAGCCCGCGGTCGCGCAGAGCGGCGCAGACGCCGAGTGCCACGGTGTCGTTGGCGGCCAGCACCGCTGTCAGGTCCGGTGCGCGGCGCAGCAGTTCGAGTGCGCCGTCGTAGCCGGCCGAGCGGTCGTAGGCGCCGCCGTGCACGGTGAGGCGCTCCGCTTCGGCGAGCGCCTCGGGTGCCTGTTCGCCGAGGGCCCTCCTGTGCCCCTCCAGCCTGTGCCGGGTGGTGGAGCGTTCTGCGGGGCCCGTCACGTAGCCGATGCGGCGGTGCCCGAGGGTGAGGAGGTGCGCGGTGAGACGGTGACTTCCGCCCCGGTTGTCGAAGGCGAGCGTGACGATGCCGTCCTGGGCGAGGGCCGGTTCTTCCCCCGTGCCGTCGCGGGGTGCGAGCGGGGGTCTGCCGCACAGGACGATCCGTGTGCCTGAGGCGGCGAGGTGGCGCAGCCGGTCGGCGAGCGCGGTGCTGTGTGCGGTCTCCTCCACGGCGCTTCCGGTCAGGACGACGGCGGCGGCCCGCTGGCGGCGCAGCAGCGTCAGATAGGTCAGCTCGCGCTCGGGGGAGCCGCCGGTGTTGCAGACGACGGCGAGCTTCTGGCCCGTGCCGGTGGCCCCTTCGCCGCCCATCTCGCTCTGCACGGCGCTCGCGACGATGCCGAAGAAGGGGTCGGCGACGTCGTTGACCAGGATGCCGACCAGATCGGACGTGGCGGCGGCCAGTGCGCTCGCGGGTCCGTTGACGACGTACTGGAGTTCGTCGACGGCGCGCAGGACGCGGGTGCGGGTTCCGTCGGCCACCGGGTAGTTGCCGTTCAGCACGCGGGAGACCGTCGCCGAGGAGACCCCGGCCCGGGCGGCCACGTCGGCCAGGGTCACTGTCATGTCTTCCTCCGTCTTCCCGCTCCTGCGTGCCTACGGCTCCCGCGTGCGCTGGGGGGCTGCGGCCGAGGGGCGAGCGCCATGTTCTCACCTCCGGGCGTGTCCTCGACCCCCTCCACGAGGAGACCACCTTTGAGGGCGCAAGCGCTTTCCCTCGAACAGCTCTTCCCTCTTCGCCCACGCTCTCACGAAAGGTTCGTGCGGACCGTCGCTTCTCCGTACGGCCCTCTTGTGGGCTCTTTCGAGGACAGCTAGCGTGCCGCGGGGAAAGCGCTTACCGACGCTCACCGACTGTACGGCGGACCGGACGGGACCGTCTGCGCGCGAGCGGATCGAGAGGCAGTCGAGAGGAAGACGCACACGTGACAGTCAGGACCGTACGGATCGCCATGAACGGCGTGACCGGCCGCATGGGACACCGCCAGCACCTCGTGCGCTCGCTCCTGGCCCTGCGCGAGCAGGGCGGTCTCGACCTCGGCGACGGAACCGTACTGATGCCGGAGCCCGTACTGGTGGGCCGGCGCGCGCACGCGCTGGAATCCCTCGCCACCCGCTACGGGCTTCACGAGTGGAGCACCGACCTGGACGCCGTCCTGGCCGACCCGACCATCGAGATCTACTTCGACGCGCAGGTGACCTCCGCACGCGAGGCCGCGCTGAGGAAGGCCATCGCCGCGGGCAAACACCTCTACACCGAGAAGCCGACCGCCACCGGGCTCGACGGCGCACTGGAGCTGGCGCGGCTCGCCACGAGCGCGGGGATCAAACACGGCGTCGTACAGGACAAGCTCTTCCTGCCGGGCCTGCTGAAGCTCAAGCGGCTCGTCGACGGCGGCTTCTTCGGCCGGATCCTCTCGGTGCGCGGCGAGTTCGGCTACTGGGTGTTCGAGGGGGACTGGCAGGAGGCGCAGCGCCCTTCCTGGAACTACCGTGCCGAGGACGGCGGCGGCATCGTCGTCGACATGTTCCCGCACTGGGAGTACGTGCTGCACAACCTCTTCGGCCGCGTGACCTCCGTAACCGCCCACGCCACCACCCACATCCCGCGCCGCAGAAACGAGCGCGGCGAGCCCTACGAGGCGACCGCGGACGACGCCGCCTACGGCATCTTCGAGCTGGAGGGTGGCGCCCTCGCGCAGATCAACTCCTCCTGGGCGGTGCGGGTCCACCGCGACGAACTGGTCGAGTTCCAGGTCGACGGCACAGAGGGGTCGGCCGTCGCCGGGCTGCGCCGCTGCCGCGCCCAGCACAGGGCCGGCACACCCAAACCGGTGTGGAACCCCGACCTGCCCGCGGCCGAGAGGTTCCGCGAGCAGTGGCAGGAGGTGCCGGACAACGGCGACTTCGACAACGGCTTCAAGGCCCAGTGGGAACTCTTCCTCCGCCACGTCGCACTCGGCACCCCCTATGAGTGGGACCTGCTGGCCGGGGCGCGCGGCGTCCAACTCGCCCAGCTCGGCCTGCGCTCTTCGGCCGAGGGCCGCCGCCTGGCCGTGCCGGAGCTGTCGCTGTGAGCGCCGCGCCGCGCCCGGCCGCAGGAGCGTCCGCCCAAATCCGGCTGCCCGACGCCACCGGTGCGCTGCGCGGCTACGTGCCACGGGCCGAACCTGCCCCGGCCGTCAGCGCCGGGCCCGGGGCCGCGCCGCCGGTCTCCCGCACGGTCTTCGCCGCCGCCCACGTCGTCGCCGACCCGTTCGCGGACCACCACCCCGGTGCCGCCGCGGCCGTCGACTGGGATGCCACCCTGGCGTTCCGCCGCCACCTGTGGGCGCACGGTCTCGGCGTGGCCGAGGCGATGGACACCGCGCAGCGCGGCATGGGGCTCGACTGGCCCCGCGCCGCCGAGCTGATCCGCCGCTCCGCCGCCGAGGCGCGCGCGGTGGGCGGCCGTATCGCCTGCGGGGTGGGCACCGACCAGCTGAGCGGCCCCGCGGCCGGAACGGAGCGGGTGCGTGCGGCGTACGAGGAGCAACTCGGCGTCGTGGAGGACGCGGGCGCCCAGGCCATCGTGATGGCTTCGCGCGCGCTGGCCGCCGTCGCCCGCGGCCCCGAGGACTACCTCGCCCTCTACGGCGACCTGCTGCGCCAGGCCGCCGAGCCCGTCATCCTGCACTGGCTCGGCCACATGTTCGATCCAGCGCTGGAGGGCTACTGGGGCAGCCAGGACCTGGACGCCGCCACCGAGACGTTCCTGACGATCATCGCCGAACACCCCGACAAGGTGGACGGGGTGAAGGTCTCCCTGCTGGACGCCGGCCGTGAGACCGCGCTGCGCCGCCGCCTGCCCGGCACGGTGCGCTGCTACACCGGAGACGACTTCCACTACCCCGAGCTGATCGCGGGCGACGGGCGCGGTTTCAGCCACGCGCTGCTCGGCGTCTTCGACCCCCTCGCCCCGCTGGCCGCCGCGGCCGTCCGCACCTTGGACGCCGGGAACGCCGGTGACGCCGGCGACGCCGGGGACACCACCGGTTTCCGCGCGGTACTCGACCCCACCGTCCCCCTTGCGAGGCACCTGTTCCAGGAGCCCACCCGCTTCTACAAGACCGGCGTCGTCCTCCTCGCCTGGCTCGCGGGCCACCAAGGCCACTTCGCGATGGTCGGCGGCCTGCAGACGGCACGCTCCCTGCCCCATCTGGCACGCGCCTACGAACTCGCCGACCAACTCGGCCTCTTCCCCGACCCCGACCTGGCCCGTACCCGCATGCAGCAGCTTCTCGCCGTCCACGGAGTGCCCCGGTGACAGCCACCCCGCCCGAGCTCGCCCGCTTCTCCATCAACCAGGAGACCGTCAGACAACTCTCCCTGCCCGCGCTCGCCGAGGCCTGCGGCGAACTGGGCGTCACCCAGGCCGGGCTGTGGCGCGAGCCGGTGCGCCGGTACGGCGTCGAGGCGGCGGCCCGGCTGATGAGGGACGCGGGCCTCACCGTCACCTCACTGTGCCGGGGAGGCTTCCTGACCGCCACCGATCCCGGCGAGCGGCGCCGCGCCCTGGACGACAACCGCGCGGCACTGGAGGAGGCCGCCGCGCTCGGCACCGGAACCCTCGTGCTCGTCTCGGGCGGGCTCCCCCGGGGCAGCCGCGACCTGCGCGGGGCACGCGAGCGGGTCGCGGACGCGCTCGCCGAACTCGGCGACCACGCGGCCGCCGTGGGCGTGCGCATGGCACTCGAACCCCTGCACCCGATGTTCGCCTCCGACCGGTGCGTGGTCTCCACCCTCGGCCAGGCGCTCGACCTGGCCGAACGCTTCCCGCCTGACCAGGTGGGCGTCGTCGTGGACACCTACCACCTGTGGTGGGACGACCAGGCGCCCGGGCACATCGCCCGCGCGGGCAGCACGGGCCGTATCGCCGCCTTCCAGCTCGCCGACTGGGTCACCCCGCTGCCCGAGGGCGTGCTGTTGGGGCGGGGCCAGCTCGGCGACGGCTGCGTGGATCTGCGCCACTTCCGCTCGCTGGTCGACGCGGCCGGATACCGGGGCCCCGTCGAGGTGGAGATCTTCAACCCAGGCCTGTGGGCACGTGACGGCACCGAGGTGCTGGCACAGACCGCCCGGCGGTACGTGCGCCACGCGCTCGGCTGACTGACCAGGACGCCTGCGCGGCACGGGCGGCCGGGGATCAGAAGGGCTTGCGGGCCAGCGCGCCGTACATCGCGATGTCCTCGTCGCGGACCTGCTCGTCGCCCGGGTCCGGGCGCCACTTGTGGACCTGCACGAGACCGGGCTCGACCAGTTCCAGCCCGTCGAAGAACGCGGCGGCCTCCTCGCGCGTGCGCAGCGCCATCGGCATGCCCTCCGCCGCGTACCGCTCGGCGACCCGTCCGACCTCTTCCGGGGCGAAGTCGGCGGTCCCGACGGTCGCCGCGAGATAGCTGCCCGCGGGCAGCGGGTCCAGCAGCCGGCTCAGCAGCCCGTGGTCGTCGTCGCCCGGGTGGATGAAGTGCAGCATGCCGACGACCAGCAGCGCCACCGGTTCGTCGAGGGCCAGGGTGTCGCGGAACTCGGCGGAGCCGAGGATGGCGTCCGGGTCCCGCATGTCCGCCTCGATGTAGGTGGTACGGCCCTCGGGCGTGCTGGTGAGCAGCGCCTGCGCGTAGTTCAGCACGATCGGGTCGTTGTCGACGTAGACGACCTTGGACTCGGGCGCCGCGCCCTGGACGACCTCGTGCAGATTGGGGGAGGTCGGCAGCCCCGTGCCGATGTCCAGGAACTGGCGCACGCCCCGCTCCCGCGCCAGATAGCGGCTCGCGCGCAGCATGAAGGCGCGGTTGGCCCGCATGTGCACCGGCAGTGCGGGCCACACCTCCACCATGGCGTCCCCGGCCACCGTGTCGGCCTCGTAGTGGTTCTTGCCGCCCAGGATGTAGTCGTAGACCCGGGCCGAGTGTGCCGTCCCCGTGTTCAGCCGCTCCTGACCGCCGTCCCCGATATGCATGCGCCGCTCCCCAACTGGGCTCCGGTGGTCCGCCGGAGCGTCGAACTCGTTGCCGACACCCTACGGGGGGACGTTGGTTGACGCGGAACCGAACCGCGCCAGGCAGTGCCACACCTTCTTCACCGCCTGCGGATCGTGGCGGCCCGTGCACGCGGCCTCACCCAGGATGCGGGGGTCGAGCCGGCCGCCGCCCTCCCGCGCGATGCGCACGCCCAGGTCCACGTACTCCTGGCCGCGGTAGTCGGGGTGGCGGCGCAGCTCGTCCACGGTGAGCACGAAGCCGGGGTGCCAGGCGACGGGGCAGGGGAGCCGCGCGGCCGCCGCCTCCACCGCCGTGTTCCGGAAGGAGGGGTCGAGGACGAGCGCCTCGACGTCCCGGCCGAGATCGACGCCGCCGTGCACGTGGGCCTCGACGTAGTCGTCCAGCGGGTCACGGCCCTGTGCCTCGGCCAGTTCGACGAGCGCCATCCGGCAGGCCACACCGAAGGCGGACGGCTCGGTGACGCTGTCCGGATAGCAGAACGTGGTACGCGCGAGCGCCGCTGCGGTGAGCCGCAGATGGGCCGAGCCGAAGCGCGGGGCCGCACCGCCCCGGCGGCGGCGGTGGTCGAGCGCACCGTAGACGGGGCGCTCCTCGGGCGGCGCCTCGTCGTAGGCGCCGCCGAACATCCGGGTCTCCCACCGCCACCGCTCGCCGCCCGGGTGCGCCGTCAGACCGCCGTTGCTGACACCGGTGACGAACTGCGAGGAGTAGGTGCCCTCCCGCGCCAGCCGCTCCAGCACAGGCTCCTCGCCGACCAGCCGGTCGGGGTGGAAGTTCAGCGTGACGCGGACCCCGGCTCGGAGCGGCCCGCCGCGCGAGCGCGCCGCGACGTACCGCAACGCCCGCAGCTGTGGCGTCCCGAGGGCGACACGGCCCGCACGGTCCGTGGCGCGGCGTGAGTGCGCTTCCATGTGTCCACAGTGCCGGAGGGAGGGTGCTGTTTGCACACGGAATTGCGGGCGGACGCCAGGCGGGGGTCCGCCCGCCCGTGCCGGGCGGCTGCGGCGCCGCCGGCCGCTTCCGGCCACGTGTACGGCCCCGTCACCGGTGGTAAGCCGAGGGGAGCCAGGCAAGATGATCCGACGGCCGCGAGCGGTCCGGCCGCGAACCGACGAGGGGACGAGAGCAGCATGCCGATCCAGGGTGAGTACGTGCCGAGCCCGGAGCAGTGGGTGCGTGACCAGGTCGACCTGTACGAGAGCTCCGGCGGCACGGAGGGCACCACGATGCGGGGGATGCCCGTCATCGTCCTCACCACGCGGGGTGCCAGGAGCGGCAAGGTGCGCAAGACGCCGCTGATGCGCGTGGAGCACGAGGGGAAGTACGCCGTGGTCGCCTCCAAGGGCGGGGCGCCCGAGCACCCCGTCTGGTACCACAACCTGGTCGCGGATCCCCGTGTCGAACTCCAGGACGGGCCGAAGCGGCAGGACATGACGGCCCGCGAGGTCACCGGCGAGGAGAAGGCGCGGTGGTGGGAGCGCGCCGTGGAGGCGTTCCCCGACTACGCCGAATACCAGCGCAAGACCGGCCGCGAGATCCCGGTCTTCGTCCTGGAACCCACCCCCGGCGGCCACTGAGCGGCAGGCCCGAGGACACCGCGGGCCCGGAGTGTGCCCGGGTGGCGGCCGAAGCGGCGCAGGGGCGAGGGCGTAGGCCACGAGGCAGGAGCGAAGGAGCCCGGATGGGTGAGCGGACGGACGAACACGAGGGCCCTGGCGGGGTGCGGGTACCGGACTCCCGGCTGGCGGCGGAGGCCACCGAGCTCGTGCGGGACACGACCAGCGACCTGGTCTACGACCACTCGCGCCGCGTCTTCTTCTTCGGCAGCCTCCTGGGCCGCGCCCGCGCCCTCAGCCACGACCCGGAACTGCTCTACGTCGCGGCCCTCTTCCACGACGTGGGACTGGGCGAGCGGTTCCACGACAGCGGACGCCGCTTCGAGGTCGACAGCGCGGACGAGGCCCGCCGCTTCCTCACGGCCCGCTCCGTGCCCGAGGACGGCATCCGGCGGGTGTGGACGGCGATCGCCCTGCACACCACACCGGGCGTCCCGGAGTTCATGGAGCCCGAGGTGGCGCTGGTGACGGCGGGAGTGGAGTACGACGTCCTGGGCTTCGGCTTCGACGAACTGGCGGCGGACGACCGTGCGGCCGTCGTCGCGCTGCATCCGCGACCCGCGTTCAAACAGCGCATGCTGCGCGCCTTCGCGGACGGCGTGGGTCCCAAGCCCGAGACGACGTTCGGCAACGTGAAGGCCGACGTCCTGGCGCACTACGATCCGCACTTCGAGCGCGGCGACTTCGTCCGCACCATTCTGGAGTCGCCCTGGCCGGAGTGAACCGCCGCGTGTACGACCGGCGAAGGCGCCCCGGTGCCCGGGCCCGCCTCCGCCGCCCCGCCGTCAAGTCGATGCCGTCGCGTCCCAGGCGGCTTCGGCGCTGTCGACGGCTGCGGCCGCCGCGGACGTCCCCGTGCCCGCGCCCGTGACGTCCAGTGTCCGCAGCCCCGCCGCGAGGGCCCGTACCGTGTCCGCGACCACCGTGCGGTCGGCGGCACGACCGTAGTGGTTCACGCGGAGCATCTCCTCGGCGAGCGCGCCCGCCGCCGCCTGGAGCGGCACCCGGGGGTCGGCCTCCAGCGCCGCGGCCACCACCTCGCGTGCGTCCACGCCCGCGGGCGCGCGCAGCGTCGTGGCGGCGGGCGCCGCGTCCTGGTCGCGCACCACGTACGGGGCCAGCCCCGGCAGCTCGCGCGCCGCGGCGCGCGTCGCGGCGGAGGCCGCGCGGTGCCGGGCGATCGAGTTGTCGAGCCCCTCGGCGGCCACCCGGTCGACGGCCTGTTCCAGCGCCAGCATCTCCAACTGGGCGGGCGCGTGGGGCAGCGCGGTACGGCCGCCGTCGAGCCACCGCTGCTTCCAGTCGAGCAGCGAGAGGTACGAGCGGCGCGGCGCCTGCTCGTTCGCGGCGATCCGCTCCCACGCCCGGGCGCTGACCGAGACGGCGGAGACCCCGGCCGGGCCCGCCAGCGCCTTCTGGCCGCCGACGACGCACAGGTCCACGCCCCACGCGTCCGTCAGCAGCGGCTCGGCGCCCACCGAGGCGACGGCGTCGAGCATCAGCAGCGCGCCGCTCTCCCGTACCGCCTCGCCGATCTCGGCGACGGGGTTGGTGTTGCCGGTCGCCGCCTCCGCGTGGACGAGGCTGACCAGGCCGATGCGCGGGTGCCGCCGCAGGGCTTCGGCCACCTGTTCGGCGTCGACAGCACCGGTGAACGGCGCGCTGAGAGTGACCACCTCGGCCCCGCAGGCACGCAGCCAGCCGCCGAACGTCTCCCCGTAGGGGCCGCTGACCACGTTCAGCGCCGTACTGCCGGGCGCCGCGGCCGAACGGATGCACGCCTCCAGCGGCAGCAGTGCCTCGCCTTGCATCGCCACCACGTCGCACCCGGTCCGCAGCAGTGCGGCAACCTTGTCCTCGACGGCGGCGAAGTGCTCCGCGGTCAGCGGCGGCAGATCCAGCAGGGACGGGTGCTCGGTGTTCGCAGTCACGGTCGCCTTCCAGCCACGAGGGGCGCTTCTGGGCACGGCCCCGTCTCCGCACGACCCTACGTCCGCGACCCGCCCGCCTCACCTCCGGTACCCCGCTTCCGCCGCCGGAGCCCGCCCGGCACAGGCCGGGACGGGCCAACACCGGGCGGGTCAGGGGCGGGGGCTGGTGACCAGCAGGGCCACGTCGTCGTGGTTGTCGGGGTGGCGCAGCGTCCCGAGCAGCCGGTCGCAGGTTTCCTCCAACGACTCCGCCGCGCCGGGGCCGCCCGGACGCAGCAGATCCAGCAGCGCGTCCAGCCGGTCCTCGATGTCGTCCCGCCGCGTCTCGACCAGCCCGTCGGTGTACAGCACGAGCCGGTCGCCCGCCTCCAGGCCGACCGTGGTGGTGCCGTACTCGCCCAGCCCCGTGCCCAGCGGGGCGCCCTCGGGCGGTCCGACCAGGCGGGGCTCGCCCCGGGCGGGGACGTGGACGGGCGGCAGGTGGCCGGCCGAGGCGATCCGGCAGCGGCCCTTTGCCGGGTCGTAGACGGCGTACAGACAGGTGGCGATGTAGGGGTCGAGGCCCATGGTGATCCGGTCGAGGTGGCGCAGCACGTCGTGCGGCGCCAGCGACAGCCGGGCGAGGGTCTGGGTGGCGGTACGCAGCCGTCCCATGGTGGCGGCCGCGTTGATGCCGCTGCCCATCACGTCGCCGACGACGAGGGCCGTGCGGTCCTCTTCGAGCTCCAGCACGTCGAACCAGTCGCCGCCGACCTCGCTGTGGGCGCCGGCCGGCTGGTAGCGGGAGGCGACCCGCAGCCGGGTCGCGGTGGCGGTCGGTGTGGGCAGCATGCTGCGTTGCAGGGTGAGGGCGATGTTGTGCTGCTGCCGGTAGAGGCGGGCGTTGTCGATGCAGACGGCGGCGCGTCCTGCCAGCTCGCAGGCGAGGATGGTGTCGTCGCGGTCGAAGGGCTTGGGGTTGCGGGTGCGCTTGAGGTCGAGCGCCCCCAGCACCTCACCGCGCGCGATGAGGGGGACGGCCAGGTAGGAGTGGACCCCGGCGCGCGCCAGCAGCGCCGCGGACTTCTCGTCCCTGGCGATGTGCAGCAGATCCTCGGGGCCTACCGCCGGTACGGCGACGGGTTCCGCCGTGGCGACACAGCGGGTGACCAGCCGGTCGGCTCCGTAGCGTGCCACGTGCCCCGGCAGGTCGGCGGCGTCCGCGGCGACGGTCGGGTAGGCGAGCGCGAGCGCCAGGGCACGGAAGGTGGCGGTCTCCTCCTGGGGGATGCGCACCGGCTGGTCACTGACGGCGGCGTCCAGCACGTCCACGGCGGCGATGTCCGCCAGGTCGGGCACGGCGACCTCGGCCAGTTCCCTGGCGGTCTGTTCGAGGCCGAGCGTGGTGCCGATACGGACCGACGCCTCCGCCAGGTGGGAGAGGCGCTGCCGGGCCGCCTCGGCCTGGAGCGCGGCCTGGTGGCGCTCGGTGATGTCGGTGACGGAGACGGACAGCCCCAGCGGACGCCCGCCCGCGTCGTCGAGCCGGAAGACGGACACGGACCAGGCCCGCCCCTCGCCCCGCGAGGTCTCACCGCCGAGGACCTCCTGGTCGATGACGGGATCGCCGGTCTCCAGCACCCGCCGCATCACCCGCTCGGCCTTGCCCGCGTGGCCGTGGGGGAGGACGTCGTGGACGGAGCGGCCCAGGTGCTCCTCGACACCGACGCCGTCCAGCTGCGTGAGGGTCGGGTTGACGGACACGTAGCGCAGCGCGGTGTCCATGACCGCGATCCCCATCGGCGACTGCTGCACCAGCCGGGCGGAGAAGGCCAGGTCGCGTTCGACCTCCCGCAGCGTGGCCTGGTCGGTGATCAGACCCAGCGCGAAGACCGCGCCCTGGTCGTCGTTGAGGCGCATGTTGCGGAACTCCAGGGGTTTGACCTTGCCGTTCCGCAGCTTCACGGGGAAGGAGCCCGCCCAGCTCCGGCCGGCCCGCAGCACCTCGTCGAAGAGCCCCAGCACCAGGTCCCGCTGCTCGTCGGGGACCAGCAGCGGCGCCGCGTAGCTGCCGAGCGCCTCCGCGGCCGAGTAGCCGAACAGCTCTTCGGCCTGCGGACTCCACAGCACGATGCGTCCCCGCGCGTCCAGCACCACGGCCCCCACGCCGAGGACGTCCAGGAGCCCGCCGGGCGGGGACAGGGACACGCCGTGCGGCCCCTCGCCCGCCCCCGGCGCGCCGTCGGCGTCGCCTGCCGGCGGCTCCTCGCGGTTCGTCACGACGACGGCTACCTTCCTGCCCTGGGCGCTTCCCTCCATCCTCCCTCGCGCCCCGCCGACGTGCCCCTCCAGCGCGCGGGGTGGCATCCGATGCGCCCGTTCGGGTGGTCAGGACAGGGGCGGCGGCCCGGTCGGCGGCCGCCGATCCGGTTCACCTCGTACGGGCGCTGGCCAGCACGTCCTCCACGTCGTGGACGTCCGCCCGTGAGCCGCCCGTGGTGAGACCGAGGACGAACGAGGTGCGGTCGCTGTCCACGGTGAAGACGGTCATCAGCAGGTGGGCCGCGCGCCTTCCCCCGCGGGCCGGCAGCCGCAGCGCCACCGTGTGCGCCGGATGGCCGCTGACCTCGGTGGCCCGGGACCCGGCGAGGTCGGCCGGGCGGCGGGGGAAGAAGTGCTCCGCGTTCGACCTGGCCGCCGCCTCGGTGTACGTCCCGAGGTCGGCGTCCGGCACCACCTGCCCCGACCGGCCGGTGAGGACGGTGCCGCCGCTTTTGCCGCTCGCCGTGGTGCGGGTGATCCGCGAGGAGAACGCGTGCCTCGGGTCCGCTTCCTCCCGGCGGTCGCGCCCCCAGCCCGGGGGGAGCGCGTAGGAGACGCCGGCTCTGTCGTCGCTCACCCGGGGCCTGTCGGCCAGCGGGGCGTCGGCACGGCCGCGCAGCAGCCACCAGACGGCGCCGCCGCCGCACACCAGCGTGAGCACCACCGCCACCGCGAGTGCCGCCCGCAGTCCGCGCCGCACCTGCGAAGGCGCCGGCGGACGGGGAGGGGGAGCCGTGCCCGGACGGTGCGGCGGGTACGGCTGCCCGGACAGCGGTGGTGTCGTCATGCGCTCAGCTTTCCCGTCCGCCCCCGGCCCTACCTGAGCGCGCGTACTCAGCGGGTTACTCAGCCGCGGTGGCAGCCCGCCCGGGCCGGTGCGGTCGGGCCCCTCAGCTCTCGCGCGGGGCCGCCGTCGACCCGCGGGCCTGGATTTCGGCGTCGATGACGACGGTCACGGGCGGCGCCTCAGGATTGTCGATGCGGGTCAGCAGCCGGTCGAGTGCGGCCTCTCCCAGCGCCACGGCGTCCTGGGCGACGGCGGTGACCCCTGGATCGACCATGCTCATCCAGGGCGCGTCGTCGAACGAGACGAGGGAGAGGTCCGCCGGCACCCGCAGGCCCAGGTCGTGGGCGGCCCGCCACAGCCCCTCCGCCAGCACGTTGTTCGCGGCGAACACGGCGGTGGGGCGGTCGCGCCTGGCCAGCAGGTCGACGGCGGCCTTCCGCGCGGCGTCCACGTCGGATCCTGCCGACACCAGCAGCGTCGGGTCCGCCGGGATGCCCGAGGCCAGCAGCGACTCGCGGTAGCCGCGGAACCGTTCGCGCCCGGTCGTCCAGTCGGTCTCGTCGATGAGCAGCGCGATCCGGCGGTGGCCCAGGGAGATCAGGTGTTCGCTGAGCCGCTGCGAGGCGGCCATGTTGTCCACGATCACCGCTTCGCAGCGTCCGGTGGCGAACTGGCGGTCGGCCTCCACGACGGGAACGCGCTGGCGCAGCAGGAAGGCGGAGACCTCCTCGGAGACCGGCGTGACGATCACGCCCGCGACCCGCATGGCGACGAACGCGCGGGCCGCCTCCCGTTCGACGTCCGCGCGGCCGCTGTCGTCGCTGAGCACCATCGTGTAGCCGCGGGCGCGGGCGTGCCGGGAGATGCCGGCGGCCAGGTCGGCGTAGAAGGGGTTGCGCAGGTCGGAGACGAGGACGCCGACCGAACGGGACACCTGCTGGCGCAGCGACCTGGCCAACCCGTGGGGCACGTACCCGAGTTCCTCGGCGGCGGCCTGGACGCGCGTCTTCGCCGCGGCGCCGACGTAGCCTTGTTTGCTCAGCGCTCTGGCCGCCGTGGAGCGGGAGACCCCTGCCGCCCGGGCGATGTCCTTGAGCGTCGGGCGCCGGGGCGCCGACCGTTCGTCTCCCCGCGCGTCCACCGGCTCGTCCCCCTGCGCGCTCACCGGCCGCCCTCCCTGCCGTCGCCCACGACGTCCGCTCTGTCACCTGCCGCTCCGCGCCCCCGCTGCTCGGCCCGGTCATCCTAATGCGCCGGGTACCGGCCCGGCGGTACCGCCTGACGCACCGGGTCTTGACCGGGCGGTGCCGCACTGGCAGCGTTCCCGTCTGGAATCGATACCACACCGAGTCGCGCCCCTCTTCCGCACGACCACACCGAGGGCCGCGCACACCGAGAGCTGGGGGCGGGAAGTGCTCATCGGACGCGACGTGTTCCTCTTCCGGGACACCTGCAACGTCTACGTGCTGCGCGAGGGCCGCCGAGCCGTCCTCGTCGACTTCGGCAGCGGCGACGTCCTCGACCACCTCTCCGACTTCGGCGTGGACGAGGTCACCGACGTCCTGATCACCCACCACCACCGCGACCAGGTGCAGGGCCTCGCCCGTGCCGTCGCGGCCGGCGTACGGATCTGGGTGCCGCCCGTGGAGCACGACCTGATAGCCGGCGTCGACGAACACTGGCGCACCAGGCCGCTGGCCAACGACTACGACGTGCGCCAGGACCGCTTCTCGCTGCTCGAACAAGTGCCCGTCACCGGGACGGTCGCCGAGTACCGCACCGAGCGCCACGGCCCCTTCGCCGTGCACACCCTGCCCACCCCGGGCCACACCGTCGGCTCCGTCAGCTACCTGGTCGAACACGGCGGCCGCCGCCTCGCCTTCGTCGGCGACCTCCTCCACGGCGAGGGCCGCGTCTGGTCGCTCGCGGCCACGCAGTGGGCCTACACCGGACACCACCCTCACGCCGGACGGGAAGGCGTCGCGGCCACGGTGCTTTCCTGTCTCCAGCTCCTCACACACGAGCCCGACCTGCTGCTGCCCTCCCACGGCGAACCCGTCACCGACCCGCCCGCGGCCGTCGCCCGCGCCCGCACCCACCTGACGCGCCTGCTCGACCTGCACCGCAAGGAGCCCTGGGACGCCGCGCGCATGCTGGAGCGGCCGTGGCGCGAGATCACCCCGCACCTGCTGCGCAACACCACCTCGATGGCCAACTCCTACGCGCTGCTGTCCGAGAGCGGCACGGCCCTGCTCATCGACTTCGGCTACGACCTGACGACCGGTCTGCCCGGCGGCTCGGACCGCGCCTCCCGCCGCCCCCTCCTCGCCTCCATCGACGCCCTCCGCCGCGACCTGGGCGTCGACCGCGTCGAGGTGGCGCTGCCCACCCACTACCACGACGACCACGTGGCGGGCTTCAACCTGCTGCGCGAGGTGCACGGGACGCGGGTGTGGTCGCCCGCCCACATCGCACCCGTCCTCGCCGCGCCCGAACGCTGGGACCTGCCCTGCCTGTGGTACGACCCGATCCCCGTCGACCGCGTGCTCCCCGTGGACGCACCCGTGCGCTGGCGGGAGTACGAGATCGGCGTCCACGACCTGCCCGGACACACTCTCTACGCGGCCGCCTACTCCTTCACCGTCGACGGCCGCCGTGTCATCGCCACCGGCGACCAGCAGACCACCGAGTGGGAGCCGGGGCTGCGGCCCGAGATCCTCAACTACCAGTACCGCAACCGCTTCCGGATCGACGACTTCACCCGCAGCGCCGAGCTGTACCGCACCCTGCGCCCCGAGCTGATGATCAGCGGCCACTGGCCACCCTTCGAGGTGACCGACGCCTACCTGGACATGCTGCTGGACAAGGGGCGCGAGCTGGCCCGTCTGCACCGCGCACTGCTGCCTCAGGACGTCGACTTCGCAGCGGAGGGATTCGGCGCCCGCATCACCCCGTACCGCAGCGCCGTCAGCCCCGGCGGCAAGACGCGGATCGAGGTGGAGATACGCAACCCCTTCCCGCGCCCCGAGCGGGCCGAGGTGCGGCTGGCCCTGCCGGCGAGCTGGCACGCGGAGCCCCCTTCGGCGGTGCTGGAGGTGGCCGGGCACGCGGAAGCGGTGGCCGAGTTCGTGGTCGCGGTGGACGACGCGGCACTCCCCGCCGAACGGCTGCGCCTGGGGGCCGAACTGACGGTGGGACAGGTGCGGTTCGGGCAGCAGGCCGAGGCCCTGGTGAGCGTCCGATGAGCCCGCGTCCCGCACCCCTGGTGAGCGCCGAGGCCCACGACGACGGCCGTCTCGAGGTCACCGCACCCGGATACCGCCTGACCGTCGAGCCCGACGGTGTCACAGCGCGTCTCGCCGCCGGCGCGGACCACCCGCTGCAACTGAGTCTCCCCGGCGCCCTGGACCGCGTCGGAGCCCGGGACGAGACCCTCTCCGTCGACCCGCCCGTCCTCACCACCGAGGACGCCTGCCCGCTGATCACCGTCGCCCGCCGCAGTACCGCCTGGCAGAGCGCGCACACCCGCCTGTGGTGCGGCCCCGAAGGCCCGGAGGTGAGCTGGCACGTGACGGGGTCGGGGCGGCTGGACGAAACACATCTGCTGGCCTTCCGCTCCGCGCTGGGCGGGCGGGGGAGCGGGCTGCGGCCCAGCGGCCACGCCTGGCAGACGCTCTTCTCGCCCAACCCCGGCGCCCCGCGCCGGCTGCTGCGCGGCGCGGGCGAGAGCGCCGTGATCGGCGTGTGCGGGGACGCACGGGCCGGCCGCGGCCACTGGTTCTTCACCCCGGCGCCGCTGTGCCTCGCGTTGACGCGGACCGCACTGCCCGACGACGCCGAGCCGGCGACGGGCCTCGCCGATGCGTGGTGGACCGTCGGCATCGGCTGCCCCGTCGCCGCGCAGACCTTCACCCAGCTGGCTTACGTGCCCTCAGACGGCGGCTGGCACCTCCGGCTCGACCACGAGGGACACACCACGGTCGACGGCGCGTTCCGCACCCCCACCGTGCGACTCGCCCCCGGGCACCCCGATCCGTACGCCGGTCTGCGCTCCCACCGCTCCTGGCTCGTGGCGCGCGGCTGGGCGCCGCCGCCGTCGCCCCAGGACGGTGCTGCCCGGCCCGCCTGGTGGTCGGAGCCGATGTTCTGCGGCTGGGGCGCCCAGATGGCCAGGGCCCGCGACACCGGCCGCCCGGCGCCCGAACTGAGCACACGCGCGGAGTACGACGCCCACCTCGACCACCTGGCCCGGCACGGTCTCGTCCCCGGCACCGTCGTGGTCGACGACAAGTGGCAGCGGCGGTACGGGTCCTGGGAGCCGGACGCCGGCCGGTGGCCCGACCTGCGCGGCTGGATCGCCGAGCGGCACGCCGCCGGGCAGCGGGTGCTGCTGTGGTGGCGCGCCTGGGCCACCGAAGGCGTGCCGGCCGGCTGGTGCGTGCGCACTCCGGACGGCCACCCCGTCGCGCTCGATCCCGGTCACCCCGAGGCACGCGCGCTGCTGCGGGACAACCTGCGCGCGATGCTGGCCCCCGACGGCCTGGACGCGGACGGCCTCAAGATCGACTTCACCGCCGACACGCCCTCGGGCCACCACCTCGTGGGCCACGGCCCCGCCTGGGGCGTCGCGCTGCTGCACCAGCAGCTGGCGGTGATGTACGCGGCGGCCAAGGAGGCGAAACCGGACGCGCTGGTGGTCACCCACACCCCGCACCCGGCGTTCGCCGACGTGACCGACATGGTCCGGCTCAACGACATGCTGCGGCTGGACGATCCGGACCCGTACGCACCCGTCGTCCCGCAGATGCGCTACCGCGCCGCCGTGGCCCGCGCCGGCTGCCCGCATCTCCTCGTCGACACCGACGACTGGTGCGCCCCCGACCTGGCCCAGTGGCGCGCCTACACCGAGGCCAAACCCGCGCTCGGCGTCCCCGCCCTCTACGTGACCACCCACCTGGACCGCACGGGCGAGCGCCTTCAGGCGCGTGACTACGCGACGCTGCGCACCCAGTGGCGCTCCGGCGTGTGGCGGGGCCGAACGGACTGAGACCGCCCGGCGAACGCAGCACGCCGGGCGGCCGGGAAACGCCGAACGGAGCGAGAGCACCGAGAGGGCCGGGCACGCTGGGAGCGCCGAGCACACCGGCGGTCGTGGCCCGGCCCCGCGCACTGCCGTCCGCGCGGCAGGGGACCTACCGTGGGCGTATGGCGGACGAGCTCTTCAGGCAGCCCCGGCTCGCCGCCCTCTACGACGTGCTGGAGGGCGAACGCGCCGACCTGGAGCCCTACCTCGCTCTCGTGGCGGAACTCGGCGCGCGGCGGGTGCTCGACCTCGGCTGCGGTACCGGCACGTTCGCGCTGCTGCTGGCGGCCCGTGGGATCGAGGTCACCGGGGTGGATCCGGCGGGCGCCTCGCTCCATGTGGCCCGGTCCAAAGCCGGTGGACAGGCGGTGCGCTGGATCTGTGGCGACGCGCGGGCGGCACCACCGCTGGACGCCGATCTCGTCACGATGACGGCCAACGTCGCTCAGGAGATCGTCGGCCGGCAGGCGTGGCGCTCGACGCTGGGCAGCGCGTACGGCGCGCTGCGCCCTGGGGGCCACCTGGTCTTCGAGACGAGGAACCCCGCCGTGCGGGCCTGGGAGCGGTGGAACCGTGAGGACTCCTACCGCGTGACCCGGGTGCCGGGCGGGGGCACGGTCGCGAGCTGGAGCGATCTCGTGGCGGTCGAGGGGCCGTTGGTGACCTTCCGGCACGCCTACGAGTTCTCCGCCGACGGGCGGGTGCTGACGTCCGAGTCGACGCTCAGGTTCCGCGACCGGGAGGAGGTCGAGGCGGACCTGGGGGAGCGGGGGTTCGCGGTGCGCGACGTGCGGGACGCGCCCGACCGGCCCGGCCGCGAGCTGGTCTTCGTGGCGCGCAGAACCGACGGTGAGACGCCCCCGAGGCGGTAGCGGCCGCGCTGCACGGCTCGCTCGCCAGCCGGCTGCGCGGATTCCCCGGAAAACCGGCCGTGCGCCGACCCTTGATTCCCCTTCCGCATGTGGTTACGTTCCCATCTGGGATCGATGCCAGACCGAGTGACGCCGAACCGGCGGGCCGACTCGTGCCGTTCGCGCCGCACCGCGACGTGTCAGCCTCCACCGCACCCCCGGACACCCCGCACCATCCGTCCCCCGTGTCAGCCAACCTCAAGGGAGAGCGCCATGGCGGCACCACCACCCCGTCGCCGGCTGCGCCGGGCCGCGGCCGCGCTGGCCGCCGCGGTCGGGCTGCTGCCGGCCACCGCCTGCGGCGGCGTCGGCTTCGCCGACACCTCGGGCACCTTCACGACCATGGGCTTCGGCCAGGGCGACGCTCTGGCCGACGTCCGGATCCAGGAGGCGCGCGAGGCCCTGACCGGCGTTCACCTCCAGGTCAACCAAGGGGCCTTCGACGAACAGCAGTTCCTCTCCTCGGTGGCCGCGGGCGACCCGCCCGACGTCGTGCGCATGGACCGCACCCTGCTCGGCGGCTACGCCTCCCGCGGGGCCGTCGTGCCGCTCACCAGCTGCCTGAAGAACCGCGGGATCGACCTGGACCAGTACCGCGACGGCGCGATCGACGAGGCCACCCTGAACGGCACCGTCTACGGGCTGCCCGACTCCTACGACAACCGCGTGATGCTGCTCAACCGTGCCGCGCTGAAGGACTCGGGGCGCCGCCCCGAGGACGTGGACACCTCCGACTGGGACGGCCTGCTGAAGCTCGCCAAGGATCTCCGGCGCAGCAAGGACGGCAAGCTGACCCGGATCGGCTTCGACCCCAAGATCCCCGAGTTCTTTCCGCTGTGGGTGCGCGCCAACGGCGGCGCGCTGCTCAGCGACGACGGCCGCACCGCCAAGCTGAACAGCCCCGAGGTCGTGGAGGCGCTCGACTTCACGGTCAGGCTCATCGACGCCCAGGGCGGCTGGGGCCGGATGAAAGCACTGCGTGACTCCTTCGACCAGTTCGGCGCGGCCAACCAGTTCGTCCGCAACCAGGTCGGCGCCTACCCGATGGAGGACTGGTACGTGAACGTCCTCGCCGACACCACCCCGAAGGCCGCGCTCACCACCACAGCCTTCCGCGATCGCGAGGGCGAGCCGCTCAACTACGTCTCCGGCTACAGCTGGGCGATACCCAAGGGATCCGAGCACCCGGACAAGGCGTGCGAGTTCATCGCCACGATGACCGCGGCCGACACCTGGGTGAAGGCGGCCAGGGCCAAGGCGAAGGACATCCGCGCGGACGGTTCCCCCTACATCGGTGACTTCACGGGCAACAAGGAGGCCGACCGCCGCATCAGGAACCAGGTGTGGAAGAAGACCGGCAACCCGGCGTTCGACGACGCGGCCACCACCCTCTACTCGGCGCAGGACGACGCCGTCACCGTGCCGGCGAACGCGGCGGGCAGCGAGTTCCGCAAGGCGTGGATGAACGCGGTCAACAGCGTGCTCTCCGGTACCCAAACCGCCCAGGAGGCACTGGACGAGGCCCAGCGCAGGGCCCAGTCGGCGCTCGACCGCGCCGCGCAGGACGGTGAGTGACCGATGGGAACATCCACCTCGTCCGCCTCGCCCGTTTCCTCCCCCGAGCCCCCCGCCGGCACCCCGGACCCCTCCGCGCGGCCCCTGTCCGCGCCCGAGGCGTCCCGGCGCGCCCGTACCCGCCGCTGGCTCGCCTCCTGGCGCCGCCGCGACACCCGCGCCGCGTACGCGTTCATCTCCCCCTGGATGGTCGGCTTCCTCGCCCTGACCGCCGGGCCGATGGCCGCCAGCTTCGTCCTGTCGTTCACCAACTACGACGGCATCGGCGCCACCCGCTCCGTCGGCCTGGAGAACTACCGGCAGCTGTTCGAGGACCCCCAGGTGGCCACCTCCATGGCCAACACGCTCCTCTTCGCCCTGATGCGGGTGCCGCTGTCCATGGCGCTGGCGCTGGCACTGGCGCTGCTGCTGCTGCGCGTGGGGAGGGCGGCCGGGTTCTTCCGTACCGTCTTCTACCTGCCGGTGATGACACCGTCCGTGGCCGTCGGCATCCTCTTCCTGCTGCTGTTCAACGGCAACGTCGGGCTCATCAACACCGCGCTGGGCTGGGTCGGCGTCGACGGCCCCAGCTGGACGACAGACGGCGCGTGGGTGAAACCGGGGCTGGTGCTGACCACCTTGTGGGCGCTGGGCAGCACCGTCGTCATCTACCTGGCCGCGCTGCGCGCCGTGCCGCAGGACCTGTACGAGGCGGCCGAACTCGACGGCGCGGGACGCTGGCAGTCCTTCCGCCACGTGACGCTGCCGCAGATCTCCGGCGCCGTCTTCTTCACCCTCGTCGTCAACACCATCGCCGCCCTCCAGACCTTCGACGAGGCCTACACCGCCTTCTTCGGCACCTCGAACGCCCAGACCTACAGCCACGAGGCCGCGCTCTTCTACGTCGTCTACCTCTTCCAGCAGGCCTTCCAGTTCATGCACATGGGCTACGCGTCGGCGATGTCCTGGCTGCTCTTTGTGATCATCCTGGTGATCACCGTCCTCCAGGCCCGGCTGAGCCGGCGGTTCGTCTACTACGAGGGGGAGACCCGATGAGCGGCCTCACCGCTTCGCCGCCCGACCACAAGCCACCGCAGCGGGATCGGGACAGCAGCGCCGCGCACGGTGCCGCGCGGCGGCGCCCGGCCGCCGCGCCCGGCCGCGAAGGATCCGGGCGCCGCCGGAGGGAGACCCGTACGGGGAAGGCGCTGCGCCTGCTCGCGCTGACCTGCGCCTCCCTCGTCTTCCTCTACCCGTTCGTCTGGTTGATCAGCGCCTCGCTGAAACCGTCGGAACACGTCTTCGACAACGCGCTGATCCCCACGGTGTGGCAGTTCGCCAACTACACCGAGATCTGGACCGCGGTGCCGCTGCTGACCTGGGTCGGCAACAGCGTCACCGTCACTGCGGCCGCCGCCGTCACGGTCACCGTCAGCTCCTCCCTGGTGGCTTTCGGCTTCGCCTACTTCCGCTTCCCCGGCCGCAACGCGCTGTTCGGGCTCGTCATCGCCACGATGATGCTGCCCGCCGTGGTGACGATGGTGCCGCAGTACCTGATCTTCAACTGGCTCCACCTGGCCAGCACCCAGGTACCGCTGTGGGCCCCCAACCTGTTCGGCAGCGCCTTCTACATCTTCCTGCTGCGGCAGTTCTTCCTCGGCCTGCCGCGGGAGCTGTTCGAGGCGGCCAGGATCGACGGCGCCAGCTACTGGCGGATGTTCTGGCAGATCGCCGTGCCGCTGTGCAAGCCCGCCATGGTCGTCACGTTCGTCTTCGAGGTGCAGGCCGCCTGGACCGATCTGGTGCGGCCGCTGATCTACCTGCGCGACCCCGGCCTCTACACCGTGCCGCGCGGTCTGAAGGCGGTGCTCGACCAGTTCGGGGAGGGCGGCGAGATGCGCTGGGAGATCGTGTGCGCCGCCAGCCTGATCGTCACCCTGCCGATGATCCTCGTCTTCTTCCTCGGCCAGCGGCACTTCGTCTCCGGCATCGCCACACAAGGACGGAAGGGCTGATGACCCACCCCCAGCACGGCGGCGCGCGCCGCACCCCGCCCGACCGACCCCACCCGGACTGCACCGGGCGGCCGGTGCTGGCCCTCGACATCGGCGGGACGAAGCTGGCCGCGGGCGTCGTGACCGCCGACGGCGGCACCCAGGCGTTCGCCGTCTGTCCCACGGGCGTCGGAAACGGACCCGAGGCGTGCCTCAAGCGGCTCTTCGACCTCGGCGAGGACGTCCTGACCCGCGCGGGCGTCGCCCCCGCCGCCCTGCTGGGCACGGGCATCGGCTGCGGCGGCCCGCTCGACTCGGCCACCGGCCTGCTCATCGCCCCGCCCCACCTGCCCGGCTGGCGTGACATCCCCGTCACGCGGCTGGCCGAGGAACGGTTCGGTCCGCGTGCCGTCCTGGACAACGACGGCACGGCCGGCGCTGCGGGCCAGTGGCGCTTCGGCGCCGGACGCGGCTGCCGTCATCTGCTCTACCTGACGATCTCCACCGGCATCGGCGGCGGCGTCGTCCTCGAAGGGCGGACCTTCCGCGGCGCGGCGGGGAACGGCGGCGAACCCGGACACGTGACGGTCCGCTCCGGCGGGCGCCGGTGCGACAGCTGCGGGCGCGCGGGCTGCCTGGAGGCGTACGCCTCGGGCACCTCCCTCGCCCGGCGCGCGGCCGAAGCCGCCACCGAAGCCCGCCTGCGGGGCGAGTCCACCGCCTTGGGCCGCACCGCCGACCCGACCGCCGCGCAGGTGGCAGCGGCGGCGCGACACGGGGACGCGGTGGCCACCCGGGTGTGGGACGAGACGGTCGACCTGCTCGCGGGCGGCCTCACCACTCTGGTCAACGTCTTCGAGCCCGACCTGGTCGTGCTCGGCGGCGGCGTCACCCGGGCGGGGGAGCAACTCCTGGCGCCCGTACGGCAGCTGGTCGCCGCACGGGCCATGGGCCCGGCCGCGGGCGCCGCCCGCATCGTGCGGGCCGCACGCGCCGACCAGGCCGGCGTGCTCGGCGCCGCCGCCATCGCCTTCGAACGCCTCACGAATCCGCACCGCGACCAGGAGCGTCATGGCTGACCCCGCCCACCCCACCCCCACCCGGCCCGCCGGAGAACCCGCCGCGGACCGGCTCGCCGCCCACCTGGCCGAGCACCTCGCCGCGCTCGGGGCGACCCGCGCCCTGCTGCCCGCGCTCCACCGCGTCGCCGACGCGCTCATCGACGTCTACGCCCAAGACGGCCGCCTCTACACCTTCGGCAACGGAGGCAGCGCGGCCGACGCCCAGCACCTGGCGGGCGAACTCATCGGCCGCTACCTGCGCGAGCGGCGCCCGCTGCCCGCGGTGTCGCTGGCCACCGACCCCAGCGTCGTCAGCTGCATCGCCAACGACTACGCGTTCGACGACGTGTTCGCCCGCCAGGTGCGGGCACTGGCACGCCCCGGCGACATGGTGCTCGCCTTCACCACCTCGGGACGCTCGCCCAACGTCGTGCGCGGACTGGCGGCGGGCCGCGCCGCCGGCGCCGTCACCGCCTTGTTCACCGGCGGTGAGCAGGACGGCATGCCCGCCGCCGAGCACGCCGACCACACCCTTCTCGTGCCCGCCACCGCCACAGCCCGCATCCAGGAAGCACACCTCACCCTGCTGCACCTGCTCAGCGAGCGGGTCGACGCGTGGGCCGCCGAGACCGACCACGCCCCGACCGCCGCCCCACCCCGCCCCAGCGACCGCGACCGTCTGGAGACGCCCGCATGACCACCCCGGCCCCCCGCGCGACGCCCGGTTCCCGCCGGCGCACCCTCCACCTCGTCGGCAACGCGCATATCGACCCCGTGTGGCTGTGGCGCTGGCCCGAAGGGCTCCAGGAGATACGCGCGACCTTCCGCTCCGCGCTCGACCGCATGGAGGAGTACCCCGGCTTCGTGTTCACCTGCGACTCCGTCATGTACCTGGAGTGGATCGAGCGCCACGACCCGCGGATGTTCGAGGAGATACGCAAGCGCGTCGCCGAGGGCCGCTGGCAGGTCGTCGGCGGCTGGTGGATCGAACCCGACTGCAACATCCCCTCCGGGGAGTCGTTCGTCCGCCAGGCCCTGTACGGCCAGCGGTACCTGCTGGAGCGCTTCGGCACGACGGCCACCGTCGGCTGCAACGTCGACCCGTTCGGACACAACGCGATGCTGCCGCAGCTGCTGCGCAAGTCGGGCATGGACGGCTACATGTTCCTGCGCCCCGGGCCGCACGAACAGCGGCTGCCGGGCCAGTTCTTCCACTGGGAGGCCCCCGACGGCTCCCGGGTGCTGGCCTACCGGCTGCCGCACGAGTACACCAGCAACGGGCGCGACATCGGCGGGCACCTCGACAAGGCGCTGGCGATCATGCCGCCCGACGAGCGGGAGCTGATGGTCTTCTACGGGGTCGGCAACCACGGCGGCGGCCCCACACGCACCAACCTCGACAGCGTCGAACGCCTCAACCGGCTCGGTGGCCTGCCCCGGCTCGAACTCAGCCACCCAGAAGCCTTCTACCAGCGCATACGTGACCGGGACGACATCCCGGTGCACGCCGGCGAACTCCAGCACCACGGCCCGGGCTGCTACTCGGCGCACTCCGGCATCAAGGCGTGGAACCGCCGCGCCGAGAACGACCTCCAGCGCGCCGAGAAGTGGGCCGCGGTCGCCGCCGCCGTCACCGGCGAGCCCTACCCGCACGAGCAGCTGGCCGAGGCGTGGAAACTGGTCCTCTTCAACCAGTTCCACGACATCCTCGCGGGCACCTCCCTGCGCTCCGCCTACGACGACGCCCGCGACGACTACGGGCGGGCCCGCTCGCTGGCCGCCGAGGCCTGCAACCGCGCCGTCCAGGCCGTCTCCTCCCGCATCGCCATCCCGCTGCGGGAGGAGACCGTCCCGCTCGTCGTCTTCAACCCGCACCCCTGGGAGGTGCACACCGACGTCGAGACGGAGTTCGGGCAGGCGGCAGACGCCGGGCTCACCGACGAGGAGGACACGCCCGTCCCCGTCCAGCTCACCCGCTCCGAGGCCACCATGAGCGGCAGCCGGGGCCGGCTCGCCTTCCGCGCGGCCGTGCCGCCCCTCGGCTACCGCGTCTACCACCTGCGCCCGGGCGCGAACCCGCGGCAGGCCCCCGGAAGCGGCAACACCCCTGAGCACGTCCTCGCGGCCGGCGAGGGCCCGGAGCCCGTCACCGCCACCGGCACGAGCCTGGAAAACGCGCACCTGCGGCTGACCCTCGACCCCGAAACCGGCTGGCTCAGCTCCCTGTTCGACAAGGACTCCGGCGCCGAGCTGCTGCCCGAGCGTCCGGGCCCGCATGCCGTCGTCGTCGACGACCCCTCCGACACCTGGGGCCACCGGGTGCGCGCCTACGACCGGGCCATCGGCTCCTTCACCCCCGCCCGCGTCCGGCTCGTCGAGCACGGGCCCGTCCGCGCCGTGCTGCGCGTCGAGAGCCGCTACGAGCGCTCCACGCTCGCCGAGGAGTACGTCGTCTCCGCCGGGTCCCGCCAGGTGGAGGTCCGCGTCACCGTCGACTGGCACGAACAGCTCAAGCTGCTCAAGCTCCGCTTCCCCACCGCGCTGTCGGAGGCGACCGCCACCCACGAGATCCCCTACGGGCACCTCGAACGCGTCCCCGACGGCACCGAGGAGCCCACCCAGGCGTGGGTCGACGTCAGCGGCACACTGCCCGACGGCCGCCGCGCCGGGCTCACCGTCGCCAACGACAGCAAGCACGGCCACGACGTCACCGGCGGCGAGATCGGCCTCACCGCACTGCGCAGCCCCGCCTACGCCTGGCACGAGCCGCGCCAACTCGACCCCGACGGCATCTACGACTACCTCGACCAGGGCCGCCAGGACTTCCAACTGCTGCTCATCCCGCACGCCGGCGACTGGCGGGACGCCGACCCGGCGCGCCGCGCCGCCGAACTCAACCAGCCCCTCCTCAGCCTGCTGGAGACCTTCCACGACGGGCCCTTGCCGCAGCGGGCCGCGCACGCGGACGACGGCGCGGGCAGCGTCCTGGTCACCGTCGTCAAGGCGGACGAGGACGCCACCGGCGACCTGATCGTCCGCGCCTACGAGTCCACGGGCCACTCGGCCCACGCCAGGATCGGACTGCCCCTGGCCGAAGGGCGGTACATCGAGGCGGACTTCGGCCCCTGCGAGATCAAGACGTTCCGCGTACCGCGCGACCCCGAACAGCCCGTCGTCGAGACGGACCTGCTGGAGAGGACCCGCGACGACGCATGAACCACCTCGCGGCGACGCACAGCCACCCCGCGCCCCGGCGAGACCGTGCCCGGCTCCGCCGGTGGCGCGCGGCACCCGCCACCGACGGGCGGCAGCCCTGGACGGAGGGAACCTCACGTGCCCGCACCCTCAGCTGACGCACCACCCCACCAGGCGGCACGGCTGCGCACCCCGGACGGGGGAGAGGTCGCGCTGCCCTGCGTCGTCGCCCTGATGACACCGGAAGGGGACTGCCTGCCGGTGCCCGTCCACGAAGACCGGCCGCACCCGGACGGAAGCCGCGAACTGCGCGGTGCCGCACACGGATTCGCGGCCCGCATGCACCTGCGCCCTTACGGACCCACCGACCCGCGCGCCCAGGCGTACGAAGGGGCGCTGACCGTACGCAGAACGGCCCGGACCCCCACCGCCGCCGGGCTGCGGATCGAGGTGCGGCTCGGACAGACCGAGGACCCCGGCTGGCTCATCCCCGGCGTCTTCTACGGCCCCGGCAGGCTGCCGGGATGCGAGCGGCCCTACCCGCGGTTCGCGGAGGGGACCGACGATCCGCGGGCACTGGTGGCCGACGCGTGGTCGTTCCGCGCCGACCGGTGCGCCACCCCAGCCGTCTTCGCCCGTGACCGGCTGGGCGGCGCAGCCCTCGCGCTGGTGGCGGAAGTGGGCGAGCTGGGGGAGCAGGGCGTCGGCTTCGCGCTGCTGCCGGGCCGCCACCCCGCGCTGCGCCTCCACGCCCCCTTCCGGGAAGAGCCCGTCGTCTACTACGGCTCCGCCACGCCCCGGCCCCCGCGAACCCCCACGCACACCTGGCAGCCGGAGACGACTCGCACCGTGCGCTTCACCGTGCACCTGCTCGATACCGACCCGCACGCCTACGCGCCCGTGCTGCGCACCCTGCACGAGCGCACCCCCGTGCCGAAGGAGCCCGCCGCCTGGGTCGGACTGGACGAGGCGGCGCGGCTGTGCGCCTACGGACTGCACCGCTGGCACTACCGCGACGACCCGCCCGTACTGCTGGAGACGGCGGCCTTCGACCGCGAGGCGCTGGGGGAGCGGGGTGACCGCAGCGCCATGCACGTCTCCTGGGTGAGCGGCACCCCCTACGCGCACGCCCTGCTGCTGCACGCCCGGCGCACCCGTGATCCTGGCATGGCCGAGGCCGCGGTCGGCGTGCTGGACCACATAGCGGAAAACCTCGCACCCGGCGGTACGTTCTGGGGGCAGTGGGGCGCGCGCGGCGGCTGGAGCGCCGGCTGGACGCCGGAACCGCACCGGCTGCACTCGCGCACCCTGGGCGACGCCACTCTCTTCCTGCTGCGGGCGCTGGCCGCCGAGCGCGCACGCGGCCACGACCACCCCGGCTGGGAGCGGGCCGTACGCTCCAACCTCGCCGTCGCCCACGGCGGGCGGCGGGCCCACGACGGGCGGCTGGCCGCCGCCCACCACAGCGACACGGGCGCTCCCCTGACCTACGAGGGCAGCGCCGGGCTGGCGTGGGTCGCGCCGCTGACCGAGGCCGCCGCCGCGCTCGGCGAGCCGGCGTGGCTGGCCACGGCGTGCCACGCCGGACGCGCCTTCGCGGCCGACCTGCGCGACGAGTTCCTGTGCGGTGCGCCCGAGGACGTCTCCCTGGCCCCCACCTCGGAGGACGGGTACAACGCCGTCATCGCCTACACGCTGCTGCACGAGGCGGACCCTGGCGATCCGCGCTGGCTGGACCTGGCCCGCCGCGCCGCCGACTGGACACTGACCTTCCGCTACAGCTACGACGTCAGCTTCCCCCCGCACACCCTGCTCGGCGCCTACGGCTTCCGCACCCGCGGCGGCGACCAGGCGTCCCCCTCCAACCAGCACCTGCACTCCTTCGGGCTGATCTGCCTGCCCGAGTGGGTGCGGCTGGCCCGCCACCTGCACGATCCCCACTACCTGACCTCGGCGCGGGAGAACCTCGACTGCTTCCGCCAGTTCGTGGCCCGCGCCGACGGCGACTTCAACGCCTACCGGGGCATGGTCAGCGAACGCTTCTACCAGACCGAGTGCTTCCAGGCGAAGGGCATGCTGCTGACCCTCTCGCATGCCTGGTCGGCGGGCGTCCTGCTGTACGCCTGCGAACGAGCCCGCGCCATGCCGGAATTCGAGGAGCTGCGATGACCGCCGACGTACCCGTCACCGAGAAGAGCCCGCGCGGCGCACTGCGCTTCCCACCCGGCTTCCGGTGGGGCGCCGCCACCTCCGCGTACCAGGTGGAGGGCGCCGTGGAGGCCGACGGGCGCGGGCCTTCCATCTGGGACCGGTTCTGCCGCGTTCCCGGCGCGGTCGACAACGGCGACACCGGCGACGAGGCGGCCGACCACTACCACCGCGTCGAGGAGGACCTGGAGCTGATGTCCGCGCTCCGCCTCAACGCCTACCGCTTCTCCCTGGCCTGGCCGCGCCTCCTGCCCGAGGGCGGCGGCCGCCTCGAACCGCGCGGCCTGGCCCACTACGACCGTCTCCTCGACGGCCTCCTGGAGCGCGGCATCCACCCGCTGGTCACCCTCTACCACTGGGACCTGCCGCAGGCCCTCCAGGACGAGGGCGGGTGGCGGGTCCGCCGGACAGCGGAACGCTTCGCCGAGTACGCGGCCGTCTGCTTCGAGAAGTTCGGCGACCGGGTACGCGACTGGGTCACCGTCAACGAGCCGTGGATCGTCGGCGTACTCGGCCACCAACTCGGGCTCCACGCCCCCGGCGAGAAGGACCTGGCGGCCTGCGTCCGCGTCATGCACCACCTGCTGCTGGGCCACGGCCTCGCCGCGCGGGCACTGCGCGGTGCCGGGCGCCCCGACTCCCGCGCCGGAATCGCCTACAGCCTCTTTCCGCACACCCCGCTCGACCCCCACAGCGACGCAGACAGGACCGCGTCGCGCGCCTCCGACGGCTACGTCAACCGCTGGTTCCTCGACCCGGCCCTCGGCCGCGGCTACCCGGACGACATGCGCGAGCACTGGGAGCGGGCCACCGGACCGCTCGACTTCGTGCACGACGGCGACCTGGCACTCATCGGCACGGGCAGCGACTTCATCGGCGTCAACTACTACACCCGCCGCATCGTCTCGGCCCGCCCAGGTGACGGGCCGTGGCCGTGGAAGGTCGAGCCGGGCCGCGCGGACGTGGAGCGCACCGACACAGGCTGGGAAGTCGTCCCCGACGACCTGTGCCGCCTGCTGCTGCGCCTGCACCGCGACTACCCCGGCACGCCCCTGCTCGTCACCGAGAACGGGGCGGTCTACGACGACGGGCCCGACGCGGACGGCCGCGTCAGGGACGAGCGGCGCACCGCCTTCCTGCGGGCCCACCTGGAGGCCGTGCACCGCGCCCGGGAGGCGGGAGCGCCGGTGGAGGGGTACTACCACTGGTCCCTCGTCGACAACTTCGAATGGGCGATGGGCTACCGGCCCCGCTTCGGCCTCGCCCACCTCGACCGGACGACCCAGACCCGCACCCTCAAGGACAGCGGCCACTGGTACGCGCGCGTCGCCGCCACCGGCACCGTGCCCCCGCCGGACGCGGCGTGAGCGGCGACGCGCTGCGACTGCCCGGCCGAGCACTGCCCGTGCTCTTCGACGTGGACGTGGCGGTGCTCGGAGGCACCCTGACAGGCGTGGCGGCAGCCGTCGAACTGGCCGGCGCCGGGCGGTCGGTCGTGGTGCTGGAACACGGCTACATGCTGGGCGGCGAGCTGACGGCCGCCAACCGCCCCTGGCTGACCACGCCGGAGGACGGCCACCCGCCACCACCGCTGCTCGCCGGGCTGCTGCCCCCGGGCACGCCGCCCGGCCGCCACCTCCCGCTCCGCCCGACCGCCTGGAAACTCCACCTGGAGGAGACGCTGACGGCCGCCGGCGGCCAGGTGCTGTACGGCGTCGATCCGCTGGCGCTCCACCATGGGGAGGCGGGTGAGGGGCGCGGAGTGGTGATCGCGGGCAAGTCCGGGAGGCAACTGGTGCGCTGCACCCGTCTGCTGGATGCGACCGGCAACCACCCGGTGATCCACGGCGCCGGACGGCGAGCGGGCGGGAGGGGCCGAGGCGGCGTCTGGTCCGTGGAGTTCGACCGGGTGGCGGAGGAGGCGGGGGAGGCGGCGCGGCTGGCACATCACCCGGCGGCCGCCGGTGCGCGGTTCGTGGACGGCTGCCGTGGACAGGGCCACCTCTACGCACTGCTCGCCACCACAGGCGACCGGTGGTCCGCGCTGCGTGCGGCCGGCACTCTGCTGCGCGAGCATCCGGCCTTCCGCCATGCCGTCCTGGGAGCGCTCGGTACCCGCCCGCTGGCCGCCCGTGCCGCCTCCGGGCGCTCCCTCCCCGACCCCGTACGCCCGGGCGTGTGGTGCGCGCCCGCCCCACTGCTCGCCATGACGGCGGACGCCCCGCTGCTCGACCCGTTCGCGGCTGTCGGGAACGGTGTGGACCTGGCCCGTGCCATGGCCCCCGCGCCCCGAGGCCCCATCGCCGGGCCCGCGCCCACCGCGGACGCCGTATCCACCGCGGACGCGAGCCTCACTGCGGACGCGAGCCCCACCGCGGACGCCGCGCCGTCCGTTGCCGCGCCGCCCTGCGCCCTCGCCGAGCCGGTCCGCCTCCCGTGTCCGTCGTCGGGCACGTTGCGGACGGGGGAGCAGGACGCCCCGCAGCGTGGCCGCCGGTATCCGCGCGAGCGGGTGGCGGACGTGGGGGTGCCGTTCGGCGCCACGGTGGACGTCCTGGTGGTGGGCGGCGGTCCGAGCGGCGCGTCCGCCGCCTGGACGGCAGCCGAGGAGGGAGCCCGGGTGGCGCTGGTGGAGGCCGGCCCCGGGCCGGGAGGGGCCGGCACCTACGGGGGAGTGCCCAGCTACTGGTTCGGCCGCAGGGAGGGCTGGGCGGCCCGGCTGCGCACGGAGGTGCACCGTACGCACCGCGCGCTGGGCCTGCGCGGCGGTGTGGGCCGCTGGACCGTCGAGGCCAAGGCGTTCGCCCTCCACCAGGCCCTGCACCGGGCGGGTGTGCACAACGTCTACGACGCCCGGGCGTGCGCGGTGCTGTGCGAGGGGGACCGGGTCGTCGGCGCCGTCTTCGCCGGGGACCTGGGGCCGTTCGCCGTGCGGGCACGCGTCGTGGTCGACGCGACGGGGGACGCCGACCTGGCCGCGTGGGCCGGCGCCCCCTGCACATACGGCGCGGCCGGAACGCACACCGTGATGTGGTCGTCGTTGGGCCGGATCGAGGCACCGGGCGTCTCCCGCAACGACTTCGGCGGCCTCGCCGACGCCACCGACGTCGTCGACGTGACCCGGGCGGTGCTCGCCGCACGCCGCCGCGGCCGCCGGATGCACGACCACGCGCCGGCGCCCGCGGGCCGCGAGTCACGCCACCTGCGCGGCCAGGTGGTGCTCACGCTCACCGACCAGCTCACCGGGCGCCGTTGGCCCGACGTGGTGAGCGTGCACTTCTCCAACCACGACCTCAAGGGCAAAGGCGAGGCGCTGTGGCCCCAACTCGGCCTGATACCGCCGAATCTGCTGGTCCAGGTGCCGTACCGCGCGCTGCTCCCACGCGGTGTGACGGGCCTGCTCGTGGCGGGCAAAGCGCTGTCGGCCACGCACGACGCGCTGCCCGCGCTGCGCATGCAGGCCGACATGGAGAACCTCGGGCACGTGGCGGGCCTGGCCGCCGCCCGCTGCGCCGCGGCCCGCGTGGTACCCGACGAGCTTCCCGTGGCCGCACTCCAGGCGGAGCTCGTCCGCCGAGGCAGGCTGCCCGCGGAGGCCCCGAGCGCGTCGCCGCCCGGCACCGGCACCGGCATCGACCCTGCCGGCACCACCACCGGCACCGCCACCGCCCAGGACACCGCGGAGCTGATCCGTGAACTGGCCTCTCACGCGCCGCTCCACACGTACGCCGACATGGGCCGTCGCGAGGTCTTCCACGGGCGGATCCCGTTCGTCCTGTTGGCACTCGACACCAGGACCGGCACCACCGACGCCCTGGCCGAAGCCCTGGTACGGGAGCCCGTGCCCGGGGTGCGGCTGCTGCTGGGCCAACTGCTGGCGCTGCGCGGCCGTCCGGAGGGCAGCAGGGAGCTGCTGCGCCACCTGGCGGGCCGGCTCGCCGGGAGCGGGCTGCCCCCGCGCACCTCCCGTATCCGCGAGGCGCAGCTGCCGCCGGACCAGTCGGCGATGCCCGACGAGGTGTATCTGCTGCACACCCTGGCCTTCGCCCGCGCGCCTGGCGTCCTCGCCCTCTGGCGGCGCGTGGCGGAACTGGTGGACGCGGACGAGGAGACCTTCCGCGATCCGGCGAGGTCTCCGTTCGCGTGGGTGGACGCGGTCTGCGCGGGGGCGGAGCGGTGGGGCGACCCGGCGGCCGTGCCCGTTCTGGAGGCCCTGCACGGCCGGCCTGCCCTGCGCGACCAGCAACGCGGCGGCCGCGTGGTGGAGCCGGACGACGTACAGGAGAGGCGTGCACTGCTGGAGTTGGGCATCGGCCGGGCCCTGGCGGCCTGCGGCAGCGGCGACGGCTACCGCGTCCTCCTCCGCTACCTGACGGACAACCGCGCCCTGCTGGCCGAACAGGCGCACACTCGCCTGGCCGCCCTGACCGGCGTCGACCTGGGCAAGGATCCTCAGGCGTGGGCCGCCCACCTGGCCGCCCACCCTCCGTCGCCAGCCCCGCCTGGGCCCGGCTGGGACCCCCACACGGCCGACCTGCCTGACCGCATGGCCGCCGCCACCCGCCGGCCCGAGGCGTGACCCGCTCCCGAAGGGGTCACAGCACGCGGCGCAGCCAGCCGTGCGCGTCCTCGGCGCGGCCGTACTGGATGTCCAGCACCCGCGTGCGCAGGGCCGCCGTCTGCCGGCCCGGCTCGCCGTCGCCGACGGTGAACGCGTAGCCGTCGCCCTTGAAGCCGATCACGGGGGTGACCACGGCCGCCGTACCCGCCGCGAACACCTCGGTGACGGTGCCGTCGGCGGCGCCCGCGCGCAGCTCCTCGATGGTGATCGGGCGCTGCTGGCAGGTCAGCCCGGCCTCGGCGGCCAATGTGAGAAGGGTGTCGCGGGTGACGCCTTCGAGGATCGTGCCCAGCGGCGGGGTGATCAGGCGGCCGTCCGCGGTGATCAGGCACAGGTTCATGGTGCCCGACTCCTCCAGGTTGCCCTCGCCGGCGCTGTCGAGGTACAGCACCTGGTCGCAGCCGTGCTCCTCGGCCTCCAGCTGGGCGGCCAGCCCGCCCGCGTAGTTGCCGCCGCACTTGGCCGCGCCCGTACCGCCCCTGGCCGCCCGGGAGTAGGTGCTGGTCACCCACAGCGTGACGCCGGTGAGGCCGCCGGCGAAGTAGGGGCCGGCGGGGCTCGCGATCACCGAGAAGACGAGCTGCGTGGCGGGGCGCACCCCGAGGAAGGCCTCGGAGGCGAACATGAACGGGCGCAGATACAGGCTCTCTTCGTTGCCCGGCACCGGGACCCACGGCTCATCGGCGCGGACGAGCGCTTCCACCCCCGCGAGGAAGTCCTCCTCGGGAAGCTGCGGCAGCGCCATCCGCCGCGCCGAGCGGGCGAAGCGTGCCGCGTTCTCCTCCGGCCGGAAGAGCCAGACGGTGCCGTCGGCGTGCCGGTAGGCCTTGAGCCCCTCGAAGATCTCCTGCGCGTAGTGCAGCACGGCGGCGCTGGGGTGGAGCGAGAAGGGCTCAAGCGGGCCGACGCGGTGGCCGTGCCAGCCGAGGTCCGCACTCCAGGTGGCGGTGGCCATGTGGTCGGTGAAGTAGCGGCCGAAGCCCGGCGCGGCGAGGATGCGAGCGCGTTCCGCCGCCGGAGTCGGACTCGTCGTCGGGGTCAGTGGGTACTCAGAGGCCACGGCCAACTCCTCACGCCGGTGCGGCGGTCACGGCGGCGGGGCCGCCGGTGTGCGGATGTGCGGACGCCGGGCGCCGGCGTCAGAGCAGATGTTAATGACCGTTAAGCGGTACGTCACCGCGGGTGGGTGCCGGGGCGGTGGGCCTCGCCCGCCCGGTGTCCACGTCGACGTCGTCGAGGGTGGGCGGTGGCACCCCCTTCCCGGCCCAGATCCGCGGGACGAGGCCCCAGCGCCTGCCGCGACGGCAGGTCGCCGCGTTCCGGTGAGAGCATGGCGGCGTGGACGAGCGGGCCGAGTCGTGGTTGCAGCTGCTGCTGGAGGACGCGGAGCCGACGGCGTACGAGGCGCTGCGGCAGCGGCGGCTGGCGGCGGCCACCCAGGAGGCCGAACGGGAACGGATCGCCGCCGAGGCGCTGCGCGCCGAGCGGCTCCGCTCCCGGCTGCGCGAGCGCCAGCAGCGGGCACGGGAGCTGGCGGCGCTCGGAGACCTCGCGCTGCGGCTGACCGGCACGCACCAACGCGGAGCGCTCCTCCAGGAGAGCGTCGCCCAGGCGCGGCGCCTGCTCGACGTGGACGTCGCCTACCTCGCGCTGACCGGCTCGGACGGGAAGATGACCATCGAGGTGACCGACGGCTCAACGGGACCGCGCCTGCGCGGCATCGTGCTGGAGCCCAGCAGCGGGCTCGCCGGGCGGGTGGTCGAGCGCGGAGAGCCGGTGCAGAGCACGGACTACCTCGACGACGCCGGACTGCACCACGCGCCGGGCGTGGACGACGTGGCCCGCGCCGAGCGGCTGCGCACCATCCTGGGCGCGCCCCTGCGCCTGCGCGGGGAGACGCTCGGCGTCCTGATGGTGGCCCAGCGCCGGGTGCGGTCCTTCACAGGACAGGAGACCTCACTGCTGTCCTCGCTGGCCGCCTACGCCGCCGTCGCGATCGACAACGCCCGTCTCATCGAGCGGCTGCGCGACCACGTGACCACCGTCGACCGCGCGGTCGCCCTGCACGAGGACCTGCTGCGGGCCGCGCTGCGCGGCGGGGGAGTGGACGAGGCGGTCACCGGTCTCTCCCGGGTGGTCGCCGGAACCGTCCGCTTCGAGGACGAGGCGGGCCGCACCGTGGCCACGGCCAGGAACGGCTCGGCGGCGGTGCCCGACGACGGAGCGGACCGCTGCACCCGCACGGTCCCCGTCTCCTCCTCCGCCGCCCGCTTCGGCACCCTGCGCGTCAGCACGAGCACACCGCTGGACGAGGACTCCCCACGCCTGCTGGAGCGGGCGGCCATGACGATCGCCCTGGTGGTCGCCGCCGAGCGCGCCGCCACCGACGCCGAACGCCGCTCCGCCGCCGAACTGCTCGAAGCGCTGGTCGTCGGCGAGGTCGAGGACACCTCCGCCTTCGAACGCCGCGCCCGCACCCGGGGTCTCGACGTGGCCCGCGGCCACACCGTGGCCGTCGCCGACCTGCACGACGCGCCCGCCCTGGCCCGGCTGGCGGCCCGCCACGGCGGACTGAGCGGCGTGGTGCGCGGCCGTGCCGTCGGCATCCTGGACATCAGCCCCGAGGAGCTGCGCGACCAGTTGACCGGCGTCACCGCAGGACTCGGCGGCCCCGCCCACGGCGTCGCCGGGCTGGCCGCCGCCTACCGGGACGCCGCCGCCTGCCTGAGCGTCCTGCACGCGCTCGACCGCGCCGACGTCCGCGCGGCACCCGCCGACCTGGGCCCCTACCGCTACCTGCTCAGCGCCTCGGGCCGGGCCGACGCGCAGCGCTTCGTCCACGCCACCATCGGCCCCCTCCTCGACCACGACGCGCGGCACCGCACCGACCTGACCGGAACCGCCGACGCCTTCCTCACCCAGGGCCGCGGCCACACCGCCACCGCCGCCGCCCTCACCATCCACCCCAACACCCTCTACCAGCGCCTGGAGCGCATCGCCGAACGGCTCGGCGACACCTGGCGGCACGGCGACCGGGCCCTCGACATCCACCTGGCGCTCCGGCTGCACCGCCTGGCCCGCACCCTGGGCGAACCACCCACCTGAGCGGGCACGCGCCGGAGAAACTCTCCATGGTCACCGGCCCCGCCACGGCACTAGCGTCTGCGGGTGTGGACACCGCACTCGACGCGCTCACCGCCGCACTGCCGGACAGCGCACTCGTCACAGACCCCGACGTCCTGGCCACACTGGCCGCCGACGACGCCGAGTGGGCCCCGGCGGGGAAACCCCTGGCCGCACTGCGTGCGAACTCCACCGACCAGGTGCGGGCCGCCGTCCGCGTCTGCGCCGGCCTGCGGATACCGGTCGTCACCCGGGGCGCGGGAACCGGCCTCTCCGGCGGTGCCAACGCCACCGACGGCTGCCTCGTGCTGGACCTCTCCAGGATGAACCGCATCCTGGAGATCGACGCGGAGAACCTGCTGGCCGTCGTCCAGCCCGGGGTGGTCAACAACGACCTCAAGGCCGCCGTCGCCGAGCACGGGCTGTGGTACCCGCCGGACCCGGCCAGCGCCCCCTGGTCCACCATCGGCGGCAACGTCGCCACCAACGCGGGCGGCCTGTGCTGCCTCAAGTACGGCGTGACCCGCGACTACGTCCTGGGCCTCGAAGCCGTCATGGGCGGTCCCGCCGGCCCCTACGGCACCGCCGTGCGGTTCGGACGCCGCACCGCCAAGGGCGTCAGCGGCTACGACATGACCGGGCTGTTCACCGGATCCGAAGGCACCTTCGGCGTCCTCACCGAGATCACCCTGCGGCTGCGCCGGGCCCCCACGGGTACCCCGCACACCGTGGTCGGCGCCTTCGACGACCTCGTCTCGGCCGGGGAGGCCGTGGCCCTGTGCACCCGCCGCGGGCTCCAGCCCGCCGCGCTCGAACTCCTCGACCGCGCCTGCATGACGGCGGTCGAGGAGTGGAAGCACCTGGGCATCGAGGCGGACGCCGCCGCGCTGCTGCTGGCCCGGGTCGATTCCCCGGGCCAGGCAGGGGAGGAGGAGGCCGCAGCGGTGGCCGCCGCCTTCACTCAGAGCGGCGCGCTGTGGGCCGAGCGGTCCACCGACCCCACCGAGGCCGAGGCGCTGTTCGAGGTGCGTCGGCTCGCCTACCCCGCGCTGGAGAGGCTCGGCCCCGTACTCACCGAGGACATCTGCGTCCCGCGCTCCGCCGTCCCCGAGATGCTCGCCCGCACCGAGGCCACCGGGCACCGGCACGGCGTACGCATCGCCACCATCGCGCACGCGGGCGACGGCAACCTGCACCCGCTGCTGATCACCCCGCCCGGCGACGACGCGGCCCGCGAGGCCGCGCAGACCGCCTTCGAGGAACTGCTGTCCGAAGCCGTCGCGCTCGGCGGCACCGTCACCGGCGAACACGGCGTCGGACTGCTCAAACGGGACGGCATGACGAGGGAGCTGGGGCCGCAGGTCTGCGCTGTGCAGCACGCCGTCAAGGACGCGCTCGACCCCCTCAACCTGTTCAACCCGGGAAAGGTCGTGGACGCCGCCCACTGACGCTCACCGGGCGACCGGCACCGCCCCGGCCGAGCACCCGTCCCGCTCCGCCACCGGGTCTCACGGCGCCGTACCGTCCCGGCGGATCGGGCCCCACCTGCCCGGCTGACGGGTGACGATCTCGTGCGCCTCCGCGATGACCTGATCGGCGATCCAGCCGAGGGGAGAGACGTCACGGACCAGCGGCTCGTTGTCGGGCCCGCGCCCCAGCTCGTCGCCGGACAGCACCCAGGGACGGGTGCGGGCGTCCTTGAGCCGGGGCAGATGCGAATAGTCGTACAGGCGCCGGGCCACCCACACCCGCACGGGTCGCCCGTCCCACCACTCCTCCACGGCCAGTGGGCTGGCGGAGAGCCCCGGCATGGCGGCTCCCGTCAGGTCGTCCATGCTCGATCCCCGCTGCAGGTCGACCTCGGGCCCGCGTGACCAGCGCACGTAGAGCTGACCGCGCCGGGTGACCAGTTCGCTGAGGGCGTCCAGCGAGGAGAAGACCGGCATGGACCACCTCTCCGTCACCGTGTCCCTCCACTCCGCCGACGACCACCACACCCACTCCCGCCCCGACCTCCGGCCCCCGGCAACGGCCGCTGCGCGACCGCCGCCCCGCGACTGACGACGCCCGGGTTCCCCTCGCTCTCCGCCCCTAACGCGGCTTCGCTCATACGCGGCGAGCGGGTGGGAGGGTGTTCCTCCCACCCGCTCGGCATCGCATGCGTGTGCGCGTGTGCGCGTGGTGCGTGTGTGTGGTGTCGGCTGCTGGGTGGTGCCTTTTGCTCAGTAGGCGGAGTCGACGTTGTCCATGGTGCCGTAGCGGTCGGCTGCGTAGTTGCAGGCGGCGACGATGTTGGCGACGGGGTCGGTGAGCTTATCGGGGGTGCCCTTGACGTGGTACTGGTCGAAGGTGGGCTGGATCACCTGGAGCAGGCCCCTGGAGGGGGTGCCCTTCTGGGCGTTGACGTCCCAGTTGTTGACCGCGTTGGGGTCGCCGGCGGATTCGCGGATGATGTTGCGCTTGATGCCGTCGTAGGAGCCGGGGATGCCGTGCTTGTCCATGATGGCCTTGGCTTCACGGATCCAGCCGTCCAGGTTGTCGGGGTAGGACTTGCCGTCCTTGCCCTTGCCCTTGCCCTCGGCCTTGTCCGCCTTCTTCTCCGCCTTCTTGTCGTCGGCCTTGTCGGACTTCTTGTCGTCCTTGTCGGCGGCGGTCTGGGTGGCGTGGGCGGCGGGCTTGGTCTGGGGCGGGGTGGTGGCGGCGTGGGCGGTGCCGCCCAGTGCGGTGGTGGCGATGCCGGCGGCGCCCAGGACGGTCAGGCCGGTGGTCAGCTTGGTGTTGCGCAGAGCGGTACGCATGCGAGCGGATGCCTTTCGAAGGGGGACACATCCGGCCGCGTTTCCGGGCTGCGTGCCCGGTCTCGTCGCGACCTGGGGCCCACCCTGCGGACCGGCTCCCCGCCCCGACAACTATGTGACGTACTATCCCGCTTCGTCCCCTTCGCCCGTCGCCGTGCGCCGCTCCACTCCCACCCCCGAACCCCGGCGAATCGGACATACGAAGGTGTTTCGTATGTGATCTGGCCCCTATGGGTGCCCTCACATCCGGCCCCCGCCGCCGTCACCCACAGCACACCAACCCCACACCCACCGTCGGCGAAACGGGGCGGCCTGGGTCTTCTTTCGTGACCCGCTGTGAAGCCGAGCGAGGGGGGTACTCGTGGCCGCGCTCATGGAAGCCGGAGAGTCGGGGAGTCGATGACTGAGGCAGCGACGTCGGCGTCGCAGACGACAGCATCAGGGACGCCGCCACAGGGAGAGGCCGCGCCGTCGGACGGGACACGGCAGGACGGGGAGACGAAGACGACCGTGTGGGTCGCGCTCGGTGCGAATCTGCTGATCGCCGTCGCCAAGCTGGGGGGCGGGCTTGTCGCCGGGTCGCCCGCGTTGCTGTCGGAGGCCGCCCACTCGGTCGCGGACAGCCTCAACGAGGTCTTCCTTCTCGCCTCGCTGAAGCGGAGCCGCAAACCCGCCGACGCGGCGCACCCGTTCGGTTACGGCAAGGAGCGGTTCTTCTGGTCCCTCATCGCCGCCGTCGGCATCTTCGTCACGGGCGGCTGTTTTTCCTTCTTCCAGGGCTTCGAGGCGTTCACCTCCAGCAGCCAGGAGACGCTCACCGGCTACGTGGTGGGTCTGCTCGTGCTCTTCGTCGCGCTGCTGGCCGAAGGGACGTCGCTGGTCAGGGCGCTGCTTCAGGTGCGTGGGCAGGCGCGGGAGGCGTGCCGGACGATGCGGGCCGAGGTACGGCACAGCGAGGATCCTGCCCTGCGGACGGTGCTGGCGGAGGACAGCGCGGCCTGTCTGGGTGTGGTGCTGGCCATGGCCGGGATGGCGCTGCACATGGTGACGGGGCAGGGCTGGTACGAGGGTGTGGCGTCGCTGTCGATCGGGGCGCTGCTGGTCTACGTCGCCTTCGTCCTCGGACGCGGTGCCAAGGATCAGCTCATCGGCGTGGCGGCCGACCCGGTGCTGCGCCGGGAGATCCTGGACTTCCTCGACGCGCAGCCCGAGATCGACGCGGTCACCGAGGTGCTGACGATGCGGATGAGCCCGGACTCGGTGCTGTTGGCCGCCCGTGTCGACCTGGCGCCCGGGGTGGAGAGCGAGCACGTGGAGGACGCGCTCGTCCGGGTCAAGAGGGGCCTGGCCGAGCGGTGTGCCGACGTCGACCACGTCTTCTTGGACGTGGTCGACGCCGATCGCGAGGACCGTCGCAGGGCGCGGCGGGAACGCGAGGTGATCGAGCGCGCCGCCGAGGCGGAGGCGGCCGACGGCCGGACGGACTGAACCGCCGGGACGCCGGCGCGCCTCCGGCAGGTCACTCCTGGGACAGGGTTCCCGAACGGGCGAGGCGGCCGTACCAGGCGGCGCTCGACTTCGGGGTGCGTCGCTGCGAGGCGTAGTCGACGTGGACGATGCCGAAGCGCTTGCCGTAGCCCCACGCCCACTCGAAGTTGTCCAGCAGCGACCAGACGAAGTAGCCGCGGACATCGGCTCCTTCCCTGATCGCGCGGTGGACGGCCTGGAGGTGGCTGCGCACGTACGCGATGCGCTCGGGGTCGTGGTACTGGCCGTCCGCGTCGGCGGTGTCGGGGTAGGCGGCCCCGTTCTCGGACACGTACAGGGGCGTGCCGGGCGCTTCGTAGCGGAAGCGCAGCAGCAGTTCGGTCAGACCGCCGGGGTCGATGCTCCAGCCCATCGCCGTGCGCTCGCCGGGCAGTTGGTGGAAGGAGACGCGGTCCGCCGCCGGCCAGGGCGAGTGGGCGCTGGCGCCGTGGCCGTCCCGGCGTTCGGGTTCGGTGCCTTCCTGTGCGGCGGAGACCACGGTGGGGGTGTAGTAGTTGACGCAGACGCCGTCGAGGGGCTGGTGCGCCGTGTCGGTGTCGCCGTCGTGGACGAAGGACCAGTCGGTGAGCTCGGCGGTGTCGGCCAGCAGGTCCTCGTCGTACCTGCCGTGCAGCATGGGCCCGGTGAAGACGCGGGTCGCCAGCGCGTCGATCCGGCGGGCGGCGTCGCGGTCGGCCGCGCTGTCCGTACGGGCCCGTACCACGGCCGCGTTGAGGCTGACGCTCACCTGGGCGCGGCCCGGGAGGGCCGAGCGCAGCGCCTGGGTGCCCAGTCCGTGTGCCAGGTTGAGGTGGTGGGCCGCCCGCAGCGCGTCGACGGGGTCGGTGCGCCCCGGGGCGTGCACGCCGGAGCCGTAGCCCAGAAAGGCGCTGCACCAGGGTTCGTTGAGCGTGGTCCACAGCTCGACGCGGTCGCCGAGCGCCTCGGCGACCAGGCGGGCGTAGTCCGCGAAGCGGTGGGCGGTGTCCCGGGCGGGCCAGCCGCCGGCGTCCTCCAGTTCCTGGGGCAGGTCCCAGTGGTAGAGGGTCACGACAGGCCTGATGCCCGCTGTCAGCAGCTCGTCGGTCAGCGCGCGGTAGAAGTCGAGGCCGCGCTGCGAGGCGGGGCCGCGCCCGGTCGGCTGGACGCGGGACCAGGAGACGGAGAAGCGGTAGGCGCCCAGGCCGAGTTCGGACATCAGCGCCACGTCGTCGCGGTAGCGGTGGTAGTGGTCGCAGGCCACGTCCCCCGTCTGGTTCTCGACCACCTTGCCCGGCGTGTGGGAGAAGGTGTCCCAGATGGAGGGGGTGCGTCCGCCCTCGCGCACCGCGCCTTCGACCTGATAGGCGGCGGTGGCGGCGCCCCACAGGAATCCGCTGGGAAAGTCGAGGGGGGTGGCGGTGTGTGCGGCGGTGTCGGGCGACAGAGTCATAGGAGCGCTCCCATCGTGCGGGGCACGGCTGTGCCCCGGGGTGGCACGGGGCACGGTCGGTGCCCCGGATCGGTCGTCGGAGGCGTGTGCGCCCTTCGGACGCGTGTGCGGTGTGTGCGGTGTGTACGTGTGCGGTACGAGCGCCTGTGCGGCGTGCGCGGAGGGTGCGGGGCGGGGAGCCGGGACGGACACGCCCCCACGGGTGTCCGTCCCGGCTCCGGCCCGCGGGCCCGCCCGTGGGCCGGCTCAGCCCTTGACGGCCCCCTGCATGACGCCGCCCACGATCTGCTTGCCGAACAGGAGGAAGACGACGAGCAGCGGCAGGGTGCCCAGCAGCGCGCCGGCCATGATGACGGACTCGTCGGGGATGTAGCCCTGGCCGAGTCCTGTCAGCGCGACCTGCACCGTCGGGTTGTCCTGGGTCAGCGCGATGATGGGCCAGAAGAACTCGTTCCAGGCCAGGACGAACGTCAGCATGCCCAGTACGGCCATGGCGGGCCTGGCCACCGGGAAGACGACGTGCCAGACGACGCGCAGACTGTGCGCGCCGTCCACCCGGGCGGCCTCGATCAGTTCGGTCGGCAGCGCGCTGACCAGGTACTGGCGCATGAAGAAGACGCCGAAGGCGTTGACCATCATCGGCAGGATGACCGCCTGCAGTTGGTTGGTCCACTCCAGCTCGGCGACCGCCATGAACAGCGGGACGACGCTGAGCTGGGGCGGCACCATCATGGTGCCGATCACCGTCAGCAGCAGGGCGTTCTTCGCCCGGAAACGGAGCTTGGCGAAGGCGTACCCGGCCAGCGTGGCGAACACCACGGTGGTCAGGGCGATGGTGCCCGCCACGAAGACGGTGTTGAACAGCGCCTTGCCCATGTTGGCGTCGGACCATGCGGTGGTCAGGTTGGCGAACAGGTCCCCGCCGAACCAGAACGGCGGTGGCGTCTCCGCCAGCCGCTGGTTGTTCCGTGAGGCGGCGACGGCCGTCCAGACCAGGGGGAAGAGCGAGCCGACGGTGAACAGCAGCAGGACGGCGTAGGTGAACTTCCCGGCGTGCAGGTGCCGCCCGGCGCCCCTGGCGCGGCGCGGGGTGGTGGTGTGCGACATCTCCCGCCCCCCTTCAGTGGGTCTTGTTGAGTCGTCGGGAGATCAGCCAGTTGACCAGGCCGACCACGATGAGGAGGAGGAACATCGCCCAGGCGATGGCCGACGCGCGGCCGAGCTGGAAGTTGAACCATCCCTGTTCGTACAGGTACAGACCCAGCGTCTGGTACTGGTGGGAGCCGCCACCGGTCTGCGAGCCGCCGAACAGCAGCGGCTCACCGAACAGCTGGGTGGCGCCGATGGTGGAGACGACGACGGTGAACAGGATCGTCGGCCGCAGGCTCGGCACCGTCACGTGCAGGAACTGCTGCCACCTGGAGGCGCCGTCCAGCGCGGCGGACTCGTACAGGTCGTGCGGGACGGCCTGCATGGCGGCCAGGTAGATCAGCGCGTTGTAGCCCGTCCACCGCCAGATCACGATCGAGGAGACGGCCAGCTGCGAGGTCCAGGTGCCGTTCTCCCAGTCGACGTGGTCGATGCCGATCAGCCCCAGGCCCCAGTTGACCATCCCGTAGTCGCGGCCGAAGAGCATGGCGAACACCAGCGTGGCGGCGGCCACGGACGTGGCGTAGGGGGTGAGCATCGCGACGCGGAAGAAGGTGGAGCCGCGCAGCTTGTAGTTGAGCAGGTGTGCCAGGCCCAGGGCCATCAGCAGCTGCGGCACGGTGGACAGGACGCCGATGGTGAGGGTGTTGCGCAGCGCGTTCCAGAAGAAGTCGTCCTCCAGCAGCCGCGAGAAGTTGTGCAGCCCCACCCACTCCATGTGGGTGGGATCGTGCAGCGACACCCGGTGCAGCGAGGCCCAGCCCGTGTAGAGCAGCGGGAAGAGGCCGAAGGCGGCGAAGAAGAGGAAGAACGGCGCGATGAACGCGTAGGGGCTGAAGCGTGCGTCCCACCGGTGGCGCCGGCGGACGCGGGGCCCCGGCCCCTGAGTGCCGCCGGTGCTCTCGGTGGCTGCCGCGCGGCCCTGACCGCCCTCTGCCCGCGCCGGTTCCTCTCCGGTGGCCCCGGGCGGCCCCGTGGTCCGCGCCCGGGGGAGCGGATCAGTTCTCGACGACGTCATCGATCTTCTTCACCACCGCGTTCCAGCCCTCCTCGGGCGACTTGCCCTGCTGCTCCACCTGGAGGATGCCGATGTCGGAGATGGTCGTCTTGATGACACCGTCCTTGGGGCCGAGCGGGATGGTGGGGATGCCCTCGGCGGCCTCGGCGAAGATGTCGCCGATGGGCGCGTCACCGAAGTAGGGGTGCTTGGCGTCCTTGACCTCGGGCAGGTCGTACGCCGCCTTCGCGCTGGGGAAGCTGGCCTGCTTCTCGAACAGCCTCGCCTGCTGCTTCGGGGCGGTCAGCCACTGGGCCAGCTTCAGCGCCTCCTTCTCGTTCTTGCCGCCCTTGGGGACGGTCAGGAACGAGCCGCCCCAGTTCCCGGGCTTCGGCGCGGGTGCCACGTCCCACTTGTCCGCGGCCTTCTCGCCGGCCTTCTCCTTGATGTAGCCGAGCATCCAGGGCGGGCAGACGACGCTGGCGAAGGCGCCGTTGGCGTAGGCCTGGTCCCACTCCTTGTCGAACTGCTTGAGCTTGCCGGTCATCTTCCCGTCGACGGCGCGCATGGCCAGGTCCCAGGACTCGCGCACGCCCTTGCTCTTCTTGTAGACCAGCTTGCCGTCGGCGTCGTAGTACTTGACCGGGTAACTGGAGACCGCGCCGTTGTACAGGCCCGCGGCGCCGTCGGTGAAGGCGGTGTCCTTCGGTGCCGCCTTCATGTACCGCTCGCCGGTCTCGACGTACTTCTCCCAGTCGCCCTTCCACAGCTTGCCGACCTCGCCCCGCTCGCTGGGCAGGCCCGCCTTCTCGAACAGGTCCTTGCGGTAGCAGATGCCCATGGGCCCGATGTCCGTGCCGAGCCCGACGACCTGGCCGCCGGGGGCCTTGGCCTGGTTCCACTTCCAGCTCAGCCAGTCGGACTTGTCGACGCCCTCGGCCTTGGCCATGTCGACGAACTTGTCGGCGTGCAGCTGTGCGACCTCGCTGATGTTGTCGACTTCGACGGCCTGGATGTCGCTCAGGCCGCTGCCGGCCGACAGGTGGTTGAGCAGGGCGGGGTAGTAGTTCTCGTTCCGCTCGATCGCGTTTTCCTTGATGCGGATGTTCGGGTGGAGCTTCTCGTACTCGTCGTAGAGGCCGGCCTGCTTGTAGCCGAAGACGCCGAAGACCCCGACGGACACGGTGGTCTTGCCGTCGGCGCTCGCGCTCGACCCTCCGCTGTCCTGTGCGCAGCCGCTGAGCAGACCGGCTCCCAGCACGGCGGTGAGGCCGTAGGCGAGGGGGCGGGTGCGCAGCGCGCGGTGCCCGGTGCGCCGCTGGCCCTCGGGGGCGTGCGCCCGGCCCTCGCTTCTCTTCCCTGTGGTGCTCGTCTTCCTGATCGTGGCCATGGCTGTGCCGCCCCTCCCGAAATACTGCCGAAAGCGGGAGCCGCATCCGCACCCGTGTGTGGGAGCGCTCCCATTCATGCGTTGCAGAATGGGCGAGGAGCGCCGCTGCGTCAAGGGCTGTGACAGGGGGAGCGCTTCCACCAGCGCGTGTAGTTGAATGAGATCCACAGCCGCACGCGTACCGGCCGCGGTCGCTCGACCCGGCCGCCGGAAGGAGGACCGTCCATGCCAGCAGCCCGCGGGGGAGACGCCCAGAAGACCGGGCCCACCCTGGAACAGGTCGCCGCCCGCGCCGGCGTCGGGCGGGGGACGGCCTCGCGGGTCATCAACGGCTCGCCCCGGGTCAGCGAACGCACCCGCGCCGCCGTGCAGGCGGCCGTGGCCGAACTCGGCTACGTCCCCAACCGTGCGGCGCGCGCCCTGGCCGCCGGCAGCATGGACGCCATCGCCCTCGTCGTCCCCGAACAGGAGAACCGGCTCTTCGCCGAGCCCTACTTCTCCGAGATCCTGCGCGGCGTCAGCGCCGAACTCGCCGACACCGACAAGCAGCTGCTGCTCACCCTCATCAGGGACGAGCGCAGCCGCGACCGCTTCACCCAGTACGCCGCGGCCCACCGCGTCGACGGCGTGCTGCTCGTGTCCGTACACGCCGACGACCCGCTGCCCGACCTGCTGCGGGACGTCGGCATGCCCGCGGTGCTCAGCGGCCGCCGCTCGTCGGCCGAACACGTGCCCTACGTCGACTCCGACAACCTCCTCGGCGCCCAGCTCGCCGTCGAACACCTCATCGGGCGTGGACGCCGCAAGGTCGCCACCATCACGGGCCCCCTGGACATGTACGCCGCCCGCTGCCGGCTGGCCGGCTACCACGAAGCGCTCACGGCAGCCGGCAGGACCGGCCCCGAGCCGGGCGCACGGCCTGCCGTGGAGGCGGCCCACCGCCCGGCTTCGGCACCGGGCGGGCGGCTGGTCGCCGAGGCCGACTTCACCGAGGAGGGCGGCCACCGCGCCATGCGGGGACTGCTGGAGCGGGATCCGGACGTGGACGCCGTCTTCTGCGCCTCCGACGTGATGGCCGCGGGCGCCCGGCTGGCCCTGCGGGAGTCGGGGCGGGAGGTGCCGCACGACGTGGCGCTCGTCGGCTTCGACGACTCCGCCGTCGCCCGGCACATGGACCCGCCGCTGACGACCGTCAAGCAGCCCATCGAGGAGATGGGGCGCGCCATGGTCCGGATGCTGCTCGGGCTCATGGGTTCCGAACCCGACCCGCGCGGCGCCCCCGCTCCCGGCGCCGGACAGCCCCAACTCGTCCTCCCCACGGAGCTGATCCGCCGCGGGTCCTCCTGAGGGGAAGGATCCCCGCCGGTACCGGGAGGCCCGCACGAGCGGGCAAACGGGCGGCAGGCTACGTTCGTGCGGGAGAGACCCCGCGGCACGGCGAGTCCGGCAGCCGTACGGGGCGGACGACGGCGCGCGGCGCGGAAGGCGGCGCGGCGGCCCACCCGGACCGATCGGAGACGCGTGAGCGGGACAGCCCCCGACGGGCACGAGAGCGCCCACGACCAGGGCCACCCGCGCCGCTGGGCGATCCTGGTGGCCATCTGCGCCGCGCTGCTCGTGATCGTCGTCGACAACACCGTGCTCAACGTGGCGCTGCCCTCCATCGCCGCCCGGTTCGAGGCGTCCACGGCCTGGCAGCAGGCGGTGCTCGACGCCTACACCGTCGTCTTCTCCGGGCTGCTGATCACGGCCGGGGCCCTCTCGGACCGCTGGGGCAGACGGCGCGCGATGGTCGCGGGGCTGGTCGTCCTCGGCCTCTCCTCGGCTGCCGCCGCGCTGGCCTGGTCGGTGTGGTGGCTGGTGGCGATGCGCGCGCTGATGGGGGTCGGCGCCGCACTCGTGATGCCCGCCACGCTGGCGCTCCTGGTCCACGTCTTCCCCGCGCACGAGCGTCCCCGTGCCTTCGCGGTGTGGGGCGTCGTCGCCTCGGTGGCGATGGCCGTCGGCCCGGTGCTGGGCGGCGCGTTGGTCGCGCTGTGGAGCTGGACCGGCGCCTTCCTGGTCAACGTGCCGGTGGCGTGCGGGGCCGTCGTGGCGATCTGGCGACTGGTGCCCGAGTCGCGGGACAGCAGTGTCCGCCCGGTGGATCCGCGAAGCGCCGCGTGGATCACCGTCGGCATGGTCGCGCTGACCACCGGGGTGATCCTGGCCGGAGAAGGCGGACCGTCGCAGCCCGCCGTCCTGGTGGCCGCGCCGGTGGCGCTGCTGGCGGGAGCCGCTTTCCTGCGGCGTCAACGGAGGGCCGCGGCCCCCATGGTGGACCTGTCGCTCTACCGCGACCGCCAGTTCGCGGGCGGCAGCGCCGCCGTGACCATCATCTCCATGGGGACCGGCAGCACCCTGTTCATCCTGGCCCAGTACCTGCAACTGGTGCGCGGCATGGACCCCCTCCAGGCGGGCCTGGCCTCAGCGCCGATGGCGGCAGGCGTCGTGCTGGGTTCGTACGCGGGCGGCCGGGCGCCGGCGCGCATCGGACACCGGCTCAGCGTCATCGCCGGCTTCACCGCCACGGCCGTGGGCTTCCTCTTCCTGGCCGCGCTCACCCCGCACGGCAGCTACCTCCTCGCCGCCGTCGGCCTGTTCCTGGTGGGCGGCGGCAACGGCTTCGCCGGCCCCGCCGTCACCAGCACCGTGCTGGGAGCCGTACCCAAGGACCGGGCGGGGCTGGGCTCGGCGCTCAACGACACGCACCAGCAGTTCGGCGTCGCGCTCGGTGTCGCCCTCCTCGGCGGCCTCGTCGCAGCGGTCTACCGGGCGGGGCTGCCCGCGACCGTTCCCGGTGAGGCCCGCGGCGCGCTGGCCGCGACCCTCGACCACAGCAGGGGCCTGCCCGAGGGCCGCGGGGACGCCCTCGCCGCCGCCGCGCGGACCGCCTTCACACAAGCGCAGACCGCGACGATGCTCGCCGCCGCGGGCTGCGTCACGGTCGGCGTCGTCATCGCCGCGCTCGTCCTGCGGCGCGACACGGGCGAGGACGAGGGGCGCGCGAAGCGGACGGGGCGGCCGGCGCGGCGTCGCCGGGCGGAACGGGAGAGCGCCTGAGCCAGGCACCGGGCCGAACCCCTGGGCCGACAGGGTGGGTTGCTCCTCCTCGCGGGCCGGCGGCGCCGGCGAGTGGCGCGGCAGAACGGGGTGGCAGGAACGGCCGGAGACCGGCAATAGTCTGATCATGAGCGTTTCATCGGAACACCTCCACGGCCAGGGCGACAACGCGGCGGCCCCCCGCCGGCGCGGCTCCTTCACGCCCCGCCAGGTGGCCGCCACGGTCCTCACCGCCTCGGTCGCCCTCTACATCGCGCTGGTCGCCTTCGGCAACATCACCGACTTCGGCACCAACCAGCAGTTCGTGCGGCACGTCCTCGCGATGGACACCACCTTCCGCGACGAGGACCTGATGTGGCGGGCCATCACATCCCGGTTCTGGCAGGACGCGGCCTACGTCGCCATCATCGTCTGGGAGACGGCGTCGGCGCTCGTCCTGATCGCCGGGACGTGGCTGTGGCTGCGACGCGACCCAGGGCGGGCGCGTGCCGTCTCCACCGTCGGCCTGTCGATGCTCCTTCTGCTGTTCGGCGCGGGCTTCCTCGCCATCGGCGGGGAGTGGTTCGCCATGTGGCAGTCGGAGAAGTGGAACGGGCTTCAGTCCGCCACCCGCATCCTCCTCCTCAGCGGCTTGGCCCTGCTGGCGGTGCACGCCACGGGGGGCCGCGAGGGCGCGCGGTCCGACTAGGGTTTTCACGTTCGGATCCGCCGGCTCATCGAACGGCGCCGCAGCCGACGGCATCCGAGGTGAGGCACGCGCCGGGCGCCAGCGGCCAGGGGCGGGCCACAGGGCGCCAGCCGCGTGCCGTCAGTGGTGTGCGGGGGCAGTCGCTCGCGAACAGCACCCGCGTCGCGTCGGTGACCCGCACCCCCGCGACGTCCGCGCCGCGGCCCTCCCACGGGCCGGCCGCGGTGAAGCGCCAGCGCAGGCGCACTCCCGCCCGGGAAGGGGCTGCCTCCAGGGGCACCCGCACGTGCTGCCAGGCCCGTTCGCCGTGCCCGGAAGAACGCGTACCGGCGACGGCGCGCCAGGTGTCCGAGCCGTCGGTGCTGCGCTCCAGCACCAGGCCGCCCCCGGCGCCGCTGTCGACGAGCGCGTCGTAGCTGACGGTCAGCGGGCCGTCCGCGTGCAGGGCCGGGGTCGTCAGGGTGCCGGCCTCTCCCCCCTTCGGCTCGGCGTACCAGGAGCGTCCTTTGTCCGGTGGCCGCGCGGGGATCGCGCGGGCGAGCGCGGTGGCGGCGGCCCGGCGCGCCGGGTTGGTGGAGGGGGTCGCGTCGTCGGGGTGCACGCGGTTGGTCAGCAGGATCGCGAAGGAGCGGGAGGCGGGGTCGATCACCAGTGAGGTGCCGGTGAAGCCGGTGTGGCCCAGCGTCCGCGGTGCGGTGAGGCCGCCCATGTACCAGGGCTGGTTCAGCTCGAAGCCGAGACCGTGGTCGTGACCGGGGAAGCGCCTGTTGTAGTCGCGCTCCAGCAGGGTCACGGCGTGCCCGCTGAGGATGCGGTGGCCGCGGTAGGTGCCCCCGTTGAGCAGCGCCTGGGCGAGGAGCGCCAGGTCGTCCACGGTGGAGAAGACCCCGGCGTGCCCGGCGACACCGCCCATGGCCCAGGCGTTGGCGTCGTGCACCGAGCCGCGCAGCGGGCCTCCGCGGTCGGGGAGGCGCTGGTTCGAGGTGGCGGCGATGCGCGGCCACCAGGAGTGCGGCGGGTTGTAGGCGGTGTCGGTCATGCCCAGCGGCTCGGTGATGCCCTCTCGTACGAGCGTGTCGAGCCGCTTCCCCGTGACCTTCTCCAGCACCAGCTGCATGCTGAGCATGTTGAGGTCGGAGTAGCGGTAGTGGGTTCCGGGCGCGTTGAGTGGTGCGGCACGCAGGACGGCTCGGGCGCGGGCCTCGCGGCCGCCGGAGACCTGCCACAGCGGTGGTCTCGGATCGGCCGGCAGGCCGGATGTGTGGGTGAGCAGCTGCCGGATGGTGATGCGGTCCTTGCCCGCCGCGGCGAACCCCGGCAGGTAGCGGGCGGCGGGCGCGTCCAGCCGCAGCCGTCCGGCGTCGATCTGCTGCGCCGCCACCAGGGAGGTGAACAGTTTCGAGAGGGAGGCCAGGTCGTAGACGGTGTCGGCACGGGCGGGTACGCGCTCCGCGGGCGGCAGTTCGCGCCCGTCCGGCCCGTACCGCAGGGCGTCGCCACGGGCGAGACGCGCGACGACGGCGCCCTCGTGGGCGAGGAGCGCGGTGGCGCCGGGGAAGAGGTATCCCTCGCCGCGTGCCGGGTCGGTCCACTCGGCCAGCTGCCGCGTGAACGCGTCGAGGGGGCCGGGATCGAGGCCCGCCCGCCCCGGGCTGGTGCGGTGCAGCACCGTATCTGCGGGCGCGAACCCCGCGTAGGGCCGGCCGAACCCTCGGCTGGAGCCGGGGATCTGCGGGCCCGGGCTCGGCCCTGTTGCCGGGCCACGCCCGGCAGCCGACGACGCCGCTGCCGTCGTCACCGACGGTGCCACCGCTGCCGCTGAAGCCGCCGCGGAGCGGCCGGGTACCGGGAGGGCAGGCCGCGTGTGGGCCGCGCCCTGCGGCGGTGCCAGGAGCGCGGCGAGCGTGGCGCAGGCGGCGAGTACGCTCGCCGGCGCGGTGACGTACGCACAAATCCGCACGCGGACTCCATCGACCTCGTAGCTGCCCGGGACGGTGCGTGGCTGCCGTCTGCGGTGCCGCGCTCACGAACGTACGCGCGTCGGCCCGTGCGCGTCCCGGCGCGACACGTGCGAGACGCCGTTTCTCCGTCTCCCTATTCCCCGTGTGGCCGGGCGCCGGGGTGACCGGTGCCGGGCGGCGGCTCGCCGGGAGGGGGTTTCGCCCGCAGCGGCGTGCCCGCCACGGGACATTCGTACGGACAGCCCGCGGCCTCGCCGGCAGGGGGCTCCTTCGGGCCCGGTGCGGGCTCCGCCGCCGTCTCCAGGACGTCGCGGCGGATGGTTGCCAGGGCGAGGAGACCGCCGGCCACCGCGAGGGCCGCCGTGATGAGCATGGCGGTGTGGAAACCGTCGGCGAGGGCGCGCGGGTCCTGGAAGTCCCGGCCGCCGATGCCGGCCAGCAGGGGGAGGGCGGCGACGGCCGCGAGTTGCGCGAGACGGGAGACGGCGTTGTTGACGCCCGAGGCGATGCCGGAGTGCCCGGACGGTGCGGCCGCCAGCGCGGTGGCGGTCACGGGCGCGACGGTGGTGGCCAGCCCGAGCCCGAAGACGAGCACCGCGGGCAGCACAGAAGTGGCGTAACCGGCCGGGCCGCCGCCGTCGTCCACGCCGATCCGCAGCATCAGCAGCATGCCGGCGGCCAGCAGCAGCGGCCCCACACTCAGGGGCAGCCGCGGGCCGACGCGTTGTGCCAGCGCGCCCGCTCGCGAGGAGAGAGCCAGCATCAGCAGCGTCACGGGCAGCGAGGCCGCACCGGCCGCCAGCGGGCTGTACCCCAGGGAGGTCTGGAGGAAGACGACGAGCAGGAAGAAGACCCCGCCCAGCGCGGCGTACACCACGAAGGTCACGGCGTTGGCGCTGAGGAACTGCCCGGCACGGAAGACCCCGGGAGGCAGCATCGGGTGCTCGGCGTGCCGCTCCGTGTGGACGAACCCGGCGAGTGCGGCGAGACCGGCGAGCAGTGCGAGCGCCGTCACCCAGCCGGGCGACTCGCCACGGGGACCCTCGATCAGTGCGTAGGTGACGCCGCCGAGCCCGGCCGTCACCAGCGCGGCGCCGCGCACGTCCAGGCGGCCCGTGGCGCCGGGGGCGCGGCTCTCGGGCACGTGGCGGGCGGTGACGGCGACGACCGCCAACCCGATCGGGACGTTGAGGAGGAAGATCCACCGCCAGGAGAAGGCGTCGATGAGCCAGCCGCCGAGGAGGGGGCCGAGCGCGGAGGCCACTCCCGTCAGCGCGGACCAGGTGCCGATGGCCCTGGCCCGGTCGGCCGAGCGGTAGCTCGCCTGGATGAGGGCCAGGCTGCCCGGGGTGAGCAGCGCGGCGCCGATCCCCTGCAGCGCACGGGCGAGGATGAGGATTCCGGCGTCAGGGGCCGCCGCGCACAGCACGGAGGGCACCACGAAGCAGCCGACGCCGAGGGTGAAGACGCGCCGGCGCCCGTACCGGTCCGCGAGGGAGCCGCCGAGCAGGATCAGCGCGGCGAGCGTGAGCAGGTAGCCGTCCAGTACCCACTGGAGCGCGGAGACGTCCGCGTGCACGTCCCGTCCGATCGCCGGGAGGGCGACGTTGACGACGGTCGCGTCGAGGAACCCCATGGCCGAGCCGAGGACCGTGGCCGTGAGCAGCCACCGGCCCTCCGCCGACCGGAAGGCGACGGTCCCGGCGGCGGGCGCAGAACCCTCGGGCGCGTTCATCCTGGCTCGCCGCCCTTCCGTCCCCTGCCGCTGCCTGTCCCGGCGGCCGCGCCGCCAGGGCACGGCCTGCCCCGGCGGGTCTCCCGGCGCTGCCGGTCGGCACGATCGTACGGCGCGGGCGGCCGGAAGCCCCGCAAGGCCGCGGGCCTCGCGGGGCGGGCGGCACCTGTCAGCCGCAGTGCTGGGCCTTCTCCTCCTCGGTCATCGGCCGGGTGTGCTGGGTCTTGGTGCTGGGCGCGTCGGGCTTGGGGCCCGTGGCCTCGAACGGCACGTACCAGATGTAGTGGCCGTGGAACGGGTCGGGGAAGTGCATCTCGTACTGGCCCTTGACCGTCTGCATCTGCGCCTCGCGCGTCACCCAGCCGACCTCGTCGGGTTTGACGTCGATGTTGGTCTGCTCGGACTCGGTGTGCGAGCTCTCCCAGGTGTGCTGGTAGTTGGTCTCGATGCTGACCTTGAAGACCTCGGCGAAGCCGTACTCCGCGCTCAGCGACACCCCCACGCTGTTGGACTCGCCGGTGGTGTCGGACCAGCCGACGGTGGAGCGCTGGAGGTCGTCGGTGCAGTTGAAGGCCGAGTCGCCGACCTGGTGCGCCTCGCCCATGGAGTCCTTGGGCGGGCCGTCGGGGTGGAACTCGCACACGTCGGTGCCGTTGTCGCACTTGTCGAGCAGTTCCCGTGTGGTGGGCGGGTCGTCGTCCGCCTGGGCGACGGTGGGGGTGAGGGCGGCGCTGCCCGCGGTCACCAGGGCGGCGAACAGGACGGAGAGCCTGACGCGTCGTTTCATGGGGGGTCTCCTCGCAGGAGGTGTGGGGGGATGGCGCGGGCGCGGTGGGCGCCGCGCCGGGTCGGCTGCTGGCCGGCTGCGGGTCAGCTGAAGCCGATGGACTGGGTGCGGTCGTTCATGAAGTCACCGATGTCGCCGGTGTTCTCCTTGAACGGGCCGTCCCGGTCGCCGCCGAGGCCCGGCTCGGGGTAGAGCCAGATCCAGCAGTTGCCCCATGGCTGCACCGACGAGATGCGGTTCTTCCAGCCGTCTTCCAGGTCGTGCTGGTAGTCGACCCAGCCGTCCTTCTCGCACAGGCCCTCGCCGCTGATGGTCAGCGAGTCGCCCCCGAAGCCGGGGTCGTCGAAGAACGTGCCCTGGATGACGCCGTCGGCCCGCGCCCCGTCCTCGTCCGCGAGCCGCTCGACCTCCGTGCGGAAGCCGCTGTCGCCTGTCGCCGTGCGGGCCGAGGCGGGCGCGTCGTCGATGCGTCCCTTGCTGGCGTGGTCGACGGCCTCGGTGAAGGTGGCGTAGCAGTGCTCGGCGCCGGTTGTCAGGTCGAGGGTGCAGTGCTGCGGTTGCCCGCCCGCGCCCGGCGCCTGTGCCGCGCCCGGTGCCGCTTGCGCCACGGGGGCTGTGACGGCGCCGGCGAGCAGGACGGAGGCGGCGAGGGTGACCGTACGGTGCGTGCCGTGTCTGGGCCGGGAGATCATCGAACCTCCAAGTGTCGTGGGGGGACGCCCAGTTGGCGTAGGAACAGCAGTACGCGTGCTCGCTCGGCACCAGGCGAAACAGCAAGCCCGCTATTGCCCGGAAGTTACCGGTGGTAGCAGGGGTAACGCCGGTTCCGTGCCCGCGAATGTGGGCGCGCGGCGGCGTGGTGCTCGCAGGGACGGCGCGCCCTTCGCAACAGTTGCGCCACAGCCGACTCTCCGGCCGCAGGCGGCAGTTCATGATCCAGTAGGTTCACCGTCCGAGGGGTCCCGCAGGAGGACCGCAGGCGACGGGGAGGGAGCTGGGGATGGACCGGCGCAGATTTCTCAGGAACGCGGCAGTGGTGACGGGCGCGGGCACGCTGGCGTACGCGGGCGGCACGGGCGTCGCCGTGGCGTGGAGCACCACGCACAAGGGCTCCCGCGCACGGCTGGGGCCGCAGGACTGGATGGCGGCACTGGCGCCGTCGACAGCCTTGCGCACGCTCACCCTCCCCGGCACCCACGACTCCGGAGCGCGCTTCGGCGGGCCCTGGACGGAGTGCCAGGACACCCTCATAGCCGACCAGCTCGCGGCCGGGGTCCGCTTCCTCGACGTCCGCTGCCGCGCCATCGACGGCGTCTTCGCCATCCACCACGGCGCCTTCTTCCAGCACCTCATGTTCGGCGACGTGCTGATCGCCTGCCGCGACTTCCTGGCCGCGCACCCGCACGAGACGGTCCTCATGCGGGTCAAGCAGGAGTACTCCTCGGTCGGCGACGAGGAGTTCCGGCAGATCTTCGACGTCTACCTCGACCAGAAGGGCTGGCGGTCCCTCTTCCTGATGGAGGACACCCTGCCCACCCTGGGCGAGGCCCGCGGCAAGGTCGTCCTGCTGGCCGACAACGGGGGACTGCCGGGCGTGCGGTGGGCCGACCCGGAGGTCTTCGACGTCCAGGACGACTACCAGGCGGAACCGTTCTCGAAGTATCCCAGGATCGCCGAGCAGTTCCGCCAGGCCGCCGCCGAGCCCGGGCCCTTCTACGTCAACTTCGTCAGCACGGCGGCCGGACTGCCGCCCGCCTCGAACGCCGACCGCCTCAACCCGCGGGTGCGCGCGCTCCTCGACAGCTCCGAGTTCGCGGGCACGACGGGCCTCGGCATCGTCCCGATGGACTTCCCCGAGGCCGAACCCGGCCTGCTCGAAGCCGTCCTGGCCCACAACCCGGCGAGCTGACCGCGCCCCGCGACCGGGCACGCGCCGCCGCGGCGCGTGCCCGGTCGCGGGCGGGGGTCCGGCGCGGGCCCGGCTGCCGTGCCGTCCGCTCGGGTGAGGCCGCCCGTGGCACCGGTCCGCCCCGGCCGGGTCGTGCGCCGGCCCCGCGCGAGCCAGTACACGAGGGTCAGCCGTCGCCGTGCCGGCGGCGGGGCTGTGAGTGCGGGTCGACCGCCGCTGTGCTCGCCGCGACCGCGGCCTCCTATGCTCGCCGGGTGAGTACCACGAGCCGCACCCGTCCCCTTCGCCACACCCTGCGCTCCTGGGCCGTGCTGCCGCAGGCCGACCCGCGCGCGCAGGCCGACCCGCTCGCAGCCACCGGGCTCCCCGAGCGGCCCGCCCCGCGCGCGCCGCTGCTGACACCGCGCGCCGCCGATCTGGTACTCACGGGGCTCGTGCTGCTCGCCTCCGTCTGGAACAGCCTCAAGAACCCCTACCTCGGTCCCGCCACCCCCTGGGCGAACGTGCTGCTCGCCGCCGTGAGCGCGCTGCCTCTCCTCATGCGGCGCCGGATGCCCGAACCCGTGCTCGCCGTCGCGCTCCTCGCCGACGCCCTCCAGACCTCGGTCTTCGTGACGCCGTGCGCCTACTACGCCGAGGGCGCCTACCGCGGCCCGCGCAGCCGCCGGACCGCGTGGGTGGCCGCCGGGGCGGGCCTGGTGATGACCGCACCACGCAGCGCCGATGCGTGGTCGAGCCCCCGCGTGCTGGTGGCCTGGTTCACGGTGAACTTCGTCCTGGACGTTCTGGTACCGCTGCTGCTGGGGATGTACGTGGGGCAGCGGCGGGCCGTCCTGGCGGGCCTCGTCGAGCGGGCGGAGCGCGCCGAGCGCGAACAGCGGCTGATCGCCGAGGCCGCGCGGGCCGAGGAACGGCAGCGGATCGCCGGGGAGATGCACGATGTGGTATCCCACCAGGTGAGCCTGATCGTCGTACACGCCAACGCGCTCGGCGCCGTGTCCCACGACGCCGAGGTGACGACCGACACGGCCCGGATCATCCAGACCGCCGGTCGGCGCGCCCTGACCGAACTGCGCGAGATGCTGGGCGTCCTTCGAGACGGATCCGACAAGCCGGTGAAGGAGGCGGCCGAGCCCGCGACCGCCCTTCCGAAACCCGCGCACGGCACGCGGCCCGCCGGCGCCGCCGCGGACGGTGGCGCCGGCCCGTCCCCGGCTCCCGAGGCACGGCGCCCTGCCGACGCGGTGGTCGACCGGATCACCGAACTCGCCGACAGCTCCAGGACCGCGGGGCTGCCGGTCAGCGTGCACGCCGAGGGCGCACCACGGGCGCTGCCGGAACCGGTCGAGCGGGCCGCCCACCGGGTGGTGCAGGAAGCACTGACCAACGTGCACAAACACGCTCCCGGTGCCACGACGGACATCCGCCTGGCGTTCACTCCGCAGACCGTGCGCGTGGGGATCGTCAACGGCCCGCCGAAACGGCCCGTGGACGCGGCGCCGGACGGCGGGGGACCGCTGCTGCCCAGCGGGGGACACGGACTGCTCGGGCTGGCCGAGCGGGTACGGCTGGCCGGCGGGACCATCGAGTCCGGGCCCACAGGGGACGGAGGCTTCCGGGTGGACGCGGCGCTGCCGGCCCAGGAGCCCGCCGACTGAACCAGGGGCCCCGAGCGGGCGCTGCGAGGCCACTTCAGGGCCCGAGCCCCGTGGCCTGTCACGGTGGGCCCTCTGTGGCCCTTTCAGAGCGGACCCCGTGGCCCTTCATGAGGGCAGGCCGGCCAGCCAGTCGAGCAGCAGTTCGTTGATCTCGGCGGGACGTTCCTGCTGGATCCAGTGGCCGCAGCCCTCCAGGATCCGGCTGCTGAGCAGCCCGGGCAGCGTGGTGGGGTAGGCGGCGATGGCGTCGGACAGCCAGGTGGTGGAGGCGTCCAGCCCGCCGCCCGCGAACAGCGCGGGCTGTCGGACGGGGGCGCCGTCGAAGGCGGCGAGGTCGGCCCAGTCCCGGTCCATGCTGCGGTAGCGGTTCAGCGCCGGGGTCAGGCCGGTCCGCTCGAACTCCCCGGCGTAGACGTCCAGGTCGTCTGGGCCGAGCCAGCCGGGCAGCTCGTCGGGGAAGCGCTCGCGCAGGGTTCCGCCCGCGCCGACGAAGTGGGGGTCGGGTGCGTCGGAGGGCGGCATGGTGTCGGCCGACAGCGCGGCGTAGATCCCCGCGAGCCAGCCGCGGACGTCCGGCTCGATCTCGGCCTCGGCGCGGCCGGGCTCCTGGAAGTAGGAGACGTAGAACTCGTCGCCGCTCATCCGGGCGAAGACCTCGCTCGGGCGTGGTCCGCCGTGCGGCGCGTAGGGGACGCTCAACAGCCCCACCGCGCGGAAGACGTCCGGTTCGAGCAGCGCCGAGTCGGCGGCGATGGCCGACCCCCAGTCGTGTCCGACGATCACGGCCGACCGCTCGCCCAGCGCGCGTACCACCGCGACGTTGTCCTCCACCAGCGCGCGCATCCGGTAGGCGGCGGGGTCGGCGGGCGCGGAGGACCGTCCGTAGCCGCGGACGTCGATGGCGACTGCCCGGTAGCCTGCGGCGGCCAGCACCGGCAGCTGGTGCCGCCATGAGTACCAGGACTCGGGGAACCCGTGGACGAGCAGCACCAGCGGCCCTGTGCCCTGCTCCACCAGATGGGTTCGCCCCGCGGGGGTCGGTACCAGCCGGTGGGTGACGTTCATGGCGTGCGGGGGCATCGGTCTCCTCCTCGTGCTCCGGCCCGGCGGCCGAGCCGTGCGTCAGCCGGGCAGTCCCGTGCACCAGCCGGGCATGTTCCGCGCGCAGGACGCGTTCGGCACCGGACGGTCCGGTCCGGCAGGCGGCGGCTCCCGACCGATCCTGCGGGGCCGTGCCCGGGCTCACGAGGCTTTTTGCCGTTCCGGCAAACGGGCGACCGGGGGACCACGGCGTCGCGGGCCGCGCGCGCGATGAGCCCGCCGGGCGCCCCAGGTCAGGGGAGGATCGAGTCCACGTACCCGCCGTCCACGCGTACGGCCCCTCCGGTGGTCGCCGACGCGTGAGGGGAGCTGAGGTAGACCGCCATGTTGGCGATCTCCTCGGGCTCGATCAGCCGCTGGAGCAGGGACTGCGGCCGGTGCGTGCGCATGAACTCCCGCTGGGCCTCCTCCCAGGGCAGACCGTGCCCCACGAGTTCGCGGACGAAGTCCTCCACACCACCGGTGTGCGTCGGCCCCGCGATGAGGGAGTTGACGGTGACGCCGGTACCGGCCGCGTCCTTGGCGAAGCCGCGGGTGACGCCGAGCAGCGCCGTCTTCGACACGCCGTAGTGGATCATTTCGGCGGGGATGACCACCGCCGAGTCGCTGGCGATGTTCAAGACCCGCCCCCAGGAGCGCTCCTTCATGCCGGGCAGGAAGGAGCGGATCATCCGGACGGCGGCCAGCACGTTCACTTCGAAGTAGCGGCGCCACTCCGCGTCGGTGATCTCCAGCGCGTCCCTGGCGCCGAAGACGCCCAGGTTGTTGACGAGGATGTCCACCGCGGGAACCGCCCGGGCGACCTCGCGGGCGCCCTCGTCGGTGGTGATGTCCCCCCAGGCGGCGACGAACGCGTCGCTGCCCGTCTGCGTGGCAAGCCGGGCGACGGCCGCCTCGACGGACTCCCGGCTGCGGCCGTTGACGGCCACCCGTGCGCCGGCGCGGGCCAGACCGGCGGCGATGGCGGCCCCGATGCCCTGGGTGGAGCCGGTGACAAGGGCCGTACGGGCGGAAAGGTCGATCTGCACGGGTCTCCTCCTGGAGCCGGGTCCGTCATGGGGCGGGGCGCGAGCGCCTGGTATCGCGGGTGGGCGGGTGCGGTCGGGTGAAAGGGGGACCGGCGATCCCCGGACAGGTGCTGCCTTCCTCCCGCCGGAGGGGAGCGACACCGTGGAGAGGGAGAAACCCACCACAACGAAGGACGGCCACCATGCCCCGCATCGCTCTCGTCACCGGCGCCAACCGCGGCCTGGGCCGCAGCACCGCACTGCACCTCGCCGAGGCCGGCACCGACGTCCTGCTCACCTACCGCTCGCACGCCGACGAGGCGGAGGCGGTCGCGGAGCGCGTCCGCGCGCTCGGCCGGACGGCGGTGGCCCTCCGGCTGGACACCGCCGACACCTCCGCCTTCCCGGCCTTCGCCACGGACGTGCGGGACGCCCTGAAGCAGCACTGGGACCGCGAGGATTTCGACGCCCTGGTCAACAACGCGGGCCACGGTGTCCAAAAGCCGTTCGACCAGACCACCGAGGAGGACTTCGACGGGCTGATGGGCGTCCACGTCAAGGGCGTCTTCTTCCTCACCCAGGCACTGCTGCCCCTCCTCGGGGACGGAGGACACATCCTCAACGTCTCCACCGGACTGACCCGCTTCGTCGCCGCCGAGACCTCCGCGTACGCTGCCGCCAAGGGCGCCGTCGAGGTGCTCACCCGCTACCTGGCCAAGGAGCTGGGGCCGCGCGGTATCGCCGTCAACGCCCTCGCGCCCGGAGCCACCGCCACCGACTTCAACGGAGGCGCGGTGCGCGACCAGGCGGCGGCGCGGACCGCCCTCGGCTCGGTCACCGCCATGGGCCGGGTCGGTGAACCGGACGACATCGGCGCAGCCGCCGCGGCGCTGCTCGCCCCGGGCACGGCCTGGATCACCGGGCAGCGCATCGAGGCGTCGGGCGGCATGCTGCTCTGACGTGCCGCTTCGGGAGCGATCCGTAAGCTGCCCCGAGCGCTGCCCCGAGCGCTGTCCCGAGCCGCTCAGGCTGCTCAGAGCCGCTCCGAGAGAGTCCGAGGAAGGAAGAACAGTGGACCGAGCACAGCTCGCGGACTTCCTGCGCGTCCGGCGGGAAGCCCTCCAGCCCGAGGACGTGGGACTGCCCCGCGGCCCGCGCCGGCGCACCCGCGGGTTGCGCCGGGAGGAGGCGGCGGCGCTGAGCGGCATGTCGACCGACTACTACGGGCGCCTCGAACAGCAGCGTGGACCGCAGCCGTCCCCGGCGATGCTCGCGGCGATGGCCCGCGGGCTGAGGCTGTCCCTGGCCGAACGCGACCACCTCTTCCGCATCGCCGGACACAACGCCCCGCCGCGGACCGGCTCCGACCACCTCGCACCCGGACTGATGCGGATTCTCGACCGGCTCGGTGACACCCCCGCGCAGGTCGTCACCGACCTGGCCGAGACGCTGTGGCAGACACCACTGGCCGCCGCACTGGTCGGGGACGAGATGCGGCTGACCGGACCGAACCGCAGCCTCCTGCGCCGCTGGTTCACCGACCCTGCCGCCCGGCTGCTCTACCCGGAGGAGGACCACCCCCGGCACAGCCGGTTCTTCACCGCCGAGCTGCGCGGCGCCTACTCGCGGCAGGGCCGCGGCAGCCGGGCCGAGGCCCTCGTCGCGGAGTTGCTGGAGACCAGCGAGGAGTTCGCCCGCTGGTGGAGCGCCCACGAGGTGAGCGCGCCCCGCGTCGATCCGAAGAGGTTTCGCCACCCCGAGCTCGGCCTCCTGGAACTGCAGTGCCAGGTCCTCCTGGACCCGGAGCAGGCACAGGCGCTCCTCGTCTACACGGCGACACCGGGCACCGAGAGCGACGAGAAACTCCGGCTCCTCCCGGCGACCGCCTCCCGCCCGGCGGGCGCCGCTCCTGCGGCGGAGGCCATCCGCCCGGCGGACGCCTGAAAGGTTCTCCGGAGCGCCGGGCCCGGACGGACAGCTCCCGCGCCCGCTCGTGTCCTGTGCCCCCGGTTCCCGGGCCTACTTGCCCCCGCCCACCTCGAACAGCAGGAAGAGGAAGCCGGCCAGCAGGTGACCGGCCACCACGTAGACGAAGAGGCGCAGCGCCAGACCGCGCGGAAAGCGCCCGTAGCCGCGCTCGACACCCGGTTCGTCCCGGGGCTTGCGCGGGCGTGCCGGCCGGTGCGGGGGATGGGGAGCCGGGGTGCTCATGGCGGGGCCTTTCCGTAGCTGGACGTGCGCGGTCGAGGGGGCGAAGCGGGTGGGCGGGACGGACGAGGGACGGGATCGGGAGGGGCGCGGGGCGGGAAGGGCCCGCACACGGGTCGGGCTGCTCAGCGGGGTGTCGGCGCGGGCCCTGGGCCGTGTCCCGGCGGGCCGCCCACGCACAGGTCCGCCGTGGGCGACTGGAGCAGCGTGTGGACGAAGAGCAGATCGACGCCGTCCGCCGACACGGCCTCAAGACGGTGCGGCGTGAGGGAGTCGAAGTGCGCCGAGTCGCCGCTGCCCAGCACCTCCGTCGTCTGTCCGAGGGTGAGACGCAGGCGGCCACGCTGGACGTGCAGCCACTCCTCGCCCGGATGGACGCGGACGAGGTCGCCCTGCGGTCCGCGCGGCACGTGCACGCGCAGGGCCTGGAGCGCGCGCCCGGCCTGACCTGCCCGCCGGTAGCGCCAGCCCCCGGCGTCGACGGCCTCCATCTCGGCGCCCCTGACGACGGGGTCGGCGGCCGCGGTGGTCTCTCCCAGCAGATCGCCCGCAGTGGTGCCGTAGACCCGCGCGAGGGTGAGGAGAAGCGGCAGGGACGGCTGCCGCTTCCCGGTCTCCAGACGGGAGAGGTGGGCGGGCGAGAGCCCGGCCCTGCGTGCGGCCGCCTCCAGGCTCAGCCCGCTCCGCCGCCTCAGCAGGCGCATCCGCGGCGCGAAAGCGGGCAGCTCTCCCGTTTCGGCCCCGGCTGCCTCATGATGGTGAGGGTTCGGGCTCATGTTCCCGATTAAGGCACGGACCTTCCCCGCAGGGCAAAACTTTTGCCCCAGAGGCAAGGCCGCGGTCGCTTCCGCCGCTGCGCAAGCGCGCCGCGTGAGGGGGCCGTTGTCGGTGGGCCCCGCTATCGTCCCGTGCATGGCGCAGTTGGAGATCGTACGGGGAGACGCCACGTCGCCGCAGGGCAACGGCGTGAAGATCATCGCGCATGTCTGCAACGACCTGGGCGGTTGGGGCAAGGGCTTCGTGTCCGCGCTCTCCCGCCGCTGGGCGGAGCCGGAGGCCGCCTACCGGCGCTGGCACCGGGAGCGTGCGCACAACGACTTCGGGCTCGGCGCCGTCCAGTTCGTCCAGGTCGACCGCTACGTGTGGGTGGCGAACATGATCGGGCAGCGCGGTATGCGCAGGGGCAGCAAGGGCGTCCCGGTGCGGTACGAGGCGATCGCCACCGCCCTGGGCACGGTGGCGGGCAGGGCCGAGGAGCTGGGCGCCTCCGTGCACATGCCGAAAATAGGCTGCGGCCTGGCCCAAGGGCGCTGGGAGCGGGTCCGCCCGCTGATAGAGGAGCGCGTGGTGCGGCGCGGGGTCGCGGTCACGGTGTACGAGCGGGACGGCTGACCCGCCGCCACAGAGGCGTGGCCGGCACAGGGCTTGGCCGCCACAGGGGTTTGGCCGGGGTGTGCGGAGTCGGGGCCCCGGTCAGGCGGCTGACTCGTGGGCATCGGCCGAGTCGGCTCGCCGGACGGCCGGCGCGGGCGGCGTCGGCTCCGCCGGCCGGTGGCTACCGTTCGGGGACGTAGCGCCAGAAGGCGGGCACCGCGAAGGCGAGGGCCAGCGTGCCGGCCACCACCAGCAGGCCGCCGCCGACCACGGTGTGCCGGGTCCCGGCGGCCGCGCCGATCGTGCCGTGCAACAGGTCGGCGAGGCGCGGCCCGCCCGCCACCACGACGGTGAAGACCCCCTGCATCCTGCCGCGCATCTCGTCGGTCGCGGCCGACTGGAGGATGGCGCCGCGGAAGACCATCGAGACCATGTCGGCGGCGCCCGCCACCGCGAGCATCACCGCGGCCAGCCACAGCGGCCCGGAGAGTCCGAACCCGGCGACCGACAGCCCCCACACGCTGACGGCGAGAACGACCATCACCCCGTGCCGCCGCACCCGCGAGTACAGGCCGGACAGCAGCCCGCACAACAGGGCGCCCACGGGGAGAGCCGCGTACAGCACGCCGAGGGCCGTGCCGCCGCCCTCGGGGCCGCCGAAGTCGAGCTGCGCCATCTGCGGGAAGAGCGCGCGCGGCATGCCCAGCACCATGGCGATGACGTCGGCGAGGAAGGAGACCAGCAGCAGCCGCTTACGTACCAGGTAGCGGAAGCCGTCCACGATGTCGCCGAGCCCGGCGCGCCGGGCCGCGACCTTGAGCGGGGGCAGCGACGGCAGCCGCCAGACCGCCCACAGCGCCACCACGAGGGCCAGCGAGTCGCACAGATACAGCACCGGAAGTCCCAGCACGGGCACCAGCGCCCCGGCGAGCAGCGGTCCGGCGATCTGGCCGAACTGCGAAACGGTCGAGGTCAGCGCGGTGGCGGAGGGAAGCTGTCCGGCCGGTACGAGCCGGGCCACCGACGCGGTGCGCGTCGGCTGGTTGATACCGAACAGCGCCTGCTGGAGGGCGAGCAGGACGAGCAGGACGGTGACCGACCGCATGCCGGTGGCCGCCTGCGCCCAGAACAGCAGCGAGGTGAGGGCGATGCCCGAGTTGCTGAACAGCAGCAGCTTGCGCCGGTCCATCAGATCGGCGACCGCCCCGCCCCACAGGGCGAAGACGACCAGCGGGACGAGCGCGGCGGCGCCTGCCAGGCCGACCAGCGCGGAGGAGCCGGTGTCGTCGTAGATCTGCAGCGGCACGGCGACGGCCGTCAACTGGCTTCCGACGGCCGTGACCACGGTCGAGGTCCACAGCCGCCGGAAGGGGACTATGCGCAGCGGTGCGGTGTCCACCGCGAAGCGGCGCAGCCGCCGCAGACCGGTTCTCCGCTCCCGCGACGCGTCGGTGAGCTCGTCGTCGGGGGGACCCGAGCGGTCCTGGTGCGGTGTGTCGGTGGTCACCGGCCGTTCTCCGTTCTCGGCCGGTGGAGTCCCGTCGGCTCCGCGCCGCCGCGCCACCCCGGCCGTTTCGAGCAGGCTGAAGAGACGCGTTGGTTGACGTTAACGCCTACGGTCGCGGCTCGGACGCCTGTGCGGGGCGCGCCGGGCCGGAGCAATCCAGCACGCTAACCGGCGGATCGCAGCAGGTCAACCGGCGGATCCCAGGCGGACACCGCCGGTGCCCGTGCCTTCCGCGTCCTGCGGCCCGATTCCGAGCGCGTCCAGCACGGCTTCCGTGGCGAGCCGGTGCCAGCGGCGGGCGTCGCGCAGCATGGTGTGACCGCCGTGCGGCATGGGAACGGCCGCTGTAAGGGCACCGGCCTCCTGCGCCCGGTGGAGAAGGTCCCAGGAGCCGGCGGCGCGGGTGACACGGTCGCTCTCGTCGTGCAGGACGGTGACGCGCCGGCCCGCGAGGTGGGCGACGGGTTCGCCCTCCGGGCACCAGGGTGCGAGCGCCACCACCGCGCGCACCTCGTCAAGACCGCCGAGGCGCAGGGCGGCGCGTCCGCCCATGGAGTGACCCACCAGCACGACCGGTACGGGCCCGGCCAGGTGGCGCAACTCCGCGAGGGCACGCCGGGCGTCGCGGACGGTGTCCTGGCGCTCGCCGTTCCAGCCGCGCCGCCGGTAGCGCACCCTGCCCACCAGCACGGGGCGGCTCCGCGTGGCGCGGAGCAGCGCGGTGGCGAAGGGGCGCATCCGCAGGGCGGGCAGGTTGAGGGCGGGGGGCGCCTCCAGGCCGTCGGCGCGCCCCCCGTGCAGGAGCAGGACGGCGGCTTGCGGCCGTGCGGGGGAGCGGCGCAGCACGAGCGCGTCCCGGTCATCCGGCTCCGACGGCCGGGTGGAGTCGGCGCGTGCGGGCCGGGGAGGACGGGCGTTCATATGTCCCTCTTCGTCTCGGGCTTCGTCTCGGGCGCCCGGGTGGCGCGGGTCCTGCGGGGCGGCAGCGGCAGGAAACCGCTGGTGCGGGCCTGGTACTCGCGGTAGCCGGGGCGCTCGGCCATGTGTGCTTCCAGGAGCCGTTTTCCGCTGCCCTTGGTCAGCAGCAGGGTCATCACCACCGGCGAGACGAGGCACAGGGCCGCGGTCTGCCATGTGCCGCAGGCCATCAGATACAGCCCCCACCACACGAGGCAGTCTCCGAAATAGTTGGGGTGGCGGGTCCACGACCACAACCCCCTGTCCATGACGCGCCCCCGGTTCGCCGGGTCCGCCTTGAACCGGGCGAGCTGGTGGTCGCCGATCGCCTCGCACGCCAGCCCCGCGGCCCACACGACGGCGCCGAGCACGGTGAGGGCGTCGGGGGAGGCCGTCACGTACTGGCCCGCCTGCACCGGCAGCGAGATCAGCCACGCCAACGCCGCCTGCAGGAGGTAGACCATGCGCAGCGCGTACAGCCGGCGGTCGCCGGGGGCCTTGGCCAGCATCCTCTCGTAGCGGGGGTCCTCTCCCTTGCCCCTGCCGCGGCGGGCGATGTGTGCGGCGAGCCGTAGTCCCCACACGGCCGTCGCGGCGGTGAGCAGCAGGCGACGCGTCCCGTCGCCCGTTCCCGCGGACAGCACGCAGCTGACCACGGCGACGGCGGTGAAGGCGAGGCCCCAGGCGACGTCCACGACGCGGTGCCGCCCTGTGCGGAGCGCGACCGCGAACGTGAGCAGCAGGACAGCGAGGGCGGCGCCGGCCGCGGCCGGCAGGTTGAGCAGCAGCGCCGGCCAGTCGGGAGCGCTCACCGCTCTTCCCCTCCGGCGCGGTCCGCTGGTGTCCGCCCCGCGGCGCCGGCCGCTCCGTCCGCGGTCGGGGTGAAGCCGTCCCTCAGTCGCACTGTTCCTCACTCGTTCCTCGCCGGCCCGATGCCCGGGGCGGCGCGTCGGCCTCCGGTCGTCCCGCTGCCCCTGTCTTCGTCTTCGGAACCGGCGGTGTGCGCGGATTGGTGAGGGGACGGAGCGGATTGGTGAGGGGGCTGATCGGTGGGCGGGCGTGCGGGAGCGGCCCCGCAAGAGTGGTGGCGCAGCGCCTCGGGCGAACACACTGGCGAAAAATGAGCGCCACCGCCCCTCGCGCTCTGGTTGGCTGTAGGGGCCATCTTGTAGCGTCCGCGAAGCGCCGTGCGCCTGGCCGCGGGCGCGCCCCCAGCGCGCTGCCGTGCGCCTCGCCCGGTCGGCGTGTCGTCTGCCCCTGTACCGATGGAGGAACCTTCGTGAGCGCGGATCAGCAGTGGGACATCGTCTCCGGAGTCGGCGTGACGGCCCTGGCGGTCGCCGCCGGCAGAGCGATCGAGTCGACCCGCCCCGACGCGCTGATCACCGATCCCTACGCGCCGGCCTTCCTCGCGGCGGCTTCCTCCGCCGCCCCGTTCCCCACCACCTTGGACGAGTTGGAGGAGCGGGCCGGTGCCTCCGGGCTGTGGCCGCTGATGACGGCGTACCTGGGCATACGGTCGCGGGTCTTCGACGACTTCCTCACCGGCGCGGCACGTGACGGCGTACGCCAGATCGTCATCCTCGCCTCCGGCCTCGACACCCGCCCCTTCCGGCTGGAGTGGCCGGCCGGCGTCCGCTGTTTCGAGCTGGACCAGCCGCTGGTGCTGGACTTCAAGCTGGCCGTCCTGGCGGAGCACGGCGCCGCGGCCTCCTGCGCGCACACCCCGGTCCGCGCCGACCTGCGTGAGGACTGGGCCTCCGCGCTGGAAGAGGCGGGCTTCGACGCGACACTGCCCACGGCCTGGCTGGCGGAGGGGCTGCTGCCGTATCTGCCGCCGGAGGCCGAGGAGCGGCTGTTCAAGGAAATCGACCGCCTCTCCGCTTCCGGCAGCAGCCTCGCCATCGAAGACGTCTCGGCTGTCGAGGAGTTGGCAGGAGACGCGCTGGTGCGAGACGGTGGCGCGGCTCTCGGCATCGACCTGCCCGCACTGCTGCCCGACGGCGCCAAGCGCGGCCCGCGGGACCAACTGGACTCCCTCGGCTGGCGGTACGACGAGCGCTCCGTCCTGGAGTCGGCGCGCCGTCTGGGCCGGCCGCTGGAGTCGGCTCCGAAGCTCATGGAACACATGTTCCACGCCTTCGCGCGGCGCCCCTGAGACCGGGTGAGCCGCCAAGGGGCTGCCCGGTGATCCGCTCGTGTGATCGACTGGGCGCGTGGAAGCTCTTTGGGCGAGTGTCATCGCCGTGGTGGGCACGCTGCTCGGTTCCGTGATCACCCATGTCTTCCAGCGCCTCGCGTCCCGGCGCGGCGAGGACTTCGCGCGGGCGGAGGCGCTCCGGCAGGAACGGGTGGCCGTCTACAGCGCGTTCGCCGCGGCGGTGGAGGACTACCGACGCGGCCAGGCGGAGCGCTGGTACCGCAGGAAAGAGGACCCGGGCGGGGCGGCGTTCCTGACCGCGCGCGACGAGGCGCACCGTCTGCGGACCGTGGCAAGGCAGGAGTTGTACCGGGTCAAACTGGTGACCGAACATCGGGGCGTGCGGCTCGCTGCCGAGGAGGCCTACCGCCGCACGTGGGCCGTCTCCACCGCCGACAACCAGGCGGGCCACGACGCCGCGGACACCGCCTCGCGGGAGAGCATCGAGACGTTCGTGAGCGGCGCCGCGCCCCTGGTGCGGTGAACCGTCCCGGGGTCACCCGAGCTCACCGTCCGTTCGGCTGCTCGGCCTGCCGCTGGGTGAGCGGCGCCGCGATGTCCTCCAGACCACGGCGCTCCGCCGGCACGGCGAGGGCGACGGCGACGAGCCCGGCCGCCGTCATCAGACCCGCTCCGATCTGGAAGGCGAGCGCGGTCTCTCCCACGACGCCGCTCTCGGTGAGCTGCGCGAAGATCATGGGGCCGCTGATGCCGCCCGCCGCGGTGCCGACGGCGTAGAAGAAGGCGATGGCCAGGGCGCGGGTCTCCATCGGAAAGACTTCACTGACCGTCAGGTAGGCCGAGCTCGCACCGGCCGAGGCGAAGAAGAGGACGGCGCACCAGCACGCGGTGAGGGTCGCGGCGCTGAGCCGTCCCGAGTCGAACAGCCATGCCGTGCCGAACAGCAGAACGCCCGAGAGCAGGTACGTCCCCGAGATCATCAGCCGCCGGCCCAGGGTGTCGAAGAGCCGGCCCAGCAGCAGGGGTCCGCAGAAGTTGCTCGCGGCGATGACGGCGTAGAAGTACCCGGTGCGCCCCGAGGAGATGTCGAAGAAGGTGATGAGGATGGTGCCGAAACCGAAGGTGATGGCGTTGTAGAGGAACGCCTGTCCGAGGAAGAGGGCCAGACCGAGCACGGCGCGCTTGGGGTAGCGCGTGAAGATGGCGTGGGCGATCAGACCGAAACCCACCGCCTTGCGCTGGTGAATGGTGATCTGCCCGGCGGGTGGCGGCAGCTCCTCGCCGCGGTGCGCGACGGTCTCCCGCTCCGCCCTGCTCACCAGCTCCTCGGCGGCCTTGCCGTGGCCGTGGATGAACAGCCACCGCGGGCTCTCGGGCACGTGGCGCCGCACCAGCAGGATCACCAGCCCCAGCACGACGCCCAGCGCGAAGGTGAGCCGCCAGCCGATGTTCGCGGGGAAGATGTCCTCGTCCAGCATCACGATCGACAGCAGCGCGCCGCCGGCCGCGCCGAGCCAGAAGCTGCCGTTGATGATGACGTCGACCTGGCCGCGGTACTTGGACGGGATCAGTTCGTCGATGGCGGAGTTGATGGCGGCGTACTCGCCGCCGATACCGAATCCGGTGAGGAAGCGGAAGAGGAAGAACCACCAGCTCTCGAACGAGAGTGCGGTCATGGCGGTGGCCGCCAGATACACCGCCAAGGTGATCATGAAGAGTTTCTTGCGCCCGAGCCGGTCGGTCAGCCAGCCGAAGAACAGCGCGCCCGAACACGCGCCGGCCACGTACAACGCCGCGGCCAGGCCGCTGACCTGACCCGCGGTGATGTCCAGGCCGCTGTCCGACTCGGCGAGCCTGCCCGCGACGTTGCCGACGACCGTCACCTCGAGGCCGTCCAGGATCCAGACGGTGCCGAGGCCGATGACGATCATCCAGTGCCAGCGCGACCAGGGAAGACGGTCGAGCCGTGCGGGCACGTCCGTGGTGACCGTGCCCTCTTCGACTCCCTCACCCATGCCGCCTGGCGGCTTGTTGTCGGCCATGCACCTACCCTCCGTTCCGACACGTGCTCACGGCTGCATTGCAGGTCCCCTCGAAGGGCGGCTTCACTCGTCCCGCCGGTACCCGATCCGGCGAGTGGCTCCTCTCACCGGTACCCGCAGCCGGCCGCCGTGTCCCGGCCTCCGCATCCGTTCGGGTCGTCCCCCGCTCGGTTCCGCCGCCCGCTGCCCACCGGCCGGCCCGTCGGCCCACACCTGGCACCTGGTGCCCCGGCGCGCGGCGGCCTCGTCGGTACGGTGGCGCTCTTCGCAGTGGTCCCCGAGGAGCGGCGAAGGCCGCCGCGCACTCGAACCCGGAGGTGAGGTATGGACGACAGGCCGATGCTCAGGTCAGGGCCGATCCGGTACGCCGAGGCGGAACGCTTCGCGCCGCCCCGCCCGCCGTCCGCCGCCGGGGCGCGCCCGCCGGGCGGCCGGATCTGCCCCCAGCCGCCCTCCCGGCTCGACGCGGTGATGGGCCCGCCCCACGACCGCCGCCCGCAGAGCGAGGACTGTCTGCACCTGACCGTCACCACGCCTGCCAGGGACGACGGCGCCCGGCCCGTGCTCGTGTGGCTGCACGGCGGCGGCTTCAGCAGCGGTGGGGGAGTCCTGGACTGGTACGACGGAGGCGCGCTCGCAGCCGAGGGAGACGCCGTGGTGGTCGGCGTCAACTACCGCCTCGGCGCCCTGGGCTACCTCGTCCTCGACGGGGTCAGCGACGGCAACCTCGGCCTCCTCGACCAGCTGGAGGCCCTCCGCTGGGTCCGCGACCACATCGCGGACTGGGGCGGCGACCCCGGCAACGTCACCGTGTTCGGACAGTCAGCGGGCGCCCTCTCGATCCGGCTGCTGATGGCCGTCCCCGAAGCCGACGGCCTCTTCCGCCGCGCCCTGCTGCAAAGCGCGCCCCTGCCCATCGCGGCCCGCTCCCGCCAGGAGGCCCGCGATATCGGACACATGTTCGCCGACCACCTCGGCTGCGACCCGCGCACCGCCGACCCCGAGGCGTTGCTGGCGGCGCAGGGCCGCACCGCAGCGGACCACCAGCGCCGCTCGGGCAGCGCTCTGGAGCCCCCGTTCACCCCGGTGACCGGAACCGCGCCCCTGGCGGCACCGGGGCTCGGCCTCACCGCGCGCGCAGGCGAACTGGACGTCATGTACGGGTGGAACGCCGAGGACATGTCCGCCTTCCCGCCACTGCCCGGCGAGACCGGTACGGTCGCCGAGCGGACCCGCCAGGTCTACGAGATGCCGCTCGCCCACTTCGGCGGGCAGCTGCGGCGGGCCGGGGCCCGCCTCCACGCCTACCGCCTCGACTGGCGTCCCGCCGGGTCACCCCTGGGGGCCACCCACTGCGTCGAACTGCCCCTGCTCCTCGGCTCCCGGGACGCGTGGCGCGGCGCACCGATGCTCGGCGAGACGGCCTGGGGGGATATCGACTCCCTCGGCCGTGCCGTCCGCGCCTGCTGGCTGGCCTTCGCCCGCACCGGAGACCCGGGGGCCCTGCCCGCGCCGCTCGTGTCCGTCAGCCCGTGAGGCGTCAGCCCGTGAGGCGCGGCCGGTGACCTGCCGCGGGCCCCGGCTACCAGGGGTGGATGGGCCGGGTCCCGGTGCGGCGGCCCCGCTCGTCGAGTAGATGGCCCATCCGCTTGACCGTGTGCAGGCCCACGATGCGGTCGGTCACGGTGAGGGACGGCAGCCGGGCACACAGGGCCGTCTCGCGGCGCTGGATGTCGCCCACACCGGGCAGCCAGAGCGTGACGAGGATGTTGTCCCGCCCCGTGACGGCGGCGACCAGACGGCACTCGGGCAGGGCGGCGAGCGTACGGTGAACGGCGTTGACGTCGCGGGCCGGTGCCCGGCCCAGAAAGGTGACGGGCACGGGCAGGCCCGTCAGCTCGTCCGCCATGTCGCAGCGGAAGACGATCACCCCCGACTCGGTGAGGCGGCGCAGCCTGCGCCGCACCGTGGCCGGGCTCGCGCCGGTGTGCTCCGCGAGCGCGGCGAACCCCGCTCGCCCGTCGCGGACGAGGACGTCGAGGAGAGCGTGGTCGACGTCGTCCAGGCCGACGGAGGAGACCGGGTCGCGCGGCCGCGCCCCGGCCCTTCCCAGCGCCGCCAGCTGGCCCGCGTCCAGGGAACGCAGCCGCCAGCGGCTGGCCTCGAGAGGCAGGGACGTGGTCAGGAGCGTGTCCACGCCGGTGACGCCGGGGAGTCGCTCCAGGCGTTCGAGGACCAAAGCGGTCAGTGACGGCAGGTCGGGCGCCAGCACGTCGAGCAGCAGCGCGGCCGAGCCGGAAGCCGTCAGCTCGACCGTGACGACCTCCCGCAGGCCGGCCAGCCGCTCGGCGAGCCGGCCGCGGGCACCGGGGCGGCAGCGCACCAGCACGAAGGCGGAGCAGCGGGTGCGGGAGAACTCCCGCCCCGGCGCCGCGTACACCCAGGCCAGCCCCGCACCGGTCAGCCGCTCCCAGCGCCGCGCGAGAGTTCCGGGCGTGACGCCCAGGGGCGGCGCCAACTCCGCCCAGGACGCCCTGGGGCGTAGTTGCAGTGCGTGGACGAGAGCGAGATCCAGCTCGCTGGCGACGACCGTTTCCCGCATGCGTACCGGCTCTCGTGCACGATTCCGACGAACTGACCGGACCTTGCGGCCGGTGCCCGCACAGTAGCCGCCACATCGGTTTCCAGCCACCAGAAGGGGTGAGGCAATCGTGGCCGCAGGCATCGGTTCGGGGCGGGGACTGCTGGCGACCATGGCGGTCGTCGTGGTGTGCAGCGGAGTCGTCCAGGGCTATCTCACTCCGCTGCTGCCGGGCATCGGAGCGCACCTCGGCATCGGCAGCGTCGGCCAGAACAACCTCTACCTCCTCTCCCAGCTCGCCTTCGCGGTCCTGACACCGCTGCTCTCCCGCCTCGGCGATCTGTACGGACACCGCAGGGTGCTGCGGGTGTCCGTCTCGATGGTGACGGGCGGCTCGCTGCTGATGGCGGCATGGCCCGCCACGGCCACCCTGGCCCTCGGAATGAGCCTGCAGGGGGCGGTGGTCGGGTTCTTCCCGCTGCTCGCCGGCATTCTGCGCTCCCGCGCACCCGAACTGGGCCGCACCGGGATGTCCGTACTGGTCGGGGCCCTGCTCGTATCGATCGGCGCCGGCGGTCTCGTCGCCGGGTCGCTCAGCGAGGGGCACGCCGTGGCCGGGCTGTGGACGGCCGTTCCGCTCAGCGCGGCGGCGCTGACCGCCGCGCTCGTGCTGCCCGAGGGCTCCGCGGCGCGGGGCGGTCACTTCCACTTCGGGGCGGCGACCCTGCTGACCCTGGGGCTGGTGGCGCTCGTCCTCGTACTGGCGCAGGGCTCCGCCTGGGGCTGGGCCTCGCCCGCCTCCTGGGGCACGGCCGCGCTGGCGCTCGTGCTGCTCGCCGCCTGGGTAGCGGTCGAACACCGGGCGGCGCACCCGCTGGTGAAGGTGCGGCTGCTGCGCGGCTCGCGGCTCGCCGTGGTCAACGTGCACACCTTCTGCCTGGCCTTCGGTGCGATCGGCTTCCTCGGCGCGAACGCGGTCTTCCTCGGCACCGAACCCGACGAGGCGGGCTACGGCATGGGCTGGGGCTCGCGCACGATCGCGCTCGTCTCACTCGCCATGGTCGCCCTCGGCTGCCTGGGCTCCACGGTGACGCCGCGATTGGCCGGGCGCGTCGGCGACCGGACCATGCTCGCCCTCGGCGGAGCCGTGTGCGCGGCCGGATTCCTCACCATGACCGCGACAGACGGCGCTCCCGCCCCCTACCTGGTCGGCGCGCTCCTGGTCGGCCTGGCCACCGGCATCTTCGAAGCGGTCACCAGGACCCTGGCAGCGGAGGTCGTCGCCGAGGACGAGACGGCGCTCTCCGTCGGACTCAACGAACTGGCGCTGTCCCTGGGCGCGGCCATCGGCGCCGCCGTGATCGGGGCCCTGTTCGCGGCGCACCGGGCGGCGCCGGACGGCAGGCTCACCCTGGCGGCGTTCCGCTGGAGCTGGACCGTGTGCGCCGGTGTCGCCCTGCTGGGGGCCGCCGCCGGACTGGCCTTCCGCCACGGCACGGCCGAGCGCGGACCCGCGCCCGCACACCCCACAGGCCCCGCACACCCCACGGGTCCCTCACATCCCGCGGGCTCCCCACACCCCGCAGGCCCCGCACGAGCCGAACAGCCCCTCGCACGGAACGGAGACGCGGCATGAAGAACCCGACGACACCGGCGGCCCGGCCGGAGCCGGCGGACGGGCGCAGTGGGCCCAACCGGTGCGACGGGCACGACGGGCGCAAGGGAGGGGAGGGGGGCGACGGATGTGAGGGGCGCAACGCGCGCGACCGGCACCTACGCGATCTGGCCGGCACGGTGTCAGGCGCCGTCGAGAAGTGGCGCCCCCGGCTGCTCGCCCTGAGCCACAGCCTGCACGCCGAACCCGAGACCGCGCTCGAAGAGCACAGGTCGGCCGCGAAGATCGGTGACCTCCTCGACGAGGCGGGCTTCGCGGTGACCCGCGGCGTGGCCGGACTGCCGACCGCGCTCGTGGCCGACCACGGCACCGGAGAACTGACGGTGGCCCTGTGCGCGGAGTACGACGCGCTGCCCGGCATCGGACACGCCTGCGGCCACAACGTGAACGGCGCGGCGGCGATCGGCGCGGCGCTGGGCCTGGCGGCCGTCGCCGACCGGATCGGCGTGCGCGTCCGACTCGTCGGCACGCCCGCGGAGGAGGACGTCGGCGGCAAGGCTCTGCTGCTGAAAGCCGGCGTCTTCGACGGCGTGGCGGCGGCCATGATGGTGCACGCGGCGCCCGCCGACACGGTCGGCGCCTCGTCGTTGGCGATCGGAGCCTGGGACGTCACCTTCCACGGCAGGCCGGCCCATGCGGCGCTGGCCCCCTGGGAAGGCGTCAACGCGCTGGACGCGATGACCGTCGCGCAGACCGCGATCGGCCTGCTGCGCCAGCAGTTGGCGCCCGGCACCCTCGTGCACGGGATCGTCACCGACGGCGGTCAGGCGGTGAACGTCGTGCCCGCCCGCACCCGGGCGCGCTACGAGCTGCGGGCGCCCACAGCCGAGCAGCTCGCCCACCTCAGGGCGCGCGTCCGTGCCTGCTTCGAGGCGGGCGCACTGGCCACGGGCGCGGAGCTCGAACTGGCGCAGCACGGCGAGGACTTCGCCGAGCTGCGCCAGGACCGCTTCATGACCGAGGCCTACGTGCGGGCGGCGCGCACCCTGGGGCGTACGCCCGAGCCCCGGCACGGGGAGCTGATGGCCTCCACGGACATGGGCAACGTCTCCCACGCCGTCCCCACGATCCACCCGACCATCGGCTACGAGACGCACGGCGCCCTCCAGCACACGGCGGAGTTCGCCGCACATGGCACGAGCGAGGGAGCCGACCGTGCCGTGCTCGACGGGGCGCTGGCGCTGGCGGGCGTCGGCGTGGAGCTGGCCACGCACGAGGCGCAGCGTTGCCGCCTGCTCGACGGCGTGGCGCGCCGGACGCGGGAGGGCGCACGGCCCTGACCGGCGCGCCGCCGGGTCGGGAGCGGTGTGCCGCCGGGTCAGCGGCCGAGCCGCACCCGGTGCACCTGGTCCTCGCCCGCCGGGCCGGAGCCCGACTTGTCCACGACATAGGCGGCGGACCTGGAGACGGTGACGTGGTTCGGGTTCGCCCCCGTGGCCAGCGTCTCGACGACGGTGCCGCGGCGCGGGTCGACGACGCTGACGTCGCCCGCCGTGCGGTTGGCGGCCAGCACCCGGCCCGAGCGCGGGTCGGTGGCCACGGACAGCGTGCCCTCCCCGGCCGGTACGGACCTGGTGACCTCGCCCTTGCGCAGGTCCACCACCGAGACGGTGCCCGCTTCCTGGTCCGCGGTGTAGGCGGTGCGCCCGTCGCGGGAGAGGGCCACGGAGATCGGCCCGTCACCCGCGGGGAAGGTCGTGGGCTCCTTGGCGTGCGGGGAGACGGCGAGGATGCGGTCGCCTTCGAGGTCGGTGGCGTAGACGGTGCCGGTCCGCTCGTTGACGGCGAGCCCCGCGGGGGAGGAGCCCTCCACCGTTATCCGCTTGGTTTCCTTGTGGGTACGGGTGTCGAAGGCGACGAGGGTGCCGTCCCCGAAGCCGCTGGCCCACGCCGTGTTGTGCCGCTCGTCGACGACGACCTCGCGGGCGTGCTCGACGCCTTCGAGCGTCGCCAGGTGCTTGCCGTCACGCTGGCTGTAGACGGCCACCGAGTTGTCGCGGGTGTTGGTCGTCCAGACCGTGTTGTGCTCGTCGTCGACGGCCACGCCGTAGACCGCCTCGACGGCGCCGGTCGCCGGGTCGGTGACCGGAGGCTGGATGGAGTCCTTCACCTTCAAGGTGCGGGCATCGACCTTGAGCAGCGCGGACTCGGTCACCGGCGGGCGGCCCACGGCCGAGGTGGTCCACAGCACGTGGTTCCGCTCGGAGTACGCGGACTGGTAGAGGCCGGCCGTCAGAGGCGCGGAGGTGACGTGCGAGCCGCGGTGGTGGGCGGGCTGGGCGGGCGCGGCGGTGGCCGTCTGCGTCAGCGTGCTGCCGGCGGCGAGGGCCACGGCGACGGCGGCGGTACGGCGGATACGGCAGGTCAGGGTGGTCATGCTGCGTCGGTCTCCTCGGTGTGCGCGCCTCCTGGGTGGAGGCGGACAAGGGCTAACTTAGCTTAGCCTTACCTAAGTTTCACCCTCCAGGGGTAAGCTGATCCCCTTCCCACGCCGCGCACCCGGAGCCCAGCACCATGACCACCACCGCGCCCCCCGAGGGCGCACCGCACCACCCGCCCCGGCTGCCCCGCCCCCAGCCGGTGCCCCGGTCCCCGCGGCCAGGTCTCCCGTTGCCGGGCCCCACCGCCACCGCCGCGGCCCTGGAGGAGTTCTGGGCCGACGTCCGCCGGCGCGGCACCCCACTCGTCGGCCCCGACCCGCACGGCAGCGCCATCCACCGCGCCGTCACCTTCCTGTGGCGCGGCACCCCCACGACCCGCGCCGTGCAGGTGCTGCCCAACAAGCTCGCTGACCCGCGCGCCCCGGAGAACAACCTCATGGAGCGGGCGCCCGGCACCGACATCTGGCACTGGACCCTCCGACTGCGCCACGACTGGCGCGGCACCTACGACCTCTTCGTCGACGAAGGTGACGGGCCCGCGCCCACCGGCCAGGACTACTGGCCCTGGCTGCGCACCCGGCGCCGGACCGACCCCCACAACCCCCGCACGCTTCCCCGCCGCTGGGGAGGCGCTCCGGTGCCCTACGCCGAGCTGCCCGCCGCTCCCACGGCCGCCGACTGGACCCCGCGCGCCGAGGTGGCCCACGGCACGGTGACCGAGGGAAAGGTGGCGAGCGCGCACCTTTCCACCACCCGGCGCGTGTGGCTCTACACCCCGGCAGCCGCCCTGTCCGCCGAGCCGCCGGCCGAACTCCCCGTGCTGGTGCTGCTGGACGGCGAGCACTGGCAGCCGCGGCTCGGCCTCGCGCACCTGCTGGACAACCTCATCGCCGACGGGTGCCTCCCACCCCTCGCCGCGGTGCTGCCCGACTCGGTCGACGCCGCCACCCGGTGGCAGGAGCTGACCTGCAACGCCGAGTTCGTCTCCTTCCTCGCCGACGAGCTCCTGCCCTGGGCCGCCGGGCGCCTGCCGCTCACCGCCGACCCGGCGCGCACCGTGCTGGCGGGCCAGAGCCTCGGCGGCCTCACCGCCGCGTTCGCCGCGCTCCGGGCGCCCGGCAGATTCGGCAACGTGCTGGCCCAGTCAGGCTCGTTCTGGTGGCCTGACGGACCCGCGGCGGAGTGGCTGACCGGGCGCATCGCGGAAGGACCTCGGCTGCCCGTCCGCTTCCGGCTCTCCTTCGGCCGCCAGGAGTGGGTCGCCCTGCCCGCCGCCCGCCGACTGCGCGAGGCCCTCGCCACCGCGGGCTACTCGGACGCGACCTGCACCGAGTTCAACGGCGGCCACGACTACCTGTGCTGGCGCACCGAACTGGCCGACGGGCTGGTGGCGCTGCTCGGCGACGGCTGATGGCCGGAGCGGTCCGCCGGGCGCGGCGCCAGTTGAGCGCAGGGATGCCAACTGGCGATGTCGTCGGGTAACAATGAAACCCACCGCGGACCACGGTCTGGGGGAGCCGCTCCATGAGCACTGAGGTCGAGGGGGACATGTGCGCCTACGCATCGGAGACGAGTCGGCCAACGCGTGCACGGCCGACGGCGGTGGCGACCTCACCGGCCTTTTTGCGGACTGGATTGCCAAGGACCGGGCAGTGGGCCGGTATGTCACCATCACTCGCGAACGTTCAGGACTGACTGACGGCGGGATGTCCGGAGGCCTGCTGGAGTGGATCGGCCTGAGCTTGAGCGCCGGCTTCTCCACTGCCGGCTTGATCTACTCCCATCTGAACTTCCGCGCTTCTCTTCCGCCGCGGCGGCGGCCGGGCGCGCGGCTGGTGGTCGAGCACAACGGTCTGCGCATGGTGATCGAGGACGGCAGCCCGGAGGACGCAGCCCGCCTCGCTCGTCTCCTGAGCGCAACGCGGGACTGCGAAAGCGACACACCAACTGGCCACTCGGGCCTGGTCGACGAGGACAGCTCCCGGCAATCGACCAGGGACGACAGGGGGGCGAGTGGTGCTACCTGATCCGCACAAGAGCCGTGCGGTGGTGGTCGGGATCAGTGACTACGCGCACGCCGGGCTGGCCGCCATGTCGGCGGCGGCGACGGGCGCGGCCCACACGGCCCGACTGCTCCGCGAGCCCGCGATCTGGGGACTCCCGCACGAACATGTCACCGTTCTTGGCTCCGAAAGCACGCGGGAGCAGATCCTGACGGCTGCCAGGGACGCCGCCTTGGCCACGGAGGACACGTTGGTGGTGTACTTCGCCGGGCACGGGCTTCGAGACCAGGCCGAACGCCTTCACCTGGCGCTCGTCGACGCCGACCCCGACTACCCGCAGATCGGCACCCTGCCCTACCGCCTGCTCCGCGACCTGATCAGGCAGGCCGGTCATCGGGCCAGGCACAGAGTCACCATCCTGGACTGCTGCTACAGCGGTATCGCCGGTGGAATGTCGCCTGGAGCCCCGACCCGTGACGATCTGGCCGCCGCGCTCGACGAAGACCCCGAGGCGCAGGCAACCGGTGCACGCAGCGGGGAGGGGGAGTCTCGTGGGTGGGACGAGAGCGGCTACGGTGACTGCGTTTTGACGTCGGCGCCACCGCACAGCCGCTCGTTCGTGCGGCCTGGCGCCGCGTTCCCCGAGTTCACGGGTGAACTGATCGCCACACTGGAAGCGGGCATCTCCGGAGTCGGTCCCGAGATCAGTCTGGAGCACATCTGGCTCAGGGTCCGCGACCGCATGCGCGGTCGCGACAGCCCCGAACCGCAGTTGTTCGCGCAGAACAACGTCACACGCCACATTCACCTCCTCAACCGCTCACCACACGAACGCCGGGAGCAGGAAGCCGCGCCCGATCCGGATCCGGGTCCCTCGGCTGCCCACGTCGCGGCACGGGATGCCGCCGAGAACGTTGCCCGTGCTGTCCCGGACCGCTTCACCAGGATGGGCCTGTTGGCCAGGATTGCCTCCGCGACGATCGCGGTCGACCCCGGCAAGGCGAGACTGCTGGCCGACGAGGTCGTGGAGGCCGGCCACGACATCACCGACCTCTCCCAGAGGGCTCGCCTTCTCACGAGTGCAGCCATCTGCCTGGTCGCTCTCGATCCGCCGCGGGCGCGAAGCCTTGCGGAGGAGGGCGAAGAGGCCGTTTCGGGGATGGCGGACCCCGATGCGAGGGCTTCCGGACTGATCGACCTGGCGAGGGCGGTGGTCGACGCGGACCGCGACCGGGCGACCTGGTTTCTGGAGAGGGCAGAGGAGGCTTTGCACGGTCTCCCGGATACGCGGCACAAGGCCGCGAGGTTCCGGACCCTGTCGTTCCTCGTCGACGAGGACGACACAGCGTGGCGTCAGCGTCTGAAGGACCACTCCGCACACCTCTACAGGGTCGTTGACGAAAGGGAGCGGTTCGAGGAGGACTCGCGCTGTTCGCCGGAAGGCATGCGCCGGGCCCGCGAGGTCAGAGCCAATACCGGCCCGGAGTGGGGGTGGCGGGTGGTGGAACTGGCCACCATCGCGAAGGACGTGGCCCTTGCGCGCCACTACCACCAGGCGGTGGAGCTCCTGGAAGAGGCCGAGAAGGCAGTCCCGGGGATCGTCCTGGATGAAAAGGCGGAGGCTCTCAGCGCACTCACCAAAGCTCTGCCCTTCCTCACACCGGCGGCTGCGACCATCCCCGACCGTGTTGTCGATCTCGCGGGGAGGTTGCGAAGCGTTGTATGGGGTTGCGCCGACGCGGCGCTGGGCGACCGGCTGATCGGCGTCGCGCGGACGCAGGCCGACAGCGCGTATGAGTTGGCAGAGAAGGACCCCCGTCGAGCCGTCGGGCTCCTCCGCGTGGCCCAGGCCGTCAAGCCGGAGCTCACCGTCCAACAGCAGCGCCGCTTGGACCGCTACCTCGCGCGTGACCTTGCCCGCGTGGGGGAAGGCCTTGCTCCACTCGACGCCGAGCAGGCGGCAGCGCTCGCCCACGAGTCGATAGCCATCGTCCGGGCGCTGGAGGACGACCTGACCCAAGAGCTGGGGCTGGCCCTGAGCGTGCTGGCTCTGGCCGGCCAGCACCTGGCCGCCGCCGACCCGGACCGGGCGGACGAACTCTTCGCCGAGGCCGAAGCTCAGGCGCGCCAACTTCCGGAAAAGCGGAGGATATTCGTACTCAAGGACGTCACGCGCGCGCTGACCACTGCGGGAAGGGACGCTGCGGGAACGGACCCCGCTCGTCTGGACAGGTACGTCCGCATGTTCGATCGCCTTCTTCTGAGCCTTCCGGAGGAGGACAGGAACTTCCCCCGGACAGCCATGGCCTGGACCCTGGTCGTCGCCGGGAAATCGGTGGTCGACAGGGACACCGGCCGAGCGCTCGGCTACGCTCGCGAAGCCGAACGCCTCGCGCGCCAGGTCCCCGCCGAAGACGAGATGCGTGACCATGGGCTGTTTTACGTCGCGGGCCTGCAGGCCGAGCTCGTCAAACACAGACCGGCCTACGCCGACCGCGCCATACGGACAGCCGAAAGCATCACGGACGACGGGTTGAAGTCGGTCACGGTACGCAATGTGGCCATAGCGCTGGCCCCCGCAGACACCGAGCACGCCGAGCGCATCGCCCAGAACGTCACTGACGCCGGTGACAGAGTCGGCGCCCTGGCCGCGATAGCGGAGGCGCGCCGGTAACTCCGCCAGCCCCCTCCAGGCTGCGGGGACGCTGTGAAGGACCAGGAGGTCGGAGCGGCGCGGTCCTCGGTCCGACGGTGCTGACCGCAACGCTGGGAAGATGTGGTGTCCCGGCGCGCGACGCGCGGAAGACCGCTGCTTTCCGACGCGCCGGCACGACACTCTCGGAGTACCCGTTCGGATTTCCGCGGGTGCTGCCTAGCACTCCCCCGGACGCCTCGAAAGCGGCGCCGGGCCCGCTCAGCCGTCCAGCTGAGCGAGCCTCCGCAGCAGCGTCGAGGCGATCGTGTCGAGGTGTTCGTCCCGTAGCAGTCGAGGGTGTGTGCAGGCGAGGTCGTGGTTGGCGATCGTGCCGGTGACGTGTGGCTGCCATGCCGTGTGGGTCAGCCAGTCCTCGGCGCGTGGTGCCGCGGCCGTGAAGAAGACGACATCGCCGTCGAAGACCCGGTGCCGGTGCTCGCGCATCAGCCGGGCGTGGTTGGGCACCACGTCCACGATCCGTGCCAGCGTGCGGTCGGCGAGCCCGGCCAGCGGGCTGCCCGCCCGGCGCAGGGTGGTCAGGACGTCGTCGCGGTCGCGTTCGGTCGTGCGCTCGAAGCCGGCCATCCGCAGCACGGCGGTGAGCGCGTCGCCCTCCTCGGGTGCGGGCCTGGCACGCCACTGTTCGGCGGGGAACGCATCGAGCAGCGCCAGCAGGTCGACGCGTTCCCCGGCCTCCTGGAGCAGTACGGCCACGGTGTGGGCGAGGACCCCGCCGACCGACCAGCCCAGCAGCCGGTAGGGGCCGTGCGGCTGGAGGGCGCGGATTCCGGCCGCGTAGTCGGCGGCCTCCTCCAGCAGTGAGCCGGGCAGCGGCTCCTCGTCGGCGAGTCCGCGTGCCTGCACGCCCCAGACGGGCTGTTCGGGGCCGAGCCGGGCCGTCAGCCCTGCGTAGCACCAGGCCAGGCCGCCCGCCGGGTGGAGGGCGAACAGCGGTGTCCTCCCGCCGGTGGGGCGCAGTGCCAAGAGCACGTCCAGGGCGTCGCCGGAGACGGGGGCCGCGGTCTCCAGGCGGGCGGCGAGCGCGGCGGGGGTCGGTGCCTCGAACAGTGAGCCGATGGTCAGTTCGGCCCCGTGCGTCTCGCGTACGCGGGCCACCAGCCGGACGGCGAGCAGCGAGGTGCCGCCCAGGTCGAAGAACGCGTCCTCGGGTCCCACGTCCGGCACGCCGAGCACCTCGGAGAACAGGCGGGTCAGCAGCTCCTCGCGCGGCCCTGCGGGGCGCCGCCCGCCGGCCGCGCCGCCGGAGGCGGTGAAGACGGGCGCGGGCAGTCTCCCGCGGTCGAGCTTGCCGCTGGGGCCGAGCGGGAACCCGGCCACGGCGACGACCGCCGACGGCACCATGTGTGCGGGGAGTTCCGCGGCGAGGGCTTCGCGCACCGCCGACGGGTCCGCGTCCCCGGTCACGTACCCGACCAGGCGCTGCTCGCCCGGACGGTCCTCGCGCACCACGGCGCAGGCGCCGGTCACTTCGGCCCCGGCCGCCAGCGCGGCCTCGACCTCCCCGAGTTCGATGCGCTGGCCGCTCAGTTTCACCTGGTCGTCGGTGCGACCCAGGTAGACGACCTCTCCCTCCTCCGTCCAGCGTGCCAGGTCCCCGGTGCGGTACATCCGCTGTTCCGGCGGCCGGTGGGCTACCTCCTGGCCGCCCGGCGTCGTCGTCACGAAGCGCTCGGCGGTCAGTTCGGGGCGGTTCAGGTAACCGTCGGCCAGTTGGGCTCCGGCCAGGTACAGCTCTCCCGGCACGCCTGGCGGGCACGGCCGTCCGGCCGCGTCGAGCACGTGCAGGCGGGTGTTCCACACCGGGCGGCCGATCGGTACCGGGCCTGGCGCGTCCGGGTCGCAGGCGTGGTGGGAGACGTCTACGGCGGCCTCGGTGGGGCCGTACAGGTTGTGCAGCTCGACGCCGGGCAGTGCGGCGAAGAAGGCCTGCGCCGTCTCGCGGTGCAGCGCCTCGCCGCTGCAGAACACCCGGCTCAGCCCCGTGCACCCGGCCGCTTCGGGCCCGGAGAGGAACGCCTGGAGCATCGACGGCACGAAGTGGCAGACGGTGACGCCCTGCTGCCGTATCACCTCGGCGAGGCGCGCCGGGTCGCGATGGCCGCCGGGTTCCACGACCACCAGCGTCGCGCCCTCGCGCAGGGGCCAGAAGAACTCCCAGACGGAGACGTCGAACGACGAGGGTGTCTTCTGGAGCACCCGGTCGGTGTGGGTGAGCGGGTAGGTGTGCTGCATCCAGCGCAGCCGGTTGTCGATGGCGCGGTGCGGGACGACGACGCCCTTGGGGCGTCCCGTGGAGCCCGAGGTGTAGAGGACGTACGCCGGGTGGGCGGGTGTCAGCGGCCGCGCGGGAGGCACGGGCGGGTAGCAGGCAAGTGCGGTCTCGTCCAGGTCCTCGAGGGCGACCAGCGGGGTGCCGCGGGATGCTTGGAGCCGCTCCGCGTGGTCGGTGACGGCGCACACCGGCGCGGCGTCCTCAAGCATGAGGGCGAGCCGCGCGGCCGGGTAGTCGGGGTCGAGCGGCAGGTAGGCGGCCCCCGTCTTGAGCACCGCGAGAAGGGCGACCACCAGCTCCGCCGAGCGGGGCACGGAGACCGCCACCACGGTGCCGACGCCTGCGCCCAGCGTCCGCAGGTGCCGGGCCAGCCGGTTGGCACGGGCGTCGAGTTGGGCGTAGCTGAGCGTCGTCGAGCCGTACACCAGCGCGGTGGCCCGCGGGGTGCGGGCGGCCTGCGCCTCGATGGGGCCGATCAGGGTGGTGGGCGGCAGCGCGCGCGCCGTGCGGTTGAACTCCTCGACGACCAGGGCCTCCTCGGCCGGTGTGGCGATGCCGTGGATGGCCGTGGGGGTGTGCGGGTCGGTCCGGGCGAGCCGGTCCAGCAGGTGGAGGAAGCGCTCCTGGTGTGCGGCGAGGTCGGCTTGGCCGTACAGGGCCGGGTTGCCGTCGTGGTCGATGCGCAGTCCGCGCCCGTCGGCACGGTCGTAGATGTTGACGGTCAGGTCGTCCACAGGACCTGCGGACAGGTTCCGAGCCCGCAGCGGCGTGCCGGCGAAGTCGGCCGCGTAGTCGAACGGCATGACGTTGACGAGCGGGCCCACCAGTCCCCGGGAGGTGCCCAGCAGGCCCAGGTCGCGGCGGATGTCCTCGTACCGGTACCGCTGGTGGCGGCGCACCTGGCGCACGCCGAGCACCACCTGGCGCACCAGGTCGGCGAAGGAGTCCTCGGGCCGCACCGTCAGCCGCAGCGGCAGCACGTTCATCACCATGCCGGGCACCCGCAGCGCGACCGACCCCATCCGGCCCATCATCGGCAGTCCGAGTACCACGTCGTCGCGGCCGCAGGCCCGGGAGACGTAGAGGGCCTGGGCGGCGATCAGCAGGTCGGGCCAGGTGGCGCGGAGCCTGCCGGCCAGGGCCCGCAGCTCCTCGGTCGCCTCGGGCGCCAGGTGGGCGGTGCGGCGGTGGAACGTCCGGGCCGGCAGTGCGCTGCGCCCGGCGAGCCGCGGCGCCTCCGGCCGGTCGGCCAGGGCGGCGCACCAGTGCGCGCGGTCTCGTGCGCACTCCTCGGAGGCGCGGTAGGCCGCGTCCTCGGCCACCAGGTCGGCCAGCGGCCCGAAGGCCCGCGGGCCCGGCTCCCGGCCGCCGACGAGCGCGCTGTAGACCTGCGCGGTGCGGCGCACCAGGAGCGCGTGCCCGAACCCGTCCATGACCAGGTGGTGGACGCGCTGGTACCACAGCCACCGCCGGTCGCCGACGCGGAAGAGGGCGTGCCGGAAGGCCGGGTCCCTCGCCAGGTCGCACGGGGTGGCGAGGTCCGCGTCCATCCACTCCTGGGCTTGCCGCTCGGCCTCTTCCCCGGCGGGTCGCAGGTCCCGTACGGTCAGCGGCGGTTCCACGGACGCCCGCACCTGCTGGCGCGGGCCCTGCTCCGTGTCCTGGACGCGGACCCGCAGCGCGTCGGCCTCGCCGGCCACCCGGCGCAGCGCGGCCGCGAACGCCTCCGGGTCGAGCGGGCCGTCGAGCACCAGGCACTCGGCGGTGTTCTGTGCGGGGCTGAGCGGGTCGAGGGCCTGCGCGTAGAACATGCCCTCCTGCGCGGTGGTGAGCGGCAGCCAGGCACCGTCGCCGGCTTCCGCGGGCCCTGGCCTGTGTGTGGTCAGTACGGTCATGCCGCCCCCAGCAGCGGTGCCCACGCCTCGATGGCGGGGGTCTCGGCGAGGTCGGCGAAGTCGGCGCGCACCTCGTGGTCGCGGCGCCAGCGTTCCAGCAGGGTCATCAGGCGCACCGAGTCGAGCCCGTGGTCGATCAGGTTGCCGTCGAGCGGTATGTCGGCGGGGTCCTCGCCGAGGGCGTCGGCGACGTCGGCGCGGATCTGCTCGGGTGTGAGGGACATCGGTTCAGGCCTCCGTGCGGGCGGTGGGGTGGTCGGCAGGGCGCGGCGTGGCGGTGAAGTCGTCGAGGAGCGCGTCAGTCGTGGTGACGACACCGCAGCGGCCCGCGACCCAGCGCAGGGCCGCCGCGTGGTCGCCCGCGGAGAAGTCGGCGACGGCGTCCGCGACGACGAACGCCTCGATGTCGCGCATCCACGCGTCGCAGACGGTCACCTGCACCCCGATGTGCGCGTACACGCCGACGACGATCAGCTGGTCGCGGCCGGCCCGGCGCAGGATGCCCTCCAGGTCGGTGCGGACGAACGCGCTGTACTTCCACTTGGTGACCGTGTGGTCGCCCGGCACGGGCGCGACGGCCTCCGGAACGGCGAGGGCGTCCCTGTCATCGGCCACCCCCGGCCCCCAGAAGTCGAGTTGGAGGCCGCGTTGGCGCGGGGTCTGGCCCCCGCGCTGTACGGAGTAGACGACCGGTACGTCCAGGCCGCGGCAGGTCTCCAGCAGCCGCGCGGTGTGGGCCAGCATGCCGGTCAGCGGCTGCTGCCCGGCCGGGAAGGCGCCGAGGAAGTGCTGTTGCAGATCGTGGACGAGCAGCACGGCGCGTGCCGGGTCCGCGCGCCAGCCGGCCGCGCGGTTGGCGGGCAACTCGTCGGCTCTCGGCAGGGGATAGGGGGCGATGGCGGGAAGTGCCACGGTCTTTGGCGCCTTTCACTGCTGCTCGGCGGCGGTCGCTGCGGACCGCAGCCCCTTCTTGCTGACCTTGCCGATGCCCGTCTGCGGGAACGCGGTGACGAACTCGACGAGGTCGGGGACCTTGTAGGCGGCGATGCCGCGCTCCCGCACGAACCGTCTGATCTGGGCGGGGCGCAACGGCTCGGCGCCCTCGCGCGGGATGACGTAGGCCAGGGAGCGTTCCCCCAGGTACGTGTCGGGCACGGCGACGACGGAGACGTCGTGCACGCCGGGGTGGGCGAGGATGAGGTTCTCCACCTCCTCCGGTGCGATCTTCTCGCCGCCGCGGTTGATCTGGTCCTTGGCCCGGCCCCCGACCACCAGGTGGCCGCTCGGGGTGCGGCGCACCAGGTCGCCGGTGCGGTAGAAGCCGTCCGGGGTGAAGGAGCGGGCGTTGTGCCTCTCGGCGCGCCAGTAGCCGCGGATCGTGTACGGGCCGCGCGTCAGCAGGTGCCCGAACGCGCCGTCGGGCACGTCGCGGTCGCCGTCGTCGACGACGCGGACCTCGTCGGCGGGGGAGAGGGGACGGCCCTGGGTGGTCACGACGGTCTCCTCGTCGTCGTCCAGCCGGGTGTAGTTGACCAGCCCCTCGGCCATGCCGAAGACCTGCATCAGCCGGCAGCCCAGCGCGGGCTCCAGGCGCCGCGCCGCCTCCTCGCTGTATTTCGCACCTCCGACGAGGACGAGTTCCAGGCTGGAGAGGTCGTCCTCGGCGGCGGCTGCGGCCTGGGTCCACACCAGCGCCAGCGGCGGCACGAGACCGGTCATGGTGATGGACTCGCGCGCCACGAGGGGGAACGCGGTGCCCGGTTCGGGGCGCGGACACAGCACGACCCGGCCGCCGGCCAGCAGGGTCCCCAGCCATCCGGGGGAGCTCATCGGGAAGTTGTGCGCCGCGGGCAGGACGACCAGGAAGCGGGTGCCGGCGTCGACGCCGCAGATCTCGTTCGAACCGCGGAGCGAGTACAGGTAGTCGTCGTGGGTCCTGGGGATCAGCTTGGGCACACCCGTGGTCCCGCCGGAGAGCTGGAGGAACGCCAACTCGTGCGGTTCCGGCCCGTCGAGGGGTCCCTCCGGGACGCGGGCGACGTCGGCCAGCGCGGTGTGCTCGCCAGGATCGCCGACGACGAACACGTACCGCAGCGACGGTGTCCTCCGGGCCACCGTGGAGGCCAGCTCCCGGTGGTCGAAGCCCGCGTGCCGGTCGGGGATGACGTAGGCCACGGCCTCGGTGAAGGCACAGAAGTAGGCAATCTCCGTCTCGCGGTGCGCGGGCAGCGCGTACACGGGCAGTGCGCCGATCCGGAAGAGCGCGAAGACGACCTCCACGAACTCGCCCACGTTGGGCAGTTGCAGCACGACCCGGTCGCCCCTGCCGATGCCGCGTGCCGCGAAGCCCGCCGCCAGCCGGTCGGCGCGCTCGTCCAACTGCCGGTAGGTCCAGGTGCGGCGCTCGGGCGCGGGGTCCACCAGGGCGACGCGGCCGGGGTGCGCGGCGGCCCGCTCGCGCAGCATTCCCCCGAAGGTCTCGCCGCGCCAGTAGCCCGCGGCCCGGTAGCGTTCGGCGAACCCGGCAGGCCAGGTGGGCGCGTCCACGCCCGGGGTGAGTGCCGTGGCGGCGGAGTCCTGTGCGGGCGGGGTCCGCAGGTCAGGTGCGGGCACGGTCCCCCGGGTCTGTGCGGGCGGAGTCTGCCGGGGGCTCACAGCGCGGCCCCCACGGCGTCCAGGAACGTGCGGAACTTCGCGGCGGTCTCGGCGGTCTCCGCCTCGGGGGAGGAGCCGGCCACCACGCCCGCCCCGGCGAACAGCCGCAGCCGTGAGCCCTCGGCCTCGGCGCAGCGGATCGTCACCACCCACTCGCCGTCCCCGTCGGCGTCCTGCCAGCCGACCATGCCGGTGTAGGGCCCGCGCGCGAAGGGCGCCAGTGCGGCGATGACCTCGCGTGCCGTGCGGGTCGGCGTGCCGCAGACCGCCGGAGTGGGGTGCAGCGCCGAGGCCAGTTCCAGCGCGGTGACCGAGGGGTCGGACAGCTGCCCTGTGACGGTGGTGGACAGGTGCCACATGGCGGCGGTGCGCACCAGCGTCGGCCTCTGCGGTATCTCCAGGTGCGAGCAGAACGGCGCCAACGCCTCGCGCACCGCGTCGACCACGACGGCGTGTTCGTGCAGGTCCTTGGGCGACTCCAGCAGGGCGGCGGCCCGCCGCACGTCCTCGGCCAGGTCGCCGCTGCGGGGCGCCGACCCGGCCAGCGGGTTGGCCGTCAGGCGGCCGTTCCGGCGTGCGACGAGGAGTTCGGGGCTGGCGCCGACGAGGGTGCGGCCCGGGCCGCTGGGCACGGCGAAGGTGTAGCCGGCCGGGTCGCGGCGGGCCAGCCGGCGCAGCATGGCGGGCAGGCCGGGCTCGCCGGGCGCGGTCAGCTCCAGGGTGCGGGCGAGCACGACCTTGTCGAACTCCCCGGCCCGCATCCGTGCCACGGCCGAGGCCACCGCCTGGCCGTACCGCTCCGCGCTGGGCACCTCGCGCATCTCCCAGCGGCCTTCGGCCTCCGGCTCGGGGACCGGCAGTACGACCAGCGGGTCCTCGCGCAGCGGTGGTGCCCAGCGCACCCGTTCGGGGACGGCCAGCGCGGGCGGCGCGTCCGGGTCGAACGGCAGCGCGCCCACCACGAGCGGTGCCGGGTCTCCGGCCTGCCGCCGGGCGTCCAGCAGGTGGCGTACCCGCTCGGGCAGCGGCCGTGCGTCGTGCGGCGTCTCGGCCGCCGTACCGTGCGCCAGCAGCGTGCGGTGGGGCGTGGCCAGCAGCCGGTCGGTGCCGCTTCGGTAGGCGTCCAGAAGGGCGGTCGCCGCGCCGGGCGACAGGCTCGGGTTCGGCTGAGCGGCCCCCCTCTCGTCGGTGGGGGCGGGGAGTTCACGCAAGGGGACAGACATGGTTTCTCCAGGGGAGAGCACGAACCGTGGCGAACGGCGGGGCGGTTGTTCAGGCCCGCAGCGTGGCGCCGCCGTCCACGTACAGGTCGTGCAGGGTGATGTGGCGGGCACGGTCGGAGGCGAGGAAGACGACGGCCTCGGCGACGTCGGCCGGGTCGGCGATCCGGCCGAGCGGAATGCCGGTGCGGTACGTCGCGAGGTCGCCCTCGACGACCCGCCGCGCCGCGGCCGCCTCGTCGTCGGCTCCGGGCCCCCAGCAGGCCCGCTGCATGTCGGTGAGCGTGGAGCCGGGGGAGACGGTGTTGCAGCGCACTCCGCGCCCGGCCACCTCCAGGCCGAGGCACTTGGTGAACATCACCGTCGCGGCCTTGGAGGCGGCGTAGGCGGCCATGCCGGTGCGTGGGATGCCCGCCGCGTTCGAGGCGACGGTGACGATGCTGCCGCTGCCGCGCGCGGACATCGGGCGGGCAGCCGCCCGGGACACGTGGAAGACGCCGCCGGTGTTGACGGCGAAGGTGGCCTCCCAGTCCGCGTCGCTCAGCGCGGTCACCTCGGCGGTGCGCAGAATTCCCGCGACGTTGGCGGCGATGTCCAGCGGGCCCAGGAGGCGGTCGCTCTCGGCCAGCAGCGCCTCGACGGCCGCCGCGTCGGTCACATCCAGCGGGCGGGCGGTGACCTGGCCGGGATGCTCGGCGGCGAGCTTCTCCACGCCCGCCGGGTCCAGATCGGTGGCCAGGACGTGCGCGCCCTGTGCGACGAGCGCCCGTACGACGGCCGCGCCGATGCCCCGGGCCGCGCCCGTCACCAGGGCGAGCCTTCCGTCGAGTTCGGGGGCGGGTTCGGGTGTGCGGGGCCGCGACGCGCCGGGTGCCGTCCGGTGTGCGGTGCTCACTCGACCATGGCCTTCCTGATGTCGGCCAGTACCGAGACGGCGGCGTTGGCGCCGCCCAGGCTGGTCCACTTGGACCCGTCGATCTCGGTGACGTGCTGGTCGCGTACGGCGTCCAGCTGCTCGTAGGCGGGCTTGCGGGTCAGTTCGTCGAACAGGTCGGCGTCGGGGCCGTTCGGGGACAGGGTGCCGATGAACAGCCAGTCCCCGTCGATCTTCTTGAGGTTCTCGTCGCTGATCGGCGTGGAGTGGCCCTCGCCCGTGCGGTTTTGGATGCCCGGCCGCTTGAAGCCGAGGTCACCCAGGACGTCGCTGATGAAGACGCCCTGCTGCATCACGGCGGTGCCCTTGGCCGAGTACCGGGCGACGGACACGGTGGCGCCCGCGTCGGGACCGAGGTCCTTCTTCAGTGCGTCCGCCTTCGCGCGGTAGTCGTCGAGGAAGCCGTCGGCCTCGTCGTCCTTGCCCAGCACCTTGCCGGTGAGCCGCAGGGACCTGCGCCAGTCCTTGGACTTGTCGAGGGTCACCACGGTGGGCGCGATCTTGCGCAGCTGCGCGAGGACCTGCTTGTCGGCGAGCTGCCCGGCGAGGATGACGTCCGGCTTCGCGCGGACGACCTTCTCGATGTCCGGGCCGGTCACCGCGCCGACCACGGGTATGCCCTTGGCCTGTTCCGCCAGGTAGGCGGGCGCCCCCTGCTGGCCCCGGCCCGCGGTCAGACCGACCGGCTCGACGCCGAGCGCGAGGGAGGAGTCCAGGTCCATCTCGCTGAGCGCGACCACGCGCTCGGGGTCCTCGGGGACCGCGACCTTCGCGCCGGTGGCGTCGGTGACCCGGACCGTGCCGCCCTTGTCCGCGTTGCCGTCCCCTCCGGCCTTGGCGTCGGGGGAGCCGCAGCCGGCGAGCGCTGCCGCGCACGCGGTCAGGCACAGCGCCGCGACGGCGGGAGTGACGCGTTGGCGAACGGGGGCTGAGGGCTTGAGCTGCATGGTCGGGTTCTCTCCTTCGGGCACGCGCGGTCGGCTCCGGGCATGCGCGGTTCTGCCGTCCGGACGACTCCGGACGGACGAGCTTAGGTTAGGCTAACCTTATGAGCAGTGCGCAAGAGAGACGGGCCGCCGTATCCGGCGCCCACCCCGGGCAACACCCCGCGCGCAAGCGGCGATCGGTCCTCCGGGCCGCCACCGTGTTGACCGTTCTCCTCCTGGGGCTCGTCCTCACCTCGCTGCTCGTCGGCAGCGGCTCCAGCTCCCCGGGCCGCGCCTGGGACTACCTCCTCGGCGACCCGCAGGCCCGCGCCAACGCCCAACTCCGCCTCGCCGTCGTGGACGTCCGGCTGCCCAGAACGCTGGCCGCCGTCCTCGTCGGCGTCTGCCTCGGGCTCGCCGGATGCCTGCTCCAGGCCGCCACCCGCAACCCGCTCGCGGAGACCGGCCTGCTGGGCGTCAACGCGGGGGCCGCCTTCGCCGTCGTGTGCGGACTCACCTTCTTCGAAGCCGAGTCCTCCACCGCGCTGCTGGGCTGGGCGCTGGCGGGCGGCATCACCGCGAGCGCCGTCGTCCTGCTGCTCGCCGCCTCAGGACGGACCGCCGGGTCCCCGCTGCGGATCGTCCTGGTCGGCTCGGCGCTCGGTGCCACCTTCCACGGGCTCACCTCGTACGTACTGCTGGGCACCAGGGCGACGTTCGACACCTACCGCTACTGGACCATCGGTTCGCTCGCCGGAGTCGAGACCGGCGACCTGCTCGACCTGCTGCCCCTGGTGCTCCTCGGGCTGGGCACGGCACTGGCCTGCTCCCGCCCGCTGTCGGCGCTCGGACTCGGCGACGACAGCGCCCGCTCGCTGGGCCACCACCCCGAACGCGTCCGCCTCGTGGTGGCGGGCGCCGTCTCCCTGCTGGCCGGCTGCGCGGTCGCCGTGGCAGGCCCCATCGCGTTCCTGGGGCTGCTCGCGCCCTACGCGGCACGGACCGTGGCCGGTGCGCGGATGACCGCCCAACTCCTGCTGTCCGCACTCGTGGCGGCCGACGTGCTCCTCCTCGCCGACCTGCTGGCCCGCATCGTCATCAGGCCGTGGGAGACGCCGGTCAGCGTCCTGCTCGCCTTCGTCGGCGGACCGCTGCTCATCTGGATCGCCCGCTCGCACCGCATGTCCACCGCGGGAGCCTCCGCATGAGCGCACCCGACGGCCACCCCCGCGCCTCCTCGCAGCGTCCCCCCGCGCTCCCGCCCGACAGCACCGTGCTGCGCGCCGGAGCACTCTCCTGGCTCTTCCCGCGCCGCAGCGCGCTGGCCGCCGCCCTCCTCCTGCCGCTGCTGGCGCTGGCCACCACGCTCGCGGTCGTGGCCTCTTCCAGCGGCATGGGGCCGGCGGAGGCGGTCGGCGGCCTGCTGGGCACCGGCGACCCGGGCACGGTGATGATCGTCCGCGACTTCCGGCTGCCCCGGCTGTGCGTGGGGTTGATGGTCGGCGCCGCGCTCGGCGTCGCCGGCTGTCTCACCCAGACCCTGGCGGGCAATCGGCTCGCCACGCCCGACCTGGTCGGCGTCAACGAAGGGGCCACCGCCGCCGTGGTCGCCTCCGCCGCGGGATCCGCGACCGGCATGGTCGGCCAGTGGTGGCTCGGCCCGGTCGGTGCCGTCCTCGCCGCCGCCCTCGTGGTGCTGTGCGCGGGCGGCGCGGGCACGGCCGGCTACCGCCTCCTCGTCGTGGGCATCGGCGTCTCCACCCTCGTCGGCGCCGTCAGCGACCTGATCATGTCGCGGGAGAACGACAACACCGCCGGCGGGGTGTTCCTGTGGGCCGTCGGCAGCCTCAACGGGCGCGACTGGAGCGCGGGCACGCCCTTCCCGATCGCGCTGCTCTTCCTGGTGCCGCTCAGCCTGGCGGCGGGACACCGGCTGCAACTGCTGCGCTTCGACGACGAGGTGGCGGCCTCGCTCGGCGTCGAGCTGCGCCGTCTGAGAACCGCCGCCCTCTGCCTCGCCGTCGCCCTGGCCGGGCTGGCGGTCGGCGTCGGCGGACCCGTCGCCTTCGTCGCGCTGGCCGCACCGATCCTCGCCCAGGGGCTGTCGGGGCCCACCCGGGTGCCCGTCGTCGGCTCCGCCCTCGCCGGCGCGGTCCTCGTGGTCGCGGCCGACGCCCTCGGCCGCGTCGCCGCCCCCGTCGAACTCCCCGTCGGCGTCGTCACCAGCGTGCTCGGCGGGCCCTTCCTCCTGTGGGTACTGCTCCGCTCCGACCGCACCACCCGAAAGGCGCGCACCCGACCATGACCGAGACGACCCCGGGCCTGGAGGTCCGCGCCCTGCACGCCGGCTACCCCGGCAGACCCGTCGTCCACGACGTGGACCTCACCGTCACCGGCGGCCAGGTGGCCGCCGTCGTCGGCCCCAACGGCTGCGGCAAGTCCACCCTGTTGCGCGCCCTCGCCCGGCTGCACCGCCCGGACTCCGGGACGGTGCGGGCGGCGGGCGCCGACGTGTGGCGGCTGAGCCGCCGCCAGGCCGCGCACCGCGTCGCCCTGCTGCCCCAGTCGCCGCGCGCGCCGGAGGCCGTCACCGTGGCCGGGCTCGTCCGCTACGGCCGCCACCCCCACCAGGGGCTGCTGCGCCAGTGGTCGCGCGAGGACGAACGCGCCGTCCGCGAGGCGCTGGAGGCCACCGGCACCGCCGAGATGGCCGCCGAACGCCTCGACGAGCTCTCCGGCGGCCAGCGTCAGCGGTGCTGGCTCGCCATGGTGCTCGCGCAGCACACCCCCGTGGTGCTGCTCGACGAGCCGACCAGCGCGCTCGACCTCGGACACGCCCTCGACGTCCTCGCCCTCGTCCGCGAGGTGGCCGCCACCGGGCGCACCGTCGTCATGGTGCAGCACGATCTGACGGCGGCGGCCCGCCACGCCGACCTCCTCGTCGCCATGAAGGACGGCCGTGTGCTGGCCCAGGGAGACCCCCGCGAGACGGTCGACGAGACGCTGGTCAAGGAGCTCTACCAGGCGGAGGCCGACATCCTGCCCGCCCCCCTCGACGGCGCCCCTGTCGTCGTCCCGCGGGCCCGGCGCGCGGTCCCGTGAGAGGCCCGGCGCCACCGAGGCGCCCGGGGACTCAGCGCCGCGGGGTCAGGGACAGCAGCGGTGCGCCCGCGGGGAAGAGGTACTTGGCGGCCATGACGGGGCGGCCGGCGGCCGTAACGGTCTGGGTGAGCAGCAGCGCCGGGGTCTCCGGCGGCCGGGAGACGGCCCGGCCGCGCTCCGTACCGAGCACGGTGGCCCCCAGCGTGCTGCGCGCGGTGAGCAGGGAGGCGGCACCGCTGTGCAGGAACGCGGCCAGCATGGTGCAGCCCGGCTCACGCCCGTCGGGGGACCCGCTTCCTCGGGGCGCCCCCCGCCCGCCGGGCTTCGCGCCCCCCTCTGGCTTCTCGCTCGCGTCGGCCGCCCCGTCCCTATCCCCGGCGCCGGCCGCGGTGGCGCCGGCCGCGGTGGGGCCGGGTCCTGCTGGGGCGGTGCCGAGGGCGGCGACGAGGGCCGGTCCTGCCGCCGCGCGCAGCGCCGACTCGTCCGCGGCCCATTCGTGCGCGAAACAGGCGGGCGCGCCGTCCACGTCGACGACCGTCTCCCAGAAGCAGGCGCGTTCCGCCGGTGCCATGCGCAGGTGGTAGCCGGAGAAGTCGGTGGGTTCCTCCCACTCGACGGCGAGGCGGCGGCACCGGCGCGCGCCGGGTCCCAGAAGCGTTTCCACGGGCAGCAGCCGCTCCAGCCCCGGGGCGGGCGGCGGCTGATTGACGACGCTTCCCGAGCCTTGGCGGCGGGTTATCACGCCGTCCTCCTGCAGCAGGATCAGCACCTCGCGCAGCCCCGAGCGGCTCACGCCCAGCTGGGCGGCCAACTCGGGCTCGGGCGGCAGCTTGGCCCCCGGAGGGAAGGTGCCGTCGTCGATGGCCGCCACGATCCGCTGGTAGAGCTTCACGCGGGGTGAGTGCCGACGGTCTCCCTGTCGAGGCATCGGAGCTCCCGAGTTCATTTGTCGGACATTGCGCGACGGTCGTCCTGCTGCGATGGCGATCCGCCCACGCGTGCGCCCCAAGACTAGCGCCCCTCGCCGCATCCTCTTCCACCGGCCTTCCCTCGGCCCTGCGCCAGCCGTGTGCCAGCCCTGCGCCGGTCTTCCAGCGGCCTCGCAACGGTCTTTCGGCGGCTCTCCGTCAAGTCCCCGTCCGCTTTGCGGCACTGCTCCCACGCCGAGTTCCCGCGGGTGCCGTGCATGCCTCCCGCGGGTGAACCCTTGTGCCGACCTCGGGGCAGGGCTACTCTCTCGGCCAATTGATTGTCCGACAATCTCGACTGCTCGGTCGGGCGCCTCTCGGGCTGCCCGCCCTGCCGCTCGTCTCCTCTCCCGGGAAGTGACCCATGCCCGTCTCCGCCCCCCGCCCTCTGCTCGTGGACTGCGACACCGGAATCGACGACGCCGTCGCCCTGCTCTATCTCTGCCGGACCCCGGGGGTGGACCTGCGCGCCGTCACCACCGTCGCCGGGAACACCACCGCGGAGCGAGCCGCCCGCAACACGCTCCAGGTACTGGAGACCGCGGGCCGTGCCGACATCCCCGTGGCGGCCGGAGCCGCCACCACCCTGCGCGGCGACACCCACCCCGAGGCCGGTTTCGTCCACGGCGACGGCGGCCTCGGCGGTGTCGCGCTACCCGCGCCCACCGCGGCACCCGGCCCGGGCACCGCCGTCGAACTCCTCCTGCGCACCGCCCGCGAGGCCGAGGCCGGCATCGACATCCTCGCCACGGCGCCGCTGACCAACCTGGCGCTGGCGCTTCGCGCGGAGCCCCGGCTGCCCGAGTGGGTGGGCCGTCTCACGATCATGGGTGGCGCGGTCCACCACCCCGGCAACATCAGCCCGCTCGCCGAAGCCAACATCGGCCACGACCCGGAGGCGGCCGCCGCGGTGCTGGCCGCCGGGTGGCGGGACCTGACCCTCGTACCGCTCGACGTCACCATGCGCGAGAACCTCACCGAGGCGCACCGGCAGCGGCTGCTCGCCTGCGGCAACCCCGCCGGCCGGCTCGCGGGCGAGATCCTCGACTTCTACTTCACCTTCCACGAGGAGACGGCGCTGCCCTTCCGCGGCTCGGCCTGCCACGACCCGCTCGCCGCGGGGATCGCCGTCGGCGAGGTCACCCCCCGGGCCGCGCCCCGGCTGCCGGTCACCGTGGACACCGCCGACGGCGCGGCACGCGGCGCGCTCGTCGCCGACACCCGCGGCATCCACCGCGGCTACCCCGCACAGCCCGGCGCCAACGCCGCCGTGGTCCTGGAGACCGACGGCACGTTCCCCGAACTGCTCGTCGACCGCCTGTGCCGGATACGGAAGTGAGCAGCGGGATGGCATCCGACCTGAACGTCAGGACGGCGAAGAAGCCGGCCGGCACCGCCGCGCTGATGACGGCACTGCTCGCCGCCTGCGTGGCCTTCCAGCTCAACGCCAGCATGCTCAGCCCCGCCCTGGTCACCATGGCCCGCGAGCTGCACACCGACGAGGCGGCCACCGGCCTGTCGCAGACGGCGTTCTTCACCGCCTGCGCGATGTTCTCCCTCTTCCTGCCGCGCTTCAGCGACATCGTCGGGCGCAGGCGCGTGCTGCTGTGGATGCTCGTCGTCATGGCCGCCGGCACGGTACTGGCCGCCGTGGCGCCGAACATCGCCGTGCTCGACATCGCCCGCGTGGCCCAGGGCGTCTCAGGACCCGTCGTGCAGATCTCCCTGCTGATGCTGCGCTCCGAGATCACCGACCCGAAGCGGTTCGGGACGCTCATGGGTCTGGTCACCGCCGTCAACGGCGGCATCGCGGGCGTCGACGCGCTGGCCGGCGGCTGGCTGGCCGCCCACCACGGCTTCCGCAGCATCTTCTGGGTGATCGCACTCGTCGCGCTCGTCGCCGCGGTGGCCGTCGCGCTGGGCTGCCCCGAATCCCGCCCCTCGGCCGGTACCCCGATGGACTGGCCCGGCGTGCCGCCCCTCGTGATCAGTGTCGCGGCGCTGCTGCTCGCCGTCGACCAGGCCAAGAAACTGGGCGGGGCCAACTGGCCACTGGCGGCGGGCCTGCTCGCGGTGGCCTTGCTCGCGTTCGCGGTCTTCTGGAGGGTGGAGAAGGGCAGCCGGCACCCCCTGGTGCGCATCGACGACCTGCGGCAGCGCGCCACCTGGGCACCCCTGCTGACCACCCTCCTCACCCTCACCGGCGTCTTCGCCGCCGTCAACGGCGTGCTGATGTCGTTCGTGCAGAACGAGCAGGCCGGGTTCGGGATGGGGGCAGGCCTCGCCTCGCTCGTCTTCCTCACCCCGTTCGCGCTCGTCGGCTGGCTCGTGGGCCCCTTCACCGGGCGGCTCGCGCCCCTGGTCGGCTACCGCCGCCTGCTGCGCTGGGGCCTGCTGGGCAGCGCCGTCGTGGTCGTGGTGATGGCGCTGGTCGGCGTCCACTCGCTCCCCGTCATGGTCGGCTGCACCGTCCTGCTCGGGGTCACCTACGCGGGCATCGCCAACATCGTCCTCAACCTGCTCGGCGTGGTGCTGGCGCCCAAGGACCACCCCGGGTTCCTGCCCGGACTCATCTCGGCCGCCTTCGGCCTGGGCGCCGGGCTCAGCTTCGCGCTGCTGTCCGCCGTCCAGGTGTCCGGCAGCCCGCAGGGGAGCTCCTCGGCAGGCGGCTACGTGGCCGCCCTGCTCCTGGGAGGCGTCGTGGTGGCGGCCGCCTACGCCGCCTCGTTCCTCATCCCCCGGCCGCGGGAGGCGGAGGTGGCGCCCTGAGACGCGACGAGGCCGGTTTCTGAGCCGCCCGCCGCACGCCCCGCCCGAGTCTCACGGGCGGGGCAGGTGCGACGTCCACCGCGCGGACGGGGACGGTGGACGCGAACGGACCACCCGTCCACCACGCAGGACGCGGGCGGGCGTTCCGCGGACCCGGGCGGGCGTTGCGCGGGTCAGGGGCGGGCGCTGCGCAGGTCACGGACGGGGGCCGACGACCTCGCCGTCCTCGTCCAGCAGCGTGATGGCCAGCGCCGGGCAGGAGTCCGCCGCGTCGAGGGCGGCCTCCTGCGGGTCGATCTCCTCAGCGACCGCACGCGAGCGCTCGTTCTCCAGCTCGAAGACATCCGGTGCCATGCCGGCACACATGCCCGACCCGATGCACACGTCCCGGTCGATCTCGACACGCCACGTCATCGTTCACCACCTCACCGGCATGGAGCGCGGGCCCCGCACGAGCATCGCCGTCTTCCAGTCGATGTCCCCTGCCAGTCGCACACCCGGCAGGATACCCAGCAGCGCGCGCAGCGCCTCCTGGAGCTCGACCCGGGCCAGGGGCGCGCCCAGACAGTGGTGCACGCCGTGCCCGAAACCCAGATGCGAGTTGTTCGTACGGGTGATGTCGAGCTTGCCCGAGCCGTCGAAGCGCAGCGCGTCGCGGTTGGCCGCTCCGATGGCCACCAGCACCGGGTCGCCTGCGCGCACGCGCGTCCCCGAGATGTCGATGTCCTCGGTCGCGTAGCGCGGCTGGCCCGCGCCGACGCCGAGCGGCACGAAGCGCAGCAGCTCCTCCACGGCGCCGGCGACCAGTGCCGGGTCCTCGCGCAGCCGCGCGAACTGCTCGGGGTGGTCGAGCAGGACACAGAGGAAGTTGGGGATCTGGCTGGCCGTCGTCTCGTGCCCCGCGACGAGGATGCCCACGCACAGATCGACCAGTTCCAGCTCGGAGAGCCGGTCGCGATCGTCCCGCGCCTCGATCAGCGCCGTCATCAGATCGTCGGCCGGGTGCGCGCGGTGCTGGTCGATCAACCCCGCCATGTAGGCGCGCAGTTCGTTCCTGCTGGCTTCGAACTCCTCGGCCGTCAGCGAACTGGTCGACAGCGCGTTGTCGCTCCACACCCGGAAGCGCGGCCTGTCGGCCTCCGGGACCCCCAGCAGCCGGCAGATCACGCCGACGGGCAGCGGCAGCGCGAAGTCGTCCACCAGGTCGGCGGGCGGCCCCGCCTCGGCCATGTCCCGCAGCAGGTCCTCGGCCAGGGCGCGGATGTCGGGGCGCAGCTTCTCCACCCGCCGCACGGTGAAGGCCTTGGCCACCAGGGTGCGCAGCCTGGCGTGTTCGGGCGGGTCCATACTCAACAGCCCGCCCGTCAGCCGCCCTTCCGACTGGCGGGGCTCGTCGTGCCGCACGGACTCCGCGCGGCTGAAGCGGCTGTCGCCCAGGACGAGCCGGGCGTCGGCGTAACGCGTGACGAGCCAGGCGTCCTCGCCGTAGGGGAGGCGCACGCGCGGCAGCCCGTCCTGGTCGCGGATCAGGGCGTAGCGGTCGGAGAGGTGGAGGGACGTCGCCTCGTTGAAGGGGTAGGCCACGGGTTCGGTGTCGGTGCTGGTCACACGACCTCCTACCGGTTGTAAGCGTCTGCTTACAAAAGTAGGCCGGTGCGGTCGCGGCGGTCAACGGTGCCTCACCGGGGTGCGGTTGGGCGCGGGGCCGTTACGCTGGCCGCTCCGAGTGGCTGCTTCGACGGGGGATTCGACGGGGGAGGGGCATGACCGCCTACCGGACCGCACGCAAGAGAGACGCCGCAGCGACACGGCAGGCGCTGGTCCAGGCGGCGGCGGTGCTGTTCGCGGAGCGCGGCTACGAGCGCACCACCGTCCGCGAGATCGCCGCCCGCGCCGGGGTCAACCAGGCGCTGCTCTTTCGCTACTTCGGCTCGAAACAGTCGCTGTTCGAGGAGGTGGTGGCCGGCGAGAGCCTGCGGCACCTGCGCGAGACCCCGCCAGAGAGCGTGCTGGAGACCGCGCTGCGCGGCCTGCTCGCCGCGGGCACCGACGAGCAGGGACAGCGCCACCGGGCGCTGGAGATCTTCCTGCGCTCGGCCGTCGGCGGCACCGCCTCCCGCACGGGGGCGCTGCTGAGCGAGGAGTACGCGGACGCCCTCGCCACGCTCACCGACGCGGAGGACGCCGCGCTCCGCGCCGACCTGGTCCTCGCCTGGCTGCTGGGCATCGGCCTGACACGTTCGGTGGTCGGCAGGGGGGCTCTCGCGGGCGCCGACCCCGACGAGGTGTGCGCCCTCGTCCTCGACTGCGCCCGCACGATGCTGGAGAAACTCCCCGAGGCCGGGGGCCGTTGAGTACGCGCGCGGGGCCCGGGGCGGCCGCCCGTCACCGCTCGCGGTGCAGCTTCGAGTTGGAGGCCTGCGCGCGCGGACGGACGACCAGCAGGTCGATGTTGACGTGGCTCGGGCGGGTGACGGCCCAGGTGATCGTCTCCGCGACGTCCTCGGCCGTCAGCGGCTCGGCCACGCCCGCGTAGACGCCCGCGGCCTTCTCGGCGTCCCCGTGGAACCGGGTCAGCGCGAACTCGTCCGTCTTGACCAACCCGGGCGCGACCTCGATCACCCTCACGGGGCTCCCGACGATCTCCAGCCGCAGCGTCTCGGCGAGTACGTGCTGGGCGTGCTTGGCCGCGACGTACCCGGCGCCGCCCTCGTAGGTGGCGTGCCCGGCCGTGGAGGAGAGCACCACGACGGTGCCGTCACCGCTGTCGGTGAGCGCGGGCAGCAGCGCCTGGGTGAGGTTCAGGGTGCCGATGACGTTCGTCTCGTACATCTGCCGCCACTCGTCAGGTTCGCCCGAGGCGACCGGATCGGCGCCGAGCGCCCCGCCCGCGTTGTTCACCAGCACATCGACCGACGTCAGAGACCGGGCGAACGCGTCGACAGCGGCGCGGTCCGTCACGTCCAGGGGGTACGCCTCCGCGTGGTGGCCCGCCTCGCCGATCCGGGAGGCGAGGGCCTCGATCCGCTCGGCACGGCGCGCGGTGAGGACCACCCGGTAGCCGGCGGCCGCCAGTCCGCGCGCGGTGGCGGCCCCGATACCACTGCTCGCGCCGGTGACGACAGCGGTACGGGTCGGGACTGCGGAAGCGGTGGCGGTCATACGGTACTCCTCGAACGTACGGCGGACTCCCGCCAGGGTACGCACCGACCGCCCCCCACCACCGCCGCCTCCGGCACCCCGGGCCGCCGCCCCACTGCCACCGCCTCCGGCGCCCCCGGCCGCCGGCTCACCGGCCGGCGGACCCCGTTCCCGGCGTATTCTCAGCCGGCTCACAGGTGCCGCACAGGGAACTCTCAGGGTCGGGGCGGAGGCTGGCGGCATGGGTGAGTCTTCTGTGTCCGCCGAAGCCGGGCGTGCCGGTGCCGTCCCGTCGCGGCCCGGGGCCGCTTCGGCCGCCGCGACCGCGACGGGAGCGGCGCTCACGCGGGACGGGCGACCCGTGCGGGTGCTCGTGGTGGACGACGAGCCGCCGCTGGCCGAGCTGCTGTCCATGGCCCTGCGGTACGAGGGATGGGAAGCGCGCTCCGTCGGGGACGGCGCCGGTGCGGTGCGCGCCGTACGGGAGTGGCGCGCGGACGCGGTCGTGCTCGATGTGATGCTGCCGGACACCGACGGACTGACGGTGCTGCGCAGGCTGCGGGGTGAGATCCCGGGGGTGCCCGTCCTCTTCCTCACTGCACGGGACGCGGTGGAGGACCGTATCGCGGGGCTGACGGCGGGCGGCGACGACTACGTGACCAAGCCGTTCAGCCTGGAGGAGGTCGTCGCCCGGCTGCGCGGTCTGCTGCGCAGGGCGGGTGCCGAGCAGGTGCGCGACGTGTCGCTGCTGACGGTGGGCGACCTGGTGCTCGACGAGGAGAGCCACGAGGTCTGGCGGGCGGACGAGGAGATCCGGCTGACCGCCACGGAGTTCGAGCTGCTGCGGTTCCTGATGCGCAACCAGCGCCGGGTGCTCAGCAAGGCGCAGATACTCGACCGCGTGTGGTCCTACGACTTCGGCGGCCAGGCGAACATCGTCGAGCTGTACATCTCCTACCTGCGCAGGAAGATCGACGCGGGGCGGCAGCCGATGATCCACACCCGGCGGGGCGCCGGCTACGTCCTCAAACCCGGCGCGCCCGACGGCCGGTGAGGACCCTCACGATGCCCTCCCTGCGCGCCCTGCCCGGTCTTCTCGGCCGCCCGCGCCCGCCGCGACTGCTGCGGACCCGCCTGGTGCTGTGCGTCCTCGCGCTGATCGCCGTGGTCGCGGCGGTCATCGGCACGGTGACCACCATCTCCCTGCACTCCCACCTCTACCGGCAGCTCGACGACCAGCTCGCCGAGGTCGCCGTGCGGGCCGCGGGCCCCGGCCCGCCGGGACATGGCGCACCGCCCGACGGGGACCGGCTGCGCTTCTTGACCATGGGAGGCCAGCCGCTGGGGACGGTCGGCGCCGTGGCCCCGTCGGGGTCGGGCGGCAGCGGCCAGGACTCCGGCGGCACGAAGGTGCTCCACGCGGGCATCAGCGTCCAGGACGACAGCGCGCCGACGGGCCACGGGGTGGCGGTGGAGCCCCTGTCCCAGGAGCAGCTCTCCGCACTCGCGCACGCCCCGCGCGACGGTGAGCCGCACACCGCGGAGCTGCCCGGAGAGGGGACCTACCGGATGCGGTCGGTGCCGGTGGACGGCGGCACGCTGCTCGTCGGCCTGCCCGCCTCGGGCGTCCAGGACACCGTCAGCACGCTGGTCGTCACCGAGGTCTGCGTCGCCTGCGCGGGGCTGATCGCCGCGGCGCTCGTCGGCACCGCCAGCGTGCGGCTCGCGCTGCGGCCACTGGCCCGGGTGGCGCAGACCGCCACCCGGGTCTCCCGGCTGCCGCTGCACGAGGGTGAGGTACGGCTGCGTGAACGCGTCCCGCTGCGCGACATCGACCCCCGCTCCGAGGTCGGGCAGGTGGCCGCGGCGCTCAACAGGATGCTGGGGCACGTCGGCGCGGCGCTGGCGGCCCGCCACGAGAGCGAGACGCGGGTGCGGCGCTTCGTCGCCGACGCCAGCCACGAGCTGCGCACGCCCCTCGCCTCGATCAGGGGCTACGCGGAGTTGACCCGGCGCGGCCGGGAGGAGGTGGGCCCCCAGACCCGGTACGCGCTCGCGCGCGTCGAGGCGGAGTCGGAGCGGATGACCGACCTGGTCGAGGACCTGCTGCTGTTGGCGCGGCTGGACGCGGGCCGGCCGCTGAGCAGGTCAGAGGTGGACCTCTCGGCGCTGGTGGTGGACGCGGTGAGCGACTCCCGCGCCGCGGGCCCCGACCACAGGTGGCAACTCGACCTGCCCGGCGTACCGGTCGTCGTCCCCGGCGACGCGGCGCGCCTGCGGCAGGTGCTGGCCAACCTGCTGACCAACGCGCGGACCCACACCCCTGAGGGCACCGTCGTCACGGCTCGCCTGCGGCACGTTCCCGCGGCTCCGTGCCTTTCTTCGCCGCCCGACGGCGACGCTTCCTCGGGCGCGGCCGAGATACGGGTCGAGGACGACGGCCCCGGTATCCCCGCCGAGGCGCTGCCCGTGGTCTTCGAGCGCTTCGCACGCGCCGACGCCTCGCGCTCACGCGCCCAGGGGAACACCGGCTTGGGGCTGGCCATCGTTCGGGCGGTGGTCGCCGCGCACGGGGGAGGAGTGAGCGCGCACAGCTCGCCCGGCCGCACGGTCTTCGCCGTACGACTGCCGCTCGTCGAGGGCCGCGCCGCGGCGCCACCGCCCGCTGACGACCCCCCGGACCCGAGCGGGGACGCGCCGGTCCGCGAGCGCCCTCACGGGGCGTCGCCGTCCGACTGCGCGTGACGCTCGGCCAGTGCCGACGGATGGCACCGGTGCTGCCGAGGTCCGTTCAGGCCGCCGGCTCCGTGTGGGCGCGGTGGGGGAGCAGGCCGAGTGCGAGTCCGAGGGTGGCACAGGTGGCGCCGAGAGCGGCGACGGCCGGCCAGCCCGCGGCGCTCCAGGCGAGCGAGCCCGCCAGGGAGCCGGTCGCGATGCCGGCGAAGCGGCAGGTGAAGTAGCTGGTGTTGAGCCGGTTGTGCAGGTGGGTGGGGAGGGAGAAGAGCGCGGTCTGGCTGACCGTCTGGTTGCCCCACACACCGACGTCCAGGAGGACGATGCCGGCCACCAGCCAGGCCAGGGAGGTGCCGCCGGGAAGCAGGACCAGCCAGCCGGCGATCACCGCAGCGGTCAGCGCGGCCAGACCGCGCCGTGGGCCGTACCGGTCGGCGAGCCTGCCCGCCCACGGGGAGGCCAGGGCGCTGGCGGCGGCGACGAGCCCGAACAGCCCGATCCGCGCGCTGTCGTAGTGGTAGTGGCGGGCCAGCAGGAACGTCAGCGTCGTCCAGAAGGCGCCGAAGGCCACACCGACCAGCGCCCCGGAGAAGACCACCCGGGCGACCGGAGGCCGGGCCGCCAGCCGGGGCAGGGAGGCCAGGCAGGCGAGGTAGCCCTCGGTGCCGGCCGGTGCCGGGTCCGCAGGCAGGCACCGGCGCAGGACGACGGCCAGCACAAGGGTGAGGGCGCAGGAGACGGCGTACACGCCGCGCCAGCCGACGAGCTCGGCGAGCGCGCCCGCGTAGGCGCGGGAGGCGAGGATGCCGACGAGCAGCCCCGCCTGCACGGTGCCGACGACGCGTCCCCGTCCGCCCGGCCGACCCTCGGGCGGCTCGGACAGCGCCACGGCCAGCGGCGTGACCAACTGCGGTACGGGGGAGAGCAGCCCCGTCGCGAAGCCGGCCGCGGCCAGGAGCCAGGCGCTGGTGGCGGCCGCGCTCGCCGCCAGGGCCAGGCCCGAGCAGGCGGTGAGCACCAGGATGAGCCGACGTCTGTCGTGGCTGTCCCCCGCGGGCACCAGCAGCAGGATGCCGGCCGCGTAGCCGAGCTGGGTGGCGGTGGGGATCGCGCCCAGCAGCGCGGCATCGGCCCGCAGCGAGCCGGCGATCTCCTCCAGCAGCGGCTGGCTGAGGTAGACGTTGGAGGCGGTCACCGCGCTGGCGACGGCCAGGACGAGCACGTGGAGGCGGGTCAGCCCGTGACCCCGCGCCGGTGGCGGGGGCGAGGGCGTCAGACGGGGATCAGGCACGGAGAACGACGCTATGGCCGGCCCGGCTGGCATACTTTCGCCGTACTGCCAGGTGATGTCGAGAGTGCGCCATGTTCGGGAAGAGCGAGAACCGGGACGACTACCAGGACGTGCCCCGTCCGGTGGCGGCGATGGCCCGCGACCTGGCCGACGGCCACCACATCCCGCCGCACCGGCACCGCAGGGCACAGCTGATCTACGGCATCACCGGAGCCATCACGGTGGGCACCCCGCTCGGCACCTGGGTCGTGCCGGCCAGCAGGGGCGCGTGGGTGCCCGCGGGGCTCGACCACGAGATGACCTGCGCGGGCAGGGTCGCCATGCGGACGCTCTATCTGGACCCGGGCGCCACCCGGCTGCCCGCTGCCCCCACGGTCGTCTCGGTCTCCCCGCTGCTGCGCGAGCTGATCGACGAGGCGACGCGGCTGCCCGTCGAGTACGACACCGAGGGCCGCGCCGGACTCGTCATGCGGCTGCTGCTGAGCGAACTCACCCCCCGCCCCGTGCCGGCGCTGCACCTTCCCGCCCCGGACTGCCCCCGCCTGGCGGACCTGTGCGCGCGGATCCGCCGCTGCCCGCAGGACGCGTGGACGACACGGCAGGCCGCCGCCGCCGCGCACATGAGCCCGCGCAGCCTCCAGCGCCGCTTCGCCGAGGCGACCGGTATGAGCCTGGGCCACTGGGTGCGGCAGGCCAAGCTGGCGCACGCGGTGGCGCTGCTGGCCAAGGGGGTGCCCGTCACCACCGTCGCGCTGCGCGTCGGCTACGCCACTCCGAGCGCCTTCACGGCCATGTTCCGGCGTGCGCTGGGCACCACACCGAGCCTCTACTTCTCCGCGTGAACGCCGCCGGGTCTCCCCGTGAACGCCGCCGGGTCTCCGCGTGAACGCCGCCGGGTCCGCGAGCGCGTCGTCGGGCCTGCGAGCGTGCCGCCCGGCCGTGCCGGGACGCGCTACCGCCCACCGCCGTCCAGCAGGCGCCGCGCGGTGCGTGTGCTGCGCGCGGCGACGTCGATGCGGACACCGTCGAAGCCGGGGGCGCGGGTGGCGTCCAGGGCCATCCGCGAGGTGGTGCCCTCCGCCGTGGACGACGGATCGAGGGGGCTGCCGGGAAGCCCGTCCACCACGAACACGTCCCGGTGCGGCTGCAGATGCGTCGCCAGCGCCCACAGCACCTCCGTGTCACGGGTGACGTCCACGTCCTCGTCCACCGCCACCACCGTCTTCAGGTACGGGTCCCAGCCCAGCAGCCCCAGCATCACCTGCCGCGCCTGCCCGGGCCGCGAGCGGCGCAGCGCCACGTACGCGTGGAAGTGGGTGCCGGAGGTCGGATAGTGCAGGCGTGCGACCTCGGGAAAGCGCTCGGAGAGTTTCTGCGCCATCTCCGCCTCGCGCGGGATGCGGGCGAGGTTGAGGTGGTCGGCGGTGTTGCCGCCCGCGATGTCCAGCAGCAGCGGTTCACGCCGGCCGAGCACCGTCTCGACGGTGAGCACGTTGTGCGTGGAGCGGCTGGAGGAGTACCCGGAGAACTCGCCGAACGGGCCCTCGTCCGCCCTGAGTTCCGGGTCGATGGTGCCCTCCAGCACCAGCTCGGCGCTCGCCGGCACCCGGATGCCGTACCGCGGGGTGCGCACCACCTCCAGCGGCGCCCCGAACAGGCCCCCCGCGACGTCCCGTTCGTCGGTGCCGGCATCGAGGCGGGCAGAGGCGGCCAGCAGGAACAGCGGGTGGCCGCCGATCACCATGGCCACCGGGAGCCGTTCGCCGCGCTCGGCCGCCAGCCCCAGCAACTGCCACAGGTGGCCGCGCGAGTGGAGGCTGGTGGCGAGCTGGTCACGCGCGTGCACCATGGCGCGGTGGTAGCTGAGGTTCCCCGCGCGCCCCGGCACTCCCGGCGGCGGTTCCGCGGCGATCACACCGCTGGTCAGGTAGGGACCGCGGTCGGAGGCGAAGTGCCGGATGAGCGGCAGCCTTCCCAGGTCCACCTCGGGCCCGCTGGCCACCCGCTCCAGCACCGGCCCCTCCGACACCACCCGCGGTGTGGTGCGCCGCGCCGCCGCTGCCTGGTAGGCGGCGTGCAGCTGCTGGGGCCGGGCGTCCAGCAGCCGGGCGACCCGGCGCCGGGAGGCGAAGACGTTGGTGACCAGACCGGTGCCGCCCAGCCCCCGCACACCGGGACACACCAGCATGTCCTCGCGTCCGCGGGCGGCCAGCTCCAGCACCAGGGCCGCCACGTCCTCCCCGTCGATCTCCTCGTGGACGGTGGTCACGTCCTCCGGGTGGCGTGCGGGGTAGTCCGCCAGGAAATCCCGCAGGTCCTGCGACCGTTGCGCTGCGCTCGCGTGCACGGCGCTCTCCCTCCCTCCTGCGCGGCACGGTCCGGGGGCGGGACGCGCCCCGCCCCCGGACCTGGCGGCTACGCCCGGGCCGCGGCCCGGGCGGCGCGGGTGCTGTCCGAGGACGCGTAGGTGTCGGTCAGCCGCAGCTTCGCCTCGGCCTCGTCGCGCGGTGGGGGAGTGGGCTCCAGGCCCAGCAGCCGGGCCATGTTGTTGCCGAGGTAGCCCTCCAGGTCCTCCTCGGACAGGTGCATGCCCTGCGGTGGCGGGCCGCACAGTACCTCCAGCTCACGCGCCCACATACCGGGCTCGTTGGGGGGCGAGTCGGTGCCGAAGACGAGCTGGTGCTTCTCCATCTGCTGGGCGAACTCCACGATCCGCGACTGGAGCAGCCAGCCCGACTCGCCGTACACGTTGGGCGAGTCGAGGATCATGTACAGCGCCTCGAAGCAGTACACGCCGCCGGTCTGCACCCCGAAGTGGGCCAGGATGAAATTGACGTTCGGGAACTCGCGGATGATCGGGTAGAACTGCGTCGGGATCGAGTACGGACCGTCCCCGGTGTGGATCAGCACCACCACGCCCAGCTCATCGCAGACCCGCAGCACAGGACGCAGCCAGTCCAGGGCACGGTCGGGACGATAAGCGTGCATGTTGGCATGCAGTTTCATCATCTTGTAGCCGTACTCCTTGACGTGGAACTCCAGTTCGTTCGCCCCGTTCTCGGGACCGAAGCGCGGGTTGTACAGGAAGTTCCCGACGAACCTGTCCGGGTGCGCCGTCACCAGTTCGGTGATGTAGGACATGTAGTCGCGGATGCCCTCGCGGCCGGTGCGCATCCCGTCCTGCCAGACGGTGTTGCCGGGCGGCGGCATGATGCAGCCGTAGTCGATGCGGCGCGGTGTGCCGTTGATGGTGTAGGGGCCGTCCATCATCGCGAGCGTCCGCTCGCCCGTGAAGGGATCGCCGGCGTGCCGCCAGGCCTTGTCCGGCTTGTTGGTCGGGTGCATGTGGGTGTCGATGATCACGTGCGTCGTCCTCTCCCTCGGTGGGGCCCTCGGCTGGGGCCCGCGGTGGGCCTGTCGTACCCGGACCGTTGGGGGAACCCGAAGGCCCGCCTCACCTCCCCTCGGCGGCGTCGATGATCTCCTCGGGCCGCACCGGCACCCTCGGCAGCCGAAGCCCCGTCGCGTCCCGCAGCGCGTTGGCGAGCGCCGGAGTGGAGGAGAGCGTCGGCGGCTCACCCACCCCGTTCAGCCCGTACGGGGAGTCGGGATGCGGCAGCTCCAACAGGTCGGTGGGGACCGGCGGCATGTCGGCGATGGTCGGGATGAGGTAGTCGGTGAACGAACCGTTGCGTATCCGGCCGCCCTCGACGCGCAGTTCCTCCAGCAGCGCGAGGCCCAGACCCTGTGCGGTGCCGCCCTCGATCTGGCCGTGGACGGCGATCGGGTTCATCGCCTTGCCCACGTCCTGCGCGCAGGCCAGCTCCACCACCTTCACCAGGCCCAGTTCGACGTCCACGTCGACGACGGCCCGGTGCGCCGCGAACGCGAACGCGATGTGCGCCGCCCCCTGCCCCCGCTCCGGGTCCACCGGCTCGGTGCGCCGGTGCGCGTACGTGAACTCCGCCTCCACCGGGCCCTCGGCGAGCAGCGCGGCCGGCGGGCCGGTACCGCGTGCGCGCAGCCGCTCCCGCACCGCACGGCAGGCGCCCCGTACCGCGCCGCCGCTCATCCACGTGAGCCGGGACGCCGACGAGGAGCCCGCGTCACCCGCCGAGGTGTCCGCGGGCAGCACCACCACCCGCTCCACTCCCAGTTCGGTGCGCGCGATCTGCGCCTGCACGGTGACGATGCCCTGCCCGCACTCGGCCGCCGCCGACCGGATCTCGGCGACCGGCTCGCCACCCGCCAGCAGCAGCCGCACGTGCGCCGTGGAGCGGTCGTCCACCCCGCCGGAGAACCCGATGGCCTTCACCCCGACCGCGTAACCGACGCCGCGCCGCACCCCCTCGCCGTGCGTGGTGTTGTTCAGCCCGCCGGGCCGGGCCGGCGAGGCCTCCGGCTGCCCGTCTCGTGCTGCGGGCGGCGGCAGCGGACGGTCGCGCAGCCGCCGCAGGAGTTCGGCGACGGGCGCGGGGCCGTCCACGGGCTGCCCGGTCGGCAGCACCGTGCCCGTCCGCATCGCGTTCCGCTCCCGCAGCTCCACCGGATGCATGCCAAGACGCCCGGCCAGCCGGTCCATGCCCGACTCGACCCCGAAGCAGGACTGCACCGCGCCGAAGCCCCGCATCGCCCCGCAGGGCGGATTGTTGGTGTAGACGGCGAACCCGTCGATCGCCACGTTCGGCACCTCGTAGGCACCGGCGGCGAAGTAGCTGGCGTTGGCGGTCACCACCGGAGAGGTCGAGGTGTACGCGCCACCGTCCAGCAGCAGCCTGGCCGTCATGTACAGCAGCCGGCCCTCGCGCGTCGCGCCGTGCTCGACGCGCATCCGCGACGGATGCCGGTGCACATGGCCCAGGAACGACTCGCGGCGGCCGTAACTCATGCGCACAGGACGCCCGGTGCGCAGCGCCAGCATGGCGGCGTGGATCTGGCAGGAGACGTCCTCCCGCCCGCCGAAGGCTCCGCCGACCCCCGACAGCCGCACCCGCACCTTCTCCACCGGCAGGCCCAGGCTCGCCGCCATCTGCCGCTGGTCGTCGTGGATCCACTGCGAGGCGACGTACGCCTCCACCCCGCCGTCCTCCGCCGGAACCACCAGCACCGACTCGGGCCCCAGGAACGCCTGGTCCTGCATCCCGGTCTCGTACACCCCGGCGACGACCACGTCAGCGCGGGCCCGCGCCCGCGCCACGTCACCGTGCCGGATGCGCACGTGCCGTACCAGGTTGCCCGGTGCCACCCGGCCTGCGGCGGGACCGCCGGCCGGAGCCGCGGACGCCGCGGTCGGGGCGCCCAGGGGGTGGGTCTCGTGCACCAGTGGACCCTCACCGCGCAGCGCGGCCTCCGGGTCGGTGAGCGCCGGGAGTCCGACGTAGCGGACGTCGATGAGGGCGAGCGCGCGGCGCGCCGTCTCCGGATGGTCAGCGGCGACCAGCGCCACCGGCTCGCCCTGGTAGCGCACCCGGTCGGATGCCAGGACCGGCTGGTCGGCCACCTTCATCCCGTACCGCGGCAGCCCGGGAACGTCCTCGTGGGTGAGCACGGCCCGCACCCCGGGCAGTGCGCGGGCGCGGGACGCGTCGAGGCTCAGGACGCGCGCCGAGGGGTGGGGGCTGCGCAGCGTGGCGCCCCACACCGCGTCGTCCCTGCGCAGGTCCGAGGAGTAGGCGAAGGCCCCGGTCACCTTGAGTCCGCCGTCGGGGCGCGCCGCTCCGCTGCCGACACCGGCGCCCGAGCCGGTGTTTCCGGGCGTGCGCGGGGCGCCGACGCCGCGCGGCGGAGCCGCCGTCCCGCCGACCGGCCCGGTCTGGGCCGGCGCGGTCTGGGCCGGTGTGGTCTGGGTTGGCGTCGTCCAGGTCGGTGGTGTCTGGGCCTGGGCCGGTGCGCCGGTGTCGGGTGGGTGCGCTGTCGTCGTGCCGCTCACGGTGTGCCTCCCTCTCGCCGGGTGTCGGCCTCCGGTGGCCGGTGGCCGGTGGCCGGTTGTTCGCAGGTGGTGGCAGGTGACTGGTGGGCGGTAAAGGCGGGGGTTGTGGGTGCGGTGCCCGTGCGGGCGGTGCCGGCGGCAGCGCGGTGGCCCGGTGCCTCCCGCTCGCCCCGCACACCGAGCGGCGGCGGGGCAGGCGGGTGGGAGCGCGGCGGTCCCGCGCTACCCGGCGCTGCCGGCACGCGGCGCCCTCGCCACCGCGTCTGGTGCCGGCCCCTCGGCCGGCACCCGCTGCGGCACCGTCTGCGACAGCCGGATCCGCAGCCGCCGCACGTGCTCACGGGCCGCCTCCTCGGCCGCCTGCGGATCGCCCGAGGTCATCGCCTCGAAGATGCGCCGGTGTTCGGCGACGGCGAGCCGCTGGGCCTCGGGGCTGCGCCAGAGTGAGTGCAGCGCCAGGTGGGCCTTGCCCTGGATGGTGTCCAGGGCGGCGGTCAGGTGGTCGTTGCCCGCCACCTCGCGGATCAGCCGGTGGTAGGCCATGTCCATCCGGGTGTGGCTCTCCTCGTCGTCCCCGGTGGCCACCACGCGTTCGTGCTCCTCCAGCAGCGCGCGCAGCTCGGCGACCCGCGCCGCGTCGAGCCGCTCGGTGGCCAGCCGGGCTGCCAGCCCCTCCATCACTTCCCGCAGCACGTACAGCTGGCGCACGTCCGCCACGTCCACGCGCGCCACGACCGCCCCCCGGTGGGGTTCGTGGGTGGCCAGGCCGTCGTGGATGAGGCGCTGCACCGCCTCGCGCACGGGGCTGCGGCTGATGCCCAACTGCGTCGCCAGCGCCGGGACGGAGAGCGCGTCGCCCGGGCACAGCCGGCCGGCGAGGACGGCGCTCTTCAACTCCTGGTACGCTTGGTCGGCCAGCAGACTGCCGCCTGCCAGACGGCTCACCGCGCTCTCGATCGGCATCGTGTGGAAGAACCCCCTCGTGCGGGCCCGGTCTCGGTGGGCGGAAGTGGTCGGTGGGAAGGCGGCGGCTCTCAGGTGTGGGCTCCGCCGGGTGGTGGCGGCGTCCCGGTGGCCTGGCCACTGCCTGTGGCGGCTGTTCCGCCACCGGTCACGGCCGGGCCGGGGCCGGTGACGGCCGGGCCGGGGCCCGCGCTCGCCGGTCCCGCCTGTGTGGCGTCCGTGGACGGATCGTCGGCTGCCCTGACGACTTCATGTTGCATGTGCTCTCCGAGGCCGTCAACGCCTCGTGCCGCCGCGGACGTTGGCGCCTCGCGCCGTACCGGCAGGCTTACGTGGTAAAAGAGCAGGTTGAGCAGCACAGCCGTGAGCGAACCGAGGATGATGCCGCTCCCGAAAATTACATGCAATTGCTCGCCGGGAAGCCGCTCCGCGAACTGAGGGTAGGCGGTGGGCAGAAAGCCCACGCCGAGGCTGACCGCCACCACGAGCGTGCCGTGCCTGTGCGCCAGGTCGGCCTGCGCGAGGATCTGCACACCCACCACGGTGATGGTGCCGAAGAGGACGATCGTCGCCCCGCCCAGCACCGGCGTCGGCATCGCGGCGATCACCGCACCGACCTTCGGCATCAGCCCCAGCGCGGCCATGATGACGCCGGACGCCGCGACCACCCACCGGCTGCGCACCCTGGTCAGCTGCAACAGCCCCACGTTCTGCGAGAACACCGTGCTGGGGAAGGAGCCAAGCAGTCCGGCGAACATCGTGCCGAGCCCGTCGGCGCGCAGCGCCCGTACGACGTCGCGTTCGCCGACCTCGCGTCCGACGATCCGTCCGACGGCGAAGAACTGGCCGATGCTCTCGACGGCGATCACCACCATCACCAGCGACAGGGACAGCGCCGCCGCCGTGTCCCAGCGCGGCGCCCCGAAGTGCAGGGGCTCGGTCATCCCGAACCACCGTGCGGACCCGGTACCCGAGAAGTCCGCGAGCCCCGTCGCCATCGCCAGCCCCGTCCCCGCCAGCAGGCCCACCAGCACCGCCACGGTCGCCGCGAAGCCGCTGGAGAAGCGTGAGACCAGGATGATGACGAGGAGCGTCGCACCGGCCAGCCCCAGGTGCGCGGGGCTGCCGAAGGAGGCCGCTCCCGGATCCCCGCCGCCCACCTGCTTGGCGGCCACCGCCAGCAGCGTCACCCCCACGACCGTCACGATCGTGCCGGTCACCAGCGGCGGGAAGTAGCGCACCAGCTTGCTGAAGACCGGCGCGACGACGAAGAGCGCGAGTCCGGCGGCGATCACCGCGCCGAACATGGTGGACAGGCCGGCGTGGGCCCCGCCGGCGGCCAGCCCCACCGCGATGAGTGAGGGGACGGCGCTGGTGGCCGGGCCCTGCACGACAGGCAGCCGGATGCCGATGCCGGGCAGTCCGACGGACTGGAGGAGCGTCGCCAGCCCGCACGCCAGCAGCGAGGCGTTGACGACCATGGCCTGGTCCGCGCCGCGCAGCCCCACCCCCTGGGCGACCAGCAGCGGCATCACGGCCGCTCCCGCGTAGAAGGCGAGGACGTGCTGGGTGCCGTACACGAACAGGTGCCACACGGGAGGTACGGCGTCCACCTCGTGCGGCGAACGCGCGCGGGGCCCGGGTCCGCCGGCCCTGTTCCCGGCGCGGGACGCGCGCGGACGCCCCACGACGCTGCGGAAGTTGACCATGCCCTGCTCCCTCCTCCGCCGCGCGGATGAGCGGCGGATTCCATCGGTGCGGCCGACGGCACGGAGCAGCCGTGACCGCGGCTCGGGCAGGCCGGTGGACGGACCGGCTCCGGGGGAGTGCTGCGTGCTCGGTGCTGCGTGTTGGACGCGGCACTGCGTGTTGCATGCAATGTAAGGGACCGTAGAGACAGCGGCGTGCCTGTCAACCCGTCCCGCACCCCCGGCACCTTGGAGCCGTGTGGCGGAACACCGGGCCGAATCCGGGCCGAACACCGTGACGTGCTGGCGACTCAGGGGCCCACCCACGCCGTCCACCGTCTTGACAGTCCTCGGCGGAGGCGCATTACATGTTGCAGGCAGGCCGTCCCCGGGGCGGCCCGCCGCAGCGCACCCCTCCGCCGGTGACCTCCCGCCCCAGAGCGGGCCAACCGTTCGGCGAGACCGAGCCGTTCGTCCCCGCCGCCGCCTCCGCGCGGTCCGGGGGAGGGAGCCGCCATGACGTCCGTCCAGCATCCGCCCCGGTCCGGGCACGAACCGAGGGCCCGGCCCGTCGCCGGGTACTGCGATCTCCTGCTGACCGGGGGCACCGTCGTCACCGTCGACGAGCGGTACACCGTGCACGACCCGGGCGCCGTTGCCGTCACCGGCGACCGGATCAGTGCCGTCGGCCCGGCCGACGAGCTGTCCGCGCTACGGGCGGACACCGTCCTCGACTGCCGGGGGCAGGCCGTCATCCCCGGCTTCGTTGACGGCCACACCCACCTCTACCAGGCACTCGTGCGCGGGCTCGGCGAAGGCATGTCCATCGTGCCGTGGCTGTGCGACTTCATGTGGCCGTACTCGATCGCCGTCACGGGAGAGGACGCGGTGGCAGGCGTCAGGCTCGCCGCCGCCGAGGCGCTGCGCGCCGGCATCACGACCGTCGTCGACCACCACTACGCGCCCACCGACCTCGACACCACCCTCGCCGTCGCCCGAACCCTCGAAGAGGCAGGACTGCGCGGTGCGGTGGCCCGCGGCATCGTCGGTGAGCGGACCGCGGTGGCCGCCGCACGCGGCCAGCCCGACGCCCTCTTCCGCTACACGGCCCAGGACGAACTCGACCTCACCAGGCAGGCCGTGAGCCACCGCCCGCCGGGCTCGCGCGTCGAGGTGTGGCCCGCGCCGCTCAACCTCACCTACGTCGATCAGGAACTGGTGCGCGCCGCCGTCGGCCTCGCCGGAGAGCTGGGCACCCGCTGGCACACCCACTGCTGCGAATCCGGCGCCGACCCGCGCGGCTACACGGCGGCCTACGGCGTGCGCCCCCTCCAGTGGCTCGCCGGGGAGGGGCTGCTCGACGAACGGGCCACGCTGGCGCACGCGGTGTGGCTGGACGACGAGGAGATCGAACAGGCGGGCGCGGCGGGTGCGGCAGTGGCCCACAACCCCGTCTCCAACGGCTACCTCGCCTCGGGCACCCTCAGGCTGCCCGCACTGCGCGACGCGGGCGTCCTGATGGCGCTGGGCACCGACGGGCCCAGCTGCGGACACCGGCAGGACATGTTCGAGTGCATGAAACAGGCCGTCCTCGCGCAGCGGCTGCACACCCTCGACCCCCAGGTCGTCACCGCCAGGGAGGTGCTGGCGATGGCCACCAGGGAAGGCGCCCGCTACGCGGGTGTCGACGCGGGCTCTCTCGTCGCCGGCCGCCTCGCCGACCTGGCCGTCGTCGACCTGACGGCCCCGCACCTGCGGCCGCTGCACGACGTCATGAGCACTCTCGTCTACGCGGCCCGCGCCGGCGATGTGTCCACCACCGTGGCCGGGGGCCGGATCGTGCACACGGACGGGCACTGCCTGTCCGTGGACGAGCAGGCAGCCGCAGCCGAGGCACAGGAGCGGGCCGACGCACTGCTGCGGCGTGCGGGCATCGATGTGCCTTCCCACGCCGCGCAGCACCGCGCGGCCACCCCTTCGCCCACCCACATCCCACCGGAGAGCGCCGATGACACACCATGACAGGGAAGCGCGGAAGAGCCCCGCGATCCCGGTAACCGTGCTGACCGGCTTTCTGGGCGCCGGCAAGACCACGCTCGTCAACCACATACTGACCGCGCGGCACGGGCAGCGCGTCGCGGTGGTGGAGAACGAGTTCGGTGACATCCCGGTCGACAACGACCTCGTCGTCGAGACGGACGAGGAGATCGTGGAGATGGCCAACGGCTGCTGCCTGTGCTGCACCGCGCGCACCGACCTCATCGACATCCTGAACCGACTGGCCCGACGCGGACACCTCGACCGCGTCCTCATCGAGACCAGCGGCATGGCCGACCCCAACCCCATCGCCCAGACGTTCTTCGTGGACGAGGAGGTCGCCTCCAGGTTCCGGCTCGACGCGGTCGTCACGCTGGTCGACGCCGGGCACGTGACCCCCCACCTCGACGCCTGGGACGCGGGTGAGCACCACACGGGGCCCGGCCGCCAGGTGGCCGACCAGATCGCCGTCGCCGACCGGGTCGTGGTCAACAAGACCGACCTGGTGGAGGCGGCGGAACTCGACGCCCTCCTGGCGCGGCTGCGCGGAATCAACGCGACCGCCGGCCTCGTCACCTCCTGCCACGCCGAGGTCGACCTGGACGCCGTGCTCGGCATCGGCGCCTTCGACCTGGACCGCAGCGCGCAGGCCGATCATCGCTGGCTCACCGAGGACGAGAGCCGCCACTGGCACGACCCCGAGATCGGCTCGGTCAGCGTGGAGATCCCCGAGGAGCTGGACCGCACCGCGCTGGAGAGGTGGCTGGGGGACCTGGCGGCCGAACGCGGCGCGGACCTCTACCGGCTCAAAGGCATCGTGGCCCTCGCCGGTCAGGACTGCCGCCACGTGCTGCAGGGCGTCCACCGGCTCCACGAACTGCGCCCGGGAGCGCCGTGGAGCGCCGCCGAGCCGCGCCGCAGCCGCGCGGTGTTCATCGGGCGCGGCCTCGACGCCACCGAACTGACCGCCGGCCTGCGCGCGTGCGCGGCACCTCGCGTCGCCGCCGAAGCCTGAGCCGCCGGGGCCGGCTCGTGACACCGCCCACCTGGACGCGTGCACGGACGCGGACGTGCACGCGGGAGCGGACGCGGGCGCGGGGCGCTGTCCCGCGCCTCAGCGGCCGTGCTGCTGCGCCTGCTCCCCGACCATGCGCAACTGCTGCTCGGCCTGGGAGATCACGGAGGACAGGCCCAGCTGGTCGGACACGCCACCCGCTTCCGCGGCGGCGTTCCGGCCGCCCGCGGTGCTGTCAGCGGCCGCGGTCTGGGACGCCGCGGCGACGCCGGTCAACGAGGCGGCGGCGGCCAGCATCCCCGCCGTCAGTGCACGTGCACGCATGGTGTTTCCTTCCGGTTGCTCACCTGGGGTCACCACCACCAACGAGCTCGGTCGGGTCCGCGACACGATCACGCGACCACTTTCGCGAGGAACGCGGCGACGTTCCCCTCGATCCGCCGGATCTTCTCCTCCAGGGTGAGCGACTCGTGTATCCGGGCGCCGCCCGCCGGATCCTTGCGGCCGCGTACGTACAGCGAACACGCCAGGTCGCCGCATATGTAGGTACCGACAGAGTTGCCCTGCTGCCCGGCCTTGCCCGCCTTCGGCGCGACCATCAGCGAGACACCGCCCGTGTGCGGGGTCAGGCACATCGAGCACATGCCGCGCCGCGCCTGCCACGAGGCGGGCGCCGGACTGCGCAGCGCGACGGCTCGGGTACGGCCCTCGAACTCGGTGGCGAGGTAGGCGCGGCCCGGCGCCTGGGGGTCACGCCAGCCGAGGAAGTCGAGCGCGTCCCAGGGCCGGTCGGCGAGGTCACGGGGGACCGCCGGCCGCTTGGCCTCGCCCTTGGTGCAGTTCACGAACGCGGAACGGATCTCTGGTTCTGTCAGCGTCTTCATGAATGTTACCGTAAATTGCCTAAAGGGCTTAGGCAATTCCTTAAAGCTTGCATGGAAGACTCTCAGGTGGCGGGTGAAGGACATGGCGCGAGCCGGACTGAGCACGCAGCGGCTGATCCGGGCGGGAGCCGAGCTGGCGGACGAGGTCGGATTCGACCAGGTGACCGTCTCGGAGCTCGCCAGACGCTTCGACGTCAAGGTCGCGAGCCTTTACTCGCACCTGAAGAACTCCCATGACCTCAAGACGGGTATCGCGCTGCTCGCCCTGGAGGAACTGGCCGAGCGCGCCGCCGACGCGCTGGCCGGACGCGCGGGCAAGGACGCCCTGGCGGCCTTCGCGAACGCCTACCGCGACTACGCCCGCGCGCACCCGGGGCGATACGCCGCCACCCGGTTCCCCCTCGATTCCCGCACCGCCGCCGCGAGCGCCGGAGGCAGGCACGCCCAGATGACCCGAGCGATCCTGCGCGGCTACGACCTGCCGGAGCCGGACCAGACGCACGCCGTGCGGCTGCTCGGCAGCGTCTTCCACGGTTTCGTCAGCCTGGAGGCGTCCGGAGGCTTCAGCCACAGCGCCCCCGGCTCGCCGGAGACCTGGACATGGGTCGTCGACCACCTGGACGCCCTGCTCCGCAGCCTGCGCCCACCGGGGCCCTGACCTCACCCGCACCCCTCCTCCCTTCCCCGCCCGCGCCTGAGCGTGAAGCGGCCTTCTCGAGACCACAGGCAGGACCCATGAACCCCACGCACGACTGGATCACCACGCCGGTCACCATGGACCTCGTACGTGGCGCCGCCGACCTGGAGCAGACCCCGCACGGCGTCCTGCCCCACCGGCTGCCCGCCTGGGCGCGCGCCCAGAACACCGACGGACAACTCGCCATGGCCGAATCACAGCCCTCGGGGGTCCGCCTCGCGCTCCGCACCGGTGCGACCACCGTGGAGCTGGACGTACTGCCCACCAAACGCGACTACGTGGGCGCCCCGCCCCGCCCGGACGGCGTGTACGAGCTGCTCGTCGACGGCCGGCCCGTCCGCCGGGCGACCGCCACCGGCGGCAACACCCTGACCATCGACATGCTCGCCGGCACCGCCGAGACCACCCCGGGACCGGCCGACACGCTCCACTTCGAGGGCCTGCCCGACCGGGTCAAGGACATCGAGATCTGGCTGCCGCACAACGAGACCACCGAACTCGGCGCGCTGCGCACCGACGCCCCCGTCGAGCCCGTACCCGACCAGGGGCGCAAGGTGTGGCTGCACCACGGCAGCTCGATCAGCCACGGCTCCGACGCCGCGGGGCCCACCACCACATGGCCCGCGCTGGCCGCCTCGCGCGGTGGTGTCGAACTGGTCAACCTCGGGCTCGGCGGCAGCGCCCTGCTCGACCCGTTCACCGCCCGCACCATGCGGGACACCCCCGCCGACCTGATCAGCGTCAAGCTCGGCATCAACCTCGTCAACGGCGACCTGATGCGGCTGCGGGCCTTCACCCCGGCGGTGCACGGCTTCCTCGACACGATCCGCGAGGGCCACCCGACCACCCCGCTGCTGGTCGTCTCGTCGATCCTGTGTCCCATACACGAGGACACCCCGGGGCCCTGCGCTCCGGACTTCAGCGACATCAGCTCGGGAAGGCTGCTCTTCCGTGCCATGGGCGACCCGGCGGAGCGGGCCGCGGGCAAGCTGACCCTCAACGTCATCCGGGAGGAGCTCGCCCGCATCGTCACCCAGCGGGCCGCACAGGACCCGCACCTGTTCTACCTCGACGGCCGGAAGCTCTACGGCGAGACCGACTTCGCGGAGCTGCCGTTGCCCGACCAGCTGCATCCGGACGCGGCCGCACACCGCCGGATCGGCGAGCGCTTCGCCGACCTGGCCTTCGGCCCCGACGGCCCGCTCGCACCCTGAGAGCCGCACACGCGGCGAGCGGGTGGGAGGGTGTTCCTCCCACCCGCTCGGGGTGTCGCATGCGTGGTGCGTGTGCGCGTGTGCGCGTGGTGCGTGTGTGTGGTGTCGGCTGCTGGGTGGTGCCTTCTGCTCAGTAGGCGGAGTCGACGTTGTCCATGGTGCCGTAGCGGTCGGCTGCGTAGTTGCAGGCGGCGACGATGTTGGCGACGGGGTCGGTGAGCTTATCGGGGGTGCCCTTGACGTGGTACTGGTCGAAGGTGGGCTGGATCACCTGGAGCAGGCCCCTGGAGGGGGTGCCCTTCTGGGCGTTGACGTCCCAGTTGTTGACCGCGTTGGGGTCGCCGGCGGATTCGCGGATGATGTTGCGCTTGATGCCGTCGTAGGAGCCGGGGATGCCGTGCTTGTCCATGATGGCCTTGGCTTCACGGATCCAGCCGTCCAGGTTGTCGGGGTAGGACTTGCCGTCCTTGCCCTTGCCCTTGCCCTCGGCCTTGTCCGCCTTCTTCTCCGCCTTCTTGTCGTCGGCCTTGTCGGACTTCTTGTCGTCCTTGTCGGCGGCGGTCTGGGTGGCGTGGGCGGCGGGCTTGGTCTGGGGCGGGGTGGTGGCGGCGTGGGCGGTGCCGCCCAGTGCGGTGGTGGCGATGCCGGCGGCGCCCAGGACGGTCAGGCCGGTGGTCAGCTTGGTGTTGCGCAGAGCAGTACGCATGCGAGCGGATGCCTTTCGAAGGGGGACACATCCGGCCGCGTTTCCGGGCTCCGTGCCCGGTCTCGTCGCGACCTGGGGCCCACCCTGCGGACCGGCTCCCCGCCCCGACAACTATGTGACGTACTATCCCGCCTCGTCCCCTTCACCCGTCACCGTGCGCCGCTCGACCCCCACCCCCGAACCCCGGCAAATCGGACATACGAAGGTGCTTCGTATGTGATCTGGCCCCTATGGGTGCCCTCACATCCGGCCCCCGCCGCCGTCACCCACAGCACACCGACCCCACACCCACCGTCGGCACTTCGGGCAGGGCGGCGGCTGGTGGTCAGCGGGGGAGGGGGAGGCGTGTTTTCGAGGCCGCCACCAGCTCGGGAACGGTGGCGAGCTTGCTGCGCGGCCTCCCGCTGTGGCTGCCCCGGGCCTGCTCGGCACGGTCGATGGCGGCCATCCCGCGCGCGTCCACCACGTGGCGGTTGCGGCGGCGCACCAGGCGCCGGAACGCCTTGGCCGAGTGCGCGGGTTGCGCGAGTGCGCCGCTCGCGGCGTCGTCGAGGAGGGTGGTCACCGTCTCGGCCGCGCAGGCGCGATTGGCGCCTATGCCGCCGCTGGGGCCGCGCTTGATCCACCCGACCACGTAGGTACCGGGCCGGCCGGCGACCCGGCCCTTCTCGTGCGGCACCGTCCCGTCACCCTCGTCGAACGGCAGTCCGGGCACGGGCGCTCCCCGGTAGCCGATGGCCCGCAGCAGCATGCCCGCGCCGATGTCCACCTGCCCCGCGCTTCCCGTGACCCGCACGCCCGCGACGCCGGGTGCGGCCCCGCCCTCGCTGTCGGAGTGCACCTCGGTGGGGGCTGAGGGGTGCACCTCGACGGGGGCCGAGTGGAACCGGAAGATCAGGCGCCGCCCGTCATCGTGCGGCGGCCCCGCGTAGTCGACCTGCTCGCGGTCGATTCCCCGCAGCAGCGCCGCCTTGTCCTCGGGGCCTGCTGCGTCGAGCGCGGGGCCGATGCGGGGGTCGTGGTCGTCGACGACGAGGTGGACGCCGGGCAGGTGGGTCAGGGCGAGGAGCTCGGGCCGGGTGCAGGCGGCGTCCTCGGGGCCGCGGCGCCCCAGCAGCACGACTTCGCGCACCGCGCTGGTCCGCAACGCCTCCAGCGCGTGGTCGGCGATGTCGGTGCCGGCCAGTTCCTCCGGGTCGGTGAGGAGGATGCGGGCCACGTCGAGGGCGACGTTCCCGGTGCCGACCACGACGACACGGGGAGCGGAGAGGTCGATCGCGTCCGCGGGGACGTCGGGGTGGGCGTTGTACCAGGCGACGAACGAGGTGGCGGAGATGCTGCCGGACACCTCCTCGCCCGGTATGTCCAGCCGCCGGTCGCCGGGGGCGCCCACCGCGTAGACGACGGCGTCGTGGTGGGCGGCCAGCTCCTGCGCGGTGAGGTGCTCGCCGACCTCTACGCCCAGCAGCATCCGGACTCGCGGGTGCTGGTGGAACCTGGCGAAGGTCTCACCGATCTTCTTCGTCGCCGGATGGTCGGGCGCCACGCCGTACCGCACGAGTCCGCCGGCCACCGGCAGCCGGTCCAGGAGGGTGACCTCGGCCGCCGTGTGCAGCAGCAGGTCCTCGGCCGCGTACATGCCGGCCGGACCCGTTCCCACGATCGCGACCCGGGGCGCGGCGAAGTCGGCGGGCAGGGCCCGGGTGAAGGCCGGTTCGCTCCAGCTGTGGAAGGTGGGGCTGTCGGCGGCCGGCTCGGGTGTCGGTGTGTCCGCGTAGTAGTCGGCGTTCATCCGGGCGTACGTGCGCTGCGGCCCGGTGAGGCTCTCCACGGGGAAGACCGCGTCCACGGGGCAGGCGTCGGCGCAGGCACCGCAGTCGATACACGCGGCGGGATCGATGTACAGCATCTCGGTGCTGCCGAAGTCCCGCTCCCCGGGGGCCGGATGGATGCAGTTGACCGGGCAGACGGACACGCAGGTCGCGTCGTTGCAGCAGTTCTGACTGATGGCGTAGGTCATGGGGCCAGTTCTGTCGGCGCCTGCGTCGGCGGAGGGTCAGATCAGGTGGGCGCGCTTGTAGAAGACGAGCGCCGGTTTGGTCAGCAGCCGGGCCGAGGCGAGGAACTCCATCAGCCCCGCGCAGCTGGAGCGCATCATCGACTTGTGGTGCTCGTTCGCGCCGGCCTCGGCGAGCGCGCGCTCCTCGTCGAGCCCGGCGGTGGCGTACACCTTCTTGTTCACCATGCTGGTGACGATGACGTAGGAGGCGATGGAGATCACGAAGGCGTTGATCTGCCGGCGCACCCACCCCGCCTTCGCCAGCCGCTTGCGGGTCTCGTCGCGGGCGAACTTCATGTGCCGCGACTCCTCCACGACGTGGATGTTGTTGATGGTGCGCACGAAGGGGACGACCCGCTCGTCGCGCATCCAGTCCCGCTGCATGACGTCGAGGACCTCCTCGGCGACCAGGATCGCCGCGTAGGCGGCCTCGCCGAACGCGAGGGTCTTGAAGGCGCGGCCCAGTTCACGGGCGAGGAAACGCGGCTGGTAGGCGGGGGCCCGCAGCTTCTTGGCGCCGCGGGCGAACATGATCGAGTGCCGGCACTCGTCGGCGATCTCGGTCAGGGCCCACTGGACCTTCTCCTGCGAGGGGTCCTTGGCGTAGACGTCGCGCAGGATCATCTGCTGGAGGATGATCTCGAACCAGATGCCGGTGCCGGCCACCGAAGCGGCTTCCTGGCGGGTCAGCTCCTTGCGCTGCGCCTCGGACATCTCCCGCCAGTAGGAGGTTCCGTACAGCGTGCTCCACTCCGGGCTCGCGCCGTGGTAGCTCTCGTCGAGCGGGGTGTCCCAGTCGACCTCCGTCCTGGGGTCGTACGACAGCTTCGCGGAGGAGTCCAACAGGCGCCGGGCGACGTCCTGTTCGTCGTGTTCGGGGTGCCGGCCTGTGCTCGCGGGGTCGGCGCTCGCGGGAGTGTCCGGCCGGGTGGTGCTGCTTGCCATGCTGCGACTCCTCGGATCGGATCTCGGGCCTTCCCGGTCGGCCGCCGGTGCGTCCTGGCCGATGCCGGCCGACGGGCGGCCGCCCTGCGCCGGGCCTCGCGGTGTGAGGACCGGCCGCTGGCAGGCGTCTCGTGAGGCGTCCCCTGAGGTGCCCCACGCCTCTTGTTAGACGGACTGTATAACAAGCGCCAGGCCGTGCCTACCCTCCAGTAGAAACCGCCTCGTGACCCCACGTACGCGCGTCCTCGCGGGCGAACCGGCGGACGCGTCGGCGGACGAACCCGCCGAGCTGTTCGCGGGGCCCGGTGGATGTGGCGGTGTCGGTGTTGTGGCCGCTCAGGGGCCGGATAGGCTGCGTACCGTCCAGGCGGGGCATGTGCCCGGCGCGTGGCGGGAGTTGGAGCGAGCGGCGGAGGAAGAATGACGCACACCGGCAACATGCACGACGAGACCGCCCCGGGAGCGGCGGAGGGCGCCGCGGGCGCCCAGGAGTCGAGCGGCGCCAGCCTGCGGATCGGGGAGGCGCACTCGGCCCGCATGTACGACTACCTCCTCGGAGGCAAGGACAACTACCCTGCCGACCAGAGCGCCGCGGAAAAGGCGGTGTCGGCCTTCCCGACGCTGCGCACCGCGGCCAGGGAGAACCGCAAGTTCCTCGGCCGGGCCGTGCGGTACCTCGTCGAGGAAGCCGGCATACGCCAGTTCCTCGACATCGGATCCGGCCTGCCCACCGCGCACAACGTCCACCAGGTCGCGCAGGCCCACGACCCCTCCGCGCGCGTCGTCTACGTCGACAACGACCCCATCGTCCTCGCCCACGGCAGGGCACTGCTGAGCACCGACGAGCGCACCACCGTCATCCAGACCGACATCCGCGACCCCCGTGGGATCATCGAGCACCCCGAGACCCAGGCCCTGCTCGACTTCACCCAGCCGGTGGCGGTGCTCGCGGTGGCGGTCCTGCACTTCCTGTCCGACGAGGAGGAGCCCGGCGGCATCGTCGAACAGCTCCGAGGGGCGCTCGCCCCCGGCAGCATGCTCGTCCTCTCGCACGCCACCGCCGAGATCTCCCCCAGCACGGCGCTCGGTGTCCAGACCGCCTACCGCGCCCAGGGCGTCCCCCTCACCCTGCGCGACCGCTCGGCGCTGACAGACCTCTTCGACGGCTTCGAACTCGTCGACCCCGGCATCCAGGTGGTCTCCGACTGGCGCTCCACCGTGCCGGAAGCCGAACGCCCCTCCCACGCCGAGGTCTCCTGGTACGGCGGGATCGGCCGCCTCGCATAGCGCGCCGCCTGGCCTGACCGGCTACCTGGGCTGACGGGCCGCCTCCGGCGCACGCGGTATCGCGGGCACTGACGAGCTGTCAGCGCCCGCCGACCGCGCTCACCTCCCGCTCACCCCGTGCGCGGGTCCGGCGGCGCGCGGCAGCAGCCCGACGAGCAGTACCGAGAGGGCCGTGAGCGCGGCCGCCGCCAGGTAGGCGGCCGCGTAGCCGTCGGCGAGTGCGCCCGGTGAAGGGCGGGCACCGTCCGAGGCCGTGGCCGCGACGACGGCGCCCAGGACAGCGAGCCCGAGCGCGCCGCCGATCTGCCGTGAGGTGTTGACCAGCCCGGCCACCACCCCCGCCTCGCGGGCGGCGGCCCCGGTCGTCGCCGCGTCCGTCAGCGGCGTCATCAACAGGCCGATGCCGCCCGCCATCAGGACACCGGGCCCCAGGAGCGCGCCCCAGAACGTGCCGTCGGCCGTCAGGACGAGCCCCTGGCAGCCGAACCCCGCCGTCGCCACCACGCCGCCCGCGGCCACCATCAGGCGGGTGCCGAATCGGTGCATCAGCCAGGGCGCGGCCTTGGAGCCGACGATGACCGCCGCGGTGTGCGGCAGAAAGCACAGCCCGGCCCGGATCGCGGAGTAGCCGAGCACGTTCTGCATGTACAGCGAGAGGAAGTACCACATCGCGAAGGCGCCGGTCATCGCGACGAGAGTCACCACGTTCCCCGCCGCCACGGCACGCAGCCGCACCAGCCGCAGCGGCACGAGCGGCGCGGCCGAGCGTGCCTCCACCGCGACGAAGGCGGTCAGCGCGAGAAGCCCGGCCACCAGCGGCGCCACCACGTCGGCAGCCGCCCACGAGTACGACTCCGTCTGGCCGACACCGTAGGCGAGGGCCGCGACCCCCGCCGTCACCAGAGCGGCACCCGGCAGGTCCAGACCCCGTCGGCCGGCCCGCTCGCCCCGCTCCCGCAACCCGAACACGACGACCGCGACGACCAACACCCCGACCGGCGCGTTGACCAGCAGCACCCAACGCCACGACAGCAGATCCGTCAGCACCCCGCCGACCAGACCGCCGGCCGCACCGCCTGCCGTCCCCACCGCTGTCCAGGTCGCGATCGCCCGCGTGCGCGCCGGCCCCTCGGGGAAGGTGGAGGTCAGCAGCGAGAGGGTGACGGGCGCGAGGACGGCTGCGCCGATCCCCTGCGCGGCGCGCGCCGCGACGAGCATCTCCGCGTTCTGTGCCAGACCGCCCACCAGGCTCGCCGCGGTGAACAGACCCAGCCCCGCGAGGTAGACGGGCTTGCGGCCGAACAGATCCGCCGCCCGCCCGCCCAGCAGCAGGAATCCCGCGAAGGTCAGCGCGTAGGCGTTGACGACCCACTGGAGCGCCGTGCCGCTCAGCGCCAGCCCCTCGCGCATGCTCGGCAGCGCGACGTTGACGACGGAGACGTCCAGCACGACGAGGAACTGACCGATGCTGGAGGCCAGCACGACGGCCCAGGCGCGTGAGGCGGGCGGCCCGGGCCGAGGCACCGTACCGAGACCAGTCGCGCGCCCCGGACCGTGCCGGGTGCCGGCCCCGACGACAGCACCGGGGGCGTCCCCGGCCCCGGGTACCGAGGGTGAGGGTGTAGGTGACATGGTGGCCATCGTGCGGGCCCGCACCGCGCGCGGGCATCGGCACAAAGGCGCGGCTCGCCCCGCTCCTTCGACCTAGGGCCTCCCGTGCGGACCGCACCACGCGCTGTCGGCGATCTGTCGAGAAGATGTCGGTGGCCGCTGCCACTGTGTGGACACCGGTCGCGCCGGGCTTTCGGGGCGGCCGGAATGTGGTTCGTTCACTCGGGTTGGGGAGTCTCCGTCATGCCGTCCGCGTCCAATGTCCCGCCGTGGGACGTCCACCGGCTGCCCCGCGCCGAGGGCCGCACCGTCCTGGTCACCGGTGGCAACGCCGGTATCGGCTACTTCGTCGCTGAGCAACTGGCCGGGACGGGCGCCGTCGTCGTGCTGGGCAGCCGGAACCCGGCCAGGGCCGAGGCCGCCGTGCGAGCCGTCCGGGCCCGGGTGCCCGACGCGCGCCTGCGGTCTGTGCGGCTCGACCTGGCTGATCTCTCCTCCCTGCGCGCCTCGGTCGAGGCCCTCGACCTGGAGCGGCTCGACGCAGTCGTGCACAACGCCGGGGTCGCGCTCGACCGGCCTCCGCGGCAGGAGACCCCGGCGGGCGACGAGTTGATGTTCGGCACCAACCACCTGAGCCACTTCGCGCTGACGCACTGGCTGATGCCGCTGTTGTCGGCGGCGCCCGCCGGACGCGTCGTGACCACGGGCAGCTTCGCGGCGAAGTCCGAGCGGCTGGACCTGGACGATCTGCAGTCACGGCACGACTACCGGGCCAAGCGGACCTACGGACGCTCGAAGCTGGCGCAGATGTACTTCGGACTCGAACTCGAACGCCGCCTGCGGGCGGCGAGCTCCACCGTGACCAGCGTGGTGGTGCACCCCGGTGGCGCGCTGGACTCCCTGACGCCCTCGCGTCCGCCGGTCCACGTGCGGACCGGCCCGGCGCGGGTGCGGAGCCTGCCCGCCGGCCTCTTCCTCCAGGGGAAACATGCGGGGGCGTGGCCCGCCGTGCGCGCCGTGCTCGACCCGGCCGTGCGCGGCGGACAGCTGTGGGGACCGCGTGTCCTGCGCCTGCGCGGGAGGCCGAGGGCGGAACCGGTGTGGCAGCAGCTGACGGACACCGACTGCGCCGCACGGCTGTGGGACGCCAGCCGGGAGCTGACGGGCGTGGATCCCGGCCGGCACCTGCCCGGCGCCCGCCGGGGCGGCGAGCCCGCTTGACGTACCGTGCGGCCGGGCTCGCGCACGGCTCGCGCAGGCGGTCGGCCGACCGCCTCCGACAGAGCCCGACCCGCCCCCTGAGCCTCGGTGGGGGAGCCGAGACGCAGTGGTGTCACGGTCCCCGTCCCGGTCACGGCGGTCGGGCCGAGGGGCGGTAATGGGTCACGTTCCCCCGTTCGGGTACGCACCTCCCTCCGGGGGACGGGTCCTGCTGTCCGCGGCGGCCGGTTGCTCCGGGGCCGGCCGCCGGCCCGGCCCCGGTACGCGGGCGGGCTCCGCCTCGATCAGCAGCCGCACTTCCTGCGTGCGGTCGGACGAGGGGCCCGTCTCCAGGGCGAGTTCGCCGGGCTCGACGGCCGGTTCGAGGTCGCGGCCGACCGACGCCAGCGTCTCGTGGCCGATCTCGAAGACCGCTTCCGCCGCCTGTCCGGGGGCCAGGGCGAGCCGGGTGAAGCCGCGCAGTTCGCGGGTGCGCGGCCACGACGAGCCGCCCCACACGCGCCGTACGTACAGCTGCACCGTCTCGCGCACGGGCCGCTCACCGGTGTTGTGCACGGTGACGCGGCACGTCAGGGACGGGCGGTCGGTGGTGACGCGTGAGCGGGACAGGCGGGGCGGCGCGTAGCCGACCGTGGTGTAGGACAGGCCGTGGCCGAAGGCGTGGCGGGCGCGGGCGCTCTGGTCGACGTAGCCGCGGTAGCCGTGGTCCTTGCCGTTGTAGTAGACGGGGAGTTGGGCCGACGAGCGGGGCACGGAGACCGGGAGGCGCCCTTCGGGATCGGCCGCGCCGAACAGGACGTCGGCGAGGGCGCGTCCGCCCCAGGGGCCCGGGTACCAGGCGCTCAGCAGGGCGCCCACCGTGCCGGACAGTTCGGGCAGCGCGTGCGGCCGGCCCTGGACGAGGACCACGACGACGGGCACCCCGGTGGCTGCCACGGCCCGCAGCAGTTCCCGCTGGCCCGTCGGCAGCCGCAGGTCCGCGAGGTCGACGCCTTCGCCCGCGGTGGTGCTCGACAGGTCGCTCGTCGGCGGCAGCGCGGCGCCGTTGGCGGCGAAGGCGGTGTCCTCGCCTCGGGCGCTGGATCCGCCCAGGACGAGGACGGCGACGTCCGCTTCCGCCGCCAGTGCCACGGCGCGGGGGACGCCGTCGAGGCCGGCGCCGACCAGTCGGCAACCGGGTGCGTGGGTGACGTCGGTGCCGGGCGGCGCGGCCGCGCGGATGCCGTCCAGGACCGTGTGGCCGACTCCGGGCCGCTGCGGTGCGGTGTAGTCGCCGAGCTGCTGGGGGAGGGAGTCGGCGCCGGGGCCGAGAACGGCGATCCGGCGCGCCCGCTCGGTGAGCGGCAGGGTCCGCCCGTCGTGGGCGAGCAGCGTGACCGAGGCGCGGGCGAGGCGCTCGCTCAGCTCCCGTAGCGGCGGGTGCGGGGGCGGCCCGGGCTGCGGCGCGTCCTGAACGGGGGACTGCTCGAACAGGCCCAGGCGGAACTTCAGCGTCAGCACCCGGGCCACGGCACCGTCCAGGGTCTCCTCGGCGACCATGCCGCGGGTGACGGCCTCGGCGAGACGGGGGAAGCAGGCGTCCCACAGGCTCAGGTCGCAGCCCGCGTCGAGCGCCAGCGCGCCCGCGGCGACGGGGTCGCCCGTGAGTCTGACCAGCCGGTCGATGGCGGTACCGTCCGCCATGACGAGACCGTCGAAGCCCCACCGCCGCCGCAGCAGGTCTCTCAGCAGCCCGCGGTGGGCGACGCAGGGCAGTCCCTCGAACTCGTTGTAGGCCGCCATCACCCCCGCCGCGCCCGCCCGGACACCGGCCCTGGCCGCCGCCAGATGGATCTCGTGGAGTTCGCGTGCGCCGAGTTCGGTCGCCGCGCTGTTGCGGCCGCCGAGCGTCGCGCCCTGGCCCGCGAAGTGTTTGAGGACGACGGCCGCACCCGCCGTGCGCATGCCGCGTACGAGGGCCTCGGTGAACCGCGCGGCCAGGTACGGGTCCTCGCCGAAGCACTCCTCCGTGCGGCCCCAGCGCGGATCGCGGGCGAGGTCGAGAGCGGAGACGAGGGCCACGTGGCCGCCGCGCCGGCGCAGTTCGGCCCCGGCTCCGGCGGCCGCCGCCTCGTACAGCTCGGGGTCCCAGGTGGCGCCCACGGCCAGGTTGACGGGCAGGACCGTGCCGTCCAGCGCCTGGTGGCCGTGGGGCACTTCCTCCACCAGGAGCACCGGGATGCCCAGGCGGGTGTTCTCCACGACGTGCCGCTGGACCGCGTTCGCCAGGCCCGCCGCGTCCGCGGCCGTGATGCCGTCCGCGTAGCCGACGCCGGACCAGGCGTCCGCGCGCTGGAGTCCGTAGAGGGCGCCCATGCCGTCGTAGGCGGCGACCTCGGCGCGGAAGGCGTCGCTGATCCGGTGCCCTTCGGGCGTGCGGGTGTAGGCGTGCCAGCCGTAGAGGCGCTGGTTGACCTGGCCGACCTTCTCCCTGAGCGTCATGCGCGCGAGCAGGTCGCGCACCCGCTCCGGCACCGGCGCGGAGGGGGCGCGGTAGCGGGGCCCGCTCACCTCAGCTCCAGCACCCGCACGCCCCAGGGGGCGAGCGTCACCGCGGGCTCCGGGGCGCCGGTGCGCAGCTCGTGCAGGGTGCCGTCGGCGGCCGGGTGGACGGTGCGCTCCTCGTCGCACTGACTGATCAGCCACACGAAGCGCCGCCCGTCCTCGTGGACGAGGACGTCGGCGCCGACGTACGGGTCGTCGACCGTCACGGCGCGGCGGACCCCCGCGACGTGCGCGAGTGCCGCGTACAGCCGGTGCGTGTCCTCGGGGTTGACGCGTGCGGTGCGGGCGGCCATGTGCTCCAGCGGGTAGGTGGCCAGGACGGTACGCCCGGCGCCCGTCTCGTGGACCAGCAGCGCGGGGCGGCCGTGTGCGTCGACGGCCACCACGCGGGCTCCGCGCTCCACGACGGGCAGGTACGCCCGGCTGTCCTCGTTGCCTGCGACGGGGAAGCGCAGCACGTCCCCGGCGGCCAGGGGGCCGAAGTCCTGGGTGAACGTCATCTCCAACTCGTCGTCCTCGATGGGTTCGGCGACCCCGTAGGACAGCTGGAGTTCCACCCCGAAGAGGCCGTCGAGACCGTCGAACCAGGGGCCGCGGGTGCCCGGGTGCTCACCGGAGCAGAACGACAGGTAGACCGTGGCTCCCTCCTCGGCCCTGCGCTGGAGCGCCCGCCGGGTGCGGGTGGTGAACTGCCGGGTCGCGGGCAGCAGGTACAGGGCGGCTTCTCCGGTGAGCCCGTCGGCCTCCCTGGTGAGGCCCACGGGCAGGTCGGCGGCGCGTGCCGTCACGTAGCTCTGGTGCAGCGAGGTGAAGATCAGCGGGCGGTCGGCGGGGCGGCTGTAGGGGTAGTCGCGCTCCAGGAAGGCGGGCACGACCAGGGCGGCGTCCGCGTCCGTGCGGCGGCAGCGGGCGAAGTCGACCGCTGCCAGCGTGTCGGCGAACGCGGCGAGTTCTCGCAGCGGTGCCTTGGGGGCTCCGGTGCGGTCGGTGATGCCGAAGTGCATCTCGAAGGGGTGGTGGTCGTAGGGGGCGCGGTCCCACAGGTCGTCGTAGTCGGTGTTGTTCCACGCCATCCAGCCGGTGGCGCCGCCCAGCAGCGAGGTGTGCAGCGTCTGCCGGTAGTAGACACCCGCGTTGCGGGCGGAGACGGTGTCCGTCGAGACGCCGAACTCCTCCAGGACGACGGGCTGCCCGGTGACGGCGGCCAGTTCGCACTCGAAGGCCGCGCGGTGGTGCTGGCGGGCGCGGTCGGTGTCGGAGCGGTAGACGTGCGGGCCGACGAAGTCGACGTACTCGGCGGTCTCCCGCAGGGAGAAGCCGTTGTCCCGTCCGGTGACCTCGATGCCCCACGCGCCGTCCCCGAGGGAGACCGGCTGGGTGCCGCCCGCCGCCCGCACGGCGTTGCACATGGCCTGCGCCCAGGCGGTGACGACGTCGCACGAGGGCGGGTCGACCTGGTACACGCGGCCGTACCCCGGCATCTCGTTGGTGATCAGCCAGCCGGTCACCGCGGGGTGGTCCTTGAAGCGGCGGGTCATCTCGGAGACGAACCAGGCCTGCCTGCCCACCATCCACACGTCCTCGTACAGGTCGCGGCCTGCGCGCCAGACCGGGTCCCAGTTCTCGCCCGACATGTGCCCGACGATGAAGGTGGGCACCGTTGCCATGCCCGCCTCGGTGTGCGCGTCGAGGAAGTCGGTGAAGTGCCCGCACAGTGCCTCGTCGACGCGGTGCGGCTCGGGGTGGAAGTCGGGCCAGTAGAAGAACGAGCGGGTCATGTTCAGCCCGTGCTCGCGCAGGACCCGCAGCTCCTCGCGGACCGTCTCGGGGCGGTAGTCGCGCCACATGAGCGGCCCGCCGGTGCGCGACCAGAAGTTGGCGCCGAGCCAGGGCAGGACGGCGGGGTCGTGGGTGAGTCGGGCGCTGTGGCGTCGCATGGTCCTTCTCGTCCTCGTGGAGCGGTGGGTGGTTCCGGCGGCTCGGTGGTCGGGCAGCTGGTCAGCCGGGTGCGGGTCCTGTCGACTCGCGGACGACCAGCCGCGGCCGGTCCTCCAGTACCGGTGCGGCGACGTCCTCGCCGCAGCGGGCGAGCAGGGTGCGGGCGGCCGCGCCACCGACCCGCTGCACCTGCTGGTCGACCGTGGTCAGCCGGGGGTGCAGCCAGTGGCCGAGCGGCAGGTTGTCGTAGCCGACGACGGACAGGTCGTCGGGTACGCGCAGGCCGGCGCGCTGTGCGGCACCGATACCGCACACGGCCATGGAGTCGTTGGCGTAGACGATCGCGGTGGGCCGGTCGGGGGCGGCCAGCAGCGCCTCGGTCGTGGCCGTGGCCGACACCTCGGTGAAGTCGGTGTGCAGCACGGCCCACGGCCGCAGCCCGGCCGCTTTGAGAGCCGCCTCGAAGGCGTCGCGCCGCAGCCGTGTGTGGTGCAGTTCGGCAGGCCCTGCCACGTAGGCGATGCGGCGGTGCCCGAGCCCGGACAGGTGCGCCACCACCTCCTCGACGCCCGCGCCCTGGTGGCCCAGGCCGACGCTGGGCACGGGTCCGGCCGCGTCGGGCGGGCCCAGCACCACGGCGGGCAGCCGCAGGCGGGCCACCAGCGCGGGGCGGGGGTCGTCGGCGCGGGCGTCGGTGAGGAGGGCGCCGTCGACCCGCCCCTCGGCGGCGAACCGCTGGTAGAGAGCGGTCTCCTCGCGCACCCCTGCGACCAGGTGGAGGAGGAGCCCGTAGCCGCGGGGCGACAGCTCGCCCTCGATGCCGGTGATCAGTTCGCTGAAGTGCGGGTCGGCGCCCAGCACGTCGGTGGGGCGCCGCACGACGAGCGCGAGGGTGCGGGTGCGGGCGCTGCGCAGCGCGGCGGCGGGCGCGTTGGGCGACCAGCCCAGCTCGACGGCGGTGGCCAGGATGCGCTGCCGGGTCGCCTCGGCAAGGCGGCCCTTGTCGTTGAAGGCCTGCGAGACGGCTGCGGTCGACACCCCGGCAGCGGCCGCCACCGCCTTGATGGTGGGGCGTTTGGCGGGAGGCTGTCCGGTGGAGGCGCTCACATCTTCACCGCCCCGCTGACGAGGGCCTGCTGCATGCGTCGCTGGAGCACCGTGTAGACGATCCAGACGGGGACGAGGGTGAGCACCGTTCCCGCAGTGAGGACGCCGTAGTCGGTGCCGGTGATGGCCTTGAGCGTCGGCAGGGCGACCTGGACGGTGCGCTGGGCGGGATCGGGACCGATGATCACCAGCGAGTACAGGTACTCGTTCCAGAAGGTGAGGAAGTTCAGCAGCAGGACCGTCGCGATGCCCGGCAGGCACATCGGCGCGTAGACGTGGCGCAGCACCGCGTACGTGGAGGCCCCGTCCATCCGGGCGGCCTCCTCCATCTCCTTGGGTACGGTCCGCATGAACTGGACCAGGATGACGACCGAGAGGGGCATCGCCGTCGCGGGCAGGAACAGCACCATGAACGTACGGGTGTGGAAGAGGCCACTCGCCGCGGCCAGCAGGAAGGTGGGGAAGAGCGCGGCGAAGGTCGGGATGAGGAACCCCAGCGAGAAGACCTTCTCCATCGCCGAGGCCAGGCGGCCCGTCGAGCGGGCCAGGGCGAAGGCGGCGGGCAGCGCCAGCGCCAGCGTCAGCACCAGCGCGACGCTGGTGACCAGCGCCGAGTTGACGACGGCGAGCCCGAGGTCGGCGCTGGTGAAGGCCGTGGAGAAGTTGCCGAGGCCGAAGGAGTCCGGCAGCGCGAACGGGTGCGCGAAGATCTCCTCGTTGCTCTTGAACGCCGACGCGAGGAAGTAGTACAGCGGCACGAGCAGCAGCACCGCGTAGCTCCACACCAGCAGGTGCGCGGGTATCCAGCGTTTGCCGAACTTCATGGTGCGTCCGATCAGTAGGTCTGCCGGAAGAGGCGGCGGATGGTCAGCAGTCCGGCGAGCCCGGCCAGGAAGAGGAGGACGCCGACGGTCTGGCTGTAGCCGAGGTCGGCGGCGATGAACGCCTTCTGGTAGACGAGGAACGACAGCGTGGTCGAGGAGCTGCCGGGGCCGCCCTGGGTGAGCAGCAGCACGTGCTGCGCCGATCCGAAGAGCGTCCACAGGAACTGCAGCATGGTGACCACGCCCACGTAGTCGCGGATGACGGGGAAGTGGACTCGCCACATCGTCCGCCAGTGCCCGGCGCCGTCCAGCTGCGCGGCCTCTCCCAGCTCGTCCGGGACACTGCCAAGACGCGCGGCGAAGAGCACGGCGGTGAAACCGATGCCGGCCCAGACGTCCAGCGCGATGAGGCAGGCCAGCGCGGTGGAGGGGGAGGCGAGCCAGGCGTCGGTGAGCGAGGTCAGCCCCGCGGATTCGAGGGCGCCGTTGAGCAGCCCGTCGGGGGAGAGCGCGGCGTAGAAGACCATGGCCTTCGCCGGGGTGGAGATCAGCCCCGGCACGAACAGCAGGTAGCGGATGACGCGGTGCCCCGGCGGCCGCTGCGCCACGTAGTAGCCCACCATGTAGGCGCACACGATCATGATCGGCAGGGCCACGGCGAGTTGGACGGCGGTGTTGCGCACGGCGGCCCAGAAGACCGGGTCGTCGAGCACGGTACGGAGGTTGCCGAGCCCCGCGAAGGAGACCGGCTGGAGCATGCCGGGCCAGCGCAGTGCGGCGATCACGAAGATGGCCACCATCGGGCCGACCATGAAGACCAGGTACCACACCAGTGCGGGCACGGCGAGGATCGTGCCGCCCTGCCGGCGCGGGCGCGGCCGTGGGCGGCGCCCGGCGGTGCGGGGCGGCGTACCGGTCAGGCCGGGCTCTGCCGCGCCGGGTGTCGGCGTCAGCGTCGTCATGAGGTGACTCCCGTGGGCTGGGGCTCGGGACGTGGGGGAGGGGAGGCGGGGCGCGGGCTCATGCTCAGCGGTACGCGGCCTCGAGCGCTGCACGTACCCGGGCCGCGCTCACACCACGGGTGAAGGACGTGCTGGTCGCGGTGATCAGCGGCTGGTTGGCTGTGGGCGGTACGTACACGTCGGGCAGCAGCACCTGGCCGACGTCGGAGCCCAGCCGCTGCGCCGCGGCCACGAGGGGGAAGTCGGTGCTCAGCGCGTCGGAGCGCACGGCCATGTCGCGGCCGCTCTCGGTGATGAACGCCGAGACGGTGTCGGCCCTGTACATGAAGCGGAGGAACTTCCTCACGGCGTCGATCTTCTTGGTGCCGTTGGGGCTGATCCAGAACCCGATCAGGGTGTAGGAGCGCAGGATGGTGGGCTTGTCGTGGACGGCTCCGTCGGCCAGGGGCCAGCCGCCGACGTCCGTGTGGCGCGCCACCCGCTCGGGCACCTCGGCGAGCGCCGAGGACATCGCCGACTCGATCGCCGCTGACTGGGTGTTGAACTGCGTCATCATCGAGTCCGAGGTGAGGCCCTGCGGTTTGTCGGTGAAGACGCCGGAGTCGCGCAGTTCGACGAAGTAGTCGATGCCCTGACGCGCGCCCCTGCTTCCGAAGTCCCCGGTCGCGTAGGCGTGCCGGGCCTCGTCCTCGGTGAGGAAGGTCTGGATGATCTGGGCGAGGAGCTTCTGCCCCGTCCAGTCGTTGCCGCCGACGGTCACGGGCGCGGTTCCTTTGGCGCGCAGCTTGCGCGCGGCGCGGATCAGCTCGTCGCCCGTGACCGGTATCTCCGCCACGCCCGCCCTCTCCAGCAGCGCCCTGTTGTAGGCCACGGGCCAGTTGGTGGCGAAGTACGGGAAGGCGCGCAGCCTGTCCTCGCCGTCGGTCCACGCCGCGAGCGCCTCGGGCAGTACCCGCTCGCGCAGCCCCCAGTCGTCCAGGTAGTCCTTGACGTCGACGGTGGCGCCGACGTCCGTCCACGCCAGCGTCTTGTCGTAGAGGTTGACCATGACGACGTCCGGCTCCTTGCGGGCCAGGCGCGCGGTCTCGTAGACCTGCGCGAGGTCGTCGCCGTTGACCAGGTTCTTGACCTTCAGCCCCGGGTTCTCCTTCCGGAAGCGGTCGAGCGCCCGCAGGTAGGTGGCGGAGCCCGGAGCGGTGGTGCCCAGCTGGCTGTGCACCACGAGCGTGTCGGGGTCACCTTCCGCGGCGGCCAGCGCGGAGCAGCCGGACAGGGCGGGGAGGGCGGTCGCGGCGAGGCCGCAGCCTGCGGCGAGGAGGCCGCGTCGGGTCAGCGGGGACGAGCGCACAGCGGGAGGTCTCCAACCAGGCGGTTAACGAGTGGTTAATCGATGTACCTCTGGAGGTGCGAGGAACCTAGACCTCCGCGGGTCTGCGGTCAAGACCCCGCCGGGGAGGAGCGGTCGCACACGTGTGAGGGTGGCCCCCACCCGGTGGGGGCCACCCTCACACGTGCGTGCCCTTCCGCGCCCGACGACGGGGCGGGCGCGGACGCTCAGCGCCGTACGGCCGCCAGCACCGCCTGGGACATGGCCTGGTGGCCCGCGGCGTTGGGGTGGAAGCCCGCGGCGTCCACGGCCTGGAGCGGTTCCGCCCAGCGGGTGCCCACGGGTTTGCACAGGTCGTGTCCGACCGAGCCGGTGTAGGTGTCGACGTACTCGGCCCCTGACGCCTCGGCGCGCTCGGCGAGCATGGAGTTCAGTCTCTTCTCCGTGTCCCTGAGCCAGGGGGCGTCACCCGAGGCGAGCGAGACGGTCCGCGGGCAGTTGCCGCCGTCCTCGGGCAGCAGCGCGGGATAGCCGACGACCAGTACGCGTGCGCCGGGTGACCTGTCGTGAATGCCGCGCAGCACCTCGTCGATCTTCGTGGCCGTGGCCTCGATGCGGGCGGCCAGCTCGTCGGAGCCACCGAGGGAGTAACTTGCCTTGCACGGTGCCCCGTTCGGCACGAGAGCGCCGAGCAGAACGCAGCGCGCGACGATGCCCCCGAACCCGATGTCGTTGCCGCCGATGCCGACGGTGACCAGGTCGGTGGACTCGTTCAGCGCGTCGAACTGCGGGGGCGCTGTGCCCTGCGGTGCCGTCATCTCGGCTGTCGTCGCGCCACCGCAGCTGGCGTCGGTGAACGTCCCAGGCGCCAGCGCGGCCGTCACCAGCGTCGGATAGTTGTGGTCGGAACGGCCGCAGTTCTCATCCGTCTGCTCCGGGATGCCGGGACCCGAGGTGTAGGAGTCGCCCAGGGCGACGTAGCGGGTGAGCGCCTGAGCTGTGCCGTGGGCCCCCGGCTCCGCCGAGGAGGCGGCGGGGGCGCCGGCGAGGACGAGTACGGCGGCCACCGGGAGCGACACGCCGGCCGACAGTGCGGCGCGCACGCGCCCGAAGGCCGGGCGACGGGCCGGTGAGGGCCGTCTGGGCGCGGGTCGCGCGATAGGAGAACGGGATGCGGACATGACCACCTCGCAGACCAACTGGACGACGGAATCGACGGGATGAGACGCGGTCGTGGCGGAGCCGAGGGGCGCTAAGGGGGCGGAACCGATTTCTCCGAGCGGGGGGCCGATTCCTCCGAGCGGGGGGACCGGTTCTACCGAGCAGTAAGAGTGGCCATCGCTCCCCTCGCCGTCAAGGCCGGGGGAGACGCGCCGTGCGAGGGGCCCCCTTGCGCGCCAGGGGGATGTGTAGTCGGCTGACCTCCATGGGGAAGAGGAGTGTTGCCGCACTGATCGCAGCCCTGGTCGCGGGGTCCCTGCTGACGGGCACGCCGAATCCGCGCGCGGAGGCGGCCGACACCGCGACGGGCCAGACGCCCCCCGCGGCCGACGCGCTGGGATTCGACCTCGACACGGTCACCATTCCGCAGCTCCAGCGCCGCATGGCGAAGGGCTCGTTGACCTCTTCCGCCCTGACCCGCGCCTACCTGCGGCGGATCGAACGCATCGATCCCACGATCAACGCGGTGCTGCGGACCGACCCGACGGCCCTGCGGCAGGCGGCGGCCAGCGACGCGCGGCACCGGCACGGCAGGGCCCGCGGTCCGCTGGACGGTATCCCCGTCCTCGTCAAGGACAACGTGAACACCCGCGGGCTGGCGAGCACCGCGGGATCGCTGGCACTGGCGAAGCACCCTCCGAAGACCGACGCCGCGCTGGTGACCCGGTTGCGGAAGGCCGGAGCGGTGATCCTCGGCAAGACCAACCTGTCCGAGTGGGCCAACTTCCGGGCCGAGAAGCCGACCTCGGGCTGGTCGGCGGTCGGCGGCCAGACCCACAACCCGTACGTACTGGACAGGAATCCGTGCGGCTCCTCCTCGGGGTCGGCCGCCGCGCTCGCCGCGTCGCTCTCCCAGGTGGCGATCGGGACCGAGACGGACGGATCCGTCGTCTGCCCGGCGGGCATGAACGGCGTCGTCGGGCACAAGCCCAGCCTCGGGCTGGTCAGCGGGTCCGGCGTGGTGCCGATCTCCGCCGAGCAGGACACCGCCGGGCCCATGGCCCGCAACGTGACCGACACGGCGCTCACCCTGGCGGTACTCAGCGGCGAGGGGAGCGAAGGAGAGGTGCGGAGCGGCGGGAGTACCGCCAGGCCGGGCCACGCGTCGGGCGGCGTGCTCGGCGACCGCGTGGCGGAGCTGACGCACCCCGGTGGGCTGCGCGGCAAGCGGATCGGTCTGTGGCGGCTGCCGTCGCTGGGCCCCGAGGTGGACGCCGTGATGAGCCGCACGGCCGAGAAGCTGCGCGCCGCCGGCGCGCAGGTCGTCGAGGTGACCCCGCCCTATCAGGACCGGCTGGCCGAGCTGGAGTTCCCTGCGCTGCTCAGCGAGTTCCACCGGGACATCAACGCCTACCTCGCCACCCGCGACGGACCTTCCGACCTCGCCGAGCTGATCGAGTTCAACCGCACCCACCCGGCGGAGCGCGGCTGCTTCGCGGGACAGGAGCTGTTCGAACAGGCGCTGGCCGCACCGCCCACCACCGACCCGGAGTACCGGGCGATGCGCGCCGAGCTGAAAGACCTCTCCCGGCGTTCCATCGACGAGACTTTGGCCGCCCACGACCTGGACGCCCTCGCCTCTCCGACGAACCCGCCCGCGTGGACGACCGACTGCGCGCGGGGCGACGACGACGTGATCCCGTCCTCCACCCCCGCGGCCGTCGCCGGGTACCCGTCGCTCTCGGTGCCCGCGGGATCGGTGGGCGAGCTGCCTGTGGGCCTGCTCCTGATGGCCGGTGACCACCAGGACGCGAGGCTCCTGTCGCTGGGCGCGTCGGTGGAGCGCAGGCTGGACGCCTGGCGCGCACCCCGCTACCTGCCGTCAGTGGGGTCCGGCCCCGCCCACTGACCGGGCGCCGCCGACGGACCGGGCGCCGCCCACTGACCGGGCGCCGCCGACGGACCGGGCGCCGCCCACTGACCGGGCGCCGCCGACGGGCCGGGCGCGACGCGCCGGGGACCGATGTCGTCCGCCCGCCCGGCGCCGTTCGCCCCGTCAGCGGGTTCCGGTCCCGCTCGTCGGCCCGGCGCCGTCCGCCGCCCCGCCCGGTGCCGGGCCGCCCAGCACACGCCCGGTGAAGTCGGCCAGCTGCGCCCGTAGTTGCTCGCGTGAGAGGTTCCGCCGGCCGGCCAGGTGGTCGACGAGGTCGGCGCGCACGGCGGCGAGCAGCGCGTGCGCGGCGAAGTCACTTCCGGTGAAGCCGGGAAGCCGCTCCAGTACGCCGCTGAGCGTCGCGTGCCACCAGTCGTAGTGTGCGGCGCCGTAGGGGCTGTCGGACCCGGCCTCCTCCAGCGCCAGCGACAGGTGCCGGTGGTCGAGCTTGAAGCACAGGAGGGCGTCCAGCAGAGCCAGGGCCCTCTCCCTGGGCGGGGTGGCGGGTCCGAGCGGGTGCGGCCCCTCGGCGACGGCCTGGCGCACCGGTTCGAGCCGGGCCTCGAAGAGCGCGTGGATCAGGCCGGTGCGGTCCCCGAAGCCGCGGAAGAGCGTGCCCTTGCCGACGCCGGCCGCTGCCGCGATGTCGGCCATGGTGACCTGCGCGGGTCTGTCGCAGCTCGCGATGAGCCGGTCGGCCGCCTCGAGTACGGCTTCCCGGTTGCGGGCGGCGTCGGCGCGGGGCTTGCGCTCGGGCACGGGTCTCCTCCAGCTGCTTAAGCGGACTCTCAGTCCGTATAGTCGTCGACAGAAACGGACCGAGGGTCCGCATTCTAACCCGGAGGGAACACCCATGCCCGCGCATCCGCGCCCCGCGGACCTCTTCCGCCACGGCCTGCGACTCCTGCTGGAGAAGAACATCCCCGCCTGGGTCGACCTGTGGGACGACGACGGCGTCTTCGAGTTCCCCTTCGCGCCCGAAGGGTGGCCCGAGCGGCTGGAAGGCAAGGCCGCCGTGGCCGACTACATGCGCCACTACCCCGACCACATCGACCTCCACGCCTTTCCCCACGTGCACATCCACGAGACCGGCGAGCCGGACACCCTCGTCGTCGAGATGCGCGGGGTGGGGCGGCTGGTGAGCAGTGGCGCCCCGTTCGACATGACCTACATCGCCGTGGTCACGGCCGTGGAGGGCCGCTTCACGCACTACCGCGACTACTGGAATCCGCTGGCCCTCCCGCGGGACGGCGCAGCCGACTTCACCCGGAGGACCCGATGACCTCGCGCCACACCCATCCCGACGCGCCTCCCGCCGTCCTCGTCATCGGGGCCACCGGCACCACCGGCAGCCGCGTGGCCGCCCGCCTCGCCGCGGAAGGACACCGCGTCAAGGCGGCAGGCCGCCGTGCCGCCCCGGTGCACGGCGCACGAACCGTCCGCTTCGACTGGTACGAACCCGGCACCTACCCGGAGGCCCTGCGCGGAGCCGACCGCGTCTACCTGGTGCCGCCCGTCGGATCCACCGAACCGGCCGCCGTGATGCGCCCGTTCCTGGAGCAGGCGCGCGCGAGCGGAGTACGCCGTGCCGTACTGCTCAGCGCCTCGGCGATCGCCGCCGGAGGGCCGGCGGTCGGACAGGTCCACGAGATGCTGCCCTCCTTCTTCGACGAGTGGGCGGTCCTGCGGCCTTCGTGGTTCATGCAGAACTTCACCGGCGACCATCTCCACGCCGCCACCATCCGCGCGGAGGGCGTGATCCGGACCGCCACGGGCGAGGGGCGCGTCGGTTTCGTCGACGCCGAGGACATCGCGGCCGTCGCCGTCCGCGCGCTGACCGACACCCGCAGCCCGGACACCGACCTGCTGCTCACGGGCCCCGAGGCGCTCAGCTACTCCGACGTCGCGCACCTGCTCACCGAGGTGACAGGGCGTGCCGTCGCCCACAGCGCGTTGACGTACGAGCAGATGCGGGACCACCTGACGACCCAGGTGCCGGCCGACTTCGCCGCCGTGCTCGCCGGCATGGACCTGGCCATCGCCGAGGGCGCCGAGGACCGCACCACCGACACCGTCACACGCGTCACGGGACGTCCCGCCCGCAGCCTGCGCACGCACCTCGCGGAGGCAGTGACACCCGGGAACAAGGAAGTTAGGCTCACCTAAGTCGTAAGCCCGGGGAGCGGACGCCGCCCCCGCGGACCCGAGGGGAGGGGACGGGCGCCGCCCCGCGCCGGACGGACACCCCGGCGCGCCGAGGCGACCGCCCGGCCCCACCCCCACCGGCCCGCAACCAACTCCCAAGGAAGCGAGGCACTGTGGTCGCAAGCGATCTGTGGACCTTCCGCGACGATAGGGGGCAGGAGGTGACAGCCGCACGCACGCCCCGGCGCCTCGTCGCCTACACGCAGGCGGCGGCCGTGCTGGCCGAGCACGGGGTGCCCGTCGCCGCGGTCTTCGGCTCACCGCACGACGAGCCGGGCACCGACCCCGTCGAACGGGAGACCCCCGGCCTCCGGGACGCCGCCTACCTGGGCGCCGGAGCGGAACTGACCGCGCAGGACATCGCGGGGGCCGAGCCGGAGTTGCTGGTCACCGTCACCTACGACGGCGACCGGCTCTACGGCATAGGACCCGACCTGCACAAGGCGCTCGAACCCTCCTTACCCGTGGTCGTCCTCCACGTCGGCCCTGGCACGAGCCTGGCGGACGTAACCCACCGTTTCGCCGCACTGGCCGGCACGCTGGGCCCGGCCCGCGAGGACGCCACGGCGGGCGCGACGGGCCAGGGGCAGGAACAGCGACAGCGACAGGAACAGCGCCAGGGGCCGGACGGCAGCGTGGGACAGCTCGAAGCGGCAGCGCAGGCGGCCCCGCACGTCCGGGTGCTGGCGCTCTCACCCGCCGGCACCGGCCAGGCGCACCTGGCACGTCCGGCCGGCTGGCCGCTGCTGGGCGAGCTCACCCGGGCGGGCGTGCGCGTGCTCGACCTGCCCGCCGCGGGCCCCAGTTGGGCGACGTACGGCTGGGAGGAACTGGCCGGCCTGGAGCCCGACGTCATCCTGCGCGACACCCGGGCGAACGCGACCCCCGACGCGCGGTTGGCGGACGTCGCCGCCTGGCAGCGGATGAGTCGCCGCGCCCAGGTGCTGCCCTGGAACCCCGAACTGCCCTTCACCGCCGACGCGGTCGCCTCCTTCCTGGACGCGGTGGCCGACGCGCTGCACAGGGCCGCGACGCCGTAGCCCGCCCCGCCACAGCCGCGCTGACGCTGTGTCAGCGCGGCTTCGCCTCGCCCTTCGCCGGTACCCGGCCGTCGTCGCTGAGCGACCGCCACAGGAAGGAGTGCACCACGGCCTCGACGTAGGCGGCCTGCTCGTGATCGGCGGCCCCGGCATGACCGCCGCCGGTGTTCTCGTAGTAGTGGACGGGCAGCCCGAGTTCCCGCATGCGCGCGGCCATCTTGCGGGCGTGGCCCGGATGGACGCGGTCGTCGCGGGTGGAGGTGGTCAGCAGCAGCGGCGGGCAGGTGCCGCCCGCTTCCCGGCCCATCCCGGGGCGCAGGTTGTGGTACGGCGACCAGCGCAGCAGATGGGCGCGGTCGCGGGGGTCCTCAGGGTCGCCGTACTCGGCGACCCAGGACGCCCCGGCCAGGAGCCGGTGGTAGCGCAGCATGTCCAGCAGCGGCACCTCGGCGACGACCGCGCCGAAGAGTTCGGGGTGGCGGGTGAGCATGACGCCCGTCAGCAGGCCGCCGTTGCTGCCGCCGCAGATGCCCAGCCGGCCGGGCGTGGTGACGCCCCGCAGGACCAGGTCGCGGGCCACCGCCGCGAAGTCGTCGAACGCCAGGACGCGGTCGGCGCCGAGCGCGGCCTGATGCCAGGCGGGCCCGTACTCGCCGCCGCCGCGGATGTTGGCGATCACGTAGGTGCCGCCGCGCTCCAGCCACGCCCGGCCCGTCACGGCCGAGTGGAAGGGCGTCAGGGAGACCTCGAAGCCGCCGTACCCGTACAGCAGGACGGGCGCGGGGCCTTCCTGCCCCTCCTGCCCGACCACGAAGTAGGACACCCTCGTCCCATCCGCCGAGACGGCGAAGTGCTGCCGCACCAGCAGCCCCTCGGTGGAGAAGCGGGACGGTGCCCGCTTCAGCGTCTCCACTTCCGGGTCGCCCGCCACGGTGCGGCACAGAGTGGCGGGCTGCACGAATCCGGAGACCGAGAAGAAGACCTCCTCCCCGCTGTCACCGTCCTCGTCGGGCGAGGTGGCCGTCACCCCGGCCGACGACAGCGCGGGCACCTCACCCAGCGGGCGACGCGACCAGGTGCCCGAGCCCGAGGGGGTCAACAGGTGCAGGTGGGAGGAGACATCGGTCAGCGTCTCCAGGACGAGGTGGTCGCGGGTGGTGGCGTACCCCTCCAATACGGTGCGCTCGTCGGGCGTGAACAGCACCTCGTGAGAGCGCTCGCCCCGCAGGAAGGCCTCGAAGCCGAACGCCAGCAGCGCCCCGGCGGGCCGCTCCAGCCACGGCGAGCGCAACGTGACCAGCAGCCACTGCCGGTGCACGCCGACCAGCGCGTCGTCGGGCGCCTCGATGCGCACCACGGGGCCGTCCGCGCTGAGGAGGAAGTGCTCGCTGTGCCAGAAGTCGCGGCTCCGCACGGCCAGATCGCGCTCGAAGCCGGGCGTGGGGTCGTGCCAGGCACTGACGGACACGTCCTCGTGGTCCCCCTCGAAGACGACAGGGGCCGCCTCGAGCGGGGAGCCGCGGCGCCAGCGCCGCACCGTGCGCGGGTAGCCGGAGGCCGTGAGGTCGCCAGGGCCCGCGTCGGTGCCGACGAAGAGGTGGTCCTCGTCGATCCAGCTGACGGAGTTCTTGGCCTCGGGCAGCCGGAACCCGTCCGCCATGAACGCGCCCCTGTCCATGTCGTACTCCCGTACGACGGTCGCGTCCGCGCCGTCCCTGGAGAGCTTCACCAGCGCCCGCCTGTGGCACGGGCGCAGGACGGCGGCGCCTGCCCACGTCCACGGCACACCCTCCTCGTCCGCCAGCGCGTCCACGTCCAGCACGGTCTCCCAGTGCGGATCGGACGTGCGGTACTCCTCCAGGGTGGTGCGCCGCCACACCCCGCGCAGGCGGGTGGTGTCGCGCCAGAAGTTGTACAGGTGCGGGCCGCGTCGCACCACGTACGGGATGCGCGCGGAGTCGCCGAGGACCTCGCGCACCTCCTGGCGCAGCGCTTCGAACCCCGGGTCGGCGGTCAGCTCCGCCACGGTCTCGGCGTTCCGCTCGCGCACCCAGGTGAGCGCGGCGTCGCCTTCGATCTCTTCGAGCCACAGATACGGGTCGTCATCCTCCATCACCCCGCCATTGTCGGCCCCGCACCGGTGAGCCCTCGCCACGCGCCCGCACGGGGGCAGGTGAGGAGGGCTCACTCCGGGCGTTTTTGAGCGCCGCGTCAGGCGCCGGTACGCGCGGACGGGGGCCGCGCCTGATCGCGGGGCGCTGGACCCTCGTCGACGAGATGGTCGGCGGGCCCGTCCGGGTCGAGGAGCCTGCCGAGGCGGCCCGGCACGTCGAAGCCGACGAGCAGGACCACGACCATCGTCCCGGCGAAGGTGAGGAGGGCCAGGGACTGGCCGAGGTCCATGCCGGAGGCGAGGTTGGCCCCCAGCACGGGGGCCACGGCGCCGCCGAGTGCCCCCACGTTGTAGGTGAAGCCCAGCGCGGCGGCCCGGCTGCGGGTGGGGAAGTGGCCGCCGATGTAGCGGGGCAGCAGCCCCGAGATGCCGAAGCTGGTGGCCTGCAGGAAGAACAGCAGGACGCCGAGCAGCAGCAGGTTGTCCTCGACCGCGAAGACGGGGAAGACGAAGACCAGCGAGGCCACCAGGGTGAAGGCGTAGGCCTTCTTGGTGCCGATCCAGTCGCCCACGAAACCGGCCAGCCAGCAGCCGACCATCGTGCCGAAGCCCGCGTAGTACAGCGCGTCGGTGACCTGGCCGGGGCTGTAGCCCAGGTCCGACTTCAGGTAGGTCGGCAGCAGCGCCTGGATGGGCCAGGAGTACAGGAAGGCGAAGAAGATCGTGACGATCATCGCCACGTAGAGCAGCCAGCCGCGCCGGCCGCCCAGTTGCACGGCGAAGGCCACCAGGGCGAGTCCGGCGATCACCGACAGCACAGGCACCAGGCCCTCGCCCAGCGGCGTGAAGACGGCGAAGAGCGAGACGGTGGCCGCCACGGCCAGTACCACGTTGGCCGTCCCCCTGGCCCGGGTGGCGAACAGCGGACGGAACGGGTTGGGGCGCTCCTCCTGCTCGCCGACCTCCGCCTTCCAGTCCGCGGCCTCGGGCAGCGCACGCCGCATCCACAGCGCGATGACGATGGGGATCAGCCCCACGTAGAACATCCAGCGCCAGCCCAGCGTGGGCACCACCCACTTGTAGACCTCCGCGGCCAGGACGGTGCCCACCGAGTAGCCGGAGATCAGGAAGCCGCTGGCCCGGTTGCGCATCCGCACCGGCCAGCTCTCCATGACGTAGGTGGCGCTGGCGGAGTACTCGCCGGCCATGCCCATGCCGATGGCGAGCCGGGCGACGAACAGGCTGGTGTAGTCCCAGGCGAACCCGCAGGCGAAGGTGCCCAGCGAGTACAGCAGGATGCTGACCACCATCGACAGCTTCCGCCCGAAGCGGTCGCCGAGGGCGCCCAGCAGGGCGCCACCGAGCCAGCGGGTGATGAAAGCGGCCGAGACGAGGCTCGCGGCCTGGACGGTGTCGAGGCCGAAGTCGTCGCTGATCTCGGTCAGTACGAGCGTGATCAGGACGAAGTCGAAGCCGTCGAGGAGGTAGCCGATCCAGGCGGCGAAGAAGGCCTTCCACTGGCTGCGGCCCACCTGGCGGTACCAGGGCGGCTGTGCGGGGGCGGTGTGGTGCACGGTGACTCCATGATGCCGGACAGCCTCGTCGTCGAGCGCCGTCGGGAACGAGCGCCTTGCGGCGCGGCTGCGTCAGGGGCGGGCGAGGCGCTCCACGAAACGGCCCGTCAGCGCGGTGGGTGCGGTGATGGCGGTGCCGACGACGACGCTGTGAGCGCCCAGGGCCAGGGCCTCGGCCGCCTCGTCGGGGGTGTTGATCCGTCCCTCGGCGACGACGGGCACCTCGAGCGCTTCGGCGAGGGCGGCGACCAGCCGCAGGTCGGGGCCGGCCTGCCGGGGCGTTCCCGGCACGTAGCCGGACAGGGTGGAGGAGACCATGTCGGCGCCGTCGCGGGCCGCGGTGACGCCCTCCTCGAAGGACGAGACGTCCGCCATCACCAGGGCGCCGGCCTGGTGGACCGCCGTGACGAGCTGGGCGAACGTGCTGCCGTCGGGGCGGGGCCTGTCCGTGGCGTCGGCGGCGACGACGTGGGCCCCGGCGTCCGCGACGGCCAGGGCGTGGTGCACCGTCGGCGTGATGTAGACGCCGGTGTCGCCGTCCTTCCACAGGCCGATCACGGGCAGCGAGACGGCGGCGGTGACGGCGGCGACCACCTCGGGCTCGTTGACCCTGATGCCCGCGGCCCCGCCGGCCGCCGCGGAGTGGGCCAGCCGCACGAGGGTGCCGGTCTCCCGCATCGGGTCGCCGGGCGGCGCCTGGCAGGAGACGATCAGCCGGCCCTTGACGGCGTCTGCGACGGATGAGGTCATCGTGTTTCTCCCGGGTGGTGAAGGGTGACGGTGCGGGTGAGCAGCGCGGCGCCGAGGACGGCCGCGTCGGGGCCGAAGCGGGGGCGCACGGGACGCAGGTCGTGCAGCGGCGGCATCAGCTCGGCGCGGAAGGCGTCGGTGAGCGCGGACCAGTAGCGGTCGCCGACGCGCGGGACGCCGCCGCCGACGACGACCCGGTGCGGGCCCACGACGTTGGCGAGCCCGCCCAGTGCCCGGCCGGTGGCGCGGGCTCCGGTGGTCAGAGCGCGCTCCGCGGCGGCCTCGCCCGCCGAGGCGTGCGCGGCCACCGTCTCCAGCCGGTCGGCGCGGCGGCCGCTCAGCCGCTCGTACAGCGCGGTCATGGCGGGCCCCGAGGCGATCACCTCGAGGTGTCCCGTGCCGCCGCAGGTGCACGGCAGACCGGCGGCCTCCGGGCTCGGCAGGTGGCCCAGGTGCCCGGCGATGCCCGCGCTGCCGTGCAGCATCCGGCCGTCCACGGCCACCGCGCCCCCGATGCCGGTGCCGATCGCGGCGTAGACGAAGGAGTCCTGCGCATCGCCCGGGGCCGGCAGCTCGGTTGCGGCGGTGGCGCGCACGTCGTTGTCGCAGGCGACCGGCAGTCCCGTGCGCTCGCCGAGGCCCGCCGCCAGCGCCGTCCCTGCCCATCCCGTCAGGGAGTCGGTGGCGCTGGTGACGGTGCCGGTGCGCGGATCGATCACGCCGGCGGCGGCGACGCCGATCGCCGCCGCGCCGCCGTCGACCTCGCGCGCCGCGGCGGCCAGCGCGTCGAGGACGGCCTCGGCCCCCTCGCGGGCGGGGGTCGGCCGGTGGTGCCGCCGCAGCACCGCACCGTCAGGACCGACGAGCGCGGCGGCGATCTTGGTGCCGCCCAGGTCGAGGCCGATCACCGCCGCTGTCCGCGCGGTGCCGGCGGCGGGCCGCGAGGCGCGGGCCGTAGTCATCGGACGGTGGTCAGACCGGCGTCGCGCAGCCGCGCGCCGACCTCGGCGGTCGCCGTGGCGTCCAGCTGGATCTGCGGGAAGGCGGTGTCGCCGCACTCGATGACGCCCAGCAGCCGCAGGGCGGCCTTGAAGGCGCCGAGCGCGGAGGAGCTGCGCCCCATGTCGGCCTCGGGGCCCGCGTCCACCAGAGCGAACAGGGAGGTGAGCCGCTCCTGCTCCTTGGCCGCCAGCAGCCAGTCGCCCGACCTGGCCGCCTCCCACAGGCGCACGTAGCCGGCCGGGTCGACGTTGCCGAGGCCGGGGACCACGCCGTCGGCGCCGGCCAGCAGCGCCGCGTCCACGGTCAGTTCGGAGCCGGTGAGCACGGAGAAGCCGGGGGCGCGTCCGGTGGCCCGCCCCTCGCGGCCGCCGAGCTCCACCAGCAGGCGGCGCAGCGACCCCTCGTCACCGCTGCTGTCCTTGAGCCCTGCCAGGGTGCCGTCGGCGGCGAGCTCGCGCACCAGGGTGGGGGAGAGCTTGCTGTGCACCGAGACGGGCAGGTCGTAGGCGAACAGCGGCAGGTCGACGCGGTCGCGGACGCGGCGGAAGTGTCCGGCGATCTCGCGCGGGTGCGTACGGGTGTAGAAGGGGGCGGTCGCCACGAGGCCGTCAGCGCCGAGCCTCTCCGCTTCGCGCGCGTGGTCGAGCACCCGGTGGGTCGTGGTGTCGATGACGCCGGCCAGCACCGGTACCCGGCCGGCAACGGTTTCCACCACGGTCTTGAGGGCGGTGCCGCGCTGGCCGTCGGTGAGGTAGGCGACCTCGCTGGTCGAGCCGAGGGCGAAGAGCCCGTGCACTCCGCCGCCCAGCAGGTGCTCGACCAGCCGGGCCAGGGACGCGGTGTCGACCTCTCCGGCGCTGTCGAGCGGGGTGCACACGGGCGGGACGATCCCGCTCAGGGGCGCGGTCACAGGCATGGCGGTACTCCACAAGTCGCTGAAGCGGGCGGCCGGTTGCTCGACGGACCGCCCGCGAACATAGGATGTAAGACGTCTTATGTCTGTACTCTAGGTGACCCCGACACGTGTCATCAAGAGGTAATGGGTCACAATCCACAGCGGGCCGTCGGAGAACGGGTCACCGCAGCCGGGTCACCCGAGAAAGGAACGCACGCGTGCCACGCACCACGGTGTCTGAGGATCTGCAGGCGCGGATCCGGCAGCTGATCCTGGACCGCGGTCTGGGCCCGGGCTCGCCGATGCCCACGGAGACCGAGCTCGTGGAGCTCTTCGACGTCAGCAGGGTCTCGGTGCGCGAGGCGCTCAAGGCCCTCCAGGCCCTGCGCGTGGTCGAGATCCGGCGCGGTTCGGGCACGGTCGTCGGCTCGCTCTCCATGGCGCCCTTCGCCGAGGGGCTCGCGTTCCGCGCGGCGGTGCGTCACCGCCACGGCGAGGCGGGGCTGTACGAACTGATGCGGGTGCGCGAAGCGCTGGAAGCCGGCCTCATCGTCGGTGTGGCCGCCTCCGTGCCCGCCGAGGACCTCGACGTCCTCCGGGGGATCGTCGCCGCCATGGAGCGCGAAGCCCGCGAGGAGGGCGGCATCGCCAGGGCCACCGATCGCGCCTTCCACCTGGCCCTCTACAGGTCGCTCGACAACCACCTGCTGAGCGAAGTGCTCGACGCCTTCTGGGCGGCCATGGAAAAGGTGCGCGGCGACTTCGACGGAGGCCATCAGGACCCGCTGATCACCTGCGCCCACCACAGGGAGATCGTGGACGCGGTCGCGGCCGGGGACGGCCCGCGCGCCGAACGCGCGATGCGCACCCACTTCGACGGCATCCGCGAACGGCTCCTCGCGGGCGAGGGCTGAACGGCCGCGTTACGGCTTGATGCCCACGCCCGCCCAGACGGACGTCTCCGCCGGGCTGACGGTGCCGGGCAGGGCGGGGGGCTCGTCGGGCGCGGCGATCTCGGGGTGCCAGTCGCAGCTCGCGACGATCCCGGGCTCGACCAGGTCGAGGTGGCGGAAGAACCCCGCGACGGCCTCCCGCGGGCGGACGGTCAAGAAGATGCCGCGGTCGCGGTAGACCCGCTCCACATCGTGCACAGAACCCGACTCGTCCCGCACCTCCAGGTCGGCGGTGCCGTGCGTAAGGACGAGGGCGCTGCCCGGCGCGAGATCCCGCAGGAGGCGGCTGACCAGCGCGGGTGGCTCGTCCGTGTCCGGGATGAAGTGCAGCAGGGCGACGAGCGACACCGTGACGGGCTCGGCGAAGTCGAGCGTCTTGCCGGCGTGTTCGAGGATCACCTCGGGGTCGCGGACGTCCGCCTCGATGTAGTCCGTCGCCCCCTCGGGGGTGCTGGTCATCAGGGCGCGGGCGTGGGCGAGCACGATCGGGTCGTTGTCGGAGTAGACGACCCGGGCGGTGGGCTGCTCCTGCTGGGCCACCTGGTGCAGGTTGGGCGCGGTGGGGATGCCGGTGCCGATGTCGAGGAACTGGCGCATGCCGCGCTCCCTGGCCAGATAGCGCACCGAGCGCTGCATGAACTCCCGGTTCTGGCGGGCCGCCGTCATGACGTCCGGCAACGCCGCCAGCGTGGCGGCCGCGGCTTTCCTGTCCACGCTGTAGTTCGTCTTCCCGCCGAGGAAGTAGTCGTAGATGCGGGCGCTGTGCGGCGTGTTGCCGGGTTTGAACGACGCTTCACTCACGGGACCCCCTGGTGGTGACGGTGAGCGAACACTCTGCCCCACCGCGGCAGTTGGCCGCCACCCGGCCTTCCGCGAGCGAGCGCGAGGGTGGAGCCACCGGTCCCCGATACCCGTGTCCGAGGTATTGACCGGTCATTTGAACCACTACTACGGTCCTTTCATGTCAGCGCCGTTGTACCTCCGGATCCGCAGCGAGTGGGAAGCCCGCATCAGATCCGGCGAACTGCCACCCGGCTCCCGGCTCCCCACCGAGGCCGCGTTGCAGGAGCAGTACGGGATCGGCCGCGCCACCGCGCAGCGGGTCCTGCACGAACTGGCCCAGGCAGGGCTCGTCGAACGGCACCGCCGCCGCGGCACCTTCGTGGCGGACAGCGCCCGCCAGGAGAATCTGCTCAGGTTCGTGAACCCCCGGCTGAGGGGACCGGAGATCCCGGGACGGCACGAGGTCCGCAGCGCCGCCGTCGTCCGCGCCGCGGAGGCGACACCGCCGGTGGCGGGACTGGCGGACGACACGCCGGTCAACCACCTGGTGCGCCGCAAGTTCGACGTCGAAGAGACCCCTCTCGCCCTGGAGTACACCACCGTCCCGTTCGCGCTCGCCCCGCACCTGCTCGACGAGGACCTGGCCCACCTGACCCTTCTCTCCTACTTCCGCGCACACCGCGTGCCCGTGGCGACCTCGCGGATGTACCTCGACCCCGTGCTGCTCGACGAGCGGGACGCCGGGCTGCTCGCCTGCGACCCCGGCCTCCCCGTGCTGCGCCAACGCAGGCTGACCTGGCTGGCGAACGGGGAACTCGCCGAAGCGGCGGCGTACCTGCTGCGGCCCGGCCTCATGGAGTTCTACATCGAGCAGTCGGTCAGCGGTGACTGACCACCCCACCCGTACCGCGTGCTCACGCGATCCTCCGTAAGGAGCTTGCTCATGACGGTTTCCGCGCCCCGTGTGGCGATCGTCGGAACCGGCGTCATCGGCGCCATGACGGCCTGGCAGCTGGCCACGCGAGGCGCCGACGTCCTCGCGTTCGACGCTTACGGCCGCGGACACGACCGGGGAGCTTCGGCCGGCGAGTCCCGGATCTTCCGCACCGTCTACAAGGAAGGCGTCTCCTACGTCCCGCTGCTGCGCCGATCCCACCGGCTGTGGCGTGCGCTGGAGGCGGACTGCGGCCGCTCGCTGCTGAGACTGTGCGGCGGCCTGACCATCGGAGCACCCGACGAGCCCGACGTGTCGGCGGTGCGGCGCTGCGCCGAAGAGGCCGGCCTCCCGCACGAGGTCCTCGACGCGGCGGCCGCCGCCGAGCGGTACCCGCAACACCGGCTCGACCCGGGCGAGATCGCCGTCCGCGACCCCGACGCGGGCGTCCTGCGCCCCGAACCCTCGGTCCAGGGCGCGCTCGACGCGGCCGAGCGCCACGGGGCGCGCGTCCTCTCCTACCACCGCGTGGAGGAGTGCGCCGAAACAGCGGCCGGCTGGCGGATCACGGCCGAGGGGCAGACCCACGAGGTCGACCACCTCGTGCTCACCCCGGGGCCGTGGTCACCGCACCTCGCGCCCACGAGCGGCATCCCCGTGCGGGCACGGCTGATCACCGCGTGCTGGTTCGCCGCCCGCGACGTGCCCGCCCACCAGCCGGATCGCCTGCCCATCGCCATTCGCCGCCACCCGGACGCGGGCTTCTCCTGCTTCCCCGTCCTCGACGGCGTGGCCGTCAAGATCGTGCCGCACCACCTCGGCTGGCCCGAACTCGAGGACCCCGCGGCACTCCCGCGCAGCGCCGCCCCCGACCTGGCCCGCGCGGCCTCCGCCGCCGTCCGGCGCCTGCTGCCGGGACTGGCACCCGACCCCGTCCGCATCAGCACCTACGCGGAGGGGTTCACCCCCGACGAGCACCCCGTCGTCGGACCGCTCCCCGGCGCGGCGAACGCCACCGTGGCGACCGGCTTCTCCGGGCACGGGTTCAAGCTCGCGCCGGTCTTCGGCCAGATCGCCGCCGATCTCGCACTGAACGGCGGCACGGAGCACGACATCACACCGCTCGACCCGCGGCGGTTCGCCCCGGCGGCCGCGCGGCGGTAACCACCGCCGCTGCCGGGCGCCGCGGTACCCCCGCCCAGTCGCCGCGGCAACCGTCCCTGTTCAGCCGGCATCCCGCTCGCCCCGGTTCCCCACGCAAGTCCGCCCTCGGCCGCACCACCGCCGCCGCGCACCCGGTCCGCGCCGCAGCGCTGGGACCTCCCACTCCCGAGCGTCTGCGCGCAGGCGCACCACCCCCGCCAGACCGTGCCCCTCCCGCTCACCGGTCACCGTCACCGATCCGCCGCACCCACCGTCCCCGCCCCTGAGCGCCCTCCCCGCACCACCCGTGTGCCCGTCCGGGTCGCGGTGGTGGTCCCGCCATGTCCCTGGAGGCATGCCATGCCCGGAAACTCCACCGGCCAGATCGTCGCCATCGTCCTCGCGAGCCTGCTCATCATCGCGCTCGGCGCCCTGCTGTCCCTGTACTTCGGCAAGCGGGCGAAGAACTCGGACGACTGGCTCGCCGCACCCGAGTCGCTCCCGCTCGGTGTCGTCGTGATCACGCAGTTCGCCACCGCTGTCGGCGGCGGGGTGCTGATCGCCCACGTCGGCATCGCCTACGCGGCGGGCTGGTCCGTCTTCGCCTACGAGGGCTGCGTCCTGCTGGGCTTCCTGGGGCTCACCCTGATCGCCCGCTGGCTGCGCGAACAGCGGTTCACCACCGTGCCCGACATCGTCAGCAGGCTGTTCGGCGCCAGCAGGCCGGTCACCGCGATGGCCGGAGTCGCGGCGCTCATCGTGCCGTTCGGCTGGCTGGCCACCCAGTTCGTGGCCTTCGCCAAGCTGTTCGGCGAACTGACCGGTATCTCCCCGACGGTGCTCATCCTCACCATCACGGCGGGCTCGCTCGTCTTCGTCCTGCCGGGCGGACTGACCTCCGTGGTGTGGACGGACTTCGTCTTCGGCATCTTCAAGATCGTCATGTCGCTGGTGGTGGCCGGCTACGCGATCCACCTCGCGGGCGGCTGGAGCGGAGTGACCGGCAACGTTCCCGCCCGCCTGTGGCAGCCCAGCGGGCTGACCGCGGCAGGCGGCGAACAGATCTGGCTGTGGGTGGCGGCCATCGTCCCCGGAACGCTGACCAACCAGCTCTACTTCCAACGGGTGTTCGCCACCAAGAAGGTCTCCGACGCCCGCCGTGGCCTGGTGCTGTCCGGAGTGACGATCCTCGTCGGCGGCCTGTACGCCGGGTGTATCGGCCTGGCCGTGCGCGCCATGAACCCCGGCCTCGACAACCCGGAGGACGCGGCGGGCTGGCTCATCACCCGGCTGCCCGCGGTACTGCTCGTCGTCTACGGAGCCTTCCTGGTCGCCACGATCATCTCCACCACGGGCGCCGCGCTGCAGTCCGTCGTCGCCAACGTGATCCGCGACCTCTACCAGAACGTCTTCGGCCGGGGCCGCGGAGACCGCGAGACCGTGTCGCTCTCCCGTATCGTCACGGTGCTCGTGGCCGCGCTCGCCGCCACCCTGGCCATCCTCTTCCCGAGCGCGCTGGACTGGCTGGTCGCCAGCTACGCGTACTCGGCCGCCACGCTGGCCGCACCCGTCTTCGGCGGATACCTGCTGCGCCGGCGGTTCCCTCTGCGGCCGGCCGCCGCCCTGGCGAGCATGCTCGCCGGAATCGCCGGATGCGCGAGCGCCCAACTCCTCGACACGACCGTGCCCTACGCGGTCTACGGCATCGCCGCGTCGGCGCTCGCGCTGCTGGCCTTGCTGGTGCCGGGCGCGCGCGGCCGGTCCGCCGCGCCACGTGGCGCGGACACCGCCGAGCCGCTGCCCGCCCCGAAGGGGTGACGGAGGCGGCGTCGCCGACCGGTCGGTCAGTGTCGGCCGCTCGGCAGGAGACGCCCCGTCGACAAGGCTCGCCAGGTCGACAAGCCTGCGCCTGGCAGGGGAAGCCGAGTGGCCGAGTGGCAGGTCGGAGCCGCAAGGCCGGCAGGAGCCGCAGAGGTCGGAAAGACGCGAAAGGAAGACATCAGTGCGTATCGCTGTCGTGGGACTGGGAGTCATCGGGGCCGCCGCCGCGAGGTCGCTGGCGCTGGCCGGGGCGGAGGTGACGGTCTTCGAGCGCACCGCACCCGCGGCCGGCACCACCGGCACCACGTTCGCCTGGATCAACTCCCACCAGAAGAACCCGCTGCCCTACCACGAGCTCAACGTCGCCGGGATCGCCGAGCACGAGGCTCTCCAGGGGCCCGGCGGCCAGTGGTTCTTCCGTGGCGGCAACCTGGAGTGGGCGCACCCGAGCGGCCAGGCGCACCTCGCCGCGGCGCTCGCGGAACTGCGACGCCGCGACTACCCCGCGGAGTGGATCACCCCGGCACGGGCCAGGAAGCTGGTCCCGGACCTGCGCGTACCCGACGAGGTGAGCGACATCGCCTGGTATCCGCGTGAGGGGTACGTGCAGCCGGCCGCGCTGCTGGGCCGGCTGTGGGGGGAGGCGCGCGACCACGGTGCCGTACTGCGCTGCCCCGAGGAGGTCGTCGCCGTCACCGACGAGGGCGGGCGTGCCCGACTGACCTCGGCGTCCGGCGAGAGCGCGTGCTACGACGTGGCCGTCCTGGCGGTGGGCCGCTGGAGCGAGGGCCTGGCGGGAGAGTCCGGGTTCGCCCTGCCGATGGCCGACCCGCGGGCCGCCGGATCGGCCACCGTCGGCCTGCTCGGCTACACGGCACCGCTGGCCACCCGCCTGGGCCGGGTGCTCACCACTCCGGAGCTGAACGTGCGTCCCGAGGGAGGCGGCCGGCTGGTCGTGCAGGGCCTCGACCTCGACGCGGACGCCGACCCCGCCGCCCCACCGAGGCCCGACGGCGCGCACGCCCGTGAGCTGGTCGCGCGGCTGCGCGGGCTGCTGGCAGGCGCAGAGGGCGCCCGGCTGGAGTCCCTCCGCGTGGGGCAAAGGGCGATGCCTGCCGACGGCAGGACGGCCGCCGGGTTCAACAGCGGCGGCTCCGTGTACGCGATCGCCACGCACAGCGGGATCACCCTCGGTCCGCTCCTGGGCCGGCTGGCCGCGGAGGAGATCGTGGGGGGCAGGGAGAGCCCGCTGCTCGCGGAGTTCCGGCCCGACCGGTTCGCGGGTGTGGACAAGGGCGCCTTCGCCCCGCTCGCTCCGGCCCGGTTCGCCGGCCAGCAGTAGTGGCCGGCGCCGTCACGGGAGGCGCACCCCTCCCGTGACGGCACCGCGTCCCGCGACGGCACCGCGTCCCGGCGGCCGAGGCGGAACGAACTTGTTCGTGACGAACATGTTCGTTATCGTCTTGGGTATGACACCCTACCCCGCCCCGAGAGCCGCCGGGAGCGTCCGGCGAAACCCGCGCTGAGCCACGACCGCATCGTCGCCGCGGCCGTCCGCGTCATGCGGACCGAAGGGCTGCGGCGCGTCACCATGAGGCGCCTGGCCACGGAGCTGGACACAGGTCCCGCCTCGCTGTACGTCTACGTCGCGAACACGGCCGAGCTGCACGCCGCCGTCCTGGAGGAACTCCTGGGCGAGGTGGACCATGGCCCCGTGACGGCTCCGGGGGAGTGGCGCGAGCGGCTCGCCGCCGTGCTCGCCTCCTACACCCGCGTGCTCTTCGCCCACCCCGAGCTCGCGCACTCGGCCCTCCTGGCCCGCCCCGCGGGGCCCCACTACCTGGCCCTGGTCGAAGGGGTGCTGGCCCTGCTCCACGAGGGAGGCGTCCCCGGGGGGCAGGCGGCGTGGGGCGTGGACGTGCTCCTCCAGGTGGCCACCGCCACCGCGGCCGAGCAGTCCGCACGCCAGGGCGACGACGCGGCCGAAGAGGAGCACCACGCGCTGGTACGCGCGCTGGCCGAGGCGCCGCCCGACACCCACCCCCGGATCGCCGCGCTCGGTGACGACCTCACCTCCGGCACCCCGCACCAGCGGCTGCGCTGGATCTTCCAGGCGATCGTCAACGGCACGTCGGCCACACCACGAGAGGTGACCTGACCCACGCCTGACCTCATGAGCACCGACCGGAATCTCCGTACCGAACGCACCGCACCGGAAAGGTTCAGCACATGACCCCTCATTTCCCCATCGCCGTCGTCGGAGGCGGGCTCGGCGGCCTGACGCTCGCCCGCGTGCTGCACGTCCACGGCATCGACGTGCCCGTCTTCGACCTCGACGCCTCCCCGCGCGCCCGCACCCAGGGCGGCATGCTCGACATCCACGAGGACACCGGGCAGGCCGCGCTGCGTGCGGCGCGCCTGCACGAGGACTTCCTGGCGAAGGTGCACCCCGGAGGCCAGGAACTGCGCGTCATGGACAAACGCGGCCGCGTCCTGCGCGAGGACGGCGACGACAGCGGAGGACGGCCGGAGATCGACCGGGGCGACCTGCGCGACCTGCTGCTGTCCTCGTTGCCAGGGGACACCGTGCGCTGGAACGCCAGGGTGGCCTCCTGCCGCGCGCTGGGGGAGGGCCGGCACGAGGTGACGCTGGCCGACGGCACGTCGTTTACGACGGATCTGCTCATCGGCGCCGACGGAGCCTGGTCCCGGGTCCGCCCCCTCGTCAGCGCGGTGACGCCCGCCTACACCGGGGTCTCCTTCGTCGAACTCGACCTGCTGGACGCGGACGCGCGCCACCCCGCGTGCGCCGAGACGATCGGCCGCGGCATGCTCTTCGCGCTCGGTGAGGAGAAGGGACTGCTCGCCCACCGCGAGACCGACGGCTGCCTGCACCTCTACGTGGCCCTCCGGGTGGACGAGGCCTGGCTGGCGGCCCTGGACCGCACCGACGGCGGCGACACGGTGAAGACCACCCTCCTGCGGTACTTCGAGGGCTGGGACCCCGCCCTGCGCCGGCTCGTCGCCGAGGCGGACGGCCGTCCCGTGCCGCGCGCCATCCACGCGCTGCCCGTCGGGCACCGGTGGGCCCGCGTCCCGGGGGTGACCCTTCTCGGCGACGCGGCCCACCTGATGTCCCCGTTCGCCGGGGAAGGCGCCAACCTCGCGCTCATCGACGGCGCCGACCTCGGCCGCTGCCTGGCCGGTCATCCGGGGGACGTCGAGGCGGCGCTGGCGGCGTACGAGGAGACGCTCTTCCCGCGCGCCGCGCACGCGGCCGGGGAATCCGCGCGGGGCCTGGAGATCCTCTTCTCCCCCGACGCGCCGCGGCCCCTGCTGGAGATGTTCGACGGCCTCGACGCGGAAGCGCCCCGCCCCTGACGCGGACCGCCGGGCCCCGGCTCGGGGGTCCCGCGGTCCGCTCGGGGCCGGCCGCCGCCTTCAGCCAGAGGCGCCCCACGCCCTGCGGCGAGAGGTGCCCCAGGTCCCTACGGCGAGAGGTGCTCTAGGACCAGACTTCGCCGACCCACTCCGGGTGGTCGACGAAGGGGTTGCGGTTGTGCTGGAACTGGTCGTATATGACGTCGTTGCGCCGCTTCTCGAAGTCGTCCGGCGGGTCCTGCTCGCTCCACTGCTTCAGCACGGACAGGCGTCCCAGGTTGGGCGCTGAGCCGTTGTCCACCTTGTCGTTGGGCTCCAGGTCGGGGTGCGAGTCGTCGCCCTCGTAGCGGACGGCCATGTACAGCACCATGCGGGCCACGTCGCCCTTGACCTCGTCACGGGGCTCGAAGGAGTCGTCGTCGGTGAAGTTGCCCGGCGCCTCGCCGACTTCCTCGCCTCCCTCGTCGAAGTCCTTGTTGCCGCGCTGGCTGTTCACGCTGACGTCCGTGGGGCGCAGGTGGTGGACGTCCGTGCCGGGCCCTGGCGAGGTCCCGAAGTCGCCGTGGGACTTGGCCCACACGTGCTCACGGTTCCACTGGTCGGCGCCTCCTCCGTTGTCGTCGGCGCTCTGCGAGCGGCCGGAGTAGAGGAGGACGACTTTCGAGGAGTCGGCCGGGTCCTGGTCGGTGGCCTTGAGCGCGTCCCACACCTGGTCGTAGGAGAGCGTCTCGGACTCCTTGATGATCCCGTGCAGCGCCGTCTTGAGCTCGGGGCCCGTCTTGCCCTCGGCGTCGTTGTAGTAGTCGTCGGGCGCGGCGTAGGGGGAGGCCGCGGGGGAGTGGGGGGAGTCGGGGCTGAGCGGCATCGCCGCTACCGGCGCCTGGGCCAGCGCCAGCAGCGTCGCGGTACCGAGGGTGGCAGCCAGAGGAGCGCGAAGAGCACGCATGGGGGGTCCTCTCGACGGTGCGGTTCCGCCTCCGGGCGCCAACGGCTCCGGGAGCGGCCCGCATTGGGCATGTGACCGGGCAGCCTGCCACACTTTCGAACACGTGCAAGAGGGGGCACGTGTTCGCCGTGGGGTCTCGCGCGTGCCCCGGCGGGGCCTGCGGCGCGCGTCAGCCCGGGTCCGCACGGGGTGGGCTCCCTGTTCGCCGGTGCGTTCATTTTCGTTCACTGAGCGGTCAGTTCCGAAAGCTCGCCGGTCATTTTGCGTGTACTCCTGGCATGTTCCAGTGGAATTTGCCGGAACGCGCGACCCCTGGCATGCGCATGCGTAGCGTCAGCCTCACCGTCCGTGTCCGGGCGGTACCAACCGTCGTTCGCGTGGCGCGGCAGGGGAGGGCGCTGCCGTGCCGTTGGTGTTCCGTGCCGTTCCGGGGAGGGGGTACAGCGTGTCCGGAATCGACGCATGCCTGCTCGAGGTGATGCGCTTACCCGGTGCGCGCAGTGCCGCCGTCGTCGACTGGATCAGCGGACTGGCACTGGGGGTCGCGGGGGACGCGCCAGGGGGCGACCACGAGGCGGCCGCCTGCGAGACGGCCGAACTGGCCCGCATGGTCGCCGAGAACCGCTCGTTCGGACCGCTCGCCGCACCGACCCCGCAGGAGCGCGACGGCGCACCGGCCGTCGAGGACGTCATCGCGACGAACAGCGACAGCTACCACCTGCTGCGGTTCCTCACCGGCGCGCTCGAAGGCACCCTCTTCCTCCACCTGTGGCTCGCCCGCGACGAGGGGAACCTCGCACTGGCGCGCATCCGGCTCGGGGAGATAGCGGATCGGATGGTGCTGTGATGCGGTACGCCGTCCCACTGCCCGTCCCCGTCCTCGGGCCCGCGGCCGCACCACTGCTGAGGGTGCCGCCCGAGCCCGGCCGGCAGCGCCCCTCCCGCCCCCGGCCGGCGCAGGCCCGCCGAGCGGGCGGCGTCCCCGCCCCCGAGGAGCAGCGAGCCCCGGCGGTCCCCGCTCACTGCGTCCCTCCGCCCGACGGCGTACCCCGCACCAGCGCCCCCTCGATGCTGCACCGGCTCGCCCAGGAACGGGCCACCGGCGCCTTCACGCGGGCAGGAGGCACCCTCTTCCTCGTCGAAGGGCGGATCGCACACGCGGAGAGCCCGGCGGCGCCCGTGCTCGAACTCCTGCTCACCGGCGCCGGATTTCCCTCCCGCACGGGCCGGCACCACCCCGCGGCCCCACCGGACGTCATCCCCTCGGACCCCGCCCCACCCGCCGAGGTGGACACCCACGCGATACGGAGCCTCGTCGAGGCGGGCCACGTGCCGGGCGGGACGCTGGAGCTGTGCGCACGCCTGGCGCTGTACGACGCGGCGTTCTTCGTGCTGGAGTCCGCAGGCGGTCCTGGACGCTTTCGCAAGGGGGTGCGGCACTGGCTGGAGGACACCCCAGGCGGCGGCGCCGGTGCTGTGACTCTGGCGGCAGCGGAACGGGCAACGGCGCGCCGCCGGGCGCTCCTCGACCGCATCTGGCCCGACGCCCGCCTGGACGTCCTGCCGCCCGTACCGACCGCGGCGGTGGCCCGCACCGTCACGCGGCCGGCCGCGTCCGGGGCCCCGGTGCGCACGGCGGCGGGCGGCGGCGCAGGGCTGGTGCCCGCCCGGCGCCTCGCGGTGCTGGAACTGGCCGACGGCGTGCGCAACGCCACCGACCTGTCGCGGGCCCTGGGCCGGCCCGCCTTCCACACCCTCGTGGATCTGCGCAGACTGGCGGCCGCGGGACTGGTCGTACCGCAGGGCGCCGGGGCCCGCACGGACACCTCGGCCCGGCCCGTGGAGCCCGTGCCCGTCCGGTCACCGGAGGCCGCCCCGCCGCCGGCCGCGGAGAGCGCTCCGCCCTCCGACCCGAGGATCGCCCCGCCGCGGACCACGGTGGCCGAACCGGCGCGGGCCACGGCGGTTGAACCGCCCTCGGGCGCTCCGGAGGAGGGGGCCGAGGTGGCGGCGCCGCCCGCCGTGTTCCCCGACCCGGACGTCGCGCTGCTGCGCAGGCTCAGGGACGCACTGGAGGCGCTGTGATCAGCAGGTTCCGGCAGCGCGCCGAAAGGAGAGTGCTCGTGGCGGCAGAGCCGGGCGTGAGCGAGGAACTGTACGGGCTGCTGGCCAGGGTTCCGCAGATCGGCGGGGCGCTGGCGGCCACCGTCGACGGCTTCGTCCTCGCCGAGGCCCTCGGCCCCGCGCGGCCCGCGCCGACCGGACGGACCGCGCAGGCCGCGCAGGCCGAGCAGCGGCCAGACGCGGAACCGCTGGCCGCTCTCACCGCCGCCGCGCTGGGGCTGGCCTTCCGGATGAACGAGGCGACCGGGCGCGGCGCCTTCCGAGAGCTGCTGATCCACGGGGAGCTGGGGTATGTCGCCACGTACGCGGCGGGCCCTTCCGCCGTGCTCACGCTCCTGGCGGACGACCGCGCCAACGTCGGCCGCCTGCACCTGGAGGGGCGGCGCACCGCGGGTCGCATCGGTGAAGCTCTCGCCGCCTCCCGGCACTCGCCGCTCCCGCCGTCGGCCTCGCCCCCGGCTTCCGTCGGCGGGGGCGAGCCCGCCGGCGCCCGCAACCCTCCCGAGGACGAACCCCGCAGACCACCGCTCGAACGGCGCAGACGGAATCCGCCGTCACCGATGTGACGTGCGGGCGCACCGCACCACCACCCGCGCACCGCACCACCCACCCGACGAAAGGCAGCACAGCGTCATGGCCAACACCGAAGCCTCCCTCAAGGAAGCGATGGGCAGCATCGACGGCGCGATCGGGGTGGCCCTGGTCGACTACACCAGCGGCATGGCCCTGGGGACCGTCGGCGGCGGCAAGAGCTTCGACCTCGAGGTCGCCGCCGCCGGGAACACGGACGTCGTACGCGCCAAGCTGCGCACGATGGAACACCTCGGACTCCAGGACGAGATCGAGGACATCCTGATCACCCTCGGCACGCAGTACCACCTGATCCGCCTGCTGAGAGCCAAGAGCGGCAACGGGCTGTTCCTCTACATCGCCCTGGACGCGGGCAAGTCCAACCTCGCCATGGCGCGGCACCAGCTGCGCCGGATCGAGGCGCACCTGGAGGTGTGAGAGAGCGGCGGAACCCACCGCGCCTCCCCTCCAGCAGGGGCAGGGGAGGCGCGGTGCGGTGTGGCGGGCGGGCTCAGGAGCGCCGCACCGGCTTCGCCGAGCGGGACTTCTTCCCGGTGTCGCCGGTGAGCGTCACTGCCAGGGGCGTGGCGGTGAAAACGGACGACCAGGTGCCGACCACGATCCCGATGAGCAGCGCCAAGGCGAAGTCGGTGAGGGAGTCGCCGCCCAGGACGGCCAGCGCGGAGAGGATGAACACCGCGCCGAGACCGGTATTGACGGTGCGGGGCAGCGTCTGGAGGACCGCTTGGTTCGCCAGTTCGGGGAAGGGCGCGGTGCGGCGGCCCCGGCTCAGCTCCCTGAGCCGGTCGAAGACGACGATGGAGTCGTTGACGGAGTAACCGATGACGGTGAGGAGCGCGGCCAGGAACACCCCGTCGAGTGGTTTGCCGAGCCAGGCGAAGACTCCGACGAGCACGAGGACGTCGTGCGCCATGGCGACCACCGCGGCCGAACCGAGCAGCCAGCGGAAGCGTGCCGCGAGGTAGAGGAGTTGCGAGCCCAGGGCCACCGCGAGGGCGATGAGCGCTCCTTGGCGCAGTTCCTCGCCGATACTGGGCCCGACCACCTCGTCGCGCAGCTTCTCCGCCTCCCCGGCCAGGCCGCTCACCGTCTGGGTGACCTCTTCCTCCTCGGCATTGGTCAACTCGTCCGTGCGCACCGTGAGGTTGTCGTCCCCGGAGGACTGCACGACCGCGCGTGGGAAGCCGGCGTCGGCCAGGGCGGCCCGTGCCTTGTCCGGGTCGACGGACTCGGTGGTGGTGTACTCGATGAGCCGGCCGCCGGTGAACTCGACGCCCAGGTCCAGGCCGCGGACGGCGATGCCCGCGGTGGCCAGGAGGACGGCGGCCGCGGAGGCGGCCAGCCACCGCCGCGGACGACGCATCAGGTGCGGGTCGCGGCGCAGCAGCCTGGCCCGTACCGCTCCGGCCCCCGCGATACCCGACAGCCGGGGACGCTGCCGCACCGCGCGGCGGGAGGCCGCGAACTCGGCGAGCACCCGCGTGATCACCAGGGCACTGAACATGGACGCGATGACGCCGATGCCCAGGGTGACCCCGAAGCCGCGTACCGGCCCGGAGGCCAGGAAGAACAGCAGCGCCGCGGCGATGAGGGTGGTGATGTTGGAGTCGGCGATCGCGCTGAAAGCGTTGCGGAAGCCGGCCGCGAGGGAGGTGCGGGTACTGGGCCTGCTACGGGCCGTGTACTCCTCCCGGGCTCGTTCGAACACCAGGACGTTGGCATCCACGGCCATGCCGATCGCCAGGACGAACCCGGCCAGGCCCGGCAGGGTCAAGGTGGCGCCGAGAGCGGCCAGCGCCGCGTAGGACAGCAGGCCGTAGCAGGCCAGTGCGACGACGGCGAGCGCCCCCATGAGGCGGTAGACGGCGACGACGAACAGCGCGGTCAGCCCGGTGCCGACGACGGCGGCCCACGCGCTGGCTTCGATGGCCTCCGCGCCCAGGGTGGGGCCGACGGTGCGCTGTTCGACGGTCTCGACCGGCACGGGCAGGGCCCCGCCGTTGATGAGGAGGGCCAACTCGCGTGCCTCCTCGTGGCTGAACCGTCCTGTGATCTCGGTGGAGCCGCCCGTGATGCCGGTACGGCAGGTGACCGACGGGTCGACCTGGGGCGAGGAGATGACCTTGTCGTCGAGGACGATCGCCACCCGGCGTGCGGGATCGCCGGGCGGTTGGCAGGCTGCCTGACCGGTCAGCCCGGCCCACCCGGCACGCCCCTTGCCTTCGAAGTCGACGGTCACGTGCCAGCCCGTACCGCGCTGCTGGTCGATGCGGGCGTCGGCGCTCTTGACGTCCTCTCCGGTCAGTGAGGCGGCCGCCAGGCGCAGGGGATCGCCGGAGTCGTCCTTGAGTACCCGCTCGCGGTGCGGGCCGCGATCCTTGCCCTTCTGTGCGCTCTTGTCGCTCTTCTCGGCGGCGCCGAGCACCTCGTGGAAGGTCAGCTGCGCGGTACGGCCCAGCACCTCGGTCGCCTTCTCCGGGTCCTGCACCCCGGGGAGTTCGACGATGATCCGGTTGTCCCCGGACCGGGTGAGCGTGGGTTCGGTGACGCCGAGGGCGTCGATGCGGCCCCGCAGCACCTCCACGGTGCGGTCGGTCGCCTCGCTGTCGGCGGCCGCCGTGGGCGTGGAGCGGGTTTCCAGGACGATCTGGGTGCCGCCCCGCAGGTCGAGTCCGAGGCGGACCGGCACGGTGGCGGCGATGAAAACGGAGAGGGCGAGCACGGCGAGTGCGCACAACGCCCTCACGCGCAGGGAACGCGTCACAGGGATCTCCAACAGGCATGCCGCGGCCACGGCAGGGCGCAGCGGCAGAAGGAAGAAAGGGGGGAAGTGGGGAAAGTGGAAGGTTCAGCTGCCTGGAGGAGGGGGAGGGCTGCGGCCCCGGTGCGTGGGCTGCTGTTCTCCGTCCGGCACGTCACCGGCGCAGGATGTCGGCCACGGGCTCGGGGGTGCGGGACGGATGAGAGGCGCGGAGGGGAGCGCGGCCGCCGGATGGGGCGGGGAGTGCGGCCGGTCCCTGCCGCCGGCGGAGTGGGCCCACGCCGCGGCGGCGCGCGGGGCCGCGCACTCCTCGTCAGGCTGCGTGCACGCCTCCTCGACGGGCGCGGCCGAGGGCACGGAGAAGGCCGAGGTGGCCGGAGAGGCCGCAGGTTCGGGCGAGGCCGCAGGTTCGGGCGAGGCCGCAGGTTCGGGCGAGGCCCAGGTGGCGGAGGCGAGCGCGGCAGGGGCGGGCCGCGGCCCGTTCCCCGTGCCCCCGGGCCCGTTCCCCGTGCCCGCGTCACCTGCCAGGCCGGCCCAGAGCGCCAGGAACGCCGCGAACAGGGCGAGGAGTGCCCGCACCCGGCAGGCGCGGTCACGCGGTGGCGCGGGGCGCGACGTTCGGCTCATTCCCCGCCCCCTCCCTCGCAGCCGACTCGCACGGTGATGTCGGATCGGGTGCCGCACGCCGCAGCCCGTGGGGGTACGCGGCGGGGCACCGGCGGCTCAGGGCTCGATCAGGCCGCACCGGATGGCGTAGCGGGTGAGCTCCAGACGGTCGCGCAGACCGAGCTTGTGCAGCAGGTTCGCCCGGTGCCGCTGCACTGTCTTGACGCTGATGAACAGCAGCGCGGCGATGTCCTTGGAGGAGTGCCCTTCCGCGACGAGCTTGAGGACCTCCTCCTCCCGCGCCGTGAGCACTTGGTCGGGCGATTCACCGCCGCGGCGGACGTGTTCGAGGTAGGTGCGGATGAGCGCGGTCACGGCGCCCGGGTAGACGAACGGCTCGTCGCGCATCGCGGCACGGCAGGCGGCGACCAGGTCGCGGTCGGCGACCGACTTGAGGACGTAGCCCGAGGCTCCGGCCTTCAGCGCCTGGAAGAAGTACTGCTCGTTGTCGTGCATCGTCAGCATCAGCGTCCGCACGCCCGGCTTGAGCGCGGACAGCTCCCGCGCCGCCTGGAGCCCGGTCATCCGGGGCATGGCGACGTCGAGCACCGCGAGGTCGAACTCCTCGGTGCGCGCCACGGCGAGGGCCTCGGCCCCGTCACCCGCCTCGGCCACGACCTTCAGGTCCGGCTCGCCGTCCAGGATCAGGCGCACTCCGCGGCGGACGAGGGTGTGGTCGTCGGCGAGGAGGATCCGGACCGGGTTGTCAGACATGGGCGGGGCGCTTTCCTGTGGTGGGGACGGTCAGCCGGATCCGGGTCCCGCCGTCGGGGGCGGGGGTGATGTCCAGGCGGGAGCCGATGAGCAGGGCACGCTCGCGCATGCCGCGGATGCCGGCGCCTTCCGTGGCCACGCCCATGCCGCGGCCGTTGTCGGTGACGGAGAGGACGACCGTCTCGTCCGTGCGGTCCACGGCCACCTCGGCGCGGTCGGCTCCGGAGTGGCGGGCCACGTTGGTCAGACTCTCCTGGGCGATGCGGTAGAGGACCAGTTCCGTCTCCCAGTCCAGCGGCGGCAGGTCGGTGGCCAGACGGCGCTGTACGCCCAGCCCGGTGTGGGTGGCGAAGTCGCCGGCGAGCGAGGTCAGGGCGCTGACCAGCCCGAGGTCCTCGAGAACCCCGGGGCGCAGCCTGCGTGCCAGTCGGCGGACCTCGTCCAGGCTGTCCCGCGTGGTCTCCTGCGCCAGCAGCAGGTCCTCGCGCAGCGGTTCGGGCGCGCGGTCCGCCGCCCGCTTGAGCTCCAGCAGCACGGCGGTCATGCTCTGGCCGACCTCGTCGTGGAGTTCCTGGGCGATCCGGCGCCGTTCGCTCTCCTGCGCCACGAGGGCGCGGGCGCTGCTGGTCGCACGCTCGCTCTCCAGCCGGTCGAGCATCGCGTTGAAGGTGCGGATCAGCTCGGCGATCCCGCCGGGTCCGGGAACGGGCAGCCGCTGTCCTGGCCGCAGCAGGTCGACGGTCGTCATCAGCCCCGTCAGCCGGTCCAGCGGGGCGAGCCCGACGCGCAGCAGCGCCGCGTTGGCGACCAGCATCACGGCCAGGCCGCCCAGCAGGATCAGTGCCTCGGTCAGCACCACGGGGACGGAGACGGTCACGGGGGCCCACAGCAGCAACGCCGTGGCGGTGCCGAGCACCACGGCATTGAGGGCGAAGATTCGCCAGAACAGTGACACCGGGCTCACGCCTCCTTCTTCGCGGGTACGGCACCCACTATCCGTCATCGCCGTGCGGGCACGGAGCACGCCCACCCGCTCGGAGTGCTCAACCGCTCGCCCCCGGAGCCCGCCGGACCTGCGCCGATGGCCCCGGCTCAGGCCCGCGGACGCGCGGGCCCTTCGACCCGGGCGGGTGGAGATGGGTGCTGAGCCGCAGCGGATATGGGTGCCGCGCCCCATGGGACTTTCCGCCCGCATCGGTCACGGTGGAATGGCGGCACAGCAGTGCCGCAGCACCGACCGGGCGCCACGCCCCACCCGCAGACAAGGAACTCCGCCATGTCGTTCGAGACAGCCCGGCCCGCCGCTGCCGCACGGCTCACCGCACAGGAGGCCGGCCAGCGCCTCGAACACGAGCGCAACGCACGCCTCACCCAGCTGAAGGCTCTCGATGCGGCCGGCTCCGACGCGGACGCACACCTCGGGTCCGTGCAGAAGGAGGCCATCGAGCGCGTACTGGCGGAGATCGAAGCCGCCTTCGGAAGGGTGCACGCCGGCACCTACGGAACCTGCATGTCCTGCGCGAAGACCATTCCGGCCGAGCGTCTCGAGATCCTTCCCTATGTCCGATTCTGCGTCGGCTGCCAGGGCCGTGCGAACTGACCGCTTCCCGGCCTTCCGCGCTCTGTCCTCCAGATGACCGACCCCCCTCCGATGACTCTTACGCCCTGTCCAAGGGGTGACGTGGTGCACAACACATCCATTGACGACCGCAGGACCGCCCTGGGAGCGGACGACCTGGCGACGCTCGCCGCGAACCTGCGCGAGCAGCGGCTCTTCCGCCGCGAGCAGCTGCGCAGGCTCGCGGCGACCCCTACTCCCCGGGCAGGCCGGCGGCCCGGACGGCAGGTGGCGGCGAAGGCCGAGGTCCGCCGCCAGCTCGCCGCCTGCGCCCGGATGGTCCTCGTCGACGTGGAGGCGGCGCTGCGCCGGATGGAAGAGGGCTGCTACGGCACCTGCCACCTGTGCCGGCGTGCCATCGCGCTGGAACGCCTGATGATCGTGCCGCAGGCCCGTTACTGCGGCCGCTGCCAGCAGGTGAGGAGAGGGGACCGGTGACCGCCTCGCACCGGGTACCGCCCACAGGGCCCGGCAGCGTCTGGCCCCTGTGCACGCGGTGCTCGGGTGTCGCCCTCGATCTGGGCAGCGCCCGTACCCGCGCGCTGGTGGCGGGACGCCAGCGCGTTCTCGACGTACCCACGGTCGCCTTCCCCGGCACCTCGGCCGGCCGGCCCATCCAGCGGGGCACGATCGTGGACACAGCGGGAACGGCCCGGCTGCTCGACCGTATGCTCAGCCGCCGGCTGCCCCGGTTCGGCCGGCCCCTGGTCGTACTGACCGCTCCGGTGCTGGACGGGGTGGCCTACAGGACCGACGCGCGCACCGCGGTCGAGGTCCTGCGGCCGCGCACCGTGCTGACCATCCCCGCCGCACGGGCCGTCGCGCTGGCCGCCGGAGCCGACCTGAGCCGCCCGCTGCTCGTCGTGGACATCGGTGCCCATCTCACCGAAGCGGTGCTGCTGGCCCGGGGAGCGGTGTTCGACGCCCGCCGCGCCGCGCTGGGCACCGGCGACCTCGACCAGACGACCACCGCGACCCAGTTGATCGACGCGGTGGTCACCATGGTCGGGGCGATGCGCGAGCAGGACGGCACCTCGAACACCGCGGACGCGCTCGAGCGGGGTGTCGTGCTGGCCGGGGGCGGCGCACTGTCCCCCGGCATCACCCCGCGTCTTGCCGAGGGGCTGGGTGCCCGCGTCGCGGCGGTCCCCGCACCGCACACCGCGGCCGTCCGCGGCGCCGCCACCCTGCTGCGCTCCGCCCGCAACCACCCCTCCCTCAGGGGCACCGCACCACCGGCCACACCGACGAACTGACGACCGGCCGCCGGGCCGCCGGGCCGCCGACGCCGTGGCGCGCGCCCCCGCCCCGTCTCAGGGGAGCCCGTCGAGAAAGCACGCGCCGGTGACCAGCGCGACGCCCAGCAGCAGCGCGAACGTCGCGCGGGCCAGCACCCGGCGCCGGAGCTGGAGGTAGCGGGCGGTGTACTCCTCGCGCAGCTCGGCGCAGCGCTCGGTGAGGCCGTGCAGCACGCGACGGGTCAGAGCCATCCGGTCCGCGGTGTAGAGGCGCACGACCTCGTCCCGCTGTCCGGCGGTGAGCCAGGGCATGCGCGCGGCGAAGGCCTCGGCCTGGGCCTGTGCTTCGTCGCGCTCGGCCTGGAGCAGCAGGTATCCCTCGATCCGGTTGATGTCCGCCGCGGTCTGCCGCGCGGTGGGGGCGGTGGCGCGCACCGGTCTCAGTCCCTGTCCTGATCGCGGCCGAACGGGGGTGCGACGCCCGCGCCGGGTTCGACGGCATCGCGGCGGCCTGCCCACTCCGCCTGGTCGAGTTGGGAGACCTCGGGGTGGTGGAAGTCGAAGGCGGGCGACTCGGAGCGCACGCGTGGCAGCGCCAGGAAGTTGTGGCGCGGGGGCGGACAGGAGGTGGCCCACTCGAGGGAGCGGCCGTACCCCCACGGGTCGTCATGGTCCACGACGGGGGCGGTCCTGGAGGTCTTCCACACGTTGAACAGGAACGGCAGCGTCGAGGCGCCGAGCAGGAAGGCGCCGATGGTGGAGAGGGTGTTGAGCGCGGTGAACCCGTCGGCGTCCAGGTAGTCGGCGTACCGGCGGGGCATGCCTTCCGCGCCGAGCCAGTGCTGGACCAGGAAGGTCAGGTGGAATCCGACGAACAGGAGCCAGAAGTGGACCTTCCCCCAGTACTCGTCGAGCATCTTGCCGGTGAACTTCGGCCACCAGAAGTAGAAGCCGGCGAACATGGCGAAGACGACCGTGCCGAAGACGACGTAGTGGAAGTGCGCGACCACGAAGTAGGAGTCGGAGACGTGGAAGTCCATCGGCGGGGAGGCCAGCAGCACGCCCGTCAGCCCGCCGAACAGGAAGGTCACCAGGAAGCCCGTGGTCCACAGCATGGGCGTCTCGAAGGACAGTGAACCCTTCCACATGGTGCCGATCCAGTTGAAGAACTTCACACCCGTGGGTACCGCGATGAGGAACGAGAGGAAGGAGAAGAACGGCAGGAGTACGCCCCCGGTGACGAACATGTGGTGGGCCCACACCGTCACCGACAGCCCGGCGATGGCGATGGTGGCCCCGATCAGTCCGACGTATCCGAACATCGGTTTGCGGGCGAAGACGGGGATGATCTCGGAGACGATGCCGAAGAAGGGCAGCGCGATGATGTAGACCTCGGGGTGGCCGAAGAACCAGAAGAGGTGCTGCCACAGCAGCGGCCCGCCGTTCTCGGCGCTGTAGACGTTCGCGCCGAACTTGCGGTCGGCCTCCAGCGCGAACAGCGCGGCGGCCAGCACGGGGAAGGCCATGAGCACCAGGACGCTGGTGAGCAGGACGTTCCAGGTGAAGATCGACATGCGGAACATGGTCAGCCCAGGGGCGCGCATGCAGATGATGGTGGTCGCGAAGTTGACGGCGCCCAGGATCGTGCCGAAGCCGGAGAGCGCCAGGCCCATCACCCACAGATCGGCGCCCATGCCGGGGGAGCGGATGGCGTCCGAGAGCGGGGTGTAGGCGAACCAGCCGAAGTCGGCGGCGCCCTGGGGGGTGAGGAATCCGGCGATGGCGATGAGCCCGCCGAACAGGTACAGCCAGTAGGAGAGCATGTTCAGCCGGGGGAAGGCCACGTCGGGGGAGCCGATCTGCAACGGCATGATGGCGTTGGCGAATCCGGCGAACAGGGGCGTGGCGAAGAAGAGCATCATCACGGTGCCGTGCATCGTGAAAGCCTGGTTGTACTGCTCGTTGGAGAGCACCTGCGTGCCGGGGCGTGCCAGCTCGGCCCGCATCAACAGCGCCATCAACCCGCCCAGCAGGAAGAAGACGAACGCGCTGATCATGTAGAGCGAGCCGATCTTCTTGTGGTCCGTCGTGGTGAGCCACGCGACCACGACGTTGCCGGGCTTCCGCTGCCGAGGCTCCTGAGGCGTGTGTGCCTCCGTCGCCTCCGTGTGTACTGCCACCTTCCGCCCTCTTCCCGTGTCCTGATGCCCGTTGCGGACTGTTCGCCGGGCGCGGCCGGAAGCGGGGGATGAAGCGCGGCGCGTCGCCCTCGCACGTGGGGCGCGCCCAGCAGTGCTCGCGGGCAACTACAGCGTGTCCCGGCCTCCCGCGCGCGCATTCAGCCATTCGTGGGCGCGCAGGAGGCCGGGGGGGGATCAGCCGTCCACCGTGTGGCGGTCGGCCACGGTGAGCGCCTTGTCCAGGGCCTCCAGGCCCTCTCGCGCCTCATCGGCGCTGATGGTGCACGGCGGTACGACGTGCAGCCGGTGGTAGTTGGTCATCGGGATCATCCCACCGGCCTTGCAGGCGGCGACGAGTTCCGTCATGGCAGCGCTCGTGCCGCCGTACGGGGCCAGCGGCTCCTTCGTCGCCCGGTCCCTGACCAGGTCCAGGGCCCAGAAGACACCCATGCCCCGCACCTCGCCGACGCAGGGATGGTGCTCCGCCAGCTCGCGCAGCCCCGGGCCCAGCACGGTCTCACCGATCAGGTCCGCGTTCTCCACCACGCCCTCGTCCTTCATGACGTTGATCGTGGCGACGGCCGCCGCGGTGGCCAGCGGGTGGCCCGAGTACGTGAGCCCGCCGGGGAAGGGCCGCTCGGCGAAGGTGTCGGCGATCCGGTCGCCGAGGGCGACGCCGCCCAGCGGCACGTAGCCGGAGTTGACGCCCTTGGCGAAGGTCATCAGGTCGGGGACGACGCCGTCGCGTTCGATGGCGAACCACCGTCCTGTGCGCCCGAAACCGGCCATGACCTCGTCCGCGACGAAGACGATGCCGTACCGGTCGGCCAGCGCCCGCACGCCTGCCAGGTAGCCGGGCGGCGGCGGCATGATGCCCGCCGTACCCGGCACGGACTCCAGCACGATCGCGGCGAAGGAGTCGGGCCCCTCGAAGGCGATGACCTCTTCCAGGTGCCGCAGCGCCCGCTCGGTCTCCTCCTCGGGGCTGCCGGAGTGGAAGGGGGAGCGGTAGGGGAACGGACCGAAGAAGTGGACGGTGCCGGCGGCCCCGTAGTCGTTGGGCCAGCGCCGCGGGTCACCGGTCAGGTTGATGGCCGTGCTCGTGCCGCCGTGGTACGAGCGGTAGGCGGAGAGCACCTTGTAGCGCCCGGTGTGCAGGCGGGCCATGCGCACGGCGTGCTCGATGGCGTCGGCGCCCCCGTTGGTGAAGAACACCTTGTCGAGCGTGCCGGGGGTCAGCTCGGCGATCAGCCGGGCGGCCTCCGAGCGCTGGTCGTTGACGTGTTGCGGCGCGATGGTGCACAGCCGGTCGGCCTGCGCCTTGATGGCCTCGACCACCCGGGGGTGCTGGTGCCCGATGTTGGTGTTGACCAGCTGGCTGGAGAAGTCCAGATACCTGGTGCCCTCGCCGTCCCAGACGTGGCTGCCGCGTGCCGCGGAGACCACCATGGGGTCGATCCGGGCCTGGGCCGACCAGGAGTGGAAGACGTGGGCGCGGTCGAGTTCGTACGCGCGTGCCGCGGCGGCGGTGTCGATGAGGGGCTCGGTCATGCGGGTGCTCTCTTTCCGCGAGTGCTCTCTTTCCGCGAGAGGTGTCAGACGTTCTGCGGGAAGCCCAGGTCGATGCCGCCGTGGCTCGGGTCGAGCCAGCGCGAGGTGACGACCTTGCCGCGCGTGTAGAAGTGCACGCCCTCGGCACCGTGCGCATGGGTGTCACCGAACAGGGAGCTCTTCCAGCCGCCGAAGGAGTAGTAGGCCATCGGCACCGGCACCGGCACGTTGATGCCCACCATGCCGACCTCGACCTCGTTTTGGAACCTGCGGGCCGCGCCGCCGTCGTTGGTGAAGAGGGCGGTGCCGTTGCCGTACGGGTTGGCGTTGATCAGCTCCAGCGCCTCGTCGTAGGACTCGACGCGCAGCACCGAGAGCACCGGGCCGAAGATCTCGTCCGTGTAGACGGACATGTCCGGCGTCACGTGGTCGATGAGGGTCGGCCCGAGCCAGAAGCCCTCGGTGCCGCCGTCGGCCTTCACCTCGCGGCCGTCCACCACGAGCGTGGCACCCTGCTCGGCACCGGCCTGGACGTAGGAGGCGACCCTGTCGCGGTGGGCGCCCGTGACGAGCGGGCCCATGTCGCAGCCCCGCCGCCCGTCGCCGGTACGCAGCGCCGTGGCGCGCGCGGCGATCTTCGCCACCAGCTCGTCGGCGATCTTCCCGACGGCGACGAGGGCGCTGACGGCCATACAGCGTTCACCGGCCGAGCCGAAGCCCGCGTTGACGGCGGCGTCGGCGGCCACGTCCAGGTCCGCGTCGGGCAGGACGACCATGTGGTTCTTCGCGCCGCCCAGCGCCTGGGCGCGCTTGCCCGCCGCGGTGCCGCGCTCGTAGACGTACCGGGCGATCGGCGTGGAGCCGACGAAGGAGACCGCCTTGATGTCCGGGTGGTCGCACAGGGCGTCCACGGCCGTCTTGTCGCCGTGGACGACGTTGAAGACGCCGTCGGGCAGCCCCGCCTCGGCCCACAGCGCCGCGAGCCAGTTGGCGGCGGACGGGTCCTTCTCGGACGGCTTGAGGATCACCGTGTTGCCCGTCGCGACGGCCACGGGGAAGAACCACATCGGGACCATGGCGGGGAAGTTGAACGGGCTGATGATGGCGACAGGGCCCAGCGGCTGCCGGATGGAGGCCACATCCACCTTCGTGGAGGCGTTCTCCGTCATTCCGCCCTTCATCAGGTGCGCGATACCGCAGGCGAACTCCACGACCTCCAGACCGCGGGTGACCTCGCCCAGCGCGTCGTCGAGCACCTTGCCGTGCTCGGCGGTGATGATCTGGGCCAGTTCCCCCTTGCGGGCGTTCAGCAGCTCACGGAACGCGAAGAGCACCTGGGTGCGCTTCGCCAGCGAGGTGTCGCGCCAGGCCGGGAACGCCGCACGGGCCGCGGCGACCGCCGCCGCGACGTCGTCCTCGGTGGCCAGCGCCACGTTCTTGGTGGCCTCACCGGTCGCCGGGTCGAAGACCTCGCTCGTGCGGGAGGCGGCGGGCAGAAACTCCTCGCCGCCGACCCAGTGCGGAACCGTCGTGACAGTCGTGCTCATCCAGGACCTCCCAAGCCCGTACGGCCGGGACTCTCCGCGCGCCGCACTGGCCACTATGGGCGCGGACAGGGCTGCCGACTTCCTGCACAGTGTAAGAACGTGTGGACGTTCTTTTACACTGTGGCAATGCCTCTCTCCGTCCGTGACGTCCTCGCACTGGAGCCGCTGCGTGCGGGCTTCCCGCAGGTCATCGCCGGTTCCGAGCACCTCTGTCGGCCGGTGAGGTGGGTGCATGTCAGCCAGCTCACCGACCTGACGGGGCTGCTGCGCGGCGGCGAGCTCGTGCTCACCACAGCGGAGGGACCCGCCGGGGCCCGGGACGAGCCGGGCCTGGCCGCCTACCTCGCCCGGCTGGACGCGGCGGGGGCGGCAGGAGTGGTGATCGAGGCCGTGAGCCCGGCGGGCGGCCACCGGGCCGCATCGAGCGAGCGGCCGGAAAGCGGCGCGGGTCCCTCGCCGGGCGGCGGGAGCGGCGCGGGCGGGGACGGGGAGGACGACGGGGACGGCGAGGACCGGGCGGCGACCCTCGCGCGGGCCGCCGAAGGACTGCGGTTCCCCGTGATCCTCCTGCGCCATGAGGTGCGCTTCGTGGACGTGACCGAAGCCGTGCACAGCCAGATCGTCAACGAGCACTACGAAGAGCTCAAGTTCGCTCAGCGGACGCACGAGGCGTTCACCACGCTGAGCCTCGAACACGCCGCGCTGGAGACGGTCGTGGGACGCGCCGCCGCGCTCTCGGGCACGGCCGTCGTCTTCGAGGACGTCGCCCACCGTGTGCTCGCCTCCACCCCGGGCCCCGGCGGCTCCACCGTCGATCTGCTGACGGGATGGGAGAGGCGGTCCCGGCTGGTGCCCGAGCTGGATCGCACCGGCGTCGGCGGCGGTGAGGACTGGCTGCACACCCCCGTCGTCGTCCACCAGCGGGTGTGGGGCCGGCTCGTGATGCCGGACGCTCGCGGAACGGACGGCGGCCGGGCGCCGCGGGTGCGGATGGTGCTCGAACGGGCGGCCCAGGCGCTGTCGCTGCGCCTGATGGCCGAGCAGGACCAGGCCGACGTCGAGCGGAGGGCCCAGGGCGGGCTCCTCAACGACCTCGCGGAGGGCCGCGTCCCGGGCGAGCCGGAGGCACTGGCCCGCGCCGAGGCGGTCGGACTGCGCCCTGGCGCCCGCTACCTTCCGCTGGCGCTGCGCTTCGCCCACCCGACGGCCGCCGACCCGCTCGACGTCCAGCGCCGCGACCGGCGCCACCTGGAGGCCGTCATCCGCGCCGCCAAGGCCGCCGGTATCTCGGCCCTGGTCACCGCGAACCACACCGGCGAGATCCGGGTGCTGTTCTCCTGCGCGGCACCGACACAGGAGGACCGGCTGCTGGAGCGCTTCGCCGGGCTACTGGACCAGCAGCTCCCCGGCTCGGGGCAGTACGGGGACGGCCGGCACCGGCGCATCGGTGTGGGGCACGGTGCCTCCTCGCTGCTGGCCGCGGCACGGCGGCTGCCGGAGGCCGCCCACATCGCGGAGGTCGCCGCCGGGATGGACGGCGCGGAGCGGCCCTTCCACCGCAGCGCGGACCTGCGGCTGCGGGGGCTGCTGTCCCTGCTGCGGGACAACCGGCACCTCCAGGCGTTCGCGGAGACGGAGCTGTACCGGATCCTGGAGGACGAGGCGCGCAACGGTCCGGGACTGCTCGACCTGTTGCGCGACTACCTCGCGGTGAACGGCAACAAGAACGCTCTGGCGCGGCGCACCCGGCTGAGCAGGCCGACGCTGTACACCCGGATCGCCGCGATCGAGCGCCTGCTCGGCGTGGACCTGGAGGATCCCGAGTCCCGTGCCTGCCTCTACGTGGCCCTCCTCACCCGCGACCTGGTCGCTGTGAACCCCGGCACGCCGTGAGGGGCACAAGGCCTGGCGAGGCCCTCGTGCGGGCGTGAGGGAGCTGTCAGGAGCGCGGGCCGGCGGGGCGGGAGGATCAGACGCCGGCGACCGACCGTATCCAGGAGCGGTACTGGGTCACGTTGGTGTACGCCGTGGTGGTCTGCCGGTCGCTGGTGGAGGCGACACCGACCTGGGCGCCGCCCGCCATCATGGGACCGCCCGAGTCGCCGCCCGCGGTGATGCCGTCACCGCGGCGGGCGCAGATCGCCGAGCCGTTGTAGGCGTCCCTGCATCCCCCGGTCACCACCACGTTGGCCACCTTCAGGTAGCGGGACTGGCAGTTGATCTCCTGACCGCACCGCGAGGTCGCGCCCCAGCCGTAGACCTGCACCGTCTGGCCGACCGAGACGGTGCCCGGGTCGCCGAGCGTCGCGTAGGTGGTCGAGACGGACCGGTCGAGGCGGACCAGCGCCAGGTCGGCGGACGGGTGGGTGCTCACCTGCGTACCGTTCGCCGTGGTGCCGCCACTCGTCTGGTCGAGGCTGCCGACGCGGAAGGACAGCGCGCCGCCGCTGACGCAGTGCTTGGCGGTGAGGATCCAGGTGGGGGCGATGATCGTCGAGCTGCACGTCTGCCTGCCGCCCGAGAACAGCCGTGCCGCCCACGGCCCGCTCTGTGCGTAGCCGCCGCCGATGATCGGCTGCGGCCCGTCCTGGAGACCGTGGGCCTTCGTCGCGACGGCGGCCCGCGCCCCCTCGTCGGGGGAGCGGTCCTCGGCCGCCGCGGCGGTTTGGAGAGTGAGAGCCGCGAGTAAGGCGGCTATGAGTGTGGGGAGTAGCCTGGTGATCCGCAAGGTTCCTCGTTTCCGACGACGCGCCTGTGTCCGGCGCGTGGAGGCCAGGGGAATACGGGCCCAGGATTCCGGAAACCGAGGAGAGGCGGGTAATACCGTTTTCCCATAACGCCGCGTTATGGGCCGGGGCTTGGGCGCCGCGGCCACAGCGGTGCTTCCGGCCGCGGTCGGCGGGAGACGGCGGCATTGACGCAGACGCGGATGAGGAGCACGGCCAGTGACCAGCCAGCCCCGTACGGGACCGCCCCGTTTCGGAAGCGAACGCGCCATGCTGCGGGCTTTCCTCGACTACCACCGCGCGACCCTCGCCATGAAGTGCGAGGGGCTGAGCGACGAGGAGCTGCGGCAGCGGTCGATGCCGCCGTCCACGCTGTCGCTGCTCGGACTGGTGCGTCACATGGCCGAGGTGGAGCGTGCGTGGTTCCGCCGGGTGTTCGAGGACAACGACGCGCCCATGGTCTGGTCCGATCGGATCGACTTCCAGGCGGCGTACGACGCGAGCGCGTCGACCAGGAACGAGGCGTTCGCGGCCTGGGACGCGGAGGTGGCCGTCTCGCGCCGTATCGAGCGGGAGGCGCGGTCCCTGGACCAGTCCGGGTATCAGCCCAGATGGAGCCAGGACGTGTCGCTGCGGATGGTGATGGTGCACGTGCTCTTGGAGTACGGCCGTCACAACGGACACGCGGACCTTCTGCGTGAGGGCGTCGACGGGACCGTCGGCGCCTGAGCCGCGGGGAGGCCGGTGAGGTCACTCGTCCGGCTCGCCGTACGCCTGCTCCTGGGCGTCACGGTCGGGGCGCAACGCGTCCCCCGCCTCGCCGGTGTGCTCGTCGTCCTCCTCGACGTGGGTCAGCGCCTCCCGCACTTCCTCCTCCGTCTCCTCCACCGCGGTGCGCGGGGCCTTGTCGTGCTCGTTCACCTGCGTACTCCTCTCCCGGTGATGCCGCCGTACGGTCCACCGCACGTCGCGTCGTACGGCGGACACCGGGTGCCCTGGCACGGGAGCGCGCATGCATGTGCCCGGAGGGCGACTGCTGCCCGAGCCGCGCTACCCCTTTCACCGCCGCCCTCGCGGACACGACGCGGCACCTGGCCGTTGCCGGGACTTCCCCGCGCGGGGCCGGTTGGCCGCCCAGTGCCGCAGGTCACCGAGGCCGTAGAGCAGTGCGTTGCCGCGCTTGCCCGACGCGGCGGGAAAGGCGGGATCGTTGGCGCGCGCCCAGCGCAGTGCCGCCAGCGTGGTCCCGGGCAGGTGCGCGGGGACCTGGCGCAGACCCACCAGGTCCCCCGCGTCGCGGGCGTCGGCGGGCGGCGCGTCGGAGGAGGGGACAGGCTCCCCGCGCGGGGCGGGCGCCGGCTCGGCCGCAGCCGGCGGGGCGGCGGCCGCCGAGCCGGTCTGGCCCGGCTGCTCGGTGGCCGCCTCTCCGGCGGGCGTCATGCCGTCGCGCAGGCGGCCGAGGAGCCGGTTCAGGAGGCGGGAGACGTGCATCTGGGTGACCCCGAGGCGTTCTCCGATCTCGGTCTGGGTGAGCTCGTCGACGAAGCGGTAGTGGAGGAGCTTGCGGTCGCGTTCGTCGAGGGCGGAGATGAGAGGGGCCAGGGTGTGGAAGTCCTCGACCAGCTCGAGTGCCGGGTCGGGGGAGCCGATGCGGTGGGCGAGGGCGGTGTCGTCGTCACCGGTCGAGGTGGTGTCGAGGGAGGAGGTGGTGTAGCCGTTGGAGGCCTTCTGCGCTTCGACGACCTCGCTTTCCGCCAGCGACATGAGCACGGCCAACTCGGCGACCGTCGGTTCACGGTCGAGCCGGGAGCGCAGTTCCTCGGCGGCGCGCACGAGTTGGGCGCGGGCTTCCTGGAGCCGGCGGGGGACGTGGACGGCCCAGGTGGTATCGCGGAAGAAGCGCTTGATCTCTCCGACGATGTAGGGCACCGCGAAGGTGGTGAAGGCCAGTTCGCGGGAGACCTGGAAGCGGTCGATGGCCTTGATGAGTCCGATGGTGCCGACCTGCACGATGTCGTCCATCTCCTCGCCGCTGGAGCGGAACCTGGAGGCGGCGTAGCGCACCAGGGACAGGTTCATCTCGATCAGCGTGTCGCGCACGTAGCTGTACTCGCGGGTGCCCTCCTCCAGCGCGTCCAGACGGGCGAGGAACTCCTGCGTCAGCGTGCGCGCGTCATGGGGAGAGACCTGGGCCGGATCCCCGAGCGGGAAGGAAGGACCGGCTTCCCCGGCCTCGATGCTCCCGCTGTCCGTAAGACCGGTCACCCTCATGGCTTCGCCTCCATACGCGTCCGGCTGGCCCAGGTCACGACTGTGTCACGACACCTGCCCACCGCGCGCCGTTGCATGTCACCCATCGGCGCGTCATCTTCCCGGCCCGCCCGGATCCGGCCACCCGGCCACTCACGGGTGAACCCTCTCGTACGTGCGCGCGGCGTCGCCCACGTGCTCGCCTCTGACAGCGGTGGCCCGGGCCGGCGAGCCGTCCGCGTGCCTCTCGTGCGGCACCCCGCCTTCCGGATCGCCCGCGGCGGCGGGCCTGGAGCCCTCGAGGTGTTCCAGGAGTACGCCTTCGCGCAGCGCCCACGGACAGATGAGCAACTGCTCCAGGCCGAGGAGACCCATCGCGGCGTGGGCGGTCACGGCGCCCGCCAGGATCTGTCCTGCGCGGGCCGGCGAGACCCCTGGAAGACGGGCGCGTTCGGCCGCGGGCAGCTCGGCCAGCGTCCCGATCTGCCGCCCGAGCCGGCCGCGGTCCAACCAGCGCGGCACGAAGGGGCCCTTGCGTCCCGGCGCGGCCCCGCACAGCCGGGCCAGTTGCTGGAAGGTGCGGGAGGTGGCCACGGCCGTGTGCGGCTCCTCCCAGCGGATCCGGGCGGCCACGTCGCGGAGCTGGTGTCTGACCTGGCGGCGCAGCGCCTTGACCGCGTCGCGCGCGGGCGGGTCCGCCGCACCGAAGTGCTCGCGCGTCAGGTGACGGGCCCCCAGCGGCAGGGACACGGCGAAGTCCGGGAGCCCGGCGCGTCCGAAGGCCACCTCGGCGGAGCCGCCGCCGATGTCGATGAGGACGAGGGAACCGGCGCGCCAGCCCATCCAGCGGCGGGCCGCCAGGAACGTCAGTTCGGCCTCCCGGTCACCGGACATCACCTGCAGGTCGATCCCCGCCTCCTCGCGCACCACCCGCAACACCTGTTCGCAGTTGGGCGCGTGGCGCACGATGGCCGTGGCGAACGCCATCAGCCGACGCACACCCCACCCGCGGGCCTCGTCCCGCGCCGCCGCCGCGGCTTCGACCAGCCGGGCGACCGCGTCACCTGGCAGCCGGCCGTCCTCGGCCACGTCGTCGGCCAGCCGCAGCGGGTACTTGACCGTGTGGAGGGGGAGGGGCGCCGCGCCGTCCGCGTCCGCGATCTCCAGCCGGACGGTGTTCGACCCCACGTCCAGCACACCCAGCCGCACGCCTGCCATCGCCTCGAGCCTCCTTGTCGGCACACACCGCGCGAAGGCTCGCGCGGATGACCGCGCAGGCAGTGGCCTGCCTCCCGGTACTCCTCCTCGTCCCGCAGGCCTCCCGGCCGCATCCCGCCGCCCGTCACCGCGCACTACGCACTACGCGCCCGTCACCGCAGGGTACTCGCTGGCCACCGGTACCCGTCCGTGCGGCCGCCATGCCGCCACGCCGCCAAGAGACGCTTCGGACCGACCCGCAGGCCGCGAGGGGGCCGGAGCACGAGGGAGGGGTACCGGGCCTGCCGGTACCCCTCCACCGCCGTGCCGCCTCAGTTCACCGGTGTGCGGGGAACTGCACCACCTGCTGGTAGGTCGGGCGGTTCTGCCAGTTGGTCAGGTCGTCGGTGATGCCGCCCAGCGGACGCTGCTGGATGGAGTCGGCGCACCACTGGTCGCCCGCCTCGCACACGTCGTCGCCCGGGTACGTCGTCTCCGCCGGGGTCTTCGCGGCCTCGGCGAGCGTGCTCAGCAGGGTCGCACGGCACTGTGCCACGTCACCCGCGCCGCAGAACTTCTGCGGTGCCGCGCCCGGTACCTTCTCGCCCAGGACGTTGCGCAGGTCCTTGTGCACGTAGGACCACCATCCGTGCTGGAAGGCCGAGCCTTTGTGGGCCACGCCGTCGCCGGGGGTGGAGGGCGTCTCGTCGACCTGCAGCGCGTTCGTCAGCGCGTCGTAGAGTTCCCCGCCCAGGGCGGGACGGAACGCGTCCTCGACCAGCAGCGGCCACCAGGCGTCCATCAGCCGGACTGCGTCGGAGTGGGCGTAGGTCTTGCTGCCCGGAGCGGTCTCCTTGCGCTCCGCACCGTCCTCGAGCCAGCTGCGGAGACCGTCGACGGCCTCCTTCTGGTCGGGGTCCGCGATCTTCTCGGTGTCGATGACCTTCAGCAGCTCGGGCAGTACCGCCTCGCCGCGCAGGTCGGTGACCGCCGCGTCCTCCATGGCGCGGGTCAGGGAGGCGCGCGAGACCTTCTTGCCGTCGCTGATCAGATCCTTGATCCGGCTGTCGAGGAGATCGCTGCGGTAGACGGGCCCGTCGCCGAATCCTGCCACCGTGTACCCCTTGGCGATCTTGTTGTTCCAGGACTCGTAGTAGTCCTGGTCGACGTCGTTGGGGTGCTCGCCGAAGGGCGTGTTCGAAACCGTGTTGGTCTCCGGGTCCCAGTCCCGCCACTCGGTCTTCTCGCTCGCCCTGATGGGCAGGTTCGGATCCACCCCAGGACTGCGCGTCGGGTTGAGACCGGAGTTGTAGTAGGCCGTGTGCTCCGCGTCGGCGTAGAACCAGTTGAAGGTGTAGCCGATCTTCGAGGCGGCTTTCTGGAAGCTCTCGGGCCCCGTCACCGCTTCGGGGTCGTTGAACATCTGGAAGCCGATCAGCGTGTCGACCTCGTGCCGGTAGGTGGAGCGCAGCGTGGTGTACGCGACCGGCTTGCCGTCGACGGTGGCCCGGTAGCGGACCACCCCGTACTTCGTCCGGTGCGCGACCAGCTTGTACGAGCCCTTCTTGGTGCCGTCGGCGATGGTCGGGCTCCAGGCGTTCTCGCGGACGAGCTTCTCCATCGGTGTGCAGGTGCCGTGGAACATGTAGGCGGTGGAGTTCTTCGTCGCGGGGCTGCCGTCGGTGTTGCACAAGTCGACGGCGTAGGTGTCGGTCATGTTCTGGTTGGCCGAGGTGGCGCTCCAGGCGTAGTCCTGGCCGCGCCCGAGCTGCACGTACAGGTTGAGCCCGGCGAAGGCGGCGCCGCGGGCGCTGAGTCCTGGGCCCTGGATCTCCTGGAGCATCAGCAACTGCGGCGCGAAATAGCCGGTCTGCGGGCCGAAGACGGCCACGGGGTTGCCGGTGTCGGTGTGCTTGCCGGAGACCACGAGGGCGTTGGACATGCCGTGCTTGCGCGAGAAGAGGTCCTTGGGAAGGACGCCGTCGGACAGCGTCCCCTCGGCCTTGGCCAGCTTCGGCTTGTGGCGGAGGTTGGCCTTCGCGGTGTCCGAGCGGTCCCGCGCCTCGTCGGCGGCGGCACCGCTTCCCTGGCCGCCGGTTCCCCCGTCGGCCTTCCGCTTCCCCTTCGCCTTCGCACCGTCCGCGGCCGATCCCGTGGGGTCGTAGACGACCTGCTGCTTGCTCACCGAGCCCGGATCGGGCATGGCGACCCCGTGCGGGTTCTCGGGGCTGGCCGCGTAGTCGAACCGCTGGCCGTCGTGGAGGGTGAGGTCGGCCTCCGGGTCGTTCTGCATCCGGAAGGCCTGGTAGACCTTCTCGCCCTTCTCCTTGCCGTACTTGTGCTGGGCGGCCTGCTTGACGAGGGCGGCGGCGACCTGCTCACCGCCGCCGGCGCCGAACAGGGCGCTGATGACGGTGCCGATGGCGACCAGGTCGGTGGGCTCGAACGGCTCGATCCCCTCACCTGTGAGGATGTTGGCGTTGCCGGTCAGGTCGTACTCGCCGGGGAAGTACAGCCCCTTCTTGGCGTCATCGATGTACCGGTTGAGCCCCTTCAGGTAGGCGGTGACGTCCTCGTAGGCCTGCCGTCCCCGCGGCCCGGAGTCGCGCACCCGGTCGACCTGTGCCTTCAGCTCGCTCTCCTTGTAGGCGCCGCCCAGGTAGAACTGCTGCTCCAGCTGCCGGTTGCCCTCGGCGCCGCCCGCGAAGGAGGTCAGTTGGCCGCGGCCGATGTGCCGGAAGACGTCCATCATCCACAGCCGGTCCTGGCCGGCCGCGTACCCGGCCCCGTACTCCGTGCCGGCGCGGGTCGTCCCCTTGATGTGCGGAATTCCGGCCGTGTCCCGGGTAATGGTGACGTCCTTGCGTCCGCCGGGGTTCTTCCGGCTCTCCACCTGGTCGTCGGGGACACCGAAGGAGGCGTCGTTGAAGAACGTGCTGAGCTTGCCGTTGGTCAGACCCGCGTAGTCGTCCACCAGGTCGGCGTACTTGCCCAACTGGTCGTCCGTGTGCTTGGGCTTGGCTCCGGTGATCTTGTTGAGGATGATCTGCGCCGCGGTGGCCGAGCCGTTCTGCCCTGGCGGCAGGATGTCGTGGCACTGGCCCTCGCAGTAGTCCGTCACCTCAGAGGACGTCGCGCCGGCAGGCTCCGGCGCGGCGCGCGCGGCGGGAGCGGCGACCGCGAGCGAGGGTGCCGCGGTCACCACCAGACAGGCTGCCGTGACCAGGCCGGTCCATCGTTTACGCATCTGGCGCTCCTCCAGACGATCGCTGCTCGACGGGGCGCGCCGCGAGGCCGGCCTGCCGCGTCCTGTGACCGGCACAGAATGCGGTCGCCGGATTATCAGGTCAACCGTCCCGGACGCTTGACCTGTCCAGGCGGTCTGACGGACCCTCAAGCTGCTCTCTGCCCGTATCCACCGCGCACAAATCGGGCTCCAGGCGCCCAAACCCAGGCAGCCCGCGCCCCGTTGAAGCCCGCCGTACGAGACCGCCCCCGGCTCCCCGCACGGCCTCCACGCAACTTTCACCGGCGCCGTCCGCGGCGAGCCGGCCCGGCCCCGAGGAGGAAGCCGACCATGGAACGGCTGCCGTCGACGCAGCGGCGCAGACAACTGGTGGAAGCGGCCATCCGCGTGATGACCCGCGACGGTGTCGCGCGGGCCACGACCCGCTCCATCTGCGCCGAGGCCGGCGTCTCGCTCAGCGTCTTCCACTACTGCTTCGACTCCAAGCAGGCGTTGCTCGAGAACGTCATGGAGACGATCACCGCGCACTCGGTCACGCCTGTCGCCGCACGCATCCAGCCCACCGACGACATGCACCAGAGCGTCAGGGCCGCGCTCGGCACCTACTGGGGCCATGTGCTCGCCCACCCCGACGAGCACATGCTCACCTACGAACTCACCCAGTACGCCCTGCGCCAGCCGGGCTTCGAGTACCTGGCAAGGCGCCAGTACGAGCAGTACGCCGCCGCCAACCGGAACCTCATCGAGCACCTGTGCGCGGACCTCGGCCTGCGGCTCCTCGTTCCACCCGAGACCCTGGTGCGCTACCTCGCCTCGATGATCGACGGCCTCACCCTCAACTACCTCGTCCTCGGTGACGGCGAGGGCGCCGCCGCCGTCCTCGACGCCCTCGCCGCACACGTCGTCTCTCTCCTGGCCCGCCGGGACACCCCCGAGCGCTGAGCCGCGTGTCACGGACGCCTTCGGCCCACCGCGGTCGGCGACGGTGGTGTGGCACACCCCCGAAGACAGGAGCGAACCGGTGACCTTCACCCCGGACGACCAGCCGACTGGCGTGCCCGTACCCGCGCCCGTCGGCCCCCTGCGCGACCTGATGTACGGGCACATCCACGCCTCGGCCCTGCGCGCCGTCGTGGAGCACGGGATCGCCGACCTCCTCGCGGACGGGCCCCGCACCGCGGAAGAACTGGCCGACCGCTCGGGCACCCGGGCCGATCCGCTGCGCCGGGTGCTGCGGCTGCTGGCCGCGCGCGGTCTCTTCCACGAGGAGAACGGCGCCTTCACCCTCACCGACAGCGGCACGGCCCTGCGCACGGACGTCCCCGGCTCACAGCACGCCCCCGTCCTGATGTTCACGGACGAGATGTTCCGCCGGGCCGCGGCCGGTATCCCCGGCGCCGTGCGCACCGGAGAGCCCGGCTTCGACGCGGCCTACGGCTGTTCCTTCTTCGACCACCTGGCCGCGGTGCCCGACAAGAGCCGGCTCTTCGACGCCGCGATGACCTCGCGTCCCGGCACCGTCAACGCACACATCACCGACGGCTACCCGTTCCCGGACAGCGGCACGGTCGTCGACGTCGGCGGCGGCAGGGGTGGTCTCCTGCGCGACCTCCTCACCCGCTTCCGCGGCCTGACCGGCGTGCTCTACGACCGGCCCGGGACCGTCGCCGAACACCTGCTGGACGAACCGGAGCTGGAGGGGCGCTGGAGCACCGAGGGCGGCGACTTCTTCACCGCGGTGCCCGCGGGCGGTGACCTCTACCTCCTCAAGAACGTCCTCCACGACTGGTCCGACGAGGACTGCCTGCGCATCCTCGGCGCCGTGCGGGCGGCGATGACGCCGGGCGCCCGCCTGCTGGTGATCGACGCGGTGCTGCCGGACGACGGCACCCCGCACCCCGCTCTCGACCTGGACATCGTCATGCTCATGGTTCTCAGGGGCCGGGAGCGCACCGCCGCGGACTTCCGGACGCTGCTGGACAGCTCCGGGTTCCGGCTCAACCGCATCGCTGAGACCCCGTCCCTCTCCTCGGTCATCGAGGCGGAGGCGGTCTGAGCCGCGCACACCCCTGTCCTGTGAGATGAATCCTGTGAGATGAATCTCGAAGAATTCACCGGAGAGCTGGGCAACTGGCCACGCTTGCGTCTTTTGCCGGGGCGCTTCGCATGCCGGGTTTTTCGTCGCTTCACTCAAGCCGGGCCGAAAAGCCACTCGCAGTGCTTACGCTGCTGCCGTGCATTTCTTGCCCGTTGTCCTTGACCAGGCTGCCGGGTTCCGCGTGCACCGATCTTTCTCTCCTTTCCGAGTTCACCACGAATTCACCGACCGTTCGCCGTGCGGCTCCTTTTCTCCGTCATTCCGCCCTGCCCCCTGGATTGCCCATGCCAAAGCTCACCGTCATCGTGCCGTGCTACAACGTGCAGGAATTCGCGGAGGACACTCTGCGGAGCCTCGCCAACAACGCGGACGCCGGTACGGAGTTCCTCCTCGTCGACGACTGCTCCACGGACGCCACCCCGGAGATTCTCGACGCGTGGGCACACCGGCTGCCCGGCGCCACCGTGCTGCGGCACGAGGTGAACAAGGGCATCGCGCAGAGCCGTAACAGCGGAATCGACGCCGCGCGCGGCGACTACGTCACCTTCCTCGACGGAGACGACTGGTACGGCCCAGGGCACCTCGCCGCACTCGTGCGCGCCATCGAGGAGTTGGGCTGCGACTTCGTCCGTACGGACCACGTGCGCAGCACCGGCACCGAACGCGTCGTGCGCCGGGCTCCGGCACCGGTGCGCGAGCGGGTGCTGCACCCCCGGGACGTGATCGCCCCGCCGCAGGCAGAGACGATGGTGGACTACCCGTTCGTGTGGGCGGGCGTCTACCGGCGCGAACTGTTCGCCGACGGCGCGCTGCGCTTCGACGCCGGCCTGCGCACCGCGGAGGACCGGCTGTGGACATGGCGGCTGCACCTGAAGGCCCGCTCCTTCGCGGCGAGTGGGCTGCTCGGCGTCTTCTACCGGCGCGGGGTGGCCACCTCCCTCACCCAGATCCGCGACGCCCGGCAACTCGACTTCATCCCCGCCCACGACGCCCTGCTCGCCGACCTCGCCGCCGACCCCGAGGGTGAGCGCTTCCTGCCCAAGGCGGTGCGGACGTACCTGGCGCTGCTCGCCTTCCACCTGGCCGCCATCCGGCGCTATCACGCCCCGGTCGCCAGACGTCTGAAGAAGATGGTGACCACCGCCATGCAGGGCATGCCCCAGGACGTGCTGGAGGAGACCCTTTCCGGCATGGACCACGCACGCGCCGACATGCTGCGACGCCACCGTTCCGCGCGAAAGGCGGCCTGAGCCGTGAGCACGTCTCCTCGCCACACCCGGGACAACCGGGCCCTTCGCCCCGTACAGCTCTTCGAGGTCTCCACGCTCTACGGTGCGGCGACCCTGGCCGCCTCCCTGGACGCGGGCCAGTTCGGGCCGCGGGAAGCCGCCCGCAGGATTCTCCTGGTGACCACCAACGCCCCCACCCCGGAGGCGGCGACCGGGCTCACCGCCATGACCGGCTTCGACCGCCTCGCCGAGCGGTTCGACGAGACCATCGACTGGAACGAGGCCATCCGCCCCTTCCACCCGAGCACCTGGGCTCCGCTGCGCGACGAATCCCCCGTGTGGGAGCGGATGTTCCGCCACACGTGGCGGCTCGGCGACGCGCCGGTCGAGCTGGTCGTGGAATCGGTCCACGTCAGCCCCGCGAAAGCGCTGGCCACGATCTTCAGCGGCAGCGCCGTCCACGTCTACGCCGACGGGCTGATGAGCTACGGCCCCACCAGGGAGCGGCTGCCCCAGTGGCTGGGCTGCCGGATCCAGCGGTTGCTGCACCTGGACCTGGTGCCGGGGCTGCGTCCGCTGCTGCTGGCGGAGCACGCCGTGCGGCCCGAGACCGTGCCGACCGACGCCTTCAGGGCGGTCCTCGGCGAACTGGGCGAGGCCGCCGCGGGACTGCCGGAGCTCGCCGGCGTCGCGGCCGAGGGACCGAGCGCCGTGCTGCTCGGACAGTACCTCGCGGCGCTGGGCATCCTCAGCCCGGAAGAGGAGGAGCAACTGCACGTGCGCATGTTGCGCGGGGCGGTCGCGGCGGGACACGAGTGCCTGGTGTTCAAACCGCATCCCACCGCTCCGGCCCGCTACTCGCACGTCCTGGAGAAGACCGCGGCGCAGGCGGGGGTGCGGCTGCACGTCCTGGACAGCCCGGTGCTGGCCGAGACCGTGTACGAACGGTGCCGCCCGAACCTGGTGGTGGGCTGCTTCTCGACCGCCATGCTGACCGCGGCCACCTGTTACGGCATCGGCATCGCCCGAGTGGGCACGACGCCGCTGCTCGACCGGCTGACGCCGTACCAGAACAGCAACCGCGTGCCGGTGACCCTCGTCGACTTCCTCGTCCCCGATCTGGAAGGCGGTGCGGCCGCCGACGCGGAGCACACGCCCGTCACGGGGCAGCGGACGTACGCGCCCGGCACCGGCGAGCGGACCGACGCACTCGCCGCTCTCCTGCGGACGGTCGGCTACTGCATGCAGGCCAAGCTCCACCCGCTGCTGCGCGAGGAGGCCATCGCCTGGCTCGACGCCCGCCTCGATGAGAACACCGAGCGCTACTTCAAGCGCCGCCGCCTCACCGCGCTGGCGCTCCCCGGAGGCGGAACGTCGGTCCGCGCCCGGCTGCTGCGCGGCAGCCCGTCCGCGCGCTGGGCGGCGCGCCGGATCCGCACCGCGCAGCGCGCACTGCGGTGACACGACAGGCCGGCAGGCCGGGCACGTCCCCGGCCTGCCGGCCCGCCTATCCGAGGTAGCGCCGCAACCTGAGCCGCCCCCACAGCATGCTCAGCGCGAAGGAGGGGACCAGCGTCACGACGGCCAGCGCCGCCGCGGCTCCGGCGGCGCCGAGCCCTCCGCGTCCCGCGGAGACGAACCAGGGCGCGACCGCGTTCAGTACGAGCACGTGGAACATGAAAGCGCCCAGCCCCGCGTCCGTCAGCTTGCCCAACAGGGGACGGATCCGCTCGGGGATCCGCACCCCGTTGACGGCGAACAGCACGCACACGCTCAGCGCGGCCACGAACACGCTGGCGTTCGGGATGACGAAGTGGATGCGGTCCTGGGACCACAGCACCGCGGCCAGCGCCGCCACCGCGCCCGCCGCCCACCAGCCGCGGTGCCTGCGCGGGGTGGCCGGCAGGCTGAGGAGCAGGGCGCCGACCACGGCGTAGACCAGCGCGTAGCTCCCGGGCTGCCAGCCGAAGCGCGGCACGTCCCACCCGGTGAGCCGGGTCAGGTCGCTGACCGCGGTGGGCCCCGCCGAGATGACCACCAGAGCCGCGACCACTCCCCATGGCCGCTGTCCGGCCTTGAGCAGCATCACCAGGCCCAGGATCAGGATGAGCGGGACGTGGGCGTAGAAGTACCACAGGTGGTAGGCGGGCTGGACGGTGCCGAACACGGCCTCCAGCGCGAGTTTCGACGTCGGTCCCTCGTTGGTGTCCCGCAGCCGGCCCCAGGCGAGATAGACCGCCGACCAGATGCCCACAGGCACGAGCATGCGCAGGGAGCGCCGGCGCAGGGTCCGGCCGCTGCGCGGGGGAGCGCCCACCAGCACGGCCCAGCCGGCGATGGCGAAGTACATCGGGACGGCCCAGCTGGTGACCGAGTCGAGGAAGAGGCCCGTCCAGTAGACCGCACGCCCGTTGTCTGCGCTCCTGTCGACCGCCTCCATGCACGCGCCACCGACGTGCCCGACGACGACCGAGCAGGCGCACACGACGCGCAGCAGGTCGATGTCGTACCGGTGGCCCTGGCGTGCCCCTGAGCCCGCCTTCCCGGGTCTGGTGTCACCCGGACTCGTATTCCCGGGACTCGCCTTTCCGGAAGCCGACTCGTCGGAAGCCGACTCGCCGGGAAGCGGCCGGAGTTCGGGTACGGCGGTTTCCGTTACCGCCGGACTCGGGGAGACGTTCTCAAGCGACATGGACCAGCCCTGTGCGTGCGAGGAATGTGCGCTACCTCGCCCGTCACAGGCGAGCAGACCAGCGCATCCTGCCACCCGTGTACGCCCGGGAACCTGTACGGAAGTGGAACAAAAGCCGAACTCCCGCGCCTCCGCTCAGCGGCGGGGCGCCTGCCGCTCCTCGTCGCGCGCGGCGGCGTTCTTCGCCTTGATGCGTGCCGCTTCCTTGCGGACCTCGGCCTGGGTGGCGCGTTCCTTGCGCAGCCACTCGGGGTTCTCCGCCTTGAGCGCGTCGATCTTCTCGGTCGTCAGCGCCTCGGTGACGCCGCCCCGGGCGAGGCCCGAGATGGACACGCCCAGCTTCGCGGCGACCACGGGGCGCGGGTGGGGGCCGTTGCGGCGCAGTTCCAGCAGCCACTCGGGCGGCTCGGCCTGGAGGGCGTTCAGCTCGTCGCGCGAGACCACGCCCTCCTGGAACTCGGCGGGGGTGGCTTCGAGGTACACACCCAGTTTCTTCGCCGCGGTCGCGGGCTTCATGGTCTGGGTGGTCTTGTGCGACGTCATGGGTCAAGGGTATCGATCGCCCGCGGTGCCTTTCACCACGCCCGGTAGCCTGGCGGCGTGACAGGCTCGGAATCCTCCCCTTCGTTCACGGTCGCGTTCGTCCCCGGTGTGACGCCCACGAAGTGGGCGCGGATCTGGGAGGAGCGGCTGCCGGACGTGCCGCTGCACCTCGCCCCCGTGACCGCCGCCGAGGCGCCGGGGCTGCTGCGGGACGGCGGTGCCGACGCGGGGTTCGTGCGGCTCCCCGTCGACCGTGAGTACTTCAGCGCGATCCCCCTCTACACGGAGAAGACGGTCGTCGTGGTCCCCAAGGACCACCTCGTGACCGCGGCGGACGAGGTGACCACCGGCGATCTGGCCGAGGACATCCTGCTGCACCCCCTCGACGACGTCCTCGGCTGGGAGAACCTGCCCGGCCTGGCTGCCAGGGAACGACCCGCGACGACCGCCGACGCGGTCGAGCTGGTGGCCGCCGGGGTGGGGCTCCTCGTCGTCCCCCAGTCCCTGGCCCGCCTCCACCACCGCAGGGACCTGACGTACCGCACCGTCACGGACGCCCCCACCTCCCAGGTGGCGCTCGCGTGGCCCCAGGAGCGGACCACGGACGGGGTGGAGGACTTCATCGGCATCGTCCGCGGCCGCACCGTCAACAGCACCCGGGGCCGCAGGGCCCCCGAGGCCCAGCCCAAGCAGAAGCGCTCGGACAAGCCCGCACCGCGCCGCAAGCCCGCGCCCGGCAGGTCGGGAGGCCGAAGCGCCCGCGGCGGAGGCGGTGGCAGGGGTGCGCAGGGCGGCGGCTCACGCCGCGGCAAGCCCCGTCGCTCGTGACCCTCTCCCGCCCACGGCGGGCGCGCCTCACCCGCAGAAGCCGGGCCGTGGGGTCTCAGCCCTCGCGGCGGCCGTCCGGTACGACCGGGACGCCGACGCGGTCCTTGGCCTCGCCGGTGGCGAGGCCGACAGGACCGTGCCACTCCGCGAGCAGGATCGTCGCGTCGTCGTCGAGCCGCCCCTGGTGGTACTCCAGGTGGTGGCGGATCAGCCGGCGCAGCGTTTCGGGGACGGGCAGTCCGTCCGCCTGGTGGCGGAGGAGGAAGTCGAGGAAGCGGCCCAGGCCGAATTCCTCCCCCGCGGGGCTGCGGGCCTCGGTGATGCCGTCGGTGTAGAGCAGCAGACGGTCACCGGGTTCGAGCTCCGTGCTCCAGAAGTCCTCCGGTGCGCCGAAACCGGCCCCCATGGGAGGCGCCGGAGGGCGGTCCAGGTGGAAGGTGCGGCGCCCGCGCACGACGACCGGAGGGGGGTGCCCGCAGCAGACCCAGCGCAGCGCACCGGTGGTCACGTCAAGCTGAGCCAGGATGCCCGTGACGAACTGGTCCCCTGAGAACTGCTCCAACAGGACGTCCTCCACGGCCGCGGCCGTCTGGGGAAGATCGGCTCCCTCGCGGCGGGCGTTGCGGGCCGTGGACAGCGCGAGGTTGCCGGTCAGCCCCGCGGCGGTGTCGTGGCCCATCGCGTCGAACAGGGCGAGGTGCGCGATGCGCCCGTCGAAGGCGTAGTCGTAGACGTCCCCGCTGACCTCGTACGCGGGCTCCATCAGCGCGCTGATCATCAGGCTTTCGGTGGCGAAGCTCCTGGAAGGCATCAGACGCCATTCCATCTCGGTCGCCACATCCATGCGCCGACGGCGGACCAGCCGGCTGTAGGAATCGCTGAGCCCGCGCTTGCTGACCACCATCAGGGCCACCAGACCGGCCAGCCGGCGCATGTCCAGCTGAGCCGCCTCGTCGGCGTCCGGTGCGGCGATGCGCAGCACACCGAGCCGGTCCGTACCGTTCACGAGCGGCACCCACCAGTGGTCGCGGTCGCCCGGCGACGCCGGAAGGACCTCTCCGTGCTGGAAAGCCCGTCCGGCCACGGTTCCCTCCACGCTGATCTCCTCCGGGCGCAGGCCCTCCCCACCGGCGGGCGGGGGGTGGGGGGCCAGCGGGGTCAGCAGGTCCTGTTGCAGATCGACCAGATAGATCTTCACGTCGGTCAGTCCGACGCGGGCCGCTTGTTCGGACAGGTGGTGCGGAAGCATCTCCAGCGTGGACAGATGGCTGGCGGTGATGAGTGCGCCGAGCATCGCGGACCGCTCGGTCGCGCTCTCCGGAAAGCGCTCTTCCGGCTGCGCACCCCCGCCGCGGTCCATACCGCCGCCGCGGTCCTGACCGTCGTCGGAGCGGTGAGCATGACCCGGGCCGTCGTCGCAGCGGCCACGACGGTCCTGACCGTCGGCGGAGCCGTCACCGCGGCCCGTCCCGCCATCGAAGCTCATGCGACCTCCCGTGGGGAGAGGGCTGGGCAGCGTCGCTGCCGGGTCTTCGCCCGCGCCGCGCGTCGTCACCGACAGCCGACCGACCGCGACACCGCGCAGTGCCCGGGAAGTGGTCGTAGCGTGCCGCCCGCGCGGGGGCCAGGACCGGAGCAGCACCCGGCCCACGCGGTGCCCCTGGCGACAGGCCGCTAAACCCGCGGTGCGGCGCCACCCGGCCCCGGGCGGCGCCGCACCGCGGATCCGGCGCCTCGTCTCAGCCCAGGTGGACCGGCAGCTTCTGGTATCCGTTGATGCCCAGGGACGGCACCCGGGGGGCCGGTGTGGCGGCCAGTCGCAGGTGCGGGAAGGCGTCGAACAGCCGGCTCAGGGCGATCTCCGCCTCGAGCCGGGCGAGGGACGCGCCGGGGCAGCGGTGCGGGCCGACCCCGAAGGCGATGTGGCGGGAGGCGTCGGCGCGTCCGGGCGCGAACACGTCGGGTGACGGGTCGGGGAAGGCGTGCGGGCAGCGCTGGATGGCCGGCAGCGGCACCAGCACCGCCTCTCCCTCGCGGACGACGTCCTCGCCGATGGCCACGTCCTCGGTGGCGTAGCGGAACATGACGTTGCGGCTGGGGGACTCCCAGCGCAGCGCCTCCTCGACGACCTCCGACCAGGGGTTGTCCCCGTCGGCCCCCGCCTCCTGCCGCTTCCTGGCCGCCGCGAGCGTGTCGGGGTGGGTCAGCAGCCCTGTGACGGCGTGGCAGATGAGGTTGGCCGTGGTCTCGTGCCCACCGATGATGGTCACCACCAGGTTCCCGATGACCTCCGCCTCCGAGAGCTCGCCCTCGTCCATGGCCGTGACCAGGTCCATGGTCAGGTCGTCACGGTCGCCGCGTGCCCGCTTCTGTCCGATCAGCGCCAGCAGGGTCGCGGGGAAGCGCTGCCCGACGGTGTCCTGCACCTCCTCGACGGAGGCCTCGGAGTTCATGGCGGCGGCCGACAGCTCACGCAGCTCCTCGCGCAGCGCCCCCTCCTCCGGGACGCCGAGGAGCGAGCAGATGACCTCCAGCGGCAGCGGCAGCGCGAAGCCACTCAGAAGGTCGGTCTCCCGACCCGCGGGTACGGCTGCCAGCTCGGTCAGCAGGCGGTCGGTGACGGCCTCGATACGGGGCCGCAGGGCCTGTACGCGCCGCGGCGAGATGGCCCGCTGCACGGGAAGCCGCAGCCGGCGGTGGGTCTGTCCGTCGGTGGTGAGCAGCCCCTTGCCCTCGACGATGAACAGCAGCGGCCAGTCCGCCGGTATCTCGCCGCGCGCGTGGGCGCCCCAGTTCCTGATGTCCTTGGAGAAGCGGGCGTCGCTCATCACGAGGGCGCCCGCCTCCCGCGTCGTCACCGCTTTGGCCACCACGCCACCAGGGAGCGCCACAGTGGCAACCGGCCCTGCTGCGCGGAGGGCCGCTCCTTCGCCTCCGTGGAGATCGGCTGGGGCGGGTTCGAGATGAAGCTGTGCTGTGCGGTCCACTGCTGTCCGTTCGTCGAGGCCGTCGGCGGGAGGGGGAAGATGACGGGTAGCGCGGTGGGGGACCGCGCGATGTACGGCAGGTCCCAGTTGAGCTGTTCCTTCGCCACGGACATCCGCAGGCCCGGCAGCCGGCTCCACAGCACCTCGAGCCCGGTGCGCACGATGAGCGTGCCGATGTCGTGGGCCGGGCAGGCGTGCGCCCCCGCGCCCCACGCCAGGTGCGACCTGTTGACCCGGGAGACGTCCCAGCCCGCCGAGAGCATCGTCGGGTCGGCGCCTGTCGCGCCGAGGCAGATGATGGCCATGTCACCGCAGTTGACGGGGTATCCGCCCAGCGTGGTGTCCTGGGTGGCCCACCGGCCGATGAGGTTCTGGATGGGGGCGTTGACCCACATCACGCGGTTCATCGCCTCCTCCATCTGGCAGCGCCCGGCGATGACGTCGGCGTGGAGGTCGGGGTTGGTCAGCAGTTCCAGCACGGTGTTGCAGATCCAGGTCGTGCTGGCGCCGCGCCCCGCGACGATCTGGAGCCACACGTCCTCGCTCAACTCGTGCGTGTCCATGCCCAGGCTCAGCTCGCGGTTGTAGTGGTGCATCCACGAGACCAGGTCGGGCCCCGGGGCCCGCTCCTTGCCGGTGACCAGGGCACGCATCTGCGCGTCGAGCTCGGCGGCGGCACGCTCGGCACCTGTGCCACCGCTGAGCAGGTCGTGGATGGCGTTGCCCGTGGCCAGCGCGCCGCTCTCGTCCATGCCCATCAGCCGCATCACGACCAGCAGCGGCAGCGGCAGCGCGTACTGGGCCAGGATGTCGACCTCGTTCCACTCCCGCGGCCCGCCTTCGGGGAAGAACGCGGTGATGAGCTGGTGCGCGAGGTCCTCGATCAGGTCGCGGGTGCGCAGCAGGTCGAGTTCGGCCAGCGCCTTGTTGCCCGGCTCGGCCAGCCGCGCGTGCTCCGCGCCCTCCGCGTACAGGCGGCTGCGCCGGTAGGCGAACTGGGGGATCATCGGATGCCCCGCGGGAAGGGTTCCCTGTGCCAGGTCGCGGTACCAGCGGGAGTCCCGCGTCCACAGCACACGGCCGCGGTTTTGCAGGATGTCCAACTGGTCGGCGTGGTCGAGGACCAGGTACCCGCGCAAGGCCCCCGTCTCCTCGAGTGTCACCGGGGCCACTGGACCGAAGGTTCTGCGCAGACTCGCGTAGTAGGAGAACGGGTCGCGTGCGAAGTCCTGACCGTAGAGCGGGGCGCTGCGTTCGGGCCACGGCGCCGAGACACGGGGCCAGGCGCCGCCAAGGGGATTGACTGCGGGGTGAGTTGACACGGCGATCATCCTGTACGGCATCGATCACCGGATCAAGCCGCGGACGGCCCCGAACCGGTGGACGTGATCCCTGGGTCCCTGACGCCGAGCGGGTGCCTCGCCGGCCGGGGCCTGCGCCGTGCCGATCACGGCGGGGCCGGGCGGTTCCCGGGCCCGCTACCCGGACACCCCGTCGACGAAGAGAAGCCGCCGCTCCAGTGCGGACTGCCGCAGCTTCAGCGTCGGCGCGTATTCGGCGGACGCGTACCACTCCCTGGCCCGCTCGGCGTCCGGAAACTCGAGGACGACGAGGCGCTCGGAGGCGGGCCAGGCACCCTCCACGGCGTCGGGCAGGGCACCGCGAACGAGGTAGCGGCCGCCGTGCCGGCGAATGGAGTCCTCAGCCAACGCCCGGTAGCTGTCGGCCAGTTCCTCGTCCACCACCTCGACCTCGGAGATCACGTAAACAGACGTGGCGGTCATGCTGCCAGGGACGTCAAACGGCGCCCCCCGCAGTAGGTGGGGAGCGCCGCTCGGAGACCTCTTCTCTCACCCCGCCTCGTTCCCGGCGGGAGCGGTGACGTCCACGGCGACGTGGTCGACGAGGAGCGAGCCCCCGGACACGGTGGCGGCCGTCGGGGTGTCCTGGCCCGCGTCGCCGTTGGGGAAGGCGCCGCCCATGGCCAGGTTGAGCAGGACGAAGTGGCCGTGGTCCGTGGCGTTCTGCCACGTGGCGGCGTCCATGTCGGACTCCCGCACGGTGTGGAAGAGCCGGCCGTCCTGGTACCAGCGCAGCTCCTCGGTGGCGCCGGTGCGGTCGAGTTCGAGCGCGTACTCGTGGAAGCCGCCCTGGCAGCTGCCGTCGCACGTCGCGCTGTTGCCGATGCCGGTGGTCTCGTTGCAGGGGCCGCCAGGGTTGACACCGCAGTGGAGGACGCCGTGTGCGGCGCTCTGGCCGTTGACGTTCTCCATGATGTCGAACTCGCCCACGCCCGGCCAGTTCTGGTAGTTGCCGCGGTAGTCGGCGCCCAGTGTCCAGAAGGCCGGCCAGTAGCCCAGTGCCTGCTCCCCGGAGACCTCGGGCAGTTTCAGGCTCGCCGAGACGCGCATCGTGCCGCCCTCGGGCGCCGCGAAGTCCGTGCGCCGGGTCTCGATGCGGGCCGAGGTCCAGGCGTCGCCGTCCTTGAGGGCGGTGATCTTCAGGTGGCCCTCGCCGTCGAGTTGCAGGTTCTCCGGCCTGTCGGTGTACGTCTGCACCTCGCCCGTGCCCCAGTTGGGCGGCCCGCCGGGGTAGCTGGTGCCGGTGTCGACGATCCAGTCGTCACCGGAGGGCGGGGACCCCGCCGACCCGTCGAAGTCGGTGCGCCACGCCTCCTGGGTGACCTGTCCGACCTGTGCGTGCTCGGCGGCCTGCGGGGGCTGCCCGGACGTCCCGTCGGCCTGGGCGCTCGGCAGCGCCATCGTGCCGAGTGCCGTCACCATCGCGGCCATCACCGCCGGACGGTACCCACGGCGTCTTCTGCCAGTACGGACCATGACGATGCGCTCCTTCACGGTGGGGGGATGAGCGCTCTCTCGGCACAGCACCGTGCCCAAGGTCTGGACCAACGTCAAGGCTTCGCGTGCGATCGGGCGGACACGGGCACGCACACCCCCGTTCGGTCCACCCGGACTCCGCGCCGTCCGGCGGACGTCGCTCTCACCCCTCCAGGACCGTACGGAGGAAGCCGTTGCGGAACTTCCCGCCCGCGTCCCAGCGCGACGCCACGCGGGCGAAGTCGGTGAGGCGCGGGTGGACGTCCCGCAGCCGCCGGTGCGAGACGGTGAAGACCTTCCCCCAGTGCGGGCGGGCCGCGAACGGCGCCAGAGCCTCCTCGACGGCCGCCACCGCTTCCCTCACCAGGGGGAGCTCAGGTGTCCAGGTGAAGTGGACGGCCAGCGAGTCGCGGCCGTACGCCGGGCTCAGCCACTGGTCGTCGCCCGCGACCGTCCGCACCTCGCACACCTGGAGCGCCGCCGCGACGGTCTCCCCGGCCTCGGCCAGCGCGGCGAGCGCGGGCCTGGCCTCCGTCCGCGGCACCAGGTACTCGGACTGCAACTCCGCGCCGCTGCTGGGGGTGAACTCCGGCCTGAAGTGGGGCAGCCGCTCGTGCCAGGGGCCCGGAAGGCCGCCCTGCGCGGTGCAGTTGGCCCCCGCTCGGCCCAGCACGGGATGGCGCTGCTCCGTGACGGGCGCCGACCAGGGAAAGCAGACCTCGGGTCCGTCGCAGCGCCGCTTGAGCCACACCTGTGTCCACCTCGGGGTACGCCAGTCGGTGAACAGGCTGACGCTGGAGGCCGACCCCGTCACCGCCGCCACGTCGCTCTCCGTGGCCAGGTCCGCCATCGGGAAGCCGTCGAACACGTGGCTCTCGACCTCGTAGGCCGGCTCCAGGTCCAGCGTCAGCGCCGTGACCACCCCCAGCGCGCCGAGCGAGACCACGGCGGCTTCGAAGTCGGGCTCGCCTCGCCGCACCACGGCCCGCGAGCCGTCCGCGGTCACGAGTTCCACCTCCCGCACCGCGGCCGACAGCGGCGGCGTCGTGTCGCCGGAGCCGTGGCTGCCCGTCGCCACAGCGCCCGCGACCGAGATGTGCGGCAGCGACGCCATCGCGGCCAGAGCGAGGCCGTGGCGGTGCACGTGTGCGGCCAGCTCCGCATAGCGCACCCCTCCGCCCACCCGTACCGTACGGGCCGCGGTGTCCACCTCCGTCACGGGTGGCAGCCCGGCCAGCGAGACCAGCGCGCCCCGCGTGGTGTCGGTGTCGGCGAGCCGGTTGAAAGTGTGCCCGCTGCCCAGCACCCGTACCTGGCGGCTGCCGGCCACGAGTGCGCGCAGGGCGTCAGGCGAAGCGGGGCGGTGCAGCTGTTCGGCCGTGTACCGGATGTTCCCCGCCCAGTTGACCGGCCGGGAGGGCTCCCCCTCCGCTTCCTTGACCATCGACGCTTCTCCCGTCACTCTCGCCGGCACCGTCGTGCGGGCTGGGCCCCCACGTGATCACGCCGATCGGTGAGCGGACAACGCCCGGGGCGCGAGGGGTCTAACCGGTGGCGGACGGGGATCGGCCGCTCGCGCCGGCCAGCACGTCGGTGACGTTGCCCTCCAGCGTGGGCGGGTGGTTGCCCTGGTGGCCGACGAGGTGCACGGGTGCCGAACCGGAGCAGCGCACGGTGAGGTCGGAGAGGGCGCAGCCGCTCAGGACCCAGCCGCTGCCCTGGAGGTCGGCGGCGGTCACGTCCGTGTACCACAGGGTGTTGCCGCTGAAGGTGGGAGGCAGCAGCCCGGACACGACGACGCCGGGGCCGGGGTCGCGGGAGGAGCCGTCGAGGGGGAAGGCGGCGTTCGCCGTCCAGCGGGGGGAGGTGCCGCCGTTCGCGTGGTTGAGCGTGTTGCCGGTGAGGGCTCCGTGGTTCCAGTTGTCGTCGCTCTGTCGCCCGTAGGGGCTGGTGGCGGCGAGGGAGTAGTAGGCGCCGTAGCAGCCGACGACGGTGTTGCCGTGGATGTTCCAGTTCCCCGAGGAGTTCCACAGGGCGAGTCGGCAGTGGGTGAAGACGTTGTCCGCCAGCACCGCGTACTCGCTGCGGTCCGCGGTGGAGGCGCCGAAGTAGCACCGGTCGAAGGTGTTGCCGCTGATCAGCGTGCGGGACGCGACGAAGTCGTCGGAGGCGGAGCCGGTCACCACGAGGCCCGCGCCGCGCCAGTGGGTGAAGTCGCAGCCCGTCACGCGTACGTCGCTGGCTCGGGTGAGGGCCACCGCCACGTGGTCCGCCGCCATGGCGCTGCCGAGGGGGTCGGCGTCCTGGCCGCGGAAGTGGATGCCGGTGAGGGTGATGTCGCGCTTTCTGGTGGCCCGCAGCGCCCCCATCGAGGCTCCGGTGACGGTGACGGTGGCGCCGTTGCCCACGATGAGGCAGGCGTCCGGGAGTTCGACCGCCGAGGAGAGCGTGTAGGTGGATCCGGGAACCAGCTGGACCCAGCTCGTGCGTGCCAGCGTCTGCTGCCAGTCGTCGCCGGGCCGAAGCACGGGCAGCGCGGAGTCGGCGGTGTCTGCGCCGTTGCCCGAGGTGGCGGTGTCCCGCAGGGAGGGTCTGGCCGAGGCGGCCGCCCAAGAGGCCGGGGCGGCTGCCGCCTCGCGCGACGAGAGCAGCACTCCCGCCGCCGTCGCGCCCACCACACCGGCCAGTGCCCGGCGGCCCGGGCCCGGCGTGCGGTTGTTCCGCGGTCCATCGGCGCGCGTTTCCATGTAGGCGGCCCCAGGTGAGAAGACGTCAGATGTCTGATGTGCTGACGCTAAGCCACACCGGTCGAGCGGTCAACGGGGCTGCGCGTCCAGGGGGTTGCCACCCCCTGTCCTTGTCGAGGCCGCCCAGCGCGGTCGCAGCACGGTGCCGTCGAGAAAGCGGACGAGGAGCGTCTCGCCGCTGACCTCGGCGGTCACCGACGCACGCAGCGCGCACGGGTCCACGGCGTTCCGGGAGAGCACGATCAAAGAGGCGTGGAGACCGCCGGCCGCCCCGGCGTCCTCCGGGTGGCCGGTCAGCGTCACGGAGGGCGTCGCCGAGTGCGGTCCGTACGCGTTGGCGTGCGTCTCCAGGGCGACCGAGGCCCCGTCCTCATCCCAGCCGTGCAGCGCGATCACGGCACTCGTCAGCCCGTCCGCCGTACGTGCCAGGGCCCACCCCGGGCCGGTCGCCGTGTGCACGGGCTGCCGGTGGGCGACCGCGTAACCGCTCTCCCGGACCGACGCGCCCGGCGGCGCCTGGACGCGGTGGACCCGGACCTCCCACGGCCCGTGCGGCAGCGAGACCGTCTCGATGCGGAAGGTGCCAGGGTGCCCGGGCAGTTCGGCCTCGTACCAGGACGACGCCTGGCCGTCCGCACAGCTGAGGGGGTGGATGCGGCGGCGCGACGAGGGGGTGCCGTCGGGGGCGAGCAGCGCGAGGTGGTTGTCGCGGGTCCGCTGCCGGGCGTGCGGGGCGCTGGTGGGCGCCGTGGCCGTCGAGTAGGCGAAGGCGCCGTAGTGCGGATCGTCCTGGCCGACGCCGCGCGGCGGCTGGTGGTCGCTTCCGTGGTTGACGAGCCGGACGAGGCCGTCGTGCCGGGTGCTGTGCAGCAGCCAGCCGGGGGCCGGGAGCGCGACGCACTGGTCGGTCTCCTCCACGGGCAGCGGGCTTTCGGTCTCCGTCCACACCGGGTGGTCCGGAGGCAGCAGCAGCCCGAGGAACCCCTTGCTCGCCCAGTACGGCGACGCGGGGCCCGAGTAGGGCTGCGACGCGGGCAGGAACGTGTCGTACCAGCCCAGCGGCAGCAGCCCCCGTTCGTCGGGGACGCCGCGCTCCACGAAATGCCGCAGCGTTCCCGAGGCGAGGCGGCGGGTGAGGCCGGGCGCCAGCGGGGTGCAGTCCGCCAGCGCGCCCATCCACGCCGGGGCCAGGACGGCGAACCGGTAGGACAGGGAACGCCCCTGGTGGACGGGTGCGCCGTCGCCGCCGAAGAAGTGCGGATAGGTGGCGAGGTAGGCGCTCAGCCGCTGCCGGTAGACCTCGCCGCGGCCGCCGTCGGTGCCCTCGGTTGCCGTTGCCATCCTGGACCAGAGCAGCGGATACAGGTGCAGGGCCCAGCCGCCGTAGTAGTCGAAGTTGCGGCCGTCCCCGTCGGTGTACCAGCCGTCCGCCACGTACCAGTCCTCGATCCGGTCCAGGCCGCTCTCGATGTCGGCCCTGCGGTGCGGGGCGCCGACCGAGGCGAGGAACTGCTCGGAGACCACCTGGAAAAGCCGCCAGTTGTTGTCCCAGGTGCGTGCGCCGACGAAGCCGGACAACCAGTCGACGATCCGCTCCTGCACCCGGGCATCCAGTTGGTCCCACAGCCAGGGCCTGGTCTCGTGCAGGGCGACGGCGATCGAGGCGGCCTCGACCATCTGCTGCGAGCAGTCGGTCAGCGCGGGCCAGGCCTCACCGCCGGCCCTGTCGGTCCCCGAGGCGAGCCCGGCGGCGTACCGCTCGACCAGCGCCGCGTCGACGTCGCCGCCCGCGCCCGCGATGCGGCACGCGGCGAGCAGGAAGGAGCGGGCGAAGCCTTCCAGACCGTCGAGGACGACCCCCGACCAACTGCCCCGGCCCGGCAGCCGGTACTGGGCGAGCCCTGGAGTGGCGTACGGCAGGAACGCGTCGAGGAGCCGGTCGGCGACCGCCTCCCAGTGGGCGCGCGTCCACCCGGTGCGGGGAGAGCGGACCCGGTCGGTCGGCGGCAGCGGCAGGTGGGGCGGGACGGACATGAGAAAGGACCCTCCGGATGCGGGCGGTGTCACCTCAGGCGGGCGTGGTGGGTGTGGCCGCGCGAGCCGCCCACCGCGACGGTCAGCAGCGGGTGGCGACCGGGGGTGAGGGACACGGTGTCGTCACCGCTGAGAAAGGACCGCACGGGGAAGGGCAGGCGGACGGTGACCCGGTCAGCGGTGCGTGACGGGTCGGCGACGGAGACGGTCGCCTCGCCGCGGCCGCGGCGTACCACTACCGAGGCGGGCCCGTCGGTGGCCAGGCCCGCGGCGGTGCCGGCCTGCCAGAACTGGGCCGCCGTCAGGCCGTCCCGGCGGGACTCGACCGCCTGCACCGTCGGCGAGTTGGCGGCCACGCGTACGGGCCGCGAGACCCGCCACCTGGCGGTCGCCGCGACCGAGGCGCCCGGCAGCACCACGTAGGCGTAGCCCCCGTCGGTGGGGGAGACGCCGTGGTCGAACCAGAGGGTGAGGTAGCGCCGCGTCAGCGGCCTGGAGCCGCCGGCGGTGTCCGCGCCGGTGTTGATGTCCCGCCACGCTCCGGTACGCTCCTCGCGCAGCGCGCGCAGTGCCGCGCCCGCGGGGAAGACGTAGCCGCCGACGCCCTCCAGGTGGGCCCAGCCGGCCCGGTCGAACGCCTTCGACCAGCCCTGGGCGCCGGGCATGCGGACGCCGTCGACGCGGAGAGCCGAGGTGCCGTGCGCGTGCAGGTTGCGGTTCTCCACGACGGTCTCGACCCTGCGGCCTTCCCCGGCGCGGATGCCGGCGCCGAGGGCGACGAGCGCGTTGTCGAGGAAGAACCAGGCCTTCTTGGCCCGCGGGCTGCCTTCGACGCCGATCAGCTCCATGGCGGACACCCCGTACCGGCCCTCCAGCGCGGCGCCGCCCGCGACGCGGTTCGACGGCAGGTAGAGGCCGGTCCCGGCACCGGTGCCCGCGTCCTCGCGGTGCCGGACCTCGACCGTGGTCCCCGGCAGCCGGTACGGGTCGACGGTCGGCCAGAAACCGTCACCGAACTGGCCGAGGTCGTCCTCGGTGTAGAGGTACGTCATGCCGTCGCCGGTGTACCAGCCGTGCAGATTCTCCCCGTTGCCCGCCTCGTACCCGGCGATGCGCCGGGAGGAGAGCGAGAGCGCGAGCGCCCAGCGGGGCCTGCGGTGCACCACCCGGTCCATGTCGGCGAAGACCACGTGCGAGGCGGGGCGCTCTGCGGGACGCACGTGTCCGTCGGCCAGCAACGCCTTGGCGCGCACCACCTGGGGCACGTCCGCCTCATCGACGTAGGGGTAGCTGCGGTTGCGCTCTAGCCAGCCCTTGACCAGGGCCCGCCACCTCTTCGCGCGGGCGGCGGGGGCGCTCTCGGCGAGCAGCAGGACGGCGGAGATCAGCGCCGCGCCGGCGGTGTGGTCGCTCTCCTGTTCGCGGGAGACGGCACGCCCGCGTACGGCGTCCGCCATCAGCCCGTCGAAGACCAGCGGCGCGAAGGACTTCTCAACCGCGTCGTACACCACCTCCACGCGCGGATCGGTGACGGCCCAGGGGCATTCCGCGAGCAGCGCGATGGCCTGGGCGACGCCGGTGAGCAGCACGTTCCCGTACGAACCCGTGTAGGCCACGGCCTCGTGCTGGACGAAGGAGCCGTCCTCGTAGAAGCCGTCGCCCGAGGTGACGTACCCGAAGAGGGTGTTGCGCCCGGAGTCGCGGGTGTCGGAGAGGCCGTCGCGGGCGGAGGCGAGTTTCCCCTCGTCCCGTCCGAGCAGGCCGCGCAGGGCGACGATGAGGCACTTGTCGGCTCTGTTGGCACCGGTCTCCGACAGGGAAGGGGAGTTGGTGCGGCGGTCGGGACCGGGACAGAAGCGGTCGACCGCGGCCAGGTACCGGCTCAGGTCGTCGGCCGGCACGTGCGCGCGCACGAGCACGCAGCTGTCCAGCAGCGCGCGGGGGGCGCCGATCTCCCAGAACCACCAGTTGCCGCTCTCCTGGGCCTGCGCGTGGTACGCCTCGTCGTGCAGGAAGCGAAGCGCCCCGACCAGCGCGTCCGCCACCTCTTCCGAGGCGGACAGGCCGGTACCGGGGGTGGCCCATGCGAGGGCGAGGGTGCGCAGGCGGGTGTAGCTCTGCCCGAAGTTGCCCGGCTCGGTGACGGGGGACAGGTCGCTCCACAGCGCGGTCCGGGAGGTGGAGCGGTCCAGCCGCTGCCACAGGTCGGTCGCCGCGGTCTCCAGCCGGCCGAGGGCGGCGGCGACGTCGGGATCGGCTGGATCGGTGTCGTATCCGGTGAGGAGCTGGGTGGCGCGGGTGAGCAGGGTCTCGAACACACCGGCCTCCCTGGCCGGCCCCCCGGTCTGTGCCGCGCGGGCCTGAACGGGGCGGGGGAGCAGGGCGGCGGCCGGTGCGGCCAGGAGGGCGCGGCGGCCGGTCACCATGCGGGTGGGGGAAGAGCGCATCCTGGGCTCCTTCGGACGGTGAGTGCGGTCGGAGTAAGCGGTCACATGCGGCCGCGGTGTGTGCCCCGCGGCGCCACGGAGTCCCGTACCACGATGTGCGTGCCCAGCCGGACCACGCCTGTGGCGGGTTCGCGCCAGGGGTCCTCGTCCTCGTCGCGCAGGGCGACGCGCACGGCCTGCCGCCCCATCTCCTCGAGCGGCACGTGCACGGTCGTCAGCCGGGGGCGCATCTCCTGCGCCACGGGCACGTCGTCGTACCCGACCAGGGAGACGTCCTGCGGCACCCGCACCCCCGCCTCCTCCAGCGCCTGGGCCGCTCCGGCGGCCACGATGTCGTTCGCCGCGAACACCGCCGTGAACCGGATGCCCTGCCTGAGCACCTCGGCCATCCGCCGGGCGCCGAAGGCCCGGCTGAAGGCGCCGGGCTGCTCCAGCGCGGAATCCGGCTCCGCGCCGCGCAGTTCCAGCGCACGCCGGTGGCCCGCGAGCCGGTCGCGGGTGGTGGACAGGCCGGGCGGCCCGCCCAGATACAGGACGCGCTCGTGCCCCTGCGTCAGCAGGTGGTCGGTGAGCGCGAACGCACCGCCCTCGTTGTCGTACTCGACCGACGCGGTGGGCACCCGCTCACCCAGCGGCGGCCTCCCGCACAGCACGAGCTTGGATCCGTCCGCGTCCAACTCCGTGGCGCGCCGGGCGAGTTCGTCCGTGTACGCGCGGTCGGCGACGCTTCCGCCCACCACGATCACCGCGTCGGCGCGGCGCTCGTGCATCAGCTCGACGAAGGCCAGCTCCCGCTGCGGATCGCCCTGGGTGCAGCAGACCAGGCACAGCCGGCCGCCACGGGACGCCTCCCGTTCCACACCGCGTGCGATGTAGGCGTAGAACGGGTCCACGACGTCGTTGACGATGATGCCCACGGTCCGCCCCGAGACCCCCGCCAGCGCCCGCGCGTGGGCGTTGACGACGTAGCCCAGCTCCTGGATCGCCTTCTCGACGCGTTCCCGCGTGGCCGCCGCGACCGGATAGTTGCGGTTCAGCACGCGCGAGACGGTCGCGGTGGAGACCCCCGCACGCCGGGCCACATCGGTGACCGTCGAGCGGCGCTGTCCGTCCGCGTCCGTGCCGCTCTGGCGCCCCATACGGCCCATCCCCTCCGTGACGTCGTCTGGTGGCGCGAAGCCTATGACCCGGGGCGTGCGGTACGTCATGCGAGGCGCTCCAACTCGGCCGCCGGCACCGGGTGGGCGAACGGCTCGCCGCGCGCGAAGCGGGCCAGCTCCTCGACGGCCTGGGTGCCGAGCCTGGCGGTCTCGTTGCCCTGGGCGCCGGCCAGGTGCGGGGTGATCCAGACGTTCGGCAGGTCCCACAGCGGGTGGTGGGCCGGGAGGGGTTCGGGCTCTGTGACGTCGAGTACGGCGTCGATCCGCCCGCACACCAGGTGCTCGGTCAGTGCCTCGGTGTCGACGAGGGCGCCGCGTGCGGTGTTGACGAGCAGCGTGCCGGGACGCATGAGTCCGATGCGGCGGGCGTCCAGCAGGTGGCGGGTGGCCGGGGTCTGCGGAGCGTGCACCGTCACCACGTCACTGGTGGCCAGCAGCGCGTCCAACTCGAGGCGGGTCGCCCCCAGCGCGCGTGCCTCGGTGTCCGTCACATAGGGGTCGTAGAGGGTGATGTCCACATCGAGGGCTTCCAGCAGTTCGATGACGCGGCGCCCGGTTCTGGAGCCTCCGACGACGCCGACCCGCAGCCCGTTGGTGCCGAGCCAGTGCTGGCGGCCCAGGTCGGCGGCGGTGCGGTGGGTGCGGCGGTCGCGGAAGAGGCGGGCGAGCGGGAAGGCGCGCTTGGCGCCCATGATGATGGCGGCCAGCGTGAACTCGGCCACGGGCACCGAGTTGGCCGCGGCGGCGGACGAGACGACGATGCCGCGCTCGAAGACGTCGGGTGCGAGAAAGGTCTTGACGGTGCCGGCGGCGTGGACGACCGCCCGCAGGGCCGGGGCGCGCTCCAGCACGGACGCGTCCACCGGCGGACAGCCCCAGCCGGTGAGCAGCACCTCGCAGTGCGCCAGCGCCTCGCGGGCCCCGGGTGAGGTGAACTCGTCGGCGGGCGCCGGCGTCTGGAGGTCCGCGATCTCCTCCAGCAGGGCTCTCGCGGGGGCCGGGAAGAGCTCGTCGAGGAGGCCCGGCGTCATGGCCAGCAGGGTGCGCGGCCGACGGGAGGGCTGTGCCGCGGTGTCCGTACCGGTGTGAGCCGGCGCCTCGTCGGTAGTGCGCACCTTGCCTCCGGACAGTAAACGCATTCTATGGGCTGCCGGAAAAGCTAGGGAGTCGCTGAGCCCTCGTCAAGCGGGCGTCCACTCCTGGGTGCAGAGCGCGCTGACACATCTCTTGACGCTGTACGTAAGCGGTTACTACGTTGCGGGCGCAGTAGGCCCCGTGGCATCGCCCCAGCCCGACAGGACCGCATCATGGCTGACACCGCTCCACCCGCACCGCTGGACACACCACGCCGAAGCGCCCGAAGACCGCCTGCCCCCGCGCCGGTTCGCCGCCTGACCCTCTGGCAGCGCATCAAGCGGGACAAGGTGATGCTGCTGCTGGCCCTGCCCGGGCTCGCCTACTTCGTGGTCTTCCACTACGTGCCGCTGCTCGGCTACATGGTGGCCTTCCAGGACTACCAGCCCTACCTCGGCTACATGCACAGCGTCTGGGCCGGCTTCACCAACTTCACCACGGCGTTCGCCCAGCCGGCCTTCTGGTCCGCGGCCGGCAACACCCTGCGGATCGCCGTGATCCAGCTGGTCTTCTTCTTCCCCGTCCCCATCGGTCTCGCGCTGCTGCTCAACAGCGTCGTCAGCGACCGTCTCCGCCGCTTCGTGCAGAGCGTGGTCTACCTCCCGCACTTCATCGGCTGGGTCATCATCGTCTCGGTCTTCCAGCAGATCCTCGGCGGCGCCGGGCTGCTCCCCGACGTCCTCGGGAGCCTGGGGCTGCCCCGCTACGACATGATGAGCGACCCGGAGGCCTTCCCCTGGCTGCTCACCCTCCAGATGGTGTGGAAGGACGCGGGCTGGGGGACCATCATCATCCTCGCCGCGCTGCTCACCATCGACCGCCAGAGTTACGAGGCCGCCGCCATCGACGGGGCAGGACCTGCCCGCCGGCTGTGGCACGTCACCCTGCCGGGGCTCGCCCCGGTGATCATCCTGCTGCTGATCCTCAACCTCGGCCAGGTCCTGTCCGTGGGCTTCGAGCAGATCCTGCTCCAGCGCGACGCGGTCGGCCCCGGTGCCGGAGAGGTCCTCGACACCTACGTCTACTACCACGGCATCAAGGACAACGACTGGGGCGTCGCCGCCGCCGTGGGCCTCATCAAGGCGGTCATCGGCACCGCCCTCGTCCTGGGGGCCAACAAGGTCGCCCACCGCCTCGGCCACGAAGGGGTGTACCGCGGTGCTGACCGCTGACCAGACCACGGCCAAGACGGGCCCGGGAGCGGACAGCGGAGCCCGGACCCGTCCCCGCCCTCCCTCCCGGCACCCGGCCACGGGGCGAGGCGGCGCGCAGGCCCGTCCACCGTGGATGGAGAAACCGAGAAAGGCCACGCTGGTGGCGAAGGCCGCGGTCCTCTCCGTGGTCGTCCTCGCGGTCGCCTACCCGCTGCTGGGCGTGATCGGGACGAGCTTCGCCTCCCAGACCGACATCGTCAAAAGCACCGGGCTCGTCCTGTGGCCCGACCACCCCACACTGGAGGCGTACCGCACCCTCTTCACCGGCGGAGTCGTCCTGCGCGCCCTGCTGGTGAGCATCGGCATCACCGTAGTGGGCACCGTGGCCAGCCTGCTGATCACCATAGGCATGGCCTACGGGCTCTCCCGGCGGGACGTCACAGGATCGCGCTTCATGCTGATGACGGCCCTGTTCACGATGCTGTTCAACCCCGGCATCATCCCCAACTTCCTGCTCGTCAACGAGCTGGGGCTGTACGACACCTACGCCGCGCTCGTGCTGCCCACCCTGGTCAGCGCGTTCAACCTGGTGGTGCTCCGCTCGTTCTTCATGAACCTGCCCGGTGAGCTCTTCGACGCCGCACGCGTGGACGGCGCCGGGGACCTGCGCATCCTGGTACGCCTCGTCCTGCCGCTGTCCAAGGCGGTCCTCGCGGTCATCAGCCTCTTCTACGCCGTCACCTACTGGAACGCGTTCTTCAACGCGCTGCTGTACCTCGACGACTCCGAGAAGTGGCCGATCCCGCTGGTGCTGCGCACCTTCGTCCTCCAGGGCCAGAGCCTGGGCGGCACCGCGCTGGGCGAGAGCACCGCGCCTCACCAGTCCGTGCAGATGGCCGTGCTGGTCGTCGCCGTCGTCCCGATCCTGCTCGTCTACCCCTTCCTGCAGCGCTACTTCACCAAGGGCGTCCTCACCGGAGCCGTCAAGGGCTGAGCCCCCGACGTCCGCGCCGCTCCGCCGCCTCCCGCCCTCCCCGCCTCACGCAAGGAGACCGCAAGGTGCCCTCCTCCGCCCGCATCGACCGAAGAGCGCTCCTGCGTACCGGAGCCGGGCTCTGCCTCACCCTGGCCGCCACCCCGCTCGTGACCGCCTGCGGAGACGGGGGCACGAGAGCCAGGCCAGGCACCAGGAGCCCCAAGCTGCTGCCCCACACGGCGGTGCGCGACATCGGCGTCAAGCCCGACCTGCCGGGCACCGCCGAGGGCGTGCCGCAGGCGTTCTTCCGCTACCCGGCCACACCGCTGCCGGCCGTGAAGGGCCGTCCCCTCAAGGGCGCGGAGCCGGTCTCGGCGGCCATGGAGACCTTCGCCCCACCGCCGGCCGGGCGCGAGAGGAACGCCGCCTGGCGGGCGATCGAGAAGAAGCTGGGCGGCACCGTCGACCTGACCGCCGTACCGGCCGACGACTATCCGGGCAAGTTCTCCACCATGGTGGCCGGCAACAACCTGCCCGACCTGTTCATGTACCCGGAGACGGGCGGGCTCGACAACAAGGCCGGGTTCCTCGCCGCCGCCTGCGCCGACCTCACCCCCTTCCTCGCCGGGGACAGGATCGAGGCGTACCCCAACCTCGCCGCCATTCCGAAGGGGGCCTGGCAGAAAGCGATCTACGACGGGAAGCTCTACGGCGTCCCGATCTCCCGGGCGGTCACGGGCGGCGCCGGCTTCTACCGGCACGACCTCTTCGCCAGGGCGGGTGTCTCGGACCTCGACGAGATCACCGGCCTCGACCGTTTCACGGAGCTGTGCAAGGAGCTGACCCGCCCAGGGCACGACCAGTACGCGATCATGGCGGACGTCACCAATCTGCTCGCCATGTCGGCCGGAGCGCCCTATCACTGGCGGATGGACGCCAAGAGCGGCCGGTTCACCGCCGATCTGGAGACCGACGAGTACCGGCTCGCTGTCGAGACGGCCCGCAAGCTGCACGAGGCCGGCTGCTTCTACCCCGGCTCGCTGGGCATGTCCGGCGCCCAGAAAGCCCAGTACACGGACCTGTTCAAGAACGGCAAGGCCGCCTACGTCTACGACGGCATGCCGCCCTACCTGACGCCCAGCACCGGATACGTCGCCGCCATGGCCGCGGTCGACAAGACCTACGACCCCCGCCCGATGACGCCCTTCGGTTCCGGAGCCGTCGCCTGGACGGACAACCTCAGCCTCTCCACCACCTTCGTCAGGAAGGCGCCGGCCGCACGCGTCAAGCAGTTGCTCGCTCTCGCCGACTTCGTCGCGGCCCCCTTCGGCAGCGAGGAGTACACGCTCATCAACTACGGCGTCGAGGGCACCGACTTCACCCGCGACACCCACGGCAACCCGGTGCTCACCAAACGCGGCACCCAGGACGTGGCCGCGCCGTGGAAGATGCTCGCCTCCGCGGTGCCCGCCGTCTTCAGCCCGGCCTCGAAGGACGCGGTCCGGTACGCCCACGCGGCCTACTCGAAGATGATCCCGATGCTGGCCCCCGACCCCACCCTCGCGGTCTTCTCGCCGACCTGGGAGGCCAAGGGCACCGGCAGCCTCCACACGCTCAAGCAGGACGGCCTCAAGGACATCATCTCGGGCCGCAAGCCGATGTCCGCCTACGACAGCCTCGTCAAGGACTATCTCGACAAGGGCGCCGAGAAGGCCCGCGGCGAGTTCGAGGAAGCCCTCCAGAAGGGAAAGAAATGAGCCGCCCACCCTCCAGCAGACGTGCCGCCCTGCGGCTGGGCGGCACGGCGGTGGCCGCCGCGCTCGCCGTACCCGCCCTCGGCTCGCCCGCCCGGGCCGCCGACGCCTCCCAGGGCGGGGGCTTCGACCCGCGGCCCGGCTCCGACGGCCTCGGCGACCCGCTCTTCCCGACCCTCGGCAACGGCGGCTACCAGGTCGGCCACTACGACCTCACCTTCGACTTCACCCCGGAGACCTATGACTTCACCGGCCGCGTGACCCTGCGGGCCACGGCGACTCAGGACCTCTCGGCCTTCAACCTGGACACCGACGGGCACACGATCGACTCCGTCACCGTGGACGGGCGGGCGGCGGCATGGCAGCTGTCCGAAGGGGAGAGCGGCCAGGAGCTCACCGTCACCCCCCGGCGCCCGCTGCGCCGCTCCACCGCCTTCACACTCGACATCCGCTACCACGGCAACGGCAAGGCTCCCCGCACGGGCCTGACCGGCTGGCGGTTCGGCTCCGACGGCGGATTCGCCTGCGCCGCCCAGTCCTCCCGGGCCGACACCTTCTTCCCCTGCAACGACCACCCCTTGGACAAGGCCACCTGGACGTTCCACATCGGCGCACCGCAGGGATACGTCGCCACCGCCAACGGTGAACTGCTGCACAGGACACCGCGCCCCGACGGCTCCACCGTCTGGCACTTCGCCCTGCGCGAGCGCATGGCCACCGAACTCGTGGGCATCGCGGTGGTCAAGGGAACCTACCTGTACGGCAGCGGACCTCGCGGCCTGCCGTTGCGGCACGTCGTCCCCCAGGGCCAGGAGGAGACGTACCGTCCGATCGTCGACCGCACCGCCGACCATCTCGCCTGGCTGGAGGCCAGGTTCGGACGCTACCCGTTCTCCGTCTACGGCTGCCACCTCTACGACGGCTACTCCGACGCACTGGAGAACCAGACCCTCAGCCTCTTGTCCACCGACTGGTTCGAACCCGACGACGAGGGGCGCCCCGTCTGGGAGACCACGATGGTGCACGAGCTGGTGCACCAGTGGTACGGCGACTCCGTCACGCCCGCCGACTGGCAGCAGGCGTGGCTGAACGAGGGACCAGCCGTCTACTACGCCGCGCTCTACAGCGAGGAGCGGGGATGGTCGGACCTGGAGGAGAAGATGAAGGCCACCTACGCCGAGCTCGACGAGGTCCGCGCCGAGCACGGCCCGCCGGGGCTGCCCCGCGAGCTGGGCGGCACCAACATCTACGACGGCGGAGCCCTGGTCCTGTACGCGCTGCGCCTGCGCCTCGGCGAGCGGCGGTTCTCCCGCGTCATGCGGCTGTGGCCCGAGCGCTTCAAGGACCGGAACGTCACCAGCGAGGACTTCATCCGGCACACCGTGCGGGTCACCGGTGACCGCTCCCTCGACCGCTTCCTGCGCGGCTGGCTGTTCGGCGCCGTCAACCCGCCGATGCCGGGCCGCCCCGACTGGAAGGCCGACACGTGAACCGCTTCACCGCAGCAGCACGGCCCGCGGCCACGGCACTCCTGGCCGCGACACTCCTCCTCCTCACTCTCCTCGCCGGCCCGCCGCTCGCGCACGCCGACAGCGGCCCCCGCACCCTGTACGCGGCCCCGCACGGGCAGGGCGACGCCTGCACCCGCGCACGGCCGTGTTCCCTGGAGGGCGCGCGGGACGAGGCACGCACCGTGACCGGCCGCGACACCCGCGTACTTCTCCGCTCGGGCACCTACGCCCGTACCGAGCCGCTGCGTCTGGACGAGCGGGACTCAGGGCAGCAAGGGCACACCGTCACCTGGTCGGCGGCCCCGGGAGCCCGTCCCGTCCTGTCCGGCGCCCGTGCGCTGAGCGGCTGGTCCCGTAACGGGGACGGCACCTGGACGGCCGGCGTGCCGGACGGGGTCACCCCGCGCCAGCTGTTCGTGGACGGCGAGCGCGCGGTCCGGGCGCGCGGCGCGGCGTGTGCGGCCGAGGTGTGCGACGCGACCAAGGAGGGCATGAGCGGCGCCCGTGCCACCGGCATCGCGGACTGGCGCAGGCCCACCGACGCGGAAGCCGTCATCAGGGTCCGCTGGCGCAACTACCACTGCCGCGTCTCCGGCGTGAGCGGTGACGACCTGACCTTCGCCCGGCCCTGCTGGACCAACTCCTCCAGCGGCACCGACCGCACGGGCCCCTCCTGGGACAGCACGACCGTCGACTCCGACCGGTACACGGGTGTCGCCTTCTTCGAGAACGCCGTGGAGCTTTTGGACGAACCGGGGGAGTTCGTGTGGGACTCGGGAGCACGCACGGTCACCTATCTGCCGCGCAAGGGCGAGGACATGCGCCGGGCACAGGCCGTCACCCCGCACACCGAGCAGCTGCTCGTGATCGACGGCGCCCACGACCTCACCCTCGCGGGCCTCGGGTTCGCCCACGCCGCCTACCGGCAGCCCGGCACCGACGAGGGCTACGCGGGCACCCAGGCGGGTCTCACCCTCACGGGTGCCGACGGCCCCGTCGACCACGCAGGCCGCCACTACACCAAGCCGTCGGCGGCCCTGACCGTGCGCGGCGGGCGGCATATCACCGTCGAGCGCGCACGCTTCACCCACCTCGGCGGCGCGGGCGCGATCCTGGAAGCCGGCACGAAGGACTCGTCCGTCACCCGCTCCTCCTTCACCGACCTCTCCTCCGGCGCCCTGTACGTGGGGGACACCGAGCCGCGGCCCGAGGAGGCCCTCGCGGGTGAGCGCAACACGGTCTCCCACAATACCGTCCGTGGGGCGGGCGTCGAGTACACCGACGCCGTCGGTATCTGGGCCGGTTACGAGGCGGAGCTGACCGTCGACCACAACACGCTCGACCGCCTGCCGTACTCGGGCGTCTCGGTGGGCTGGGGTTGGAACCAACCGGAGGCCAGGCGGTCCGTGCTCCGCGACAACGCGATCACCAACAACCGCATCACACACGTCATGGAGGTCTCCCACGCCCAGCACGACGGGGGCGCCGTCTACACGCAGGGCTCCCAGCCGGGCACGGTGATCTCCGGCAACTACATCAACCGCTCCGGTTACGGCAACACCGAACGCGACGGCAACGGCATCTACCTCGACGAGCAGAGCAGCCACCTGCGCGTCGACCGCAACGTGATCACCCGCGTCGGCTACAAGTGGGTCTCCAACTGGGCCGACTACGGGATCGAGAACACCGTGAGCGGCAACTGGACCGACACCGCGGCCCCCGACCTCGGCGGCCGGGGCTCCGTGATGACCGGCAACCACACAGGCCTGGACGAACTGCCCGCCCAGGCCCTGCGCACGGCCGTCTCCGCGGGAGCCGGCAGCGCCCCGGCCGAGCATCTGCGCCGCGACCTGGCGCGCACCGGCACCCCGAGCCAGTCGTCGCAGGACGGCTCGGCCGCGGCGAGCCGCGCGATCGACGGTGACACCACGACCGACACCCGAACGCTCCGCGAGGAGGGGGCCTGGTGGCGCGTCGACCTGGGCCGCCCCCGGCACGTCAGCCGGATCGAGGTCTGGAACGACGCCTCGATGACCACCGCGGACTTCGACGTGAGCACGGACACGGGAACCGTCCACGTGACGGGCGAGGCCCTGCGCCCCACCCTGGTCGACCTGGCCGGCACCACCCGCCATGTGACGATCAAAGCGACCGGCACGGGGCGGGTGGCGCTCGCCCAGGTCCTCGTCCACCCGTGAACCTCGCAGATCAGCCGCCCAGCAGGTCCAGCAGGTCGTCGGCGTGGTCCTCCTCCTCTTCGAGGATGCTCTCCATGACCCGCCGCGTCGTGGGGTCCTTGTCGCCCAGCCAGCGGATGATCTCCTGGTAGACGCCGATGACGATCCGCTCCGCCTCCAGGTTGTCCCGCAGCATCTGCTTCAGCTCGCCGTCGGGGGTGGCGGTGTAGTCGGTGTGGGAGCGCTGGGCCACGGTGGCCGGGTCGAAATCGGGCTCGCCGCCCAACTGGGAGATGCGCTCGGCGGCGCGCAGCGCGTGATCCCACTCCTCCTTGGCGTGCTCGGTGAACTCCGCCGAGACCTGCGCCCTGTCGATGCCGGTCGCGGAGATGGCGTGCCGGGTGTAGCGCATCCAGCACACGACCTCGGTGGCGACCACGTCGTTGAGAACGGCCACCACACGGTCCCGATCGGCTTCGTAGGTGCCCGTCACAGGACCGCTTTCCATCTTCGCCCGGGCGTCGGCGCGGATGCGGCTCACGTCGACAACGAAATCGTCCGTCATGGCTCACTGTCCTTCGAGGGCTCGGGGAGGGGTCCGGTCGACAAGTAGAAGTCCCCGAGCCCACAGCACCCGGCAAGCGCGCTCCAGCACGCCCGCACGTCACCCCAGCGGGGGCCGCGGACGGCCGCTGCCCGCCGTCCGCTGCCCGCCGTCCGCTGCCCGTGCACGGGCGCCGTCCTCGCACGGGCCCGCGGCCGTCCGCGCAACGACGAGGCGTGCGCCGTCTCACCGCGAGGAGTCGGCCACCTCGGCCACCTCGCCCGCCGTGCCCGCACGACGCGCCGCCGGGGCCACCGGCTCCGCCGCCTCCTCGCGAGCGCCGGGCGTCGTCTCGGCGCGGGCGCCAGCCGCCCGCGGCTGACGGCCCTTCAGGACGAGGACGAGACCCGTCGTCACCGCCGTACCAGCGGCGATGGCGAGCAGGTACGGCAGCGGGTTCCCGATCAGCGGCACCACGAACGCTCCTCCGTGCGGGGCACGCAGCGTGGAGCCGAAGGCCATCGACAGCGCGCCGGTGACCGCGCCGCCCGCCATCGCGGAGGGGATGACCCGCAGCGGGTCCGCCGCCGCGAAGGGGATCGCGCCCTCGGTGATGAAGGAGGCCCCCAGCACCCACGCGGCCTTTCCGTTCTCCCGCTCGGTCTCGGTGAACAGCTTCCCCCGTACGGTCGTGGCCAGCGCCATCGCCAGCGGGGGAACCATGCCGGCCGCCATCACCGCGGCCATCACCTTCAGGCTGCCGTCGTTCGGGTCGGCCAGACCGCCCACGGCGAAGGCGTACGCGACCTTGTTCAGCGGGCCGCCGAGGTCGAAGCACATCATCAGGCCGAGCACCACGCCGAGGACGACGGCGTTGGATCCGGACAGACCGCCGAGCCAGTCGGTCAGCGCCTTCTGCAGGGCCGCGATCGGCTCGCCGATCACCACGAACATCAAGAAGCCCACGAGGGCGGAGGCCACGAGGGGTATCACCAGCACCGGCATGATGCCGCGCAGCGTCGGCGGAATGCGCACCCGCTGGATCGCCGTCACCACCGCGCCGGCGAGCAGGCCCGCGACCAGACCGCCCAGAAAGCCCGCGTCGATGGTCACCGCGATCGACCCGCCCACGAACCCGGGGACGAGACCGGGCCGGTCGGCCATGCCGTAGGCGATGTAGCCGGCCAGCACCGGTACCAGGAAGGCGAAGGCGGCGCTGCCGACCTGGTTGAGCAGGGCGGCCCAGCTGTGGACCTCGGTCCACACGAAGTGGTCGGCAACCGACTTCGCGTCGGAGATCTCGTAGCCGCCCAGGGCGAAGGAGAGCGCGATCAGCAGCCCGCCCGCGGCGACGAACGGCACCATGTAGCTGACGCCGCTCATCAGGTAGCGGCGGAGCCGCGAGCCGAAGCCCTCGCCCGCCCCCGGTCCCTCGACGGCTTCCGGCTCCTGGCCGGCGGGCCCGCTCGTCTCGCCGCGCGCGGCCTTGGCGCGCACCTCGGCGATCAGCTCCGCGGGGCGGTTGATCCCGGCCTTCACGCCGACGTCGACGGTGGGTTTGCCGGCGAACCTGGCCCTGTCCCGCACCTCCACGTCGTGCGCGAGGATCACGGCGTCGGCGCCGGCTATGACGCCGGGCTCGACCTTCGTGAACCCCCCTGACCCCTGGGTCTCGACGCTCACTTCGACCCCGGCCTCCTGCCCGGCCCGCTCCAGGGCCTCGGCGGCCATGTAGGTGTGCGCGATGCCCGTAGGACAGGACGTGACGGCGACGATCCGGAACGGGGTCTCGTCCGCCCCCGTGCCCGCCGCCCCGGTGGCCGGCGGTGTGGAGGGCCCGTCACCAGCGGAAACCGCATCCGGCTCCGCGCCGTCCGCCGGCTCCGCGCCGTCCGCCGGCTCCGCGCCGTCCGCCGGTTCCGCGCCGTCCTCGTGCGCGGCTTCGTCCTCGTGCGCGGTCGTCGGCCCGTCGCCACGGATCATGGCAGCCGCCGCGCCCGGGTCTTGCTCCACGCGGAGCGCCGCCGCGAACTCCTGGTCCGCCAGCCGCCGCGCCAGCGCGGAGAGGATGGTCAGATGCTCGCTGTCGGCCCCGTCGGGCGCCGCGATCAGGAAGATCAGGTCGGCGGGACCGTCCGGCGCGCCGAAGTCGATGCCGTGCGCGCTGCGGCCGAACGCCAGCGTGGGCTCGCTGACGTGTGCGCTGCGGCAGTGCGGGATGCCGATACCGCCGTCGAGGCCGGTTGGCATCTGGGCCTCGCGGGCGGCGACATCGGTGAGGAACCCCTCGATGTCGGTGACCCTGCCGGCCGCCGCCATCCGCGTGGCGAGCGTCCTGGCGGCCGCTTCCTTGGTGTCGGCGGACAGGTCGAGATCGACCAGGTCCGGGGTGATCAGCTCGCTCATCGCGGCTCCTTGGTGACCGGCCGCCCGCACGGGCGGCTGGGGGAGGGGAGGGGGAACCCGGTCTTCATCGCGTCGGATGGGTCAGGGCGCGGTTCACGGGGATGTCCGTGGTCGTGGTGACCAGCGCCGGGTCGAGGTCCGCGGGGCCCGGCATCGCGCTGCCCGGCAGTTGCACGGCGGCGGTTCCGTTCGCGACGGCCGCGGCGAGCGCCGCGGGGCCCCGGCCGCCGGCGGCCAGGAAACCGGCCAGCGACGCGTCACCCGCGCCGACGTCGCTGCGCGCGACGACCTGAGCCGCCGTACCGAAGTACGTACCGGTCTCGTCGAGGAGCAGTTGCCCGTCGGCGCCCAGGCTGGCCAGGACGGCGCGGGCACCGCGCCCGCGCAGGTCCTCCGCGGCCTTCACCGCGTCACCGACCGTGGCCAGGGGGCGCCCGACGGCCTCGGACAGCTCCACGGTGTTCGGCTTGACCACGTCGGGCCGTCGCCCGAGCGCGGCGGTCAGTGCGGCACCGGAGGTGTCCAGGGCGATCCTGCCTCCGCCCCGGTGGGTGCGGTCCACCACCTCGGCGTACCACTCGGGCCCGGGGCCGCGCGGCAGGCTGCCGCAGCAGGCGATCCACTCCGCGTCCGCCGACCGCGCTCGGACGGCCTCCAGCATCGCCTCGGCGGCTGCCCTCTCGATCTGGGGACCTGCCGCGTTGACCTTGGTGAGCGTGCCGTCCGGCTCGACGAGTGCGACGTTGACGCGGGTCGATTCCGCGACGGGGACCCCGGCCACCTCGATGCCGTGCTCTTCGAGCAGCCGGGCCAGCAGCGCGCCTTCAGGACCACCGAGCGGAACCACCGCCACGGTGCGGCCGCCGGCGGCGGCGACGGCGCGGGAGACGTTCACGCCCTTGCCGCCGGGGTCCACCCTGTCGCCGGCCGCGCGCAGCACCGCGCCGCGCTCCAGACCCGGCAGCTCGTAGGTGCGATCGAGGCTGGGGTTCGGGGTCAGGGTGAGGATCACGCGCGCACCACCGCCGTGCCACCACGCTCGATCGTCAGCGCGTCCTCGGAAGCCAGGCCCGTGTCGGTGATCAGCAGGTCGACATCGCGGAGGGCCCCGAAGCGGGCGAGGTGCTCCTGACCGAACTTCGCGGAGTCGCAGAGCAGTACGACCCTGCGGGCAGCCGCGAGTGCGGCACGCTTGACCGCGGCCTCCGCGAGGTCGGGGGTGGTCAGCCCGCCGGTGTGGGAGAAGCCGTTGGTGGCGACGAAGGCGACGTCGGCCCGGATCTCGCCGTAGGCCCGCAGCGCCCAGGCGTCGACGGCGGCCCGGGTGCGGTGCCGTACGCGGCCGCCGACCAGGTGCAGGGCGATGCCGGGGTGGTCGGCGAGCCGGGCCGCGGCGGGAAGCGCGTGGGTCACCACGGTGAGGGTGGAGTCGAGGGGGAGGAGCGCGGCCAGCCGGGCGGCGGTGGTGCCCGCGTCGAGGATGACGCTGCCCTCGGCGGGCAGCTCGGCCAGTGCGGCCTGCGCGATCCGGTCCTTCTCGTCTGCGGCCACCGCGTCCCGCTCGGCGAGGTCGGGTTCGAAGTCGAGCCGGCCCGCGGGGATGGCGCCCCCGTGGACGCGGCGGATGAGCCCCGCCCGGTCCAGCACCTTCAGATCGCGCCGTACGGTCTCCGCGGTGACCTGGAACTCCTCGGCCAGGGACAGCACGTCCACCCGCCCGCTCTCACGGGCCAGGCGCAGGATCTCCTGCTGGCGCTCCGGTGCGTACATGTTGTTCTGCGTCCGTTTCATGACCGTCTCTGTGGGTGCACGGCCATGTTACGAGCGAGGGACCCGGAAGTAAATGCGTTCGGGCATGAGACGGTCATACTCGGACGCGACGGCGCCGGACGGTTCGTGTAGGCCGCCAATGCCGCCGACAAGGGGGCACGGGGCGCGTGAGGATGGTTGGCTGTCGGGCATGACCGCACCGGATCCCAAGAAGGATCTCCACCGCTATCTGCAGACCGCCCGTGACGTCCTGCTGTGGAAGCTCGAAGGGCTGTCGGAGTACGACATCAGGCGCCCGCTGACGCCCACAGGCACCAATCTGCTGGGCCTCGTCAAGCACGTGTCGTACTGCGAACTGGGCTACTTCGGCGACACGTTCGGGCGCCCCGCCGACCACCTGCTGCCCCGCCTCACCCAGGACGCCGAGACCAACGCGGACATGTGGGCGACCGCTAACGAGTCGCGCGAGGACGTCGTCGGGCGGTACCGCCGGGTGTGCGCGCACGCGGACGCGACCATCGAGAGCCTGGCGCTGGACGCCGCGGGCTGGGTGCCGCACTGGCCGGCCGACCGAAGCGAGGTGACACTCCACCGGATCCTGGTGCACATGCTCGCCGAGACCCAACGGCACGCCGGGCACGCCGACATCGTGCGGGAACTCGTCGACGGTGCCACCGGGTTGCGGGACGGGAACGACAACATGCCCCCGGCCGACCTGGCCTGGTGGGAGGGCTACCGCCACCGTCTGGAGCGGGTGGCGCGCGGGGTGGGAGCCGACCGGCCCTGAGAGCCCCGGCAGGCCGGTGGCAGGCCCGGCCGACGGTCGGCCGGGCGCGGCCGGGCAGCGGCGCCGGGTTCGGCTTTACCCGGCTCAGCGGATGGCGACGGGGCTGACGGGGGAGCCGACGCCGCCGGTGACGCGCAAGGCGGTGGCCGTCAGGAAGAAGTCCCAGGTGTCGTCGGTGCGGCAGGCGGCGGCGAGTTCCTCGAAGTTCCAGATCTCGCCCAGCATCATGCCCATGTCCCGGATCAGGATGGCGTGCAGCGGCACGAGGCCGTCGCTCGCGGGCTGGACCTCGACGCCCCAGTTGTCGGCCGCCACCATCGCCACCTCGCGTTCGTGGATCCACGCGGCGCACTCCGGGGCGAGCCCCGGTTCGGCGTCCAGCCAGCCGTCCCAGCCCTCGGTCAGTCCCTTGCGCAGCCAGCCGGTCCGCACGAGCAGCGCGTCACCGCTCCTCAGCCGCGTACCGGTGGCTTCCTCGGCGCGTTCCAGGTCGGCCACGGTCAGGGCGCGCCCCGCCTCCAGCCACTCCCCGCCGTCGAGTCCCGCGACATCGAGGAGGACGCCGCGGCCCGCGAAGCCGGGAAGTGTCGCGTCGATGGCGTTGCGGGTCGCTCCGCGGGCCGGGGCGACCGTCTCGACCGGCACTCCGTTGTAGAAGGAGCCGTCGTATCCGACGTGGGTGAGGCCGTCGAGCTGGGTCCCGGACTGGAGCGGCATGGCGATGAAGTCGTCGCTGATGACGAGCCCCTCCGGGGCGGTGAAGTCGTGCGGGGTGACCGTCATGGTGTGGACGGGATTGATCCGCCGCATCCAGCCGGTCTGCGGTCCCGAGGAGCCGACCGGGATGCTCAACTCGTACCGCCGCCCGGTCCGCACGGACTCGACGGCCTGCCTGACAGTCCGCGGGGTCACGAGGTTGAGCGTGCCCAGCTCGTCCTCCTCGCCCCAGCGTCCCCAGTTGGACAGCTCGCGGCCGGCTTCCTTGAACGCGTATTCGGTCATGGTGTGCCTTTCTCTGCGTAGGGCGGCGGGGCCGGTCCGGCCGGGGGTGGCGGCGCTGGTCCCGAGTCACCTTTCAGTGCACTGACTGCACCCTGCGAGGCGCGTCTTTGCACTCATTGCACTCCTAGGTGGAGGGTACATTGGAGAGTGCAATGAGTGCAAAGATCCTGATGGGCGAGTGCGACGGGACGAGAGCGTGAGTGCATCGCGACGACAGGCGCCGAGCGAGCGCGAGTACAGGAAGCGGGCCACCACCGCCCGCCTGCGGGACTCGGCGACCCAGCTGGCGGGCCGGTGGGGAAGGGACCAGGTCACCATCGACGACATCTGCGCCGACGCGGGAGTCTCCCGCCGCACGTTCTTCAACCACTTCGCGACCAAGGACGAGGCGTTCCTCGCCTGGGACGCCTCCGACGACGCGTACCTCGCCGGCCTCATCGTGGACAGGCCCAGGGCGGAGAGCGCCGTACGGGCCGCGCTGTGGGCCATGACGACCACCGCCTTCGCCCCCGAGCCCGGCAGCCGTGCCACTGTCGTGCGAGAGGTCATGGCCCACAGCCCTGGAGTGGCCGCGCAGGCCACCCAGCTCACCCGCAAGGTCGTCCGCGCCGTCGAGGCGGGCATCGCCGCGCGTCTCGGCCTGCCGGCGGACTCCCACGTCGTGCGCCTCGGCGCCGTCACCGCCGTCGCCGCGCTCACGGTGACGATGCGCACCGCGGAAGCCGGCGAGGCCGAGCGGGAGCGGCTGCTGGAGGAGACCTGCCGCGTACTGGACGCGGGCTTCCTGGCCGTCCAGCCCTCCGCAGGCCCCTGAGCGCGGTCGCCCCCCCGCTGACGGGCTCTCAGGCGGTGTGCGCCGAAGGAGTACACCAATGCGGTGAGGTCTGTGGGACCGCCGCCCGAACGGGTACCTCTGTTGACCCGAGTTCTCCTCCGCGGCGCGGAACCGAGCGCCGTCACGTGCTGAAGGGGCCCAAGAGCAGTGACAGACGTAGCCAGCCAGGGATCCGCGCCCGATGACGACCGCCCGGTGCTCACCAACCGGCAGGGTCACAAGGTCTACGACAACCAGAACCAGCGGACGGTCGGTGCGCGCGGCCCTGCCACGCTGGAGAACTACCAGTTCCTGGAGAAGATCAGCCACTTCGACAGGGAACGCATTCCCGAGCGGGTGGTCCACGCCCGCGGCGCGACCGCCTACGGGTATTTCGAGAGCTACGGCGGCTGGGGCGAGGAGCCCGTCAGCCGCTACACCCGGGCGAAGCTCTTCCAGGAACGCGGCAAGCGCACCGACGTGGCCGTGCGGTTCTCCACCGTGATCGGCGGCCGGGATTCCTCGGAGGCGGCCCGCGACCCGCGCGGCTTCGCGGTGAAGTTCTACACCGAGGAAGGCAACTGGGACCTCGTCGGAAACAACCTGGGTGTCTTCTTCATCCGGGACGCCATCAAGTTCCCCGATGTCATCCACGCGCTCAAGCCCGACCCGGTCTCGCACGAGCAGAAGCCGGCCCGGATCTTCGACTTCATGTCGCAGACCCCGGAGTCGATGCACATGCTCGTCAATCTCTTCAGCCCGCGCGGTATCCCCGCCGACTACCGTCACATGCAGGGCTTCGGCGTGAACACCTACAAATGGGTGAACGGCGAGGGGAGAACCGTCCTGGTCAAATACCACTGGATGCCCAAGCAGGGTGTGCGCAGCATGACCGAGGACGACGCGGCCGCCGTCCAGGCCTCAGAACTGGGGCACGCGACGAAGGACCTGTACGAGGCGATCCGCAGCGGCGAGAACCCCGAATGGGAACTGCTCGTCCAGATCATGGACGACCACGACCATCCGGAGCTGGACTTCGACCCCCTGGACGACACGAAGACCTGGCCGGAGCAGGACTTCCCGCCCAAGCCTGTGGGCCGCATGGTTCTCGACCGCACCGTCGAGGACTATTTCGCGGAGAACGAGCAGATCTCCTTCGGCACGGGCGTCCTCGTCGACGGCCTGGACTTCTCCGACGACAAGATGCTCGTGGGGCGGACCTTCTCCTACAGCGACACGCAGCGCTACCGCGTCGGCCCGAACTACCTGCAGCTCCCGGTCAACCGCGCCAAGAACGCCACCGTGCACACCAACCAGCGCGACGGAATGATGGCCTACGAGCAGGATCCGCACGCGGGGAATCCGGAGGTCAACTACGAGCCGTCGGTCCTGGGCGGGCTGCGCGAAAGCCGGTATCCGACCACCGACGACGAAGGCCCCGAAATCCAGGGGAGGGTCACGCGTAAACGCATTCCGCGCACCAACGACTACCTCCAGGCGGGCCAGCGGTACCGCCTGCTGGAGGACTGGGAGCGCGACGACCTGGTGAAGAACTTCGTCGACCTGATCTCCCAGGCCGACCGCAGGGTCCAAGAACGGATGGTCTGGCATTTCCTGCTCGTGGAGAACGAACTCGGCCTCCGCGTCGGCGAGGGCCTGGGTATCGGTCCCGGCGACGTCTCCGGCCTCGAACCGCTGGCCGGCCAGAACCTGACCGAGGAGGACCGCGAGCGGCTGGCGCACCTGGGCAGCAACCCCGCGCGGGACGTCTCGGGCCTCACCATGACCCACTGCGTCCCGGACGAGCGGCACGTCGTCACCCGCTGACGCGTCAGAGGGAGCCCGCGGGGAACCGGAGAAGGGGAGAACGCGCACGGGATCAGCACGTCGAAAGGCACGAGCAGCATGGCAGCGACGAAGCGGTACGCGGTCGCCGCGTCGGGGCAGTGGGTGGACGACGAAGACGGCCGCCGGCTGCCCGCGGGCGAGGTGCACGCCTGGGAACAGGGTCTGAACCAGACCGTGTGCGGCCTCTCGCTCAGCCGGTCGCGGCTGGCGCGGTTCGCCCACATCGCCTGGCCCGACATCCTCCCCGACTCCGGGGGAGCGGCGGACCGAGTGCAGCGGGTGTGCCCCCGCTGCGCGTCCGTCGCAGGACGCCGCGGCGGTGAGGCACGCCCCCGCTGGCACCGCACCAACCCCCGGCCGTGAACGCGCGCCTGGGCAGGTGACCGGCCAACGGCGCGGTGACAGCGGGGTGAGAGGGTCGTGAGGGGGCTGTGACGCCGGGGCGCGGCCAAGGCGTGACCACCGCGTCGAGGGCGGCGCGCACACATCCGGAGTGGACCTCGCTTGTTCCGTGGTGATCCATTCCGGTTATGCTGCCTGCGACTCGGCATGACGGTGCGTCACCGGGTCTCCGGTCACGTCCAGTTCTGCACGGGTCCCAAAACGGTGGGGCGAGCCCGTCGGCGGACCGGAGGTGCACTCGCTGCTGCCCACATCGCCTCTTTGCCCAGTCCGTCGAACGATTTGAGGACGCTGATGATGCGCACGGGTTCGTCGCCCGGAGGTCAACGGTCCGCGCCGCCCTGGATGTGGTGGCTCCCCGCGCTCGCCATGGCCGCCGCCACGGCCGTCGCGGCCACCCAGGTCCCCGGCGACGCGCGCTCCGCGGTCATCTGGTGCGGGGTCGTGGGGACCGCCGCCGTCGCGCTCACCACCGGTGAACTGTCCCGCAGGGGACGGGCGCTGGAGGCGCTGCGGAGCCAGTACGCGGAGCACCAGGCGGCCCTCCAGCGGCACCTGCACGAGCAGGAGGCCGCGACCGTGCGGTTGGCCAAGGAGCGGCTGCCCGAAGCGGTCGAAGCGCTGCGCCGGGGCGAGTTCGCCGAGAACGTGGTGCGCGCGGCCGCTTCCGCGGGCCCCGCCACCGGGCTCGGGGCCGAGTTCGAGGCGGCGCACCACGAGCTGGTGCGCTCCGTGGTCGAGGCGGTGCGGGCCGAGGAGTCGCTGCGCGACTCCGCGCAGCGCGGCGTGGTCAACATCGCCCGCCGCGTCCAGGCCATCGTGCACCGCCAGGCGACCGACCTGCGGGAGATGGAGGAGCGGCACGGACAGAGCCGCGAGTTCTTCGCCGACCTGCTGCGCCTGGACCACAGCAACGCCCTGATCAGCCGGCTCGCCGACACCATCGCGGTACTCGGCGGGGCCCGGCCCGGGCGGCAGTGGAGCCAGCCCGTGCCGCTCTACAGCGTGCTGCGTGGCGCGATGTCGCGGATCGCCGACTACCAGCGGGTCTCGCTGCACTCGGTCGCCGAGGTCGCCGTGATGGGACGCGCGGTGGAGCCGCTGATCCACGCGCTGGCCGAGCTGTTGGACAACGCCACCTGCTACTCGCCGCCGCAGACGCGTGTCCACCTGACGGCGGGCGAGGTGCACGCCGGCATCGCCGTCGAGATCGAGGACGGCGGGTTCGGGCTGAGCGAGGAGGCGCGGACCCGCGCCGAGCACATGCTGGAGACCGCGCGGGAGGGCATCGACCTCAACGACCTCGGTGAGGCGCCGCGCCTTGGCCTGACCGTGGTCGGGCGCCTGGCGCAGGAGTACGACTTCCAGGTGTCGCTGGCACCGTCCGCCTACGGGGGCGTGCGCGCCGTTCTCGTCGTCCCCCACGAGCTGATCACCACGGCGCCCGCGAGCGGGCGCGCCCACGGCATCGGCGCCACATCGGGGCAGCGGCCGGCGGACCGGCCCGCGGGGCCCGTGCCGCCGGCCAGGAAGGACACACCGTCGACCTCCGGCCGCGGGGAGCAGGAGCTGATGGACGAGGAGACGCCGCAGGTCGCCGAGCGCACCGCCAGTGGGCTGCCGCAGCGGCGCAGCCGCCGGGGCGGCCGGTCCACCGCCCCCACGAGGGCCGGTGCTCCCGCGGTGGAGGAGAGCGAGCGGGAGGAGGCGACGTCCCACGAGCCCGCGCCCGGGATGTGGATGGGCGCCTTCCAGGAGGGCCTGTCAGGCAAGCGATCGGCAACGACTGCCGCCCAGGAACACAGCGACAAGTCGTCGGATGAAGGTGAGTGATCGATGGTTCGGCAGCCCGACATGGACTGGATGCTCAAGGACTTGGCGGACAGCATCCCGCAGACCCGCCATGTCGTCCTTCTGTCGTCGGACGGCTTGTGCATGGCCCAGTGCCCGCTGGACAAGGACACCTCCGACCGGCTGGCGGCGATCGGAGCAGGCCTGCAGAGCCTGGCCAGAGCGGCTGCCGAGGAGTTCCCGCACAGCAACGGCAGCATGCGCATGGTCGTCATCGAACTGGACGGCGGCTTCCTGCACCTGATGGCGGCGGGCGAGGGGGCGCACCTGGTCGTCCTGGTCGACGAGGGGGTCGACATGGGCCTCGTCGGGCAGCACATGCGCGGCCTGGTCACCCGGATCGGCGCCCACCTCACCAGCCCCCCGCGTGGCGACCGGCTGGCGCGATGACGCAGGTCGGCGAGGAGTGGGACGAGGGCGGTCCGGAGCGGTTGTACGTCCTGACGGGCGGGCGCAGCGGCTTCGACGAGACCGGCCTCGACCTGGTCACGTTAATCGTCTCCCGTACCCCGCCGCAGATCGGCATGCAGCCCGAGCACGAGTCGATCCTGCGGGTGTGCGCGTCCCCGCTGAGTGTCGTGGAGATCTCGGCACACCTGAAACTCCCGGTGAGCATCGTCAGTGTGCTGCTCGCCGACCTCTTGGCCGAAGAACGTGTGGAAGCCAGGGCGCCCGCCCCTGCCCTTCCCGACATCGACATCATCAAGGCGGTGATCCATGGCCTCCAGAACCTTTGAGACGTCAGCGGGGCCTCGGAGCGAGGACGCGCTGCCGGCGTCGGCCACCTCCGCGGTCAAGATCGTCATCGTGGGCGGATTCGGCGTCGGCAAGACGACCCTGGTGCGCTCCGTGAGCGAGATCAGGCCGCTGACAACCGAGGAGACGATGACGGAGGCCAGCGCCGGCGTCGACGACCTCGCCGGCGTCGAGCGGAAGTCGATGACGACGGTCGCCATGGACTTCGGCCGCATCAGCCTCAACGACGAGCTGGTCCTGTACCTGTTCGGCACCCCGGGGCAGCAGCGCTTCTGGTTCCTGTGGAACGGCCTGTTCGACGGGGCGCTGGGTGCCGTGGTGCTCGTCGACACCCGGCGGCTGGAGGCCAGCTTCGACGTGCTCGGCCGCCTGGAGGACTCGCAGACGCCCTTCGTGGTGGCCGTCAACGCGTTCGACGAGGCGCCGTCCTACACCGACGGGGAGCTGCGTGAGGCGCTGGATTTGACCGACGAGGTGCCGCTCATGGTGTGTGACGCCCGGAACCGGGAGTCCAGCAAGGGCGTCCTCCTGGCGCTGATGCAGTACCTGCACTCCCTCGCCATGACTTCGGAGGCGACGTGACCCCGCAACCCCCCAACCCCTCGGACGAGCGGCGTCAGACGTATGTGCCGTCCCCGCGGCCCGAGCCCGGCGCCGAAGCGGCGGCCGCCCCGCCGCCCGGCTGCCCCGCGCACGCCGCGGGCGCCGGGCCGGGCGGCGGCGCGGACGGGCTGCGCCGCCTCTTCGGTCCCGAGGCCGACACCGACCCCATGAGGCTGTACGAGAAGCTGCGGTCCGAGCACGGTCCGGTGGCTCCGGTGCTGCTGCCCGGCGACGTACGTGTCTGGCTGGTGCTCGGCCACCGCGAGAACCTCGAAGTGGCCCGCACGCCCTCGCTCTTCTCCCGGGACTCGCGCCACTGGCACGCCATGCGCGAGGGCAGGATCCCCCCTGACCACCCGCTCGCTCCGCTGACCACGTGGCAGCCGCTGTGCGTGTTCGCCGACGGCATGGAGCACCAGCGGCTGCGCCAGGCGCTCACCGACAGCCTGTCGCGCTTCGAGTCGCGCGGCATCCGCCGGTACGTGATCCGCTTCACGCACCAGCTGATCGACGGTTTCGAGAACGCCGGACAGGCCGACCTGGTCGAGCAGTTCGCCGACCAGCTGCCGCTGCGCGTCATCACGCAGCTGTTCGGCATGGAGGAGGAGTACGGGCCCCAGCTGGTCAAGGCCGCCAAGGACATGATCCAGGGCACCGAGACCGCCGTCGAGAGCAACGACTTCATCACCGACACTCTCCAGCGGCTGGTGGAGCGCAAGCGGGTGGAGCCGGCGCACGACGTGGCCTCCAAGCTGATCGAGCACCCGGCGGGGCTGTCCGACGACGAGGTCCGCGAGCACCTGCGCGTCACTCTGGTCTCCGCCAACGAGCCGACGGTCAACCTGATCGCGAACACGCTGCGGATGCTGCTCACCGACCGCCGCTTCCGGGCGACCCTGGCCGGGGGGCACATGACCCTGCCGGACGCCCTGGAACAGGTGCTGTGGGACGAGCCGCCGATGACGACGAACATCGGCAGGTGGGCGACGGGCGACACCCAGCTCGCCGGCCGGCAGATCAAGGCCGGCGACATGCTGGTCCTCGGGCTCGCGGCGGGCAACGTCGACCCCGCGGTCCGGCCCGACCTGTCGGTGCCGCTGCACGGCAACCGCTCCCATCTGGCCTTCAGCGCCGGGCCGCACGAGTGCCCGGGCCGGGACCTGGGCCGGGCCATCGCGGACACGGGACTCGACACGCTGCTCTCGCGCCTTCCCGACCTGCGGCTCGCGGTGCCGCAGGAGGAGCTGCGCTGGGACTCGGCCCTGATGTCCCGTCGGCTCGTGGCGCTGCCCACCTCGTTCACGCCGCCGCGTCGGACGGGGCGGCCGAGGCCCGGCGAGACGTCCGCGTCGGCCCGGCAGCCCCTGCCGCCGACCGAGCCCGTAGCCGGTGCGGCGCTCGGGACCCAGGTACGGCCGACGGCGCTGCCCGGGGACGCGGCGGCTGCCGGGGCCGTGCCGTCGTCCGAGCCGGAGCGCGGGACGGGCTGGGCGGCCGTCAGGCGCCGCCTGCGCGGCCGTGGCCGGTGATTGCCTGACTGTTCCGACTCGCCTCGCTCATCCGGTTCTTCCGCCTTCCTGTGGGTGCGCGTCCGTGCGCGCTCCTGCGGGGTGACGCCCGAGTTGCCTCGGTCTCGGGGGGAATCGCCCCTGTTGCCGTGCCGAATATGCCAAGCGCGCCCCACTGAGTCTCCTGTGGCGTGAATGGTTGCTTGTGGCAATGGATACACATGAGCAAAGAGGGTCACGCCGCGTCATCGCTCCGTGCCACGTGTCGGCCCGTCCCCGCCAGGGGGCGGGCCTCGGCATGGCGCCTGACGTGCGCGGCGTCGTGTCCGGAACCCCGGCGCGCCGTCGGCAGACCCTCGACGAGTGTTCGGGCAAGGAAGCGGCGCGGCCGCAGGAGTGACTGAGGTGATCGATAGTGGAGCACGGGGTACTGGTTCCGCCCGTCTATTCTCCGATTCCCCCGGCGATACACCCCCGCCACGAGCGGATCGACCAACAGACCGCCGCTTGGGCCAAGAGCTTCGACATCGGCTCGCGTGAACTGCGCGAGAAGCTCATCGGCCACGACATAGGCACCTTCGCCGCCCGCATCCTCCCGGACGGCGACGAAGAGGTCATCTCGCTGCTCGCCGACTTCGTCCTGTGGCTCTTCGGCGTCGACGACGGCCACTGCGAAGAGGGGGAACTCGGCGCCGACCCCAAGGAGCTCGTCCCCGAACTCTCCCGGCTGCTGCGCATAGCCCAGAACCCGGAAGCCCCCATGCTCACCGGCGACTCCCTGGCCGCCGGGCTGCGGGACCTGCGGTACCGGATGAACCTGCACGCGACGCCGGGGCAGGTCGCCCGCTGGGTCGACGCGCTGCGGGAGTACTTCCTGTCCGTGGTGTGGGAGGCCTCGCACCGCAACAAGGGCACCGTCCCCGACCTCAACGACTACACCCTCATGCGGCTCTACGACGGTGCCACGTCCGTCGTGATGCCGCTGCTGGAGATGGGCTACGGCTACGAACTCCAGCCGCACGAGAGGGACAGCACGTCCGTGCGGGCCGCCGCCGAGATGGCCTACTTCATCATCACGTGGGACAACGACCTCTTCTCCTACCACAAGGAGTCCCGGGGCCAGCAGTACTACCTCAACGTGCTGCGCGTGCTGGAACACCACCACGCGATGAGCCCCGCGGACGCCCTCCAGACCACCGTCGCCCAACGCGACCGCGTCATGTGCCTGTTCTTGAGGCTGAGCGCCCACCTCGCCGCCTCCGGCAGCCCGCAACTGCGCCAGTACCTGACAAGCCTCACCTCCTTCATCCGGGCCGCCCAGGACTGGGGCATCTCCTCGCGCCGGTACACCACCCCCGAGGACCCCGCCGACCTGCCCACCACGTTCCGCGACACACCGACGGACGACAGCACCGAACCTCTCGACATCCCGGCCGTCTCCTGGTGGTGGGACCTCCTCCCCGAAGGAACCGAAGGCCCCGAAGGTCCCCAGGGAGCTGAAATACCGGTCCCGGTGGCGCCACCCACCCCGCGCCACAGGCAGCCGGCCGACGGCGAGGCGGCCGTCCCCGTTCCCCAGCGCCACGCGAAGGACCGCGTGGCGATGGCCGGACACCACCACTGCTCCTGCGCCTGAGCAACGACCGCCGAGAGCGTTACGAAGAGGAGCACCCACGTGAACACCGCCCCGCGCGCGATACCCCGGGCCCCGGGAAGACTTCCCCTGCTCGGCCACGTCGTCCCCCTGCTGCGGCGACCGCTGGACTTCATGCAGTCCCTCAGATCGACCGGCGACCTGGTCCGGGTGGACGTCGGCACCCTTCCGATCTACTTCGTCACCAGCGCCGACCTCACCCACGAACTCCTGGTGACCAAGGCCCGCCACGTCGACAAGGGCCGCTTCTTCGTCAGGGCGCGGGTCCTGGTCGGCGACTCCCTGCCGACCGCGCCCTCGCACATCCACCGCCCGCACCGCAGGCTGATGCAGCCGGCCTTCCACCGGGAGCGGATCGCCGCGTACGCGCGCGTGATGGCGGACCGGGCCACGGCCATGGCCGAGGGCTGGTCCGCCCGCCAGACGATCGCCGTCGACGAGGAGTTGGCGGAGTTCTCGGTCGGCACCCTCGCCGAGACGATGTTCTCCACCGACATCAGCCGCCCCGCCGCCGTGGCCGTCCGCCGCGACGTGCCGATCCTGCTGAAGACCGCACTGCTGCGTGCGGTGACGCCGAGGTTGCTGGACCGGCTGCCGATCCCGGCCAACCGTAAGTTCGACGCGGCCGCCACCCGCCTGCGCAAGGTCATCGACGACGTCGTGGCGGCCTCCCGCGAGCACGAGGACCCCGAGGCCGACGACCTGCTCTCCATGCTGCTCGCCGCGCGCGACAGCGACACCGGAGAGGCGCTCAGCGACCGTGAGGTGCGTGACGAACTGGTCGCCATCATGTTCGCCGGCACGGAGACGACCGCCTCGACGCTGTCGTGGACCTTCCACGAACTGGCCACCCATCCCGAGGTCGAGGACCGCCTGGTGGCCGAGCTCGCATCCGTGGTCGGCGACCGGCCCGTCACCTTCGAGGACGTGCCCAAGCTGGAGTACATGGACCAGGTGCTGCGCGAGGTGTCGCGCATGCACTCGGTCCCGCTGCTGATGCGCCGGGTCACCACACCCGTCGAACTCGGCGGCGCGGAACTGCCGGTCGGCACCGAGATCGCCTTCAGCCTCTACGCGCTGCACCGCGACGGGCGCCTCTATGAGAACCCGGAGCGGTTCGACCCGGACCGGTGGCTCCCCGAGCGCCGCCAGGGCCGACCGCGCGAGGACTACATCCCGTTCGGTTCCGGCAACCGCAAGTGCATCGGTGACGGCTTCGCCTGGGCGGAGATCGTCATCACGCTGGCCACCGTGCTGGCCCGCTGGCGGCTGGAACCGCTGCCCGAACACTCCGTGAAGGAGGTGGCCTCGGCGGTGGCGCACCCGGACCGGTTGCCGATGCGGGTGATGCCGCGGACGGCGAGGGTGTGACCGCCCGAGCGCGGTAGCCGCTCTCCCTCGCGCCCTTCGCCCCCGGTCACCGGACCGGGGGCGTCGCCCTGGCCCGGAGTCTGGTGCCATGTCCGGTCCATCCGCCCAGTGCCTGGGCCGTGGAGGCGCACCGGCGACGACGGGTGGCTCGCCGCCAAGGGGAGCGACCCCGCGCCGCACGAAGCCGTACTCGAACGCTTCGCCGAGAACGGTGGCGCGCGCCTCGTGGTCACCCTTGGGGGGCGCGGCCGGGAGGCGAGGCGACCGGGGCGGTGGTGTCGGCAGCAGCGGGGTGGACCGTTGCCGACGGCCCGGCGGGCAACGGGATGTCGGGTAGCTCCTCGCCCTGGCCGGCGGTGCGCAGCAGCAGGGCCACCGCGCCCAGGGCCGCCGCGTTGTCGCCCAGAGCGGCGGCGCGCACGTGCACCGACCTGGACGCGGAGGGCAGGGAGAGCGCCGCGAGTTGCTCGCGGAGGGGGGTCAGGACGAGATCGCCCAGCGTCGCGGGCTCACCGTCGATGACGAGGCACTCGGGGTCGGTCTGGGCGGCGAGGGCCGCCAGGCCGCGCCCCAGATCCGTGGCCGCGTCAGTCACGACCGTCCGCGCCGGCTCCTGGCCCGCTGCTGCCTGGGCGAGCAGCCCCGCGGCGTCGCCGGGGGTGCCGCCGCGCGCCGCGCAGGCGGCCAGCATCGCCGGCACGCTGATCCTCCCCTCCAGACAGCCTCTGCCGCCGCAGTGGCAGGGCGCTCCCGCCGGGTCGTGGCTGACGTGGCCGAGCTCTCCGGCCACGCCGTGGGCGCCGTACACGAGGCGGCCGTCGACGACCAGGCCGCCGCCGACCCCTTCGGACCAGCGGGCGTAGACGATGTCGCGGTACCCGCGTGCCGCTCCCCAGGTGACTTCGGCCAGTGCGGCGAGGCGGGCGTTGTTGTCCGTGACGACCGGGACCCGGAAGTGCCGCCGCAGCGCCGCGGCGGTGCGCGCGGCGTCCGGTGTCATGACGGCCGGGTCGGCGGTGGCCGGGTCGTGCACGTAGCCGGGGAGGCCGAGGCCGATGCCCTGGACGGGCCCGAGGTCGAGCCCTCCGGCGCGGGCCAGTTCCTCGACCGCGGCGGCGATGGCGGCCCCGCGCTCGTCGGGCCCGCCACGGGCGGGCAGCCGGCACTCGCGGCGGCCCACCACCTCGTGAGCGCTGTTGGCGATGACGACCTGGAGCCGGGTGCGGCGCAGGTCGATCCCGATCAGCTCGGCGCCGCGCGCGTTGAGGGTGATCTGCTGGGCAGGCCTGCCCCGTTGGCGGGGGAGACCGGCCTCCGCGGCGGCGCTCTTCTCCGCCACCGTCCCGCGTTCCAGGAGGTCGGAGACGATCTCGGACAGCGTGGTGCGGGACAGCCCCGTGCGTGTCATCAGCGCGCTGCGGCTGAGGCCGCCGCTGCGCCGCAACTCGGCGAGGACCGCCGCCTCGTGGCTTCCGCGCAGCCGCCGCAGCGCGTCGGTCCGCTCCGGAGGGACCACGTCCGGCTCCCCGGCGGTCTCGGCACGCCCTGTGGCGCGGTGCTCGGTGGCGCGGTGTTCCGACGGCCGCTCCCGCCGCCTGGTGTCCGAGCCCGTGCCGGGCCGGTCTGTCCGTGAACCTGCGGTCATGACGGCATCGTTGCCGTGCCGGCTCGACGCCGTCAACGCGGGGGAGACACCCGACCTCAATTTTTTCCGGAGGGTTGACGGAAAGTCGGGGCGGTGGGAGGTTCACCGTCAATCGCCGTACGCCGACCGCTCGGACGGCGTCGGCACCCGGGCCCGCCGCCTGCCCCCCCCCGCAGGACCAGGTGGCGCCCGGCGGCGATCCGGCACAGCGACCCCGAAACGCCCGCACCAGCTCGGCGCGACCTGAGAAAGGGCGGCACCGTGGCACCTCGCAACGTCCTGTTCCTGATGACCGACCAGCACCGGGTGGACACACTCGGCTGTTACGGCAACAGCGTGGTCGACACCCCGGCCATCGACGCACTGGCCGCCGACGGCACCCGGTTCGACCGCTTCTACACACCGACGGCCATCTGCACACCCGCCCGCGCCTCCCTCGCCACCGGCCTGCACCCTTTCCGCCACGGCCTGCTCGTCAACCCGGAGCGCAACGGCGGCGGAAGGGACGAACTGCGAGACGACCACCCGATGCTGTGGCAGCGGCTGCGGGAAGGCGGCCACCACGTCGGCCACGTCGGCAAGTGGCACATCGGCCGCACGCGCGGCCCCGAGTACTACGGGCTCGACGGCGAACACCTGCCCGGCGCCCTCAACCCGTTCCACCACCCCTCCTACGAGGAGTGGCTGAAGGCGCACGGCCATCCGCCCTTCGCCGTGCGGGAACCGGTCTTCGGCACCGCCGACAACGGCACAGGGCGCGGCCACCTGCTCGCCGGCCGACTGCGGCAACCGGCCGAGGCCACCGTCGAGGCGTTCTTGACCGAGCGCACCCTGGAACTGCTGGAGACGTACGCCGACGCCTGGAAGCGGACCGGCACCCCCTTCATGCTCTCCTGCCACTGGTACGGCCCCCACCTGCCCTACCTCGTCCCCGACGAGTTCTACGACCTGTACGACCCGGCGGACGTGCCCCTGCCCCCCTCCATGGCGGAGACCTTCGCAGGGAAGCCCGAGGTGCAGCGCCGCTACCGCGACTACTGGTCCACCGACGCGTTCGACCCCGACGCCTGGCGCAAGCTGATCGCCGTCTACTGGGGCTACGTCACCATGATCGACCGGCAGGTCGGGCGGGTGCTCGACGCGCTGCGCGACCACGGCCTCGCGGACGAGACGACAGTCGTCTTCACCGCGGACCACGGCGAGTTCACCGGCGCCCACCGCCTCCACGACAAGGGGCCCGCGATGTACGAGGACATCTACCGGATCCCCGGAATCGTCCGCGTACCCGGCGCGCCCCCGCAGGTGCGGGAAGAATTCGCCACGCTCATCGATCTCCATCCCACCGTGCTCGAACTCTCAGGACAGGAGCCGCCCGAGCAGTGCGACGGCGACAGCCTGCTGCCGCTGCTGCGAGGAGCTGCGCCCGTGGACGGCGTCAGGGACCAGGTCGTCACCGAGTTCCACGGACACCATTTCCCCTACGCGCAGCGCATGATCAGGGACAGCCGCCACAAGCTCGTGCACAACCCCGAGAGCGTCCACGAGCTCTACGACCTGGCCACCGATCCCCACGAACTCCACAACGTCTACGAGGCCCCCGCCTACGCGCGGGTGCGGCGGGAGTTGACGGTGCGGCTGTACCGCGAGCTGCTGCGCCGCGGCGACCCCGCCTACACCTGGATGAGCTACATGGCCGACATCGGAGACGGGCGCGCCGAGGACGTCGACGGCGTCGCGGCTCAGGTCGCGCACGAGGCCGGGCCCGTCGAGCAGGGCGGCCGGCTGCGGGGGCCCGGGCACCCGCGCCCGCGCGGTGCGGAGGGCGGGGCATGAGCAGCCCGCCCGTGCCCCGGCGGGCGCTGCCGCCCCGCCGCCTGCTCGCGGGTCCTGCCGGTGCACTGGCGCTGGGTGCGTGCTCCGTCGTGGCGGGGCTGGCCGTGTGGAGCGCACTCGCGGGCGGAGTCGTCGACAACCTGCCGGGTCCCTCGTCGGTGCTGCGGCGCGGGTGGCAGCTGGCGGCGGACGGGACACTGGGCGCGGACATCGTGGCGAGCCTGCGCAGGGTACTGACCGGCTACGTGCTGGGGGTGGCACTGGCCGTTCCCGCGGGGTTCGTCATGGGCTGGTACCCCGTGGTCCGGCGCGTGGTGGAGCCGTGGCTGCACTTCCTGCGGATGGTGCCCCCGCTGGCGATCATCCCGCCGGCGATCGTGCTGATGGGTATCGGTGAGACACCGAAGGTGTTCGTGATCTTCCTCGCCGCGTTCCTGTCCTGCGTCGTGTCCACCTACCAGGGCGTGGTCGCCGTCGACGTCACCCTCGTCAACGCCGCCCGGGTGCTGGGCGCGCGCGACCTCCAGGTCTTCCGCGGCGTCGTCGTACCCGCCTCCACGCCCTACATCGCCGTCGGCATGCGGGTGGGGCTGGGCGCCGCGTGGGCGACGGTCGTGGCGGCCGAACTCATCGCGGCCCAGGGCGGCCTCGGCTCCCGTATGCAGCAGGCGCAGATCTTCTACGACCTGCCCACGATCTTCGTGCAGCTGCTCGTCATCGGGGCGCTCGGGCTCGTCATGGACCGGGGGCTGCTGCTCGCCGAGCGACGGCTGACCCACTGGCAGGAGCGGAGGTAGCCGGTGTCCAGTATCAGTTTCCGCCAGGTCACCAGGGAGTTCCCGGTCAAGGGGAGGGCGGCCGTACGGGCGCTGGACGGCGTCGATCTCGACATCGCCGACGGCGAGTTCGTCACCGTCGTCGGCCCGTCGGGCTGCGGCAAGAGCACGCTGCTCAACCTCGCGGCCGGGCTGCTGGAGGCGGACGCGGGCACGGTGTCCGTGGACGGACACGCCGTGGCTGGCCCTTCACCGGAACGCGGCGTGATCTTCCAGCAGTACGCGCTCTTCCCGTGGATGACCGTCGCGGCGAACGTCGAGTACGGACTCAAACTCGCCGGGGTCACAAAGGCCGAGAGGGTGCGGCGGGCCCGGCAGGTCCTGGAACTGGTCGGCCTCAGCGACTGCGCCGGGCAGCTTCCCAAGACGCTCTCCGGAGGCATGAAGCAGCGCTGCGCCCTCGCCCGCGCCTACGCCGTCGACCCGAAAGTGCTGCTCATGGACGAGCCGTTCGGCGCTCTGGACGCGCTGACCAGGGTGCGGATGCAGGACGCGCTGCTGCGGACGTGGGGCCGGAGACGGCGCACCGTCCTGTTCATCACCCACGACGTGGACGAGGCCGTCTACCTGGCCGGGCGGGTCGTCGTCATGGCGGCGCGACCCGGGCGCGTACACGAACAGGTGCACGTCGACCTGCCCTACCCGCGCACGGAGGAGATGCGCCTGTCGGCCCGCTTCGCCGCGTTGCGGGGGCGCGTGTGGAGCGCGGTGCACCACCAGCCCGGCCCGGAGCGCGGCCACCTCGACCCGCCGAGCGCCTCGGGCGACGACCGGCCGCACGCGCCGGGTGCCACGCCGGCCGACCCGGCGCACGCACCCGGCGCCTCGCCGCACGAGCGGAGCACCCCGCCGGGCGGTCCGCGGCCGGACGCGTCGAGCGAGGAGGCCGGACGGTGACGATCCGTACCAGGAGCCTTCCGGGTGCGCTGGTCCTCGCGCTGCTGCTGGTGGCGGGCGCCGTCACCGGCTGTGGCGGGGACGAGGCCGCGAGCCGGCACGCGCGGGGAGAGGTCACCTTCGGCTACACCGCGGACTACAGCGGAGCGGCTGCCCTCGCCGTCGCGCAGAAGCGGGGGCTGTGGCGCGGGACGGGCCTGACCCCTCGCCTGAAGCGGTTCACGAACGGGCCGCTCCAGGTGCAGGCGCTGGGCTCAGAAGACCTCGACTTCGGCTATCTCGGCCCGGGTGCGCTGTGGATGTCGGCCACGGGCCGTGCGCCCGTCATCGCCGTCAACATGCTGGGGCAGGCCGACCGCGTCGTCGCGCGCCCGGGTTCGGGTATCCGCACGGCCGCGGACCTGAAGGGCAAGAAGGTCGCCGTCGCCGAGGGCACGTCCGGCGACATGATCCTGCATCTGGCGCTGCGGAGGGCGGGCCTGAAGACGTCCGACATCACGAAGATCGGCATGGACGCCGGCACGGTCGTGACGGCCGTCTCCTCCGGAAACGTCGACGCGGCGGCCACCTGGTATCCACTCGTCGACACCATGCGCGACCAGGTGCCGGGACTGCGCGAGATCGTCAGGACACAGGACTTCTCCCCGAAGATGACCTTCCCCAACGTCTTCGTCACCCAGCCGGAACTCGCCTCCCGGGACCCGGAACTGGTGACCGAGGTGGTGGGTGTGCTGCGGCGGGCCAACGACTGGATCGTGCGCCACCCCGCCGCCTCCGAGAAGGTCGTGGCCGACTTCCTGGACGTGCCCGCCTCCCGGACGGCCGGCTCCACCCGACACGTGCAGTTGCTGACCTCGCGGGAGAAGACCGATCTGGGGCGCGAGGGCACCCTCCAGCGGTGGTTCGACGCGCTGGCCCAGGTCTTCCACGAGATGACACGGCTCCCCGGGCGCGAGGACCCGGACGACTACTACCTGCAAGACCTGTACGCACGAGCCGCCACGGCACCGACAGGGAAGGGCGTGACGAGATGAGCGTGACACCTCGGGCGGGAGGCGTACGGCGCCGCGGCTTCGTCGCCGGAGCCGCCGGGCTGGCCGGAGCCACCGCACTCCAGACGGCCCCGGCCGTGGCCGGGCGAGCCGTGGCCGCCGACCGGACACGACTGCCCCTGGTGGCCGGCGGCCGCGCCAGGGCAGCCGTCCTGTGGTGGGGGCAGGGAAGCGCCCGGTTCGCCGCCTCGGAACTGCGCGCCTACGTGCACCGCATGACAGGCGTACGGCTGCCGCTCCAGCGGGCACGGCTCGCCGACCGCCAGGCCCCGGAGGGGGTGACCGGCGTGGTGGCCCTGCGCTCCGGGGCCGGCGACGGGGCGGCCACGCTCCCCGCCGGCCGGCTGGCGGAGGCGGGACGCCACCTGGCGGACCGGCCGCAAGACACCCTGGCCGTGCTCTGCGACGCACGGTGGGCCCTGCTCACCGGCCTGGGCGACCGCGCCCCGCTGTACGCGGTCTACGCGCTGCTCGAACAGTGCGGCGTACGGTTCTTCGCCCCCGGTTTCCCGGCGTACGAGGGCCACAGCGAGCACGTGCCCCGCGCCCGGGACCTGGCGTTGCCCGCCCGGCGGCTGGTCGACGCGCCCGCGTGGGAGATGCGCCGCCAGTACGCGGAGGAGGGCTACAGCCACACCCTGGCCACCCTGCCGCCCCTCATCGACTGGATGGCCAAGAACCGCCTCAACACGCTGGTCTTCCCCACCGACTACCTGGGGCTCGGTGTCACCCGGTACGACCACGTGCGGCCGGCCGTCGTCCAGGAGGCGGGCAGGCGCGGCATGCGGATCGAGGTGGGCGGCCACGGGTACGACAGCTTCCTGCCGCCCGACGAGTATCCCGAGTTCTACCGCACCGGTGGCCCCGTCTTCGACATCCACGAGCCGCGCGCACTCGATGCCTACGTCGACAAGGTGCTCGCCTACCTGCGCGCGCGCCCGGAGATCTCGGTGTTCGACTGCTGGCCGCCGGATGTGCCCGCGTTCCAGGACGCGATCCTCGACAGGTACGGAACCGCGTCGAACGCCGAGTCCGTCGTCGTGAACAAGCTGGCCGCGGCGGTCCACGAACAGCTGCCCGGGGTACGGGTGGAGCGCATCGCCTACGCCTCCACTCTCAGCCCGCCCGACCCCGACTACGCCTGCGATCCGCGTGTCCTGGTGGACTTCGCACCGATCGGCCGCAGCTACACCGCCCCGCTGGACGACCCCGGCACCCCGGGCAACGCCGAAGCCGCCCGGCACCTGCGGGAGTGGCGCTCCAGCTTCCGCGGGACGCTGTCGATGTACGAGTACTACCGCCGCTACCGGTGGCGCAGCCTGCCGGTGCACCCGCTGGAGGTGATCGCCGCGGACGCGGCGTTCGAGGACGGCCTGGGCCTCGACGGCACCGGCATGTACTGCGAGCCGGCCGACTGGGTGCCGTACGAACCCGTGCAGAACCTGGTGGCCGCCCTCGCCTGGGACACCACGCTGGACGCCGGCGGATATCTCGACGGCTACCTGGAGGCGCGCTTCGGGTCCGGCGCGGCCCCCGCCGTACGCCGCTGTCTGGAGCTGACCCGGCTGGACCCTGACGCGCACGGCGGGGCCCAGGGAGCGGCGCGGCTGCTGGAGGCCTACCGCGACGCCCTCGACGCGGTGGAGGAAGCCGCGGAGCGGGCCGAGGACGCGGGCGCACGGCTGGTCTTGGACAGGTGGGCCCGCAACGCGCGGATCGCCGTGGCGGACATGGAGATCGGCGTCCTGGCGGACCCGGACGCCCCCGAGGCGCGGCAGGCAAGGGAGAGATACCGGACGCTGGTGCTGGGCGACCGCTTCGCCGGGGTGTGCCTGCCCGGTGTCCCCGCCCAGCGGCGCTGGACGAAGGACGGCGAACTGCCCTACGACGACGCGCGGCTGCGGCAGATGATCGCCGACGCCTACCGGGCGCCCGCGACCGGGTTCCTCAGCCCGGGGACGCTGACCGTCGAGCGGGGCGAGAGGGCCACACTCACGGTGACGGCCCAGGACGTCGACTTCACCGGGCACACGGTCAGCTGGCGGGCGCGGGCCGAGCGGGGCGTCTCGGTGCACCCCGCCGAGGGCACCCTGCGGGCCGAGAGGACGCGGTCGCAGTCCGCGCGGGTCACCGTTGACACCGCCTCGGCCGCCGCGGGGGAGCACGAACTCACCGTCACCTTCCGCGGGGCCTCGGGCGAGGAGCTGCCGTCGGCCGTGACGCTCTTGACCATCGTCTGAGCGAGCGCGTCGCGTCGTCTTCGGGTGAGCGCTTCGCCTCGCCCGGGCGAGCGCCGCCCGCCACCATCTCACGCCCGCGTCAGCCCGGCGCCGTGCCGCACGCGCGCCCTCGCGGCGGTCGGCCGCCGAAACTTAGGGGCTAAGATTTCCTCGCTGTCACGGACACGAGGCGAGGGGGCGGTATGGCGGCGGGCAAGGCCGCGGGGCGGCGCGACGCGGTGGCGGGGATCGTCGAGGACTGGGCGCGTGAGCGACCCGACCTGGACACCGCCCCGCTCGAGGTGCTCGCCCGGCTGCACCGTTCCTTCCTGCACTACAGCGCCCGGATGCAGGGCCCCATCGAGCGGCACGGCCTCTCGGTGGCCGGGTTCGACGTACTGACGGCGCTGCGCAGGGCCGGTGCGCCCTACCGGCTGACGGCGGGGCAACTGGCCGACTCCGGGCTGGTCTCCTCGGCGGGCGTGACGCTGCGGATCGACCGGCTGGAGAAGGACGGGCTGCTGGTGCGCGAGCGGGACGCCGAGGACCGGCGCATCGTCTACTCGCGGCTCACGGACGCGGGGCTGGCCACGGTGGATGAGGTGTTCGCCGAGCATCTGGACAACGAGCGCCGGATGCTCGGCGGCCTCTCACCCGCCGAGCGCCGTCAGTTGGCCCGGCTGCTGTCCAAGCTGGAACGCTCCCTGTTGGACGCGGAGGTTCCCGAGGGCGCCGCGGACACCTGAGCCCCGCTCGTCGCGGGCCGCTCCCTCACCTGGTCCGCCTGCTGTCCTGCCCGGCCCGCCTGCTCCCTGGCCTGGCCCTGGTAGAGCCGGCGCAGCCGGACGACGCCGAGGTCGTGCTGGTAGAGGTTCTCGCGCTGGTCGGCGTCGCGCGGCATCGCCTCCAGCATCGCGCGGTCCTGTTCCAGTACCTGCCAGTGCCGCTCCTCGATCAGGGTGCGGTAGAGGAAGTGCCAGGTGTCGCGCTGCCAGCCGGAGACGCGGCGATAGCGCCAGAAGAAGACCCCGGTGCGCCCGGCGTCGACGGGGCAGGCCATCCCGACGATGCCGAACGGGCCGCCGGGTCCTGCCGAGGGCGGGTAGGGAATCGACAGGTCGACCCAGTCGACGCCCGTGCGGCACAGTTCGACCCAGTCGAAGTTGACGCCGCGCTGGTCGGTCTTCTCGAAGAAGTAGCCCCGCTCGGTCTCCCTGATGCGGAACTTCGCCGTGGTGTCGCCGTCGTACATGGTGTGCGACTCGTGGTGCAGGAAGGCGCCGTGCATCGGGTCCAGCAGGTTCTCCATGGCGTACCGCCAGGGGACCTCCCACTCGGCGTAGCACAGGAACGAGGAGACCTCGGGGTCGGTCAGCGGCTCGGGCAGGGTGAGCCGGACCGGCTCGGGGTGCTCCTCGTCCCCGAAGTAGGCGAGGATCGCCCCGCCGATCTCCCGCACCGGCAGCGAGGTCACCAGCGTGCGGCCCTCCAGCGCACAGCCCGGCAGCCCGGGGACGGAGGTGACGGTCCCGCCCCCGTCGACCTCGACACCGTGGTACCAGCAGGCGATACGGTCGCCCAGGTGCCGGCCCAGGGAGAGCGGAGCCCCGCGGTGGGGGCAGCGGTCGGCGAGCATGGCGAGGGTGCCGTCGGCGCGGCGGAACAGCAGCCAGTTCTCGCCGAGGGCCGTGACCTTGCGTAGTCCGCCGGGGCGTACGAAGTGGGAGGGCACGACCGGGTGCCACTGGTTGCGCAGCCCGTTGGCGTAGATGTGCTCGGCGTCCGCGGCGGTGGACAGCGGGGTGTACTTCATGGTCAGGCTCCCAGGCGGTGCATCTCGGCGGTGAAGGTCTCCTCGGTCCACGGCTGCCCGTCGGGGGTGTGGACCTGGCGGGCGTTGAGCCCGGCGACGACGTCGGCCAGCTCGTGCCCGTCCTGGGTGAAGACCTCCTCCAGGGTGCGGGCGAGCTTCCCCTCGTAGGGGGTGGGCTCGTGGCTGCGGGACTGGTGGACGTCCAGGGAGGGCCAGGCGTGCTCTGCGGTGCTCATGGGCTGTCTCCAGCGGGGTCGAAGAGGTGAAGGGGTCACATGTCGAGAACGAGCCGGTCCGAGGCGCACCGCGAGACGCAGATCATCATCGTGGTGTTCGCGGCCTGTTCGGCTTCGCTGAGGAGGAAGTCGCGGTGGTCGGGCGTGCCGTCGAGGACCCGGGTCTCGCAGGTGCCGCAGATGCCGTCGCGGCAGGAGCTGGCGACGGGCAGCCCCGCGGCCTCCGCGGCGTCGAGGATGGAGGTGTCCGCTGCGATGTCGAGGGTGACCCCGGAGGCGCGGCACTCGACCTCGAAGGCCGCCTCGTCGCCGCCTTGGGCCCCGGCTTGTCCGCCGACGGGTGCCGCGAACCTTTCCACGCGCAGCCGCCCCGGCGGGCAGGCCTCCTCGGCGGCGGCCAGCAGCCCCTCGGGGCCGCAGCAGTAGACGAGCGTGCCCTCAAAGAGGTGTCCGAGTGCTGCCCGAAGGTCGATGTGGCCCTGCTCGTCCTGCGGTACGCGCCGTACGGTGCCGCCGCGCAGGGCCTCCAGCTCCGCGCCGAACGCCATCGAGGTCCGGGTGCGGCCACCGTGCACGAGGGTGTACGGCACGCCGCGGCGGTCGGCTTCGCGGGCCATGGCGAGGATCGGGGTGATGCCGATGCCACCGGCGAGGAAGACGTAGGCCTCGGCGTCCTCCAGCGCGAAGTGGTTGCGCGGGCCGTGCGCGGTCACCGTGTGGCCGGGGCGCAGCGCGGTGTGGATGTGCCGCGAACCGCCGCGCGAGGCCGGCTCGTCCAGGACGCCGATCCGGTAGCGGCCGGTGTCGCGGGGGTCTCCGCACAGCGAGTACTGGCGCGTGTGTCCCCCGGCCGACACCTCCAGGTGGGCGCCGGGGGTCCAGGCGGGCAGCGGCTTGCCGTCGGGGTGGACGAGTTCGAGGGAGAGGACGCCGTCGGCCTCCCAGGTCATGCGGTGGACGAGCAGTTCGAGCGGGACGGCGTCGCCGTCCTCGGCCGGGTCGGGCCCGGTGGCATCGGTCATGGCCGGCCTCCTCACGCACCTGTGGCGGGGATCTTGACGGGTGGGGTGAACGGGGTCTTCATGGGGCCGAGCGCCATCAGGTCGACCTCCACGAGCGTGGGTCCGTGCGCCGCGACGGCCTCGCCGATGACCGGTGCGGCCTCCTCGGGCGCGGCGACGCGTGCGTACGGCAGTCCGCAGGCGGCCGCGAGCCCGGCGAAGTCGGGGGTGCACAGGTCGACGCCGCTGCGGCGCTCGGCGTACGCGTCCTGCATGTTGCGCAGCACTCCGTAGCCGCCGTCGTTGAAGACGAGGAGCGTCAGGCGCGGGCGTTCCTGCGCGAGGGTGAGCAGTTCGCCCAGGTGCACGGCGAGGCCTCCGTCCCCGGCCACCACCACGGTCGGCTCGTGCGGGCGGGCCAGCGCGGCGCCGATGCCCATGCCCAGACCCTGGCCGATGCCGCCGCCGCGCGGGAAGAGGTTGTCGCGCGGGTCGTAGAGCTCCAGCAGCCGGTTGCCCCAGCTGGAGGAGGGGATGGTGACGTCCCGTGCGACCACGGCCCGGCGCGGCAGCGCGGCGCGCAGCGCGTCGCAGACGGCGGCCTGGGGTCCCAGGGAGTCGTGCAGCGCGGCGCGCACGTCGGCGCGTACGCCGCGCACGCGGGCGCCCCAGCTCTCCTGCGGGCGCGCGCCGTCGGGCAGTGTGCCTGGCAGCGTGCCTGGCAGTGCGTCGGTCAGCGCGGTCAGGACGCGGGCCGCGTCGCCGTGCAGCGGGTGCGTCACCGGGTAGACGCGGCCCAGCGCGGCGGCGTCGGCGTCGATCTGGACGTGCGTGTCGGGCAGGGCGAGGGCGTAGTCGGCGGTCTCGTTGGAGCGGAAGTGGGTGCCGACGCTGAGCAGCACGTCCGCGTCGGACAGCAGGGCGCGGGCCGCGGGAGCGGTGGCGAAGTTGCCGATGACCTGCGGATGGTCCTCGGGCACTGCGCCGCGCCCGGAGTTGGAGGTCAGCAGCCCGGCGCCGGTCGCCTCCAGCAGGGTGCGCAGCTGCCGTCCCGCGCGGGCCGCGCCGCCGCCCGCCCACACCAGGGGGCGGTCGGCGGTGGCCAGTGCTTCGGCCGCGGCCCGCAGCCCGCCGTCGGCGGGGTGGGGGAGCGCCGCTCGCGCGGGCGGCTCGCTCCGGTCGGTCTGCCGGGCGTACTGGAGGTCGATGGGCCACTCGACGCTGGCCGGCCCACCGGGGGTGGCCAGCGCGGCAGCCGCCGCGGCGCGCAGCACCCGCCCCGCGTCGTCGGCCGGTCCGACGGTGGCGGCGTGGGCACAGACGGCCCGCAACATGCCCAGCTGGTCCCTGGTCTCGTGGATGAAGCCCCGGCCGCCGCCCAGGTAGCGGCTTTCGATCTGCCCGGTGACGTGCAGTACGGACGCGCCCGCGCTGAGGGACTCGATGAGGGATCCGGCGGCGTTGCCCGCGCCGGTCCCCGTGGAGGTGAGGGCGCAGCCGAGGCCGCCGCGGGCGCGGCCGTAGGCGTCGGCCGCGTTGACGGCGCTCGCCTCGTGCCGTACGGGCACGAACCGCAGTTCCCGGTCGACGGCCTCGACCAGCGGCAGGTTGTGCACGCTGACGATTCCGAAGACCACCTCGACGCCGAGTTCTCGCAGGACGGCGACCAGCAGCTCGCCTCCGTTGTCGTAACGCATGCAGGGTGCTCCTCGCAGGGTCACAGGACGCCGCGGCCGACTCCGCCGCAGACGTCCAGGCTGGTGCCGGTGATGTAGGAGGCGCGGGGGGACAGCAGCGCGATCACGGCGTAGGCGACCTCCTCCGCGCTGCCGAGGCGGCCGAGTGCGACACCCCGGTCGGCGGCGAGTTCGGCCTGCCAGTCCGCGTAGGTCAGGCCGGAGTCCGCCGCGGCGTGCCGTCTGGTCCACTGTCCTGTGTCGATCAGTCCCAAACACACCGAGTTGACCCGGATTCCTTCGCCGGCCAGCTCGCTGGACAGGGACTTGGAGAGGTTGAGGATGCCGGCGCGGGCCGCGCTGGTGGTGATCAGCCGGGGCTCGGGCTGCTTGGCGAGGACGGCGTTGACGTTGACGACACTGCCCGCGTCCGAGGCCCGCAGATGGGGCCGGGCCGCGCGCAGGGGGTGGAGTATCCCGGCGAACTTCAGCTCCAGTTCGTCCCGCCAGTCCTCCGCGCTCGTCTCGTCCAGCGTTTTCATGCGGGACCGGCCCGCGTTGTTGACGAGGCCGTCGAGACCGCCGAGTGCGGCGGCGGCACGGTCGGTGAAGGCGGCCACCGCGTCCGCGTCCCGTACGTCGCACACGTCGCTGAACAGGGCGCCGGGCTCGGCGTGCAGCCCCTGGGTGGCTGCGGCCAGCCGGGCGGCGTCACGGCCGCAGGTGGCGACCCGTGCGCCTTCCGCCAGCAGGGCGCTGACCGTGGCCAGGCCGACGCCCGAACTACCGCCGGTGACCAGGTAGGCGCGGCCGGCAAGGCCGAGATCCATGGCATGCTCCAAGGGGTCGGGGGAGTGGGGGTGGGGTGGCCCATGCGGTCAGTGCATGGTGAAGCCGCCGTTGACGGCGAGGAGTTGACCCGTGATGTACCGGGACTCCTCGCTCAGCAGGAAGGAGAGGAGTCCGGTCAGGTCCTCGGGCTGCTGGGCACGGGAGATGGCACGGTTCGCGCGGTAGAGCCCGTGCCGTTCCCCGGGAACAGAGGCGGTCGCCTCGCACTCGGTGAGTCCTGGCGCCAGCGCGTTGACGGTGACGCCCCGGTCGCCGAGCTCCCTGGCCATCCCCCGGGTGAGGGCGATCACGGCGCCCTTGGCGGCGAGGTAGTGGGCCAGCCTGGGCGACCCGTACAAAGCGGCGTCGCTGGCGATGTTGACGATGCGTCCGGGTCCGCCGTGTGCGGTGAGCGGCCCGTACAGTGCCTTGGCGACGAGCCAGGGGCCGCGCGCGTTGACCGTCCACAGGCGGTCGAACTCCGCGACGTCGATCTCCTGGAACTCCCTGCCGCCCACGCCGTTGGCCAGGGCCGCGTTGTTGACCACCGCGTACAGCGGGCCGAGGGCGGCGACGCGGTCGGCCATGGCGGCGACGGAGGCCGGGTCGGCGACGTCGCACGGGATCGCGTGCGCCTCCAGCCCCTCCTCGCGCAGCCGTGCGGCACTCGCCTCGCCGCGCGCGGCGTCCACCTCCGCGACCACGACGCGGAATCCGTCGCGGGCCGCCCGGCGGGCCATGGCCTCCCCCAGACCACGGCCCGCACCGGTCACCACGACCGTCCGGACTGCCGCCGGGGGCTCAGTCACGGGTGACGCCGTACAGCGGGGAGTACTCGGGGTAGGAGGGCACCTGCGGCTTCCGGGTGCCGATGATGACGCAGAACAGTGCGTCGGTCTCGCCCTCGTTCTTGAGGGAGCGCGTCACCCCGGCGGGCACGACGATCATGTCCCGGTACCCCAGGGTACGGTACTCGGTCTCCTCAGGGCCGCGGTGCACGCCGACGCGGACCTCGCCCTCCAGGACGAAGAACGCCTCCTCGACGTCGTGGTGGGTGTGCGCGGGGCCCTCGGCGCCGGGCGGCAGCAGCATGTTGGAGAAGGTGAACCCGCCCGAGGGCAGTATGTGGTTGTCGCCCTCGTGGTTGCCGGTGGCACCGGAGCCCACGTATCGGATCTGAGCACGGCGGAACTGCGGCCCGGCCTTCTCCTGGAAGGCGAGGGTGTCCCAGTCGGGCTCGCGGGAGGCGCGGGTGGCGATGAGCGAGTCGGTGTAGGCGGCGAGGTCGCCGTTGCCGTCGTAGGCGGTGGTGGTCAGCGGCACGGTGGTGTCCTTTCGGTCGGTGTCGCGCGGGGTCTGGGGTCGGTGTTACTCGGTGACGATGTGCAGGTGGGAGAGCACCCAGGCGTTGAAGCGCTCGGGCTGCTCCTGGTTGGCGAGGTGACCGGCGTCCTTGACGATCACGTAGGCGGCGCGGTGGATGCCGCCGGCCAGGGTCTGGGAGGCCTCGGGTCCCGTGACGCGGTCCTGGTCACCGCAGAGCACGAGCGCAGGCGCCGCCAGCGCGGGCAGGTCGGCCCGCAGGTCGGTGGCGGCCATCGACTCGGCCGCGTAGCCGTATCCCGGCAGCCGGACGGCCGCGGCCATGGTGTCGGCGACCCGGCGGACCAGGTCCTCGGGCGCGGCGGCCGAGACCAGCCGCGGGGCCCGCTCCCGGGCGAACGCCCGGGGCCCGAGTTCCCGCAACTGAGCCGCGCGGGCCCGCATGGCTTCGGCCTTGCCGGGGTCGCCGCCCGACCCGGCGGTGGAGTCGGCCAGCACGAGGGACGCCACGAGAGAGGGGTGGCGCAGGGCGAGCCGCTGGGCGACGACGCCGCCCCAGGAGACGCCGAGCACGTGGGCGCGGGAGCCCGGCTCCTCGCGGGCGCCGCGCGAGCGCAGCAGCGCCGCGGCCACGTCCGCGAAGCCGTCCAGGTCCAACGGCGCCTCGGGGTCGGCCGAGTCGGCGTAGCCGGGTGCGTCCCAGGCGAGCACCCGGGCGTGCCCGCCGAGTCCGGCCAGCTGCGGTCCGAAGGAGGCGGAGGAGGAGCCGATGCCGTGCAGGCACAGCAGCAGCGGCCCCTCGGCGCCCGCCTCGGCCACGTGCAAGCCGCTCAGGTCGTAGGCCGGGCGGGCCGGTGCGCCGGCGGCGGTGTGCCGGGGCGCGGCGGTCACAGGATCCGCCCCGGGCTGTGGGCCAGCGCGGCCAGCCCGCGCAGCACGGCGTGGGGCACCACCTGGCTGGTGGCCGGATTGCCGGGATCGGGCAGGTGGTTGACCTCGAAGCGGTAGGAGCCGAACGGGCCGTGCGCCTCGATGACGTGCCGGGTGCGGGTGGCGTCCGGATCGGCGACGACGCGCACCCGGACGGCGTCCAGGTCGCCGACGGCCAGCGCCACGGAGGCGGCCACGTTCGTGGACCTGGGGAAGTGCGCGGGCACGTCACGGGCCGTGCCCGCCATCACCTCGACGGGCGCTGTCGCGGTGCGTAGCCGGGCCAGCAGCCCCTCGTCCATCCACGGCTGTTCGAGGGTGCCGGGCAGCTTCGTGGTCGTCAGCGACACCTCGGTGAGCGGGCCCATGGAGCGGGCGGCCTGGAGCAGGTCGAGTCCGCCGACGGCGCCACCGGTGAAGTGCACCCGGCCAGGGGTGGTGGCCAGCAGCCGCTTGGCGAGCTCGTCGTCGGTCAGCGCCCCCGTGGAGGCGACCAGCAGGTCGGTACCGGCGCACAGCACCCGCTCGCCCCACTCGCGGACGAACCCCGCACCCGCCGCCTCCACGAGTACGTCGCAGTGGGCCAGCGCCTCCTCGACGGAGGTCTGCGGGGCGGCCACGGCGTCACCGAGGGGGCGGTTGTCGACGACCCGGACCAGTTCGGCGCCGGGCACCCGGCCCGCGGCGAGCGCCGTTCCGACGGTGCGGCCGATGGCTCCCCAGCCGACGAGCCCCACGGCGAGCCGGCTCATGCCGCCACCTCCTGCCCCGCGGCGGCGGGCGGTGCGACGGGGCTGCCGTCCGCGGTGCCCGCCATGTGGCGGCGGATCAGGGGAGACGGCGGACCCGCCGTGCCCCACAGGTCGGAGAGTTCGGGTGTGCGGCGCCACACCTTGGCGATCCAGCGGTCCTCCTCGACCTGCGCGACCTCCGAGGTGTACTCGCACACCAGCCCGGCGGGGTCGGTGAAGTAGGAGAACGTGTTGTTCCCCGGCCCGTGCCGTCCAGGGCCCCACTGCGGGACGACGCCGTGGTGCCGCAGCCGGCCGAGGCCGCGCATGAAGTGGTCCACGGACGGCATCTCGTAGGCCACGTGGTTGAGTGACGCCCAGTCGGCCTGGTTGAAGGCCACGCAGTGGTGGTCGGCGTTGCACCGCAGGAAGGCCATCTGGTGTTCGGACCAGTCCGAGACGCGCAGGCCCAGCACCTCGCGGTAGAAGCCGACCGAGGCGTCGATGTCGGTGGTGTTGAGGACCGTGTGCGTCACGCCCACCGGCACGGCCTCCTCCCGCCCGCGCGGCGGAACGGCCCAGGTCTCGGCCGACAGTTCGATCTGCCGTCCCTCGTGGTCGCGAAAGCGCAGCCCGTACCCGCCGCCCACCTGGTCGAGTGGCCCGGGGCCCGCTTCGGGGACCATGCCGCGCGCCTGGAGCCGCCGGGCCGCCTCGTCCACCTCGGCGGGCGTGCCCACGGCAAAGGAGAGCCGCCCCAGACCGGTGCGGTCCGAGCGGGTCAGCTGGAGCGCGTGGTGCTCCTCACCGGTGCCGCGCAGCCACCGCGCGCCCCGCTCGGTCTCGACGGTCTGGAGGCCCCACACCTCCTCGTAGAAGCCGGCGGTCTCCGTGAGGGCCGGGGTGAGCAGTTCGACGGAGCGCAGCGCGCGCAGGCGCGCGAGGGGCGGGGCGGGCGCGGAGGGCGCCGGAGAGTGTGGCATGCCGTTCTCCTCGGGTACGGATGAGCGGTGCGGGTCCTGGCGGGACTCAGGAGGCCCAGGGGAGGGGGGCTTGTGAAGTGCCCCAGTAGACGGACTTCTGGCGCTGGTAGGCGCGGATGGCGTCACGGCCCTTCTCGGTGCCCAGGCCGCTGTCCTTCCACCCGCCGAAGGGGGTGGAGATGCTGAACTGCTTGTAGGTGTTGATCCACACGGTTCCGGCCTCCACCCGTCGGGCGAGCCGCCAGGCGGCCAGCGGGTCGCGGGTCCAGACGCCGCAGGCCAGGCCGTAGACGGTGCCGTCGGCCTGGCGGACGAGATCGTCCTCGTCGTCGTAGGGGAAGGCCACCAGGACGGGCCCGAAGATCTCCTCCTGGCACACCCGCGCGGTGGGTGACAGGCCGTCGATGACGGTGGGCAGGTAGTAGGCGCCGCGGTCGTAGGGCTCGCCGGTGGGCGCGCCGCCGCCGCACAGCACGCGTCCGCCCTCCTGGCGGGCGAGCCGCACCCAGGCCGCGACGGCGTCCCGGTGCTGAGGGTGGACCAGCGGCGCCACCTGGGTGTCCGGGGCGGTGCCGGGGCCGACGCGCAGCGCCCGCACCCGTTCCACGAGGGTGGCGAGGAACTCCTCGTACAGCTCCCGGGCGACGAACAGCCGCGACCCGGCGACGCACGACTGGCCGCTGGAGGAGAAGACGCCGAACATCACCCCGGCGAGGGCCGCCTCGAGGTCGGCGTCGGCCCGCACGATCGTCGGCGACTTGCCGCCCAGTTCCAGCGACGCGGGAATCAGCTTCCGCGCGGCCACCTCGGCGAGTTCGCGCCCTGTGCGTGTGCTCCCGGTGAAACCGATCCTGCCGACCAGCGGGTGCTGTGCGAGCGCCGCACCGATGGTGCGCCCCGAGCCGGGCAGCACCGAGAGCAGGGCCGCGGGCAGGCCGCGTTCGGCGAGCGCCGTGCTGACCAGCCGGCCGAGGGCGAGGGAGACCAGGGGCGTCCACTGGGCGGGCTTGAGCAGCACGGCGTTGCCCGCGGCGAGCGCCGGGGCGAGCTTCTGCGCGTCGCTGGCGACGGGCGAGTTCCAGGGGTTGATGGCGGCGACCACCCCGATGGGCTCATGGAGGCTCAGCGACAGATACGGGCCCCGTGCGGGGGTGAGGGCGTCCTCGGCCGTTTCCAGCGCGGCCGCCGTGTAGCGGAAGGTGCCGGCCGCGCTGTGGGCGAGGGCGCGGGTCTCGGCGAGGGTCTTGCCGGTGTCGGCGGTCTGGAGTGCGGCCAGTTCCTCGGCCGCCTCCTCGACCAGGTCCCCGATCCGGTGGAGCAGCCGCGCCCGCTCGTGCGGCAGCAGGTCGCGCCAGGCGGGGTCGGCCGCCGCGCGGGCCGCCGCTCGCGCCGCCTCGTCCACGTCGCGCTCGGAGGCCGCATGGAGGGTGGCGAGGACGGTGCCGTCGGCGGGGTCGGTGCACTCGGCCAACTCGCCCTCTCCGCGCCGCCACTGTCCCGCGATGAGGATCTCGTCGGCTGGGATGCGCGGCATCTGGGACCTCCAAGAGGTGGGGGCGTGGGCTGTGTTGCTCAAGCGCTAGAAATCTAAGGGCTTAAGTATTCACTCGCAAGAGTCGAGACGGATCGATTTTCCCCTGCACGACGTCTTGACGCTCGCCGACGGGGGAGCTGTAGAACTTAAGCCCTAAGAGGCTTTGTGCTTACCGAGCAGCCAGCTCGGGGTCAGGCCGCCGACCGGCCCGCCCACCTTTCGCACACCGACTGCCGCGCCCCTCCCGACGGGGCCCGATCCGCTCCCCTCGGTCACCACGGACGGCGGCGGAGCCGGAGGACTCCTCCATGACGCTCGACGCACACGACGCGCACGACGCCCACCCCCTCCCGCCGAAACCGCCCCCGCCCCGGACCGTGCCCGCCGACGTGGCCGCCAGGTTCGAGCGTCTGCCGCTCTCCCGCTGGCACGTCACCGTGCGGCTGATCGTCGGGGTGGTCACCTTCTTCGAGGCGTTCGATCAGCTGCTGATCGCCTACGCGCTGCCGCAGCTGCGCCAGGAGTGGCACCTGGGCACGGCGCACTCCACGATGCTGCTGACCGTCGGCTCGGTCGGCATGCTGGTCGGCGCCGTGGTCTCCGGGCGCCTGGCCGACCGGTACGGCCGCGTACGGGTCATCGCCACCTGCATCGGCGTCTCAGGGGCGTGCAACCTGCTGCTGACGCTGTGCACCGCGCCGGAACCCTTCATGGCGGCCCGCTTCGTGCAGGGCCTCGCCATCGGCGGAGAGGTGCCCGTCGCGGCCACCTTCATCGCGGAGATCACCCGCAGCCATCGCCGCGGCCGCTTCGTCCTGCTCTACGAACTCGTCTTCCCCGCGGGCCTCACCGTCGGCGCCCTGCTCGCCGCCTGGCTGGTTCCGCTGCTGGGCTGGCGCTGGATGTTCGGCATCGCGGCACTGCCCGGGCTCCTGTGCCTCCTCGTCCGGCACCGGGTCCCCGAGTCCCCCCGCTGGCTGGCCGACCACGGCCGCCCCGAGGAGGCGCTGCGCGTGATGGCCCGGATCGAGGCCGAGGTGGAGAGGGCCACAGGATCCCCGCTGCCGCCTCCCGCCGCCCCGCACCCGGTCACGGCACCGGCACCGACACCGACACCGGCACCGGCACAGGCGCCGACGCCGACGCCGACGCCGACGCCGACGCAGGACGGTGACCGGCCCCGGGGCGGACTGCGTGAACTGCTGTCAGGGCCCTACCGGCGCCGCACCGCGGTCGTCGGGATGCTGTGGTTCGCCGGATACTTCGTCAACTACGGCATCACCTCGTGGCTCCCGACCATCTACGAGACCCGCTACCACCTCCCCCTGTCCGACGCCCTCCTCTACTCGACCGTCACCTCGTGTGCGGGACTGCTCGGCTGCGCGCTGGTCGCCCTCACGGTGGACGTCGTCGGCCGCCGCCGCACCGTCACCGGCTGCCTGGGACTCGCCGCCGCCGCGCTGCTCGCCCTCGGCCTGTTCGGCGGCGACTCGCCGGTACACGTCCTGGTGTGGACGTCGCTGGCCGCCGTCTTCTTCTTCGGCTCCAACATCTGCCTCTACCTCTACACGCCGGAGCTGTTCCCCACCCGTATGCGCGCCCTGGGCAGCAGCGTCGGCGGCGCCCTCAACCGGGTCGGTGTCATCTCGGGCCCGATCGTCGTCGGCGCCGTCTACGCGGGAGGGCGGCTCGGAGCCGTCTTCCTCGGCCTGGCCGCCGTCGCCGCCGTCGGGGCGCTCACCGCGGGACTCGGCGCGGAAGAGACCGCGGGGCGCCGGTTGGAGGACATCGCGCCGTGACGGGACAGGGCGCTACGCCGGGTCGAACGACCTCTCGGGCGTTCGGGATCGTTTCTCTCTGGTGATGGCCGGTATCTCCGTGTAGCGTCTGGGGCAGATGTCGTGGTTCGCCGTACCTGCCCGCGCTCCGGCGTGGGCTTTGTGTTGTGCAGCGCAGGGCCAGGGCGATCACCTCCGGGTCCGCGCGGTGCGGACCCGATATCGACTGAGAGGCATCAGCATGGCCAGCGGAACCGTCAAGTGGTTCAACGCCGAAAAGGGCTTCGGCTTCATCGCCCAGGAAGGCGGGGGCCCCGACGTCTTCGCGCACTACTCCAACATCAACGCCACCGGCTTCCGCGAGCTCCAGGAGGGTCAGGCCGTCACCTTCGACGTGACGCAGGGCAAGAAGGGCCCCCAGGCCGAGAACATCACCGTGGCCTGATCAGGGCCATGGGCGAGCGCGCACGCCACACGTGACGCGCTCGGACCGCGCACAGGAGCGGCCGGCCGTACGCACACCGCGGCGGCCGGCCCGCATCTCCCGCGTGGCCGTGAAGGCCGCCACCGCGCACTCCCAGGGCGGTACTCCCCGGCGGTGTACCGCGTCAGACGCACTTGCCGGACAGCCAGGCCTTGAAATCCTTGGTCCACGAGGTGGCCATCCTGACCGAACGTGTGGGAGAGCCGAGCCGGGACAGGTTGTCCTGCCACGACGCGTAGTTGCCCGAGGCCGCCGGAGGCGGCTCCTCCCAGCCGATCCCGTCGACCCACGCCGGGTGGGCCGTGAGCGCGGCACCGAGCCCGGCCGCCTCGAGGCGCTTGACGAGCTCGGGTTCGAGAGCGGTGTCGTGGGTGAACATCATGATCTCCTGGGAGGGCATCCGCTCCGCCATCGGTGCGATGATCTCGCTCCAGGCTCTGTCGCGCATGGCCGCGTCGCTGTTGAGCAGCGACTGCCGGGCCTCACCCTTGAGCTCCACCAGCGGCACCAGACCCTTGGCCTTGGCGTCATCGAGCCACTCGCGGAAGGTGTACACGGTCTCTCCGCTGTACGGGCCGCGCGTGATCGTACGGCCCTTGAGCTGATCCGCGCCCGTCGCCCACCACAGCTCGGTGATGGGCGTGCGGGTGCCGGTCAGTCCGTTGGTCGTGGTGTTGTGCCACATCACGGCCTTGGTGCCGTTCCTGGTGAGCTGTAGGTCGGCCTCCACGCCACCGGCGCCCCAGCTCTTCTGCTGGGCGAGGGCCTCGGGGTTGTTCGGCTGGCGTATCTGGTCGCGGTCCCAGGGGTCGGCCCCGGTCGGGTAACCGCCGTGCCCGAAGACCGTCGGACAGACCGGATCCGCCGCAGCCCCGGCGGGACCCGCCTGCGCCGTCCCGAGCAACAGCGCGGCGCCCATGGCGGCGGCGCCCCATCTTCCCAGCTTCATCGCGGCCCCCTCGTCGGCTCTGTCCCCCCGCACACAGGGGGAGCGCTGCCGCAGCATAGGGGCGGCAGGGACGGTGCGTAACCCGTCGGGGCTCACCAACTGGCCTAGAGGGGAGCCGAGTTGGCGATGTCCGCGGACGGAGGTGCGGGGCCGGCCCTCAGGCGCCGGCGGTCTCCTCGATGATCTCCTCCACGCGGTCGGCCGGGACCGGGAGCTTGTCCTTGTTCTCCTGCAACCAGTTCCGGTAGTCCTCCTTGATCTTCCGGTCGACTTCGTCCCAGCCCTTGTCGACCTGGCCCGAGGTGTACTTGCCCTCCTCCAGGCGCTGCTTGACGAAGGTGTCCCGCAAGAGCCCCGACTCCGCCTCCTCGACGACGGTCTTCGCCAGGTGCGCGGGGATGAACACCACCCCTTCGCGTCGGGCGAGTACCACGTCCCCGGGCAGTACGACAGCTTTCCCGATCCGGATGTCGGTGTTGACCCCGGCCAGCATCATCTCCTTGATGTAGGAGGGGTGCCAGCTGCGCACGAACGCGTTGAAGCCTTTGATGTCGCTGAGTTCGCCGACGTCGCGGACGGAGCCGTCGAAGACCACGCCGGTGTGCGTCCTGGCGTGGATGTCGTGGCCGAGGTTGCCTCCGATGAGGGTGCCGTCCTTCGTCTTGCCGTAACCGTCGGCGACGTAGACGTCGTGGTTCCTCAGCATCGCGATGGGCCAGGTGTTCATCTGGCCGTCGTGCCCGGCCGCGTGTCCCGCCTTGGTGAGGCGCTTCTCCAGACCGGGGCTGCTGGGCCGGAACTGGGCCGTCAACGCGCGGCCGATGACGGGCTCGTCGGAGTGCAGTGTCTTCCAGTCCCCGGTGTACTGATTGTGGTAGCCGTGTTCCTCGAGTGTTCCCCAGGCCTGCTCGATGGACACGATCTTCATGCGGGTGAGGAGGTCGTCGGAGACCTTGGGGCGCCCGTCGGGGTAGCGCTTCCCCTTCCATTCGGCGGTGGTGTAGGCGACCTCGTCCTTCGGCGCGACGACGGGGCGGGCGTGTGCTTCCGGCTCCGGTGCCGCCTGCGGCTCTTTCGCGCCGCCGCTCCTGTCGGGGGAGGGCCCGTCGGCGAACGTGAAGGCGGGAAGGGTCAGGGCCCCGAGTACCAGCGCGGTCCCGCAGGCCAGGGCGGGAAGCATCGTCTTGCGGGTCGCCATCACAGGTCACTCCTGGAGTCGGATTCGGCTGCGCGGTCTTCACCGCGGTGCTGTGTTTCGAGGTTCTCGGCGACTGTTCCGCGGTGGGGTATCGGATCGACCGCACCGAACCCCGTCGTGGTGAGGGCGGCGGCGATCACCGCGTAGCGTGCGGCTTCCAACGGGGTGGCGCCCGCCAGCAGTCGAGCGGCGAAGGCGCCGTCGAAGGTGTCTCCCGCGCCGGTGGCGTCCACCGCACGCACGGGGTGCGCCGGAACATGGGTGGTCCGTCCGTGCGCGGTCTCGGCCACGAGGACCCCGGCCTCGCCCATCTTGAGCACCACCAGGGACGGGCCGCGCCGGGCGAACGCGTCCAGCACCCGCTCGGGGTCGGACTCCCCGGTCAGTGTGCGGCCCTCTTCCAGGCTGGGCAGCACGAGGTCGGCAAGCTCCACGGTACGCATGACGATGCCGCGGGCACGGTCCGGACTCCACAGTGCCGGACGGTGGTTGGGGTCGTAGGAGACGAGCGTCCCGTACCGCCTGGCCGTCGCGACGGCGTGGAAGGCGGCGTCGCACGCCGAGGAGCTGATGGCCTGGGTGATGCCGCTGACGTGCAGCAGGTCCGCGGCCGCGACGGCGCTCGCGGGCACGTCCGAGGGGGACAGACGGCTGGCCGGCGACCCGTCGCGGTAGTAGGCGAAGGTGTGCGCGCCCCGGCCGTGCCGGGAGACGAAGTAGATGCCTGTGCGGCCGCCGGCCTCCTGGGTGACGCCGGCGGTGTCGACGCCTTCCGCCTGCCACAGGTCGAGCAGGCGCCTGCCGAACGCGTCGTCCCCGACGCGGGTGAGATAGCCGGCCCTCGCACCGGAACGGCGGGCGGCGATGGCCATGTTGGAGGTGTCACCGCCGTAGCCGACCTGGAAGTCTGCGGCGTGGGTGAGCGGCCCCTCCGAGGAGGCGTTGAATTCGAGCAGCGGCTCGCCGAGGGCGAGCACCTGGGGGTGGGTGGAGGTCGTCATCGGTCAGATCCGGTTGTACTTGGCCAGGCCGTCCCGCAGCGATCCGCTGTCGAGGATGAGGCGGGTCTGCTCGCGCTCCCGCTCCTCTATCTCGGAGGCGGTGCGCAGCACGTCATCGACCAGTTCGGCCGGCACCCGCACCACGCCGTCCCGGTCGGCGACGACGAGGTCGCCGGGGCGGATCGTCACCCCGCCCACCAGGACGGGTTCGTTGAGCGAGACCGTGCGGTAGCGGCCGACCGTGGTCGCGGGCACCGCGGACCTGGCGTAGACGGGGAAGCCGGGGTAGTCGCGGCTGATCTCCGTCACGTCCCGCACCCCGGCGTCCAGGACGGCGCCCGCGATGCCACGGGCGACGGCGCCGGCCGTCATCAGCCCGCCCCACACGGCGATGTCCGCGCCGGCGGCGTCGATGCACACGACGCTTCCTGGCGCCGACTCGTCGATGGCGGCGAGCGCGTGGGTGGGTGGTTCCGGTGCGTCGGCCGGCACTTCGCGTACGGTCACGGCCGGGCCGACGAGGCTGCCGGTGCCGGGGGTCTGCTGGCGGACGGCTCCGGACACGAAGCCGCGGGCGCCGTGGGCCTCCACGGCGTCGGCGACCGAGGCGGTGGACAGGTCGCGAAAGGCGTGCAGGGTCTCGTCGGTGAAGCGGGGCGAGCTGGGCAAGGTGACTCCTCACGATGTCAGGTGGTTCAGGTGCCGGTCGTGCCGGTCACCACAGCGGCGTCGGGCTGCGACACCTCACTGGTCTGTCCGAGCGGGGCGATGCGTCCCAGCAGCAGCCCGTAGATCAGCGCACCGAGCAGGGCGACGCCACCGGCCACCGCCAGCGGCACGACGTACGAGCCGCCGGTCGCGTCCAGCAGCACACCCACCACGAGCGGGCTGACGAATCCGGCGGTGTTGGAGGCGAACCCCTGGATCCCCGCCAGCGAGGCCACGTTGCCGGGCGCGGGGGCGACGTCGGAGGGCAGCGCCCACAGGCCGGACGCGGCGAAGGTCAGGGCGCACTGGGAGAAGGCGAGCAGGGCGAGCGCGGCGGCGGCGCTGTCCACGGTGCCGGCGAAGAAGATCACCGAGGAGAGGACGAGCCCGCTCACCAGCGGCAGCTTGCGGGCGAAGGACACGCTGCGGCCCGCGCGGATCAGCCGGGTCTGCAGGGCGCCGCCGAGCAGCTGCGAGGGGATGGCCACGAGCGAGGGCAGCATGCCGAAGATGCCCAGGTTCAGCAGGTCGAAGCCGCGGGCGTCGACAAGGTAGGAGGGGAACCAGGTGATGAAGAAGTACAGGACGTAGGACAGGCAGAAGAAGCCGAGGACCATGGCCCAGGTGGTGCGGTAGCGGAACAGGTCTCGCCACGGCATGGCCTCGCCGTGGCCTGCCGCGGTGTCGCCGTCGCGGATGTGCTCGCGTTCGGCGTCGGTCAGCTTCGGGTGCGTCTCCGGGTCACGGTAGAAACGCAGCCATACGGCGCAGTAGAGCAGGCCGACAAGCCCCGCGGTGACGAAGGACCCGCGCCAGCCCAGGAGCGCGATGACCGCGGTGCACACCGGCAGCGCGATGGCGGTACCGGCTCGTCCGCCGCTGTCGAAGATGGAGGCCGCCAGGGCGCGTTCGCGGGTGGGGAACCAGCGTGAGACGATCTTCGAGCTGGACGGGTAGGCCGGGGACTCGGCCGCTCCCAGGAGCAGCCGGAGCAGGAGCAGCACCAGGAAGCCGGTCGCCGCCCCCATGAGCATGGTGACCACCGACCACCCGGCCACGGCGACGACCATCATGCGGCGCGGCCCGAACCGGTCCACGAGCCAGCCGGACGGCGGCAGAAAAGCCGCGTACGTCCAGAAGAAGGCGCCGAGCAGGATTCCGGACACCGAGTTGGACAGGCCCAGGTCCTCGGTGATGTGGGGGAGCGCCACACCGAGATTCGCCCGGTCCAGATAATTGATGGTGACGGCGCCGAACGCCAACCAGATCATTCCCCAGCGCGTTCTGCCAGGAGAGGGGGATCTGGAAAGAGCGGAGGGTGGCGGCATGGGAATGACTCCTCGAAGCCAGCGGCGCGAAGCCAGATGAGAAGAATGCAGAACGGATCGTCTGCCACCGGCAGCCTAGGAAGCCAGCCGCTCGGTGTGAAGCGCGAGTTGGGTATACAAGTATTCGCAGAACGCAGCACCGGGCATTCGGCTCGTTTCCCCCTGGTTGTGCCGGCACAAGCGGCTGGGATAAGTGCTGTGCCATGCTGCGACCAGAGGTTCGTCTCGAGTGGTTCGTCTCGTTTCTCGGCGTCATCGACACGGGGAGTTTCAGCGCGGCCGCCGAAGCCGTGCACCGCTCGCAGCCGCGCGTGAGTACCCACGTCGCGGCGCTGGAGCGGGAAGCGGGGGTGCCGCTGTTCGACCGGAGCAAGCGCCCCGTGGAGCTGACCGAGGCCGGGACCGTGCTCGCGGAACACGCCCGCTCCATCCTGGGGGCGCTCAACAGCGCGGAGGAGGCGATGGCGGGCCGCCGTGGCGCCGCGCGGGGCGTCGTCACCCTGGGCAGCTACCCCAGCGCCAGCGCCGCCTTCATACCGGCGCTCCTCGACCGCCTGGCCAGGACCAGCCCGGACATCAAGGTCGCGCTCCTGGAGCGTTCGACGCTGGAACTGGACACCGCCCTCCACCACGGGGAGATCGACGTGTGCCTGCGGCCGATGGCTCCGCCGATCGGCCCTTCGGCCCGGAGCAGGCCCCTGTGGCGCGAGCCGCTGTGCGTGGTGCACACGCCGGAGCATCCGCTCGCCGGGCTGCCCGACCCGCTGCCGGTGGCCTCCGTCGCCGAGTACCCCCTCATCACGATCGGCCGGCTCGGTTCGGGCGAGGCTCCGGGTTTCGAGACCTACAAGGTCTTCAGGGCGCACGGCTTCGAGGTCGAGGCGGTGCAGGCCACCAACCAGCCGCAGACACTCGTTTCCCTGGTCCGCCACCACCTCGGAGTCGGTGTCACCAACAAGCTGGCGGTCTTCACCGCGGACACCAGCGGGGTACGGGTCCGCCGGCTCGCGGAGGGATGCGGGCGGCGGGTGGCGGTGCTCTGGGATTCCAACCGGCCGCTGAAACCGGCGGCCCGCACCCTGCTGCGGGAGATATGCGAGGCTCCCTTGCCGCCGGGCGCGGAACAGCTTGTCGAGGCGGAGCAGTGAAATGCCGGAGCGGTGAAAAACAGGGCGCTTGCCTCGCCGTATTCCTGTTCCGGATGACTGCATGCGGAAGTCGCTGGTATCCGTCCCGGTCTTTCCCGGCGGCACCGGCCTAGGGTTGGCGCTCGACGGAAAACCGCCTCGCCGCTCAACGATGAGGGAGAGTCATGTCCCAGGAAGACGCTGAAAAGAATGTGGGAGAAAAGAGCGCACACGGGGAAAGGGGTGCGGGCGCGGGGGAGCGGCCCGCGCTGCGTGGACGGCGCGATGTGCTCAAGACGGCCGCCGCGGGAGTCGGCGGGCTGAGCCTGGGCGCTCTCGCGTTCGGGCCCGTGGACGAGCAGGTCGCCTTCACGTCGCAGAAGGTGAGCCGCGCGTCCCGGCCCTCCGAACTCAAGATCACCGACGTGCGGGTGGCCGTGCTGGACGGCGTGCCGTTCCGCAGCCCCATCGTGCGGATCGACACGAACCAGGGCATCCACGGGTACGGAGAGGTGCGCGACGACGCGGACAAACGCTACGCACTGGAGCTGAAGAGCCGTCTGCTGGGCGAGAACCCCTGCAACGTGGAGATGCTCTTCAAGCGGCTCAAGCAGTTCGGCGGGGACGGACGCCGGGGCGGCGGGGTCTCGGGCGTGGAGATGGCCCTGTGGGACCTGGCGGGCAAGGCGTACGAGGTGCCCGTCTACCAGTTGCTGGGCGGCGCCTACCGCAAGAAGGTGCGGCTCTACACCGACACGACCGAGTCCAAGAAGCCCGAAGAGTACGGCAAGCGGATGAAGGAACGCGTCGAGAAGGGCTTCACGTTCCTCAAGATGGACCTGGGTATCGAGCTGATACAGAAGATCCCCGGAACGCTCACCGGAGCGGGACTGTGGGGGGACAACCTGGAGCAGTACAACGACAAGCCCGGCAGCTATGGGCAGACGGAGCACCCCTTCACTCAGGTCCAGCTCACCGACAAGGGGCTGGAGGAGATGGCGAAGTTCGTCGAGGCGGTGCGCGACAGCGTCGGCTACGACATCCCGCTGGGCATGGACCACACGGGCCACTTCGGGGTGAGCACGGCCATCCGGCTGGCGAAGCGTCTCGAGGAGTACAACCTGGCGTGGCTGGAGGACCTCATTCCCTGGCACTACACCGATCAGTGGAAGGAGATCACCTCCAAGGTCAACGTCCCGACGATGACCGGTGAGGACATCTACGGGATCGAGGGCTTCAGGGCGCTGATCGAGAAGGAGGCCGTGGACCTGGTGCAGCCCGACCCGGCGACGGCGGGCGGCATCCTGGAGACCAAGAAGATCGGCGACTACGCGCAGCAGCACGGTATGGCGATGCCCCTGCACTACGCGGGATCCCCGATCGGTGCCATGGCGGCGGCCCACGCGGCCGCCGCGACCGAGAACTTCGTCGCCCTCGAATACCACGCGGCCGACGTCTCCTGGTGGGACTCCCTGGTCTCCGGCATGGACAAGCCCCTGCAGAAGGACGGCTTCTACACGCTCACCGACCGGCCTGGGCTCGGCCTGGAGCTGGTGGAGGACGCGGTCAAGGAGCACCTGGAGAAGGGGGAGAAGTACTTCGCTCCGACGCCGGAGTGGAACAAGCGCAGGTCCCACGACCGCACCTGGAGCTGACCGGGCGGGCTACCGCGAGAAAGCCACGGACCGCACGGATTCCACGGACTCCACGGACGGGACGACGAGAGCGCCGGCGCGGCCCCTGCGGGCCGCGCCGGCGCTCGTTGGCGCGCGGGAGATGCGTACGTCAGACGCGGTGACGCGCCGGGCGGTCGGCGGCCGGCCGCGCGGCCGCGCGTTCGTTCGGCAGCGCGTCGTTCCAGGGCCACCGCGGCACCGGAAGCTGGGCGATGACCTGCCGCACCGCCTGCACCGCCGGGGACGACACACCGCTGGTGCGCCACCACAGCGCGACGACCCGCTCGCAGCGGGCGTCCGCTATGGGCACCAGCGAAACGCCCTCGGTGTTCGCCGTCGTCATCGCCAGGCTGTTGGTCACGCCGGCGCCCAGCCCGTGTCTGACCATGGAGATCAGCGTCTGGGGCTGGTTGGTCCGTGCGGCGATGGTGGGGTTGAGCCCGGCACCGGCGAAGGCGAGATTGGCCTCGTACTGGTGCCCGTGCCCCTGGTCGCTGTCTCCGATGCTGATGACGGGCAGCGCCGCGAGCTGCGCCAGCTGGGCCGAGCGGGCACGCGCGAGCGGGTGGCCCTCGCGGACGACGGCCACCAGCGGTTCGCGCCACAGCACCCGATGGGTGACGTGGCCGGCGCTGAGCAGCGGATGCAGGGGACGGATGATCAGGTCGACCTCGCCGTCGGCCAGCGCTCCGCCCAGCTCGACGCTCGGCCCTTCGCGCAGTACCAGCCGCACATGGGGGTGTGCGTCGCGCAGCGCCCGCACGGCCAGCGGGTAGAGGTGCGACGTGGCGCTCGGATACGCGCCCAGTCGCACCTCCCCGCGGACCGTTCCGCCCGTGAGGTCGGCCAGGATGTCCAGGTGGCGCAGGATCTCCTCCGCGTGGGGCAACAGCGCGCGGCCCTCGGGCGTGAGGACCGCGGGCTGGACGGAGCGGTCCAACAGCCGGGCGCCCAGGAGCCGTTCCAGCTCCGCCACGTGGCTGGAGACCCGTGGCTGTGAGCGGTAGAGGGCCTTGGCGGCGGCGGAGAAGCCTCCGTGGCGTGCGACGGCCACGAAGCTGACGACCCAGTCGATCCGGTAGTGGTAGGCGTTGTGGATGTCCAACGAACTCCCCTCCCATGGGCGGCGGCCCGGGAAGCCCGCGGCGGAGGGCCGCCGCCACTCAGCGGATGAACTGCTCCACGTATGAGGCTCCGAGCCCGTTGCGCCTGTAGTGGTCGCGGCACATGCTGATCTTCGTGAACGTGTCCTCGTAGCCCGTCTGCACGCCGCTCTCGTCGACGTACGCCATCGCGCCCGCGATGTTGAAGTACGTGATCATCTCCGGGCAGTCCTCGGGCACGGCGAGCGTGTGGATCTCCCCTGGGGGCTCGTAGACGAAGTGGCCCGTCTCGGCGACCCACTCGTGCTCGTAGTAGTACCACTTACCCCTCAGGACGTATCCGAAGACCGCGCCGGGGTGCCGGTGCCGGGAGACGATGCCGGCGCGGGTGACCTTGAGCAGGTTGCACCACTGGCCGGTGACGGTGTTGAACATCAGCGGCCGGAACCACACGCCGGAGGCCTGGGGAACCCACACGCGCTCGTCCTCCGGTACAGCCGCCACCGCGATCTCGGGGGGTACCAGGGCTGTTTCGGGGATGACGGGGCCTGGCGCACTGGACATGCTCGAAACTCCTCACGTGTTTCCGCGCTCCTGCGCGGGCTGTCGGACTGCCTTGCACGGACCGGTCGGCCCTCGCCTCACGCGGCGAGGTAGCCGCCGTCGACCGGGAGCACCGTTCCGGTGATGAAGCGCGCGTCGGGCCCGCACAGGAAGTGCACGGCCCCCGCAACCTCCTCCGGCTCTCCCCAGCGGCCCATCGGCGTGCGCTCGGTGACGCGCCGGGCGGCGTCCGGGTCCGTGTGGAGGGCCGAGGTCAGCCGGGTGCGTATCCAGCCGGGAGCCACGGCGTTGACCCTGATGCCGTCCTCGGCCCACGCCACGGCCAGCGACTTGGTCAGCTGCACGATCCCGCCCTTGCTCGCCGCGTAGGCGGGCGCGCGGGGGCCACCGAAGTAGCTGAGCATCGAGGCGACGTTGACGACACAGCCGCCCGTACGGTGCAGCGCGTCACGCGCGGCCACGCACGCACGCATCGTGCCGAGCAGGTTGATCCACACGACGCGGGTGAAGACCTCGGGGGCGTACTCCTCGTCCCGCCGGATCAGCCCAGCCGCGTTCACCAGCACGTCCAGCCGGTCGAGACCGCCGAGGAAGAGCTCCAGCTGCTCGCTGTTGGTGAGGTCGACCTCGACCGCGCGCACGCCCTGCGGCAGGGATGCCGCGGCGCGGTCGGCGTCCAGACCGGCTGCGAGGACACGCGCTCCGGCGTCCGCGAAACGGGCCGCGATCGCGGCGCCGATCCCGCTCGTGCCTCCGACAACGACCACCGCACGGTCCCGGCCTGGCTCCGTCTGCTTGTCCGTCTCCACTGCCATCCTTCCGACCCGGGGTGTGACAGTGGTGATTGAACCGCCACGCGGCCCCGGACCCACGCCCTCATGCGGGAGCAGCATGGCCGGCATTCGATTCGCTCCGGAACCCGCGGGCACCGCTCACGGCAGCCGCCCGCCCGTGACGCGCATAGCCGTATCCGCGCCGCCGATAACGCGCTCCCGCCCCGCTGCCGGGCGCGCTCGCACCTCACCGGCACACAGAGGGGAGCACGTGAGGGCAGCTGCGCGGTGACGGCGGCACGGCGCGCTGCACCGGCACGCGGAACGGGCACACCCGCTCAGGGCGCGGAACCCGGCGTCGGAAAGTACTCGCGGACACGGGCCAGCGCGGGCACGGCCGCGATCCGCACGCAGTGCGCCACCGCCTCGCGGGCCGGCGCGGGGTGGTCGCCCGCCCGGCGCCACAGTGCGATGTCGCGCCCGGGTGGCAGACCGGTGACAGGGCACAGGGCGACCCCCCGCGTGTCGGCGGTGCTCAACGCCAGTGCCTCGCCGACGCCGATCCCCCAGCCCTGGCGGACCAGGCCGACGAGGGTCTGCGCCTGGGGGCTGCGCAGAACCGGGCCGTTGCCGACGGCGGTGCCGCGGAAAGCGCCGTGGACCGGAAGGGACACGGCGCCGGGCGCCTCGTCGTCCAGCACCACGAGCGGCCGGCCGCGCAGGTGCTCGGGGCCGAGTACCCCGGGCAGCTCGACGGCCGTGTCCTCCGGTACGACGGCCAGCAGGTGTTCGTGCCACAGCGGTACACCGGCGAGCGCCCCGCCGCCGGAGCCGGGCACCGCCCCCGGGCTCACGGCCAGGTCGAGCCGCCCGTCCAGCAGCCGGTGTTCCAGCTCGGCGGCCTGGTGCTCACACACCGTCAGCCGCAGTCCCGGATGCGACCGCCGCACCCGCAGCACCGTGCGGGGCAGCAGAAAGGGCGCGATTGAGGTGTGTACGCCGAGACGGACCTCTCCCCGCCGTCCCCGGCGGATGTCGGCGGCGGTCCCGGCCAGGGACCGCAGGTGGCGCAGTGCCGTGCGGGCGTGGGGAAGCAGAGCCCGCCCCTGGGGAGTGAGGACCGTGGGGTGTGCCGACCGGTCGAACAGCCGTATGTCCAGGGCCCGTTCCAGCGCCGCGACATGGGCGCTGACCCGGGACTGCGAACGGCTCAGCGCGGTCGCGGCGGCGGAGAAGCCGCCGCGCTCAGCGACCCCCACGAAGCTGCCGAGCCATTCCGCCTGGTATTCCAACGCGTTGCTCCTCCTTCCGCGAACCGCCGTGCGTCTCCTTCCGCTCCCGTTGTCGGTGGGGCCCGGCCGAGCGGTCGGCCCGCCGGTCAGCGGGCCCAGCGGGACAGCCCGCGGCCCACCAGGGCCCGGGCGTTGTGCTCCAGGAGCGCGTAGACGTCCATGTCCGTGGTGTCGATCTCGGCCACGTGCCAGCGGATGCCGCGCGGCGCCTCCCGTAGCGCCGCGGTGAGATCCACCTCTCCCGTGCCGATGGGCGTCTGCGGTGCGTCCCGCCGGGCGGGCCCGTCCTTGAGGTGGACGGCGACGGCCCGGTCGCCCAGCTGGGCGAGGACGTGCGCCGGATCGGCGCCGGCCGTCACGGTCCAGTAGAGGTCGAGTTCGGCGACGAGGGCGTCGCGGGACCGGTCCCAGAAGCGGTCCCACGCCGGTGTGCCGTCCGGCAGCGGCGTCCACTCGAACCAGTGGTTGTGGTAGCCGAGGCGCAGCCCGTGGCCCGCCAGTTCGTGTGCGGCGTCGGTCAGCGTGCCGGCGAACGCGTCGAGCCGAGCCGGGTCGGTGAAGGCGTCCTCGTCGAACCCCGGCACCAGGTGGGGGTGCGGGACCAGGACGGTGTCCGCCCCGAGGACGGCACATTCGGCCGCGAGCTGGGACAGGTCCGTCGGCAGTCCGGCGTGCACGGTGGAGACGCCGAGTCCCGCCGCGTCGAGGGAGCGGCGCAGCCTGCGGGCGTGGGCCATCCTGGCGTCGGCGGGCTGCTGCGGTGAGCCGAGCCCGAACGGCTCCACGTGGCGGAAGCCGATCCGGGCCAGCCGGCTCAAGGCGGCGTCCAGGTCGTCGGCCAGTTGCTCGCGGACGCTGTAGAGCTGGACGGAGAGGGGCGCGGCGGGCGTGACACCGCCGGCGGGTGTGGTCGTGGTGCTCATGAGAAGGGGTGGCTCTTTCCTGGTTCCGTGCGGTCTTCGCTGCTTCAGCCGACCATGAGGGGCCGCAGGGTGCGGTGTGCGATGCGCAGGCCCTGGGTGACGCGTGCGGCGTCGCCGCCCCAGACGGGGTCCTCGTGCTCGACGGAGAGCGTGCCGGTGAAGCCGTGCTCGTAGAGCCTGTCCACCACGCGCGCCCAGTCGACCTGTCCCAGGCCGGGGACGCGGTAGCGCCACCAGCCCATGTCCCAGGGGTCACCGTTCTTGGCGGTCTTGCCGAAAAAGCCGTAGCGCTGCCGGGCTCGTGCGTCGAGCTCCACGTCCTTGGCCTGCGCGTGCACGATGCGGTCGGCGTACGGCGCGATGGTCTCGACGGGGTCGATGCCGATCCACGTCAGGTGTGAGGGGTCCCAGTTGAGGTAGAAGCCCAGGGAGAACATCCACTCCCACAGCTCGGGGGAGTAGGCCAGGTTCCCGGGGTAGCCGTCGGGGTGCCAGCCCTCCATGACGCAGTTCTCGACGATGAGCTTCACCCCCCGCTCGCCGGCGTAGGCGACGAGTTCGGGCAGGATGCGTTCGGCCTCCGCGAGGTTCTCGGCGACCGGCTTCGTCCAGTCCCGGCCGATGAAGGTGCCGACGTAGGGCACGCCGAGGGCCTGGGCCGCGTCGACGGCGTGGCGCAGGTGAGTGCGGATCTCCTCGCGCCGTGTGAGGTCGGGGTGCAGATTGTTCTCGTAGTAGGCCAGCGCCGACACCCGCAGGCCGTGCCGGTCGAGCAGCTCCCTCGTCCGCTCGGCCTCCTCGGGGCCGAAGTCGGCGACCGGCAGGTGGCTCGCCTCGAAGTCCCGCCCTCCGGTGGCAGGCCACACGGCCACCTCCAGGGCCTCGTAGCCGGCGCCCGCGGCCCAGGCGGCGATGCGTTCCAGGTCCCAGCCGGGCAGGCAGGCGGTCAGCATTCCGAGTCGCATGGCGTTACACCTTCGTCCAGGAGTCGTCGTGGTGGGAGCGCAGTACCGCGTCGACGATGCGGGCCGAGCGCAGCCCGTCGGCGAACGTCGGCAGGCCCTCGGGGCGTTCGCCGTCGATGGCCGAGTAGGTGTCGGCCACGAACGACTCGAAGCACTGCGCGTAGCCCTGGGCGTGGCCCGCGGGCAGTTGGGAGAGCCGCCGCTGTTCCGCGGTGCCGTGTTCCGGGTCGCGCACGAGCTGGCGGTTGCCGTCCAGGCCGCCCAGCCAGGCCGTCTCCGGGTTCTCCTGGTCGAAGACCGCGCTTCCTTCGGAGCCGTCCAGTTCGAACCACAGCCGGTTCTTGCGCCCGGCGGCCACCTGGGAGATGACGGTGGAAGCCGGCACGCCGTCCGCCGTGCGCAGCAGCACGGTCGCGGAGTCCTCGGTACGTACGGGCACCGTGCCGGGCGCGTCGTCAGGGCCCGTGCCGGTCGCGCTGCCGGACGAGGTGCCGGTCGGGCTGTCGGAACCCGCGCCGGTCGCGCCGCCGGGCACCGACGCGGGCGCGCTCCGGGCGGCCGTGGCGGACGGGCCGGCGGCCGAGAAGCTGGGGCCGCCGGTGACGGGCCGCTCGGGCACGGCGATGGACAGCGCACCCAGTACCTCGGCGAAGCGCTCGCCGGTGACCCACTCGACCAGGTCGCACCAGTGCGAGCCGATGTCAGCGAACGCGCGGGAGCGGCCGCCGAGCCGCGGGTCGACCCGCCAGCCCGACGCCTGCGGCGGCAGCATCCAGTCCTGCAGATAGCTGCCGTGCAGCAGGTGCAACCGGCCGAACTCCCCCGCGAGCCTGCGCGCGCGGATCTCCCGCACCAGGGGGTGGTAGCGGTAGACGAACGGCAGCGTGGCCACCAGCCCGCTCTCTTCGGACAGTGTGGTCAGGGCCTCGGCTTCCTCGGACGAGACGCCCAGCGGCTTCTCGCACACCACATGCTTGCCCGCACGCAGCGCCGCTGCCGCGTAGCGAGCGTGCGTGGCGTTCGGGGTGCAGACGTGGACGACGTCGACGCGGTCGTCGACGAGCACCTCGTCGAGAGCACGGTAGCCGCGCTCCACCCGCCACCGGGCGGCCACCTCGCGGGAGCGCTCGGGCGTGGAGGCCAGGACGCCGGTCACCGTGGCGCCCGCGAGCAGAGCGGCCCGCCGGTGCACCTCGGCGATCATGCCGGCACCCAGGATCGCCACCCCGCGGGGGCGGCCGCCGGCGGGGCGCGGCGGTGCGCACCCCGGAGGTTCCTCGTGCAACGAAACGGCTCCTTCCGTGGGCTGTCGGGGAGTTCGCGGGTGTCTCACGCCCGGTGTTCGTTCGGGAAAACCGTAAGTCCAGGCTATTTACGCCTACAAGAACTTCCATTAAATTTCTTTCCGAGCATTAATAGCGTTGCGCGCCTGCACAGGGGCGGCGCGTCGGACGAAGCGGCCCCAGCGGCCGGAGAGGGGTGGACATGTGGGAGCCGGTTCGTCTGACCTGGCCGTCCGTGTCGGGGCGGGTCGACAGCGACACGGTGCGCAGCTCACTGGCGCGGCTGATCGCCTCGGGCGCCGCCGACTCCCGCGTGGCCCTCGTCCGCGCCACCGGACTCTCCCGCACCTCGGTCAACACCCACCTCGACCAGCTCCTGGAAGCGGGCGTCGTGGCCGAGTCGGGGCGGGCCCCCGTCGCCGGCCGGGGACGCCCCGCCCACCGGCTGGCGCTCGCGGCCCGGCCCGGCGTGATCCTCGTGGCCGACGTCGGAGCCCACGCCGCCCGGCTCGCGGTCACCGACCTCGGCCAGAACCTGCTCGCCTCGCGGCAGATCTCCTTCGACGTCGGGCAAGGCCCCCAGCAGGGCCTGAAGGCGCTCGGCGACCAGCTGGCTGAACTCCTGACGGAAGCGGGCCTGTCGCCGGACGAGGTCAGGTGGCTGAGCGTCGGCCTGCCAGGCCCCGTGGACTCGCACATGGGACGCCCCGTGCGGCCGCCGATCATGCCGGGCTGGGACGGATTCCCCGTCGGCGACCAGCTGGGGGAGCGCTTCTCCTGCTCGGTCCTGGTCGACAACGACGTCAACCTCATGGCTCTCGGCGAAGCCCGGGCCCTGCCCCCTGAGGCGTCACCCCTGCTCTACATCAAGATCGGCACGGGCATCGGCGGAGGGCTCGTCACCGATGAGGGGCAACCGCACCGCGGCGCCGACGGAGCCGCGGGCGACATCGGACACGTCCGGGTGCCCGGCGCGGGCGACGTCGTGTGCGTGTGCGGCAACGTCGGCTGCGTCGAGGCGGTGTCCTCAGCCGCGGCCGTACTGAGTCAACTGCGCGAGAGGCAGCCCGCGTTGCGCGGCATCGAGGATCTCGCCGACCGGCTGCGCGCCGGCGACGCCGACGCCGTACGGGCGGTACGCGCCGCCGCCGAGCCCCTCGGTGAGGTCGTCGCCACGCTCGTCCACTTCTACAACCCCAGGACCGTCCTGCTCGGCGGTCTGGTCAGCACGGCGAGCGACGACATGCTGGCGGGTATCCGCGGCGTGGTCTACCGCCGCGCGCTGCCCCTGGCCACGCGCAACCTCTCCCTGACGCACAGCAGGCTCGGCCAGTTCGCGGGGGTCGCCGGGGGAGCCGTCGCGGGCATCGAACGCGTGCTGTCCCCGCAGAGCGTGGGCGAGCTGCTCGCTCCACGCCCGTCGCCCACGTCGGAGGCCGCCTCGGTCACCGGTTGACAGCGCCGTCCCCCGAGGCGAAAGATGCCCCTGTCTCACCAACCGGTTTCGTTCGACCGGGTGCCGGGCGCGCAGCGCCGCATCCGGTGGCCCTCCGGCGGACCGCGCAGCGCGCGGCCACCGCCCCGAACGAAAGAACGGCGTAGGACATGAGCGACAGCCGAGACACCGGCATGCGCCCCCGACAGCTCAAGCCCGGCCAGCGGACCGTGGTGTGGACGGCGGGCCCGGACTCCCCGGAGCCCCGCAAGCTGTTCGAGACGGCCGATCTCCTCCTGGAGGCCCCCAACTGGAGCCACGACGGGACGCACCTGCTCCTCAACGGAGCGGGCCGCATGTGGCGCCTCGACCTCCAGCAGCCGACCGCACTGCACGAGATCCCTCTGACCGGCGTGCCGGAGGTCAACAACGACCACCTGCTGTCGCCTGACGGACGCACGCTCCACGTCTCGGGAATGGACGGCCACCTCTACGCCGCTCCCGCAACCGGCGGCGAGGGAACCCGTCTGACCAGCGACGACGAGACGCTGCACTTCCTGCACGGCATCAGCCCCGACGGCGCAACGCTGGCCTACGTGGCCCTTCCCCGCGACACGGACGGGGCGGCGGGGCGGCTCGCGCTGATGCCGGCGACGGGCGGCGCTTCCCACACCCTCGACACCGGCCCCGGCCACATCGACGGCCCCGAGTACGCACCCGACGGCGTCTGGATCCACCTCAACAGCGAGGCGTTCACGACGGCGCCAGGACATGCCCAGATCTGCCGTATCCCCGCAGCGGGCGGCCCGCTGAAGCGCCTGGTCGAGTCGGAGACCGTCGACTGGTTCCCCCACCTTTCCCCCGACGGCCGGTACGCCACCTACCTCGCCTTCCCGCCGGGCACTCTGGGCCACCCCGAGGACCTCGACGTCCACGTGCACCTCGTCGCGACCGACGACTGGGCACGCCCGCTGCACAGCTACCCCCTCTTCGGCGGGCAGGGCACGCTCAACGTCAACAGCTGGGCCCCCGACAGCAGGCGCTTCGCGATGGTGTCCTACCCGCTGCCCGGCGCGTGACCGCGCCGCCCACCTCCCCTCGCGGCACGGCGCCCCGCGGCAGCCACCTCCCCACACGGAACGACACGGCAACAAGGCGGAACCGGCATGACCTCGCACCACCTCCCCGCGGGGGAGAACCACCCCGGCGGACCAGAGGGCTACACAAGCCTCTTCGACGGCACGACACTGAACGGCTGGTACGCCGTTCCCCGCAGCTACGGCACCCAGTGGCCCGGCGGCCCGCACGTCCTGGAGACGGGCAGCGGCTTCCCGGCTGACTACCAGACACACGCCGACGCACACCCCGCCAAGTGGACCGTCGAGGACGGCGCCCTCGTCGGACGGCAGGACCCGCCCGGCAGCGGATACGGAGGCTACCTCGTCTCCGAGGAGGCGTACGGCGACTTCGAACTCGTCCTGGAGGCCAAGCCGGACTGGCCCGCGGACAGCGGCATCATGATCCGTCGGCGCCCCGACTCCTGGGAGGGCATCCAGGTACTCCTGGACCACCGCCGCTCGGGATCGATCGGCGGCTACTACGGCAACGGGATCGGTGCCTTCCACGCCGTCCCGTTCGCCCTCACGGCCCGAAAGGACGCCGAAGGCAACGCCGTGGGACTGCGGGAGGACGACCCGGAAACCAGCGTCGAGCCGTTCTCCTCCCACAAGCGGGACCTGCTCACCCGCGGCGCGGACGTGACGGACTTCCTGAGCGTGTGGCGCTGGATGGACTGGAACGAGTTCCGGATCCGCTGCGTCGGCCTGCTCCCCCGCGTGACGACCTGGATCAACGGCCTGTTGGTCGCCGAGATCGACATGTCCACCCTCGACGCGCCGCACTACGACCCCGAGGCGGTCGCGGCCCTGTTGGGCCCCGAGGGGCACATCGCGTTCGAGGTCCACGACACCGACCCCCGTCTCGGCCGGGACCGCTGGGGCCCCGACGCCGCCTGCCGCTGGCGGAACGTGCGCGTCAGGCGCCTGTAGCAACGGCTCGGACCGCCTCCACCACACGACCCTCGCCACGCCCTGATCACGGCATGTCCCTACCACGGACATGCCGTGATCAGCCATGCCGTGACACGGAACGTCGGAGCACGACTCGGCGGATCACGGCTCCCCCAGGCTTGTTCTCAGCGCAGAGGACCATGCGATGCAAAGAATTGCCCACCTGTACCCCCGCCTCGGCCTGATGATGATGCTCGAGTTCCTGGTGTTCGGGTCCTGGTACCCGACGATCGGGCTCGTCCTGAGCAAGAACGGACTCGGCGACCTCATCGGCCTCGTCTTCGTCTTCTCCTCGGTCGCCGCCGTCGTCTCGCCGATGTTCATCGGAGCCCTGGCCGACCGCTTCTTTCCGGCACAGAAAGTCTTCGGAGCCCTCCATCTGGCAGGCGCCGGCCTGCTCTTCTGCCTCCCGCACGCCGTGCGGTCCGGCAACGAGAACCTCTTCCTGAGCCTGCTGTTCGTCTTCACGCTCTTCTTCCAGCCCACGCAGGCGATGCCGAACAACATCACGTTCGCGCACCTGGGAGACCGGCACGACGTCTTCCCCTACATCCGGGCACTGGGCACGGGCTCGTGGATCGTCTCCGGCCTCGTCATCGGCCAGGCGGGACTGTCCGCCAGCCCCGTCATCTTCTACGTGACCGCGGGCTGGTCGGTGCTCCTGGGGCTCTACGCGTTCACTCTGCCGGCGACGCCGCCGCAGCAGCGCAACGTGAGATTCAAGCTGGGCGATGTCATCGGCAGCGGCGCCTTCACTCTCTTCCGGCGGCGCGACTTCCGCGTGCTGATGGGGTGCATGCTGCTCATCAGCCTGCCCATCTCGATCTACAACGCCTACGGCTCGACGTATCTGTCGGTCGCCGGAATCTCCGACGTCGCCTCCGTCATGTCGCTCGGTCAGGCGTGTGAGCTGCTCTTCGTCCTCGTGCTGCCGGTCATGCTGCGCACGATCGGCTACCGAGGCGTGCTGATCACCGGCCTGGCCTGCTGGGTGGTGCGCTGCGGACTGTTCCTCGCCATGGGGGAGGGCCCGCACTGGCTGGCCTTCGTCGTGGTGGGCATGCACGGGGCCTGCAACGACTTCTTCATGATCACGGCCTGTATGTACGTCGACCGCATGGTCTCCCCGTCCCTCACGGCACAGGCACAGGCGCTCGTCTTCTTCATGAGCATCGGCGTCGGCCAGGGGCTCGGCTCACTGATCGCCGGATTCCTCTACGACCAGGCCGTCGGTGTCGGCTCCGCCCCGTCGCTGAGCGACTGGAACACCCTGTGGGCGGTCGCCGGAGCGGTGTCGGTGCTGGCCTTCGCCGTCTTCGCCGCTCTCTTCCGTGAAGGGGGTCTCGCCGCGAGACCCCAGGCGCCGGCGCCGGATGCCCCGGAAACCGGTGCCGAGACCGGCTCCGAAGCGCTGCCGTCGGCACGCTGACCAAACCCTCCCCCCCCGATAAACGAGGAGCAGACAGTGGAAACCCCGGTACCCCTCGACGGGTTCATACAGATCGCCCTGGTCGTCGAGGACATGGACCGCGCTCTCGACGCCTGGTGCGAGCTGTTGAACACCCCGCGGCCCCACGTGCGCGTCACCCCCGCGGAACCCGACCCCGACGAGTCCTATCGCGGCGAGACGGCGTGTTACGCCTGAAGTTCGCCGTCATCACATGTCCGGAACGAGGCTTCGCCATCGAACTGCACGCACCGGACGAGAACCCCTCCACCTTCCGTGAGTTCCTCACGGAACACGGCAACGGCGTCCACCACATCGGCTTCCAGGTCGGCGCGGCACGTGACGCGGTGGTCGATGAACTGGCCGGCCTCGGCTATCCGGTGCGCAACCTCGGCCACTATCCCGGCGGCAGCTGGACCGTCGTCGACAGCGAAGCGGACCTGGGAGTGAACCTCAACATCAAGCCGGTGGCCTGACATACGGGTGGGCCTGCGCCGCGCAGGCCCACCCGTACGTCAGCGGCTCCGGCGAGCCTCACTCGAAGAAGTGGCGATCCTCCTCAGAGAGGTACCGGCCGGCCTCCTCGGGTATCAGCGTGACGCCGAGCCCCGGACGCTCACTCACCTGGACGTGGCCGTCGACCACGATCTGCTCGGGCCATCCCTCGACGATGTCGTACCACCACGGGTGTTCGGGCACCGGGTACTCGAAGGCGATGAAGTTGTCCGGGAGCGTCGCACACACCTGCACCAGGGCCCCGAGGCCGATCAACCCGTCGTACACGCCGTGCGGCGCCATCGAGATGCCGTGCAGGTCGGCGTACTCGGCGATCCACTTCAGCTCCGCGATGCCCCCGACGTCGGCCGGGTCGGGGCCGATGACGTCGACCGCGCGCTGCTCGATCAGGTCGCGGAAATTGTGACGCAGGTAGAGTTGCTCGCCCGTGTGGATGGGCGTGGCGGTCGCGGTGGTCAGGTCCCGGTAGGCCCCCGCGTCGGTCCACGGGACGTAGTCACCCGTCAGCAGATCCTCCAGCCACACCAGGTGATACGGCTCCACACGCCGTGCGAAGCGGATCGCGTCGCTCCTGGTCCAGCCCGGGCCGCAGTCCAGTGCCAGCCCCACCTCGTCGCCGAGGACCTCCTTCATGGCCGCCACACACTCCACGGTGTGCTCCAGCCCGCGCTCGGTGAGCAGCCCGCGGTTGGGGTGCGGCGCGCCGGTGCGCACCTGTGAGTAGGAGTAGTCGTCCAGCTCGCCGGCCATCGGGTCGTGGTAGCCGATGGCCTGCTTGATGAGGGTGAAGCCCTCGGGCACGTTCTTGAGCCGGCGCATCAGCTCTGCGAAGTCCTCGGGCTCGTTGCCCTCGCGAGGCACACGGACACCGCCGTTGTAGACGCGCACCCGGTCACGTACTTTGCCGCCGAGCAGCTTGTGCACGGGCAGCCCCGCTGCCTTGCCTGCGATGTCCCACAGCGCCATCTCGATGGCGCTGACGACGCTTCCCCACGGCTTGTTGCCGCCACGTCGCCGGATGCGCAACAGCACGGATTCGACGTTGGTGGGATCCATGCCCACGACGAACTCCGCGAAGTGGGGGACGCAGGCCTTCGCATACGGCTTGTACGACTCGATCTGCCCGAACCCGTCGATGCCCTCGTCCGTCACCACCCGGATGACGGGGCTGTTCCCGAGGAGGGCGCATGTGACGGCAGTGATCTTCATGAGGGTCCTTTCGGAGGTGGCAGCGCTGGCCGGCAAGGCGGCGGGCCGGCGGGCCGGTGGCCGGTGCGCCGGGGGGGGGAGGGGACGAGGGAGGGGTGGGCGGTCAGCAATGTGGCGTGGCGGTGGAGCCCCCGGAGTCCGCGGGCGTGCCGGCCTCGCCCTCGTTCCCCTCTGGGGACCCGCCCACGGCGGCCGACGCTTGTGCGGGGTTCGGTGCGTCCGCTGCTCGCGGCGCGTCCTCGGACCCGGTTTCAGCTTCCCCGTGCTGCTCCTGCCCGGGGTCGTCCTTGCCGAGGAAGAACACCATGAGCAGGGCGTTGAGCACCGCGGCCGCAGCGGCGACCAGCCAGATCGGTTGCCAGTCGCTCAGATCGGAGGTGGTGGCATTGCCGATCACGCTGTTGTAGATCGAGCTGGCGGCCACCGCCCCCAGCAGGCTTCCGACGCCCAACTGGAAGAAGAACACCAGGGCCTGGGCCTGTGACCTGAGAGCGGGGGCCACCATACGGTCCACGTACATGTAGATCGTGACCATGAAGAAGTCGGTGGTCACACCGTGCAGCGCGACGACGGTGACGGCGAGCCAGACCTGGCCGTGCGTGAGGGTCAGGAAGAGAACGCAGCGGAGGATCCAGGTGAGCGCCCCGGTGACCAGAATCTTCCGGAAACCGAACTTCACCAGCAGGCGCGGCAGCAGGAGCATGACCACGAACTCCGCCGCCTGCCCGATCGACATGATCGAGGCGACGTTGTGTACGCCCGCGGCGTCCAGGTAGGTCGCGCCGTAGTCGTTGTAGGTGGAGGCCGGTATGAAGGTCAGCAGGATGCACGCGATCAGCACCGCGAACGTGCGGCGCTTGAAGAGCGGGAAGGCGCCGGCTCCGATCATGTCCAGAGGCCGGAACCCGCGGCCCTTCGAGAGCGGGGGAGTGGAGGGCAGGCTGAAGGAGTAGAGGCCGAGTGCGAACGAGACGGCGGCGGCGATGTAGAAGATCGCTGGATGAGCGGACAGGCCGCCCTGCCCGACGACGATTCCCGCGATGATCCAGGAGCCGGTGCCCAGCGCCCGGAGGTAGGGGAAGACGTGCGTGCGCCCCTGGAGGTGCGCGAACGAGATGGAGTTGGGCATCGCCTGCGTCGGCTGGAAGAACAGCATGAAAGCGAACAGCAGGAGCACGAACAGGGCGCCCTGGCGGTTCACGATCGCCTGCGGCATGAGAACGAGCAGGGTCCCGCCGGCCAGGTGCAGGACGCCGAAAACCTTCTGGGCGGGGAAGAAACGGTCGGCCAGTGCCCCCACGAAGAGGGGCGAGAGCATCGCGGCGATCGCCGCGAAGATGAAGACGAGGCCGATCTTGTCGCCCAGGCCGTTCTGGCTCATGACCAGGCCCATGGTCGGCTTCCAGGTGCCGAACACGAAGTACTCGAGGGCCAGCATGGCGCCGAGGCGCGCATACAGTCCCGGGGGTGGTTGGTGCATTGGTGGTGGCCTCACGACTTCTGGCCCCGCGGCGGGCGGGGGAACCTGCGGGCACGCGTGGCCCGTCACTGACCGCCGGACGGTGGGTCACGCCCTGAAGGAGGCTTGTGCGGCTGTCCGGCACGACGAAGCCGGGAAGTGAGACGTGTTGGATCATTCGACAGGGCTTCACTGCCTGTCAAATCGAGAACTGCTTTTTTGGCGCGTGTTTATGACTGGAAAGAAAATAAATAGGTTCTCTTGTGGAAGAATATGGCTGCTTCTTAACATCGACCGAGACGGAAACCGGGGAGTGAGACACCCGCGTACCCCGCGTACCCCGCGTGACCATCGGACAGTTTCGTGACGGACGCTCCCTGCCACCGGCGAGCGGCGTGCGTCAGCGGCGGGTCATCGGTGGCCCAGCACGTTGACCACCCGACCGTTGGGATCGCGGACGAAGAACCGCCGCACCCCCCACTCCTCGTCCTGCAGGGGATGCACGATCTCCGCGCCGCTGGCACACACCGCCGCGTAGGCCGCTTCGACATCGTCCACCTCGACACTCATGTCCGGCACGACGGGCGCGGTCTCGTCGCGGCTCATGAAGGTGATCTGCGCGGTGGGGTTGGAGGGAGAGGCGAGCGTCATGACCCAACCGAGGTTCATGACCTCCTCGAACCCGAGAAGCCCGTAGAAGTCGCGGCTCTCCTCCATGGCCTCTGACCTGATGTCGGGCATGGCCCGGCGGATCGACATGAACAACCCCTTCTGGCAGGCGGACGACGGTGTGTGTCGGTGAGCCGCACGTGTCGGTGGGCCGCGTTTGTCAGGTGTCGAAGCGTTGGCGCGAGACCTCGATGTCACCGAGATACCGGTGGGTCCAGTCGCACATGCCGTCGACGGTTGCCTGAAGGGCCTGCCCGGGCTCGGTGAGGGTGTACTCGACGCGCGGGGGCACGGTGGGGTGCACGTTCCGCTCGACCAGCCCGTTGCGCTCCAGCATGCGCAGGTTCTGGGTGAGCATCTTGTGGCTGATGCCCTCGACCGCGTTCCGCAACGCGCTGAAGCGCAGGGTGCCCTCACCGAGGGACTCGATGATGAGGAACGCCCACTTGTTGGCGATGTCGGAGAAGATCTCCCGCGCCAGAGAGTCCGCGCGCGTCAGGTCTGCTTCGTCGGGTGCACCGTTGTGCTGCTTGGCCACCATGCGCTTCCCCAGCCACCGAAAAGAGCGGTCTTCCCTGTCGAAGAGCCACTCTCTTACAGAACGCCAGTCACCACAAGAGACCGCCGCGCAGCTGCCGTCGAACTGCCGTCCAGGCGCCGCCCACCCGCCGGGGGCCGCCCACGCGACCGCGCGACCGCGCGACCGCGCGACCGCGGCACCGCCCGACCGCGCACGTGCGCGACTCCGTGGATGCGAGGCTGCGAGACTGCTCGAATGTCTCGTCACATGGTCTCGGTCATCGGCAGCAGCCCAGGCGTCGGAAAATCCACGCTGTGCCGTGCGGTCGCGGAATGGCTGACCGAAACCGGCGCGTCCGTCGACCACTTCGAGGAGGCCGACATCCTCACCCGGGCGGCGTTCCGGCCGGTGGCCGAGGAGTTCGCCGGTGGTGAAGCCGCAGTCCGTCCTGAGACCCTCATCGAGTGCACGCGCGCCTACGTCGCCGAGATGGACGCGCGAGGCATGGACTACGCGGTGACGGACGCCCTCGTACCGTTCATCCCCTCTCTCGTGGCGTGGGGCCACGAGGAGCGGACTCTCTCCCGCGTGACGAGCGAGCTGGTGCAGGTCTTGGAGCCGGCGGTCCAGGTCACCGTCGTCTACGTCCACGACGATCCGATGCGGGCACTGCGCCGCGCGGTGCAGCGCGAGGGGGAGCCCTGGGCGGACTGGTACGTGCGCAAACTCGCCGGTTCCCCCGGCACCAGGGCGGTCCACGACCTGCCCTCGGCCGCCGCACACCTCCGTTTCGAGGCCGACCTGACCCGCCGCCTCCTCGCCCAGACCCCGTGGCAGGTCGTGACGGTGGACGTGGGCACCCGCGACGCCCGCGAGGCCTTCACTTACGTACGAGACCACCTGACGAAGTAGCCGGCCCCGCAACCGGCCTGCCCCCGGACGCGGCATCCGCCGAGCGTCCGACTCCCGCTCCACGGATCAGGAGGGGAGGGGGGCGCCGTTGCCGCGTAGTACGTCTCTCAGGTCGAGGATCAGGGGGAACACCTCGTGGTTTAGGTCCTCTCCCTGCTCGTCCCATGCGCGCTGCTCCGCCTCCACGGCCGTCCGGTCCTGTGCGAAGACCCGTTCGGTGAAGCGGCGGATGAACGGCCAGGCGAGAGAGAGCGCGCCCGGAACCGGCGGCTTGGCGATCATGAGCAGTCCGTACGCGCGAGTGACGCGCTGCTCCGCGTCTTCGGGTACGTAGGCCGCCCACAGGGAGAAGGCGGGGAGTTCCGTGTTCGTGGGAGCCAGACGGAGGGTCTGATACGGGTACTCCGTACGGATGGTGATGACGTCCGACCCCTTGCTGCCTCCGGGCCCCTTCGCGGACAGCAGTCCGGCGCCGAAGTCCTTCTTCCCCTTGCCGGAGGTGAACAGGTAGCGCGCCTCCACCGACCGCGGCCCGGCGTCGTAGCCCAGCAGCTTGGGCTGGATGCGGCCGATGACGCCCCGGTGCAGGAACTGGTGGTTCATGTCGAGCAGGTTCTCGTGCATGAAGGAGTAGTGGCAGTGCACGGCACGGGAGAACGTCATCGTCCTGTGCCGGGGCGAGGCGCATTCCGGCAGGTCGGGCAGCGGCGTCACGGCCGCCTTCTCCGGATCGCCGGGGAACACGAACACCAGGCCGTAGGCTTCCCGCACCGGGTAGGCACGCACTCCCCGCGGCGGTCGTTCCCCGCCCTTGGGCAGGTAGGGGATCTGACAGATGCGGCCGTTCCCCCGGTACGCCCACGCGTGGTAGCAGCAGCGGAGGGTCTCACCTTCCACCACGCCCATGCTCAGCGGAACCTGTCGGTGAGCGCAGCGATCCTCCAGGGCGTACACCGCTCCCTGCGCGCCCCGGTACAGCGCGAGGCGCTCACCCGCGAACGCGGCGGCGCAGGTCTCGCCTTTCGGCACCTCGCGGGAGAGGGCGACCGGATACCAGAAGTCCGGGCTGATTCCGACGCGTCGCAGATCCGTCACCGGCCGGGGCAGGGGGTCATCCACAGCGGAAGAGCGTTCGTCCAGCCGTGGTGCGACCGGGGCACTGTCTGCGGCTTTCTCCTGAGTCACGAGATGTTCCCTCACCTGTAGGTCGCCGGTACGGGGGATCGCCGGTACGTGGGGAGCGTCGCGCTCAGGGGGAGTGCGAGTCGAGCTGGTCTCCCCGGCCACGTTGTCCTTCCCCGGTACCGTGCCGATGAGGCTCGCCCCGGCGAGTGACACGGCGGGCCGACCCGCCCGAAGACGCGGCTCCCGGCAGTGCGTCAGGGTGTGTGCGGCCGGTCCCGGCGCCGGCCGGTGTCCCGCTCATCGGCCGTCTCGCGCCCGGCGGCGGTGTCCGCGTGACCGGCGGCGGTGTCCGCCCGCTCGGCTTCGGCGTCCGCGTGGTCGGCGGGGAGTCCAGTGGACTGCGTGTCGCTCGCGAACCCGGTGGCGAGGACGTAGTCGACGTCGACGTCGCGGTACTCGACGCCCGCGCTCACGCGTTCGGGCAGGTTCGTCCGTACGCTGCGCGAGGTCGACCGGCGGCCTGGGGAGCCGTGAAATCTCACGTGTGTCTGCGGCTCTTCCGGGAAGCGCAGGCCGACTGCCCGCACCGAGGAGGTGAGCGAGATGTCCGGCGCCTGCTCACGCTGGTGCGTGTCTGTCGAGTGCGCTGTTCATGGCGGCTCCCGCCTGCGTCCGCCGTCGCCGCGCTCGGCCGTACGCTTCGAGGCCGTGCGCTTGGCGCGACGCTCCGTTCGTCTGCCGGCATCCTCCTTGCCGTCGGACGCGGAACCGGTGGAGGCGCCCCGCCGCCGTGCGGTCTCCTCACCGCCTCGCGCCACCTCACCGGCCGCGTCACCTGCCGTCGCCTTCCCGACCGCGTCGCCACTCTCCTCGCCCACGACCTCCGCGGACTCGCGTGCGCCCCGGCCCACGTCCTGGACGGTTTCGCCGGCACTCTCGCCCGCGTCCTGGACGGTTTCGCCGGCACTCTCGCCCACGTCCTGGACGGTTTCGCCGGCACCCTTACCCACGTCCTGAACGGCTTCGCCCGCGCCGCCGCCCACGTCCCGCACAGCGTCGCCGGCGCCGCCGCCCACGTCCTGAACGGCGCTGCCGGCGCCCGCACCGACGCTCTTGGTGGCTTCGCCCGCACCGTGTCCCAACTCGCCGACCGCCTGCCGGGCCCCGCCGCCGAGTTCCTGTGCCGCGGCCCCCACACCCTGGGTGACCGCCTCCAGGATCTGCGGGTTCTTGTCGACGCTGCGCAGCACCCGGTCGATGATCCGTGCGACGTTGTCCAGGCGTACCTTCAGCAGCGCCTGCGCCTCGACGCCTTTGATCTCGAGCTGGACGCGGCCGAGGTCGACGTCGGCGCCGACGTTGAGCTTGAGCAGATCGAGAACCTCCGCCTGGAGCGAGACGCGGGCGCGCAGATCCTCGACGTCGAGGTGGATCTCGTCGACCTCGAGCTGAGGGACGTCGAGGAGGACGTCCGGGCCCTGGTCGGCGTCGTCACCGGCGGGAAGGAGCTCCCCCTCCTGCGGTTCCTGATCCCCCGCGTCCCCCTCGTCCCCCTCGTCCCCCTCGTCACGGAGTCGGTCGTCCTCGTCGTCGACGTACCCGGCGTCGTCGTCACGCTGCTCTTCGTTCATCACGCGGCCTCGCTGTCCCTGGGGCGGGCGTCAGCAACAAGAAGGGCATACCAGCTGCTTTGTACTCGAATCCACTGTAAAGCGGACAGTCCGCCCTGTCGTGGTGGAGGATGCGCCTCCCGACGGGCGCGGCGGGTGAGCGCTGTGCGGGCCGCCCGGCCCGGCAGTCACCCGTTCGATGTCGACCCGGAGCGAGCGAGGCGGAAGCCGACGTCGTCGATGCGGAAGGTCGGGTGACTCCGGCGCCGTACCGACGCCCGGCAGCTCCAGTGCTCGTCGGACCATCCGCCGCCACGGAGGACGCGGTAGCTGCCGTACACCTCGGCGTCGTAGACGTCCCAGCACCAGTCCCACGCGTTGCCCAGCATGTCGTACAGGCCCCACGGATTGGCCTGCTTGCCGCCAACGGGGTGCATACGTTCTCCCGAGGTCGCGCGGTACCAGGCGATGTCGTCCAGCCTGCCGTATCGCGGGCCCGTGGTACCCGCACGACAGGCGTGCTCCCACTCGGCCTCCGTCGGCAGCCGGTACCCGTCGGCGGAGGCGTCCCACTCGGCGACGTCGTCGTCGGCACCGAGGCGGTATGTCGGCGTCAGGCCCTCCTGCCGGGACAACGCGTTGCAGAAGCGGACCGCCTCCCACCACGAGACGCCCTCGACGGGCAGTCGGTCGCCCTGGCCCGTACTCGGCCGCCGACCGGTGACCTGTACGTACAACAACTGGGTGACCGGGAACACCGCCATCCGAAACGGCGCGACCTCGACCGGCCAACTGCGCCGCGTCCGCCGATCCGACAGCGTCACCCGCCCCGGCGGAACATCGACCATCTCTTTTCCCGACCCCGCGTCCACAACGGGTCACCCTAATGGTGTGTGCGCGCCGCTTGCGAGGCGCGGCTGTCTTGGTGCCGGCGCTACGGCTCATGCGTCCCTGACGACTCCTGCGTCGCGGCTCCCGCGGAGCGGAGTGGATCGGTGGAACAGGGCGTCGGCGAGGCGGTCGAACTGGTCGATGTCCGACGACCAGCAGTAGAGCATGACCTCGTCGGCGCCGATACCGAAGAAGGCGTCGACGGCCTCACGGATCCGTGCCGGGGTGGTGAGCAGACCGTCGGCCATGTGGTCCACATGGCCGCTGAACGCGTAGTAGCGGCGGAGCTGGCGCCGAGCCTCCTCCACCGTGTTCGGCGGGCCGAGCGCGACGTTCGCCTGGGCGACCAGGCGCGGGCGGCCGGGGCGCTCGTACCGCTTCCAGGCCGCCTCGGCGCTGCGGAACATCCCCTCCATGGCGCGCGGCGGCAGCGCCGCGCCGAGAAAGCCGTCACCGAACCTGCCGACCCGCTCGATCGCGGCGGGGGCGAAGCCGCCGAAGAGCACTTCGGGGCCGCCGGGTGTCGCGGGCACGGGTCCGATCGGTCCTGCCCCGTCGCCGTACGGCGCGCCGGACCACGTCCTGCGCAGGGCGGCCATCTGCTCGTCGAGCCGGCGGCCTCGGCGGCGGGACGTCGATGCCCGCTGCCAGGCAGTCGTCCTCGCGGCCGCCGACACCGATGCCGAGGGTGAAGCGGCCACCCGCAAGGCGGTCGAGCGTCGCGGCCTGCTTGGCGAGCAGCGCGGTGCGGTGGACCGGTGCGATGAGTACCTCGGTCTGGACGCGGACGCGTGAGGTCGCGCCGGCGAGGCACGCGAGGGTCACCAGGGGCTCGGGGTTGTCGAAGACGAGCCGGTCGAGCAGGCCCAGCGTCGTGAACGGGCCCGTATCGGCGCGCTGTGCCCAACTCAGGAGCGCGGCGGGGTCGTCGATGGGGAGGCCGAGGCCGATTTTCATGGGAAGAATCCTCCGGAGGGCATGACGAAGCACGTGCCGCCCCTCCGTGGCTCCGCGCGTGCTGCGCGGGCTCGCTCCCGTTCTGCGGCGTTGTTCCAAGAGAGCGTCTTGTGCAGAGTGCGGTGACCGTAGCGCGGGCGGCCGGCCCCGGACAACACCTTTTCGGCGCGGGCCAGTTGCTCAGCACCCCGCCGGCGCGGGTGAGTTGCCCTCGCGTCGAGCCGCCCGTCCTCGGCCGAGTAGCCCTCTGACCTCGCACAGTAAAGTTTTCTATGCCGTGGCCCAATCTATTGTGGTGGTACTCAAACTCGGTTAGCTTCTCCGCCGTGAGCACAGACCCCGTCACGGCCCGGACCCCGGGCGAGCGCCTGCGCAGTCGCCGACGCGCCCTGCAACTCACCCTCAGCGACGTCGCCGCCCGAGCCGAGGTCACCGAGGGCCACCTCTCCTCCATCGAACGCGGCCGTTCGAACGCGAGCGTGCTGACCCTGCAACGGATCTGCGCGGTGCTCCGGCTCAACGTCGGAGACCTCTTCGCGCAGACCGAGTCCTCGGTCCAGCCCGTCCTGCGGTTTCGCGACGCCAAGGGCGTGGCGTTCGGCGAGGGCGCCTCGAAGATCAAGCTGACGCCCGCACACTTCGACCACCTCGAACTCCTCCTCGGTCACTTCGGACCGGGCGGGTCGACGGGCGTCGAGCCCTACACGCACGGCGATTCCGAGGAGGTCCTCCTCGTCATCGCCGGCGAGGTCGAGGTCACGATCGACGGCGAGACCCACGCCCTGTCGACCTTCGACTCGATCCACTACCGCAGCAGCCAACCGCACCGCGTCGTCGAGAGCACGGGCACCGAGGACGCGCGCGTCCTGTGGGCGATGTCCCCTCCGACCTACTGACCTTCCCTTCCTTCCCCCCCCCGCCGTCGAGGCGCGATGTCTCCGACGCGCAAGACGCCGCCATGGCCCGGCACCGCCCGACCGCGCCGCCATGGCCCGGCACCGCCCGCGCCGCCGCGGCCCGTCCGACCGGGACACCAGTAATCCGGCAACCGTCGAGGAGACAGCTCATGACCACGTATCGCAACGGCGAGGTCTCGCACTGGATGCGGAACTCCGACCGTCCGGGCCCTTCCGCACGAAGCGAAGCAGACGCCGGAGAGACCACAGATGCCGCCGGTGGCGGTGACGCGAGCACCACGGCGTCCGCGCTGCCGACCGGGAACCAGGATCTCGTCATCGTCGGCGGCGGACTGACCGGGCTGTGGGCGGCCTACTACGCCTCACTCGAACACCCCGAATGGGCGATCACCGTTCTCGAGGCCGAAGAGGTCGGCTACGGCGCGAGCGGCCGGAACGGAGGCTGGCTCTCGACCCTCATCCCCGGCAACAGGGCCGTCTACGCCAAGTCCGCCACCGCTGCCCGGGGCAGCGGACTCGAAGCGGTGCGCGCCTTCCAGCAGGCCATGTTCACAGCGATCGACGAGACCCTGGCCGTGCTCGACGCCGAGGGCATCGACGCCCACCAGGCGCAGGGCGGCAATCTCAAGGTCGCGCAGACACCGGCAGGCATGGAGCGCATCCGCGCGACCTACCAGGGCGACCTCACCTACGGCTACTCGACGGACGACGTGCGGCTTCTGTCCGCCGCCGAGACGCGGGCCCGCGTCAACGTCGACAACGCGGTCGGCGGCATCTTCTACGAGCGCACGACCGCGGTCGATCCCGCACTGCTCACCCGGGGACTCGCCGCTGTCGTGGCCGCCCGCGGCGTGCGGATCTGCGAGAACGCCCGGGTCAGCCGCATCGGCGCGGGATGCGCCGTGACGAACCGCGGCGCGGTCCGCGGCACGACCATCCTGTCCTGCCTCGAGGCGTACTCGGGCACGATCGGCGGGGACGCGCCCGGCCTCGGCGCCCGCCAGGTGATCCCGGTCAACTCGTCGATCATCGTCACGGAACAGCTGCCCGAGGAGACGTGGGCGCGGATCGGTTGGGAGGGCCGGGAGTGCCTCAGCGATTCCGCGCACACCTTCGTCTACGCCCAGCGCACCGCCGACGGGCGGATCGCGATCGGCGGCCGCGGATCCCCCTACGCCTTCAACTCGGGCACGCCGGGCAGCGGCGCCGTCGACGAGCGGACCGTCGCGCAGCTGCGGCACAAGCTGGGGGCGCTCTTCCCGGGGTTCGACATGCCGATCGCCCATGCCTGGCGCGGAGTCATCGGCGTCACCCGCGACTGGTGCGCGGGCATCTACTTCGACCCGCACCAGCGCATCGGCGTCGCCCGCGGCTATGCCGGGCACGGGGTGACGGCGACCCAGCTGGCCGCCCGCACGCTCCTCGACCGTGCCGAGGGCAGGACGACCTCGCGGACCGATCTGCCGTGGAACGACCACGACTCCGGGCTCTGGGAGCCGGAGCCGGTGCGCTGGCTCGGCGTCCACGCGATGTACCGGCTGTTCGAGGCCGCCGACAGCTGGGAGCACGCGCGTCGCGCTGAGCGGACCTCGCTCATCGCCCGCTTCGGCTCACGGCTGGCAGGACTCCACGAGTAACCCGACTTCCAGGACGACACCATGACAGTGACACCACCGCGACCGCGGCTCGCCGCCCCGAACGCGTCCCGTGCCGTGCCCCGCGCGATCTGGAGCATGGCGTTCACGGAACTCTGGGAGCGCTTCTCCTTCTACGGCCTCCAGGGCATCCTCTCGTTCTATCTCCTCTACTCGCTCGACAAGGGCGGACTCGACCTCGGGGCCTCCGCCTCGGCGGGCATCGTCGGTGCCTACGGCGGCGCCGTCTACCTCGCGCAGCTCGTCGGCGCCTGGATCGGCGACCGGCTCGTCAGCCCGAAGTGGGTGGTGCTGTGGGGTGGCGTGATCATCGCCTGCGGGCACGTCCTGCTCGCCGCCTGGCCCGGGCTGACCGGTCTCGGCGTCGGCCTGGTCCTCATCATCCTCGGTACGGGGGCCCTCAAGACCAACATCACCTCGATCGTCGGGTTCCTGCTCGACGGCCAGTCCGATGCCAAGCGTGACGCCGGGTTCTCCTACTTCTACATGGCGATCAACGTCGGCGCCGTCGTCGGGCCCCTGACCACCGGTTTCGCACAGAACCAGTGGGGTTTCCACTACGGCTTCGGGCTCGCCGCGATCGGCATGCTCGCCGCCATCGTCCAGTACGCGCTCTCGCTGAAGAACCTGCCCGAGCGGGCGGGACAGGTGAACAACCCGCTGCCCTCCGGCAAGCTCGTCGCTCCGATCGGGTACACGCTCGCCGCGCTCGCCGTCATCGTGGCCGGCTCGCTGGCCGGGTGGCTCACGGCGGAGAACCTGTCGAGCGTCGTCACGATCGTCGCCCTCGTCGCCGCGGCCGGATACTTCGCCGTCATCCTCTCCTCCTCCAAGGTGAGCCGTGAGGAGAAGACCCGGGTGAGCGCCTACCTGCCGCTGTTCCTGCTCTCCGGCGTCTACTTCGGTTTCCTCTTCCAGAAGTTCACGGCGATCTCGATCCTCATCACCGACCGGGTCGACCTCGACATCGGGGGGTGGTCGTTCCCCGTCGCCTGGATCACGACGGTCAGTCCGCTCTCGGCCGTGCTCATCACGCCGCTCGTCGCACGCCTGTGGGGGCGTCTCGGGCGACGTCAGCCGGGTCCTGCGGCGAAGTTCGCGATCGGGCTCATACAGATCGGCGTCGCCTACTTCTTCCTCCTCGTCGTGTCGACCGTGACGGGGAACGGGACGATCCCGCTGTTCCTCATCCTGACGTTCATGGCGCTCGCCGGGTCGTCCGAGGTCTTCGTCGGGCCGATCGGGCTGGCGTTGGCCACGAAGATCGGGCCGGCGAAGTTCAGGGCGCAGATGGTCGGGCTGAACTTCCTCACCCTGGCGCTCGGGTCGTCACTGTCCGGCCTGCTCGGCCAGTTGTTCGCCGCGATCCCGAGCAGCGCCTACTTCACGATCGTCGCGACGTCCGCGGTGGCCTTGGGCGGAGCACTGCTGCTCGCGCGAAAGCCGTTGAACAAGTGGCTCCACGCGGGCGTGAGTGCTCCGTAGGCACGTCTCAGGGCAGCCGCGCGTCGGGGAACGGGGAGGTCCCGGGCCGTGATGGTCGGCCCGGGCCGTGACCCTTCGTCCGTGGTTGTACGATCATGCCCGCGACGACCGGCATGCGGTGGTCGGGGGCTGAGGCGGGGAGAGCGGCGTGGGCAGGGGCGACGAGCACGACGGGGCGTCCATATCGGACGAGGAGTGGGAGCAGTTCCTCCGGGACGCGGAGTCCGGCGAGAAGAACGCGCCCAAGGAGCCGTCGGCGCGGGCGAGGATGGTGGCCAGGCGGCTGCGCGAGGAGCCCGACAGGCCGACGGGCTGGCGGACGTTCGAGCCGTCCGCCCAGGGCGGGAAGACCCGCAGGGGCACCGGCCGCGGCGCGAAGCGGCTGCTGTACGGGGCGGGACTCCTGCTCGCGCTCGGGCTGCTGGTACTGGCGTTGAAGCCCACCGGGGTGCTCGGGTGGCTCCCCGGCCAGAGCGACGAGCAGGCACCGCTCGCCGCGGACTCGGCGGCCGCGCGACAGCCCACCCTGCGGGAGCCCTTCAGGGGATCGCCCGCACGCGAGTGGAGCGAGGGCCTGGCCGGCATCACCTTCCCCGCGCCCGACGCGACCGGTTGGATGTCCAAGGCGCAGGTCGCCCAGGCGCTGGAGAGCACACGTGACTTCCTGGCGGCGTCCAGCCTGGAGTCGGGGGTGCTGCGCGGCGAGCGCCCGGAGAGGGCCATCGCGCTGATCAACCCGCAGCAGAGGGACGTGCAGGACTTCCTGGACACCGCTTTCGATAGTCCGAGCAGGAAGAACAACCCGCTCATGCTGTTCAGCCGGTTCGACCCGGCGAAGGTGAGACTCGCCGGGGACGTGGTGAAGACCCGGGGCCGGGTGGCCTTCGAGGAGGGCGAGGACGGCGCGCTCGAAGTCACCGCGGACGTCACCTACGTGTACCCGGTGGTGGCCGCCGAGGAGGGAAGCGACCAGGTCGCACGGACGATCGTGCGGCGCGAGACCGTGATGAGCTGGGACGACCCGGCGAAGGTGCACACCAAAGCGGGCACTTTCTCCCTCGTGTCGTACAGGGTGGACACCACCAACGGCGGCTGCGACGGCGTCAACGGCTATCTGAACCCGAAGTTCGGTGCGCAGACGGACGGGGAAGCGGCGAGGGGACCCGAAGTCGATCCGTACGACCGCGACACGTCGATGGACGAGCGGATGCGGGAGGCCGAGGACGAGGACTGCGGGAGGGCAACCCGGACCTGAGCAGCCGGCGGGCCCCGCCCGGGCGGGGCCCGCCGGCTGTGGCCGGTACCGGCCGAGCCGACGCGCTTGTCCTTCACTTCCGTACGGCACTACCTTGCCGAGGTGGATCTCTTCTCGCGCTCGTGGGCGGCGCTGCGCACGGCGGTCGCCGACCTTCCCGCCGACAGTTTCCAGCGGCCCTCCGGCTGCACCGGCTGGCTCGTACGGGACCTCGTGTGCCACCTGATCATCGACGCGCAGGACGTCCTGATCACCCTGGTGACCCCCGCCGACACCGCACCGACCGTCGACGCGGCGGGCTACTGGAGCGTCGAGGACCGGCTGCCCACCGGCGAGGACCCACTCGACGCGCTGACCGTCCGACTCGCCGCCGCGTACGAGGACCCGCACCTGCTCACGTTCCATCTCGACGATGTCGGATCCGCCGCCGGACGCGCCGCGGAACTCGCCGACCCGGGCCTTCGGGTGCGCACCCAGGGCATGGTCCTGACCGTCGGCGACTACCTCGCCGCCTACGTGCTGGAGTGGACGCTGCACCACCTCGACCTGATCGCACACCTGCCGCACGCGGCGGATCCGCCCGCGGAGGGGCTGGCCCGCTCCCGGGCGATGCTGGAGCAGATCGCCGGCTCCGCGTTTCCCGCGTCGCTCACCGACAAGGACGTGCTGTTGGTCGGCACCGGCCGCCGGGCACCGACGCAGGCGGAGAGGAACGAGCTCGGCGAACTGGCGGCGCGAGTGCCGTTCGTCCTCGGCTGACGCGCTCGCCGTCGCCACCTACCCGCAGTTCGTTCAGCAGACCGAGCAGCCCAGGAGAGTGAGCAGACGACGCAGGCCCTGCGCCTCGGAGTGCTGCGTCCCGGTGACGAGCTCCCCGCTGCCTGTGACGGTTCATCCCGGACGGGCTGGGGACCCCGGGGTGTGAGCGGAGTCCGGACGCCGTGCGCCGCGCGTCGCCCGGTCCGACCCCGAGGGAAAGTGATCATGACTGTTCCGGAAGAAAGCCGTCCGAAGACCGAGACCACGGATCAGGTGGTCGAGGAAGCCGCGCCCCCCGAAGAGCAGCCGAAGACCCACTCCGGCGCCACACTGAGGGAGGCGTTCGAGGAAGCGGATGTCAGCCCGGAGGACTTCGAGGAGAACCCCTCCGGCGGATGAGCCGTACGCCCGGGCTCCGAAGGGGGCCCGGGCCGGCCGCGCCCTCGGGCGCGGTCTCCTGCGCGCGGGGCGCGCGAGGACAGGGCGGCAGCCCTGGAAGCCACCACACATCCGCGTGCGGCACGGCGCGGGCCACCCGCCCGCCGCAGCGGGGTGGCAGTCGCGGGGTCTCGATCGGCCGCAGCGGGCACACGTGGTCCATGAACCGCACACCGCACCCCTCGGCGAACCGTTCCTCCCCGCTGCGCCAGACGCTCACCACCACGCTCCTGTACTTCTTCATCCTCGGCGACATCCTGGGTGCCGGGGTGTATGTGCTGGTGGGCCAGGTGGCCGCGGAATCCGGCCCCGCGGTGTGGCTGCCACTGGCCGCCGCCCTGTGCCTCGCCCTGCTCACGGCGGCGTCCTACGCGGAGCTGGCCACCCGCTACCCGCGGGCCGGCGGAGCCTCCCACTACGCCACCCTGGCCTACGGCCCGTTCGTCGGCTTCCTCGCCGGTTTCTGCATGCTGGCTGCCGGAGTGGTGTCCGTGGCGGCGCTGGCGCGGGGGTTCGCGGGCGACTATCTGGCCGAGTTCGTCTCGCTGCCCGTCGCACTGGTGGCCCTGGTGTTCCTGGCCGCGCTCGCGCTGCTCAACCTGCGCGGCATCAGCGAGTCCACCCGGGCCAACGCCGTCGCCACCGTCATCGAGGTGGGCGGGCTGGTCCTCGTCATCGGGCTCGGCGGATGGGTCCTCGCGCGCGGCGACGGCGACCTCGGCCGGCTCGTCGACGTCGGCACGCCGGGGACCGGATCCGCCGCGGCGGTGCTCAGCGGTGCCGTGCTGGCCTACTACTCCTTCGTCGGCTTCGAGACGTCCGTCAATGTCGCCGAGGAGACCAGAAACCCGCGGCGCTCCTACCCGCGCGCCCTGTTCGGTGCGCTGCTCACGGCCGGGCTCGTCTACGTGCTGGTCGGCTGCGTCGCTGCGGCGGCGGTGCCGACGCACCAGCTGGTCAACAGCAGCGGCCCCCTCCTCGAGGTGGTCAGGGAAGCGGGTGGGGTGCCGCCGCGGGTCTTCAGTGCGGTGGCGCTGGTCGCCGTGGCCAACGGCGCGCTGCTCACCGGCATCATGTCCTCCCGCCTCACCTTCGGCATGGCGCGCGACGGTCTGCTCCCCGGCGTCCTGACCCGGGTGCTGCCCGTGCGCCGCACGCCGTGGGCCGCGATCGCGGCCACCACCGTGCTCTCGCTGCTCCTCGCGCTGACCGGCAGCGTCGCGTCGCTCGCCTCCACGCTGGTGCTCCTGCTGCTGGTTGTCTTCTTCCTCGTGAACACCGCCGCGCTCGTACTGCGGCGTACCCCCGCCGAGCGGGACCACTTCCGCTCTCCCGCCCTCGTGCCCGCGCTCGGCGCGGTGTCCTGCGTGGTGCTGGCGACGCAGGTCGAGGGCGAGGTGTGGCTGCGTGGGCTGGTCGTCCTCGCCGTGGGGATCGTCCTGGGCGCCGTCGCCGCGCTGCGGCGCCCGGGCGGGCACGCGCAGCCGGTGCGCGACGCCTCCGACGAAGCGCGGTGACCCGTTCGCGCCGCTGTCACCCGACGCGGCTCAGGAGGTACGGGTGTGGTGGTCGAGCAAGCGGGTGGTCAGCTGTACGAACTGGTCGCGCTCGGCCGGGCTCAGCGGCGCGAGCAGCTCGTCGTGGAGAGCGTCGAGCACCTTGTCGAGGCGGTGCAGCCGGCGGCGGCCCCGGGCGGAGATCGTGATGACGTTGCGACGCCGGTCCTCGGGGTCCGGCCCCCGCTCGACCAGGTCGCGCTCGGCCAGTTCGTTGAGCACCCCGACCATGTCGCTGCGGTAGATGCCGGAGCGTCTGCTCAGCTCCGCCTGGCTGCCGGGACCGTGTTCCTGAAGCGAGGCGAGCACGGCGTAGTGCCACTTACGGGCGTCGACCCGGGCCAGCCCCTCGTTGATCAGCCGGTCCGATCGCATGGTCAGCTGCGACAACAGCCGACTCGCCCGCCGACGCAGCCTGTCGGGCGTCCTGCGCGCGCCGTCGTCGGGCACGTCTGAAGCATCGGCTCTGCTCATGCCCCCACCCTACCGTTGCGTTAGTGGGACTAACGAGATACGTTCGCTCGCGCCAACGCCGTTAGTGACACTAACGCTGACGGCGATGACGATGACGCTGACGGCGACGGCGACGGCGACGGCGACGGCGACGGTGACGACGACGCCGATGTCGCCGGATGCCCGCGACGCCGATGCGGTGAACCCCCGAGGAAGGAAGACAGTGCCCACCAAGACTGTGCGGATCCCCACCACGGACGGCGAGGCCGACGGGTTCGTCGCCTTTCCCGACGCCCGAGGACGGCACCCGGGCGTGCTGATGTACGCGGACGCCTTCGGCATCAGGCCCGTGCTGCGCACGATGGCACACGAACTGGCCGAGCACGGCTACTACGTGCTCGTTCCGCACGTCTTCTACCGGCAGGGCCCCGCGCCCGTCGTCGCACTCCCCGAGCACATCGGCGAGGAGGTGCGGCCCGCGCTCGTCACCCAGCTGATGCCCCTCATCGAGGCACACACCGACGACCGTGTCCTCGCTGACGCCGACGCCTACCTCAGGTACCTCACCACCAGGCCCGAGGTCTGCGCGGGCCCGGTCGCGGTGACCGGCTACTGCATCGGCGGCCTCCTGGCGATGCGCACCGCCGCGGCCCATCCGGAGCAGGTGGCCGCCGTCGCGAACTTCCACGGCCCCGTGGCCGACGGGCCCGAGAGTCTGGAGCGCCTGCTGGCCCGGCTCACCGCACAGGTCCACCTCGGCCACGCCGAGACCGACATGACCCCCGATGCCCTCGACGAGCTCAACGCGGCCCTGGACGCCGCGGGTGTCGACCACACCTCCGAGATCTACCCCGGCACCGTCCACGGCTTCACCATGGCCGACACCGACGCCTTCGACCCCGTAGCACTGCGGCGCCACTGGGACCGTCTGCTCCCTCTCCTCCGCCGCACCCTGGTGGCGGGCTGACACGCGTCTCCCCGCGCCGAGGGCGAACCGCTCCGCGGCGTCAGGACGTCTCGGTGCCGAGGTCGGCGTCGGTCTTGACGCCGGCGTCAGCCGCGGCCGGTTCCGACAGGCCACGGGGCCCGGGCCCGCGGGCGATACCCGCCCCCAGTGCTGCGAAGGGGACGAGCGCCAGGATGGTGCTCAGCAGCACTCCACCGCCGGTGACCAGTGTGAAGTTGGTCAGCACGAGCCACATGGCGACCAACAGGCCCAGTACGGCGAGTGCGGGAGCGACGCGGGTCTGCCACAGCTTTCCCCGGGCGAACTGGGGGCGGCGGACGAAGTGGGCCAGCACCGCGACGGAGGTGACCAGCATCAGGATCACCATGCCGACCGTCGAGACGCCCGCCATGGAGCCGAACACCCCCGCCAGCGGGTCCAGTTGGCAGGCGGCGCAGACCGTGACCAGCACGCACGCGGTGATGCTCTGGGCCACGGAGGAGACGGAAGGCGACTGGTGGCGGGGGTGGACGGCACCCAGCCGCGCGGGCATCAGGCCTTGCCGCGAGAGGGTGAAGGTGTAGCGCGCGATGACGTTGTGGAACGACAGTACACACGCGAACAGGCTGCTGAGCAGCAGGACCTGCATCAGATCGCGCAGCGTGGTGCCGACGTAGGCCTGCGCGGTGTCCATCAGCATGTCGCCCCGGCCGTCCACCGTGCGTTGCGCGACCGCCGAGGCATCCGTCGTGCCGACAGCCAGGATGAGTGCCCAGCAGGAGACGGTGTAGAAGCCGCCTATGATCAGCACCGCCAGATAGGTCGCGCGGGGGATGGTCCGCTCGGGGTCACGGGCCTCGTCCCGGAAGACGGCCGTGGCCTCGAAGCCGATGAAGCCGGTGAGCGCGAAGAGCACCGCGATGCCGAGCGGGCCCGAGACGGCCGCGTGCGGAGTGAACGATTCCCCGCTGATCCCGTGGGCACCGCCGCGTGCGAAGACCACCGCGTCGAGGACGACCACGACAGCGATCTCCAGCACCAGTGCCACGCCGAGCACCTTGGAGCTGAGTTCGATGTGCCGGTAGCCGAGGAACGCCACCGCGCCGAGGGCCAGCAGCGACCAGACCCACCACGGTGTCGAGGTGGGGCCGCCGAAGAGGGAGAGGGCGTCGTTCACCGCCCCGCCCAGGTAGCCGTACACGCCGACCTGGATGGCGGTGTAGGTCACGAGCGCGACCGCGGCCGTACCGACCCCCATACGGCCGCCGAGGCCGCGCGTGGCGTAGGCGTAGAAGGCGCCGGCTTGCGGCACGTGGGGCGTCATGGTGACGAAGCCGACGGCGAAGACGAGCAGCAGCAAGGAGGCCAGGGCGAATCCGACGGGCGCACCGGCGCCCGGGCCGCCGGCCACCGCGAGGGGGACGTTGCCGCCCACGACGGTCAGGGGAGCGGCCGCGGCGATCACCATGAAGACGATGGACCCTGTACCCAGCCGCCCGCTGAGGTCGGGGGAGCTCGATGCGGCGCCCTCGGCGGGCGCGCGGCCGGAGTCGGTCAGCATGCGGAGTCCTTGGCGTCGCGGGTGGCGTGCGGAGCGCGGTGTTCGACAGGGCCCTCGGTATAGAGGTCCACGCGGCGGTCGGCGAGGTAGGGGTTGGCGTCGCGGGCCCGCGCGACGACGCGTGGATCGACGGTCGCGCTGAGCAGCCCGTCGCCGTGCTCCACGCGGTCCAGCACCTCGCCACAGGGCGCGACGAGACAGCTGCGGCCGACGTACCGCAAGGCCCCCTCCGCGCCGTCGTGGTTGGCGTAGGCGACATAGAGCTGGTTCTCCCAGGCGCGGACGCGCAGCAGGTGGTCGGCCACGAACGCGTACGGCTCCATCTGGGCCGTCGGCACGGCCACCAGGTCGGCCCCGGCCATGGCCGCGGCCCGCACCGTTTCGGGGAACTCCACGTCGTAGCAGATCAGCAGGGCGATGCGGACGCCCTCGAAGTCGACGACGGAGGTCAGCCGGTCACCCGCGGTGAAGTAGGTGCGGTCCAGTTCGCCGAAGAGGTGGGTCTTGCGGTGGCGGCCGCGCACCTGTCCGTCGGGGTCGATGAAGACGGCGGAGTTGTAGCAGGCGCCGTGCTCGCTCTCGGGCAGGCCGACGACGAGGGCGAGCCGGTGCTTCTGGGCGATCTCCCGCACCGGGGAGAGCAGGTCGGTGGCCGCCAGTTCGTGCACGCGCTCCCCGATGTTGTACCCGGTCAGGAACATCTCCGGGGTGATGAGCAGGCGGCTTCCTCGGCTCACGGCCCGGGCGCAGGCGGCGTCGAGTTCGCCGCAGTTGGCGTGCACGTCGCCCGGTGTTCCGGCGGTCTGGAGCGCGGAGATCTTCATCGGCACCTTCGAGTCGGGGAGAGAGAAGGGAGAGCGCGGCCGGGGGGGGGGACAGCCGCGAGGCGCGTGTGGCGGAAGCGGGCGGTAGGCCCGGGAGGGGGCCCGGAGGGCGGGTGGGTCGGAGCCCGGCCGTCATATAAACATGCTCACTTTGACCACGTAAAGGGTTCGCGGATGGGCCACCGTCCAGCGGCCGGGAAGGGGCGCGAGCCGGGTCGGTCGCGCGGCCCTCGCCGCGTCACGGTGGCGCTCCGCCGGGCTTAGGCTGTGCCGATGGCATCCGAGCTTGGTGACAGCGCCGCCGGGGCGCTGAGTCGTGGCCCGCTGACCGCGATCCGCCGCACCAGCGCTCTCGACACCGTCAGAGCCCGCATCTCTCTCGCCGTCGACCTGGGCCTGTTGGCGCCGGGGGAGCGGCTGCCGAACGTCCGCGCGACCGCTGCCGCGCTGGGCGTCGGCGAGATCACCGTGCGCCGGGCGTTCAGCGCGTTGGAGCGGGAAGGCATCGTCCGGCGGCGGCCGGGGCGCAGCGGGGGGACGTTCATCGCCGAACAGCCGCGCCTGCACGCGGTGGCCGAGAGTGCCGCCTACCGTGAGGACGCCGCGCGCGTCCGGCGCCTGATCGACGAGCGGGTCGTCATGGAGGCCGGGTTCGCACACCTGGCCACCGCGCGCATCGACGCGGAGACGCTCGGCCTGCTGGACGCGGCGATCGCCGAGATGGACGCGGCGACCACCTGGGCGGACTTCCACACGTCGGACAAGCGCTTCCACTCGCTCATCGCCACCGCGACGGGGCTGCCCAGTGCGCTCGCGATGTACACGCGTGTCACCGGCGAGCTGTACTGCTACTTCCTGCCCTACACCATGGGCTACCTGCGTACCAGCAATGAGCAGCACAAGCAGATCAGGGCCGCGCTGGAGGGCCGGGACGCGGCGCGCGCCGCCCACCTGCTCTCCGCACACGCCGCCGAACTGCACCGCACCATGTATGTGGGCCTCACCGCGACCGACACGTCGAGCGAGCACTCCGCACCGGCCCCCGAGCACGCCCGAGGGGGGTAGCGAGGAGCGCGCACCGCCGTCTCAGCCCGCGCCCGGCCGTGCGCGCATCCGACGCCGGCTCCGGCGCGCGAACCACCGGCCGCCTGCCGTCCCGTCCGCTTCCTCCCTGAAGGCCACCACCGCACCCACGCTCACCGCCGCGCCGAGCAGCCATACCGCCGACCACCCGAGGATGCCCCACCCGGCGGTGCCGTGAGCGGCGATCCGGCTCGCCGGCAGCGCGGTGCACAGCCCCAGCCACACCCAGGCGCCCGCCCGGCTCCCCAGTGGGCCGAACAGCCCGCGTGGCCGGCCACTTCCCAGCACAGACCACAGTGCGACGCCCGCCCCGATCCAGCTGCACCACCAGTTGAACAGCAGGTCGTCGGCCGCGTCAGGGGTGAGCCGGTCGCGCGAGCCGCGTACCGTGATGCCCACCACCTGCCCGCGCCACACCTCGAGCCCGGCGCGCGAGCCCCGGCGCGCAGCACCGTGCAGCCCCGAGGAGACCTCGTACTTCGCCGTCCGCCCCGAGCCGCGCTCGACGCGCAGGTAGTAGGAGGTGTGCGTGGTGGTGTCGTCGCTGTCACCCGAGGTGTGCGTCACCGTGTACTTGTCCGCGACACGGCCGTTCTCCCGCCCCACGCACGCGCTCGTCTCCGCCGGGCTGTTGCTCGGGCAGGGCCGGGCGTGCCGGAACTGCACGGTCGTGCGGTAAGGCTCCGCGGCCTGATGCAGGCCCGCCCACACCGCCGCGGAACCGAGCAACAGCGCACAGCAGCGTACGAGGACGTATCTCATCTCGTGCAACACCCCTCCCGCGCGGTGGGGGAGCCCTCGCGCCGGGGCTCGTCCGTGCGGTGTCCCCATTGTGGCAGTCGGTCCGCCACGGCGTCAGCTCTTGACAACCTCTTTGGTCTGGACCAACTTGGCCATGGTTCGCTCCCCAACGAGCGCCACCCTGGAGGCAGTTGTGGCACGCTCCCCCTCCGGCCCCCGCCAGGGCCGACGCACACTCTCCCGGCTCCGCACCGCGGGCGCGGCCTTCCTCCTCGCGGGGACCGGCCTGCTCACCGCTCCGGCCGCCGCGGCCGGAGCCGCCGGCGCCCACCACCCGCCCGCCGAGTCGCCCGCGGCCTCGTCCGCCGTCCAGCCCCGCGGCGCGGCGCTACCCGAACAAGCCCTGATCGGGTACCTGCACGCAAGCTTCGCCAACGGCTCCGGCTACACCCGCCTCGCCGACGTCCCCGACAGCTGGGACGTCATCGACCTCGCCTTCGGCGAACCGACCACGGCGACGTCCGGTGACATCCGCTTCGACCTCTGCCCGCAGAGCGAGTGTCCGAATGCGGAGACGAAGGAGGAGTTCAAAGCCGCGATCAAGGCCAAGCAGGCGCAGGGCAAGAAGGTCCTCATCTCCATCGGAGGCCAGAACGGGCAGGTACGGCTGACCACTGCGCAGGCCCGCGACACCTTCGTCACGTCCGTCTCGGCCATCATCGACGAGTACGGCCTCGACGGTCTCGACATCGACTTCGAAGGCCACTCGCTCTCGCTCGACGAGGGCGACACCGACTTCGAGAACCCCACCACACCCGTCATCGTGAACCTGATCTCCGCCGTCAAGTCCCTCAAGGCGAAGTACGGCACGGACTTCACCCTCACCATGGCCCCGGAGACCTTCTTCGTCCAGCTCGGCTACCAGCGCTACGGCTCCGGGCAGTGGGGCGGCGACCCGCGCGCCGGCGCCTACCTGCCGGTGATCCACGCGCTGCGCGACGAACTGACGCTGCTCCACGTGCAGAACTACAACTCGGGCCCGATCATGGGGCTGGACGACACCTACCACCAGATGGGCAGCGCCGACTTCCCCCTCGCGATGACCGACATGCTGCTCGCGGGCTTCCCCGTCCAGGGCGACACCGGCAAAGTCTTCCCCGGTCTGCCTCCGAGCAAGGTGGCGATCGGCTTGCCCGCCTCGCCGCAGGCCGGTAACGGACACATCGCGCCGAGCGAGGTCGACAAGACTCTCGACTGCCTCACCAAGGGAACCGAGTGCGGCTCCTACGAGCCACACGGCAGCCACCCCGGTCTGCGCGGGCTGATGGCCTGGTCGGTCAACTGGGACCAATTCAACGGCGCGGAGTTCTCGCAGAACTTCGACCGCTACTACGGCTGACACCACGGCTGGGGACACCGGTCACCGCGCCCGCACGGCACGCACGCCGTCGGCGCGGCACCGGTGTCAGGACTCGTACGTCGCGAAGAGCTCCAGGTGTCCGCACTTGGAGCAGCGGTAGGCCTCGATCTGCCGGGACTGCCGGCCCATGCGCTTGGCACCGCCGAAGATGCCACGCTCCAAATGCCCAGCTATCCAGCGGGCGTAACCGCGCGAGTTCTGGCCTGAATCCTCGACGAAGCCCGGCTCGAGTCCGGCCGTATCGCAGTGGGTGCACGTCATGTTCTGCATCCGGTGATGGTAGTGAGAAACCGGACGACGGCGCAGCCGATCTCCCGCGGTTGCGCGCTCGACCAGCATCGTCTCGCTGAACGAGACGCGCGCTTCCGTCTCTTGACTCGCGTCCGCCCTCCCGAAAAGGTGCGCCTGTGAGCCAGCAAGCAGGACAAGCGAAACCGGGATCCGCCCAGCCGCAGGGCGACGGCACTTCGGCGGACGGCACCTTTGGTGCCGCTCTGTCACAGACCAGCGCCCCGGACACGGACGCGCCGGGCAGCACCCCCGAGACCGACACGGCCCCGGCGGACAGCGACCCGGCCGGTGCGGGCGTGGACGGCGGGGGCAAGGACGGTGGCGGGGAGAGCATGCGCCGGGTGGCCGTCGCGAGCTTCATCGGCACGGCCATCGAGTTCTACGACTTCTACGCCTACGGCACTGCTGCGGCCCTCGTCCTCGACGACGCCTTCTTCCCCAACCTCAGCTCTCTCAACGCCACGCTGGCGGCCTTCTCCACCTACGCGGTGGCCTTCGTGGCCCGGCCCCTCGGCTCGCTGGTCTTCGGACACTTCGGCGACCGGGTCGGGCGCAAGTCCGTACTGGTGGCCTCCCTGCTGCTGATGGGGCTCTCCACCGCGTGCGTCGGGCTGCTGCCCGGCTACGCCACCCTCGGCGTGTGGGCGCCGCTGCTGCTCGCCCTGCTCCGGTTCCTCCAGGGCATCGGACTCGGCGGCGAGTGGGGCGGGGCCGCGCTGCTCGCCGTGGAACACGCGCCCGAGAAACGCCGCGGCATGTTCGCGGCGTTCCCGCAGCTCGGCCCCTCCGTCGGGTTCTTCGCGGCGACCGGGATCTTCTGGGCCCTGTCCGCCGGGCTCGACGACGACGCGTTCCGCTCCTGGGGCTGGCGGGTGCCTTTCCTGCTGTCGTTCGCGCTGGTCGCGGTGGGGCTGTTCGTACGGATGCGGATCAGCGAGACGCCGGTCTTCCAGCGCGTGATGGACGCGCAGGAGAAGAGCAAGGCGCCGGCCATGGAGGTCTTCAGGACCCACTGGCGCGAGATGCTGCTGGGCGCGGGCGGCATGATCGTCGCCTACGGGCTCTTCTACACGGCCACCACCTACTGCCTCAACTACGCGACGGACGGCCTCGGCGTCCCGCGCAGCACCATGCTGGCCTTGTCGATGGTGGCCTGCCTCTTCCTCGCCGTCGGCACCTGGATCGCCGCCACCCGCTCCGATGCCCGCGGCCGCCGCCGACTCGTCCTCATCGGCTGCTCTCTCGCCGTCGTCTGGGGCCTGGTCCTCTTCCCGCTGCTGGACACCGGACAACCGCTGCTGATCACCCTCGCGCTGGGCGGCACACTGTTCTGCATGGGCGTCGTGTACGGGCCCATGGGCGCCTACCTGCCGGAGCTGTTCAGCGCCCGGGTGCGCTACTCGGGTGCCTCGTTCGCCTACAACCTCGGCGGAGTGCTGGGCGGCGCGGTGGCGCCGCTGGTGGCCACCGACCTCCAGTCCTCCTACGGTTCCAGCGCCGTGGGCTGGTACGTCTCCGCGATGGCCGTGGTTTCCCTGGTGTGTGTGCTGGCACTGCCGGAGACCCGGTCACGAGAGCTGGGCTGAGGCGGACCCCGACGCGCGCCGGCTTCGCACGTGGTACAGCGCGGCTCGCCCGCCGCCGCACTGACTGCGGCGGCGGCCCTCGGCCTTTCCGGCGCGGTGCGGGAAAGCGCGCTGCCGGGACGCACTGGTGGCGGCGGTGGTCAGCGAGTGGCGTCCTCGGTGGCGGGTTCCTCCTCGGTGGGCGCTTCGGCCCCCGCGCCGTACCCCTAAACTCCACGTTCATGAACCAGCGGCAGCGGAAGAAGCTCTCCCGGCGTCTCTTCGAGGCCATCGTGATGGGGGACGCCGCTCGCGTGCAGACCCTTCTCAGGGCCGGCGCCGACCCTCAGCGGGCGGACGCCGAGGGCGCCACTCCCTTGTATCAGGCGTGCGTGAGCGGCCAGGCGGACGTGGCCCGCCTGCTCCTTGAAGCGGGGGCCGCGCCTGACGCCGAGAGCGGCGGGCCCGGATCGGAGGGCACGCCGCTGTGCGCGGCCGCGTGCTGGGGGCACACCGAGACGGTACGCGCGCTGTTGGCGTACGGAGCCGATCCGCGGCTGCGTGAAGACCACGGCACCGGTCGCACGCCTCTGGAATGGGCGATGGACGCCGGCCCTCACACCGGAACCGCCGACCTTCTGATAGCAGCGGGAGCGGGAGCGGGGTCCGGGACGGCGACGTGACGTGGCGCTCCGCCCTCGGGGCCGCGGTCGGCCCGAAAGTTGGGTCACCCGCCAGGTGGGTGGGGGGAAGGCGCTGCACGGGCGGGAGGCCGGCACGGTCAAGCGGTTGCCGCACGGTGAGTTCGTGGAGGCGCACGCAGCCCGCTGCCGACGTGCTGTTCGAGTCGGCTGACGCAGCGTGCGAGATCGTCCAGACAGCGCTGAGCGTTGTCCCAGGAGCAGCCGCACACGCTGACGGCGCACGACCACTGCCAGCCGGTCGAGGTGGGCGCGGCCACCGACGAGCACGGTGCCCCAGCTCGACCGTCCGCGCCCCAGGGCGCCTTTGCCGGACCGGCAACGGTGTTTGACCGGCCTTCGTCCGTCTGACGACTCTGGGCTCAGGTGCCGCCGGCACCACGCAGTCGTCCCGAAGGAGCCCCGATGTCGACACCGCAGCCTCAGGCCCCGGCGCAGTTCTGGGAAGAGCGCTACCGCTCCAGCGAACGCCTCTGGAGCGGCGACCCGAACCCGCTGCTCGTCCGTGAGGTCGACGCTCTGGCACCGGGCACTGCCCTGGACCTCGGCTGTGGCGAGGGGAGTGACGTGCTGTGGCTGGCCTCGCGCGGCTGGCGGGCGACCGGCGTGGACATCTCCTCCACGGCGCTGGAGCGGGCGGCCGCGCACGCCGCGGAGGCCGGTCTCGCCGAGCGGACGGCGTTCGAGCAGCACGAACTCGGCCTCAGCTTCCCCGAGGCCGGTTTCGATCTGGTCAGCGCACAGTTCCTCCAGTCACCTGTCGCGCTCGACCAGGACGGCGTACTCGCACGGGCCGCCGAAGCAGTGGCACCAGGAGGCACCCTGCTCGTCGTCATGCACGCTGGCTGGCCGTCCTGGATGGAGGAGGACGAGTATCCGTTCGACGCGGCCTTCCCGACGCTCCAAGGCGTGCTCGACGGGCTGGCTCTGCCGCCCACCTGGCGGGTGGAGACGCAAGAGACCGTGCAGCGGTCCTTGACCTCGCCCGACGGCAGGACCGGCACACGGGGGGACCACGTGTGGCGCTGGACCCGTACCGTCTGAGCCGGCCCCTGCCTCGGGAGCGCGGTCCCGCCCGCAGCAGGGGACCGCGTCCGCCTTGGAGGAGATCAGGCCGGGCCGGGGGCGGCGGGCGCGTCGTAGACCAGGGTGTACCGCCAGAACAGGCGACGGCGTATCCGGGCACCTGGCAGCTCCCGCGCGGCGGCGGCCCGGATCTCCTCCAAGGTCTCCAGCGGTTCGCGGGTGGGCGCCGTCATGTGCGGGGGCGGCGCCGCGGCACGGGCCGGGTGCTTGAGAAGCGCCATGACGGGGTTCGCGAGCGCGGCCGGCACAGCGGTGAGCAGGTCGATGGGCCCGGCCTCCCGGTAGCAGCCGACGACCACGAGGCGCCCGCCGGGGGACAGGCAGCCACCCAGCTCCCGCAGCGTCGGCACCAGCGGAAGATGGTGCAATACGGCGACGAGGGTGACGGCGTCCCAGCGCCGCCGGGTGTCGCGCCCCGCGAAGTCGGCTTCGACGATGTCGACCGAGGGGTCGTCGGCGAAGCGTTCCGCCGCGGTGCGGGCGGTGTCCCGGTCGGGTTCGAGGCCGGTCACGGTGGCGGCGCGCCGGCGCAGCAGCGCGGAGAGATTCCCTGTGCCGCAGCCGACGTCCAGGACGTGCCGGGCACCGGCGGCGGTCACCTGGCGGGCGACCCACGGTCCGTAGTGGTCGTTGTGGCTCCAGGGGTGCCTTCGGTGGAACCGGTCGAGACGAGACAGCGACGCCATGGCGCCACGGTAGCCGGGCGCCTGCCCGAGGGTCCCGGCGCCTGCCGTGACGGGCGCCCGGTGCCGGCGCGCCCGTCACGGCGCCGCGCGCGGGGGAGTGGCCGGTGCGCGTGGCGTCCGCCCGTCAGTCGAACGTCTCGACGTACTGCTCCGCCGGTCCCAGCTCTGGCCGGTCGACGAGGGCGAGGTGCCCACCGAACCGTTCGAGCTCCAAGACGGTGAGGGTGTTGGCACCGGCGCGGAGGAGGGGCCCGGGCACGTAGAGCGTGCGTTGGGGCCCCACCTCCCAGTAGCGTCCGAGCAGTGTGCCGTTGACCCAGACGAACCCCTTGGCGAAACCGGGCAGGGCGAGGAAGGTGTCGGCTGGTTCGCCGAGTTCGCCGAGTTCGCCGAGTTCGCCGAGTTCGCCGAGTTCGCCGAGTTCGCCGAGTTCGCCGAGTTCGCCGAGTTCGCCGAGTTCGCCGAGTTCGCCGAGTTCGCCGAGTTCGAAGCGTGCGTGGGCGAAACCGGCCGTACCACCTGGCGCGGCGGCCGAGGCGGCGTGGGCGGTCTCCTGCGGCGTCCACGCGTCCAGCGGGAGCCGGTGCATGGACCACCCGTGCACGAGTCGGCGTTCCACCCGTACTCCGCCGAGGATGCCCTTGCCCTGGCCCAGAAGCGGCCCGTAGTTGATCCGCCCCTGGTTCTCCACCAGCAGCTCCAGCCTGGTGCGCTCTCCCGTTCCTTCCACGGTGAAAGAGGCCGTCTCGCGGTCGAGTACGGCCGCGGGCACGCCGTCGAGGAAGACCTGGGCGCGGTCGTGCAGCCCCGTCACGGTCACCTCCTGCCGGCCCGGGGGCACCAGGGGATGCGCCGTGTAGAGCACCAGGCCCGCGGACTGCCCCAGTTCCTCGAAGCTGAGCGGTGAGGGCGCGTGTACCGGCTCGGTGGTCGCACGCAACGCCTCCAGCAGCGCGGCCTGCCGGGTCACCGGCAGTGTCCGGGGTGCCAGCAGGGGCGGGTCGGCGGGCAGCGGCCGCTGTGGTGCCGCGGCACCGAGCGCGGTGGCGAGCGTCGCGCGCAGCGCGTGGAACTTGGGTGTGAGCGCGCCGTTTTCGGCAATCGGCGCGTCCGAGTCGTAACTGGTGACGGTCGGCTGGAAGGTCTCCCCGTCGTGGTTGGCGCCCGCCCACAGTCCGAAGTTGCTGCCACCGTGTGCCATGTACAGGCTGATCGAGCCGTCCGCGTCGAGGAGGTCGCGCACGGTGTCCGCCGCGCTGTCGGCCGAGCGGACATGGTGTTTCTCGCCCCAGTGGTCGAACCAGCCGTTCCAGAACTCCGCGCAGAAGAACGGCTCGCCCTGGCGGCGCGTGCGCAGCAGTGCCGCGGCGTCGGCGGGCCGCGAGCCGAACGTGGCTGCCGTCAGCTCGCCGGGCAGCGTGCCGCCGTCGAGCATCAGCGGGGTGGGTCCGTCGGCGGTGTAGAGGAGTTCGGTGATGCCACGGTCGACGAGGGCGTCGCGGACCCAGCGCAAGTAGAGGCGGTCGTCGCCGTAACTTCCGTACTCGTTCTCGATCTGCACGGCGACGACGGGCCCGCCGTGGGCGGCCTGCAACGCGGCCACCTTCGGCAGGAGCGCGTCGAACCAGCGGCCCACAGCGTCCAGGAACGGCGGATGGCTCGTGCGCGGCCGCATGCCGGGGGTGCCGGTGAGCCAGGCCGGCAGCCCGCCGTTGTCCCACTCGGCGCAGATGTACGGTCCCGGCCTCACGATCACGTCCAGACCGGCTTGCTGGGCCAGCTGGACGAAGCGCGGCAGGTCGCGCCACCCGTCGAAGCGGACATCTCCTGGGCGGCGTTCGTGGAAGTTCCACGGAATGTAGGTGTCCACCGTGTTGAGCCCGAGGGCCGCCAGCCGGTCCAGGCGGTCCGCCCAGTGGCCGGGGTGGACGCGGAAGTAGTGCAGCGAGCCGGACAGCACCCGGTGGGGCCGGCCGCCGCGCAGGAACCGGCCGTCGGCGTGCGTCAGGGTGGCCGCCGCTCGCCCGGCGGACGAGGCGGCGGGCCCGGTGGGAGGTGGGGTCACTTGAGGGCTCCGGCGGTCATGCCCGCGCGCCAGAACCGCTGGAGCGCGAGGAAGGCGATCACGAGGGGGATGACGGACACCAGCGACCCGATGACCACCAGCGGCGGAGGCACCGCGACATGGCTGGCGTTCCAGCCGACCAGGCCGACGGTGACCGGCTGCAACCGGTCGTCGCCGAGCACCATCGACGGCAGCAGGTAGTTGTTCCAGATCTCCACGAGCTGGAACAGGAAGATCGTCACCAGCGCGGGCAGCATCATGCGCAGGCCGATGCTGCGGAAGATCCGGAACTCGCCCGCGCCGTCGAGTCGTCCGGACTCCAGGACCTCGTCCGGCACCGTCTGAGCGGCGAACACCCGCGCCAGGTAGACACCGAACGGGCTGACCACGCTCGGAAGCAGAACCGCGAGCGGGTTGTCGATCAGCTGAACCCCGGAGAACATCAGGTACAGCGGCAGCGTGAAGAGCACCTTGGGCACCAGCACGGCCGCCAGGATGGTCCCGAACAGCGCACCGCGCCCGGGGAAGTCGTACTTGGCGAGCGCGTAGCCGGTCAGCGCCGAGAGCGCGGTGCCCACCAGCGCACCGACTCCGCAGTACAGCACGCTGTTGAGCATCCAGCGCCAGAAGATGCCGCCGTCCTGGCTGCTGAGCCGCGCGATGTTGTCGAACAGGCCGAAGCCGTCGAACCACAGCCCCGTACCGGAGAACTGCTCGCCGAACGGTTTGCTCGCCGACACGATCAGCCACCACAGCGGGAACAGGAAGTACAGGGCGGACAGGCCGAGCAGGCCCATGACGGCGCCCCGGCTGACGGGGGCGGTCTCCCGCCGTGGTCGCAGCGCGACCCGTTTCCCTGACACCGTGCTCATGCCTGGCCCTTTCGCTCGGTCAGCTTGAAGAACGCGAAGGACACCACGCCCACCGCCACCGCGAGCAGCACGGACTGGGCCGCCGCGTAGTGGTGGTTGCCCGCTGCCACGGCGCTCTGCGCGGACATGATGGGGGTGAAGGCGGAGGAGATGGACCCCCCGGAGACGGGCTGCAGCACCGTCGGCTCGTTGAACAGCTGGGCCGAGCCGATGATGGAGAACACGGTGGTGAGGACCAGCGCCCCGCGTACGGCCGGGATCTTGATGCTCCAGGCGATCCGGACGGCCGAGGCGCCGTCCATCCGCGCGGCTTCCAGCACCTCGGAGGGGATCGACTGGAGGGCGGAGTAGATGATGATGGCGTTGTAGCCGGCCCAGCTCCAGGTGACGATGTTGGCCACGGACCACAGGGCCAGGTCCTCGTCGAAGAAGGGGACGGCCGCGCCGAGAGGCTCCAGCAGCCGGTTGATCGGGCTCGACTGCGAGGAGTACATGAACGACCACACGAGCGCGGCGCTCACTCCCGGGATGGCGTACGGGAGGAAGCTGGAGAGCCGGAAGAAACCTCTGCCCCGCGCGGACTTGGCGTCGAACAGCAGGGCCAGGACCAGCGCGATACCCAGCATCACGGGCACCTGGACCACGCCGAACAGCGCGACCCGGACGAGCGAGGAGGTGAACGCGTCGTCCTGGAGCGCCTGGGTGTAGTTGCTGAGCGGGTCGAACCTCGCGGTGGGCGCGGTGAGTCCGAGCCCGGTGCGGTGCAGGGCGAACAGGCTGCTGACGGCCGCGTAGGCGATGGGCGCCAGATACATGCCGGCGAACAGCACGATGAACGGCGCGCAGAACAGCAGCGGCCTCAGCCGCCGCGCGCGTGGCCGTGTCATGCGGGGTCCCGGTCGGCGGCCGGGGCCCGGTGGCGAGGTGCCGTCGGTGCCCCGGCGGGCGCTGGCCCTTACCGGGTCGGCGAGGTGGGTCACGGTCTGTCTTCCTTACCTGGAAGCTGCGAGCTGGGTGTCGGGGCAGCGGGGGACGGGCGGGACTGGTGCCGAGGAGCCCGTCGCGCCCGGGGGGATGCGCGCGGCACGCGCACGGTGCGGAAGCGAGAGCACACGCACGGGGCGGAGGAGGAGAGCACGCGCACGGTGCGGAAGCGAGAGCACGTGCGCCGGGACGCGGGCCCGGCACGAGGCGCACGAGAGGCTCTAGTCCGAGACCGACAGGCCCTGTTTCTTCATCTCCGTGCGGGTCTTGTCCTGCGCGGTGCGCAGCGCGCCGGCGATGCTTCCCTTGCCCGCCCACGCCTTCCCGAGGCCGTCGTTGAGGTCGGTCGACGTCTTGGTCATCAGCGGGCCCCACGTCCAGTCCGGGTCCACGTGCGGGGACGCGTCGGCGAACACCTCGTAGATGTTCTGACCGCCGAAGTAGGGGTCGCTCTTCAACTGCGGCAGGTCGAGCAGGCCGGTGGCGGCCGGATACAGCGCGGCCTTGTCGACGAGGCCGCCGAACGCCTTCTTATCGGTGCTCATCCAGTGTGCGAACTCCCAGGCCGCCTCCGGGTCGTCGCAGCCCTTGAGGACGGCGGTGGCGGACCCGCCCGAGTTGCCGACCCGCTTCTCGCCCTCCTTCCACTGCGGCATCGGCGCCACGGCCCAGTCGCCGGACGCCTTCTTCACCCCGCCCTTGATGGTCCCGGCCTGCCACACGGCGCCGACGACCGTGGCGATGTCCCCGTTGCCGAGCCCGGTGTACCAGGCCTGGTCGTACATCGGCGCGCTGCTGATCAGACCGTCGTCCGTGAGCGACTGCCAGTAGTCGGCGACCTTCTTGTTCGCCGCCGAGTCCATGGTCGTCTGCCAGGAGTCGTGCGCGGTCCCGAACCACTTGGCGCCCGCCTGCCAGGCGAGCCCCGCGTAGTCGTAGTCCATGTAGGGCGAGGAGATGTGGCGCTTCGGGTCCGAGGCGTGGATCCGCTCCGCCGCGCTCCTGTACTCCGCCCAGGTCTTCGGGGGCTCGAGGCCGAGCGAGTCGAAGACCTTCTTGTTGTAGAACAGCGCCATGGGCCCCGTGTCGACGGGGGCGCCGTAGACGTTGCCCGCCAGCGTCACCGACTGCCAGGCCGCGTCCACGTAGTCGTCCTTGTCCGAGGAGGCGTACTGGGCGACGTTCTCCAACGCGCCCTGCGTCGCGAAGCTGGGTATCGTCTCGTACCCGACCTGGGCCAGGCAGGGCGCGTTGCCGGCCTTCACGGCGTTGAGCATCTTCTGATAGCCGCCCTTGGCGCCCGGCTGCACCGACTGGTAGTCGACGTCGATGTCCGGGTGGCCGGCGTTGAACGCCTTGACGGCGTCCGCGTAACCAGGGGCCCAGCCCCAGAATGTTATCGATGCCTTCCCGGAGGCCGAACCGGACCCGGCGCACCCGGAGACGGTGAGGGCCAGAGCGAGAGCTCCCGCCAGTCCGGCACATCGGGCAGTGGACCGCTTCACAGCTCCTCCTGGATGCCATGACAGGGCGGAGGAAGGGCCTCCGCGGTCGACGATCAGCACGTGACGCCGGCTGACCCCTCGGGGCCGCCGACCGCTGATGGCCGAAACTATGGCAGACGATGTTAGCGATGCCAAGGGTCGTTTCCGGGGCAGCGCAGAGCGCTGTACGATTCCGGCTGACAGATCGTGTTGGCGGTATCAACACGGGGAGTGCTTCGAGGCGGGGACCATGACGAAGCAGGACGACGGCGGAAAGCGGCCGCCGAGCATGACGGACGTGGCCCGGGCCGCGGGGGTCTCCGCGCAGACGGTGTCGCGCGTGCTCTCCGACCATCCCAACGTGCAGGCCACGACGCGAGCCAAGGTGATGGCAGCGGTCGCACAGCTCGACTACCGCCGGAACAACGCCGCCCGCATGCTCTCCTCGGGCCGCAGCCGCACGCTCGGCGTGGTCACTCTGCGAACCAGCTTCTACACGCGGGCCGCGGTCACCTCGGGCATCGAGCGCGCGGCCCAAGCCGCCGGATACGCGGTCAGCACCGCGACCACCGCCTCGCTCGACACCTCCGCCATCGAGGCCGCCCTCTCCCGGCTCACCGACCAGGGCGTCGAGGGGATCATCCTGGCGGTGCCGCTGATCCACAGCAGCCCGCGGCTCGAACAACTCACCCGGGCCACACCCACCCTCACCATCGACGGTTCACGCACCGACGCCACCGAGGTCGTGGCCGTCGACCAGTCCCTCGCGGCACGCCTGGCCACCCAGCACCTGCTGGATCTGGGCCACGAGACGGTCTGGCACATCGCGGGCCCGAAGGAGTGGCTGGAGGCCGCCAGCCGCCGGGACGGGTGGCGTGCGACGCTCGAAGCGGCGGGACGCGCGGCGCCACCGCCGCTGGAGGGCGACTGGTCACCCGCGTCAGGGCACCGCAACGGCCTCGTACTGGGACGGATCCGCGACGTCACCGCGGTCTTCGTGGCCAGCGACGAGATGGCGTTCGGGGTCGTGCGGGCGCTGCACGAGCTGGGCAGGCGCGTCCCCGAGGACGTCTCGGTGGTCGGCGTCGACGACATCGAACTGGCGGAGTACTGCTCGCCTCCGCTGACCACCGTCGCCCAGCCGTTCGCGCAGATGGGCGAGCTGGCCGTCGCGCACCTGCTGCGGTACATCACCGCGCCGGAGGCGGTGCCGGCGCCCGCGCTGGTGGAACCGCGCCTGGTCGTACGCGCGAGCACCGCGCCTGCTCGGGGCGCGGGCGTGCGCGCCGCCGACGGCCCGGGGCAACACGGCTAGACACCAGTGGCGCCGCCGGTGCTCGGCCACGGGAAGTCGGCCGTGCACCGGCGGCGCGCCGCCGTTTCCTATCCGGCGCTCGTCCGCTCGGCGGCAGCGGCGCAGGACGTCGTCAGTTGGTGGGCGCCGCGGTCGGGGGCGCAGCCGGCCACGAGCGGGTTGCCGAAGTAGTCGCGGCTGCCGGGCTCGCCGATGACGCGGCCGTTGGTGAGGGCGGACGAACCGGCCTGGAGCCGGTAGCCGTCGGCGTCGGTGCGCGAGGTCGCGGTGCCGGGCGCTGCCAGCTTCGGGTCCGCCGTCACCTTGTGCGGGTCGGTCGGCTCACCGGACGGGTGGTTGCCGTGGAAGACGTTCGCGTCGAAGCCGAGACCGCCCACGTCGACGTAGGCGGCGTCCGACGTGGCCACATGGAAGATGTTGTTGCTGAAGACCGCGTTGTCGGCGGTGGATCCGTTGCCGTTGCTGACGATCTCGACCGGCTCGGCGAGGTGGAAGGTGTTGTTGTAGATCTGCGTGTTGGTCGTCTTCGCGCAGACCATGTCGAAGAGCTGCCCGCCGTCGTTCTGGCTGATGTTGTAGCGCACGACGTTGTCGGCCGAGGTGGAACCCGAGCCGTTGCACAGCAGGATGAAGCCACCCTCGTTGTCGTGGCTGTAGTTGTACTGGTAGACGGTGCGGGTGTTGGCCTCGTCGATGTCCAGGCCCTGGCCGTCGCACGTGCTCTTGCCGCCGCTGACCTCGTTGTGCTGGTAGACGGCGTCCACGGTGTTCCAGCCCCAGATGCCGGCGGCGCAGTGCTCGGGCTCCCGCTCGCGGAAGCCGTCGACCTTGTTGTACTCCACGAGAGCGCCGTCGGTGTGGTGCGGCACGATCGCGTCACCCCCGATGTCGGAGACGGAGTTGCCGCGGATCACCACGCCCGTCTGCGGCCTCCAGGGCCCGCATGTGGAGCCGCAGTTGGCGTTCTGCAGCTCCGGGCGCCGCATCCAGCGCGTCCAGAAGTGGATACCGTAGCGGTCGACGGTCTTCACCGTGTTGTCGAGGATGGCGACGTCGTCGAAGCTGGTCGCCTTCGAGTGGCCGAGCACCTCGAAGAAGATGCCCGCGCTGGCGTCGTCGTCCTTCTTGGTCTGGTTGCCGTTGACGTCGTGGATGTCCAGTCCGCTGAGCCGGTAGTGGGTCCCGGTGCCGGAGTCGGTGCGGGTGATGTGGACTCCGCGCCGGGTGGCGGCGGTGTCGCCCTTGTTGGAGATGTCGAGGTTGCGGATCTCCCAGTACTGCTGGTCCGCGAGCCGGACCACGTCGGTCACCTGACCCGCCCCGGCGAGCTTCGGCTTGGCCCCTGAGCCGTACGTGTCGACGGTGATCGGCTGCCCCTCGGCCCCCGAGCCCTTGGGGAAGAGTTGCCGGCCCTCACAGGTGGAGCCACGTTTGAGGAGGATGGCGTCGCCGGGCTGGAAGGTGTGGGAGTTCACCTGCTCCAGGGTGTTCCAGGGCGTGGACCGGCTGCCGTCACCGGAGGTGTCCGCGCCGCAGTCCACGTGGAAGGACTGCGGCTGCGGCGTCGCCTGCGCATGGGCCGTGGCCCACAGGGAGGGGACGGACAGGGACAGGGCGGAGACGAACAGCGTGAGTCTTCTTGTGCGCACAAAGGGCTCCCTGCAGGGTCGTCGGACGAGGCCGAACGAACAAATGACGGTGCGGTGCCGTGCGGGGGTGACGAGAGCCACCAAACGAAAGACGTCTGATGTCTGTTGTCGCTCTGGGACCATAGGAACCCGCCTGGGGAGCGTCAAGTACGCCGGGCCCGCGCGACGTTCGTGCCCGACGTGACGAGGCGCGACCGGAGTCACGGTCGTGGGGTGGCCCCGAGCCGCTCGCGGAGCGCAACCCGGCCCCGTGGCGCCACGTGACGCGGCCGCACGGCGTTGACTCGGCACGCGCAAGCCACTTGCAAAACTTGCGCTATTGTTGCGTGTATGACGCGACGACTTGCGCAGGTGGCGCAGAAAGTGGGTGTCTCGGAGGCCACGGTCAGCCGGGTGCTCAACGGGAAACCCGGGGTCTCGGAGGGGACGCGGCAGGCGGTTCTCACAGCGCTCGACGTACTGGGATACGAGCGCCCGACGCAGCTGCGCGGCGAACGCGCCCAGTTGATCGGCCTCGTGCTGCCGGAGCTGTCGAACCCGATCTTCCCGGCCTTCGCCGAGGTCGTCGGCGGTGCGCTCGCGCAGCGCGGGCTGACCCCGGTGCTGTGCACCCAGACCCCGGGCGGTATCCAGGAGACCGACTACGTGGACCTGCTGCTCCAACAGCAGGTCTCCGGCGTGGTGTTCGCCGGAGGTCTGTACGCCCAGGAGGACGCCCCGCACGAGCACTACCGGCTGCTGCACGAGCGTCGGCTGCCGGTGGTGCTGGTCAACGCGCCCATTCCGGGGCTGGACTTCCCCTGCGTCTCCACCGATGACGCGGTCGCCGTGGAGCAGGCATGGCGGCACCTCAGCTCGCTCGGACACGAACGGATCGGGCTCGCGCTCGGCCCCTCCGACCACATCCCCTCCCGGCGCAAACTGGAGGCAGGCCAGGTCGCGGCGCGGGTGGCGGGGGGCGAGTTGCCCGAGGCGTTCGCGGTCCGCGGCATGTACTCGATGGAGGGCGGCCAGGCAGCCGCCTCCCGGCTTCTGGACGCCGGTGTCACCGGCATCGTCTGCGCCAGCGACATCATCGCCCTCGGTGCGGTACGAGCCGCCCGCAGGCGCGGGCTCTCGGTCCCCGGGGACGTGTCCGTGGTGGGGTACGACGACTCGCCGCTGATGACCGTCACCGATCCGCCGCTGTCCACCATCCGGCAGCCCATCGACGCGATGGGACGTGCCGCCGTCCAGTTGCTCACCGCCCAGCTGGAGGGCAAGGAGGTCGTCCGCGACGAGATCATCTTCGAGCCGGAGCTGGTCGTCCGCGCCTCCACAGGCCCCGCGCCACTGGGCTGACGCGACAGCCGCGGGCCCGGCCGGCCCTGCCTCTCGCGACGTAACCGCCCCAGTTCACCGCCCCCCCGCAGCCCTGCGCCCTCCGGGACGCAGGGCTGTTCGGTGTGCGGTCCGACGGTTTCCGCACCGTGATCGACGGGGCTATCGATTTTTTGCAATAAACGCGCGGGATATTGCGCTGCGATGACCCCGGTGGTTGAGTGTGCGCGACGCCCGGCGCCCAGGGCCTCGCGGCGGATTCCAGCCCGTGGGGCCGATCCCACGCTGCGCGCACAGCGCACCACCGAGCCGCTGATCACCCGCCCGGAAGGGGTCCATCGATGTCCATCGCGAGAAGCCGTACGCTCGGGCTCGCCACCGTGACCGTTCTCGCGCTGAGCGCGCTGGCCGCCTGCGGCACCAGCAGCGACAGCGCGGACGCGGACTCCGGCGGCAAGGTGAGGCTCGACGTCAACGGGCAGCCGCCCAAGACGCAGGCCTTCGAACGCAAGCTCTTCGACAAGCACGTGAGGCAGTTCGAGAAGGCCAACCCGGACATCGACATCGTGCCCCACGAGGGCTTCATGGACCCCAAGACCTTCAACGCGAAGCTGGCGGGCGGCAAGCTCGAGGACGTCTTCTACGTCTACTTCACCGACACCAGGTCGCTCATCGACAAGCGGCAGGCGGCGGACCTCACGGACGCCGTCAAGGACATGCCGCACCGCGGGGACGTCCAGGACCAGCTGATGAAGGTCTTCCAGAACGACGAGGGCCGGCAGTTCGGTCTCCCGACGGCGAACTACTCGATGGGCCTGGTCTACAACCGCAAGCTGTTCGAGAAGGCCGGCCTCGACCCCGACCAGCCGCCGAAGACCTGGGCGGAGGTGCGCGAGGCGGCCAAGAAGATCGCGGCGCTGGGCGACAACACCGTCGGTTACGCCGACTTCTCCAAGAACAACCAGGGCGGCTGGCACTACACCGCCGAGCTGTACTCGCGCGGCGGACGGGTCGCCGAGGAGGACGGCGGCAAGTGGAGAGCGGCGTTCAACACCTCCGAGGGCAGGGCCACCCTGCGAGACCTGCACGACATGCGCTTCAAGGACGACTCGATGGGCAGCAAGCAGCTGCTCCAGGCCGAGGACGTGCAGCGGATGATGGGCTCGGGCAGGCTCGGCATGTACCTCTCGGCGGCCGACAACATCAGCGTCATCGCCAAGCAGTTCGGCGGTGAGTACGAGGACTACGGGCTGGCCCCGGTGCCGGACGCGAAGGCGACACTGCTCGGCGGAGAGGGGTACATGATCAACCCCAAGGCGTCGCCCGAGCAGGTCAAGGCGGGCGTCAAGTGGCTCCAGTGGAAGTTCCTCAACCCCGCCCTCATCGAGCGCAACGTCGCCGACCACGTGCGGGACGAACTCCCGGTCGGTCTTCCGATGCCGCCCACCCCCGACATCTGGAAGGGCGAGGTCCGCGAGAAGGTCGAGCAGGTCAAGAAGAAGAACGCCAACGTGCCGACCGACAACTACGAGACCTTCGTCCAGGCCGCGCCGCACGTGCCGGGCGTGATCGAGCCGCCGAAGGCCCAGGAGGTCTACGCGGTTCTCGACTCGGTCATGCAGGCCGTCCTGACCAAGAAGGACGCCGACCTCGACAGGCTTCTCGACGACGCCGAGAAGAAGGTCAACGCGATCTACCGCGCCGCCTGATGAGCACCTCGCTGAAGACGCCTCCCCGGCGCGCGGCCACGCCGTCGCCGTCGCCGCCCGCCGCACCGAAGCAGCGCGGCGCCCGCCGGCGCTCACTGCGTGAGCACGTGACGGCGTACGGGTTCCTCAGCGCCGCTCTGGTGATCTTCGCACTGTTCTCCTGGTGGCCGATCGTCCGCAACGTGCTCCTCGGCTTCCAGCACGTGAACTTCGCGACGGGCAACACCTGGGCCGGTTTCGCCAACTTCGACACGCTCTTCCACGACCCGCTGTTCCTCACGGCCTGGAAGAACACGGCGGTGTTCACGCTGTACGCGCTGCTGCTCGGCTTCGCGGTGCCGTTCCTGACGGCCGTGGTACTCAACGAGTTCCGGCACGCGAGGGCGTACTTCCGGATCCTGGTCTACCTTCCGGTGATGCTGCCGCCCGTGGTGGTGGCGCTGATGTGGAAGTGGTTCTACGACCCGGGGCCCGGGCTGCTCAACGAGATCCTCCGCACGGTGCACCTGCCGACCTCGGCCTGGCTGGACTCCTCCGCCACCTCCCTCATCTCCCTGGTCCTCGTCACGACCTGGGCCAACATGGGCACCACGACCCTGATCTACCTGGCCGCGCTCCAGACCATCCCCGGTGAGCTGTACGAGGCGGCGGAGCTCGACGGCGCCAACCTGTGGCAGCGGCTGCGCCACGTCACCGTCCCGCAGACCAGGTTCGTCCTGCTGGTCCTGCTGCTGCTCCAGATCGTCGCGACGATGCAGGTGTTCACCGAGCCCTACGTGATGACCGGCGGAGGCCCCCAGGACTCCACGGTGACCGTCATGTTCCTCGTCTACCGGTACGCCTTCGTCTACAACGACTTCGGTACCGCCAGCGCGCTGAGCCTGCTGCTTCTGCTCGTCCTGGGCGCCTTCTCCGCCCTCTACCTGCGGGTCACCCGCGGCTCCAAGGAGTGACGTGATGTCCGCCTCGATGCGCACTCTCGTACGCCCGGCGGTCCTGCGGACCCGCAGGGGCCGGCTGATCTACTGGTCGGTCTTCGCCGTCGCCCTGGTGCTGTTCACCGCGGCCTTCATCGTGCCGCTGTACTGGGCGGCGACCGGCGCCATGAAGTCGCCGTCGGAACTGGCGCAGACTCCGCCCACGTACCTGCCGGAGGTCTGGCACCCGGAGAACTACGCCAAGGCGTGGCGGGAGATGGATCTGGCCCGCTATTTCCTGAACACGGTCGTGCTCGCCGGCGGGGCCTGGCTGGTGCAACTGGTGGTGCAGGTACCGGCCGCCTACGCGCTCTCGAAACTGCGTCCCCGGTTCGGCAACGTAATTCTCGGCCTGATGCTGCTGACCCTGATGATGCCCGCCACGGCGCTGCTGGTGCCGGTCTACCTCACCGTCGTGGACGTCCCCCTGTTCAACCGGAACCTGATCAACAGCCCGAGCGCGGTCTGGCTTCCCGCGGCGGCCAACGCCTTCAACATCTACATCCTGAAGAACTTCTTCGACCGCATACCCGACGAGTTGCTGGAGGCCGCGAAGATCGACGGCGCGGGCCCGCTGCGCACCATGTGGCGCGTGGTGCTGCCGCTGTCCCGGCCGATCCTCGCCGTGGTCTCCATCCTGTCCATCGTCACGGCCTGGAAGGACTTCCTCTGGCCCCTGCTGGTGCTCCCGGACCCCGCACAGCAGCCGCTGAGCGTGTTCCTGCAACGGGTGGCCCAGGACACCCCGCTCAACAGCCTGGTCGCCGGCCTCGTGATGGCCTCGCTGCCGCTGATCGCGCTGTTCCTGGTCTTCCAGCGTCAGATCATCGCCGGGCTGGGCGCCGGCAGTCTCAAGGGCTGACCCGGCCGCCGGGCTCAGCGCTGACCCGGTCGCCGGGCTCACGGGCCGGGCCGGCCGCCCGGCAGCGGGCCGGACCTGGCCCCACCAGGCAGTTCACGCATCTCCTTCGAAAGGACTCCCTCTTGTCAAGGACGGAGTGGTGGCGCAGTGCTGCCATCTACCAGGTGTACGTCCGTTCGTTCGCGGACGGGAACGGGGACGGCACAGGTGACCTGGACGGCGTGCGCTCCCGGTTGCCCTACCTGGCCGAGCTGGGCGTCGACGCGCTGTGGTTCACCCCGTGGTACCTCTCGCCGCTCGCCGACGGCGGTTACGACATCGCCGACTACCGTGCCATCGATCCCGCTTTCGGCACCCTCGACGAGGCCGAGAAGCTGATCGCCGAGGCCGGTGAGCTGGGCATGCGCTGCATCGTGGACGTCGTCCCGAACCACGTCTCCGATCAGCACGAGTGGTTCAAGGCCGCGCTGGCCGCGGGCCCCGGATCTCCCGAGCGCGAGCTGTTCCACTTCCGGCCGTACTCGCCTGAGCCGCCCAACAACTGGGTGGGGGAGTTCGGAGGGGTGCCGTGGTCCAGGACCGAGGACGGAGAGTGGTACCTGCACCTCTTCGCGCCCCAGCAGCCCGACCTCAACTGGGACCACCCGCGGGTCCGCGAGGAGCACGAGGAGGTGCTGCGGTTCTGGTTCGAGCGCGGCGCCGCGGGGGTGCGGATCGACTCCGCCGCGCTCCTGGCGAAGGCCGAAGGGCTGCCCTCGACCGATCCGTCGCGGCCGCACCCCTTCCACGACCGCCCTGAGCTGCACGACATCTACCGTTCCTGGCGGAGGATCGCCGAGGAGTACGGCGCCGCGCTGATCGGCGAGATCTGGCTGCCCGACGCCGAACGGTTCACCCGCTACCTGCGCCCCGACGAGCTGCACACCGCCTTCAACTTCGACTTCATGTCCCGGCCGTGGGACCCGGCGCAGCTGTGGGAGTCGATCGACCTCACCCTCGCCACGCACGCCCCGGTGGGCGCACCGGCCACCTGGGTGCTGGCCAACCACGACGTGACCCGCACGGTCACCCGCTACGGGCGGGCCGAGGACACCGGCTTCGCCTTCGAGCGGAAGCGCTTCTCGGTCCCCACCGACCTGGCGCTCGGTACGCGCCGCGCGCGGGCCGCGGCGCTGCTCACCCTGGCGCTGCCCGGCGCCGTCTACCTGTACCAGGGCGAGGAGCTGGGTCTGCCCGAGGTGGAGATCCCCCGGGACCTGATCCAGGACCCGATGCACGCCCGCTCCGGCGGGGTCGATCCAGGGCGTGACGGCTGCCGGGTACCGCTGCCCTGGGAGGGCGCCCCGGAGCCGAGCTGGCTGCCGGTGCCGCCGGACTGGGCCGGGTACGCCGCCGAGCGGCAGGCGTACGACCCCGGCTCGATGCTCTCCCTCTACCGCACGGCGCTGCGGCTGCGGCGCTCCTTCGGGGAGGCGGGACCGCTGCGCCGGCTGCGCGCCGACGAGCCGCGGGTGCTCTCCTTCGCCCGCACCGCGCAGCGGGACGGCGTCACCTGGATCTGCCTGGTCAACTTCGGCCCCGACGAGGTGGTGCTCCCCTCGGACACCGAACTCCTGCTGGCGAGCGGCCCTTTGTCCCCGCGGGGACTGCTGCCGCAGGACACGGCGGTCTGGCTGCGGGCCTGAGCGCCCGCGGCCGGGCCGCGACCCCCACGAAGAAAGGAATGTCATGCGCATGACGCAAGTGAGCGGCAGAGCGTGGCGGTCCACCCTGGCGGCCACGCTCGGCGCCGGCCTGCTGCTGACCAGCTGGCAGCTGGTGCCGGTGCACGCGGCCGAGGGCTCCGAGCCCCTCCCGCTGCATCTCATGGGCGAGGGCACGGCGCGCGTCCAGGACGGCGACCCGGACACGTACGCCGAAGGCAGCAGCAAGGACTGGGTCACCGCGGACCTGGGCGCGACCCGGCGCCTCGAGAGGGCCGAGGTCCGGCTGCCCGGCGCGGGCCGGACCGTGCGCCTCGAAGGGTCCGCCAACGGCAAGGACTTCAGCGAGCTGTCCGGCCTCACGGCACGCGAGGGAAAGGCCACCTTCACGCTGAACGGCGCAGCGGTGCGCTACCTGCGCGTCACCGGCGCCACGAAGGTGGCGGAGCTCGCCGTCTACGCGGCGCGCTCCGGCGACACCACGCCGCCCGAGGCCCCAGCCGGCACGGCGCTCAAGGGCACCACGCTCAGCTGGCAGCGCACCGCGGAAGCCACCGGCTACGACGTGTACGCGAACGGCGAGCTGCGGGCCGGCCTCCCGGCGAAGACGCTGCACTGGAAGGACACCGCCGCTCCGGGTCCGGACGAGAAGAAGGTCACCTACGTGGTGCGGGCCAGGGACGCGGCCGGCAACCAGTCACCTGACAGCCCTGCCGTCACCCGCGCGGTCCCCGCCGGCACGGCCGCGCGCACGAAGGCCGCGTTCACCCCGCCCGAGACCGGTGCCGCGTCGGCGCGAGCGCGCACCGGCCACGCCCACAAGACACAGGCGGGGCGGGGCGCCGAGATGCCCTACACCACCGTCGAGGCCGAGACCGGCACCACCGGTGGCGGCGCGCGGGTCCTCGGGCCCAACAGGAAGATCGGCGACCTCGCGGGAGAGGCGTCGGGCCGGAAGGCCGTGACGCTGACCGAGACCGGCCAGTACGTGGAGTTCACCGCGCCGGTGGAGACCAACACCCTGGTCACCCGGTTCTCGATCCCGGACGGCACGGACGCCACACTCGACGTCTACGTGGACGGTGAGAAGACCGAGCCTCTCGAGCTGACCTCCCAGTACGCGTGGCTCTACGGGCCGGAAGCGGCGCCGGTGAACGACCCGAACGCGGGCCCGCCGCGGCACATCTACGACGAGGCGCACCTCGATCTGGGCCGCACCGTCCCGGCAGGTGCGAAGATCAGGCTCCAGAAGGACGGCGGCAACACCTCCACGTACGCGATCGACTTCGTCGACTTCGAGAAGGTCACGGCCGCGCCCAACCCGGATCCGGACGCGTACGTCGAGCCGGCCGGCACCGGCCACCAGGACGTGCAGAGCGCCCTGGACAAGGCGCGGATGGACACCACAGGGAAGATCCAGGGCGTCTACCTGCCGCCGGGCGACTACGAAACCTCCAGCAAGTTCCAGGTCTACGGCAAGCCGGTCAAGGTGGTCGGAGCCGGCCCGTGGTTCACCCGCTTCCACGCGCCAGCCGGGCAGCAGAACACCGACATCGGCTTCCGTGCCGACCAGGGCGCGAACGGCTCGACGTTCTCCGGTTTCGCCTACTTCGGCAACTACACCTCCCGCATCGACGGCCCGGGCAAGGTGTTCGACTTCCAGAACGTGTCCGGCATCACGATCGAGAACATCTGGACCGAGCACATGGTCTGCCTCTACTGGGGCGCGAACACGGACCGGATGACGCTCAAGAACAACCGCATTCGCAACACCTTCGCCGACGGCGTCAACATGACCAACGGGTCCACCGACAACCTGGTCACCAACAACGAGGCGCGCGCCACCGGGGACGACTCGTTCGCGCTGTTCTCCTCGACCGACGCGGGCGGCACCGACCAGAAGAACAACGTCTACGAGAAACTCACCAGCAAGCTCACCTGGCGGGCGGCAGGCATAGCGGTCTACGGCGGCCACCTCAACACCTTCCGCGACATCCGCGTCGCCGACACCCTCGTCTACTCCGGCATCACCGTCTCCTCACTGGACTTCGGCTACCCGATGAACGGCTTCGGGCCCGACCCGACGCGGCTGGAGAACATCAGCGTCGAGCGCGCCGGCGGTCACTTCTGGAACGGGCAGACCTTCCCGGGCATCTGGATGTTCTCCGCCTCCAAGCCGTTCCGGGCCATCCGGGTGGACGACGTGGACATCACAGAACCGACCTACCACGGCATCATGTTCCAGACCAACTACGTGGGCGGTCAGCCGCAGAACCCGGTCGAGGACACGGTGCTGTCCGACATCACGGTCTCCGGGGCGCACAAGTCCGGTGACGAGTTCGACGAGAAGTCCGGCTTCGGCATCTGGGCCAACGAGATGCCGGAGGAGGGGCAGGGCCCCGCCGCCGGTGAGGCCACCTTCAAAAACCTCACCCTGAAGGACAACGCCGAGGACATCAGGAACACCACGTCCACGTTCACGCTCAACGTGGAGTGAGGCCTTCACGGTGAAGCCCCTCCCGTGGGGGCCGCTCCCGCGAAGCCCCTCCCGAGGGCCCGTCCATGCGACCCGTTCGCTGCCCCGGAGCGCGCCGGGGCAGCGAACGGCACGCAACGCGCACCTTGCGCGCATCCCGCGGGCCGTCGGCGCAGCCTGCCACGGTCTCCCCGCGCCGCCGGCCCGGCACACAGGCCCGGGCGCCCCGCGCGGCGCACCCGTGCACCCATGGAAGGAGAGGACGCCATGAGACGGAAGCAACGCGGTCAACGGCCCGGCGCCACCAGAGCGGACCACCGTGCCCGGCGGCCGGGCGCCACGAGCCGGTTACCCCGTGCCGGACGCCTGACCCGCCTGACGCTCGGTGTCGTGCTGGCGGCCACCGGGCTCCTGCCCGTGGCCGCCGCGGCAGCCACCCCCGATCCGTCCGCCCACCCCTCGGCCGGGGCGACGAACCTCGCGTCGGACAAGCCGATCGAGGCGTCGTCGTCGACACAGAACTACCTGGCCGCCAATGCCAACGACGGCAGCACGGGCACCTACTGGGAGGCGAGCGACCAGCCGTCGACGCTGACGGTGAAGCTGGGCTCGAACGCCGACGTCGAGTCGGTCGTGGTCAGGCTCAACCCCGACCCGTCCTGGTCCGCGCGCACGCAGAGTATCGAGGTGCTCGGGCGAGAGCAGTCGGCCGACGACTTCACCTCGCTGAAGGCCCGCGAGGACTACCGGTTCTCGCCCTCGGACAACGGCAACGCCGTGACGATCCCGGTCACCGGCCGCTACGCCGACCTACGGCTGAAGATCTCCGGCAACAGCTCCGGGTACGGCGGGCAGGTCGCCGAGTTCCAGGTGATGGGCACGAAGGCACCCAACCCCGACCTGACCCTCTCCGACCTGACCTGGGACCCGGCCGAGCCCACGGAGAAGGACAGGATCACGGCGCACGCCACAGTGCGCAACGCCGGCACGGCGGACGCGGAGAAGACCACCGTGGAGGCCAGCCTGGACGGCGCGGTCGCGGGCAGCGCCACGGTGCCCGCACTCGGCGCGGGGGAGTCGGCGAAGGTGCCGGTCTCCCTGGGCGAACACGCGCAGGGCAGCTACACGCTCACCGCCGCGGTCGACCCGACCGACACGGTCTTCGAGCAGGACGACGAGAACAACAGCCGCACCGCCGAGAAGAAACTGACCGTCGGCCAGAGCCCGGGCCCCGACCTGGAAGTCACCGGCATCACCTCGAAGCCGGCCGATCCGGCCGTCGGCGAGGACGTCACGTTCGCGGTGAAGGTGCACAACCGCGGCACCAGCGCGGTGACCGCCGGTTCCGTCACCCGGCTCACCGTGGGCGACGCCACCTTGGAGGGCACCACCGCGGCGATCCCCGCCGGCGGCACCGCCACCGTCGACATCGACGACACCTGGACCGCGACCAGCGGCGGCGCCACACTCACCGCGACGGCCGACGCCACCGGTGTCGTGACCGAGACGAACGAGGACAACAACGTCTTCGCGCGCTCCATCGTGGTGGGGCGCGGAGCGGCCGTGCCGTACGTCGAGTACGAGGCGGAGGACGCCACCTACGAGGGCGAGCTCCTCGAAGCCGAGCCGGAACGCCCCTTCGGACACACCAACTTCGCCACGGAGTCCTCGGGGCGCAAGTCGGTACGGCTCGACGCGACGGGCGAGTACGTGGAGTTCACCTCCACCAGCGCCAGCAACTCACTCGTCGTCCGCAACTCGATCCCGGACGCACCGGGCGGCGGCGGCCAGGAGGCCACTCTCAGCCTCTACGCCGACGGTGAGTTCGTGCGCAAGGTGACGCTCTCCTCCAAACACAGCTGGCTGTACGGCAACACCGACAGCCCCGAGGGGCTGACCAACACCCCGGGCGGCGACGCGCGGCGCCTCTTCGACGAGTCGCACACACTGCTGGAGCACACCTACCCGGAGGGCACCGAGTTCCGGCTGCAACGCGACGCGGGTGACGACGCCGCGTACTACGTCGTCGACCTGATCGACCTGGAGCAGGTGGCGCCGGCGGCGAGCAAACCGGCCGAGTGCACCTCGATCACCGAGTACGGCGCGGTCCCGGGCGACGGGGCCGACGACACCGAGGCCATCCAGCGGGCCGTGACCGCCGACCAGAACGGCGACATCGCGTGCGTGTGGATCCCGGCAGGCCAGTGGCGCCAGGAGCAGAAGATCCTCACCGACGACCCCGAAGACCGCGGGAACTACAACCAGGTGGGCATCCGGGACGTCACGATCCGCGGCGCCGGCATGTGGCACTCCCAGCTCTACACGCTGACCCCGCCGCACGAGGCGGGCGGCATCAACCATCCGCACGAGGGCAACTTCGGGTTCGACATCGACGACAACACCAAGATCTCCGACATCGCCATCTTCGGCTCGGGAACCATCCGCGGCGGGGACGGAAACCAGGAGGGCGGAGTCGGCCTCAACGGCCGGTTCGGCAAGGACACCAAGATCAAGAACGTCTGGATCGAGCACGCCAACGTCGGCACCTGGGTCGGCCGCGACTACAGCAACATCCCGGAGCTGTGGGGTCCTGGCGACGGCCTGGAGTTCAGCGGCATGCGGATCCGCAACACCTACGCGGACGGCGTGAACCTCACCAACGGCACGCGCAACTCCACGGTGGTCAACTCCTCGTTCCGCAACACCGGCGACGACGCCCTGGCCGTGTGGGCCAACAAACACGTCAAGGACCCGTCCGTGGACATCGGCCACGACAACACCTTCCGCAACAACACCATCCAACTGCCCTGGCGCGCCAATGGCATCGCCGTCTACGGCGGGTACGGCAACACGATCGAGAACAATCTGGTCTCCGACACGATGAACTACCCCGGCATCATGCTCGCCACCGACCACGATCCGCTGCCCTTCTCCGGCAAGACCCTGATCGCCAACAACGGCCTGTACCGCACGGGCGGCGCCTTCTGGGGAGAGGCCCAGGAGTTCGGCGCCATCACCCTGTTCGCGCAGGGGCAGGACATCCCGGGCGTCACCATCCGGGACACCGACATCCACGACTCGACCTACGATGGCATCCAGTTCAAGTCCGGAGGTGGTGCCACACCTGACGTGCGCATCGAGGACGTGCGCATCTCCAAGTCCAACAACGGCGCGGGCATCCGCGCACACGGCGGTGCCCGCGGCAGCGCGACACTCTCGAACGTGACGATCACCGACTCGGCCGACGGGGACATCCTCGTCGAACCCGGTTCCCAGTTCGTGATCGAGAAGGGTGCCGCGAAGAACGCCACCGGAACGCCGGAGCGCGGCCGACGGCGGTAAGCATCTCCGTGCCGGCCGCACCGGTCCACCTCGCACCACCCGGGCCGAGCCGGCCCGCCTGCCGCCCGCCCCTCGCGCAAACGAGCGGGCGGGCGGCACGGCGGTTGTCGCCGAGGCGCGGGTCCTCACCGGCCGCCACCGCGCCGCTTCCACCACGTCCCGCCGGAGCCCGAGCCGTTCCCGCACCGGCCGGGAAGCCCATGGTGACCCCAGGCAGCAGACGCGGCGGCGTCACCCGGTCCCGTCACGTCCCGGGGTGAGCCCCGCGTCCCGGGCCAGGAGGGCCGCCTGGACGCGGTTGGTGACCTCCAAGGTGGTCAGCAGGCGGCTGACGTGGGCCTTGACGGTGCTCTCGCGCATCCGGAGGTCCTGGGCGATGTCCGCGTTGGTCTTTCCCCGCGCGAGCAGGGCCAGCACGTCACGTTCGCGGGGTGTGAGGCGGTCGAGCCGGGTCCGGGCGGCGGTCGCCTGCGGCTGGTGTGAGTGGTGGTACCGGTCGATGAGGCGGCGTGCGGCGCTCGGATGGAGCATGGCCGAGCCGGCGGCGACCAGGTGGACGGCACGCAGGATCTCGGCGGGGTCCGTGTCCTTCAGCAGGAAGCCGTCGGCCCCGGCGGCGAGGGCGTTGTAGACGTACTCGTCGAGATCGAAGGTGGTGAGTGTGATCACCCTCGCCGGGTGGGGGAGGGCGCGCAGGCGGGCGGTGGCGGTGATGCCGTCCATGGTGGGCATGCGCACATCGACGAGGGCGACGTCGACCCGGTGGGCGGCGGCCAGTTCGACGGCGCGCAGCCCGTCGGGGGCCTGTGCGACGACCTCGACCTCGTCGTCGCCGTCGAGGAGGTCGGCCAGACCGAGGCGGACCAGGGCGTCGTCGTCGGCGATCAGGACGCGGATCATGTGCGGGAACCGTTCTGCGCGGGATCGGGCGGGTGGGGGAGTGCGGCGGTCAGTAGCCAGCCACCGCCGTCGCCGGGCCCGGCGTGCAGCCGGCCGCCGAGGGCGGTGACCCGCTCCCGTAGGCCCACCAGGCCGAAGCCGGACTCGACGCGCTCCGGGGCCGGAGCACCGGCGACGTTGGTGATCTCCACGGTAGTGGCAGGCGGGGCGTAGCCGAGGCGGATGGCGACCGGTGCGCCCTGTGCGTGCTTGCGCGCGTTGGACAGGCCTTCCTGGACAAGCCGGTAGACGGCCAGGCGATGGGCCGCGGGCGCCTGCTCGGGGTGCCCGGTGACGCGGAGGTCCACCTGCTGGCCCACCGTGCGCGCCTGCTCGACGAGCTCCTCCGCTTCCCGCAGGACCGGAGCGGCAGGGACGGAGACCTGCTCGGTGTCCCGCAGCGCGCCGAGCACGTCACGCAGGTCGGCCAAGGCCTCGGTGGAGGCGGTCCGCAGCAGGGACAGGCGGTCGGCGACCGGCGCGGGCAGCGTGCCGGCTCTGGTGGCGAGCACCCCTGTGTGCAGGGCGATCAGGCTGAGCCTGTGGGCGAGCACGTCGTGCATCTCGGCGGCGATCCGCGACCGCTCGGCCGCCCGGGCCGCTTGTTCGCGAAGCTCCCGCTCAACCGACAGGTGCTCCACCTGGGCGCCCAGCGCCTCCACCAGGCGGCGCCGGTTGCCGAGCCACAGGCCGCCGACCACAGCGAGGAGGAGGAAGAGGCTGGAGCCGTACTGCTGCGGTCTCCACAGCGAAAACACCGGGTCCGTGAACACGTTCGCGACCAGCGCGGCCACCGCACAGCCCACTGCGGCCCGGGCGCGGCGGTGCGCGGCCAGATCGAAGAGGGCGACCAGCAGCAGGGGCAGCGTCGGCCAGCCCCACGCCGCGGCCGCCGCCGTGGTCACGAGCGCAGGGACGGGCCACGGCAGCCGGCGCACCAGCAAGACCGCTCCGCACAGCACGACTGCCGCGGTGCGCACCGTCAGATAGCGCCCGCCCAGAGACGAGGCGGTGTTCTGCACCGCGGTCAGAGTCAGCAGCAGCACCAGGCCCCAGCGCCCGTACCCCCTCCACGCGGCACTTCTTCTCCAGCTCACCCGCGAAAGCCTAGGCGGCCACCCGCGTGCGGTCCTTGGCCGATCAGCCGTGTCCGCCCCCTCCTTTCGTAGGGGGCGGGCGGTCGCACTTCGGCGGATTCCCCGGCGCGTGCCGCTGCCTAGCGTCGCCGGCATGAACGATCGGACCACCACGACACCCCGGCGTGCCGCCGGGCAGCGGCGCGCCGCCAGAAGCTGGATGTTCCTGAAAGAGGCCGCACGCGACCCGCGCACCACGGGAGCCGTCGCCCCCAGCGGCCGGGCGCTGGCTTGGGCACTCACCGCACCCGTACGCGCACGGGCCCGGCGGCCCCTGACCGTCCTGGAGGCAGGCGCGGGAACCGGAGCCGTCACCCGCACTCTCCTCGCACAGCTCCCTGCGGACAGCCGCCTGGACGTCGTCGAAGCCAACCCGCGCTTCACCGGCCCGCTGCGTCAGCTCGCCGGCGCCCACCCGCGCCCGGCAGACGAACCGGTACGGGTCCGCGTCAACCAGGGCCACGTGGAGGAGATGGACACCTGCCGACGCTACGACGTGATCGTCTCCGGACTGCCTCTGACCAACTTCAGCCCGGACCAGGCCGAAGCGGTCATGGAGAAGTACCTGGCGCTGCTTCGCCCGGGCGGCACGCTGACCTACTTCGCCTACCTGGGCACGCGCCAGGCGCGTACCCTGCTCTCCTCCCGCGCCGAAGCCCGCCGCCACCACGCGGCCGTGGAGGCGGTGGCCGCCTACCAGCGCCGGTATGCGGCCGACTGCCGGACGGTCTGGGCCAACCTCCCTCCGGCCAGGGTCTGGCAGCTCGACCGTGCGCCGCTGCCTCCGGCGCCGCGCGGAAGCGGCGCCGCTGTGAGCGCGGGCCGGTGACCTCGCTGACCGCCGCGCTCGGGCAGGTGCCCGCCGCCACGGCCTACCTGGTACTGGCGGGAGCCGTCCTGGCCGAGTCCGTGCTGCTGATCGGCGCCCTCATCCCCACCCTCACCCTGCTGCTGGCCGCGGGGGCGCTCGCCCGGGCAGGCCACCTGCACCCGCTCCTCGTCCTGACGACCGCCGCGGGCGCCGTGGTGGCCGGAGACTTCCTCGCCCACCGCACCGGGCGCCTGCTCGGCACCCGCCTGCGCGGCGCACGCATCGGCCGACGCGTCCCCGCCACCGCATGGCAGCGCGCCGAAGCCTTGATGGCCCGTCGCGGCGGCCAGGCGCTCCTCCTCGCCCGGTTCGTCCCCGTGGTCCGCACCCTCGCCCCCCATCTGGCCGGCGCGAGTGGCGTGCCCTACCGCCGCATCGCTCCCTGCAGCGTGCTCGCCGCCTCGCTGTGGGCCACCGCCGAGGCCGGGGCGGGCTATGCGGCCGCCGCCTCGCCGCGAAGCGCCCTCACCCTCGGCGCCCCCGCTGCCGTCGCTGTCCTCGCCGCCGGAGGGGCGCTGCTGTGGACGAGAGCGCGGAGGAGACCGGCATGCCGCGCGCACGCCACATCGCGACCCGCGGAGGGAGGACGACTCCGCGCGCCTGGACCGTACTTGGCCGCTGCGGCTAGGGTCTGCCGCGAACGCAGAGCTCGCACGTGAACGAGCACGCGCCGTGGACCAGTGGTCTCCCGGCAGTCGACGTTCCCCGGCCTCAGGAGGGTCGCTCGTGTCAGGGGTGCACGTGACCGTGTGGGACGACCGCGACGGAGTCGGAGAGGGGGCGGCCCAGGCGGACGCGGCCGCTGCCCTCTTCGTCCACAACATCTTCGCCTGGGGCAGCGACTCCGCCTACGGGTTCGCCGGGCAGCGGCCCCTCGCCGACAGCCGGCAACTGCTCCTGATGGACCGCCGGGGCTACGGTGACAGCCCGGACACCGCCCGCAGCGACGTCGACGTCGACGCCGAGGACGTCGTGGACATCCTCGACGACGGCGGCTACGCCGCCGGGAACGGCGGAACCCACCTCGTGGGGCACGGGAACGGTGCCGTCGTCGCACTCCTCGTCGTCGCACTCCTCGCCGCCGCACGCCGCCCCGACCTCGTCCGCTCCCTCGCCCTCCTCCAGCCCTCCGCCTTCACGGCCGCCGCCGACCGTCCCGTCGTCGCCGACCTCCTCGCGCGCGTGCGCGACGGCGCCCCCGGCGTCCCGCAGGACATCACGCCGGAGCAGTATCTGCGGGCGTCCACCGAGGGGTTGGGGATGCCTGCGCCCGACCCGACGCCGCGCCGGCTTCGTGCCGTTGCCACCGCCATGCGGGAGCGGCCCGTATGGGAGGCGGAGATCCCGCCGGCGCCGATCCGGGATGCCGCCCTGCCGGTTCTGGTGATCTGCGGGACCTGGGAGCAGGCACCTGCGGCGTACCGCGAGCACGTCGGGCTCCCCCTGATGGCCGTGGCGGAGTCCCTCACCGACTCCCTCGGGGGCCGGCTCCTGCGGGTGCCCGGGTACTATCCCCACGCCCAGGAGCCCGCTGCCGTCAACGCCGCCCTGCGGGGACTGTGGGGGTGAGTGCCGGTCCGCGACCGCGCCGGTCACAGCCACGCGTCGAGGTCTCCTGCCGCGGCGGGTCCTAGTCGGCGGTCACCAACCGTCCCGAGTCGACATGGTGCACCGTCTCGGCCCATTCCTGCGCGATCCCGGTGTCGTGGGTGATCAGCAGAACCGCTCCGCCGGCCCGGCTCACCTCGTCGAGCGCCGCCAGCACCAGGCGGGCACCCTCGCTGTCGAGCGCGGAGGTCACCTCGTCGCAGACCAGCAGCCTGGGGTGGGCCAGCAGCCCGCGGATCAGCGCCGCACGCTGGAGTTGCCCGCCGGAGAGGGCTTCGGGGCGGCGGGAGAGCAACTCGTCCTCCAACCTCAGCGACCTGGCCAGGGCGCGTGCCTGCGCTTCGGCCTCCGCGCGTGGCAGTCCGCGCAGAAAGCGCCCGGTGTCGGCCAGTTGGCCCCACACAGGTCGGAACTCGTCGAAGGAGGCCCTGCTGTCCTGGTGCACGTACTGCACGATCCGACGCTGCGTCGCGTCGCGCCCGGGCAGGGCCGCGGGCAGCACATGCCCGTCCACGACGATCCGTCCCGAGGAGGCGGGTGTCAGCCCGGCCAGCGCCCGGCCGAAGGTCGTCTTGCCCGATCCGGACGGGCCGACGAGCGCGGTCCGGCTGCCGGGCGGAAACGCCATGCTGACCCCTTCGAGCACGGGGGCCGCGCGGTGCCGCCCGGCGCGTACGGTCACCTCCTGTGCGGACACGCCCTCAGGGGCGCGTGCGCTGCGAGCACGACCGTGCCGCCGCCCCGAGGGCGGAGCCGGTGCGGGACCCCCGGAAGGGGTGACCATCCGGCCGCGCTCCAGTACGGCGGTGGTGTCGGCGAGTTCGGCCACCAGCCGCGCATCGTGGGTGAGCAGCAACAGGGCCGTGCCGCCTTCCTTGATGCCCCGCAGCCGGTCGGTGAGGACCGCCGCCGTGTCCTGGTCCAGGCCGCTGGTCGGCTCGTCCAGCACCAGCAGCCGCGGTCGGGTGATCAGCGCGGTGGCCAGCGCGACGCGCTGTTGCTGGCCCCCGGACAGTTGGTGCGGGAACCGGCGCAACAGCCCCGCGCCCTCCGGTATCGCGGCGGCTTCGAGCGCCTGGTGTACCGCCGCCTCGCACGCGGAACGGCGAAGCCGCCCGCGTGCGGAGCCGCTTGCGGCATAGCGGGCGAGCTCGCGGAGTGTGCAGCCGATGCGGCGCACCGGGTCGAGAACGCTGGCCGGGTCCTGCGGCAGGTGTGCGACCAGGCCCGCCCTGGCGGCGCGCCGCTGGGCCGCGGAGGCGCCGACCAGTTCGGCTCCGCCCAGCAGCACCCGGCCGCCCAAGGCGATGCCGGGCCAATCGAGGCCGAGCGCGGCCAGCCCCAGGGTGGTCTTCCCGCTGCCTGAGGGACCGGTCACTGCCAGGGCCCGGCCTGGGGCGAGGACGAAGCTCACCCCGTCCAGCAGCGTGACACCGTCACGCGAGCGTGCCGACAACGAGCGCACCCTCAGCAGTTCCCCGGCGTCCGCGCCCACGCTCGTACGGGCGTCCGCGCCCACGCCGGCGCCGGGCCCCGCGCCGGTCACCGCGACCGCCCCTCGTGCCGCGCGAGGAAGCGGTCCGCCGTCAGGTTCGCGCCGACGCACAGTGCCATCAGCAGCCCTGCCGGTACGAGGACCGCCGCGGGCTGGAGGAAGAGCGCGTCCGTGTTGCGCTCGATGACCACGGCCCAGTCCGGGGAGTCCGCGGGCAGCCCCAGACCGAGGAAGTTGGCGGAGGCGAGCAGGTACAGCACCAGCCCGAACCGGCTCCCTGCGTCCGTGACCAGCGGGCCTCTCACGCTCCTGGCCACATAGCCGCACTGGACGCGCCATTCCGGCATGCCCTGGAGCCGCAGCGCCTCCACGGCCGTGCGGCAGCCCGGCGCCAGCGCGGTGGCGCGCACCAGCCGCGCCACCGCGGGCACCTGCACGAGAGCGGCGGCGGCCACGAGCGTGCCGGTCCCGCGGTGCCCCGTCGCTGCCAGAGTCATCAACAGCAGCAGTGAGGGAAAGGCCAGCAGCAGGTCGAGCCCGCGCATCACGGTCTCGTCCACCCACCTGCGACCGTGCGCGGCCAGCAGCCCCGACGGCACCCCTGCCGCGTACGCCAGCACCAGCGTGGCGGCTGTCATGCCGAGCACCGAGAGCCCGCCCCGCGACACCAGAGCGAGAACGTCCCGGCCCAGCGAGTCGGTTCCCAGCAGGTGCCCGGGCCCCGGCGGTGCCGACGGCGTGCCGCCGGGTGCGGCCGAGAGGGGCAGCAAGGGGCCGGCCAGGGCCACGAGGACCGGCAAGGCCGGCAGCAGGACCGCTCCCGCACTCGCCGCGCAGGCCCGGGGGCGCCGCCGGTGAGGGGCGTCGCGGCACCGACGCCGGCGCACCGAGGTGGTCACGCGCGTCCTTCCCGCACCGGGACCAGCCGGTGCACAGCGAGATCGGCCAGCAGGTTCACCGCGACCGCTGTCAGCGCGAACACCAGCGCGTAGCACTGCACGGCGGGCAGGTCGCGGTTCTGTACCGCCTCGACGAACCCCGTACCCAGGCCGCTGACCGCGAACAGCGACTCCACGACGACCGCGCCGCCCAGCAACCCGTCGACGCAGCGGGCCAGTTGCTGGACGGCGGGCGCGAGCGCGTTCGGCATGACGTGCCGGACCACGATCCGGCGCTCGCCAAGCCCGAGCAGGCGCAGGTGGGATGCCACCGGGCCGTCCTTGCGCTCGGCCACTCCGATGCGCACCTGCCGTGCCAGGTCGCACAGCTGCCGGGACACCAGGACACCCACAGGCAGCACCAGCACCTGGGGCGTGAGCGGCAGCTCGGCCCCCGCGGTGCCGGCGGCCGTGGCAGGCAGCAGCCCCAGGCCCAGGGAGAGCCAGGCGACCAGGAGCAGGCCGAGGACGAACTCGGGAACGGCGTGCAGCAGCACCGTCGCCCCGTTGAGCGCCCGGTCGATCCACGAGCCCTCCCGCAGACCACTCGCCACCCCGAGCAGCAGCGCCAGCGGCACGACGACGGCGAGCGCGCAGCCGGCCAGCAGCGCGGTAGTCCCCAGACGCGCCGTGACCTCGTGCGTGATCGGAAGGCCGGTGACCAGCGAGCGTCCGAAGTCGCCCTGGAGCACGGCGTGGAGCCAGGAGCCGAAGCGGCTGACCACCGGCTGGTCGAGGCCGAGCCGGGTGCGGACCAGCGCGGCCTGCTCCTCGGTGCCCTGCTCACCCACCAGCACGTCGGCGGTGTCCCCGGGCAGCAGCGACGTCAGCGCGAAGACCGCGACGAGCACGGCGAAGCACTGGCCGGCCGCGACGGCGGCACGGCTCAGTGCGTAGCGGAACACGGTGCGGATCCCGTCGCGGTCGTGCGGTCCACAGCGAGCCTCTTCAGCCGATCCTGACGGTGTCGAACCGCGCCCAGTCACAGGAGTTCGGTGGTGCCTCGCGCAGCCCCCGCACCCCTGCGGCCAGCCCGACGATCCAGTCGCTGAACCCCCACACGAGCTGACCCGAGGCGTCCCGGGCCAGACGCTGCGCACGGGCCAGCAGCTCCAGCCTGACCTTCTCGTCCCGGGTGCCTGCCGCCTGGGCGATCAGCCGGTCGAACCTGGCGGAGTGGTAGCCGGTGAGGTTGTTGGGGGCGTCCGCCAGCAGGCGGGTGCGCAGATGGGTGGGGACCGGGAGCGTCGCGGTACGGCTGTGCGCGGCGACGCCCTTCGTCTTGATCTGGCCGAAGTAGGTCGCCGCGGCGCGTACGTTCGGCTCCACCACCAGCCCGATCTCCTTGAGCTGGCCGGCGATCAGCGAGGAGGCGTTCTGCCAGCTCGCGTCGGCGGGGCCGGTCTCCAGCCGGACATGCAGCCCTTCCGCCCCCGCGGCCTTGACGAGGGCGCGTGCCCTGTCGACGTCGCGCTCGCGGGGCGGCAGGCCTTGCGGGTAACCGCGCAGCCCCCTGCCGAAGAGGTCGTTGCCCACGGTGCCGCGCCCCGACAACGCCACCTTCACCAGGGCCTCGCGGTCGAGACCGAGGGTGAACGCCTCGACCAGGCGGGCGTCGGAGAACGGCTCGCGGCTCAACCGCAGCAGCAGGGCCTGCATGGTGCTGAGCTTCGTCTGGAGCAGCTTGACGTTCTCCTCGCCGTCGAGCCGTCCGGCCGAGGCGGCGGACAGGTCGTGCGCGTAGTGCACCTGTCCCGACAGCAGCGCGTTCACCCGTGCCCGCTCCTCGTTCACGGGCACGAACTCCAGTTCCTCGATGTGCGGTCCGCCCGACCAGTGGCCGTCCCACGCCCGGAACACAGCCGAGCCGCCCGGGGTGAACGAGCCGTACCGGAAAGGACCGGAACCCACCGGCTGCGCGAAGTTCTTCGTGCCCCGCGGGACGATTTCGGTACCGGGCGCGGCCAGCGCACTGGCGAACTCGAAGTCCGGCTCCTTCAGCACCAGTGTCAGCTCGCGGCCCCTGGCCCGGCTCGCCGCGAAGTCGACGGCCGAGAAGAGCTGCGCCGACTGGGCGCCCACCGCGGGATCGGCGATACGCCGGTAGTTCCACAGCACGTCGGCGGCGGTCACCGGCGACCCGTCGTGGAACTCGGACCTGCGCAGCCGCACCGTCCACCGTGTGCCGGAACGGTCGCTGTCCCAGGACTCGGCCAGCCGGGCCTGGACGGACATGTCGTCCTTGTACGTCAGCACGCTGTCGTACAGCGCCTTGGCGCGGGCCTGGTCGACGAAGAGGGGTGCCCTGTGCGGGTCGAGCGTCTCCTGGGATCCGCCCGCGCTGAACGCCGCGCGCAGCCGCGAGCCGCCTGCCCCGCCCGGCGCGCCACCGGAGCCGCCGCACGCGCCGAGTGCCGCGGTCGCCGTGAGAGCGCCCGCTCCCGCGAGTATGCGGCGCCGGGGGACGGCACCCTGCATCGATACGCTGTCGAACATGACGCGCGAGCCTCTCCTGGGGTGTCCACGCCCCGGGTCGAAGGAAGCGGCGACGCGCCAGTTGTCTGGCTCCCGGCTCTGGAGTGGACCCAGAGCAGGTCACAGTGGCGGGACCGCGCCGGATTCGCACCGGCTTCCCTGACCGCGTCACCCAATGGTGTGTGTATGTACTACCACGGCGCCGTTCCTGGGCCACCGGCGGCCGGCTCGCCGCGGACCGGGCGGGACCGGTGAGGGATGTGCACAGGTTGGACCAACGGCATTGACAGCACGCTCTTCTCACGGGTAGCGACGCTGCCTATATTTTGACGTGCTCGCGCCAACCGTGCCGCACGGTCGGCGTTCGGCTCGTGGCGCCGTCCCGGCGGACCGTCGACCGGTCCTGCCTGTCACTCCGTCCGGGACACCGACACCAGAACCCCCCACCGAGCACTTGGAGACAGGCATGTCCAACGACAGACTCACCGACACCTCCGCCCCCCTTCCCGCCCTCGCCCCCTCCTCCCGCGGCAAGCGCGCTCTCGTCGCGACCGCGCTCTCCCTCGCCCTCGCCGCCCTGTCCGTCGGCGCGGCCGGTGCCGCGCAGGCCACCGACCGGCCCGGCGAACTCCAGCCGGGCGAGGCCTACATGGGCGCGGGCATCGCCGTACACAAGGGCTGGAAGCAGGACGGCAAGCCCAGCCTCGACGCCTCCGTCGAAGGCGTCGACGTCAGCGGACACCAGGGCAACGTCGACTGGCAGGCGCTCTGGGGCAGCGGCGTGCGGTTCGCCTACGTCAAGGCCACCGAGGGCACGGGCTACCAGAGCGACTCCTTCACGCAGCAGTACAACGGCTCCTACGACGTCGGCATGACCCGCGGCGCCTACCACTTCGCGCTGCCGGACAACTCCAGCGGCGCCGACCAGGCCAACTTCTTCGCCGACCACGGCGGCGGCTGGAGCAAGGACGGCAAGACCCTCCCCGGAGTCCTCGACATCGAGTACAACCCGTACGGCGCGACTTGCTACGGGCTCAGCCAGGGCGCCATGGTCAACTGGATCAAGGACTTCACCGCCACCTACAAGAGCCGGACGGGGCGGGACGCCGTCATCTACACCACCACCGACTGGTGGACCCAGTGCACCGGGAACAACGCCGGATTCGGCGCGACCAATCCGCTGTGGGTCGCGCGGTACGCCGACGGTCCCGGCGCGCTCCCCGCCGGCTGGGGCTTCCACACGTTCTGGCAGTACACCTCGACCGGTCCCACCGTGGGCGACCACGACAGCTTCAACGGTTCGGCCGAGCAGCTGACCGCACTCGCCAACGGGTAGGACCTGCCGACCGCGTCACGCCCGTGCGCAACGGGCGTGACGCGCCGCGCCCACCCTGAACCGCCGAATCGGCGGTGTTTGCCCCCCGACTCCGCTCTCGGGGGGCTTCGCTCTGCCCTCCGCGCCGTCGCCCGCGGCCCGCCCCCGCGTTTCCGCCCCGCGCCCCTCCGCCCCGCGGGTACGTCTGCTCGGCTCGGTTCCCGGGCTTCTCGGCCACCGTCTCCCGGCGCCGCTCGAAGCAGGCTCTTCGCGCCCGTCGCCGCTCGCCGAGGTCAGGCCACTGACCTCTGCGCCCGCCTTCTCCGGCTCTTCGTGAGGCATCTTCCGAGGCGCTCCCTTGCCGTGCGCCGCTCCCTCCCCTCTAGAAGTTCATTCGCGCGTGACAGATGCTTGCGTGCGTTATAAGCTCTAACAGGCCAGTGAGCCGGACAAACCGAGTCCGGGGGGAGCTGGCGGGAAGGGTGTACAAGAATGAGCGCTACCGGAAACGACCTGCATGTTGTCCTCGGCGCCGGGCCGGCCGGCACCACGCTCGCCGCGGAGCTGGCCTCGCGTGGCCACCGGGTCCACCTCGTCGACCGCTCCGGCGCCGGCCCCGACCTCGAGGGCGTGACCCGTGTGCGCGGCGATGTCGGCACCGTCGAAGGGGCCAGGGCCGCCCTCAAGGGCGCCGCGGTGGTCTACCACTGCGTCAACGTCGCCTACCACCTGCAGGTCGACATGATGCCGGGCATCCAGGACGCCGTCCTCGGCGCCGTCGAAGCCGAGGGGGCCCGACTGGTCGTCCTGGACACCCTCTACCCCTACGGCGAGACCCACGGTGAGGTGATGACCGAGGACACCCCGTGGCGGGCGACCGCCAAGAAGGGGAGGATGCGCGCCGAGCTGGACGAGAAGTACCTGGCCGCGCACCAGCAGGGCCGCGTCGCTGTGGTGCTGGGCCGCTCGGCCGACTTCGTCGGGCCCGGCGTGCTCAACTCGACGCTGGGCGGTGCCGTCTTCCCCGGCGCCCTGACCGGCGGCGAGGTGGCGGCTCTGGGCGACATCGACCTGCCGCACAGCTACACGGATATCCGCAACGTCGCCGCGGGGCTTGCCACTTTGGGCGAGAACCCGCACGGTGACGGCCGCGTCTGGCACCTGCCCACCGCGCCGGCTCGCACCACGCGTCAGGTCTTCGAGACCATCGAGGCGAAGCTCGGACGGCCCTTGCGTCTCACTGTGCTGAGCGAGCCGCGCCCGTTCGGCCCCTTCGACCAGACGTTCATGGACTCCTACGCCGAGCTGTTCTACCAGCACACCGAGCCCCAGATCATGGACTCCAGCGCGATGCGGAACGCCTTCGGGGCCGAACCTCTCACCCTGGACACCACTGTCGAGGACACCCTCGGCTGGTACCGCGCCTTCCTCGCCGACGGGAAGTGACGTATCGACGAGGAGAAGTGACGTCTCGCGGGCTCCGGGCGGGCGGGGGTCAACGCCCGGAGTCAGGTGAGATGGTCAGTGGTCCAGCAGGGCGTCCAGCTCGGCTGTGAAGAGCGCGGCGGGGTCGAATCCCATCCCGGCGAAGTGGCCGGCGACTTCCAGGGACAGGACGCCGTGCAGCCGGGTCCAGAGGGCCAGTGCGCGGTGGAGGACGGCGGACGGTGCGGGGTTGCCGGCGGCCCACTCCCGGTGGCTGTCGAGGTGGGTGCCGAACGGCGTCGGGTGGGCCTCGGGGACTTCGGGGGTGAGGGCCGCGAAGGCGTCGATCAGGACCGCCATGATCTGGGACGCGACGGCGGTGACGTCGTCGGGGGCGCGGTAGCCGGGGACGGGTGTGCCGAAGACGAGAAGGTACCGATGAGGGTCCTCCAGGGCCCAGCGGCGCCACGCGTGTGCCAGCGCGGACACGTCGGCGCCGGCCTCGGAGGCCGCACGGATGGTGTCGGCGAGGCTCTGGTAGGCGTCCCTGACGAGTTCGGTGATCAGCTCGTCGCGGCCGGCGTAGTACCGGTACAGCGCCGGTCCGCTCATGCCCAACTGCTTGGCGATCGCGTTGAGGGAGAGGGCGGACGCTCCGGCCGTGGCGATCTGCTCCCACGCGCGTTCTTTGATCTCTCCGCGGACCTGTGCGCGGTACCGCTCGCGGGGACTCTTCGTTCCCGTTTCCGACATCGGCGTGCACCTCTCCGCGCTCTCTGCGGCCTCAGCGGCGACAACTGGTTACAAGGTATCACGAAGGCTACGACGTATTCGGGGGCCGAGTGCGCGTCATGGCGTCGTCCTTACCCGTTACCTGTCCCTATGTGTCCCGCTGGGGCGGCCGCACCGCGGGGCGGGGCGGGTGGTGCGGAACCGCGAGGTGGGCCCCGACGTCATGGCAGGGACATGGCCGGTCAGCGGTGTGCGGTGCTGACCGGCGGCGGGCCGGACGTACGCAAGTGAGGGAGTCGCCACGGTGGGCGCGGTCAGGGTTGGCGGAAGCGGTGGCGGACGTTCCGCGCGGGGCGGGGCGTACGCGGTGGGGCGGGGGAGGGGCGCGTTGCGCGCGCTGACCCTCGTGTTGGCGTTGCTCGGGGCCCAGACCGTCGCCCTCGCGTGGCCCGCGTACGCGTGCGGCTGTGGTGCGATGGTGCCGGCGGACCAGTCCCGTATCGGCGTGAACCAGGAGACGTCGGCGGTGCGCTGGGACGGGCGCACCGAGCAGATCGTCATGCGCCTGACCGTCCACGGTGACGCCGAGGAGGCTGCCTGGATCATGCCGGTACCCCACCGCGCCTCGGTGAAGCTGGGGGAGAGCCGGCTGTTCGACGAACTCGCCGCGCTCACCGCGCCACGGCCCGAGGACCGGCCCTATTTCTGGCCCCGCTCAGGGGACTGGCCCTTCGAGGACGCCGACGGCGCCGCGGCGCCTCCTGGCGCGGCGGCCCAGGGGCCCGGCGTCGACGTGGTGGGACGCGAGCGGCTGGGGCCCTTCGACGTGGCCCGGCTCGCGGCCGACGACCCCGGAGCGCTGCGCGACTGGCTGCGCGACAACGGCTTCCGCCTCCCGCCTCGGGTGGCCGGCGAACTGGCGCCTTACGTCGAGCGGAACTGGGAGTACGTCGCCGTACGGCTGGCACCGAGCAAGAAGCAGGCTTCCTCCGACGCTGCCGACGGTGGCGGGGCCGTCGACGGTGGCGGGGCCGTCGAGGGTGGGGGTGCCGCCGGTGAGGACGGTGCTGCCGGCGACGACGGCGCGCAGGACACGGGGGGCGACGTTCTCTCGGGCGCCTTGCAGCCCCTGCACCTCACCTTCTCCTCCGACCGGCTCGTCTACCCGATGCGTCTTTCACGAGCCGCCCGCGAGCCGCAGAGCCTGGGCCTGTACGTCCTGGCTCCGCACCGGATGGAGCCCCGCGACGCGATCGGCGGACGTGCCCCCGAGGTCACTTTCGCGGACCGGCTGGAGGCGGCCGACCAGCCCGAGCTGGTGCGGGAACTGGCGGACGGCGACGTGCACCTCACCGCACTCCGGCAGAACTTCCCCGAACCGGAGAAGATCACCGGCGACCACGTGCTGCGTCGCGCCGCCTCCGACAGGCCCTTCCACCGCACCTATGACCGGGACGTCCTGCTGCGCTGGGGCGGCGTCCCCGCCTGGATGGTGACGGTGGGCGGCGCGCTGCTGCTCGTCCTGGTGCTCGTCACGGCCCTGCTCGTGCGCCGCGGACGCCGACGGAACACGCCTCCCCGGCATCCGGTGTCGCCCGGGGCGTAATGGCGGCAGCCCGACGCCGTGCACCGGTGCCGCGGCCACGAGGAGTTGTTCATCGCGGCCCGGACGCGTGCTGAACAATTCCGGGGCTGCTGTAGTCGCCGCACCGACCGACGGCCGGTGCCCGGATGCCCCGTCGCTTCCGCTGCACGGTCGAGGCCGGCCGCCGAGCCGCCCGGCAGCACGCCGGAGAGGCCGGACCACGGAGCGAAACCGCAAGAGGAGGACCCACCTGTGAGGCACATCGTTCTGTCTCGTTTCTTACTCGGGAGACGTGGGCGCAAGCCGTTGGCGTTCGCCGTCCTCGCCCCGGTGATGGCGGTGCTGGCGTTGCTGCTCGTGCCGGCCACGGCGCACGCCGCCGACGTCCAGATCACCCCCGCGGCCGGCGCCGTCACGGCCAGTACCGACGACGGAAACGAGCCAGGGAACGTCGTGGACGACGACTACACCACCCGTTGGTCGGGCGAAGGCGACGGTGCCTGGCTGCAACTGGACCTCGGCTCGACGAAGACCGTCACCCACATCAAGCTCGCGGTGCACAAGGGCACCACCCGGCAGAACGTCTTCCAGCTCCAGTACTGGAACGGATCGAGCTGGGTCACCGTTCACGACGGCAGGACCAGCGGTACGACGACGGGCCTGGAGTCGTTCGCGTTCGACCCCGTGCGCACCTCGAAGGTCCGCTATGTCGGCCATGGTTACAGCGGTGAGGGCGAGGGAGACTGGAACAGCCTCACCGAGGTCGAGGTCTGGGGCGCCCCCGGTGATGACGACGGCGACGACGGCGGCGAGGCCAAGCTCCCGTCCGACGTCCTCGATCTGAGCGACTGGAAGGTGACGCTCCCCATCGGCGACGAGGAGGAACCCACCGAAATCTTCCAGCCCGAGCTCGACGGCTACTCCCACGACCCCTTCTTCCTCGTGCCCGAGCCCGGGGACGCCGTGCGGTTCCGCGCACCCGTCAACGGCGTCACCACGGGCGGCTCCAGCAACCCGCGCTCCGAGCTGCGGGAGATGGAGAGCGGGGGCGGGGACGAGATCGAGTGGTCCTCGACCTCCGGTACGCACACCATGACCGTGCGGGAGGCCTTCACCCACCTGCCCGAGGACAAGCCCGAGGTCGTCGGCGCCCAGATCCACGGCGGGGACGACGACGTCACCGCGCTGCGCCTGGAGGGTGAGAAGCTCTGGATCACCAAGGGGGACACCACCAACCACCACCTGATCACCGACCACTACGAACTCGGCACGGTCTTCGAGGTCAAGTACGTGGTGAGCGACGGTGAGATCAAGGTCTACTACAACGGTGAGCTGGAGACCACGCTCGACCACTCCGACTCGACCAACTACTTCAAGACCGGCGCCTACACCCAGGCCAACTGCGGCAACTCCTCGCCGTGCAGCGGTGAGAACTACGGAGAGGTCAAGATCTACGGGCTCGACGTCACACACGGCGACGACCAGGGATCGGACTCGACCCAGGCCGCCGACCGCCACAGCTGGGGCACGCCGCTGCCCATCTCGGACGAGTTCGACTACACCGGTGCGGTCGACCCCGACAAGTGGGCGACGCCCTCCGGAGACGTCGGCGGCACGGAAGGGTGCTGGGAGGGGCACAGCGGAAACGGCCGCCGGTGTGCGAAGAACAGCACCGTGGCGGACGGCATGCTCACCATGCGAGGCGAGGAGAACGGCGACACGGGGTGGCTCCGCCAGAAGCGCGACGCCCAGTACGGCCGGTGGGAGATCCGGTCCCGCTCGAAGAACATCGGCTCCAGCGGCGACCTCTACCACGCACTGCACCTGATCTGGCCCACCGAGGGCAACCGCCTCGAGAACGGAGAGTACGACTGGGTCGAGTACTCCGACCCGGACGCACAGTGCCTCACGGCGTTCCTGCACTATCCGCGCAGCCCCTCGGACAAGAAGGAACACCGCGAGGTCTGCCCGGTGGACATGAACGAGTGGCACAACTTCGCGTTCGAGTGGACACCGCAAGCACTGGTCGGCTACGTCGACGGAAAGGAGTGGTTCCGCCTGGCGGACGGCGCGGATTCCGACCGGGGAAACATCCAGTCGATGCCCTCGGGACACCTCAACATCCAGCTCGACAACTTCACCGGTGACAGCGGCCTGAGGCCCGCGGTCTTCGAGGTCGACTGGGTCCGGGTGTACGAGTAACCGACGCACCGGGTGCCCGATGAGTTCGGTGCACCCGGTGCTCGACGCCTCTGCCGGAACCCGCGGCGGCCCGTGACCACTCCCCACCCACTGCCGGATGACTCCGACGATCCGTTCGGATCCGGCCGGTGGGTGGGGTAACCGGTGCGCAGCCGGCCTCTCGCCGCGACCAGAGGCGGCCACCTGGCACCCCCCACCGGATGGCCGCCCATGGGAAACCCCGGCCGGCAGCTGACGGCCGGTCGCCTCGGCCCGGCACAGGACCTGGGCCGGTGCCGCCGTAAGCCAACGGCTTCTCGGGTGAACCGTCCGCCGCGCGCATCCGTCGTGCGTGAGCAGACAAAACTGACCCGAGAGGCGTGTTCTGTGCGCGAGAGACCACTTTCATCACTTCGATCATTCCGGCCACTTCTGTTCGCTCTTCTCTTGGTTGTCGCCGCCGTCTCGGCCGTGGCCTCGGGAGGGTTCACAGGAGGGAGTTCCGACAACGCGAAGGACCACGTCACCGAGGCCGCGGCCGCCGGCGACGGCGAGCACACGGTCACCCTGCGGAACCAGACGGGGAGTCGCGTGTGGGTCGGCGCCACGGTCAACGCGGACGGATCGACTCCGCTCACCGACCTGCCCGTCCTGGACCCGGGGAAGTCGGCCACCATCACCGTTCCCGAGCGCTCGGACGCGGGCCACTGGCGGGGCAAGTTCTTCGCCCGTCAGGGGTGCGGCGGGGAGTCGGGCAGCACGTTCCACTGCGCCGTGGGTGACTGCGGACCGTACGCCGACCGCTGCACCACGGGTGAACAGCCCGTCAGCCTGGCGGAGTTCAACTTCGACCCGGCCGACGCGGCGGCGCCCTGGTACAACGTCAGCTACGTCAACGCCGTCTCGGCAGCCGTCACGATCACTCCCGACGGAGCGACCCCGCCCGAGAACGGTGGGCAGTGTGCCTCGGTGGGCTGTCCCGTCGACCTGCTGTCCCACTGCCCGCCCGAGAACCTGACCAAGGACAAGGCGGGCAAGCCGCTGGTGTGCGTCAACCCGAACCGCGACGCGAAGACCGCCTACAGCGAAGCGCTCACCAAGCAGTGCCCGACGGCGTACGCGTGGTCCAAGCACGACGCCGAGCAGGGCAACCAGGTCGTGCGCCAGTGCAGCGAGTGCAAGGGCATGACCGTCACCTTCCACGGCCCCGGCGGCTCCGACAAGCCGGGCACCGAGCCCGGGAACAACCCCGGGCACGGCGACGAGCCCGGTTCCGGTGACCATCCCGCGGCGGGGCACGCCAGGGGCGTGGCACTCAACCCCGTCGACGGTGCCACCCAGGCGCTGGACGACTCGGGCGCGTCCTGGTTCCACAACTGGACCTCGTCGAGTGCCGGCGTCGCCAAGCCGAAGGGGGTCGAGTACGTCCCGACGATCTGGGGCGCGGGCTCGGTCACCGACGCGGAGTTGGACAAGGCGAAGAAGGAGGGCAAGAACCTGCTGACCTTCAACGAGCCCGATCTGCCCCAGCAGGCCGACATGACACCCGAGCAGGCCCTCGACCTGTGGCCCCGCCTGGAGAAGACCGGCCTGAACCTGGGCGCCCCCGCGGTCGCTGTCGACGCCGACAAGCCCGGCAGCTGGCTGGACCGCTTCATGAAGGGCGCGCAGGAGCGCGGCCTGCGCGTGGACTTCATCCCGGTGCACTGGTACGGCTCGGACTTCGGCCCTGACGCCTCCAAGCAGCTGGCCGGCTACCTGAAGCGGGTCCACGACCGGTACAAGAAGCCGGTCTGGCTGACCGAGTACGCACTCATCGACTTCACCAAGGACACCCCCCGCTACCCGAGCCAGGAGGAGCAGAACGCCTTTATCACCTCCTCGACGAAGACGCTGGAGGGGCTGGATTTCGTGCAGCGCTACGCGTGGTTCGCCCTCTCGACCCAGACCAGCCCGACCGGCCTCTACGACGGCGCCAACGCGAAGGGAGGCGCGAAGATCTACCGCGACGCCGGCTGAACGTCCGCGCCTGCGGGGCGCGCTCGCGCGCTCAACCGGCGTGCTGACGCGGTGAGTCGGCGCTCTGGCGGTGTGAAGCGACGCTCCGGCGCGGGACGCTCCGGCGCGGTGAGCCGGCGCGGCGAACGGCACGCGGGATCCTGTCCCGCGTGCCGTCTCCGGCCTCCCGCTTCCGGCCCACGTCCGCGCTCTCTCCTACCGAGCGGTCGGCGCCAGTCGCAGCAGTGGGCGGAACCGTTGGAAAGACGTGCTGAGCAGACCCGGGCAGGCGTGGGCTTGCTGCCACTGCGCGTTGGCCTCCAACTCGGCCGGACGGTTTTCGATGGCCTGACGGTGCGCGTCGGCGGAGGCCCACAACGCGTAGTTGAGCACCGTGGCCCCGTCCGGACTCACATAGAAGTGGGCTGAGAGCAGCCCCTCGGCCGCCGGTGTCTCGGCGCTGCTCTCGAACATCGCATCCACCAGCCGGTTCGCCCGCTCGGCATCGGGGCCGTCAAAGATCCGGGTGACCAGCACGGCACACGCTGCCTCGGCCGCCGGCCCATAGGCGGGCGTGCTGCGCCGCAGCACACCCGCGCTGACGCCGGTCCTCTCGATTCCTGGTACGGCCGCGTCCACCTCCTGTTTCCACGTCAGGTCCTGAGCCGGAACGTCCTCCAAGTCGTCGACCTGGGAGAAGTGCAGCAGCGTGGTGCCGTCGTCGGCAGCCAGGACCGCGTACGAGCGCAGGCCAGGGCCCGGCCACGGCCTGCGCCGCCAGGCGCCGGCGATCGCCTCCGCGACGGCATGCTGGCGCTGCGGCGTACCCACCTGCCAGGAACCGAACACCGCCGCCGGCGTGGAGACCTGACCGAGTACGGATGCGACACCTGTTCTCACCAGCAGCCTCCTGTTGTCCCCAACGCTCACGAGCGGTGCCCATGGGCAGCGGCCATCAGCCGACCCTCTCACGGCGAAACCGAAAAAGACCTCAGCCTAGCGGGCTGGTGCTTCCCGTCAGGAGCGCCGTCGTCAGGGGGTTGAGAGGCCACCAGCCGCGTGGAAAGGGCCTGGCTTCGTGAGACGTCGGCCTGACGCGGCACTACCAGCGGGCGCCTCTCCCGTTGCGGCACGGGACTTCGCGGACCACGGCCACACCGACGGAGCGACCCCCGCCCCGCTGCGACGCCGGAGAGACCGTCGAACGCATCGAGGTCCTCACTCCAGGTCGGACATGTCGAGTACGAAGCGGTAGCGGACGTCGTTGTGGCTCAGGCGGTCGAGGGCTTCGTTCACCCGTGCCGACGGGAGCAGTTCGATGTCCGCGGTGATGCCGTTGGCGGCGCAGAAGTCCAGCATGGCGGCGGTCGCGGGGCGGCCCCCCGAGCCTGCTGAGGTGAGTTTCTTGCGTCCGATGAGCAGGTCGAGAGTCTCCACCGTGACGGGTCCGAGATGCCCGAGGTGGCTGAGCGTGCCGTCCAGGGCGACCAGGCGCAGATACGGGCTCAGGTCGTGTGGCGCGGAGATGGTGTCGATGACGACGTCGAATCCGTCCCTGGCCCCGGCCATGTCCTCCGGGTCGGTGGACACCAGCAGCCCGTGGGCGCCGAGGCGGCGCGCGTCGTCGGCCTTGTCGGGCGAGCGGCTGATGACCGACGTGGTGGCGCCCAGTGCCACGGCCATCTTGACCGCGAGATGTCCCAGGCCGCCCAGTCCCGCCACGCCGACGCGGCTTCCGGGTCCCACGCCCAGGGCGTGCAGGGGCTCCCAGACGGTGACCCCGGCGCACAGCAGCGGAGCGGCCGCGGCGGGATCGAGGCCCGCGGGGAGGGGGTGCGCGAACTTGTCGCGCACGACGTACTCCCGGGAGTACCCGCCCAGAGTGGTGGACCCGTCGTGCCGGTCGGTTCCGCCGTAGGTGAGGGTCGGGAAGGCGTGGCAGAAGTTCTCCTGCCCGTCCCGGCACATGGGGCACTCGCCGCACGCGTCGACGATGTTGCCGACCGCGACCCTGTCGCCGCTGGAGACGCGGGTGACCGCCGGGCCGGTCTCGGTCACCACGCCGGTGAACTCGTGCCCCGGCACCAGCGGACGCCCGGCCGCGTCGTCGTGGTCGCGCAGAGCGTGCAGGTCGGTGTGGCAGACGCCGCAGTAGTCGATCCGCACGGCGATGTCGTCGGGGCGCAGTTCGCGACGCTCCAGCGAGACGCGCCGCAGTGTCGCCGGGCTGCCCGTCGCCTGCCATCCGCTCGTTGTCCGCACAGTGCCTCCCTAAACAGACTGTTCGGTCTGTTTGACCTTAGCGCACTCTCCGCGCCAGGCAAACCAACCGTTCTGTCTGGTAGCGTCCCGGGCATGGCGGATCAGCCCCTGACCTCGCGCGGAGCCGCGACCTACCAGCGCATCCTCGACGTGGCGACCCAGGAGTTCGCCCAGCACGGGATCGCCGGGGCGCGCATCGAGCGGATCGTGTCCGCGGCGCACACCAACAAGGCCCAGCTGTACGCCTACTTCGGCAACAAGGAGGGACTTTTCGACGCGATCTTCTTCGGCTCGCTGGAGCGGATCACGAACGTCGTGCCGATCGACGCCGACGACCTCGCGGACTGGGCCGTCCGCCTCTACGACGAGTACCTCCGCCGCCCCGACCTGATCCGGCTGGCCACCTGGGCGCGCCTGGAGCGCAGGCCGGCCGGCCATCTGGTCGAGGACCACGACCGCCTCGACGACCACAAACGGGGGGCCATCGCCGAAGCCCAGGCGGCCGGCCGAGTGCGCCGGGGAGACCCGTTCGACGTGATGGCCCTCGTCATCGCCATGTCCATGGCGTGGTCGCCGGTCAGCAACGTCTACGCGGCAACGGCCCAGGAGCCCTCGGACGTCCACGACCAACGCCGCGACCTGCTCCGCGACAGCGTCCGCCGCGCTGTCGCCGCCGAGTGACGCAAGTGCCGGTGGCGCGTCCTGCTCTCCCGTCTCGCCGTCCGGGCCGTTTCGGCGGGCCACCCCCGTGACAAGGCCGGATTCTCCACTGCGGCCGTTCGTGACGACGCTCGTTCCGTATGATCTGGGTCCCGGCCCCGTCGGCGTGCATCGCGGGCTTCCCTCCGCCACCCTGTCGATCACTCTTCCCGAGGCCGATCCTGTCGAGATCGGATGGCTCGCACGCCCCGCCTCGCGCCGTCACCATCGTGCCGCCGTGGCAGGCCTGCACCTCGATCCGGCGCGGATACGGCAGAGCGGCTGCACCCGCGGTGTGTACCTGGCGCTCAGCCCGCTGGGCGCCGCCGCTCTGCTGGGCGTTCCGGCGTCCGCTCTGGCAGGACATGTCGCCGATCTCGCCGACGTCGCGCCCGCGCTGGCGGACCTGCCGGAGCAGCTGGCGGCGTGCACGGGCTGGCCGCAGCGTCGCGCGCTGGTCGAACGCTTTCTGCTCGCAGGCCTGGCCCGGCACCAAGAACGCGGGAACGCGCCGGAACTGCGGGCCATGCTCGCGGCCCTGTCCCGCACTCCCCGGGTGCACGAGGCCGCTCAGCTGCTCGGATGTTCCAGGCGGCACCTGAGCGGCAGGGTGCGTACGCAACTCGGCGTGACAGCGAAGGAGTACCAGCGACTGGTCCGCTTCGCGTCGGCCCGGAGCCGGCTCGCGGCCGCCGGTACCACCCGGGCCGCTCTGGCGGACGTGGCCGCCGCGTCCGGGTTCGCCGATCAGGCGCACCTGTCCCGGGAGTGGCGGGCCATGGCCGGGTGCACGCCCACCGGATGGCTGCGCACCGAAGGCCCGGCGGCCTGAGCCCCCGGTAGCCCGGCGGCCCGAGCCCGGAGGCTCGCGGGGTGTCGTCCGGCGAGGAGAACGCGGCCGGCCGGTCTCCGGGCCGGGACGGGCCGGGACGGGTCGGATTGGGTCCGGCCGTTCCCGAATGTTCAAGACTCCGCCGCCGCAAGGCCGCACGATCACAGCATGACGAAGCTGAAGATCCTGCCTCGCCTGATCGTGTCGGAACCCGACCGCGCGGCGGCGTACTACCGAGACTCCCTCGGCGCCGAGGAGGTGTTCCGTGCCCTGGGGGACGACGGCCGGCCCACCGTCGTCGAGCACCTTCTAGGCTCCACGTCCTTCCGGGTCTCACCCGCCGTCTCGGCGTGGGGGTGGCTGTCCCCGCACGACCTGGGAGGCTCCCCGGTCCTGTTGGAGATCGACGTCGAGGACCCGGACGAGACCGGCGCACGGATGACGGACCACGGGGCCGAGACGGTCGTCCCGATCGAGAACCGGGACTACGGCAAGCGCTCGGGCCGCATCCGTGACCCCTTCGGGCACCTGTGGATCGTCACGGGCGAGCCGCGTTGAGTCAGACGCCACCGACCTGGCGGCCCCCGGGCTCCTGCGGTGCGATCCGGCAGCGCGCGCTCCGGCGCCGGATCAGCTGTCGGGCGGGCCCTGGGTGGAGGATCGCCGGTAGACGGAGGTGAGCAACTGGTCCTTGGCCGGGCCGTGAACCGCCCAGCGCAGTCGCCACTCGTCGGGGGAGACCACCGTGTAGTCCCCCTCGTACAGGTCGGCGCCGCACTGGTGCGAGACGGTGCACCGTCCGCTGCTCAGATCGAGGTCGTGGAAGTGCCGGCCGTCCGCGAAGGTCACCTCGGCGCCGCCGTGTGCGCCGGGCACCAGCCGCAGTGTCCGCCCGGCCTCGCGCCGGGCCCCGCCCCACTCCAGGGTTCCCTCCTCCACGTGCAGCCACGCGGAGTCCGTGCCGGGCCGGAACGTCGCCCGGCCGGTGAACCAGCCGCTGTGTCCGGTCCGCCCGTCGCGCAGCTCGCGGCGCACGGTCCACTCCCCGGCCAGGTAGGAGAGGACTTCGGCGGCGGGGTGCGGTACTTCGTCCATGCCAGCAGTCTCGCAGGCCGGGTGCGGGAGCCGGCTGTCGCGGTGGCGGCCGGGCGCCGGCGGGCGGGGCGAGCGCCGCCCGTACCCCGCGCGGGGCTCAGCTGTCGTGGCCGGGCCCTGCGGCTCCGGCGGATTGCGCGTGGGCCGCGATGCCTCCCAGTGCGGCGACGGCCAGGCTCACCGCGCGGTCGCGCACGGCTTCGTAGTCGTCGCCCGCCTCCAGGGCGGTGGTGGCGGCGTTGACGAATCCCTGCAACAGCCGGGCCGATCTGAGCGGGGCGTCGTCGCCCAGGTCCCGCAGGGCCTCGACGAGCGGATCGAGGAGGGCGCGGTGCGCCGCGTCCGCTCCCGCGCGCAGGGCCGCGCCGTCCTGCGCGTCCGCGCCGGCGCGGGCGATGCGGTGTTCGCCGTCGCGGACCATCTCCAGCTGGGCGGTGACGAAGGCGGCGACCCGCTCCCCAGACGAGTCGCCGGCGTCGGCGAGGGCGGCGTGGATGCGGCCCGTCCAGCGCGGTGCCGCCGCCCGCACCACTTCCGTCAGCAGTTGGTGGCGGTCGGTGAAGTACTTGTAGACGCTGTTGCGGGCCATCCCCGTGCGGCGGGCGACCGCCGCGAACGTCACCCGGGACGCGTCCCCCTCGGCGAGCAGCTCGTGTGCCGCCTCGAGCAGAGCGGCACGCTGCTGGGCGCGGTGGTCGGCGACGGACGCGGCCTGGATCCTGGGCACGGAGCCAGTTTAGGAGCCGGCTCCTGCCGTCGAGCCGCCGGTGGGCCCGCGGCTGGGAGGTTGCGGACAGCCCGGGTCAGCCGATCTGGCGATCGCGGCCCGCGAAGAAGCCGGCCGCGAGCTGGGGCAGCATCAGCACGGCCATGAGGACGAGGGGGATACGCCAGCCGCCAGTGTGCTCGTAGAGCACACCGACGAGGAGGGGCCCGGGTATCGAGAGCAGGTACCCGGTGCTCTGCGCGAAGGCGGACAGCCTGACCACCGTGCTGCCGTCACGACCGCGCATGCCGATCATCGTGAGGGCCAGCGGGAAGGAACAGTTGGCGACGCCGAGCAGCCCGGCCCACAGCCAAGGAGCCGAGGCCGGTGAGGCCAGGAGACCGAAATACCCGCCGAGGCCGAACGCTCCGAGTGCGACGGCGATTCCGCTCTGGTGGCGAAGTCGTCCCGCGACGGCGGACAGCGCGAAGGACAGGGGAACGCCGAGTACCGAGGTGACGGCGAACAGCAGGCCCGCGGTCTCGGCGGACAGTCCGGCGTCCCGGAAGATCTGCGGCAGCCAGCCGATGACGACGTACGCCGCGGTGGCCTGCAGCCCGAAGTAGACGGTGAGGGCCCAGGCGGTCGGGCTGCCGAGGAGACGGGTGGGGGCGACGCCGCCCGGTGCGGAGGACTCAGCCGTCCGCGACGAGTCGGCCGCGCCGGTACGGTCACGTGCCAGAGCCAGCCACGGCGGTACGGCGACGGCGGCGAGCAGCGCCCAGGCGCCCAGGCCGACGCGCCAGTCGCCGAAGGACCGGGCCAGCGGGACGGTGACCGCCGCGGAGGTCGAGGCGCCGAGGTTGAGCGCCATGGAGTAGAGGCCGGTCATGGCGCCGACCCGGTGCGGGAAGTGCTGCTTGACCACGACGGGCAGCAGCACGTTGGTCACCGCGATGCCGGCCAGCGCCAGCACGCTCAGCGCCACGAACAGGACGCTGTCCGCCGAGAGGGGACGCAGCGCCAGACCGGCCGCGAGCGCCGCGACGCCGCTCGCGACGACGGCGCCGGGCCCGAAGCGGCGGGCCAGGCGGGGAGCGGCGAAGCCGAACAGCGCGAAGCACGCCGCCGGCATCGAGGTGAGCAACCCGGCGGTGACCGCGCTCATCCCCAGCCCGGCACGGGTCTCCTCCAGCACAGGGCCGAGGCTGGTGACAGCCGGCCGCAGGTTCACCGCGGCCAGCACCAGCGCGAGCGCCGCGAAGCGGCGTCTCCCCGTGGGGGACAGGGCCGCACTGCGCCACCGTCTCAACTGCCGTGCGGCAAAAGCGCCTTGGTCTGACATCCAGGCATCGTATAATCATGGGATGAGTCTATGTCCAGCTCCCCGTCCGACCGGTTTGTTCGACCACGTGGTCGCCGCGCTGCGCCGGCAGATCACGTCCGGCGCCTGGCCGGTGGGCTCGCGGATCCCGACCGAGCCGGAGCTGGTCCGGCAGCTCTCCGTCGCCCGCAACACCGTTCGGGAGGCCGTGCGGGCGCTCGCGCACAACGGTCTGCTGGACATCCGCCACGGCTCGGGCACCTACGTGGCGGCGACGAGCGAGCTGGCAGGGGTGATGCAGCGCCGCTTCGCCGCGGCCGAACAGCGCGAGGTGGTCGACGTGCGGGCCGCGTTGGAGGCGAAGGCCGCGAGGACGGCCGCGCAGCGGCGCACCGAGGAGGACCTGCGGCATCTGGACGAGCTGCTGGAGCGCCGCGAGCGTGCCTGGGCGACCGGGGAGCGTGACGCCTTCGTGGACGCGGACGCGGACTTCCACCTGGCCGTCGTGGCCGCCTCCCACAATGAGGTGCTGATCGCGCTGTACGCGGACCTGGGGCAGGTGATCCGCGAGTCGCTGCGCGACCACTTCGGCGCTCAGCTGCGTCCCGAGGAGTACGTGGACCACTCCCGGCTGCTCGACGCCGTCCGCGCCTCGGCGCCCGACGCGGCGGAGGTCGAGGCGGCGCGCTTCCACGCCTCCGTCTGCCGCGCCGAGGGCTGACTCCGGCGCACGCGGAGCCGCACTCTTCTCCGCCTGCCGTCCAGGGTGACCGCGCGGGCGTCTGCCGCCGTCGGGCCCTGTGGGGGGGGCAGAGGCACCCGGCTTGGGGACGGTGCGTCGCCATCTTCTATCTTAGGGACGCACTGTCCCTAAGATCGGAAGGAACACCGTGTTCCTCGCCCTGCTGGAACTCAGAGCGGCTCGGGGCCGCTTCCTGCTGATGGGCAGCGTCGTCGTCCTCGTCGCGGCGCTCGTCGGCATCGTCTCCGGGTTCACCACAGGCCTCGGTGACGACACCGTCTCCGCGCTGCGCGGCATGCCCGCCACGCACGTCGCTTTCGCCCCCGGCTCCGACTCCGACCAGTTCGCCCGCAGCCTGGTCGACGAGCGGGCCGCCGCCGACTGGGACAAGGAGGAAGGCGTCGACGCCACCCCCCTCGGCGTCGCGCTCACCCGTGGCACCACCAATCGCGACGTCGAGGTGGACCTCGCCGCCTTCGGCGTCGAACCCGGCGCCTTCACCGACCCGGGTGCCGACCGCGGCAAGGCCCTGGACGCGGACGAACCGCACGGCATCGTGATCTCCCGGCAGCTCGCCGACGACGGTGTCCACATCGGCGACACCCTCACCGTCGACAGGCTCGGCATCAAGCTGCGCGTGGTCGGCACCACCAGCCGCTCCTCCTACGGCCACGTCCCCGCCGCCTACGTCACCGCGGACACCTGGCGCCAGATCCGCTTCACCACGCCGGGGACCGACGTGCGCTCCGAAGATCTCCCCGCCCAGTACAGCGCGGTGGCCTTGGAACTGCCCGCCGGGTTCGCCGACCAGAAGCTCGCAGGCGCGGACCGCCGCCACCACACCGCGACCGTTCCGCTCCAGGACGCCTTCGCCGCGGCCCCCGGGTACGAGGGCGAGCGCCTGACCATGACCTCCATACAGGTCTTTCTCTTCCTCATCGCCCCGCTGGTCGTCGGCGCCTTCTTCGCCGTCTGGACCGTGCAGCGCACCCCCGAACTGGCGCTGCTGCGTGCCATGGGCGCCTCCCGCCACCGGCTGCTCGGTCACACGCTCGCCCAGGCCGCCGTGGTCGTCGCCCTCGGCACCGCGGTCGGAGCCGTGCTCGCCTTCGCCGTCGGTCTGCTCGTCGGCGAGCGCGTGCCGTTCAGCCTCCCCGCGAGCAGCCTCGCCGCCACCATGGGCGCCGTGGTCCTGGTGGGCCTCGCGGGATCCGCCCTCACTCTGCGGCGCGTCACCACCGTCGACCCGATGACCATGCTGGGAGCCGCACGATGAGCCTCCGCCTCGACGACATCACCGTCACTCTCGGGCAGGGAGAGTCCCGCACCCGCGCCCTGCGCGGTCTGAGCACGGTCTTCAGGCCGGGTGCGCTCACCGCCCTCGTCGGCCCCTCGGGGTCAGGCAAGTCGACCCTGCTCGCCGTCGCCGGTGCCCTGCTCCGCCCGGACGAGGGGCAGGTGCTGCTGAACGGCACCGACCTGGCAGCGCTCAGCGACCGCGAACGTGCCCGAGCCCGCCGCACACGCATCGGCTACGTCTTCCAGAGCGGCAACCTCCTATCCGGCCTCACCGCCGAGGAACAACTGCTCGCTGCGGCCACCCTCGCAGGAGGCAGGCCCCGCGCGCTGCGCGGCCGCGCCCGTGAACTGCTCGCCGAGGTCGGCCTCGCACACCGGTCGGGTCACCGTCCCGGCCAGCTCTCCGGTGGCGAACGGCAACGCGTGGCCCTGGCCCGAGCCCTCCTGAGCGGGCCCGAACTCCTCCTCGTCGATGAACCGACCGCGGCCGTCGACCGCGCCCGCGCGGACGACCTGACCGGCCTCATCGCGCGCACCACCCACGGACACGGCTGCGTCACGGTGGTCGCCACGCACGATCCGGTCGTCACCCGGGCCGCCGACGAGGTCGTCGACATGCAGCACCACGTCCCGGCGGACGCCGGCTGACCCGGGCTCGTCCGGGGGCGGGGGGACCGCCGGTCCCGCGGCCCGGCCCCGGTGCTACTCCGGCACCAGCACCGACACCGCGCCCGGCACGCAGTCGACCGTCAGCGGCAGGTCCGAGATGAACTCCCCGTCCGCGTAGGCGAACACGTCGGGCGCGGCCAGCTCCACGTGGCGGGCGCGGTAGGTGTGCACCTTCGGATGGGAGACGTGGGAGCCGCTGTAGAACCGGGGCAGCGTGGCCATCAGCCGTACGGCGGGTGCGCTCTCCACGACGGTGACGGCCAGTTCTCCGTCGTCCGGTACCGCGTCGGGGCACACCTTCATGCCGCTGCCGTAGTAACAGGTGTTGCCGACGGCGACGAGTGTGGCGTCGAGAGTCAGCTCCCGGTCGTCGAGCCGCAGCCGGAAGGGGAGTGGGCGCAGCCTGGCGAGTTCGACGAAGGTGGCGACGGTGTAGCGGGCGCCGCCGCGAGGCCGGCGCAGCGCGTTGGCCCGTCGGGTGACCAGGGCGTCGAAGCCCGAGGCCAGGACGGTGCCGAACCAGCGGTCACCGCATCGCGCGAGGTCCACGGCGCGCCGGGTGCCCTCGGTGATCAGGCGTGCGGCGGCGGCAGGATCCCGGCGCGGTATGCCCAACGCGCGGGCGAAGTCGTTGCCCGTGCCCGCCGGGACCACCGCCAGCGGCACCCCGGAGCCGGCGACGGCCTGGAGTCCCAGGTGGACCAGGCCGTCACCGCCGACGACGGTGAGGACGTCGGTGCCGGCGGCGAGGTGGTCGCGGGTGCGCTCCAGGGCGTCGGCTGGATCGCTGCCCGAGACGAGTGTCGCCTCCCAGCCGGCCCGTGCCAGGTGGCGCAGGGCCACCTCCGCGTTCTTGGCCGAGCTTCCGGTCAGTGAGGCCGGGTTGACGAGTACGGCCGTCCTCGGTCGGGGGGTCATGAGGCCGCGGGGGGCTGGGCGGCGGCCTCGGGGATGAGCTTGCCCGGGTTCATGATGCCCGCGGGGTCCAGTGTCCGCTTGACGGCGGCGAGCACCTCCACACCCAGGGGGCCGACCTCCGCCTCCATCCAGGGACGGTGGTCCTGGCCGACCGCGTGGTGGTGCGTGATCGAGCCCCCGGCCGCGGCGATCGCGTCACCCGCCGCCCGCTTGGCCGCCTGCCAACGCGACCGCGGCTCCTCACCGGCGTCCGCGGCGACGGTGAAGTACAGCGAGCCGCCCGACGGGTAGGCGTGGGAGAGGTGGCAGAAGACCACCGGCGTCGACGTGGCTGTCGTCAGGTGTGCGGTCAGCGTGGCGGTCACGGTCTCGCGCAGCGCGGCCAGGCCCGCCCAGGAGGTGGCCGTCTCCAGTGTCTCGGTGAGGACACCGGTGTCGAGGAGGGCGTCGCGCAGGTACGGGCCGGAGAAGCGCGAGCGCCGCCAGGCGGCCGCCACCTCGTCGTCCAGCCGGCTTCCGTCGTGCGCGGCCAGCACCTTGCGCGCGGCCTCGCTGCGGCGCGCGACGTCGTCGGGGTCGCCTTCGTGGCTGACGACGGACAGGCAGCCCTCGGGCGCGGCGGAGCCGGCGATGACGGCGTTGACGAACGTCTCCGTCTCGTCCGAGACGCGTATCGCGGTCGGCAGCAGCCCGCGCTGCGCGAGCGCGCGCACCGCGGCGGTGCCGTCCGCGAAGGAGGGGAAGGACCAGGCCTCGTCCCGGCGTTCGACGGGCGCGCGGCGTACGCGGACCGTCACCTCGGTGAGGACGCCGAGCGTGCCCTCCGAGCCGAGGAAGAGCTGCCGCAGATCAGGACCCGCGGCCGTGGCCGGGGCGCGGCCGAGGTCGAGGGTGCCGCGCGGGGTGGCCACCCTGAGCGCGGTGACCATGGCGTCGAAGCGGCCGTAACCGGCCGAGGACTGGCCCGCGGAGCGGGTGGCCGCGTACCCGCCGATGGTGGCGAACTCGAAGCTCTGCGGGAAGTGTCCCAGCGTGTAGCCCTCGGCTCCCAGGAGTTCCTCGGCCTCGGGGGTGCGCAGTCCCGCCTGCAGGGTGGCGGTGCCTGACTGCTCGTCCAGCTCCACCAGGGCGTCGAGGCGCCGCAGATCGAGGCTGATCAGCGCCGGATGGCCCTCGCGTGCGGGCTCCACGCCGCCGACGACGCTGGTGCCACCGCCGAACGGCACGACCGCCACCCCGTGTTCCGCGCAGATCTCCACGAGGGCCTGCACCTGCTCGTGACTGCCCGGCGTCACCACCGCGTCCGGGGCGTGCCGGGCGTCTCCTTCCCGGCGGCGCAGCAGGTCGGGGGTGCTCTTGCCGCCCAGGTGCAGGATCCGGGCCGCGTCGTCGGTGCGCAGGTGCTCCTCGCCGACGACCGAGGTGAGCGCGGCACGGGCGGGCTCGGGCAGCGCGCTGGGCGGCAGCCGCAGCGCCGAGCGCTCCACGCGCGGCGGCGCGGCGGCGCTGACTCCGAGCGTGTCGACGAGGAGCTGCCGCTGGGAGTCCTCCAGTTGACGGGCGTGCGCCGGGTCGCCCCAGGCGTTCCAGGCCATGTCACCGACGCGGCGAGTGGGTCGCTTCATGGCGTACAGTCTTACACGTGACGTCAATTCGTAAAAGCTCTGGACGGAAGAACGAGGACGACATCCTGGACGCCGCACGCGCGTGCGTCGAGGCCTTCGGAGTGCGGCGCACCACACTCACCGACGTGGCCCGCCGTGCCGGAGTCAGCAGGCCGACCGTCTACCGCCACTGGCCCGACATCTCCTCGCTCGTCGGCGACCTGATGACGCGGGAGCTGAAGGCCCTCTTCGCCGAGGCGGTCGCCGAGGCGACCGAGGCCGACGCACTCGGGCGCATCGTGCACGGCGCCACCGGCACGGTGCGCGCGGTGTGGCACCACTCGCTGTTCAGCCGCTTCCTCGACAGCGAGGCCGAACTGCTGGCCACCTACGTCTTCCACCGACTGGGCTCCAGCCAGCACGCCGCCCTCGAACTGCTGCACGCCCAGATCGCCGAGGGGCAGCGCGACGGCTCCGTACGCGCGGGCGAGCCCGGGGAACTGTCCCGCGTCGTCCTGCTGACCGTCCAGTCCATCGGAGCCTCCCGGCGGCTCGTGGAGGACACCCTCACCGAGGACGCCCTCCTCGACTCCCTCGGCCGGCTCCTCACCGGCTACCTGCGTGACTGGAGCGCCGCCGCATGACACGACCGACCGAACGCACCACCTCCCTCAACGCCGCGCGCCGCGCCCGCTCCCTCGACTGGCTGGCCACCGGACCCACCGTCGACCTGCTCGTCGTCGGCGCGGGCGTCACCGGCGCCGGCATCGCACTCGACGCCGCCGCACGCGGCCTCAGCGTCGTCCTCGTCGACCGCCACGACCTGGCCTTCGGCACCAGCCGCTGGAGCTCGAAGCTGGCACACGGCGGACTGCGCTACCTGGCCAGTGGAGACGTGGGCATCGCTTATGAGTCGGCACGCGAACGCGGCATCCTGATGAGCAGGACCGCCCCCCACCTCGTTCGCGCCCTGCCCATGGTGCTCCCGGTGCACACGCACACCCCCCGCGCCCGCGCCCTGTGGACCCGCGCGGGCTTCCTCGCCGGGGACGCCCTGCGTGTCGGCGCCAGGGTCGGCGCCCGCACCCTGCCGCCGTCGCGGCGCATACCCGCGCCGCTCACCCTCGCGCTGGCCCCGGCCGTGCGCGCCGAGGGCCTGCGCGGCGGCCAGCTGTCCTTCGACGGGCAGCTCACCGACGACGCGCGCCTCGTCGTCGCCCTCGCCCGCACCGCCGCGGGCTACGGGGCGCACGTCCTCACCCGGTGCGGCGCCCAGGACCTGACCGGAGACGGCGCCGAACTGCGCGACGAACTCACCGGCGCCCCCGTGCAGGTGCGGGCCAGGAGCGTCGTCAACGCGGCCGGCGTCTGGGCCGGAACGCTGGTGCCCGACGTCACCCTGCGGCCCAGCCGAGGCACGCACGTCGTCCTGCCCGCGGCACGCCTGGGCAACCCCCGCGCCGCGCTGACGGTCCCGGTGCCGGGGGAGTCCAGCAGGTTCGTCTTCGCCCTGCCGCAAGGAGACGGCCGGGTCTACGCCGGCCTCACCGACGAGCCCGTCGCAACCGTTCCCGACATACCCGAAGCACCGGAAGAGGACATCGACTTCCTGCTGCGCACGCTCTCCGGCGCGCTGGCCACCCCGTTGGAGAGGGCGGACGTCATCGGCGCCTTCGCCGGACTCCGCCCCCTCCTGGAGAGCACCGGGACGTCACGCAGCGCCGACCTCTCCCGCCGCCACGCCGTCCTCACCTCGCCGGACGGCGTCATCACCGCGGTCGGGGGGAAACTCACCGCGTACCGGGCGATGGCCGAGGACGCGGTCGACGCCGCCGTCGCGCGCGCCGGGCTCGACGCAGGACCCTGCCGCACCCAGGCCCTCGCCCTCGTCGGCGCGGGCACCACGCCCACGTCCGCCCGTGAGGCCACGGCCCGGCTGCGCGCCCGGTACGGCAGCGAGAGCGCGGCCGTCGTCGCCCAGGCGAACGGCGACCCCGACCTGTTGAAACCCGTGGCCGCCGGCGTCACCGCGGCCGAACTCCGCTTCGCCGTCCGGCACGAGGGCGCCCTCGACGAGTCCGACCTCCTCGACCGCCGCACCCGTATCGGCCTGGTCGCGGCCGACCGCGACCGCGCGCTGGCGGCGGCCCGCGAGGCACTGGCGGCGGCAGGACCGGCCACCCGAACCGGCTGACGAGCCGCCGGCCGCCCACGGGGCGGCAGCCTCCGCGCCGGCCCGGCGCGGTCCGCGGTGGTGCCCGCAGGGGCGGCCTTCCGCTTGTCGACGAGCGGCCCCGGGCCGGACACTGATCCCATGGCCAGAGCGACGAGGGAGCCACTGCCCGGTGGCGGGCTCGTCCTCACCGTGCCCGAGGACGGGACTCCCCGGCCCCCGCTGCGCTTGGAGAGGGCGTCGGACCGCCGCTGGTTGTTGCGACAGGGCGAACGGCCGCTGATCCGGGCCCGGTCCGAGGGCGACGGCTGCTGTCGCGACCTGCACCTGCGCCGACTGCCGGGATACCGTTCACCGCTGCCGCACCTGACCGCCGCGAGAATGCGGACCTCACCCGACTGGCCACACCTGTACGCGCGGTGGCTGGAGGAAGCGAGGGGCGGCCCACTGCACCGCGGGCGCTGGCTGCTGAACCGGCGCGCCACCTTCACCCCGGGCATCTGGGACTGCGACCTCGTCCGCGACTGGCCCGAAGCCACCCTCGAACTGCTCTGCGGCGGCGGCTGGCACGGTGTACTGCCGCTGCGGCCGCTCCCGGCGCCGGACGCCGCACGTGTGAAGGCGTACCGCAAGCACGCCCGCGAGGGCACCCTCGCCCCCGTCCTGCTGTGGTGGGTCTCCTTCCTGGACGGCTGGCTGCTCCTCGACGGCCACGACCGGGCCGCGGCCGCCCTGGCGGAGGGGGCGCCGCCGGAGTGCGTGGAGGTGGTCCGCGTAGCCGACGACGCCCACTGGCGGGCGACCGCGGAGGAGATCACCGAGGCGTACGAGAAGCGGGTGGCGCGAGTGGCCGCGGACCCCGCCTCACGGCACACCGCACGCCACCGGCACGTGGTGGACCGGGCTTACGCCGAGGTGCTCTCCGGCCTGCCGTACGACGCGGACACCACCCCGGTCTTCGACCCCGCCCCCGAGTGACACGCTCGGAAAACGGTGGCGTGGGCGAGCTCGGGAGGGGTGTCGGTGGCCAGGACACCCAGGGGATCCGTTGGCGCGGCGCTGCTGAGATGCACTGGTGGTGCGCCAGCAGGTGGCCGACCACGCGTCGGCCGTCAGCGACCAGGGACAGGCCGACCACGAGGCCCGGAGTCCGGCTCCGCCCCCTGTTGTTGTTCCGGAGCCCATGCAAAAATCGGCGGCATTCCACCGTCCCGCTGCTCCCGCTCGCCGACGGGGTGGGCGGCAAGGAGGGAACATGCCCGCACCGTTGTCGCGCCGCGATGTCCTGGCCGCGGCCGGAGGACTCGCCGCCGCGGGTCTGGGTGGGCCGGCGTCCGCCGACGCCCCGGCCGGCCAGGCCACGCCCTCGGGGACCGGACACCGCCGGCGGCCGAACATCGTCCTCTACCTCACCGACGACCTCGGCTACGGCGAGACCGGATCCTTCGGAAACAGCATCATCCGCACCCCGCACCTCGACCGCATGGCGGAAGAGGGGGCCCGCTTCACGCAGTACTACGCGGGAGCGCCGGTCTGTGCGCCTTCCCGCGCCACCCTGCTGACCGGCCTGCACACCGGGCACGCGCCCGTGCGGGCCAACCCCGACCCGGGGGAGCCGGACGCTCCGCTGGGCCAGGGGGACGTCACGGTGGCCGACGTGCTGCGCGGCGCCGGTTACCGTACGGGCCTGTTCGGCAAGTGGGGGTTCTGCCCCGACGTGTCCGACCATCCCGGCCACCCCAACAGACAGGGCTTCGAGCGGTTCTTCGGCCAGGCGACCCACGCCGCCGCGCACGACTACTATCCGCCGTACCTGTGGTCCGACCACGAGCGGTACGCCGTGGTCGGGAACGCGGACGGCGCCGAGCACACGTACGCGCCGGACCTCGTCCTGAGCGAGGCCCTGGACTTCATCGAGCGCCACCGAAACGATGCGTTCTTCTGCGTGGTCAGCTCCCAACTCCCGCACAGCCCACAGGAGATCCCGCGCACCGACCCCGTCTACGAGGACGATCCGCGGCTGAGCCCGGCGGCCCGACGCCACTGCTCACAGGTCGGTTACGCCGACCGGCAGGTGGGAGTCCTCCTCGGCCGGTTGCGGGAACTCGGGCTCGACGACGACACCGTCGTCCTGTTCGCCTCCGACAACGGACCCACGGAGGAGGACGCGCTCGATCCGCATTCCTACGGAGCCGGCGGGGGACTGCGCGGATACAAGCGCAATCTGTTCGAGGGCGGCATCCGGGTACCGCTGATCGTCCGGGCCCCCGGACGCGTCCACCGCCCGGACGCGTCCACCGCCCGGGCTCGGCCAGCGACCAGGTCGTCGCCTCCTGGGACCTGCTGCCGACCCTCGCCGCGCTCGCGGGCGCCGGGAGTCAGGTTCCCGAAGGGCTCGACGGGGTCGCGATGCACCGCCAACTGCTCGGTGCACAGCGCCCTGTGGCGCACCGGCCGCTGTACTTCTACCGGAACGACCCGTACACCACGCCGGGACAGGCCCGCGAGGACGGGCCGTTCGCCCGCAGCGCGGCCGAGGCGGTGCGCGTCGGCGACTGGAAGGCCGTGCGCTTCTCCCCGGACCGCGAGCGCGACCACCCCGACGAGGACTGGCACTTCGAGCTGTACGACCTCGCCCGCGACCCCGCCGAGACCACCGATGTCGCCGACCGGCACCCACGGCAGGCGGCGCGCCTTCTCGCGACCATGAGGAGCGAGTGGCGCGAACCGCGGTAGCCGTGTGCCGGGGCGGGCCGTCGCCACCGGTCCGGCCGGAACCGCGTTCGTGGTCACTCCCGTCCCAGGGACGCCAGCACGAGCGCGGTCAGCGCCGCGCGTTCGACCATGCCGTGCACCGAGGTGTTCTCCGAGCGGGCGTGCGCCCCTGATCCGGTCGCGCCGATCCCGTCGAGGACGGGGACGCCGGCGGCGACGACGAAGTTCCCGTCGCTGGCGCCGCCGACCGAGGTCTCCCGCAGATCGACGCCGAGGAGCGCCGCACAGCCCTTGGCCAGCTCGGCCAGCTCGGCGACCTGTGCGGTCCGCTCGAAGACCGGGCGGTTCCAGCCTCCTGTGACCTCGATCCGGGTCCGCGTGTCGAGGGGCCGCAGCGCGGCCAGCGCGGCGTCGATCCGGTCCTGCTCGGCGGCGGAGGCCACCCGGACGTCGAGGTGTGCCACCGCGCGCCCGGCGGTCACGTTGCTGCGGGTGCCGCCCTCGACCACCCCCACGTTGAGGGAGGTACCGGCGGCGGGGTCCCGCAGCGCGGCCAGCGCGAGTATCTGGTGTGCCAACTCCTCCACGGCGCTCGCCCCCGCCGCCGGGTCGAGTCCGGCGTGGGCCTCCACCCCCGACACCGTGACGGTGAACAGTCCGACGCCCTTGCGCGCGGTCTTGATCGCGCCGTCGGCCGCCGCCTCGAAGACGAGCGCCAGACGGCTGCGCCGCGCCTCCTCGACGAGGGCCTCGTGCGAGGCCAGACTGCCGGTCTCCTCGTCGCCGTTCAGCATCAGCATGCAGTCCGGGCGGGGAAGACCGAGCGCCTCGAGGGCGCGCAGCGCCCACACCGCCTGGACGAGTCCGGCCTTCATGTCGAAGACTCCGGGACCGGTCAGACGGTCACCGTCGCGCCGGAACGGCCAGGTGTCCAGGGTGCCGGTGGGCCACACCGTGTCGTAGTGGCCCAGGAGCAGGACCGGCCGTGCGCTGTCCGCCGTGCCCTCCGTCGGCGGACAGCGGCGGACGAGCACGTCTCCGGCGTTCTCGCGCGCGAGCACCTCCTCGCTCGCGGGCTCGCCCAGGGACCGGTCGAGCCACTCCCGCACCCAGGCCAGGCAGGAGTCGAGCGCGTCCAGGTCGTCGCTGGCGCTGCCCTGGGAGGTGTAGGCGGCCAGGTCGGCCACCATGTCCTCGCGGTGGTGTTCCAGCCAGTCCCGTACCGCCGCCGCCTGGTCGGGCTCCATGCCCGTGGCCGCCGCGGGGCTGGAGCCCGACGCCGCGCTGTCCGGGGCGGCCGGGCCGGTCGCGGCGGCGGCGAGCCGGTCCAACCGCTCCAGCCGCTCCTCCGCCATCAGCTCCGGGGCGCCCTCCAGCGTGCGCAGGCCCTCCAGCACGGCGCGCAGCACCCCGGTGGGCAGACCCTCGCGGTCGGCGTGGGCGAAGACGTCCGCGTAGTGGGAGGTCACCTCGACGGGGCGGTGGCGTACCGCCAGGTCGCGCCAGATGCCGCTGCGGTCCTTGGTCTGGGTGCGCAGCCAGGCGATGAGGCGGTCGGTGGCGGCTCTGCGGGCGGTGGAGTCCGCCGTGCGCCGGAAGGCCTCGGGCTCGAACGCGTCGAAGGGCTCCAGCGCGACGCCGAGCCGGTCGGCGACGTCGTAGACCTCGGCGGTCAGAGCGTACATCGCGGGCCTGTGCCGGTCGATGAGGTCGGCCATCGGGGCGTCGGCGAGCGCGGTGGCGGCGAGCATCGCGCCGAAGCCCGCCTTCGCCCACAGGTACCCCTCGACGTTGTCGCTCACCCTGGCGGGTCCCCAGCTGTGCAGATCGGCGACGATGTCCCGCACGCGCCGGCTGACGGGCGCGCCGTCCGGTTCGCCCACCACCAGCGCGCCCGCGCCGCCGTCCAGCACCACGCCCGGTTCGATCACGTCGGCGAAGATGTTGACGAACGCCGCGACGGTCCGCTCGGCGCCGACGTACCGGGCGATCACGGCCTCGTTGAAGCCGTTCTGCAGCGAGACGACACAGCCGTCCGCCGCCAGCCGGGGCGCGATCCACTCCATCGCGTCCTGCGTGGCCTGGGCCTTGACCGCCAGCAGAACGCGGCCCAGCGGCCCGTCGTACTCCTCGGGCGTCAGGGCCGTCACCCGCACGCTCGTGCGCTCCTGACCGCGTGCGACGGTCAGCCCGTGGGAGCGGATCGCCGCCACCTGGGCGCGGTCGGTGTCGACGACCGTGATCGCGTGTCCGGCGCGCGCCAGGGCGAAGGCCAGGGTGCCGCCGATCGCTCCCGCGCCGACGACCGTGTACCCGGCCGGGGTCTGCTGCTGACTGCTCATCGGCTCTGTCCTTCGGTGCTGAGGGGTGCGGGACGGCTCGGGCGTGCGGGCGGGTTCGCGGGCGCGTCGGGGGGCCAGATCCGGGGCAACTGGAGGGCCCCGCTGCTGGAGCCACCGTCGACGCGCAGGATTTCGCCGGTGACCCAGGAAGCGTCGGGCCCGGCGATCCAGCGGACGGCTCGGGCGATGTCCCCGGGAGTGCCGGGGCGTCCCAGTGGGTTGCCGCCGATGGCGGCGGCGTACTCCTCGGAGACGGGGTTGCAGTCGCTGTCGACCGGGACGAATCCGGGGCTGACGGCGTTGACGCGGATGCCGTGCGCCCCCAGTTCGAGGGCGGCGGCGCGGGTGGCCATCTCCAGCGCGGCCTTCGACGCGGCGTACGGCCCGCCCCCGGGGCGGCTCCGCAGCGCGGATCCCGAGGAGATGTTGACGACCGACCCGCCCCCGGCCGCCTCCATGGCCAGCCGCGCGTAGGCGGCCATCGCCAGCACGGGGGCCCGCAGATTGACGGCGAACAGCTGATCCCAGGCGTCGGCGCGGAGGTCGGCCATGTCGAGCGAGGGATAGCGGCCCGCTGCGTTGACGAGGACGTCGACGGGGCCGCGCTTGGCCCAGGCGCGCTCCACCACGGCGGCGGGCTGCTCGGCTTCCGTGAGATCGGCGGCGTGGGCGACGGTGCCGTCACCGAGGCGCGCGGCCGTCCTCTCCAGCGCGGCCCGGTCCCGGTCGGTCAGGGTGAGGAGGGCGCCGTGAGAGGCGAACTCCTCGGCGATCGCCGCCCCAATGCCCCCCGCCGCACCGGTGATCAGTACGTGGGACATCAGCGAAACCCCTTGTCCTTGGTCTCGGGCATCGTGAGGTAGACGAGCAGGGAGATCAGCGAGGCGGCCGAGACGTAGACCCACAGCAGATCGCTGAGGCCGCTCTCGTGCAGCCAGGTCGTCACGTACGGTGCCGTGCCGCCGAACAGCGCGACAGCCAGCGCGTACGGCAGCGCGATGCCGGTGGCCCGCACCTCCGCGGGGAACTGTTCAGCCATGATCACCGCACAGTTGGCCGAGTACCCGAGGATCAGCAGCATCCCGACGAGCTGTACGAGGAAGAGGCTCAGGAAGTTGTCGCGGAGCAGGTGGAGCAGCGGCCAGGCCAGGACGACGAAGCCGCCCGCGAAAGCGACGAGCGTCGGCTTGCGGCCCACGCGGTCGGACAGCAGCCCCGCGAACGGCAGGGCGACCACGAAGACGATCAGACACAGGGTCTGGGACAGCAGCGCCGTGCTCAGCGGGATGCCGGTGGTCAGGTTGGCGTAGGTGGGCAGGTAGTTGACCCAGATGTAGTAGGTCAGGGTGCCGGCGACGGTGATCCCCGCGACGCGCAGCGCGGCGGCGGGATGGTCGACGAACATCGCCTTGACGGGGTTGCGGCGCGTGCGTCCCGCGCCCCGTGCCTCGGTGAAGGACTCGGTGTCCTCGACCGAGACCCGCAGCCACAGGCCGATCAGCCCCAGCAGCCCCCCGGCGACGAACGCGAGGCGCCACCCCCAGGAGTGCAGCTCGCCGTCGCTGAGGAGCGAGGTGGCCACCGTGCCGAGCAGCGAGGCGATCAGGACCCCGCCCGCGACCGACACCTGCTGCCACGATCCGGCGAAGGCGCGGCGTCCCCGGGCGGCCGACTCGACGAGGAACGCCGAGGAGGAGCCGAACTCCCCTCCGGCGGAGAAGCCCTGCACGAGCCGGGCCAGCAGCAGGATCACCGGGGAGAGGAACCCGATGGTCTCGTAGGAGGGGGTGAGCGCGATGACGAAGGCGGCCGAGGCCATCAGGCCGACCGTGAGCGTCAGGCCCTTCTTGCGGCCGTGCCGGTCGGCGTAGGAGCCGAGTACGGCCGCGCCGATGGGCCGCATGACGAAACCGACGGCGAAGACGGCGAGGGTGGACAGCAGGGCGACGGCCTCGTTGCCCCGGGGGAAGAACTCGTCCGCGATGATCTTGACGAAGATCGAGTACAGGGCCCAGTCGACCCACTCGACGGTGTTGCCGATGGTCCCGGCGACGATGGCCTTGCGCTGAGCGGGGCTCAGCCGGTGGTGCGCGGTGGTGGCGGCGCCCGGTGCGGGCGCCGCCGCGGGCGGCGGGCCGGTGTGGCTCATGGGGTGGCCTCCGGGTGGTCGGCGCGTGTGTCGTGCGCGTCGGTGGAGTCCGGCGGCGTGCGCAGCACGGCGCGGGAGGCTTCGGCGACCTGGGCGTGTGTCGCGTACCAGACCCCGGTGTGTGCCGCGATGTGGTCCAGCAGCTCCCGCAGCGCGACGAGGCGTGAGCGGTGTCCGATCACGTGGGGGTGGAGGGTGAGCTGGAAGACGCCGCCCGCACGGTAGGCGGCGTCGAACTCGTCGACCCAGATCTCGCGTACGTCGCGCGGGCGGCTGTGCGGGCGCACGGACCCGTAGCGGTCCATGGTGAAGTACGGGGCGTCGTCGCGGATCCAGTCGACCGGGATCTCGACGAGGCCCGTGGGCCGGCCGTGGGCGAGGACCTCGTACGGCTCGTCGTCCGCCATCAGGGAGGAGTCGTAGGAGAAGCCGAGCTCCAGCATGATCTGAAGCGTCGAGTCCGAGAAGTCCCAGGACGGGGTGCGGATACCGGTGGGCCGCTGCCCGGTGAGCTGCGTGAGCGTCTCCAGGGCGCGGGCGGTCAGTTCCCTCTCGTCGTCGCGGCCCAGGAGTGTGTTGCGCTCGTGTATCCAGCCGTGGACGGCGAGTTCGTGACCGTCGCGCGTGTAGGCCCGTGCCTCGTCGGGGTGGAGATGCGCGGAGACGGCGGGCATGAAGAAGGTGGCGGGCACCTGGTGGCGGGCGAGGAGCTCCAGGATGCGCGGAGCACCGGCGCGCGCCCCGTACTCGCCCTGCGCCAGCCGCCCCGGGCTCGTCTCCCCGTCGCGCAGCGGAATCGTCTCGTGGTCGGAGTCGAAGGACAGGGCGACGGCCACGCGGGCGCCGCCGGGCCAGCGTGCGGGAACCAGCCGGCGCCCGGCACGGACGGCTTCGGCGTGGCCGCGCCAGGTCTCCTCCGGCCAGCGCCAGCTCGGCGTCGGCTCACCGGTGTCGGATGTGGGCATGACGGATCTCCACAAGTATTCGGGGACGTATTTCGGGTCCGGGGCCGGTTTCGGGGACGGGACCGGGCGCGGCTCGGTGAAGGCCGCGCGACCGTCCGCGGGGGAGGACGGAGGGGCGGACGGGTCAGGCCGAGACCGATACCGAGGCTGAGCAGGGGGAAGGGGCAGGTAGGGCAGGCACCGGTGCGTGCGGTGGCGGCTCAGACCGCCTGGGTCATCCGGTGCCAGGAGTACTTCATGGTGGCGAGGTGGAGGGTGATGTCGGAGGCGTGGAGCCCGGGAAGGGCCCCGATGACCTCGCTGGTGTAACGGAACAGGTCGGCGCGGCGGGGCAGCACCATGTGACCCACGAGGTTGAACCGGCCTGTGGCCGCGCTCAGGAACTTGGTGCCGGGATGTGCCGCGAGCCTGCGGCCGGCCGCGTCCAGCCGGTCGGGTTCGATGGACAGCCACACCATGAACTCCGCCTCGTAACCCAGCAGGGAGGGCTCCACCAGCGTGCGGAACTGGAGCACGCCCCGGCCGATGAGCCGGTCCAGGGCCCGCGCGACGCTGGACTGACTGCGTCCGAGCCGCCGCGCCAGGGCGCTGACCTGCGTGCGGCCGTCCTCCGTCAGCGCCGAGGCGATCTCCTTCTCGAGGCCGGAGAGCGCTTGTGGCGCCCGGTCCCTCTCGTCGCGGTCGCACGGCGGGGCGGTGGTGTCCTGGCGCAGAGCCGCGGCGGCGTCCGCCGGCAGCAGCCCGGTGTCCCACCTCGAGGCTGAGGTGAACGTCCGGATGACGGCGACGGCCTCCGTGCCGGTGATCAGGTCGGCGCCTGGCAGGTCCGTGAAGAGCATGCGGATCATCTCGTCGTTGTCGCGCGCGACGAAGTCGACGATCAGATCCGCCGTGCCGGTGACCACCGCCAGGAAGCGGACGTCGGGGCTGGCGGCGAGCTGTTCTGCCAGGTCGAGTCCGCGTCCCGGCCTGGCCTGTACCCGCACCAGCATCGAGGAGCCCTGGCGGGTGCGGTCCAGCTCCACCGTGCCGACGACCCGGAGGAGCCCCCGGGCGCACAACGACTGGTAACGGCGCTGTGCGGTGGATTCGCTGGCTCCTACCCACTGGGCGACCGCGCTCCACGGGGCGCGGCCGTTGAGCTGGAGCGCCGCGATGACGCGACGGTCCAGCTCATCGATCGCTTCCGCGTGGGCTCGGTAGGTCATGTGGCGGACGCTAGAGGCCGCCGTCTCCCGCCGTCAACGATGAAATCCCGCATACCCGCTGGTCATAGCCGTGATACTCGGCAACAACCTCGTTACGCGCGGCGAAAACCGGCAGTTCCCGGGCTTCGTCGGCCCGGCCGGGACGGCGACGGATCACGTCAGGCGACGCAAGAATTTCCCCACCTTCGCGGCCGTCCGCGGCCGGGACCGGCCGTCCCTGGCCGTACGGTGTCGCCGAAGTGCCCGCCTGTGCCCGTCGATCAGGACCCGTCGCGAGGACCGTGTACGCGGACCCCTCACGAGAAGTCCGCAGGAGGCCAGGCACACTTTGTGGGGTAGTTCCGCTGACACGAGGATGAATCACGCATGATTACGCTTACCAAGGAAGACGGCCCGGCAGATCTGGACGGTGTGTCCCATCTGAGCATCGGTGTCTCCTGGGACCCGACGGCCGGCAGCAGCGGCGGGGTGATGGGCCGGTTCCGCCGGAAGGCCGGAACCGACCTCGACCTGATCGCCATCGCGATGCAGGACGGGGATCCGGTCCGGCTGGCGGGCCTCGACTCGCTGGACCCCATGGGCAACGGATCCTTGGTGCACAGCGGCGACAACCAGACCGGGCACGGCGACGGTGACGACGAGACCGTCACCGTCGAGTTCGCCGGCGTCCCCGGCAACATCACCTCGATCGTGTTCGTCGCCGCCGCCTACAAGAAGGGCAGCTCCTTCCAGAAGGCACGCAACATCAGCTTCAAGGTCTACGACGCGACCGGTGGCTCCGTACAGCAGGTCGCCGACATCTGGCCCAGCATGCTCACCCAGGACAACGGCTGCGCCGTGGCCAAGGCCGTGCGGGTCGGCGGCGCGTGGAAGCTCGAAGTGATCAACACGACGGGGAAGATCAAGCAGGGTGACGAGCACGCCCTGATGCGCTTCGCGGTCAGCAAGTAGTCGCTGTGCGGGCGCCCGGCAGTGCGGGCGCCCGCTCCGAGCCGGGCCACGCCCGCCGGGGCGGGCCCCGGCGGTTCCCCGAGTCCGGGCGCGCGCCCGCGTCACGTCTTGTGGACCGGCCCGCCCGTCCCCGTGTCAGGCGCCCGAGGAGCGCGACGGGGTGGGCGAGTACAGGAAGTGTGCGCCGATGGCGCGCAGTTCCCGGGCGAGCGCACGGTGTGCTGTCAGCGACCTGGCGTTGCGCCAGAACCGGTCGAGATGCGCGGCGTCGGCGAGCTCCAGCACGCGGGCGGTGACGCGCAGCGCGGCCTCGCTCGCGCTGGCCTCTGCCGTGGCGACGGAGGCGGCGATCCGTGAACCGTGCACGGAGTCGAGCCGCTCTCCTCGGCCGATGCCTACCGCCAGGGCGTGTGTGGCGTGGTCGACGACCGCCGTGGACACGTGGGCCGCGGCCGCGAGTTCTCCGTAGGCCTGGAGGAGGTCGGGGTCCGCGGCTTCCGCCGTGAGAGTGGGATCGTCCCGCCAGGGGGCGGGGGAGCGGGTGTGGTACGTGGCCAGGATGGCGTCGCGTGCCTCATCCAGTGCGCCCTCGGCGATGCCGAGCACGACGTGCGCGGTCATCATCCTCAGCGCGAGCGGGGCGAGCGCCGCGAGTGGAGGTGTCAGATCCTCGTCCTCCGCGAGCGTGCCGAGCGTGTCGTCCTCGCCGACGTGCGCCTGAGCGAAGTGGAGGGTGCCGGCCCCGGTGAGACGCTGGCCGAACCGGTCGTCCAGGGGTTCGGTGGTGACGCCGGTACTGCTCGGGTCGATCAGTACCACCGCGCGTGTCTCCCGCGTGCCGGCGCGCCGGGCGGAGAGCAGGACGCGGTCGGCCACCCGCGCGCCCGGCACCGGCACACTGCGGCCGCTGAGGTTGTGGCCGTCATCGTCGACCGTGAGCGTCAGCCCGTCGTCGAAAGACCGGTCGCCGCGCGCCTCCGGCTCGATCCGCCCGGCCAGCAGCAGCCCCCGGCCGGCGGCGTGGGTCTCCCACCGGGCACCGGGACCGGCAGGCGCCAGGAGACGCCCGCTCCAGGCCAGCACGTAGTGACGGCCCAGCAGTTCGGCGAGGGAGCTGTCCGCGGCGGCCATCCGCCGGACGATCCGGCAGGCATCCGGCCACGCCAGACCGCTGCCGCCGGGCGCGGGTGGGACGAGCGCGTCGAGCAGACCCGACTCGCGGATGTACGCCACCTCGTCGAGGGGCGGTGCGCCCGCACGGTCGCGTGCGGCGGCGTCGACGGCGAGATGGTCCGCGAGTTCACCGGCCACCTGCTCCCACAGGTCCGGGGGAGCCGCGCGGTGCGTCGCCGGGTCAGCTTCCCGCTCGCCTTCCCGCTCCTCTTCGTGAAGGATCACGGCCCGCACCGGTACGGCCGCGAACGGGGGGCCGCCGCACGGGGCGACGGTCCGGCACCGCTGGGCCCAGGACCGTCCACGGAGCAGGGGAGTGCCTCGGCAGCCGATGTCACACGCGCCTCCGAAGAAGGGGAGAGGGAGAGCTTCCGCAGCTTCCGGCCTGGCCCGGGCCCCAGGCCGGGGGCGGGCGCAAGGGGGTGTTCAGACGGATGCCGACGGTGCTGTCTCGTCCTGTGCGGTCGCCGCTCGCGGAGCGGGCGCGCGCCGGTGCTCCCGCACGGAGTGGACCAACGCTGCCGCCCAGACCGCGTAGATGATGCCGTACGCCGTCCACTGGGCGGCGTCGCCCGCCGAGATCCAGTCGCCACGCAGCAGAGTGCGGACGTTGGTGAGGACGATGAGACCGCCCACCGCCGAGCCGAGGATCCGCGGCGGCACATGGCGCACCAGCCAGGCGGCCAGGGGCGCGGCGACGAGTCCGCCCACGAGCAGCGCGACCGCCCATCCGGCGTTGACGCCTTCGGAGCCGAGCCCGTAGAGGAACCCGAGGCTGGCGGCGACGGCGACCAGGAACTCGCTGGTGTCGATCGAGCCGATGACCTTGCGCGGCTCCATGCGGCCGCTGGCGAGGATCGCCGGGGTGCCGACCGGCCCCCAGCCGCCTCCGCCGGTGGCGTCCATGAATCCGGCCACCAGCCCCAGCGGACCCAGGAACCGCTTGCGCAGCGGCTTCCCCAGATTCCCCGTGGGCAGCCCCTGGACGGTGAAACGGATCAGCACGTACAGCCCGAGGGTCAGCAGCAGGAGCGACATCAGCGGTTCCGCCGCCTCGGTGGACAGCCTGGACAGGAAGGTGGCCCCGGCGAAGGCGCCGACGGCCCCGGGCGCCCCGATTCTGGCGACCACCCGCCAGTCGACGTTGCCGAACCTCCAGTGGGCGGCGCCCGAGGCCAGGGTGGTGCCGATCTCGGCCAGGTGGACCGTGGCCGAGGCCGCGGCGGGGTTGGTGCCGGCGGCCAGCAGGAGAGTGGTGGAGGTGACGCCGTAGGCCATGCCCAGGCTGCCGTCCACCAGTTGGGCGCCGAGCCCGGCCAAGGCCAGCAGTATCAGCGTGCGCACAGCAGCCACCTCGCAGTTGAGATCCCTAGTTTTCCTACTTGGTTGGTAGGGATAATGGCGGCAGTGGAGAAGCCCTACAAGAGGTCGTCCATCATGTGATCCGCTCACGTCTCGGTGGCCGGACAGCGCCTCGGAGTGGCGCCTGGCGGAATCCGGACGAGAGGACTACGGGTTGGCCCAGGCCGAGGGGGAGTCGGTCAGCAGGGAGACCTCACCGGGAAGCCGGCCGGAGACCAGGTCGGCCAGCGAGACGCCTTCGAGGATCTGGCGCACGTTGACGCGCAGCGCGATCCACAGCGGCAGCAGCGACTCGGCCGGCCCGCTGTAGGACAACTCCGGCGGACGCACACCCCGCACCGAGACCAGGGGACCGTCGACGACCCGGATGATGTCGGCGATGCTGATGTCCTCCGTCGGCTTCGCCAGCCGGTAGCCGCCGTTGACGCCCCGCTGGCTGGCGACGAGCCCGCCGCGGCGCATGTCGTTGAGGATGCCCTCGAGGAACTTGTGAGGGATCTCCTGCGCGTCCGCGATGAACTCGGCCTTCACCGTTCCGCCCGGCTCGGCCGTCGCGAGCTGCAGCGCGGCGCGTACCGCATAGTCCGCCTTGGCCGAGATCCGCATGGTGACATTATGCCCCGACGCACGCGACGCCCTCACGGCAGCAGGCGGTGGCGGGCGGCGGCTGCCACCGCCCCCGCCCGCGTGCGCACGTCCAGCTTCGCGTAGATGCGCCCGAGGTGCGTCTTGACCGTGGCCTCGCTCAGAAACAGCGCCCGGGCTATCTCCCGGTTGCCGAGACCCTGCACGAGCCGGCCGAGGATGTCGCTCTCCCGCGGGGTGAGAGTGGGACCCGGGCTGCGCAGGCGGGAGACCACGCGGTCGGCCACCGAACCCGACAGCACCGTACGCCCGGCCGCCGCGTCCCTGATCGCCGCGAACAGCCGCTCGGGGCGCTCGGCCTTGAGCAGGTATCCGGTGGCGCCCGCGGCGACGGCGCGGGCGATGTCGGCGTCCGTGTCGAACATCGTGAGGACCAGCACCCGCGGCGCTGGGCCGCCCACCGGCGCGTCCTCGGCGGACGTCAGCCGGCGCGTGGCCGTCACACCGTCCATGCCGGCACCCAGTTGCAGGTCCATGAGCACCACGTGAGGCGACAGCCCCGCAGCCATGGCGAGCGCCTCCTCGCCGCTGCCCGCCTCCCCGACGACCTCGATGCCGTCGGTGCTGGACAGCAGGGCGCGCAGCCCGGCACGGACGACGGCGTGGTCGTCGCACAGCAGTACCCGGACCGTGGCGGGTGTGCCGGTCACGGCGTCTCCCTTCCGGCGTCGCCGGTGGCGAGCGGCACGGCCATCGTCACGACGGTCCCCTCCCCGGGCACCGACTCGACGGTGAGCGATCCGCCGGCCTCCCTGGCCCGCATGCGCATGACGGGCAGGCCGTGCCCTCGCTCGGCTGCCCGGGGCCGGCGCGGCGGCTTCCGGGCGTCGAAGCCGCAGCCGTTGTCGGCGATGTCCACGGTGATCCGGTCCTCCAGACAGGTCAGGGTGACGACGGCCCGGGACGCCCCGGCGTGCTCCCGCGCGTTGGCCAGCGCCTGCTGGGTCACGCGCAGCAGCGCCGCCTCGACCGCCCCGGGCAGCGGGCCTGGGCCGCCGGGCGCGGCGTCCAGGCGGAACTCGACGGCCCGGCCGGGTGCGCCGTCCCGTTCGGCGAGCGTGCGCAACGCGGTGACGAGGGAGTTCTCGGCGAGGTCGAGCGGGGCCAGGTCGCGCACGAACCTGCGGACCTCGGCCAGCGCGCGGTCCGCGGTCGCGGCGGCGTCCCACACATGCGTGTGCGCGGCGTCCGGCTCCGTGTGCCAGTGGCGCTGTGCGGCCTGCAGCAGCATCCGCTGGCTCGACAGGCTCTGGGCCAGGATGTCGTGGATCTCCGCCGACAGCCGCTGGCGCTCGGCCAGGATGCCCGCGTGCCGTTCGGAGGCGGCCAGCTCCCCGCGGGCGCGCACCAGGTCGCCGATCAGCAGCCGCTGCCGAGTGGCCAGACGCCGGCCGTGCACGAGGACGGCAGTGGCGACCGTACCGAGAGCCACCGGGGCGATCACCAGGTTCGGGTTGAAACCGCCGGAGGCGATCCGCACCTCGGAGACGACCACGAGAAGGACCAGCGCGGCGGCGAGCGGGACCGCGAGCCGCACGGGCAGCCGGTGCAGCCCGGTGAACAGCAGCGGCATGGTGCACCAGGTGGCGCTCGGTTCGAGGGCGAGCAGGACCAGCCAGAGCGCGAGCACCGCGCCGAGCCAGACCAGATGCCGGACGGTGGGGCGTTCACCGTGGCGTGGGGCAGGCGCCGTCAGCCGCCCGAAGAGGTAGAGCGCACCGAAGGCGAGGAAGAGCGCGAGCACCCATGCGGAGCGCGCGCCCTCGGCCCGGCCGTGGGTGAACAGGCGGGCGAGCGCACCGCCGAGCAACAGCAGGAAGGCGGCGTCGAGGGCGGCGGTCAGCCAGCGCGCGTCGGGGTCCGGCTCCGTGTCGTCTCGCTCCACCGCGTCCTCATCGCCTCCCGGGGGCCTCGCACCACCACGTATACAAGCGCTCCTCATGAGACACATCATCCGATCGGCTGACCCCGGCGTGGCCCGGCGGGGCCGTCCCGGACAGCCGCACATCCGACGCCCCGAGGCGGTGACGCCGGTGAGACTGCTGGAAAACGGCCCCTACCGAGAACGAGCACAGCCATGCCCAAGAACCTGACAGCCGACCGCTCCTCCCTCACCCACCGCCTGTCCTACGCACTGCGCCACCCCGCCCGTGTGCCACGGCACCTGCGCCGCACCGCCCGCGACACGTGGCTGCGCTACCGCTCGCCGGATCACGTCGCCTACTACCGGGCGGTCATGCGCTCGGACACGCGCCGCGATCCCGACGCGGCCGTGGGCGGCCGCAGCCGGGAGCGCTGGCTGGCGCTGGGAGCCATGCAGTTCGACTACCTGCTCAGGCACGGGCTGCGCCCGGAGCACCGGATGCTGGAGATCGGCTGCGGCAACCTGCGAGCGGGCTGGCGCTTCATCGAGTACCTGCGTCCCGGCCACTACCACGGCATCGACATCTCTCCCGACATCCTGTTCGCGGCGCAGGACACACTCCGCGACCAGGGGCTCCAGGACCGGCTGCCGACGCTGACACCGGTGCGCGACCTCTCGCTGGGCTTCCTGCCGGACGGCCGGTTCGACGTGGTGCACGCGCACAGCGTGTTCTCCCACTCGCCCCTGCCGGTGATCGAGGAGTGCTTCGCCCACATCGGCCGCGTCCTCGCCCCGGGCGGCTGGTTCGACTTCACCTTCGACCGTACGGAGGGCGCGGAACACCACGTGCTGCGGGAGGACTTCTACTACCGCACCGAAACCCTGCTCTCCCTCGCCGCCGCCCACGGCCTGACCGCCCGCTTCATGGACGACTGGGAGGACCTCCCGCACGGCCAGTCCAAGATCCGCGTCACGCACCGGACGGATGGCTAGGCTCCGGGAGACCGCGTTGAGCGGTGGGTTGTCGCTCAGCGTGCCCGTTCGTAGAGGGTTCCCACCCGGACCAGCGTGGGACGTCCGTCCGCGCCCGGGTCGTAGAACTGCACGGCCGCGGAAGTCCCCGGCCCGCCGAGGCCCAGGGAGAACCGGCGCTGCTCGCTGTCGACGCAGACGAGGGGGAGGGCCTGACTGACACCGGGCGTGCGGCCGTTCAGCCGTTCCCATGCGTCCAAGTGGGGCGCCGGTGTCAGTCGGAGGTGGAGCCGCCCGTCGCGCACGTCGACGGACACCTGCCCGTTGGGGGACCGGTAGACCCCGGTGAAGTGCTCGTTGTCGACCTCGACGGCCGGCCTTGGCGAATACGTGGAAGCCGGGCTGTGGACGCCGAAGCACTCCCTGAGCAGACGCTCACACAGCGCGGAATACAGCTGGAACCCGGTCGTGCTGTTCGTGAGCACCGCCAGAACAGCCTTTTGCCTCGGGAGTACGTACAGGGTCGAGTGCATACCGAGATTGGCGCCGCCGTGCGCCAGGACGGGGTCGTCACCCTCCCGTACGACGGCCCAGCCGAGACCATAGTTCACGTACATGGGGAAGCAGCCCCAGAAGTCGTCGAACTGGGGCTCGCGCATCTCGTGAAGTGCCCACGGGGACAGAAACCGGCGTCCGTCGGGCGTCGTCCCGTCGATGTGCGTCCGCCCGAAATCGATCAGAGCGTCGACGTCGAGCCACAAGCGGGAGCCGGCGGGGCCGTTCTCGGGCCAGGCGCGCAGCCGGGAGACCGGTGACACGTTCCCGGTGGTGGGGTCGACGGTGTGTCCCACGGCGACCGAGCGCAGAAGGAGCTCTTCGGCGTCGGCGGTGGCGTTGAGGCCGAGGGGCCGGAGGACGCGTGTGTCGAGAGCGGTGTTGTAGCTCTCGCCGGTGATCACTTCGATCAGCCGTCCGAGAGTGCCCATTCCCATGTTGCTGTACGACCACCGCTCGCCGGGGACGCCCGTGACCGGCAGGGTGGCGAGCTCGCCCATCAACCGTTCGAGCACGTCATCGCCTGAAGCCAGGTCCGGCATGTAGTCGCCGGGCAGGCCCGATGAGTGGTTCAGCAGCATGCGCACGGTGATGGCCGCTGCCCGCTCGGAATGCACGGGCTTGAACTCGGGCAGGTAGGCGCGCACGGGTGCGTCGAGTTCGAGCAGACCGTCATCCACGAGGGCCATCGCCAGGGATGCGGTGAACACCTTGGTGACGGAGCCTGCGGCGAACAGCGTGTCGGGCAGCACGGGTGCACCGGTGGCGACGTTGGCCGTTCCAATTCCGGCTCTGGCAACCCTGCCGTCGTGCCACAGGGCCGCTGCCGCGCCCGCCACGTTGCACTCTTCGGCCAGGTCCGCAAGGCGACGAGTGAGCTCCTCCGACGTCATCATGCTCACAAAGGTAGACGAACGCGCGCTCGGCCACATGCGACGCTCGTCGCGCATTGCCCTATGGCTGTTCGACGGGTGTCGCAGCAGGGTGTTCTGTTCAGTGTCCCGCCTCAGACGAGCCCCAGGAGTCGGCAGACTTTGATGCCGAGGTGGAGGATGAGGCGGTGCTGCCCATCGGAGAGGTCGAGTTCGGTGACGTCTTCGATGCGCCGGACGCGGTGGTACACGCTCGCGCGGTGCAGTCCGAGCTCGGTGGCGGTCGCCCGTGCGTCACCCGCCCTGTCCAGGTACACCTCGGCGGTGGTGAAGAGCGCACGGTCGGCTTCGAGCAACTGCCTTACCGAGGGGTGGACTCCATGGCTGCCGAGCCGGCCGAAAGGCTGGCCGGCGAGCAGCGCGTAGATGCCCAGGTCCTCGTGTGCGACCAGCGGGGCGAACGAGGGGACGACCTCGGCCACGCGCAGAGCTTCGAGCGCCTGCGTGTACGAAGTGGCGGCATCGTCGAGTCGGCGGGCCGGGCTGCCCGTGGCGACATGGACGTCACGCCACTTCGCCTTTCCGCCCAGCCGTTCCAGTGAAGTCGTCCTGAGAGCGTCCGGCAACTCCGGTGAGCGTCGCAGTGTCACGTTCGGGACGACCAGGACCGCGTGGTCCGGCCGAACCAGGCGCAGGCTCCCTCGGTCGCCGAGCCGAGTGGAGACCGTGTCCAAAGCGGCCTGGAGAGCTATCCGGTCGTCCTCGTCGACTCCGTCCGCGTCCGTGGGAAGCGGTCGCGCGACGACGACGGCGACGTCGCCCCGCGGCGCGAACAGGCCGCCCTCGACCAGCCTGGCCGAGGCCATGCCCCTCACCTCTTCGTCTTCCGAGAGCAGGTCGCGCACCAGCTCGCCTTCCCGAGCCGTGCGCAGGTCCGAGAGGACGCGCTCGCGGAAACAGGCGGCGCCCGCGTCAGCGGCCGCCGCCGAAGCCAGCTCCAACTGCTCGTCGGTCAGTGAGCCTTCTGCGTCGAACAGCCACAGGTAGCCGAAGCGCACGCCCTGGTACACGACCGGCACCACTACCCGCGGCAGGATTCCGAGGCCGTTGTCGGCCGGGAGCCGTACCGGTCCGGTCGCGCGCCCCAGACGCTGGCGCCGCAACCATGCCAGGGCCTCGGGTGGCGCCTCACGGCCGAGAATGACCCGCGCGCGCATCTCGTCGCCCTCGCCGAGGTGAGCGCTGTAGGCCAGCAACCTGAAGTCCAGGTCGTCCACGGCGACCGCTCGCCCGAGACGATGCGCGAGTACCTCCACCACGCGCTGAAGCTCTTCGAGCACACGACTCACCACCCTGCCGCAGACCTACGCTCGCCCGCCCACGACTCCCGTCGGCGCCCCCAAGTCGTACCACGTCGTGCGACGCCAGTCACAAGGTGGGACGCTTTGGTGCGACAGATGACGCGTGCGGTGATGCGGGGCAGGTCGGACGTCCACGGTCCTGCTGCGGCTGGGTGCCGTAGCGGGCCGTCCTCGACGGCGGCGTCCGCGTAACGCCGTTGGCCGGCGCCGACCGACCGTACGACAGGTGTTGAAGTACTGATGCCCACAACGCAACGCGGGCCACGTGTCTGCAAGCGCGGACTGCGCGAGTCTAGAGGGAGAAGTCCCGGAACCGGCGGCTCCTTACTCGGGGAACGGTCGGTCGGGGCCCCGTTCCGGCTCACTATCTGCCTTCCGCCGCCTGAAGTCAGCCCTGCGGTTGACCGGTGTTGCAGCCCTCCATTCCGACGTCTGTCACACCGGCAGCCGCCCTCACCGCCGCACAGCCCCCTCTTCAGGAGACCAGCATGCTTCTCACCGAACGTCCGGGCCCACCGCGCGCAGACGCTGAAGGTGGTGTCCAGGCATGACCCGCTCGACGCGCAAGCCCCCCAGGCGAGTCGCCGTGATCGGCGCCGGGATGGTCGGACTGTCGACCGCGTGGTTCCTCCAGGAGGCCGGGGTCGGCGTAACGGTCCTCGACCGCTCGGGCGTGGCCGCCGGCTCCAGTTGGGGCAACGCAGGATGGCTGACGTCCAGCCTGGCTGCTCCGCTGCCCGAACCGGCGGTCCTGAAGTACGGTGTCCGCGCCATGTTCAACCCGTCGTCCCCGCTTTACATACCGCCGACCGCGGACCCGCGCACGCTGCGGTGGCTGGCACAGTTCGCCCGCAACTGCACGTCCGCCCGGTGGAACAGGGCGATGCAGGGCATGCTGCCCCTCATCGAGGGCGCCCTGACCGCGTTCGACGCGCTGGAGGAGGGCGGGGTCACTGCCCGCACCCAGCCGGCCGACCCGCTGACCGCGGCCTTCCGCACCGCGCAGGAAAGCAAGGGACTGCTGGAGGAATTCGCCCATCTGCGGGCCACCGGCCGTCCGGTGGACTTCGAGGTCCTCGACGGCGCCGCCGCGAGGGACTCCGAACCCGTCCTGGCCGATGAGATCACCCGCGTGGTGCGCTTCCACGGCGAGCGGTTCATAGACCCCGCCCAGTACGTCCAGGCCATCGCCGACTCCGTACGGGCGCGGGGCAGCCTGATCGCCGAGGGGGCCGAAGTGCGCACCCTCCACCCGACCGGCGCCGGCGTCACCGTGGCCGGCGAGGACTACGATGCTGTCGTACTCGCCCACGGCGCGTGGATCAACCGGCTGGCCCGCCAGGCAGGTGTCAGGCAGATCGTGCAGGCGGGACGGGGCTACTCCTTCACCGTCAAGATGAACCGCCTACCCGAGGGACCTGTCTATTTCACCGAGCAGAAGGTCGTCTGCACCCCCCTCGGCGACCGGGCACGGATCGCCGGAACGATGGAGTTCCGGGACGTCACCGCGCCCAAGGACCCGCGCCGCATCCAGTCTCTCGTCATCCAGGCGCGCACTCTCCTGCGAGGCGCGCAACTCGACGACCGCCAGGACGAATGGGTAGGTGCCCGCCCCTGCACCGCGGACGGCCTCCCCCTGATCGGATCCGGGAGCAACCCCCGTGTCTACCTCGCCGGCGGCCACGGGATGTGGGGCATCTTCCTGGGCCCGGTCAGCGGCAGGCTCCTCGCCGAGCAGATCGCCACGGGTCAGCCCCCTGAGGCCCTGCGCGCCGTCGATCCACTGCGCTGACGGCGCGGCCCGGCCGGCAGCGGAGCGACGACCGCTGTCGGATCGCCGTCGGCCGGCCCGAACCTCATGTCCCGGCCGCGGCGAGCACGTCGCGGCGCGCGAACGAACATGTCCGCCGCCCCCTGCGAACCACGAGGAGACAGCCCGCCTTGTCCCGACCGCTGCGCATCGACCACCCCCGTACCTCCTTCCCGCCGCTGAAACTCCCGTACTGGCAGCGGCGACTGACAAAACTCGCCGAACGACACCGGGTGCCCGGTGCGGTCCTGGGCGTCGCACGTGGCGACCACAGCGACGTGGCCGCGTACGGCGTGCTCAACAAGGACACCGGGGTCACCACCACGCGGGACTCCCTCTTCCAGATCGGGTCCCTCACGAAGGTGTGGACGGCGACCCTCGTCATGCAACTCGTCGACGAGGGCGCCCTCGACCTGGACGCCCCGGTGGCCGACGTTCTGCCGGAACTGCGCCTCGCCGACCCGCACGTGGCACGGCGGGTGACGATGCGGCACCTGCTGACCCACACGAGCGGCATCGACGGGGACGTGTTCACCGACACCGGCCGCGGCGACGACTGCCTGGCACGATTCGTCGACCAGTTGGACGAGGCCGCACAGAACCACCCGTTGGGGGCGACGTTCTCGTACTGCAACTCCGGATTCGTGCTCGCCGGACGGGTCATCGAGCAGATCACCGGCACGAGTTGGGACCGTGCGTTGCACGAGCGGTTGTGCGCGCCGCTCGGCCTGCGGCGCACCGTCACGCTGCCGGAGGACGCGCTGCGCTTCCGGACCGCCATGGGCCATGACGCCGAGGGCGACCAGCCGCCCCGCCCGGTCCCCACCTGGGGTCTGCCGCGCTCCGCAGGACCGGCCGGCCTGATCACCGCCACGGCCGAGGACGTCCTCGCCTTCGCCCGTCTGCACCTGGCGGGAGGCATCACCCCGGACGGCACACGACTGCTCTCGGAACGTGCGGCACAGGCGATGACCGAGCGGCAGGTCGAACTGCCGGACGCGCTCTCGCTCGGGGACTCCTGGGGGCTCGGCTGGATCCGCTTCGGCTGGGCCGGCCACCGACTGATCGGGCACGACGGGTCCACGCTCGGGCAGGCGGCGTTCCTGCGGGTGCTGCCCGCACAGGATCTGGCCGTCACTCTCCTCACCAACGGCGGCGCGGCGAAGGACCTGTACTGGGACCTGTTCGGGGAGCTCTTCGCCGAACAGGCCGGGGTGGCGTTGCCAGAGCCGCCGCAGCCACCCGCCGAACCCGTAGCGGTGGATGCCCGTCGGTACCTCGGACGGTACGAGCGAGCCGGAACGCGCATCGACATCCTCCAGGGAACCGACGGGCTGCGGCTGCGGCACACGACGACCGGGCCGCTCGCGCACCTGGTGCCGGAGCCGGTTGTGGAGACCGCGCTGGTGCCGGTCTCGGACAGCCAGTTCCTCGTGCGGTTCGCCGACAGTCCGTCCTGGACACCGGTGACCTTCTACGCGGTGCCCACCGGCGAGAGCTATGTGCACCACGGCATGCGCGCGACCCCGAAGGTGTCCTGAGACGCCTTCGGGGCCGTGGTGGGGCGGTCCGGGGTCCTGGGTTCGGGGTCCGGCCGTCAGTGCGCTCCGTGCGCACAGGCCGGGCAACCCGGCAGGCGAGCACCGTGGTGGAGGAACCTCTTGTAGCGGGCTTCTTCATCGAGCGGGCCGGCCAGCTCCGCGGTCAGGAGCGGCCGCTCCGGGAGCGCCTCAATGTCCACCAATGCGCCGTCCTTGACGACTGCGTGAATGCTTCGGTAGTTCTTGGCGCCCTGCAGTGGATCCGCGTCCAGCACGACCATGTCGGCGATCTTGCCCACTTCGAGTGTTCCGAGGTCGTCCTCGACTCGGTAGGCCCTGGCGATGTTCCGGGTCGCGGCGTGCAGCAGGTCCATCGGCGACATGCCTTTCTCCTCCATGGCCCTCAGCCAGACGAAGTGACCCGTCGCCAGCCGTCCCAGAGCTTCGTCCTCGGGCAATCCGTTCCACGTGCCCTTGATCATCGGCTCTTGCATGACTTCCGGGGGGAAGATGCCTCCGTCGTTCGCGAGGAGGATCATCGCGTCGGAGTTGATGAGGCGGCGTGTATTGGCGTCCGACGCCTTCCACATCGTCCATTCGTGGTCCGAAACGTTCTCCTTCAGGGCCTCCATTCCGCTGTCGGTCAACGGAAAGACGACGGCGCCACAGTTGTGCTGCGAAAAGAGCTCGAGGGTTCTGCTGGGAATCTCCACAGGCCCCGTCATGTTGCAATGCTGTACGAGATCGCAGCCCGCCTCGATCGACATCCGCAGGCCCTCTACCGTCTGGCTGTGCGACTGAGCGGTCAGCCCTGCGCGATGAGCCTCTTCGACGATGGCGCGTTGCGTCGACTCGGAGAACTGGAGGAAGGCGCCGGCGGCGGTGCCGCCGTGTTCGTTCGCCGCATACTTGACGAAGTCGATGCCGCGCTCGATGTACGTCCGGACCTCTTCCCCCACCACCTCGGGCGTCAGCCACATCAGATGCCGCCCGGTGTTTTCGACCCACGTCGCGTTCACCCGGTCGACGAAATGAGAGCTGCCGACCCCGGGAATCCGTCCGTCGAAATCCTGGGAGAACGGGCCCTCGAACCCGATGATGTTCCCGGCGCAGCGCACACGGCTGCCCACGACCTCGCCCCGGTCGATCCGGTCGCGGACCGCCGTGAGCGCGCGCCGCGGCCCCCAGGTGTCGAACACCGTCGTCATGCCGCTCCTGAGTGCGACCTGGGCGGCCTCGACGATCAACTCCTCGTACCTGCCCTCGTACCGTACGAGCGTCTCGAAGAGGACGTTGACGAAGAGATGCACATTGGCGTTCATCAACCCCGGGATGATGAACTTTCCGCTGAGATCGACCACCTCGGTGTCCGGCAGGACCGGAATCTCGTCCGGCCGGCCGACCGCCACGATGCGGCCGTCGTCCACCAGGATCGACCGACCTTCGATTCCTTCTTCGGAGACGCCGTCGATAACGGTCGCACCGGTCAACAGGAGTGACATGATCTCCTTCCAGGGTCGACTGCGTCCTTCTGCGGGGCGCAGCACGTCGAATGAAGTTTGCTACCCGATGCCGCTTATGGCGCCTTGATGAGCTGTCAGCGCCACACGTTCTGCGCCACGCGGAGGAAGTTCCCGCCGAGGATTCCGCGTACGGCCTCGGACGAATAGCCCCGGTCCGCCAGGGCCGACGCGATCGCGGGCAGGCGCTCCGGCTCGATGAAATCGATACGATCCCATTGCTCGTAGCTCGACGGAAAGAGGTCAGGGTTCTGGCTCAGTTCACCGTTGACGTCGTCGGTGGCGAAGCAGAAGTCGAGGCCGAGGCCCACATGCTCCCAGCCGACCAGGTCGACGGCGTGATCGACGTGGCGGACGAGTGCTTTGGTGCTCGTGTCGTTGTCGCCCAGGAAGATTCCTACGCCGTTGATCCCGATGACACCACCCGTCGCGGCGCACGCCTGGATCTGGTCGTCCCACACGTTGCGCTCGTGGTCGTGGACCGCTCGTGTCGCCGAGTGGGACAGGATGACCGGTGCCGTCGAGGTGGCGAAGATGTCCATGGACGTGCGGTAGGAACAGTGGGTGGCGTCGACGACCATGCCCACGCGGTTCATCTCGGCCACCACTTCTCTGCCGAACTCGGTCAGGCCGCCGTCAGAGTCGTCATGACAGCCCGAACCGGCGGTGTTCCGCTGGTTGTAGGTGAGCAGCATGGTCCGGACCCCGAGGTCGTAGTACGTCTGCACAGTGTCGATGCGGCCTCCCAGGGGACGCGTGTCCTCGAGGTCGAAGGCGACCGCGAGACGCCCGGTGGCCTTGGCCCGGCGTACGTCGTCCGCCGAGTCGGCCATGACGTAGCGGTCGGGGTTCATGAGCACATGACGGCGGAACGCGGACAGGACCCTGATCGTGTCGGCGATGTCGTGTGGCGCGTAACCGACGTTCACCGAGACGAAGGAGGCTCCCGCGTCCGCGTACCGCCACAGCTCGTCGATGCGGGTGTCCGGGTCGAGCGGAAGGCAGCAATGCTGCTCCCACACCAGCGCTCGGGCGTACTCGGTCGCGAGGTCGGGCTGCGTCGTCGCGTACTCCTGCTTCATGGATCTCCCAGGGGCGAAAGGCGGGTCTCGGCCGAATGCTAGGACCGCGCGAGACGCTGAGCGAGCTGCAGCTGTCGTGTGGAGCGCGATGCCGGTTCGACGGATGTCGCAAACGGCCGCCCGCTATCAAGGGAGAGTCCGCGCCGACGGACGCTCAGCCGATCCGGCCCGCAGACTTCAGGCGCAGCGCCGAGACGAGGAAGAAGACGCCACCGAGGAAGGCGTACCCGGCGAGATGGCTGAGTGTGGCGCCGTCCTTGCCGGCCTGGAGGAAGAAGCTCACGCCGGCCAGGGTGGAGATGGCCCCGCTCACGATCATCGGCCCTTGCCCGCCCATTCGGCGCCGGGCCACTCCCACGGCGAGTTGCGTGATGCCCGCCGTGACAGCCCAGACACCCCACACCCGCAGGACGGCCGGGATGCCGGCGGCGAGTGCGACCGCCAGCGCGACGCCGGTGAGGACGCTGAGCCCGATGTTCACCCACAGCCTCGTGGCCGCGCCGTCTGCCGCCCGCGTCGACCGCAGGTCGGCCACCGCGCAGGCCGCGTCGAAGAGGGGGTAGAGCACCAGCAGCGTTCCGCTGAGCGGGCCCAGCGTGTCGGCCCTCGCGAACAGCAGGGCCGCCCAGACGGCTGCGAACGCGAAACGTGAGAGGTACAGCCGGCGCAGGGCTGCCGGGAGCTCGGTCGGTGCGGTGGGAGCGGGGTGGTCGACGACGGTGCCCATGGCGAATCCGCCTTCCATGTCGGGGGAGAACGTTCGGTCTCTTTTTATCCTTGGGTACCCTGCGTCACTTGTCAAGACCGAACGTTCTCCCCCGGCTGTAGAGTGGGGCTCATGAGCCGGAAGTCGACAGAAGGCAGCACGTCCGAGGCCCGAGCGCGGCTGCTCGGTACGGCGGTAAGGATCTTCTACGCCGAGGGGATCCACTCCGTCGGCGTCGACCGGATCATCGAGGAAGCACAGGTGACCCGGGCGACCCTGTACCGCCACTTCTCCGGCAAGGAGGATCTAGTCCTCGCCTATCTCGAGCAGGCGGACCAGGGCATCAGAGCGCAGCTGTCGGCCGCACAGGACGGTGCCCACACCCCTGGCGACAAGGTGCGCGCGGTCGGTCGTGCCATCGCCGAGGGCATTCGTTCGGAGGGCTTCCGCGGCTGCGCCTTCCTCAATGCCGTGGCCGAGTATCCCGATCCGGCGCACCCGATCCACCAGGCCGTTCTCGCACACCGCCAGTGGTTCCTCGACACCGTCACGGAGCTGTTGGCCAACGTCGGTGACGCGCCCGCCGAGGCAGCGGGGCGGCACTTCGTCATGCTCCGGGACGGAGCCATGGCCGCGGGGTGCCTCTCCGATCCCGGACTGATCACCGAGACGTTCCTGGAGAGTGTTGAGGGTATCTTGCAGGCGCGTTCCACAGCGCACGCAGCGGATTGAGTCGGGCCGCGTGCCCGACAAGGACGGTGAGGCAGGAGCGGTCGTCAGACCACGGGCGATGCGGCTTGCCGAAGAGGGCGTTTTGCGGTTCCAGTCGGCGATCTCCCCGAAGCCGAAGCTCGCCGACTGCTCGACCATGCACCACCGGTGGCTGTATCCATCGCTGCGACCAACGGCAGCCCTACTCGGTGAGCTGCGTCGTGGCCACCCGGTCGGTGCTCGTTCATCCACCCGGCGCACTTCTTCGGCCTGAGGCGTGAAGTGACAGCGGGCTCACGCGGGGGCGACCGTCAACGAGCCCGGTGCCGGGCCCGGCGTTCCGGCCGCCGCGGGGCTGCCGGGCACAGGGGTGCGGCCGGGCATGAACGCGACGATCGCGAGAGGAAGGGCGGCAAGGATCGCGGCGACCGCGGTTCTGTGACCGGAAAGTGGGGGAGAGGGCCCCTGTCGGAGGCGGCGGCCGGGAAGACTGCCGGCATGATCGCGTGGCAGCTCTTTCTTCCGGCGGCCTTCCTGCTGGCCATGATCCCGGGGGCCAATCAGCTCCTCGGCCTGCGCAACGCCGCCCTGGCCGGCGCGCGCTACGCGCTGGCGGGGGTCGCAGGACGGTTCGCCGCCTTCGCTCTGCTCGTCACCATGGTGGTCTCGGGTCTCGGCACGGCCCTGGCGCGCTCAGCCCTCGCGTTCGAGGTCGTGCGATGGCTCGGCGTCGCCTACCTGCTGTGGCTGGGTGTCACGGCTCTGCGGAACGCGGGAGCGGGTGCGGGTGCGGGCGGGCGTGAGAGGGCCGTGTCACGCCCGCCCGCGCGCCATGCCGTCGCCGTGCGGCAGGAGTTCGCCACCGCCCTGTCGAACCCGAAGGCCCTGTTGTTGTTCGCCTCGTTTCTGCCGCAGTTTCTTCCCGCGGGTGCCGCGGCCCACTCCCTCGTCCCGCTCGCCGCCGCCTACATCGCTGTCGAGGGGGTCGCCGCCGTGCTGTACATCGCGGTGGGACGGGCGCTGCGCCAGGACGGCAGCCGGCTGCGTGTGCCGCGCCGCCGACTTGACCAGGCGACCGGCGTCGGATTTCTCGGCTTCGGCGGCTACCTCCTCTTCGCGCACCGCCCCTGATCCTGTGCAGCCGATCGGGACTGCCCCGCCGTGTCAGGGCGGCGCGCGAGCAGTTGTGCCAGGTGTTCGCCCGGTCGGTCGGTCAGGTTGCTCAGCTGGGTGCGGCAGCTGAAGCCGTCCGCCAGGATGCCGGTGTCCGGCGCGGCCTCGCGGACGGCGGGCAGGAGGCGGTGTTCCGCGACGGCGACGGAGACGTCGTGGTGGCCGCGTTCGACGCCGAAGTTGCCGGCCAGTCCGCAGCAGCCGCCGACGCGGGTGACCTCGGCGCCTGCCCGGGTCAGGAGGGTGAGGTCGGTGTCCCAGCCCATGACGGCGTGGTGATGGCAGTGCGGCTGGGCCACGTAGGTGTTTCCCGACAGGTCGGGCGGGCTCCACCCCGGGGTGTCCGAGAGCAGTTCGGCGAGGGTACGGGTGGCGTCGGCGACCTCGGCCGCTGCCGTGGCGTCGTCGCCGTCCAGCAGCTCGGCGGCGTCGGAGCGCAGCACTCCCGTGCAGGAGGGTTCGAGTCCGACGACCAGAGCGCCGGCGCGGACGTGCGGGAGGAGCGCGCGTACGGTCGCCCGTACCCGCTTGGCCGCGCCGTCCAGTTGACCGGTGGAGATCCAGGTCAGGCCGCAGCACACCGGCCGCGCCGTGACGGCGACCCGGTAGCCGGCGTCTTCGAGCACCGCGACCGCCGCCTGACCCACCTCGGGCGAGAAGGCGTCGGTGAAGGTGTCGGTGAACAGGACGACGTCGCCGTGTCGCGGTGGCCGCCCGGCGGGCCGCCGGGCGAACCAGCGCCGGAAGGTGACGGGCGCGAAGGAGGGCAGCGGCCTGCGGGCGTCGACGCCGGCGCCCCAGCTCAGGAGCGGACGGAGGGCGGGGGAGCGCAGCACACGGTTCGCGATCCGGGTGAACACGGGGAGCCTGGTGACCAGGCGGCTCCAGGTCGGCAGCCGGCCCAGGGAGTAGTGGCTGCGGGGGCGCAGCCGCCTGCGGTAGCGCTGGTGCAGGGCTTCTGCCTTGTAGGCGGCCATGTCGGTGCCGGTCGGGCAGTCCGAGGAGCAGCCCTTGCAGGACAGGCAGAGATCGAGCGCCTCGTGCAGCGCCCGCGACCGCCAGCCGTCGGGCCCGAGTCGCCCGGAGACGACGTCCTGGAGAACGCGGGCGCGCCCGCGGGTGGAGTCCTTCTCCTCGCGGGTGGCCAGGTAGCTGGGGCACATCACGCCGCCCGCCGCCGTGGTGTCGGCGCGGCACTTGCCGACTCCGGTGCAGCGGTGCACGGCCATGGACAGGTCGCCGCGGTCGTGCCGGTGGGCCAGAGCGAGGGTGGGCAGCTCGGTGCGGCGCAGCGGGCGTGCGCCGGCGGCGCGTACGGACGCGTCCACGGGTTCTGGCCGCACGATGACGCCGGGGTTGAGCAGGTCGTCGGGGTCGAAGACCCCTTTGACGCGGGCGAAGAGGCCGATGGCCTCGGGCGAGTACATCAGCGGCAGCAGCTCGCCTCGGGCCCGTCCGTCGCCGTGTTCGCCGGAGAGGGAGCCGCCGTGCCGGGCGACCGTCTCGCCGGCCGCCAAGAGGAAGTCGCGCAGGGCACCGGTTCCGCCCGGCGAGCCGAGCGGGAAGTCGATGCGCACGTGGACGCAGCCGTCGCCGAAGTGGCCGTAGGGCACGCCCGTGAGCCGGTGTTCGGTGAGCAGCGCCTCGAACGCGCGCAGGTAGCTGCCGAGGCGTTCCGGCGGTACGGCGGCGTCCTCCCAGCCGGCGTGAGCGGGGGCGCCGTCAGCGGTGCGGGCGACGAGTCCCGCGCCGTCCTCGCGTATCCGCCACAGCGCCGCGGCATGCCCAGGGTCGGTGATCACGCGGGAGTCCAGCGCTCCGGCGTCCTTGACCAGCCGCTCGGCCGCCGCGGTGAGCGCCGCGGTGTCCGGTCCCGCCAGCTCGACCAGCAGCCAGCCGTCCCCGCGCGGGAGTGCGGGCACCGCGGCTGCACCCCGCCGCTCGGCGACGGTGCGGACGATACGCGCGTCGATCCCCTCGCAGGCGACCGGTGCGTGCGCCAGAAGCGCCGGTACGGCGTCCGCCGCCTCGGCCATCGCCGGATAGCCGAGGACGACCAGGAGGCGCGCCGGTTCGTCCCGTACGAGGTTGACCCGCGCGGCCAGGGTGAGGCCGAGGGTCCCCTCGCTGCCCACCAGCGCCCGTGGGACGTCGAAGTCGCGCTCCGGCAGGAGGTGTTCGAGGGAGTAGCCGGAGACCTGGCGCGGGAAGCGGCCCAGTTCGGTACGGATGACGGCGAGGTCGGCGCGGACGGTCCGCGACAGCTCATCGAGAAGGGGGGAGTGCGCTGTGCGCCCCGGCACGTCGCCCAGGCGCAGCCGCTCGCCGGTGCCCGCGAGGACGTCGAGTCCGAGGACGTTGTCGCTGGTGCGGCCGTAGCCGAGCGCTCTGCTGCCGCAGGCGTTGTTGCCGAGCATGCCGCCGAGTGTGGCGCGGTTGTGGGTGGAGGGGTCGGGGCCGAAGCGCAGGCCGTGCGGGGCGACGGCCTGTTGCAGGCGGGCCTGGACGACACCGGGTTCGACGAGCGCGGTGCGGGCCTCCGCGTCCACCTCCAGCACCCGGTCGAGGTGGCGGCTGGTGTCGACGACGACGCCGGGTCCGACGGCGTTCCCGGCGATGGAGGTGCCCGCGCCGCGCATGGTGACGGGGACGCCGTGTTCCCCGCACACGGACAGCACGGCGGCGATCTCGTCGGGGTGGCGGGGGAAGACGACGGCGCTGGGCGGGATGCGGTAGAGCGAGGCGTCGGAGGCGTACAGGGAGCGGGCGAGTGCCGAGTCGTCGGTCTCCCTCACGCCTGCGCGGTGGAGGGCGGCGGTGAGGTCGGCGGTGGCGCCGGAGGGTGAGGTGGGCACGTTCACTGCCTTACGGGCGGAGCGGAGGCCGGCTGTGCGGCGGCGGGTTCGGGCTCGGGGGCGGCGGCGCGGGCACGGCGTCGTGCCAGCACGGCGATGAGGACGACGGAGACCAGGCTGACCGCCGACATGCCCACGATGTAGGTGACCATGAGCCACGGACTGCCGTCTCCCGCGTTCAGCAGGCTGGTGAGGATGAGCGGGGTGCAGCCGCTGGCGAAGATCCCGGAGACCTGGTAGACGAACGACACGCCGCTGTAGCGGACGTTGGGCGGGAACAGTTCGGCGTACAGGGCTGCCTGGGGGCCGTACATGGCGCCGTAGAACAGGCCCAGTGTCACGACGAGCGTGCCGCCGATGACCAGCGCGGAGCCGGTGTCGAAGAGGACGAACGCCGGCACCGCCGAAGCGCCGAAGAGCGCGGCTCCCAGCCCGAACGTACGCAGTCTGCCGAACCGGTCGGAGGCGGCCCCCCACAGAGGGATCATGGGCACGCACACCGCCGCGGCCACCATCACCCCGATCAGCGCGTGCGTCCTGGGCACGTCCAGTTCGGTCGTGGTGTAGGCGATGGCGAAGACGCCCCAGGTGTTGAAGGCGATCCCCTCGGCCATGCGGGTGCCCATGCCGAGCAGCAGGTTGAGCTTGGAGGTGCGCAGGAGTTCGACGATCGGGATGCGCGCTTGGGTGTCCTCCTTCCTGACGGCCTGGAAGTCCGGGGTCTCGAAGACCTGCAGGCGGATCCAGAGTCCGAGCAGGACGAGGAGGGCGCTCAGCAGGAAGGCGATGCGCCATCCCCAGGCGAGGAACTGCTCGCTGGACAGGGCGCTGGAGAGGAGCGCGAAGACGCCCGTCCCCAGCATGAGTCCGGCCGGTACGCCGATCTGGGGCCAGCTGCCGTAGTAGCCCTTGCGGCCTTCCGGCGCGTGCTCGACCGACATCAGCACGGCGCCGCCCCACTCGCCGCCGATGCCGATGCCCTGGATGATGCGGAGGAGGACCAGCAGGACCGGCGCCCAGACGCCGATGGCGGAGTAGGTCGGCAGGACGCCGACGAGGAAGGTGCCGACGCCCATGAGGAACATGGTGGTGATGAGGGCGGTCTTGCGGCCGACCCGGTCGCCGAAGTGGCCGAAGATCAGGCCGCCCAGGGGCCGGGCGACGAAGCCGACGGCGAAGGTGGCGAAGGCGATGAGTGTGCCGACGACGCTGTCGAAGCGGGGGAAGAACAGCTTGTCGAAGACGATGCCGGCGGCGGTGCCGTAGAGGAAGAAGTCGTACCACTCGATGGTGGTGCCGATGGCGCCGGCCAGTGCGGCCTTACTGGTCGGCGACTGCGCGGTTGCGGGCATGCGAATGCCTCCGGAGGGGGCGCAGGGTGCGGGGTTTGCCGGGCGTGCCGGTCACCAGTTGCTCAGTGACTCGCGGAAGATGCGGGCGGCGGCTTGGGCCGTCAGGGGACGCGGGGTGACGGACAGCTGGCGGGACTGCTTGAGCGTGCCGGACACCAGGGTGTCGAGATCGTCCTCGGTGAAGCCGAAGGCGGAGACACCGGTTGGCATGTCGATGTCGCGCTGGAGTTCGCGCAGGACGCGGGGCAGCGCTTCGGCACCCTCGTCGGGGTCGACGGGGCGGCCGCCGATCAGCTCCGCGGCCCGCAGGTGGCGCTGCGGGTTCGAGGGGAAGGTGAAGCGGAACGCCGCCATCGCCGTGGAGGCGACGGCCTGGCCGTGCGGCACCATGGGCATCGGCGGGTAGCCCTCGGCCTGGTAGTTCTCGACGGCGCCGGCGATCGGGTAGGCGTTGGCGTGCGGGATGTGTGTTCCCGCGTTGCCGAAGCCCATGCCGGTGACGGCCGAGGCGTAGGCCATGCCGTAGCGGGCGCTGAGGTCGTTGCCGTTCATCACCGCCCTGCGCAGGTGAGTGCCGACCAGTTCCATGGCCTTCTCGCACCACACGTCGCTGACGGGGTTGGCACCGCAGAAGGCCGCGCGTGCCTTGGCGTCGGGGAAGGCGGGGCGGGCGTCGAAGGAGAGCGCCGTGTAGCTCTCGGCGGCGTGGGTGAGGACGTCCATGCCGCTGGCCGCGGTGACGGCGGGGGGCACGGTCAGCGTGGTGAGCGGGTCGACGACCGCGAGTGCGGGCCGCAGCCGAGGGTGGCTGACGCCGGCCTTGAGGCGCAGACTCAGCAGGTCGACGACGCAGATGGTGGTCGCCTCCGAGCCGGTGCCCGAGGTCGTCGGCACCGCTATCAGGGGCCGCACCGGCTGCTCGGGGACCTCGCCGCCGCCGATGGGCGGGGCGATGTAGTCCATGAGCGTGCCGGGCTGGGTGGTGAGCAGGTTGACGGCCTTGGCGGTGTCCATGGCCGAGCCGCCGCCGACGGCGATGTAGCCGTCCCAGGGGCCCGAGCGGGCGAAGGCGACGGCTTCCTCGATGCTGGCGTCGGTCGGCTCCACGGCGACGCGGTCGAAGATGTCGACGTCCAGCCCGGCCGTCTTGACCGCGTGGGCGACCCGGTCGGGCACCCCGCTCGCCGCGACACCGGGGTCGGTGAGGATCAGGGGGTGGCGGACGCCGTGGGCCTGCAGGTCCTCGCCGATCTCGGCGAGGGCGCCGAGGCCGAACTTCAAAGGCGGTGCGGCCCAGGTGAAGACGGACTCGGTGGGGTGGTCGAAGGACGGCACGGGGCCTCCTCGGAGTCGGGGGAAGGGGAGTGTGGGCGGGCCGATGGCCGTGCTCCCTGGCGGCGGTTCGGCCGGTTTCGCCCGTTCGGCCGGCTTCGGCCGGTGGGCCGGAAGACGGACAGGGACCGCGGGAGCAAGATTTTTGGAAGAGCATCCACAATGTGGAGTGAGTGGCACGCTAGAGGTGCCCGGACAGAGGGTCAAGGGTCTTGCAGCAGACGGTTCGCACCGCCGGTAGGCTGCACGGGCACGGGCCCGACATGCCGTAGGGGTGAGAGGACGGAGGCCGCCTGCAGTGGGAGACAGCTCGGAGCGGCACGGACCCAGGGCGTCCGAGAGCCCGGCCGGAACGCAGGCCGTCGGGCGGGCCCTTGCCGTGCTGCGGCTGTTCATCGAGGCCGAGGGCGACGTCCAGATCACCGAGATCACCCAGCGCCTCGGCCTCACCCCGGGAACCGCGCACCGGGTCGTGGGGGCACTGGCGGCCGAGGGCTTCCTCGTCCGCAACCCCGCGACGGACGGCTACTACCTCGGCAGCACCGCCATCCTGCTCGGCCAGGCCGCCCAGCGGACCCTGGGCGCCGACCGGGCCATGCCCCTGCTCAAACAGCTCAACGCCGAGACCAACGAGTCGGTCAACCTCGTGGTCAGGGACGGCGACGAGTCGGTGGTGGTGATGCGGGTCCAATCGACACTGCCGCTCCGCTTCGAACAGCACCCCGGTGCGCGGTTCCCGCTGTACTCCACGGCGTCCGGCAAGGCGATGATGAGCCGTGCGGGAGACACCGAGGCGTACGTCCGCTCCCTCCCCGCGCGCCTGCCGGCGGTCACCCCGCACACCGTTTCCAGCCCGGGGCAGCTGACCGGTGAGTTGGAACGCACGCGGGCACGCGGCTACAGCATCGACAACGAGGAGAACGTCGAGGGCGTCCGCTGCATCGGCGCCCCGGTGCTGGACGCGCACGGGCACGCCCACGCGGCCGTGGTCGTCCAGGTGCCGGCCGTACGGCTGCCCGACACGCGCGTCGAGGAGCTCGCGCCGCGGCTGATCGAGGTGGCCGGCCAGGTGGCCCAGGTCGTCCCCTCCGACCGCACGATGCGCTCGGCACACAGGCGCGCCGAGCCGGGCCGGTGAGCCGGGGCGGGGCGTCGCGGCCCCGCCCCGGCTCACCGGCCCGGCGTTCGGTTCCCGTGGGTCAGGTCCGCCCCCGGCGTCGTCGTATCGCGTAGGCCCCGAGCACCACCACCAGGGTCAGGGTGCTGGCGACGAAGTCCATACGGGTGTCGGGAAGGAAGGCCATCGCGAGGATCACGACGGCCATCGCGGCGACCGTGAACCAGCTCAGATACGGATAGCCCCACATCTTCAGCGTCAGCGCCCCCGGGTCCTCGCGCTCCAGCCGGCGCCGCAGCCGGACCTGTGACAGGGCGACGAGCAGGTAGACGAAGAGCGCGACGGCACCGTAGGAGTGGACGATGAACGAGAAGACGGTGTCGGGGGAGACGTAGGCGAAGACCACCGAGACATAGCCGAGGACGGTGGCCAGCAGAATCGCGCGGCGCGGTACCCCGTTGCCGCTGAGCCGGGTGAGGCCGCGCGGCGCGTCGCCGTTGCGGGTCAGCGCGAAGACGATGCGGGACGCGCTGTAGAGGCCCGCGTTCAGCGCCGACAGGACAGCGACGAGGATGATCAGGCGCATCACGTCGGCGGCGGCCGGAATCCCGATCTGCTGGAGAGCGGCCACGTAAGGACCGTCGCCGATGCTCTTGGAGTTCCACGGCACGATCGCCACGATGAGGAAGATCGAGCCGACGTAGAAGAGCAGCACGCGCAGTACCACCGAGTGCGTGGCCCGGGCGACCGCGCGGCGCGGCTCCGTGGACTCGGCGGCGGCCAGGGCCGCGATCTCCGCGCCGGTGAAGAAGCCGACGGCCGGGATCACGGAGGTCAGCGCGGGGCCGAGACCCTTGGGCGCGAAGCCGCCGTGCTCGGTCAGATTTCCCGCGTCGGCGTGGGCGCCGGGCCACAGGCCGACGACGAACGCCAGCCCCAGGACGAGGAAGACGACGATCGCGGCGATCTTCAGCGAGGCGAACCAGTACTCGAACTCGCCGAAGGACTTGACCGAGAAGAGGTTGACCACCGTCAGCAGCACCATCAGACACAGGCTGATGACCCACAGGTCGATGCCGGGCAGCCAGGCGTGGAGGATCGTGGCTCCGGTGACGGCCTCCAGGGCGACGACGTTGACCCAGAAATACCAGTAGAGCCAGCCGATGGTGAAGCCGCCCCAGGGGCCGAGGGACAGCCGCGCGTACGCGTAGAAGGATCCCACCGCCGGGCGGGCCACCGCCATCTCGCCGAGCATCCGCATCACGAGGATGGCGAGCCCGCCCGCCAGCAGGAACGAGACGATGGAGATGGGTCCCGTCTCGCCGATGACGACACCGCTGCCGACGAACAGCCCGGCCCCGATCACGCCGCCCAGCGCGATCAGTGTCATGTGGCGCTGCTTGAGCCCGTTGTGCAGCCCCGCGCTCGCCTCCGCGGCCTCCGGCTCCCCGGCATCCCGCGATCCGCCGGTGGGATCCTTCGCCCCCTCGGAGGCCGCGGGCCCGCCGGGGGCCCGGGCTCCGCCGAGCCCCCCGTTCTGGCCGGACACTTCGGTGGTGCCCGCGGATGCCACTTCCGGCACCCGCGGCGGGTCCGGTGTGGTGTCGGCCGTTCCGTCCTGTCGCACAGGGTGCCCCTCTCAGCCGTGGACGCTGTGCGCCACGTCGTCCACCATCACCGCGATGCCGGCCAGCAGTTCGCCGAGCACCTCGCGGTCGGCCACCAGAGGCGGCGAGACCATCAGCATCGTGGCGCCCCGGTCGTCGGGCCGCAGCACCACACCGGTCTTGCGGAACGCGGCGGGCAGCACCTCGCGCAGCACCCGGGCCGACTGCTCCTCGCTCAACTCGGCGCCCGCGTCACGGTCGGCGGTGAACTCGATCGCGTAGAAGAATCCCATGCCGCGCACGTCCTTGACGACACGGTGCCGCTGCTTGATCTCCTCGAGCCCGGCGCGGAGCTCGGGGCCGAGCGTGCGGACGTTGTCGAGCACGTGCTCGTCGCGCATGGCGGTGATGTTGGCGACCGCGACGGCGGTGGAGACCGGGTGACCGCCCCATGTCGCGCCGTGGGTGAACGTGCCGCCGAGCGGCGAGTCGTACAGCGCACGCACCAGCGGCTCGCGGGCGATCATCCCGCCGAGCGGCGCATAGCCCGAGGTCGCCCCCTTGGCGAAGGTGATCATGTCGGGGACGGTGCCGAACGCTCCGCTGCCGAACCAGTGGCCCAGCCTGCCGAACGAGCAGATCACCTCGTCCGCGACGAGCAGCACCCCGTGCCGGTCGCAGATCCTGCGCAGCTCCTGCCAGTAGCCGTCGGGCGGCACGAGCGCGCCGCGTCCGTTCTGCACCGGCTCGGCGAAGACGGCGGCCACCGTCTCGGGGCCCTCCTCGATGATGGCCCGCTCGATGGCGCGGACGCACTCCAGCGCGTCGGCGGGCCCCTGGTCGCCGGTGACGCCGAGGGTGTTGGGGACGTGCCGCACCCCCTCCAGCAGGGGCATGAACGGCTCACGGATCTTCTCCAGCCCGGTGACGGACAGCGCCCCCAGCGTCACCCCGTGGTAGGCCATGCTGCGGCTGATGATCTTCGTACGTCCGGCTTGGCCCTGGCTCCTGTGGTACTGCCGCGCGAACTTGATCGCCGTCTCGACGGCCTCGGAGCCCGAGTTGACGAACCAGGTCACGTCCAGGTCGCCCGGCGCCAGCTCGGCGATGAGGCTCGCGGCCTCGACGGACGGCGGATGTGCGGCGCCCCAGTTGGTGGAGTACGCCATCGTCTCCATCTGCTCGGCGGCGGCCGCGACGATGTCGGAGCGGCTGTGGCCCATGTTCACGCAGAACAGTCCGGCCAGTCCGTCGAGGAACCGGCGTCCTTGTTCGTCGTAGAGGTGGCAGCCCTCGCTGCGGACGAAGACGGGCAGTTCCTCGCCCTGCCACACGTCCCGCCGGGTGAAGTGCTGGCCCAGGTGCGCCTGCGCCTTGGCGCGCAGGCCGGTGTGGGTGCCGGTGGTGGTCACGGTCACGGTGAGCTCCTTACGAGAGTGTGCGGTGCCCGGTCAGTGCAGGAGGGAGGCGGGGTCGGTGTAGCCCAGACCGTGCGCCTCGGCGACGGGCCGGTAGGTCACCCGGCCGTCCAGTACGTTGACGCCCCGCAGGACGGCGGGATCGGCCTGGGCCGCGGCGGCCAGGCCGTTGCCCGCGATGGACAGGACGTAGGGCAGCGTGACGTTGGTCAGCGCGTAGGTGGAGGTGTTCGGCACGGCACCCGGCATGTTGGCCACGCAGTAGAAGAGCGAGTCGTGCACCGGGTAGACGGGATCGGTGTGCGTGGTGGGGTGGGAGTCCTGGAAACACCCGCCCTGGTCCACCGCGATGTCCACCAGCACAGAACCCGGGCGCATGCCCGAAACCATCTGGTTGGTAACCAGCTTGGGTGCCCGCGCGCCCGGTACCAGCACCGCCCCGATCACCAGGTCGGCGTCGGCGACGGCGGCCTGGAGTTCGTACGCGTTGGACGCGACCGTGGTGATCCGGCCCTGGTACATCCGGTCTGCGGCGCGCAGCTTGTCGACGTTCAGGTCGAGCAGGGTCACGTCGGCCCACATGCCGGTGGCCACGGCGACCGCGTTCATGCCCGAGACGCCCGCGCCGATGACGGTGACCTTCGCGGGCCGGGTGCCGGAGACGCCGCCCATCAGCACACCGCGTCCGCCGGCGGCCCGCATCAGGTGGTAGGCGCCGACCTGCGGCGCGAGCCGCCCGGCCACCTCCGACATCGGGAAGAGCAGCGGCAGCGAGCCGTCGCCGGGCTGCACCGTCTCGTAGGCGACACCCGTGATGCCCGAGGCGAGCATCGCCTCGGTGCACTCCCGTGAGGCGGCGAGGTGGAGGTAGGTGAACAGGGTCTGGCCCGCCCGCATCCGCGGGTACTCCTCGGCCACCGGCTCCTTGACCTTGAGCACCAGCTCGGCCTCGCCCCACACCTCGTCGGCGGAGCGCAGCACGGTGGCACCGGCGGCCTTGTAGTCGGTGTCGGCGATGGATGATCCGGCGCCCGCCTCCTCCTCCACGTACACGGTGTGGCCCGCACGGGTCAGTTCGTGGACGCCCGAGGGGGTGATGGCAACGCGGTACTCGTGGTTCTTGATCTCTTTGGGGATGCCGATCCGCATAACGAACTCCCATCTGCGCAGCTCTGTCCAGCGGCTGCGATGGGGTTTAGATTGCGAGCCCAACTGGTCCGGCGGAAAGTGCCAGGACCGGCAACTCTGATGGGACCAGACTCCAGGAGGCGGCATGCCACGCACGGTGATCGAGGTGGACCGGGAGTCGGACGAGCCCCTGTACCGGCAGCTGCGCAAGGCGATCGAGCACGGCATAGGCTCCGGCCTGGTGGACGCGGAAGGCCGGCTGCCCTCGTCCCGGGAACTCGCCCGTGAGCTGGGACTCTCCCGCAACACGGTGAACGCCGCCTACCAGGAGCTGGTCGCCGAGGGGTTCGTCGAGAGCCGCGCCCGCCAGGGCCTGTTCGTCAACCGCGAGATGCGCCCGTACTGTGCTGTGGAACCCGCCACCGCCGTCCGGCCCTACGACTGGTCGGCGCGGCTCACCAACCTTCCCAGCCGCGCCGATCCGCTGCCGCACATCGAGAAGCAGACGGACTGGGTCGGCTACCCCTACCCCTTCCTGGCCGGGCAGGTCGACTTCCGGGCCTTCCCCGCGCGCGCCTGGGCACGGGCGCTGAACGAAGCGCTCTACCACCCGCACGCCCAGTTCAGCCTCCAGGACAGCATCGCGGCCGACGATCCGCTGCTGGTGGAGACGTTGTGCTCCCGGCTGCTGCCCGCCAGGGGCGTGCGCGCCGAGCCCGACGAGGTGCTGGTCACCGTCGGCTCCCAACAGGGTCTCGACCTGCTGAGCCGGGCGCTGCTGGGCCGCGGCTCGGTGGTCGCGGTCGAGGACCCCGGCTACCTGGACGCCCGGCACATCTTCGCCCGCGCCGGCGCCGAGCTGCGCCCCCTGCCCGTCAACGCCGCAGGCCTCAAGCCCCCCACCACCCTCGCCGGTGTCGACCTGCTGCACGTCACCCCGAGCCACCACCATCCGACCAACGTGACACTCAGCATCGGCCGCCGCCGCGAACTGCTCTCGCTGGCCCGGGAGTCGGGAACCGCGATCGTGGAGGACGACTACGACAGCGAGTTCCGCTACCAGGGCAGGCCCACACCGGCGCTCAAGGGCCTGGACGAGACCGGGCAGGTCGTCTACCTGGGCACGTTCTCGAAGTTCCTCGCGCCAGGCCTGCGGCTCGGCTACCTGGTGGCCTCGCGTGAACTCGTACGGGAGCTGCGCGACATCCGGCGCTACTCGGTGCGGCACCCTTCCGGGCACACCCAGCGCGCGCTGGCGCTGTTCATCCGCTCGGGCGAGTACCACCGGGCCGTGCGGCGCTACCGCACGCGGCTGATGCGCAAGTGGGAGGCGGCCTGCACCGCCGTCAACACCCATCTGCCGTGGCGCTCCGCGCCGCCCCCGGGCGGCGTCAGCCTCTGGATGACGGGCCCGCCCGCGCTCGACGGGCGGCGCCTGGCCAGGCTGGCCCAGCGGCGGGGCGTGCTGATCGAGCCCGGCGACCTCTACTTCCTGGGGGACGACCCGCCCCGCAACCACTTCCGCATCGGCCTGGCAGCCCCCCAGCTCGCCGCGATCGACCCGGGGGTCTCGATCCTGGGCGAGTTGGTGGAGGCCGCGAGCGCACACGAGTGAGGCCCGGCTCGCCCGGTCGGCGCGGGCGCTCGCCGGCGAGCGCCCGCGCCGACCGGGCGAGCCGGGCCGGTGGCGTCACGGCCGGCAGGCGGCGGGCAGCAGCCGTGCGGAGCGGGCCAGCGGGGCGGCCGGATCCAGGAGCGAGGTACGGGACAGATAGGGGCTCAGGTCGCCGCCCACCGTCAGCCCGTACAGCTCAACCGTGCCCTCGGCCTCGATCCGTGCGGCCACCGACGCCAGATGGGAGTCCAGCAGGTGCGGCGGGTTGGCCTGGACCGTCGCCCCGTCCATCGGCCCGCCGTCCGAGACCAGGAACAGCAGCCGGCGCCCCGCGGCACGCCGCGCGGCACGACCCGCGGCCCATTCCAGCGCCTCACCGTCCACCCCCTCGCGGTACAGGTCCGGCTTGAGCAGCGCCGCGAGCGCTCTCCTGGCGCGGCGATAGGGCACCTCGGCGTCCTTGACCACGAGGTGCAGCCGCTCGTTGAGTCTGCCCGGACGCGCCGGGCGGCCCGCCCGCAGCCAGTCCCGGTGGGCGCGGCCGCCGTGCCACGCGGCCGTCGTGAACGCCAGGACCTCACTCCGCACGCCGGCGAGGTCGGCAGCCCGCGCCCACACGTCGAGAAGCGCCGCGAGCTGCTCCCTGTGCTGCTTCATCGAACCCGAGCAGTCCAGCAGGAACGTCACCAGCGCCGCCGGCCGGTGCTCGGCCCGCCGGGTGCGGAAGACGCGCCGCTCATGGGGGGAGACCACCAGCCGTGCCAGCGCCCGCCCGTCGACCAGACCTTCCTCCTGGCCGCCCGCCCAGTCACCGGGCCCTGGCCTCGCCAGCCGTTCGCGCAGCTGCCTCGCCAGCCGCGCCGTGGGCGGGCGCGCCTCCTCGATCCGCCGGTCCAGCCGGGCGCGGAAGTCGGCGAGGAGAGCGGGCCTCACAAGGGCGTGGGCCGCGCGTTCCCGGTCGTAGGCGGTGGTGAAGACCCGGTAGTCCACGTCACCGTCCGCACCGCCCGGCGCGGTGCCGCCGCCCCCCGCCGCCCCCTCGCCGTCCTGCGCGCTCTCCTCCAGCAGCAGCGAGAAGCGGGGCTCTTCCCTGCCGCGCGGCCCCTTGCGGCCCTTGCCACCGGCCTCGTCCTCGCTCAGCATCGCGGCGACGGTGCGTGCCACGGCCAGCGCGTGCGGCGCGTACGCGGCCTGGTCGGCGCGGTGCCGTCGCAGCGCGGCGAGGTGAGGCCCGAGCCGGGCACCGAGCGCCGCGCGTGTCGCCTCGATCAGGTCCTCGGTCTCCGCGAGCACCGGCACCCCCAGCACCCGGGAGCGGCAGACCTCCAGCGTCGTGTGGAGCAGCAGGCCGCGCGCGGTCGCCGTCAGTCCCGAGCGGTGGAAGGCGCGCGCCCACTCGGTGTGGCGCCGGCGCAGATTGCCCACCATGCCGGGAAACCGGTCAGGAACGAGGGACTCGGCGCGGTACTGCTCCAGCGTCTCGAACAGCAGCCGCTCCACCGGGTCCTCTGGCCGCAGCCCGGTGTGCAGCGCGGCGTCGGAACGGATCAGCCGCAGGGCGAGTCCGTCCGCCACGCCCCGCAGCGCCGCGGGGCCGTCCGCAGGGGAGGGACGCAGGTGCGGGGCGTGTGCGGGGACCGGTGTGCGGCCGTGGTGCAGCCGGTGGCCTCGGAACGTCAGCCGCGGTGTGCCGCTCAGCGCCCGCAGAGCCGCCGCGCACAGCTCCTCGGCGCTGGGCTCGGCCGTGCCGGCGGCGGCGTACCGCGATGCGTCCTCGGCGGCGTACCGCGATGCGTTCTCGGCGGCGGACCGGGAGGTGTGCTCCGCGGCGGACCCCGGCGTGTCCTGCGCGGCGGGTTCGCTCACGCCGCCTCCAGCTCGCGGTCGAAGCAGCGCTGGAAGAGCTCGGCGACGAGCGGGCGTTCCTCCTCGTCGCACTTGTTCAGGAACGAGAGCCGGAACGCGAGCGCCACATCGCCGAACAGCTCGGTGTTCTCGGCCCAGCTGATGACCGTCCGGGGCGACATCAGGGTCGACAGGTCGCCCGCGCGGAAGCCGGAGCGTGTCAGTCCCGCGACCGCGACCATCGCCTCCACGAGCGCCGGGTGCCCGAGCCCGGGCACCCGGGCCCGCACGATGGCGGCCTCTTCGGGCGGGGGCAGGTGGTCGAGGGCCGCGACGATGTTCCAGCGGTCCAGCTGCGCGTGGTTGAGCCGCTGCGCACCGCGGTAGAGGCCGTACGGGTCGCCGAGCCCTACCGTGTTGGCGGTGGCGAACAGGCGGAAGGACGGGTGCGGCTCCAGCACCCGGTTCTGGTCGAGGAGGGTGAACTTGCCGTCGCGCTCCAGCAGCCGCTGGATCACGAACATCACCTCGGGCCGCCCCGCGTCGTACTCGTCCAGGACCAGGGCGACGGGCCGCTGCAGTGCCCAGGGGATGACCCCTTCCTGGAACGCGGTGACCTGCTTGCCGTCCCGCAGCGTGACCGTGTCCTTGCCCACGAGGTCGAGGCGGCTGAGGTGCCCGTCCAGGTTGACACGGACGCACGGCCAGTTGAGCCGCGCCGCGACCTGCTCGACATGGGTCGACTTCCCCGTTCCGTGCGGGCCCTGGAGCAGCACGCGGCGGTTGTGCGTGAAACCGGCGAGGAGCGCACGGGTGACGTCCGGGTCGAAGCGGTAGGCGTCGTCGCGCTCCGGTACGTGCGCGGAGGGCTCGCTGAACGCGGGGACCTTCGCGTCAATGGGGAGCCCGAAGACCTCCCGCGCGCTCACCCGGGTGTCGGGGCCCGTCACCTCGCGCGCGTCGGTCCCCGCAGGCGTCGTCTCGTTCATTCCTGTCCTCCTTCGTGCTCGACGCGGGCGATGGCCTCGGCCGCGCGTTGCAGCGCGGGCAGCAGGTGCAGCGCCTTGTCCGCGGTGAGCCGCATGACGGGTGCCTGGACGGCGACGCACTGGTTGGAGCGCCCGGCGGGGGAGGGGACCAGCACGGCCACACAGACGAGACCGGGCAGGAACTCCTCGTCGTCCACCGCGAAACCGTCCCGCCGCACGCGGGCGAACTCCTCCTCCAGCGGCCCCGGCTCGGTCACGGTGTGCGGCGTGTACTGCCTCAGCGGCGCGTGCGAGAGGAGCTTCGCGCGCTGGCCCGGGCTCATCTGGGAGAGGATCATCTTGCCGCTCGCCGAGCAGTGCGCCGGGACGCGGGAGCCGGGGCGCAGATAGAAGCGCAGCGGCTCGGGGGTCTCGACGCGGTCGAGGTAGACGACCTCGTTGCCGGACAGCGCGGTGACGTTGCAGCTCTCCCCGATCTCCTCCACCAGGTGGCGCAGCACCGCGTGGCGTGCGCCGTGGTGCGTGGCGTTGAGCAGCAGGTTCTCCGCCAGTCTGCGCAGCCGTGCGCCCGTGCCGTAGTGCCGCCCGTCGCTCTGCCGCACGAGGAGGCCCGCGCCCTCCAGCTGTTGCAGCATGCGGTGCAGCGTCGGCTTCGGCATGCCCGTCTCGTCCACCAGGTCCTGGAGGGTGACGAGCCGGTCCTTGGCGGCTATCAGCTCCAGCAGGGCGAACAGCCGGATGGTGGGCGTCTCGCCGTTGAGTGTGTCCATGTGTGTGCGCCTCCGGGCGGGTTCTGCGACGGCTCCCATGTTCGACCATCGGTTCCGGAAAACAAGCTAGCAGGTACCGAATTACGGAACGACTGGTTGACGCATCCGAGGACGGCTCCTTATCGTCCAGTGCAATCCCGGATTCAGGAACGCAACGTACCGATTTCTCGACTGTCGCGGCGAGTTGCCGTGTTCTCCCGGGGCCCGACCCTCCGGCCCCACGAGCGGACCGCCCGGAGCGCTGACGCGTGCCGCCGGACCGCTGACGCGTGCCGCACTGGAAGTGAAGGAGCTGGACCATGAGCGAGCAACAGAAGATGACACCCTCCGAAGCCTTCGTCGAGACACTGGCCGCCAACGGCGTGACCGACATCTTCGGCATCATGGGCTCGGCGTTCATGGACGCGATGGACATCTTCGCGCCCGCCGGCATACGCCTGGTCCCCGTCGTCCACGAGCAGGGCGCCGCGCACATGGCCGACGGATACGCCCGCGTCAGCGGCCGGCACGGCGTCGTCATCGGCCAGAACGGCCCCGGGATCAGCAACTGCGTCACGGCCGTGGCGGCGGCCTACTGGGCACACAGCCCCGTCGTGATGATCACGCCGGAAGCAGGCACCATGGGCATGGGCCTGGGCGGCTTCCAGGAGGCTCACCAGCTGCCCATGTTCCAGGAGTTCACCAAGTACCAGGCGCACGTCAACAACCCGCGCCGGATGGCCGAGTTCACCGCACGCGCCTTCGACCGCGCCATGTCCGAGATCGGCCCCACCCAGCTCAACATCCCCCGCGACCACTTCTACGGCGAGATCGAGACCGAGATCCCCGAGCCGATGCGCGTCGACCGGGGTGCGGGCGGCGAGCGCAGCCTGAACGAGGCCGCCGAACTCCTGGCCACCGCCGAGTTCCCCGTCGTCATCTCCGGCGGCGGTGTCGTGATGGCCGACGGCGTCGAGCAGTGCAAGGCACTCGCCGAGCGGCTGGGCGCCCCCGTCGTCAACAGCTACCAGCACAACGACTCCTTCCCCGCGAGCCACCCCCAGTGGTGCGGCCCGCTCGGCTACCAGGGCTCCAAGGCCGCGATGAAGCTCATCTCCCGGGCCGACGTCGTGGTGGCCCTCGGCACCCGGCTCGGCCCCTTCGGCACCCTGCCGCAGCACGGCATGGACTACTGGCCCAAGAACGCGAAGATCATCCAGATCGACGCCGACCACACGATGCTCGGCCTGGTCAAGAAGATCACCGTGGGCATCTGCGGCGACGCCGCCGACGCCGCCGAGGCCCTGACGCGGCGCCTGGCGGACAAGACCCTCGCCTGCGACGCCACACGCGAGCGCCGCGCCGCCGAGACGGCCGAGGAGAAGGCGGCCTGGGAGACCGAGCTGAGCGAGTGGACCCACGAACGCGACCCCTACAGCCTCGACATGATCGCCGAACAGGACGCGGAGGAGGGCAACTGGCTGCACCCCAGGCAGGTCCTCCGCGAACTGGAGAAGGCCATGCCCGAGCGGGTCATGGTCTCCACGGACATCGGCAACATCAACTCGGTCGCCCACAGCTACCTGCGGTTCGAGGAGCCCCGCAGCTTCTTCGCCCCGATGAGCTTCGGCAACTGCGGGTACGCGCTGCCCACCATCATCGGCGCCAAGGCCGCGGCCATGGACAGGCCCGCGATCGCCTACGCAGGTGACGGCGCCTGGGGCATGAGCATGGGCGAGATCATGACGGCAGTCCGCCACGACATCCCCGTCACCGCCGTCGTCTTCCACAACCGCCAGTGGGGCGCGGAGAAGAAGAACCAGGTCGACTTCTACGACCGGCGCTTCGTCGCCGGCGAGCTGGAGAGCGAGAGCTTCGCGGGCATCGGCCGGGCCATGGGCGCCGACGGCATCGTCGTCGACAAGCTGGAGGACGTCGGCCCCGCGCTGCGGCGCGCCGTGGACCGGCAGATGAACGAGGGCAGGACGACGGTCCTGGAGATCATGTGCACCCGGGAGCTGGGCGACCCCTTCCGCCGTGACGCGCTGCAAAAGCCCGTCCGCTTCCTGGAGAAGTACCAGGACTACGTGTAGGCGCCGGTCCGTAGCGGACCACGTGTGGAAGCCGGCACGTATCCGGCCGGGGCCCGAGGCCCCCGGCCGGTGCCCGCCCGTCCCGCCGGGGACGGGCGGGTCCGCCGGAGCGGGGAGGGCACCACCCCTCACCGGGCCCTCCCCGCCCCGGCACCTCCCCTCCCCGGAGCACCGATGCTCGTCACCACCCACCGGGAGCGCTCATGCTCGTCGAACCGCACGATCCCCTCCCGTTCCCCGGCGCTGCCGGGCCCGCCGTCAGGCGGCTGACACAACGGTGGGCGACGCAGCTCGAAGGGGCCGCGCGCAGACCCCGCGTGGCCCTCGTCGAGGGAACGGACCCGCGAGTCCTGTGGGCGGCGGCCCGGCTCGCTCAGGAGCAGGCCGTCACACCCGTCCTCGTCGCGGAAGAGCCGGCCGCCGTCCGGGACCGCGCCGCCGACCTCGGCCTGAAGCTGCCCGAGGACCCCTCGCTGCTGGAGATCCTGCGGCCCTCCCGCTACACCGAAACCCTCGCGGCGCTGCTCGGGGAACGGCCGCGCCTGGCCGCCCAGGTCCTCGACGACCCGCTCTTCCTCACCGCCGCCGCTCTGCGCCGCCACGACGTGGACGTGTGCGTGGCGGGCAGCAACCGTCCCACAGCCGACGTGCTGCGCGCCGGGCTGCGCGTCGTCGGCCTGGCGCCCGGCATCCGCACCCTCTCCAGCAGCTTCCTGATGCTGCGGCCCGACGGCGGTGCGCTCACCTACGCCGACTGCGCCGTCGTCGTGGACCCGGACGCCGGGCAGCTCGCCGACATCGCCCGCGCCGCGGCCGCCACGCACCACGCCCTCACCGGAGACGAGGCGAGGGTCGCGCTGCTCTCCTTCTCCACACGTGGCAGCGCGGCACACCCGCGCGTCGACGTGGTGCGGGAAGCCCTGTCGGTGCTGCGCACGGCCGCCCCTGGGCTGCCCGTCGACGGCGACCTCCAGTACGACGCGGCCGCCGACCCCGACATCGGCGCGGCCAAAGCGCCCGGCTCGCCCGTCGCAGGGCGCGCGAACACCTTCGTCTTCCCCTCCCTCGAAGCGGGCAACATCGGCTACAAGGTCGCCCAGCGCGTCGGCGGCTGCGCCGCGATCGGCCCGTTCCTCCAAGGGCTCGCCGCACCCCTGCACGACCTCTCGCGCGGGTGCACCGGATCGGACATCGCCGCCCTGGCCCTCGCCGGCGGCGTGCAGGCCCTCACCACCGCGCAGGAGACACCATGACCACCCTCAGCCTCGCCGTGCTCGACCTCGCGGGTACGACAGTGGCGGACGACGGAATCGTCGAAGACGCCTTCCTCCACGCGCTCTCCCGCGAAGGCGTACGCCCGGGCAGCGCCCGCCACGACGCCATGATGCGCCACATCCGCGACACCATGGGAGAGTCCAAGGTCTCCGTCTTCCGGCATCTCTTCGACGGCGACGAGGACACCGCCCAACGGGCCAACACCGCCTTCGAGGAAGCGTACGCGCAGATGGTCGCGTCGGGCCGCTGTTCCGCGCTGCCGGGTGCGCGGCAGACCATCGAGTCGCTCAGAGCACACGGCTGCGCCGTCGTCCTCAACACCGGCTTCTCACCCCGCACCCGTGACGACCTGCTCGCCTCGCTCGGCTGGAGCGCACTGGCCGACGCGGTGCTGTCCCCCGCCGACGCGGGTCGTGGCAGGCCCTACCCCGACATGGTGCTGACGGCGCTGCTGCGCACGGGAGCGCCCTCGGTCGACTCCGTCGCGGTCGTCGGAGACACCCCGCACGACATGCGAGCGGGCCGCGCCGCCGGAGCCGGGCTGGTGGCGGGTGTGCTGACGGGCGGACACGACGCGCGGTCCCTGCGCGCCGCGGGCGCCGACCAGGTGCTCGACTCGGTGGCCGGACTGCCCGCGCTCATCGAGGCGGCCGGCCGCGCCGCCTGACGCGCGCCGGCCCCGGCATCCGGTCGCCGACGGGCGGGCGCGGTCACCCGCCCCCGTGCGGGTAACGGGCGTGGTGACCGTCAGGGCCGGTCCTTCGCACGGGCGTCCTCCGCCAGCGGATCCGCGGACTGCGGCAGCCACCGGGAGGCGGGGTGGACGGTGCGCCAGTGGCGGGCGATGTCCACACGGCGTGTGACCCACACGTCCGGGTGCTGAGCCACGAGATCCAGGAACCGCCGCAGATCGGCTGCGCGGCCTGGCCGCCCGCTGATCCTCAGGTGCAGCCCGACACTCATCATGCGGGGGCGCTCCGCGCCTTCCTCCAAGAGGAGTTCGAGAGCGCGTGTGAGGTACGCGGAGAAGGACTCGGACTGGAAGCCGTAGGTGTTGACGTACCGGCCGTCGTTGTTGTCGAGGGTGTAGGGGACGACGAGCTGCGCGGTGCCGTCGACGTCGACCCAGTACGGCAGGTCGTCGCTGAAGGAGTCCGAGTCGTAGAGGAAACCTCCGTGCTCGACGACCAGGCGGCGGGTGTTCTCGCTGTTGCGCCCCGTGTACCAGCCGAGGGGCGGCCGGCCGCACACCTCGGTGTGCAGGCGCACGGCCTGCTCGATGTGCTCGCGTTCGACCTCGGGGGCGAGTTGCGCGTAGTTGATCCACCGCAGCGAGTGCGAGGCGATCTCCCACTCGGAGGCCTGTGCGGCCGCCACGAGTTGCGGGTTGCGGCGCAACGACTCCGTGATGCCGAAGACCGTCACAGGCAGGCCGCGTTCTTCGAAGAGCCGGTGCAGCCGCCAGAAGCCCGCGCGGGTGCCGTACTCGTACTGGGACTCGACGTTGAGGTTGCGGCGGCCCCGCAGCGCGGTGGTCGGCTCCTCGGTGAGGAACGCCTCCGAGGCCTCGTCACCGTGCAGGACGTTGTTCTCGCCGCCCTCCTCGACGTTGAGGACGAACTGCACGACCACCTTCGCTCCGCCGGGCCACTGCGCGTGGGGGAGCCGCCCGCCGTAGCCGGCCATGTCACGGGGGTAGTCACTGGGTGAGGAGACGCGTGTCATCGCAATTCCTTGCCTCGGTCACGAAAGGGCATGCCGCTGGGCGAACAAGCGCGATATCCTCTGCTGACAAGCCCTGGTCACTTTTGACTAACCATGCTCGGCGAGGGAAGCCGAGTCAAGTGCCCGCTTCTGCGGACCTGTGGCACACGGCGGGTGAGGATGGACCGGCCGGCGAACGAGGCGTCCGGCGGCACGAGTGAGAGGACGACGATGCACGACCGCGAAGGAGCCATGCTCGCGCTCCTGCAACTGATGTCGGGGTCGAGCGATCCGCTGGGCACGCGCAACGCCCAGCGGGAGTTGGCGCGACGCGGCAGGGAGCTCAGCGAGTCGTCCGTTTCCCGGCTGCTGCGGGAGATGGACGCCCGGGGCTGGACCGAGCCGGTGGGCACCAAGGGGCGGACGCTGGCCGTCGAGGGGAGGCGCCGTGCGGCCGAGGCGGTTTTGACCCACCGCGCGAAGGACTCGTTGCACAACGCGGTGCGCGACACCAAGGACCTGCTCGACCTGCTCAGGGCGCGTCTCGCCGTGGAGAGCGCGGTCGCGGGCGACGCCGCGAGGGCGCCCCAGGAGGGGCAGTTGGAGCGGTTGCGGGGGCTGTGCGACCAGCACGCCCGCGTCGTCGGCAGTGCCCCGATGATCGAGCAGCCGGGGCTGCAGTTCCACCGGGCCGTCGTCGAGATGTCGACGAACAAGATCCTCGGAGTCGCCGCCGAGATGATGCTCGCGCCGCAGTTGGACCGGGTGGAGGCGGTGCTGGACACGGTGTTGGCCACGCGGCGCGACGAGGAGAAGGTCGTCGCCGAGCACCAGGCGGTCGCCGACCGGATCGCCCGGCGGGACCCGGTCGGTGCCGAGGAGGCCATGCGGGCGCACTTCGAGGCGATGATCGCCGCGGTGGAGACCTCGATCGTCGGTGGGAACGAAGTGCTCGTCCAGCGACTGCTGGAGTGGGTGCCTGCGAATGACTGAGCCGTGAGCAGCGTTCGTCACTATTGACAGACGCCGATGCCTCCTCAACACTGTCGTGCACCGTCGCACGTACCGATGGCGCAGCACCACCGATGACAGGAGAAGGCATGCCGCAGGCAGGCACCATGTCCCCCGCACGAATCCACTCACGCCCCACCGGTGCCCGCTACCAGGACGCACACCGCAAGTGGCAGGGCATCCCGTCTATCGAGCGGACCCGAGGCGGCCGGCTGTACGTCAACTGGTACTCGGGGAAGGAGACGGAGACCGGCGGGAACTTCGTCGTCGTCACGACCAGCGACGACGACGGAACCAGCTGGGACGGCCCCCGTTTCGTCGTCGAACACGACGACCCCGAGGTGCGCGTGTACGACCCCTGCCTGTGGCGTGACCCCCACGACCGGCTGTGGATGACGTGGAACCAGAGCCGCGACTTCTTCGACGGACGGATCGGTGTCTGGGTCGCCACCAGCGACAACCCGGACGACGAGGAGCCCGTCTGGAGCGCGCCGCGCCGGATCGCCAACGGCATCATGATGAACAAGCCCACCGTGCTCTCCGACGGCACCTGGCTGTTCCCCGCGGCCATCTGGGCCTGCCACACGCCCACCGAGCAGCACCCGCTGCAGGCGGAGCGGTTCTCCAACGCGTACGTCTCGACCGACGAGGGGGAGACGCTCTCCTACCTCGGCGGTGCGGACATACCGAACCGCAGCTTCGACGAGCACATGATCGTCGAGAGGCGCGACGGCAGGCTGTGGATGCTCGTCCGGTGCTTCGACGGCGTGGGGGAGAGCTTCTCCGACGACGGCGGCAGGACATGGTCACCCGGCCGCAGGAGCCACATCGACGGCCCCTGTTCCCGCTTCCACATCCGGCGGCTGCCCTCGGGCCGCCTGCTCATGATCAACCACGCGGACTTCGGCGACCGGCGGTCCCGCGAGGAGATCGAACTGCAGGGCAACGTCAAGGAGTGGAAGGGCCGCACCAACCTCACCGCGTTCCTCAGCGACGACGACGGTGACACCTGGCCGCACCGGCTCCTCCTCGACGACCGCGAGGACGTCTCCTACCCCGACGCGGCCGTCGGCCCCGACGGCCGCATCCATGTCGTGTACGACCACGACCGCTTCGGCGACCGGGGCGTCTGCCTCGCCCGGTTCACCGAGGAGGACGTCCTGGCCGGCCGGATGGACAGCGCGGACTCCGCTGCCCGCCTGCTCGTCAACCGCGCCCTCGCACTGCCCGAGCCCGGTGGCGACACCCCGGCACCGGCCGGTACGGCCGCCGCCGGCTGACCGGCATCCACGGCGGCCGCTCCGGCCACCTCGCAGGGCGCCCGCGTCGACACCCGCGCCCGCACCCACCAGTGAAGGAAAGACGCATGGCTATGGCGACACCCGTCTCGGAGAAGCGCTGGACGACGCTTCCCAACTGGAGATTCCGGTTGCTGCCCCGGGACACCCGCACGATCATCACGTGCGTGTTCCTCGGGCTGACCATGGCGGTGGTCCTCCAGATCACCGAGCGCCTCGATCTGGCTCTCACCGGCGGCAGCGTTCCGCTCGTCTCCGCGATCGTCGTCTGCGCGATCTGGGTGCCCTCCGCGGCGTTCTACGGCCTCACCGGGGCGCTGATCACCGCGTGGATCAACCCGATCATCTCCAACCTCACGGCCTCCCAGCCGATGGCCCCCTTCCTGTTCCTCACCAACGCCGCGCACACGATTCCCGTGGCGCTGCTGGTGTGGCTGATGAAGACCCGCGGCAAGGGCCTCAAGCTGTGGCAGCTCGTCCTCATCGGGCAGATCGCCGGGCTGGGCGACGCGCTGATGTTCGGCGTGGGCAACCGCCTCATCCTGCATCTGCCCTGGGACTTCATCGCAGGCCAGATCCTGGTCGTCCAGCCGTGCTACCTCGCAGGATCCTTCATCACCTACGGGATCATGCGCCGGCTGGTCAACACCGGGCTGGTCCAGAAGGAACGCGATGCCCAAGCGATCGCCGATGCGATCTGACCGGCTCGCACGAACCAGGAGAAGCCCGCAATGAGCGGAACGATGCTCTACCAGCCAGGAAAGACGGTTCTGCACCGCGCCGACGCGCGCGCGAAGATCGTCGCCATCCTCGTCGTCCTCGCCCTCGCGCTGACGACGACCCGCGTCGACGTGCTCGTCGCGCTGACCGCGGTCGTGGTGCTCGGCCTCGCCGTGCTCGCACGGATCACCCCGGCCTCGTACGCCAAGGCCCTGCTCCTCATCATCCCGCTCGTGCTCCTCCTCACCCTCCTGCAGGCCCTGGTCCAAGGGGGTCCGGCGATCGCCACGGTCGCAGGGGTCTCGCTGTCCCGGTCGGGCGTCCTGCTCGGACTGGGTATCGGGATGCGGCTGTTCGCCATGGGGATCTGCTTCTACGGGTTCTCGGTGACCACCAGCCCGTCCGACATCGCGCTGGCCCTCCACAAGGTCGGCGTGCCCTACAAGTTCGCCTACCTGACCAGCTTCGCCTTCCGGTTCCTGCCCCTGCTGCAGGACGAGGCGAAGACCCTGCTGACCGCCATGGCGGTGCGCGGATCGGCCGAGAGCAGCTCGCGCCACCCGCTCCGCCGCGGACGCGCCATCGTCCGCATGCTGTTCCCCATGCTGGCCGGCTCGATGAAACGCAGCAGCGAGATCGCCCTGTCCATGGAGCTGCGCGGCTACAGCCTGCCGGGGCCGCGGACGTTCTACCGGTCGGCCGCCTTCAGGGGCAGCGACGCGGCGCTGGTCGCCGGCGTCCTCGTCCTGGCCGCCGCGCTGCTGGCCATGCAGTGGCAGCTGCCCGCACCGTTCACCGAAGGGGCATGAGCAATGAGCACACCGGCCCTGGCCGTCTCCGGCCTGTCCGTCCGCTACGAGGGCGCCGAGCGGCGCGCGCTCGACGAGGTGGCCTTCGAGGTGGCACCCGGGCAGATCGTGGGTATCCTCGGCCCGACCGGCGCGGGGAAGTCCACTCTTCTGCAGTGCCTCTCCGGCGTCATTCCCCGGCACGAGGATGGCGCCGCCATGCGGGGCGACATCGCACTCTTCGGCCGTCCGCTGAGCGACTTCGCGGGCCTGTCCGACATCACGGAGACCATCGGCCTCGTCCTGCAGGACCCGGAGGTGCAGCTGGTCAACACCGTGGTGCGGGAAGAGCTGGTCTGGGGCATGGAGAACCGGGGCGTCCCGGTACCGGAGATCGAACGCCGCCTGAGTCGGGCCGCCGAACTCTTCGGCATCGGCGACCTCCTCGACAGGTTCACGCACGCGCTCTCCGGCGGGGAGAAGCAGCGCGTCGTCGTCGCCTCGGTCTTCTGCCTCAGCCCGCGGATCATGCTGCTGGACGAACCCACCTCGGAGCTCGACCCCGCCGGCACCGAAGGCGTCATGAACGCCATCCGCGTGCTCGCCGACGAGGGTGTCACCGTCCTCGTCGTCGAGCACAAGGTCGAGGAACTCGCCGTGTACGCCGACCGCCTCATCGCCATGCGTCAGGGCAGGATCGAGGCGACGGGCACCCCGCGCGAGGTCCTCATGGGCTCCGCCGCCCCCGACCGGCCCCAGGTGCTGGACATCGCGCTGCGGCTGAGGGAGCTGGGGCACTGGGAATCCGAGCTGCCCCTGTCCGTCCCCGCGGCCGTAACCGCCTGGGAAGCGATGACGAACACTCCGCACAGTGACAGGAACCGCACATGAGCCACCCGGACGCCGTCATCGAGGTCGTCGACGTCGAGCACACCTACAAAGGCGACACCAAGGCCCTGGCGGGGGTGGACCTGACCATCGGCCGCGGTGAGTTCGTCGCGATCATCGGCAAGAACGGCTCAGGCAAGACCACCTTGGCCAAACACTTCAACGGCCTGCTCCGCCCGACCAACGCCGGCGGTGCCGTCCGCCTGCACACGGGGGGCGGCAGGACCATCGACACGCGCGGCTCGCGGCTGCACCACCTCGCCGCCACCGTCGGATATGTCTTCCAAAACCCCGACCGGCAGATCTTCCACGACACCTGCCGCGAAGAACTCGAGTACGGCCCGCGCAACCTCGGCGCCGACCCCGCCGCGCTCGCACACCAGGTGTCCGCGACCCTGGAGCTGGTCGGGCTGGAGGGGCGCGCGGAAGCCAACCCGATCCACCTCTCGCGGGGCGAACGCCAACGCCTGGCCATCGCTTCGACCCTGGTCATGGGGTGTGACGTCGTCGTCGTCGACGAACCCACCACAGGCCAGGACCGGGCCGAGTCACGCAAGATCCTCGACTCGCTCGCCCACCACCACGCCCAGGGCCGCACGGTCGTCATCATCTCCCACGACATGGCGCTGGTCGCCGAGTACGCCACCCGCGTCATCGCGATGCGCCGGGGGCACGTTCTCGCCGACGGGACACCCGCTCAGGTCTTCTCCCAGCGCGAGGTGCTCCAGGAGACCAACATCCGGCCACCGCAGGCCGCCGTACTCGCGGCCGAGATCGGTCTGCCCGGCGCCCTCACGGTCGACCAGGCGGTCCGCTCCATGCGCGACGCCCTGCTGCCCACGTCCCGCACCACTGTCTCCCCGATCGGCGAGGTCGAGTGAACATGCGCTATCTGGTCACCGGAGCCCGGGGCTTCGTCATGAGCGTCCTGGTGAGGGAACTGCTCACAGCCGATCCCGACGCCTTCGTCACCGCACTGGACCTGCACGAGCCCGACGAGGTCCTCACCCGGTACCTCGGCGAACACGGGGAACGCGTCCGCTACCTGCGCACCGACGTCGCCGACAGCGCGGCGGTGACGGACGCGGTCGCGGCCGGCGCGCCCGACGTGATCGTCCACGGCGCCACGGTCACGCACGACGCGCTGACCGAGCGCCGCGACCCCGCGCGCTTCGTCCGCGTGAACGTCACGGGTACGACGCACGTCCTCGACGCCGCGCGGCGCACCGGCAGCGTGCGGCGCGTGCTCCTCGTCAGCAGTGGTGCCGTCTACGGGAACTCCCCGCACCGACTGCTCACCGAGGAGACGCCGCCCGCGCCCGACGAGATGTACGGCGTCACCAAGGTGACAGGCGAGCTCGTCGCGCAACGGTTCAGCGAGCTGTACGGGCTCCAGGTGCCCATCGCACGCCTGACCAAGATGTTCGGGCCCATGGAGCGGCCGAGCAGTGGCCGCGCGGTCATGTCCCTGCCGTATCACCTCGCGGCGGCAGCGGTACGCGGGCGGGAGGTCGGACTGACGGAACGCACGCTTCAGGCGGGCGGGGACTGGCTCAGCGCGACCGACGCCGCCCGGGCCCTGAGCCGGCTCGCCGGGGGAGAGGGCGAAGGCAGCCGGACGTACAACATCTCCAGCGGCATCCGCACCACCGTCACCGACCTCCTGGCGCACTTCGGCGTCGAGGCCCGCACGGTCCCCGCCGAGCAGGCCGACGCCGACATGGATCCCGACGCCGAGTACGGCAAGAACGGTCTCTACGCGGCCGACCGCGCCCGGGACGAGTTGTCGTGGAAACCCGCCACCCTCGCGCAGCAGGCCGGCGAGTACCTCGCGTGGGCGAGGCAGCACCCCGACGTCTTCACCGACCGCCGGTGACGGCGGCCCCTCAGCCGTGCGAGGGCCTCTCGTTCGTCGCCCGATAGGTGTCCGCAGCCCGCCGGGAGTCCTCCACGACCCGCTGGAGCGCCGCGAGATGGGCCTCCAGCGCGGTGCGTCCCTCCTCGCTCAGGTTCAGCCAGGTGCGGGGGCGCTTACCGACGTAGCCCTTGTCGATGTCGACGTAGCCCTGGTTGCCGAGCGTGGTGATCTGCTTGGACAGGGCCGAGGCGGACAGGCCCACCGATTCCCGCACCCAGGCGAACTCGGCCCACTGGACACCGGACAGCAGCGACACGATCGACAGCCGTGTCGGGTCCAGGAGCACAGGGTCGAAGTCAGCGGCCGCCATGAGCCCAACCCAGATCCTTCCCCTCGGTCCTGTCCCGACGGGCGACGGCGAGCAGTGCCTGCTCGGACCGGCGGCCGAACACGATCACGAAGCCGCCGAGCAGCACGCCTGCGACCGTCCGCCAGTAGGGGAGAGGTATGCCCGGGTGCGGAATGAAGGCGGCCGCGAGGCCGGCCGCCATGACCAGCAGCAGGATCACGCGCGCGAGGGTGGCGAACCTCGGTGCGATCTCCTTCCTGCGCAGCCGCGTGGGCCGGCCCAGCAGGGCCGAGCCGCGGCGCGTGTTGAGCATGACCGCGTAGGTCACCGACAGCACCGCGAGGAGGGGGGAGGTCCACCGCGTCGCCTCGGAGCCGAAGAAGTCCGGCGCCGCGAGGCACACGAACAGCACGGTCCCGCACACCACCGCGACCCACCGGGATTCCTGTACCGAGGCGAAGACCTGGTCCCTTCGGTGCTCGGCCTCCTGTAGCGCGCGGGCGGCCTCGGCGGGGGTAGGACGGTCTGTCATCGGGAGCCTCCCAAACTTTCCCTGGCGGAATCACTTTCCTGACAGGAAAGTAGTTGCCTCGCGGGGAGAGGTCAACCCGCGCGGTGGTGCCCCGCGGCCCTGCGAGCCGGGTTTTGTGTGCGCGCGTAGACGCGGCGCCGCATTCTCGGGCTGGGCGCGCGTCGCGTTGGAGCTGGCCACCGCTGATCTGGACCAGGGCCGACGGCTGATCGAATCCACCCTCGACCTCATCGCCGGCGCCTGCCTCATGCGCCGGCGTCGCTACCCCTCGGACACCACCGATGCCGAGTGAGCCCTGATCGAACCGCTGCTGCCCGACCCGGCCTGCGTCATGCCACGCCCATCCGCCGCGAGAGGGGGAAAGGGCCTCGGGCGGTCGCCACAAGCAGCACTCGAACCTGATGATCAAGACGGTCAGCCGCCCCCGGGACGCCTCCGGCTTCGTCGTCCTGCCCCGCCGCTGGGTCGTCGAGAGGAGCCTGGCCTGGATGATGCACGCCCGCCGACACGCCAGAGACTACGAAAGACTTCCCCAGCACTCAGAAAGCCTGATCACCTGGGCCGCCATCACTCTCATGACCAGGCGCCTCTCCCGCAAAGGCGCCACCCCCAGCTGGCCGAGAAAACCAGTGTCGGCCGAGACCTAACCGCCCTTCTCTCCCCTCTGCTCTCGGGAGGGCGTTTGGGTCGAGGACGCGCGTGGACGGTGCTCGGCGAGCCAGACCTGGGCGTATGCGACGGCGTCAGCCAGGGAGAACAGCCGAGCCTCGGCCGCACCCACCGTGCCCCGTACCACTGGGCGTTCTTTCTCGAAAGCCGCGCCCAGATCATCGAAGCGGTCATCGGTGATCGAGGTATCGCGCACGGTGCTCCAGCGGCGGCCCTGCGGGGTCATGACTGCGAAGGAGCTGTCGACCTGCGGAGCGGGAATCCGGTACTCGGCCAGGTGGAACGCTGTGCAGGATTCGAAGCCCGCGCCCAGCAGAAGGATCCGCGCCCTGGCTTCTTCCAGCCGGGCGAGTGGGCTGCGTTCACCAAGCTGGCAGTCCAGCGCGTGGCTGTCCACGATCGTGGAGGCGCGCGGGCCTATGGCCGCGAATGAGGTCTGCGGGTGCGCGCTACGGGCGGCTCCAGGCCAGTTGCGGAAGGCCTCCGGGATCGCACCTACACCGCGGGTGGGTGTGGTGCGCGGGTCGTAAGCCGGCATCGATGCGCGGATGTCCGCCCACCACGTCTCGGGCACGGGCGGATTGCTCCAGTTCGCTGGGTCCGAGTTGTCGCCAGAATGCGTCGGCACCACCAGGGTGCCGCGGTCGCCGAGGGCGTCGAGCAGTGCCATGACGACGGCGCCGGGGCCCCCGCACACCCAGCCGAGCGAGCTGAGGGAGGAGTGCACCAGGAGGGTCTCACCAGGTTGGAGGCCAATGTCGCGCAGCTCGGAGGCGAGTGAATCACGCGTACACAGCGGGCCGGCCGGAGGCGTCGTCGACATGACTGGTGAGTGTGCACGGCCCGAGGGCGACATACCACCGATTTTTTCGACAACTACCTCCAGCCTCGACTGCCCCTTTCCCGTGCCGAACCCTGCCCAGGGCCTGCTGCGGGATCAAAGACACGCTCTGAGGCGTGACGTCGGCTTCGCCGCCGGCACGCGGCGACCAGCGCATCCCGTGAGCAGGCAGGCGTCGAGGGCTCTCACCGCGTCGCGCGACGAGAGCCCTCGCTTCGCCCCTCGCCTACGCCTCGCCTCCTGACGGCCGGTCGTCGATCACGATGCGCGTCACCTGCCGCTCGTCCGCGCCGGCATCCGCAGCCTGACCCGTCTCACGCAGGGCCTCCCCGATCCGCTGGTACGCCAAAGCCGCCATCCGTTGCGTGCCCACTGACGCGCCGGGCTCGCGCCGCACCGCCCACAACTCGTCCACCGCCGCGAGCAGCGACCGCCCCGACACGTCCACCTCCACCGTGCCGTCCGGCTGCTCGGAGATGTCCGTCGGCAACCTGAAGTGCTCACCGCGGGACGCCCGCTCCACGACGAAAGCCCACGTGTCCCGGTGGCACACCAACTCGGCGCGGGCGACACCCGCAGCCAGCCCCAGCAACTCCTCGCGGTCCTGCTCACCTGCTTCCTCACCCTGGCCCCGGGCCACCGTGGTCCGATCCGGCCGGGGCCGTTCCGCCAGTTCGGCGCGCAGCGCTGCCACCGCGTCGCGTGACTGCTCCACCTCCCGCCTCACAGTGACCAGATCAGCATGGGCTTGACCCAGCAAGCCACGCATCTCCTGGTTCTGCTCCCGCAACTCCGTGAGCCCCGACCCCACCCCTTTCCCGAGCTCATCGATTGCCTCGCGCAGCACCTTGACGTCTTCCTTCCAGCCCATCCGAACCCCCCAGAGGCAACGGCGTATCACCCCGGGAAGCTCCCCCGTCCAAGCAGCCACCACGCGGCGACTTTCGGCCGCGGCAGATCGCTCCCGCCCAGGTCAGCCAGGGCCTACGCCTCACTGCGCGTGTCGTCGAGCGGTTCGTCCCGGCGCCCGGGGCTGGTGCACAATCGCGAGGTGTCTGTCACCGTTTCCGATCTCCTGGACGAGTCCGCTCTGGGGCTGCGCGCCCTCACCCGTCACTGCCGGACCGGTGACCGGTCGATCAGCTGGGTCTCGACGACGGAGCTGCCCGATCCGCTCCCGTTCCTGCGCGGCGGTGAGCTCGTCCTGTCCACGGGCATGCTGGAGCGAAAGGACGCGGAATGGCACCGGCTCGCCCATCGGCTCGCCGAACTCCCCGTGGCCGCGCTCTGCTTCGGTACCGGTCTCGTGCACCGCAGTGTGCCGCATGCCGTGGTCGAGGCCGCGGAGGAAGCGGGTCTCGCGCTGGTCAGCTCACCGGTCGAGGTGCCGTTCGTCCAGATCAGCCACTGGGTGGCCGAGCGGATCTTCGCCGAGCGGTACGACGCGGTACGCGCCGCGGTCACGCTCCAGGACGAGCTCGTGCGCGAGCTGACCTCGGGGCACGGCTTCCGCGGTCTGCTGCGCCGGCTCCACCGGCAGCTGGGGGCGGGGGCGCTCGCCGTCGTCGACCCCGCGGGCCTCGTCCTCTCCCGGTTTCCCGCCTCGTCCGCCTGGCCGGATGCCACCCAAGGCCGCCTGGTGGACGAGGCGGGGACGGCGGTGCCGGTCAGTGTGGCCGATGTGCCGGTGGCGTGGTTGTGCACCCGACGACCCGCCGAGCAGCGTGAGCTGCTGTCGTTCGCCACCAGCATCCTCGGCCTGGAGGTCGCCCGCCACCAGGCCGTACTCACCGGCAGGCGGGAGCTGCTGGGGCAGCTGCTCGAAGACGTCGTGCACCGCACCGTGTCCGAGGGCGAGGCCCGCCGTCGCCTGTCGTCGTACGGCATCTCCACCGAGGCGCACCACGCGGTCGTGGTGGCGCGGATCGTCGGCGACCCCGATCGGTTGCGCACTCTGCCGTGGACGCTGCGTCCGCTGCTGGAGCGGGAGGGGGACCGGTTGCCCACCGCCCTGATCGACGACACCGTGACGGTGCTCGTGCCCGAGGGCGCCGACGCCGAGGCGAGTGCACACATGGTCGCGAGGCACCTGGCGATGGTGGACCGGCACGTGCACGTCGGCGTGAGTGAGGCGCGCCGTGGTGTGCCGGGGTTGCGGACGGGGTACTTCGAGGCGCGCCAGGGGGCGCAGGCGGGGCCCGGCGTGCACCGGGCTTCCCCGCTGAGCATCACCGGACTTCTGATGGGCAACCTGGAGCTGCCGCTGCACGATCTCGGCCGGGCCGTCCTTGCTCCCCTGCTCCGTTACGACGAGGAGCACCACGCCGAACTGACCGCGACCCTTCGCACGTACCTCGCACACGACTGCGCGCCCGCCGCCACCGCGGAGGCCCTCACCCTCCACCGCAACAGCCTGCGCTACCGGCTGCGGTTGGTCGAACAGCTCACAGGGCGTGACCTCGGCCGTCTCGCGAACCGCATGGAACTGTGGCTCGCGCTGAGCGCACTGGAGGCCGGGGGAGAGGGAGGCGCGGGCGCGGTCTCCGGGCCGTGAGACGGAGGCCGCACGCGGTGCCACCCGCGCCGCGCGGCAGCCCGGGGCGGGTGCTCGCCCCGGACCGGACGCGCGACCGCGGGCGTGTTCACGAAGACCGGTCTTCCGCGAGCCACTGGCGCATGACCTGTGCCGCGTGTTCGTCGAGACCCGGGCTCGAAGACGCCCTCTCCTCGGCGGTCGCGGCGACCTCCCCGAAATGGACCGGCTGGCGCAGGAAAGGGGTGCGGCCCAGCACGGGATGGTCGAAAGCGCCGATCAGGCCGCGGTCCCGTATCTGTTCGCTGTCCACCGCCTGCGCGAGGTCGCGGATGGCGGCTGCCGGGACGCCCGCGTCCAGCGCCTGCTTCACCGCGTCGTTTGTGGTCAGCGTGGCGGACCAGCTCTCGGTGATCTCCCGTATCTCTCCGAGGTGCCGGGCCCTGGCCGTGTCGTCGCTGAACCGCGGGTCCCCGGGCAGCTCGGGTCGTCCCACCAGGTGGGCGAAGCGCGCGAAGACCGTGTCACTGGCCACGGCGACGGCGACGAGTCCGTCGGCGGTGCGGTAGGTGTCGAACGGCGCGGAGACGGGGTGCCGGTTGCCGACGCGTCCTGGCAGCCGGCCGGTCGCGGTGAGCAGGCTCATCGCGGTCACCTGCAAGGACACCAGCGAGTCGAGCATGGCGACATCGACGTACCGGCCTCGGCCGGTGCGTTCGCGGTCGAACAGGGCGGCACTGACCGCCCAGGAGGCGAACAGCCCGGCCATGAGGTCCCCGACCGACTCACCCACCCTCGTGGGCGGTCCGCCTGGTGCGCCGGTCGCCGCCATGAGCCCGGACATCGCCTGCACGATCAGGTCGTAGGCGGGGTACTCCCGCATCGGGCCCGTCTGGCCGAAACCGGAGATGCTCGCGTAGACCAGCCGCGGATTGGCGGTGCGCAGCGCGGCGTGGTCGATGCCGAGTCGCCGGGTGACACCGGGGCGGAAGTTCTCCACCAGGACATCGGCCCGCGCCGCCAGCCGCAGCAGCGCGGCATGGTCGTCGGCGTTCTTCAGGTCGAGGACGATACTGCGCTTCCCGCGGTTGAGCTGGGCGAAGTACACGCTCTCCCCGTCCAGGAACGGGCCCAGGTGGCGGGCGTCGTCACCGCCTGGTGGCTCGACCTTCACCACGTCGGCGCCCAGGTCGGCCAGCAGGGCTGTGCAGTACGGGCCGGCCAAAACCCGGCTGAGGTCGAGGACACGCAGTCCGGTGAAGACGTTCATCGCGTGGGCCTTTCGGTCAGGTGAGGGGCGGTGAGGGGCCGCGACGCGGCGGCAGAGGGAACGTACGGAGGCGCCGGGCGCTGCGTCGACGTGCGCCTGCACGAAGACGCGGCCGGTCCTCGTGCACACGCACATTGGCCCCGGCCCCTGTGGTGCGCCCCAATGAGCTGGCACACGCGTTGTCCGCAACCGGCCGCGAAGGAGCCCGCCATGACACAGGACCCGTTCCAGACGTCGACGCCGTACCTGCTGCCCGAGGTGTACGAGGAGTTCCGGGCCGCGGCCCGTACCGTCGCGGAGAAGAAGCTCGGTCCCCGGGCCGCGCAGGTCGACGCAAGGGGGGAGTTTCCGCACGACAACCACGAGACACTCGTCGCCGCCGGCCTGCACGCGCCAGGGGTCCCGGAGGAGTACGGGGGCGACGGTGCCGACGCGCTCGCCGCGGCCATCGCCGTGGAGGAGGTCGCCCGGGTGTGCGCGTCCACCTCCACCATCCAGACCTCCAACAAGCTGGGGGTGACACCGTTGCTGCTGGCCGGCACGGAGCCGCAGCGGCGCCGTTACCTGGCCGAAGTGGCCGCGGGCGACGCCCTGATGGCCTACGCCCTCAGCGAGCGGGAGGCGGGCAGCGATATCGCGGCGATGCGCTGCCGCGCGACGGCGACCGAGGAGGGCGGATGGTCCTTGGAGGGGGTCAAGACCTGGATCACCTCAGCCGGCGTCGCCCGCTACCTGATCGTCTTCGCCGTCACCGACCCCGGAGCAGGCTCCCGCTCCATCTCGGCGTTCGTCGTCCACGCCGACGACCCGGGCCTGGGCTACGGCGAGCCGGAACGCAAGATGGGTCTCAAGGGCTCGGTCACACGTGAGGTCTACTTCGACGACTGCCGTATCCCCGCCGACCGGCTGCTCGGGCAGCGGGGCAGGGGACTGCACCTGGCACTGGGGACGCTGGACCACACCAGGGTCTCGGTCGGCGCCCAGGCACTCGGAATCGCCCAGGGAGCCCTGGACACCGCCGTGTCCTATGTGCGGGAGCGACGCCAGTTCGGGCAGGCGCTCGCCGACTTCCAGGGCGTGCAGTTCATGCTCGCCGACATGGCGATGCGGGTGGAGTCGGCCCGCCAGATGGTCTACGCCGCCGCGGCCCGCAGCACCGCGCGTGCGCGTGACCTCACATACTTCGGGGCGGCGGCCAAGTGCCTCGCCTCGGACGTGGCCATGGCGGTGACGACCGACGCGGTGCAACTCCTCGGCGGCTACGGGTACACCAAGGACTTCCCCGCGGAGCGGATGATGCGTGACGCGAAGATCACGCAGATCTACGAAGGCACCAACCAGATCCAGCGGCTCGTCGTCGCCAGAAACCTCGTGTGACCCGCTGCCCGGGCCGGAGCCTCGGACCCGGCGGTCCTGCGTCCTGTGACGGAGGATGTGCCCGGAGCCCTCCGTACCGGCGGGCCCTCGGGCGAGGCCGAAGCCGGACGGGGACCGTCACAGGTGCCGTACACGATGCTGGTCGGGGAAGGTGAGGTAGCGTGCCGGAACGGAGCCGGTGAGCCACACGCCGTTCGCGCTGCGCTGGAAGGTGTGACCCCGCTCGTGCATGAGGCCGGCGGCTACTGTCAGTACGACGGCCCTGCCGCGGCGGGCCCCCACGCGGGTCGCGGTCTCCCGGTCGGGCGACAGATGCACCGCGTGCCGGGCCATCGGGCGCAGTCCCTCGTCGCGGATGGCGGCGAGGAACCGCGGGGTGGTTCCGTGGAACAGCGCGGGAGGGGGCGCCGACTCGGGCAGGCCCAACTCCACGGCGATCGTGTGCCCCTGGTTCGCGCGGATGCGCGTACCGTCGGCGGAGAACGCATAGCGTTGCTTGTCGTTGTCGGCGACCGTGGCTTCCAGCTCGGCCCGTGTGAGGGGAAAACCGTGCGCGGCGGCCGCGGCGAGGAGTTCGTCGGTGCGGGCCCATCCGCCCGCGTCCAGCACGAGCCCGATCCGCTGGGGGTCGTGGCGCAGATGGCGGGCCAGGTATTTCGAGACGCGTACGTGGCGCGCGTCGCGCGGTCTGTCTCGCGGAGTGTTCTTCATGAACCTCCAGCATGCAGGACGGACCCCGGCAGGCGCACCCGTTTTATGCCGCCTCCGGGCCGGGGCCGATGTCATCGTGCGCCCCCTCCCGCAGGTGTGGAGTGCGGGCACTCCCGGGTCAGGCAGGCGGGCGCTCAGAAGGCGTGGCGTGCCGCGGCCGCTCCGAGGGCGTGGCGTCCCGCGGGGGAGGCGGTCCGGGCGCGTTGAAGTGGTGGGAGAGGACGAGTCCCGCCGCGCCCAGCAGCGTGGCGTGGTCTTCCAGCGCGGTGAACGCCACCTGCGGCGGCCCGCCGGGGTGGGGCGGGATGCGGGAGTGCAGGGCGCGTTCGATACGGCTCCGCAGTTCCTCGCCACCGGCGACGGTGTCTCCGTGGAGGATGAACAGCCCGGGCGCGAAGACCTGATGGAGGTTCACCAGGCCGACGGCGAGGTTGCCCGCCCACTCGTCCAGCAGTTCCGCCGCGTGCGGTACGCGCGCGGCGGCGAGGCGGGAGAGCGCACCGGCGCCCAGCGTCGTGGCCCCTGGCAGGCCCCGGCTCGCCGCCTGGGCGCGGAGCCAGGAGTGGCTGGCGAGAGTCTCCCAGCAGCCCCGCTGACCGCAGTGGCACAGCTCGCCGTCGACCTGGACGATGCTGTGCCCCACCTCACCGCCCGCGCCGGCCGGGCCCCGGTGCACGTCACCGCCGACGACGAGGCCGACGCCGAGTGCCTCTCCGGTGTAGACGGAGGCGAAGTGGCTTCGTCCGCGGCCCTGCCCGAACCACCGGTCGCCCAACGCCTGGGCGCGCGGGTGCATGTCGACGCACACGAGGTGCAGGCCCAGCCGGCCTTGGAGGGTGCGCCCGACGGGCAGGCCGTCGAGTTCGGGTGCGAGGGCGACCTTGACCACCGTTCCGGTGTCCGAGTCCACCATTCCGCCCACCGCGACACCGACGCCCAGCGGGGTGGTCGAGGCGGCGTCGGCCACTTCCGCCGTCGCGCTCACGAGTGCCTCGATGGCCGCCTGCGCGTCCGGCTCCGTGCTGAAGACGCGTTCGGCCTTGGTGAGCACCTTCCCACCGGCGCTGACCAGCGCCGTCTCCACGCGCCCCGGCAGCAGGTGGACCCCGACCAGCGGCGGTGAGTCGGGTGCGAACCACAGCGGCCTGGCAGGTTTGCCGCCGGCGGGACTACTGGGCCGCGCCGCCTCCTGCGTGAGCAGACCCTGACGGACGAGGTCCTCGACGATGACTGTCAGGGCGCTGCGGGACAGGCCGGTGACCCGGGCCAGTTCGGCGCGGGAGAGCGGCCCGAAGTCGTAGAGCGACTGGAGTATCCGGACCCGGTTCACGGCCTGCCTTTCCCGAGGACCGCAACGCCTGCGGAGCGGCGATCCTCACTGTCGGGTTTCGACGTATCACGTACTAACCCCGGTTTTTCCCGTACCAACCCCGGCGCTCGACGTCAGCTCACTCACTCTGCCACAGAAGCGGCGTGTGCCGGGAGGCCCTGTGCTGAGTCGCTGTGGCGACGCGGTATGCGGGAGGAATTCGATCCTCCGCACCCCTTGACGCTCGGCGAGGTTAGTACGCAGTGTGAACTTACTTGATCGGCCGGGCCGGCAGCCGCCGCCCTCTGGCGAGCGGCAGGCCACGGCCCCACGTTGACGGCGAGGTCCCCATGCAGAAGATCGGCATCATCGGCGGCGGCATACGCGGCCACATGTACGCGAAGTCGCTCCAGCACTTTCCCGGTGCCGACGTCCGGGCGGTGAGCGACCTGTCGCAGGCCACCGCGGAGAAGACGGCCGACGCCTTCGGCCTCGCCGCCTACACCGACCACCGGCACATGCTCCAGGAGGCCGACCTCGACGCCGTCATCGTGGCGACGCCCGACTTCGCCCACCGGGACCCGGCGGTGGACGCGGCGGAACGCGGCCTCCACCTGCTGATCGAGAAGCCTCTCGCGACGACCGCCGAGGACGCCGCCGCCATCGAAGCCGCCGTACGGAAAGCGGGGGTGGAGTGCATGGTGGGCTTCGAGAACCGCTGGAACCCGGCCGTCCGCCGGATCCGGGAGGTCGCCGCCGCCGGAGAGCTGGGCCAGGTCCTGACCCAGAACATCCTGCTCAGCAACACCTGGTACGTCCCCACCGAGATGCTCTCCTGGGCCGCGCGCTCCTCACCCGCGTGGTTCCTGATGAGTCACACCGTCGATGTGGCGACGTGGGTGAACGGCCGCACGGTCACCTCGGTGGACGCACGCGGCTCCCGCGGGCAGCTCGCGGCCCGGGGAGTGGACACCTGGGACGTCGTGCACGCCCTGCTCACCTTCGACGACGGCACCACGGCCAACCTGACGTCCACCTGGGTGCTGCCCGACAGCATGCCCTCCATCGTCGACTTCCGGTTGCAGGCCGTCGGCGACCGCTCCGCCGTCCACGTGGACCTGCACGAGCAGAGCGTGCGGCACGCGGCCCCGACGGCCTCCGCTTCCCCGGCCTGCTCGGGGACGAGATCGACGGAAGGCTGCAGGGGCCGCCCACGTGGATGGTGCAGCACTTCGTCTCCTGCCTGAACGAGGGCCGCCCCGTCGGCCCCGGTCTGCGGGCCGGCCGGGCGGTCACCGACGTGGTCCTCGCCGTGCACGAGTCGCTGGCGACAGGCGCCACCGTACGGCCGGGCGCGCACGCCGCCTGAACAGGACGGCACCCACTCGGGACAGGGAGGAGCGGAACATGGCGGGCACCAGATCGGCGGGCGGCGCAGGGGAAGAGGGACCGGTCACCGGGACCGGTTCCGGCGCGGGCGCCATCATCGGCGAGGAACGCGGCGACGTGGGGCGGGAAGACGTGGGGCGGGAAGGGGAGACGCGGCAGGCGACGCACCAGCCCCCGGACGCACAGCACACGGCCCCGGCGCGGGCGCCCGAGCGGCGAAGCCTCGGCACGAAGGTCGCCGTCGTCGCCTCGGCCATCGGTCTCATCTACGGATACGACACCGGGTCCATCTCGGGCGCGCTCGTCTTCCTGGAGAGCGACTACCACCTGACGACCCTGTGGACCTCGGTGATCACCTCGATCGTCGTGGTCGGCAGCCTCGTGGGCGCCGCGGTCGGCCCCCGGGTCGCCAACGAACTGGGCAGGCGCCGCGCGATGCTCGCCGTGGCCTTCGGCTTCATGGCCTTCGCCGGACTGAGCGCCGTCCCGCTCGGGCTGTGGTGGCTGACCGTGGTGCGGCTCCTGCTCGGCGTGACCGTGGGGCTGGCCACCGTCGTCGCCCCCGTCTTCATCTCCGAGTTCGCCTCCGAGGAGAACCGCGGCCGCCTGGGCACCGCCTTCCAGTTCTTCACCTGCGCGGGCGTGATTATCTCCCTGCTGACGGCCTGGGCGCTCTCCGGCAGCGAGTCCTGGGAGGCCGTTCTCGGCCTGGCCGCGGCCCCTGCCGGGGTGGTCTTCCTCGCACTGCTGCGCTTTCCCGACAGCCCCCGGTGGTACGCCATGCGGGGTATGCGGGAGCGCGCCCTGGAGACCCTGCGGCGGCTCGATCCCGACGCGGACGCCCCGGCCCGGCTGACCGCCATCGAGGCGGACCTGGCGGAGAGCGAACACGGCCGCTTCCGGGAAATCTTCGCCAAGCGGTACGCGCGACCCACCTTCTTCGTCATCGCCTTCGGGTTCGCCGTACAGATCACCGGCAACAACACCATCCTCTACTTCAGCCCGACCATCTTCGCCAAGGCCGGCTTCGGCGACGGCGCCGACAGCATTCTGGCCTCCACGCTGGTGCAGGTCGTCGCCGCCGTGGGGGTGGTGCTGTCGATGGCGGTGGTGGACCGGTGGGGCAGGCGCCCGCCGCTGATCCTGGGGACGGCCGCCATGGTGGTGGGGCACACGGTGATGGCCTTCGTCTTCGCGCAGGACCGCATCTCCACCGGCACCGGGTACGTGGCCACCGCCGCCATCGGACTGTTCTACCTGGGCTTCTACTTCGGCATCGGCTCCCTGATCTGGGTCTACACCGGCGAGGCGTTCCCGGCCCGCCTGCGCAGTGTGGGAGCCGGCGCGCTGCTCCTGTCCGACTTCGCGGCCAACCTGATCGCCACCTTCGCCTTCCCCAACGTCCTCGCGGCGTTCGGCGGGTCGACCGCGTTCGGCGCGTTCGCCGTCCTCTCCGCGCTCGCCCTGGTCTTCCTCTACCGCATGGCGCCCGAGACCAAGGGCCGCTCCCTGGAGGAGATCCGCGGCTACTGGGACAACAAGGCGACGTGGAGCCGCGCGGAATGAGGCCGTCCCTGTGGTGCGGCGCCCACGGCACCGCACAGCAGCGGGGCACCGTCCGGCCGACCGCCAGGCGGGTCCCCGTGTGCGGGAATCCGGTGAAAATCCAGCGCCGCACCGAGGCTTCGGGAATACGCGCACGCGCCTGTGGATTGGTCTCCACCATGACGACCACCGCATTCGACCCGCGCACCCTGCTGTCCGAGAGCCGACTCGGCGTCCTGGCCACCCTCAAGTCGGACGGTAGGCCTCAGCTCTCACCCGTGCAGCCGTTCTACGACCGGGAGGCCGACCGCCTGTACGTGTCGATGACCGAAGGACGCGCCAAGACGGCCAACCTGCGGCGCGACCCCCGCGCCGCCCTGGAGGTCACCAGCGCCGACGGCTGGGGGTGGGCCACCGCCGAGGGCGCGGTGACGCTCACCGGTCCCGGAACGGATCCCCAAGGCCCGGAGGTCGAGGCGCTGGTGCGCTACTACCGGCACGCCGCGGGGGAGCACCCTGACTGGGACGAGTACCGCTCCACGATGGTCTCCGACCGGCGCGTGCTGATGACGATGGCGGTCGACCACGTGTACGGCGCCAGGCTCCGCTGAGGAGCGGCGTTTCCGTCGTGTACGCCGGCGCTCCCGCCGAGCACGCCGGCGTACACGGCCGGTCGGGCTCTAGCGTGCCGCCTCCGTCTGCGGCGCAACGTGGATCACACTGGCGGTGGCCGGGTCAGGCAGCCAGGGAAGGATCCACGAGATGGCAGACGAGCGCTCCGAGGCACCCTTCCACTGGCTGTTCGGAGACCAGTTGGGACCGCACTTCCTGCGTCCTGACAGCACCGTCGTCATGATCGAGTCCCGGTCGGTCCTCCGCCGGCGGCGCTTCCACCGCGCCAAGGCGCACCTGCTGCTGTCCGCCATGCGGCACCGTGCGGCCGAACTCGGGGACCGGGTGCGCTACGTCCGGGCGGAGACCTACCGCGACGGCCTGGCCCGGGCCGTGGGCAACGCGTCCGTGACGGTCCACCACCCCACCTCCCACGCCGCCGCGCGCTTCGTGCGCGAGCACGCACAGGTGCGGGTACTGCCCCCGCGCGGGTTCCTCGTCGAGCCTGACGCGTTCGGCCGGTGGGCGGAGTCCGTCCGCGGCGGGCACCTGCGGATGGAGGACTTCTACCGGCACGTGCGCCAGGACCACGCGCTGCTGATGGACGGCGACCAGCCCGCCGGCGGCACGTGGAACCTGGACACCGACAACCGCGAGCCCCCGCCCAAGGAGCGGGACACGTTGCCGGTGCCGGCTCCCTACCGGCCGCGCGAGGACGCCATCGACGAGGAGGTCAGGGCCGATCTGGACCGCTGGGAGCGGAAGGGGGAGGTCTCCTTCGTCGGCCGGGACGGGCCGCGGCGGTTTCCGGCCGGCCGCGCGGAGGCCCGGCGTGCGCTGCGCGCCTTCGTCGACAAGCGCCTGCCCACCTTCGGCCGGTGGGAGGACGCCATGCTCGCGGGGGACTGGGCCATGAGCCACAGCATGCTGTCCGCCGCGCTCAACCTGGGGCTGCTCGATCCGGCGGAGTGCGTCGAGGCCGCCGAGAAGGCCTACCGCGCGGGCGAGGCGCCGCTCAACTCCGTGGAAGGCTACGTCCGGCAGGTCGCCGGGTGGCGCGAGTACATGTGGAACCTGTACTGGTACTTCGGTCCGCGCTACCGGGAGGCCAACGCGCTGGGCCACCACGCGCCACTGCCGGACTGGTTCTCCCGCCTGGACGCCGACGCGGTCGAGGCCCGCTGCATGTCCACCACCCTGGCACAGGTGCGCGACCACGGCTGGGTCCACCACATCCCCCGGCTGATGGTTCTGGGCAACCACGCGCTCCAGCGCGGCTGGGACCCGGCGGCGGTGACCGACTGGTTCCACCGCTGTTTCGTGGACGGGTACGACTGGGTGATGCTCACCAACGTCATCGGCATGTCCCAGTACGCCGACGGCGGGCGCATCACCACCAAGCCGTACGCGGCCGGAGGCTCCTACATCAACACCATGAGCGACCTGTGCGGGCCCTGCGCCTACCGGCCCACCGAACGCACCGGCGAGCGCGCCTGCCCCTACACGGCCGGCTACTGGGAGTTCATCCACCGCCACCGCGACCGGCTCTCGCACAACTACCGCACCGCCCGAGCCGTCAAGCAACTCGACCGCCTCGGCGACCTGGACGACGTACTGCGTGCCGCCCGGCGACGCGATCCCGGCGCGGCGCCGTGAACGGTCCGCACCCGGGCGCAGGCTGAAGCCCTCGGGGGCGACGAGGTCTCGCGCTCGCTGCGCTGCGGTCCGGTGCCGCGCCCGGCCCGGTGCCGCGCCCGGTCCGGCGCAGCGCTCGATCAGGCGGAAGGCGAGAGGTGTTCGCGCACCCAGGCGGGGTCGGGATTCGTGTGGGCCCGCCCCGCCAGCAAGACGGTCGGCACGGTCTCGTTGCCGTCGTTGGCCGCTCGTACCGCCGTCGCTCCGGCCGGGTCGCGCCAGATGTCGACCCAGTGCGCTCGGCGGGCGCTGCGGCCCAGCTTGATGCGCATGCGCAGGCAGTACGCGCAGCCAGGACGCCAGAAGACGACCGGTCGGCCGTCGGCCGCGCTGCGGCGCTGCGCCTCCAGCGCGCCGACGGACCTGGGGAAGATGACGGTCGAGTGTGCGGCGGCGAGCAGGACGAACAGCACCAGGAGAACCGCGGCAGTGCCGGAACTGCCCTGGAAGACCTGCCAGGCCGCGACGAATGCGCCGCAGAGCACGTACAACACCGGCACTGTCCACGTACGTTTCATGGGCACAGGTTATCGACGGATCGAGATGCTCCGGCACCGGACGGTGAACGGCGCTGGACGCGAAGTCGCCACGGAGAGCCGCCACCTCGGGGGCCGGCCCCCGCTCAGTCCTTCCCGTCCGCGTCGTAGCGGGCGAGCATGGGGCGGAGGGGCTGCTCGTTGGTGCCGGGCGGGAGGTAGCGCACCGCGCCGGCGGCGAGCACGGTACGGGTGCCGGGAACCAGGCACAGGACGGCGCACTCCATCGGCTGCCCGAAGTCGTACTTCTCCGGTGGGGCGGAGGCGTATTTCGGCGGGTCCGGCAGCCTTCCCGGGCTGTGCAGGCGGCGCACCTTCCCGTCTTTCGTGAGCCGGTTGTCCGAATCGAGCAGCAGGCTTCCGGTCCCGTCGGGGACGGTGGTGGCGGTGGAGAGGGCACGGTTCATGCGCGGCAGCCGGCGTTTGGTCCAGCCGCTGCCGTCGCCCGTCAGCAGGATGGTCTCCGAATCGGGTTCCTCTTCGACCTCGCCGTGGTTGAAGTCGTTGCGCCCGAGAGACCACAGGCGGTCGCGCTCCGGGTCGTGGACCACGGTGTCGAGGGACGCGCTCGCCTCGGGCGGCACGGGATCGGGGAAGCGGAAGGCCGGAGTGTCCAGCTTCTGCCAGCCGTCGTGGGCCCAGCGGGCGCTCGCCGGCTGCGGATAGCACTCGCCCGACCCGCAGTCGGTGTCCACCCTCCCCACGACCCAGACCCGCGGAGCGGTCTGCGGGTCCTCTGCGCGGGCCGCGGTGATCGCCGAGGCGTGGAAGGGCAGTTCGGGCGCGTGCCAGGCGTCGCCGTCCCAGTGGAGTGTCTTCCCGCCGACGCAGAGCCACAGGCGCGGGCCGACGGCGGCGCACCAGGCCCCGTCCAGCTCACCGCCCCCGAACCTCTGTCCGTCGGCCGCCGGCGGTGCGGGCAGGGTCCGCCATGTGTGGCCGTCCCAGTGGTGTACGGAGGGATCGTCGCCCGACGGGCGACTCGCCAGCCACACCTCGTCCGGGCCGCTCGCGGCGAGCGCCCAGGCGGCGGACTTCGGGCTGAGCCCGTCCGGCAGCGGATGGCTGCGCCACCTGTCGCCGTCCCAGTGGTCCAGGAAGAGGGCCTTGGGCCCCTTGCCGTCCTTCACCCCACCGCGGACGCCGAACGCCCACACGTCGTCGCGCGAGGTGGCGGCGAGTGCCTTGTAGGAGCCGTCCAGGGTGTCCGCGAGATGTGTGTAGCGCCAGGCGCCGGAACCCGACCGGGCGGAGGCTGCCGCGTCGGCGGGCGGGCCGTCGTCGAGGCGGGCCAGGTCGGTGGTGGAGGGGCTGGGCGAGGGCTTCCCCTTTCCACGGCCGTTCGACCCGTGGGAACCGTGCGTCGAGCAGCCGGTCAGCGCGGTGGCTCCGGCGAGGGCCGCCACGCTCAGCAGCCGGCGCCTGGAGGGGAGGCGTGCGTCCATGCGGACCGACTGTAGTACGAACACGCGTTGGGCCCTCGTGCCCGCTTCCTCCCGTTGGGTGCCGGGCCGGTCGCGCAGTGATTCAATCCAGTTCCATCCCGCTGGTCTCCGGCGCCCAGGCCACCGACACCACCGCTCCGAGAACGAGGAAGCCCGTCAGCGCGACCATCGAGGTGGAGAACCCGAACGTCGAGAGGCTGACGGGCAGCAGGAACGTGCCCATGGCGGAGCCGATCCGGCTCAGCCCGTTCAGCAGACCCACGCCCGAACTGCGCACCCCGGTGGGGAACAGCTCCGGAGGATAGACCTGGTCGAGGTTGGAGGAGGCCGACATGGTGAACGTGAAGACCAGGAAGAGCGGGAACAGCAGCAGCGTCGGCGCGCTCGGCCACACGCCGATCACTCCGAGCGCGAGGGACATGACGACGAACGAGGAGATGAGGAACCCGCGGCGGGTGAATCTGGCCACGAACCAGAGCCCGCCGATGCCGCCCAGCAGCAGGAAGACGTTGAGCAGCCCGTTGCTGAGGAACTCCTCGTCCGCGAGCCCCAGGCGCGCCATGACCGTCGGCAGGAACGTGTAGATGGCGAAGTACGGGATGACCTGGCAGTTGTAGTAGAGGACGCCGAAGAGGGTGTTCTTGCGGTGGCGTCGGCGGAAGAGCTCGCGGTAGTCGTGCGTTTCCTCGGGCTGCGCCCGTGTGAGCAGCGGGGAGATGTCGATTCCGGAGCCGATGTGCTTGGCGACCACCGCCTTGGCCTCCGCGACGCGCCCTCTGCTGATGAGCCAGCGCGGGGACTCGGGGGTGCCGATGCGCATCAGCAGGACGAAGACGGCGGGGAGGGCGCTGCTGGCCAGCAGCCACCGCCAGCTGTCTCCGCCGAAACCGACCAGGTAGTTGCCGAGGAAGTAGGCGGCGATGTAGCCGACCGTCCACATCGCGGTGAGCGAGGCGAGGAGGCCGCCGCGGTAGCGGCGCGGGCAGAACTCGGCCACCAGCGTCGGGCCGAGGGCGTAGTCGGCGCCGATGCCGAAGCCGATCAGGAGGCGCAGCACGAACAGTTCGGTGGGCCCGGTGACGAAGAACTGGGCCACGGAGGCGACCGTGATGAGCAGGAAGTCCAGCATGTAGATCCGCTGTCTTCCGTAGCGGTCGGCGGCCCACCCGAGCACGATGCTTCCCGCGAAGATGCCGATGAGCGCCGAGGCTCCCAGCAGGCCCTGCCAGGCAGCGCCGAGGCCCATCTGCGGGGTGATCAGGGTCAGGGCGATGCCGATGATGCCCAGGTGGTAGCCGTCGGAGAAATTCGCGCCGAAGGTGAGCGCGGTGATCTTGATGTGGAAGCGGTTCAGGGGCGCGTCGTCGAGGGTCGGGGGCGACTGCGAGGAGGCCGCCGCGTCGTCCGGCGGGCGGGGGGCGTTCGGCGGCTCGGGGGTGCGGGTGGCCTCGGGGACGTGTTCCACGGCTTTCTCCTCAGACTTGCCAAGCACCATGAATGGAGGATTTCATGCAGCCTCAGAGGTGAATAGATCTATGTCAAGGGGTGGGTGATGACCGACAACAGCACTGTCCGCATCGACGGTCGGCACCTGCGCTGTGCCGACGTCGTCCGCGTGGCGCGCCGGAGCGCATGGGCGAAGCTCGACGACGCAGCGCTCGGCAGGGCCCGGGAAGCGTACGTGGTGGCGCGGGACATCGGCGCCAAGAGGGCCGTCTACGGGCGGACGACCGGCGTGGGAGCCAACCGGCACGACGTCGTCGACCCCGACTCCGCCGACCAGCACGGCCTGCGCCTCCTCAGCAGCCACGCGGGCGGAACGGGTGAGCTTGCCGCCGACCCCCTCGTCCGCTCGACCCTGCTGATCCGGCTCAACCAGCTCGCCGCGGCCGGCAGCGGGGTCCACCCCCGCCTCCTGGAAGCCCTGTCCGGCGCGCTGCGCGTCGGAGCCCTCCCGCGGGTGCACTCCCTCGGCGCCATCGGCACCGGCGACCTCAGCGCGCTCGCCGAGATCGCCCTGACCCTCGCCGGGAGGCGCCCCTGGGCCGTGGGCTCCCTCCCTCCGGTGCCGATCAGCCCCGGCGACGCCCTGGCGTTCATCTCGAGCAACGCCGCCACCCTCGCGGAGTCCGTACTGGCATGGCACGACCTGCGCGAGCTGCTCCACTCCAGCCACCTCGTCGCGGGGCTGTCCTACTGCGCGCTCGGCGGCTCACCCGAAGCGTTCAGCGCACGCGTCCACGCGCAGCGCCCGCACCCGGGGTCCGTGCGCAGCGCCGCCGAGATGCGCCGCATCCTCTGGGGCGACGAGGAGCCCCGCCCCGGCCGCAGGCTGCAGGACCCCTTCGGGCTGCGCGCGTTCCCCCAGGTGCAGGGGCCGGCGCTGGACGCCGTCGACTCCCTGGAGAGCGTGCTGAGCACCGACCTCAACGCGGCAGCGGAGAACCCCTTCATCGACATCGAGACGGAGAACGCCTACCACCACGGACACTTCTCCACGGCCTACCTCGCGCTGTCACTCGACCACCTGAGGGCCGCGCTCCACCACGTCGCGGAGCTGTCGGCCGCTCGCCTCGGCGACCTGGTCGAACCGGAGCTGACGGGGCTGTCCCCGTTCCTCGCCGCCGGGCCGTCCGGCAGCTCCGGCATCATGATCCTCGAATACGTCGCCCACGACGCCCTCAGCCAGTTGCGGCACGCGGCCGCACCGGTCACCCTGGGGACGGCCGTCATCTCCCGCGGCCTGGAAGACCACGCCAGCTTCTCCACCCAGGCGGCGCGCAGCACCTCCGCCGCGATCGGCGCCTACCGCACCGTGCTCGCGTGCGAACTGCTGGCCGCCGTAAGGGCGCTGCGGCTCAGGTCCGAGGAACTGCCGCACGCCCCGGTGGCGGAGGCGTTCCGCATCGCTGCGGCGTCCCTGCCGATGGTCGCCGAGGATCACCCCCTGACGGAAGAGATCGCACAGGCCGAACAACTCGTCGCCGGGTTGGCCGCTGTGTGAGGAGCCTCGCGGGGTGCGCCGCTTGGTGAGGACCGCTCCGTTCGCCACACGAGCGGCAGCGGCACGACGAAGGGGGTCGGGCCGCCGCGCGGCCAGACCCCCTTCGGGCGGGGTTCACGGCGCCGGCTGGACCGGTACTTCCCCGGCTTCCTCGCCTTCCGCGTAGACCGCCAGACGGCGCGCGACCGGCTCGGTCAGGTCGCCGTGTGCGACGGCTCGCGCCTGTGGCGGGGCGAGTCGGACGTCGTCTCCTACAGCGGTCTCGGCTGCTCGCAGGGGCAGCTCCCCGGCTCTCTCGTCGAGAAGCTCGGCGGCCCGGAGGACAGTGTCGGGTGCGGGCACCAGCGCGTCGGCGACCAGGTGACGGCGACGGCCGCTCAGCTCACCGTCCGGGTCCACGGTGTCGTACCACCAGCCGTCGTCCTGGCCCCAGAACAGTGCCCACCGGCCGTCGCACTCCACCGAGATCTCCAGCAGAGCCGAGGCGTCGGGTGTGGGCGGCTCCAGGCTGGTCGCGCCGGCACGGGCCCCGAAGGCGCGTGTGACGGCGCGCAGGTAGGGGGCATGGGCGCACTCGGAGAGCACACCCGCGAGAAGGTCAGTCATAGCCGCAGCATCGCCCCTGCCCCGGCCCCGAGCCGCGGGGCGCGCGGGAGACGCACGGATTAACACCCTCTCGCGCGCCACCACACCGTGCCGGCCGGGCGGCACCCCGGCGCCCGGCGCAGGCTCGTGCCGCTGCCCGCTGCCCGCTGCCCGCTGCCCGCTGCCCGCTGCCCGCTGCCCGCTGTTCGGCGTGCGCGGCCCGGTACGCGCCGAGGTCACCGTCGGACGACGCGGTCACGGCGTGCGGAAGCCCCGAAAGGTCACCTGTCTCCTGAGCTGGAAGCCGAGCTTCTCGTAGAGGGCGATCGCGCCGGTGTTCCCCTCGGCCGCGTGCAGGAAGGGCGTTTCACCACGGGCCGTGATACGCGCCACGAGCGCACCCAGCAGGCGGGCCGCGTATCCTCGTCCGCGCGCTTCGGGAGCAGTGCACACCGCGCTGATCTCGGCCCAACCCGGTGGCCGCAGTCGTTCGCCCGCCATCGCCATCAGGGTGCCTCTCTCGCGGACGCCGAGGTAGGTGCCGAGTTCGTGCGTGCGCGGGAGAAAAGGGCCTGGGCTCGTCCGGTCGACGAGATCGAGCATCTCGGGCACGCTCCCCGCCCCCAGTTCGACCACTGTCGCGGCGTCCGTACATGGCGGGGCGAAGCGGTCGCTGCCGGACCACACCATCTGGCGGCCTTCCAGGACGAAGACGGGGTCCCAGTCGCGCGGCGGCGTCGCCGGGCAGCTGAACAGGTCGGCGAGCTGTCCTCGACCCAGCAGCCTGGCCAGCTCCGCCCACTGCCGGGGTCCCGGGTCGGCACCCACAGAGGAGAAGGTCGCGACATCGGGCAGGAAGCAGACAGCCCGGCCGAGACGGCGTGCGAGGTGCGCGTGGTGACCGCGGAGCGAGGCACCCACCGGGTCGTCGAGTACGGCGGTGTCGCGCTCCATCGTGGTGCTGCGCCTTTCGGGTCGTACGGGGTGACAGTGGCCGATCGGACGGGCGAGGAACCCATTGTGCTGATCATCCTACGGATGGGCGGATCGCCCCCGGGCCCCTGAGTCACTCCCGGACCCCATCGCCGCACCCCTGCTCCCGCCACCCGGCGGGCCGGTGATGCTGGATCGCCGACGCAGCGGATCGATGGGTTCAGGCCACAATGAGTGGTGCTTTCCACGGTCGGGAGGGGACGAGGTGACTGACGGATTCAAGCGCCGCACGCCGAGCCGGTGGGGGGAGGGCGGCGCGCTGCGTGAGGAGATCCTCGCGGCGGCCGCGCGGCTGTTGGCGGAGTCCGGCCGGGAAGGCGACCTCTCCCTCCGCGCGGTCGCCCGTGAGGTCGGGATCTCGGCTCCCAGTATCTATCTGCACTTCGAGGACCGCGCGGAACTGGTGTCCACGCTCACGCGCCGGGCGTACGAACGGCTGGTCGGCGACCTGCGTGCGGCCAGGGAGCGCGGGGCCGTCGACGGACCGCGGGCGGGGCTGCGTGCCATGACCCGGCGGTACTGCGCGTTGGCTCTCGACAATCCGAAGTTCTACCGGCTGATGTTCGGCATCGAGCGGATCGAGGTTCCCCGCGAGGAGTTGGCCTCTCACCCGCTGTGGTTGGTGGCCGAGGCGTGGCACGACGCCGTCGCGGCCTGCCGGCCCGGGGCGGCCGAGGAGTCCGGCGACAGGAGGGTGGCCAAGTTGCTGTGGTTCTCCCTGCACGGTGTGGTGGCGATGGCCATGTCCACGCCCTTCCAGGTGGACCGGCAGGCGCTGGAGGAAATGGCCGACGACCTCCTCGACTTGGCGCTGACCAGATGACATGCACGCCGGCGATCACTTCGAGCCAAGTGGTTGCCCGAGGCACCTAACGGTGTTAGCAAAGGAGGGACGCGATTCCTCTGCCGTGGAGGCATGCATGACGGAGACAGTGGCGGACACCGCAGCCGGACTGCCCGGATATCCTTCACCCAGGGCGGCCGGGTGCCCCTTCGACCCGCCGCCGGCCCTTCGCCCCCCACACGCCGACCGACCCGTCTCCCGCGTGCGGATCTGGGACGGCACGCAGCCGTGGCTGATCACTCGTCACGAAGACCTGCGCACACTGCTGAACGACCCACGGGTCAGCGCCGACTCCACCCGCGACGGCTATCCGCACAGGTCCGCCTCGATGCAGGGCAGCGACCCCGCCACCCAGACCTTCTTGAGCATGGACGATCCGGAGCACGCCCGGCTGCGCCGGATGGTCACGTCCCCCTTCGCCATCAGGAAGATGGAGGCCCTGCGGCCGTCCATCCAAAAGATCGTCGACGATCTGATCGACGCCATGCTCGCGGGCCCCCGGCCGGTCGACCTCGTCGAGGCGTTCGCGCTGCCCGTCCCCAGCCTCGTCATCTGCGCGCTGCTCGGCGTGCCGTACGAGAAGCACGACTTCTTCCAGCGCAACACCAGGGTCATCGTCCGCCGCACCTCCAGCCCCGAGGAGGTGGCGGCGGCGAACACGGCGCTCGTCGACTACATGGACGACCTCCTCGGTGACAAGCTCGCCCACCCCGCCGACGACCTCTTGTCCACCCTGGCCACCGAGCGCGTCGCCACCGGCGAAATGACGCGGCGCGAAGCAGCCCGCATGGGCAACCTCCTGCTCGCCGCGGGCCACGAGACCACCGCGAACATGATCGCTCTGGGCACCGTCGCGCTACTGCGGAATCCGGACCAACTCGCCGGGCTACGGGAGACCGAGGACCCGAAGGCCGTCGCGGGCGCGGTCGAGGAACTCCTCCGCTACCTGAACATCACCCACTCCGGGCGCCGCCGGGTGGCGCTGGAGGACATCGAGATCGGTGGCGAGACCATCCGCGCCGGTGAAGGCCTCATCTTCGCCAACGACATCGCCAACCGGGACCCGGACGCCTTTCCCGGGCCCGACCGGCTCGACCTCGGCCGGGACGCCCGCCGCCACGTCGCCTTCGGCTACGGCGTGCACCAGTGCCTCGGCCAACCGCTTGCCCGCGTCGAGCTCCAGGTGGTCTACAGCACGCTGTACCGCCGCATCCCCACCCTGGCGCTGGACACCCCGTTCGAACAGCTCGAGTTCAAGCACGACGGCCTCGTCTACGGCGTCTACAAGCTCCCCGTCACCTGGTAACCCTTCGCCGGCCTCGACGAAAGAAGCGAGAAACCCATGCGCGTGGAAGTCGATCAGCCCAAGTGCGTCGCGTCCGGGCAGTGCGTCCTGGCGGCCCCCGACGTCTTCGACCAGGACGACGACGGCATCGTCGTGACCTTGAACGACCGTCCGGACACCGGCCTGCACGACGACGTGCGGGAAGCGGCGGCGCTCTGCCCGGCCGCCGTCATCAGCCTGGTGGAGAAGTGACGCCCTCGCCGCCGCTGCGACGCGTCGTCATAGCAGGGGCCTCGGCGGCCGGTCTGTCCGCCGCCGAGACCCTGCGCCGAGAGGGCTTCGCCGGCACGGTCACCCTCGTCGGCCAGGAGCGGCACCTCCCCTACGACCGGCCGCCGCTGTCCAAACAGGTGCTGACCGGAATCTGGCCCGCTGAACGCACGGCACTGCGCACCGCGGAGGACCTCAAAGCCCTCGACATCGACCTGCGGCTGGGCACGGCCGCGGCCGCTCTCTCGCCCACTGCCCGGACGGTCACCCTGGCCGACGGCACGGACCTCCGCTACGACGCGCTGATCATCGCCACAGGGGTCAGCCCGCGGCGGCTGCCGTGGTGCGGCACTCCGGGCGTGCACGTGCTCCGCGACCTACGGGACGCCCTCGCCCTGCGGCAACGGCTGGCCGCAGGGCGGCGGTTGGTCGTGGTCGGCGCCGGGTTCCTCGGCGCGGAGGTCGCCTCGGCCGCCCGCTCCCTCGATGTGGACGTGACCCTCGTCGAACCCGCTGCCGTCCCCCTCGCACACGCCGTCGGGCACCAAGTCGGCGCCCATCTGGCCCGGTTGCACCGGAACCACGGGGTCGGCCTGCGTCTGGGTACGCAGGTGGCCGGCATCGCTGCCGGGACCGGCCGGGTCACCGGGGTCCGCCTGACGGACGGGACACTGCTCCCGGCCGACGACGTGCTCGTCGCCGTCGGGTCCGAACCCAACACCGCATGGCTGCGGGGGAGCGGACTGCGGCTGTCCGACGGGGTGGTGTGCGACGCGTACAACGCCGCCGCCCCCGGGGTGTACGCGGCAGGTGACGTGGCCCGCTGGCATCACCAGCTGTTCGACACCTCCGTGCGCGTCGAGCACCGCACCAACGCCGCCGAACAGGGCATGGCCGCGGCACGCAACCTGCTGCGCCCCGAGCAGGCGACGCCGTTCGTCCCGATCCCGTACTTCTGGTCGGACCAGCACGGCAGGAAGATCCAGGCCTACGGCCACCTGCGCGGCCACGACGAGGCGCGGGTGGTGGAGGGCGATCCGGCCGACGGCCGCTTCCTTGTCCTCTACCGGACCGGTCGCACTCTCACCGGAGCGCTCGCCGTGGGCATGCCCCCGAAGGCACTCCGCCGGTGGCGAGCCGCCATCGCCGCCGGAACCGACTGGCACACAGGCACCACGGACTCACTCGTCGCCTGACGACGAGCGCTGCCGTGACTGCTCGCGCGGTCACGGCAGCGCTCTTCGGGCGGGTCTACAGACTGTCGAGCAGGCCGCGCAGGGGAGCGGGTACCTGCTCCGGGCCGAGCGCCTCGACGAGGAGGTGGCCGTAGCGGATCTTGCGGCCCTTCCTGGTGCCGAGGAACCGCCGCAACTGCTGCTCCCGGGGGCGGTCGCGGTGCGCGGGTTGGTGCAGGAAGGTCTGCCAGGCCCTGAGGTCGTCCTCGTCCCGGACGATCTCCTCGACCCGCGCCGTTCCCACCGCGCGGATGAGCTCGTCCTCCAGATCCGCCGCGCACACGAAGACGTCCCCGTGCGGTGCCCGCGCCCGCGCGAAGCCGCGGTCGAAGAAGCCCCGCTCGCGCTCGTCGCACAGTCCCGCCAGGCGTAGGCCGAGACCGGGCGGCCCGAGCAGCTCGGCGTAGCGGCCGACACTCATCGCCCCGCCCATCGGCACGACGCACACGCCCTCGGCGGACAGGTCCCGGCCCTGCCGTGCGGCCAGTGTCTCGACGGCCGCGAGATCGCTCAGCCCTTCCAGCAACACCGCCGTACGCACACCGAGCCGCACAGCCCCGTCACTTGCCGGCCCGCCGGGTCCGCCACGCGCCCAGTCACCGACCGCGTCCCGGAACGCCCGCATCCGCGTCATGGCACGAGTGTGCACCCGCGCAGGGGCCGGCGGCACGGGTTCAGGCGCGGCGCGCGGCCCAGACGGCGCGTTCGGTGCGTACTGCGAGGTCGTCGCGGTGCACGATGCTGTGCGGGCTCTCGGGGTCGAGGAGTCGGTCGAGTGCGGCGAGGTCCTCGCTGGAGAGCGACTCGGCGGCGGTGCCGCGCATGCGTTGCAGACTGCCGAGCGCGTACCGGCCGACCGCTTCGCTGCGGGCGCCCTCGACGTGCACGGACACGGTGCGTTCGCCCTCGACCGTGAATCCGGCGGCGGTCAGCATCGGCCCCCAGTCGGCGCCGCGGTGGGGCACATGCTCGGTGTGGAAGCGGTCGCTCGCGGTGTGGCACCGCTCTTCCAGACCTGGCCGGTCCTCGGGGGCGTCCTCGGGCAGGAAGCGGGGAAATCCGGCGAGCTCGACGACGGCGAACAGACCGCCGGGCGTGAGCATGCCGTGGACGTTGCTCAGGGCACGGTCGGGGTGGGCCATGTGGTGCATCGAGGCGGACGCCCACACCAGGTCGGGTGAGCCGAGGTCGGGCCAGTCGGAGTCGTCGAGATCTGCCTGGACGGTGCGCACGCGCTCCTCCACGCCGCGTGCGCACGCTTTGTCGCGCAGCTGCTCGAGGTGGGCGGCGGATGTGTCGACGGCGGTGACGTGTGCCTCGGGGAAGCGGTCGAGCAGGGCGAAGGTGCCCGCCCCCGTGCCGCAGCCCAGATCCACGATCCGGGACGGGCTCGTCTTCAGCGGGAGCCATGCGGTGATGGAGGCCGTGTGTTCGGCGAGAACCTCGGCGTCCAGATCGAGGAGTTCGGCCTGGTCGTCGGACTCGTGTTCCTGGTGCGGGCCGTGCTGGGCGCCGTGGTGAGGGGTGTGCGGGTGCTGGGAAGTCATACCGCCACAGTAGGCCGGTCATGCGTCTGGGGCAGACTCTCTTGCGTATATGGCAAGGCGAAGACCGTGTGTGCTGCCTGTCGGGCAAGAGGCCACCCCTCAGGGGTGTGGGCCGTCGCCCGCGGCTCGCGCTCTCACGCGTGGCTGCCGGTGTCGCCGCCGCCGCCGTCCGGTTGGTGGCCGCGGCGGGCGTCGCGGTCGAAGATGCCGAGGATCTCGCACGGTCCGCTCTCGGCGGCGCCGATCGCGTGCGGCATCATCGTGGGGAACTCGGCAGCCTGGTGGGTTTCGACGCGGAAGCGGTGGTGGCCGAGCATGAGGATCGCGGTGCCGGACAGCACGACCATCCACTCGTGGCCGGGGTGGGCGCGCATACGCGAGGGGTCGTCGGGCGGCGGGTCGGTCATGCGCTGGAGCAGGACACTCATGCCGGGGTCGCTCTTGACGGACCAGCGCATCCGGTCGTGTGCGCTGTCGATCATCGGGCTGGTGACGACGTCGTCGGCGGCGGTCTCGACGAGCTGGTCGAGCGTGGTGTCCAGAGCGCGGGCGAGGGTCACGAGCTGGTCCAGTGCGAGCCGGCGCCGGCCGTTCTCGATGCGGCTCAGCGAGGACTGGCTGAGGTTGGCGCGGCGGGCCAGCTCTTCCAGGGACCAGCCCTGCGCGACGCGCAGCGCACGGATCCGCTTGCGGACGAGGCTCTCCAGGCCGATGTCGTCGTCTTGCGTCATGAGCAGCAGCATATGCTCGCTGCGCAAACCGGGATCGGCTCGTGTGCGGTTTTTCCCGCCGGGCCCCGGGCGTCCTCCGTGGCCTTCCCCGTCGCAGGCCGCCCCGGCGGCGGGGGAGCACGAGCACGTCCACCGCCGCCGAAGGCGCCGCCCAGGCTCGGAAGTCACCGGCGTCGGCGGTCGCCACACGGGCAGTCACCGCCGCGCCGGAATAGGAAGGCGGCGTGCCGGACCGGAAGTCGGCTCAGACGAGCACGACCCGGCGTCCGCGCGTGTGGCCGGCCTGGCTGTCGGTGTGCGCCGCCGCGGCCTCGGCGAGCGTGTACGACTTCTCGACCGGGATGTGGAGCTTCCCCCGCGCAATCAGGTCGGCGGCCTCGGCGAGCGCGTCCGGCACGCTCCCGGCCACGCCTGAGAAGCGGACGCCGAGCTCCGGCGCGGCCAGATCGGCGATGGTGAGCACCTTGTGCGGATCCCCGGTCAGGTCGACGAGTTCGCGGATCACGCCGGAGCCCGCCAGATCGAGAGCCGCGTCGACCCGGCCGAGTTCCCGCACCCGCTCGACCCAGCCCTCGCCGTACGTCGTGGCGAGGGCGCCCAGGCCGCGCAGGTAGTCCTGGTTCGCGACACCGGCCGTGCCGATCACCGTGATGCCGCGGTCGCGGGCGACCTGGAGCACCGCGGATCCGACACCTCCGGACGCGCCGCTGACCAGCAGCGTCTGCCCGGGCCGCACGCCGACCTCGCGGATGACGCGCAGAGCCGTCTCCGTCACGGAGGGGTATCCGGCCGCTTCCTCGAACGTCAGCCCCTCGGGCATCCGGGCCCAGGCCGACAGGACGGCGAACTCGGCGTAGGTACTCGAACCCTCGCCGAAGACGTGGTCTCCGACCTCGATCCCCTCGACGCCCTCGCCGACCTCGTCCACCACCCCGGACGCGTCCAGTCCGACTCCGGCCGGCAGTTCGGTCGGATGAGCGTTGAGGACCTGCCCTTCGCGGACCCTCCAGTCGACGGGGTTCACGCCTGCCGCCCGCACGGCAATGCGTATCCGGCCAGGGCCCGCGTGGGGCTCTTCGCTGTCGATGAGTCGCAGCACGTCGGGGCCGCCGAATTCGGCGAAGCTCACTTTCTTCATGGCGAGACCGTAGCACTAACGGTTAGCTTTTTGGAACGAGTACGGGTTCGTACCTGCTAGCGTGAGTGCATGACCGTGCCGACCGGACGACGCGAGCGCAAGAAGGCGGCGACCCGCAAGAAGATCGCCGATGTCGCCCTGCGGCTCTTCCTGGACCGCGGATACGACGCGGTCGGTATCCGCGACGTCGCCGCCGAGGCCGACGTGGCCGTCACCACGCTCTTCTCCCACTTCGCCTCGAAAGAGGCCCTGGTGTTCGCGCAGGACGAGGGCTTCGAGCAGCGCCTCACGCAGGCGGTCACCGACCGGGCGCCGCACGAGCCGCTCATCCCGGCGCTGCGCCGCGAGGTCCTGGCCCTGGTGCGTCACTGCACGGCGGAGGGCGCCGCCCCGGTCTGGCACATGATCGAGGAGTCGCGGGCTCTGCGGGAGTACGAGGAGTCGATGCGGCTGCGCCACGCGGAGTCGCTGGCCGCCGCCATCGCCGCCGCGCCCGACCTGACACGGACCGCGACGGTCTGCCGCACCATCGCGCGGTTCGTGATCGACGCCTACGCGCTGGCCCGCGAAGCCGCCGATCCGGACGCCGCGGTGGACGAGATCTTCCGGATGATCGAGGCGGCCTGGGAGGCCACCCGCCGCCCCGCGTGAGGGACGCTGTCCTCGCGGATTCGGGGGCCGCGACGCAAGCCGCCGCGGTTCCCGTCCCGTTCGCCCGTCGGCCTCTCCTCAGCTGCGCGGGTGTTGCCCCGCCCACACGACGGGCGTGCGGCCGAGCCATGGGCTTGCCTGTTCGAGTTGCCCGGCCAGCCGGAAGAGGCGGTCTTCGCGGCCGTAGCCGGCGGCGAACTGCATGCCGATCGGAAGCCCCGTGCGTTCGTCGGAGGTCACGGGCACGGACATGGCGGGCGTGCCCGCGACGTTGAACGGCATGCTGAAGGGTGAGCGGTCGGTGAGGCGGTCGATCCAGCCGTGGCCGTCCAGCGCGTCCCCGCCCTCCGCGTAGCTGCCCAGGGGCGGGGGAAGCTCCGGCACGGCCGGTGTGAGCAGGACGTCGTAAGCGGCGAAGTGCCGAGCCAGGCTCCGCGCGACCCGGTTGCGGACCGCGAGAGCCGCGACGAACTGGACACCGGTGACGCGCTGTCCGTAGCGGTGTCCCGCGAGGGTCGCCGGTTCGAGCGTCGAGGCGTCGACGGGCCGGTCGAAGGCGGCAGCCAGGGCGTCGACATCCGCCGCGAGGTTCGCCGTCATCAAACGGGCGCTGGCCAGCACGAACTCTCCCCAGTCCGCGCCCAGCCCGACCTCGGCCTCCGCCACCCGGTGGCCGAGGTCTTCGAGCAGGGCCACGGTGCGCGTAAGGGCGTCGGCCACGGGGGCGGTGGCGCGGCGTCCGCCCCACGCTCGGGGGAGGACGCCGATGCGCAGCGAGCCCGGGGGGCGGGTGACTTCTTCGGCGTACGGCCGTGACGGCTGCTGGGCGAAGTAGGGGTCGCCCGGCTCGGGTCCGCGGATCAGGTCGAGCAGGGCGGCGCTGTCCCGCACTGTGCGGCTGACGCTTCCGTGTGCGGCCAGGCCGTTGAAGACCTCGTCGGCGCCCGGGCCCATGGACACCCGGCCGCGGGTGGGCTTCAGCCCGAAGAGGCCGTTGTACGCGGCGGGTATGCGCAGCGACCCCGCGGCGTCGGTGGCGTGTGCCAGCGGGACCACGCCGGCAGCGACCGCCGCGCCCGCGCCTCCGCTGGATCCGCCCGCGCTGCGCCGCGGATCCCACGGGTTGCGCGTCGGACCGTGCAGCACGGGTTCCGTCGTGATGCTGTAGGCCAACTCCGGGGTCGCGGTACGCCCGAGCGTCACGAGACCGGCGCGCCGGAAGCGCGCCATCAGGAAGGAGTCGGCCTCCGCGACGTTGCCTGCCGCGAGTCGGCTGCCCAACTCCGTGCGCTTCCCGGCCATGGAGACTCCGATGTCCTTGATCAGGAAGGGGACTCCGGCCAGCGGTGTGCCGCCGGGGCGAGGCGCGTCGTCGGCCGGCCACATCTCCACGACGGCGTTGATCAGCGGATCGGCCCTCCGGGCGGCCTCGTGTGCGGCTGCCTCCAGTTCGGCGGCGGTCACCTCACCGCGAGCCACCAACTCCGCGAGCCCCACCGCGTCGAAGGTCACGTACTCGGAAACTCTCACTTGTCTCTCCCTGCGGTCGGAACGATACCGATGAGCACCGTACGATACCGAGCGGTACCGTTCGGAACGCCCTGGTACCGTAGTGGCCAGGAGAGGAACCCGACCGAGCGTCACGGAGCAGCCATGGCAACGACCGCCGGCAGGCCGAACAGGGTCGCGAAACTGCCGCCTCGTGAGCGCATCCTCGACGCGGCGGAAGAGCTCTTCCACAGCGAGGGGATCCGGCGGGTGGGGGTCCAGGCGATCGCCGAGAGAGCCGAGACGACCAAGACGGCGATCTACCGGCACTTCGACACCAAGGACGCCCTGGTCGCCGAGTGGCTGCGCATCGTCGCCGCCGACTACCAGGCGGCCTTCGACCGGGTCGAGGCCGAACATCCCGACGCACCCGGAGAGCAGATCCTGGGCCTGGCCCGCTTCATCGCCGAGGGGCTTCCGCGGCTCTCGCACCGCGGCTGCCCCTTCATCAACTCCCTCGCCGAACTGCCCGACCGCTCCCATCCCGCACGGCAGGTGATCGAGGAGCACAAGGCCCGGCAGACCCGCAGGCTGGTCGGCATGTGCACCGCGGCCGGGCTGGCCGACCCCGAGCAGGCGGCAGCCGAGATCACCTTCGTACTCGAAGGCGCCCAGGTCAGCACGCAGAACGGAAGCATCGACCAGGCGGGGGACCGCCTGCTGAGGATCGTCGAAGGGATCGTCGGCGCACGCCGCGCCGGTCCTGGCGCGTCCGGGGCGCCCGCCGGCCGTCGATGACCCGGAGCGGAGCCGGTGCCGGGCTTTATAGGCTGGACAGATGAGCGGAAGTCAGCCGTCTGTCCCGTCGCACGAGGACTCCACCGACGCGGGCTCGGGGCCCGGCCTCCAGTCGTTCGCCGTGGCCCTGCGCCGGCTGAACGGCGAGTTCACACGGCTGGTGCACGACTTCGCTCACGCGCAGGGACTGCACGGCACCGACGCCGCCGCACTCGCCGCGATCCTCGACGCCGATCCGCCCATGACTCCCGGACGGCTCAGGGAGCATCTCGGGCTGACGTCGGGAGCCGTGACCGCGTGTCTTGACCGGCTGGAGCGTGCCGGTCACGTACGCCGCTGCCGGGACGCGGCCGACCGGCGCGTCGTCCACCTGTATTACGAGGAGAACGCCCGAGCGGCGGCCCGCGCCCACTTCGGGCCCCTGGCCCGGGCCACGGACCGCGCCCGCGCCCAGCTGAGCGAGGACGAGCAGCGCGCGGCCCTGCGCTTTCTGACCTTGCTCAGCTCTGAGCTGCAGGCTCTTCCCGTGCACAACCCCTGACCAGGTGGCCAACGGCGGACCGGTGTCCGTCACGCGTCGCGGACCACCTAGGCTGAGCTGTACTTCAAAAATTGAGATAGTCACTCAGTGAAGTAACCGCAGGGGAGCACGCATGGTCACCTCCACCCGTTGGGTCCGCCGGCTCGTGCCGGCCGTCCTGCTGGTCGCCTGGCTGGGCATCGGAGGCGCCCTGGGCCCGTACGCCGGCAAGCTGAGCGAGGTGGCGACCAACGACCAGGCCGCGTTCCTGCCTCGCAGCGCCGAGTCCACCAAGGTCATCGACGCACAGCAGAAGTTCGACCAGGACGAGACCCTTCCGGCGATCGTCGTGTGGACCGCCAAGGACGACGGCAACCGGGTGTCGCACCGGCACGAACAGGCGGCCACCCGGGCGCTGGCCCAGCTCAGCCGGGGCACCGGCGTCGTCGGCAAGCCCTCGCCCGCCCTCCCCTCCGAGGACGGTCGAGCGCTCCAGGGCGTCCTCCAGCTCCGGCCCGGCCTGGGTGACCAACTGCCCGACGTGCTGGACCGCATCGAGCGGACCGCACAGGACGTGCCGGGGCTGACCGCGCAGATCGCGGGCCCGGCCGCCAGCCAGGCCGACCTCTCGGACGCCTTCGCCGGTATCGACGGCCTGCTGCTGGCCGTGGCACTGGCCGCCGTACTGCTCATTCTGGTGCTGGTCTACCGCAGCGTGTTGCTGCCCCTGGTCATCATCGTCTCAGCGGTGTTCGCGCTCGCTCTGGCCTGCGCGATCGTCTACGGCCTGGCCCGGCACGACGTCGTCCGGGTCGACGGCCAGGTGCAGGGCATCCTCTCGATCCTGGTGATCGGCGCCGCCACCGACTACGCGCTGCTGCTCACCGCGCGCTTCCGCGAGGAACTGGCCGCCCAGGGGGAGCGCGCGGCCGCGATGCGCGCCGCCGTGCGCCAGTCGTTCGGCCCGGTGGTGGCCAGCGCGGCCACCGTGGTCGCGGGACTGGTCGCTCTGCTGCTGAGCGACCTGACGAACAACCGCGCCCTCGGGCCCGTGGGTGCCATCGGCATCGCGTGCGCGCTCGTGAGCGCGCTGACCTTCCTCCCCGCCGCACTGCTGCTGCTGGGGCGCGCCGCCTACTGGCCGGCCAGACCGAAGACCGCCGCACAAAGGGCGCGCGGGCGTGGCGTGTGGGCGCGGGTGGCCGCGCTGGTCGAGAGCTCTCCTCGCACGCTGTGGACCGTCACCGCGGCCGTGCTGCTGGTCTGCTGCGGCTTCGCGCCGACCCTGAACGCGCAGGGCGTGCCGTTAAAGGAGACCTTCGTGGGTGACGCGTCCTCCGTAGCGGCGCAGCAGACGCTGAACGAGCACTTCCCCGGTGGCTCCGGCAACCCCGCCGTCGTCATCGTCGACCGTGAAGCGCTCCCGGCGTCGCGGCGTGCGGCCTCCCGCACCCCGGGCGTCGCGTCCGCAGCCCCGGTGACGCGCTCCGGTCGCCCGGGGCAGGGGCAGCCTCTGGTCGTGGACGGCCGAGTCCGCCTCGACGTCACCCTCAAGGACGCGGCCGACAGCGACGAGGCCAAGCAGGCCGTCGGCCGACTGCGGACGGCCCTGCACGACGTACCCGACGCCGACGCCCTCGTCGGTGGTTACACCGCACAGCAGGCCGACACCCAGCAGACCGCCGAGAACGACCGCGCGCTCATCGTGCCCGTCGTACTGGCGATCATTCTCGTCATCCTGACCGGTCTGCTGCGCTCCCTGCTCATGCCGCTGCTGCTGGTGGCCACCGTGGCCCTCAGCTACGTCGCCACCCTCGGGGTCTCGGCGCTGGTCTTCCAGCACCTGCTCGGGTTCACGGGAACCGACGCGTCCGTACCGCTGTACGGCTTCGTCTTCCTCGTCGCACTCGGAGTCGACTACAACATCTTCCTCATCTCCCGCGTCAGGGAAGAGGCACAGAGTCTCGGGACACGGCAGGGCGTGCTGCGCGGACTGACCGCCACCGGAGGAGTCATCACCTCTGCCGGAGTGGTCCTGGCGGCGACCTTCGCCGCGCTGGGGGTGATCCCCTTGGCCTTCATGACGCAGATCGCCTTCATCGTGGCCTTCGGCGTCCTGCTCGACACCCTCGTTGTCCGCTCCCTCCTCGTGCCCGCCCTCGTCCGGGACATCGGGCCCGCCGCCTGGTGGCCGAGCGTCCTGAGCCGCCGAGACGCCCCCGATGCCGAACGTGCCGGTTCGTAGCGTGCCGTCGCCGCCCAGAGGGGACGGCGACGCCCCGGCCCCGGGCCGGTCAGTAGACTCGACGGCTGTGGCGGACACCCAGTACGAAGACCTGTTGCGGCGGACACTCACGACCGGAGCGGCCAAGGCGGACCGGACGGGCACCGGAACCCGCAGCGTCTTCGGGCACCAACTGCGCTACGACCTCACGCAGGGATTCCCGCTGGTCACCACCAAAAAGGTGCACCTCAAGTCCCTCGTGTACGAACTGCTGTGGTTCCTGCGCGGCGACTCGAACGTCGGCTGGCTGCGCGAGGCAGGCGTCACCATCTGGGACGAGTGGGCCGACGAGAACGGTGACCTCGGACCGGTCTACGGCGCGCAGTGGCGCTCCTGGCCCACGCCCGATGGCCGGCACGTCGACCAGATCAGCGAGGTCCTGGACACGCTGCGCCGCGATCCGGACTCGCGCCGGATGATCGTCTCCGCGTGGAACGTCGCGGATCTGCCCGAGATGGCACTCGCACCGTGCCACGCCTTCTTCCAGTTCCACGTCGCCGACGGGAAGCTCTCCTGCCAGCTGTACCAGCGCAGCGCTGACCTGTTCCTCGGTGTTCCGTTCAACATCGCGAGCTACGCCCTGCTCACGCACATGGTGGCGCAGCAGACCGGCCTGGAGCCGGGCGACTTCATCTGGACCGGCGGTGACTGCCACATCTACGCCAACCACCTCGAGCAGGTCACCGAACAGCTCTCGCGCACCCCGTTCGCCTTTCCCCGCTTGCGTCTGCGCGAAGCCGACTCGCTCTTCACCTACGCCTACGACGACGTGGCGGTGCTCGACTACCGGCACCACCCGGCCATCAAGGCACCGGTCGCGGTGTGAGCGTCGCCGCCCCCCGCTCGTTCAGCGGGCTCGGCACCGTGGTTTGACCTTGTCACCGTGACAAGGCCTTCACTGGTCGCCATGGAGGTGAGCAGCCAGTTGTAGCGCAGTCGGAGCGCACGCTCCATGCTGCCCAGCGCCGCCCCCGCCCCGAGGGCGATGTTGAGCCACAGCGGCAGGCGAACGGGCGACTCGAAGCTCCCGAGGCGTGAGGCGATCGCAGGTATCCCACAGAGCGGTTCGGCGATCTGCAGGACGAGCAGGGCGGCGCCGATCAGCAGCAGGATCAGCGAGCAGAGGCCGATCCAGCGGCTCAGCGCCGGATGGTCGCGGTCGAGACGGGCGCGGCGGCCCTCGGCGGAGGCGGGGTGCGGGGTGAGTTGCCGTTCCACGCCCGCAGCGGTCACATAGTGGCAGCGCTTGATCCCGAACCCGCTCATCGCCACCTCGATCGTGCCGCTCGGCACGGGGAAGGCGGCGGGGATCCTGGACTCGGCGTGGAGCCTGCCGTCGAGGTAGAGACGGGCCTTGACGTTGCCCGAGCTCTGGTTCTGCCAGTGCCGGACGTCGATCGCGTACACCGTGCGGCGCCCGTCGTCCTGCGCCAGCGGAAGGTGGAACAGCGCGCGGCCCGGCAGGTGCCACCACCTGAAGCGCTGGAGTGGCCGCCCGTCTCCCGGCTGTACGCGCCGCGCCGCACGCCGCCGCCCTTTCCCGAACACGTCGCAGCCTCCCCGGCTCTCGACCGAATCCAGCACTAGCACGCTGTGCTAGTGCCCTGGCGGCAACGCTAGCACGGCGTGCTAGCACGCTGTATTGGAAGACGGGATCCCGTCGGGGTGGGGGAGAGACGCGAGAGGTGTGGCGCAGGGTCTTCGAGGCGTCCATCAGGGGCTGGTGCGGCCCCCGAGCGGGTGCGCGCGGGCAGCGCACTCGTTCGGCCCCGGCCGCGTGGCAGCCCGCGTGCGCAGGTGTTCCGATGAGGACGCGAGCGCGGATGGCCGCGGTGGCTCGCCATCCGCCATCCCGTCGAGACCGGACGGGCAGCTCGAGGTGGCGGCGTCCTGGCCCCGGCCACCGGACCTTGACTCCCTCGGCTCGTCCCGGAGTGTGGAGGTGGGCGATGACCAGTACCTCCCGCCGTGCGGACCGCCCTGGTGCGGTGCCCATGTCGCTGGACGCAATCCTGCACGCGTTGCGCGCTCTCGCCCCCGAGGCCCGGCTGATCGGTCCGCCCGCAAGCGGCCGGACAGGTGTGCACGGGGTCACGCTGGACAGCGGCGACGTGGAGCCCGGCGACCTGTTCGCCGGGCTGCCCGGCACGCTCAGGCACGGCGCCGACCACGCCGAAGAAGCCGCTGCGGCCGGCGCCGTCGCCCTGCTCAGCGACCGCACCGTGGGCTGCCTGCCCACCCTGGTCGTCGACCAACCCCGCCGGGCGCTCGGCTTCCTCGCCTCCCGGCTGTACGGCGATCCGTCCCGAGCCCTGTCCGTGTACGGCGTCACCGGGACCAACGGCAAGACGAGCACCGCGCACCTGCTCGCCGCGGGACTGGAGGCCGCCGGTCGCCGCGTAGGGCTGGCCGGCAGCTTGGAGACGCGCGTGCCGGGCCGAGCCCGCCGACCCGCCGTGCGCACCACGGCCGAGGCACCGGTCATCCAGCGGCTGCTCGCCGGAACCCGGCAGGAAGGCGGCACCGACGCGGTGCTGGAGGTCTCCAGCCACGCCCTGGCGCTCAGCCGGGTGAACGGCACCCGCTTCCGCGTCGCCGTCTTCACCAACCTCAGCCCCGACCACCTCGACCTGCACGGCGATCTCGAGCACTACTACGCAGCCAAGGCCTCCCTCTTCACGCCGGACCGCTGTGCACACGCCGTGGTCAACATCGGCGACGCTCATGGGCGCCGCTTGGCCGCCGAGACGCGCTGCCCCCTCACCACGTTCACGTCGGGACCTGAACCGGCCGACTGGAGCGCCTGCGACATCCACGCCGATGTCGGCGGCACCCGCTTCCGCCTGCGCGGACCCGGCGTCGACCGGGAGGTACGGCTCCTGCTGCTCGGCCCGCACCAAGCCGACAACATGGTGGCCGCCGCCGCGGCGCTGGCGGCCGGCGGTGCCGACGTGACAGCGGCGCTGCGGGGCATGGAGCACCTCGCGTCGATTCCCGGGCGGCTGGAGCGCGTCGACGTCGGACAGGGATTCCTGGCGTTCGTGGACTTCGCCCACAACACCGGCGGGCAGCACCGGCTCCTGCCCTTCCTCCGCTCGCTCACCAGCGGCCGGGTGATCGTGGTGCTGGGCGCGACGGGCGAGCGCGACCCGGCGAAGCGGGCCGCGCTCGGCGACACCGCCGCCCGGGACGCCGATCTGCTGATCGTCACCGACGAGAGCGCCCACGGTGAGGACCCCGCCATGCTGCGTACCGCTGTCGCGAACGGGGCCCGACGCAGCGGCCAGGCCGAGGTCCACGTCGAACCCGACCGGCGACACGCCTTCTCCCTGGCCGTGTCCGCCGCCCGACCCGGCGACGTGCTGGTGGTCGCCGGACGCGGCGCCGACCAGGAGCAGACCTCCACCCGCGGCTCGCGCCCCTTCGACGACCGGGTCGCCCTGCACGCCGCCCTCCTCCAGCATGCCGCGGCTCACCACGCGCGCGAACAGCCGCCACGGCAGGCCCTCCTCGGTACCTCGACCCCGTCCACCCGCGACGACGGTGACCCCCGCCCCACCGTGGAGGACCCCGCGTGACCCGCGCGGGCCGGGCATGCGCAGGCGCCAACTCCGGCAGGTGGTGACGTCAGTAGCCTCGAAGAACGCCTGTTCTCCCGGATGCGCTCCGTTCCGGCCGGTGCCTACCCGTCATTCCGCCCGTCGTCTGCGCTCCACTCGCCGACCGCGAGGGGCGCGGTGCCCAGGCCCACGCGGATCACCGTGTACGTCTCTCCCTCTTCAGGCGGTCGCGTCCAGGAACGGGTGGTGCATGTGTGCAGTCGCCCGTTGGCGAGCGCATGACGTGGCAGCGAAACGCTGAACTCCTCGGCCACCGCCTCCAGCAGCGATCGCTCCGTCTCGGCGCCGTCCTCCGCGTCACCGAAGAACCGCGCCGGGTCCAACGCGGGTGGTATCCGCCCGCTTCGCCGGATCTCTCCGCCCTCGCAGGTGAACGCGTACTGCTCGGCACCGTCCTGCGCCACCGAAAGGTGGAAGAGCGCTCTCTCGTGGTCCGCCCGCAGGCCGCTCCACACCACCACCGCGCGGGTGCCCGTGCTCGCGGTCGCGGCGGGGGAGGAGAACCGCCGCCGGTCGAACGGGGCGGGGTCAGCGTCGAAGGCGAAGCTCCAGCCGTTGCCGGCCCGGCCGATCGCCATCACAGGCCGGTCGTCGTAGGAAGAGAACTCCCTCTTGCCGCGCAGGGACTTGCTGCGCGCCTCCCACCACGTCATGGGTTCGCTCAGCACAGCGCCGTCCCCGCCCCCGCCGCCGGTCCCCCCACCGTCTCCGTCCGCGAGGCGTCCGGGCAGCTCCTCGGGCCCCGCGCCCTCGACCAGGACGAACCGGTAGGACGCAGGGCCGTTGCCCGGGCCCGGGTCCGCGAGCCACGCCAGGTTGCCGGGGTCGAGACCGGCCGTCGGCCTCGGTGGCACTCCCGTCTGCCCACCCCGTGGAGTGGACAGCAGCTCCCGGCCCCGCTCGGGTGTCAGCAACGGCGCGAGGAGGGGGTCCGCCACCCATGCGAGCGGCGCCAGATGGTCAGGCCCGAGCGGCTCCCACAGGGGCAGAGCGTTCCTCAGCGTCTGCCAGGCTCCGTCCGTGTCTCCCCAGCGCGCCAGCTCCCGCGCCCGCTCGACCGCCTCGCCGAACGCTCCGCCCGGCGCGTACCGGTACGTGCCGTCCCTCACCTGCTCCAGCGTCGTGTAAGCCAGTGACGTCACGTCCTCGTCCGCGCCACGCAAGGAGAACTTCAGCGTGGAATCGTCGCGGTAGGAGTGCGCCGCATGCTCCGCGAGCAGCGGTGGCAGCAGTTCGGGCGCGTACCGCGGATCCGTCACCAGGTGCTCGAAAGACACCAGGTAGGTCTCGCCGAGCAGCCGGCGTATCTGGTCGCGCAGCCCGGCGGCTCGCGGTCTGCCGTACGCCTTCGCCTCGTCCAGCGCCTCTCCGGCTCGTTCCCAGCCACCGCGCAGCGCCTCCAGCCGGGCCTCCTCCAGCTGCGCGTCCAGCTTCCGCGTCGTGTCGTTGACGAACGGGGGCTCCCCGTGGCGGGCTTTCGCGTGCAGGCTGTGGAACTCCCGGTGCATGTCCCGCATGAAAGCCGAGAAGTTCGCGTACCGGTCCGGTGGCGCGGCCCGCCAGCTCGCCCACGTGTAGACGGCCCACTCACCGTTCTCATCGACGTCCTCGGGGTCCAGGAAGACGTAGGTGATGTCGGATTTGACGTCGAGTTGCAGCCCGCGCCGCCAGATTCCCGCCGCCCAGCGCTCCTGGGGGCCCGCGTCCTCGTCCGGAAATCCCTCGAAATCGTCGGCGAGCTCCGACTCGTTGTTGTGCCAACGCGCGTCGGCGGTCCCCGCCAGCAGCGACACGAAACCGCCCGCGTGCCGCCACCCGTCACTGACCTTGAGGAACTCCCGGTACGACGGTGGCATCCGTTTCCCGAGCCGTTCCTCCATGGCGGCGATCCGATGTTCTGGCGCGGGTGGGAAGCCCAACCAGCGTGCATGCCGGGCGGCTTCCTCCTCCCCGCTCCTCGTCTCGTCGGCCGGCAGGCAGTCCGCCCACTCGCCGCTCCACCGCAGGAGGAAAGGCCGCCAGGCGCACGTCGTGGTGTCCGTCATGAGCCAGATGCTGCCACCCACCACCGACAGTCCCCCTGGCGTGCGGCCGGCCCGGCCTCACACGGGCTGTCCAATCGGCCGCACTGTCAACGTGTTCACGTCGACTCCCGCAGGCTGCCGCAGCGCCCAGACGAGGGCGTCCGCGAGGGCGTCCGCGCTCAGCAGCGGGCTGTCGGGGGCACCGCCCGCCGCTGCCCAGAACGGCGTCTCGACACGCCCAGGGCCCACCAGGGTGACCCCCACTCCGTCGGCGGTGACCAGCCGGCGAGTGTTCTCCGCCAGGCCTGTGACGGCCCACTTGGTGGCGCCGTAGAGGTTGCCGGGTGTGTGGACGTGTCCGGCCACGCTGCCCACCAGAACGATGCGCCCACGGCTCTCCTTGAGCGCGGGCAGCGCCGCGCGGATGAGCAGTGCGGGGCCCAGGACGTTGGTCAGCACCATCTCGCGCCAGACGGCCGGGTCGCCGTCTGCGACGGTGCCGGGACTGGCGAATCCCGCGTTGGCCACGACCGCGTCGAGACGGCCGAACCTGTTCACCGTCTCCTCGACGGTCGACCGCGTCTGCTCCCAGTCGCCCGCGTCGGCGACACGGGCCAACAGGTCCTCGGAGGCGTCGAGCTCGGTGACGCGCTGCTCCAGGCGTCCCTCGTCGCGGCCGGTGAGGGCGACGCGGTGCCCGGCGTCCAGGAGCCGTCGGGCCGTCGCGGCACCGATACCCGTACTTCCCCCGGTGATCAGGGTGACCGGCTTCTCGGTTGTCGTGCTCACGAGTTCCTCCAAGTGGCGTGGTGAGGGCATGACTTCACCACTTGGAGAGCGCTCCAAGTCAAGGCCCGCATGCGGGCTCGCCACTGCGGCTGAGGCGGTGGCGCGTGTGGGCGGGGCCCCGCGCCGGGTGTACTCCGGTCGCTCAGAGAATGGGCGGTGACGCCCGCCCGCGCCTGTGTTCCCCGGATGTGACGCGCGGCACAGGAACCGTGGGGGTCTCGCGGTGAGGGATGAAGTGTGAGGCGTACCGAAGACGACGACGTGGGCTCCGAGCGGGCCCTGATAAGAGCAGGCGACCGGGGAGCTTTCTCCGCGCTCTACGAGCAGCACGCGCGCGGGGTCTACCAGCACGCGCTGCGGCTGACGGGCGACTGGGCGGCGGCTGAGGAAGTGCTGTCGGAGGCGTTCCTCGCCGCGTGGCGAGCCCGCGGAAAAGTCGAGCCCGAGGGCGGTTCGTTGCGCCCCTGGCTGCTCACCATCGCGACACACAAGGCGCTCGGGATACGGCGCGGACGCAGACGGCTGAGCACATTCCTCGCCCAGCGGTCGGCGCCTGAGCCCGTCGCCGACTTCGCGGAGGAGACGGCGGGGCGGATCGACGACGCCCGGCGGCTCGCGGCCGTCAATGTGGCGCTCGACCGGTTGCGGCGGCCCGAGCGGGAGGGTTCTGCTGCTCTGCGTCTGGGCCGGGCTCGACTACGCGGAGGCCGCCGAGGCGCTCGGCGTGCCCGTCGGGACCGTGCGGTCCCGGCTCTCGCGCGCCCGCGCGGCGCCTCGCGCGGCTCAGCGAGCAGGTCGCCGCTGCGGAGCGGCGCACCGGCACAGAAAAGCGACGGGAACCGCGCCCCGCGTCGCGGGTGAGGGAGAGGGTGGGGCCGCGTTCGCGTCCCTGCCTCTGCGGGAGGACACCCTGTGAACAGCCATGACAAGGACCGTGCCGACGACGACCTGACCGTCCTCGCCCGGCTGCTTCCTCCGCCACCCGAGGCGGAACTCCCGCCGGGGCGTCACCGTCACATCAAGGACATACTGATGCGCCAGATCGACCAGGACCTCGCCGAGCCCGCCGCCGCGGAGCGGCAGCCGGAACCCGGGGCCGAGGCGGCCGGAACGCGTACCCGCGGCCTTCTGCTGCGGCCCAGGGTCGTGCTGCCCGTCGCCGCCACACTCGCCCTCGCCACCGGCCTCACCGTCACCGTGTGGGAGGGCGGGGGCGGCTCGGCCCCGACCGCCGCGCCTTCCGACAAGGCTGCCGTCCTGCTCGATCACATCGCGACGGCAGCGCGGGGCGAACTCGACCGGAACGCAGGCGCCGGGCGGGGACCAGTACGTCTACACCCGTGTGCTGGAGCGGGAGAACAAAGGCGAACTGGGCGGGCCCGTGAAGCTCGGCGCCGCGCACACCGACGAGCGGTGGATGTCGCAGGACCCCGGCCCTGTCACGACCTACGGAGCCGCTCGGGGAGACCGGCAAGGACGCCGGTGATGCCGGGCCAGATGCTGCCCATCGAAACGTCGGTCCCGGACGGCGAGAAGGGCGACGGCGCCCGCGGACCAGGTTTCCACCGGCCCACATACCGCGTGGCTCGCCTCGCTGCCGACCAATCCGGACGCGCTGCTGAAGCGGCTGTACGCCGAGGTGGAGGACGACGGACGGCAGACGCGGGACCAAGCCGTCTTCGAGGCGATCGGCGACCTGGTGGTGAACAACCTGATGCCCCCCGAGAACGCCCGCCGCCTTCTACCGTGCCCTCGCGCGCGTGCCGGGCGGTGCGGAAGGTGCCGGACGCCGTGGACGCCGCAGGGCGGCACGGGGTCGGCATCACGCTGAAGCGCAGCGCGTACGCCAGCCGCGTCGTGTGGATCTTCGACCGCGACACGCTCGCCTACCTCGGTTCGCGCTCCTACCTGGCCGAGGACGGCGAGCCGGGGCACGACGAGGCGCTGGCCGGGATCGACGCGGTCATGAAGCTCGGTGTGGTGGACCGGGTGGGTGCGAAGCCGGACAAGACCCAGGCGGCCGGCTGACGGCCACCGGACCCGTGCGGCCCCTCCGCGGAGGGGCCGCACGAGCCTGCACGGAGGCACCGTCGGGGCCACCGGAAAGGCAGTGACCAGGCTCGCGTGGCGGCGAGGGCCGGGGGCGGGCCTCCATGTGCTGCGGTCTCAAAAGGCCGGGGCCGAGGGCAGAGGCACTCGCACGTACGCGCTGGCGTGGCGCGTGGCGCACCGGTGCGGTGGGCTGGAGGCGTGGCGCGCGTGCAGGCGTGGTCGGAAGGCGGGTGAGTTCGGGTGGCGGCCGACGCGGACAGCGGCGAAGCGATCCTGGGCCGGATGCTGCAGGAGATGCACCGGATGGCGCCGGACGACCTGCCGGCGATGCTGCGGCGGCACGCCACCGGGCTGGGCTTCCGCGAGATCACCGTGTACCTGGCCGACGTGCAGCAGCGGGTGCTGGTGGAGCTGGCGGATCTGGACCCGGGGGAACGGCCGCGGCGCCTGCCGATCGACGACTCGCTGGCCGGCTGGACCTACCGCACCGTCTCCCCACGCCTTCTGCGCAACGACGCCGGCCAGCTGTCGCTCTGGCTGCCGCTGCTGGACGGTGTCGAACGCATGGGCGTCATCGCCTTCGAAGCCGCCTCGCTCGACGCCCCGCGGCTGGATCGCTGCTACTCCGTCGCCTCACTGGTGACGCTGATCGTGCTGGACAAGTCCGCCTACAGCGACACCTTCGGCCGCCTCCAGCGCGTCACCCCGATGCGGCTGCCAGCCGAGATGGTGTGGGCGTTCCTCCCGCCGAGGACGATGGGCTCCGACCTGGTCACCTCCAGCGCGGTTCTCGAACCCGCCTACAACCTGGGCGGTGACTCCTTCGACCACTCGCTGATGGGCGGCTTTCTGCACGCCGCCATCCTGGACGCCATGGGTCACGATCTGGCCGCGGGCCTCACCTCGGCGGTGGCCATGGCCGGCCTGCGCCATGCCCGGCACAGCGACGCCGATCTGCCCGAGTTGGTCTCCGGCCTCGACACCGCCCTCACCGACACCTTCACCGACCGGCACGTCACGGGCGTCTTCACCCAGCTCGACCTGACCACCGGCCGTCTGGCGTGGATGAACGCCGGGCACCCGCCGCCGTTGCTGCTGCGCCGCCGGGATTCCGTCCCCCGCGCCCTGGAACGTGAGGCGGAGCCGCCACTGGGGCTGGGGGAGGGCGCGCCTGACACCCCTCGCCGGGTGCACGAAGCGCAGCTGGAGCCCGGGGACCGGGTCCTGCTCTACACCGACGGAGTCCCCGACGCCCGCAACGCGGCGGGGGAGTCCTTCGGTGAGGAACGCTTCACCGACTTCGTCGTCCGCGCCATCGCCGCCGGGGAACCGGCGCCCGAGGCGCTGCGCCGCCTGATCAACGCCATTCTCGACTTCCAGCAGGCACCGCTGAACGACGACGCGACGATTCTGCTGTTCGAGTGGCATCCCTTCCGTGGCACCGCCACGCGCCACGTCTTCGCGTGACGCCCCGCTGCGCGCACCATGCCGCCCGAGGACCCGAGCGGCCCGCGGCGTGCTTCCCGCACCATCCCGTGACTTGACTGATCGGTATACCGCAGTCAGGGTAGACAGGTCGGTTTACGTATGAGGAGGTTCAAGCGATGGGCGTGTCCGAGACCATGCGTGCGGTGCGGATCGCGGAGCACGGGGGACCGGAGGTCCTCGCGTTGACGGAGGTCGCCGTGCCCACCCCGCAGGCAGGGGAGGTGCTGGTCCAGGTCGGCGCGGTGGCGCTGAACAACACGGACCTGTGGACTCGCGAGGGCGCCTACGGCAGCGCCGGAGACCCCGAAGCGCTGTCGGGCTGGCGCGGCCCGATCGCCTTTCCGCGCATCCAGGGCGCCGACGTGGCAGGCCGGGTGGTGGCGGCCGGTGCCGGCGTGGACGAGTGCCTCGTCGGGCGCCGAGTGGTCGTCGATCCGGCGCTCTACGACACCGAAGGGCCGGACGCGAACCCGGTGGGCCTGATGGGCAGCGAACGCGACGGCGGGTACGCCGAGTACGTGACCGCGCGGGCGGAGCGCGTGCACGACGTGACGGAATCCCCGCTCACGGACGAGCAGCTCGCCACGCTGCCCACCGCCTACGGCACGGCGCTGGGAATGATCGAGCGGGGACGGCTGCGAACGGGAGAGACCGTGCTGGTCTCGGGGGCGTCCGGCGGTGTCGGGCTCGCGCTGGTGCAGATCGCCCGCGCACGCGGTGCGCGGGTGCTCGCCCTCAGCAGCGGAACGAAGCTCGATGCGGTACGGGAAGCGGGCGCACACCACGTCCTCGACCGTGCGCGAGACCTCGCCGAGCAGATCCGTACCGCCGCGCCGGACGGGATCGACGTCGGGCTCGACGTCGTCGCCGGGGACCTGGTGAGCGAGGGACTGCCGCTGCTGCGCGAAGGCGGCAGGTGGGTCATCGCCGGCGCGCTCGGCGGATACGGCGTCCACTTCGACGTCCGCCGCCTCTACCTGCACAACGCGCAGGTGATCGGATCAGCGATGCACACGCCCACGCACTTCGCCCTGTTGATGGATCTGGCCCGCCAGGGCGCCGTCCAGCCCGTCGTCGCCGCCGCGTTCCCACTGGATCAGGCCGCTGAGGCGCAGGAAGAGCTGGCCCGCAGGAGGCATGTGGGCAAGATCGTCATGCACCCGTAGAGCGCCATGCACCCGTAGATCGTCACGCACCCGTAGGCGGCGTAGCGCCTCGCCCCGCCGTGTGCTGTTGCGGGGCGCGGGGCGAGGGCGGCGGCAGTTCGGGGACGGGCAGCGGTGGGCGGTGCCGACAGGCGTGACGCGTCAGTCATGGCGCGCCCCGCACGGGGTAGACGCTACTCATGCGCTTCGCGGATCAGCAGACCTACCCCCTTCCACCGGAACAGGCGCGGAAATTGCGGATCGGTGGCTGGCTCTTCTTCGCTGCGATCGTCCTCGACGGCACGGTGCTGTTGGCCGGCTTCTTCGAGAGCCATCCCTCTACTCTGCGGCTTTCCGTCACCAGTATGGGCGTCATCCTGTTCTCGCTGCTGCTGCGGGAGGTGTTCGGCTCCCTGAGTCGGCACGAAGCCGCCCTTCGGCGTGAGTAGCCCGCCCGCTGACACCTAGACGTTTGGACGATCGTTCACACGAGTATTGAACGGACGTCCAGACGGTCCTATGGTCGTGGCCATGACTGCTGTCACCACGGACGACGTCACGGCGATCGCTGCCGGCTACGACGAAGACCCCGCGCGCTCGATGTCCCTGCGGGCCGAGGCCTACACCGAGCCCAAGTGGCACGCCGCCGACCAGCAGGCGATCTTCGCCCGGACCTGGCAGTGGGTCTGCCACGTCGAAGAGGTGGAGAGGCCCGGAAGCTACCTCGCCACGACGGTCGCCGACATGCCGGTGCTCGTCGTCCGCGACCGGGACGGACGGCTGCGTGCCTTCTACAACGTCTGCAAGCACCGGGCGCACGAGCTCCTGTCGGGTTCGGGGACCACCCGTACGATCGTGTGCCCGTACCACGCGTGGACGTACGACCTGAGCGGCTCCCTGGTCGGAGCCCGGCAGAGCGACCGCATGGAGTCGTTCGACAAGTCCGCGATCTGCCTCGACCGCGTCCAGGTCGAGGAGTTCTGCGGCTTCGTCTACGTCAACCTCGACCCGGCCGCCCCGTCGCTGGCGGACCAGGCCCCCGACCTCGCCGGACAGATCACCGAGCGGGCCCCGGACATCTCCCGGCTCACCCACGCCAAGCGGCTGCACTACGACATCAGGAGCAACTGGAAGAACGTCGTCGACAACTTCCTGGAGTGCTACCACTGCCACGTCGCGCACAAGGAATTCGTGTCGCTCGTGGACATGAGCACCTACGACGTGCGGACCCACGGGATCTGGTCGAGCCACTTCGCGGACGCGGGCAGGTCCGAGAACACCGCCTACGACGTGTCCGGCGCGACCGTCACCGAGCACTCGGTGTGGTGGCTGTGGCCCAACACCTGCCTGATGCGCTACCCGGGGCGCGGCAACTTCATGGTCCTGCGCGTGCTGCCGGCCGGACCCGACCGCACGCTCGAGACCCTCGACTTCTTCCTGGAGAGCACCGAGCTCAACGAGTCGGAGAAGCAGTCCGTCACGTACATGGACGAGGTGCTGCAGGTCCAGGACATCAACCTCGTCGAGAGCGTCCAGCGGGGTATGGCCACACCCGCCTTCGAACAGGGCCGCATCATCTACGACCCCGAGCGGGCGCCGGGGCTCTCCGAGCACGGTGTGCACCACTTCCACGGCCTCGTCCTCGGCGCCTACCGGGCGCTGGTCCAGCAGCACGCGTCCTGACCGGGGGAGTCGACTCCGTCCACCCGTAGTGAGGAGGGCCGAGATGCCCAAGCCCGTCATCATCACCTGTGCTCCGACCGGAGGCATCCACACCCCGACGATGTCCCCGCACCTGCCCGTCACGCCCGACGAGATCGCTCAGGCGTCCGTCGAGGCCGCTGCGGCGGGGGCCGCGATCATCCACCTGCACGCCCGCGACCCGGAGACCGGAAGGCCCGACCCGCGGCCCGAACTCTTCCAGCGCTTCCTGCCGCGGATATCCGCCGAGTCCGACGCCGTCGTCAACATCTCCACCGGCGGCGGCCTCGGCATGACCCGCGAGGAGCGACTCCGTGCCGCCGTCTCCGCCTCGCCCGAGATGGCCTCGCTCAACGTCGGTTCACTCAACTTCGGCATCTTCCCCATGCGGCGAAAGTACGACCAGTGGAAGCACGACTGGGAGCCCGAGTTCCTGGAGTCGACCCGCGACCTGGTCTTCACCAACACCTTCGCCGACCTCGAGTACATCGTGAAGGAGCTGGGCCAACAGCACGGCACCCGCTTCGAGTTCGAGTGCTACGACCTCGGACACCTCTACAACCTCGCCTGGCTCATCGACCAGGGGTGGGTCAGGCCGCCCTTCTTCGTGCAGATGGTCTTCGGCGTACTCGGCGGAGTCGGCGCCGACCTCGACAACCTCGCGCACATGCACACCGTCGCCGAAAAGCTCTTCGGGGACGACTACGAGTGGTCCGTACTCGCCGCGGGCCGGCACCAGATGCCCTTCGCCACACAGGCCGCCATGCTCGGCGGCAACCTACGGGTAGGCATGGAGGACAGCCTCTACATCGGCCCGGGCGAGCTCGCCCCCTCCAACGCGGCCCAGGTCACGAAGATCCGCTCGATCGTCGAGTCCCTCGGGCACACCATCGCGACGCCCGACGAGGCCCGCAGCCGTCTGGGACTGAAAGGAGCCGGCCGTGTCGCCTTCTGAGCGCACCGACCACGCCTCGACGAGCGGCATCACCCGCGTCGCAGGACTCGGCGCCGGCGTGATCGGCCAGAGCTGGACCGCGCTGTTCCTGGCAGCCGGCATGTCCGTCACCGTCCACGACCCCGACCCGCAGGCCGAAGCACGTGTGCGCAAGGCCGTCGAGACCGCCTGGCCCGTCCTGACGCAACTGGGACTCACCGCCCACGGCACACCCGACGACCTGCACTTCTGTCAGGACGCGCGCGCCGCGGTCGAGGGCGTGGGCTTCGTCCAGGAGAGCGTTCCCGAGCGGATCGGCACCAAGCACGACCTCTACGCCGCCATCGAACCGGCGCTGGAGGCGGACACGATCGTGGCCTCGTCGGCGTCCGGGCTGACACTGAGCCAGTTGCAGGCGGGCTGGCGGAATCCGGGGCGTCTCGTCCTCGGCCACCCCTTCAACCCGCCGCACCTCATCCCGCTGGTCGAGGTGATGGGCAACTCCCTGACCGACCAGGCCGTGGTGGGGCGGGCCCGCGCCTTCTACGAGACGGTCGGCAAGGAGACCATCGAGGTACGGCGCGAGGTACCCGGCCACGTCGCCAACCGGCTGCAGGCGGCGGTGTGGCGCGAGGCCATCCACCTCGTCAACGAAGGAGTCGCGAGCGTCGAGGACATCGACACCGCCGTCGCCGCAGGCCCCGGACTGCGGTGGGCGACGATGGGCCCCACGGCGCTGTTCCACCTCGGCGCGGGCGAAGGCGGGCTGGCGGCCTTCTGCGACCGCTACGCCGACAGCTTCAACCGCTGGTTCGACGACCTGGGCCGACCGCATCTGGACGAGGCCACGGCACGACGGCTGGTCGAAGGAATCCGCCCGCTCAGCGACACGCACACTGTCGAGGAACTGTCCCGGCGGCGCGACGCGCTGCTCACCGAACTGATCGCACTCACCCGTAAGGCACACCGGTAGGGCCTGTCACTGAAGATTCTCCCGCACAAGGACGGCGCACCGCCGCGTCGCCCCCGCCCGGCGGAACGGGGGCCGACGCGGCTAGCATCGACCAGGTGAGCGAGACGGCTGCGGAAGCTGCGGAAACCGAGAAGAAGGCCGGGCGACAGGAGCGGATCCTCGACGCCGTCCTGGCGCTCCTGTCCCAGCACGGGATCTCCGGCGTCAGCATGCGTGCCGTGGCCCGGGAGGCCGGAGTCGCGCTCGGCCTGGTCAACTACTACTACGACGACAAGGTCACCCTGATCGGCGCGGCGCTGCGCCGTATCGAGGCACAGGACGTCGCCATGGTCGAGCCCGACCCGGCCCGCGGCCCCGAGGACAATCTGCGCGCCGCGCTCCGCCGCGTCGCCGACGACCGTTTCCTGACGACGGAATACCTCTCCCTCCGGCTCCAGCTGTGGGCTCTCGCGCAGGCGCACCCGGACTTCGCGCACATCAACACGGCCGCCCAGCGGCGCTACCGCAAAGGCCTGGCCGCACTCATCCGCGCCGCCCGGCCTGACCTGCCCAGCGCGGAGGCGGGCCGGCGGGCCGCCGACATCGACATCGTGCAGAACGGGCTGTGGCTCACCGCGCTCCTGGGGATAGACCGCGCGGCGATCCGCAGGAGCGTCAAGCGCTGCGAGGACATCGCCTTCGCGTAAGACGGACTGCCGGTGCCTCGGTTCTTGCGTAACCGCCGCCCGCGCGGCCCTTGTTCAGCCAGCGCGGCCCTTGCTCAGGGGGGCGCGAGGGGCCGCTGGACAACTGCGGGCAGGTGCACCCGGCTCCGGAGGGTGACCCTGATCGCTCGGAAGTCACCGAGAGCAATCTGAGGGCTGTGTGGGCGAACTTCGCTCAGCGCGGCTACCGTCGCCTGATCTACACGAACACCCTGAGCGTGCTGCCGGAGACGACGGGCATGTTCGAGCGGTCCATGGGGGCCGGGGTGCGGATCGTACGGGTGCTGCTCACGGCCTCCGACGCGACTGCCCGGGAGCGTCTGACGGGCAGGGAACTGGCTCGGAGCTGGAGAAGGAAGTGCGGGGCAGTGCCCGCAAGGCACGGCTCGTGGACGAGCGTGCTCACGCGGAGACGGTGCGGGTGGCGACGGACGGCCGGCTCGTGGTGGACCTCGCGCGGGAGGTGGTGGCCGCGACGGGCTGGGCCGGTCCCGCCCCGGCCTCCAGCGCGTGAGGACCTGAGCGGACCGGTCTGGGAAAACCGGACCGCTCAGTACGCGGTCCCGTTCGGACAGACGCCGCCGACGTCACCTCGTATGTCGGCGCATCCGCTTCGCCGCTCCGTCGATGGCCCAGGCGTCGGCGACCGGTCCGAGGTGCCCGAGCTTGTCGGGGTTGACCACTGAGCGGATGGTCTGGATCTGGTTGTCGAGTACGTCGACGACGAGCGCGGTGAGCACCCTGCCGTCCCGGTCGCGGAAGACGGCGCCGGGTTGGCCGTTGACCTGGTGCGGTTCGAACGTCACGTCGACCCGGCCCAGCAGTGGGACGAGCGAGCCCAGCAGCCGGGCCACGTTCTCCGTGCCGGAGATGGCCCTGGCGAACCGCGGAGCCTTGCCACCGCTGTCCCCGACCATCTGCACGTCTGCGGCCAGCAGAGCCTGGAGGCCGGCGACATCGCCTGCACGGAGGGCGTCGAAGAACCGGGCTGCCAGCTCCCGCCGCTCCTTGCTGTCCGCTTCGAACCGTGGCCGCCCGGCTTTCATGTGCCGCCGCGCCCGCGCCAGCAGTTGCCGACACGCTGCCTGCGAACGCCCCACCGCCGCGGCGACGTCGTCGAACGGGAAGCCGAACACCTCGCGCAGTACGAAGACCGACCGCTCCAGCGGGCTGAGGCGCTCCAGTAGCAGCAGCGCCGCCATCGACACCGAGTCGGCCAGTTCCGCCGAGCGCGCCGGATCCTGATACGGGTCCTCCAGCAGCGGCTCGGGGAACCACGGCCCCACGTACGCCTCCCGCCGCACCCGCGCCGAGCGCAGCACGTCGATCGAGATCCGGGTCACCGTGACGGAGAGGAACCCCTTGACCGACGTGGGAGGCGTCGTCGAGCCGTCGAAGCGCAGCCACGTCTCCTGTACCGCGTCCTCGGCCTCGCTGACGCTGCCGAGAATCCGGTAGGCGATCGAGAAAAGCAGCGGCCGCAGCTCCTCGAAGACCTCGACCTTGTTCACGCCACATCCCCCTCGGGGCTCCTGCCCGGTCGTTCCCGGCGCGGGCACGTGTCAGTGATCTTGCGGTTCAGCTGGTGGGGCACGGTCGTCGTGGGCGACTCAGTGGAACTGTCCTGCCGTGTAGTCGCCGGCCGGCTGCTGGGCGATGATGTTCAGCCGGTTTACCGTGTTCATGAAGGAGACCATGACCACCAGGGCGGTGAGCTGCTCCTCGTCGTAGTGCTTGACGGCACGTTCCCACACCTCGTCGCTGACCCCGCCGGCTGCGTCCGCGACCCGGGTCCCCTCCTCCGCGAGCTCCAGCGCGGCACGCTCGGCCTCGGTGAAGACGGTGGCCTCCCGCCACGCCGTCACCAGGTTCAGCCGCGTCGAGGTCTCACCGGCCGCGGCGGCTTCCTTGGTGTGCATGTCGATGCAGACGGCGCAGCCGTTGATCTGGCTCACGCGCAGGGCCACGAGTTCCTGCGTCGCGGCCGGCAGCGGCGAGTCCTTGAGTACCTTGCCCGCGGACATGAAGTGCTTGAGGGCCTTGGCGGCGGTCGGGTCGGCGAAGTAGTTCAGGCGTGCTTCCATCGTGTGTTCTCCTCCGTGCTTCTTCGTGGTTACACCCCTGGGACGAGACAGCTCGACCCCCTGTGACACTGGCGCGTGTGATCCACGTCTCTCCGTGAGCCGTGCCTGCCCAGGCAGGCCTGCGTGCGCTCCGCTTCGCAGATGGGTCGGCTGGTTCCGGCCGCAGCGGGTACCTCTCCCAGGCACCACCAGCAACGAGAGGACTGAGGAGAGACATGAACGAGGTCACTGCCGCGGGGCAGCGCACAGAGGCCGCCTCCCAGGGCCGGGTCAGCCGGGCCCGCCAGTGGTTCAGGCGCGCTGTGGGTTCGGGCGGCCACGAGCGGCACACGATGACTCTGATCTTCAAGAGCACGCTGGCTGCCGCCGTCTCGTGGTGGGTCGCGCACGACCTGATCGGCGCGGCTTCTCCGGCCTTCGCACCGTTCTCCGCCGTACTGATCATGCAGGTCACCGTCTACCGGTCCCTGTGGCAGGCACTGCGCTATGTGGGTGCTGTGTCGGTGGGGGTCGCGGTGCAGGGCGCGCTGGGTTTCCTGGCCGGTCCGCATCTGCTGACCTTCGTGCTGGTGGCCCTCGTCGCGCTGGCTGTGGGACGGTGGCGGCCGCTCGGCTCGCAGGGCTCCCAGGTGGCGACCGCGGCTTTCTTCGCCTTCTCCACCTACGTCGCCGCCGCCGGCAGCGCGCAGCGGTGGTCCCAGCTCGGGCAGATCATCGAGCTGGTCTTCATCGGCTGCGGCATCGGAGTGATCGTGAACATGGTGGTGCTGCCCCCGATGCGGTACCGCAGCGCCGAGTACGGCATCCACACTCTCGCGCATTCCCTCTGCGACCTGGTCGGCGACATGTACCCGGCGCTGCGCGAGGGCAAGCTGGACGAGGAGCGCACCCGCCAGTGGCGGCAGCGTGCCGTGCAGCTGGGACCGATCGCGCAGCAGGCGCAGTCCTCGCTGCACACCGCCTGGGAGAGCACTCTCTACAATCCGCGCCGGCTCCGGCGGCGTCACCGCCCCCGTACCTTCTCCGGCTACCAGGCTGTCGTCGACGCCCTCGAACGTGTCACCTACCAGGTGACCTCGATGACCCGCAGCCTCGACCAGTGGAGCGGTGCCGACGGCGAGTCGAGCGCAGCGGGATTCACCCGCGCCTACGGTGACTTCCTCGGCTCTCTCGCACATATCGCCGAACTGCTCGCCGACATCGACGAGGACCAGCTGCACAGTCAGTCGCAGGAGCTGTGCCAGGCCGCCGCCGAGGCGCAGCGGTGCCGCGACCGGCTGGAGGACGACGCGCGGGAAAGCTCGCTTCCCCTCAGCGATCCGGGCCGGCCGTACGGCATCCTCATGGCCGAGGCCACCCGGCTGATGGACGAGTTCCAGCACACCTGCGACGTGCTCCAGCACGGCGTCGACCAGGCCGGCACCGGCGACGCCGGCTCGTCCTCTTCCTGAACGAGCCGGCGGGGCGGACGTCAGGCGGTAAAGCGGTCGGGGTCGGCAGCGGCCCAGTCCGCGGCCCACTCCGGTGGTGCCTCTCGGAGGAGCTGGCCCGGGGCCAGCCAGTGGTGCAGTTCCTCAGCGGAGCGAATGGTGACGGGATCCATGCGCCGGTACAGCATGTGCGGGCGCAGTTCGCCCGGCTCGCCTGCCCCCATGGAGGCCATGATCCGCTGGGCGCTGTGCACCGTGGCTTCCTGATAGCGCTGGACGCGGGCGGACTTGTCCTCGACGTCGAGCGCGCGGGCCCGGCGCGCGTCCTGAGTGGCGACGCCTGTGGGGCAGGTGTTGGTGTGGCAGCTCATGGCCTGGATACAGCCGACGGCGAACATCATGGCGCGGGCCGCGTTGGTGTAGTCGGCGCCCTGCACCAGACGCTTGACGACATCGGCCCCGGTGGCCACCTTGCCACTGGCTCCGATGCGGACGCGGTCCCGCAGCCCCGTGCCGACCAGTGCGTTGTGCACCGTCATCAGGCCCTCGGTCAACGGCATTCCGACGTGGTCGCAGAACTCCAGGGGAGCGGCCCCCGTGCCGCCCTCGGCGCCGTCGACGACGATGAAGTCGGGTGTGCTGTCCTCAGCGAGCATGGCCTTGCAGACGGCAAGGACGTCGCGCCGGGTGCCCACGCACAGTTTGAACCCCGCCGGCTTGCCGCCGGCCAGCTCCCGCATCCGGGCGATGAACCGGACCAGTTCGCGCGGGGTGGAAAAGACCCGGTGGTAGGGCGGGGATACGACGGTCTCGCCCTGCGGCACGCCGCGCACCGCGGCTATCTCCGCGTTGACCTTGCCGCCCGGCAGCACACCGCCGATGCCGGGTTTGGCTCCCTGGGACAGTTTCAGCGAGACGCACTTGACCTGGTCAAGCGCGGCCGTCCGGGCGAACTGCTCGGGGTCGAAGGTGCCGTCGTCGGTGCGGCAGCCGAAATAGCCCGTGCCGATCTCCCACACCAGGTCGCCGCCGTGCTGCCGGTGGTGGTCGGAGATGCCGCCCTCGCCGGTGTCGTGCGCGAAACCGCCGAGCGCCGCGCCGTTGTTGAGCGCCCGGATGGCATTGGCCGACAGCGAACCGAAGCTCATCGCCGAGACGTTGAGCAGTGACATGTCGTACGGCTGTGTGCAGTCGGGACCACCGACGCGCACGGTCGGCGGGATCTGCGGGACCGGGACCGGCGCGATGGAGGGCGCGAGGAACTCATACCCCGTCTCGTAGACGTCCCGCTCACTGCCGAAAGGCTCCTCGGCGGCGGTCCCCTTCGCCCGCTGGTAGACGAGGTCCCGGGTGTCGCGGTCGTAGGGCCGCCCGTCGTGGTTGCGCTCGATGAAGTACTGCTGCAGCTCGGGCCTGATGCTCTCCAGCAGATAGCGCAGATGGCCGAGGACCGGGTAGTTGCGCAGTACCGAGTGCCTGCGCTGGAACAGGTCGTACACGCCGGTGACGGCGAGCGCCAGCAGTACGGCGGCCGGTATCCACCACCAGCCCGAGACGAACAGCGACAGGGCGGTCGCCACCAGCGCGGCAGCCGCGACACCCGTCACGCAAGCGAATCTGATCATGAGTGAGACCAACCGGTGGGAAGCAGATGCACGGAGGAGGAGGCTACCGCCAGGCCCACATGCCGGGACGGCGGCCCCCGCAGGCGCCCTCCAGCGCTCGCCCCGCTCTCCACGGAAGCGGACACCCAGGCGCCGTTCACCAGGCCGTACACCAGGGAGCACCGTCCGCCATGACGCCCTCTCGTGGTCCACACGGCCCGGCCTGTGAGGGGCCGTACGGCTCGGGCTGTGAGGCGTGGGTGTGCCACAATGCCGCCATGGAGATGCGGCCGTATGTGGACGAGCTCTGCCACGAGTTCCTGGTTGCCGCCACCGGAGGTGGGCAGGACACTCGCGCGCTCGCCGAGCGGCTCATCGGACCGCTCGAGACGGCCACCCGGCTCACCCTGCTGAAGGCGCTGTCCGCGGCCGCCGACGAGATCACCCGCGACCTGGCGCCCGGATCCGTTGATGTCCGGTTGCGCGGGCTCGATCCCCAGTTCGTCGTCACGCTGCCCCCCGCCGACGAGTCGTACGCCGGCGAGGAGGAGGACGACTACGAGTTCGCGCCGGGCGCGGCACCGGCCGCCCGCCCTTCCGAAGGCGCGGGCAACGAGGCCGCGAGCGGTACCGCGCGGATCAACTTCCGCCCTCCCGAACACCTCAAGGTCCTCATCGACGAGGCCGCCGGCAAGCAGGGCCTCTCGGTGAACGCCTGGCTCGTCCGGGCGTGCGGCGCCGTCCTGGCGTCCGAGAACCGGAAAGGCGAGCGGCGTGCCCCGCGCGGCGAGCAGCGCTACTCCGGCTGGGTCCACTGACCTGGTGGCCACACACCGTCCCGCCCGGGGACACACGCCGTCCCGCGAGCGGACACATCTCCGCGACCCATCAGGAGAGTAGGGCCATGCCCGCTTACGACACCCCTGAGCCGATCTCCGTCACGATCGAGCTGCCCGTGGGCGACGTCCGGATCGTCGCGAGCGACCGCGCCGACACCGTGGTCACGGTGGTGCCGACGGACGCCGGCAGAGACTCCGACGTGAAGGCCGCCGAACGGGTCCGCGTCGAGCACTCGGGCGGCCGGCTTCTGATCAAGGCCCCCAAGCAGTACCTGCCGTTCGGCGACGGCGGTTCGAGTGACGTGCACATCGAGATGCCGGCCGGGTCGCAGCTGCGCGGCACCGTCGGCTCGGCCGCGCTGCGCTGCGAGGGCCGCCTCGGCGCGTGCCGGTTCAAGTCCGGGGTGGGCGATGTCGAACTGGAGGAGACCGGAGCCCTGTCCCTGGAAACGGGCAGCGGCGACATCAGCGTGAGCCGGGTCAACGGCCGTGCCGAGGTCGTCCTGGGCAGCGGCTCCGCGAGGCTGGCGGAGATCGCCGGCCCCGGGGTGGTCAAGAACTCCAACGGGGACCTGTGGGTCGGCGTGGCGCGCGACGAGGTGTGGCTGACCGCGGCCAACGGCTGGGTGTCCGTCGACCGGGCGCACGGCTCCGTGCAGGCCAAGGCCGCCAACGGCAGCATCAGGCTCGGGGAGGTGCGGCGCGGCTCCATCGGCGTCGAAACCGGTGTCGGCGAGCTGGAGGTGGGCATCCGCGAGGGCACCGCCGCCCGGCTCGATCTGCGCACCCGGCGCGGAACCGTGCGCAACTCCCTCACCTCCGTCGACGGCCCTACGCCGGCCGAGGAGACCGCCGAGGTGCGGGCCCGCACGACCCTCGGAGACATCGTCATCCGCCGGGCCTGAGAGCCCGCTTCCCGCCTCCCCGGTTCGCCCACGTGCTGCCGTCCGGCGCGGAACGGGATGTGTCCTGCACAGCCCGGAGTTCTCCTCGTGATGCCGTCGCGTGGATCGCTCGCGGCTGCGCGGTGTCGCGGTGTCGCGGTGGTCACAACAGCTGAGGTCCTCTCGTACTGAGGCACCGCGCCATATGCGCCAGAAGTGGCGCCATCATGGAGCCTCGTGGTCTTGCCGTGTCTCGTTTTTACGCCGGAGAACCGTGGTGCGTCCGGCCCTCTCTCTCGATGTGACGGCGCTGTTTCGCCACTTCGCTCACGAGTCCGCTCGGGGCTTCTTGCCGGGGTGACCACGGGATGGCTTCCAGTGGAGCCATTATTGTGCCACGATGGCGCCACACTGGAGCCATCGTCCGGCTGTGAGTCGGGCCGCACTGTTCATCAAGGAGGTTGGTCATGAGTGACTCGACGCTTGAACCGGCTCAGCCCCCGGGGGAGGCCGAGGCTGCCGGAGAGACGAAGGCCCCTGTCGGGGCATGGCTCAGTCTCATCGCCGTGGCGCTCGGCATCATGGTCGTGCAGATCGACGGCACGGTTGTCGCCGCGGCCAACCCGATGATCGCTACTGATCTGAACGCGACTCCCGGGCAGATCCAGTGGGTGACGACCGGCTATCTGCTCGTCCTTTCCGGCCTGCTCATTCCGGCGGGTACGGTGGCCGACAAGATCGGCCGCAAGAAGGCGTTCCTCATCGGCGTCGGCGGATTCTCACTCGCCTCACTGCTGTGCGGCATGTCCGGTTCGATCGAGATGCTGATCGGCGCCCGCGTACTCCAGGCCGTCTTCGCCTCGCTGCTCGGCCCCGCGGGGCTCGCCGTCCTCAAGGCAACCTTCCCGCCTGCCAAACTCCCCGCAGCCCTCGGTGTCTTCGGCGCGGTCACCGCCATCGCGATGGCGGGCGGCCCGATGCTCGGCGGCGCGCTGGTGGAGTACGCCAGCTGGCCGTGGGTCTTCTTCATCAACCTGCCGTTCGGCGTCGTCGGCGTGCTGGTGGGGCTGACCGTCATCAAGGAGACCGCCCAGAAGGGCACCGATCCGCTCGACATCCCCGGCGCCGTCGCGCTCACGGCCGCGATGGTCAGCACGGTGTGGGGAATCACGGGTGCTCAGGACGACGGCTGGACCTCGGGCAAAACCCTCGGGGTCATCGCCCTGGGTGTCGCGTTGCTGGCCGTCTTCGTCCTGATCGAGGCAAAGACCAAGCACCCCATGGTCGCGCTCAGCCTCTTCAGGGACCGCTCCGTGTCGGTCGGCCTCATGCTCATGATCGTCACGATGCTGGCCTTCTTCGCCATCGTCTTCTACCTGATGTTCTACCTTCAGGGAGTTCAGGGGAAGAGCGCCGTCATGGCCGCCGTCAGCCTGCTGCCGCTGACCGCGGTCTTCACCGTCGCCTCGCCCCTCGCTGGTTGGGCCACCGGGAAGCTGGGTGTGAAGAGCAGCCTGGTGCTCGGGGCCGTGCTCCTCTTCGGCGCACTGATGCTGTTCCGGCGCATCGAGGTGGACACCTCCGGCTGGGTGCTGGCCCCGCCGCTGGTCCTCTCCGGATTCGGCGCGGGCTTCATGCTCGTCGCGGCCATCCAGACCATCGTGGGCAACGCACCGGTGGAGAAGGCCGGAGTCGCCTCCGGCATGCAGCAGTCCATGCAGCAGCTCGGAGGCACGCTCGGTATCGCCATCTTCGGCAGTGTGCTCGCCTCCGCGGTGAGCTCCCAGTACCCCGGCGCGCTGCGCGATGAGGTCGCCGGCAAGGGGAACGCCGCCGTCGACGTGGTGGCCGACAACGACGGCGTCCACGAGTCCGTCGCCCTCGGCTTCCCGCCCTCGGCGCGGGACGCCATCAAGGAGAAGCTCGCCCAGGGCGACGGCATGCCCACCGGAGAGCTCAACTCCTTCGTCGACGCGGTGACACGGGTGGCACATCAGACCTTCGTGGACGGCATGCACCTGGTCTTCACCGTCTCCGCGGGTCTGGCACTCGTGGCCGGGCTGCTCTCCCTCCTGGTCCGCAGCACCAGGTCCCAGCAGGAGGGAACAGCGGTCACACCGGAGGTCAGCGGCCAGGCCTGAGCCGCTCGGCCTTTTGGCGTCCCTGAGACGCACGGGCAGCGCAGTGCGCCGTGGCACTCGGACGGAGGCGAGAGGTGATCACGCGGACGTGTCGTGCCCGTCGCCGGGGGTGTCGCACAGCGCGTGGTCGACGAGGGCGCCGGCGGCCTGCTCCTGTCGGAGCGCGCTGTCCGGGGAGCCGTTGAGGGCCGTGGACATGGACACGGTGACGGAGCGGCTGCCGTCGCTGGTGACGCCGTTCAGGGTGACGTAGCCGCCGTCGCCTCCCTCATGACTCCAGTAGCTGCCGCCGCAGGACAGGGGCCGGTTGACCAGACCGAGACCGTAGCGTCCGTCCGGCCAGAACGTCCGCATCTCCTCGTTGACCGGGACGGTCTCCCGCATCTCGGCCAGCCGTTCCCGGGGCAGCAGTCCGGCGCCGAGCAGAGCCCGAAAGAAGCGGTTGACGTCGGCGGTGGTGGAGACGTGGTTGCCGGGGCTCGGGAGGATCACGTCGGTGACGTCGACGCGTTCGCCGGACGGGAAGACCTGGTAGGCGTTGGCGTGCGGGGTGCGGAGGCCGGAGGTGCCGCTGCCCGGCAGGTAGGTGTGGTGCATGCCGAGCGGTTTGAGGATCCGGTTGTTGACCTCCTGGTGCCAGGGGTGGTCTGTGGCCTTCTCGATGACCATGTCGAGCAGGACGTAGCCGGTGTTGGAGTAGCTCCATCCCGTGCCGGGTGAGAAGTCAGGGCGGTGCCTCATCGCCCGCGCGACGATCTGTCGGGGTGTGTAGGTGTCGTGCCGGCGCTCGTAGTACTCCTGCGGGGTGGTGTAGCCGGGAAGCTCGTCGTCGTGGATGCCGCTGGTGTGCTGGAGAAGGTGGCGGATGGTGATGCGGCGTCCGTCGTTGCCGTTCCCCTCCACCAGGCCCGGCAACCAGCGGTCCACGGTGTCGTCGAGCGCCAGCTTGCCCTCATCGACCAGTTGCAGGACCACGGCGGCCACGAGCGGCTTGCCGGTGCTGGCCATGCGGAAGTAGCCGTCGCGGGGCACCGGGCGGTCCGTGTCCGCTTCGGCGACGCCACTGGTGGCGACCAGATCCCGGCCGGGCCCGGCGGAGACCCGTGCCTGGACGCCGGTGACCCCCAGCGCTCGTATGGCGTCGGTGTCCCGGCGCAACTCGGCTCGCCCGTAACCGGGCGCGGCCGCTTCGTGCGCGTCGACCGGCCACTGGATGACGACGGCAGTGCTGACGGTCGCCAGAGCGGCCGCTGCGGCGGACAAGCACCGGCGACCGACGCGGCGGTGTCCACCGGAGTTGCCGGGAGTGGGCGTGGGCGGGTGGTGCGGCGCGGGTTGCGGGCTCGTCGCTCTCATGCCGTCACGCTAGGCAGGCACCGCATGTGGCGCGCTACCGCGGACTCCCGAACGGAAGGTACAGCTGTCTGTAGTGCGGCAGCGCCGCCGGTGCCTAGAGTGGATCACGTGGGGCCTGCTCCTGCTGGACGACGACAAGAGGAAAGCGATCACGTGCCCGGCGTACTCGGCGTGGCCCGCGCACGGTGGCGCACAGCGGTGCGTGGCGGACGGTACCTGCTCGGCACCTTGATGGCCGCGGCAGTGACACTCGCTGCGGCACCCCTCCTGTGCGTTCCCGCACTCGCACAGCCCTGGGCGGAGCATCACCGCCGGCGCGCCGGAGCGCTGTTGGGGCAGCCGGTCGCGCCGCGTCAACGCACCGTTGGCCGCAACCTCGCGTGGTGCGTGGCGCAGATTCTCACCGGTCTGCCTGCGGGCGCCTTCGCCCTGCTGTGCCTGGGAACCCTCTCGCTCACTCCCGTCGTCACCCTGTCGTGGTGGGCCTTCCCCGCGGCGCCGTGGCTGTTCGTGATCAGTGTTCCCCTCACCGGCTGGGGCACCGCGCTGTCGCTCGGCTTGGTCAATGTGGTGGTCTTGGCGGCGCTGGCCGGCCTCACCCTCCCGGTGCTCGCCCGGTCGCACGCCCGGTGCTGCCTCGCTGTGCTGGCGCCCTCGCCCGCGGAGCAGCTGGTCGAACGCGTCACCGAACTCACCCGGACACGTGAGGACGTCCTGCAGGCACACAGCGCGGAGCTCCGCCGGATCGAACGCGACCTGCACGACGGCACCCAGGCCCGGCTCGTGGCCATCGCCATGCGGCTCGCCGTGGCCGGCGAGAGTCTCTGCGACGGCCCCGAGACCGCCGCCGCTCTGGTGCGGCAGGCCCACGCCGAGACGGAGGACGCGATGACCGAGCTGCGCTCGGTCATCCGCACCATCTACCCCCCTGTGCTGGCCGACCAGGGCCTCGCCGGCGCGCTCGGCACCCTGGCCACCAGGGCGGGGGTGCCGACCCGTATCGACATCGGTCCGCTCGGGGAGGTCCCCGCAGCGGTCGAGGCGGTCGCCTACTTCAGCGTCACCGAGGCACTGGCCAACATCGCGCGACACAGCGGTGCCACCAAGGCCTCGGTTCGCCTCACCCGCGACGGACCGCTGCTCCGCACCGAGATCACCGACGACGGTGCCGGGGGAGCGGACGCCGCGCGTGGCTCCGGCCTGGACGGGATGCGCCGCCGCGCCGCCGCCTTGGACGGCACCCTGCAGATCGGCAGCCCACCGGGCGGGCCGACCGTCGTCACCGTGGAGCTGCCGTGCGTGTAGTGATCGTCGAGGACAACGTCCTGCTGTCCTCCGGGCTCGAGCTCCTGCTCAACTCCCAGGGCTTCGAGGTCGCGGCGATCGCGGGCGACGCCCCCGGCTTCCTCGCCGCCGTCGACGCCCACCGACCGGATGTCGCCGTCGTGGACGTGCGGTTGCCCCCGACCTTCCGCGACGAGGGCATCAGGGCCGCGGCCCAGGCCCGCCGCGACCATCCAGGACTGCCCGTCCTGGTCCTCTCGCAGTACGTGGAACCCGATTACGCCGGCCGTCTCCTCGCCGATCCCCAGGGCGGCATCGGGTACCTGCTCAAGGACCGGGTGAGCCGCATCCCCGCGTTCACCGACGCGCTGCGCCGGGTGGCCGGTGGCGGCACGGCGCTGGACCCCGAGGTGATCGCCCAACTCCTCGCACGCGGCGGCGACCCCGTCGGGGCTCTGTCCGCACGCGAGCGTGAGGTCCTCGCGCTGATGGCCGAGGGCCACGACAACGCGGGCATCGCGCAACGGCTCGTCATCACCGACAACGCCGTTCACAAACACATCGGCAACGTCTTCCTCAAACTGGGCCTGTCGGTCGGTGACAGCGGCCACCGCCGCGTCCGCGCCGTCCTGGCCTATCTCCGCCGCTATGGCGGCAGCGCGCCCGACTTGACGCCGCCACCCCCACGGGCGTGAGAAGCGCCGCCGCCCCGGCAACGGCCGCCGTGGGGCTGCTCGGACGGATGACTTCGCTACCCGGGGTGCACGAAAGGCTCGACGCGGGTGTCCAGCCACAACAGGCCCGCCCATGCGAGGGCCGTCACGGTGACGGCCGCGGCCGCGAGCGGGAGCACGGCCTGTGTGGCCCTGCCGGCCCGGCGGCGCAGGAGGTGACCCGTCAGCCGCCAGGCCGCCAGCGTGACCGCGGGAGTGCCGAACAGCATGAGCGGCAGTTCCACGTACAGCAGACTCCAGTCCCGCTCGCCCTCGAAACTGCCACGCAGACCCGGCTCGGCACCATGTCTCCACACCCAGAAGCCGACCGCCGCAGTGACGACTGCCACCAGACATCCGACGGCACCGGTCGGCTCAACTCGCTTGCCCATGCCCCCTACGGACGCGCCCTTGAGCACGTGAGTTCCCGGCGGCCCACCGTACGTACCGGCAACGATGGCCAACCCCTGCCATCGACGGCGCGCGGAGGCGTCCGCAGCGGTGCGCGAAGCGGTCGGTGAGGACCGAGTGTCCGCATTGCGGGACGGCGACGGTGTCAGGAATGGGGAAGCGGCGGCCTCGGGTTACCCGGTGCGCAACGCAAGCACTACGCCCCTCCGGGGAAGATCGGTGCGGCGTCATTGCCGTGCCGCGAAGACGGGGAGATGTGAGTTCATGACAGCTTCGAGGCAAGGGCGGCCTGCGCCCGAGGGCGGACGGGACGCCGCTACCGGCGAGGGCGCTCATGCGGACGCGGTGACCCCTCCGGCGCGTCCCGTGCGGCAGCTGTTCGCCGCCTCCGTCGGCAATGCGGTGGAGTGGTATGACTGGTACACCTATACCTTCCTTGCCACATACATCGCCTCGCAGATCTTCCCCAAGAGCGCGGCGAATTCGCTGGTGCCGCTGCTGTCGACGTTCGCGGTCTTCGCGGTGGGATTCTTCATGCGGCCCGTCGGCGGGCTGTTGATGGGTGCGGTCGCCGACCGGAGCGGGCGCCGTGCCGCGCTGACGGTGACCATTCTGCTGATGGGCGGCAGCAGCCTGCTGGTGGGGCTGACCCCGACGTACGCCGCCGCCGGCGTCCTCGCGCCCGTCATCCTCGTCGTGGCCCGGCTGTTGCAAGGGCTCTCGGTGGGCGGGGAGTTCGCCGCGTCGACCACGTTCCTGGTGGAGTCGGCCGGGCCCGGCCGACGCGGACTCTTCTCCAGTTTCCAGTACGTGTCGACGACCATCGGGCAGCTCGTCGCCTCCGGCGTCGCGGCGTTGCTCGTCGCGAACCTCACCTCCGCCACCATGGACAGTTGGGGCTGGCGGGTTCCGTTCGTGCTGGGCGCGCTTCTCAGCCTTGTGGGCTTCTGGGTCAGGCGAGGCGCGCGCGAGACCCGCAGCGAGGAGCAGGCGAAGGCGCCCCGGCCCGGCCTCTTCGAAGCCCTGCGCCGCCATCCGCGTCAGTCCCTGCTGATTGGCGGAATCACGGCGGGTGGCACGCTCGCGTACTACACGTGGACCTCGTACCTGCCGACGTACGCCGAGCTCAACGCCGGGGTGGACAAGGCGGACGCGCTGCTGGCGGGCACCCTTTCGCTGACGTTCTTCGCCCTGCTCCAGCCGCTCACGGGCCTGGTGTCCGACCGCTTCGGGCGCAAACCGCTGCTGTTGATGTTCGGGATCGGCTTCGCCGTGCTGAGCGTGCCGCTGCTGCGCGCGCTCGACGACTCCTTCGTCACGCTGCTTCTCGTGCAGTGCGCGGGCATGATCCTGCTGAGCGGTTTCACGGCCATCTCCGCGGCCGTGAACGCCGAGATCTTCCCGGCACGGGTGCGTGCCGCGGGCATCGGCTTCCCCTACTCCCTCACCGTCGCCCTCTTCGGCGGCACCGCGCCCTACATCGGCACGCTGTTCAAGGACATGGGGCACGCCGGTCTCTTCCCCGTGTATGTGGCCGTGCTGTGCCTGATCTCCTCCGCCGTCTACCTCCGACTGCCCGAGACCGCCCACCGCCCGCTGGAGCGGTGAGGACACGGGCTACCGGCCGCCCGAGAGGTTGCTTCGGCGTTCGGTCGTCTCCGGGGAAGGGTCACCTCCCGTCGTCGGGGTCTGCGTGCGCTCGGCGCAGGGGCGGCTCCGACCGGGCCGCGTGGCGCAGGTGGTCGGCGAGTGCCGTGGTCGCCGCCGAGGTGGCGTTGTCCTTGCTGCCCCAGGCGAGCAGATGGCGGCGGCGAGCCCAGGAGTCCCGCAGTTCGCACACGTCGAGGCGCTGGCGAGGATCGAGGACGCGGCGCGGTACGACGGCGAGCCCGGCGCCTGCGGCGGCGAGGGAGACGAGAACGCTCAGGTCGGCCACGGTGGTGCGGTGGCGCACCACCGTGGCGTGCGGGCCCACGTGTCTTTCGATCCAGCGACGCAGCGACGAGCGGGCGTCGAGCCCGACGAGGGGGTGTTCGGCGACTTCGGCGTAGGTCAGCGCGCTCCGGCCGGCGAGGATTCCCCCGGCCTGGCCGATCACGACGAGGGAGTCGTCGCCGAGCGGCTCCATGCGCAGCCCGCAGTCGCCGGCCTCGTCATCGAGGACGACACCCAGGTCCGCCTCGCCGTCGGTGAGCATCCGCACGGTCTGCGGGGTGCGGCTCTCGGACACCGTGACGTCGATGTCCGGGTGGGCTCGCAGAAAGGAGATCAAGGCGCGCGGCACGAGCCGGTGCATCGCGGAGCCGCCACCGAGGAGGGTCAGCGGGGCGGTCGGTGACCGGGTGTAGCTCGCGACGGCGCTCTCCAGCCGGGCGGTCTGGGCGAGTACCTCGCGTGCGTAGCGGGCCAGAGTCGTCCCCGCCGGGGTGGGCCGCACGCCGCGTCGGCCACGGATCAGGAGTGCCACGCCGGCGTGGTGTTCCAGGGACCGCACTCTGGCACTGGCCGAGGGCAGGCTCAGGTGCATGCGATGTGCGCCCGCCGTGATGGACCCCTCCGCGACGATGTGGAGAAAGAGCCGCAGATCATCCAGGTCGTAGCGCATGCGCCCAGGCTAAGGCCGTGCCTTAGCCTGGGTACGTCGATTCCGCATTGCGGAACCAGTCGTCCGTAGCTGATGCTCGTCGCGTGATCGAGCTGTTTCCCGTCCTGCTGGCCGGCGTCGCCGCCGGGGCCCTGAACGCCATCGGAGGCGGAGGAACCTTCGTGGCACTGCCCGCACTCGTCGCCTTCGGCCTGCCACCTGTAACCGCGAACGCGGTCTCCCGCATCGCTCTGGTACCCGGTGCAGCGGCCAGTGCCTGGGTGTACCGGAGCGCACTCGTCCCGGTCGGGGCCACCTCCACCGCGGCATTGACGACGACCAGCGTGCTCGGCGGCGGGGCCGGTGCCTGCCTGCTGCTGGTGCTGCCCGCTTCGTCGTTCGAGGCCGCGGCGCCGTGGCTGCTCGCCTTCGCCACGCTCATCCTCGCGTGCGGCCGCCCCCTCTCCCGCGCGTTGAACAGGATCCTGGGGCACTCAGTCGGCATGAGCCCCCGAACCGTCCTGATCGGACAGTTCGTGCTCGCCGTGTACGGCGGATACTTCGGCGGTGCCGTAGGCATCCTGATGCTGGCCTCGTGGAGCGTCGGCCTCGGACTCGACACCGCGGTCGGCAACCCGATGCGGGTCGCCCAACTCGCGGCGGTCTTTCTCAGCGCCAGCGTGCTGTTCCTGTTCACCTCGGACGCCCTCAGCGCCCCTCTCCTCCTCACCGCCATGCTGGTCGGCGCCGTGGCCGGAGGCTTTGCAGGGGCCCACCTGGCCCGCCGCCTGCCCGCCCGGCTGCTGCGCGGCGTCGTACTGGCGACCGCCGTGACCACGACCATCCTGTACTTCCTGCGCGGCTGATCACCGCAGGAGCCGCGGTGATCAGCGGCTCCGCCCGGAAGGAGGGGGCTCAACTGAGACATGAGCGAAAGCGCGGCGGGAGCGAGGCCGGCGACCGTCCTGCGCATGGGGCGAACCGGCCGACCCCACACACGCCGGTGCCGCTGCGTCGGAGGCAGGCGTTCGACGTTCACGCGAGGGCTTGGTAGTCATTCACGCGAGGGCTTGGTAGTCAGGTGAGGGGGCGGTCAGTTCGGGGTGTTCCACCACGTATCGATCGCCGTGGATCGCCACCATCGCCCAGTGCCACGCCTCGTCGTGGAAAATGAGCCCGCGATACGGGGCGTCCTCCGGCTCGTACGGGTACCGCTCCAGGGCGGCTTCCTGTGCTTCCTGCGACGTCAACCCACCATGATGCTGCATCACCCATGCGTAGCCACGCCGCTCGGACCGCAGACAGTCGATGTACTCCGCCTCACTCCACGTCACGGCTCAACGCTAGTGCTGTGACCGGAAGGTTCACCGGCTTGGGGGCGGTGAGGGTTTACGCCTGGGCCCTCGCCTCGGCGCGCATCCACGGTCACCGCATGGGCGGCCTGCGTATCCAGAAAGAGACCGCGCTACGCGAGCTGCTGCGGGGACGGGGGCGAAGCGTTCGCAGTGAGAGGAGTCAACCAGTGGATCTCCAGGTCCTCGCGTAGGTAGTCCATGCGAGTCTTCTGGAACTGGGCAAGGTCGGGCTGGGCAAGGTGATTGCGCAGATCGGCCCGGGAGCGCCACAGCTCGTAGAAGACCAGCGTGGTGGGGTCGGAGGTATCGCGGTGCACCTGGTATTGCCAGGATCCCGGCTCGGCACGGGTCGGCTCGACGAACGAAAGCAGCAGACGTGCCAGTTCCTCGGCGCGTTCCTGGCGGGGGCGGGCGAATCCGTAGATGCCGATGGGACCGCTTCCCTCAGGTATGATGATGCCCATACCTGAGAGGTTAGCCGCGCATTGAGGTACGATGCAAGACATACCTGAAGGAGGATCGTGGACCTTGGCAAAGTGTTCGCCGCGCTCGCGGACGACTCCCGGCGGAGGATGATCGCCGAACTCGCGACCGATCCCGAAGATCAGGAGCGCGCCTGCGGGTCGTTCGACCTACCGGTGAAGAAGGCCACACGCACTCACCACTTCCGAGTTCTGCGGGAGGCGGGTCTGGTAGTGCAGCGCGACCACGGCAACGGAAGCACATTGAGGCTGCTCAGGACGGACATTGAGAAGCACTGTCCTGGCCTGCTGCAGCTCCTCGTGGCCGAACTCAGCCCATCGAGCGAAGGTAAAACCGGTTCATGACCGGGCGGTCGATCCCGGGCCGCCCCCCCCGCGTTCATGGCGGGCGGCCCGAGTCTGCGGCACGGTCGGCCGTGCCGGCGCGGGCACCGCTGGGCGGTGTCTAACACAGTGACCGCGCTGCGGTTTCGAGAGGGCGTCCGCCCCAGCGGATGCCCTTCTCGCGGTGGACGCGGGCGCGTTCCTTGCGCTGGGCGACCAGGACGTCAGGGTGGCGGGCGTCGGCGTTGCGCCAGCGGAGGTAGGCGTGCGGGGCTCGGATCTGTGCGGGGTGGTCGGGGTGGTTGCAGTTGGCGATGGTGAACTGCCGCGACGGTCCGGCCTTGTTCTTCGCTGCCAGCGGGGGCGAGCAGGCCGTGTAACGCCTCGCAGCCATGCGGATGACCCCGCCGTGGCCTGTCCACAGGTAAGCGACGAGCTTGCGCAGCGATCAGCGAGTAAAGGGCTGACCCAGCCTGGCGGGGCGGGTGGTGGCCGTCTGGACGACGAAGTCCTCATCATCAGGGCCGAGCAGGTGAGGACGGCCTCCCGCTCGCTGACGGGGGGCCAGGCAGGCCAGGCCCGACTCGTCGAATCGGTGGATCACCTCTCGGGCGGTGTCCTCGTCGGCCTGCACAAGCTGGGCAATCACCGGCACCCGGTTCCCGCCGCCGGACGAAGCGAGCAGCATCAACGCCCGCCGGTAGGGCACCGAACTGGTGAGATGTCCGATCTTGGTTGGGCTCTGAGTGAGCCGGTCTTCACCGTCGCGCATGTGCACGACACCGCAGCGGCAAGCCGCTGTACGACACCCCGCCGCTCACACGCGTGTCAACGATGACCAGACGCTCTCTCAGCGCGTCCGGAAGGTTCCGTCCGGACGCGTGCCCGAGCCCGGGTGTCCTCCGAGGCGGTGAACCGCCTCGGCGTGCACCGGGCGTGCACTGCCCTCTCCAAGCGCGCGAGCAGCCGGACATCGCCTCCGACACGGCAGCACCGGCGCTGCTCGCGTGGCGGCCCTGGTCGGCGGACGGCGGAGCCCGTGCAAGGCGAGACGTATCGTCTTGCGGTTCCGCTCCGCCTGCCGTACTGTCCTCCGCATGGGTTCCCTCTGAGATCACCGGCGCCGACCGCGTAGAGCACCGCTCCGCCGTCGCCGCGCCTCGCCATCGCCACCATCCACCCTGATCCTGCCCGCGCTCGCCCCGCGCGGCCAGGAGGGACCCGACCTTGCACACCTCACAACTGACCCTCTGCCACGTCACCAAGCGCTACCCCGGCCGCACCGTCCTCGACCAGGTCTCCTTCACCCTGAAACCGGGTGAGAAAGCCGGGCTGATCGGTGACAACGGCGCGGGAAAGTCCACTCTCCTGAGGCTCATCGCAGGTCAGGAGCGCCCGGACAGCGGCGAGATGACCGTGACAGCCGGCGGTGGCGTCGGTTACCTGCCGCAGACCATCCCCCTCCCCCCGACCGCCACCGTCCAGGACGCCGTCAACCTGGCCCTCGCGGACCTGCGTGCCCTCGAGGCGGAGCTGCGCCGGGCCGAGCAGGCGCTCGGTGACGGTGCGGACCCGGCGGCACTCGCCGCGTACGCCGTGCTTCTGGGGCGCTACGAGGCCCGCGGCGGCTACGACGCGGACCACCGGGTGGACATCGCGCTGCACCACCTCGGCCTGCCGGCTCTTCGCCGTGAGCGCCTGCTCGGCACCCTCTCCGGAGGCGAGCGCTCCCGGCTTGCCCTGGCCGGTGTCCTCGCCGGCCGCCCGGAGCTCCTGCTCCTGGACGAGCCGACGAACGACCTGGACGATCAGGCCGTGGAGTGGCTGGAGACGCAACTGCGGGCGCACAGCGGCACGGTGCTCGCGGTCACCCACGACCGCGTCTTCCTGGAGCGCCTGAGCGCCACGGTCCTGGAGGCCGAGGCGGGGAAGGTCACCCGCTACGGCGACGGTTACGCCGGCTACCGCACGGCGAAGTCGGCGGAGCGCCGCCGCCGGCTCCAGGAATACGAGGAATGGAGGTCCGAACTGGCCCGCAACGAGCGGCTGGCCGTCGGCCAGGCTGCCCGCCTCGACGCCATTCCGCGCAAGGCGCCTCTGGCCAACTTCGGCCACGGCGGTTTCCGAGCGCGCGGCCGGGCGCACGGCGCGATGGCCCGCATACGCAACGCCCGCGAGCGGGCCGAGCGGCTGACCGCGAACCCCGTGGCACCGCCACCGGACCCGCTGTCCTTCACGCCGCGCATGGGAACGTCGGCGGACGTCGCGGAGGATCCCGGGGGCGGTTCCGCACAGCTCCCCGCAATCCAGCTGTCGGACGTACGCGTGGGTGACCGCCTGCGCCTCGGCTCCCTCACGCTCGGCCGCCGCGGACGGCTTCTCGTCACAGGACCCAACGGTGCGGGCAAGACGACGCTGCTGAAGCTGCTCGCCGGTGAGCTGCGGCCGGACCAGGGCTCGGTACGGGTGCCGGGCCGGGTGGGCCACCTGCGCCAGGACGAGACGCCGTGGCCGCCGGGCCTGTCAGTGGCCGAGGCGTTCGGGTTGGGCAGGGTGGGCTCCGCCGACGAGCACGCCGATTCCCTGCTCGCGCTCGGCCTCTTCCGCCCGGCTCAGCTGCGCTTGCGCATGGGCGAGCTGTCGTACGGGCAGCGCCGCCGTGTGGAGCTGGCGCGACTGGTCGCGGAGCCGGCCGACCTCCTCCTGCTCGACGAGCCGACGAACCACCTGTCACCGGGGCTGGTTGAGGAACTGGAGGAGGCGCTGACGGGGTTCTCCGGGGCGATCGTGCTGGTCACGCACGATCGCGCGCTGCGTAAGCGGTCACGAGGCGGGCACCTGGAACTGATGCCTGCGGAGGCGTGGGGATGACGGCGGGTCCCGCCTCTATGGTGTACCGATGACGTCGATCAAGCAGTTCCAAGTCACGTTCGACTGCGCGGAACCTGAGCGCGTCGCCCGCTTCTGGTGCGAGGTGTTGGGGTACGTCGTACCGCCGCCACCGGACGGGTTCGCCACCTGGGAGGAGTTCGATCGCTCGCTGCCGACTGAGGAACAGGGGGCGGCGTTCGCGTGTGTTGATCCCTCGGGCGTGGGCCCACGCCTGTTCTTCCAGCGTGTGCCCGAAGGCAAGTCCGTCAAGAACCGACTGCACCTCGACGTGCGGGTCGGCACCGGACTCGTGGGGGAGGAGCGGGTGGCCGCGCTGGAGGCCGAATGCGCGCGACTCGTCGCCCTCGGTGCGGCACGCGAGCGTCTGCTGCTCGCCGATGGCGTCAACGAGTCGACTCTCGTGATGCGGGATGTCGAGGGCAACGAGTTCTGCCTCGACTGAGCGACCGCATGGGTGACCTTTCCGACGAGTCACCTGGTGCGGGAAGAGGGGGAGGAACGAGGCGTTCGAGGCCACTGGTGCGCCGCCGACGCGGCCGGTGGCCAGGCGATGTCACGGATCGAGGCGCCGGCCGGTCCTTCATGGCGACGGCACTTCACCCGGAGTGCTCGAGAACGTCATCCGTCACGGGAACGGAGAAGTCGTGTTCGTCGCCTACGTCACGGTCACCCTCATCGGTGCGGTCTTCAACGGTGCCGCCGCCGTCACCTACTTGACCGGCCACGAGTACCCCCTCAGCCAGGCTGACATGAAGGGCGTGCCCAGGAAGTGGGTGCCGGTGCTGGGAGTGCTGCTGGCAGCGGGCACCGTGGGCCTGCTGGCGGGGCCGGCGGTACCGCTGCTGGGGAATCTCGCCGCCAGCGGCCTCGTGCTGTACTTCATCGGCGCCGTCATCGCCCACCTCAGGGTGGGCTCACGCGATATCGCAGGAGGGATCGTCTTCCTCGCCACGGCGGTGGCTGCCCTGGCTCTGGGCCTGGGCCACCACGGCTTTTGGTGACCGGCGGGACGCAACGAGCCTTGTGCCGGTCACCGAAGGCATGCGAACCCTCGAGACGTGCCGGTCACTGAGCTGTGCCGGTCACTGAGGCGTGCACGCCACTGGCCGGCGCCGCGACGCTGTCACAGGTGCCGCAGGAGGGCGTGCAGTGCCGGGTTGTCGTTGCTGCGCCGCCACACGAGGTTCAGCTCGACCGGGGCGGGCGCGGCCAGTTCGACGGAGCGGAAGACGACCCCGGGGAACCGCATCTGCGCGGCCGCCTCGGGTACGAGCGCGATGCCCCAGCCCGCGTTGACCATCGCCAGAATGCTGTGCACCTGAGTGAGGTACTGGGTGAACTCGGGCGTGACGCCCGCCGCGCGGAACACGCTGATCAGCAGCTCGTGGAAGTAACGCGCCTCGACAGGCGCGTACATCAGGAGTTCCTGGCCGTCGAAGTCGGTGATGTGCGGGTCCTCGTCCCGTTCAGCCAGCCGGTGCCCCGCGGGCAGGGCGGCCAGCAGTGCCTCGCGGGCCGCGGGGCGGGAGACGAGGTCGGTGCCGACGGCGGCCGGCCTGACCATGCCCAGGTCGAGGGCGCCCTCGGAGAGGGCCTCCAACTGGTCGCGGGTGACCATCTCGCGCAGCACGATGTCCGCGTCCGGAATGGCTCCACGTGCCGTCTCCAGGAGCCGGCCGAGGCTGGAATAGGCGCTGGCCGCGGTGAAGCCGATGGCGACCGCCCCGGCCTCGCCCGCCGAGACCTTGCGCACGGTGAGGGTCGCGTCGTGTGCCTGGCGCAGGATGCGGCGGGCCTCGCCCAGGAAGGCACGCCCCGCGGGGGTCAGACGGACGGAGCGCTTGGTGCGGTCCAGGAGATCCACCCGCAGTTCGCTCTCCAGGAGTTGGATCTGGCGGCTCAGCGGCGGCTGCGTCATCCGGAGCCGCTCGGCGGCCCGCGTGAAGTGCAGCTCCTCCGCCACCGCGACGAAGCCGGACAGCTGCGCGAGCGTGAACATCGATACCCTCCGGGTATTCATGTATCCAAAAGTTATGTTGGACGTGGATCAGTCACGAACCCTAGCGTCGGAGGACGCCGTCGGCGCAACCCGCCGACAGTCCGTGCCCGGCCCGCTGTGCGCCGGACACGCGACTCCGTCTCCGCGAGCCGGACGGGGCTCCCGCACGGTGGCCCGCACTCACAGGGAGCTGCCTCGCGTGCCCAGCCCTCTCGGATTCTCTGTCTGTTGACACCGGGAGCAGCCCGCCGCCCGCGCCTGACCTCCGCCCCTCAAGTCCACGCCCGCGAGAAAGGACCCCAGGTGCCTGCACCAGAACCGAACGCCATCCCCGAAGCCGTGCTGCGGGGCGCGATGTTCCTCGGAGCGGAACGCGTCACCGGCGGCGGCGCGGAGGTCCGCTCCGTGAACCCGGGTACCGGCGAGCCGCTCGATCCGGTCTACCACTACGGCGACGCGGCGGATGTGGACCGTGCCTGCCGTCTCGCGGAACAGGCCTTCGACACCTACCGGGCCACCGGACCCGAGGCGCGCGCCCGCTTCCTGGAGTGCGTCGCCGACAAGCTCGCCGCGCTGACCGACACCGTCGTCGAACGGGCGCACCAGGAGAGCGGGCTGCCCGTGGCCCGGCTGACGGGCGAGGTGGGACGCACGACGGGGCAGCTGCGGTTGTTCGCCTCGGTGCTGCGCGAGGGCAGCTGGCAGGGGGCCCGCATCGACCTCGCACTACCCGACCGCACCCCGCAGCCGCGCCCCGACATCCGCCAGCAGCGCATCCCCCTCGGCCCCGTCGCCGTGTTCGGGGCGAGCAACTTCCCGCTCGCGTTCTCCGTCCTCGGCGGCGACACCGCCTCCGCTCTGGCCGCCGGCTGCCCCGTCGTCGTCAAGGCGCACGACGCACACCTGGGGACGTCCGAACTGGCCGCGAGCGCCCTCCGCGCGGCCGTCGAGGAGTGCGGGCTGCCCGAGGGCGTCTTCTCCCTCGTGATCGGTGACGGCCCCACCCTGGGCGCCCGGCTCGTGGCCGACCCGCGTATCCGTGCGGTCGGCTTCACCGGCTCCCGCACCGCCGGACTCGCGCTGATGCGGACGGCCGCCGAGCGTCCGGTGCCGGTGCCGGTGTACGCGGAGATGAGCAGCGTCAACCCCGCCGTGCTGCTGCCCGGTGCGCTGCGCGAGCGGGCGAGCGACCTCGCCGCGGGCTTCGTCGGTTCGCTGACGCAGGGCGCGGGCCAGTTCTGCACCAACCCGGGGCTGCTCGTGGCAGTTGAGGGCCCGGAGCTGGAGACATTCCTGACGGCGGCAGTCGAGGCCGTCCGAAGCGACCAGGGAGCGACGATGCTCACGCCGGGCATCGCCGCGGCGTACCGCACGGAGACCGAAGCCGTCGCCGGGCACGCGGCCGTCGTCACTCTCGCACGCGGCGCGGTGCCCGAGGGCGCGAGCCCCTGCCGGGCCGCACTGATGGCCGTCGGCGCCGACGACTTCACCGCCGACCCCGCACTGCAGCGGGAGATGTTCGGCGCCGCCGGACTCGTGGTGCGCTGCCGCGACCTGGAGCAGGTCACCGACGTGCTGCGCCGTCTGGAAGGGCAGCTGACCGTCACCGTCCACACCGCCGACAGCGACCTGGACGCCGCGCGCGCACTCCTCCCCGTCCTCGAACGGGGTGCCGGGCGTGTGCTGTTCAACGGCTGGCCGACGGGCGTCGAGGTGGGCCACGCCATGGTGCACGGAGGGCCCTTCCCCGCCACGTCCGACGGCCGGAGCACCTCGGTCGGCTCACTGGCCATCGAGCGCTACCTGCGCCCTGTCGCCTACCAGAACCTGCCCGGACAGCTGCTGCCCCGTCCCCTCGTGGACGGCAACCCCGAGGGGTTGTGGCGCCGCGTCGACGGCGAGCTGGGCCGGCACTGACGGCACCGACGGCACCGACGGCACGGAGGCGGCGGAAGGAGAGAGCGGAACATGTCAGTCGCACAGCACGGTCCGAGGGTCGACGCGATGCGCGTCGTCCCGGTCGCGGGACGGGACAGCATGCTGCTGAATCTGAGCGGCGCGCACGGCCCCTACTTCACCCGCAACCTGGTGGTCCTCACCGACTCGGACGGGAGGAGGGGCCTCGGTGAGGTCCCCGGCGGCGAGACGATCCGCCGCACGCTCCAGGCCGCCGCCGACCTGGTCGTCGGCCGTCCCGTGGCCCGGCTGCGCTCAGTCGTCGCACAGGTGCTGGCGCGCTTCGCCGACCGCGACAGTGCCGGGCGCGGCGCACAGACCTTCGACCTGCGGGTGGCCGTACACGCAGCAACCGGCGTCGAAGCGGCGCTGCTGGACCTGCACGGCAAGCACCTGGGCGTGCCCGTGGCCGAGTTGCTCGGCGACGGACAGCAACGCGCCCAGGTGCCCGTCCTCGGCTACCTCTTCTACGTCGGCGACCGCACCCGCACAGAACTGGACTACCGCACGCCCGCTCACGAGGGTGAGAACGCCGACGCGTGGCTTCGGCTCCGCAACGAGGAGGCGCTCACCCCGGAGGCCGTCGTGAGGCTCGCGGAGGCCGCGCACGCGCGCTACGGCTTCCGCGACTTCAAGCTCAAGGGCGGCGTGCTGCCCGCCCAGGAGGAGGCCGCGGCCGTCACCGCGCTCGCACGGCGCTTCCCCCAGGCACGCGTCACCCTCGACCCCAATGGTGCGTGGCGGCTGGATGAGGCGGTACGGACCGGCCGCGAGCTGCGGGACGTCCTCGCCTACGCGGAGGACCCGTGCGGAGCTGAGGACGGCTACTCGGGCCGCGAGGTGATGGCGGAGTTCCGGCGGGCCACAGGGCTGCCCACCGCCACCAACATGATCGCCACAGACTGGCGGCAGCTGACCCACGCGCTCCGCACGGACGCCGTGGACATCCCCCTGGCCGACCCGCACTTTTGGACGATGAGCGGTTCGGTGCGGGTGGCACAGCTGTGCCAGGCCTGGGGACTGACCTGGGGCTCGCACTCGAACAATCACTTCGACGTGTCACTGGCGATGTTCACGCACGTCGCCGCCGCGGCCCCCGGCCCGATCACGGCGATCGACACGCACTGGATCTGGCAGGACGGCCAGCGCCTCACCCGCGACCCGCTCACCATCGACGACGGGCTGCTGCACGTCCCCGAGTCGCCGGGACTCGGCATCGAACTCGACGAGGAGCAGGTGGCGGCCGCACACGAGCTGTACGAGCGCGAAGGGCTCGGATCCCGCGACGACGCGGTGGCGATGCGCTGCCTCGTCCCCGGATGGTCCTTCGACCCCAAGCGCCCGGCACTCGACAGGACCTGAAGTCCCCGCGGGGGCCGCCGGCCGCCGGCCCCCGCGCTGTTGTCGGCCGGCACACGAGGCGCTCGCGGCCTGCCGCGCCACCATGCCTGACAGGAGGCAATGATGCCTACCGCACGAACGGGCCTGATATCCGGGCTGCCCTGGAAGACACTGGCCGCGGACGCGCCGGCCACCACCTGGAGCCTGCCGCCGTGGGCGCTCCTGCTGCTCGTCGCGGGCGGGGTCGCGCTGCTGTTGCTCCTGGTCGTGAAGGTGAAGCTGCACGCGTTCCTCGCGCTGCTCGTGGTGAGCATCGGCGTCGCCGCCGCGGCCGGCATCCGCCTCAGCGACCTGCCCGGTGTGCTCGAAGCGGGCATGGGGGACTCCCTCGGTGAGATCGCCGTCATCGTCGCCCTCGGTGCGATGCTGGGACGGGTCATGCAGGAGTCCGGCGCCGTGGAGGTGCTCTCCGGGAGGCTCCTGGCGGCGGTCGGGGAGAAGCGGGCCCCGCTCGCGGTGGGCCTCACGGCGCTCCTGGTGGGCGTACCGGTCTTCTTCGACGTCGGCTTCATCCTGCTGATGCCGCTGATCTACGCGGTGGCGCAGCGCTCCGGCCGCTCGGTGATCAGTGTGGCCCTGCCCGCAGCCGGCGGCCTGGCCATCATGCACGCCGTGTTGCCGCCGCACCCGGGTCCGGTCGCCGCCGCGGGTCTGCTCGGCGCGAGCCTCGGCTGGGTGACCGTCATGGGCCTCGTCTGCGGCCTTCCGGCCTGGTTCGTCGGCTCCTACCTCTTCGGCGTCAAGATCGGCGACCGGCTGAACGTGCCGGTGCCCGCGCTCGCGTCCGGGCCCGGTGCCTCCTCGGGCACCGCGGACGCCAGGAGCTCCACGGACGAGGCGCGTTCAACGGACGCCGGGAGCTCTGCGGACGAGGCGAGCTCCGCGGACGAGACGAGCTCTGCGGACGAGACGAGCTCAACGGACGCGACCGAGGAGCGGACCTACGACCGCGCGCGGCCCTCGTTGGGCGTCACCGTCTGCGTGATCGTCCTGCCGGTACTGTTGATCATGCTGCACACCTTCGCGGGACTCGTCCTCGACAAGGGCGCGCTGCGTACGGGGCTGGAGTTCGTCGGCGCCCCGATCATCGCCCTCACTCTCGCCACGCTACTGTCGATCTGGATGCTCGGGGTGCGAGGCGGCCTGAGCATGGCAGGCATCGAGAAGGCAGCCTCGGCATCGCTCGGTCCTGTGGCGCTGGTGCTGCTCGTGACCGGCGCGGGCGGCGTCTTCGGCGCCGTACTGGAGCAGTCGCAGGCAGGAGACGCGCTGGCGGACCTGATGGGCTCGACGGCCCTGCCCGCTGTGGTCCTCGCGTTCCTCATCGCCGCGTTGCTGCGAGTCGCCCTCGGCTCGAAGACGGTCGCGATCGTGACGACCGCACCCATCGTGGCACCGCTCATCCGTGAGTTCGACCTGTCCCAGGCGGAGATCGCGCTGGTCGTCGTGGCCGTCGCATCCGGCGGCACAGTGCTCTCGCACGTCAACGACTCCGGCTTCTGGCTCTTCAACCGGTACATGGACATCGACATCCGCACGACACTGAAGAGCTGGACGCTGATGGAGACGTTCCTGGGCCTGACCGCCTTCGCCATCGCAGCCGCCCTCAGCGGCGCCCTGGCACTGGCCTGAGCGAGCGCGGCGGGTGCCCGCGTGCGCCTGCCGCGCCGGTTCTCGACCGTTGGTCAGGGCTGTGTCGTGGCGACCTTCAGACCGAAGCCGATCAGGACGGTGCCGGTGACGCGGTCCATGGCCCGGCGCACGGCGGGTTTCTGGAAGAAGGCGCGCGCCTTGGCCAGCAGCAGTACGTAGCCGCCGAGCCACACGGCGGTCAGCGCCGCGTGGATGAGGACCAGCAGTGCCATACCCGTGTGAGGGGCGAGCCCGGTCGGGGCCAGCGTGGGCAGCAGGCCGGTGTAGAAGACGGCGATCTTCGGGTTGAAGACGTTGCTGACCAGGCCGGTGCGCCAGGGGCTGCCGACAGGTGCGTCGGGGAGCGCGCCCACCTGCTGCTCCCGCACGCGGCGGCTGTGGCGCAGCGCCTGGATGCCGAGAAACACCAGATAGGCGGCCCCCGCCAGCTTGACCACGGTGTACGCGGTGGCGGAGGCGGCAAGGACGGCGGCGAGACCCGCGAGGGTGAGCACACCCCAGATGAGCAGTCCCGACGTGATACCCCCGACCGTCCGCAGCCCGTCCTGCCATCCGGAGGTAACAGCCCGTTTCGTCACGACGGCCATGTCCGGCCCGGGCACAAGGGTCAACAGCGCGAGCACGCCGACCGCGGCGAGGAACTGTACGAGCATGGCTTCAGTGTCACATCCTGCGGTGCGGACGAAGTCATGCGGAGGTGTGAGGGCTGACCGCGAACACTGCGGAACTCCAGCTCACGACCGTCAGGACGGACTCCCCATGCTGCTGGCGGAGTCCTCTGTCTGCCATGTCCAAAGTATGGCAAGGAGGGGGACTTGCCGCAAGACCCCTCAAGGAGCGGACAATCCTGGCACTTGTCAGGCCGTTCAGGCGCCGGAGCCGGCGCATGGGGGAGGTAACGCATGGCTGATGCCGACAGCAGTGTGGGGGAGTCATACCCGTCCGACTGCTATGTGCTGGGATTCGAGGAGACCGACCGGACGCATGTCGCGGTCGTCGGAGGCAAAGGCGCGCATCTGGGGGAGCTGTCGCGGATCGAGGGCATCCACGTACCGGCCGGCTACTGCGTGACGTCGGGCGCGTTCCGGCGCGTCCTCGCGGACGTGCCGTCGATCGACGAGCGGATCGCTCAGCTCTCGCGCCTGCACCCGGACGACCGGGAATCGGTGCGCGCGCTCAGCGCGGAGATCCGTGCCGGCGTCGCGGAGACTTCCGTGCCCGACGATCTGGCGGCGGCCATCACAGCACCTCTTGCCCGACTGGGTGAGGGAGCCGCGTACGCCGTCAGATCCAGTGCGACGGCGGAGGACCTGCCGACGGCCTCCTTCGCGGGTCAGCAGGACACGTACCTGAACATCGTGGGCCCCGCGGCGGTCCTTGAGCACGTCAGCCGGTGCTGGGCCTCGCTCTTCACCGAGCGAGCCGTGACCTACCGGCTGCGGAACGGCTTCGACCACCGTACGGTCCACATGGCCGTGGTCGTGCAGCAGATGGTGTCTCCGGACGCTTCCGGGGTCCTGTTCACCGCCGACCCCGTCACCTCGAACCGGCGGATCACCTCCGTGGAGGCCGGTTTCGGGCTCGGCGAGGCCTTGGTCTCCGGCCGGGTGAACGCGGATGTGTACACGGTGCGGGACGGTGAGATCGTCGACAAGTCGGTCGCCGTCAAACAGCTCGCCGTCCACGCCTCGCCGGAAGGCGGGACGCGGGAACAGGCGCTCGCTCCCGACCAGCGGGGAGAGCCGGCGCTGACGGACACGCAGGTGGTGCGGCTCGCACGGCTGGGCCGGCGTATCGAGGCGCACTTCGGCTGTCCCCAGGACATCGAATGGTGTCTGAGCGACGGTGACATCCAGATCGTCCAGAGCCGGCCGATCACCACGCTGTTCCCCATCCCGGCGGCGGACGACGAGGAGCACCACGTCTACGTCTCGGTCGGGCACCAGCAGATGATGACCGACCCGATGAAACCCCTGGGGCTGTCCTTCTGGCAGTTGACGACCCCGGTGCCGATGGCCGAGGCGGGCGGAAGGCTGTTCGTCGACGTCACCGAGCGCCTGGCCTCGCCGGCGAGCCGCGACCGGGTCATGGAAAGCCTGGGAAGATCCGATCCGCTGATCGGGGACGCGTTGCGCACCGTCCTCGACCGGGGCGACCTCATCCCCTCCCTTCCTGACAGCACTCCGGCCGAGCCGCCGCCAGGCGCCGCGCCCACCGTGCCCGACACCGATGCGGACCTCGTCACCGAGCTGATCGAGCGCGGCCAGGCGTCCAACGCGGCCCTGGAGCGCGAGATCGGCACGGTGTCCGGACCGGCGCTGTTCGACTTCATCCTGACGGACGTCGAGGAGCTGCGGCGCATCCTGTTCGACCCGCGGAGCCTCCAGGTGATCATGAGCGCGCTGAACGCGTCATGGTGGCTCAACGAGCGGCTGGAGGCGTGGCTGGGGGACAAGAGCGTGGCCGACGCGCTCACGCAGTCGGTTCCCGACAACGTCACCTCCCAGATGGGGCTGGCGCTCCTGGACGTCGCGGACGTGATCCGCTCGCATCCGGACGTGGTCGCATTCCTGCGGGCTGCCGACAGCGACGACTTCCTCGACAAGCTGCACGAACTCGACGAGCTGCACGAACTCGATGAGCTGGACGAGCGAGGTGAGCTCAGCGAACGCGAGGGCGTGGACGAGCTGGAGGGGGTGAACGCGTCGGCGGGGGGCCGGGAGGCGGGTGACGCGATCCGTGCCTTCCTCGGCAAGCACGGCATGCGCTGCGCCGGCGAGATCGACATCACGAGGCCGCGGTGGAGCGAACGCCCCACCACGCTCCTGCCCCTGATCCTCAACAACGTCGACAACGTCGAGCCGGGCGCCGGCGAACAGCGCTTCCAGGAAGGGCTGCGTGCGGCGCGGACGAAGGAAGCGGAGGTGCTGGAGCGGTTGCGGGCCCTGCCGGGCGGAGAAGCCAAGGCCGAGGAGACCAAACGCATGATCAACCGGGTGCGTACCTTCATCGGGTACCGGGAGTACCCGAAGTACTTCATGGTCAGCCGCTACCTCCACTACAAGCGAGCGTTGCTGGAGGAAGCCGAGCGCCTCGTGCGGGCCGGCGCGCTCGCCGAGAAGGAGGATGTCTTCTTCCTCGGGTTCCACGAGTTCCGTGACGCCGTACGCACAGGGCAGGTGGACGGCCGGCTCATCCGCCGACGCGAGGAGGCGTTCAGGGCGCACCAGACGCTCACGCCACCCCGGGTGCTCACCTCGGACGGCGAGGCCGTCACCGGATCGTACCGACGCGCGGACGTGCCGGACGACGCCCTGGCCGGCCTGGCGGTCTCGGCCGGGACCGTGGAGGGGCGTGCCCGCGTCGTCACTGACCTGGCACAGGCCGACCTCGCCGCGGGCGACATCCTGGTCACGGCCTGCACGGACCCCGGCTGGTCGCCCCTCTTCGTCACGATCAAAGGCCTGGTGACGGAGGCGGGCGGTCTGATGACCCATGGCGCGGTCGTCGCCAGGGAGTACGGCTTGCCGGCCGTCGTCGGGGTGGAGGACGCCACCCGGCTGATCCCGGACGGCCGGCGGATCCGCGTACACGGAACGAGCGGGTACGTCGAGGTCCTGCCCGAAGAGGGCGACTGAGCGGCCCGCACGTTCGTCGGGGCGGGCGCCCGTGCGACGTCACCGTCGCACGGGGCCCGTGTTCTGCGCGGGCACGTCGGCAAGCCCCTCCTCGGAGCGCATCCACACCGTCCGCTGCGGGAACGGGATGTCGATGCCGGCGCCGGTGAGTGCCTCCTTGACCCGGCGCCGCAGCTCCCGGGTGACCCCCCACTGCTGGAGCGGCGCCGTCTTGACGGCGAGCCGCACGACGACGCCGTCGGGGTCGAGGGACTGCACGCCCCACACGGAGGGGTCTTCGAGGAGGACGTCTCGGAAACGCGGCTCCTCGCGCAACTCGCGGCCGGTGCGCTCCAACACCTCGAAGACCGTGTCCAGGTTCGACTCGTGGGCGACCGAGACGTCGAGGACGGCGCGTGCCCATTCCTGGCTGTCGTTGCGCACGCGGAGGATCTCGCCGTTGCGGATGTGCCAGAGGCCACCGTTGAGGTCGCGGACCTGAGTGAGCCGGAGGCCGACGTGCTCCACTTCTCCGACGGCTTCGCCCAGGTCCACCGAGTCGCCCACGCCGTACTGGTCCTCGAGCATGATGAGCATGCCGGACAGGTAGTCGGCGACCAGGCTCTGGGCGCCGAAGCCGATGGCCAGACCCACGACCCCGGCGCTGGCCAGCAGCGGGCCGAGCGCGATGCCGATCTGGTCCAGCACCATCGCCACGCCCATCACCGCGACGACGATCGTGACGATGCTGCTGAGGACCGAACCGATCGTGCGGGCGCGCTGCTCACGCCGCTCGTTCGCCCGGGAGCGGTCACGCGCGAGCACGGCGGGCCCGCGCCCGGACCGGCGAGGCTCGCTCTCGGCCTCCGGGGGTTGCAGGATGCGCTGCACGACGCGGGAAATGGCCTTCTTGGCCACGGCCCGGACGATCGCGGCACCCACGACCACGAGCAGGATGCGCAGGGGCACACCCACCAGCGTGTCGATGTTGTCGCGCAGCCATCCCGGCGCGGACAGGGCCAGGTGGTTGACGGTGTGGGCGTGCGACGCCGTCGCACCGGTGGGGGACACGGGATCCACTCACTTCCGCTCGGTTGTGATGCTCAGCCGGTTGCCGTGCTCAGCGGACCGAACGTATCGGCGGGCCCGAAACGGGTCAAAAAGCGTGGAGAGGAGGTGCGCATACGGCGTCTGAGGTGCATCGACGATGTGCGGATCTCGCGGGGCGGCAGCGCATCGTTGAAGCGCCGGCACGGCGCGGGCACGGGCGCGGAGCGAGGCGAGGACGGGCGGCGGGCACGGGTCCGGTGACGGGTCCCGGCGCGACGTGGACGCGACTCCGACTCCGACTCCGCGTTGATTCGCGTTCGCGTTCGGGTTCGCATGAGCCGATGACCTCGAACGGGCCCTCCGCACACCCGACGGCATGGCGGGCGGCAGCCGCGAACCTCCCCGGAAGAGGTGTCCGACCGGCCCGGAGAGGAACCCGCGCCAAACGGTGAGCGACCGGCGACACGCGGCGCCGGTGCGGCGGGGCCCGTGCCGGAGGGCACCGGCACGACAAAAGAGCCGGGGCCCTGAGAGGGCCGGGCGTCGCGGGGCGAGGGTCGGCGGAGCGGCGAAGGTGCCCTCTGGCCGGCCGTCGTGCCGGAGTTCCTCGCACTGCCGTCCTCAACTCCGACCCTCCTACAGACGGCGCAGCGGTCTGGTCGGGCGGGGGCGCGCACGTCCTCGACGGCGAGGCGGTCCGCGGCGCGGGCGATGACTTTGTCCCGGGGCGGAAGTCTCCTCCTCGGACACCGCGCCGGACAACCACCTGCTGGGACATCAGGCGCGCCGCGGAGCACGACTCGTGACAGGAGAAATTCCCTATGGCCGACGCGAAACAGGCGGCAGGCGGCAGAGCGGGGGCCGAGATGTGGGCCATGGTGCACGCTGAACGAGCGGCGTTGGCGGCCGACCTCGCCGAGTTGCCCGACGACCGGTGGCTGACACCGTCGCTGTGCACCGGGTTGACGGTGCGTGAGGTGCTGGCGCACCTCACCGCGGGGGCCAGTCTGACCCCCGCGCGCTGGCTGGCGGGAGTGGTCCGCTGCCGGTTCGACTTCGACAGGCAAGTGGCCATGCGGCTGGCGGAGCAGCTCGGTGCGACCCCGGCCGAGACCCTTGAGCGGTTCCGGCGTGTCGTATCCAGCAGGACCAAGCCTCCCCTCCCCGTGCCGGCCATGCTCGGCGAGACGCTCGTGCACGCGGAAGACATCCGGCGCCCGCTGGGCATACGTCGCGACTACCCGGAGAAGGCGGTCGTGCGGGTGGCCGAGTACTACCGGAAAACGGATCTCGTCGTCGTCGCCAAGGGGCGTATCGGCGGCCTGCGGCTCACCGCGAACGACAGTCCCTTCGCGACGGGTTCCGGCGCGCTCGTGTCCGGCACCACCTTGGCTCTGACGATGGCGATGACGGGGCGCGCGGCGTACCTCGACGACCTGGAAGGTGACGGTGTCGAGCGCCTCCGCGAGCGCTGCGCGACGGCGTGACGACGGCTGCGGCCCGCCGCTCGCGAGGCGGCGGGCCGTGGACGAGGGGCCCAGGGGGAGCGTCAGCCGGCCTCGGCCGGCTGACGGCCCGGCCTACTTTTCGGGGGTGACGCGGAGCATCACCGTGCCGTGGGACGGAACCTGGGCGGAGAGGTCGCCGTCCGACGTGCTGTCCGAGTGCTGCCACAGGTCGCGGACCGTGTAGGAGTCGGCGTGCGCCACCTTGGCCGCGTCGGCGGTCGTGGTGATCGTCTGCTTCTGGTCGGTCTCGTTGAACAGGGCGATGGCGCGGCTGCCGTCGGCCAGCTCCTTGCTGACGACCCAGCGGCCTTCCTCCTGCGAGACGACCTCACCCTGCTTGCCGAGCGCGTCCTGGTCGACTGCGATGACCTCCTTGTTGCTGAGGATGTCGAGCGCCGCACCGTCGTCCTTGCGCAGGTCGGAGCCAATGAGCAGCGGGGCCGCCATGATGGACCACATCGAGAAGTGGGTGCGGTACTCGGTGTCGGTCATCCCGCCGTTGCCGACCTCGAGCATGTCGGGGTCGTTGAAGTTGCCCGGGCTCGCGTACTGCGCGAGCTTCAGGTTCTCCTTCATGATGCCGAGCATGCTGTCCCAGTTATCGGAGATGTCTCCCGTGGTGCGCCACGTCTCGGCCAGCTTCGGCGCCCACTCCCAGGGCTTGTTCTCGCCCCACTCGCAGATGTTGTAGACGATGTCGCGGCCCGTCTTGTCCAGCGCGTCCCGCATCGTCTGGTAGCGCTCCTGCGCCGGCAGGCCCTCGTTGTTGCAGTTGTCGTACTTGAGGTAGTCGACGCCCCAGTCGGCGAACTGCCGCGCGTCGCTCTCCTCGTGGCCGAGCGCCCCCGGCATGCCCGGTTCGGTGTTGCACGTCCAGGTGCCGGCGCTGGTGTAGATGCCGAGCTTGAGGCCCTTGGAGTGCACGTAGTCGGCGACGGCCTTGATGCCGTGGGGGAAGCGCTCCTTATTGGGGACCAGCTTGCCGTCGGCGTCACGTTCGGGCTCGGCCCAGCAGTCGTCGAGGTTGACGTACTCGTAGCCCGCGTCCTTGAGGCCCTTCTCGACGAAGATGTCGGCCGTTTCCTTGACCATCTCCTCGTTGAAGTCGGCACCGCAGTGCGTCGCGTTCCAGTTGTTGAAGCCCATGGGCGGGGTCTTGGTCAGGTCGCCGCCCGAGGACTGCCGCGCGGCCTGTGCGCGCTCGCTGGTCTCGAAGGTGGGGGACGCCGCGGACGCCGGGGCGGCGAGGCCCGCTCCGCACAGCATCACGACGCCGAGCGCGCTGACCAGCTGCTTGCCAGTGGTACGGGTCGATACGGTGGGGCGCATATCCGTCCTCACTGCTCGCTGAATGGACTGTCCCGGCGCGCAGGGCGGCGCGGGACAGTCTCTGTGACCGCCACACGGTAAAACTGTGTTCGGGTCTGTTGGAAGCCCTTCGGCAAATGTTTGTTTCCGTGTGTTTGACGGCTGTCGCGCCGCGAGGTCTCACCGCGAGCCGACGATCAGGCCCCACCCAGGGGGGCGTTCCGACGCATTGGTACGCTGCACCAAGTTGGCATGCCGTACCAAGTGTGTCAGTCTGGAGACATGACAATGCGGGCGCGCCGACCTCAACGGCGTAATCAGGTGCTCTCCCGGGAGCAGATTCTTCACGTCGCGGTCGAGCTTCTGGACGCGGGCGGTGAGGGGGCGTTGACCGTCCGGGCGCTCAGTGAACGCCTGACGACCGGCTCCGGGGCGATCGCATATCACGTGGGCAAGCGGGACGACCTGCTGGACGCGGCGACGGAGACGGTCGTGACGGCGGCCTTGACCGCGGCGCGCCCCTCGGCCGCAGCCACGCCGTCCGACGAGATCAGGGCCGTCGCCCTGGCCCTGTTCGACGCGATCACCGCCCACCGTTGGCTCGCCACCCGGCTGACCTTGCAGATCGTCCGCAACCCGGTCGGCCCCGTCACGGTCGGTGTCTTCGAGCGGATCGGCCGGCAGGTGGACGCGCTGGGCGTCCCGCGAGAGCGCTGGTTCGACGCGGCCTCGACGCTCGTGCACTACATCCTCGGGGCGGTCAGCCAGAACGCTCGCATCGAAGGGGACACCTCAGGTATCGACCCCAAGGCGGACCGCGGGGAGTTCTTCGCGGCGACCTCGACGGCGTGGCGGGAACTCGACCCCGAGGAGTACCCGTTCATGCACGCCATCGTCGGCCAGGCGACCGAGCACGACGACCGCGAGCAGTTCCTCACCGGCATCGCCGTCATCCTCGACGGTCTGACCCGCCTGCGCTGAACGGTCTGCGCTGAGCCGTCTGTTCTGATTCGTCTGCACTGATCCGTCTGCACTGATCCGTCTGCACCGACGTGCAGCGACCCGCGTCACCGCTCCGGCGCATCTACGCAGTTGTTGGTAGCGGTTTTGAGGAAGGTAACCCCCATGCACGACGTCGTCGTCGCGGGCGCCGGCCCGGTCGGTCTGTTCGTGGCCAACGAACTGGCGCTGTCCGGCTGTTCGGTCCTCGTACTCGAGCGGGACCAGGACCCCCACCCGCCGTTGCGGGCACTTCCGCTCGGCCTGCGGGGTCTGAACGCCGGAACCGCCGAGACGCTTCAGCGCCGGGGACTGCTGGAGGCCGTGATCGAGGCTTCCGGCGCCGACCCGCGGAAGATCGGCGCTGCCCCCGAAGCCGTCGAGGCGCCCGGCCCGCGCGAGGTGAGCCATTTCGCGGGCATGACGCTCGACGAGGCGGATGTCGACACCGCCGCCCTTCCCTGCCGATTGCCCAGCCCGGCCATGGAAGGGTTCATGACGAGCCTGGAAGCGGTCACCACGGTATTGGCCAAGCAGGCCGCAACACGCGGTGTGGAGGTCGTCCGGGACGCTCCGGTCACGGCGGTGAGCCAGGACGACGACGGGACCGTCACCACCGCTGGTGGGCGGCAGTACCGCTCGCGCTGGCTGGTGGGGTGCGACGGCGGACGCAGCGCGGTACGCCGCCTGGCGGGCTTCGACTTCGCCGGCACCGAGCCCCTGTTCACCGGCTACGTCGCCCAGGTCACCTTCGCCGACCCCGCTCAGCTGCCCCTCGGCTTCAACCTCACCGAGAACGGCATGTACCTGCGCACGCCCCTCGAAGGACACCTGGGCATGATGGACTTCGACGGCGGCACCTTCGACCGCTCCCAGCCGCTGACCCGCGGGCACCTGCAGAGGGTGCTGCGCCGCGTCTCCGGTACCGACGTGACGCTGGACGAGGTGCACCTCGCTTCCAGCTTCACCGACCGCGCCATGCAGGCGACGACCTATCGCAAGGGCCGCGTACTGCTCGCCGGCGACGCCGCGCACATCCACTCGCCCCTGGGCGGCCAGGGGCTCAACCTCGGTATCGGCGACGCCATGAACCTCGGCTGGAAGCTCGCCGCCACCGTGCGCCACACCGCACCGGACGGGCTGCTCGACACGTACACCAGCGAGCGCCATCCCGTCGGCGCCGCCGTCCTCGACTGGTCGCGGGCCCAGGTCGCGGCCATGAACCCGGGGCCCAACGCCCCCGCGCTGCGCAAGCTGGTCGGCGACCTGATGCGCACCGCGGAGGGAACCACACACGTCTACCGCAGGACGTCGGGCCTGTTCCATCGCTACGACCTGGGCGGCGGCCACCCGCTCGTCGGCCGCAGCGCCCCCGACTTCCACTTCGAGGACGGCACCCGCCTCGGCGACCTGCTGCGCGCGGGCCAGGGCGTCGCGCTCGACTTCACCGACGACCGCGCGCTGCACGGCGCGGCTCAGAAATGGAAAGGGCGAATCCACTACGCGTACGGGCCTGTGCGCAACAGCCTCGGCCTCACTGCCCTGCTCCTCCGTCCTGACGGCGTCGTGGCCTGGGCCGGTCTCCACACCCCCGAGCCCGCTGCGTTCGAACAGGTCGCCAACCAGTGGTTCGGCGCCCCGAGCAGCTAGAGCGAGCAACCGGTCTGCTCGCGCCGCGCGGTACGGCGCCGCCCGACACCGGGGCAGCGCATCCGCATCCACCCGCACAGCGGCCCGCACTGGACCCGAACGGGCTTCGGCCACCGTCACGAACTCGACAACCGGAGGAGAACGACCATGGACGACGCCATCCACCCCCCCGACGGCTGCGAAGGCCTTGCCCCCGGCGCAGACGCATGGGTGCGCAGCTGGGGCGCCTCCCCGCAGGCTCCGGACAACTCCGTCAGCGCCCTCGACGCCTTCGAGAACGCGACGCTGCGGCAGCTCGTCCGCATCAGCGGCGGCGGACAGCGCATGCGTATCCGCCTCAGCAACGAGTACGGAACCGCACCGCTGGCCATCGGCGCCGCCCGCGTCGCCCGCGCGGACTCCGACGGCGCGGTCCAGGACGACAGCATCCGCGCGATCACGTTCGGCGGCCAGTCGAGCGTCACCGTACCGGCGGGTGCTCCCGTCCTCAGCGACCCCGTCGACCTGCCGGTCGACGCGCTGGCGCGGCTGGCCCTCAGCCTCTACCTGCCCGGTCGCGTCGACACCGCCACCTGTCACGGCACCTTCCACGCCCTCGGTTGGCTCATCCCCGGTGACGCCACCGACCTCGCCTCGCCGCCCACCGACGCCACCCCCTTGCCGGCGCAGGCCGTGATCACGGCCGTCGAAGTACAACCCGACACCCCGGCCCGGGCCATCGCCGTGCTCGGCGACTCCCGCGTCGACGGGATCGGCTCGACCCCCGGCACAGACCGGCGCTGGACCGACCTGCTGGCCGAGCGCCTGCACACGCGCGGCGGCCGAACGCGGTGCGTGGTCAACCAGGGCATCGGCGGCAACCGCCTGCTCACCGACGGCATCGGCCCCGCCGCCCTCGCGCGCTTCGACCGCGACATCCTCGCCACCCCCGGCCTCGGGCACGTGGTGATCGCCGTGGGCAACGACCTCGTCTTCTCCTTCGCTCCGCACAACGAGGAGACCGCCGGGTTCCTCGCGATGTTCCCCGGCGAGCCCGTCGGCGTGGACGATGTCATCGCCGCTCACCTTCAGGCGGCAGCGCGCGCCCGTGCGCACGGTGCGAAGGTCCACGCCGCGACGATCGCCCCCTACGGCGGCTCCGACATGTACACCCCCGAGGGCGACAAGGCGCGCCAGCACATCAACGAGTGGCTCCGCACAAGCAACGCCTTCGACGGAGTACTCGACTTCGACGCCGTCTGGCGCGACCCCGCCGACCCCACCCGCATCCGCGACGACCTGCACATGGGCGACAACCTCCACGGCAACGACGCGGGCTATGCCGCGCTCGCGGAATCCATCGACCTCTCCCTCTTCGACTGAGCAGCCACGCTGGCACGCAAGCCGGAGTCCTGGGACTGGCTGCACTCAGCGTGTCTGCCCCCAAACGGGCTGACGGCTTACCAGGCCATCAAACGCATCGACATCGGTGAGGGCGACACCGTCCTGATCCACGGGGCCGCAGGCGGGGTCGGCTCGCTCGCCGTGCAGGTCGCCGCCCTCCGGGGCGCACACGTCATCGGCACCGCCGGCGAGCGCAACCACGACTACCTGTGTGAACTCGGCGTCACACCGGTCACCCACGGGGAAGGAATGGCCGATCGGGTGCGCAAGCTCGTGCCAGAGGGCGTCGACGCGACGCTCGACTTCTACGGCGGGGACACGGTGGCTCTCTCGGGACAGGTTGTGAAGGATCCCGCGCGGGTCGCCTCCGTCGCCGACATCACCGCTCCCGAACAGGGCCAGTTGGTGTGGGCACGCGCGCGAAGCTCCTGGCAGCGCACGACGTTCTTGGTCGTGTCACCACTGCCAGGAGCTTCTTCCGTCACAGAGCCGCACGACCGAAGGACGCAGCCGTCAGGTCGAAGTCGTTCCGTCTTGCCCGTCGACGAGTCCGGCCCGTCACCAGTCCTTGCAGGCGACTCCGAGGATCTGCTGGTTGTCGACACGCTTGATCGACCCGCAGCTCCTTATTCCTGCTCCGCCCCCATAAGTGGCGTTGATGGTGAACTTGTGAGCGCAGCTGTTTCCCGTGCTGCTGCCGCCGCAGATCATGGTGTGCGTCTTGGTCGGCGAGGTGGACGCGTAGTAGGTGAACTGGTACTCGGCGGGTCCCTGGGGCTCAGGGACCCCGTGGATCGTGACCGAGTCGACGTGGTAGCCGCTGCCGAAAATCACCATTTCCACGTTTCTGTCGGTAACCGCCTCGTCGGCGGACGCCGGCCCGGACGTCATGACCGTCATCGCCGCTGCTGCGGTCACGACACCCAGAATCTTCCTGACCTTCAAGATGTGACCTCCCGTTGAGTCCTGACACGCCGCGTCTCGCGGCGCGTGAGACGGCTGAAGAGTACATGGCAAATTCGGTGCGGCGAAGAGAACTCACGTGCATTACCGGCGACTTGCCGTCTCGCGTCCTGACGGCCCCTCACCTGGATATGGCGCATTACCGGGACTGGCCTCGCAATCCCCGCCCCGCGTTCTCGTGGCCCGGAAACCCTCCGTGCTCGCGAGGGAGGGGGGGTGGTCGGCCGGCTGTCCGGACGGTGGGGTTCAGCTCACTGCCTGCTTCACGAGTGCGCCGATCCTGGCTTCCGTCTCGGGCGTTACTTCGGTGAGGGCGTACCCGGCCGGCCACATGGTGCCCTCGTCCAGCTGCGCCTGGTCGCTGAATCCGAGTGTGGCGTAGCGCGCCTTGAACTTCGCGGCGCTCTGGAAGAAGCAGATGATCTTGCCGTCGAGCGCGTAGGCGGGCATTCCGTACCAGAGCTTGGGCGCGAGGGACGGGGCGGTGGAGGTGACGACGGCGTGGACGCGTTCGGCCATCACCCGGTCCGAGTCCTGCATCTCGGAGATCTTCGCGAGCACGTCCCGCAGCGCTTCGGCCGCTTTGTCCGCGCGGGAGGTGCGGCGAGCCGCCTGCTTCAACTCGCGGGCGTGGTCCTTCATCGCGGCCCGCTCCTCGGCGGTGAACTGCTCGTGCTCACTGGTGCGTGCGGTTCTGGTCATGGCAGACCTTCCCTTCAACGGATTGTGGTGCGGACGGAGTGCGGGCAGGCGGGGAGGGAGCCCCGGCGCCCGGCAGACGTCGGAGGTAACGGCACGGGCCGTGCCGATCGTGTCGGTATGGTGCGCGCCCCGCTGGGCGGTTGTCAACGGCACGGCCTGTGCCGATAGGGTGGGTGTGTGACCGATACCCCCGCCACACCGCGACGCCGAGGTGCGGCGCGCACCGAGGAACTGCTGCAGGTGACCCTCGATCTCGCTGTCGAGGTGGGTTACGCGGGTCTGAGTATCGAAGCGGTGGCCAGACGGGCCGGGGTCGGCAAGCACACGATCTACCGCCGCTGGTCGTCCATGGCGGAGCTGCTGCTCGACGCGCTCAGCCGCGCGTGGACCAGTGACCTGGACTACCGCGACACCGGTGACGTGCGTGCGGACCTGCGGGAGCAGTTCCTGCGCTCAGCCCCGGCTCTGTCCAGCCCGCCGATCGGCCCCGTATACCGCGCGGTCATCGCTGAGGCGCAGTCCGATGCCGCGCTGCGCGCGACTTTGCACGAGCGCTTTCTGGTCACTGTCGAACAGAGAACGCTCGAGAGGATCACTCTCGCGCAGCGTACTGGTGAGCTCGTCGACGGGGTGAATTTGGAGTTCGCCGCGGAGGTGCTGTGCGGCACCTTGTACTACCGTGCCCTGCTCACCAACCGTCCCATCGACGAGGCCGCGGTGGACGGGCTACTGGAGATGTTCATGGCCGCGTACGGGGCCGGCGACTGAACAGTGCGGGTTGCCGGCACGTGTGGCTACTGCGCCTCCACTGAGCTGTACTCGACCGGCTCGCAAGGCGGGGGGAGGATGGCCGAAAAGTGGTTGAACGTTCAACTGGACGGGATGCACTCTGAGTGTGGAAGCGACAGCCGCCCGACTGTCGAGCCAACACTCGGAAACAGCAACGGAGTTGATCGACATGAGCCAGACTCTCCCGCTCCGCCTGCACCACCACGCCTGGATCACCGACGACCAGGAAGTCAACCGACGCTTCTACGAGGACGTGATCGGCCTGCCCCTGGTGGCGACCTGGACCGAGCGCGAGGTGTTGTTCGGCGCCGAGCGGGTCTACAGCCACACCTTCTACGGTCTGGCCGACGGCGGGGCCCTCGCCTTCTTCCAGTTCGCCAACCCCGAGGACCAGGAGGAGTTCAAGACCGACGTCCACTTCACCCCCTGGCGGCACATCGCTTTCAAAGTCGAGCACGACACTCAGGAGGCCATGCGGAAGCGCATCGCCGCGGCCGGCTACTCGGAGGCGGACGCCTACGTCATCGACCACGGGTTCTGTGTCTCGCTGTACATCACCGACCCCAACGGGCTGATGCTGGAGTTCACCGTCGACCACCCCGACGTGGAAAAGATCGAAGCCGAACGACGTACGACGGCGCACGCCGACCTCGCCCGTTGGCTCGGTGGCGACCACACCAGCAACAACCACTGGCGCTGAGGTTCGGCGCTACGGTGCCCGGCCTGGCCTGGCCAGGCCGGGCTCGCCTTGTCGGGCCGAGCCCGACGCCGGGCGGTGCGGGCAGCCGATGCGCCGCCCGCACCGCCCGGTCGCGGTAGTGCTCTGACGCCTCCCTGCCCGGCTCGAAGGCCGGTCATGACGCCGACGAGGAAGCGGAACGGCTTCGCACCTGTTCGGGCAGCCGGTCGAGGCGCTCACGTTGGGCCGGAGTGAGGTGCAGGTCGGCTGAGGCGAGATTTTCCTCGAGGTGGTCGGTTCGGGAGGTTCCCGGAATCGGGAGAACGACCGGCGAGTGGCCGAGGAGCCAGGCGAGCGCCACCTGGGTGGGCGTGGCGTCGCTCTCGGCCGCCACGGAAGCGATCTCGGCCTGCGCGCCAGACGTTCCTGCCGCGACGGGCCGCCACGGCAGGAACGCGATACCTGCCGCCTCGCACGCGGCGAGCACGGGCTCGTGCTCGCGGTCGAGCAGGTTGTAGCGGTTCTGCACACTTGCGACGTTGACGAGCTCGCGTGCTTGCTCCAACTCGGCGACGGTGATCTCCGACAGCCCGACCCGGACGAGTTTGCCTTCGGTCTGGAGGTCCCGCAGGGTGCCGAGCTGATCGGCGAGGGGCGTCTCGGGGTCGATACGGTGCAGTTGGAGGAGTTCGATGCGCTCGACGCGGAGCCGCCGCAGGGCCTGTTCGACCTGGGCGCGCAGGACGTCAGGGCGCCCGTTCAGTTCCCACTCGCCAGAGGAGGCCGAGCGTGCGACGCCGACCTTGGTGGTGATGACGAGCTCGTCGGGATACGGGTACAGGGCCTCGGCGAGGAGTTGTTCGTTGGCGCCTCCGCCGTACAGGTAGGCGGTGTCGATCAGCGTGACGCCCAGCTCGACCGCCCGCCGGGCCACCGCGAGTGACGCCTGGCGGTCGTGGGCGGTCTCGGTCGGCAGGTGCATGGCTCCGAAGCCGAGTCGCCGTACAGGCAGATCTCCGCCGATGCGAAATGTGGTCGATGCCATTTACTGTATTCATCCCCCTCGGTCAAGAGGCCACGCTAGCACCGTAGATGGCCCTGAGACCGGCCCACCAACGAGGGCGAGCGGTGGGCGTGGTCAGAACAGGGCCGCTGAGCGGGGAGGTACCCCCTGGAGTCGGGCGACGGCGACGAGTCGGGAGAGCATGATGACCTTGGCTGTAAGCATCTTCGATCTGTTCACCTATGGGATACCGGGGGCACTGCATCTCTCGTTGCTGGTTTACGTGGTCACACGCGTGGGCTTTCTCGACCTCACGAGCCTGACTTCCGCGCCGTCGGTGCTCCAGGGGGTCGGAGTCGCTGTTGCCAGTTACCTGTTGGGACAACTGACCTATCCTCTCAGCGCTGTCCTGGACAAAGTGACCCGCGAACGAGCGGGAACACGGTCTATGGCCGGAGGTCGAGCTGGTACCACGTTCCGGATCTGCCGCCGAGGTCGGCCGGGGCGGCAGGGCCAACCGGAAGGAACCCGGCCTTGGCCAGGACTCTCTGTGATGCGGCGTTGTCGTGGGAGGTGGCCGCCCGTAGTGTGCGTAGGCCGTGCATCGCTGTCGCCACCCGGCACAGCTCCCGGACGGTCGCGGTCGCGACACCGCGGCCGGCGACCCGCTCCGCGACCCGGTAGCCGAGCCTGGCAGTGCCGTCCTCCACGTCGTACAGGTTGAACCTGCCGAGCACCGAGCCGTCCTCGGCGACGAGTGCGTAGAAGGCGCAGAGGCCGGCCTTCTGCTCGGCCAGTGCGGCGCTGTACCGGTCGGGGAACTGCTCGAAGAACGCGTCGCCGCGGTCGGAGATCGCGGCGGCGAAGTAGGTGCGGTTCGCTACCTCGAAGGCCAGGACCGCCGAGGCGTGGTCGGCGCGCAGCCGCTTCAGCTCGGGCATCTGCCCGACCCTACCCAGATCCTGCGCCGAGGCCACCCGAGTTTCCTGCGGGGCAGACACCAACCGTGCCCAAGACGGACGTCGGGCAGCGGAGGGATGAGCCTTGGGTGGTGCTCGCCGCCCCTGAGGGGAACGAGTTCTGCGTGCTGGGGGAGCGAGCCGGCGGCTGAGCCGTCCGACGTCACCGCACGTGCGGTTGCCTCCAGCAGCACACCGGCGGACCAATACCAGTCACAGTGCTGGCTACTCGCCGGCATCCCGGTCGGTTCTCTCCTGCCAGTCCTCTTCGAGGATGCTGTAGACCTCGGAGTCCCGCCAACCGTCCCGGATCAGTCCGGTATGACGATGACGTCCTTCCCACGCCATGTGGAGTTTGCCGAGCACCCGTGCCGATCCGACGTTCCGCGGGTCACAGGTGGCACAGATGCGGTGGAGCTGGAGATCCTCGAAGCCTCGGGCAAGGAGCGCCTTTCCGATCGCCGTTCCGACGCCCTGCCCCCAGACGCGGGGATGCACGACATAGGTGATCTCGCCTTGTCGGTGCTTTCGGTTCCGGATGTGGAGCTCACCCATGCCGATCACGTCGCCTTCGCATCGCGCTGCATAAGGGAACCGTCGCTGAGGTGACCGCGCCCATGCCTGGACCGCCGTCTCCACGAACGCGCGGGTCTGCTCTTCGGTGTTCGGCCCCCACACCTGGAAGCGGCAGACTTGGGCGAGGGAAGCCCAGGAGTGGACGGCTCGCCAGTCTGCGAGCTCGATCCTGCTCAGGGTCACCGCATGACGAGCCACCGACTGATCTTGCCAGACGCAGTCGCGTCGAGCTACCGGCTCAGCCGAGCTACCGCATCAGCGAAGCTACCGGGCCCGCGGCAGAGTGCGGCAGCCTCCGCGCCCACCGGGGTACGAAGCTCCTCAGTGGAGGCCTGTCGTGCTACGAGACCGTCACCCCGCCTGCTCGGGCGGACTCGGTCGTGGTGGCGCGGCGTCGTTCGGGGCTGTTCCGGACGTGGTGTGCAGGACCTCTCGGGCCTGCTCGGCGGCGCGTGTGAGGGATTCGCTGATGAAGTCGAGGAAGCGGGCGATGTTTTCCAGCCGGGCGGCGGCGGGGGTCTGGGATCCCAGGATGGTGACGCCTTGGCGCGCGACCTCGACGAGCCTGTCGTTGGAACGGGCGCTGGCGATCGTCGCCTGGTAGAAGAGTTCGTTGTCGACCACGTAACGGGCGCGGCGGCGTTCGTCGCGTTCTCGGCGGACGAGGCTCTGGCTTTCCAGGAATGTGATCGCCTTGGAGATGGACGCAGGGCTGACCTGGAGGCGCTGGGCGAGTCCGGAGGCGGTGAGGCTGCCCGTGTCCGTGGTGAACAGGCAGGTCAGCACCCGGGCCGGCATTTTGGCCAGGCCCGAGGCCATGAGGACGGTGGTGAGTGTCTCCGCGTACTCGGCCACGGCCTCGGCGTCGCGACCATGTGGCTGAGGGGATGAGTCGGCCCGTCGCGAGGCGGTGGAACTGCGCCGGTGGGCGCGGCGTTCCGTGGCGCGGTGGGCCAAGTCTGCGCGATAGGCGGCGGGACCTCCGTTACGCATCACCTCACGCGTGATCGTCGACGTCGGACGGCCGAGTCCGCGGGCGATCTGTGCGTAGGGCAGATCGTCGGCCAGCCCGAGCGCGATCTGCCGGCGTTCCTGCTGCGTGAGTCTGCCTCCCGGCATCGCGGTCTCCCTGGGTTGCTCCGTCATGGCGAGTCCTACTCCGGACCATCGGGACCTCACCGTAGCCTTCACTTTCACCTCATTGCAACAACTGGGAAGGGGGCGTTGCGTTGTACTCTCACGTGGTTGCAACGATATGGTGCCTTCTACCAGCTGAAATGACTGACCAGTGCAACGAGACAGTTGTCGACTCCTGGAAAGCACCGTAGCGTTTCGTGCATCGGAAACCACTGCCGAGTACTGGAGAGCATGATGCACACGTTCGACACGCCCGCCCCCGTCTCCGTCGTCATGGACATCCCCGCCGGAAGGGTCCAGTTCATCGCGGCCGAGCGCGCCGACACCACCGTGGAGATTCGACCCGCCGACCCGGCCAAGAGCCGCGACGTCCAGACCGCCGAGCAGGCCACCGTCGCCTACACCGACGGCGTCCTGCACGTCGAGGCCACTGAGACCCGCAGCCGGCTTACCGGGACCTCCGGTTCCCTGGAGGTCACCGTGCAACTTCCGGTCGGTTCCCGCGTCGAGGCGAAGGCTGCCAGCTGCGAGGTGCGCGGCGTCGGCCGCCTGGGCGAGGTCGTTTGCGAGGGCGCGTACCGCCGCATCAAGATCGACGAAGCCTCGAGTGTCCACCTCACCGCGGTCGACGGCGACGTCGAGATCGGTCGGCTGGGCGGCCCCGCGGAGATCAGCACCGCGCGAGGCGACATCACGATCGGCGAAGCTACGGGCGGCACCGTCGTCCTGCGCACCCGGTCCGGCAACATCTCGCTCACGGCCGCCGCTGGTGTCTCGGCTGCCCTGGTCGCCGACACCGGGCATGGCCGTATCAGCAACGCGCTCAAGAACGACGGCACCACGGCGCTCGACGTCCGCGCCACCACCGCCCACGGGGACATCAGCACCCGCAGCCTTTGACCCGCAGCCTGGAAAGAGCGGAAGGGGACTGGCCGACCGGACGTGGGCGACCGCGCTTCTCGCCGTGGGCCGTGGGCCGTGGGCCGTGGGCCGGTGGTCGATGACCGAGGGGCGAGGCCGACCTTCGTCGGCGAGCCGATGGCCCGTCCCCTCGAAGCTCTGCCCCCACTCCATGGGCTGAGCCCGAGCACGCCGAACAAGATGCTGCACGCGACAACAAGAAGCATTACGCGACCGAGGAGACAGACCCATGAAGAGCAACAGCACCGCCGCACAGTGGACCGGCATGGTGCCGGTCGACGACACGGCCCTGGCCGTCACCGACAGCGGCGGCGACGGGATCCCCGTGCTGTACCTCAACGGCCAGTTCGCCACCCAGGGGTACTGGCGGCGGGTCATCACCGACCTGGGACCGACGTGGCGGCACATCACCTTCGACGAGCGGGCCCGCGGCAAGAAGTCGAGGTGCTCGGCCGACTACTCCTTCGAGGCAGCCGTCCGCGATGTCGACGCCGTGCTGGCGGCGCGGGGCGTGGACCGGGCGTTGCTGGTGGGCTGGTCCTACGGAGCGGTTGTCGCAGCGCACTGGGCCCACCGTCATCCGGCTCGCGCCCTGGGCACGGTCCTGGTCGACGGCGCGTTCCCGTACGACTGGCTCGACGAGGCCATGGAGCAGAGGATTCGGAAGCTGTTCCGGCGGACGAGCTGGTTCATGCCGCTGCTGCGCCCGACGGGCCTGACCCCGCGGATGTCCGCCGAGGAACAGGCGGACAGCAACATCGAGCTCGGCAGACTCTCCCGCGAGCAGGAGCTGGGGCCCGTGCTCAACGGCATCTCCGTCCCGGTGCGGTATGTGGTCGCTTCCGGCACGTCCTTCGGGAGCCGAGGCGACGAGCAGGAGCGGATACGTGCCGGCCTGGACGCGGTGACCGTCGCCAACGCACACATCCGCGTCCACGCGAAGGTGGACAGCAACCACGGTGCGCTGCTGAAGAAGGACTACCAGGCGATCACCGGCGCCGTACGCGAGGTCGGCACTCTCGCTCCCGGAGGCGCTGCGGAGGGCCCGGTGCGCTGAGGGCCAGTCCGGACAGCGGCGACCACCGACGACCACTCGTTTCGCAGCAGAGCGAAGGCGTGCGCGGCACGGGCGAACATTCCGTACCTGGCGCTGAGCAGGGTCACACCGTTCAGGACCGCGAAGCCCGCGTACCTGACAGCTTCCTCTTCCGAGCTCGTGAGAGCGACGGTGCGCGGAGCGGGTGTGCGAGGCCCCGTGTGCGGGGCCTGTTGCGTCAGGTGTCGCGGGTGTGGGCCCGGCCGCGGTCGCGCACCGGCCCGCTCGCATGGGAGTCGTCGAGGACGTGCCGCAGGACCTTGGTCGACCGGAGCTCATCGGCATCTCGCCACCGGTGTCGGCAGGAGACGCACTGCCAGTGCGGATCGTCCCGCCGTACTTCGCAGCCTTCGCGCGCAGCTGCCACCAATCCCAGCTCCTGGGCACGCAGCGTCGCCGTCCCGGGGAGGTGCAGCCCACCGACCACCGGAACCGGCGTTCCGTCACACCGTGGGCACGGCGGTGGTGGGGGAGGCGGAGGAGAAGCAGGAAGCGTCCGATGCGGCAGTGCGAACACGTAGCCCCGCTGCGCCCCGCACCCCTGGCAGACGCCGCCGAAGCGGACGACGAGCCGGTCGCCGTCCTCGCTGAGCGCGTTGTTCCACAAGCAGCGCAACCCCCCGCACGCACAGGGTCGGTGAGCGACATCGGTGAGTGCCTCGATGCCGGAGACATGACCCTCCTCGACCGGAGGCCCCGTCACATCTTCGGCGCCGTCGGCAGGGGAGGGGGTGGCGCCCGTCCCCCCGCACTCGACACACCGGCCCGGACCCGAGTTGCCCGCGGCGCACCAGCACCGCCCCCAACTCGTGCCGCTGTCACTGCGACCGGTGCCCTCACAGTCCATGCATATGCCCCAACCGTGGCAGTCGTCGCACAGCACCCCGTCGAGCGTGCTGGTGGTGAAGAGCGGCTGGTGCAGTGCGCGACCGGTGAATTCGACCGGCGTCCACCCTGTGAACGTCAGGATGCCCGGTCCGGCACCCTCGTGGATCCGGACTTCGCAACCCGCGCGCCGCGCCGTCGACAGGCGTCCCCGCGCGAGGTCCCCGCCCCCTGGGCCTGCCGTCCCTCCTGAACTTGCCGCCCACCATGATCCTGCCGCCCATCCGGCCTTCGCGAAGGCGTGCGAGACGTCGTCCAGGTCGGGGGACGCCGGGCGTGCGTCCCCACCGACGGCGACCAGGAGCACATGACGTCGGCCGACGGGCCGGGGCTCCTGAAGCCGCACCGAGTCGCACCACGTACGGACCACCACCGGCCGTCGGTCCGGGTACAGGGTCGAGGCGATGTCCCAGAGCTCCTGCCGCAACCACGCCGCACCACCCTCTGTCACAGGATCTGCGCCCACGGTCTGTCGCCGCCTTTCTCCTGGGCCCGCCGAGTCGATTCTCCGGCCATCTCGTACACCGCCCTGCCCACGGGTGGCGCGTATGCGCGGGTTACGGGGGGGGAGGGGGCGGAGGGGCGTGGTGTGTGGTGCCGCGTCGGTCATCGGGCCATCCCTCGTCCGCCTCAGTCCGTCTGCCACCGGTCGACGGTCCTCGCAGGTGTTCCTACTCGCCGTTCGCGAGCTGGTCACAGCTGCACCAGACGGCATCACAGGGCTGACCGACCTCGCTGCCGTAGGGCGCGAGCCCTCGCATGAGCGTGAGAACCTCCTCTTGTTCCTCGTCGCCCAGCGGGGCCCGGGTGCCGGTATCGAGGTCCCAGCCGCGGGCCCGGCCCGCCGGATCGTCCAGGTCGCCGACGGGTACGCCGCCGATGAACAGCGTGAACAGCGGATGGTCGGGGAAGTCGTTGAGCCGCAACACCCACCAGGTGCGGTCGACCCGCGCGGCGTAGACGAACACGGGGGAACCGGTGCGTCGCCATACGACGGAGCGTGCCAGGACGTCCAAGCGCTCATCCACGTTCACAGCATGTGCCGTGCGTTGAGCGCATGGCAAGAACCTGCCCTTCGCTGGGTGCAGCCCGCTGAGGATCCGTTTCAACCCGGGCTCGTCGGCTGAGGCTGCCGGCCGATCGAGACAGCCTCTCCCGGCCTTCGGACGGTGGCGGGAACGGCGTGCGCGGGTGCCTCAGCAGGCGGGGCGACCGGACTCCAGGTCGCCCCGCCTGCTCCTGGGGCCCCGCGTGGGCGTTGCGGGGCCTCAGTTCTCGGACGACCTGGGTTTCGTCAGGTCGTAGAACGTGGCACCGTCCACCGTGACCTCGGTGAAATTCTTCGCCACCCACGAACTGATCGCGGAGGCGGTGCCCTGGCTGCCGCCGGGGCCCATGCCGCCGGACAGGAAGTAGTGGATCTTTCCTTCCTTCACGTACCGCTTGAACTGCGTCGGCGTGGGTGACGGGTCGCTGCCGTTGAAGCCGCCGATGGCCATGACGGGAGACTCGGTGGCGAGTTGGTAGCTCGCGGCGTTCTGCGAGCCGACCGCTGCCGCAACCCAGACGTAGTCAGAGGCGTTCTTCCGCAGCATGGCCCCGGCCTTGGACGACACGTCGCTGCCGTTGAGCAGCCCGCCCATGCCGCCGCCACCCCTTGCGCCGGGCCCGCCACGGCCGTTGCTCGTCCCGTTCTTCCGGCCCTCTTGAGCCTGCTGGCCCCGTTGGCCCTGCTGACTCTTCTGGCCCTGCGCGTTCCGACCGCCCTGCGCCTTGCCGCCGGCAGGTGGGAAGCCGCCGTTGCCCTGGCCTTGCGGACCTCCCGGCGTACCCTGCCCACCGCCCGTACCGCCGCCATCGCCGCCTCCGGGCATCCCTTGGGCGCTGCCGGGGCCGCCCTGCTGGTTGTGGTCCCGGTTGCTGTTCTGGCCGTCCGGCATCCCGGGCGGTGCGCCGCCCGGACCGCCGCCGCCCGGACCTCCCATCCCGCCGCGGACGGACGGGCCCGCGGTGACGATGGAGCCGGCCTTCGGCGTGCCCACGGTGTTGAGTGTGTACGCCACCGGCCCGGCCACCGCGGCCAGCAGACCGGCGGCCGCCACAGCCGCTCCGAGCCGACGCGGCAGCACCCGCTGGGCGAGCAGGCCGAGCGCGGCGAGAACGCCCACGACCAGAACCGCCCAGCGCAGCCAGGGGAACCAGTCAGGGGTCCGACCGAGGAGCACGTACGCCCACACGGCCGTCGCGGCCACCGCCCCCGCGAGCACCCCCGCGCACCACATCGTGGCCCGTTCCCGCCACAACAGCACACCGCCGAGGGCGACGGTCGCGGCGATGTAGGGCGCCAGCGCGATGTTGTAGTACTGATGGAAGATGCCGGACATGAAGCTGAAGATCACGAATGTGATCGCCAGCGATCCGCCCCACAGCAGGAACGACGAGCGCAGTCCGTCCGTACGAGCGGCCTTGCGGGTGAGGATCAGACCGCCGATCAGCAGCAGTAGCGCGGCCGGCAGCAGCCATGCGATCTGGCCTCCCATGTCGCTGCTGAACAGCCTGCCGAGGCCGGTCTCGCCCCAGCCTCCGCCACCGCCGCCCGGGCCGCCTCCGCCACCCGGGCCCCCTCCGGGCCCGCCGCCCGGTCCACCGCCCTGGCCGCCCGGAGCGCCGCCTCCGACGCTGCCGGCCTCGTTGCCCGTGAGACGTCCGAACCCGTTGTAGCCGAAGGTCAGTTCCAGGAAGCTGTTCGTCTGCGAACCACCGACGTACGGGCGGGAAGAGGCGGGCCACAGCTCGACGAGCGCCACCCACCAGCCGGCCGTCACCACCATCGTGAGGCCGCCGAGCAGCAGCTGGCTGATCCGCCGGCGTACCGGTGTCGGCGCACACGTCAGGTACACCAGTGCGGCGATCGGCAGGATCAACCACGCTTGCAGCGTCTTGACGAGGAACGCGAACCCGAAACAGGCGCCCGCGAGCACGAGCCACTTGGTCCGCACGTCCTCGAGCGCCCGCTCGACGCAGTACAGCGCACAGACCATCAGCAAGCACAGCAGCGCGTCCGGATTGTTGAAGCGGAACATCAGGGCCGCTACCGGTGTGACCGCGAGCAACGCCCCGGCGAGCAGCGCGGCGGCTGGACCGACTCGGCGCCGTACAGCGGCGAACAGCACGCCTACCGTAGCGATGCCCATGAGCGCCTCAGGCACCAGGATCTGCCACGAGCCGAGGCCGAAGAGCCGCACCGACGCAGCCATCGGCCACAGCGCGGCCGGGGGCTTGTCGACGGTGATGGCGTTGCCCGCGTCGAGCGCACCGAACAGGAACGCCTTCCAGCTGGCGCTGTCGGCCTGTGCCGCCGCGGAGTAGAAGGAGTTCGCGTACCCGGACGAACCGAGACTCCACAGGTACAGCACTGCGGTGCAAAGGAGCAGTGCCCAGAACGCGGGACGCTCCCAGCGCGGCCGTGCTGCCTGCCGCGCGCGCATACGGGCGCGCAGCCCGGATGAGTCACCGGGCTGCGCGCCGGCCGAGCCCGGGTGGGCGAGGGTGGTCATGATGCGGTGGTCCGTTCGGCGTCGTAGGGAAGTGCCGCGTCGGCTGGGCCGTCCCCGGGCCGGCCGTCGGCTGGTCGTTCGTCGTCGGGACGACCCTCGTCGGGTCGTACCTCGTCGGGATGGTCGTCATCTGGCCTGCGGTCCTCGGGCCGGTCGTCGCAGTCGGAGAAGACCCAGGAGCGGAAGAGCACGAAGCGCAGCACCGTCGCCGCCAGGTTGGCGACGATCAGGACTGCGGCCTCCGTGCTGCGACCGGCCTGCGGGTCGGCGAAGTCGAGCGCGGCCAGCGAACCGCTGGTGAGCACCAGCCCGATGCCGAACACCAGCAGACCCTGGGCATGGTGCCGGACGGTGCGGGCACGGCCCCGGACACCGAAGGTCAGCCGCCGGTTGGCTGCCGTGTTGGCGACCGCGGACAGCAGCAGCGCCAGCCCGTTGGCGACCTGGACACCGGCCACCTGCCGCAGCAGCACGAACAGCAGGAGATTCAGCAGCGTGCTGAACGCGCCGACGGCGCAGAACCCGATGAGCTGTCCCGGGAGTCTGCCCGGCACACCGCTCACGGCCCGGTCCCTGGGGTCGTCGCCGAACGGACGGCGCAGCCGGTCCAGCGGCAGCGCGCCGTTGGCCAGTGCGCGACCGACACGCCACACCCCTTTCAGATCGTCGACGGCGGTGCGGACGAGGTCGACGCGGCTGTCCGGGTCGTCGATCCAGTCGACGGGAACCTCGTGGATGCGCAGTCCCGCCCGCTCGGCGAGCACCAGCACTTCGGTGTCGAAGAACCAGCCGGTGTCCTCGACGAGTGGCAGCAGCAGATCGGCGACATCTCCGCGGATCGCCTTGAAACCGCACTGCGCGTCGCTGAAGCGGGCGGCCAGAGACCTGCGGAGGATGAGGTTGTAGGAACGGGAGACGACCTCCCGTTTGACGCCGCGTACCACGCGTGAGCTGCCCGCGAGGCGGGTTCCGATAGCGAGGTCCGAGTGTCCGGAGATCAGTGGGGCGACGAGCGGCAGCAGCGCGTTGAGGTCGGTCGACAGGTCCACATCCATGTACGCGCGCACCGGCGCCCTGGAGGCACCCCACACGTGGCGCAGCGCGCGGCCGCGGCCCTTCTGTTCCAGCCGCACGACGCCGACCTCGGCATACTCGTCGGCGAGCCGGCCGGCGACGAGCGGTGTCCGGTCGGTGCTCGCGTTGTCGGCGATCGTGATGCGGAACCCGTACGGGAAGGTGTCGCGCAGGAAGGTGTGCAGGCGGCGGACGCACGGCTCCAGGTCGGCTTCCTCGTTGTAGACCGGGACGACGACGTCCAGCACGGTTCGCGTGGTGCGGCCGGCGTGCGTGTGCGCGACGGTCAGGTGGCGGCGAGCCGGCAGAGTCGTCGGGAGGTCCAGAGGGCGGACGCTGCGATGTCGGCCGCCTTCCCCGGGCAGCGCCCCGGTGCCGCTGGTGGTCTTGGTTGGCATGGTTGCGACGCTCGCGAACCGCCCTGTACCTGGCCTGTGGCCCACCTGTGTCCCGGCTGTGAATCCGAGGAGCGCTGCCTGCCTGAGCGACGTGACCCGGTCCGGAGCCCGATTTCTCAGTACACCAAGTCCGCACGCGTCCGGGCAGCCTCACGTACCCGAGCAGCCTCACGTACCCGGGCAGTCTCATGTGCCCGGGCAGCCTCGCGCGACCGGGCAGTCTCACGTGCCCGGGCAGCCTCGCGCGACCGCGCACGGGTCGGTGTGGATCGATACAGGGCCATGGCTCATGCGTCGTCGTGTCCGCCGAGGCTGGTTTGCTTCGGTGCGTTGTGGTCACCCGCCGCTGTGCAACCGGACGTCGACGCGAGGAAAGCGAGTTGAGAACGGTGGCTGCCAACGAGAAGGCGCGCGCGAAGGCCGAACAGGCGGCGGGCAAGGCGATGCGCGCCGCGGGGCGTGCGACCGGCAACAAGAAGATGCAGGCCAAGGGCCACGCCGCACAGGCGCAGGGCCAGGCCCGGGAGGCCCGCGACGAGACCACGGACCGCTTCCGCCGCTGAAAACTCCTCCTTCCGGCAGGAGGTCGCGTGCCGCGGGGCAGGACCCGCGTTCGAACGGGTCCTGCCCCGCGGCACGCGCGAGCGCACTCCTCGCTACGAGGCGTCCCGTGCCACGCGAGCCAGGACGGCTTCGCGCAGGCCACCGGCGTCCACCTCACAAGCTGCCAGCACTTCGAGACCGCGGCCTTGGCCCGAGCTCAGCATGCCGAGCAGGATGTGCTCGGTGCCGAACCGCTCCCGCCCCAGTGCGCGGGCCTCGGTCAGGGTCTGTTCCAGCGCCTTCTTGGCGTCCTCGGTGTAGGCGGGCCTGGGGTACTGGAAGGCGCCGGCGCCGAAGGTGTTGTCGGCCTGGTGCTTGACCTCTTCGACGTCGATACCGAGGGAGGACAGTGCGTCCTTCGCGGGCTGTCCGCCGGTGGCGGCGACCCCGGCGGCCTCCAGGAGGCGCACCATCTCCTCCCTGGCCCGTGTCAGCTCGACGCCCCGCTCGCGCAACACGTCCCCGGCCGTGCTCTGGTCGCTGCCGATCAGGCCGAGCAGGAGATGCTCCGTGCCGATGAAGTCGTGTCCGAGGGTGAGCGCCTCGTCCTGGGACAGCACCAGAGCGTGCCTCGCGCGGTCGGTGAAGTATTCGAACACCTTACTTCTCCTTGTTCTCGGCTCTGCGCCTGCTCGCGTGCTTCTCGTGCACCGACTGGCGACTGATGTTCAGTGCGTTGGCGATGCTCTGCCACGACCAGTCCTGGTCGCGGGCGTTGTCGACGTGGACCCGTTCGAGTTCTTCCAGGAGACGACGCAGGGCGACAACAGCCTGCAGTCCCACCGCGGGGTCCTTGTCGGTGACCTGTCCGGCCAGCGAGGCCGGTGTGCCCTCAGCTTCCATGCGTGTCAGGCTGCCCTGACGCGCCCCCGATGTCAAGCTACCCTGACAGGAGTGCTGCCCATGCGAGCCGGCTCCGCCTTCCCGGGTCGCGGAGGCAGGGGCGGGGGCTGAGGATGGATGTTGCGTGGGGAGGCTTCGCTACTCGCGTCCAGCTCGACCGCACTCGGAGAGGCCATGTCCCGTCCTCGTCGGCAGCAGCCCCCGTCCGGTGTCACCTGCGAACCGGCGCCCCGACGCGGCCATGGCGGCCGGGCACCGGGACGGAGGGGCATCCGCGCCGACAGCGTGACCCCGTGGCCGCCCTGGACGCTCCCGTGAGGGCCCCGAGCGGCCTGTATCCCCTGCGGCTGACGGTGACCGCCAGGCCGCTGGTCTTCGGTGGGCACGCGATCGCCCGCCGTCTGGGCAAGACCGGTATCCCCGACTGGAGCGTCGCGGAGACGTGGGAGTGCAGCGACGTCCCGGGCAGCGGCAGCGTGGTGGCCAACGGGCCCCTGGCGGGCCGAACCCTGCGCCGGGTGGTCGCCGACCATCCGGAAGAGCTGATGGGGGAGGGCTGGGCGGGTGAGTACTTCCCGGTGCTGACGAAGTTCATCGACGCGGCCGGGGCTCTCCCTGTGCATTTGCACGCCGACGACGAGACCGCCCGGCGTCTGGAAGGGCAGCGCAACGGCAAGACCGAGGCGTGGCACGTCCTCGACGCCGCGCCCGGTGCGACCGCCCTGTGCGGTGTCAAGGACGGGGTGACGAGTGACCGGTTGCGCGCAGCACTGGAGGCGCAGGAGTTCGACGACGTCCTGCGCCGCCTGCCGGTGCGGGCCGGGGAGACCGTGTATGTCCCCGGGGGAACCCTGCACAGTTTCGGACCTGACACCCTGGTCTACGAGATCGAACAGACATCCGACATCCAGCAGCATGCGATGCGCTGGAGGATGGAGGACGGCTCCGCGGTGAGCGACGAGGAGTTCGGCGCCCACCTCGACATGCTGATGCGGCAGGCCGACCTGGAGCCGCGGCCGGACTTCACACCCGGACTCGGGATCGCCGTCGGTGACGCGGTGGAACGGGTCTTCCTGTGCGCGGGCCCGTACTTCGCCCTCGAACGCTGGCGGGCCGGAACCGAAGAGCCCGTGCGGCACTTCTTCGCCACCGCCCAGATACTGACCAACGTCGGGCTCCCTGTGCGGGTGCGGGCAGGGGAGTGGTACGAGGAACTGGGCCGGGCCGAGACCCTGCTGCTCCCCGCGGCCTGCGGACACGTCGAGATCACCGGGCCTGCCGATGTCCTGTTCGGCTACCTGCCCGACCTCGACCGCGACGTCCACCGCCCCCTGCGCGAAGCCGGCTACCCACTCCAGGCCATCGAGTCCCTGGGTGCGAGTGCGGGTGCGGGTGCGGGCGCGGGCGCGGGCGCGAGTGCGAGCGCGAGCGCCGGTGCGGGCTCCCGCCTCCGGTGACCAGCGAGGCCCTGCCCCGTCGCGTCCTGCGCGACGGCACGGTCCGTACCCGAGGAAGCCTCCAGGCCACCGGCGTTGACGAGGACTGCGCCTCACACGCCGGCTGCGCCCCTGTCGGGCGGTTCGCCGCTGTCGACATAGACGACCAGTGTCTGCTCCGGCTGTTCGGCCAGGTGGAAGGCGGTGTACGCATAAGTGACCGCTCCGCGTCGCGGGTGGCGTAGCCGTTTGCGACCACTGTGCCGGGCCTGCACCTCGTACTGCGGCCACCAGTCCCGCACCTGAGGGCTGCCCTCGTGCAGCTCCTCGATCAGCCGGGTGTACCGCGGATCGCCGAGATGGCGTGCCGCCAGCGTCCGGAGCCGGCCGAGCAGGCCGCGTGCTTCGGGCTCCCAGTCGACCAGCACGTCCCGCGCCGCCGGTTCGAGAAAGACCCAGCGGACGAAGTTGGCTGGCCGGTCCGCCTCCGTGATGAGCCTCGGGAACAACTCCTCGGCTGCCTGGTTGTGGCTGAGGACGTCATAGGTGCCGCCGATGATGTAGGCCGGGTTCGGCTGGAGCAACTGGGGGACGGCGCCCGCCTCGGCCGTCAGCGGCTCGCGTTCCTCGGCTGCGAGGTCAAACGCGTGACCGGCAAGCTGGAGGAGATGGCCGCGCTCGTGCCGGTCGAGCCGCAGCGCCGCGGCGAGGGCGTTGAGCACCTGTTCGGAGGCGCGGATCTTCCGCCCCTGCTCCAGATACGTGTACCAGGTGGCACTGATCCCGGCCAGCAGGGCCAGTTCCTCTCGGCGCAGTCCCGGAGTCCGACGGCGACCCGTCTGCGGCAGGCCCACCTCTGCGGGGGTCAGCCGCTCTCTCCGAGAGCGCAGGAACGCACTCAGCTGACGGCGTTGGTCCGGCTCCGCGTGCATGACGGATGGCACCTTCAATTCCAGAATAAACACGGTCTGGATACCAGGCTAAGCCGCCCGGAGACTGGTGTCCGAACACGGGCCGCGGCATTGCCGGCGGCCTCACGCAGTCACACCGTCACACCAGCGCCCGGCCTTCCCACGTGCAACGGTTCCCGGGCTCTCCAGGCCCCGCTACCCCGCACCCCGGCCCGGCGCCAAAAGTGGGAGAGGGCAACTCATGTCCGAGATCAAGGGCAAAGTGGTGGCGATCACGGGAGCCGGCAGTGGTATCGGCGAGGCGACCGCGCTGCTGCTCGCCGCGCGCGGCGCGCGACTCGTCCTGGGCGCGCGCCGGTCCGCACGCCTGACGGCACTGGTGGCCCGGATCGAGAAGGCGGGCGGCACGGCCGTGCAGATCCGCACCGACGTGACCCGGCGGGAGGACCTGCGGGCGCTGGTCGCGCTGGCCGGCGAGAGCTTCGGCCGGCTCGACGTACTCGTCAGCAATGCCGGAGTCGGCACCATCTCCCCTCTCGACGATCTGCGCGTCGATGAGTGGGACCACATGGTCGACGTCAACGTGAAGGGAGTGCTGCACGGGATCGGCGCCGCGCTGCCGGTCTTCCGGGCGCAGGGCACCGGCCACTTCGTCACCACCGCCTCCACGGCTGCCTTCCGCATCGTTCCGATCATGGCCGTCTACGCGGGCACCAAGTTCGCGGTCCGGGCGCTGTGTGAGGGACTGCGTCAGGAAGCCGGCGACTCCCTGCGGGTGACCACCGTCTCACCTGGTGCGACGGCGACCGACTTCGCGGAGGCGTCGACGAACAGCCAGGTCAGGGCGGAGATCGCGAGGATGCGGGACGACATCGCGATCGCGCCCGAGGCGATTGCCAGGGCCATTGCCTTCGCGATCGAACAGCCTGCGGACGTCGACGTCAACGACATCGTCGTCCGGCCCACCGCCCAGGGCTGACGCCCCCCGGTCGCCGGGCGCACAGACCTGTCCCCGCGGGACAGTTCCACGGCCACATGGCATCACAGGCCCGCCGGCACCGGACGTCTGATGCCGACTGCTCGCCTTCACATCGGAAAAACAGATCACTTACCACGGAAACATCTGTTGGACAGCACTTGGTGACGTCTCAAGGATGGCTGGTGCGGTAGCCCGGTGGACGCGGCCGGGGTGAACTGCCGCGCGAGTGGAGGCTGAGAGTGCCGAGTGAAGAAACTGAAGTGGTCGTCGTCGGGGCCGGCCAGGCAGGTGTGGCGATGAGCGAACACCTCGGAGCCCACGGCGTGCCGCACCTGGTTCTGGAACGCGACCGCATAGCCGAGCGATGGCGCTCGGAGCGGTGGGATTCGCTGGTCGCCAACGGACCCGCGTGGCACGACCGCTTCCCGGGGCTGGAGTTCCCCGACGTCCACCCCGACGGCTTCGCCTCGAAGGACCAGATCGCGGACTACTTCGCCGCGTACGCCGAGAAGATCGGCGCACCGATCCGGTGCGGTGTCGAGGTGACGTCGGTGCGCAGGCACACAGGGCGGCCCGGCTTCCGGGTGCGGACGTCGAAGGGATCCATCGACGCGCGCTTCGTCGTGACGGCGACCGGGCCGTTCCAGCAGCCCGTGATCCCGCCCATCGTCCCGGACGGCGCCGTACACACCCAGATCCACTCCAGCGCGTACCGCAACCCGGAGCAACTGCCCGACGGCGCGGTCCTCGTCGTGGGAGCCGGTTCGTCCGGCGTCCAGATCGCCGACGAGCTGCGCAGGGCGGGACGCCGGGTCTTCCTCTCCGTCGGCCCGCACGACCGCCCTCCCCGCCAGTACCGGGGACGAGACTTCTGCTGGTGGCTCGGCGTCCTCGGCATCTGGGACGCCGAGACCCCTCCCCGGGGCGCCGAACATGTCACCATCGCGGTCAGCGGCGCGCGTGGCGGCCACAGCGTCGACTTCCGCGCCCTGGCCGGCAGCGGTATCGAACTCGTCGGCATGACCGCGTCCTACGACCGCGGTGTGCTGCGCTTCGCACCGGACCTCGGCACGAACATCGCACTCGGTGACGAGAAGTACCTGGCGTTCCTCCGGGCGGCCGACGCGTACGTCGAACGTGACGGGCTCGACCTCCCGGAGGAGCCGGAGGCCCACGTCCTCGGCCCTGACCCGGAGTGCGTGACCGACCCCCGCTCCGAGCTCGATCTCGCCGAGGCAGGGGTCACCTCGATCGTCTGGGCGACGGGCTTCGCCGCCGACTACAGCTGGCTCGAGGTCGACGCGTTCGACGAGAACGGCCGGCCCGAGCACCGCCGCGGTGTGTCCCGCGAACCGGGGGTCTACTTCCTGGGCCTGCCCTGGCTGTCCCGCCGCGGGTCGAGCTTCATCTGGGGGGTGTGGCACGACGCCCGGCACGTCGCCGACCACATCGCGACCCGGCGGAGCTATCTGGCCTACGCCTCCGACGACCGGCCCGGCGCCGCACTGGCGACACAGCACAACTGAGGAGCAGTCATGACCTCCACGCAGGAGAGCCGGCAGCCCAACGCCCCGATCACCGCGGGCGGGCACACCAGGATCCGGCCGTTCAACACCCGCGACACCTATCCCGAGCAGAACCTCGCGAACGACCTCTGCCAGGCCGTCGTCGCCGGCAACACCGTGTACGTCCGGGGCCAGATCGGCCAGGACCTCGACACCAGTGAATCCGTGGGCATCGGTGACGCCGAGGCACAGGCCGAGCAGGCCATGGCCAACATCCAGACGCTGCTCGAAGAAGCGGGCAGCCGCATGGAGCACCTGGTCAAGCTGACGATCTACCTGATCGATCCCCGCTACCGCGAGGCGGTGTACCGCACCGTGGGCCGCTGGACCCAGGGCGTACACCCCATCTCCACCGGCCTGGTGGTCTCCGCCCTCGCCCGCCCGGAGTGGCTGTGCGAGATCGACGCCATCGCCGTGATCCCCGGAAAGGAGCAGGCATGACGTTCTCCCTGGTGGCCCGGGACGGCGACCGGTTCGGTATCGCGGTGAGCTCGTCGAGCCCCGCGGTCGCGGCCCGGGCCGCACACCTGCGGCCCGGAGTCGGCGCGGCGGCCTCGCAGAACGTCACCGACCCCATGCTCGGCACCAGCCTGCTGGAACGACTGGCCGAGCACGGTGACGCGCAGCGCGCCCTTGCCGACGTCACGGGCGCGGCACAGCACGCGCGAACCCTCGCGTACCGGCAGTTGACGGTACTCGGCCGCTCGGGGCCGGGTTTCGCCTACAGCGGCTCCCGCACACTGGGCACGCACGCCTCCGCCACCGTGGACGGCGCGGTGGCAGCCGGCAACATGCTGGCCGGCGAACACGTGCCCGGCGAGATCCTCGACGCCTACCTCGCGGCCGGGGGCGAGCTGGAAGAGCGCTTGCTCGCTGCCCTGAAGGCGGGCCTCGCGGCCGGTGGGGAAGAGGGACCTGTGTACTCCGCGGGCCTGGCGGTCGTCGCGGACGTGGGCTGGCGGGTGACCGACTTGCGGGTGGACTGGGCGGAGGAACCCGTGGACCGGCTCGGTGACCTGCTCGACGTCTGGCTGCCGCAGCGCGACGACTACGTGCGCCGTGGACTCGACCCGGCGGCGTCACCCTCCTACGGCGTTCCGGGCGACCTGTGAGGGGCGGCCCCAAGGAGGCGGTCCGGCAGACGGTGGCGCGCCACGCCGAGGAACTGATCGGGCTCTCCGAGCGGCTGCACGCCGACCCGGAGACGGCGTGGGAGGAGCACAGGGCCGCCGCCGCGGTCCCGGAACTGCTGGACCGCGCCGGATTCGACGTGACTTCGTCCTACCTCGGTCTGGAGACGGCGTTCCTCGCCAGGGCGGGGGAGGGGCCCGTGCGGATAGCCCTGTGCGCCGAGTACGACGCGCTGCCCGGCCTCGGCCACGCGTGCGGGCACAACCTCATCGCGGCGAGTGCGGTCGGCGCCGCGCTCGGCCTGGCCACCGTCGCCGAAGAGGCCGGACTGACCGTCGAGGTGTACGGCACCCCGGCCGAGGAGGGCGGCGGAGGCAAGATCGAGATGCTCGACCGGGGAGCGTTCGCCGGAGTCGACCTCGCCATGATGGTCCATCCCGCCCCGGTCGACGTCGCCGAGGCGCGGCCCTTCGCGGTCAGCCACTCCAAGATCTCCTACACCGGGAAGTCGGCGCACGCCGCGGCCTATCCGGAAGCCGGAATCAACGCGGCGGACGCCTTCACCGTGGCCCAGGTCGCCATCGGTCTGCTGCGCCAGCAACTGCCGGCCTCGGCCAGGGTGCACGGGGTCGTGACCCACGCGGGAGACGCCCCCAACGCCGTCCCGGAGCGGTCGGCCGGGCGCTGGTACGTGCGCGCGGAGACGCTGGCCGAGCTGGCCGAGCTGGAGCCGCGGGTCATGCGGGCCTTCGAGGCCGGAGCCCTGGCGACCGGCTGCGACCTGGAGATCGAGCCGGAGAGCAAACCGTACGCCGAGTTCCGTGCGGACGAGACCGCGCTGGAACACTACCGGGCCAACGCCCTCGCGCTGGGCCGCGAGTTCGCGCCGCCCGGCCAGGCCGCACGGATGAACCGCGCCTCCACCGACATGGGCAACGTGTCGCAGGTGGTGCCCGCCATCCACCCCTACATCGGCGTCGGCTCCCTGCCCGCCACCAACCACCAGCGCGAGTTCGCCGCGCACTGCGTGGGCGGTACGGCACAGCGGGCGCTGCTCGACGGGGCGACCGCACTGGCCTGGACCGCGGTGGACCGGAGCGCGTCGAGCCGGGAAGCAGCGACATGACCCGGACAGCTGCCGGGCGGTCCGGGCACGCACGGCGGCGGACACCGCCGGACGCGTGCGCCGGTGAGGCACCGCGGGTGCCGAGGCGGTGCCCACCGCCTCGGCACCCGCAGCGCCACCGCACGCCCGAGCGCGAGCCGCTGACCGACACGGAACCCCGCGAACTCACCAGCCCGGCCGCCCCGCCCGGCCGGCCCACTTCCTGAGGGACAAGCGCCGGGGTCCCGCACCACGCTCCGGCCTCTCCACCCATCCTCACTAGGAGGCGCGTATGCGCACCCGTAACAGTGGAGCCACGACGACCGACGTCGAGGCGGCCACCGATGTGATCTCGTTGCGCAGGAGCGTCGCCGCAGGAGCCGTGGGCGTGTTCGTGCACTGGTTCGACTGGGCCGCCTACGCCTACCTCGCCGGCACGGTCGCCACCGTCTTCTTCCCGTCCGACGACAGCACGAGCGGGCTGCTGGCCGTGTTCGGCGTCTTCGCCGTCTCGTTCGGCATCCGACCGATCGGTGCCCTGGTGTTCGGCTCGCTCGGTGACCGCATCGGCCGTAAACGCACCCTGTCACTGGTCATCTTCACGATGTCAGGCGCGACCCTGGGGATAGGCCTGCTGCCCGGCTACGCGTCGATCGGTGTCGCCGCCCCGGTGATCCTGGTACTCCTGCGGCTGGTGCAGGGCTTCGCCGCCGGCGGCGAGTTCGGCAGCGCTGCCAGCTTCCTCGCCGAGAGCGCACCCCGGCGCCGCCGCGGATTCGGCGTCAGCTGGCTGGAGGTCGGCTCACTCCTGGGCTTCCTCGCGGGGTCGTTCGTCTTCCTGCTGCTTTCGACGGGCCTCGACGAGAGCCGGCTGACCTCCTGGGGCTGGCGCATCCCCTTCCTCATCGCCGCACCGCTGGGCATCATCGGCTTCATCATCCGCACCAAGATCGAAGACACCCCGGAGTACCGGGCGCTGGAGGCGAACGACACCGCACCGCGCAGCCCCGTGCGGGAGCTGCTGCGCTCCCACAAGCGAGAGCTTCTCCAGGCGGCGGGGCTGATGACAGCCATGCACGTGCCCTTCTACGCGGTGCTGACGTACCTCGTCACCTACCAGACCGACAACCTGGGGCACTCGGCCGACAGCGCCGCGCTGCTGTCCACCGCGATATCGCTCCTGGGCCTCGCGCTCGTACCCCTGTTCGGTCTGCTGTCCGACCGGGTGGGCCGCAAGCCCGTGTTCGTCGGGGCGACGGCGGCGCTGCTCGTCCTGTCGACTCCGGCCTTTGCCCTCATGCGCACCGGACTCGCCGGAACCTGGATCGCCGGCCTGCTGCTCGGCGCGATCCTGGCGGCGATCCTCGGCACCTACGCGGTGTGGTCCGCGGAGGTCTTCCCCACCCGCACGCGCCAAAGCGGGCTGTCCATCTCCTACAACCTCACCGCGGCCCTGTTCGCCGGGACAGTGCCCTACCTGATGACCATGCTCATCTCCGCGACCGGCAGCACTCTGGTGCCGGGCCCGTACCTGATGGTGTTCGCCGCCGGTGGTCTCATCGCCGCCCTGTCCCTGCGGGAGACCGCCGGTTCCACCCTGCTGCGTCCCGAAGACGTCTCCGGGACGCCTTCCGGGACGCCTGCGGAGACGCCTTCCGGGACACAGCAGGGCGAGGCCGCCTAGGTTGGGGGCGCAGCCGACCGCCAGGCACAGGGATCGCGGATGACGTCACCAGTGGGTTTCACCCTCGTTCAGCTCCGGTACTTCCTCGTCGCCGCTGAACACGGTTCGATGACGGAGGCGTCGGCCAAGCTGCACATCGCGCAGTCCGCGGTGTCAGCCGCCATCGACAACCTGGAGCGGGACCTGCAGGTACAGCTGTTCATCCGGCGACGGGGCCGGGGACTGACGCTCACGCCCACCGGAGAGAGGCTCAGGCAGCAGGCGCGGGACCTGCTAGCCCGTGCACGTGAGGTCGAACGCGAGGCCCAGGGAGACGGCGAGACCCTCTCAGGGCCCGTGGCCGTCGGCTGCTTCGTGACCCTGGCCCCCTCCTACCTGCCGCCGCTGTTCAGCGAATGCACCAGACGCTATCCGGGCATAGAGATCGACGTGGTGGAAGGGGAGACGGACCAGCTCGTCCACGCACTGGAGGCGGGACGCATCGACTTCGCGCTCACCTACGGCCTCGGTCTGACAGCCGAGCCGGCCCTGCGCAGCGAGACGATCGCCCGGGCCCCCGCCTATGTGATCGTCTCGACCGACCACCCGCTGGCCGGAGCGGGCAGTGTGGAGCTGGCGGAACTGTCCAGCGAGCCGCTGGTTCTGCTGGACCTGCCCCACAGCCGCGACTACTTCCGCTCGCTGGTGGCCGCCACCGGCACCACCCCCGATGTCCGCTACCGCACCCAGAGCTACGAGACCGTGCGCTCCCTGGTGGCCCGCGGGCTCGGCTTCTCCGTACTGAACCAGCGGCCGGCGACGAGCCAGACCTACGGCGGCGGCGAGGTCGCGGAACTGGAGCTGCGGGACGGCAGCCCGGCACTCGAAGTCAAGATCGCCTCGGTGGACGGCGTGACGCAAAGCCCCCGCGCCCGAGCCGTGACAGCGCTGCTGCGCGAAATCGCCGCTGACACCGCCGAGTCCGGCGAGGTGTGAACCGGGTGCCATCGCGCGGTCGCACCAGCACCGGGCTGCTCCTTCGACCTGTGCGACTCGTTGCAACCCGTCACGGCCCGCCACCCGCCGCTCCCCGCGAGGGCGCAACGCCCATGCCGCCACCCCGACGTCCCGGCCGCTCATCGCCGCGAACGCGCCAGCGTCCGCATCCACGTCCACGTCCGCAGCGAGGCAGGCATCCGCTGGGGCGGACGCACACTGACTGCCGCAACGGACCACGGCGTCGAACGCCACTGCCACAGCCCAGCGCTCTGCCGCGGACCTTTCCCTCAAACGGGTGGAACCCGGCGGGCAGGGACCTCGAAGATGAGCTCGAGACCGTCCTCCTCGTCCCATTGCTCTCCGACCTCAACAAACCCGAAACCCGAGATTGTGGCCAGGGACGCCACGTTGCCGGGGCTGATCGTCGCCCGCACGGTCGTGACGGCGGGTTCGGCCGCTGCCCGGCGGAGCAACTCGGTCAGCGTGGATCGGGCGTATCCCCGGCGGCGGAAGTCGGGAGCGACGGAGTAGCCGATCTCGACCATACCGAGCTCATCGGGCGGGCCATGGAACCCGGCATGCCCGACGACGAGGCCCTTGTCACCGACGATCGCCTGCCGCACCATCCACCGCGCATGGCCGGGGTCGGCGGCCATCTGATCGAGTCGGTACCGCCACAGCCACCGTGCTCTGTCGGTCACGAAGTAGTCGGTCAGGGCAACCCCGGCCAACGTGCTGGCTCCGATCAGGTTTCCATCCAGCAAAGCGGACATCGTCCCGCCGGACAGCTCGACGAAACGGACGTGCTTCGGGCTCCGCGTGCAGGGTCTTCGGCGATCGGCTTCATCTGTCACTTGCGGATGCTCGCCGACTCACCGGAAAGGTGTCCAACGATTTCGACGCGGTCGGGCAAGCGGCCCGAGGCATCATCCATCACCACAAGCCCATCCCGACGAAGGTCCCCGGCCACGGCACCAGCTTCGTCCGGGACAGGCGCGGCGTTGCGGCCGACGATGCCCGTCGCATGAGTCATCGCTCCGTACCAGAGCTGTGTCCTGCGCATGCGGTGGCGAAAGCGCACAGCTCGCCGATCGTCTCGCGATAGCTGTCCGGGGCGTCGCGGCTCTTGCTGGGCGGACCGTCGAGCCACTGCTGCCAGAGGCCGCCCGGCGCGAGGAACCGGGCTGCCTGGTCGCGGCCGAGTCGTGCGTCGAGGAACAGGAGCGCCCCGAGCGCGGCGCCCTGGTCGTAGTCGAGCTCCGGGCAGCGCAGGTACCGGTCGAGGTAGGCGGCGAGGAGGTCGGCGTCGGCGGGTGGCCATACGCTGAACTTGCAGTACCTGCTGTACCATCACATCGGCCATGATGCCGTACCCCGCCTCGTTCGGATGCTGGTGATCGCCGCTGCGTTACGTGAGGCCGAGGCGCTCGGCGACGCTCTCACCGCCGGCCTTCTGAGGTCGTCCTGTCACCGCGTACGCCGGTGATGCGCTGCCCCGATGGGGTGAGTCGGCGTTCCGAAAGGCGTCGCACCTCACGTCAAGGGGCAGCAAGGCGGCCAGACATCAGTCATCACGACGCGGGCCGTGTGAGTCCGTGTGGAGGGGCACATGATGGCCAGCCAGACAGTAAACGCGTTCGTCAGCCTCCGGCTTCCCCGCGAACTGGTCGACGCTCTCGTCGCCGTGCAAGGCGAACACGCGGAGCGAGTGGAGCCGCAGCAGCCCGATCACATGCACATCACACTCGGTTTCCTCCACGACGCCGACGCGGGCACACTGGCGGAGGCGGCCGCGACGCTGAGCAGTGGCAGGTGGACCGCCCCCGTGCTCCGGCTCACCGGAGAGGTGCGGCACGGCAGCTGGCAACTCCAGAAGGACCCCGCGTACCGGTACGACGACCGGGTCGTCCAGAAGCAGGAACAGGTCCGGCTCGGCATTGAGCGCACGCCCGAGCTGACCACGCTCTACACTCAGATCACCGAACACCTGGGCATCGCGGAGGACAGCTTCTGGCCGCACGTCACGCTCGGCCTCGCCCGGCAGGACTTCCCTGTCACCGACGCCACGGCGATGAACCTGCCGTCCGTGGCGAAGCCCGCCCCCAGCGTCGAACTCCAGCAGGAGATCACCGTCTCCGAATTCCGTGTCCTCGTGGCCACCTCCCTCACCTGAGCGAGGTCCAGCTCCTTTCCCCGTCCGGCGCCAACTGGCGGGCCGACGAGCATCTGGGCGCACCCCCGTCATCGTGTGGCGAGGTCGACCTCGACGTTGTCGCGCGTGCCCCAGCGGCTGACGCGATGGCAGGTGACCATCGCGTACAGATACAGCGGACGCAGGAAGACGGCCCGCCAGAGTGCCGCGAGCGGTGCAGCAGCGAACAGCAGCAGTGCCTGACGCGTCCTCATGTCGGTGCGACCGACCGTGAACAGGCGCAGCGCCATCAGGTAGCTCATCGCCACGCCGACGCACGCGCCCAGTGCCGCGACCGTCCGCAGGTGATCCCGGTAGTCGGGGTTCGCCACCAGGGCGAGGGGAATGGCGAGACCGAGCACGATGTGCAGGTACTCGGCGACGGTCGTCCAGAACACGATTCCGGTGAGGGGCATGTAGCGCAGCCACCACAGATGCCGCACGGTGGTGCCGCGCATCCACCGCATCTGCTGACGCAGGTAATGGCTCCAGCGCTGCGGCGCGAGTGTGAAAACCAGCGACGAGGGCTGGTGGACGGTATCCCCGGCGCACAGCGCGTAGAAGGTCAGCATGGAGTCGTCGTTCATCTGCATGGGACGGCCGCGGAACCGCTCGTGCTCGTACACCCCTGCCGCGCCCCGCACCACCTCGGCCCGGTAGAAGGCGAGTGTGCCGGAGTTGATGGTCACCCGTCCCAGCACCGACTGGGCGCTGCGCAGTCCCCTGGTGAAGGGCAGGTAGAGCAGGTTGATGAGCCGGGTGAGGACGTTGGCGTCGTGGTTGAGGACGATGACCTGCCCGGCGACCGACTGCACGGCCGGGTCGGCGAACGGCCTGAGACCTTCGGCGACGGCGTCGGCATCCAGGACGGAGTCGCTGTCCAGAGTGACGAAGATATCGGCGTCGTCGTGGGCGAGTACGTGCATCTGGGCGTGACGCTTGCCGCGGTTGGGGGTGCGGTCCCAGGTGGTCTCGACCCCCCGAACAGCAGCCCGTTCGGTGAGTTCGGCGCGCACGTCGTCGTAGGTCATCGGGGTGCCGTCCGGCGCGTGGGAGCCGTCGTCGACGACGCGGATCCGGTCGACCGGGCGGGACTGGACCAGAACCGAGTGCAGACAGGCACGCAGCGCGGCGGGGTCTTCGTTGTAGACCGGGATCTGCACCGTGACGGACAAGACGTCCAGGCCCGCCGCGCCAGGGGTGCCACCCGCCACGTCGGAAGCACGGCCTGCCGCGTCGGTACCGCGGCCTCGCGCATCCGTACCGCGATCGGCCGGAACGGCCGCAGGTGTCGTGCGAGGCCGCTCGAGCCAGGCCAGGGGCACCCACCACAGCAGCAGGAACGACACCAACCAGGGTACGGACATGAACCCGCCGGAGGCGCCGCCGAGATCGCGTAGGACGGCGACGGTATGTGCGATGCCCCAGGCGGCGAAGCCGGTCAGCGGGACGACTCCGAGCAGCACCAGGAACCAGGGGCGGGCGTGCCAGGCGCGGGGTAGATCCGGCACGCCCGGCCAGCATCCTGTCCGCGGCGAGCACCCCGGGGCGGCGGGTGCCGGCCCCGCCTGGGGCACAGGGGTGCCACCTGAGGGCTTCGCAGTGGCGTCCGGCACGGGCACCTGCGCACCCGTGACCGAACCGGTCATCGTGCCACCGGCCCGCGGCCGCGACGGAAGGTGAGACGTACCAGTACCACCCCGGCCAGCACCAGCAGGCCGCTCAGCACAGCGAGCCAGGTCTGCCCCGCTGCGAGCCCTGTCGCGGCCAGCGTCCCGCCCGGACCTGTGATCGAACCGTACGGCATGAGATTCGCGCCTCCATTAGGGTGGCAAACGATTTCGGAACGCTAAGAGAATAGGAAGGAATATGTGTGATGAGCGGGAATTACGCAGGTGAGTTTCAAGCTGGGATCTCGCCATGAATGACCATTTCCTCGACGAAGCCGACTTGTTCGACAGGATGGAACGGAACCTGGCCGAACACGCCTGTCACCTGCATCGGAGCATGACTGGTGCGACCGTCACGGAGGCTGAAGACCTCGTGGTCGCCGACAGCGGACTGGACGACGACACTTTCAACATCGTTGCCGCGGCCCGCTTCACCGCCACCGACGCCACGGCGCGTATCTCCCAGACCGCTCGTACGCTGGCGCGTACCGGCCGCCGTTTCTCCTGGTGGGTGGGGCCCGCCTCGACACCGCCGGACCTCACCACCCGCCTGACGGCGGCCGGTATGTCCGCTTCCGAACGCGAGACGGCGATGTGGGCCGAGCTGGACAACATCCCGCCACCGCCCGCCCTCCCAGGGCTGGACATCCAGCGGGTGGCCACGCCACAACAACTCGCCGATTACGCCACGGTTCTCGCCGCGAACTGGGACCCGCCCGCTGACACCGTCCGGCGCTTCTTCGCCCACGCCGCCCCGCAGGCACTGGCCGCGAAAAGCCCGGCCCGGTACCTGGTCGGCTACGTGGAGAGCCGTCCGGTCTGTTCCGCTGAAGTGTTCCGCCACGCGGGAGTCGCCGGTCTCTACAACGTCTCCACCCTGGCCGTCCACCGCCGACGTGGCTACGGCGGCGCCATGTCGCTTGCGGCACTCCGGACGGCCCGCGACCGGGGCCACCGCATCGCGGTCCTGCAGGCGTCCGCCGAGGGCCGGCCCGTCTACCATCGCCTGGGGTTCCGCTCGTGTGGCCAGTTCACCGAACACGCCATTGACCCCTGAGCCGTCGGGGATCAGGCAGTCAGCTTGCGGAACTGCTGCGGTATGCGGACGGTCTTCTTCGCACCCGCGTCAGCGTGCGGGGCCTCTCAGCCGAGCGGCCGGGCTCGTCCCCGGCTGCCGTCACAGTCCCAGCAGCAGGTCCCGCATCGCGGCCGGCCTGGACAGGAACGGGTGGTGGCCGGCGTCGAGTTCGACGACGTTGCCGGCCCGGCCGGCGTACTCGCGTTGGAGGCGCGGTGGGGTGCCCCGGTCCTGGGCACAGACGAGGTACGTCGACGGCACCTGCTGCCACGCGGCCGCCCCGACAGGCTGCTCGGTCACCTGGACGCTCTGTCGGGCGAGGTGGTCCGCTGCCTGTGCTTGCACCTGGGAGTCGCAGTCGTGCAGGAAGGTGTCCACGAGCAGCTCTGGGCGAACCCCGAAGGTGCCGGCGTCGGGATCGACGGCAAGGAACGGGGCGGGGCCGGCGTCTCCGAAGTCCGACAGCCGCTGCCCGGCCTCCGGCAGGTAGCTGGAGACCAACACGAGATGGCGTACCGACGCGACCCCCGCGGCGGCCTCCGCTGTGACGATGCCGCCGTAGCTGTGAGCGACCACGACGGTCGGCTCGTCGCCGTCCAGCAGCGTCTGCCGCACTGCCGCGACGTCCTCGGGCAACCCCGGGCCGGCGGAACCCGCTGGCGCCTCCGTCTCGCCGCAGCTCGGCAGCGCCGGTGCCACGCTCGGAATCCCCCGCTCCCGCAGCAGCTCCGCGGTGCGGTGCCACCACCACGACCCGTCCCGCACGCACGCTCCGTGCACGAAAACGACCCTCATAGCCACCTCATCATCGCCTTGTTCTCGGCATTGTCCTTCGGCGGAGGCTGCGAGCGCCCACCGTGACGCACATTCCGCTGACAGCGTGATCCGTCCGAAGGGGCGGCCGACGACCGCGCCCCGCCACTGCGAAAGGCCATGGAATCAACAGCCCGGCCCTCACGTCTGACTGAAGGCGCGTCGACAGGCGCCGGGTGTGGTGCCGAGGTGTGCCCGGAAGCGGCGGCGCAGGTTGACCGTCGAGGTGAGCCCGACGCGGGTGGCGACGGCTTCGACCGGCAGATCGGTCTGCTCCAGCAGTGCCCGTGCCGCGTCGAGGCGCTGGCTGAGCAGCCACTGACCAGGACTGGTGCCCAGCTGCTCGGCGAACCGACGAGCGAGTGTCCGGCTGGACATTCCGGCACGTTCGGCCAGGTGGTCCAGGCTCAGCCGGGTGTCGAGTCGGGAGACGGCCCACTCCAGCAGCGGTGCCAGGGACTTGTCCACCCTGGTCGGCGGCGCGGCCTGCGCGGCGTACTGGAGCTGGCTGCCGTCGCGGTGTGGCGGCAGGACCATGTTCCGGGCGACCTGGGCAGCGTACGCCGCGCCGTGGTCGGAACGTACCAGGTGCAGACACAGGTCTATGCCCGCGCCGGTCCGTCAGCGAGTCGGAGAAGGCCGGCCGTGCGCGCACGCTGCCTCCTGGGCGGCCATGACCTGATCGCCGTACGCGAAAGCCCACGCGCCGACGGCATCGATGGGCACCAGCAAACTCCGCCCCACGGGGGTGAGTTCGTACTCGACACGTGTCCCTGCGCCCTGATGCGCGTGTCGGTCGATCAGGCCGTTGAACTGCAGGCGTCGCAGTGTCTCGGTGAGGACCTTGGAGCTGATACCCCCGATCCGCTCGCGTAGTTCGACCGGACGCCTTGGGCCGTCGCGCAGTGCCCAGAGCACCACGGCGTTCCATGTGTTGGAAAACAGGTCGAAGGCGAGTCGGGCCCGGCAGTCGGCGAGGAAGGCATCGGTCGTCACGTACCACATGGTGCCCGAAGCTCTCTCTAGCGTCGGTACGAACGAGCGATCCCGGCACGGAAAGGGAACATGATGAGAATCGGCGTACTGGGGACCGGCGGCATGGCGGACGCGCTCGCCACCCACTGGGTGCGGGCCGGACACCAGGTGACCATCGGGGGAAGGGACGTGCGCAAGGCGGAGCGGCTGGCGACACGCATCGGAGGCGGCAGCGTGGAACCTGCCGGTCTGCGGGCGGCAGCCGAGTTCGGTGAGGTGGTGCTGGCCGCGCTGCCCTTCGGCGCGGGAGCGGACGTGGCAGGCGATCTCCGTGCGGTCCTGGAAAGCAAGGTACTGCTCGACTGCTCCAACCCGGTCGGCACGGGCTTCCGGCTGCTGACGGAAGGAGGTCGCTCGGCCGCGCAGCGATTGGCCGCGGCGGCGCCGGAAGCTCACGTGGTCAAGGCCTTCAACCTCTGCCATGAGGATGTCTGGCGTATGCGGCCGCCCGTCTTCGACGGACGAGCACTGGCCGTGCCGGTGTGTGGGGACGACGAGACGGCCGTCGAGCGTGTCCGCGCGTTGGTACGGGACGTGGGCTGCACACCGGTGGCCGGCGGCGGTCTCGAACGGGCGGGGCTGCTGGAGGCGACCGCCGCCCTGTTCATCGCCCTGTGGGTGGGCGAGGGCGCGGACGCCCAGGCGCTCGCGCCTCCCCTGGCCTATGCGGCCGGACCGGGCCATCAGGAGGCAGCGAGCGGCGCAGCGGCTGACCGTCGCAGGTCCTGAGGCCGAGGCCAGGGCCGGACCGCTGAGGACGTACTCTCTTCCCGGTCGCGCAGGTGGCAGGTGGCAGGTGGCAGGCGAACCGGGGGAGAGGTTGACAGTGATGTCGGACGTGGAGGACGTGCGGATACCCAGGCGGATCGCACTCCTGCGGGGATGGGCTCGCTGCTGCGCGGGTGTGTCCCTCGGCCTGGTCGTACTCGCGGCCCTCCTGCTCTTCGTCGGGCTCGACGCGCACTCGAACTACGCGCAGGCCGCCACCCCGTCGTGCGGCTCCCTTGTCCTACCCGATGAGCAGGGGATGCAGACGGCTTCATGTCACACCAGCCAGCTCCGTCAGGCCGGGCGTGTCGGCCTGACGGTGGTCGGCGCGCTCGGCTGCGTGGTGGGCAGCGTCCTCCTTCGCCTTGAGGAGACCCGAGGGGACGGACGTCGCGAGAACACACGCGACGCGGCCACGCGGGCACCTGTGGGTGAGCAGGACTGATGTGCAGGGGATGAGCGATCGTGCGGAGCCGAAGTGGTTTTTGAGACGTCGCATGGCCGTGTGCGGGGCAGGGACGCCGCTGAGGGTGTCACTGCCGTGCTCGGAATCCCCTACGCGGCCGAGCCGTTCGGTGCCCACCGTTTCCGTGCGCCGCAACCGGCGACTGCCTGGGCCGGCATTCGGGACTGCACAGCCTTCGGCCCCATCGCTCCGCAGTCAGCCAAGCTGCCCGGAGCACCGGTGTGGCGGGAGGGCGACGCGGACATCCTCACCGTCAATGTGTGGATGCCACAAAGTGCGGATGCCGGCGCGCTGCCGGTGTTCTTCTTCATCCACGGCGGCGCCTACACCTTCGGCTCCTCCGCCCAGCCCGACTTCGACGGTACGGCCCTGGCCCGCGCCGGGCTGGTCGTGGTCAGCTGCAACTACCGGGTGGGCTTCGAGGGCTTCGGCCATGTCCGCGGCTTTCCCGACAACCGCGGGCTGCTGGACCAGGCCGCGGCGCTGCGCTGGGTCCGGGAGAACATCGCGGCCTTCGGCGGCGACCCCGGTAACGTCACCGTCGCCGGACACTCCTCCGGAGCAGGCTCGATCACCTGCTTGATGGCCATGGAGCAGGCCCGAGGGCTGTTCCGGCGGGCCATCACCCATAGCGTGCCCAGGGCTTTGTTCATGGTCGAACTGGCCGCGGCGGTCACCGAGAGGATCGCGGCGGAGGCCGGGGTCGCCCCGACCGCGGCGGGACTGCTGTCCGCGTCACCTGCTCAGTTGGTGACGGCCTCCGACAAGGCCGCCGCGAACAGCGGGGCCGATCCCGCGGCGGCTATCCATGCCTTCGACCCTGTGCTCTTCCAGCCCGTCGTCGACGGCGAGGTGCTGCCCGCGAACCCGCTCCACGCGGTCGCCTCCGGGGCGGCGCGGCAGGTGGACCTGCTGGCGTGCCACACGCTGGAGGAGTACCGGTTCCTGCACATGGTGGGAGCCGTGCGGGAGGTCACCACCGAGTCCGAACTGGCCGACTTCGCCGAGGCGCTGGACCTCCCGGCTCATCTGGTCGACGGCTACCGTGCGTTGACACCGGACGCGCCGGTACTCGATCGCTACTTGGCGATGTTCGGCGACGCGCAGTTCGGCGAGTACACCACCCGCCTCGCCGAGCACCACGCGAGGGCGGGCGGCCGGGCGTACCTGGCCCGCTTCGCCCGCAGACGGGAAGAGGCCAGGCCCTGGCACACCGCGGATGTCCCCTTCGCCTTCGGCAACATGGACGCTGTCGGCGCCGACTTCCTCATCGGCGGAGCGCCCGACGACCACGACCGCGCCCTGTCCGCCCGCATGCTCCGCTCCTGGGCCGACTTCGCGACCGCCGGCGCCCCAGGCTGGCCGGCGGTCACCGCAGACACCACGCCGGTCAGGCACTGGGCCTTCCCCGACGACCATCTGGCCGCCGACGACAGGACCGACCTCCGCGCCTTGTGGCGGGACGTCCGGTTCGACCTGCTGCGGCCCGGGCGCTGAAACGCGCCCGGACGAACGTCTGCACGCGCCGGTCTCCGGCCCGCCGCGGGCTCTCACACTCGTGTGTCCGAGTCCGGGGCCGGGGTCGGGGCCGGGGCCGAGACCGGGGCCGTGGCCGCGTCCGGGTGCTCGGGTGCGGGGGCGGGGCCGCTGGTGAGGTAGTGGGTGAGCATGGCGACGAGTTCGTTCTCGAGCCGTGTGGTGTCGGTCTGGTCGAAGGTGGCCATCATCTTGTGCACGACCATCTCGATCGTCGAGACGAGGAGCCGAGCGGCGGTGTCCGTGTCGGTGACCCGCACTTCGGGGTGGCTGCTGAGCAGTTCGCGCGCATAGGCGATGCGTTCGAGTTCGCTGTGGGCGACGCGTTCGAGTATGGCGGGGGTGCGGGGACCCTGTTCCATCATCACGCGCAGCAGTTGCGGGTCGTCGCGGTGGTTGTCGATGGCTCGGCGCACGTGGAAGCGCATGATGCCCTCGAGGGGTGCGGACAGCTGGTCGTCCTGGTCCGGGGGAGTGGCGGCCATGCCGGCGTCCAGGTGCCGGGTCAGCAGCTCGACCAGAATGGCGTCCTTGTTGGGGTAGTACTGGTAGAGCGAGCCGATCGAGACCCCGGCCCGCTCAGCGATGCGGTTGGTGGTCCCGGCCGCGTACCCGTACTCGGCGAAAACGCGAGCAGCGGCGTCGAGGATGCGCTGCCGGGTCAACTCGGCCCGCACCTGGCGGGGCTGTTTACGTGGTGCGAGACCGCGGCGTTCGGATGTCATCGGACCTCCTGCCAAGGGGTGGGAAAGCGAGTAGCGCATGAGCTGAGTAATTGCTCACAATAGTGTCATGAACTGCGGTGATGCGGGCGCCAGAGGCCCGCTGCCGTACCACAGATCCGTGTAGGGAAGCTGTCATGACACATGTCTCCACGCGCCCCCGCCGCATCTCCGTGAGTGAGGTTCTGACACGGCTCGGGCCGCCGGAACCCATGGTGGAAGCGAAGGTGCAGGACCGCATCGACGAGTACGTCCGCTTCTTCATCGCCCACTCGCCCCTGGCGATGATGGCCACCGCCGACGCGGCAGGACGCACCGACTGCTCGCCACGCGGGGACTACCCGGGCTTCGTGAAGGTCCTCGACGAGCAGACCATCGCCCTCCCCGACCGCCCCGGCAACAAGATCGCCGACTCCTTTCGCAACCTGGCCGAGAACGACGGCGTCGGACTGTGCTTCCTCGTCCCCGGCGTCCGGGAGGTCCTGCGCGTCAACGGCAGCGGCTACGTCACCGACGAACCCGATGTGCTGGTGCGGATGCGCACCGAGGCGAAGCAGCCCCAGTTCGCGATCGTCGTCGAGGTGGCCGAAGCCTACTTCCACTGCGGGCGGGCGCTGATCCGCTCCCGGCTGTGGGACCCCGCCAGCCAGGCACTGGCCGAGGACATGCCGTCGGTCGGTGAGATCGCGGCCGCGCAGTTCGGCGCCGACCATGACACCGCGCTGCTCGAACAGGCCCTTGAGGCCGGATACCGCGAGCTCTACTGACCACACCGGCCGACGGAGGAAGAACCGATGCAACAGACCGTCGTCGAACACCTCGACCGTCTCACCGAGGACGTCCTCGCCCTCACCCTGCGCGCCACCGGCGAAGAACTCGCGCCCTGGGAGCCCGGCGCCCACATCGACCTGTTCGTGCCCAACTGGCTGACACGGCAGTACTCGCTGTGCGGCGACCCCGCCGACCGGGACGCCTACCGCATCGCCGTCCGCTACGACCCGCTCAGCCGCGGCGGCTCGGAGTACCTGCACCGCTTCCTGCGCCCGGGCCGCACCCTGAACGTGTCCCTGCCGCGCAACCACTTCCCGCTCGTCACCGCGTCGCGGTACCTCTTCCTCGCCGGCGGAATCGGCATCACCCCCCTGCTGCCGATGATGCGGGCGGCGGCCGCCGCCGCGCTCCCCGCCACCCTGCTGTATGTGGGTCCGTCAGCGGACACCATGCCCTTCGCCGACGAACTGCGGCGCGCTCACGGCGACCGGGTGCGGATCGTGGAGACCGGGCGGCAGGGCAGGCCGGACCTCGACACTCTCGCCGCCACCCTCGAACCGGACACCAAGGTCTACTGCTGCGGTCCGGCCGGCATGCTGGCGGCGGCCGAAGCGGCGTTCCCCGCCGAGCGGCTGCACGCCGAGCGGTTCCAGCCCGCGGCCCGTACGTTCGGCCCTGACACGGCCTTCGAAGCGGTCTGCGCCCGGTCCGCGAGCACCGTCGCCGTGCCGGCAGGCGTCTCCCTGCTGGACGCTCTCTCCCACGCCGGGCACCCCCTCCCTGCCGGGTGCCGCGAAGGTGTCTGCGGCAGCTGTGACGTCACCGTCCTGGACGGAGCCCCTGAGCACCGGGACGACATCGGCGCGCCCCAGGGCCACATGTACCCGTGCGTGTCCCGCGCGCTGTCCCCCCGCCTCGTCCTCGACCTGTAGGGGGTGCGGACGGATCGTGTCCCTCCGCAGTGCGGTCCGTACGCGGGCCGGCGTCGCTTCCGCCCTCGCCCCGGTACGCCTCAGAGCGGCTTGCGCCACACGGAGACGTGTTGCGTGCTGTCCTGTGTGAACGGCGCCCCGTGCCAGTCCGCGACGCGACGCTCCAGCTGGAGCCCGGCGATCCGTGCCATCAGGTCGAGCTCTGCCGGCCATGCGTACCGGTGCCGGGAGGCGTCCTTGCGGTAGCGGCCGTCATCGCCGTCCCGGGTGAGGTGGTGCGAGACGAGGATCTGCTCGACCAGGTCGAAGGTGTCGAAGCCGAGATGCTGCTCGGAGACGTCGAACGGCACCGCGACCTGGCCGGGCGGCAGGAACCGCAGTGGCGGCACGCCCAGCTCGATGACGAACCGGCCGCCGGGCGCCAGATGACGTGCGGCGTTGAGGAAACACGCGACCTGCTCCTCCTGCGTGAGCAGGTTCGTGATGGTGTTGTAGACGAGATACACCACGGTGAACTCGCCCGGGACGACGGTGGTGGCCATGTCCCCGACGGCAACCGGAAGCGTGTCCTCATCGACCTTGCGCCGCAGGACCGCCGCCATGTGCGCGGACAGTTCGATGCCCACCACCGGTACGCCGCGTTTCCGGAGCGGGACGCCCACGCGTCCGGTGCCGATGGCGAACTCCAGTGCCCGGCCGTCCTCGGCGAGCTCGGCGAGGACGGCGAGAGTCGGTTCGAGAGCGGCGGCCGAGGACATCGCGGTTTCCTCGGCGTCGTAGCGATCGGCGGTCGCTCGGGTCCACAGCTCACTGCTCGTCACGGGTGGCCACTCTGCCGGGTGCAGAGGGGAGCTGTCGACGGAATTACACCCACCGATCCGGTGCCGATCACCGGCTCCGGCGCCACGGTCGACAACCGTGGCGCCGTGGTCACCGACTTCGGCCCCCACGGTCTCGCGTCGGGCCGCCGGTGTGTGCTGCTCGACAAGGTCGCCGGAGGCGCGGCACCGTCGGCGACCGGTCAGCGGGTGGCGAGGAGTTCCAGCGTGTCGAGCACGCGGTTCGAGAAGCCCCACTCGTTGTCGTACCACGCGACCACCTTGACGTGGCGGCCGTCGACGCGCGTGAGGGAGGAGTCGAAAATCGACGAAGCGGGATTGCCCGTGATGTCGGACGACACGAGCGGGTCCTCCGCGTACTCGAGGACGCCGACGAGCGGTCCCTCCGCCGCGGCGCGGTACGCCGCCAGCACGTCGTCGCGCGTCACGTCGCGGGCCACGGTCGTGTTGAGTTCGACGATCGAGCCCACCGGCACCGGTACGCGGATCGAGTCGCCCGACAGCCTGCCCTCCAGGTTCGGCAGCACGAGGCCGATCGCCTTGGCGGCGCCCGTCGTGGTGGGAACGATGTTGACAGCGGCGGCGCGGGCGCGGCGGGCGTCGCGGTGCGGACCGTCGTGGAGGTTCTGCTCCTGCGTGTAGGCGTGCACAGTCGTCATGAACCCGTGCTCGATGCCGGCGAGTTCGTCGAGGACGGCGGCCAGCGGCGCGAGCGCGTTGGTGGTGCAGGAGGCGTTCGAGACGACCGTGTGGGCGGCCGGGTCGTAGGCAGCGGTGTTGACCCCGAACGCGAGCGTGACGTCGGCGCCGTTCGACGGCGCGCTGACGACTACCTTCCTCGTGCCCGCGTCGAGGTGGGCGCGGGCGGCCTCCGCCGAGGTGAAGCGGCCGGTGGCTTCCAGGACGATGTCGACACCGAGACCGGCCCAGGGCAACCGCGCCGGTTCCCGCTCGGCCAGCACCGTGATCCGACGGCCGTCGACGACGAGGGCGTCCCCGTCGACGGTCACCGGGCGCCCGAGCCGGCCGGCCGTGCTGTCGTAGGCGAGCAGCCGGGCGAGAGCGGTGGGCTCCGTCAGGTCGTTGACGGCGACGATCTCCAGAGCGCTGTCGCGCTCCAGCACCGCACGCAGCACATTGCGTCCGATGCGGCCGAATCCGTTGATGGCGATGCGAGTCATGAGCGAGGTCCTTTCCCTTCCCCACCAGGCTCGCCCGCGCAAGGCGGCGCTGACAGCGGCGGCATCGCCAAGGGCCGCAAGGATCGCGCCAGCGGTCCGTTCCGAGGGAACACACCGACGGCCGGCTCAAGAGGGCTCCGCCGCGCGGCCGGCTCGGAGAGAGCACACCTGAGTGGTGCAGGGTTGCCCCATGGGGCTCCTGGCGGATCACTCGCCGCGAGCGAAGGTGCGCCGGTACTCGCTCGGTGTGGTGCCGAGGATGCGCTGGAAGTGCAGGCGCATGTTCGCGCCGGTGCCGAGTCCGACGTCGGCGGCGACCTGCTCGACGCTGCGCTGCGAGCGTTCGAGCAGCTCACGGGCCAGGTCGACGCGGGCGCGCATGACCCACTGCATAGGCGTGTAGCCGGTCTCCTCGACGAAGCGTCGGGAGAACGTGCGCGGCGAGACGCCCGCCTGCCGCGCCAGCATGTCGAGAGTGAGGGGCCCGCCGAGCCGGCGCAGAGCCCACTCGCGGGTGGCGGTGAACCGCTCGCCGAGCGGTTCGGGGACGCTGCGCGGCACGTACTGGGCCTGGCCGCCACTGCGGTAGGGGGCCGCGACCAGACGCCGGGCCGCGTGGTTGGACGCGGCCACTCCCAGGTCGCCGCGCAGGACGTGCAGGCACAGGTCGATGCCGGAGGCGGCACCGGCGGAGGTGAGGACGCTGCCCTCATCGACGAACAGCACGTTCTCATCGACCTGGACGAGCGGATGCCTGGCCCGGAGCGCCCGCGTGTAGTGCCAGTGCGTGGTGGCGCGCCTGCCGTCGAGCAAGCCCGTGGCGGCGAGCGCGAAGGCGCCCGTCGAGATGGCGGCGAGCCGCGCCCCCCGGCCGTGCGCGTCGACCAGTGCGTCGACGACGTCGCGCGGCGGGTCGCTGCGGTCCGGGAACCGGTAGCCGGGGACGAAGACGATGTCGGCCCACGCGAGCGCGTCGAGTCCGTGGGCCACGTGGTACGCGAGCCCGTCGCCGCCCGCCACGAGACCCCGGCTCGCTCCGCACACCCGCACCTCGTACGGCATGCTCGCGCGGGTTGTGAAGACCTGCGCGGGAATCCCGATGTCGAGCGGCTTCGCACCCTCGAGCACGAGGACGGCGACGCGTTGCAGGCGTGAGGCTGGCACAGGAAGAGGTTACGTGGAGGCGCGACCTCGACACATCCGACCGAGGCCGCGCGCGGGGGTGCCTGTGCCGCTCGCCTCGTAGCCGGCGGTTCCGCAGGCGAGCACGGCGACGAGGTTCTCCGTGCCTTCTGCCTCCTCACGCGGAGCGGAACGCAGGTCGTTGGTCCAGGCGATGATGTCGGCGGCTGCGTCCCGCAGCCCGTCGAGCTCACCTGCCGGGGGAAGGGTTCGTTCGACGACGGCGAGCACCGGAAGCACCGTGACGGTGCGGCGGCGCAGTGCCAGGTAGTCGTCGAGCCCGAGACGTGCGCCGCGGGCACGCAGCCGCGTCTCGGTGCGGGGGGCCTCGGCGAAGTCCCGGTACAGCGCGAGGAAATACTGCCGCCACCCCGGCCGGGCCGCGCGCGTGGTACGTTCCCACAATTCGGCGAGTACACGTACCGTCGGCGGCGCCGGCATCGGACACCGGTTTCCGTCCCCGGCACCGAGCACGTCGAGAAGTTCGTCCAGCACGGTCCCTACCCGCTCGGGTGACTGGCCATGCCGATCGAATACATCGTCGACCAACGCGATGACCGCGCTCCACTGCGCGAGCAGCCCGAGCTCGGCCGGGTCGGCCCCGGGCGCCAGCCATCCGGCCATCTAGACGTACAGCTCGGGCGGAAAGCCCGTCCAGCGAAGCTCGGTCGGCAGATGCCGCATGTCGTTGGAGACGAGGACAGAGGCAGGGCGGTCGGGCGCGTAGCGGATGACCGTAAGTCCAGCATTGCAGTGGTTGAGGCCGAGCCAGCGCCACTTTGGTGCATACATGGCGTCCCGGACGACCCAGGCGACCAGGAAGTTGTGGGTGACGACAAGTTCGTGCCGGTCCTCTTTGCCGTCTACCGACCCGGTGAACAGATCCAGCGCCTTACGGGCCAGCGCAGGTCCGTGCTTGCGCTCTTCGTCGGTGGCACCAGCGAGGAAGCGGAGATAGAAGTCTGCTGACTCCGCCGGAAGTTCTTCCCGTTCCGGTATGTAAGGCACGTAGTCACCGGAGACTTCCGAGACGTGCAGAGGAACGCTCTTCAGCTGGTTGCCGATCAGGCGTGCGGTCTGCTCAGTCTGCGGCAGGGGGCCGTGGTGAACAGCTGCGAAGGAGATGCCTCGAAGGCGTTGGCCGAGCAGTGTGGCTTGCCGCCGTCCAGCCTCCGTCAGCCCGCTCTCGTCCGCTGATGCCTCACCGTGCCGGACAAGATAGAGGTAACGGGTGGCTTTGCCAGTCATCTCAAGCTCCCCTGCGCCTGCTAGCGATCTTGCGCTTTGATAGACGCTGCCCCGTGAGGGCCGGTTCCCTCCGCCCACCCAAGGGACTGGCTCGAGCCGCGGGCGGACTACCGTCACCTGGCCAGTGCGCGGCAGGTGCGGGCGAGGTTGCCGCTGGACGATGACGGATCACGTTCCTCATTGATGACTGTGGCCAGCAGGTGCGCACCCGCCTCGGTCGCGGCGGTACCGGTCGGCTGGGACGGCCCTCCGCACCAGTCCTCCCGCAGCGTTGCGCGTGACGTGTCCCAACGCTCCTCGCGGACGGCCTTGGCCTCCGTACGCTGTCGGTCTCGGCCTCACGACGCCCCCTCATGTATGTGGCCGAGAACCGCCCCCCTACTTGCCGTCTTGCCCGTTTCCCGCCATGCGTCGCGGCCAGCCGTGGGCGGGGACGCCACAGGGATCGCGGGGGCGTGACGTTGTCGTCCGTCCGGACGGGAGCATCCGGCCGGTCGGACCGCAGGCATGGCCGGTCGGCCGACGCGGAGCCGGGAGAGTAGCGGCTAGCGTCCCTTTCGGCAGGTAACAGCACGGAGGGGAAGGCCCGATGGATCAGCGAACGCCCGACCGCGACGCCGATGTGACCACCGAGTTTGAGAGGGACGTCGTCAAGCTGTTGCTCGAGGCGATGCGCGCGGTGGACAAGCAGGAGCGCGAGGATGTCGGTACGGAAAGCGTGCTGCACGCGCTCGTGTCGGGTGACTGGGCCGCGGGTTCCGCGATCGCACCCGGTATGAGGGTCTCGGGCTCGCTCGGTGGTTCGATCGGGTGCCGGGGAACGTCCGTGTGGGTCAGTGAGGACGCGGGCGAGGGCACGGCGGGAAGCCCGGACGACGAGCGGGAGATCGACGCCTTCTGGCGGGAGGTCCGGCTGGAGGAGACCAAGAGGCTGCTGTGGAAGAACCGGAAGAAGGAGGAAAAGCAGCAGCGTGAAGGCCTCGAACTCCGGCCGATGACCGGCGCGTTGCGGGCCTGCCTGCGCAAGGCGCTTCAGGCCGCACGGGAGGAGGGCGCCCCCGCCGTGCGCGTCCGTCACGTGGCGCGCGCACTGCTGGATCTGTCCGACACGCGGGCCCACGAGGCCATGGCGTTGGAGAAACTGGATGTCACGGCAGCATCGACTGCGCTCGACGCGTTGCGGGACAGTGACGAAGAGGCGCCGGAGTCCGCCACGGTGCTGGTGCTGCGTAAGGCGGGAACGTTCGGGAAGAGCGGTAATCCGCTGACCCGGAAGCTCACCTTCTGGATATTCGGCGGCGGTGCCGGATTCGGCTCCGCGGTCGTGAGTGCGGTGCGCCAGGAGACACAACGAGGAGCGGTACGGCGAGGGGCGTCTGAGATGACCCCCGTCGATATGCTGTTGGGCATCCTGGCGCTGGACAGGTCCTTGACCGTCGCGGGGCGCGAGCTGCCCGAGAAGCTGACGGAAGCGAACCAGGGAGCGCGACTCCTCCGCCGACACGGCGCACGGCAGGACACACTGGCCCGAGTACTCCTCCCCACCACCGGGGTTGCCGAGGGAAGGCCCTCGGAGGTGCGCGGCCCCGCCGACTTCGAACGGCGCCTCCTGCACGTCACTCAGCTCACCGCCTCTGCGCAGAGTTCCCCCACGGTCGGCACCACCCACCTGCTGGCCGCGCTCTTGGACGAGAAGGGGACCAACGCTGAGTCAGCGGCGGAGATCGAACGTCTGCTGTCCGAGAGCGGGGTGGACGTCGCCGGGCTGCGGTCGGAGCCGCAACTCCGGATGCCGACGGGGGTGGCGGCGACGTCCTGAGCCCGCCGCGGTCCGCCTCACGCACTCTCGACGCGGCCGATGGGCCGGCGGCCCGCCTGGAACAACGTGAGGACGATGCTGATGAGGGTGGCGTTGTCATGTGGTGTGCGTCGCGCCGCATCAGCCCCGTACGCATGAGGAGCGGCCGGGACGAGCGCGGTCCCGGCACGGTGCTCGTACCGCAGAGCCGGCCCGCGCACCTGGACGGGCGCGGCAGGACCGGACCGACTACAGGCCCAGCGATCAGTTGGCCGCAGCCCTCGTGGAGCCTGCGCTTGCCGTACCTCTCGCTGCTCGCACGGGTCCTCCTCCTACGGGATGCACGCATCGGCCGGTACCGTAAGCGGGGCGCCCGGTTGGTGGGTGCCCGTCTCCTCCGGCTGTTGTGGTGACATTGGGTGGGGCAGGGTGGGGGCATGTCCACCTACGAGACGATGCCGTTCCATCTGGAGACCGAGCGGCTGATACTGCGGCCGTGGGCCGAGTCGGATGCCGCTGAGTTCTGCGCTCTCCTCTCCGAACGGGACAGCGGCACGTTCACGGTCGAACACGTCCGGGAGTCCCTCGCGGAGATGCTCACCGCGACGGCGACCACGGGGATCGCTCTGTTGCCCATCCTGCGCCGTGACGAAGGTGACTTCATCGGCTACTGCGGACTCATCATCGGCCGCTCCACGGTGGAGGAGCCCGAAATCGCATACGAGTTGTTCCAGCGCGTCCATGGGCGTGGGTACGCCACCGAGGCGGCCGGTGCGGTGCTGGACGCCGCTGTCGCGACGGGGCGGAGACGGCTCTGGTCGACCGTCGGTGCCTGGAACACACCGTCGCTCCGTGTCCTTGACAAGCTCGGTTTCGAGCGGGATCACGTCTCCACGGAAGACAACGGTGAAGTGGTGTGGCTGACCCGCTCGTTGCCGTGAGGCGAGAGACTGCTCCGAGGACGCGCTCACACGGACGAGTCCCGTTGCCGGGTCCTTAGTGGCTGGCTCCGGAAGTCCGGCGGGGGTTGCTCATGCCGCCAGTGCGACGAAGGATTCATCCTGGTGATCGGCGGTGTGCCTGTCGAGCCCGGCGAGCAGATCCTCCAGGTTGTGCGAGCGTACAGGTGCAGCACCTGTCCCGTCTTGGTGCGGAAGTCGGGGTCGGTGAGGAAGATCCACAGTTCGGGGATGGTCCGGGCCAGCGGCGCACCCGTTTCTGCGGGCAGTTGGCAGGCGAGGGCCTTGGCACGGGCGGCCCGCGGCGTGAAGGAAGGTGGGCGTCCGGTTTGCTTGCGGTCGGCCAGACCCGGCATGCCCAGCTCGGCGAAGCGGTTCCGCCACGTGCGCACGGTGTCCGCGTGCATGCCGACCCCGCTCGGCTACCCGCGCGTTCCGCAGCCCGCAGCCCGCAGCCCGCAGCCCGCAGCCCGCAGCCCGCGTGCCGCGTGCCCCGTGCCGCACGATCTGCGCACGCACCCGCAGCCGATGCTCGGTCCTGTGGCCTCTGGCTGCCTTGTTCAGCTGGCACAGTTCGGTACGGTCGGGATTCGGGCGGGCGACGGGAACGGGCACGGCAGGCAGGCCGACTTTCGGAGCTGTCCCGTTAACCTCGCAGGTCAGAAAGATCCTCGTCACTGAGACGGAGGCCGTTCGCGGCGAGGTTCTCCTCCAGGTGATCGAGTGAACCGGTGCCCGGAATCGCCAGCATCGACGGCGAGGTCGCCAGCAACGAGGCGAGGTGCACCTGCGTGGCGGTCGCGCCCAGGCGAACTGCGACCTTGTCCAGCCGTTCGGTGTCCAGCGGACTGATGCCACCGCCGAGCGGGAAGTACGGCACGTACGCGATACCCGCTTCCTCGCATTCCGCCAGCAGCCCCAAGTCACCAGTGTGGCGGTTCTGCACCGCCGCGACAGGCGCGATCTTCCGGGCCTCGGCGAGCTGGACGGCATCGACGTTACTGACGCCCAAATGCTGGATGAGCCCCTCCGCGCGGAGCTCGGCGAGCACCGCGAAGCGTTCGGCAATCGACTCGCCGCCTGGCCCGGTCATCCCGCCCACCCGCAGATAGACCAGGTCGAGCCGGTCCAGCCCAAGAGAGCGCAGATCCGCCTCGACCAGGCCGCGCAGCTGACCAGGCGTCGCCTGCCCTCTGGGTACACCGTCTGGCGTGGGTAGCGGACCGACCTTCGTCGCGATCACCAGATCGTCGCGGTACGGGGACAGCGCTCTGCGGATCAGCTCATTGGCCCGCACGGCACCCCTGCGGTAGAAGCCGGCCGTATCGATGTGGTTCACGCCTAGCTCCACGGAGCGACTGAGCACCGCGATGCCCTTCTGGGGGTCTCGTGGCGGGCCATCGAGGGAGTTTGCCGCCAGGCGCATCGCGCCGAAGCCGAGCCGGTTGATGGGCAGGTCTCCGCCAAGGGAGAAGGTCTTGGTCGTCATAAGGCTCATGATGTCCGCCGCCGCGACGCCCATCGAGCTCGTGGCAGCTTGCTGCCAGACTGGCGATATGCGGAACGAACAGGTTTTCTCAGTGCGTGGGGACGTAGAGCTGATCGAGCGTGTCGGCCACCTCTTCGAGTCCGCGCAGGCCGAGTTCCTCTGCGCCGCCCGGGACCTCAAGACGTTCTCGCAGCCGGAGGCCAGGGCCGCGATCCAGAACCGGATGCGTGCCAAGGGGGCCTCGGCCTTCACTTCTCAAAAGCTGCTCAGTCCGGTCGCGCTCGCCGACGAGGAGGCCCGCGCACACCTGCGGCGGGTGCAGAGCAAGGGCGCTCTCGTCCGGATCAGCGGCTCCCAGCTGCCGCACGAGACCATCCTCATCGACCAGCAGGTGATGATCCTCGCCGGCCGGCAGACTCCCATCGGCCGCGAGTACACCGTGACGACATCGCAGATCCTGGTCGACGGCGTCCACTCCCTGTTCCGGGCGATCTGGGACACCGCCGTCGATCTTGACACCTATCTGCGCGGCGACATCCCCCACCTCGATGCCGACAGCCGCATGATCCTCAAAGCCCTGGGTTCGGGACTCACCGACGCATCGGCGGCCAGACGGCTTGGCGTCTCGCTACGCACGTATCGGCGGCGCGTGGCCGAGCTGATGGTCAAGCTCGAAGCCGACTCCCGCTTCCAGGCCGGGCTCCGGGCGGGCGAGCTGGGGCTCTCCCGCTAAGACCTCCTAACGAGATGAGTGCGGGGGGACGGTCGGTTGCACGTCAGTGATCGTTGCTTTCGCCGGACAGCCGCAGGGCAATGGTGCGTGATCCCGGTGTGAAGCCGGCGATGGTGTGTTCCCAGTGCTCGCCGGGCCAGTGGTACGTCACGCGCTGACTGAAACGTTGCTTGAGAGCGGGGCGTTCCGCTCGGCGGTCACGAGGCCGGGGTTGAGTGCCTTTCAACCAGGTCTCTGGCGAGCTGACTGATGCGTTCGCGGGCTGTCTCTGGGGTGAGTACCTCGATGTGGTCGCCGAACTGCAGGAGCTGACGCACTGACTCGATGTCGGGGTAGCGGACGACGACGGTGCACCAGCCGTCTTCCGCGTCGGAGACGTCGTGGATGCGGCTGCCGAGGATGCGCCGCGCCAGGTCGAGTCCATTTTCTGGCAGGCGGACGGTCACGCTCACGCGACCTGGCCCCTCGGTGCGGTTCTTCAACGCGGCCCACCTGGTGCGGAGGGTTTCGCTCGGTCGGAGAGCAGCTGGCGCGTCGAGTTGTTCGTAGGACGAGAGTCGTTCCAGAGCGAACAGCCGGCCGTTCCCCTGGTCATCGGCGATGAGATACCAGCGACCGGATTTCGCTACGATCCCGTATGGGTCGACCACCCGCGTTGAGGCCTGATTCTCGGCGCTGCGCCGGTATTGGATTCGCAGCCGGCGGCCCTGGCGCAGCGCCGAGGCCAGATCCGATACGTCGACCCCTGCCTCCGAGTCGGCAAACCACGCGGTGCTGTCCACCAGCACCAAGTCCGCCAGTTGCAGCAGGCTCGGCGATCCAGGTGCTGCAGCCTGCCGAGCGGCGATCTTGCGCGCGGCCGACTCCCACACCGCAGACAGACCCATACGCTCAAGTTGCGCGCTGTCCAAACCGGCTACGGAGAGCGCCTCCAGCTCTGATGGTTCCAGATGCGATGCGTTGAGCCGTGCACTGGGGAGCAAGACGATCCCGCCGTTCCGCCCGCGTTCGGCATAGACAGGCACACCTGCTGTCGAGAGCGCCTCGACATCCCGCAGCACGGTCCGCCGAGACACTTCCAGACGTCCGGCGAGCTCGGTGGTGGTGATGCGCTGACGGGTCTGCAGGAGCAGCAAGAGATGCAGCAGCCTCGAAGCCTTCATACTGACCAACCTTTGCAGAAAAGGTGACAGGAACTGTCGTGATGCGGCGGTCGACTGGAGCGGTACCGAGAATTCGACGATCTGAGGAGCGCGCTATGCCCGCACCCAACCTGTTCCTGATCGGCGTCCGCGATGCCGAGACCGCTACCGCCTTCTACAGCGACCTGTTCGAGATCGAACCGACCTTCATCAGTCCCCACTACGTAGCTTTTGAGGTTGCCCCGGCGTCCTGTTCGCGCTGTGGACGGGCTACAGCGAGCAAGCGGTCCCGAGCACCCCTCGAACGAGCGAAGTCGGACTGATGGTCCCAGGAGGAGCGACCGCGATCGACGAGATCTTCACGAGCTGGGTCGCGAAGGGAGTCCATGTCGCGGAGCAGCCACGCGACGCTGTCTTCGGTCGCACGTTCGTCATCACGGACCCCGACGGCAACCTCATCCGGGTCTCCCCGGTGGACTGATCTTCACGCCCTCTACCCACACTTCTCGTTGTCGAAGGGCCGGCCGCACCCGATGGTCGGCCCTTCAGGCTGTCCAGGAGCTCACACATGTCACATCCGATGCCGTCTTCACCCCGCGCCACCGTCTGAAAGTCGCTCGACTCGTCGTTGACGAGCGCTGGCCGATCAGCGAAGTCGCCGCCCGATTCCAGGTGTCCTGGCCAACCGTAGCGGCGCGACCCGTGCGACACCCTCTCGATCACACCGAAGTACACGCGCCCTTACCGTCCGCAGACCAACGGCAAGGTCGAACGCTTCCGCCGCTCCATGGTCGGCGGATGGGCCTACGTCCGCTGCTACACACTTCTGAAGCCGACTACTGAGGTCCTGTCCAGAGCATCACGACGGTCCAGCAACGGCCGCTCTTTCGTCGCGAAGCGTTGTCACAGGCGCGCTGTACGGTCCTGCCATGGCAGTTCACATCGACCTGACGCTTGATTGTGCGGATGCGCAGCTCCTTGCTGTGTTCTGGAAGACGGCGCTGGGCTACGTTGACGAGCCACCGCCCCCTCCCTTCACAACACGCGATGCGTGGCTCGCGCAGTTCGACCTCCCGGAAGGTGACGCTGAGCACGGTGGCGCGTGGCTCTGTGATCCCGCCGGCGTCGGCCCGCGTCTGTCCATCCTCACAGTCCCGGAGCCCAAGTCGGCGAAGAACCGGCTCCACATCGACGTCCGGGTGCCTGGACACGGCAGCCCTGACGAACGGTGGGCGCGGATCAAGGCAGAGTCCGAGCGCTTGACGGAGGCGGGCGGGACGATCCTGGAGGTGTTTGACGGACACCACGTTGTGATGGCCGACCCGGAGGGCAATGAGTTCTGTGTTGTCTCAGCGAAGTCATAGCCGCAGCGCGGCAACGGCGACCGTGCCGTGGAAGACATAGGCGCACAGTTCGTATCTGGTAGCCACCGCTCGGAAGTGCCTGAGCGCATTGATCGTCCGTTCAGTTTCGTTGCGGCGCTTGTGGACGTCTTGTCGAACGCCATGGGCCGGTCGCCGCCGCGCCGTTGGAGGTTGGCCCGTTCGTCCCCCGCGAGGCCTTTGCCCCACGTACCGTCCGCCGACCAGCGTCGACGCCGTCGTAGACGGCCTTCCACGTGCCGAAAGGCGCGGGCAGACCCGCCACGGCACCCCGTTCTCCGGCAATGGAGGTGCCGTTGGTCACCGTTCGGTGGCAGTTCCCACGTCCGCCCCGCTGAGCGGGCCTGGGTAGTTCTCGGTGGGCGGCGGCTCGTCGGTTGCGTCGCGTGGGCCGGTGGTGGGTGCCTGGTCCAGGGTGCGGATCCGCAGTACGGGCGAGCAGAGCAGCCACAGTACTGACAGCGCGCCGCCGGCGGCGGCCAACAGCAGTGTCGGTCGCAGCCCTATCGTGGTGGCGAGTGCGCCGCCGGCGGCGGCGCCGAGGGGGCGCACGCCGTAGTTGACGGTGCTGTAGGCACCGGCGACGCGGCTGCGGATTCCGTCGTGGATGACGGCGGTCTGCAGAGAGTTGAGGTTGATGTCGAAGAACATCACCCCGATGCCGGCCAGGAACTCCGCGAGGGCCAGAGCCCCGCCGCGCGCCCACAGCGGGCCGTCGGCAAGCGCCGCGATGGCGATGGGCGCGGGAAAGAGCACCGCACCGACCGCGATGCTCGGTCCCACACCCCAGAGGCGCGACATCCCAGGCGCGATCACCGCGCCCAGCAGCGAACCGAGCGCCCCCACGCCGAGTGCCAGACCGATCCCACCGGCCGAAAGGCGCAGCTCGCGGGTGGCGAACAGGACCGTCAGGCCGGTGCCGGAGATGAAGGTGAAGAAGTTGACGGTGGCGGCGCAGCCCAGGGTGGCCCGCAGGACCGGGTGGCGGATCACGAAGGCCATCCCCGCGCGCGCCCGGCGCAGCACAGAGGGCTGTGACGTGGAGGGCGGGGGCTCCTCGGTGCGGATGCGCCCCACCAGGAAGGCGGAGGCCAAGAAAGAGGCCGCGTCCGCGACGAGGGCGGCCGGAGCGCTCAGTGCCTGCACCAGCGCCCCGCCGAGTGCCGGGCCCGCCACGAGAGAGGCCGAGCGACTTGTGCTGAGCTTGCTGTTGGCGTCCACGTAGGACGACCGGGGCACCAGATGTGCGAAAAAAGCTGAGTACGAGGTGTTGAAGAGCACCGCGGCTGTCCCCATGAGCAACGCGGCGGCGTACAGGTGCCCGAGCGTGACCGCTCCGGCCAGGTACGCTGCCGGAAGGCTGAGCAGCACCAGGGCACGGGCCAGGTCGGCGGCCACCATCAGCCGGCGCTTGCGGGGCCTTTGGTCGACCCAGGCGCCGAGCACGATGGCTATGAGGTTCGGGGTCCATATCAGTGCTGTCAGCCAGGCCACCTCGTTGGCGGAGGCGTGCAGCGTCGTCACGGCGATCAGCGGCAGTGCCAGTTCGGTGATGCGGTCACCGAGGTGGGAGACCGTCTGAGCCGACCAGAAGCGCAGGAACCGCCGGTCCCGCCAGAGCGACGGGGCAGGCGCCGCGGACGGTGCCGCGTCACTCAACTGGTGCCTCCGTGGGCAGATCGGCCTGCTCGGGAAGGACGTAGCGCAGCAGCCGTACCCGGCGGCCATCGGCCGGCCAGTCGGCCTCGTCGCGGGACACGAAGGGCGCCAGTATGCGCTCGAACTCGCGCTGAATGAAATCGAGTTCGTCCGGGCCGAGTACGACGCGCGTGTTGGCCAGGCCGGCCAGCCGACGCCAGACCGGCTCCAGACCCGGCTCCACGTCGGCCGCCCAGCGGACCGGTGTCTGCCCTGCCTGCAGGAACATCTGCTGGGACAGCAGTCGTGCAGCCGATCTGCCCTCTTCGTCCTCCGGGTCCTCCGGAACCTCGAAGCGGAAGCCGCGGGCTACCACCTCCCACCGCCGGTACCTGCGGTCCGAGCCGCCCTCGCTGTCCCGCACCAGCCCGAAGCCCGCCAGGTGGCGCAGGTGCCAACTGATGGTCGAGGGCGACGCGTCGATCTCCTTGGCGAGCTCCGTGGCGCTTGCCGGGCCGTCGCGGCGCAACAGGTCCAGAATCGCCAGCCGCACCGGATGGGACAGCGCGCGCATCGCCTTGGGGTCCGTGACGGTGAGGTCACCCAGCAGGTTGTCGGCATCCATGACGTGAAAGCTTTCTTTCACGTCATGCGGTCTGTCAACCCCTCGTTTTCCTCGGCCGCTCGGCCGCTCGGCGGCCTCGGCTGACGTCTGTGCCCGGTGGTGTTCTCCGACTCGCCCGTGCCCGGCCGACCGGAACGCCTGGTAGAGCATCAGCTCTGCTGCCGTGCCCGTCGCGACGCCGCATGACGGAACACGGCGTCCCGGCGACGCCGTCGGCCGAACCCGCCACGGAGCACACCGTGGCCGGTCCGGCTGCGAGGCTGAGGTCCCGCCGACGAGGTCGCGGTTGCCCTCGGGTGTGGGTCAGACCTCGGGGGTGTGCTGGTGGATGCACTCCTTGTCGCGGGGTTTGACGATGACCCAGATGCCGATGAGCGGCGTGACGCCGAAGACGGACTCGTTGGGTCGGCCGCAGGCGGCAAGATTCGGCGTCTTGTTGATCATGCCCAACAGATACGTCGGATCCAGGTAATTCAGCAGAGCATAGCCGCCGCAATCCTGCGGAACCACATACCATGCCTGAGCCTTGGCCTCGTCGCTTCCCTTGGTGAGCGCTTCCTTTTTCGCCCAGATGATACCGTCGGAGATGTCGCGAGGATTGGCACTCATGAACCGCTTCTCCTCGAGGCGCCCCTTGTCGTCGATCTGCTTCAGGTTCTCGAAGCTGTAGAGATTGTTGCCCTCGTGGGTGCCTTCCAGTTCCATGCGGAACCGGTGGCTCATGTCGGAGCTCTTGGCCACCTTGTCCGGCACCACCTGAAGGTCTCCGGCACGCTTCGCGTAGCCGCCCGTGAGGTAGTGCACGAGCACCACCGGGTCCTTGTCTCGCACCGAGCTGACGACGGCGTCCAGAGAGTTGGGTTCCATGGTTTTCTCTCCTTGTTCTCGACATTCCAGGTATCCGGCACGCGCCACCGAGGCAACCTCAATGCAGGGAATGACCCCGTCTCCCGTCCCGAATAAGAACCGAAACGTGGTTTCTCCGGCGCGATGAATGCGTCGGCATTGTGTGTTGTTGCCGCACGAAGGGGACGGAACCTTCCCCCAGCTCCTCTTCACCCGAAAGTGCCGGTGATTCGGTGCGGGAAATACTCGTGAGCTCAGAGCCGCCTATCGGGGTGGAAGGATTCGTGAGGGGAAAGAGGGCCGACGTGGAGCGGACCGGCAGGTACGCCTGCTGCGGGGACTTGCCGACTGGAGCCGCGGCCGACTGGCAGGCTCGGCTACTTCACCCAGCCCGGCGCCTGGGGCGGGGGCAGCAGCCCCCGCACGGACCCATCAACCGCATGGCTCAGTCCAGGGCTCGCCCGTCACCCCGTCGACGGGATGGTTGAGCAGTGGTCGCTCGGCGACTGGGACGTCGATGCGGGTACCGGCGCACTTGGTGGCCCTGGCGCGGTGGCAGCGGAGGGAGGGGGAGGGCGGGTGGCTGCCATCGCTGAGTACCTGCCGCGCGCCCAAGCGGTGGTCGCAGCGCGGCTGAGCCGGCTGGCGATGAATCGCGCTGTGTCGCCGCCACCTGGCGAACGTGAGCCGCAGGTAGGGGGCTGTTCCACCATTAGGGAAAGCGACGCAACAGTTACTTCTTCGTGGCCGTGCTCTCCTCTGGTTCACAGCGCTAGAGGGGCGAGTACCCGCCTGCTCTTTCAGGCCAAGCACGAAAAGCTCCATTAATCTCCGCCGCAACAGGCGTATACGGTCACAAGCCGTGCACAACGCGTTCACGGGAAAAGCGGAGGATACCTTTCCGTTATGGACGTTCATCTCGCCAAGGCCGGCGTTGCTGCCGTCACCGAAGTCATGGCCGCCTCGCTTCTCGGCGGTGCCCCGACGGCCGGTGCGGTCGAAGGGGTTGCGGACGGCCCTCAACCGACGGTTGAGCCGGACCAGCTAATGGCCCTGCCCGGCCACGTCCAGCACCGCCTCGGAATATCATGAATCTACGCGCACGCATACGCACGAGCAGCGCTCTGTGGGCCTCCCCGCTCGTCATCGCATTCACTCTCTTCTACGCGGTGCACATCTTCGGCGTCGACTACCCCGACTCAAAGAGCGCCCTGCCGTACGCACCGGAAGTCGTCTCCTACGCGTTGCAGCCCTTCTACGGTCTCACCTACGCCGTCGTCTCAGCCTTGAGCGCCTGGGAAGCGGGCCGCCTCACGCAGGACGGTGTATGGCGACTCGCCTCGGTGCGCTCACGCTTGTCCATCGCGGCCGGTGCCCTGTGGCCGGTGCTCGCACTCGGCTGGCTGATGCTCGCGCTGGCGGCCGGCCTGGCCTTGGCCCAGGAGGGCGTGGCCCCCACCCCCGGATCGCTCCAGCTCCCCGCCATGGCGGCCGTTCTGACACTTGGACACTGCGTCATCGGCTTCACCGTAGGCCGGCTCGCCCCCCGGTTGCTCGCTGCGCCTCTGCTGGCCGTAGGCGTCTTCTACCTCGTCGCGTTCGCAGGGGCCGGCCAGTTCAGCGACGGCGGCGCCAACTGGAGCCGTCACTTGTCAGGTTCGTATGCCGGCTTCCTGGCGTTCGGTGAACTGGCCACGTGGTCCTCTCTGGCCGCTCATGTTCTGCCCACGATCGGTCTCGCTGCCGGGCTCGGGCTGCTGTGGTGCGGCAGCAGATCGACGCTCACGCGGGTGATCGCTGTGGTGGCAGCCTGCCTCGTGACCGCCGGCGCCTCCACCACTGCCTACCGGATCGCCTCCGACTGGGAAGAGACACCACCCACCACGCGCGCCCATCTGCCCACGGCCTGCGCCGGCGAGCTGCCACGGGTGTGCGTTCCACGCCAGGCGGATCAGATCCTCGATCGTGCCCGGAACACGATCACCGACGTCACCACCACCCTGGGGACCGCTGGAGTCCACGTCGACATGCCCCGCAAGGTGACCGACTCCCTCCTGGAAGGCAGGTACCGCACCACCGGCACCGAGTGGCACCTGCCCCTCACGCAGGCTGAACGTGACGGCGCACTGCGCTACCGCGTCCTGCGCGCCGCGGGCACTCTGCCTTGCGCTCACCCACACCGAGCGGACGCTTCCGCGCTCCGCCTCTGGCAGGCACACCAGGTGGGGGAGGACGAGCGCTACCTCGAGGGACTCCGGGGCGATGTCATCGACCCGGGGAACGACACGGATCTCGCCCGGATCCAGCGAGCCGAAGACGCACGCGTGGCACACGTGAAAGCGCGCGTGAACGCGGTACTGAAGCAGACAGATACCCAGCAGCGCTCCTGGTACCGCACCACACTCGCCCACGTCTGCCCGGCCCGGGGCGGTACACCGTGACGTGGTGGATCAAAGCGCGACGCGCCCACACGGTCCTGCCCGGGCTGTTCCTGCCGTTCTGCCTCCTGGCCGTGCTGTGGCGGGACACGGTTCTCGACCTTCCCTCATTCCTGGCCGGAACCGTGCCCGCGCCGGTCATCGCTCTGCTGCCCATCCTGCTGTGCGCCGCACTGGCGCTGTGCCTGGACTCCCGCCTGCCGGCAGCCGAGACCACCGCCACGCGCCCTGTGGCCTGGATGGACACCGCCCTAGGTTCTGTCCGGCGGATCACTGACGGAGCCAGAGTCGGATCGCTGCGGCGGTGACGGTGCCGTGGAAGACGTAGGCCCTCTTGTCGTAACGCGTCGCGACCGCGCGGGAGTTCTTCAGCCGGTTGATGGTCCGCTCGACCTCGTTGCGTCGCCGATAGCGGTCGCGGTCGAAGCCGGCGGGCCTGCCCCCGTTGCTGCCCCTGCGGCGGCGGTTGGCCCGCTGGTCCTTCGGTTCCGGGATCGTGTGCCGGATGTCGCGTCTTCGCAGGTAGCGGCGGTTTCGGCGAGAGCTGTATGCCTTGTCGCCGCTGACGTGGTCCGGCCGGGTCCGGGGCCTTCCGCCCAGTGGCCGGGGAACTCGGATCCGGTCCAGGACCTCGATCATCTGCGGTGCGTCGCCCCACTGTCCCGGCGTGAGCAGGAGGGACATGGGGCGGCAGCCGCCTTCGCCGGCGAGATGGATCTTGCAGGTCAGGCCGCCCCGGGACCGTCCGAGTCCCTCGTCGGGGCGGTGGTGCCGGGGCGTCGTCCTTTTTTCGGGACCCGCGGCTTGGCCTTGCGGGCGCCAGCCGCGTGCTGATGCGCTCGGCAGGACGTCGAGTCGACCCCGACCGTCGACCAGTCGACCCGCCCCGCCAGGTCGGCATCGGCCTGGACCGAATGCAGGATCCGGTTCCAGGTGCCGTCCGCCGACCAGCGGCGATGCCGTTCATAGACGGTCTACCACGAGCCGTAGCGTTCCGGCAGATCACGCCACGGGACACCGGTTCGGATCCGGAACAGGATCCCGTTGACCACGGTGCGGTGATCGTTCCACCGGCCGCCCCGGCAGCCCAGAGGCGGCAGGTGCGGTTCCAGCAACGACCACTCGTGATTCGTCAGATCCCCCCGCCCCATGTCCGGACCAACGAGCGACCAGTCAGAGGGTCACATGATCCGCCGGACAGAACCTAGCCGCGGTCACGGTCCTGGCTGCCTGCGCGACCGCGCTCCTGGCGTGGAAACTGAGCGGCGCCGACGCCGGACTCAACCTCGGACGCGACACCGCTTTCCTGGTGGGGCTGATGCTGATGGTGCGCTCCGTGGCCGGCTCGCGAGCTGTGCTGGCACCCGTCGCGTGGGGATTCGCCGTGCTCTTCCTGGGCCGCGCCCCGGACGGCCACCTCTACTTCTGGACTGTCCTCCTACGCCCCGGCACCGACCCCGTCGCCGCCACAGCAGCCGTTCTCGCATGCGCCGGCGGTCTGGCCGCGCTGCTGGTTCGCCCCGCCACCACAGCCGGCATCTGAACGCCGACATCTCTCGCGGCAGCCAGCAACTCCCCCTCCGGAGGCCCCGTTGACACTCACACTGACCCGCTGCACCTACGCCTACGGCCTGCGGGCCCGCCCCGTACTCGAGAACCTCACCTACACCCTCCCCGACGGCCTCACCGTTCTGCTCGGCCCCAACGGTGCCGGTAAGACCACTCTTCTACGCCTCGCCGCCGGCGTCACCAGACCACGCCACGGCAGCGTCGAACTCGACGGAAGCGACTCCCACCACAAGGCTTTCCGAGCCGCTGTCGCCTGGATGCCCCAGCAGATCACCGCCATGGCCGGACTGACCGCTCGGGAACAAGTCGCCTATACCGGCTGGCTCAAGGGCATGAAGAAGCGCGACGCCTGGGACGCCGCCGCGCGCGCTCTGGCACGCGTCGACCTGACGGACCGCGCTGACACGAGAACCAAACAGCTCTCCGGTGGCCAACTACGCCGCGTCGGTGTCGCCTCCGCCCTTGTCCACAGCGCCCGCGTCCTCCTGCTCGACGAACCCACCGCCGACATGGACCCGCACCAGCGCCGCGTCTTCCGTGACACTCTCACCTCCCTGACCGGTGACGTACGCGTACTGCTGTCCACCCACGACATCGCCGACCTGGCCGAGGAATCCCAGCACGTCACCGTTTTGCACTCCGGTCACATCACCTACACCGGCACCACCGCGGACTTCCTCGCCCACGCCCCCGCCGACGCCGCCCCAGGCCGGATAGCTGAGGCCGCCTACACCGCACTCGGTACCCACCCAGCACGCGACCGGCCACAGCAGCAGTGAGAGCAGCGAGAGCTCCCGAATCGGAGGGTGGGCCCACCCTGGCGCCCCACGGCGTGCGCGTACCCGATCTGCACGCGCTGTGTCTCCCGAGGCTCCCCCTCTGAGCTGGGCACCCTGATACCGAGAACTCCGTCATACGAAGCCGGGTTCGGAGACCGTCCGTTACGGTGCCGAGCGGTCGGAACAGAGCATGGCCGAGGAGCGGGCGAGACCCCGGCGCTCGTCCCGGAGCACCGCGGTATCGCCCGTCGGGGGAGGAGAGAGAGCCGACACAGGCGCAGGAACCCGCCGCGCGCGCCGCCCCGCGCACCTATGCTGACGCCATGGCTGCCGAGGAATCGCCGTTGCCAGGTCGAAACACCCGGGCCGTCGAGCTCTCCCTGCCGTTCACCGGACGCTGGCTGATCGAGAACAGTCCGGCCCGGCGGGTCCCGAGCCATGGCACGGACCTGTTCGGTGGGCGCTACGCCATCGACTTCGTCGGCGTGGACGAGCGCCACCGTACCTCCGGCGTCAGCGACTGGCGGACCCTCTTCGCCACCGAGCCGCCGGAGCGCTTCGTCGCCTTCGGCCGGACGTTGCTGGCACCCGGCGGCGGCACCGTCGTCGCGGTGCACGACTCCGAGGCCGACCACGAAGCGCGGCGTTCCCAGCTGACGCTGGTGCCCTACGCGCTCGGCCAGGCGGGCCGGGCGCGGCGCGGTGTCGGCGCCATCGCCGGCAACCACGTGGTCATCGCGCTGTCCGAGGTCGACGCCCATGTCGTCCTGGCGCACTGCAAGTCCGGCTCCGTGCGGGTGTCCCCGGGCCAGCGGGTGACCGAGGGACAGCACGTCGCGGACTGCGGCAACTCGGGCAACTCGACCCAGCCGCACGTGCACCTTCAGGTCATGGACACCCGCGACCCGGTCACCGCCCGCGGCGTGCCCGTGGAGTTCCGGCGCTTTCGCGAATGGCCAGGAGGAAGGGGGAGAGGCCAGGCCCGGATCAGAGAGCGCGGTGTGCCCGGTGAGGGCGCGGTGGTGGAGCCGCTCGCCTGAGACAGAGGGCCCGGGCCCGGCCCCAGACGAGATCGGTGCGCGGTCGGCGGGCCCGGACTACCGGGCGATCTGGAGCAGCTTGTTGGGTGTGCCGTCGGTGGGCGCACCGTCAGGACGCCGTCCACGGCCGCATCGTCCAGCGCACCGGCCACCTCACCCGGCATGACCTTCGGGCGGCGGCTCAGGTAGATCGCGGCGGCACCGGAGACGTGGCCGGCGGAGACGGTGGTGCCCGAGTCCGTGGTCGTCCCGCCACCCGGCCGGTCGGACGCCATGGACTTGCGCACCGCGGCGTCGAGCACGTCGTCCGGGAAGGCCGACGACGAAGTCCGCCACCGACGGGCCCGAGGCGTGCTCGGTGCCCCAGTCGATCCCGGCCAGCACCCCGGCGTCGGTGCCGCCACCGGACGCGTCGAGCACCTTGACCGAGCTCAGGTTCGTCTTCTTGGCCACCCCGTACGTGGTGCCGCCGACGATGCCGACCACGTAGGCGCCGCTGCCCAGCTCGTCGTCGCCCGCTGCGGTGCCCGCACACCGTACTTCGCGGCCACGTCAGGTCGGGCGCCCTCGTCGAGCACCACCAGGTAGCTGATGCACGAGTACGGCACCGGCCTCGGTGATGAGCGCATACCCGCCCGCTCTGCGCGCTCTACGAACAACTCGGTGATCTCACCGCGTCGCACCACCGGCTGCCGTGGGGGAGGGGCGGTTACCGGTGGAAGACGACGTCGGGGCAGGTGTCCGGGTCGGATTCCACGAACAGTTCCGGCTTGCTGCGGGTGCCGCCGATTTCCAGGTACTGCGGGTCGGTAGGAACCCGCTGCTCGGGTGTGCCGCGGAGGAAGTCGAGTTTGATCTGGCGGAACCTCTCCCCACCGGTGGTTTCCTCCTTGCGGAACTCCCAGGTTCCCTCTCCCCGGAACCCCTTGCCGGCGGGGCCGTTCTCGTCCAGTTCCTCCAGCGAGAGCGCCCAATTCCTCACCCGCACCGTGCCGACCTGAGCGGTACGCCCTTCGGGGTACTGGGTGGAGGCGCGCCCGAGAGTGACGCGCATGCCGTGCGGGCCCTGGTAGTCGCCGTGCAGGTCGCCGGCGCGGACCGTGGTGCTCGACTTCGGGCACGGGCCCGAAGCGTCGTCCAGGACGGTGCACGAGGCGAGGGTGGCGAGAGCGCAGGCGGCCACCGCTGCCGCCTTGCGTGACGCCGTGCCGCTCGGCCTGCGTGAGGGGGCGGCCGAGCCGTGAGTCGTCATGGAAGCCATCGTTTCACTGCTCATCGGGAGCCTCGAAGCGGGGCGGGTGGATGCGCTCCGTCCAGGTCATCTTCTCGTGAATGCCGGTGCCGGGCCCTGCAGGGGGATTGAGCTTCTCCTGCCACTTCGGGTAGCCGGGGAGGAAGGATTCGACGTCGGTGTCGTTGTTGAGCGTGTACTGCACCACGATGGAGCCGTCCGGTTCCTCGGATTTGACCGTGTAGTCGACGTCGTAGGAGCCGAGGAGGGACTGGGCCTCGTTGGTGTCTCCGCCCCAGAGGTTGTCGAGGCCGCTCAGCCCTGCCATGTCCTTGGCGAACATCTTGATCTGGTCGCCGCGCCCCTCTCCGGAGATCTTGTGCTTCACCCGTCCGGACAGCTCTCCCTCGCGCCATTTCTGCAACGTCTGGTCGCGGATCGACGCCATACTGTCGCTCTTTTGGAGCTGCTGGACGAACGGGTCCCCCTGGTGGAACTGCCGGTTCGGCTCGAATGTCCCCTTGCCGAAGAGCCAGCCCCAACCTGTGGTGCGGGGTGTCGCGTTGTTCGGGTCCGCGTGCGGACTCTTGCCGTCCAGGACACGGGTGTAAGCGTCGAAGTCCTCGGGGCTGATACTGCCTGTGCTGTCCAGGTTGGTGTGCTGGGGCTTGGCGTTGAACCACTGGCCGAGACCGACATCGGCCACGAGGGCGTAGGCGAGGTTGCTGTCGATGAACAACCCGCCACGCAAGGCAGTGTTCAGGTCACGCTGCCCGTCGCGGACCAGCTGGGCGGTCTCCTTGTCCACCTCGCCGCTCGCGGTGGCGCGCACCTTCCCGTGGGAGGTCACCTCCACTGTCCCTTTGCTGTCCTCCTCGATCCGGCGGACGATCCCCTTCACCTGACCGCGCAGCGTGGTCAGGTCCGACTCGCCGTCCTCCAGGACCTTTTTCATCTTGCGGGCCACCTCGGTCGCCCGACTGGCCTGGCGCGCCATGTCGTCGATCATCTGCCATGCGTAGGGCGCGGCCGCACCCTCCCAGTAGCCCTCGTCACGCAAGGGCTTCATCAGCTCCTTGTGGATCCGGCCGGACAAGCCGTCGATGGCGGTGACGACCGCTTTCCACTTCTTGGCCAGGTCCGTGAGAACCGAGAAGTCAGTGGTCATCAACTCGTGGTAGAAGTTGCCGCTCTTCATCGGTCGTACTCGTCAAGCGCCGAACGACGCGGGGCCACAGGTGGCAGGGCTGAACTGGTAGGGCCGAGTGGGGGGCTGTCTTGCTGCCCCTGCTGTTTCACCAGTTTGTCCAGGTCGGTCTCGGTGCCGTGGTCCTGAGTCTTGTACGCCTTCTTGGCGTCCCGCAGACTCTGCTCGATTTTCGCCAGCCACGCAGCCACGTTCCCGGCCTGGATCTCCCACTGTTCGTGTGACTTCCGCAGCCCCTGGGCGGCCGTCCACCCCTTGAACTCTGTCGCCGCCGTGCGCGTCGACGTCTCCAACGAGGCCGCGGCCTTGTAGAAAGCCGTGTGAATCTCTCCAGCGCTGGTGGCGCCCTTGGCCAGCACGCTGTGGGATACCTTCAGCTGCGGCCTGAGGAGCGAGCCCTCGCCCGGCTGCAGAGGAAGGGGACCGCCTTCTTCACGCGGCGGTTCGAGCATGCCCTGCTCACCCGGCGGAACCGGTGGCCCGAACACCGGCTCCGGCAGCTCGCTGTCACCTTTGGGCTCTGAACCACTCACGACTGCACCGCCCCCATCTCAGTCTCTCCCCGTCCCCCTGACCCACGGAACCGCTGTCCCACCGCGGATTCGGCCACAGCCGTCACCCGGCCTGCTTCTCCCAGCTTCCAGAAAGCAGGGGCAGCACAGAAGCGCGCAGGTCTCTTTCAACAGCACGTGCAGCAATACAGAGTGCCGCTTCGCCGGCCATCTTGTCAGGCGGGTATCGCGTAAGGTCGTCGACCCCCGACATCGCCACGGACGGCACAACATGCGGCGTTGTACGGCTCTCAGGGCCGTATCGAGGCCCAACTTCTACTCGACTCCCCGCAACTGAGGGCCGGCAGGGATGGATACCACAGCGGGTGCTGCTCGGCCTGCGCCGTCACCTCGGATCTGAGCGCGCACACGCCGACTGGGGCGGAGCCGTGCTGACCGCCGGCCGAGGGGCAAGGGGCGGCGAGGACTGTGGTGAGGCGGGCGACGAGCCCGGCGCTGGGTCGGCCCTGGGTGCCGGGACGTCAGGCTTCCGTCACGCGGGGGGTGTCGATCCGTGCCGCCCGCGGGTCCCTGAAAGACGCGATGACCTCGGTCAGGCCCTCCCGCAGCCCGACCTCCGGTTCCCAGCCGAGCACTTCGCGGGCCAGCGAGATGTCCGGGCGGCGAAGCCGTGGGTCGTCCTCCATGGCGGGCAGGAAGGCCAGTTCGGAAGACGATCCGGCGAGGTCGCGTATCAGCTCGGCGACGCGGAGGACGGTCAGCTCCGTAGGGTTGCCGAGGTTGAGGGGGCCCGGGTGGTCGCTTCGGAGGGCGCGCAGGAGAGCCGCCACGGTGTCGGAGACGTAGCACAGAGACCTGGTCTGACGGCCGGAGCCGTAGATGGTGAGGGGCTTGCCCGCCAGTGCCTGGAGGACGAAGTTCGGCACCATCCGCCCGTCGTCCGGCTGCATGCGCGGGCCGTAGGTGTTGAACAACCGGACGATGCACGTGTCGACTCCGTGCTCTCGGCGGTAGGCCGCCACCGCGGCCTCGCCGAAGCGCTTGCTCTCGTCGTACACCGAACGCGGCCCGAGCGGGTTCACGTTGCCCCAGTACTTCTCGTCCTGGGGGTGGGCGAGCGGATCGCCGTACACCTCGCTGGAGGAGGCGTAGACGATCCGGGCATTCGTGTTCCGGGCCAGCTTCAGGACGGCGAGGGTGCCGGCCGAGCCCACCCGCAGTGTCTCCACGGGCAGGCGCAGGTAGTTCATCGGGCTGGCCGGTGAGGCCAGGTGGACGATCGCGTCGACAGGTCCTTCGATATCGATCCCATCGCAGATGTCCCACTTCAGCAGACGGAAGCGATCGTTGGTCAGCAGATGGGCGACGTTGTCCGGATTTCCCGTGCTGAAGTTGTCGACGCAGACCACGGAGTCGCCCTCGCGTAGGAGCCGTTCGCACAGATGAGAACCCAGAAAACCGGCACCACCGGTGACCACCACTTTCCGCAGCTTGTTTTTCATGCTGTCCCCGCTTTCTGCTGCGTCGGCCGGATTAACATTCCATGCTCAAGCACTTCCGTACTCGCATACTTCCGTGTTTCCGTGCGCGAAAAAAGCCGGTTCGTCCCGTGGTGTGGCCCCGCGATGCGGCGGTGCGTGAAGGTGCCGGTTCGAACTCGGGATCCTAGCAGGGTAACTCACCTTCCGGCAGGGGAATCCGGGGTGATGCAGGGTAGGCTGAAGGTCCTTGACGGAGCCCGGGGCGCCGCCATTACGCTGACCGATCGTCTTGAATTCCGTTGGACTCAGGCATCCACCAGGTTTTTGCATTCCGCGACCTGGGAGGAGACGCAAGCGCGTCGAAACAGGTCGGGCAGTCCGGCCGGGGGAGAGGTCGGCGATGAATGACGCGTTCCGCGAGGTGGCGCTGGCCACCGTGGACGTCCTGCGCAAGTACGCGGCGGAGGTGGACGAGCGGGCCAGATTTCCCGTGGAGAGCTTCGGTGCGCTTCGTGAGAGCGGGCTCCTCGGACTTGTGGTGCCTGGGGAGTACGGGGGGCCCGGCGCGGGTCTGGACGCCTTCGCCGATGTGGCCCAGGTGCTCGGCGGAGGCTGTCTCTCCACGGCCCTCGCGTGGGTGATGCACTGCCAGCAGGTGGACGCCATCGCCCGCTTCGGCACTCCGGACCTGCGGCGACGGGTGCTGCCCCGGGTCGCCCGAGGGGAGCTGTACATCGCGTCGGTGACCACGGAAAGCGGCAAGGGCGGGCACCTGCTGACGGCCGAGGCGCCGTTGAGCACGCACGAGGGCAGGCTGCGCATCGAACGGAACGCCCCCGTGGTGACCGGCGCGAGCGTCGCCGAAGGTTTCCTGATCACCATGAAAGGCGACGCGGACGGGCCCGCCCAGGCGGTGTCCCTGGTCTATGCCGACCGCACCGACCTGTCGGTCACCGAAACCGGTGAGTGGGACACGCTCGGCATGCGTGGCACCGAGAGCCTGGGTCTGCGCCTGTCCGGAGAGGTGCCGGCGGACCAGGCGGTCGGTGAGCCCGGACGGTTCCGCGAGGTGGCCGTGGAATCCATGATCCCGATGGCGCATCTGGGCTGGTCGGCCTGTTGGCTGGGAGCGGCGAGGGCCGCCCTGAGCGAGCTGGTGAGCAGCCTGCGCGGACCCGCACGGCGCGGACCCGACACCGAATCGGAACTGGTGCGCGAGCGCCTGGCCCGGGTGCGTATCGACCTGGAGCTGACCAGCGGCTACCTCCACCGCGTCCAGCAGGAGGTGAGCGGCGCGCGGGAGGCGGGCCGCTCGCTGGGGGCCGCGGTCACGCAGATCCATCTGAACACGCTCAAGGTGGCCGCTTCCGAGTTGACCTTCCAAGCCGCCGACGGGATGGTGCAGCTCGCCGGGTTGTCCGGGGGCTATTCGAGAACGTCGCCGTTGCCGCTGGAGCGGACCTTCCGCGACCTTCGCGCCGCGAGCCTCAACTACGCCAACGACCGGTTGCTGACGGCCACGGGGGCGCTCATGCTTCTCGACCGGTCGGTGGCGCTGGGATAGCGGCGAGGTTCGGCGGCCGGCCCGGGTGCCGGATCCGAGGCGGCGCCGAGGCCTGGGCCGTCGCTCGCCCCGCGTTGCTCAGCGCCAGGTCACCTGAGAGCAGCCGGATGTTCTGGATCTGACCGTGGCGCAGCGAGATACGGCCCCACCGCACGAAGTCGCGGTCCAGAACATCGACATGGGCCACGCCGTTCCCTCGCCCGGGGAGGGCGTGGGGCAGGGCCGAGGCGCCCACCAGCACCCGGTCCTCGCCGACGGCGAGGCCCCGCGGGAAGCCGTCGGTGCGGTACACGGGCTGCCGGCCGCGCGCGACAATCCGCTCCGGGGACCGGCACAGCACGAACTGCTCGCCGTCGAAGAAGAGATTGTGGCACTGGCTGCCGCCCGCGGGCACGACCGCGACCAGGCGCGAGGCACTGTCGAAGGCCCAGATCTCGCTCTGTCGTGCACCGGGCCCCTGGCCGCTGTCGGCCAGCACGAGCAGTAACTGGTCGTGCCGGAACAGCGCGCCGATGCGCACCGGGGCTCTGGGGGCCCGCTCTCCCAGGCCGAGGGAGCGGACCGCCCGCGTGGCGTGCACGGCGGGTATGCCGTCGTCGAGGCGGTACCCGAGGATTCTGCCGTTCACCGGATCGGTGACCAGGAGTTCGTCGTCGACGAAGTCGATGTGGTGTTCGCCACCCGGCAGGCCCCAGACGCGGGGGACGACCTCGACGTGCTCCTGGTGGCGGTGCACGGTGACGACCTGGCCGTGGCGTCCGATGCGGTGGAAGATCCACAGCACCCCGTCGCGCACGGTCAGCCCGTAGGCCGGGCGGCGCGTGAGGTGGTCGAAGTGCTGTCCGTTCCACACCAGCAGCCCCTGGGAAGTGGTGAGGGCGAACGGCGCGTCGGTCACATCGCCCTGCGCCTCGCCCGCGACCATGCGGTAGCCGGCCGGGACGATGGTGCTGTGCACAGGCTCCGTGGCCGCGGGCGATCTGCGCTGGGGCAGACCGTCCAGGCGGCGATGGAAGAACCTGCGTGCTCGGGTCTTCACATGTTGCCCTTCGGGACGGAAGACGGTCGGATACAAGACGCGAAATCCATATCAATACCGGGGATTACTCAGCGCGGTCAACCTGTCACGCCGAATATTGTCGAGAACTCGATAGAAGCTTCAAGTTCCTGGTGGGTTCTGTGTGAAGTTGTCACTCCGGGGCCACTGCCGTCGATGCAAAGTGCAAAGGCTCCGTAAAGACTCAAGGCGCTCACAAGACGTTTCCGGGATAGCTCGCCCGCCCGTGTTTTACGGCTGTCTGTATCGCTTGACCGGTTGCCGCGGTACTCACTACGGTCCCGGCACATGGCATATCAGGCGCAGTCGTTGTGTGCGGCGTGGGCGGGGTGGGTATGAAAACGACGGAGAGCACGTCCGGCGTCAGCGGGAGTTGGGACCCACGGTTCGAGGAGGTACTGCGACGCCATCTGCCCGCAGCGGCCGACATCGAACTGAGCGCGGGTCATGAATTGAGCAAACTCGGCCTCGACTCGCTGGGAACCATCCGTCTCCTGCTGGACCTGGAGGAAAGCTATACGATCGCTTTCCCGGACGAACGGCTCGTCGGCGAGACCTTCGAGACGGTCGCCAGTCTCTGGGCGGCCGTGTCCGAGGTCGCCGCCGAGCAGCTCGTGGACGACTGACCACGAGACGCCCTGTGGGCTCACCCCCCTGCGGGCTCAGACCAGCGCCTGCCGGATGGCCGAAGCAGCCTGAGCCGTCGTCAGCGTGCCGCCGAGGTCGGGCGTGCACCGCAGGTCCGCGACGGTCCGCCGTACCGCTGAGCGGATCGTCTCCGCCTCTTCGGTGCGGCCCGCGCAGTCCAGCAGCAGGGCGGCGCTGAGTACGGCGGCGACGGGGTTGGCGCTGCCGGTGCCCGTGAGGCCGGGCGCGGAGCCGTGGAGGGGCTCACACAGGGCGAAACCGGTCCGCGGGTTGAGGTTCGCCGAGGCCGCGATGCCGGGGCCGCCCGCGAGCTGAGCAGTGAGATCGCTGAGCACGTCTCCGTGCGCGTTGTTCGCCACGATCACGTCGAACTCCGTCGGATCCCGCACCAGCTCCATGACCGCCGCGTCGACGTACAGATGACGGGTGGCCACCTCCGGGTGGCGGGCAGCCGCTTCCCCGAAGCAGCGCTGCCACAGCGACCCGTTGTGGGGCACGGCGTTGGCCTTGTCCACCAAGCAGACCGACCGGGCGGCACGGGCGAAGGCGAACTCCATGGCCCGGCTCACCCCGCGGTAGGTGCTCACCTCGGTGTCGATCGCCGTCTCGTGCACGGTGCCGGGGCGCACCGCACCGCCGACACCCACGTACAGGCCCTCAGTGTTCTCCCGTACCACCATGCAGTCCAGCGCCCTGCGGGCGGGGTCCCGCAGCGGGCTGAGGCGGTCGTGCAGCAGCCGCGTCGGTCGGTGGTTGACGTACAGGTCCAGGTCGAAACGCAGCCGCAGCAGCACATCACGCGCATACCCGGGGTCGGTGACCCGGGGGTCGCCGACCGCGCCGAACAGGGCGCCCTCGCACCGTTGCACCCGCGCGAAGTCCTGATCGGACAGCGCGGTGCCGGAGGCGAGGAACCGGTCGGCGTTGATGTGGTCGAGCAAGTCGGGTTCGACGTCGGGTGCCACCTCCCGAAGGGTCCGCAGCGCTTCGGTGGTGACTTCGGGCCCGATGCCGTCGCCGGGTATCACAGCGATGCGCCACACGGTTCCTCCTGCGAGTGGGAGAGTGCTGGTGAAGGGGGCGTCAGTCGCGGACTGCGGCCCGGGCGACGGCCGCTGAAGGCTGCGGCATCCATGCGGGCCTGGCCTGCTCGTGCCGGGCTATGGCGTCCTCGGCGCGCAGGGTGACTTCGATGTCGTCGAGGCCGTTGAGCAGCAGCCAGCGTGCCCGCGCGTCCACCTCGAACCGCCGGCGATCCTCTCCGTCGCGCACCTCTCGCGCGCCCAAATCGATGGTGAGCGTGAACGAGGGGTCCCGGTCGGCGCGGTCGAGGAAGCCGCCCACCACCTCGTCCGGCAGCCGAACCGCGAGCACACCGTTGCGCAGGGCGTTGCGCTGGAAGATGTCGCCGAAGCTGGGCGCGAGCACCGCGCGCACCCCCCAGTCCCGCAGTGCCCACACCGCGTGCTCGCGGGACGAGCCGGTGCCGAAGTGGGGACCGGCGAGGAGGATGCTCGCGCCGTGGCGCTCGGGCCGGTTCAGGACGAACCCGGGGTCCTCGCGCCACCGGGCGAACAGCGCGTCGGCGTAGCCGGTCTTGGTGAGGCGGCGGCAGTGCCGCGCGGGGATGATCTGGTCGGTGTCCACGTCGCTGCGGCGCAGCGGAAGGCAGCGTCCGGTGTGCTCGGTGAGCGCTTCCATGTCTGTGCTCTCTCGCTTTCTGGCTTGGAAGCCGTCCGTCGTCCGGCCCGGCCCGCCCCGTGTGGTCGGGGCCGACGGCGCCCGGCTGTGGCACCGCAGGCCACGTGGGCCGGCGCTCGGCGGTGGCAGACGAGCGTCAGTCGAGATCGGCGAGGGAGGCGAGCCGGCCGGTGACGGCGGTGGCCGCGGCCATGGCAGGCGAGACCAGGTGGGTGCGGGCCCCGTTGCCCTGGCGTCCCTCGTAGTTGCGGTTGGAGGTGGAGGCACAGCGCTGTGCGCCCGACAGCCGGTCCGGGTTCATGCCCAGACACATCGAGCAGCCCGAGAACCGCCACTGCGCGCCCGCGGCCTCGAACACCTCGTGCAGCCCCTCCGCCTCCGCGGCGCGGCGCACCTGCGTCGAGCCAGGGACCACCAGCATCCGCACACCGGGCGCCACTTTCCTGCTGCGCAGCACCTCGGCGGCGGCGCGCAGGTCCTCCAGGCGGCCGTTGGTGCACGAGCCGAGGAACACCGCTTCGACCGCGATGTCCCGCATCGCGGTTCCCGGCGTCAGGCCCATGTACGCAAGTGCCCTGCGCGCTGCGGCCTGTTCGGCGGGGCCATTCAGCTTCTCGGGGTCGGGCACGCGGTCGCCGATGCCGACCGCTTGGCCGGGGTTCGTGCCCCAGGTGACCTGCGGGGTCAGGGCCGAGGCGTCTATGTGCACGGTGCGGTCGAAGACGGCTCCCTCGTCGGTGCGCAGTCCCTTCCAGTACGCGACCGCCTGCTCCCACTCCGCACCCCGCGGGCTCTCCGGGCGCTCTCGGAGGTAGGCGAGCGTCGTTTCGTCCGGTGCGACGAGGCCGGCGCGCGCACCGGCCTCCACGCTCATGTTGCACAGCGTCATCCGGCCCTCGACCGACAGCGCCCGCACACTCGGGCCCCGGTACTCCATGACGTGCCCGTGCGCGCCGTTGGCGTCGAGGCGGGCGAGCAGCGCGAGCGCGAGGTCCTTGGCCGTCACATCGTCCGGGGGCAGACCGGTGAACTCGGCGGCCAGGGTTTTGGGGCGGCGCAGCGCGACCGACTGGGTGGCGAGGACGTGCTCGACGTCGCTCGTCCCCACACCGAAAGCCAGCGCACCGAACGCGCCGTGGGTCGAGGTGTGACTGTCACCGCAGGTCACGGTCATGCCGGGTAGGACAATGCCCAGTTCGGGGCCGACCACGTGCACCACGCCCTGGCGGGCGTCACCGTGGCTGAAAAGCCGGATGCCGTGTGTGCGGCAGTTCTCCCGCAGGGTCTTCACCTGGAGGGAGGCCACGGGATCGGTGATGGTGAGGGAGTCAGTGGGGACGTTGTGGTCCTCGACAGCCAGGGTCAGGTCCGGGCGGCGGACTCGGCGCCCGGCCGTGGCGAGCCCGTCGAACGCCTGCGCCGAGGTGGCCTCGTGGATGAGGTGCACGTCCATGTAGAGCAGATCGGCGCCGTCGGGATCGCGGTGGACGACGTGCGCGTCCCACACCTTGTCGATCAGGGTGGTGGGGCCGCTCATGCGTCGGCCCGCGCGGCGGGGAAGCGGTCGTCGAGGCGCTTAGCCAGATCTTCGAGATCTTCGCAGAACCCGACCGGTGTGTTGGCGACCAACTCCTCGTACAACTCGTCCACCCGGCCGTCGTCGTCGTCCACTCCGATCCGGGTGAGCAGATAGCGTAGGACAGCCCGGCCCGAGTGCCGACCCACGAGCAGTGAACGCTCGCGGCCGAACCGGTGCGGATCGAGGAACTCGTAGTTAAGGGGATTCTTCAGCATGCCGTCCTGGTGGATTCCCGCCTCGGTGGCGAAGGAATTGACGCCGACGACCGCCTTGTTGCGGTAGGGCGGCAGTGCGATGGCCTCCGCCAGCAACTCGTGGGCCGGGTACAGCCGTTCGAGTCTGATGTCCGTGGTGGCGCCGTACTGTTCGCTCTTGTAGGCGAGTACGGCGGCCAGCTCCTCCAGCGGGGTGTTTCCGGCCCGTTCCCCGATGCCCCCCAGGGTTGCCTGGATCTGGTCCGCCCCGGCCTCGATCCCCGCCAGGGCGTTGGCGAGGGAGAGGCCCATGTCGTCGTGGCAGTGGGTGGACAGGATCACCTCGTCCGGCAGCCACGAGCGGACGGCCGCACACAGAGTTCCGTACTCGTGCGGCGTCGCGCAGCCTGTCGTGTCGGCGAGGATGACCGTGCCCGCCCCGCACTCGACCGCCGTCGAGACCAGTGCCTTGATGTGATCGAGCGCGCCCCGGCTGGCGTCCTCCACGCCGAAGGAGACGTCGGTCGCCCCGAGTTCGACGGCCAGTCGGATCGCGTCGCGCACCTCCGCGACCGACTCCTCCCGGGTGATGCCGCGCTTGTGCCGCAGATGGAGGTCGCTTCCGGTGCCGCAGATCTGCACCTGGTGGCGGGGGTGCGCCCCGCCGGCCAGCATGGACTTCCGCACGTCGGAGATGGAGGCGCGGTTGAACGTCGCGAACCGCGCGGTGGTCAGATTCTGGGCGATCAGCCGGGTCGCCTCGGCGTCCTCGGCCGACGAGCCGGGGAACCCCGCCTCCACCACGTCTGCGCCGTACGCCTCGGCCGCCAGCGCCAGTGCCACCTTGCGCTGAGCCGACATGGCATTTCCCGGCGCTTGTTCCCCGTCGCGCAGCGTGGCGTCGAATACGGAGATGCGGCGGAGTTCGGATGCGTTTCCTGTGGTCACCTGAAGGCCCCCTGGAAAGTGTCGAGTGCCGTTCCGTGCGGACGGGCGCGCCCGCCGGTCGTCGGCCGTTCCGCCTCCGGCACGGGGGAGATGATAAATGTGTCGGGAGGCCGGGAGTAGTTTTTCATGCTCGCTTGAAAGACCCTGGTATCACTGAAATGAGAGATGGTTAGTGAAGGAATTTTCGGGCTAGCGTGACACAGCCACCCACGAGCCTGCGCGCAGGAGTTGGAACCCGTATGCCTTCCGAAGATTTCCGTGTCGACATCCTCTGTGCTACCTACAACCGCTCCGCGTTGCTGCGTGGGGCCATCGAGAGCGTGCTGGCCCAGACCGCCACTTACTGGCGCCTGGTGATCGTTTCGGACTCCTCGACGGACGACACCAGGGACGTCGTCGCCGAGTACGACGACGCGCGCATCACGTTTCTGGAGTGCGCACCGCGCAGGCGCCCCGGACCGGTGCGCAACGTCGGCCTCGCGGCCTCGTCGGCGCCGCTGGTCGCCTACCTGGACGACGACGACCGCTGGCGCCCCGACCACCTGGCCGAGGTCACGCGCCGCTTCGCGGACGGCGCCTCATGGGTGGTCGCGGGCAGCACCTATGTCGACGACAGCGGAGAACAGCGGGTGCCGGCCCGGGTGCTGGGCAGCGTCTGGCACCCCGAGCTCCAGCTCGTCGCCTCCCTCTTCGAACCCTCCAGAGTGGCGCACAGGCGTGCTCTGCTCGACCGACTGGGCGCCTGGTCCGAGGGGCAGGGCATCAACCGCGACGACTGGGAGATGTGGCTGCGGTTCGCCGACGACGGCCAGTCGGTCGTGGTCGCGGGGGAGCCCACGGTGGAGATCCGGGCCAGCGGAACGACGATGCGGCATACCGACGCCTACGCCGCCGACGCGTACCCACTCGTCGTGGGCCGGGCGGGCTCCCCGGAGGTGGCCCGTGCCGCCCTCGGCGAGCTGCGCACGGCACCGCTGCGTGAGCGGTTTCACACCCTGCACCGCACCGCCACCCGCGCCTGGCTGGCCGACATCCTCTCCTCCGGGCGGGCGGCCCTGCCGCCGGGGGTGCACAGCGACCAGGCACTCGCCGAGTGGGACCGGCTCAACTCCGGCCCGCTGACCGAGGGCGCGCAGCCGCTGGTGGACGAACTCGTGGCCGACGGGGGCGACATCGTATACCCCGTGCCGTGTCTGCACAGGGCACACGGGCAGCGGATCGAGCGGCTGCTGCGGAACCGGGACCGGGAGCGCCTTGACCTGGTGGCGCGGACCGTGGAGCGCGCCGTGGAGCGCCGGGCGCGCTGAGCGCGGCCGAGACGCCCGGCGCACCGCACGCCGCCGCGGGGTCCCGTGTGTCCTCCCGGGATTGTGCACGGGCACGGAATATTCCGTAAGTGGGGAGCAGGCTATTTCGCCGCCATCTGAAACTCGTTGCACTGATCTCCCGGGGCGGTAAGACTGCCTTCGATTTGCCGAACTCGGCTGTCTCAGCCGAGGTTTCGTCAGCCGAACCGGGGGGCTCAGTGCAGCGAATTCATTTCTCTGTCCAGGACCTGACGCGCATCACTGTCGCGCCGGGAGGGGACCCTGCGGTGGAAAGTGCCTTCGCCGCCGAGCTGTTGCGCCGCCGCGGTGGTGGCGCGGTCTTCGGCCGCTGGCGGGATCTCGTGGCCAAGAGGACGGCGATGCGGTATCCCGCACGGCGGGCCGCCGGCGAACACCCCCGTCCGCTCGGATCGCCGGGTGCCTCGCCGAGTGCCGCAGCCGTACGCCCGGGTCCGGCCCGGCGGGCGGCACCTGGAACCGGCGCCGAGGCGTCCATGGCGTTCCACGAGCGGGCCGTGGCGCCCTACTGGAGCCGGATCAACGCCTACCTCGGGGCGGACGCCGCACATCGCGGCCGAATCCTCCTCGGCAGCGGCGTGGAGGGGCTGTTCGGCACGCTGCACACGCGCGCCCAGTGGCGGCCGCCGGTCCTGGAGATCGACAACGAGCTGGAGGAGGACATCCGCCCCGACGGCGCTGGCCTGACCCTGCTGCCGTCGCTGTTCTTGCACGGCAGACCGGTGGTCCGGGTTGCGGCCGATGCCGGAGCCGCGTTCGTGCTGGTGTATCCGGTACCGCTGGACGCGGACACCGCGGCCACCCTGTGGGACCAGCCGACGCGGCAGGACCGGGCGCTCGGCGCGCTGATGGGCCGTACTCGGGCGGGCATCCTGCTCGCGCTGACCGAGAGCTGCACCACCACGCAGCTGGGGCGCCGACTGGGCATCTCGGCGGCGGCGGCCAGCCAGCACACCACGGTGCTGCGGGCGGCCGGGCTCGTCACGAGCTGCCGCAACCTCAACACCGTCCTGCACTCGCTGACCCCGCTGGGCACGACGCTGCTGAACGACGGCGGGAGGCTCGGCGCGGCTACCGCGCGGGAGCGGGAGTACAGCGTTGCGTCCTGAGTACGACGTCGCGTCCCGAGCACGACGTCGCGTCCGGGGAACAGGCGCACGTCACACGGCGACGCACGTCAGCGGCACACGCACGGCGCCGGAACACGCACCGCGCCGCGACTCGCACGGCAGCGGAACCCGGCAGCGCACCACGCACGGCAGCGGGGACGGACACGCGGTCGCCGGCACGGGCGCCGGCCCGACGGGCTGCCACCGCCCAGGAGAAGCAGGGGAGAAGAGACGCAGTGGGCTACACCATGACCGAGCACGTCGAACGGGCCGCAGCACTCAGCACCCTGCTGCGCGGCCACGCGCGCGACCACGGGGAGCGGGAAGCCGTCGTCTTCGTCCACGACGCACTCAAGGCCGAGGCGCTCACGCTGACCTACGCCCAACTGGACCGACGTGCCGCCCTGATCGCCGCGTCGGTGCGGGCGGATGCGGCGCCCGGCGACCGGGTGCTGCTGCTCTACCCCCAGAGCGCCGAGTGCGTCGCGGCGTTCCTCGGATGCCTGTACGCGGGTGTCGTCGCCGTGGTGGCGCCGCTGCCCGGCAACTACCGTCAGGACCGCCGCAGGCTCTCCTCCATAGCCGCCGACGCAGGGATCTCCTCGGTCCTCACCGACACCGCGAACCTCCCCGGCGTCCAGGAGTGGCTCGGCTCCACCGAGTGGTCGGGGCTGCGCGCCGTCGCCACCGACCGTCTCACCGACGGCGCCGGCCTGGTACCCGAACCGGCGGACCGCAGCACCCTCGCACTGCTCCAGTACACCTCCGGGTCCACCAGCGACCCCAAGGGCGTCGAGGTCACACACGGCAACCTGCTGCACAACGTGATGGCGTTCGCTCGCGCCATCTCCCCCGACGCGCCGATGAGAGTGGGCGGCTGGGCCCCGCTCTACCACGACATGGGGCTCATCCTCCAGACACTGGCCCCCCTCGCGCTGGCCAGCACCGCGGTGCTGATGTCGGCGGTCACGTTTGTGAAGCGGCCCTACCTGTGGCTGAAGATGATCGACGACTTCGACGTGACCTGCTCGGCGGCCCCCAACTTCGCGCACGCCCTGTGCGTGGACAAGGTCACCGACGAGCAGCTTGCCGCCTTGGATCTGTCCCGGTGGCGGTATGCGGTCAGCGGCGCGGAACCCGTCCAGGTCTCCACTGCCCGGCGCTTCGTCCGCCGGTTCGCCACCGCAGGGCTCAGGGACGATGCCTTCAGCCCCTGCTACGGCCTGGCCGAGGGCACGGTGTTCGTCTCCGGCGCCTCCCGACGCGCGCTCACCGTGGCCCGTGCCGACCCCGAGTCGCTGGAGCGCGGCGAGCTGCGCCGGGTGGCCTCGGAAGCACCGGGGCGCGAGCTTCCCAGCAACGGCATGGTCAGGGACTTCGACGTGTGCGTCGTGGATCCGGAGACCCGCGCCGAACTGCCCGAGGGACGCATCGGCGAGATCTGGCTGCGTGGCCCCAGTGTGGCCCGGGGCTACTGGGGCAGGACCGAGGCGACCGCCGAGACGTTCGGCGCGCACACGACGGCCGGGAACGGCCCGTTCCTGCGCACGGGCGACCTCGGGACGCTGCTCGATGGGGAGCTGTACGTCACCGGCAGACGCAAGGACCTGCTGATCATCAACGGGCGCAATCTGCACCCGCAGGACGTCGAACACGCCCTGCGCGAGGACCACTCCGTGCTGGAAGGACTGCCGGGCGCGGTGTTCACCGTGCCCCTGCGCAACGGCGCCTCTGCACGGGGCGACGAGGCCCTGGTCGTGCTCCAGGAGGTGCGCGGCCGGCCGTCGGCGGACAGCGCGCGCGTGCTCGCGCACACCCTGCGCGACACCGTCTCGCGGGAGTTCGGTGTGCGCGCCGCCGGGGTGGCGCTGCTGCGCCGGGCTGCCGTGCGGCGCACGACGAGCGGCAAGGTGCAGCGGGCCGCGATGCGCGACCTGTTTCTGTCCGGCGGTGTGGAACCGCTGTTCGCCGAGTACGACGCCGCCTTGGAGACGGCCGTCGCGGCGGGGGAGGGGCGCCCGGCATGACCGGCACCGCCCCCGCCGCGGTGAGCGCAGCCCGGCTCCGCGACCTTCTCGACCGCGCCGCCCGCCCCGGCGGTACGCTGGACCCCGAGGCGCTCGCCGGGCTCGACAAGGCCGAGGCATTCCCGGAGGCCGCGCACCGGATGCTCGGCGAGGCGGGCGTGCCCGCGCACTACATACCCCGCGGCCACGGCGGACTGCTGCACGGGCTCGACGGGCTCTGGTCCATGCTGCGCGTCATCGCCGGGCACGACCTCACCCTCGCCGTCGCCCACGGCAAGACGTTCCTCGGCGCGGTGCCCACCTGGGTCGCGGGAGACGCCGGGCAGGCCACGGCACTTGCCGACGCCGTCATGTCAGGCGCCGAAGTGTGCTGGGGGCTGACCGAGCGTGGCCACGGGAGCGATCTGCTCGCGGGCCGTCTCGCCGCCCGGGCGCACGGCGACGCGTGGCGGCTCGACGGCGAGAAGTGGCCGATCAACAATGGGACGCGGGCACGGTTCGCGTGTGTGCTCGCGCGTACCCGCGAAGCGGGCGGGCCGCGCGGCTTCAGCTTCTTCCTCGTCGACAGGGAGACGCTGCCCGCCGGGACGTGCCGGACGCTGCCCAAAGAGCTGACCCACGGGGTGCGCGGGGCGGACATCAGCGGGTTCGCGCTGCGCGACGCGCCGGTGGCCGACGACTGCCGGATCGGCCCGGAGGGCTCCGGGCTCGAAACCGCCCTCAAGTCGTTGCAGCTCACCCGGATCTTCGCGACGGCCCTGTCCCTCGGCGCGGCCGACCACGCGCTGCCGCTCGCCGTCCGCTTCGCCGCGGGCCGCGGTCTGTACGGGCACCGACTCGCGGACCTGCCCCGCATCCGTCGCACCCTGGGGGAGGCCGCGGCCTCGATCCTGCTCGCCGAAGCAGTCGCGGTGTTCGCCGGGCGCGCGGCGCAGACCCTGCCCAGAGAACTCGGCGTGCTCTCGGCCGTCACCAAAGCGTTCGTACCCACGACGGTGCAGCGTGCCCTCGATCTGCTCGGTGATCTGCTCGGCGTGCGCGGTTTCGTGACCACGGTCTTCGCACACGGTGCCTTCGCCAAGCTCGACCGCGACCACCGCATCGTGTCCATCTTCGACGGGAGCACCGCGGTCAACCGGCACGCGCTCGCCCACTCCTTCCCGCTGCTCACCCGTGCGCACCGGGCCGGCAGCCACGACACGGCGGGAGTCGCGGCAGCGGCGCGGCACGGCGTCGACCGGCCCGCGCTGGACCCCGCGCGGCTGACACTGGCGGGTGAGGGGTGCGGCGTCGTGCGGGCGGTGCCCGCGATGGCCGACCTCGCCGACGGCCGCGGCGAGGCGGAACTGGCGCGGTCGGCCCGCGCGCTGGCCGCGGAGTCGGACCGGCTGCACGAGGAGATGGAGAGCTGCCGTCCGACGGCCGGCACCATCCCCGCCGCCGCCTTCGATCTGGCCCAACGGTACGAGCTGTGTGTCGCGGGGGCGGTCTGCCTGGCCTTGTGGCAGCACAACACACCCCCGCGCGGCAGCGGCCCGTGGCAGGGCACGCTCGGGGCGCGGGCCTGTCTGACGACGGTGCTGACGCGCCTGGGACTGCGGCCACCCGCCGGACCCGACGCCCGGGACGAGCTGGCCACCGCACTGCTCGACACCGATCCCGAAGCGGGCCGGTTCTCCCTGCTGCCCGTGCCGGAGGTGTCATGACCGCCGACAGTTTCCCCCGCGACACCACGGGATACGGCGCGTCCACCCGCGTCGACGCGCTGGAGCAGCACCTCGCTGACCCGTTCGACGACGACAACCCGCTGGGTTTCGCCGCCCTGCTTCGCGCCGACGAGCGCGGCGAGCTGTGCGCGGAGGGGGAGCGGGCCCTTGACGCGCGCCGGCTCAACGCCGACTTCGTCCCCACGGCACTCGGCGGCACCCTGTCCCGCTTCGACGACCTTGTGGCCTCGCTGCGCGCCGTGTACCGGCGCGACCCCAGTCTGGGGCTCGGCTACGGCATGAGTTCCTTCATCGCCGCCGTCAACGTCTGGCTGGCCGGAAACGAGCGTCAGCGGCGTGCCGTCGCCGACCTCCTGCTGTCCGGCGGCAGGATCGCGGCGGCCTACCACGAGCTGGCCCACGGCAACGACATGGCGGGCGCCGAGTGCGCCGTGAGGGACACCGGGGACGGGCTGGTACTGCGTGGCCGCAAGGAGGTCGTGACCAACATCCGCCGGGCCGAGGCCCTGGTCGTCTTCGCCCGCACAGACGAACGGCGCGGCAGCCGCAGCCACTCCCAGGTTCTCGTCGAACGGCGCGACCTCGACCCGTCGCGCGTCCACGATCTGCCGCGCTTCACCAGCTCGGGCATGCGCGGGGTGCCGCTGCACGGGCTCGCCTTCGACGGCTGCCCGCTCCCGCCCGGCAGCATCCTCGGGCGCACAGGCAACGGCCTGGAGACCGCGCTGCGGTCCTTCCAGATCACGCGGACCCTGCTGCCCGCCGTCATGTGCGGCCCGGTGGAGACCGGCCTGCGGGTGACCCTGCGCCACCTGCTCGGCCGCGGGCTCTACGGACGAGCGGCCACAGATCTGCCGTACCTGCGCACGGCCCTCGCCGGTGCCTACGCCGACCTGCTCGCCGTGGAGTGTCTGAGCGCCGTCACGGTCAGGGCGGTCCAGGTACTGCCAGCCGAGGTCAGCGTGTTCGCCTCGCTGTTCAAACACTTCGGGTCCGGGCTGCTGCTCGACGTCATGCACACCCTCTCCGAGCTGATGGGCGCCCACTTCTACCTGCGCACCGGGCCGTCGGCCATCTTCCAGAAGCTGCTGCGGGACGTGCGTGTCGTGGGCTTCGGACACGCCGCGCGCGGCGCCTGCGAGTCCAATGTGCTGCCACAGCTCCCGGTGCTGGCCAGGCGCTCGTGGGCGGAGCCGGACCCGCGACCCGCCCCCGAGGAACTGTTCCGGCTCGACGCTCCGCTGCCGCCGCTGGTCTTCGACCGGCTCAGGCTCACCGCGTCGGGCAGCGACCACCTCGGCGGATCGCTGGCCGCTTCGGTGTCAGCGCTGAGCGGCGCCGCCGCCGACCTCGGTGACCTCTTCGTCGACGAGCACGCCGCGCTCGCCCGCGACTGCCGCGCACTGCCCTCCGTCGAACTGGGCGTCGGTACCGGCCCGCGGTCCTCGGAGCTCGTCACCCGTACCGGGCATGTCCTCGCCGCCGCGGCGTGCCTGGGCATCTGGCGGCACAACCAGCACAGCGGAGCGCTGCCGGGCGACCCGGTCTGGGTGCAGGCGGTGCTCACCCGCCTGTACGGGCGGCTGCGGGGCCGTCCGGCCGCGTTGCCCGACGCCCTCGCGCAGCCGCTCTTCGACGAGTTGACCGCGCGCTTCGCCGCCGGGCGCGCCTTCGACCTCACCGCCCGTGTGCTCCCGGACGCGGCGACCACGGCCGCCTCCCGCCCCCCGCACCCCACTTCGCACCACGTACGCCCCACCGCGCACCACGCCGCACATCACGAAAGCACTTCGCAGGAGGAGAACTGACCATGAGCGAAGACCGGGCCGCCCACTCGCTGGAAGAGCTGAGCGACTGGCTCGCGGGCGAGGTCGCCGCGCTGCTCGGCTGCCCGCCCGAGACGGTCGACCGTGCCGCGTCCATGGGCGAGTACGGCCTCGACTCGATCGCGGGGCTGACCCTGGCCACCGCCATCGAGGACCGTCTGGGCACCGAGGTCGATCCCGTCGTCGTCTGGGATCACCCCAGCATCGACGCACTCGCCGCACACCTCGCCGGAACGCGGGCCGGCACCGCCTGAGCATTCGCTTACGCAGACTGGAGCATGTCCTGTGAAGAACCGCTGGACGGGCCTTGCCCCGCTGCCCGCGACGGCCGCGCAGCGCGGTGTCCACATCGCCGAGCAACTTGAGGGAGCCCCCGGCGCGTTCCACTGCGGGGCCGTGCTCGAACTCGCCGGAGACCTTGACCCCGCGCTGCTCCGCCGTGCCGTGGCGCGAGCGGTTGCGGACGCCGATGCGCTGCGGGTGCGCTTCACCGAAACCGGCGAGCGGCTGTTCCAGCACGTCCTGGCGCCCGCCGAAGCGGATGCCGAGTCCGGGCTGGGCACCGTCGACCTCGGCGGGGACGAGGACCCGGCCTCGGCGGCCGACACCTGGGCCGCAGCGCGTCTCGACGCCGCGCCGGCCCTGCTCGGCGACGACCCGCTCGTCGGGCACACGCTGCTGCGCCTCGGCCCCGGCCAACACCGGCTCGTCCTCACGTACCACCACGCGGTCCTCGACGGCTACGGCCAGAGCCTGCACACCGCTCGCATCGCCGAGGTCTACACCGCACTCGCCGCCGGGCGGCCTGTCCCGGCAGCGGTGAGCGGCGGCCTCGCGGAACTGGTCGAGCAGGATCTCGGCTACACGGAGTCCGCCGCGCGCGACCGCGACCGCGACCACTGGCTGCGCGAGCTGTCCGGCGCCACCGTGCCCCCGCCGCGCGGGTACGGGGACGCCGGCCCCCGGGTGTGCAGCCGCGGCCGTCTCACCGACGAGTGGACCCGGCCGCTGGCCGAGGCGGCCCGTGCGGCGGGTGTGCCCTGGACCGTACTGGCGGTCGCGCTCATCGCCGCGCACCGCAGGGCCACCGGCGACCAGGACGATCTGCTCTTCGGCTTGCCGCTGACCACCCGCCTCGGCCGGACCGCGCTCACCACACCTGGCATGCTGGCCAACGAACTTCCGATGCGCCTCGCCGTCGGCCGCTGGGACACCCTCGCCGATGTGGTGGACAGGGTGCGCGGGGCGCTCGGCCCCGTGCTACGCCACCAGCGCTACAGGGGCGAGGACCTCCGGCGCGAACTCGGCTGGCCGGGGGGAGGCTTCGGCGGCCTGATGCTCAATGTGATCGCCTTCGACCGTAGGGTGCGCTTCGGGAGTCTCACGGCCGTCACCGACCAGCTCTCCACCGGGCCCGTGCACGGGCTCACCGTCAACGTCCACGGCGCCCCGGACGGTGGCGGAGGCCTTGCACTCGACCTGCACGCACACGCCGCCGAACACTCCGCGGCCGACGTCGCCGGACTCCGGGACGACCTCGCCGACTATCTGCGGCGGGCCGCAGCGGACCCGGACCGCCGCGTGGGTTTTGTCGGGCCGCGCGCCACGACCGCACCGGTGCCGCCGTCGCGGGGCACCGCGGTACCGCTCTCCGCCATGGGGGAGGACCTCGCCGCGGCTTTCGAGGAACGCGTCCGGCACGCCCCCGACGCGCCCGCCGTCATCGAGGACACCACCGTGCGCACGGCCGGTGAACTCAACGCCGCAGCCAACCGCCTCGCCCGTTGGCTGCGCGCCCGGGGTGTGGGCCCCGAGTCGCTCGTCGGCATTCATCTGCCGCGCTCACTGGAGCAAGTGACAGTGGTACTCGGCGTGCTCAAGGCGGGGGCGGCCTACGTGCCGCTCGACCCCGGCTACCCGGCCGCCCGCACCGCTCACGTCCTGGACGACGCGGCCCCCGTTTCGGTGCTCACCACGGCCGCGCTCGCCGCCGCGCTGCCGGACACCGTCGCACGGGTCGTCGCCCTCGACGTGCCCCAGATGCGCCAAGCTCTGGCCGCGACCGCCGCACACGACCTGACCGGCGACGAAAGACCGGCCGTAACCGCGGAATCGGCCGCCTACGTCATCCACACCTCCGGCTCCACCGGGCGGCCCAAGGGCGTCGTCGGCGTGCACGGGGGTGCGCTCAACCGGGTGCGCTGGTTCGGCGAGACCTTTCCGCTCCGGGAGGGTGAGACCGTGCTCGGCAAGACGAGCCTGAACTTCATCGACGGCACCACGGAGCTGTTCGGCGCGCTGCTGCACGGAGCGCCGCTGGTACTCGCGCCGGACGGGGCGGTCAGCGCGGCCGCAGGCATCGCTGACCTGGTAGAGCGGCACAGCGTCGGGCGCGTCACCGTGGTTCCCGGCCTGCTCGGCGCGCTCCTCGACGGCGAGGGCGCCGACCGGATGCGCCCGTGCGGGCTGTGGATCAGCAGCGGAGAGGCCTTGTCGCCGCAGGACGTCGAGCGCTTCACGCGGGCTCTGCCAGGGGCCAGGCTGCTGAACCTCTACGGTTCCTCCGAGGCCAGCGGCGACAGCCTGTTCGCCGAGTGCACCGGGCCCGACGTCGCCCTCGGCACCCCGGTCTGGAACACGGCAGCGCACGTCCTCGACGACCAGTTGCGGCCGGTGCCCGCCGGAGCCACGGGTGAGCTGTACCTGAGCGGTGCCGGGCTGGCCCGCGGATACCACCGGCGCGCCTCGCTCACCGCTGAGCGTTTCGTGGCCTGCCCGTACGGCGGTCCGGGCGAGCGCATGTACCGCACCGGCGACCGGGTGCGGATGCGCGCGGACGGCGGCCTGGAGTTCGTCGGCCGCGCCGACGCGCAGATCAAGGTGCGCGGCAACCGCGTCGAGCCCGCCGAGGTCGAGGCGGCGCTGCTGAGCGCGCCGGGCGTGGACGCGGCGGCGGTGGCCGCCGCCGGGGACCGGCCCGCCGACCGCAGGCTGATCGGGTATGTCACCCGCGCGGCCGGGGCCTCGGCCTCCGGCGCCGGTGCGTCGGATGGCGACATCGCCGTGCAGGTGCGGCGGCATGTGGCCGCGCTGCTGCCCGAGTTCGCGGTGCCCGCCGTCGTCGTGGTCCTGCCGTCCCTCCCCCTGACGCCCAACGGCAAGGTGGACCGCCGTGCCCTGCCCGCTCCTGACGCCACCGCGGGCACGGGGCGCGCCCCGCGTGGCCCGCGCGAGACGCTGCTGTGCGCGCTCTTCGAGGAGCTGCTCGGTGTCGGCGGGGTCCGCGCCGACGACGGGTTCACCGACCTGGGCGGCGACAGCGTCAAGGCGTTGGCGCTGGTCGGACGCGCCCGCCGGGCCGGGCTTGTCCTGGCCGCGCGCGACGTGCTGGAACACCGAACCCCAGCCGCGCTGGCCGCCCTGAGCACGGCCACCGAACCGGAACCGGCCGACGCCGCACAGGTGCCCGCACCGCTGCTACCGCGCGAACGCGCCGCCGTCGAGGCCGAACAGGGTCCGGGCACGCTCCTGCCCCTCACCCCGCTCCAGGAAGGGCTGCTCTTCCTCGGCCTCCTCGACAGCCCCGACGCGCCCGACCGTTATGTGGTGCAGTGCGACCTGGATCTGACGGGCGACATCGACGCGGTACGTCTGCGCACCGCAGTCGCGCGTCTGCTCGACCGGCACGTCGCGCTGCGATCCGCGTTCCTGCACGAGGGGCTGAGCACCCCGGTGGCGTTCTGCCGCGCGCGGGTGCCGGTCCCCTGGGAGCACACCGATGTGTCCGGGCTGCCGCGCGCCGACCGGGAGGAGGCCGCCCGCCTCAGCGCGGAGACCGACCGCCTGACCCGCTTCGACCTGTCCAGGGCGCCGCTGCTCCGGGTGCACCTGATCGACTTGGGCGAAGGCCGGCGGCGGCTGGTGCTCACCTACCACCACCTGCTGCTCGACGGCTGGTCGCTCCCGGTGCTGCTGCGTCAGCTCCTCCATCTGTACGCGGCCGACGGTGAGGGTGACGGCGCCGCCGCCGACGGTGACACATACCGCCTCGTCCCGCAGGTGCCGTTCAGCGAGCACCTTCGGCTGCTGGCCGCCCGGGACCGGAAGGCCGCGGCCGGGGCCTGGCGCGCGGCCCTCGCGGGACCCGTTGAGCCCACGCTGGTGGCGCCTCATGCGACAGGCGGCGCGGGTGCCGGCGCCGGCGCCGACGGGCCCTCCGAAGTGGCCCGCGTCAGCCTGGACCGTCAGGTGACCACGCGGATCGACCAGCGGGCCAGGGCCGCCGGGCTGACCACCGCGACGGTCCTCCAGGGCGCCTGGGCCCAGGTGCTCGGCCAGTTGACCGGGCGCACCGACGTGGTTTTCGGCAACACGGTCGCCGGGCGGCCCGCGGAGCTGGACGGGTACGCCGAGATGGTGGGCATGTTCGTCAACACCGTGCCCGTGCGGGTCACGTGGCGGCCGGACGAACCGCTGCTCGCTCTGCTGGTCCGCCTCCAGGGTGAGCAGGCCGCGCTCCAGGAGCACCAGCACCTCGGGCTCGCGGAGGTGCAGCGTGCCGCAGGCGTCGAGCAGCTCTTCGACACCCTGCTGTCCGTGCAGAACCAGCCGCCGGGGCGGGCCGAGCTGGCCGCCGCCGCCGACGCCGCAGGGCTGCGGATCACCGGCACCGGATTCCACGACACCACCCACTACCCGATGGCCTTGACGGTGACGCCGGGCGACGAGCTGGTCCTCCAGGTGGAACGGCGCGGAGCGGGCGGCCCGGCGGACAGCGCGACGGCCGTCGCCGAACGGGTGGCACGGGTCCTCGAAGCGGTGGCCCGCACGCCCGAGCTGCCGCTCGGCAGGCTCGCTCTTCTCTCGCCGCAGGAACGGGCGCATGCCCTGACCGCCGCGGGCCCGGCCCAGGGGACCGCCGAGGGCGGCGAGGACAGCGGGGTCCACAGTGCGCTGTTGGCCAGGACCGTACCCGAGCTGATCGACCGCATGCTCACCCTGAGACCGGACCGCACGGCGCTGGTGTGCGAATGGGAGGAGCCGCTGACGTTCGCGGCACTCGACGCCCGCGTGAACCGGCTCGCCCGCCATCTGACCGGCCTGGGCGCGGGGCCCGGCACCGTGGTCGCGCTGCTGCTGCCGCGCCGCGCCGATCTCGTCGTCGCCCTGCTCGCCGTCCTCAAGTCCGGCGCCGCCTATCTGCCCGTCGAGGACGAGTTGCCCTCCGCGCGCATCGCCCAGCTCCTCCAGGACGCCGGTCCCCTCGTGGTCGTCACGGCGGGCGAGCGCCACGAGGTCGGGGACGCGCTGCGCCTGGACCTGGACGACCCCGCCACCCGGGCCGCCGTGGCCCGGCATCCGGCGACCGCGCCGACCGACGCGGAGCGCACCCGTCCGCTCACCCCGTCCGACGCCGCGTACGTGATGTACACCTCGGGCTCGACCGGCCGCCCCAAGGGCGTGGTCATCGAGCAGCGCGGCGTGGTCAACCTCGTCACGCACCACCATGACGCGCTGGTCCGCCCGGAGAGCCGCCGGGCTGGTGACCGCGCCCTGCGGTTCGTGCTCACCGCTGCGCTGTCCTTCGACACCTCCTGGGAAGCCCTCATCTGGATGCTGGGCGGCCACGAACTGCACCTGCTCGGCGACGCCACCCGCCGCGATGCCACCGCCGCCGTCGAGTATGTGCGGGCGGCCCGCGCCGAAGTCCTCGACGTGACGCCGTCCTACGCCGAGATCCTCCTGGAAGAGGGGCTGCTGGACGGCCCGGAGCGGCCCTCCGTCGTCCTGCTCGGCGGCGAGGCGGCGGGCGAGCGGCTGTGGGCCCGGCTGCGGTCGGCGCCGGGGGTGGCCGCCCACAACCTCTACGGGCCCACCGAGTTCACCGTCGACGCCCTGGCGGCGGATCTGGCCGAGGCGCCGTGTCCGGTGATCGGCAGACCGGTGCGCGGAACGAGCGCCCTCATCCTGGACGGCGCCCTGCGCCCGGTGCCTCCCGGTGTGCCCGGCGAGCTGTACCTGGCGGGTCCCGGCCTGGCCAGGGGCTACCTCGGACGCCCCGATCTGACCGCCGAACGCTTCGTGGCGTGTCCGCACGGTGCGCCGGGGACACGGGCCTACCGCACCGGCGACCTGGCGCGCCGTCGCCCCGACGGGCAGGTCGAGTACCTCGGCAGGGCCGACAACCAGATCAACGTGCGCGGCTTCCGGGTCGAACCCGGCGAGGTCGAGGCCGCACTGGGCGGCCACCCCGCCGTCGCACGGGCCGGCCTGGCGCTCCGCGACGAGCAGCTCACCGCGTACGTGGTGGAGCGCGAGGGCGCCGAGGTGACGGTGGCGGAGCTGCGGGAGCACGCTCAGCGTGAGCTGCCCCGGCACGCGGTGCCCCAGCTCTTCCAGATCGTGCCCGCGCTGCCGCTGTCCGCCAACGGCAAGCTCGACCTGTCGGCGCTGCCCGCTGTCGCGGCGGCCCCCCGCCCGGCCGGACGGTCCCCGCGCGGGCGTCTTGAGGCGAAGCTGTGCGCGCTGTTCGCCGAGGTCTTCGGAATGGCCGAGGCCGGCCCCGACGACAGCTTCTTCGACCTGGGCGGCCATTCCCTGATGGCGACCCGTCTGGCCGGCAGGATCCGGGCAGTGCTCGGCACGCGCGTCACGGTGCGGCAGGTCTTCGACGCGCCCACCCCCGCCGGACTGGCGGCGACGCTCGCTTCGGCCGAACCGGCGGCCACGGCGGCCCTCGATGAACCGGCGGTCACGCACACGCCCGGTCCCGACGCTTCCCGCGGACGCGTCCCGATGTCGCCCGCCCAGCGACGGCTGTGGTTCCTGCACCGGCTCGATCCCGCCCGCACCACCTACAACATGCCCATAGCCCTGCGCCTCACGGGCGCCCTGGACACACGGGCGATGGGCGCGGCCCTCACCGACGTCATCACCCGGCACGAGATCCTGCGTACACTCTTCGGCCAGGACGCGGACGGACCGCACCAGATAGTGCGACCACCGGACATGACGCCGTACCCGCTTCAGGCGGCCGAGACCGCCGCCGACGCACTGGACGAGGTGCTGCGCCGGACGGCGCAGCGCCCCTTCGACCTTCGCCGAGACCTCCCCTTCCGTGCACACCTGTTCCGTACCGGCGCGCGGGAGCACGTACTGCTGCTCGTCGCCCACCACATCGCGGGTGACGGCTGGTCTGTCACCCCGCTCCTCTCCGACCTGGCTCGGGCCTACGCCGCACGCCGCGAGGGAACCGTGCCCGCCTGGGCGGCGCCCGCCGCCCAGTACGCCGACCACACCCTGCGCCAGGCGGCCCAGCTCGGCGACCCCGACGACCCGGACAGCCTGCATGCGCGCCAACTCGCCTACTGGCGCAAGGCGCTGGCCGAGCTGCCCGAGGAGATCGCACTGCCACTGGACCGGCCGCGCACCGCCGAGGTCTCCGACCGGGGCGGACGCATCACCTTCCAGGTGCCCGACACGACTCACCAGGCCCTGCTCGGCCTCGTCGGCGACGCCCGCACCACACCGTTCGTGGCCCTGCACGCCGCGCTGGCCGTGCTTTTGTCCCGGCTCGGCGGCGGCCCCGACATACCCGTGGGCTGCCCCGTGGCGGGCCGTGCCGACGCGGCCTTCCACGACGCTGTCGGCGCGTTCGTCAACACGGTGGTGCTGCGCTGCGACCTGTCGGGCGACCCCACCTTCCGCGAACTGCTCACCGCCGGGCGGGAGACGAGCCTGCGGGCCCTCGCGCACCAGGACGTTCCCTTCGAACAGCTCGTCGAGGCGCTTGCCCCGGTCAGGTCGCTCTCCCGCCACCCGCTGTTCCAGACGATGTTCACCTACGACGACGCGCCCGCGCAGACCGCCGTCGAAGCGCCCGGCGCCCGCTTCCCCGGACTCGATGTGGTCCTCAGTGAACTACCCTCCGAACTGGTCAAGTTCGACCTCGGTGTCACGTTCACCGAGAGCGGCGGCCCCGGCGACCGACTCCTCGGCGAGCTGGAGTTCCGGACCGACCTGTTCGACGAGGAGACCGCGCGCGCCCTCGCCGAGCGGCTGGTGCGCCTGCTCACCGCAGCCGTCACCGACCCCGACACACCTGTCGGCGCCCTCGACATCCTCGGCACACGGGAACGCGAGACGATCCTGACCCGGTGGGGCAGGGGCGCCCACGGGCCCGCGCCCCGCACCCTGCCAAAGCTGTTCGAGGCCCAGGCCGCCAGGACACCGGACGCCGTCGCCGTGCGGGAGGGCAGGGCGGGTACCGCCCTCACCTACCGCGAACTGGACAAGCGGGCCGACCGGCTCGCCCGCCACCTCGTCCAGCTCGGTGCCGGTCCCGACACGTTCGTCGGCGTCGCCCTGCCCCGCTGCGCGCGATGGGTGGAGGCGTGGCTCGCCGTGGCCAAGGCGGGCGCCGCCTTCCTGCCCATCGACCCCGGCTATCCGACGGAGCGCGTCCGCCTCATGCTGGACGACGCCGCGCCCCGCACCGTCCTGACCACCCGAGCCCTCTCGGCGGGGCTGTGCGCCGCGGGCGCGAGCTGTCTGCCGCTCGATGACACCGAGGTCGCCGAGGCGGTGCGCCGGCACCCCGCGCGGCACCTCGACGACACCGAGCGCACGGCACCGCTGGACCACCGGCACGCGGCCTATGTCATCTACACCTCCGGCTCCACGGGCCGGCCCAAGGGCGTCGTCACCCCGCACACCGGGATCGCCGCGCTCTCCTCGCTCCAGACCGGCCTGCTCGGACTCGGTCCGGGCCGCCGCGTGCTGCAACTGGTCTCCACGAGCTTCGACACCTCGCTGTGGGACTCCTTCTGCGCGTTGCTCTCCGGCGCGACCCTCGTCCTCGCACCCCAGGACACCCCGCTCGGCCAGGATCTCGCCGACTTCGTACGCCAGGCAGGTGTCACCCACCTCGCGGTGCAGCCCGCCGTCGTCGCCAACCTGCCCGACGACAGCCTGCCCACGGGCGTGGTCCTCACCCTCAACGGCGACGTGTGCCCGCCCGGCCTGGTGCGCCGCTGGCTCCCCGGCCGCCGGGTGCTCAACGGCTACGGCCCCACGGAAGCCACTGTCGGAGCAGCGATCTGGGACTGCGTGCCCGAACAGGGCGCGGCTTCCGTCCCCATCGGCATGCCCTTCGACGGCAAGAACCTGTACATCCTGGACGAACAGCTCCTGCCCGTGCCCGCCGGTGTCTCCGGCGAGCTGTACATCGCGGGCGGCCTCGCCCGCGGCTACCATCGGCGCGCCCCGCTCACCGCCGAGCGTTTCGTGGCCTGCCCGTATGGCGGTCCGGGCGAGCGGATGTACCGCACCGGCGACCGGGCGCGCTGGAACCGCTTCGGGTCCGTCGAGTTCCTCGGCCGCGCCGACGACCAGGTGAAGCTGCGCGGTTTCCGGGTCGAGCCGGGCGAGGTGGAGGCGGCGCTCGCCGCACACCCCGCCGTGGCCCAGAGCGTGGCCGTGGTCCGCGAGGACACTCCGGGCGACCGGCGCCTGACGGCGTACGCGGTGCCCGTACCGGGACAGCGGCCCGACCCCGCCAAGCTGCGCGAGTGGCTCGCCCAGCGCCTGCCCCCCTATCTGCTGCCCGCCGCCTACGTGCTGCTCGACGCACTGCCGCTGACCGTCAACGACAAGGTCGACCGGCGCGCACTGCCCCGGCCCGAGACCGGCACCGGACGCGGGCGTGCTCCGCGCGACGCCCGCGAGCGGAGCCTGTGCGAGCTGTTCGCCCGCGTCCTGTCCGTCCCGTCGGTCGGCCCCGACGACGGGTTCTTCGACCTCGGCGGAGACAGCATCCTCTCCATCCAGCTCGTCAACGAGGCACGCGCGGCAGGCTTCGCCATCGGCACCAGGGAGCTGTTCGAGCACCCCACCCCGGCGGCGCTCTCCGCCTGCGTCCCGGCCATGGCCGCGGCCGCGGGGGAGTCGGGCGTCGGCGAGGTGCCGCTGACCCCTGTCGTGCACCGGCTGCGCGAACTGGGCGGCCCGGTGGGCTCTTTCCACCAGTCGGTGGCGGTGACCGTCCCCGCCCGCCTCGGCCTCGACGAACTGGTCGACGCCGTACGCGTCCTGACGGACCAGCACGACGCGCTGCGGCTGGCGCTGACCGTCGCGGCCGAGTGGCGGCAGCAGGTGCTGCCGCCGGGCGCGGTCGAGGTCGGCGGTCATGTGCGGCGAGTCGCCGCCCACGGAGCCGACCTGCCCGAGCTGCTGCGCGCCGAGGCCGCCGCGGCGCGCGCCCGGCTCGCCCCCGAACGGGGCGAGGTGCTCGACGTCGTCTGGCTCGACCGAGGTGATGACACACCGGGGCGGCTGCTCCTCGTCGCGCACCACACGGCCGTCGACGGAGTGTCCTGGCGCATCCTGCTCTCCGACCTCGCCGAAGCATGGCGGGCCCGGAGCGACGGCCGTCCGGCCCGGCTCCAGCCCGTCCCCACACCGCTGCGCACCTGGGCGGGTGCCCTGCACGCGCGGGCGGGCGACCCGGCCCTCGAAGCGGAGCTGGAGGCCTGGCTGGAGCGGCAGTCGAGCCGGTCCGGAGCCGTGGGCGGACGGCCCCTCGATCCGCGCAGGGACGTGGCCGCGACGGCGGGCCGGGCCACCTTGGCCCTGCCGCCGGACACCACGGCGGCCATCCTCGACGCCACCGCCGCACTGCGCTGCGACGCCCGCGAACTGCTGCTCGCCGGGCTGTCCCTGGCCGTTTCCCGCTGGGACGGGGAGCGGCCCGACGTACTCGTCGAGGTGGAGGGACACGGTCGCGCCGAGGACACCGTGCCGGGCGCCGACCTGACGCGCACCGTCGGCTGGTTCACCTCCCTGCACCCCCTGCTGCTCCGGTCGGGCACCGAGCCGGCCGCCGCCCTGACCGGCGTCAAGGAAAGGCTGCGCGCCGTGCCGGGCCACGGCATCGGATACGGCCTGCTCCGCCACCTCAACCCGGCCACCCGAACCCGGCTCGCCGAGGCACCGCACCCCGACTTCGGCTTCAACTACCTCGGCCGCGTCCAGGCCGCCGGGGACGAGCCGTGGGCGATGGCCGACGACGGCGCCGTCCTCGACGAGCAGGATCCGGCCACGCCCCTCACGCACGCCGTCGGCCTCGACGCGCTGATCCTGGACGCGCCGGACAGTGGATCCGGGCCGCGCCTCGTCGCCACCTGGACCTGGGCGGGCGAGCTCGTTGCGGGGGGACGGGCCCGCGAGCTGGCGGAAACGTGGTTCGACGCCCTGCGCGAACTGGCCGCCATGAAACCGGCCCTGACGCCCCCCGACGTCACCGCACCCGGCCTCACGACGGCGGACCTCGCGGTCCTCGAGAAGCTGCACCCGCGTATCGAGGACGTGCTGCCGCTGTCGCCTCTCCAGCAGGGGCTGCTCTTCCACCACGTCCACCAGACCGCCGACGGCGGAGCGGACGACGACTACGTCGTGCAGTGCGCGGTGGACCTCGACGGCGCGATCGACGCCGGACGGCTGCGGAAGGCCGCCGACGCGCTGCTGCTCCGGCACGCCAATCTGCGTGCGGCCTTCCGGCACGAGGGCCTGGACCGGCCCGTGCAGATCGTCCCCGAGCCGCCCCCCGTGCCCTGGCGGTACGCCGACCTGACCGGCCTGCCCCCGGCGCAGATCCCCACCGTGCTCGACGACACCTCCCGAGCCGAGCGCGAAAGCGGCTTCGACCTGACCAGGCCGCCGCTGCTGCGGTTCGCGCTGCTGCGCACCGCGCCGGACCGGCATCGCCTGCTCATCACGCTCCACCACATCCTGCTCGACGGCTGGTCGCTGCCGGTGCTCTTCCGGGATCTGCTGGAGCTGTACCGGGTGGGGGAGTCGCGGGGGCTGCCGGCGGTGCGGCCGTTCCGTGACCATCTGGCGTGGCTGGCGGAGCAGGACGGCCAGGCTGCGGCGGACGCCTGGCGTGCCGCGCTCGCCGGGCTGGACGGCCCCACCCGGCTGGTCCCCGGCTGGACCTCGACAAACTCTGCACACACCATCGCCGAGCTGTCCGCGGAGGACTCCGCGGGGGTGGTGGGGTTTGCTCGGGAGCGTGGGGTGACGGTGGGTGCGGTGGTGCAGGCTGCGTGGGCGGTGTTGTTGGGGGTGTTGGCGGGGCGTGGTGATGTGGTGTTCGGGGTGACGGTCTCGGGTCGGTCGGCGGAGTTGGACGGGGCCGGTTCGATGGTGGGGTTGTTCATCAACACGGTGCCGTTGCGGGTGCGTCTTGATCCTGGTGAGGCGTTGGGGGATCTGGCGGTGCGGGTGCAGGCGGAGCGGGCGCGGTTGCTGGCGCACGAGCATGTGGGGCTGGCCGAGATCCAGCGGATCGCCGGACACGGCGAACTCTTCGATACCACCACGGTCTTTGAGAACTACCCCGTGGATGCCGGCGCACTCGGCGAGATCGCCGGCGCGGCAGGTCTGCGGCTCGGCACGGCGGACATCAGCAACGCCGGGCACTACCCCGTCACCGTGACCATCACCCCGGGAGAGCTGCTGCGCTTTCAACTGCGTTACCCCGAAGGCGCCTTCGACGAGGGCACCGCACGAGCGGTCGCCCGGCGCCTGGCGAGGCTGGTGCGGCTGACGGCCGCCGAGCCCCGTACCCCTGTGGCGGAGGCCGAGATCTCCGGGCCGAAGGAGAGGCGACAGACCGTGGAGAAGTGGAACGTAGCGGCGGCAGAGGCGGAGACGGGAACGGTGGCGGACCACTTCCGTGCCACCGCCGCACGCAAGCCCGACGCCGTCGCCGTCGTGGCCCAGGACGCCGCGCTGACCTTCGCCGGACTCGACGCGCGGGCCAACCGCCTGGCACACGCGCTGATCGAGGCGGGCGCCGGACCCGAGGCGCGCGTGGCTGTGCTGCTGCCGCGCACCAGCGAGTGGATCGTCGCGACCCTCGCCGTCCTCAAGTCGGGCGCCGCCTACGTGCCGATCGACCCCGGGCAGCCCACCGAGCGCGTCGCCCGGCTGCTCACGTCCACCGACCCCGTGGCCGTCGTCACCCTTGAAGCGAGCACGGCCGCGTGCACCGACGTCAAGGCGGAGCTGATCGCGCTCGACGCCCCCAGCACGACGGAGGCGCTCGCCCGCCACCGCGACGAGGACCCCGGAGAGCGCGGCGTGCTTCCCGAGCACCCGGCGTACCTGATCCACACCTCCGGCTCGACCGGGGAGCCCAAGGGCGTCGTCGTACCGCACCGAGCCCTGACCGGCCTGTACGCGGCCCACAGCGCCCGCCTCTTCCGCGCGGGCCACGACACCACGCTGCGGGTGGCCCATCTGAGCCCCGCCTCCTTCGACGCGTCCTGGAACCCGCTGCTGTGGATGGTCGCCGGACACGAACTGCACATCCTGGACGAGGTGACCCGGCTCGACCCGCGACTGGTGGCCGAGTGCGTCGAGAGACAGCGCCTGGACTGTCTCCAGACGACGCCCACCTACTTCGACCAGCTCGTGGACGCAGGTCTGCTGAGCGGCGGCCACGTCCCCGCCCTCCTCGCGCTGGGCGGCGAGGAGGTCGGCCCCGGTGCCTGGAACCTGTTGGCGGGGGCGCCCACCACGGCCTGGAACCTGTACGGGCCCACCGAGTGCACCGTCGACGTGACGGCCACCACCATCACCGCGGGCGACCCGCCGCACCTGGGCGCGCCGCTGCCCCGCACCCGGGTACACGTCCTCGACAGCGCCCTACGCCCGGTCGCGCCCGGCGTCGTCGGTGAACTGTACGTCGCGGGCGCGGGCCTGGCCCGCGGTTACCACGGCAGGCCCGACCTCACGGCGGAGCGCTTCGTCGCCGACCCGTTCGGCGCGGCCGGCGAGCGTCTCTACCGCACGGGCGACCTGGTGCGGGGGCGGCCGGACGGCGGACTGGAATTCGCCGGGCGCGCCGACGACCAGGTCAAGCTGCGCGGGTTCCGGATCGAGCCCCGCGAGGTGGCCGCCGCCCTGGAGACACACCCGCGGGTCGTCGCCGCAGCGGCCGTGGTGCGCGAGGACCGGCCCGGTGACCGGCGCCTGGTCGCCTATGCCGTGCCGGTCGGCCCTCGTCCCGGCGCCGACCCCTGTGACCTGCGCGGCTACCTGGCATCGCTGCTGCCCGGCCACCTGGTGCCTGCGAGGGTCCTGACGCTGCCCGAACTGCCGCTGACCGCCCGCGGCAAGCTGGACCGGCACTCCCTGCCCGCCCCAGAGCAGGCCCCCGCCGCCACGTCCGGGCGGGCGCCCGCGACGCCGCTGGAGGCCACGCTGCAACGGCTCTTCGCCGACGTCCTCGGGACCCAAGGGGTCGGCGTGGAGGACGACTTCTTCCAGCTCGGTGGCGACAGCATCCTGTCCATGCAGCTCGCGGGCCGGGCCCGCAAGGACGGGATCACCCTCACCACGCGAGACGTGTTCGAGCACCGCACCCCGGCCGGGCTCGCCGCCGCCGCGCCCATGCGGGAGCCCGACGCCGCTCAGGTGACGGCCACGGCCGACGACGGGGTCGGCGAGATTCAGCTCACGCCCGTCATAGTCCGCTTCGCCGAGTCCGGCACCGCCGTCGACGGACATGCCCAGACCGTCGCCGTACGCGTGCCCGGCGGCCTCGATCCCCGGCACCTGACCGAGGCGCTCCAGGACCTGCTCGACCACCACGACGCACTGCGCCTCGTCCTGGAGTCGGACGACGCGGGCTGGGTGCTCAGGGCGCGCCCGCGCGGTGCGGTCGACGCGGCCACGTGCCTCGAACACGTCCCGGCCACCGGCACGCCCGGCTCCGGCCACGACGTGCGGACGCTGACCGCGAGGGCTGCGGCGGGCCTCGCTCCGGCCGACGGGGTGGTCCTGCGCGCCCTCCTCGCCGGAGCCGGTGCCGGTGTCGGCACTGAGGGAGAGGGAGCGGGAGAGGATTCGAGCCTGCTCGTCCTCGCGGTGCACCACCTCGCCGTGGACGGGGTGTCCTGGCGCATCCTCCTCTCCGACCTGGCGGAGGCCATCAGCGCCCGCGCCGCCGCACAGCGGCCCCGGCTGCCCGAAGTGACCACTTCACTGCGGACCTGGGCGGCCGAGCTGACCGAGCGGGCGGCGTCCCGGCGCACCGAACTCAGCCTGTGGAAGGGCGTCGTGGAGGGCCCTGACCCGCTGCTCGGAGCCCGTCCACTGGACCCGGAACTGGACGGGCCAGGCACGCTGCGCCGCACCACACTCACCCTCCCCGACGGTCTCGGCCGTGCCGTGCTCGACGCCGGTGCCCGCACCGATCACCTGCTGCTCGCCGCGCTCGCCGTCGCCGTACGCGGCTGGCGTGCCGCACGCGGCCACCGGTACGACACCGGCCTGCTGGTGGACATCGAGGGGCACGGGCGGGCCGAGCACCTGGTGACCGGCGCCGACCTGTCCCGCACGGTCGGCTGGTTCACCAGCGTCCACCCGCTGCGCATCGGGACCGGCGGGCCGCAGCCCGCCGACCCGGTGGAGCCCGCACGGACCGCCCTGCGCGAGACGGCGACGAGCCTCGCCGCCGTCCCCGACGGCGGTATCGGTTACGGCATGCTGCGTTACCTCAATCCGCGCACGGCGCCAGTGCTCGCCCGTACCCCGTCCCCGCAGATCCTGTTCAACTACCTGGGGCGGGTGGGCGCCCCGCAGGGGACGGGCTGGTCCGTACTGACCGAGAGCCTCGAGGCCGGGGACGACACGGCCACGGCGCCCGGCCATGTGCTGGTGCTCGACGCCGCGGCCGTGGACGAGGGAGCCGAGGCGCGGGTCACCGCCACCTGGTCCTGGGCCGGTGAACTGCTCTCGGAGGAGTCCGTCGCCGACCTCGTACGGCTGTGGACCGAGGCGCTGCGCACGCTCACCGGCGGTTCCGGCGACGCCACTGAGGAGCCCGGCGGCCCCGGCTCCGGCGGCGGCCCGGGCTCCGGTGGCGGTGGTGGCTCGCGCCCGGACGGCACACGACCCACGGGCCCCACCCCCGTGACAGTGCCCGACGTCCCCGTCGACACCTCCCTGGCCCCGCTCACTTCGGCGGAGCGGGACCGTCTCGTGGCCACCAGCCCACCGCTGATGGCCGTACTCCCGCTCACCCCGCTACAGGAGGGGCTGCTGTACCACCACGCACTGGAGACGGACGCGCCCGACCTCTATAACGCTCAGGCGAGCGCCGACCTGCACGGCCCCCTCGACCCCGCCCGGCTCCGCGCGGCCATGACCGCGCTCCTGGACCGCCACCCGAACCTGAAGGCCCGTTTCCGTTTCGACGGGGTCCGTACCCCGGTCCAGGTCATCCCGGAGCAGAGCGAGGTGCCCTGGGCCGAGGTGGACCTGCGCGGCCACCAAACACCCGCGGCCGAGGCCGGGCGCCGCGCCGAAGACGACCGGCACACACCGTTCGGCCCGGCGGAGGGACCACTGCTGCGCTGCCTGCTGCTGCGCCTGGCCGATGACCGCCACCGGTTCGTCATCACCAACCACCACGTGCTGTGGGACGGCTGGTCGCAACCGATCCTCTTCCGGGATCTGCTGGAGCTGTACCGGGTGGGGGAGTCGCGGGGGCTGCCGGCGGTGCGGCCGTTCCGTGACCATCTGGCGTGGCTGGCGGAGCAGGACGGCCAGGCTGCGGCGGACGCCTGGCGTGCCGCGCTCGCCGGGCTGGAGGGCCCCACCCTGCTCGCCTCCGGCGCCTACGGCACTTCCGGCCGACGTGGCGCGGCCGTGTCGCCGCGCCGTCTGGAGACTGCCGTGGACGCGGCCACCTCCGCGGGGGTGGTGGGGTTTGCTCGGGAGCGTGGGGTGACGGTGGGTGCGGTGGTGCAGGCTGCGTGGGCGGTGTTGTTGGGGGTGTTGGCGGGGCGTGGTGATGTGGTGTTCGGGGTGACGGTCTCGGGTCGGTCGGCGGAGTTGGACGGGGCCGGTTCGATGGTGGGGTTGTTCATCAATACGGTGCCGTTGCGGGTGCGTCTTGATCCTGGTGAGGCGTTGGGGGATCTGGCGGTGCGGGTGCAGGCGGAGCGGGCGCGGTTGCTGGCGCACGAGCATGTGGGGCTGGCCGAGATCCAGCGGATCGCCGGACACGGCGAACTCTTCGACACGGCCCTGGTGGTGGAGAACTACCCCCCGGGCGCCGAAGCCACCGAGGTCGTCCCCGGGCTGACGGTCGCGGCCACCGACGGCTACGACGCCACCCACTTCCCACTCGCCCTCGCCGTGCAGCCGGACGACGTGCTGCGGCTGCGGCTCGACTGCGCCCCCGATCTCTTCGACGACCGCGGACTGGCTGCCGTCGCCGAGCGCTTCACCCACGCTCTGAGCCAGATCTGCCACACTCCCGACCGGCGCCTGGCACAGGCCGACCTGCTGACGGCCACCGAGTCCGCGCTCGTGGAAGAAGCCTGGAGCCACGGGCCGCAGGCGCCGCCGGAAAACTTCTGGCATCGGCGGTTCGAGCGGCGCGCCGCCCGTACCCCCGACGCCGTGGCGGTGGCCGACGACGCCGGGTCGTGCACCGCCGCCGAGCTGAACGAGCGCGCCAACCGGCTGGCCCGCACGCTGATCGCGCGCGGCGCGGGGCCCGAGCGGTGCGTCGCCGTCGCCGTTCCGCGCTCGGCTGACCTGGCCGTCACACTGCTCGCCGTTGCCAAGACGGGCGCAGCCCAGGTGCCGCTCGATCCCGCGCACCCCCAGGAGCGCACCCGACTGGTCCTCGACGACACCACCCCCGTGCTCCTCGTCACCACCACCAAGACCGAGCCGGTGGGACACGAGCTGCCCACCGTGCTCCTCGACGACGTCGCCACCCGGCGCGAAATCGCAGGGCTGCCCGAGCACGACGTCCGGGACACCGAGCTTCGCCACCCGCTGGATCCGCGCCACCCCGCCTACGTCGTGCACACCTCCGGCTCCACCGGCCGCCCCAAGGCGGTGGTCGTCACCCACGCGGGCCTCCCCGCGCTCGCCGCCGCGCAGATCGAGGGGTTCGCCGTACCGGATGGCGGCCGGGTGCTCCAGTTCGCTTCCACCACCTTCGACGCCTCGGTGTCCGAGCTACTGCTCGGGCTGCTGTCCGGCGGCACTGCCGTCTTCGCCGCCGCCGACCGGCTGTCGCCGGGGCCGGGGCTCACCGACCTGGTCACCCAGCAGCGCATCACCCACCTCACCCTGCCCCCCGCCGTGCTCGCCGCCCTGCCGGACGGGGCCGTGCCCGAGGGCGTCACGGTCACCGTGGCGGGCGACGCCTGCACCGCCGAGGTGGTACGCCGCTGGGCACCGGGCCGCCGCCTTGTCAACGCCTATGGGCCGACCGAGTTCACCGTCTGCGCCACCCAGTCCGCGCCACTGGCGTCCGTGCCGCCGGCCACCGGGGCCGCCGCGGCCCCGCCGATCGGACGTCCCGTCACCGGAGCCACGGTCCATGTCCTCGATTTCGCGCTGCGCCCCGTGCCGCCCGGCGTCACGGGCGAACTGTATCTGGTGGGCCCCGGCCTGGCCCGCGGCTACCTCGGCGATGCGGCGCACACCGCCGAACGGTTCGTCGCCGCTCCGGGTGGCGCGCGCATGTACCGTACCGGCGACCTCGTACGGTGGCGTATGGACGGCGCCCTGGAGTTCCTCGGCCGCGGTGACGACCAGGTGAAGGTGCGGGGGTTCCGCGTCGAGCCCGCCGAGGTGGAAACCTGCCTGAGCGCTGAGCCGTCAGTCGCGCGCTGTGCCGTGACGGCGGACGGGGAACGACTCGTCGCCCTGGTCGTCGCCGAGCCCGGCACCGAACCTGACCCGGTCGCGTTGCGCACCGCGCTCGCCGCACGCGTGCCCTCCCATCTCGTCCCTTCCTCGGTGGTGCTCGTCGAGGACCTGCCGCTGAACCGCAACGGAAAGCTCGACCGGGCCGCCCTCACCGTGCCCCGCGCCGACTCCGGCCGCTCCACCTGTGGTCCGCGCGGCCCGCACGAGGAGATTCTGTGCGGTCTGTTCGCCGACGTGCTCGGTCTTGGCACCGTGGGCGCAGACGAGGGTTTCTTCGACCTGGGCGGCCACTCGCTCACCGCCACCCGGCTGGTCGGGCGCATCCGTGCCGCGCTCGGAGCCGAGCTGTCGGTCCGCGATGTCTTCCAGGCCCCGACCGTGGCTGCGCTGGCCCAGCGCCTGGCGGCGGTGAGCACGGCAGGCGTGGCGACCGCGGCGGGCGCCGTGCCGCGCACGGACGTGCGTCCGGAGCGTCTTCCCCTCTCGTTCGGGCAGCAGCGGCTCTGGTTCCTGCACCGGCTGGAGGGCCCGAGCGCCACCTACAACGTGCCCATGGCGCTGCGGTTGCGCGGGCGGCTGGACCGGGCCGCGCTGCGGGCCGCGCTCGGGGACGTGGTGGCCCGGCACGAGAGCCTGCGCACCGTCTTCGCCGAGGACGCGGACGGCGCGTACCAGCTCGTGCTCGACGCCGCCGACGCCGTGCCCGATTTCACCGTGCGGCGGTGTTCCGGGCACGAGCTGATGCATGAACTGACCGCCGCCGCCCGGCGCCCCTTCGACCTGGAACGTGAACTCCCGCTGCGCGCGGAGCTGTTCGCGCTGGGCCCGGAGGAACACGTGCTGCTGCTGCTCTCGCACCACATCGCGGGCGACGGCTGGTCGGTGCGTCCGCTGGTGCGCGACCTGAGAGCCGCGTTCGAGGCACGTACGTCGGGCGGTGCACCGAGCTGGCCGCGGCTGCCCGTGCAGTACGCGGACTACGCGCTGTGGCAGCGCCGGCTGCTGGGCTCGGAGGAGGACCCCGAGAGCCTGTTGTCGGCGCAGATCGCGTACTGGTCGGAGCGGCTCGCCGGGCTGCCCACGGAACTCCCGCTGCCCACGGACAGACCGCGCCCGGTGTCCCCGTCCTACAGGGGCGACCGCATCGAGTTCACCGTGCCCACCGATGTGCACACGGGCGTGGTGGAGCTGGCGAAGAGCGCGGGCGCGACGGTCTTCATGGTGATGCAGTCGGCCCTCGCCGCGCTCCTCTCCCGCTCCGGCGCGGGCACCGACGTGCCGCTCGGCGCCCCCGTCGCGGGCCGCGGCGCCACCGCCCTGGAGGACCTGACCGGGTTCTTCGTGAACACACTGGTGCTGCGGACGCGGGTGACGGGCGACCTGACCTTCCGGGAACTGGTCGCCGAGGTGCGGGAACTGGACCTGGGCGCTTACGCGCACCAGGACCTGCCCTTCGAGCGCCTGGTCGAGATCCTCAACCCGGAGCGCTCCACCTCCCGCCACCCCCTCGTGCAGACCGTTTTGACTTGCCACAGCGCCGACGACATCGCCGCGCTCGGAGCCGTGAGCGAGCTGCCGGGCCTGGCCACCGAACCGGTCCTGGTGGACACCGGGACCGCCAAGTTCGACCTCGACTTCGAGTTCGGGGAGACCCGTGGGGAGGGTGCCCCGGCCGGGATGACCGGCATCCTCGCCTACAGCGTCGACCTGTTCGAGAGGGAGACTGCCCAGACCCTCACCCAGCGCCTGCTGCGCCTGCTCGCGTCTGCCGTCGCCGACCCCGACACGGCGGTTGCCGACCTCCCGCTGCTCACGACGACCGAGCGGGACCAGGTGCTCCAGTACGGCCGCCGGGCCGGCGCGCACCTTCTCGACCAGCGGCTGCGTCCGACGCCTGTCGGCGTGCCCGGCGCCGTCCACGAGCTGACCGACCGGCCGGGCGACGGACTGATCGCCGAACCGTTCGGCCGGCGCGGGCAGTGGCTGCGGCCCACGGGCGAGTACGGCAGGTGGGGCGCACACGGCGAACTCCTGCCCGTCGGGGCGGGCGAACAGGGCACGACGGCGGACAGCACGGACAGCGCGGGCACCGTGGCGCCGCAGCGGCAGCCGGTACGGGCAGCCGCCCCGCGTACGCCGGTCGAGGAGATCCTGTGCGGCCTCTTCGCCGACTTCCTCGGCCAGGCGCCGGTGGGGCCGCACGAGTCGTTCTTCGAACGCGGCGGCCACTCGCTGGCCGCGATCCGGCTGATCAACGGCATCCGCACCACCCTGGCCGCCGACCTCACCGTCAAGGACTTCTTCGAGCACCCCACCCCCGCCGCTCTGGCCGCCCGCCTGGAGGCCGCGCGGCGCCCGGCCGGGGAACAGCGGGCGGTGCTGCGCGCGGCCCCCCGCCCCGAGCGCCTTCCGCTGTCGTCCGCGCAGCGCAGGCTCTGGCTGCTGCACCGGCTCGACGGGCCAGGCGCCGCGTACAACGTGCCCATGGCGCTGCGGTTGCGCGGGCGGCTGGACCGGGCCGCGCTGCGGGCCGCGCTCGGGGACGTGGTGGCCCGGCACGAGAGCCTGCGCACCGTCTTCGCCGAGGACGCCGAAGGGCCGCACCAGACTGTCCTGGACAGCGGCGTCGGAATGCCCTGGCAGACCGTGGCGGTGCCGGAGTCGCAGTTGCCCGCGCGGCTCGCCGAGGCCGCACGGCGCCCCTTCGACCTGACCACGGAACCCCCGGTGCGTGCCTGCCTGTTCGAGACGGCGCCCGACGCTTGGGTGCTCCTGGTCGTGATGCACCACATCGCGGGGGACGGCTGGTCGGTCGGTCCGCTGGCCGCGGACTTCGGCGCGGCGTTCGCGTCGCGGTGCGCGGGCATGGCTCCGACATGGCCCGAACTGCCGGTACAGTACGCGGATTACGCCCTGTGGCAGCTGGCGGCACTGGGCTTCGAAGAGGACGTCGACAGCGCGTTGGCGCGGCAGGCAGACTTCTGGCGTGCCGAGCTGGCGGACCTGCCGGTGGAGCTGGACCTGCCGGTGGACCGGCAGCGGCCCGTGGTGGCCTCGCAGCGCGGGGGCCGGGTGGAGTTCACCGTGCCGGCGGACGTGCACGCGGGCATGACGGAGCTGGCGCGCTCGGCGGGCGCGACGGTCTTCATGGTGATGCAGTCGGCGCTGGCCGTACTCCTGTCGCGCCTCGGGGCGGGGAGCGACGTGCCGCTCGGCGCTCCCGTCGCCGGCCGGGGAGACGCGGCCGTCGAGGGCCTGGTCGGGTTCTTCGTGAACACGCTGGTGCTGCGCACCGACGTCTCCGGCGACCCGTCCTTCCGTCAGCTGGTGACCCGGGTGCGGGAGACCGACCTGCGGGCCTTCGCCCACCAGGACCTGCCCTTCGAGCGGCTGGTGGAGGTGCTCGCCCCCGAGCGCTCGGCCGGGCGCCACCCGCTGTTCCAGGTGACCCTGACGGTGGAGCACGCGGACGCGGACAGCGTGCCCCCGCTGCCCGCCGTCCCGGACCTGACCGTCGAGTCCGTCCCCGTGGACATCGAAGCCGTGAAGTTCGACCTTTCCTTCGGACTCGGAGAGCTTCCGGAAGGGGGCTGCGCGGGCTCGCTCCAGTACAGTGCCGATCTGTTCGACCGGGAGACGGCCGAACAGATCGCCGCCCGCCTCGTGCGGTTGCTCGCCCGCGCCGTCGCCGACCCGGAAGGGGTCATCAGCGGCTTGGACCCCCTGCCGCCCGCCGAGCGCCACCGCCTCCTGACCGAGTGGAACGACACCGCGTCCGGCACCCAGAACGCCACCCTGCCCGAGATTTTCGAGGATCGGGTGGGGCAGACGCCCCATGCACCCGCCCTCGTCGGGGCCGGGTACGAACTGAGCTACGCCGCACTCGATGCACGGGCCAATGCCCTCGCACACGAGTTGATCGCCCGGGGCATCGGACCCGAGGACGTCGTCGCCGTGCTGATGCCCAAGTCGGCCGAGCTGATCGTCGCGCTGCTTGCCGTCGTCAAGGCCGGGGCGGCCTGGACCCCGCTCGACCCCGCGCACCCCGACGCCCGTGTCGCGACCGTCCTCACCAACTGCGCGGCCGCCCTCGTCCTGACCGACCCGGCGGGTGCCGCGCGGGTCGGGAGCGTGCCCGCCGCTGTCCCGGCGGAACTCGACCTGACCTGGCGCCCCGTGCACCCGCCCACCGACGCGGACCGGTTGCGCCCCCTGCGCCACCACAACCTGGCCTATGTGCTGTACACCTCGGGCTCGACCGGCGCCCCCAAGGGCGTGGCCGTCCCGCATACCGGCCTGGCCTCCCTGGCGGCCGAGGAGCGCGAGCGGTTCGCGGTACGGCCCGACAGCAGGGTGCTGCAACTGTCGGCGCCCGGCTTCGACGCGCTCGTACTGGAACTCACCATGACCTTCGCCGCGGGTGCCGCCCTCGTCGTGCCGGAACCCGGTCCGCTCGCCGGCGACCTGCTCGCCGAGACGGTCGCGGCCCACCGTGTCACCCACGCCCTGGTGCCGCCCGCCGTGCTCGCGTCCGTCCCCGACAAAGCCCTGGCCACCCTGGAGACGCTGGTCGTGGGCGGCGAGGCGTGCGGGCCCGACCTCGTGCGCCGCTGGGCCCCCGGCCGTCGGCTGGTCAACGCCTACGGGCCGACCGAGTCCACCGTGGTGGTCTGTGCCTCGGACCCGCTCACCGGCGAGGACGGCGTGCCCATCGGACGGCCCGTGCGCGACACACGCGCGTACGTCCTCGACGCGGCGCTGCGGCCGGTGCCCGTCGGGGTCCCCGGCGAGCTGTACGTCTGCGGCGCCGGTCTGGCCCGCGGCTACCTAAGGGAACCGGCCCGCACCGCTGAACGCTTCGTCGCCTTCCCCTACGGGCCCCCGGGTGAACGCGCCTACCGCACGGGCGACATCGTCCGCCGTCGCCGCGACGGGCGCCTCGACTTCGTGGGGCGCGGCGACGACCAGGTCCAGTTGCGGGGCGTGCGTGTCGAGACCGGCGAGGTCGAGGCGGCCGTCGCCACGGCCGGCGGGGTGGCCGCCGCCGTCGTCAGCCTCACCACCGAGGCTGTACCGCGCCTGGTCGCCCACGTGGTCGCCAGGCCCGGCGCCGACCTCGACCCCGCCGCGGTCCGCGCCCACGTGGCGCGGACACTGCCGCGCCAGTTCGTGCCCGCCGCCGTCCTTGTGCTACCGGAACTGCCCGTCACCGCGCACGGCAAGGTGGACCGGGCCGCGCTGCCCGCACCGGAGTTCACACCCGCCGCCGCGGCCAGGGCAGCCGCCGGCGCGCATGAGGAGATCCTGGTCGGACTCTTCCAGGAAGTCCTCGGCGTGGACGGGGTCGGCGTCGACGACGGGTTCTTCGACCTCGGCGGCGACAGCATCCTCGCCATCGACCTGGTCAGCCGGGCGCGCCGCGCCGGTCTCGTGCTGTCCCCGCGCCAGGTCTTCGAGCACGCCACACCCGCACTGCTCGCGACCGTCACCACCGACGCGGGCGCGGGCGCATTGGAACCCCGAGGCAGCGGGGTGGGCCCGGTGCCGGTGACCCCTCTCGTTTCCTGGCTGCGCGAGAGCGGCATACCCCTTGCCCGCTTCTGCCAGTCCACCCTCGTGCGCACTCCGCCCGGCACGACCGCCGCCCACGTGGCGGCGGGCCTCGCCGCCGTGACCGACCACCACTGCGCGCTCCGGCTCACCCTGGCCGACTGCGGTGGAGACGGCGGTGACGCGTGGGGGCTGCGGGTGCGCGAGCCCGGCACGGTGGACACCAGGGCCCGCCTGCACCACGTGGACGTCTCAGAGGCGGACGAGGACACCCTGCGGGACGTGCTGAGGCGGGAAGGCGAGGCAGCCAGGGACCGGCTCGACCCGAGGCGCGGGAACGTTCTGTGCGCGGTCCTCTTCGACCGGGGGCCGAACCGGGAAGCGCTGCTGCTGCTTGTGGTGCACCACCTCGCCGTGGACGCCGTGTCGTGGCGCATCCTGCTGCCCGACCTGGCAGAGGCGTGCCGGGCCGCGCGGGACGGGCGTACCGCCTCGCTCCAGCCGGTCGGCACCTCGCTGCGCACCTGGGCCGGACGCCTGACCGCGCTGGCCCAGGAACCCGCGCTGGCCGACGACGTGCCCGCCTGGGAGCGGGTGCTGCGGCAGCCCCGGCTCGCCCTCGCCGACCGCTCACTGGATCCCGAAGTCGATCTGGCCGCGACGGCCGGGCGGCACACCATGCGGCTGTCCGCCGGGACGACCGCCAGGCTGCTCACCGAGGCCACAGCGGCCTACCGCTGCGAACCCAGGGAACTGCTTCTCGCCGCCCTGGCCTGGGCGGTGGCCGACTGGCGTGCCGCCGGCGCCGCCGCTGTGGTGGCCGAGATCGAGGGGCACGGCCGGGACGAGGAACTGCTGCGCGGGGCGGACCTGTCGCGCACGGTCGGCTGGTTCACCAGCACCTACCCGGTGCGGCTCGACCTGCCCGCGCCGGACCGCGCCCGTGCGTGGTCGGACCCGGCTTCGGCCGCCCGGCTGGTGAGCGACGTCAAGGAGCAGCTGGGCGCGCTGCCCCGGCACACCCTGGGCTACGGCCTCCTGCGCCACCTCAGCAGACGGGCACGCCCGCGCCTGTCGGCCCTCGCCGCACCGGAACTGACTTTCAACTACCTGGGCCGAGTCACCGGTTCCGGCGGCGCGGGCACCGAGGACTTCGCACCCGTCGCCGACTACGACGCCGGGAGCGACCAGGATCCCGAGGCCCCGCTGGCCCAGCTCCTCGAACTGACCGCCGTGGTCCTCGACGCGCCTCCCGGAGACCCCAGGGCCTCCGGCAGCGGCGACGGCGCCGGGGGCCCCGTTCTCGTCGCCACCTGGACCTGGGCCGCACACGCGGTGTCCGCCGACCGGATCGCCGGGCTGGGCGAGCTGTGGGCGGCCGCGCTTGAGGCGCTCGTCAGACATGCCGGTGCTCCCGGCAACGGGAGTGCTCTGTCGCCCGCCGACGTGGCCGTGGCGCACATCAGCCAGGACGAGATCGACGAACTGGCCCTGGAACTGGACGAGCTCGACGAGACCGATGAGCCCGGCGAACTTGGCGGCCCCGGCCGCGCGGGGGGCCGGTCGAGCGCCGGATGAGGGGTCCGGGCGGCGTGTTTTCGCCCACTGTAAATGATCTTGTCCATTCATCGTCGCGCTGGAAGAGTCAGCGACACTCACCGACCGGGGGTATCAACATGCCGGACGTGGCAGAGCTTCGCCGTGCCGCGAGACTCCAGTACAAGCGCGCCGTGCTGTGGACCCACGCGCGCCGGGGCGACCTCGTCTGCCGGCTGATGCTGCACGAACACCTCGATGATCCCTACCCGTTGTACGAACACATCCGGGCGCACGGTCCCGTGTACCGCAGCCGGGCCGGGGTGCAGGCGGTGACCGCGCACGAGCTGTGCAGCCAGGTGCTGCGCGGTTCCGCGTTCGCCCGCCGCAACGAGGAGCCCGCGGCAGGCCCCGGTGCGCGGACCGCCCCGGCCGCCTCGCAGACCTCCGCGCCCGGCGACGTCGACGGTTCCGGTACCGGGACCGGCGAGGGTACCGCTCCCGCGGAGGGCGGCGGTGCGGCGGGCGATGAGCCAGGCGACACCTCGTTCCTGGAAGCGGAGGTCGCCGACCACATGCGGTGGCGGCGACTGGTCGCGCCCGCGTTCCGCCCCCGCAAGATCGCCGAGTACCGCAAGCGCACGGAGGAGGTCGCCCACCGCCTGATCGACACGGCGCTGGCCAGGGGCGGCACCTTCGACGTGGTGACCGACTTCGCCTCCCCGCTGCCCATCACCGTGATCAGCGAGCTGCTCGGCATCACCGACGTCGACGTGGACCGCTTCGCGTACTACGGGCTGGTCACCGGCAGGGCCATCGACGGGATCCGCTCCGCGCGGCAGGCCGCCGAGTTCCGTGCGGCGGCGCGGGAGCTGAACGCCATGTTCACCAATCTGGTCGGCAAGCGCCGCGGGGAGCCGGGCGAGGACCTGGTCAGCGAGTTGCTGCGGTCGCAGGACGGCGACCAGTTGCCCGAACAGGAGATCATCGGCACCTGCCAGCTCTTGCTCACCGCGGGGTTCGAGACCACCACGAACCTGGTGTCCAACGCCGTACTGCGCCTGCTGTCCGACCGCTCACAGTGGGAGGCGCTCGTCGGCGACCCCGGTCTCGCGCCCGCCGTCGCCGAGGAGTCGTTGCGCTTCGACCCGCCCGTGCAGTATTCGATCAGGGTCGCGCGCGAGGCACTGACGCTCGGGGACCGGCCCGTTCCCGTCGGCACGGTCCTCATGCTCGTCCTCGGCGCCGCCAACCGCGACCCCGTGATCTTCCCCGACCCGCACCGCTTCGACATCAGCCGCTCGGGTGCGGGCCAGCACCTGGCGTTCCTCAGCGGTGCCCACTACTGCGTCGGCGCCCCCCTGGCCCGGATGGAGACTGACGTGGCGCTCAGCGTGCTCGCCGAGCGCGCCCCCGAACTGCACCGCGCCGGACCGCTGCGGCGCCGTCCCACGGCAGCCCTGCGCGGTCTGCTGAGCCTTCCCGTCAGCGCGAGGCGCTGACCACCGATCCGGGAGGAAGCACTCATCATGTTCACCGAACCGCCGCGTGCCCCCGTGGCCCTGGACACCGGCCGGCACCGGACCGTGCCCGAGGCGGCCGACTGGGTCACGGAGCACCTCGACGAGGTGCACGCGCTGCGCCGTGAGCACGGCGCTGTTCTGCTGCGGGGCCTGCCCTTCACCACGGCGCGGGAGTTCGCGGTACTGCGCGACCTGATCGTCGCCCGTCCCGCCGAGTACGTGGAGAAGGCCACCCCCCGCAGCGCCTACGGCGAGGGTGTCTACACCGCGACCGACGTACCCGCGCGGCGCCGCATCCGGCTGCACAACGAGAACAGCTACGCGCTCAGCTTCCCGCACCTCCTCGTGTTCGCCTGCCTGACCCCGCCGACGGCGGGTGGTGAGACCTTCCTCGGCGACATGCGGGCCCTCCTGGACCTACTGCCTGACCGTCTGGTCCAGCGCTTCACCGACGAGGGCTGGATGCTGGTCCGCAACTACTGGGGACACTTCGGCCTGACCTGGCAGGAGGCCTTCGGCACCGAGGACCGCGAGGCGGTGGAGCGGTACGCGGCCGAGCAGCGCCTCACCACCGCATGGCACGGTGACAGGCTCACCACCACGCAGCACCGGTCCGCTCTCGTGCGGCACCCGGAGACCGGGGAGACGTCCTGGTTCAACCACGTCGCCTTCTGGAGCGAGTGGAGCCTGGCGGAAGACGTGGCCACGATGCTGCGCGCGGAGTGCGGCGACGACCTGCCCTTCCGCACCTTCTACGGCAACGGCGAACCCGTGGGCAGGGCCGAGATCGAGCTGCTGAACTCCGCCTACGAGAAGGTCAGCAGCGCCGAGCGCTGGCAGCGCGGCGACCTCATGCTCGTCGACAACATCCGACTCGCGCACGGCCGCGAACCCTTCCAGGGCGAACGCGAGGTGCTGGTCGCGATGGGCGATCCGGTCGAGAGAGCGGACTGCGCACTATGACGACGCGGCTGTCCCGGCGCACATCTGCCGTGGCGCCGATGGCTCTCGCCGCGCTGCTGCCCGCCGCCCGCGAGAGCGGTGCCACCGACCTGGCCCTCGGCATCCCCCGTGGAAGTCCGCCGGGGGCCGCCGTCGAAGCAGCCGTGGCGGCCCTGCGCTCCGGCTCCCACCAGTACGCCGATCCGGCGGGGTCGCCGGAACTGCGGCACGCGGTGGCGGCCGGGCTCGGCGCCGTGCGTGGTGTACGCGTCGACGCCGAGCACGAGGTCACCATCAGCGCCGGAGCCACCGAAGGGCTCCTGGTGGCACTGATCGCCGCTACCGACCCCGGCGACGAGGTGCTCGTTCCGGAACCCTTCTACGAAAACCACCCCGGGGTCGTCGATCTGGCCGGTGCGAGCGCCCGCTTCGTTCCGCTGACCGGTGAGGGCCGACGCCTGGACGGGCTAGCCCTGGAAGCCGCCGTCACCCCGCGCACGCGGGCCGTGCTGCTCAACAATCCGCACAACCCGACAGGGCGGGTCTTCGACCGCGCCGAGTTCGACGCACTCACCGCGCTCTGCGAACGCCACGACCTCACGCTGATCACGGACGAGGTCTACGACCGGTTCGTCTACGACGGCCACCGGCACCTGTCACCCGTGGGCGGCGTGCCCCGGCTGCGCCACCGCTCGATCGTCGTCGGCAGCCTCTCCAAGACTCGCGCCATGAGCGGGTGGCGGCTCGGTTACTGCCTCGCGCCGGCACCGGTCACCGCGGCGCTGCGCCGGGTGCACGAGCGCACCACACTCGGCGCTCCCCACCCGTTGCAGCGCGGAGCGGCGGCGCTCGGCCCCGAGGCGGAGGCCGAAGTCGCATCCGTGCGTGCCGAGTTCGAGCTGCGGCGCGACCTGGTGTGCGACGGGCTGCGCGAGGCGGGCTGCACCGTGCACACCCCGCAGGGCGGATGGTTCGTCCTCGCGCGTACGGCCGCGCTGGCCGGCGACTCGGCGGAACTCGCCCGCGAACTTGTCGAACGGGCCGGTGTCCTGGTAGCGCCGGGCGCGTCCTTCTTCGCCTCGCCAGGGGCCGGACGCGGCTGGATCAGGGTCGCCCTCGTGCGTGACCGGGACAGGCTCGCCGCAGCGCTCGCCCGAGTCACTGCCCATCTCACCCGCACCCCGATCGCGCCGAGAAGCTGAGGAGACCAGTGAACAAGGGGGACGGCAAGCGCGCCAGGCCGAAAGAGCGCCGATCGGGCGCACAGCGAGGGACGAAGGGGGAGCGGAGCGGAGGGGCGCCCGCCGCGCGCGCGGTCTCCCTTATCGGCACCGACGAGTTCGCCAAGCCCACCTGGGCGGCACCCGGCGAATCAGCCGCCAGACGGAGCGTGGGCGCGACGCTGCGGGCCGTTCCCGGCGCCATCACCGCGATCGTCCGCCTCTCCTGGCGAGCCTCGCCCGCCCTCACCGTCGTGGTCGGCCTGGCGCAGCTCCTCGCCGGGGCCGTGTCCGCCTACGGTCTGATCGCCACCGCTAATGTGCTCACCACCCTGCTGTCCGAGGGGCCCACACCCGACCGGGTCATCGAGTCCCTGCCCGCGCTGCTCGCCGTCGTCGCCTCGCTGGCGACACGTGCCCTCATGGACAGCGTGGCCACCGTGCTCCAGGGACGCCTGCGCCCCCGGATCATGGAGGAGGCCCAGGACGCGATGAACAGTGCGGTCGTCGCCGTCGAGCTCAAGGCGTTCGACGATCCGAGCTTCCGCGAGCTGATCCGGCAGGGCATCCGGCGCGGCATGCCGTCGATCGACCAGAGCATCCGGCTGCTGGCCGAGGCGCTCAGGTCCGCGGTGACGATGGTGTCAGCGCTTGTCGCCACCGCCGTACTGAGCCTGTGGCTGCTGCCGGTCATGCTGCTCGCCGCGTTCGCCGAGATGTGGTCGGCCACCCAGGTCGGCAAGCTGGACTTCCTGAGTTTCCTGCACAACGCCACCCGCCAGCTGCGCATCGGTGTGGTGCAGGACCTGGTCGTCAAGCGCGAGGTCGCGGCTGAGGTGCGTGCCTACCGCATGCAGGAGCAGCTCATGGCGGAGCACCGTCGGGTGGCGTCGCAGCTCACCGACGAGACCGTGAAGCTGGAGACGCGGAAGGGCTATGTCCAGCTCATGGGGCGCGCCCTCAGCGGGCTCAGCACCGGCCTCGCCTATGTGCTTCTCGGCTTCCTGCTGCACGGCGGCGTGATGCCACTGGCGCTGGCGGGCACGGCGGTGCTGGCGATGCGGAACGCCAACACCGGCCTGGCGACCACGATGCGCTCGCTCAACCGGGTCTATGAGCTGTCGCACTACATCGACCTGTATCACGACCTGCTGGCCGAAGCCGCCACCCGCCGCCACTCGGACAACGCCGTCGTCGTCCCACAGGACCCGGCCGAGATCCGGATCGACGATGTCGCGTTCAGCTACCCGGGCAGCGAGCAGTACGCCCTGCGCGACATCAACCTGTGTCTCCGGCGGGGCGAGGTGGTGGCTCTCGTCGGCGAGAACGGCTCGGGCAAGAGCACTCTCAGCAAAATCATCACGGGTCTGTACCGTCCCGTCTCCGGTGCCGTGCTGTGGGACGGTGTGGACCTCGCCACCGCGACCGAGGCGTCCGTCCTCGACCAAGTGGCGCTGATCTCCCAGGAACCGGCCCGCTGGCCGATGACGGCCGGCAACAACATCCGGGTGGGACGACTGGAGGACGAGGACGCGTCCGGGGAACGCTGGAGCCGGGCCGTGACCGCCTCCGGCGCCGAGGAGGTGGTCGACTCCCTGCCCAACGGTGCGGAGACGATACTGTCCAAGGAGTTCGTGGGCGGACGGGACCTCTCGGGCGGCCAGTGGCAGCGCATCGGTGTCGCCCGTGGCGTCTACCGCGACGCCGCCCTCCTCGTCGCCGACGAACCCACCGCCGCCCTCGACGCCAAGGCCGAGGCCGTCGTCTTCGAGGGGCTGCGCCAGGCCAGCTCGCGGGAGGGCGGCGGATCTCGGACCACTCTTCTGGTCACCCACCGGCTGGTCAACGTCCGCCGCGCAGACCGCATCGTCGTACTGCACCAGGGGCGCGTCGTCGAGCAGGGCACCCACGCCGAGCTGACGGCGGCCGGCGGCCGGTACGCGGACATGTACGCACTACAGGCCGACGCCTACACCACGGCGTGACCGCGCACACGCGCCCGGGCGCGGCACAGCGGCGCCACCCCAGGACAGCACACCGCCGAACCGAAGGACTGAGAGCCATCGCCCCCCACGACGTCACCGCAGAGCCCGGCTCCACCCGCACCGCGGCCGAGGCCCAACGCACCTACCACCACGACCTGTTCGGCGCGCTTTGGGACCGGAAGACGGCCGCGCGGGCCATCGACGGGAGCGGACTCAGGGGACTCGACCAGCTCGGCCACTTCGGCGCCGATGGCTGCGACCTGGTGGTCGAGGCGGTCGCCGAGCACGCGCCGGCCGGTCCGCTGAGCGTCGTCGAGCTGGGCTGCGGCCTGGGCGGCGCGCTGCGCCACGTCCTCACGGCCCTATCGGGGCGCGCCGAGGTGGCGCGGGCTGTCGGTGTGGACGTGGTTGAGGAGCACGTCCGTCTCACCGCCGAGAGCCACGCGGCCGACCCCCTCTCCACACCGGTCACCGCTGTGTGCGCAGCCGCCGAGGACACCGGGCTGCCCGGCGGCTCTTTCGACGTGGTGTTCGCGTCAGGGTCGCTCTCGCACTTCACCGACGTGGCGGCGGTAGTGCACGAGGCGTACCGGCTGCTGCGCCCGGCGGCCTGCTGACCTTCACCGAGGAGGTCAGCCTCGTCGCCGACCCCGCCGCGCTGGCCGAGGACTTCCGCGCGGCACACCCCGACACCGTCTTCCGCCGGGCGACGGCTGACGAACGCGCCGCCCAGCTGGCGGCGGCCGGTTTCACGGCGGTGTCCGTGCGCGAGCTGGGGGAGTGGGCGGCGGATGTGCTGCGCACCCGCTGGCTCTCGATGCGCGTCAACCGCGAGAAGCTGGTGGCGGTCTACGGGGAGCGGCAGCAGAAGGCAGTGCTGGAGACGATCGCGACCGCGCTCAGTGAGATCCGGCGCGGCACCGTAATGCCCGCCCTGGTGGCGGCCCGCAGGGGTCCCCTTGACCGCGGCTGACACACCGGTGGCGCGCACCGCCCCCGCCACCTTCGGACAGCGGGGGCAGTGGTACGAACAGATGGCGGCGCCGCTCGCACGCCGCCATCTGTTCAACCTGTGCCAGTCGTGGGAGCTGCGCACACCGCGCGACCGACCGACGGTGCGCGCGGCCCTGGCCGAGCTGGTGCGCCGTCACGAGGGGCTGCGCACCACCCTCGTGGAGGACGTGTCGGGCGCACTCGTCCAGCGCGTGCACGAGGTGGGCCCGCTCGACATCCCCGCCGACACCGTGGCCGACCCCGGCACTCCGATGCTGCGGCATCCTCTCGTCGGACGGGTCGCGCGGACGCCGTTCGACCTCAGGCGCGAACTTCCCGTGCGGTTCGGCCTGTTGTGCGGTGACAACGGCTTCGTCCGGCTGGTCCTGTGCGTGGTCAACCACAGCGCCTCCGACGCCTTCGCGCACGCCCTGCTGAGAAAGGAGTTCCACGACCTCCTCGGCACGTCACCACATCTGTGGGCGGGCCAGGACGGAAGCCGCGCACAGCCCTGCGACATCGCCGCATCCGAGCACTCGCCCCTGGGACGGCGGCGGCACCAGCGCACCCTGGACCACCTGCGCGGCAAACTGCGTGAGGTGCCGGTGAGCTCCGGGCCCGCGCCCGGCGCCGAGGGCATCACAGGCAAGAAATCCCGTACCATCGCCCGGTTGGATCTGCACTCCGCCGCTTTGCGCACGGCCTCCCGATGGCTGCGGGGAGCCGAGCGGATCTCCCTCGGCGCGCTCGTGCTGGCCCCGTTCAGCTCCCTGCTCGCGGCATACACCGGCGAGGAGAGCGTCCCGTTCAAGGTGATGGTCACCAACCGGTTCGAGCAGGGCACCGGCGCCAGCATGGCGTGCATGTGCCAGCCCGGTCTGACCGTCCTGCGCGGCTCCTCAGCCGAGACCGTGCTGGAGGCGGCGCGGCGCTGCCAGCACGAACTGCTGACGGCCTATCACCACGGCAAGTACGACATCAAAGCCGTCGAGCGGATGCTCGCGGAGGCTACGGCCGAGCGCGGACCTGTGCGGCTGGAGCGCCTCTTCGACTGTCTGGACAAAGACCCCGGCGACGTACCCGAGACTGCTCCCTCCGCGTCCGAGCTGGAGCCGCTCGCCTCCGAGGTGACCTGTTCCGGGACCTTCCAGGCCCACGGCACCGAGATGACACTCCGCGTGCGCGGCCACGGGTCGGAGGTCCTGCTCACCTTGCTGACGGACGTCGACGTACTGCCGGAGCACGCGGCCCAACGGGTTCTGCGGGGCGTGGAGTCGGCGGCGGTGAGAAGCTGTCTGGGGCCGCCACCGACAGTGGCCGCTCTCGCGGCCGGGCTCGCGCTGACACCCGCGGCCGGCTCCGGGCCAGCGAGGACGTGACAGGGGGTGCGGTGGCAACCGGCGGGGACTGCCACCCCCACCGCCACGCCCACACCGGACCCCGGCGGAGGCCCGGCTACGTCGAACGGCCGGTGAGCCCCGCCTCGTGGGCGGCGATGGCCGCCTCCACCCGGTTGCGTACGCCGAGTTTACCGAGAATCGCGCTGACGTGTGCCTTCACGGTGCCCTCGACCAGGTGGAGCCGGGCGGCGATCTCGACGTTGGACAGGCCCGTGCCGAGCAGCGCCAGCACCTCGTGCTCGCGCTCGGTGAGCTGTTCGATGGGGTAGCGCGAGGTGCCCGCGGCGCGTCCCATGCGCAGCCCGGCGACCACACGCGCGGCCACCTTCTGCGAGAGATAGGCGCCGCCCGCTGCCACGGCGTGCACGCCCGCGATCAGCTCCCTGGGATCACCGGCCTTGAGCAGGAAACCGCTGGCACCCTCCTGGAGGGCCCCGGCGATGAAGTCGTCCTCACCGAACGTGGTGAGCATGATGACGGCGGTGCCGCTCGTCTCGCGGCGGATTTGCGCTGCTGCCGCGATGCCGTCGAGCCGGGGCATCTGGATGTCCAGCAGCGCCACGTCCGGCTGGTGCCGGCGCACCGCCGCCACCGCCTCGTTCCCGTCGGATGCCTCGGCGACCACCTCGATGTCGGGGGCCTTCGCGAGGATCGCGCGAACACCGGCACGGATCATGGCCTCGTCGTCCGCGAGTATCACCTGGATCACAGACGCAGTATACGAAACCACTCGCGCGGCACCGGATCCTGACGGCACACCAGCCCCACCCCTGACGAAAGTCAGGGGTGGGAGGTGCCGGAAGTCAGGAGGGTCGCTGCCGAACGACCGATGTGCCGGGTAGCGCCGGATTTCTATGGTGTCACCAGAACGCGGAAGCCGAGGCGACGGACGAGGAAGACCAACGTGATCACCCTGCGAGGACTGACCAAGCGCTACGGTGACACCGTCGCCGTGGACGGCTTGACTCTGGACATCAAGGAAGGCCAGGTGACCGGCTTTCTCGGCCCCAACGGTGCGGGCAAGTCGACCACGATGAGGATGATCCTCGGCCTCGACAACCCCACCGAGGGCGAGGCGCTCATCCACGGCAAGCCGTACTCGGCGCTGCGCCACCCCGTGCGGGAGGTCGGCGCGCTGCTCGAGGCGAAGGCTCTGCACCCGGCGCGCTCGGCACGTAACCATCTGCTCTCGATGGCGCGGACCAACGGCATCCCGGCACGCAGGGTGGACGAGGTACTGGAGACGGTGGGCCTGACGAAGGTGGCCCGCAAGCGTGCCGGAGGCTTCTCGCTGGGCATGTACCAGCGGCTCGGCGTCGCCGGTGCCCTGCTTGGCGACCCCGGGGTGCTGATCTTCGACGAGCCGGTCAACGGCCTGGACCCTGACGGGGTGCGCTGGGTACGTGAGCTGGTGCGGTCACTGGCAGCCGAGGGCCGCACGGTTTTCCTCTCCAGCCACCTGATGAGCGAGATGCAGCTCACGGCAGATCAGCTCGTCGTCATCGGCCGGGGCCGGCTGCTGGCGGACGCGCGGATCGCGGACCTGCTGGCCCAGAGCTCACGGGCGGGTGTGCGGCTGCGCAGTCCGCAGCCCGAGGGACTGCGAGCGCTCGCCGAGAAGCTCACGGCCGGCGCGGACGTCGAGGTGGAGATGGTCGGCGGGGACGAGATCGTGGTCTCGGGTAGAAGCGTGGAGGAGGTCGGCGACCTCGCTCACGAGCTGGGCGTGCGACTGCACACGCTGAGCCCGGTCTCCGCGTCGCTGGAGCAGGCGTACATGGAACTGACCGCGGAGAGCGTGGAGTACGGCACGGCGAGCGCGGTGTTCGGCGCGCAGCCCCCGGTGCGGAAGGCGAAGGTGTGAGCGAGATGTCGGCGGTGGCGCGCACGGCGGGGGCCGAGGCCCCCGAACGGTCCGCGCGGGAACACAAGGGCGGTGGCCTCCCCGGCGCGGTGGCCGCGGAGTGGGGCAAACTGTGGACCATCCGCACGCCGTACGCCTGTCTGGTGGCGAGCGTCGTGCTGATGGTGGTGTTCGCCTTCTACTTCGGCTCCATCGCGCGGATCAACGACGAGCCGGTGCAGCCGGTCGGCAACGCGCCGGTCTCCGCCATGGTTCTCGTTCAGTTCCTCGTGGTCGTTCTGGCGATGACCACGGTGACGAGCGAGTACGCCACGGGCAGTATCCGCTCCTCGCTTCAGTGGGTACCCGATCGGCACCGGGTGCAGGTAGCCAAGGCACTTGTGACCAGCGCGGTCGCGTGCGTCGCCGGGATACTGCTCGGCGCCCTCGGGATGGCCGTCGCGTGGCCCTCCTTCGACGGGAAGGCCACCTTCGAGATGTCGGAGGCGATCGTCCAGCTGCTGTCCATGGGCGTGTACCTGGCGCTCGTGGCGGTGCTCACGGTCGGCCTGTCCTTCGCCTGCCGGTCGGCCGTCGGAGCGCTCTCGTCGCTGTTCTTCCTGCTCGCGGGGCTGCCGTTCATCCTCATGGGCCCGGGCAGCGAGATCCTGCTGAAGATCAATGACGGCCTGCCGCAGAGCGCGGGCAATCACTTCATGGCCGGGGACACGACCCCATACTCGTCGGTGGTGGGCTTGCTGATCGTGGTGGCCTGGGCGACGGCAGCCCACCTCATCGGCCTGACCGTGCTGCGACGGAGGGATGCCTGACCCTTCGAGCGGTGCCGCCAGGTCCGTCGCGGCCCCCGGCCGTCGCCACCGATCCCCCGCGGAGGTGGCGGTCCGGGGGCCCCGACCATGGCTGAACTCGCCCCGGGACGCAGCGGGTTGATCGGAAGAGGTGCTCTTCTCGGACTCTGGGTGCGTGTACGTCATCTGAAGGGCTATCGCAACCCCGCGCGCTGATGACATGTACTGGAATCCGTGTATAGAGTTCCAGAACAGCGGAGTATTGAGGCTATGGGGGGCGTGGGATACACCGGACCAGCCACGGGTGCCGACTCCTCCTCACCCTCTCAGTACTGGACACATGGTCAAGCCGTGTTAACCAGCGACTTGACGGTTCGCCATGTCGCGACAGTGGTCGGCTACGCGTCTCCGGACGCTGCGCTGTCGTCCGCGCCGCCGTGTCCGACAGACGTTCTCGGGTGCGTTCGCCTGGCGACGGGTGGGCGCTCAGTCTTGGGGGAGATCCATGCAGAACGTGCATTTCACCATTGATGACCTGGCGAAGTTAAAGATCATGCCGACAGTGGGACCTGTCGTGGAGGCGGTCTTCGCGGTCGATCTCCTGAGGCGGGGAGCGGGAGGGGCGCCTTTCGCCACGTGGCGTGAAGCAGTCAGCCGGAAACTGCACCGGGTCAGGTCTTCGACTGAGACGATTCCGGTTCCCCCGAGGCCGCGGACCCAGCCGCCGGCGCGCACGCTGGTCCCCGCGCCCGCACAGCGGAGGCCCGCGCCGCAGCCGCAGGAAAGTGACCAGGAACGACGGCAGAACCACCGGCGCCGGGGAAGCTGGCTCTTCGATCTGGTCTCCTCGGACGCACCACCCGAGAACGCCGAGTGCGCCCCTGACCCCGTGATACGCAGGGTCCACCGGCTGGGCGTCGCCCCGTACTGGGCGCAGATGCGCACCCATCTCCAGCTCGACCGGGACCGGCGTTGCGGCTTTCTCGTGGGCGGGGGAATCGAGAGCCTGCTCAGCACCCTGCACACCTGGATCGACTGGCGTCCGCCAGTGCTGACAGTGGCGTGCGGTCGCATGCAGGAAATCGTACTGAAAGGCAACGGTCTGGTCATCGCACCCTCGATGTTCCTCGCCCAGCCGATGGTGTTCGCCTGCCCCGAAGGCAGCGAGAGGCCGCCTGTGCTGGTGTACCCCGCGCCGCTGGACATCACGACCGCGGACGCCCTGTGGAGCACCGCGGGAACCGGCGACCGCGCCCTCGCCGCTCTCGTCGGCCGCACCCGCGCCAAGGTGCTCCAGGCGCTGACCGAGACGTGCAACACCAGCGAACTGGGCCGCAGGCTCGGCATTTCGCCGGCCGCCGCCAGCCAGCACGCGACCGTCTTACGCGAGGCGGGGCTGGTGACCAGCAGAAGACGCTCCAACACGATGCTGCATTCGCTCACTCCGCTCGGCTCCGCCATGGCGACCTGCGGCGTCCCGACGGTGGAGCTGCCCGCGGGCGAGGCGGCGCGGCAGCCGGGGCGGCCGGGGTGAGACGGAGCGCGTGCTCCGCGGCCGGGCGCGGCAGCCGGGCGCCGGCCCTCCCGGCGTCCTCTGACACGCCAGCCGCAGCCGGCACCCCGGACTTCCCGCAGGCTGACGGCCTGACAGCGCTACGGTGACGGCACACCCCTGCGAAGGGGAAGGCCGGTGTACTGCTGCAGCCCGTACACCAGTGGCCGCGGCGCTTCAGGGCCGATCCGGATCTGCCGCACACCGGCGAAGACCACTACGTGGTCGCCCATGGTGTCGCACTGCCGTACCTCGCAGTCGGCGACCGCGTGTGCCCCGTCGAGCAGATGCGGCACACCGGTCGCCGCCTCCGGTGTCCACCGCACTCGGTCGAAGCGGTCGGGTGCCCCGGAGCTGAACAGTTCGGAGACGGACTGGGCGTCCTCCTGGAGTAGATGCGCTGCGAAGGCACCGCGTGCTCGGATGGCCTCCAGCGTCGGGCTGCCGCTTCTGATGCACACGAGCAGGAGCGGCGGCGACAGGGAGACGCTGCACAGCGACGAGCACGTCATGCCGAGGGGGGTCCCGTCCGGAAGGGCGCTGGTGAGCACCACGACCCCGGAAGGGAAACGTGCCATGAAGGAACGGAAATCCTTGCTCGTCACTGTGGCGAGATGCGTCGCGTCCACGATCACGTCACCTTTCCGAGGTCCGGGGCTCTCCCGGGGATGTCACCCCGATTCAACAAGTGACCACCTTCGCTGTCACGAGATTTCACCGCCGGTGAATGACGGAGCATCCGCGAACTCCGGCAGGCCGAAGAACGGTGCCTTCGCGCGGCGTACCTCATTAAGCCGATCCTGAATCCGCACCGGAAATGCTCCGGGATCCGCCGAGCCACCGGCTGCGGTTCGTACACTCCGGTCGTGCGACTCTCGCAAACATGCGCGAGAAGGCAAGAGAAGACGGCAGCGAAGCGGTGAAGGAGCCCAACCATGAGCGTGAACCCCTTCGAGGACCCTGACGGCACCTACCTGGTCCTGGTCAACGACGAGGGCCAGCACTCCCTGTGGCCGACGTTCGCCGAGGTGCCCGAGGGCTGGACGATCGCTCTGCCGGAGACGGACCGCGAGTCGGCGCTCGCCTACATCAACGAGAACTGGACCGACATGCGCCCCAAGAGCCTGATCGAGGCCATGTCCGACTGAACAGCGCCGAACGGCTGTGTGCGGCGGTTCACCCAGGCGTCACCTCGGAAGACAGCAGACAGTTCGCAGAATCCGTCCGGTCACGGGCATCCGCCCGGTAAGCGGGGGTCGAAGCATGTCCGAAATACTCAGTCCTGCGCCAACGAGGGTCCCCGGATGGGCCCTGCCGGGCGCCGCGGAACCGGGCGCGGTGCGCGAACAGGTGGTATCGCTGAGCCCGGACCTGATGAACGCTCTGGGCCGTGAGCCCGCGGCGCGGCACGCCGATGTGGAGACCCTGCTCCTGCCGCGCTGGTCAAGGTGATCAGCACTGTCACCGCGGAGAAGGACGTCGTCGTCGGGTACGTGGCGGCCACGGCGTCCGGCCCGACAGCACCGTCACCGCGCACGCTGCACGTCAACGTGGCCGACGGCCCCTGGCACGGCGTCGTCGTCGCGACGGCGGCCGCCCGGCGGCAGCACGCCGGCCGGACGCACGAAGGCCGGGCGGAGCAGGCGGACACCGCGGACCGCCCGAGCCGCACGGACCGCCCGGCGGACTTCCCGGAGCAGCAGATAGTGGTGGACCTGCGTCCGCCGGCCGCCGCCACGAAGGCCGCACCGGTCGCCCTCGCCCCCGGCACCACGCTTCACCTGACATGGGCCCCGAGCGATGAGCCGGCGCTGCGGCTTAGCCACCGCGTCGACACCATCGACGCCACCTACGCGAAGCGGCTCGGGACGTACATCCGAACAGCCCTCGGCCGGCTCGCCGCCGAGCCCGAAGCCCAGCACCACCTCACGGAGCTGATCTCCGAGGAGGAGCGCGAGCATCATCTCACCGCTCTCGCGGGCCCGCCGCACCCGCTCCCAGCCACCATGTTCCCCGGCCTTTTCGAGGAGCGCGTCCGCACCCACCCGCACGCCACCGCCGTCTCCCACGGAGACACCGCCTGGGACTACCACACCCTCAATGCCGCGGCCAACCACATCGCCATCGCGCTGCTGGCCAAGGGGCTCCAAGCCGAGGACGTCGTGGCAGTGGTGATGGACCGCACCCTGCCGTGGGCCGCCACGATCCTCGGCGTCCTCAAGGCGGGCGGTGCCTACCTGCCCGTGCGCCCCGACTTCCCCGCGGCCAGGGTCGCCACCCAACTCGACCGAAGCGACTGCCGGTTCGTACTCGGCCAGCGGTCCGCCGGTGAGCTCATGGACGCGACGGCCCAGGAGTCGGGCAGGCCCCGTACTTCCCTGTTCGTCGAGGACCTGCTGCCCGAAGATCCCGACGCCGCCGACCCGGGCGACCCCGACGTGGCGGTCCGCCCCGGCCAACTCGCCTACGTCTACTTCACCTCAGGCTCCACAGGTGCACCAAAGGGCGCACAGTGCGAACACGCCGGGATGGTCAACCATCTCTACGCGAAGATCGACTCCGTCGATCTGGGTGCGGGCGACGTGGTGTCACAGACCGCCTCCCAGTGTTTCGACATCTCCCTGTGGCAGCTCATCGCTCCACTCCTCGTCGGCGCCGCCGCCCGCATCGTCGACACCGATACCCAGCTCGACCCCGAGCACTTCCTCGCCGAGCTGGAGGAGTCCAGGGTGTCGGTCGCCCAACTGGTGCCGTCGTACTTCGAGATCCTGCTCGGTGTGCTAGAGCGCACGCCCCGGGACCTGGGAGTGCTGCGCTCCGTCTCGATCACGGGCGAGGCACTCAAACTCGACCCCGTGCGGCGCTGGTTCGCCGTGCAGCCCCATGTGCGGCTCGTCAACGCCTACGGGGCCACCGAGGTAAGCGACGACACCATGCACGAGGTGCTGTCCGGTGCCCCGGAACGCGACTTCGTCTCCGTGGGCCGCTCACTGCGCAACGTCCGCACCTACATCCTGGACGAGCACGGGCGGCTCGCCCCCCTGGGCACCCCCGGTGAGATCGTGTTCGCCGGGCTGTCCGTCGGCCGGGGCTACATCAACGACCCGGAACGCACCCGGCAGGCGTTCGTCCCCGACCCGTACGTGCCCGGGGAACGGATGTACCGCACCGGAGACTTCGGTCGCTGGCTGCCCGAGGGCACCATTGAGTTCCTCGGCCGCCGCGACCAGCAGGTCAAGGTGCGCGGCTACCGGATCGAGATCGGCGAGATCGAGAACAAACTGCGCGGCGCCCCCGGTGTGCGCGACTGCGCCGTCGTCGTCGCACACGCCGCCGGCGCGGAGAAGAGCCTGGCCGCCTTCGTCACGGCCTCGGAGGAGACCGGTGAGGAGGACCTGCACGACCACCTGGCGTCCCTGCTGCCCGTGTACATGGTGCCCGCCCATTTCCACCGCCTGGACACGCTGCCGCTCAACGAGAACGGCAAGGTCGACAAGAAGGCGCTGGGCTCGCTCGCCCAGTCCCTGGGCCACGCCCCGGGCTCGCACACCACCCCCGCGACCCCGACGGAGCACCGGCTCGCCACGGAGTGGGCCGAGGCGCTGGGCATACCGGTGGAACGGATCGGCCGTCACGACCACTTCTTCGCGCTCGGCGCCACCTCACTCACCGCCGTCCGCCTGGTCGTCAAGCTCGACCGGGAGATCTCCCTCAAACAGCTGATTGGCACCCCCGTTCTCTCGGAACTGGCCGCGCTTATCGACTCCGGCACGGCGGTCGAGGTTGGCGACCATGATCTGCTGCAACCGCTCGGCGGTCCGGTGCCCGACGCGGCAGCAACACTGGTGTGCTTCCCGTACGCGGGAGGAAACGCGGTCAACTTCCAGCTCCTGGCGAAACGCCTGGCCGACCACCGTGTCAGGGTGCTCGGTGTGGAGCTGCCCGCCCACGACTTCACCGGCACGGCGGAGCTCCCGCAGGATGTCCAGCAGATCGCCGGCCGCGTTCACGACGAGATACGCCGGGGCGTCACAGGACCGGTCATGCTCTGGGGCCACTGCGCGGGCAGCGCCCACGCGCTGGCGACCGCGAGGCTGCTGGAGGCGAGCGGCGCCGAGCTGACCCGGGTGTTTCTCGGCGCGCTGCTGCTCGACGCGGAGGCCACCCTGCGCGCCGAGCAGGTCGAGGTCGCCGCGCTCCGCCCCGCCGAGATCACCCGGCGGCTGCTCGCGGACAGCGCGTACGTGGAGCTGGACCGGCTCAAGCCCGAGCGCGCCGACCTCGTCGGCACCGCGTACCGCCACGACGTACGCACCACCAACGCCCACCTGCTGGAGCTGCACCGTGACCCGGAACCGCACCGGGTCACCACCCCCGTCCATGTCGTCCTCGCCTCGGACGACCCCACGACGGAGGGGGGAGCGGAGCGCTACCGCGACTGGAAGACCGTCGCGGACCAGGTCGAGCTGCACGAACTGCGCGAGGGCGGCCACTATTTCGCCAGCACCCGGCCTTTCGAGACCGCCGCCATCATCGGCGCTTCCCTCGCGACCGACGGCTGATCCGACGAAACCGGAATTCCCGCCGCCTCCTCCGTAATCGCTTCACGGGAGGAGACGGCGGACCCCGGAATGCCACTTTCGGTACCCCGTGGGCACCGGTATTTGGCGCTTCCTGAAACGCTTGACGGCTTATTTGGAAGCCAACTAGCGTCGAATTACCCGTAATGGGGAAATGCTTCGAGGAACCGGGGAGCCGAGCCCTACCGGTTCGTCGGCCACCTCGAAGAACCCGGCCGATGGACACACGGTGCCACTCCGCCGCCCCGCTCCTCTCTCTGCACGCAACCGGACGCGAAGCGTCGTGGAGTGAAGGGACGTCCGTGGTGAACGCGCGCTCGAAGTCGATCGAGGATATCCTGCCGGTCACCCCTCTCCAGGAGGGAATGCTCTTCCACCACGTCTACGACGACAGCGCTCCAGACTCCTACGTCGCCCAGGTCGCCTTCGACCTCGACGGTGTGCTCGACCGCGAGGCCTTGCGCGCGGCTGCCGGGGAACTTCTGCGGCGCCACCCCAACCTCCGGTCCTGCTTCCGCCAGCGCCGCTCGGGCGACTGGGTCCGCCTGCTGCGCCGCGAGGTCCGCCTGCCCTGGCACGAACGTGACCTGAGCGAGGTCCCCGCCTCCGAGCGGGAGCGGACCGTGGACACCGAGGTGACGGCCGACCGGCTGCGACGGTTCGACCTCGCCCACGCTCCTCTGGTCCGCTTCGCACTGTTCCGTCTCGCCGGGGAGCGCTTCCGGTTCGTACTCACCGCACACCACGCGGTCGTGGACGGCTGGTCGATGGCGGTTCTGCTGCGCGAACTGGTCGCGCTCTACCGCAGTGGCGGCGACCCCCGCGGCCTGCCGCCCGTCCGCTCATACCGTGACCACCTCGACTGGCTGAACTCCCGGGACCGGGAGGCCGCCGCGCAGGCATGGCGAGAGAACCTGGCCGACCTCCCCGGCCCCTGCCTGCTGGCACCCGGCGCCGAGCGGGCCACCGCCCTCCCCGACCGTCTCGACTTCAGCCTCGACGAGGAGGCCAGCACGGCACTGAGCGCCACTGCCCGCGCTCACGGCGTCACTCTGAACACCGTGCTCCAGTGCGCCTGGGCGCTCGTACTCGGCCGACTCACCGGACGCGACGACATCGTGTTCGGCATGACGGTGTCCGGGCGGCCCCCCGAGCTGGATGGCGTCGAGAACATGGTCGGCCTGTTCATCAACACCGTACCGCTGCGGCTCCGACTGCGGCCCGCCGAGTCCCTCGGCGCGCTGCTCGCCAGGGCCCAGCGGGAGCAGGCTCGCATGCTGGACCACCACCACCTGGGCCTCACGGCAATCCAGAGCGCCGCGGGCATGGAGGAACTCTTCGACGTCGGCATGGTCTTCGAGAACTTCCCCCGCCACACCGACGGCACCGACAGCGCGACCCTGCGGGTCAGGGATGTCCAGTCGCGCAACGCCACGCACTACCCCCTCACCTGATCTCCGGGGTGAGCGAGCACGTCGGCGGACGCATCGTCTACCGCCCCGACCTCTTCACCGCCGCACGCGTCCAGGAGATCATCGGTCTCCTGAGCCACGTCCTCCGCGGCATGGCGCATAGCCCGGGCCTCCCCGTCGCCCCGAGTGGACATGCTGACGGCGGGGGAGCGGCGCCAGATGGTAGAAGAGCGGAACGAGACGTCGGTGGCGGTGCCGCAGGTCTCGTTGCCGGCGCTGTTCGAGGAGCAGGTGGCCCGCACTCCCTGCGCCGACGCGCTGGTGTGCGGCGAGTTGACGCTCTCGTACGAGGAACTGGACGCACGGGTCAACCGTTGGCGTGGTTGCTGAGGGCGCGCGGTGTGGGGGTGGAGTCGCGGGTGGTGATGGCTCTGCCTCGGTCGGTGGACGCGGTGGTGGCACTGCTGGCGGTGCAGAAGGCGGGCGGCGCGTACGTTCCTGTGGACCGGCCTACCCGCCGACCGCATCGCCTTCATGATGACCGACTGTGCGCCCACCGCGGTGATCTCCACCACGGACTCCGGCCTCCCCGTGCCGGACGGCGCAGCGCCCGTGTTTCTGGACGACCGGCGGTGGTGCGGGAGCTTGCGGGACTTCCGCCGAACACCCCCTGGACGGCGCCGAGGGCAGACCAGGCGGCATACATGATCTACACCTCCGGTTCTACGGGGCAGCGAAGGGCGTGGTGGTCGAGCACCACTCTCTCGGCACCTACTCCTGCGAAACCGGAGCGTGTACGGGGACGCCGCCACGGGCACCTCGCTGCTGCACACGTCGCTTTCCTTCGACCTCACCGTCACGGCCCTGTACACCCCCTTGGTGAGCGGCGGACGTGTACACCTCGCGGAGCTGGACGACGGCGCGCAGGCCACGCTGTGAAGGTGACCCCAGCCACCTGGCGCTGATGGAGGAGCACCAGGACGTCATGGCTCCCACCGGGACCTTGGTGGTGGGTGGCGAGGCGCTGACGGGCGAGGTGCTCGACCGGTGGCGCGAGCGGCGCCCGGATGTGACGATCTTCAACGCTTACGGACCGACGGAGACGACCGTCAACTGCATGGAGTGGCGCCTCGACTCCGGTACTCCGGCCCCGAAGGGCCCCGTGCCGATCGGTCGGCCGTTCGCGCGTACGTCGGTGTTCGTTCTCGACTCTTTCCTGCGGCCTGTTCCGGTGGGTGTGGAGGGTGAGTTGTATGTGGCGGGTGTGGGTGTGGCGCGTGGGTATTGGGGTCGTGCGGGGTTGACGGCGGAGCGGTTCGTGGCCTGCCCGTTCGTGGGCGGGGGTTCTGGCGTGGGTGGGGGCTCGCGGATGTATCGCACGGGGGATGTGGTGCGGTGGCGTGGGGATGGTGCGTTGGAGTTTGTGGGGCGTGTGGATGATCAGGTGAAGGTGCGGGGTTTCCGTATTGAGCTGGGTGAGGTGGAGGCCGCGTTGGGTGGGTGTGCGGGGGTGAGCCGGGCGGTTGCGGTGGTGCGTGAGGGTGTGGTGGGGGATCGGCGCTTGGTGGGGTATGTGTCGGCGGAGGGGGGTGGTGGTGCTTGATGTGTCGGTGGTGCGTGCTGCGTGTGCGCGGGTGCTTCCGGAGTACATGGTGCCGTCGGTGATCGTGGTCTTGGACCGGATCCCGTTGACGCCGAACGGGAAGGTGGATCGTCGGGCGTTGCCGGAGCCGGCAGCCGAAGTGGTTGCGGGGCGTGGTCCGCGGTCGCCGCGTGAGGAGATCCTGTGCGGTCTGTTCGCCGAGGTGCTGGGCGTCTCCCGGGTCGGCATCGACGACAGTTTCTTCGAGCTCGGTGGTCACTCACTGCTGGCCACACGTCTGGTGGGACGGGCGCGGTCGGTGCTCGGGGTCGAGCTGTCGGTGCGGCAGCTCTTCGAGGCGCCGAGAGTGGCCGAGCTCGGACGTCTACTGGAGGGAGCGGGGACTGGTCGTGCGCCGGTCGTTGCCGGGGTGCGTCCCGCGCGCCTTCCGCTCTCCTTCGGCCAGGAGCGTTTGTGGTTCCTGCACCAGTTGGAGGGCCCCAGCGCCACCTACAACGTGCCGATGGCGTTGCGGTTGAGCGGTTCGTTGGACCGGGAGGCGTTGCGGGCGGCGCTCGGTGATGTGGTGGCGCGGCACGAGAGCCTGCGTACGGTCTTCGCCGAGGACGTAGAGGGCGGGTATCAGGTCGTGCTCGGCCCGAAAGTGGAGGTCCCCTGGGCCGAAGCGTCGCTCGAAGAGGCCGATTTGTCGGAACGGCTGGCGGAAAGAAGCGCGGCACGCGTTCGACCTCACGGCCGATATCCCGGTCGGGCAACTCTGTTCGAGCTGGGTCCGGACGAGCACGTCCTGCTCCTCACCTGCCACCACATCGCCACCGACGGCTGGTCGCTGAAGCCCCTGATCCGCGATCTCACCGCCGCGTACGAGGCGTGGATGACGGCGATGGTGGCCCGCGATGGTCGGCGCTGCCGGTGCAGTATGCGGATTATGCGTTGTGGCAGCGGGAGTTGCTGGGTGCGGAGGACGATCCGGAGAGTTGGTCGCGCGTCAGGTCGCGTACTGGAGGGAGCAGCTGGCCGACCTGCCGGCTGAGATCGTGCTGCCCGTGGATCGGCCCCGTCCTGCGGCTGCTTCTCACCGGGGTGAGCGTGTCGTGTTCACGGTGCCTGCCGAGGTGCATGCGGGTGTGGTTCGGCTGGCGCGGGAGTCGCGGTCGAGTGTGTTCATGGTGTTGCAGGCGGCGTTGGTGTTGTTGTTGTCGCGGTCGGGGGCGGGGGAGGATGTTCCGATTGGTACGCCGGTTGCCGGGCGTGGGGATGATGCGGTGGATGATCTGGTGGGGTTGTTCATCAACACGTTGGTGTTGCGGACGGATGTGTCGGGTGATCCGACGTTCCGTGAGTTGGTGGGGCGGGTGCGGGAGACGGATCTGGAGGCGTACGCGCATCAGGACGTGCCTTCGAGCGGCTGGTGGAGATCCTTAATCCGGAGCGGTCGCTGTCCCGCCACCCCTCTTCCAGGTCATGCTCACGTTGCACAATCAGATGTCGTCAGGAGTCAATGTCAACATCCCGCACCTCGACGCACTGAGATCCACCCTGGCCACGATGTCGCCCGCTTCGACCTCACCTTCGAGTTCGCCATGCCGGATTCTGTGTTGGGGCTTCGTGGTGTGTTGACGTATGCGGTGGATGTGTTTGAGCGGGGTTCTGCGGAGTTGTTGGTGGAGCGGTTGGTGTGGTTGTTGGGTGTGGTGGTGGGGTCGCCGGATGTTCCGGTGGGTGGGGTGGATGTGTTGGTGCCGGGGGAGCGGCGTCGGGTGGTGGAGGAGTGGAATGAGACGTCGGTGGGGGTGGCTGGTGTGTCGGTTGTGGGTTGTTTGAGGAGCAGGTGGGGCGGGTTCCTGGGGCTGAGGCTGTGGTGTGTGGTGGGGTGTCGCTTTCGTATGGGGAGTTGGATGCGCGGGCGAATCGGTTGGCGTGGTTGTTGAGGGGGCGTGGTGTGGGGGTGGAGTCGCGTGTGGTGGTGGCTTTGCCTCGTGGGGTGGATGTGGTGGTGGCGTTGTTGGCGGTGTTGAAGGTGGGGGGTGTGTATGTGCCGGTGGATCCGTCGTATCCGGTGGAGCGGGTGGCGTTTGTGGTGGGGGACTGTGCTCCGGCTGTGGTGGTGTCGGTGTCGGGGGCTGGGGTGGTGGTTCCTGGTGGTGTTCCGGTGGTGTTGTTGGATGATCCGGTGGTGTTGGGGGAGTTGGCGGGGTTGTCGTCGGGGCGGTTGGTGTTGGGGGTTGCTGAGGATCCTGGGCGGGCTGCGTATGTGGTGTATACGTCGGGTTCGACGGGTCGGCCGAAGGGTGTGGTGGTGTCGCAGGGTGGTGTGGTGAATGTGTTGGGTGCGTTGCGTGGTGTGGTGGGTGTGGGGCGTGTGTTGGCGTTGACGACGTTTGCGTTTGATATTGCGGTGGTGGAGTTGTTTGGTCCGTTGACTGGTGGTGGGTGTGTGGTGATGGCGTTGGTGGTGTGGTGGGGTGATGCGGGGCGGTTGGTGGAGTTGGTGGTGTCGTCGGGGGTGTCGGTGGTGCAGGCGACGCCGTCGTTGTGGCGCGAGATGCTGGCGGTGGCGGGGGATCGGCTTCGGGGTGTGCGGGTGTTGGTGGGGGGTGAGGTGTTGCCGGGTGAGGTGGCGCGGGGTTTGGTGGGTGCGGTGGGGGTGTCGGGTTGTGTGGTGCATGTGTATGGGCGACGGAGACGACGGTGTGGTCGACACGGGGTGTGGTGTCGGCTGAGGGTGGGGTGTCGATCGGGGGGCCGTTGGCGAATACGTCGGTGTTCGTTCTCGACTCTTTCCTGCGGCCTGTTCCGGTGGGTGTGGAGGGTGAGTTGTATGTGGCGGGTGTGGGTGTGGCGCGTGGGTATTGGGGTCGTGCGGGGTTGACGGCGGAGCGGTTCGTGGCCTGCCCGTTCGTGGGCGGGGGTTCTGGCGTGGGTGGGGGCTCGCGGATGTATCGCACGGGGGATGTGGTGCGGTGGCGTGGGGATGGTTCGTTGGAGTTTGTGGGGCGTGTGGATGATCAGGTGAAGGTGCGGGGTTTCCGTATTGAGCTGGGTGAGGTGGAGGCCGCGCTCACGCAATGCGCGGGGGTCGCGCAGGCGGCAGCAGCGGCGCGTGCGGGTGCGGGTGGTGACGGACGGCTGATCGCGGGAGTGGTGCCTGAGGAGGGTGTGGCGTTGGATCTGGCTGCGGTGCGTGCCGAAGTGGGGCGCCGCCTGCCTGAGTACATGATCCCTGCCCTGCTTGTCGTGGAGGACATTCCGCTCACTCTCAACGGGAAGGTGGATCGTCGGGCGTTGCCGGAGCCGGCAGCCGAAGTGGTTGCGGGGCGTGGTCCGCGGTCGCCGCGTGAGGAGATCCTGTGCGGTCTGTTCGCCGAGGTGCTGGGCGTCTCCCGGGTCGGTATCGACGAGAGTTTCTTCGACTTGGGTGGTCACTCGCTGCTGGCGACGCGTCTGGTCGGCCGGGTGCGGTCGGTGCTGGACGCGGAGCTGTCGGTGCGGGAGTTGTTCGAGGCGCCCACCGTCGCCGCACTGAGCCATGTGCTCGATGCCGCGAGCAGCGGTCGGAGACCGGTGGTCGCAGGCGCCCGTCCCGCGCGCCTTCCGCTCTCCTTCGGCCAGCAACGTCTGTGGTTCCTGCACCAGTTGGAGGGCCCCAGCGCCACCTACAACGTCCCCTGGCGCTCCACCTTGCCGGTCGCCTCGACCACGACGCCATGCGCGCGGCCTCCACGATGTCGTGGAACGCCACGAGATCCTGCGCACCGTCTACACCGAGGACACCGATGGCGCACACCAAGTCCTACTCGACGGCGACGACGCCCGCGTGCCTTGGAACGTGGAGAAGGTGACGGCGGGGGAGGAGCTGCGCGGGCGTCTGGAGCGTGCCGCCCGGTACGGATTCGACCTCGCCACCGAGATTCCCATCCGCGCCACATTCTTCGAACAGACGTCCGATGACGAGCATGTACTGCTCTTGCTCCTGCACCACATTGCCTGTGACGGCCAGTCGGTGGAGCCCCTCCGCCGGGATCTCGTCACAGCGTACGAGGCACGGGTGCACGGCGTCGCCCCGCAGTGGTCGGCGCTGCCCGTGCAGTACGCCGACTACGCGGTGTGGCAACGGCAGCTCCTCGGCAACGAGGACGACCCGGACAGCCTCGCCGCGCGCCAGATCGGCCACTGGACGGAGCAGCTCACCGAACTGCCGGCCGAGATCGCGCTGCCCACTGACGGCCCCGCCCTGCGGCCCCCTCCCACAGGGGTGGCCGCGTCTCGTTCACCGTGCCCGCAGACACCCACGCCAAGGCCCAGGCTTTCGCGATCAGAAACAACGCCACCATCTTCTCCGTGCTCCAGGCTGCGCTGGCGCTGCTGTTGTCGCGGTGGGCGCCGGGGAGGACGTGCCGATCGGCACACCGGTGTCCGGGCGCGGGGAGGACGCCGTGGAGGGCATGGTGGGTCTGTTCATCAACAACTTGGTGTTGCGGACGGATGTGTCGGGTGATCCGACGTTCCGTGAGTTGGTGGGGCGGGTGCGGGAGACGGATCTGGAGGCGTACGCGCATCAGGACGTGCCCTTCGAGCGGCTGGTGGAGATCCTGAGCCCGGAGCGGTCCCTCTCCCGCCACCCCCTTTTCCAAGTGATGCTCACCGTCAACACGCCGAGGCCGCGCCCGCCTCGAAGCGGGTGGGGCGCGGCGGGATCGACGTGGCCCTGCACCCCGTCGACACGGGATCGGTGGGCCACGACCTGAACTTCCACCTGGGCGAGTACCGGGACGACAACGGTGCTGCCGCAGGGTTTGCAGGGTGTGCTGGACTACAGCACCGAGTTGTTCGACTGGAAGTCCGCCGAGCGTCTCGCGGAGCGCCTGGTGCGGTTGTTGGACGTCGCGGTGGAGTCGCCGGACGTTCCGGCAGACCGGTCGACGTGCTGCTGCCTGGCGAGCGGCGACAGGTCCTTCAGGCGTGGAACTCCCACCGGCGCGGCGATGCCAGAGGCATCTTTGTCGGAGCTGTTCGAGGAGCGGGTGGCCAGGACCCCCGATGCCTTCGCTGTGGAATACGCGGGTGCCGCACTGACGTACGGGGAAATCGATACGCGCGCCAACCGCCTGGCACATCTGCTCGCATCTCTGGGCACCGGGACCGAAAGCCGTGTCGCTGTGGCGATTCCCCGGTCAGTGGACCTGGGTCGTAGCCTTGTTGGCCGTACTCAAGGCGGGCGGCGCGTATGTGCCGCTGGACCCCGAGTACCCGGCCGAACGCATCGCATTCATGCTCGACGACGCGGTACCCGCCGCCGTGCTCACCACCCAGGATACGAAGGCGCTTGTGACCGGTGCCGCCGGTTCGGTGCCCGTCGTCGTGGTCGACGACCTCGCCGTGCGAGGGCAGTTGGAGTCGCTTCCCGGCGAGCAGCCGCCCCTCGTCCCGGTGTCCCCGCGCCATGCCGCCTACGTGATCTACACTCGGGTTCCACCGGCCGGCCGAAGGGCGTACTGGTTCCGCATCAAGCTATCGTCAACCGGCTGCAGTGGATGCAAGACGCCTACCACCTCACTTCGCAGGACCGGGTCCTCCAGAAGACCCCGGTGAGCTTCGACGTATCGGTCTGGGAGTTCTTCTGGCCCTTGCTGTACGGCGCGACGCTGGTACTCGCCCGCCCGGAAGGCCACCGGGATCCGGTCTACCTGTCCTGGCTCATCCAGTCCGCGCGCATCACGACCGCGCACTTCGTGCCCTCCATGCTGGACGCCTTCCTGCGCGAACCCACCGCTGTCGGCTGTACGGCGCTGAAGCGGGTGGTGTGCAGCGGCGAGGCCCTGCCGCCGGCCACGAGCAGCTGTTCCACGCCACGATCGGCGCCGAACTGCACAACCTCTACGGACCCACCGAGACCTCGGTGGATGTGACCTACTGGCACTGCGAAAACGATGGCTCGGGTCGCCCGGCCCCCATCGGCAGGCCGGTGGCGAACACGTCCAGTGTTCGTGCTCGACGCCGGGCTGCGGCCTGTTCCGGTGGGCGTCTCCGGTGAGCTGTACGTCGCGGGCACGCAACTGGCCCGTGGGTATCTCGGGCGTGCGGGGCTGACAGCGGAACGCTTCGTGGCCTGCCCCTTCGCCGCAGCGGGTATGCGGATGTATCGCACTGGCGATGTGGTGCGATGGCGCGAGGACGGCTCGCTTGAGTTCGTTGGACGGGCAGATGACCAGGTGAAGGTGCGGGGGTTCCGCATCGAGCCGGGCGAGGTGGAGGCTGCGCTGGCCGGGTGCGCCGGGGTGGCCCGGGCGGTCGCGGTGGTGCGAGAGGACGTGCCCGGCAACCGTCGTCTCGTCGCCTATGTCACCGCCGAAGCGGGCCAGAGGCCGGAGCCCGCGGCCGTGCGCGCCGAATGCGCTCAGGCAGTGCCGGACCCCATGGTCCCGTCGGTGATCGTGGTCCTGGACCGTATCCCGCTGACCGTGAACGGCAAGGTGGACCGTAAGGCGTTGCCCGAGCCGGTGTCCGAAACGGTGGCGTGGCGCGGTCCGCGGTCGTCGCGCGAGGAGATCCTGTGCGGTCTGTTCGCCGAGGTGTTGGGTGTGCCTCAGGTGGGCATCGACGACAGCTTTTTTGATCTGGGTGGTCATTCGCTGTTGGCGACTCGTCTGGTGGGTCGTGTGCGGTCCCTGCTGGACGCGGAGTTGTCGGGCGGCAGCTGTTCGAGGCGCCGACCGTCGCCGGCCTGGACCGAGTGCTGGACGCTGCGAGCGGTGGCCGCGTGCCGGTGGTCGCGGGTGCCCGTCCCGCGCGCCTTCCGCTTTCCTTCGGCCAGGAGCGTTTGTGGTTCCTGCACCAGTTGGAGGGCCCGAGCCCCACCTACAACGTGCCGATGGCGTTGCGGTTGAGCGGTTCGTTGGACCGGGAGGCGTTGCGGGCGGCGCTCGGTGATGTGGTGGCGCGGCACGAGAGCCTGCGTACCGTGTTCGCCGAGGACGCGGCGGGCGCGTGTCAGGTCGTGCTCGACGCCGACGACGTCCGCGTGCCCTGGGGTGTGGACCGGGTCGGGGAGGAAGAGCTGCCGGAGCGACTCGCGGAGACCGCTAGGTACGCGTTCGACCTCACGGCGAGGTCCCGGTCCGTGCCACCTTGTTCAAGCTGGGTCCGGACGAGCACGTCCTGCTTCTTCTGTGGCACCACATCGCCACGGACGGCTGGTCGTTGCGGCCGTTGGTGCGTGACGTGAGTGCCGCGTACGAGGCACGGCTGGCCGGTGGTCTGCCGGGGTGGCCGGAGCTGCCTGTGCAGTACGCGGATTATGCGGTGTGGCAGCGGGAGCTGCTGGGCTCGGAAGAGAACCCGGAGAGTCTGGCCTCGGCGCAGGTCGCTTACTGGACGGAGCAGCTCGCGGGGTTGCCTGCCGAGGTGACATTGCCACGGGACCGGATGCGTCCGAAGACAGCGAGCTACCGCGGTGGTCGGGTGGACTTTACGGTGCCGGCTGAGCTGGTGGAGCGTGTCTCGGGGCTGGCGCGGGAGTCGCGGTCGAGTGTGTTCATGGTGTTGCAGGCGGCGTTGGTGTTGTTGTTGTCGCGGTCGGGGGCGGGGGAGGATGTGCCGATTGGTACGCCGGTTGCCGGGCGTGGGGATGATGCGGTGGATGATCTGGTGGGGTTGTTCATCAACACGTTGGTGTTGCGGACGGATGTGTCGGGTGATCCGACGTTCCGTGAGTTGGTGGGGCGGGTGCGGGAGACGGATCTGGAGGCGTACGCGCATCAGGACGTGCCCTTCGAGCGGCTGGTGGAGATCCTTAATCCGGAGCGGTCGCTGTCCCGCCACCCCCTCTTCCAGGTCATGCTCACGTTGCACAGCATCTCGACGGACCAGGACACTGCCCTGCCCGCGCTCCCCGACCTGACTGTCGAGCCCGTGAACTTGGTGACCGAGAGCGCAAAGGTGGACCTCTCCTTCGCCTTCTCACCGGATTCTGTGTTGGGGCTTCGTGGTGTGTTGACGTATGCGGTGGATGTGTTTGAGCGGGGTTCTGCGGAGTTGTTGGTGGAGCGGTTGGTGTGGTTGTTGGGTGTGGTGGTGGGGTCGCCGGATGTTCCGGTGGGTGGGGTGGATGTGTTGGTGCCGGGGGAGCGGCGTCGGGTGGTGGAGGAGTGGAATGAGACGTCGGTGGGGGTGGCTGGTGTGTCGGTTGTGGGGTTGTTTGAGGAGCAGGTGGGGCGGGTTCCTGGGGCTGAGGCTGTGGTGTGTGGTGGGGTGTCGCTTTCGTATGGGGAGTTGGATGCGCGGGCGAATCGGTTGGCGTGGTTGTTGAGGGGGCGTGGTGTGGGGGTGGAGTCGCGTGTGGTGGTGGCTTTGCCTCGTGGGGTGGATGTGGTGGTGGCGTTGTTGGCGGTGTTGAAGGTGGGGGGTGTGTATGTGCCGGTGGATCCGTCGTATCCGGTGGAGCGGGTGGCGTTTGTGGTGGGGGACTGTGCTCCGGCTGTGGTGGTGTCGGTGTCGGGGGCTGGGGTGGTGGTTCCTGGTGGTGTTCCGGTGGTGTTGTTGGATGATCCGGTGGTGTTGGGGGAGTTGGCGGGGTTGTCGTCGGGGCGGTTGGTGTTGGGGGTTGCTGAGGATCCTGGGCGGGCTGCGTATGTGGTGTATACGTCGGGTTCGACGGGTCGGCCGAAGGGTGTGGTGGTGTCGCAGGGTGGTGTGGTGAATGTGTTGGGTGCGTTGCGTGGTGTGGTGGGTGTGGGGCGTGTGTTGGCGTTGACGACGTTTGCGTTTGATATTGCGGTGGTGGAGTTGTTTGGTCCGTTGACTGGTGGTGGGTGTGTGGTGATGGCGTCTGGTGGTGTGGTGGGTGATGCGGGGCGGTTGGTGGAGTTGGTGGTGTCGTCGGGGGTGTCGGTGGTGCAGGCGACGCCGTCGTTGTGGCGCGAGATGCTGGCGGTGGCGGGGGATCGGCTTCGGGGTGTGCGGGTGTTGGTGGGGGGTGAGGTGTTGCCGGGTGAGGTGGCGCGGGGTTTGGTGGGTGCGGTGGGGGTGTCGGGTTGTGTGGTGCATGTGTATGGGCCGACGGAGACGACGGTGTGGTCGACACGGGGTGTGGTGTCGGCTGAGGGTGGGGTGTCGATCGGGGGGCCGTTGGCGAATACGTCGGTGTTCGTTCTCGACTCTTTCCTGCGGCCTGTTCCGGTGGGTGTGGAGGGTGAGTTGTATGTGGCGGGTGTGGGTGTGGCGCGTGGGTATTGGGGTCGTGCGGGGTTGACGGCGGAGCGGTTCGTGGCCTGCCCGTTCGTGGGCGGGGGTTCTGGCGTGGGTGGGGGCTCGCGGATGTATCGCACGGGGGATGTGGTGCGGTGGCGTGGGGATGGTTCGTTGGAGTTTGTGGGGCGTGTGGATGATCAGGTGAAGGTGCGGGGTTTCCGTATTGAGCTGGGTGAGGTGGAGGCCGCGCTCACGCAATGCGCGGGGGTCGCGCAGGCGGCAGCAACAGTCCGGGTGGACGAGGCAGGCGAGCAGCGTCTGTTGGCGGCTGTGCTGCCGGGCGAGGGTGTGGTGCTGGATCTGGCTGCGGTGCGTGCCGCGGTGGGACGCCGTCTGCCCACTTATATGGTCCCGGCCTTGGTCGTTGTGGATCGGATCCCGTTGACGCCGAACGGGAAGGTGGATCGTCGGGCGTTGCCGGAGCCGGCAGCCGAAGTGGTTGCGGGGCGTGGTCCGCGGTCGCCGCGTGAGGAGATCCTGTGCGGTCTGTTCGCCGAGGTGCTGGGCGTCTCCCGGGTCGGTATCGACGACAGTTTCTTCGGCTTGGGTGGTCACTCGCTGCTGGCGACGCGTCTGGTGGGCCGGGTGCGGTCGGTGCTGGACGCGGAGCTGTCGGTGCGGGAGTTGTTCGAGGCGCCCACCGTCGCCGCACTGAGCCATGTGCTCGATGCCGCGAGCAGCGGTCGGAGACCGGTGGTCGCAGGCGCCCGTCCTGCGCGCCTTCCGCTCTCCTTCGGCCAGGAGCGTTTGTGGTTCCTGCACCAGTTGGAGGGCCCGAGCCCCACCTACAACGTGCCGATGGCGTTGCGGTTGAGCGGTTCGTTGGACCGGGAGGCGTTGCGGGCGGCGCTCGGTGATGTGGTGGCGCGGCACGAGAGCCTGCGTACGGTCTTCGCCGAAGATACCGAGGGCGCACACCAAGTCCTACTCGACCCGCGCACTGCCGTGCCCGAGTTCGTCGTACGCCCCTGCACGGAAGCCGAGACCGCGCACGCGCTGGCCGAGGCCGCGCGGCACTCGTTCGATCTGGGCCGGGACGTCCCTCTGCGTGCCGTGCTCTTCGAGCAGACGCCCGACGAGCATGTACTGCTGTTGCTCCTGCACCACATCGCCTGTGACGGCTGGTCGGTGCGCCCACTCGTGCGCGACCTCGTCGCCGCGTACGAGGCGCGGATGACCGGCGATGGTGGCCCGCGATGGTCGGCGCTGCCGGTGCAGTATGCGGATTATGCGTTGTGGCAGCGGGAGTTGCTGGGTGCGGAGGACGATCCGGAGAGTCTGGTCGCGCGTCAGGTCGCGTACTGGAGGGAGCAGCTGGCCGACCTGCCGGCTGAGATCGTGCTGCCCGTGGATCGGCCCCGTCCTGCGGCTGCTTCTCACCGGGGTGAGCGTGTCGTGTTCACGGTGCCTGCCGAGGTGCATGCGGGTGTGGTTCGGCTGGCGCGGGAGTCGCGGTCGAGTGTGTTCATGGTGTTGCAGGCGGCGTTGGTGTTGTTGTTGTCGCGGTCGGGGGCGGGGGAGGATGTTCCGATTGGTACGCCGGTTGCCGGGCGTGGGGATGATGCGGTGGATGATCTGGTGGGGTTGTTCATCAACACGTTGGTGTTGCGGACGGATGTGTCGGGTGATCCGACGTTCCGTGAGTTGGTGGGGCGGGTGCGGGAGACGGATCTGGAGGCGTACGCGCATCAGGACGTGCCCTTCGAGCGGCTGGTGGAGATCCTTAATCCGGAGCGATCGCTGTCCCGCCACCCCCTCTTCCAGGTCATGCTCACCCTCAACAACATCGACGCCGCTGCAGACGCCGACCCGGTCCAAGAGTTGCCTGGACTCACCGTCCAACCGCACTCGGTGGCCACGGGCGTGGCCAAGACCGACCTCACCTTCGCCTTCGCTGAACTGCGCGGAGCAGCGGACGGCCCCCATGACGGCGACGGACTCCCGGCCGCCGGACCACGCGGGCTGCACGGGGTTCTGGAGTACCACACCGACCTGTTTGACGAGCACACATGTGTCGCGCTCGCCGAGCGTCTCGTCCGCCTCCTCAAAACACTCACCGCCGCACCCGACGGCCGACTGCACACATACGATGTCCTGACACCCGCCGAGCGCCACGACGTCATACGGGGCTGGAACGACACCGCACGCCCGGTCACGGCCACCACGGTGACTGCCATGTTCGACGCTTGCGTGGCCGCCGCTCCTGACGACCCGGCCGTGGCCTTCGGCGCCACCACGCTGACCTACGCCGACCTCGACCGGCGAGCGGCGCGGCTGGCCCGGCTGCTCACCGACCGTGGCGTCGGCCCGGAGACGTTCGTCGGCATCGCCTTGGAGCGCTCCGAGTCATGGGTGGTGGCTTTGCTGGCGGTCCTCAAGGCGGGCGGCGCGTTCATGCCCCTGGACCCCGGTTACCCGGACGAACGTATCCGGTTCATGCTCCAGGACAGCGCGCCGGAACTGGTCATCACCTCCGAGGGGCTGTGCGAGCGACTCGGGTCGACGGACGCGCCCCTGCTGATCATGGACGCACCGGAGACGGCCGACGCGCTCACGACGGGGCCGGGGCCCGCCCGCCAGGCTCCGCCGACGGAAACCGGCCCGGACAGCTCGGCGTACGTCATTTACACCTCTGGGTCCACCGGGCGTCCCAAGGGCGTGGTCATCCCGCATGGCGGCCTGCCGAGCATGGTGTCCACCGCCATCGACCGTTGGGGCCTCGGGCCCGGCAGCCGCGTCCTCCAGATGGCGTCCACGAGCTTCGACGCCTCCCTGTGGGACGTGTTCGGGGCGCTCCTGTCCGGCTCCACCCTCGTCCTGGCACCCGCCGATCAGGCGCTGGGCGAGGACCTCACCCGATTCGTCACCGTCTCCGGCGTCACGCACATGACCTTGCCGCCCGCAGTCGTCGCCAGCCTGACCGAGGAGGAGCTGCCGGCCGGGCTGGTCGTCACCGTCACCGGAGACACCTGCCCACCGGCCACCGCGCGGCGGTGGTCCGTACGGCACCGTTTGTTCAACGGCTACGGGCCCACCGAGACGACTGTCGCGGCCACGGCGGGACGCTGCGACCCGCACCAGGCAGCCGGTTCTGTGCCCATCGGCGCACCGTTCCACAACAAGCGGGTCTACGTGCTGGACGACCGGCTGCGCCCGGTGCCCCCGGGCACAGTCGGGCAGCTCTGGATCGCCGGGACCGGACTCGCTCGCGGCTATCACGGGGCGCCGGGCCTGACCGCCCAGCGGTTCGTCGCCGACCCCTTCGCCGACCTGTTCGCCGACACCTGCGACGGCCTCTCCGCTGGTCCCGGTGCGCGCATGTACGACACGGGCGACCTCGCGCGGTGGCGCGCCGACGGCACCCTGGAGTTCGCCGGACGCCGCGACGACCAGGTGAAATTCGGCGGCTTCCGGATCGAGCTGGGCGAGGTCGAGTCGGTGCTCCTGCGCTGCCCCGGTGTCGTGCAGGCCGCGGCCGCCGTCCGCGAAGACCAGCCCGGTCGACGCAGGCTGGTCGGCTACGCGGTTCCGGAACCCGGCACAGTCCTGGACACCGAGGCGCTGCGCGAGTTCACGGCCGCCACCCTGCCGGGTCACGCCGTGCCCTCGGCCTTCGTCGCCCTGGACGAGCTGCCGCTCTCCCCGAACGGCAAGGTGGACCGCGCCAAGCTGCCCCGGCCGCGGCACATCACGAGGGCCGTCCCGCGTGACCGTCGCGAACAGCTCCTGTGCGAGATCTTCGCCCAGGTGCTCGGCCTCGAATCAGCCGGCCCCGACGATCGCTTCTTCGACCTCGGGGGCGACAGCATCACCTCCATCCAGTTCGTCGGCCGCGCCCGCGCCGCCGGGCTCGACATCAGCCCGCGTGACGTGTTCACCCACCAGACACCCGCCGCAATCGCTGGGTCGGCCCGCTCCCGGGTCCTGAAGGCCGAGGATCACACCGGTGATGACGGCGACGGCGGCCCGCTGCCGCCGACCGCGGTGCTGCGACGGTTCACGGAACTCGGCGGACCCGTCGAGCGGTTCGCACAGTCCCGGCTGGTGGAAATCCCTCCAGGCAGCGAACTCGGCACGCTCGTGGCCACGGTCACCGCGGTCGTCCGGCGGCATGAAGCGCTGCGCCTGCGGCTCGTCGGCGACAGCGCCGAACCGGCCCTGGAGGTGCAGGACCCGCACACCGTGGACATCACGTCGGTGGTGCGTCGCGTCGCCCTGACCGGCACCCTGGATGGCATCTCAACGCGTGTCGCGGTCGAGGCCGATGCCGCGAGGTCCCGGCTCGACCCCCGGGCCGGACGCCTCGTCGACGTGGTGTGGTTTGACCGTGGCGCCACGGAGCCCGGGTTCGTCCTGCTCGTCATCCACCATTTCGCGGTCGACGAGGTGTCCTGGCGCATCCTCCTGCCCGAACTCACCGACACCTGGAACGCGCTCAGTGAGGGCCGCGCCCCCGAGCCGCGCCCCGTCGGCACCTCGCTGCGAAGCTGGGTCCGCGCCATGTACGCCATGGCGCGCAGCCCCGAGCGCACGGCGGAGACCGACGGCTGGGCCCGGCTGCTCTCCGGCCCCGACCACCCGCTCGGCAGCCGTCCCCTGGACCGCGGCCGCGATGTGGGCGGCACCGCGCAGAACCTCAGCCTGACGCTGCCGCCCGACATCGCGCAGCGAGTCCTCTCCACCGTCCCCGCCGCCTTCCACGCGGGTGTCGATGACGTGCTGCTCACCGCACTGGCACTCGCCGTGGCCCGCTGGCGCGGAACGGACACCGGCACCGGTACCGGAAACGGCACCGGCATGGAGCTGCTCGTGGACGTCGAGACACATGGCCGCCACGAGGAGCTGCTTCCGGGCGCCGACCTGGCGACCACCGTCGGCTGGTTCACCGACATCCACCCGGTGCGTCTGGACCTCGAGGGCATCGACATCGACGGCGCCCTGGCCGCAGGCCAGGAGGCCGGGCAGGCGCTCAAGGCCGTCAAGGAACAGCTCAGGTCGGTGCCCGGCGACGGGTTCGGCTACGGGCTCCTGCGCCACCTCAACCCCGACACCCGCGAAGTGCTCGCGGCGCTGCCCACACCGCAGATCGGCTTCAACAACCTCGGCCGAAGCCGGGGCTCGGCCCACCCAGGCGGCCGCGGTCCGAACCGGACCGGCGGCCTTGGCGGCCTCAGCGGCGCCGGCAACCTCGGTGGCACGGACGATCCGCGTATCCCGCTGCCGCACGCCATCGACCTGAACATCATGGTGCGCGAGGACGACAGCGGCCCCCACCTCGTGGCCGTGTGGACCTGGGCGTCCGGACTCTTCGCACGGCACCGCATGGAGGAGCTGGCCCGGGCCTGGTTCACCGCGCTGGAAGCACTCGCCGACCACGCCGCCGCGCCGGACGCGGGCGGTCGCACCCCCTCGGACCTGCTGGGTGGGGGCCTGAGCCAGACCGAGATCGACGCCCTTGAGGCCGAGTGGAGGAACCTGTGAACAAGTCCCGCTTGCAGGACATCCTGCCGCTCTCCCCGATGCAGGAGGGCATGCTCTTCCACCGGCTCTACGGCGGTGACGCCCCGGACGTGTACGCCGTGCAGCTCGTCGTCGAGCTGACCGGCGAGCTGTCCGTACCGTCGCTCAAAGCGGCGGCACGGGCCCTGCTCGAACGCCACCCCAGCCTGCGAGCCGCTTTCCGGCACGAGGGGCTGAGCAGGCCGGTTCAGCTGATCCCGCGTGAGGTGCGGCTGCCCTGGGCCGAGCACGATCTGACGGAGCTCCCCGAACCGGAGCGCACGGCCCGTCTGGAGAACCTCCTGCACACGGACCGCTACGAGAGCTTCGACCTGGAGTCCCCGCCCCTGATCCGGTTCCTGTGCATTCACACGTCAGCCGACCGGCACGTCTTCGTGATGTCCAACCACCACCTGCTGCTCGACGGCTGGTCGCTGCCGATCGTGATGCGCGATCTGATCCGGCTGTACGCCACCGGCGGCGACGCCTCCGCTCTGCCCAGAGTGCGCTCACCCCGCGACCACTTGGAATGGCTCTCCCGACGGGACCGCTCCGCCGACCGGGCGGCATGGGCCGAGACCATGGCGGGCTTCGACGAACCGTCCCTGATCGCCCCGGCCGCACCGAAGGCTCCCGCCCCCCAGCTACCCGAAGAACTGGAGCTGGAGCTGGACGCCGACAGCACCGCGGCCCTCGCCCCGGCCGCCCGCGACCTCGGTGTCACCACGAGCACCCTCGTCCAGACGGCGTGGGCTCTCGTCCTGGCCCAGTTCACCGGCAAGGACGACATCGTTTTCGGGACGACGGTGTCCGGGCGCCCGGCGGACATCGAAGGCGTGGAAGCCATGGTGGGGCTGTTCATCAACACGGTTCCGGTACGCGTCAGGCTGCGGCCCGCCGAGCGCCTCGGCGACCTCGTCACCCGCATCCAGCGGGAGCAGATCCGCCTGATGCCCCACCACCACCTGGACCTGCCCTCCATCGGACAGCTCAGCGGCCTGCCCGCTACCAGTCCGCTGTTCGACACGCTGTTGGTGTACGAGAACTACCCGGCCGCGCCGCGCGGCACCGTCGGTGAATCCGGCACCGCGGAGGAACTGCGCATCACGAACACGCGCGGCCGTGATGCGACACATTATCCGCTGACCCTGCTCGTCCACCCCGGTCAGCGCCTGGGGCTGCGCCTCGAATACCGAGAGGACACCGTCCACAGCGACTTGGTTCGCGCCCTTGGCGAACAACTGCTGCGGGCACTGCGCGCCCTCATCCACGAGAGCGGGACACCGGTGGGCCGCATCGACGTGCGGGACCCAGCCGAGCGACAGATCACCGCCGCCCACCATGGCGAACACCTCGCCCTTCCGGATGTGTCGGTTGTGGGGTTGTTTGAGGAGCAGGTGGGGCGGGTTCCTGGGGCTGAGGCTGTGGTGTGTGGTGGGGTGTCGCTTTCGTATGGGGAGTTGGATGCGCGGGCGAATCGGTTGGCGTGGTTGTTGAGGGGGCGTGGTGTGGGGGTGGAGTCGCGTGTGGTGGTGGCTTTGCCTCGTGGGGTGGATGTGGTGGTGGCGTTGTTGGCGGTGTTGAAGGTGGGGGGTGTGTATGTGCCGGTGGATCCGTCGTATCCGGTGGAGCGGGTGGCGTTTGTGGTGGGGGACTGTGCTCCGGCTGTGGTGGTGTCGGTGTCGGGGGCTGGGGTGGTGGTTCCTGGTGGTGTTCCGGTGGTGTTGTTGGATGATCCGGTGGTGTTGGGGGAGTTGGCGGGGTTGTCGTCGGGGCGGTTGGTGTTGGGGGTTGCTGAGGATCCTGGGCGGGCTGCGTATGTGGTGTATACGTCGGGTTCGACGGGTCGGCCGAAGGGTGTGGTGGTGTCGCAGGGTGGTGTGGTGAATGTGTTGGGTGCGTTGCGTGGTGTGGTGGGTGTGGGGCGTGTGTTGGCGTTGACGACGTTTGCGTTTGATATTGCGGTGGTGGAGTTGTTTGGTCCGTTGACTGGTGGTGGGTGTGTGGTGATGGCGTCTGGTGGTGTGGTGGGTGATGCGGGGCGGTTGGTGGAGTTGGTGGTGTCGTCGGGGGTGTCGGTGGTGCAGGCGACGCCGTCGTTGTGGCGCGAGATGCTGGCGGTCGCCGACGGCCGGCTCCAGCACGTACACGGCATGCTGGGTGGTGAAGCGTTCTCCGACGCGATGGCACAGACCCTCGTGGGCTCCCTCGCCTCCGTATGGAACGGTTACGGCCCCACCGAAGCCAGCATCTACGCCACCACCGCGCCGATCACCGGGCCCGATGTGTCGATTGGGGGGCCGTTGGCGAATACGTCGGTGTTCGTTCTCGACTCTTTCCTGCGGCCTGTTCCGGTGGGTGTGGAGGGTGAGTTGTATGTGGCGGGTGTGGGTGTGGCGCGTGGGTATTGGGGTCGTGCGGGGTTGACGGCGGAGCGGTTCGTGGCCTGCCCGTTCGTGGGCGGGGGTTCTGGCGTGGGTGGGGGCTCGCGGATGTATCGCACGGGGGATGTGGTGCGGTGGCGTGGGGATGGTGCGTTGGAGTTTGTGGGGCGTGTGGATGATCAGGTGAAGGTGCGGGGTTTCCGTATTGAGCTGGGTGAGGTGGAGGCCGCGCTCACGCAATGCGCGGGGGTCGCGCAGGCGGCAGCAACGGCGCGTGCGGGTGCGGGTGGTGACGGACGGCTGATCGCGGGAGTGGTGCCTGAGGAGGGTGTGGCGTTGGATCTGGCTGCGGTGCGTGCCGAAGTGGGGCGCCGCCTGCCTGAGTACATGATCCCTGCCCTGCTTGTCGTGGAGGACATTCCGCTCACTCTCAACGGGAAGGTGGATCGTCGGGCGTTGCCGGAGCCGGCAGCCGAAGTGGTTGCGGGGCGTGGTCCGCGGTCGCCGCGTGAGGAGATCCTGTGCGGTCTGTTCGCCGAGGTGCTGGGCGTCTCCCGGGTCGGCATCGACGACAGTTTCTTCGACTTGGGTGGTCACTCGCTGCTGGCGACGCGTTTGGTCGGCCGGGTGCGGTCGGTGCTGGACGCGGAGCTGTCGGTGCGGGAGTTGTTCGAAGCGCCCACCGTCGCCGCGTTGGACCGGGTCCTGGACGGGGCGGACGGTGGCCGCAAGCGTGTCGTTGCCGGGGTGCGTCCCGCGCGCCTTCCGCTCTCCTTCGGCCAGGAGCGTTTGTGGTTCCTGCACCAGTTGGAGGGCCCGAGCCCCACCTACAACGTGCCGATGGCGTTGCGGTTGAGCGGTTCGCTGGACCGGGAGGCGTTGCGGGCGGCGCTCGGTGATGTGGTGGCGCGGCACGAGAGCCTGCGTACGGTCTTCGCCGAAGATACCGAGGGCGGGTATCAGGTCGTACTCGACGCGGATGCGGAAGTCTCCTGGGCGTTGGAGCAGGTGAAGGGAGATGAGGAGCTGTCCGGGCGGCTTGAGCAAGCCGCGCGGTACGCGTTCGACCTCGCCACCGACGTCCCGGTCCGTGCGACCCTGTTCGAGCTGGGCCCCGATGAGCACGTCCTACTGCTGCTCGTCCACCACATCGCCACGGATGCCTGGTCGCTGCGGCCCTTCGTCAGCGATCTCGTGTCGGCCTATCGGGCCCGGTGCGCGGGTGAGGTCCCGCAATGGTCGGCGCTGCCGGTGCAGTATGCGGATTATGCGTTGTGGCAACGGGAGTTGCTGGGTGCGGAGGACGATCCGGAGAGTCTGGTCGCGCGTCAGGTCGCGTACTGGAGGGAGCAGCTGGCCGACCTGCCGGCTGAGATCGTGCTGCCCGTGGATCGGCCCCGTCCTGCGGCTGCTTCTCACCGGGGTGAGCGTGTCGTGTTCACGGTGCCTGCCGAGGTGCATGCGGGCGTGGTTCGGCTGGCGCGGGAGTCGCGGTCGAGTGTGTTCATGGTGTTGCAGGCGGCGTTGGTGTTGTTGTTGTCGCGGTCGGGGGCGGGGGAGGATGTGCCGATTGGTACGCCGGTTGCCGGGCGTGGGGATGATGCGGTGGATGATCTGGTGGGGTTGTTCATCAACACGTTGGTGTTGCGGACGGATGTGTCGGGTGATCCGACGTTCCGTGAGTTGGTGGGGCGGGTGCGGGAGACGGATCTGGAGGCGTACGCGCATCAGGACGTGCCCTTCGAGCGGCTGGTGGAGATCCTTAATCCGGAGCGGTCGCTGTCCCGCCACCCCCTCTTCCAGGTCATGCTCACCCTCAACAACACCGGTGGCCCAGGCGATATAGGGACCACGGACGCCGCTGACCTGACGGTCAGGCCGCAGGCCGCAGGTACGGCCACGGCGAAGTTCGCCCTGCTGTTCTCCTTCGCCGAACTCCGCACCAAAGAAGGCGAACCGAATGGGCTCAGCGGAACCCTGGAGTACGACACGGCCCAGTTCGACGCCGGGACCGCCCAGCTGATGACCGAGCGTCTGGTGGCACTCATCGGCCAGGTCGTCGGCGACCCGACCCTCACCGCGGGCGCCACCCGCAGCACCCTCCCCGCCGAACTGGCGGCGATACGCACCTGGAACGACACCACACGCGAAGTGCCCTCCACTTCTCTACCGGAGTTGTTCCACGCGCAGGCGCGGCGAAGCGGAGAGCGCCCGGCCGTCGTGCACGAGGGCGGCACGCTCGGCTACGCCGAGCTGGATGCGCGCAGCACCAGCCTGGCCAGGGCCCTGCTCGCGCGCGGCGCCGGACCGGACAAGGTCGTCGCCCTCGCCGCGCCACGGGGTCCAGACTTCATCCGTGGGCTTCTTGCCGTCCTCAAGACAGGCGCCGCCTACCTGCCCCTGGACCCGGAACTCCCCCCGGCCCGTCTGGCCTTCCTCCTGCGGGACGCCCGACCGACGCTGCTGCTCACCACCACCAAGGCCGCCCAGCGGCTTCCCCGGCACGAGCACACCCTTCTGCTCGACCAGCTCGACGGCGACGGCGCGGGTCTCGCCGAGTTGTCCCGGGACTCGGTCACGGACGAGGACCGAGGGGGACCGCAGCTTCCCCAGCACCTCGCCTACGTGATGTACACCTCGGGCTCCACAGGGGAGCCCAAGGCCGTCGAGATGACCGTCGGCGCGTTGCGGAACCTGCTGCACTGGCACCACCGGGCCTTCCCGGCCACCGACGGAGCCGGCACCAGTACCGTCACCGCGCAGTTCACCGCTACTGGCTTCGACGTCAGCGCTCAGGAGATCCTGTCAGCGCTGCTCTTCGGCAAAACCCTCGCGATTTGTCCCGAAGACGTCCGCCGGGACCCTGCCGCCCTGCTCACCTGGCTGAAGGACACGCAGGTCAACGAGCTGTTCGCCCCCACTCTCGTCCTCGAGGCAGTGAGCGCTGCCGCCCTGCGCTCGGGCGAGGACCTGCCTGCCCTGCGGCACGTCGCGCAAGCCGGTGAGGCCCTGCTGACGGCCGGGGCGATCCAGGACCACTGGTCGGCGTCCGCCCGGCGGCCACGACTGCACAACCACTACGGTCCGACGGAGACCCACGTGGTGACGGCCACGACGCTGCCCGCCGACCCCGAGCGCTGGACGAACGCGCCCGCCATCGGGACCCCCCTGCCCAACGTCCGCGCGCACGTGCTCGACCGGCACCTGCGGCCTGTACCACCGGGCGTACCGGGGGAGCTGTACGTGTCCGGAGCGGCCCTCGCCCGCGGCTACCGCGGCAGGGCCGCGCTCACCGCGGAGCGCTTCGTGGCCTGTCCGGAGGGCGCCCCCGGCGAGCGCATGTACCGGACGGGCGACCTGGTGCGCCGTGCCGCCGACGGCCGGCTTCATCACCTCGGCAGGCTGGACGATCAGGTGAAGGTCCGCGGCTTCCGGGTCGAGCCGGGAGAGGTGGCCGCGGTCCTGCGGGAGGACCCCGCAGTGGCCGCCGCGGCGGTGGTCGCCCGCGACAGCACCTCGCTGGCCGCTTTCGTGACCCCCGTGCCCGGCGCCGCGCCGGACCCGCGTGGACTGCGGGCCCGTGCGCTGCAGTCCCTGCCCGACCACCTCGTCCCCGCCACGTTCGCCGTCGTCGACGAACTCCCGCTGACCCGCAACGGCAAGCTCGACCGACGCGCCCTGCTCAGTGCGGACGTCGCCGCACCGCCGGCGCGGTCGGCGGCCACCGAGGCCGAGAAGCGGCTCTGCGCGCTTTTCGCGGAGACCCTGGGCCGCGACCACGTCGCACCCGACGACGACTTTTTCCGGCTGGGCGGCCACTCGCTCCTCGTCACCAGGGTCATCACACAGGCGGCCGAACAGCTCGGCGCCGAGCTGAGCGTCCGCGATCTGTTCGAGTCGCCCACCCCGGCCGACCTCGCCCGCACCGTGGACAGCCGCGGCACGCGTGACTCGTTCGCCCCGCTGCTGCCGCTCCGCACCCGGGGAGATGGCCGTCCGCTCTTCTGCCTGCACCCCGGCGGCGGTGTCTCCTGGTGCTACTCCGGCCTCCTCAATCACCTTGACCCCGACATCCCCGTCTACGGACTCCAGGCCCGTGCGCTGAGCCGGTCGGGGGCACTGCCCGCCGACGTCGGGGAGATGGCGGAGGACTACCTCCAGCAGATCCGCGGCATCCAGCCGACGGGCCCCTACCGGCTGCTCGGCTGGTCTTTCGGCGGCGTCCTCGGCCACGAGATGGCCGTGCGGCTCCAAGGCACCGGAGAGGAGGTGGAACTGCTTGTTCTCGTGGACGCCTTCCCCAACGTCACCACCGACGTGTCCGAGCAGGAGGTACTCGAAGGCACCCTGCGCGAGCTGGAGGACAAGCTCCTCGTCGACAACCTCACCGCCGCCCGGTTCCCCTTCGAGGAAGCGGAGCTGCGCGAGGACCGGGCCGGGCTCGTGGCCCGGTACCTGGGGTTCCTGCGGGAGCGGCAGCACCCGCTCGCGGCGGTCGGCGACCACACCCTCCTGGCCATGAAGGACGTGTGGATCCATCACAGCAGGCTGCTCGCCACCCACCGGCCCGGCCGCTTCCGCGGGGACATGCTGATGTTCTCGGCCGCGCACGCGCCCCAGGCCCATGGCGGCCAGTTGGACGCCACGGTATGGCGCCCCTTCGTCAGCGGCACGATCGAGGACCTGCCGGTGGCCGCCGAGCACGAGCAGATGCTGACTGTCCCCGCTCACGTCGCCACCATCGGCCGGTCGCTGGCCGAACGGCTCGCGGCGGGCACCGGCCGACCGCCCTCCGGGGACCAGTCGTCCGGGGGCACCGCGCCCCAGGATGCGGTTCAGGAGCCCTCCGGGCGGCCCGACAGCACGTCCTTGGCGACGAGCCGGGAGTCGGAGTAGCACAGTCGGTACACGTCCACCTCGTCCAGGAGATTGCTGTTGGAACGGTAGAACGCGCAGGAGGCTCCTGCCGGTGCGGGCGCCGCCCGCATCTCGTCCGACGGGTACCTGAACTGACGCTCCGGCAGACGCTGTTCCACCGCGGCACGCTTCTCGCCGACGCGCAGCGACTCGTAGACGGCGGGCCGCAGCACACAGGTGCTGAGCTGGTAGGCGAGCAGGGCCGCCGCAGGGAGCACGGTGAGTACGAGCGCACCCGGCACCAGGAACGCGGCGGCGAACCGCAGCCGGGCCCGGCGCCGCGCCACCGCGAGCTGCTGAGTCGACTCCGAGCCCGCCTTGGGCGAAGGCATCTGCGCACTCTGCGGCCGGTCGGCGATCACCCTGTGCGGGACCGTCGCCACCACCTCGAACCCGCCCCGGTGCGGGCCGGCGCGCAGCGCCCCCCCGATCACCGCGACCCGCTCCCGTAGCCCCGCCAGGCCCCGGTTACCCGGCATTGGCCGCTCCCCCGCCGGCCGCACCCCGGCGGGCGGCGCCGAGTTGGTCACCCGTACCTCGCTGGTGTCACTGCCGTGCCGGACGGCGACCTGCACCGCGGTGCCCGGAGCGTGCTTGGTGGCGTTGGTCAGCGACTCCTGGACCACGCGGTACACCGCCCGGTCCGCCAGCGGGGCCAGAACGGGCACCGTGCCCTCCTGCTGGAGCGTCACCTCGACGCCGGAGGTGACGGCCCGGCGCACCAGCTCCTCCACCGACTCGGTGGCCGATGCCGTGGGCACTGGCTCGGCGTCCCGCAGCACCCCGATCGTGTCCCGCAGGTTGTCCACCGCGCCCGACACCGCCGCGCGCAGCTCGGTGAGGTCGGCGCGGTGCCGGTCCGGCAGCGCGGGTTCCAGCTCGAGGGCACCCGCACGCAGCGCGATCATGCTCAGCTCGTGTCCGAGCGAGTCGTGCATGTCGGCCGCGATCCGCGTGCGCTCCCGCAGCCTGGCCTGTTCCGCCACGAAGCGCTGCCGCTGCTCCAGGCTCACCGCCCGCTCCCAGCCGCCGCGCACCAGCGCGGCCCGCGCCCTGCGGTAGCGGCCCGCGAGCCAGGGCGGTAGCAGCGCCAGCGGAACCATCGTCAGCACGTAGAACCACCAGACGAGCGGAACCCCCACCGCCGCGCACAGTGCCAGATCGACCACCATGGAGGCGCCGAACACCAGCAGCGAGGTGCGCGTCGTCGTTGCCCTCGAACCCATGAGGTAGCTCATCACCGCGAGCGTCAGCAGCGAGGGCGTGGCCGGAGTGGTCTCGTTCGCCAGGCCGAGCGCGCACAGGCCGTTGGCCGCCAGCACTGCGGCCCCGGGGCTTGCGCGGCTGCCCGGCACCGCGCCCGCGAGGACCGCTGTGGGCAGCACCAGGTCCCGGAGCGGGGAGGCAGCGGTGTCGTTGTGCAGGAACCACAGGAGCCCGATGCCGGAGAGCAGCAGCCACAGTGCCGTGTCCCAGAACGTCGGGCCCACCGTGACGGAAGGTACCGGAAACCGGGAACTCCCGCCTGTTCCGGCCTTGCCGGTTCGCCATATCACGCGCCGAGACTACCCAAAGGCCCTGGGCGGGACGCCAGCCCGAAAACCGCTGTGACGAGGGACTTTCCGGCACGGATACAGCTCGTTGACACCTGTCGTACCGCACTGGCACCGTTGATCGGCGAGCGCGTCGCCCGATCCGCAGACCCGGCCCACTGCACGGCCGCAGGCACCGCGACCGGTGCCGGACCGGGGCGGAGATCCGATCCAGGCAGTCCGATTCATGTGAGTGGGGACCAGTGGTGGCACCGTTCGACAGCCCGTTCGGCAGCCCGGTCGAGGATCCGGCCGGCGGCCCGGGGGAGAGTGCACTCACCGGACGCATTTCCGCAGGCCCGCACCCGCTGTTGCGCAGCGAGGTACTCGAACCCCAGCTCCGCCACGAGCTGGACAACCTGTTGCCGCACTACATCCGCGCCGAGAAGGTGCTGCTCGCCGAATACCACCGCATGGGCGTCCTCACCACCGGCGAAGTGACCGCCCTCGACACCGAGCTGGACGCGGCGGCCGACCCGGCCGTGGTGGGTGCCGTCGCCGCCGAGACCATGAGCGACATCGCCTTCGCCATCGAGCGGACCGTGACCACCCGGATCCCCGAGCTGCCGCCCGCCTGGCACGTCGACCGCAGCCGCAACGACCTGCAGGCCACCGCCCAGGCGTGCTACGGCAGAGCCCGGCTCCTGGAGGTCGAAGCGGCGCTCATCGCCTTCGGCAGGTCCGCGCTGGAGGCAGCACACCGTCACGAGACGGTGCTGCTCCCCGGCTATACCCACGCCCAGCCCGCGCAGATCATCAGCCCCGCGTTCTATCTGTCCGCGCTCACCGAGCAGGTACTGCACGCGCTGCGCCGGATCGACGCCGTGGACCGCAGCGCCGCCTGCCCGCTGGGGGCCGGGGCCATGGCCGGCCAGGAACTGGCCTGGGACCGCGACCGGATGGCGCGGCTGCTCGGCTTCGACCACGTCAGCGAGCACGCCCTGCGAGCCGTCGCCCAGCGCGACTGGGCGCTGGAGGCCACGGCCGAACTCTCCCTGCTGGGCACGTCTCTGAGCAGGTTCGCCACCGACCTGATGACCTGGGGCGGTGCCGGGCACGGCTTCATCGACCTGCCCGACGAATGGTCGGGCATCTCCTCCGCCATGCCGCAGAAGAAGAACTTCCCGGTACTCGAACGCATCCGGGCCCGCACAGCCCACCTGACCGCCGCACACCTCGGTATCGCCGCCGCCCAGCGGTCCACTCCGTACACCAACTCCGTGGAAATCTCCAAGGAGGCCTCGGCCCAGGTGCCCGCGGCGTTCGACACCGCCCTGTCGGTGCTGCGGCTCTTCACCGCCGTCGTGGACCGGCTCACCTTCGAGGCCGACCGCACGCTGGAAGCCTGCCGGTCCGAGCACTTCGGCGGCTTCACCCTGGCCAACCTGCTGACGCTGCGGGCCCGCATCCCCTGGCGGGCCGCCCAGGTCCTCGCCGGCCGCTACGTCGTCGCCGCCACCGCGGCGGGGTTGAGCCCCGCCGCGCCCGACCCCGGACTCCTGCGGCGCCTGGCCGAGGAGGCGGGCCACACCGTCGCCGACGCCGACGACCTGTTGCGCACCGCCTTCGACGTGCCCGGCGCCACAGGTGCCAAGCGGAGCACCGGCTCCACCGCCCCGGAGGAGGTCCGCCGCCTCTGCGCGGCGCACGCGGCCGAGCTGGGCCGTTTCGAGGGGCGCCGCCTGGCCCGCGAGGCGCGGATGCGCCGGGGCGCGCGGGAGCTGGACGAGACCCTCGCCCACCTGGCCGGGACGAGGGCGTCTTGCTGAGCGGACTGGACGACGCCCGGCTGCCCTACCGGGGCATGACCGGCGTCAGCACCGCCTTCGGTACCTTCGGCGAACTGCTCCAGGGCGTGCTGCCGGGCGGCGACGACTTCCTGGTGACACTGCCCATCGCCCGCTGGAGCGTGGCGACCTTCCGCAGCGATCCCACCGCGCACTCGCTGCGCGTCGTACCCGCGCACAAGAGCAAGGCAAGGCGCCTGGTGTCGATGATCCTCGCGGACGGTCCGGGGCCCACCGGAGGAGTGCTCGTCTTGGACAGCACCCTCCCGGAGGGCAAGGGGTTCGCCAGCTCGTCGGCCGACCTGGTGGCCACGGCGCGGGCCGTGGACAACGCGCTGGGCCTCGGCCTGCCGCCGAGCCGCGTCGAGTCGTACCTGCGCCGTATCGAACCCACCGACGGCGTGCTCTACGACGGCATCGTCGCCTACGACCACCGCCGGGTGGAGCTGCGCCGGAGACTCGGGACGCTGCGCCCCATGTCCGTGGTCGGTGTCGACGAGGGCGGCGTCGTGGACACCGTCGCTTTCAACCGGCTGCCCAAGCCGTTCTCCGCCGCCGACCGGCGCGAGTACGAGCGGCTGCTCACCCGCCTGACCGCCGCGGTGGCCGAAGACGACCTCGCCGAGGTCGGCGCCGTGGCCACCCGCAGTGCCCAGCTGAATCAGGCGCTGCGCCCCAAGCGGACATTCCACCGGATGATCGAGCTGTGCGAGGAGGTCGGCGGCCTCGGCGTAGTGATCGCACACAGCGGCACGTCGCTCGGTGTGCTCCTCGACCGCGCCGACCCGCACTGGGCGCGCAAGGTCGTGCGGGCTTCCCGAGGGTGCGTCGCCCTCGCCCGGAACGTGACCACCTACACGACGCTGAGTTTCCGGACGGACCCGGCGCAGAACGCGCGGAACGCGCAGCGCACACGGAACGCCCTCGACGCACAGGGCGGGCAGGACACCCAGGGCGCGCGGGACGTACGGAGCGTGTGACCACCGGGACCCGGCATCAGGAACCACCCATAACGAACAGGGGGCTTCATGGGTGTGCAGAATCTGATCGACGCGGTGGGCCGCACCCCGACGGTGCGGCTGGCCATCGGCGCCGACCGGGGGGTCGAGATATTCGCCAAGCTGGAGTTGCAGAACCTCTTCGCGATGAAGGACCGGGTGGCGAAGCGCATCCTCATCGAGGCGCGCCGCACCGGCGCGCTGCCCCCCGGCGCACCCGTGGTGGAAAGTTCCTCAGGAACGATGGCTCTCGGCGTGGCCCTGGCCGGCACACTGCTCGGCCACCCCGTGCACATCGTCACCGACCCGCGTATCGACCCGGTCACCCTGACCAAGATCACTGCGCTGGGGTGCGAGGTGCACGTGGTGGAGGCGATGGACGAGAACGGGTGGCAGGGCGCACGCCTCACCCGGCTGCGTGAACTCCTCGACACCCTGCCGGGCGCGTTCTGGCCCAGGCAGTACGAAAATCCCGAGAACCCGGCCGCCTACCACACACTGGCCAACGAGCTGATGGCCGACATCGGCGAGGTGCACACCATCGTTGGCGCCGTCGGCAGCGGAGGATCGCTCTGCGGCACCTCACGTGTGCTGCGCGAGCGCATCCCCGGCCTGCGGGTGACAGGTGTGGACTGCGTCGGCAGCGTGCTGTTCGGACAGCCCGACATACCGCAGCGGTTGCAGAGCGGTCTCGGCAACAGCCTGCACCCCTCGAACCTCGACCACGCGGTCATCGACGAGGTGCACTGGCTCAACGACCACGAGGCGTTCGCCGCCACCCGCGAACTCGCCCGCAGGGAGAAGATCTTCGCCGGGAATACCGCCGGGTCGGTCTACCGGATCCTGACGCACCTGGCCGCCACCCTCCCCGCCGGAGCCCGGGCCGTCGGCATCTTCCCCGACCGCGGCGATCGCTACACCGACACCGTCTACAGCGACGCCTACTGGACCGCCAAGCGCCTCACCGAGCAGCCCCTCGCCACACGTCCACGGCGCGTCGGCACCGGACTGGAGGTCCGCATGTGGTCCTCCCGCCGCACCGCCGCAGACGCCCCCTTGCCCACGTACGCCTTCGTGGAGTCCAACACCACGGGCACCGGGATGCTGGCACTGCGCTCGGCCAAGGCCATGGGCTACCGGCCCCTATTGCTCACCAACGACCCCGCCCGCTACCGCGGCCTCGAGGATACCGGCGCGGCGGTGCACAGCTGCGACACCTCCGACCTGGCCAGGCTCACCGCCGTGTTCCACGGCGAGGCCGACCTGGCCGCCATCGGCAGCACCAGCGAGCTGTACCAGGAGGCCGCGGCCCGCCTCGCGGGCGCGCTGGGGCTGCCGGCGCAGGACCCGGACGCTGTGGCGCTCTGCCGCGACAAGGGAGCGCTGCGCCGGACCCTCACCGAAGCGGGCCTGCCCCAGCCGCGGTTCCGGGTCGTCACCGATGCCGTGGCCGCGCGCGCCGCCGCCCTGGAGGTCGGCCTGCCCTGCGTGGTCAAGCCCGTAGACGACTCCGGGTCGACGCTGGTGCGCCGCTGCGACACCGCGGACGAGGCGGCCCGGCACGCTGCCGAGGTGATCGCGGTCGAGCGCAACGGGCGCGGCCAGCCCACCGCACGTCGCGCACTGGTCGAATCTCTCCTCACCGGGCCCGAATTCAGCGTGGAGACCTTCGGTACCGACGCGGGACACCGTGTGCTCGGCATCGTGGAGAAGGCGGTCACCGGCGCGCCCGCTTTCGTGGAACACCGCCATCTGCTGTCCGGCCGACCGGATACCGAGCGTGTCTCCGAGCTGGAGTCCGTCGGCCTCGCCGCGCTCAAGGCGATCGGCCTGCACGGCGGCGCAGCGCACACCGAGATCAAGCTCACGCCGTCGGGGCCCGCCGTCGTGGAGGTCAACCCGCGCCTGGCCGGAGGCATGATCCCCGAACTGTTCCGGCTGGTCACGGGGGTCGACCTGGTGGCAGCGCAGGTCGCCCACGACGCGGGCGGTGTGCCACGGCTGCCCGCGCAGTGCACCGGCGCCGCCGGTATTCAGTTCCTGCTGCCGGAGAGCGCGGGGACCCTCGTGGCGGTGCGCGGGGTCGCGGACGCGCGAGCACTGCCGGGGGTGGAGCGCGTCGTGGTGACTCGCGAGCTGGGGCAGCCGGTGGCACCGCCCGTGGACGCCTACGGCCGCATCGGATACGTCATGGCCCGTGGTGACAGCGCGGCGCGAGTGGCCCGCACACTCGCCGAGGCGTGCGCGCTGCTGCACCTCGACGTCGCGCCCGTACCGGGTGGAGGGACCCGGCCTTGAATCCTTCCCCCGCTCCGGCGGCGCCACCTTCCGCCCCCGTGGAACCGCCCTACGGCCGGACGCGCGGCAGCGGATCGCCGAGCGCCACCACGACCTCGCGCTCACCCGTGTAGGGAGCACGGCTGTGCGCCGCCGCGACGTTGTCGAGCAGCAGCAGATCACCCGCCTGCCACGGCACGGGCACCGTGTGCCGCTCGTACACCTCGTTGATGGCCTCGACAGTCTCGCGGTCGAGTACGGCGCCGTCGCCCCGGAACGTCGTGAACGGCAGCCCCTCATCGCCGAACTCACCCACGAGCACCTCACGCACCGCGGGGTCCATGGTCCACTCGTTGAGGAACGCGATCTGATTGAACCAGCAGCGCTCGCCGGTCTCCGGGTGCTCGGTCACCGCGGGAAGCGTCTGCCGGGTGCGCAGCCCGCCGGACGCCGTCCACTCGTACGCGATGCCGTTCGCCGCGCAGTACTCGCTCACCGCGCTCGGGTCGTCGGTGCCGAACGCGTCGCTCAGCGGGACGCCCACCAGCGAGTTGTAGTTGCGGACGAGCTGCCAGCCGTCGCGCTGGAACGGCTCGACGATGTCGCGGGGCAACGAGTCCAGCACCGCACGCGCGTCGGCGATCGACACCGTGCCGCCGCCGGCGCCCGTCGCCAGGCACGAGAGCACGAGCCGGCGCGGATACCGGGCCGCGCTCGTCAGCTCGTGATGCATGCACATGGGCTGGTCCGGCGGCCACAGAGTGGACGAGTACATCCCGTCCGGCAGCGGCACGCGGGGTGCGAAACCCTCCAGCTCCGGCATCAGTTCCGAAGTGAGTGCCCTGCTCGCCGCTGCGGCCCCGGCGGCGTCGCGCAGCCCGAGTCCCCGCACCAGCACCGCGCCCCGCTCGACGGCGGCGGAGCGCAGCTCGGCCGCGTGCGCGCGCAGCCAGCCGGGACCGTCCTCCGCCGTCACGTCGAAGTGCGGCACCGCGTCCGCGGATATGCGCGCGGACCCGTCGGCCAATCCGTCCGCGTAGTTGTGCGCCATTCATTCGCCCCTTCATCATTCACGGACCACGAAATGTCGAGGACGCGCCCCCGCAGACACCCCCTGGCAGCGCAAGATAACAGTGAACGAGACCGGTGGAAGCCTTTCAGTCCTGCGCAATTGTCGCTATTGGCCCGGCGAATTCCAGAAACTGATACGCGCAGCGCGCCGGAATCGGCCGGCGTATCCGAGACGAGGAGTGCCATGCCCGCCATACCCCTCAACGGCAGACAGCTCACCTATCGGGACACCGGCAGCGGTGCGCCGGTGATGCTGATCATGGGTTCAGGCGCCGCGGGCAGCGCCTGGCATCTGCATCAGGTGCCCGTCCTGACCGCTGCCGGGCATCGCGTGATCACCTTCGACAACCGGGGCGTTCAGTCCGACGACACCGGCGACTTCACAATGGGCGATCTCGTCGCCGACACCGCCGGACTCATCGAGGCCCTGGACATCGCACCCTGCGCCGTGGTGGGCACCTCGCTGGGGGCCAGGATCACCGCCGAACTCGCCTTGGAACACCCGCACCTGGTCCACCGGATCGTGCTCATGGCGGCGCGTGGCCGCAGCGACGCGCTGCACACGGCACTCACCCTCGCCGAGCACGAGCTGCACGAGCGGGGCATCGTACTGCCCCCGCGCTACCGCGCCGTGATCAAGGCGCTGACGGAGCTGTCGCCGAGCGGCTTCGCGGACCACCAGGCCCTCATCGACTGGCTGGACGTCTTCGAACTGGCCCCGCCGCCCGGCCCTGGCGTACGCGCGCAGCGGCGCCTCTACCCGATGCCGGACCGGCTGGCGGCCTACCGCGACATCAAGACCCCCTGCCACGTCGTCGCCTTCGCCGACGACGTGATCGCGCCGCCCGCCGCTGCCCGAGAACTGGCCGCGGCCGTGCCCGGCGCGAGCTGCGAGATCATCGAGGGCTGCGGGCACCTCGGCTACCTGGAGCGACCGGCGGCGGTGAACCGCGCGCTGCTGGACTTCCTGGAGGCCGCGTCGTCATGAGCTCGCGCGCTCGTGACCGCGCGCCGTCCTCACCGCGCGCCGTCCTCACCGCGCGCCGTCCTCACCGCGCGTCGGCGCACCCGGACTCCCCGGAGCAGGGTCGGACACGGCCGGCCCTCCGGTCCACGAACGAGACGAAGGAGATGGCATGAGCAGGCCGACCGCCGCATACCCGCCGTACGGACAGGTGCTCAGACTCGAGGAACTGCTGCAAGCCGCGCGCGTCCACGACGAGGACGTGGACCGTGTCCTGTTCCTGGCCACGCACCAGTCGTGCGAGATCAGCTTCGCCGTCGTGCTGCGGCACCTGGAAGCCGTGCGGGCCGCGCTGGACGAGGGCGAGGGCTGCCTCGCGGTGCGCCGGGCTGCGCCGCTGCCTGTGCTCGTCACCACCCTGGTAGGCCAGTTCGATGCCCTGGCGACGCTGTCCCCGGGGGCCTTCGAATCCATCCGCACCGATCTCGGGGACGCCAGCGGTCTCCAATCCGCACAGTACCGGGAGATCGAGTATCTCTGCGGACTGCGTGACGCCCGGTTCGTGAACACCGCCGGATTCAGGGACGCCGATCGCAAGCGGCTGCTGGCCCGCCTCGAAGAGCGCTCGGTTCAAGAGGCCTACCGCGACTACGCGCTGGCCTGCGCCGACCGCGAGGCCGTCGAGCAAGTGCGGGCCGCCCTTCTCGACTTCGACGAGGCGTTCGCCGTCTGGCGGGCCCGGCACGCGGTGCTCGCCGAGCGGTTCCTCGGCGGCGGCAGCGGAACCGCAGGTTCCGACGGTGCCTCCTACCTGTGGAGGGCCGCACGCCGTCGGCTCCTCCCCGACGTGTGGCCCGGACAGTGACCACACCTCTCATAAAACACCCGGGACTCTGCCCCAGGTACCGAAATTACCTGTGCGAGAGGCGGCGGTATTCCCTGTCCGTCAGCCGTGGCTGAAAAGCTTTCCGTGCCCGGGGGGCCCGGCTAGCGTAAGCGTGAATCACGCTGCCACGCGCGCCTTGAGTGTTTCCGTGCCGCGCCATGGTGGCAACCCGACGGGGTCTCCATTCCCGGCTCCCTGCGCCGCACCAGATTCGCGGTCCGCGTGCGCCGCGGCACCGCCCTCATTTCGCGGAGGAAAATTTCGATGGCACAGCAGAATCCGCCCGGAGCGACCGGGCGCGTCGACAAGGTCGTCATCGTCGGCGGCGGTACCGCGGGCTGGATGACGGCGTCCTACCTCGTCGCCGCCTTCGGCGACCGCGTCGACATCACACTCGTCGAATCCGGGCGAGTCGGCACGATTGGTGTCGGCGAAGCGACGTTCAGTGACATCCGGCACTTCTTCGAGTTCCTCCGCCTGGAGGAGAAGGACTGGATGCCGGCCTGCAACGCCACCTACAAGCTGGCCGTCCGCTTCGAGAACTGGCGCGAGCCGGGACACCACTTCTACCACCCGTTCGAGCAGCTCCGTTCCGTCGACGGCTTTCCGTTGACGGACTGGTGGCTGCGCCACCCCGCAACCGAGCGCTTCGACACGGACTGCTTCGTGATGGCCTCGCTGTGCGACGCCAACCGCAGCCCCCGCTACCTCGACGGCACTCTCATCGACCAGGACTTCGTGGAGCACGGCCACAAGCCACTGGCCCGCTCCACCATCGCCGAGTTCCAGGGCGCCCAGTTCCCGTACGCCTACCACTTCGAGTCCAGCCTGCTCGCCGAATATCTGCGGGACTACGCCACCCAGCGCGGCGTCCGGCACGTGCTCGACGACGTGGTGGACGTCGAGCAGGACCACCGCGGCTGGATCGAGCGGCTGCGCACCGAGGAGCACGGCCTGATCGAGGGCGGACTGTTCGTCGACTGCACCGGCTTCAAGGGGCTGCTGATCAACAAGGCGCTCGGCGAGCCCTTCGAGTCCTACCAGGACTCCCTGCCCAACGACAGCGCCGTAGCCCTCCAGGTCCCGCTGGACATGGACAGGACGCCCATGCGTCCGTGCACCACCGCCACCGCGCAGGACGCCGGCTGGATCTGGACCATCCCGATGATCAGCCGTATCGGCACCGGCTACGTCTACGCCCGCGACTACCTCGACCCCGAGGAGGCCGAGCGCACCCTGCGCGAGTTCGTCGGCCCCGAGGCAGCCGACGTCCCGGCCAACCACATCCGGATGCGCATCGGCCGCACCCGCCGCTCCTGGGTGAACAACTGCGTCGCCATCGGCCTGTCCTCCGGCTTCGTCGAACCGCTCGAATCGACCGGCATCTTCTTCATCCACCAGGCGATCGAGCAACTGGTCAAGTTCTTCCCCGCCGCCGACTGGGACCCCTCGCTGCGCTCGCTCTACAACAGTTCCGTCGCCCATGTGATGGACGGCGTACGGGAGTTCCTCGTGCTCCACTATCGGGGCGCCAAGCGCGCGGACAACCAGTACTGGCGAGACACCAAGACCCGTGAGGTGCCCGACGCACTCGCCGAGCGCCTCGAACTGTGGCAGTCCAAACTGCCGGACGCGGAGACGGTCTACCCGTACTACCACGGCCTGCCGCCGTACTCGTACAACTGCGTCCTGCTCGGAACCGGCGGCATACGGACCCGGCCCTCGCCCGCCCTCGAACTCGCCGACGAGAAGGCCGCGCTCCTGGAGTTCCAGACGATCCGGGACAAGGCCCGCCGACTCGTGGAGGAACTCCCCACGCAGAACGAGTACTTCGCGGCCATGCGCGCCGGCACCCCGGCCTCGTGAAGCTCGTGCAGCGGACGGCCCGGTCCTGAACGGGAGTAGCCGCCCAGCTCGTGCGCAGAGGCCCCGGCCGTGGTGTGCACGGCCGGGGCCTCTTCCCGTGTCTTCTCCCCGCGCCCGCCGGGACCCTTCCCCCGTGCGGGGGGGGGGGGGGTCAGACGGCCGAGGTGCCCTGGGGGAGCGGCAGATCCATGCGGCTGTCGAACATCCTGGTGCGGAAGTCCGTGTCCCAGGTCATCGGCTCCGCCAGGTCGAGGGCGCCGAACCGGTCCAGGAACGTGGCGTCCAGCCCGTCACCGAGCTGGGCCAGGGCCGCCGCGGGGATCGTGCCGGGCCACATGGACTCCAGGTGGGAAAGGGCGAAATACACGGCCGGAGCGGCCTGATAGTCGCGTGCCCGCTGCACCAGTGTGTTCCAGCACAGCGCGTCCCGCTCGGCCCGCAACACCTCCCGCAGATCGCAGTACTGGATCAGGCGCTGGTGCTTGAGCCGGTGCAGGTACCGCAGGGTCGTCGACTCCTTGAACGTGTGCGCACACAGGTCGAGGACGAGGTCTTCCGGACAGCCCGCGAGGACGTCCACCGCGCCGATGGAGACCGGGCGTGCGCGTGAGAGGATCTCGCCTGTCGGAATTCTCATGCCGGCGCCAGGCAGCGACAGTTCCCGGCTGAGGTCGACGTTGTAGATCCGCACGGCGGGGTCGCCGGTCAGCCGGAACAGCGGCGGCAGCACATTGGTGTGGAGCCGCCAGAACAGCTCCTCGTTCCGGGGCAGCGGCTCGATCACCCGGCCGTTGCCGGACACCTTGCCGACGGAGTACCCCAGCGTCGCGAGCGTGTCGACCACCGCGGCGCCACTCTCGCGCTCCACCAGCAGGTCGATGTCCATCATCGGGCGCACGCCCAGATCGCGGTAGTAACGCGTCGCGAGCAGCAGTCCCTTGCGGATCGCGAAGGGAAGCCCGGCACGGTCCAGGGTTTCCGAGACCGCCGTGAACTCCTCGCGCAGCGCTTCGTTACGGTGCCGGTGGTACGCGTAGGCCCCCAGGTACACGTCCATCGTCGCGTACCCGTAGGCGCTGGGCATGAAGAGGTCCCCGGCCCGCAGGTTCCGTGCGACCAGCGGCAGGACCCGGTGCCGGGTCGCCTGGGCGAGCAGCAGGTCCCAGTCGATCCCGCTCCGGATCAAGACCTCCGCGCGTGCCGTGTCCGGGCGGGTGTCCGCCAGCGTCAGCAGCAGCGTGATCGTGTCCGCTCGACGGTCACCGGTCACCGGGCGCCCTCCCGCTCGGAAGGACCGTGGTGGACCACGATCCTGTGGTCGTACTCGTTGAACCAGTGGTAGAGGTACTCGTCATGGTGGTAGGCGCGGGGCAGCCGGCGGTCCTTGACCTCGGTGACCAGCAGTACCGCGCCCGCTGCGAACCAGGCTGCCGGAGCCGATGCCCCGGTGGGCCCGACGACGAGCTTCGGGCGGCCCGCTGTCGCCTCCAACACCTCGTCCATGGTCCCGTTGGTCAGGGATGACGGGGTCACCTGGACCAGGTCGCTGGCCTCGGCCAGCGCGTGCAGGCCGGTGCCGACGACGTTGACCTCGGTGTCGGGGGCCAGCGCCCTGAGCCCGGCGAGCAACCTGGTGACGTGCTCGGCCCGGCCGTCGAGATGGGCGTCGGCCAACGCGACGCAGCGCACGTGGGGATGTTGCACCAGGGTCTCCAGCAGCCCGCCAAGACCGACCACGCCCACGGTGCACCCCTCGGGCAGCACCGTGGCGAGGACCTGACGGAACCGCTGCCCCGGCACCGAGTCGTCGCGCGGGGCCTGGACATCGTCGAAGGCCAGGTCGAGACGGGTGAGGCCGTGTGCGGAGAGCGCCACGGGTGTGAACAGGTGGCGTGAGGCCGCGTTGAGCACGGCGACGCGGACACTGGCCCAGGTCAGCTCGGACAGGGCCGTCTGCTCCGCGCACGCCGTCGCCTTCCAGGGCGCCGTCCCCAGCACGTCCCCGACAGTCACTTGGGCGCCTGGCGCCCGGCGCAGCAGTGTGGCCAGCGTGTCCGCGCCCAGCTCCCGCGGCTGTTCCCGCACGGCCTGGCCCGCGTAGCGGTAGTGGTCGTAGTCCATCGCGCAGCCGACCGCCCCGTCGGCGAGCACCCCCACCGACGTGCTGCGGCCGATGTGCACGGACTCAACGGGGCTGTCCAGCGTGTCCTCGACCGCCGCGCGCAGACTCAGTTCGACCACGACCGGCCTCCCACCGCCACGATGTCGTCGGCGAGCCGCTTGGCGTCCGACTCGGCGAGCGTGGCCACGGTGAGGCGGATGCCGCCCTGTAGGTCGCCGTAGGAACGGCCGGGAGACACAAGCCAGCCCCGCTCGGCCAGGCCGGCGACGGCCGCGTCTTCGTCGCGCACAGCGACGTACGCGTGCAGCCCGGAGTTGCCCAGCGCCTCCACGCCCTGCGCGGCGAGAGCGCCGAGCAGGGCGGACCTGCGTGCCGCGTAGGCGTACCGCGCGCGCTGCCGCAGCTCCTCCGCCCAGGGGCTGTCGAGCGCCGCCGTGATGAGTGACTGGGTGCGGCGGCTGACCCAGCCCCCGCCGAGCATCCGCCGCCGGTCCAGCAGATCGACCAGGAACGGCTCGCCCGTGACAACCGCGCAGCGCAGGTCCGGAGCTATCCACTTACTGACCGAGTGGACGGTGAGCGCCGCCGGGTGGCCGTCGGGCACTGGGGAGTGGAACGGCGCCCCGGCGACCGGGCCGCAGTGGTCCTCCAGCACGATCAGCGCTTCGCTGCCGGACAGCGCCGCACGCAACTCCTCGGCCCGCGCAGCGGTCACGGCGGCGCCGAGGGGGTTCTGCGCGCGGGGGCGGATCAATACCGCCTGGACGTCCCTGGCGACTGCGCGCAGCGCTCGCGGGTCCATACCGCACTGGTCGACGGGCACGGGAACTTCGGTCAGGCCCAGGGAGCGCAGCAGCAGGACGTCGCCTTGGTGGCCGGGCGACTCGATCGCCACCCGGTCGCCGCGCGAGAGCAGCGTCGAGAGGGCGTACTCGACGGCGAAGAGGCCGCCGGGCAGCGGCAGCAGCGTGTCGGCGCGCGCGGGAACGCCCTGCCGCTGGGCGTAGTCGGTGAAGGTCTCGGCGAACCTCGGCAGGACGCGGGGCTCCCCGTACCGGGCGTCGACGGGCTCGGCCTCCGTGGCGAGGCGGTCGAGGTCCGGCAGCAGCAGCGGATCGGGGTTGCCCGAGGACAGGTCCACGGTTCCGGTAGGCACTTCGGGGTGGGAGGCGGCCCGGGTGTGCGCGCCTATCTCGGTGACGACGACGCGGTCGAGATGGCGCAGTGCCTGGCCCGAACGCTCCAGGATAGCCGCCCCGGCCGATACGGGCAGGCCCCTGCTGTCCTGGCCGTCCTCGCCCTGGAAGTCCTGGCCGGCCTGGTCTTCCTGCGCGCGCAGCCGCTCGATGAGCTGCCGGGCGTCGGCGACGGCCGGGCGGACATCGGCCGCGATCATGCTGACGAAGGTCTCTTGGCCGTCCACCAGCGTGGGCCCGACCTCCGCGACGGGAGCGAAGCGGCAGTCGAAGACCATGCCGTCGTCGGTACCGACGCCGCCGACGATGTGCCGCCACTCGTCGGCCGTCGGCTGGTCGAGCACGGCGTGGAAGAAGACGGTGACCCGGTCCTGGCCGGTCGCCGGGTGCGGCGACTGCTCGACGCCGAGTGCGCGCAGGTCCCGGATGGCGGTGACGCCGGTCTCCTCCATGCACTCGCGCCGCGCCGCGGTTTCCAGGTCCTCCCCGGGGTCCACGCCTCCGGCGGGCACCTGGATACCCGCGTCGGGGAAGTCCCGGTGGGCGAAGGACAGCAGTTCCGTGCCGTTTCGGGACGGCCTTGTGACGTACACCGCGACCCGTACGCGAGCCATGGTCCTCCTCTTTCGTGCTTGTACTCGTGCTCGTTCTCGTGGTTGCTCAGCGGGGCGTCCGGGCGGTGAGCCCCTGGTCAATCGTCCGTCAGGCGCAACGCGGCGTCGGCAGTCGGCGGCCGGTTGGCCGGGTCGTGCGCCACCAGAGAGATCAGAACAGGGGCCCAGCGTGCGGGCAGCATGCCGGCGAGGTCGGCGCCGTAGCGCGGGTAGCGGCCGGTCACCGCGAAGATCGTGGTCGAGCCAAGACCGTACAGGTCCACTGTCGGCCGGGGATCGCGATGGTCGGCCGCGTACTCGGGGGGCCAGTGCAACTCGCCTCGTATCCAGGCGGATCTGGGCGGTGGCCGGTGCTGGGCCACCGGGACCAGGGGACGGGCCGAGCCGAAGTCGGCGACGACCGGCAGGTCGTTGTCGGTGAGGAGGTTGTCCGGGCCCAGCTCGCCGTGCACCGAGCCGTGCGCGTGCGCCCGGCCGACGGCCGACAGGCCCTGCCGCAGCCAGGGCCCGATGGCCTCGGGCGGGAGTAGCCAGCCGTCCGCGACCGCCGCGGCCACCGATCCCTGCGGGCAGCGGGCGGTCGCGAAGTACAGACGCCCGGCCTCCGTCCGGGCCGGCGGGCACAGCAGCGTGGGTGTGCCGGGGTGTCCGGAGAGCGCCGCCGTGAGGTCGGCCTCGCGGCGGAAAGCCGCCTCGTTCCGGGCCCGGGCGGCGGCGTTGTCACGCTGGTAGAAGGTGAACCCGTACGCCGCGGGACGCAGCGAGGGCGGCAGCCCGTCGATCACGTCGCGGTAGCCCCAGGCGACCTTGAAGACCGCGTCCTCGCCGCCGAAGGTGCCGCCGGCCAGGGTGTTGCTCCCGGTGAACGCGATGACGTCGGTGGCATCGACGCCGGAGGCGCGCAGGTCGGCCACGATCTCGGTCGGCGGCACGAGCACCCTGCGCGCGAAGTCGGGCACGGTGGAGGCGTCCGGTGTCATGCCACCAGCTCCGAGACCAGTTCCTCGGCACGGGTTGCCAGGTCCTCCGGAGTGGTGTTCTCAGTCACCGGGATCGGGCGGAAGCCGGACAGCTGTGGCCCGAGCCGGTGGAAGGCGGCCACCAGCGTTTTCAGGTTCTCCTCCGTCTCGTAAGGCCGCAGCGGCTTGGCCCGGCTCAGGATACGCTGCCAGGCCAGTTCGGGCGCGATGTCCAGGTAGAGGGTCAGGCTGGGCAGCGGCAGTGCGCCGCCCAGCAGCGCGTCGACGAGGACGTCGGTGTCCCGGCCCTCCAGCACACTGCGGTAGACCAGGTCGCTGAGCACGTAGCGGTCTGCGATCACCGACCCGTAGGGGAGCGCGGGTTCGATGTTGAGCCGGTAGTGCAGCAGCTTGTCGGTGCGGTACTCGTCCACGTCGGCGGCGCTGTGCAGGCTGGCACGGGCGAACTTGACGCCGGAGATGGCGCGGGCCACCGGCACGCTCAGCCAGCTGTTCTGGCCCACCAGGTGCACCGGATGGCGGCGTGAAAGACGCTCGGCCAGTACCCGTCGCAGCGTGGTCTTGCCCGCTCCGTCGATTCCTTCGATGGCGATGAACACCTGTTACTTCCCCTCCGTCACGCGCAGCGCGTCGTCGCGGTGTGCGACGTAGTCGAAGCCGGAGTCCAGCGTGCGCTCGTAGCGGTTGCCCTCCGGCCACCAGCACAGGGCCAGCTCGGCCGCCATGGAGTGCGGCCTGCGGCGCACCAGTTCGCCGTGGACGGCACCCCTGAGTTCCGGGTCGGGGGCGAGTTCGTCGCGGCGGCGCAGCACGTCGGGCGCCAGGTCGGTGGCGATGTTCAACCGCTCAACACGGGCGGCCAGTTCGCACAGGCCGCCCCACACGAACATGTCCACGGCGACCGCCCGCTCCTGTGTGCCGTCGATGACCTCGGCCCACGTGGTGCCCACCCAGCGCACCAGTGTCTCCAGCAGGTCCACCGGTGTGATGTCCGCGTCCACCGTCAGATAGGGGCTCGTGACCTTCGCGGGGCGCGCGGAGCGGTCGAGAGCGGCCGAGGGGCCGAGTTCGAGCAGAAAACCGAGGTTCGTGCCCTGGAGCAGCCGGGCCGCGGCCCGGTAGGCGGGGCCGGCGTCCAGGACGCTCTCATGGACCCAGAGGTGCTCAGCGAACCGAGTGAAGGAGGCGGCGTACGAAGGCCAGTCGCCGCTGCCGACGCCCCGGTCCCTGGCCGCCGCGCACACACCTCCCGGGCGCGAGGACAGCCTGCTCCACCAGTCCGCCTCAAGAGGGCTGAGCACACCCTCGGAGCAGAGTGAGGACAGCGTGGCCAGATGCTGGGCGTGCAGCATCGGCTCGACCAGCGTGACCCACTGACTGATCAGGCGCCCATCCAGCATGTAGGTACCGACCGGGGCCTCCGGGTCGGGTACGGCCGAGTTCATCGTCCTCTCCTTCGCGGTGTTCTCCGTAGCAGGAACTGACCGGATGCACGGGTCTCGGCCTTGTCGCTGGTCGCGCCGGCGTGCAGGCGCTCACAGCCGGTCACCTTGAGCCCTACGGCTTCGGCGGCAACGGCCAGTTCCCGCGGGGTGACATGGGTGCGGTCCGCGTCCGGCCCCGGGTGTTCGAACGGCCGCCATAGATCGACGAGAGCCGTCCCGCCCGGCCGCAGACACCGGGACACCTCGCCGAGCACGCGGTGCCGCTGCTCCGCACGGCGGAAAGAGTTGAGGCCTTCGTAGGTGAGGAGCACATGGTCGGCGGAGCCGGACCGCAGGGGCACACGGGCGGCGTCGCCGACCACGGCCCCGTGCCCGGCGCGGAGCCGCCCACGGGCCACCTGGATCATCTCCGGATCATGATCGACCCCCAGATAGCGCGTCCGAGGGGGGAGCAGCCGTGCGTACTGCCCCACGCCGCACATCAGGTCCAGGACCACGCTGCCCCGCGCGGGGCCGAGACAGTCCATCTCGGCTGCCCGGCGGGGAGCCGTGCGGGCTCCGTCGTCCGTCGTCGGATCGAGCTGCACGGCGACGCGGAGGGGGAGCCCCGTACTCACGCGGGGACCGGCACCGAACGAGCCGTCTCGTAGGCGTCCATGACCAGCCGCGCCGAGGAGGACGGGCCGAGCAGGGCGAGCGCGGCCTTGGCGGACTCCTCGATGGACCTCAGATGCGCGGTCTCCTCGGCGAGCCGCAGCGCACGGTAGCGCTCCTCGGTCTCGCTGGGTGCGACGGTGCGCTCCCAGAACGCCACGAGCTGCGAAAACGCGTACACCGAGTGGATGAACCCGTAGGCCGGCCGCTCGGTCTTCTTCCAGGGCGAGTACCAGGCGTGCTCCGGCGGCAGCGAAAGCCCCTCGGCACGCACCGTCTCGAATAGCAGATTGTGGGACGCCTCGTGCAGCACGGCCTCGGCGACCCGGAGGGGGGACTCGGGCACGTCCATGTAGATGCTGGAGTCGAGTCCGGCCAGCGTCCACGAGTTGTTCGCGGACATCGCCTGGATGCGGCCGTTGGCGACGACCACACCCGCGCCGATCCCTACCACAGCATCGAAGAGCGGGTCGGCGGCGAGGAGTTCGAGAGCTCCGGGGTACAGCTCGGCCAGCGGACGTACGGCCGTGTCCGGGCGCAGCAGCCAGCAAGGCGACTCGTACGGCGCGTCCTCGTAGACGTCGCAGTCGGCGGCCCGCACGGTCTTCGGGCCCGGCTCCGTCGCCGCCAGGGCGGTGAGGAAGGCACTCACCCGGGGCTCGAAACCTTCCTGGTCGTCGCGGGCCCACCGCCGTGCCCTGGTCTCCAGGTGGGCCAGTGCCGTGTGGTGCCAGGAGTCGGTCGTCCCGGCGAACGGGGCCAGTTGGGGGCGAAGGCCCGGTGCCACGCCGCCCAGCGCGTTCAGCAGCCGGTTCCTGCGCTCGGCGCGCCCCTTCGCCACGAGCGCGGTGATCTGTGTGTCAAGCATCCTGTGCCTCCAACTTGTGCATGATGCCGTCGAGCCAGAACACGAAGGCCCGACGGTATCCGCAGTAGTCCTCAGCGCGGTCGACGGCCCGCATCCGCAACCGCGACGCCATGCACCCGCCGCCGCACAGCGACTGGGCCGAACACGTGGCGCACTCGTCGAGTGGAGCGGAGATGACCTGCAACTGTTTGCGGCCCAGCGGTGTGGCCCACGTCTCGTCGAGCGTGGTCGCCGCGGCCTTTTTCACATCGTGTGCGAGCAGCGAATTGGCGGCCGGCAGTTCGTCGCAGGAGCCGAACCGGCCACCCGGGTACAGGGTGTAGATGTGCCCGCACTTGCTTTCCGAGTAGTGACACATGCGCGGCGCCCGACCACGGCGGCGGCGCACCGCGCTCATGATCGGTTCCACGTTGAACCTGCGGTAGGCGCCCTCGGATATCCAGCGTTCGGTGAACCTACGCAGAAAAGCCACGTACGCCTGCGGGTCCACCGCCCAGGAGTCGCCGACGGAGCCGTCGGAGGCGTCGATCAGTTCCAGGAGGCCCTTGTTGCCTGAGGGCACCTCGCGGGGTGCCGTCCCCTGGTCGTAGCACGGCACCACGTTGAGGCTCACCAGGCTGGGGATGTCGCTGACCAGGTCGAACAGTGCGTCGGGGTCGTCGACATTGCGGTCGTGGATGACCGAGATCATGCCGAAGGGCAGGGACCTGCGGCAGAGTAGATCGACCGCTTCCCGTACCTGGCCCACGGTCTGGCGGTCGGCGAAGTTGACCCGGTAGGAGTTGTGCTGCTCGTCCCCGTCGAGCGAGAGGCCGATCTCCACCGCGGGCGTGGAGCTCTCCAGAAGGTCGAGCCATGCCTCGTCGAGCAGCACGCCGTTCGTCTGGATCTGGATTGCCGTGACCGTGTCGCGCGCGCTCAGTTCCGCGAGCAGGAGACGCATATTCTCCCGGCCGTAGAGAAGCGGTTCGCCGCCGTGCAGGTGCACGGCCACCGGACGGTCGCCCATGAGGTCGAGGGCAGAACGGACCTCTTCGATGCTGATGCGGTCGAAGTCGTCCGACTGGCCTCCCTTACGCTTCTCGAAGCAATAGTAACAATTGATGTTACAGACGTCACCGACAAGCTTCAGGATCAGAGTGACCGGGTCCAATGCTGACGCGATTGGTATGCGAGCACCTACTCCGGTGGCCGTGACTGTCATCTGCTATCCGTTTCAGGCCTTGGTTTCCGACTTTGTGGGCTCAGCCCATTCGCGCACGTTCACTGCGCTGTGGTGCGCGGTGGCCATGTGCTCAGGCTCTGAGGTCTCGAACTCGTTGAGGAACTTGACGAAATCACCCTCGTTGTTCTCGGCCATGCCGCTCCCTAATCCGTTGGGGGTTTCGCATTGCCCGGCGAGCGTAGCAGGAAGGCGTCAGAGAAATGCAGGTGTCAAGTGCTCACTTAATAACCCACATCACAAGGATCATCGCCACGGGCTAGCACGGAGAACGGTGCATTGCAACCCTGACGAAAGACATATTCCCAAAGTCCCACGGAATGGAACGCCTCGCTCCGGATGTGGCCCGAAAACGCGGCGGCGGGGCGTCCGGGCACTCCGGGACACGCCGTTTCGTGGCAGATTCAATCCACCCTTAAACAAGAGCCACGCAAAAAGTGGGCGGTGGAGAATGAGGATATGATGCCCACCAAAGTTCTGGTGACCGGCGGCGCCGGCTTTATCGGCAGCCATACCTGCGTCGAACTCCTCCAGCACGGATACGAAGTGGTGGTGGCCGACGACCTGTCCAACAGTTCACCGCGGGCGCTGGAGCGTGCGGCCGGAATAGCCCGCGTCGGAACCCCGGAGCTGTGCGTCATCGACATACGGGATGGGGCCGCGCTCTCCCAGGTCTTCGCCGACCACCGGATCGACGCGGTCATCCACTTCGCCGCGAAGAAGGCGGTGGGCGAATCCGTACGGCTGCCGATCGAGTACTACGACACCAACGTCGGCGGCACCACGGCTCTGCTGTCCGTGATGCGCGAACACGAGGTGGGCCGCCTGGTGTTCTCCTCCTCCTGCTCGGTCTACGGCAGCACCACGAAGGTCCCGCTGACCGAGAGCGATCCGGTGAGCCCCACCAACCCGTACGCCTCCTCGAAGTGGATGTGTGAGCAGATCCTCGCCGACACCTGCCGGCGGCTGCCCTCGCTCCAGGTGCTGAGCCTGCGCTACTTCAACCCGGTTGGCGCGCACCCCTCGGGCCTGCTCGGCGAAAACCCCCATGGCGTCCCCGGCAACCTCATGCCCTACGTGGCCCGGGTGGCCGCCGGGCAGCTCGAACGGCTCAGCATCTTCGGCGACGACTACCCCACTCCCGACGGCACCGGTGTACGGGACTACGTCCACGTCATGGACGTGGCCGAAGGCCACCGCCTGGCCCTCGAACACCTCCAGGGCGAACGGGGCATGCGTACCTTCAACCTGGGGACCGGCGTCGGCTCGTCCGTGCTCGACCTCGTCGCGGCCTTCGAGGCTGCCAGCGGCCGGCGCGTGCCGTACCGCATCACCGGCCGCCGCCCCGGCGACGTCGCCACCCTCGTCGCCGATCCGACGGCCGTCAGCAGGGCGTGGAACTGGACCACCAAGCGCGACCTCGCCGCCATGTGCCGCGACGCCTGGCACTTCCAGACGCGCGACCCCGCCCGCCACGCCTGCTGACGTCCCTCGGACGGCCGCCTCCAACACGGCCCGCCCCCGGTCCCGCCCGGTCCTCGGTCCGCCCCCACCCTCCATCCGGAGCACACCTGACGTGTCCAGCAGCGAACTCCCCGTCCTCTTCCTCGGCCTCGCGCTCATCGTCGCGCTGGCCCAGCTCGCCGGGACCCTCGCCCGGCGCTGCGGCCAGCCGCCCGTCATCGGCGAGATCACCGCCGGCATCCTCCTCGGGCCGACCGTGCTGAACGGGCAGCTCTCGGAGTTCCTCTTCCCGACGGCCGCTCGCGGCGAGCTCAGCGCCCTCGCCCAACTCGGCCTTGCTCTCTTCATGTTCAAGCTCGGCATGGAGTTCGACTGGGCCACAGGGCGGGGCACACGACGGCCCTCCGTGTGCATCGCGACGGTCGCGATGGTGATCCCGTTCGCCGTGGGCGCGGCCCTCGGCCTGTGGTGGAGGCCCGGCGGCTCGGACGTCGAGGGGATCGCGCCGGTCCTCTTCATGGGCGTCGCCCTGTCGGTGACCGCCTTCCCCGTGCTGGCCCGCATCGTCGAGGACCGAGGGCTGTCCCGCGCCCCTCTCGGCCAAACAGCCCTGGCCAGCGCCGCGCTCTGCGACGTCCTCGCCTGGTCCGCACTGGGCGTCGTCATGGTGCTCTGCGGAAGCGGCGCTCCCTGGCGGCTGATCTGGTCCGTGCCGTATCTGATCCTGCTGGCCACCGTAGTGCGACCGCTGCTGCGCAAGCTGATCCACGGGGGCCGGGCCGGGCTCGACCTCTCCCTCACCTGCGTGGGACTCCTCGCGTCCGCCGCCGCGACGGAGTGGATGGGGCTGCACTTCATCATCGGTGCCTTCGCCTTCGGCGTCTGTCGAGCCACTGCCGCGCACGGCACGGAGGCGCCCGAGAGTGACGAACAGCACCGCACGGACGGCGGACAGCAGGAACCCGAGCGGCACGGCAACGGGGAACTGCGCAGTCGCCTCGGTGTTCTGGACAGCAAACTTCTCCTGCCGGTGTTCTTCGTTGCCGCCGGCTGGCAGGTGGACCTCTCCGGAACCAGCGCCGCCCAACTGCTCGACCTGGCTGTGCTGTTGGGCGCCGCGGTCGGCAGCAAGTTCCTCGCGGCGGCGGGCGCTGCCCGGCTCTGCGGCTGGGGGCTGCGGGACTCGGCCGTGCTCGGTGCCCTCCTGAACACTCGGGGCCTCACCGAGCTGATCGTGCTCACTGCGGGCCGTGACCTGGGACTGCTCGACGACACCGGCTACGCCCTGCTGGTGACCATGACGGTCCTGACCACCATCTCCACCGGCCCGCTGCTCCAGAGCCTGCTGAAGCCCGACGCCACGGAGCACACCCCCGCGCGGCCTTCGGACGAACCGCCGCGCCCCCGGCATGGCTCGCCCGCCACCGGGCCGGAACACGACGAACTCACGCGGAACAGTGCGCGCAGGAACCCGTGTGAGGGAGGCGCGGACGCCGTCACAACCCTCCCCACTGCGGCGCAGCCGGAAGCACACCGAGAACCGGGAGCTGAACACCAGTGAAGTCGCTGACCCACCTCGCAGAAACCTTCGGCACACCGCTGTACGTCTACCGGCTGGACAAAGTGCGCCGGGCTGCGCTGGACCTGCTGGACGCCCTGCCCCACGGCGCCCGGCTCTACTACTCACTCAAAGCCAACCCCCACCCGGCCGTGGTACGCGAGCTGAGCGGGCTCGGACTGCACATGGAGATCAGCTCACCGGGCGAGCTGGCCGTATCGGAGCACGCCGGCCACCCGGCGCGACACTGCCTCTACACCGGCCCCGGGAAGACCCCCGCGGAGGTGTCGGGCGCGCTGGCAGCGGGCGTACGCCTGTTCTCCGTGGAGTCGCCCACGGACCTGCGTCGTATCGCGGAACTCGGCGTCGGATCCGGGGCCACCGTCGACTACCTGGTCCGCCTCAACGCACGGGCAGCTGCGGCAGGCACCGGACTGCGCATGACGGGCCGCTCCTCCCAGTTCGGCACCGATCCCGACGCCGCGCTGGCAGCGGGTATGTTCGACTCCGCACCAGGAGCTCGTGCCGCCGGCGCGCACCTGTTCTCCGCCACGAACGTCGCCGACGAGCAGGACCTCGTCGAGGAGTTCGACTCGGTCCTGCACACGGCACTCAGCACCTTCGGCACCGCCGGGGTGGCCCCCTCGCTGCTCGACCTCGGCGGCGGTTTCGCCGCACCGTTCGCCGCACCCGGTGAGCGTCCGGCGTACACCGGGCTGCGTGCCGTCTTGGAGGAACGGCTCGACGCCAGGGTGCCCCGGTGGCGCGCGGGGGAGCCCGGCATCGCCTTCGAGTCGGGCCGCTACCTCGCCGCCGACTGCGGCTCGCTGCTGACCACGGTGCTGGACGTCAAGCACAGCCGGGGCACCACCTATGTGGTCCTCGACGCGGGTGTCAATGTGCTCGGCGGCATGTCCGGTGTCGGGCGGCTCCTCACCCCGGCGGTCCAGCCGTCGGCCGAGGCGGACGGCGCCGCCGGGGACACCGGCCGCGCCGAGGTGACCCTGGTGGGCCCGCTGTGCACACCGCTCGATGTCCTCGCCCGCTCGGCCCGCATACCCGTCCCCCGCCCCGGAGACGTGCTGCGAATCGACAATACGGGTGCGTACGGTCTGTCGGCGAGCTTGTCGGGGTTCCTCAGCCGCCCTCCGGCCACGGAGGTGGTACTCGGCGCGGACGACGTCGTGCTCGACGTACGGGCTCTTGAGACGGTGTATTCCGCAGGGGCGGCGAGTGGCCGATGACACCTCGGCGGGCAGGCCCGGAAACGGTGCGTACGGCCGCACTGCCGCGGGCCTGCCCGCCGTCGTCTCAGCACGCTGAGCGTCAGTCCCCGTGGGCGCCTGCCCGGAGCGCCGCCTTGTCGAGCTTGCCGTTCGGGGTGAGCGGCATGCGCGGCACCGGAACGCAGCGATCGGGGGTCTTGGCGGGGCCCAGCCGCGCGTCGATGCCGCGCAGTACCTCGGCCGGTGCGGCGGGCCCGGTCGTCCAGACGGTGAACGTTCCGTCCGCGTCGGGCGGGAGGCAGGCGGCTTGTTCGACCCCGGCGACATCCAGGGCGGCGCTCTCCACCTCCTGGCAGCTCACCCGCCAGCCGCGCCGCTTGAACAGATCGTCGCGCCGCCCGTGGAAGTAGAGCCGTCCGTCCTCGTCCACGGAGCCGAAGTCGCCGGTCCGCAGGGCCGGTCCGGCGCCTTCCGGCGCGGTGACGAAGCGTTCGCGCTGCTGCTCGGCCGCGGCGGAGCCCCAGTAACCGTCCATCACGTGCGGGCCCGCGACCACGATCTCGCCGACGCCGCCGCGCGCGACCGGTTCGCCGTCCCGGCCGAGCACAAAGAGCCGGGTTCCGCTCAGCGGCCTGCCGACCGTTCCCGGGTACGCCAGGTCCTCATCCGGCGCGGCGATCGAGATCCGCTTGCACTCGCTCATTCCGTACATGCAGATCAGGGCGGCGCCCGGGAACGCGGCCCGGACCCGGTCGGCGTCCCGTCCGACGAGCGCCGCGCCGGTGTTGGTCAGCAGCCGCACGGAGGTGGGGCGCGGATCGCGTTCGCCCAGCTGCGCCAGCAGGAGAGCGAGCGTGGGCACGACCGGTACCACCGTGGCCCCGGCCGCCCGGATCGAGACCAGTTCATGCGCAGACGCCGACTCGCGCGGGTACACCACCTCGGCCCCGGCCAGGACGGCGAGGAAGAGCTGGTAGAGGCCATAGTCGAAGGACACCGGCACCCGGCAGTACACGACGTCGGACGGCTGGTATTCGACGCGTTCAGCGATGGCACGGGTGGCCCAGACGACGGCCCGGTGCGGGCACACGATGCCCTTGGGCCGGGCGGTCGTCCCCGATGTGTAGATCAGTAGCGCCGGGTCATCGGGTGTCCCCACCGGCCCGGCCTCTGTCGCCTCCGCCGGCACCTCCGCGTACGCCGGGGCGAGGACCGGCACCGGCGTGAGCGCGGCGATCTCGGGGACCCGGCCCGCCGTGGCCACGACCGCGGCCGGGTTCGCGTCAGCCAGCAGATGCTCCAGCTGGTAGGCGGAGGCGTCCTCGGCCACCGGGACGAAGATGACGCCACGTGATATCGCTCCGAAGAGCAGCGCAGCGAAGTCGCGGCCCCCGGAGAGCACACACAACAGACGCGCGCCGCGCCGTACCCCGAGGGCGTCGAGCCACTGGGCCGCCCGGCGCGCGTTCGCCTCGAGTTCCGCGTACGACCACGCTCCTTCCCGGTCCCGGACGGAAGGGCGGCCTGGGTGTGCCCCGGCGGCGTGTGCGAGTAGATCGTGGACGAACCCGGCGGAGGTGAGAGCCGGTGTGTCGACGGTCATGAGCGCTCCAGTTCGGACGGAATCTTCCCGGACCTGGCCCGTGCGTTCGAGGTGCTCCATGAGCCTGGCCACGACGGGACGCGGAGTGTCTCGCACTGTGCGGACACCCTCCGCCGTCCAGCCCAGGTGCCACGTGAGCGACGCCGGACTAGTGCGCGCCATCTGCGCAGGCAGCGGTTCGTCGGGGCGCAGACAGGTTCGAGCACGGAGGTGATGCGCGCAGCTCGTCCGTCCTCAGCGGGCCCGCCACCGTGGCCCGCGGCACCCGATCGACGCCGGGGTCCCGGTGGATGTGGAAGCTGCCCCGGCCGGTGCGGATGATGCGGGTCACGTGCCTCGGCGCGTAGGCCGACGCGGCCGAGACGGTGAGCCGGCCGACGCGGCGCGCGCCGTCGGTCCTACGACGAACGAGGGTGTTGTAGTAGTGGCCGTTGTGCGCCTTCGCGGCGCCGGGCTCGCCGTCTGCCTGGACGGTGAGCACGACCCGCCTGAACCTGGCCGTGCCACAGGGCGGGCCGGCGCCGACAACGATTCCGGGCAGGAGTTTTTCGCTCTCCGGCCACAGATGGGCCGGTACCTCGACCTCGACAGGCCGTGCGGCGACGGCCGACCCCGCGGCGGGTCCGGTGCGCTGTGCGGCGGTGCCGGTGTGCTGGCCAATGACCTTGTCTTCCGAACCCACCCGGTACCCCCTCCGTTTGAAGAGTCCGTCCTGTCCCCGAGCGTCGGTGGGACAGCGGTAGATACCGCAGGTGATGGGACATTCGTCTTCGTAATGCGGCGAGTTTCTTGACGATTGCGCACTCCGTTTAAGGATATCTTTATTCAGGAAACAATAAGGGGGGATGACTTGTCCGGTCGATCAGCTTAGGATCGGCCGCATTGGGCTGTCAACGACTTTCAGTCACGGCTGGATGACCCTGGATTCCGTTGCCACTGTGTGTGGCCGCTGCTACGAGCCACGCTCGACCGCATCGGCGGAGTGAAGCGAGCGTCATGGCTCATCGCCGCCCGTCACATCGGAATCCGGCACATTTCGAAAAGGGGAATCCGTGGTCCTGGCGGCAGAATGAGGGCCATGCCAGCCGGTATCGCCGTCAGCGTCCTGGGTCCTTTCCAGGTGCGTTCTCCCTCCGGCCCTGTCGATGTGCGCGGTTCCCGGCTGCGGACACTGTGCGCGGTGCTCGCGCTGGGCGCCGGCCGTGAGGTCTCCCGGGCTCAGCTGCTGGAAGCCCTGTGGGATGAGGAGCCGCCCGCGGCCCCGGACAACGCCCTGCAGGCGCTGGTCTCCCGGCTGCGCAGGTCGCTGCCCGGGGTGGCCGTCGAGTCCGGGGCCGGCGGCTACCGTCTGGTGCTCGAGCGCGCGGCGGTCGATGCTTGGTGTTTCGAGGCGTTCGTGCAGGACGCCGCCTCGGCGCGTGGCGAGGGTGGGCGGCGGCTGGATCTGTTGCGTGAGGGTCTGGGCCTGTGGCGGGGCCCGGCCCTGTCGGGTCTGATACAAAGCCGCACGGTCCGCGCCCACGCCGCCCGCCTGGGCGAGTTGCGCTGGCGCGCCCTTGAGGACCGTATCGAGGCCGAACTGGAGGCGGGCGGCGGCGCCTCGCTGGTGGCCGAGCTGAGCGGACTCGTCTTTGAGGACCCCTACCGGGAACACACCCGCGCTTTGCTGATGCGGGCCCTGCAGGCGGCGGGCCGCCAGACCGACGCGCTGGCCGTCTACGACGACGCCCGAAAGCGGCTCTCCCAGGCGTTCGGTATCGACCCCTCGGCCGAGCTCCAGCAAACCTACCTGGAGGTACTGCGGGGCCAGGCCGTCTCCCCACCCACGCCGGCACCGCCGCCGGCGGCGGCACCCGTGGTCGCGGGCGGGGGCCGGCGGCGGCTGCCCACGCCGCTGACTCCCCTGGTGGGCCGGGAAGCGGACGTGTGCCGGGTGGGGGAACTGCTGGACCGTGCCCGGCTTGTCACCGTCGTCGGGCCGGGCGGTGTGGGCAAGACGCGGGTGGCGGTCGCCTCGGCGCGCCGCGTGGAGGAGGCGGGTGATCCGGTGTGGATGGTCGAACTGGCCGCCGTAGGCGACCCCTCGCACGTGCCGGGTACCGTCTTGCGCGCCACCGGGATCGGTGAGGGCGGACTGCTGGGGGCCGAGTTCGCGCAGGCGCCGCACGAGCTGGTGATGCGGCGGCTGACCGGTCTGCTCGGTGAGGGCCGCGGGCTTCTCGTCCTGGACAACTGCGAGCATCTGGTGGGCGCGGTCGCCCAGATCACGGCCGAAGTGCTGGCCGCCTGCCCCCGGCTGCGGGTACTGGCCGCCAGCCGCCAGCCGCTGGGTGTGCACGGCGAGCGGCTGCACCACCTGGGCGGGCTGCCGCTGCCCCCGCGCGATGGCTCACTGGCCGAGGCGGCCGCCGCGCCGGCCGTCCGGCTTTTCACCGACCGCGCCACGGCCGTGCGCCCGTCCTTCGTGCTGGATGGGGAGACCGCCGGGCCGGTCGTGGAGATCTGCCGGTCCCTGGACGGTCTGCCGCTGGCCCTGGAGCTGGCCGCCGCCCGGTTGCTGTCGCTGTCCGCCCAGGAGATCCGCAGCCGTCTGCATGACCGCTTCCGGCTCCTTGAGCCGCAGGGCGGCTCAGGCGAGCGCAGGCAGCGCACTCTGCGTACGGTCACGGACTGGAGCTGGGAGCTGCTCGAGCAGGCCGAGCAGACCCTCGCCCGCCGTCTGGCGGTCTTCGCCGGCCGTGTCGAACTGCCGCTCATCGAGCGGGTCTGCGCCGGCGCGCCGGGGGCGGCAGACCCCCCCGTCCCCGGCGAGCTGGAGCAGCTGCTGTCCTCACTGGTGGCCAAGTCCATCGTGTACACCGACCAGGCCGAGGGGCGCAGTGGCTACCGCATGCCGGAGACGGTGCGGCTGTATGCGGGCGAGCGGCTCACGGCGGCCGGCGAGGAGAGCGCGCTGCGCCAGCGGCACGCCGAGACGCTGCTGGAGATCGCGCAGGCCGCCGAGCCCCGCCTGCGCCGCGGGGAGCAGACACGGGAACTGGCGGCGCTCACCCTGCTGTGGGACGACTTCCATGCCGCCTTGCGCTGGTCGCTGGCCAAGGCGCCGCCCGAGCTGCCGCTGCGCCTGGTGGCCTCCCTGGAGTGGTTTTGGCTGCTGAGCGGCCGGCGTACGGAGGGGGCCGAGTGGACGCGGCGCGTGCTCGCCCGCACCGGCGGCACCAGGCCGGTGGAGCGGGCCATCGTCTGCGTGGTGGGAGGGCTGCAACAGGGGGCGCTGCTGGGCCGCGAGGAGGGCGTGGCCTACCTGTTCGAGGCGCTGGAGCTGGTGCAGCGGCTGCCCGCCTCCCAGACGGCCGAGCATCCCGTCCTGGTGGTGGCCGGCGTCCTGGGCTCGCTCGCGTCCGGCTCCCCCGAGCGGGTGGGTGAAGTGCTGCGCCGGCTGGCAGGGCACGCCGATCCGTGGCTTGCGGCACTGGCCCGTATGCTCCGTGCCCGGATGCTGGCCAACGCGGGGCAGCCGAGTGCGGCGCGGGGCGAACTCCTCGCCGCTTTGGAGGGTTTCCGCCAGGTCGGCGAACGTCTCGGCCTGGCCTACACGCTCTCGGCGCTGGCCGAGTCGGACAGCGCGCTGGGGGACCACGTCGGGGCGGTGAGCGCGCTGCGGGAGGCGTTGCAGGCGGTCACCGAGCTGGGCGACGCGCAGGACGCGCCGATGCTGCTGGTGCGGCTGGCCACCGAACACGCCAGGGTCGGCGCCTTCCGGTCCTGCGAGGGGTGCCTGACCGACGCCGAGAGGGAGGCCACGCGGCTGGGCCTGGGCGAGGTGCTGGGCGTGGTGCACCATGCGCGCGGTGACCTGCGGCGCGCCGAGGGCAGGCTGGAGGAGGCACGCGGCCTGCTGGACCGCGCCCTGGCGCAGGTGACGCGGCACGGCAGGGGGGTGGGCTACCGGCCGGCGGTGCTCGTCAGCCGGGGACACCTGGCCGTGGCCGAGGGCCGCACGCAGGCCGCGGCGGAGGCGTGCGCGGCGGCGGCACAGTTCGCGCGCACGGTCGGCGAGGCCGGGCTGCGGGCCCGGGTGCTGGTGCTTGCCGCGGACATGGCCCTGGGCCAAGACGAGCCCGAGCGGGCGGCGGCCCTGCTGCGCACGGCCTGCGAGGTGCGGGGCGAGGCTATGGAGACCGAGCCCGACGTACGGCGGATCACCGCGGCCGCCCGCAGCGCCCTGGGCGCCGAACGGTACGCGGCCACCGGCCCCCTCACGGTGGCCGCCGCCGAGGCGCTGGCCGCGTCAGGAGGGGGACTCAGCCGCTCACCGGCGCCTCCGCCAGCTCGGTGAGGAGCGGCACGATACGCGCGGGGGAGGGCAGGTCGCGCATCTCCTGCGCCACCTGGGCGGCGGCCTGGCGGTAGCCGGGCTCGGTGAGGACCTCTTCCACGGCGCGGCGCAGCCCGTCCGGCGACTCGTGCGAGAGCACCGCCGTAGGCTCCAGCACCAGGCCGGTGCCGCGCGCCGCGATCCGTTCGCCGACCGCCGCCCACGACGGGTTCGGCTGGGCCACCACCAGCTGCGGCACGCCCAGGGCGAGGCCGGTCAGGGCCGTGCCGGCGCCGCCGTGGTGCAGCAGGGCATCGCAGCCGCCCAGGAACAAATCCAGCGGCACCCGCCCGCAGGCGCGTACGGAGTCCGGGAGCGCGCTGTGGCCCTGCGGCACCGCGGTGACCAGCGACTCCAGGCCGGGCACCGACGCCAGCCGGTCGACCAGCGCCTTCCACACCGCCGGCTCGCACAGCATCGGCGTCTGCCCGCCGAAGGAGACACACAGCCTGTGCCGGCCTTCCCTGCGCTGCGCCCACCCGGGCGGCGAGCCGGCTCCGTTGAACGGCACGAAACCTACCGGCTGCGCCGCCGAAGCCTCCGGGCACTGGAGGCTGGGCGGGCAGGGGTCGAGCACCATCGCCGGTGCCGCCGGGCCGTCGGCGACGCCGCGGGCGGCGGCCACCGCGGCGAGCGCGTCGCGGGCCCGGGGGATCGACTGGGAGCTGATCCGGTCCGGTCCCCAGCGGTGCACTACCGCGGGGACGCGCAGCGCCGCGGCGATGATCAGGCCGCTGAACTCCAGCGGATCGACCAGGAGGAGGTCGGGCTTCCAGGCGCGGGCCGTCGCCAGGTGCGCGTCCAGGACGCCGTCGACCCGTTCTCGCCAGCGCTCCTCCAGCACGCCCCAGTCGGGGGCCGCGTTCGCCAGCCCGGAGGGCGCGGCCGACCGGCGCACGCGGCGGCCGGGCGGCTCGTTGACGGCGACGCCGGACAGCCCGGCGCACGCGGCCTCTTCCACCACCGCGGGCGGCCCGGCGACCAGCACCTGGTGGCCGGCGGCCCGCAGGGCCCAGGCGGTCGGGACCATGGACACAAAATGGCTCGGCACCAGGCCGACGATGAGCGTACGCATCCCCGGCTCCCTCAGCGCTCGCGGTGGTAGGCGCGCAGCGCCAGCGGAGCGAAGACGACCAGCAGGAGAGCGGAGGCGATCAGCGTCTTGGTCACCGGCTCGGCCACGGGTCCGGCGACCAGGAGGCCGCGGATGGAGTCGGCGAGCATCGAGACCGGGTTGTAGGTCACGATGGCCTGCAGCCAGCCCGGCATCGTCTCCACGCGCACGAACGCGTTGCTGATGAAGGTCAGCGGCAGCATCAGGCCGAAGGCCAGGGCCTGCACGTTCTCGGGGTTGGAGGCCAGCAGGCCGGCGAGGACCGAGGCCCAGGACAGTGCGAAGGTGAAGACGAGCAGCAAAAGGAACATCGGGATCAGCCGCGTCCAGCTCGTCTCGATGCGGAAGCTGAGCAGCATGCCGGCGGCCAGCAGCAAGACCACCGACCACACCAGCATCACGTAGTCGGCGGCGATCCGGCCGATCAGCGGCGCCGTCCGGGAGATCGGCAGGCTGCGGAACCGGTCGAAGAGCCCCTTGGTCACATCGGTGTTCGTCGCGATGGCGGTGCGCGCGGTCACCAGCACGGCGCTTTGCACGATCAGCCCCGGCACCACGAACTGCAGGTAGGCGTGGCGTGAGCCGGCCATCTGCCCGGCCAGTACGAAGGCGAACAGCACCACGAACATCACGGGCTGGATACCGACTTCGACCAGCTGCTCGGGATTGTGCTTGATCTGTACCAGCTGCCGCCAGGCCACCGTGGCGCTCTGCCGCATGGCGTGCCCCGGGCCCCGTCTGCCGCCTGTGCCCTGGGCGGGTGGCGCGCTGCGGGCTGTGGGGAGGGCCGTCATACCGTCGCTCCTGTCACTGTCAGCTGCTTGAAGACCTCATCGAGGGCTGGGCTCCCTGATGGAGAGTTCGGGCGACCTCGATGCCCGCGTCCTCCAGGGCGCGGGCGAGGCTGGAGAGCGCCCCGGTGTCGTGCACGGCGGGTTTTGACGAGGCGGCCTTGCAGGGTGTGCTCGCCGGTGGTCTGCGTGACCACCTCGGCGGTGCGTGCCAGGTCGCTGCCGTGGAGGGGACGCACCTGC